>CAVQXL010000008.1:0-5688 GCA_963717865.1 Candidatus Aminicenantota bacterium | reverse complement strand
TGCGGGCCGCTTCGCCCGGCATGAATTCGAGATACACTTCGTCGATGAAGACCCAGGCCCCCTTCCGGGCGGCGGCGTCGGCGACGGCGCGGATCTCGTCCGGCGAGAGCCAGACGCCGCTCGGATTGTGCAGGTTGGTCATGAGGACGAGCTTCGTCCCGTCCGGAATCCTCTCGGCCAGGGATTCCGGATCGACGCGATACCCGGCCTCGAGCGTCCGATCGAAACGAACGACCTCCGCCCCCAGGACCTTCGGAACGGCCCGCATCTGCCCGTAAGCCGGACGCTCCACGGCGGCCGTATCGCCCGGGCCGAGGAGGCGGCGCAGACGTGAAAGATCGCCATCGACGTCCCGACCGAGGGAATGACGTTTTCCGGCTGGGCCCGATGTCGGGCCGCGATCGACTCGACGAGGGGCGGGTAGCCGTAGGGATGTTCGCCGTTGATCTCGATCCCTTCCAGGCTCAAGCCGAGATCCGCCAAGGTCAAGCCGGGGACGCCGCTCCGGCCGAGGTTGAGGCGGCCGTGTTTCGCGAGCTTGGCCCATTCCATATGGGCAAAGGGCTCAAATTCCATCGGGACTCCTTGTCTGCGGGAGAAGAGATAGACGGGCAAGCCGATCAGGATGAGCAGTGTCCCCACGGCCGACTTGAGAAACGAAGCGGCGAAGACGTTGACGACGACCGCCGCCGAGACGAGGAAGAAGACGGCCGGGACGACGGGATAGCCCCAGACCTTGTACGGGCGCGGCGCGTCCGGCATCTTCCGGCGAAGGACGATGAGGGCCAGCGCGGTCAGGCCGAAGAAGATCCAGTCCCCGAAAGTCACGAACTGGAGGAGCTGGCCGTAGGTGTTGCTGAGAAGGAGAACGGTCGCCCAACCGGATTGGAGGATGATCGCGACGTGGGGAGTCCCGAACCTCGGATGAACGCGGCCGGCCGCGGGAAGGAAGGCGCCCGATTCGGCCATGCTCCGGTAGACGCGGGCCCCGGTCATGATGAAGACGTTCGTGATGCCGAACGTGGAGATGATGATCGCCAGCGAGATGAACCGGCCGCCCCACGATCCGACCGCGGCGGCGAAGCGCATCGGAGGCGAGCTTGGTCGATCCGGCGATGGCCGGAAGGCCGAGGGTCCGGACATAGACGACGTTCGCAAGAACGTAGACGGCCACGACGAGAGACACGGCCGCGATGATCGCCCGGGGCAAGGTCCGGCCGGCGACTTCACTTCCCCGGCGATGAAGTTCAGGTTCTGCCAGCCCCCGTACGAGAACAGGGCGGGCATGAGGGCCAATCCCATGGCGCTGAGAACGTTGAAGCCAAGGCCCCCGGGGAAAACCGCGCCCAGGGGCGGGGCCTGTCCCTTGGACGAGAAGAGGCCCGCCCCGATCAGGGCCAGAAGGGCGGCGAACTTGAGGACAGTCGTGACGTTCTGGACAAGGCTCCCCGGCCTCAAGCCGAGGATGTTGACGAGCGAGAGGGACCAGATGATGCCCGCGGCCGAGAGGACGGACGGCGATGTCGGACATCGGGAGGAACGTCCCGATGAACCTGGCGCAGGTCGTGGCGACGGCGGCGATGGCGCCGGTTTGGATCGTCGTGAAGAGGGTCCAGCCGAAGAGAAAGCCCAGCCACGGCGAGAAAGCCCGGTCGAGGTAGACGACCTGGCCGCCGGATTGCTCGAACATCCCGCCGAGCTCGGCGAAGCAGAGGCCGCCGAGGAAAGCGATGAGTCCGCCGACGCCCCAGACGACGAGGAGCTGGGCCGGAGTCTCGAGGAACTTGGCGCTCTCGGACGAATTCATGAAGATGCCCGAGCCGATCATCGCCCCGCTCGAGACCATGGCCGCGTCGAACAGGTTGAGCTTGCGCATGCTCCGGCTATTCTATCCCGCCCGTTTTAGAAAGGCAAGATCCCCAACGCTGCCGCATCCAAGTTGGGCTCGTTTAAGACCGGGGGCTCCCGACGGGTTCTGCGGCACGACGATTTCGCCTTAGGCTCCCGAACCGTCCCTCGCTCACAAGGAACCCCCGCGGGTTCCCCCGTAAAGAGTGCCCTCGTCTCCTGATGTTGCGTAGGACGGCTCCTCCGCCAACTTCTTCCCTTATGTCCGCCGAGCCTCGCCCTTCGCGCCCCGTAATCTCGGACGCGCTTCGCGCCGAGACTTGAACGTGCCCTACCGATTCCCCCCGCGAAGTACGTGGGGCCGATTCATTTGTTACCCGAAACGCTGGCCCCGCTTCGCATCCCACCATATTCGTTCGGCGGGCCTACGAGATGCCGGTTCTCACATTTCCGAATATGAACGGACATTCTCAAGAAAACCGGACGGGGCGGTTCGAGCTACATGCCGAAATTCGCTGGTCGGCGTCCCGCGTTCCGAATGTTCATCCCGCGGAGCGCGGGCCGCGAGAGGGTTGGGCACGATACAACGTAGTGCGAGCGAGGCATGAATGAACACGGCCTAGCACGGCCGGGACCATGGGCGCGCGGAGGGCGCAGCGCTGAGGTACTCGAGTCGACAGGGAGACCGTCAGGATTTCCCCTGAGCGAGACCTCCCTCGCCCGGGGACGACGCCGTCATCCGAATGTGAGGTGACAAATCCGAACATTTGAACGAACGGCGGAATCCTGCTAGAATGAATCCGCATGGTGCGCTTGAAAGACGGAATCCGGAAGTGAGAGAGAGATGCGACATGTCGCGATCGAGCCCTGATCGTCCATCTCACCGGTCGCATCTGATCGTCGGCTTGGTCTCCTCCTGCGCGGTCAATCCCGTGACCGGCCGCCGCGCAGCTCTCGCCTATCTCCGAGCAGGGCGAGATCGAATGGGCAAGGAAACCGACGCCCAGATCCGCCAGGAATACGGATTCTACGACGACAAGGAATTGACCGCCTACGTGACCCGGATCGGACATGGCCATGGCGCCCCTCACTCACCGCCCGAAGCTCGAATACCACTTCGCCGTCCTCGACACCCCGGTCGTCAACGCCTTCGCCGCGCCGGGCGGCTACGTTTACGTGACCCGGGGCATCCTGGCCATGATGAACTCGGAGTCCGAGCTCGCGACGCGTGCATCGGGCCACGAGCTCGGCCACGTCAACGCCCGCCACTCGGTCGTCAAGCATGAGCCAGATGATCCTCGCCCAGGTCGGACTGGTCGCCGGGAGCCTCCTCAGCGAGGAGTTCGCCAAGTACGCCGGCGTGGCCGGCCTCGGCATGCAGCTCCTCTTCCTGAAGTTCAGCCGCGACGACGAGCGCGAGGCCGACCGGCTCGGCATCGAGTACGCCAGGGCCGGCCGGTTCAACGGCGTCGAGATGGTCCATTTCTTCTCCACGCTCCAGCGCTACGGCGATCTCTCGGGCGGACACAGCAGTATGCCCGGATTCCTCTCGACCCATCCCCTCACGTCCGAGCGGATCGAGAACGTCAAAAAGCTGCTCGGGGAGAACGACCTGGCCCTGCCGACCAACCGCCCGGCCTACCTCAAGCAGATCGAAGGCATCGTCTACGGCGACGATCCGCGCCAGGGATTCGTCGAGGGCGGCGCGTTCCACCATCCCGGGCTCCGATTCTCGTTCACCTTCCCCCAGGGCTGGGAGGTCCAGAACACCCCCTCCCAAGTGACCATGGCCGGCGACAAGCGGGAACGCCGCGGTCATCTTCGGAGCCGAGACGAGCGCGGAGGACATCGCGACATACGGCCGGAATAAGGTCGCCAAGATCGAGGGCCGCCAGGACGTCTCGGAACAGACGTCGACGGTCAACGGCATGTCCAGCTTCCACCAGCTGTGCACCGTCGTCCAGCAAAACCAGGACCCCGTCCGGGCCCGGTTCGCCTTCATCCGGAAGGGACAGCTCATCTATACGTTCACGGCCTTGAGCAAGTCTTCGGACTTCTCCCGCTACGACCCGTCCTTCCGGAACGTCATCGGATCGTTCCGCGAATTGACCGACCCGAAGCTCCTCAACCGACAGCCGCGCCATCTGGGCATCGTCCGGGCGGACGGGCGGCGGAGCTACCGGGAGTATTTCGAGCAGTCGGGACTGACCAAGGAAGCGTGGCCGGCGATGGCCGTCATGAACGGCGCGGAGAAGCCCGAGAAGCGGTCCCGCTCGCCGGCGCGGAGATCAAAATCGTTCGTTAAGCGGTGGCCAATTTCTGAAGACTCACCGGGCGGAGGGATCGCCCATAGATCGGGACGCTTCCGAGAATTACCATATTTATCTACCTCTCCTTCCTCCCCTACGACTCGGGGAGGACCTCAGGGAAGCGTCCCTCGATTGCGGAACAGGAGGGGGGACCCGAATTCCGTTCGGGGGGAACCGAAAGGTTCCGTGAGCGTTGGGCGATCCCGGAGCCTGCTCGAGAGCTTCGCCGTCTCGATCTCGCGCAGGACGGCGTGGGCCAGCCGCAGGGCCCGCAGGCCCTCCTCGCCGCTGACTTTGCCCGTCTTCCCTTCGTTGATGCAGCGCAGGAAATTCTCGATTTCCTTCTTGAGAGGCTCTTCCTTCTTGATCTTGAAAGTCTTGATGTCCGTCTGCCGGCCGCTCAACGGGAAGACCTTGACCTCCTGGTCGATGTAGTCGATGGAATAGTAGGCCGTCGGCTCGAAGATGCGCAGCTTGCGGACCTTGCCCTGGTGGACCCGGCTGGCGGTCAGGGTGGCCACGCAGCCCGCACTTGAACTCCAGGCGGGCGTTGGCGATGTCGATCTTCTCGGAGAGGACGTGGATGCCCGAGGAGCGGATGATGCCGACCTCGTCCTTGATCAGGGACAGGACGATGTCCAGGTCGTGGATCATCAGGTCCAGGACCACGTCGACGTCCAGCGAGCGGGCCGAGAACGAGCCCAGGCGCTGGACCTCGATGAACTTGGGCTCGGAGATCATGGTCTCGACCGCCTCGACGGCCGGATTGAAGCGCTCCAGGTGCCCGACCTGGAGGACCAGCCCGTTCTCGGGCTTGGCCTCGGCCACGAGCTCCTCGGCCTGCGCCACCGTCTCGGTGATGGGCTTCTCGACCAGGACGTGCTTGCCGCGCCTCAGCAGGTTCAGGGAGATGGGGAAATGGACGAGGTCGGGGTGGCGACGATGCCGGCGTCGATCTCGTCCAGCATCTCTTCGTAGTTCTGGCAGTACTTGACGCCGTGGCGGTTACCGATCTCGATGGCCTTCTTGAAGTCGATGTCGGCCACGGCCGCGAGCTCGGCCTCCTCCAGATAGGAAGCAATCCGGGCGTGCTGCATGCCCAGGTAGCCGACTCCGATGATCCCGACTTTCACTTTGTCCATGGGTTTCCTTCCGTATCCAGCCGGGCGCGCCAGGACGGCGACGCCGTTCCGGCCTCGGCCAGGGCGAGCGCTTCCGACCGGCGAAAAAAGGCGACCCCGCCGGCCTCGATGCAGAGCGGCCGCGCCGCATGCGGCCAGGCTGCGAGGGTTTCGAGCGCCCACGGCCGGGACGTCGATGATCAGGTCCTGGTGGGTCCGGGCGACTTTAGAACGACGACGCCCGGGCCGGCCAGCCGTCCGGCGCGCTATGGCTTCGTCCGTTCCTTCCAATCCCTCTACGGCCACCACGCCCGTCCTTGACCACGACGGTCTGGCCGATATCGAGGTCGGCCATGGCGGCGGACACGGCCCCAGCCGAATTCGATGTCGGCCGCCACATCCGGCCCGGG
>CAVQXL010000007.1:12500-625911 GCA_963717865.1 Candidatus Aminicenantota bacterium | reverse complement strand
ATGGACGTCGAGGTCGTGACGCCCGAGGAATACATGGGCGCGATCGTCGGCGACCTGAACAGTCGCCGCGGTCGGATCGTCTCGATGGAAGCGCGCGGCAGCTCGCAGGTCATTCGCGCGACCGTGCCGCTGGGACAGATGTTCGGCTACGCAACCGAAATGCGGTCGATGACGCAGGGACGCGCCACCTACACGATGCAGTTCTCGCGCTACGAGGAAGTCCCGCCCGCGATCGCCGAAGAGATCATGGCCAAAGTTGCCGGCAAGCCGCAGGCGCGCGCCGGGTCCCGCTAGACGACCAGTCGGAGGCCACACCAATGGCGAAGGCGAAGTACGAGCGGACGAAGCCGCACGTGAACGTGGGGACGATCGGGCACATCGACCACGGCAAGACGACGTTGACGGCGGCGATCACGAAGGTGCTGCACACGAAGAACAAGGGGATCGCGGTACGGGAGTACGGGTCGATCGATAACGCGCCGGAAGAGCGGGAGCGGGGGATCACGATCGCGGTGGCGCACGTGGAGTACGAGACGGACAAGCGGCACTACGCGCACATCGATTGCCCGGGGCACGCGGACTATATAAAAAACATGATCACGGGGGCCGCCCAGATGGATGGGGCGATCCTCGTGGTGGCGGCCAATGATGGTCCCATGCCCCAAACGCGCGAGCATGTCCTCCTCGCGCGGCAGGTGAACGTGCCGTTTCTGGTGGTGTTCATGAACAAGGTGGACATGGTGGACGACGCGGAGATTCTGGACCTGGTGGAGCTGGAGGTGCGGGAGCTGCTGAAGAAGTACCAGTTTCCGGGGGACGACGTGCCGGTGATCCGGGGGTCGGCGCTGCAGGCGAACGAGCACCCGGAGGACCCGAAGGCGGCGGAGCCGATCTGGAAGCTGATGGAGGCGGTGGACAGCTACATTCCGACGCCGCCGCGGCCGGTGGACAAGCCGTTTCTGATGCCGATCGAGGACATTTTCTCGATCACGGGGCGGGGGACGGTGGTCACGGGCCGGTGGAGCGGGGGATCGTGAAGGTGGGCGAGGAAGTGGAGATCGTGGGGGTGCACGACACGCGCAAGACGGTGGTGACCGGGGTGGAGATGTTCCGCAAGCTGCTGGACGAGGGGCAGGCGGGGGACAACATCGGGGCGCTGCTGCGCGGGATCGATAAGGACGAAGTGGAGCGGGGGCAGGTGCTGGCCAAGCCGGGGACGATCAAGCCGCACCGCAAGTTCAAGGCGGAGGTGTACGTGCTGACGAAGGAAGAGGGCGGGCGGCACACGCCGTACTTCAACGGGTACCGGCCGCAGTTCTACTTTCGGACGACGGACGTGACGGGGGTGTGCACGTTGCCGGCGGGGGTGGAGATGGTGATGCCGGGGGACAACGTGACGATGGCGATCGAGCTGATCGTGCCGATCGCGATGGAGAAGGAGCTGCGGTTCGCGATTCGCGAGGGCGGGCGGACGGTGGGCGCGGGCGTCGTCACGGAGATCGTGGAGTAACGCATGGCAACCTTGGCCGCTGATCAGAAAATTCGGATTCGCTTGAAGGCATACGATCACCAGCTGCTCGATCGGTCGGTCAAGGAGATCGTCGAGACGGTGCGCCGCACCGGCGCGCGCGTGTCCGGCCCCGTCCTGCTACCGACGGTCATCAACCGGTGGACCGTGCTGAGAAGCCCGCACGTCGACAAGACGTCTCGCGAGCAGTTCGAGATGCGAACGCACAAGCGCTTGCTCGATATCGTCGATCCGACTCCGCAGACGGTCGACTCGCTCATGAAACTCGACCTCCCAGCAGGCGTGGACGTCGAGATCAAGCTGTGAGCGACCGATGAAAACCGCCCACCGGCAACGTTCTATCGGAGGGGGGGCCTCGACGGCCCCCTCCGAATCCTCCCTGAGGATTGCGCGGGCGAAGCCCGCGCTCGAAGCGGCGTTTCGGCGCCTCGCATCTGGGACGGTTTTGATCGGCCGCGAGATGCAGGAGTACGAAATGCAGGAGTGCGAGAAGCAGGAGACGGCCGCAGAAGCACGGGCGGCGGGGTTAGAGATGGCGCGTAAGGAAGGGTTGATCGGCCGGAAGGTCGGGATGACGCAGGTCTTTGCCGACGATGGGAGTCACGTACCCGTGACTGTCATCGAGGCGGGGCCCTGCACGGTCATCGGGATCAAGACGGCCGAGTCGCACGGGTACGATGCGCTGCAGATCGGGTTCGGCGCGAAGAAGAAGAACGTGTCGAAGCCGGCGGCGGGCGTGTTCAAGAAGGTGAACGTGGCGCCGATGCAGGTCGTGCGCGAGGTGCGGCTCGAGAAGACCGAGAAGCTCCAGGGCTATCAGCTCGGTCAGGCGCTCACCGTCGAGATGTTCGCGCCGGGCGAGCTGGTCGACGTGGTCGGAGTCACGAAGGGCAAGGGCTTCCAGGGCGGCGTCAAGCGCTACGGCTGGTACGGCGGCGACGCGACGCACGGCTCGATGTTCCATCGGGCGCCGGGCTCGATCGGCGCCTCGTCGGATCCCTCGCGCGTGTGGCCGGGTCATCATCTCCCCGGGCGCATGGGCGGCGATCGGCGGACCGTGCTGAACCTCGCGGTGGTGCGCGTGATGGCCGAGCAAAACCTCGTGCTGGTGCGCGGCGCGGTGCCCGGCGCCAACGGCACCCTGGTGATGCTGCGGAAGTCGGTCAAGGCGACCAAGGCGCAGCAGCAGAAGGTCGCGGAAAAGAAATAGCGATGCCGACCGTACAGGTGCTGGACGCGAAGGGCAAGGCCACGGACTCGGTCGAGTTGAAGGCAGACGTCTTCGGCGGCGAGATCCGCGGGCCGCTCCTCCACCAGGCGGTGACCCGCGAGCTGGCCGACCGTCGCGCCGGCACGCACGACACCAGGGGCCGCAGCGAGGTATCGGGCGGCGGACGCAAGCCGTGGAAGCAGAAGGGGACCGGCCGCGCGCGGCAGGGCTCGACGCGGGCCGTCCAGTGGAAGGGCGGCGGCAAGCCGTTCGGTCCGACACCGCGGAGCTACGACAAGGACATGCCGCGCGGCATGCGGCGCCAGGCGCTGCGCGCGGCCGTCGCGGCCAAGATCGCCGCCGGCGAGCTGTCCGCGGTCGAGACGCTCGACGTGCGCGACGGGAAGACGAAGTCGCTGGTCGGCCGGCTCGCAGACCTCGGCGTCGCGGGTCAGCCGACGCTTGATCGTCCTGCGCGAGCTGGACGACTCCGTGACGCGGGCGGCGCGAAACGTACCCTGGCTGACGATCGAGACGCCGGCGCACGTGTCGGTGTACCAGCTGCTGCACGCCCATCGCGTGGTGTGCGAGCGCGCGGGGCTTCTGGCGCTCGAGGAGGCGCTCGCCCGATGACGCCACGAGCACCTATGGCAGGCCACCCGCGGTTCAAGGCGGCCTCGAGGACCTCGCGACAACGGAGCCGGGTCGCAGCTGTGGCGGGCCACCCTCGGTGCGTGCCGGTCTCGAGGAGACGCGAATGAGCCGAACAGCGCGCGAGATCCTGATCCGTCCGCTGATGACGGAAAAGAGCATGAGGCAGAAGGAAGAGCAGAACACCGTGGCGTTCCGGGTCCGGCCCGACGCGAACAAGGTCGAGATTCGCGTGGCGGTCGAGACCGTGTTCAACGTCAAGGTGTCGTCCGTCCGGACGGCCTCCTTCGAGGGGAAGCTGAAGCGTATGGGTCGTTCCGAGGGCCGGCGAGCCGACTGGAAGAAGGCGATCGTGACGCTTGGCGCCCGGACACAAGATCGATCTCGTCGAGGGGGCGTAGCGTCATGGCCATCCGGACCGTCAAGCCGACGTCGCCGTCTCTCCGGTACCTGACGTATGTCACGTACGACGACATCACGAAAACCGAGCCGGAGAAGGGCCTGCTGATTCCCAAGCGGCGGACGAACGGCCGCAACGTCTACGGGCGCATCACCGTCCGCCATCGGGGCGGCGGCGCCAAGCAGATGATTCGCCAGGTCGACTTCCGGCGCGAGAAGTACGGGATCCCCGCGCGTGTGGCGGCGATCGAGTACGACCCGAACCGCTCGGCGCGCCTGGCCCTGCTCCACTACAAGGACGGCGAGAAGCGCTACATCATCGCTCCGAATGGAATCCATGTCGGGGACACCGTGATGTCGGGTCCGCAGGCGGACATCCTGCCGGGCAATGCGCTGCCGGTGCGCAACATCCCGGTCGGCACGCTCGTGCACAACGTCGAGCTCCAGCCGGGCCGCGGCGCGCAGCTCTGCCGGAGCGCGGGCGCGCAGGCGCAGCTTCTCGCGAAGGAGGGTGACCGCGCCACGCTCAAGCTGCCCTCGGGTGAGGTGCGGCTGGTCGCGCTCGCGTGCATGGCGACCATCGGCCAAGTCGGCAACCTCGACCACGAGAACGTTTCGGTCGGCAAGGCGGGCCGGGTCCGCTGGCGCGGCTTCCGTCCGACGGTCCGCGGCACGGTCATGAATCCCGTCGATCACCCGATGGGCGGCGGCGAGGGCAAAGGCAAGGGCAATCATCCGATGACCCCATGGGGCAAGCCGACGAAGGGCTACAAGACCCGGCGCGGCGCCAGACCGTCGGATCGCTTCATCGTGACGCGACGGAAGAAATAGGAGCACGCGATGGGACGCTCGCTGAAGAAGGGCCCGTACATCGACGAGACGCTGTTGGCGCGGATCGAGGAGCTGAACCGAACCCGACAGAAGAAGGTGCTCAAGACGTGGTCGCCGGCGCACGACGATCCCGCCGGAGTTCGTCGGCCATACGGTCGCCGTTCACAACGGCAAGAAGTTCATTCCCGTGTACATGACCGAGAACATGGTGGGCCACCGTCTGGGTGAGTTCGCGATGACCCGGACGTTCCGGGCGCACGGCACCGCTGAAAAGGCGGCGACGTCGCCGACCGGAAAGACCTGATCGCTATGCGAACGACGGCGCGTGCCCGATTCGTCCGCGTGTCGGCCCGGAAGGCCCGGCTGGTGCTCGACCAGATCCGCGGCAAGGCGGTGGCGGAAGCGCTGGCGACGCTCGAGTACACCCCGCGCGCCGCGGCCCGGCTCGTCGAGAAGGTGCTGCGCTCGGCCGTGGCGAACGCCGAGCACAACTACCAGGTGCGTGACCTCGACGATCTGCGCGTCGTCCAGGCGTACGCGGACGGCGGACCGGTGTTGAAGCGCGTGCAGCCGCGCGCGATGGGCCGCGCGTTCTCGATCAAGCACCGGACGAGCCACCTCACGATCGGCGTCAGCGACGAGACGAACGGCACCGTCGCGGCGCCCGCGCCGCCGCCCGCTCGCCCGAGCGCGCCGCCTCCGGCGCGCGAAGAGCGTCCGGCTCCCGCCCGGCGCACGACCGCGCGCCGCGGCTCGGCGCGCGGCGGCGACAAACCGGCGGCAAGGACCACCCGGAAGCCGAAGGAGAAAAAGTAGACGATGGGCCAGAAAACACATCCGATCGGCTTCCGGATCGGCGTGACGCGGACCTGGAGCTCGCGCTGGTTCGCGACGAAGAACTACGCGAACCTCCTGCACGAGGACGTCAAGATCCGGCGCTTCATCAAGGATCAGCTCTACCACGCGGGCATCGCGAAGATCGACATCGAGCGCTCGGCCAACCGCGCGCGCATCACGATCTCGACGGCGCGTCCGGGCATCATCATCGGCCGCAAGGGCTCCGAGGTCGAGAAGCTGAAGAACGAGCTGCAGGCGCGAACCGGGAAGGAGATCTACCTCAACATCGAGGAGGTCATCCACCCGGAGCTCGACGCGCAGCTCGTGGCCGAGAACGTCGCGCTCCAGCTCCAGAAGCGCGTCGCGTTCCGGCGGGCGATGAAGAAGGCCGTGACGTCCGCGCTGCGCCTCGGCGCCGACGGCATCCGGATCGCGTGCGCGGGACGGCTGGGCGGCGGCGAAATCGCGCGGCGCGAGTGGTATCGCGACGGGCGGGTGCCGCTGCACACGCTCCGCGCCGACATCGACTACGGCCTGGCGACGGCGCACACGACCTACGGGACCATCGGCGTCAAGGTGTGGGTCTTCAAGGGCGAGGTGCTTCGCGCCGCGCCGGCGGAAGCCTGAGAGGGCTGAGCCTCCCATGCTGATGCCCAAGCGGGTCAAGTATCGGAAGGCCCAGCGCGGCCGGATGAAGGGGATCGCCGTCCGCGGATCGACGCTGGCCTTCGGCGACTTCGGCCTCAAGGCCCTCGAGCCCGGCTGGGTGACCAACCGGCAGATCGAGGCGGCGCGCGTTGCGCTCACCCGGAGCCTCAAGCGCGGTGGTAAGGTCTGGATCCGCATCTTTCCGGACAAGCCGGTGACGAAGAAGCCGGCGGAGACCCGGATGGGCAAGGGCAAGGGTAACCCGGAGGAGTGGGTCGCCGTCGTGAAGCCCGGGCGGATCCTGTACGAGATGATCGGCGTGCCCGAGGACGTGGCTCGCGACGCGTTCCGGACGGCGGCGCAGAAGATCGGCATCACGACGAAGTTCGTGTCGCGGACGAGGGCGCTGTAGTGCGAGCCGAGGCGCGTCGAGCGACGAGGCGAGCCCTGTGAAGGATCGAGCCGAGGCGCGTCGAGCGACGAGGCGAGCCCTGTAAAGGATCGAACCATGAAAGCGGCGAAGTGGCGTGAGTTCTCCGAGGACGAGCTCCAGCAGAAGTCGCGGGAGCTGACCGAGGAGATCTTCAATCTCAGGTTCCAGCTCTCGATGGGGGTGGCCAAGAACCCCTCGCGGCTGAGCCAGGCGAAGAAAGATCTGGCGCGGGCCAACACAGTGCTCCGCGAGAAGAAGGGCGCATCCCGTGGGTGAGCGAAAGAGTCGTGAAGGCGTGGTCGTGTCCGACGCGATGCAGAAGACGCGGGTGGTGCGGATCGAGCGGGTGTTCCGCCATCCGCGCTACCAGCGCGTGGTCCGGGCGTCGAAGAAGCTGAAGGCGCACGACGAGACCAACGAGAGCCGGGTGGGCGACCGGGTGCTGATCGAGGAGACCCGGCCGCTGTCGAAGGAGAAGCGCTGGCGGATCCGTAAGGTCCTCAGCCGCGTGTCCTAGCGATGATCCAACCGCGCTCGATGCTCGACGTAGCCGACAACTCCGGAGCCAAGAAGGTCCAGTGCATCCGGGTGATGGGCGGCGCCAACAAGCGGTACGCCTCGCTCGGGGACACCGTCATCGTCGCCATCAAGGAGGCGACGCCGGACGGGACCGTGAAGAAGGGCGAAGTGGCCCGCGCGGTCGTGGTGCGGACGGTCAAGGAAGTTCGGCGGCGGGACGGATCCTACATCCGCTTCGACCGCAACGCGGTGGTCCTGATCAAGCCCGACGAGAATCCGGTGGGCACGCGCATCTTCGGGCCGGTGGCCCGTGAGCTGCGCGAGCGCCAGTTCACCAAGATCATCTCGCTCGCGCCCGAGGTCATCTGATGCAACACACTCACGTGCGACGAGGCGATACGGTGGCGGTGATCGCGGGCCGGGAGCGCGGCAAGCGCGGCAAGGTGCTGCGCGTGCTGCCGATCGGCGGGCGCGTGCTCGTCGAGAAGATCAACATGATGAAGAAGCACCAGCGGCCGACGCAGAAGCTCCGGCAGGGCGGCATCATCGAGCGCGAGAGCCCGCTGGCGCTGTCGAACGTGCTGGTCGTCTGCAGCCGGTGCGACAAGCCGTCGCGCAGCGGGATCAAGACGCTCGCCGACGGGCGCAAGCTGCGCGTCTGCAAGCGCTGCGGCGAATCGATCGACAAGGGCTGACGACCATGGCGAAGGAAACGACGGCGGCACCGAAAGCACCCGCGGCCCAGAAGCCGGCGGCGAAGCCCCAGACCCAGCCCCGGAAAGGTGGGGCGGCCGCGGCGGCGGCGCCCAGTCGCCAAGGGTCGTCCGAAGGGCACCGGCGAGACGAAGCCGCGGCTCAAGGAGATGTACCACAAGACGGTCGTCCAGGCGGTCATGAAGGAGCGCGGGTTTTCCAACCCGTATCCAGGTGCCGCGGCTGGAGAAGGTCGTCATCAACATGGGCGTGGGCGAAGGACGCGACAACGCCAAGGTGCTCGACTTCGCGACCGCCGACCTGCAGCTGATCTCCGGCCAGCGGCCGATCGTCACGCGGGCGAAGAAGTCGATCGCGAACTTCAAGCTGCGCGAGGGCGTGCCGATCGGCGCGAAGGTGACCTTGCGGGGCGCTCGGATGTACGAGTTCCTCGATCGCCTCATCAACGTCGCGCTGCCGCGCGTGCGCGACTTCCGCGGCGTGCCGCCCAAGGGCTTCGACGGCCGCGGCAACTACGCACTCGGGCTGCGCGAGCAGCTGATCTTCCCGGAGATCGTCTACGACAAGATCGACAAGGTCCGCGGCATGGACATCAGCATCGTCACGACGGCGCGCACGGACGAGGACGCCAAGGTGCTGCTGACGCACCTGGGTATGCCGTTCAGGGAGTAGCTTCGTATGGCCAAGACCGCGCTCATCATGAAGTCTCAGCGCAAACCGAAGTTCTCGACGCGCGCCTATTCGCGGTGCAAGCTGTGCGGCCGCCCGCGCGGCTACCTCCGGAAGTTCGAGATGTGCCGGCTCTGCTTCCGCGAGCTGGCGCTCAAGGGCGAGGTTCCGGGCATCACGAAGGCGAGCTGGTAGGCCCATGCGAAGCGATCCGATCGCCGATCTCCTGACGCGCATCCGCAACGCGAGCCGTGCCGAGCACGAGAAGGTGGACATCCCGGCCTCGAAGCTCAAGGTGCGGATCGCCGAGATCCTGAAGGACGAGGGCTTCATCAAGAACTACCGCGTCCTCGAGGACGACAAGCAGGGAACCCTGCGCGTCTACCTCAAGTACGGCGTAGGCAACGAGAAAATGATCTCCGGGCTCGTCCGCGTCTCGACACCCGGCCGGCGCGTGTACGTCACGCACGATCGGATCCCGTCGATCCTGGCCGGGATGGGCGTGGCGCTGGTGTCGACGTCCAGGGGCGTCGTGACCGGCCGTGATGCCCGCAAGCAGAAGGTCGGCGGCGAAGTGCTCGCCTACGTGTGGTAGAGGAGCGTCATGTCACGGATCGGCCGAAAGCCCGTCAGTATCCCGCAGGGAGTGAAGTGTCCAGATCGACGGGACCACCGTGCGCGCCGAAGGACCGAAGGGCAAGCTGATGCAGCCGGTCCCGGCGGGGCTCAGCGCGAAGCTCGAGAACAACCAGCTCGTGATCTCGCGCAGCGGTGACGACCGGAAGATCCGTGCGCTGCACGGCCTGGCGCGCGCGCTGATCGCGAACATGGTGACCGGCGTGAAGGACGGCTTCGAGCGCAAGCTGGACATCGTCGGCATCGGCTACCGGGCGCAGGTCCAGGGCAAGGTGATCACCCTGGCCCTGGGCTACTCGCACCCCGTGGTCTTTCCGTTGCCGGAGGGCATCACGGCCGACATCGAGCGCCAGGTCGCCATCACGCTGAAGGGAGCCGATAAGGCGCTGCTCGGCCAGACGGCCGCGAAGCTCCGCGCGCTGCGCGAGCCCGATCCGTACAAGGGCAAGGGCATCAAGTATTCGGACGAGGTGATCCGCCGCAAGGTCGGCAAGAAGGCGGGGGCGGGGGCCAAGTGATCACGAAAGAACGGCGGGCTTCGCGGGATACTCGGCATCGGCGCCTGCGTCGGTACGTGCGCGGCTCGGGAGCGCGGCCGCGACTGGCCGTCTTCCGCAGCCTGAATCACATCTACGCTCAGCTGGTCGACGACGACGCGGGGCGGACCTTGGTGGCCGTGGACAGCCGGAGCAAGGAGTTCCGCGCGCGCCAGCCGCAGGGGGGCAACGTCGCCGCCGCCAAGCTCGTGGGCGAGCTCCTGGCCGGCAAGGCGAAGGCGCAGGGCATCGATCGCGTCGTGTTCGATCGCGGCGGGTATATGTATCACGGACGAGTGAAGGCGCTCGCCGACGCGGCTCGAGCCGGCGGCCTGGTCTTTTAGCGAACGCGGGTTCGCAGGGGAGTCGAGAGGGGGCGGAGCCCCCTTCTCCAAAGGGAGAATCGAGTGGCGGAAGCGAAGATCGATCCGAGCGTGCTCGAACTGAACGATCGCGTCGTCTCCATCAACCGCGTGGCCAAGGTCGTGAAGGGTGGACGGCGGTTCTCCTTCACGGCGCTGGTCGTCGTCGGCGATGGGCGCGGTCACGTGGGTGTCGGTCTCGGCAAGGCCCACGAGGTGCCCGAGGCCATCCGGAAGGCGGTCGAGCACGCCAAGAAGGATCTGATCTTCGTCCCGCTCAAGGACACGACGATCCCCTGCGAGATCACCGGGCACTTCGGCGCCGGCCGCGTCTTCTTGAAGCCGGCGGTGCCGGGCACCGGCGTCATCGCGGGGGGCGCGGTGCGTCCGATCCTCGAGGCGGCGGGCGTGCAAGACATTCTCACGAAGACGCTGGGGTCGAACAATCCCCACAATGTGCTCAAGGCCACGATCGACGCGCTGCGGCGGATCAAGCGCCTGCAAGACCTGCATGCGGCGCGGCGACGCGGCGATGGCGTCGTCGCCCCGGTGGAGGAGATGGCTGGTGCCCGACAAGAAGCTTAAGGTCACGCTGACCAAGTCGATGATCGGCCTGTCGCCTAAGCAAGAGGCGACCGTGCGGGCGCTGGGACTCCGGCGGATACGCCAGTCGGTCAGCCACGACGACTCGGCGACGGTTCGCGGCATGATCGCCAAGGTGACTCACGTGCTGAGTGTGACCCGTGAAGCTTGACGAGCTGCGCCCGGCGCCGGGCGCCACGAAGCGGCGCAAGAAGATCGGTCGCGGCCCGGGATCGGGTCACGGCAAGACGTCGACCAAGGGGCACAAGGGCCACAGCGCCCGATCCGGCGGCGGCAAGGCCGGCGGCTTCGAGGGCGGGCAGATGCCGCTCTACCGGCGGCTGCCCAAGCGTGGCTTCATGCCCTATGGCGGCAAGACCGAGTATGCCGTGGTGAATCTGGAGTCGCTGAGCGGGTTCGCGGCGAACGCCATGGTCGATCCCGACGGCCTCGCCCAGGCCGGGCTCATCAAGCGGAGCGGCCGCGCGCGGGTCAAGGTGCTCGGCACCGGCGACGTCGCGCACGCGCTGACCGTACGCGCGCACGCCGTGAGCGAGTCCGCGCGCGCGAAGATCGAGGCGAAGGGCGGTCGGGTCGAGATGCTCCCCGAGCGGGTGCGCGCTTCGTGATCGAGAGTCTCCAGAGCTTTCAGAACGTCTTCAAGATCCCCGAGCTGAAGCGCCGCGTCATCATGACCGCGGTGCTGCTGGTCGCCTACCGGATCGGCGCCCACGTGCCCACCCCGGGAATCGACGGACACGCGCTCGCCCAGTTCTTCGACCAGGTTCAGGGCACGCTGCTCGGCATGGTCGACCTCTTCTCGGGGGGCAACCTGAGACGGCTGTCGATCTTCGCGCTCGGCATCATGCCGTACATCTCGCGCGTCGATCATCCTGCAGCTCCTGACCGTCGTCATCCCGACCCTCGAGCGGCTGGCGAAGGAGGGCGAGGCGGGACGCAAGAAGATCACCCAGTACACGCGTTACGGCACGATCGTGCTGTCGGGGGTCCAGGCGCTCGGCATCGCCTACGGCCTCGAGAGCATGCGGAGCCCGACGGGGCTGTCGATCGTGCCGACGCCGGGCTGGGGGTTCCGTCTGCTGACGATGGTCACCCTGACCGCGGGCACCGCGCTGATCATGTGGATGGGCGAGCAGATCTCCGAGAAGGGGATCGGCAACGGGATCTCGCTGATCATCTTCGCGGGCATCGTCGTGCGTCTGCCGTCGGCCATCAGCGCCTCGTACACCCTCATCTCGACCGGCGAGCTGAAGCTCATCGTCGTCGTCGCGATCGTGCTGGTGATGGTCGGTGTCACGGCGGCCGTCGTCCTGATGCAGGAGGGCCAGCGCAAGATCCCGGTGCAGTACGCCAAGCGCGTCGTCGGCCGGCGCGTCTACGGCGGCCAGTCGACGCACATCCCGCTGCGGATCAACACCGCGGGCGTCATCCCGGTCATCTTCGCGTCCTCGCTGATCCTGTTCCCGGCGACCTTGACGCGCTTCGTCCCGCATCCGTGGATGCAGGCGATCTCCGACGCGATGTCGCCGGGGCGGCTCTTCTACACCGTGTCGTACATGGCGCTGATCGTCTTCTTTGCGTACTTCTACACGGCGATCGTGTTCAACCCGATCGACCTGGCCGACAACATGAAGAAGTACGGCGGCTTCATTCCGGGTATACGGCCGGGCAAGAAGACGGCCGAGTACATCGATCGGATCCTGACGCGCATCACCTTGCCGGGCGCCCTGTTCCTGGCGCTGATCTCGGTGCTGCCGGACTTCCTGATCCGGTGGTTCAACGTGCCGTTCTACTTCGGCGGTACGAGCCTCCTGATCGTCGTCGGCGTGGCGCTCGATACCGTGCGGCAGATGGAATCGCACCTGCTCATGCGGAACTACGAGGGTTTCCTGAAGAAGTCCAAGTCGCGCTCGAGCGGATACGGGAGTTGAGCGTGCGGGTCGCATTTCTCGGGCCGCCCGGCGCGGGCAAGGGCACGCAGGCCCGCGATCTCGCGCAGGAATGGCGCGTCCTTCACCTGGCGACCGGTGACATGTTGCGCGAGGCGGTCGCGCGCCGGCAGCGCGCTCGGCCGTGAGGCCAAGAGCTACATGGACCAGGGGGCGCTCGTTCCCGACGACGTGATCATCCGGATGATGGCCGAGCGCCTCTCGGCCGACGCCGATCGCGGGTTCATCCTGGACGGCTTTCCGCGGACCATCGCCCAGGCGGAAGCGCTCGCACGGCTCCTGAAGGACATCGGCCAGACGCTCGACACGGTCGTCTACTTCGACGTCTCCGAGCCCGAGTTGCTGCGCCGTCTGACCGGGCGCCGCGTGTGTCGTGCGTGCGGTCACTCGTATCATCTGACGTCGAATCCGCCGAAGCGATCGGGCGTCTGCGACGCGTGCGGCGGCGAGCTCTATCAGCGGGACGACGACGGCGAGGCCACGGTCCGCAAGCGTTTGGACGTCTATCAGCGGCAGACGGCGCCTCTCCTCGACTATTATCGTCAGCGCAACCTGCTCGTGACCGTGTCCGGCGAGGGGCCGCTCGCGACCATTCGCGACTCGATCCGGGGCGCCGCGGGAGCCGCCCGGTGATCGTGCTCAAGTCGGCGCGCGAGATCGCGCTCATGCGGCGGGCGGGGCACATCTTGGCCGGCGTCATGGATCGCTTGCGCGGCTTCGTTCGCCCGGGGATGTCGACGCTCGAGATCGACGAGGACGTCGAAGCGTACATCCATCGCGAGGGCGCCGCGCCGGCCTTCAAGGGCTATCGCGGGTTCCCGGCGACGGCGTGCATCTCGATCAACGAGGAAGTCGTGCACGGCATCCCGTCCTCGCGGCGCCGGATCCGCGAGGGCGACATCGTGGGCCTTGACCTCGGGTGCATCGTAGAGGGGTACTACGCCGACTGCGCGTTCACCCTGCCGATCGGGACGGTGCCGGCCAACGTGCAGAAGCTGCTGGACGTCACGCGCGAGAGCCTCGACCTGGGGATCCAGGAGTGCCGGCTCGGGCGGCGATTGTCGGACGTGTCGCACGCGGTGCAGTCGCACGTCGAGGCGAACGGGTTCGCGGTCGTGCGGGCGTTCGTCGGCCATGGCATCGGGCGGGCGCTGCACGAAGAGCCGCAGATTCCCAACTTCGGGGATCCGGGGCGCGGCCCGCAGCTCAAGGCCGGCATGGTCCTCGCGATCGAGCCCATGGTCACCATGGGCAGCTGGGAGGTCCGGATCCTGGACGACGGCTGGACCGCGGTGACCCAGGACGGGAGCCTGGCCGCGCACTTCGAGCACACCGTGGCCGTGACGGACAACGGCCCGGAGGTGCTCACGAGTCTCAGCGGTCAGTCGGCGCCGGCGGCTCCGGCGAGCCGAGGGCGATGACCAAGGAAGACGCGATCGAGGTCGAGGGAACGGTGGTCGAGCCTCTGCCCAACGCGATGTTCCGGGTCGAGCTCGAAAACGGCCACAAGGTGCTCGCGCACGTCAGCGGGAAGATGCGGATGAACTTCATCCGGATCCTGCCCGGCGATCGCGTGAAGGTCGAGCTCTCGCCGTACGATCTGACCAGGGGCCGGATCACCTATCGGTTCAAGTAAGGAGAGTCCGCGGGCGTGGAGATGAGGAAGCGATGAAGGTACGACCGTCGGTCAAGGTGCGCTGTGAACACTGCAAGATCGTCAAGCGTCAGGGCGTGACGCGGATCATCTGCAAGAATCCGCGGCACAAGGCCAGACAGGGCTGAGCGGGCGGAGGCGAGCATGGCACGAGTGGCGGGAATCGATCTGCCCCGCGAGAAGCGGGGCGAAGTCGCGGTCACGTACATCTACGGCCTCGGGCGGTCCACGGGCCGGCGCGTCCTTCTCAAGGCCAACGTCGATCCCAGCAAGCGGGTGAAGGCGTGGACCGACGACGAGGTGAACCGGATCCGCGAGATCATCGAGCGCGAGCTCAAGGTCGAAGGCGACCTGCGCCGCGACGTCTCGATGAACGTGAAGCGGCTGATGGACATCGGCGCGTACCGTGGGATTCGTCACCGGCGCGGTCTGCCGGTGCGAGGCCAACGGACCCACACCAACGCCCGGACGCGGAAGGGCCCGAAGCGCGGCGTGATGGTCAAGAAGAAGCCGGCCGCGTCGCCCTCGGCGCCCGCGGCGGCACCGGCGGCGGCAGCGCCGAAAAAGGCGGGAGCGTAAGGCATGGCCGAAGAGGCGAAACCAGCACCACGGAAGAAGGGCGGAAAGAAGCGCGAGCGGCGCGAGGTGCGCACCGGCATCGCCCACATCCAGGCGACCTTCAACAACACGATCGTCACGCTCACCGACCGGATGGGCAACGTCGTGTCGTGGTCGAGCGCCGGCAGCGCCGGATTCAAGGGCTCGCGCAAGAGCACGCCCTTCGCGGCCCAGACGGCCTCCGAGCTAGCCGCGCGCAAGGCGATGGAGTACGGTCTGAAGCAGATCGAAGTCTTCGTGCGAGGTCCCGGCGCGGGCCGCGAGGCGGCCATCCGCTCGCTGCAGGCGGCCGGTCTGGAGATCACCGCGATCCGTGACGTCACGCCGATTCCGCACGACGGGTGCCGCCCGCCGAAGCGGCGGCGGGTGTAGGGGGCGGCCATGGCGCGGTATCGTGACGCGAAGTGCCGGCTGTGCCGCCGCGAAGGCCAGAAGCTCTTCTTGAAGGGCGCGCGCTGCTTCACCGACAAGTGCGCCATCGAGCGGCGCAACTATCCGCCGGGTCAGCACGGATTGAACCGCGGGAAACCGACTGCCTTCGGCATTCAGCTCCGCGAGAAGCAAAAGGCCAAGCGGATCTACGGCGTGCTGGAGAGCCAGTTCCGCAAGTACTTCCAGTGGGCCGAGGCGGAAAAGGGCGTCACCGGCGAGAACCTCCTGCGGCTGCTCGAGCTGCGGCTCGACAACGTCGTGCACCGGCTCGGCTTCGCGGCCTCGCGCCGCGAGGGGCGGCAGATGGTGACGCATGGCCATTTCCAGGTGAACGGCCGAAAGGTCTCGGTGCCGTCGTTCCTCGTGAAGGTCGGCGACGCAGTTCAGCTGCGCCGGACGTCCAAAATGCAGGCGCGTCTCGACGACAACGTCAACGCGGGCCGCGGGCAGGTGCCCCAGTGGCTCGAGCTCGATCTGAACGAGAAGAAGGGCGTCGTCCGAAGCCTGCCGCTGCGCGACGACATCCAGATCCCGGTCGCCGAGCAGCTCATCGTCGAGCTCTACAGCAAGTAAGGAAGGCTATGCCACGTATTCCATTTCAGAGGCCGAAGAAGGTCGAGTGGGAAATTTTGAGTGATCGGTACGGCCGGCTCGTCGCCGAGCCTTTCGAGAAAGGCTACGCGCTGACCGTTGGCAACTCCCTGAGGCGGACCTTGCTCGCGGTCGTGCCGGGCGCCGCCGTGTCCTGGGTTCGGATCGACGGAGTCAAGAACGTCGAGACGAAGATCCCCGGCGTCAAGGAGAGTACCGTCGACGTCCTGCTCAACATCAAGAAGCTCGCGATCCAGGTTCCGTCGGGTGAGGCCAAGGTCCTCCGGATCGAGGTCACGGGCCCGAAGGACGTGACGGGCGCCGACGTGCCCGAGACCGATGTCGAGGTCGTGAATCCCGAGATCCATCTCTTCACGATCGAGTCGAGCACCCGGGTGACGCTGGAGCTCGGCGTGGGCATGGGACGCGGCTACGAGGCGGTCGATCGCGCCACCGTCGCCACGCCCGCCGGCGCGCTCGCGCTCGACGCCGCCTACTCGCCGATCACGCGGGTCGCCTACAACGTCGAGATGTCGCGGCTCGGGAAGATCACCGACTACGAGAAGCTGGTGGTCGAAGTGTGGACGAACGGCTCGGTGAGCCCGGACGACGCGCTCACGCGGGCGTCGACCTACCTCAAGGATCACTTCCATCCGCTGGCCGCCGGGGTTCCGCACGAGGACGAGGAGGCGGAGGGCGCGGAAGGCGAGGCGTTCCTGCGCGATGCGCTCGCCAAGACGCTCGAGGAGCTGGCGCTCCCGGCGCGCGCGATCAACGCGCTGAAGAACGCCGAGCTGAATTTGGTCGTCGACCTCGTGCAGAAGAACGAGGGCGACCTGGAGCACGTGAAGAACCTCGGGGAGAAGTCGATCGACGAGATCAAGACGGCGCTCGCCGCGCTCGGTCTGTCGCTCGGCATGCGGATCGACCCGAATGTCCTGGGGGCGCTCGGGCGAGGCAGTGTGAAGTGAGCCGTCGCCTCGGCGGCGGGCTGAGCCTTTCAGCTCTCAGTCTGCGTGAAATGATCGCAGAAGGAGTCAGGCGATGAGGCACCGGAATGCCGGCCACAAGCTCGGCCGGCTCACCCAGCATCGGTGGGCGCTGTTTCGTAACTTGCTCGTCGCGCTGTTCCGTCACGAGCGCATCGAGACCACCGAAGCGAAGGCCCACGCGGTTCGGGGGCTCGCCGAGCATATGATCACCCTCGCCAAGCGCGAGAACCTTCACGCGCGGCGGCAGGTGCTATCGATGGTACCCGACACGGAGGTCGTGGGCCGGCTGTTCGACACGATCGCCGCGCGATTCGCCGACCGGAACGGTGGCTACACCCGGGTCATCAAGATCGGTCCCCGTCCGGGCGACGGCGCGCCGATGGTGTTCCTCGAGCTGGTCGACCGCACCGAGGCTCCGACGGACAAGGACAAGAAGTCCGAGAAGAAGAGCGGGCGCCCAAGGGCGAGGCGGGCGCGAGCGGTCGCCGCAAGCGCAAGGAGAAGGCGGCCGCGGCGTCCGCCTGAGGCCGCTCTCAGAGCGACGCGATCAGGCGGGCGAGGTCCGGGTACTCTCGCCGTGCTTCGGCCGCGTCCGCCTTGAGCAGCCGGAGCGCTTCGGGGACGTGCTTCAAGAAGTACTTCTTGCCCTTCACCGCGGACAGAAATCCGTACGCGCCGAGCGCTTGCATGTGGCGTTGCAGTCTGCAGGCGACGAGGCTGTCCTGGAATGCCTTCTCGTCGAACGTTCTCGTCCGATCGGCCTTCATCTCGTCCAGATAGTAAGCGAGTAGCCGCTCGCGTATTCCGTCGTCCAGCCGATAGTAGGGATCCCAGAGCACGGAGGCGATGTCGTAGGCCGGCGGCGCCAGGCGGGCCCCCTGATAGTCGATGATCCGAGGGCCGCCGGCATGAACCATGATGTTCTGGGACTGGAAGTCGCGGTGGATGATCACCTTCGGTTTGGCGAAGACGTTTTGCGCCAGGCGATGGAGCGTTTCGTCCACGGCCTTCCGGTTCTCGATCCGGAGCCCGCGGAGCCCGGCGACGAAGCGGTCGAGGAAATACGTCGTCTCCCACCGGAAGTAGTCGTAGTCGAAGATCCGCGCCGCCAGCAGCGGACACTCGCCGACGTGATCCGTGGCCGTCGTGTGCAGGGTCACGAGGCTCCGGAGGACGTCGCGGTACATGCCCTCGATGCTCGCGTGATCGCGCGGGAGCTTCAGGTACGCGTAGAGCGACGTGTCGCCCAGGTCCTCGAACAGGGCGCGCTTGTTCGCGCTGTCCTCCGTCAAGAGCGCGGGAACCGGGACCGTGTGCCGAGCGAAGAATCGCGTGTACTCGAGATGGCGCTCGAAGTCGGGATCCTCCGGCCGGCATTCCATGAGGATGGCGGTCCAGCCGTCGTTGCGCACGCGGTAGTAGCGGCGGTCCGACCCGCCCAATCCGACGAGAATGGCGTCCGACCACACGGCCGAGACCGGCGCGGCCGTCGGGCCCCGTCCGACGCCGGGCCGTGTCCGGAAGTGGCGGGCAAAGAGCGGCTCGGTCAACGAGACCCGCTTCGTTTCGCCGGCGTGGACCGACGGCTGCATGTCGGCCTCGGAGAGAAAAATCTCGTAGTCGGGTCCAACGATCGAGTTTTCGTGCTCGCCGGACACGTCGGCGCCCGGCATGAGTATGCAGTTCCTGACGCGCGCGCCGTCTCGGAGCTGGCTTCCGGACTCGAGCACGACGTAACCGTCGATCTCGACTTTTCCACACCGGGCGCCCGTCGACCGATAGACCGTCTCGCCGCTCGCCCGCAGCGCATCGAGAACACCGCGCGCGTAGGTGGCGGGGTCCCCCACATCGTTCCAGTAGGCGCCCGTGACGTCCATCACCCGGACCTTGTGGCCGGCTTTGGACGCCGCGACCCAGGCGACTGTGGCGTGGGAGACCCCGGGGGAAGAAACCGGAGAATCTCCGGCGAGTAGACGGCGATGCCGGTGTAGGCGACCTTGTCGGCGATGTGGGAAGGATCCGGCCTCGAAGCCCCGGGGTTCTCGACGTCCAGCACTTGGCCGCGCTCGTCGATGACCACGTTGCTCAGGTGCGGCAGCCGGTGGCACACGAGCGTCGCGGTACTGCCCGAGGTGAGGTGCTCCTCGACGAGGTGCCTGAAATCGATGTCCAGGAGGATGTCGGAGTTGTGGACGATGAACGGCCGCCGCGAGAGCATCGACTCCGCGTTCCTGAGCGCGCCGCCGGTACCGAGGAGCGGATCTTCCGGGAAGAAGACGATGCGATCGCTCCAGGGCGAGGCGGCGGCCCAGGCTCGCAGGAGATCGGCTTTCCAGTGCAGGTTGATCCCGATCCGGCCATCGCAAACCGGGGCGAGCTTGCTCAGGATGCGCTCGATGATCGGCGTTCCCAGGATCGGCAGGAGCGGCTTCGGGAGATGAGTCGTGGCGGGCCGAAGCCGCTCGCCGAACCCCGCCGCGGGAAGGAAGACGTCGAGGGGATACTCGCGCATCTTCACGAGCTTATCGCTCGTCGACGCCGTGGGCACCATGAAACCGGAGCGTCGCGACGCGGAGCCGCGCGGGGTCGCTCGAGTCGGCCCCGCGTTGCTCCGCGCGCAGCGGCTATTTCACGTTCTGACGGAAGAACCCGAGGGTGCGCTTCCAGGCGTCGGCCGCGGCGGCCTTGTTGTAGACGTCCGCACGGTCGTCGTTGAAGAATCCGTGGTCCACGCCGGGGTAGATGTTGATCTCGGACTGCTTGCCAGCTTTCTTGATGGCCGCGTCGGTGTCTTTGGCGACCTGAGGAGTGACGAAGCCGTCCTTTTCCGCGAACAGGCCGAGCACCGGTCCGGAGAGCTTCGTGTAGTCTGGCTTCACGTTCGGGTGGATCCCGTAGAAATTGACGCACGCGGAGACCGAGGGGTTGAGCGTGGTGGCATAGAGCGCCAGCTGGCCGCCCATGCAGAAGCCCACGGCCCCGATCTTCTTCGTCGACGACTGACCCAGCAGATAGGTCGCCGCGGCTCGGAGATCTCGCTCCGCCTGCGAGATGTTGAGCGCCATGAAGAGCTTGCCAGCGCCGTCGGGCTCGCTGGCCGTCTTGCCATGGTACATGTCGGGCGCGAGCGCCGTGAACCCCTCGGCGGCGAACCGGTCGCACACGTTCTTGATGTGACCGACGAGCCCCCACCACTCCTGGAGCACCAGCACGCCCGGTCCTTTGCCCGCGGCCGGTGTCGCCAGGTATCCGGCGGTCTTGCTGCCGTTCGACGTGAACTCGACCATGCTTCCAGCCATGTTCGGCCTCCTCGAAGTGTTGCGCGCCGCAGGCCGTTATGCGGCCGACGGCCCGGGCGCGGTTTATGAGCTGCTGGTGCCGGCAACCGGCAGGTTGATGGCGGTGACCGGGGTGATCTTGACCGAGATGACCCGCCGGGCGTCGGACTCGAGGACCGTGATCGAGTAACCCGCGACCTGGAACTCCTCGCCGGCCCGAGGGATTCGATGCAGGGTCGCGAGCACGAGGCCGGCGACGGTCTCGTAGTCGCGCTTGGGCAGAGTCCAGTCGAGCGCCTCGTTCAGCTCGTCGATGTTCGCGCGCGCTGCGACCCGATAGCTTCCGTCGGGCAGGCGCTCGGCCGGCGCGGTCGCCCGCTCGTGCTCGTCGTGGATGTCGCCCACGATCTGCTCGAGGATGTCCTCGAGCGTCACGACGCCGATCGATCCGCCGTACTCGTCGACGACGACGGCCATGTGGGTGCGGTTTCGCTGCATCTCGCGGAGCAGATCGTCGATACGCTTGGTTTCCGGCACATAGTACGGCGGACGCTTGAGCTCGTCCAGGGTCCGCACCGCGACGCCACGGCTCAGGATGTCTTTCGCGCCGACCACCCCCACGACATTGGTCTCGCGCTGCCGGTAGATCGGCACGCGCGAGAATCCACGCTCCATCACGAACGCGACGGCGTCGCGCGGCGTCGCCGTGTCCGGGAGCATGGCGACCTCGACCAGTGGGACCATGACCTCGCGCACCGTCGTGTCGCCCAGGTCGAAAATCTTGTCGATCAGCTGCGCCTCGATCGTCGTCACGTCCGCCTCGCCGGGCTCGAGCTGGAGCAGTGCCTTCAGCTCCTCGCGCGAGACGAAGGCGCGCAGGTCGCCCTGGCGACCGCCGAACGTTCGCAGGATGGCGCCGACGACGAAGTTCGCGAACGACACGAACGGTACGAGCAACACGGCCGCCCACGTCAACGGCCCATAGAGCCTCAGGATCAGGCTGGTTGCCCATGCGCGCGCGATCGCCTTGGGGATGATCTCGCCGACCATGAGCATCACCGGCGTCAGCAAGATCGTCACCACGATCGGCGCCATCCCGCCCAGCGCCGGCAGGAGCGTCCACGTCACGGCCGAGGCCGCCACGATGTGGCAGATCGTCACGCCGATCATCGCGGTCGACAGCACGCGCTCGGGCTGCCGAAACGCCTCGAGGTAGCTCTGCGCCGTGCCGTTGCCTTCTTCGGCGAGATACCGGAGCCGGAGGCGATTGGCGGCGATGAACGCCATCTCGGCGGCCGAGAAGAACATCGTAAGCCCCAGACACACCACGGCGAGCCAGACGAGGCTCACGCGGCCGCTTCCTTCGCGGGCTTCTTCAGCGACACCAGTACCTCGACGATCCGCGTGCGCTCCACTTTCTCGACCGTCAGCTGGAGCTCGGCCGTCTCGGCTCGCTCGGCCCGCCGCGGCACGCGCCCGAAGAGGTCGAGGACCCAGCCGCCGACCGTATCGTATCCCTCGTTGGAGATCTTGAGCCCAGTCGTGGCGTTCAGCTGCTCGATCGGCAGCTTGCCGGCCACCCGATAGGTCGTCGCGTCGACGCGATGGATCAGGCGTTCGGGCTCGTCGTACTCGTCGGCGATCTCGCCGACGAGCTCCTCGAGGAGGTCCTCGAGGTAACTTGAAGGATAAACTATTAAACAGAACGCGAGCGATGATAGATGCCGGAGGCCAGGTAGCCCCCTCTGCGTGACGCTTGCGAGGAGCGGCGATGGGCCTCGTAGAGATCGACTATTAGACAGCGTTGGGATCTCACTGAGTAGGACGAGATTGACAAATAGAGATGACCGGCTTTAAATAGGGCCAGGCAAAGGAATTCTCGCCTGAGGAGATAAGAGAAAAGGGGGGAAGCAAAGATGATACCAAAACGAGTGGCCGATCGGTTAGCTCGATCAATTGGCAAGTATCAGCAAGTGCTCAAGGCTGCTAAGGATCGAGACGTAAACGAATCTAACACAGTTTCTATCATCAGGGACATGCTGGCGGACGTATTCGGATATGACAAACTTTTGGAGGTGACCAGCGAATATGCTATTCGAGGAACATACTGCGACCTAGCTATTGAGATCGATAAAAAGATCGAGTTCTTGATTGAGGCGAAGGCAATTGGACTCGGACTAAAGGACCCCCACCTGCGTCAGGCCGTTGATTACGCTGCCAATAAGGGAGCCCAGTGGGTCATCCTTACAAACGGACTGATGTGGCAGGTCTACAAAATCCGATTTGAAAAGCCAATCAATTGGGATCTTGTCTCTGAGTTCGCGTTTGATGAACTTGACCCTAAGATTGAAGAGCATTTAGAAAAGCTCTTCCTCGTCTGTAAAGAAGGCTCTGAACAAAAAAGCCCGCGAGGATTATTACGAGAAGATCTTAACAGTCAACCGCTTTATTCTGGGCGCTCTTGTGCTTAGTAATGAGATCATTGGCGTAATCCGACGCGAATTGCGCAAAAATCTCCGAGGGGGTGTCTTGTCACATCTGAGGAGATCACACAAGTCCTGAAGAGCGAAGTAATAAAACGCGAAGTCCAGGACGGAGAAGATGCCGAGAAAGCTAAGAGCCGCGTCCGTCGTTTCTACGAAAAAGCAAGCAAACGCTCAAAGGACTCTTCGACCGAAAAGCCAGCGGGCGGGTCCGATGAGTCCTCAGAACCGGGTGGCCAGCAGACCACGTGAATTAAAACAACAGATAAAGATGAAGCCCTGTCGGGCTTTGTCTCAAGTACTTAACTCCCTTATCCTCACCTATAATTAAGGGGAACTCAGGGTAGGCTTGAATACATACCGAGACGCTTTCCAAGACTCTGATTGGATTTCTTAACCCCCCTGCGCCCCCCTCTGTAAAGATGGAAGAACTTCGGCAAGGCAAAGGAAAGCCACAAAAGCGCCTTTTAAGACTTTGTCTTGAGTTCTTAACCCCCTTATCCCCCTCTCTAATTAGTGGGAACTTGGGGAAGGCAGAAAGACATACCGAGACGTTCCCAAGACTCTGTCCATATTTCTTATCCCCCCTTATCCCCCCTTCGATTAAGGGGGGAATTAGAAGGACAACGTCTCGGGCAGTGGTGTGGCGGGGTCGACGAGACTCGAACTCGCGACCTCCGGCGTGACAGGCCGGCGTTCTAACCAGCTGAACTACGACCCCGCGAAATGGGCGCCGTCATTATACGGATATAGGGCCGTAAATTCAAGTAAGAGCGATGTCAAGGGGGCGGAGAGGATTTGACGGGGGTGTTCAGGGGATGCCGAACGGGCGATGGAGCCCCGTCGATTGACCGATGTCGATCCGGATAGTAAAATAAGGGTGGAGATATTTATCATTAAAAAAAGGTCGCTTCGTCTTTTCCCGAACATCCGGGCCAAGGCCACCCTGTTGATCCTCGTCCTCCTCACGGCCACGATGTTGCTGTCCTACATCGTCACCGCCCGCATCATGGACCGCTCCGTCACGGAGAAGATCGTCCGGACGGCGGAATCCCTCGGCCGGAGCATCGCTCCCTCGGCCGGGTTCCTCCTGGGCGCCCAGGACCTGCTCGGCCTCGATTACATGGTATTCCAGATCAGGAAGACCAACCCCGACATCAGGTCGATCGGCGTCCTCGGTCCGGAGAGGGACATCATCGTCCACAGCGACATCAAGGAGCGCGGCCGCAGGATGGAGCCGGCCCAGGGCAAGGTCCTGGAGCAGGGCGAGGACGGGACCGTGGTCCGCAAGGTCTCCGGCGCCCCGGGCACGCTCATCGAGATCGAGAGCCCGATCGTTTTCATGGACAAGCCCCTCGGCTCCGTCATCCTCGGGCTCGACTGGTCCGTGCTTTCGACGGCCCAGGGGACGGCCCGGCGCAAGGTCATCGGACTCTTCGCCGTCATCCTGGCCCTGGGCACCGTCAGCAGTGTCCTCTTGTCCGCCGGCTTGACCCGGCCCATCAAGGAGCTGTCGTCCGGCGTCGAGGATCTCAAGCGCGGGAAAGCCTCCAAGCCTCTGCGGATCTTCTCCGAGGACGAGCTCGGCCGGCTGACGGCAAGCTTCAACGAGATGTCGGGGCTCATCACCAACCAGCAGGACCGGCTGGCCCAGAACGCCCAGGAGCTCGAAGAAGCCTATGTCTCCACGGTCCGGGTCCTTTCCGCGGCCATCGACGCCCGGGACGCCTACACGCTCGGCCACTCCACCCGCGTTTCCGAGCTGGCCGTCGCCCTGGCCAAGAAGCTCGGGATGCGGGACCAGGAGCTCGACGACATGGAGATCGCCTGTCTCTTCCACGACGTCGGCAAGATCAAGATCCGCGACTCCATTCTCCACAAGGACGGCAAGCTCGGGCCCGAGGAATGGGAGGAGATGCAGAAACATCCCGAGTACGGCGCCGAGATCCTGCGAAAAGCGCCCTCCCTCCGCCGGTTCATTCCGGCCGTCCGGCACCATCACGAGTGGTACGACGGGAGCGGCTATCCGGACGGCCTGAGCCGGGAAAGGATCCCCCGGGAAGCGGCCATCGTCTCCCTGGCCGACGCCTTCGACGCCATGACCTCGGACCGGCCCTACCGGAAGGCGCTGACCAAAGAACAGGCCATGGCCACGATCGAGGAATACATCGGCAGGCAATTCAGCCCGGAGCTGGCCCCGCTCTTCCTCCGCATCGTCGAAAAGATGGAATGACATCATGAGCCGTCCACCCATGAAGCGCGCCCTCGCCTGGGCCGTCCTGCCCTGCCTCTTTTTTTCGGCCTGCGCCTCGGCGGGCAGGAACCTGACGAAAGCGACGTCCGCCGAGTCCCAGAGGTCCCTGGCGGCCGGCGATTATGAGAAAGCCCTGGACGGATTCAAAGAAGCCCACGAGAAGGATCCGGGGAACAGGGATCTCGCGGCGAATTATAGGCGGACGGTGGAAGACGTCAAGCGGGCGGCCGACGGCGCCCGGAGCCGACGCGACTACGCCCGGGCGGGGAGCATTTTTCGGATCCTCCATGACCGATACGGAGATTTCGGGGAGTTCGCGGCGAGGCTCACGTTCGGGAAGCCCCAGCTGGCGACGGCGTTGAGGGAATGCTCGATCGCGGCGGTCGATGACTCGGTCGCGAAGGCCATGAAGGCAGGAAGCTTCGCCAAGGCCATCGAGATCTTCAAGGCCGCTCTCAAGGAGTATCCGGCGGACCCCGAGCTCAGGGCGAAATATAGGGCGGTGGTCCTCAGGATCAAGGCCGCCGGAGACAAAGCATTCGCCGCCAAGGACTACGCGCGGGCCGGAACGGTGAACGTCCTTTTGCTTAGGAATTACCCCTCGTTCGAAGGACTCCAGCCGGCCGTAGCTTTCCACCGGGAGTCCCTCACGGACGTTGTCTCCGCCTGCCGGGAAAGCCTGACCAAGACGGGGCTCGCGGAATACCGGAGCGGCGATCTGGCCAAGGCGATCAAGACCTGGGAAAGCCTGCTCGCCTTCGACCCGGATAACACCGAGATCAGGAAGGCCGTCACAACCGCCCGGACCCAACTCGACGCGCTCAACAAGAAGAAGTAGCCGGTCTCCTGCGGCGCGATCAGCGCGGCAGCCAGGAGCGGATCCTGCGGCCGACCATCTCGGCGCTCGGGGGGCCGAAGTTGGACATGACGACGATGACGTAGCCCCGCTCCGGGTCCCATTCGAGGACGGCGTTGAGGCCCGGCGCGCCGCCCGCGATGCCCATTCCGCCGCGTATCTCCTCGTCTGTCGCCTTCAGCGTCCCGTTATCGAGGGCGACAACGTACTTGAGCAGGTCGCGGGCCGTCGAATAGCCCCCGCCCGCCGAGCTTCCGCGCCCGGGCAGTGTCTCGTAATTCGGCACCCACTTCGCGCCATCCCGCATGTAGCCGAGGGCCCGGTTCGGGACATCGGCGTCCTTCGGAGGCGAGAACGTATCGTTCATGCCCGCCGGCTTGAAGATATGATCGCGGACATAGTCGTAATAATCCTCGCCCGAGGCCTTGGCCACGATGAGGCCCAGGACGACATAGCCGCCGTTCGAGTAGACCCTCTTCGAGCCCGGCTCGAACTCGAGGGGCTTGTCGGCGAAGAGCGGGAGGTAGTCCTCGAGCGTCCGGATCTTCTCCTTGGGCGTCGCCCGGTAACGCTCGCCGAAGAAATCCCCGACGCCGCCGCTCATCTCGAGGAGGTGACGGACCTTGACCTTGGATGCCGCATCCTTGTTCGGATAATCCGGAAGGAACTTCCCGATGGTGTCGTCGAGCCCGAGCTTCCCCGCGGCGACGAGCTGGCGGATGGCCCGGGAGGTGAAGGACTTGTTGATGGAGCCGAGGTTGAACTTCGTATCGACGCGGTTCAGGACCTTCTTGTCCCGGTCCGCGTATCCGTAAGCCTTCTCGAAGATGGGCTTGCCGCCCTTGGCTATGAGGATGACGCCCGAGAACTCGTCCGCCTGGGCGATCTGCTCTCCGTATTCCTTGACCGCGGCGACGAGCTCGGCGTCACCGCTCTTCGCCGCTTCGGCCGGGCCTTCTTCCCCGCCCTCGTCCAGGGCCTCGATGCGGATCCCCAGGAGCCCGAACGGTTCGTTGGGCTCGAACTCGAAGTCCATGCGGACGGGCGGACCGTTGGTCGTCTTGGCAAGGACGCTCATGAAGGAACCCCGCGATTCGACCACCTTCCGGAGCTCGATCACGCCCATCATCTCCCGCATCTGTTTGTAGCGCTCCAGCCGGGCCTCGGCGGGAGTCTCCCGAAGCGCCTCCTTCGCAACGCAGGTCGCGATGAACTCCTTCATGGCGGCTTCCCCGCCGTTAAAAGCCTGGACGTAAGCCTTGACCTGATGTCCGGCCGGCGTATCGGGCAGAGAAACCCCGGTATCCTGGGCCAGCCCGGATGCCGTCAGGACCGCGATCGCGAATATGAGGGCAAACCTCGTTTTCATTCTTGTGGCCTCCTCGCCTTGAACCCGTCGTCTATCGGGAAAAACTCCGAAGCTCCTCATATGGTTGCGGCCGGGCCGGCCCTTTCGGAACGCAGGCCCCCCGGCCCTAGCCGGGGCCTTCGCACGTCCCCGTCGGACAGGAGGGGTCGTCGGTCTCCTCGGTCTGGAGCGTGGAGTGCCGAATGCCGAAACGGGTCGTCAGGACCTCGTTGGCGTCCCGGAGGACGGCCTGCGGGTCCGCGTCCTTCCGGACCGTCAAGTGGGCGCTCAAGGAGATGAAGCCCGAGGTGATCGTCCAGACGTGGAGGTCGTGGACGGACGTCACTCCCGGGACCGCCTCCAGAGCTCGTTCCAGGGATCCGGCGTCGATGTGCGCCGGCACGCCCTCCATGAAGATGTTGACGGATTCCCGAATGAGCCGGACGGAGCTCAGGACGATCAGGACCGAAATGGAAAGGCTCACGACGGGATCCCAGATGGACCTGCCGGTGACCGCGATCAACAGGGCGGCGATCAGGACGCCCACGCTTCCCAGGGCGTCCGCCAGGACATGGAGATAGGCCCCCTTCATGTTCAGGTTCCGGTCCCGCGCCCGGAGAAGCAGGAGACCCCCGGCGAGATTGGCGACAAGCCCGACGCCGGCAACCGCGGTCATCAGGCCGTCGTTGATCTCGTGCGGGTTCCGGATCCTCCGAACGGCCTCGTAAGCGATCACGCCCGCGATCCCCCACAGGGCCACCCCGTTGAGGAGCGCGGCGAAGATCTCGGTCCTGCGCCAGCCGAACGTCTTGCCGGGAGACCGTGGGCGAGCCGAGAGCTTGAAGGCGATCAGGCTCAGGGCCAGGGACGCGACATCCGTAAGCATATGGCCGGCGTCGGCGAGAAGGGCCAGGCTCCCGCTGAGGATTCCTCCGACCACCTCGACGCCCATGAAAACGGTCGTGATCAGGAGGACGGTGCGCAGGGCCTTGGTGTCGTTCTGAGAGCGGGACCGTGTGGAGCTCGGTCGGTCATTTCTTCCGGGTGACCCGAATCCGAGTTCTGCCTCTGGAGTGCTGATAAGCGCACCGGAGGCTCAACCTACAGCTGCGAATCCATGCCCTTAATAAAGTTAGCTTAATTAGCCAAAAGCTAATTAAAGGATAACACGCTAACCTTTAATTGGCAAACGGACTTATGGGGGAAATCCCCTAGGGGACTCGCTACATCCGTTCCAACGCCGCGATGCGCTCCTCGATGGGCGGGTGGGTGCTGAACAGCTTGTTGACCGCGCCCTTGATGTCCTTGAGCGGGTTGACGATGTAGAGGTGGGCCGTGGCCTTGTTGGCCGCCTCGAGAGGCTCGGTGTCGGCGGAGATCTTCCGCAGGGCCGAGGCCAGTCCCGCCGGGTAGCGGGTCAGCATGGCCCCGCTCGCGTCCGCCAGGAACTCGCGCTTCCGGGAGACGGCGAGCTGGATGATCTTCGCGAAGAAGGGCGCCAGGATCGCCAGGGCCAGGCCGACGACGACCAGAATGGCCCCGGCCCCGCCCGATCCGCGGTCGTTCCGGCTCCGTCTCCGGCCGCCGCCGCCCCACAGGAAGCTCCGGAGGATCCAGTCGCTCAGCAGGGCCACGACGCCGGCCATGACCACGACCACGGTCTGGAGGCGGACGTCGTAGTTCTTGATGTGGGACATTTCGTGGGCGACGACGCCCTCGAGCTCGACCCGGTTGAGCTTCTGGAGGATGCCGGTCGTGACGCAGAGGACGGCGTGCTTCGGGTCGCGGCCCGTGGCGAAGGCGTTCGGGGCGGTGTCCTCGATGACATAACAGCGCGGCGCCGGGATGCCCGCGGCGATGGCCAGGCCCTCGACGACGTTATAGAGGTAGGGGAACTCCTCTTTGGTCACCGGCCGGGCCTTGCTGATGGCCAGGACGATCTTGTCGCTCGCGAAATACCCCCCGGCGGCCATCGTGACCGAGACCACGACGGCCAGGACGAGGCCGCCCTTGCCCCATCCCGTGACCTCTTCGAAGACCCAGGTCAGGACGAAGATGAAAACGACGAAGAACAACACCAATGCGGCGGATTTCCACTTGTTCCGGGCGATCTGTTCGTACATCGGCAGGTCTGGAGGGAGGGCCTGAAGATCACGGCTTCAGGCCGGGTCGTTCGGAGATCGGTTCCGGGCCCCTAGAAGGAGACCTTGACCGGTCCCTTGGCCGCCTCGTCCCCGATCTCGAAGTACTCCTTCTCCTTGAAGGCGAACATGTTGGCGATGATGTTCGAGGGGAAGACCTGCTGTTTCATGTTGAACTTCATGACGACGTCGTTGTAGAACTGGCGGGCGTAGGCGATCTTGCTCTCGGTCCCGGCCAGCTCCTCCTGGAGCATCAGGAAGTTCTGGTTGGCCTTGAGGTCGGGGTAGGCCTCGGCGACGGCGAACAGGGACTTGAGGGCGCCCGTCAGGACGTTCTCGGCCTGGCCGGCTTCCTTGGGCGTCGCCGGCTCCCATGGCCTGGGTCCGGGCCTGGGTCACCCGCTCGAAGACGCCGCTCTCGTGCTTGGCGTATCCCTTGACCGTCTCGACCAGGTTGGGGATGAGGTCGAACCGGCGCCGGAGCTGGACGTCGACCTGGGACCAGGCGTTGTCGCAGCGGTTCCTCAGGGTGACGAGGCTGTTGTACATGCCGACGGCCATCAGGGCGACCGCGGCGATGATGATGAGCAGAACGACGGCGAATCCCATGGGTTCCTCCTTCCCCCGGCGTTCGGGGGCATCCCCTCTAAAATAGGGGCAATCGGCCTAAAAATCAAGGGAATTCCGCTGCCCGGAAAGCGCCCCGGCCGATCTTTTTCGATTGACTTTGCGAAAAGGCCCATGCTATATTTCGGCGTCCCAAAATAGCCATTTTTAAGGAGTATGATGCATGGCTAACCTCAAGGAAAAGTTCGCGTCGAAAATGGTCCCGATGCGCGAGAGGATCCAGAAGATCCTCAAGGAACACGGCGAGATGAAGATCTCCGACGTGACGATCGCCCAGGCCTACGGCGGCGCCCGCAGCGTCAAGTGCATGGTCTGGGAAACCTCGGCCCTGGACCCGATGGAAGGCATCCGGTTCCGCGGCTACACCATCCCCGAGCTCCAGCAGAAGCTCCCCAAGGCCCCCGGCGGCGAAGAGCCCATCCCCGAGGGCATCTTCTATCTGCTCCTCACGGGCGACATGCCGACCTACGCAGGACACGGTCGAGATCACCGAGGAATGGCGGAAGAGAAGCGCCCTCCCGAAGTACCTCATCGACGTCCTCAAGGCCATCCCCGCCGACACGCACCCGATGACCCAGTTCGCCCTGGCCATCCTCCAGCTCCAGAAGGATTCCGTCTTCGCCGAGCGGTACCGCAAGGGCATCAACAAGATGGACTACTGGGACCCGATGTACGAGGATGTCATGAACATCCTGGCCAAGCTGCCGGGCATCGCCGCGTACATCTACCGCAAGAGCTACAAGGGCGACAAGCACATCCCCGCCGACCCGAAGCTCGACTGGGGCGGCAACATGGCCCAGATGCTGGGCATCACCGACGACCCGGCGTTCGTCGACCTGATGCGGCTCTACCTCGTCATCCACTGCGATCACGAAGGCGGCAACGTCTCCGCCCACACCTGCCGGCTCGTCGGCTCGGCCCTGTCCGACGCCTATTACTCCCTGTCCGGCGGCCATGGACGGCCTGGCCGGGCCCGCTCCACGGGCTGGCCAACCAGGAAGTCCTCCGCTGGATCATGGACCTGATGAAGGACCTCGGCGGCGTTCCCAACAAGGAACAGCTCTCCAAGTACATCTGGGACACGCTCAAGGCCGGCAAGGTCGTCCCGGGCTACGGCCACGCCGTTCTCCGCAAGACCGACCCCCGGTACGTCGCCCAGCGGGAATTCGCCCAGAAGCACCTGCCGAACGACGACATCTTCAAGGTCGTCAGCGCGGTCTACGAAGTCGCGCCCGACATCCTGACCCAGCACGGCAAGGCCAAGAACCCCTGGCCGAACGTCGACGCCCACTCCGGCTGTCTCCTCTACCACTACGGGGTCACCGAGTACGACTTCTACACGGTGTTCTTCGGCGTTTCCCGGGCCATCGGCGTCCTGTCCCAGCTCATCTGGGACCGCGCCCTCGGCCTCCCCATCGAGAGGCCGAAGAGCGTCACGACCGAGTGGGTCGAGAGCCAGGTCAAGGCCGCGCCGGCCAAGTAATTCGGAACGGAAGAACGACTCTACGCGGGCCGCCTTTCGCGAGGAAGGCGGCCCGTTTTTTATCTGCCGCGAATTATGCTAGTATGGAGCCCGGCCGCTTCATGATGGGTCCGAAATCTCTCTTAAGGATGTGAGCCATGGAATACAAGATCGGTCTGATCGGCTGCGGAACGGTGGGGCAGGGGCTCCTCGAGATCCTGGAATCGAAGCGCGAACACCTGCGGGACGCTTACGACTTCGAGGCCCGGCTCGTCGCGGTCAGCGACAAGCTCAAGGGCTCGCTCCTCGTCCCCGAAGGCATCGATATCCCGAAGCTCCTCGCGCTCCTGGCCCAGGGGAAGCCCATCTCCGAGTACCCGGCCGGACGGAAAGCGCAGGTCGAGGTCCTCGACCCGCTGGACATGATCGAGAAATGCGAAGCCGACATCATCGCCGAGATGACCTACACCGACATCAAGACCGGCGAGCCGGCGACGTCCTACATCCGCAAGGCCCTGCGCACGGGCAAGCACGTCGTGACCTCGAACAAGGGGCCGGCGGCCCTTCACTACCGGGAGCTCCGCGAGCTGGCCCGCCAGAACGGCCTTCAGTTCCGGATCGAGGGGACCGTCATGAGCGGCACCCCCGTGTTCCACCTGTTCGAAAGCGGCCTCGCCGGCAACGAGCATCCGCGAGGTCCGGGGCATCCTCAACGGGACGACCAACTTCATCCTGAGCAAGATGGAACAGGACGGCATGGAATACGCCGACGGCCCTGGCCCTCGCCCAGAAGCTGGGCTACGCCGAGGCCGACCCGACGGCCGACGTCGAGGGCTTCGACGCCCTGGCCAAGGTCGTCATCCTGTCCAACGTCCTCCTGGGCGGGTCGATCGGCACGGGCGACGTGGCCCGGACCGGGATCTCCGCCATTTCCCGGGCCGACGTCCTCGCCGCCAAGGATCAGGGATTCCGCTACAAGCTCATCGGCCGGACCGCCCTCGTCAACGGGAAGATCGACGCGTCCGTCTCCCCCGTCAAGCTCCCCCTGTCCGACCCGCTGGCCGGGGTCATGGGCGCCCAGAACGCCCTGACGTTCGACACGGACCTCATGGGGAAGGTCACCATCCAGGGCGCGGGCGCCGGCAAGATCGAGACCGGCTACTCCATCCTCTCGGACATGCTCGCCATTCATCGCTGCCGTAAATAGGCGAGACGGGCGATAAATCCCCCCTGGCCCCCCTTTTCCAAAGGGGGGTTCTCCGCCATCGCGACTTGACGCGACCCCCCGTTTGAGAGTAATTTAGGGCCTAGCAGACTTCGTGTCATGCATTTTGGCTATTTAAGCGTTCTTTCGCTCAACTCCCGCCACGTCATAACCTTGTCCTGGAGGCATCATGTGTCCTGATCCGAAATACGGTCCGGGAGTCCGCAAGTACGTGGAGCAGGCCGCCAAGCTCATCGCCGAACGGGAGGCCGACCTCGCCCGGATGAAGACGATGAAGTTCGACACCCTCTCCGTCCACGGGCTCTACACCATGGAGGAAGCTCTCGCCCGGAACCAGGGGGCCATCATCGAGCCTCTCTACCTCGCCACCTCGCAGGCCTACCGCGACGCCGACGAGCTCGAGGCCGCCCTCGGCTACCTTGTGCCCACCTGGTGCTACACGCGCATCGCCAACCCGACGACCTATTACCTGGAGTGGATGCTGGCCCTTCTCGAGGGCTACCGGACGGGCGCGGACACGTCGTGCCTCGTGACGGCCTCGGGGATGTCGGCCATCGCAGCGGCCGTCGACCCCTTCCTCGTCAAGCAGAAGGACGGCCCCGAGCGCATCAATTTCGTCTCGTCCATCCAGCTCTACGGCGGGACCTTCCAGCACTTCTCCGTCCGGAAGATGAAGGAGAGGGGCATCGAGTGCCGCTGGGTCCTCCATCCCGAGGACATGGAGGAATGGAAGATCGCGGATCGACGAGGACACCCGCTTCCTCTATATGGAGGCGCCGAGCAACCCCCAGCAATCGTTCTGCGACGTCAAGGCCCTGGCCGACCTGGCCCATTCCTGGGGCATCCCGGTCATCTTCGACGCGACGTGCGCGACCCCGGCCCTGATGCGGCCCGTCGCCCACGGGGTCGACGTGGTCGTCCACTCCCTGACGAAATCCATCACCTCCGGAGGCCTGGCCATCGGCGGCGCGCTCATCAGCCGAAAGCCCATTGTCACTAAAGTCCGCAATGACGATCCCATGTTCAAGGAGAGCTTCGCCGAGTACGTCAAGTTCTGGCCCTACCGGGACAACGGCCCGGCCGCATCCCCCGTCAACGCGCTCTTCGCCCTGAACGACCTCCGCACCCTGCGCTCGAAGATGGACCTGGTCAGCCGGAACTGCCAGAAGGTCGCCGAGTTCCTGGCCACCCATCCCAAGGTGTACCAGGTCGATTATCTCGGCCTGCCGAGCTTTCATCTCCATGCCGTCGCGAAGAAGTACATGAAGCTCGTGGATTCCGGCGAGGGCCCCGGGAAGGAGCTCAATCGCTACGGCCACCTCATGAGCTTCCGGGTGGACGGCCCGCCGGCGAACGCCCGGAAGGCCTTCGACGCTTTCAAGCTCATCTACCGGGCCACCGACCTCGGGCGCATCAAGAGCGTCGCGACCATCCCCGCCATCTCCACGCATTCCCAGCAGGGCGAGGAGGCCCGCCGGATGGCCGACGTCCCGCCCCAGCTCATCCGCCTCTGCGTCGGCGGCGAGGACCCGGACGACATCATCGCCGACCTGGACCAAGCCCTCAAGAGGGTGTAGCCTCAGGCTTTAGCCTGAGCTATCGTCGGAGATTCATTTCCTTGAGCGCAGGCTAAAACCTGCGGCTACAAGAATTCGCTCTTTTGATGTAAAATATGGTGCCATGGAAAGCATCCGCATCAGGGGGACGAACGACCTGCGCCTCCGGGGCGAGGTCCGCATCAGCGGCTCGAAGAACGCCGTCCTCCCGGCCATCGCCGCCGGCCTGCTGACCCGCGAAAACCTCCACCTGACCAACATCCCGCTCGTCAAGGACGTCCACACCATCCTCACCCTGATGAAACAGCTCGGCGCCGAATACAAGGTCGAGGGGAACGCCCTCGATATAAAGATCGGCGAGATCACCTCCGACGAAGCGGCCTACGAGCTGGTGCGGGCGATGCGGGCATCCATCCTCGTCCTCGGCCCGCTCCTGGCCCGCTACGGGAAGGCCGTCGTCGCCCTGCCCGGGGGCTGTGCCATCGGCTCGCGCCCCATCGACCTCCATATCAGCGGGCTCCAGAAGCTCGGCGCGACCATCAGCCTCGAGCACGGCTACATCCAGGCCCAGGCGGACAAGCTCACGGGAGCGCCGATCGAGTTCGAGAAGAAGACGGTGACCGGGACCGAGAACCTGGTCATGGCCGCCGCCCTGGCCGAGGGCGAGACCGTCCTCAGCAACTGCGCCCTCGAGCCGGAGATCGCCAACCTCTGCGAGCTCCTGGTGAAGATGGGGGCCCGGATCGACGGGATCGGCGAAGAGACGATGCGCATCCGGGGCGTCAAGGAGCTCGGCGGCGCAAGCCACGAGATCATCCCCGACCGGATCGAGGCCGGGACCTTCCTCGTTGCCGGGGCCCTGACCGGGGGCGACATCCTGCTCACCGGCATCCAACCGGTCCACCTCCAGACCATCGTCCAGAAGCTGAAGTATTCCGGAGCGGTCTTCGAAACCGTCCGGGGAAACGCGCTCCGCGTCATCGGCAGCCGGGAGATCCGTCCCCAGGACATCACGACATCCCCTTACCCGGGCTTCCCGACGGACATGCAGGCCCAGTTCATGGTCCTGATGACCCAGGCCCTGGGCACATCCATCATCACCGAGACGATCTTCGACCGGCGATTCTCGCACGTCAACGAGCTTCTCCGGCTCGGGGCCAATATCGAGGTCCAGGGGGACAAGGCCGTGGTCAAGGGCCCGACCCCCCTCTCGGGCGCCGAGGTCATCGCCACCGACCTCCGGGCGTCGGCCTCGCTCGTCCTGGCCGGCCTTATCGCCGGCGGCGAAACGGTCATCAACGAGATCGACCATCTCGACCGGGGCTACGAGAGGATCGAGGAAAAGCTCCGGGGGCTCGGCGCCTCCATCGAGCGCATCCGGAACTGAGGAGGGGCCATGGACGGCTGTATCTTCTGCAAGATCGCCGCGAAGGAGATCCCGGCGTCGGATCGTCTACGAGGACGACGAGATACTGGCGTTCGACGACATCAACCCCAAGGCGCCCGTCCACGTCCTCATCATCCCCAAAGAACACTTTGCCTCGCTCAACGAGCTCCCGGAGGGCCGGGAAGGCCTGCTCGGCCGGGTCCTCGTGAAGGCCCGCGCCATAGCCGAGGCTAAGGGCATAGGCGAGAGCGGCTACCGCATCGTACTAAACACGGCCCGGGATTCCGGCCAGGACGTCTTCCACATCCACTTTCACGTCCTGGGCGGGCGGAAGATGACCTGGCCGCCTGGATGACATGACGCGCGTTTCCATCATCGGGGCGGGACGGCTCGGCGCTTCGCTGGGCCACGCCCTGGTCCGCTGCGGCTACGACCTCAAGGCCCTCTCCTGCCGGAGCCTCCGTTCGGCCCGGGAGAGCGCCCGGATAGCCGGGGCGGGACGGCCGCTCACGGACATCGTCAAGGCGGCGGGGGATTCCAGCCTGGTCTTCCTGGCCGTCACCGACGCGGCCCTGCCGGAAGTCGCCGCGGCCCTGGCGGCGTCCCGGCTGGACTGGAAGAAGCGGACGGTTTTTCATACAAGCGGCCTGGTCCCCGCCCGCGTCCTCGAGCCCCTCGCCCGGGCGGGAGCACACACGGCTACTTTTCACCCGGCCCAGACGTTCGCCCGAAAGGAGGCCGACCCGGGCCTGTTCCGAGGCATTTTTTATGGGCTCGAAGGCGATCCGGCGGCCATAAAGACGGCCCTCGGTATCGTCGGCCGGCTCGGCGGAGCGGCCCTCATCCTCAATGAAAGCGACAAGGCCTTATACCATGCCGCCTGCGTCGTCTGCTCGGCCGGGGGGACCGCGCTTTTCGACGCCGCCTCCCGGCTCCTTGCCGGGATGGGCCTGGATGTCGGAGACGCTGCCCAAGTCCTTATGCCGCTCGCCGAAAGGACTTTACGGAACGTAAAGGAACTTGGCGCGCCGGCGGCCCTGACGGGGCCTATCTCCCGGGGCGACGCCCGGGCCGTCCGGGCTCATATCAAGGCCCTGCCGGAAGACGGCGCGATCCGGGCCCTTTATTCGGCGCTGGGAATGGCGAGCCTGGAAACGACCGCTAAAGGGAAGCTTTCCCCGGTGACTATCAGGACGTTGAAACGGATCCTGGGAGATAGATAACTTCCTCTTCCAGGACGATCCCAGAATTCTCCTTCACCCTCTTCTTGAGCTCCGCGGCCAGGGCCAGGACGTCCGCCGCCGTCGCTTGGCCGAGGTTGATGAGGAAGTTCGCGTGCCCCGAAAACACCGCGGCGTCGCCGACGCGGAGCTCCTTGGCGCCGGCTTCCTCGAGCAGACGCCCGGCGGGGACCTTTTTCCCGCCCGCCAGGACGGGGTTCTTGAAATAGCTCCCGGCGCAAGGCGTCCCCCAGGCGGGTTGTTTCTCCCGGCGGCATTCCAGATTGTCCCGGACCGCCTTCCTGATCCGCTCCGGGTCGCCGGGGACTCCCCTGAAGACGGCGCTCAGGATGACGGCGGGCTTCTTCTTGAGAGCCGAGTGCCGGTAGCCGAACGCCATATCCCCCTGAGCCGCCGGGTGTTCATTCCCGTCTTCGCCCAGGAAAACCGCCCGGACAAACACGTCGCCCGTCGCCCGCCCGAACGCCCCGGCGTTGCCATAGAGGGCCCCGCCGACGGTCCCGGGGATACCGGCCAGGAAGTCGAACCCTTCGAGGGCGCCGTCGAGGGCATGCTGGAGAAGCCGGGATAGGGGGGTTCCCGAGAGGACTTCGACCTCGCCGGGCCCCGGTCCGGACCTCAGGTCCTGGGCCCGGTTGCGGACGATGAGGCCTCGATAGCCCTCGTCCGCGAACAGGATGTTGGTGCCGCCGCCGATGACATAACAGGGGACACTTGTCCTGCGGGCGAACCCGACCGCGGCCGCGAGCTCCCCGCTCGTCGTCGCCTCGAAAAAGAGGTCCGCCGGGCCGCCGATCCGGAAGCTGGACAGCCCGTTCAGGGGGACGTCCCTCGAGAGAGGCTTCCCGAGAGCCTCCAGGAACCCGGCGGCGAGGTCGGCATTCCTGTCCATGCCCATATTCTATCGCCTTGGCACGGATTTTGCTATAATTTATCGGGTGCGAGCTGTATTGACATTCGCCCGGAGCCAAGATATGATTTTTGAAATTTACTTGCGAGGTTGCGCATGAAAAGAATGTTGACGACGATCCTCCTCGTCGCGGCCGTCGCGACGGGTTTCCTGGCCGCCCAGAACGAAGCGGACGATGCCTATGTCAAGGCGATGACCCAGAGCGACCCCTGCCAGAAGGTCCAGGCCCTCAAGGCCTACGTCCAGAAATACGCCGGGAAAGGGCACGCAGTACGAGAACTTCGCCAACGTCTACCTGTGTCTGACCCCTTGCCCGAGCCAGCCGGCTGCCGAGAAGATCCAGCACGGCGAGAAGGCCCTTACCATGGAGGGGATCGACGACGGTACGAAGACCCAACTGCTGGTCACCATCACCAGCCTCCACATCCAGAGCGGCCAGAACCTCGACAAGGCCAAGGCCGCCGCGGGCCGGCTCATCGACCTCGCCAAGGCCAATAAGGAAAAGGACCCCTCCGAGGCCCAATGGGGCAAGCTCATCGGCGCCGGCTACTACCTCCAGGGCCAGGCGGCCGAGAAGGGCAAGGACATGGGTGCCGCCGCCGACGCTTATATCGCTTCCTACGGCATCCTGAAGGACCCGAAGATCATGGCCCAGATCAAGAAGCTGGCCAAGACCCTCTACGACGCCAAGCAGTTCGCCGAGGCCGAGCAGGTCTTCCGGACCCTCTACAACCACTCCAAGGACGCCGACAGCGCCCTGATCCTCGGCCAGACCCTCTATCGGAACAACAAGGCCGACGAGGCCCTGGCCCTCTTCAAGGAAGCCTACGCCAAGAAGCAGACCGGCGAGCTGGCCTACAACATCGGCATCATCCTCGCCAAGAAGTCTCCCCAGGAAGCCATCGATTACCTCATCGTGGCCAGCCTCCGCTACCCCGCCCAGGCCCAGAACGCCCTCGGCATGGCCCAGAACCTCTACTTCACCTCCTCCCCCGACGCCAAGATCAACGACGTCATCAACAAGATCCAGGAGAAGCAGAAGAAGATCGACGAGCTGACGAAGTCCTTCAATACCAAGTTCGCCGACAAGAACGAAGAAGAGCTGACCGACGACCGAGAAGGCCGAGATGAAGAAGATCCTGGCCGACATCGACGCCCAGAAGGCCGAGATCGCCAAGCTCCAGTCCTCGTCGAGCGAGATGACGGGCAAGTGGACGAAGCGCATGGAGGAAGTCAAGAAGAAGGCTCGGGACGGTCTGATCGTCCCGGCCCTCGATCCCGCGGTTCGGGGGAGAGCATTTGACGGGGTCCGTCTCCCGGCGGTCCGCTCCGAAGAGGATTGCGGAGCTGCGGGACGAGATCGCCTACCACGAAAAGAAATACTACGTCGACAACGACCCCCAGATCTCCGACGCCGAGTTCGACGCGCTCATGCGGGAGCTCGGGGAGCTCGAGACCCGGTTCCCCGACCTCATCACGCCCGAATCCCCCACCCGGCGGGTCGGCGAGCGGCCCCTCGAAGGCTTCGTCCCGGTCGTCCACGACCGGCCGATGCTGAGCATCGACAACTGCTACGACGAGAAGGGGCTCCGGGACTTCGAAGACCGGGTCCGCCGGCTCCTCCCCGACAGGAAGATCTCGTATGTGGCCGAGCTCAAGATCGACGGGCTCGGCATCTCCATCCTCTACCGGGGCGGGAAGTACGCCCGCGCCGTTACGCGCGGCGACGGCGTCCGCGGCGACGACGTCACCGCCAACGTCAAGACCATCCGGTCCCTGCCCCTGTCCATCCCCGAGAAGCGGCGACGTCGAGGTCCGGGGCGAGATCTTCCTTCCGACCGAGACCTTCCTGGCGATCAACCGGGAGCGCGAGGAGAAGGAGGAGCCGCTCTTCGCCAATCCCGCGGAACGCCGCCGCCGGCTCCATCCGCCTCCTCGACGCCAAGCAGGTCGCATCGCGGAACCTGGACGTCTTCCTCTACACCCTGTTCGTCGGCGGGCGGGAGCCGGGCTCCCAGTGGGAGAGCCTGCCGCGCCTGCACGAACTCGGCTTCAAGACGAATCCGCACTCGCGGCGCTGTGCGGCGATCGAGGACGTCCTCGCTTACTACCGCGAATGGACGGAGAAGAGGGACACCCTCGACTTCGAAGCCGACGGCGTCGTCGTCAAGATCGACTCCGAGCGAGCGCACCGCCGGACCCTCGGGACGACGGCCAAATCGCCGCGCTGGGCGATCTCCTACAAGTTCCCGGCCCGCCAGGCCACGACCCGGATCGACGACATCGTCATCCAGGTCGGCCGGACGGGCGCCCTGACGCCGGTCGCCGTCCTCGAGCCCGTCAAGCTTTCCGGCACGACGATCAGCCGCTCGACGCTCCACAACGAGGACGAGCTCCGGCGCAAGGACATCCGCATCGGCGACGTCATCCTCCTCGAGCGGAGCGGCGACGTCATCCCCCACGTCGTATCGGTGATGAAGGAGCGCCGGACCGGGAAGGAGCAGCCCTTCGTCTGGCCGGCGAAGTGCCCCGTCTGCCGTACGGCCGTCTTCCGGCCCGAGGGCGAAGCCGTCTCCCGCTGTGTCAACCCGTCATGCCCGGCCCGGATCCGGGAGTCCATCCTCCACTTCGCCTCGCGCCGGGCCATGAACATCGACGGCCTGGGAGAGGCGCTCGTCGACCAGCTCCTGGCGAAAGGGCTCGTCCGGGAGATCCCGGACCTCTACGCCCTCGAAGCTCGACGACCTGGCCGACCTGGAGCGCATGGGGCCCAAGAGCGCGCGAACCTCCTGGGCCAGATCGAAGCGTCCAAGACGAGGGACCTCGCCCGCCTCGTCTTCGCCCTGGGCATCCGTCACGTCGGGGAGCGGCTCGCCCGGACCCTGGCCGAGCGGTTCCGGACGCCTCGACGCGCTCGGCCGCGGCCCCGGCCGAGGAGCTCGCCGACGGTCGAGGACGTCGGTCCCCGAAGGTCGCGGAAAGCGTCGTCTTCTTTTTCGCCCAGGACGAGAACCGGAAGCTTCTCGCCCGGCTGAAGAAGGCGGGCCTCGACCCTCTCGTCCGGAGAGGAAGGCCGCGGCCGGAGGCCCGCTCGCGGGACAGGTCTTCGTCATCACGGGGACGCTCGCGGAGCTTCAGCCGCGACGAGGCCCGCCGGCGGATCGAGGTCCTCGGCGGCGAGACGGCGGACGCGGTCTCGGGCAAGACGACCTGCCTCGTCGCCGGCGAGTCGCCCGGGCTCCAAGCTCGACAAGGCCAGGAGCCCTGGGGATCAGGATCATCGGGGAAGAGGAATTCCTGAAGCTCCTCGAAGCGGCCGCTGACGGCTATTTCTTCTTGGGTCCGAAGATGTTCGAGGAAAGAAGGCCCTTGAGGCCTTTCGGCTTGCTCGCCCTTGTTGATCAGCTCGAGCTCCTGCAGGGCCAGCTTGTGGTCGGGGTCGGCTTCGACGGCCTTCTGGAACTGACTGGCCGGCCTTGGTCATCAGCCCTTCGTTCTTGTAGAGGTAGTCCCAGGCCCGACGTAGCCCTCGGGATTCCACGGCTCGAGGCTGATGGCCTTGAGGAAATCCTCCTCGGCCTTTTTCCGGATAGGCGGGGATCTTGGACTCGGCCATGGCCAGGAGCAGATAGTAATCGCCCTTGTTCTTCCGGATGCGGACGGCTTCCTCGAGCAGGGACGACGGCGTCGTCGTAACGCTCCTGGACGAAGAGCGTCTTCCCTTGCCGGAACTTGATGTCCGCCTTCTTCATGACGTCCTGGGGCTCTTCGGCATGGCCGTTCGAGCCCGCATCGTAGGCCTTGCGCTTGTCCCTGCTGATGAGGGTCCGGTAGGCGTTGGTGATGGCGTCGAAGACCTCGTCGATCTGGTCGCGGTGGGCGGCCTGGACATTCCGGTCGAACCGGTCGGGGTGGAACTTCCGGGCGAGGTTGAAGTAGGCCTTCTTGATCTCGTCCTCGTTCGCCGTTCTCGGCAGGTCGAGGATCTGATAGTAGGTCTTCGACGTCAGGCTCTCGCCTGCATCGCCTGGACCTCGGAGATCTCCGCCGATTTCTCGCCCGGTGCGGCCGCGCGGGACGCGCCCTTCACCGACGGCGCGGAGGTCTCCGACTCGAACGTCGACGAGATCCAGGCAATAGAAGGAGGATAAAGGGTCTTCCAGAAGAACTCCGCGGGGACGGAGATGCCCGCCAGGATCTTCTCCGCCGGGGCCCCGCCCTGGATCACGCCCAGGACCCTCTTCTCCTCTTCGGTCAGGAGATGGGCCATCGACTTCGAGTGCGGCCGGAGGACCTTTTTCGCCAGGAAGGCCTTGAGTGCCGGATCGAAGGCCATGCGCCGGATCCCGTACTCGATGAGGAACGGGACGCTGATCCTGTGGACGCCCTTCTCCGCCGGGACCCCGACCCGGTCCTGGAAGACCATGTCGGCGTCGAAAAAGGGGAACGTGTTCAGGGTCGTTTCCCGGAGCTGGTAGACGAGGGCTTCCTCCAGGTCGGCTTCCGAGATGAGGCCCTTGCTCTTCAGGACCTCGCCGATGTTCGTGTTCGGCTCGATGAAATCGTCCATCCGGGCGTGGTCGTCGCGCGAGATCTTCTCCAGCCGGAACAGGACCTCCCCCAACCGTTCCTCGGACTGGTTGGTCTTGACCTGGAGAAGGTCGCCTTCCACGAAGAAGAAATATTTCTCGATATCTCCGTGCTTGAAGACGAGCCGCCCCGACTTCTTACGGAAATAGATATCATGGAGAAAGATGGCGACGTGTTTCATTCTCATAACCTTATTTATAGCGAATTCAGAGCTGATTTGCAAGATAAGGGCGCAATGACGCCCCCGGTCCCCAGGAGGGCCGGAGTTTTACTTGGCCGCCGAAATGTGCTAATTTCGGCATATGAAAGCCCATTTGGTCCAAATGGCGCCCCGGCTCGGCGACGTCGAGGCGAATCTCGACCGGCACTTGGAGGCCCTGGAACACGCCCGGGCGGAGAAGGCGGAGCTCGTCGTCTTCCCCGAGCTCAGTCTCACCGGTTACACCCTCAAGGACCTCGTTTCCGACGTGGCCGTCAACCCGGCCCGGAGCCCCGTCTTCAAGAAGCTTCTCGACGCCGGCCGGGGGATGTCCGTGGTCGTGGGCTTCGTCGAGGAGAAGGAGGACGAGCGAGGCCTCTTCTACAACTCCTCGGCGTTCCTCGCCGACGGCCGCATCGCTCCATATCCACCGGAAGGTCTTCCTGCCGACGTTCGGGATGTTCGAGGAGGCCAAGATCTTCGCCCCGGGCCGGAACGTCCTGCCCTTCCGGGCCCCGTTCGGAAAGGCGGGGATGATGATCTGCCGGGATTTCCTCCAGTACGGAGCGAGCTATCTCCTCTTCGCCGGCGGCGCCGAGGTCTTCATCGTCGTATCCGCCGCTCCGGGGCGGGGAGTTTCCGGCGGCGACGGCTTCGAAACGAGCCGGATGTGGGGGCTGATGGGGGAGGCCGTGGCCCATTTCTCCACGGCCTTCGTCCTGTACTGCAACCGCGTCGGCTCCGAGGACGGGGCCATATTCGCGGGAGGCTCGTTCGTCTTCGACCCGGAAGGCACCCTCCTCGCCCGCGCCCCGGACGTCGACGAGGCGGTCCTCGCCTGCGACCTGGACCTCGGCCTCGTCCGCGACGTCCGGAAGAGATGGACGTTCAAGCGGGACGAGCGGCCCGAGATCGTCCTCCACTCCCTGGAAAGGATCGTCCGCGGCTATGAAGATTGACGGCGCGTTCGTCGAAAAGATCCTGACGCGGTTCATCCGCGAGGAGCTGAACCGGTTCGGCTTCTCGAAGGGCATCCTGGGACTCTCGGGGGGCCTGGACTCCGCGGTGTGCGCCGTCCTCGCGGCCCGCGCCCTCGGCCCGGAAAACGTCCTGGCCCTCGTCATGCCCTATGGGGAAGCGTGCGCCGCCGACGTCGCGGACGCGACGGCCCTGGCCCGGCTCCTGGGGATCAGGTCCGCGACCGATCGATATCGCCCCGCAGGTCGACGCCTATTTCTCCCGATATCCCGACGGACAACCGCGTCCTCCGCGGGAATAAGATGGCCCGGGAGCGGATGTCCATCCTTTACGACTTCTCGGCCCGCGAGAAATCCCTCATCCTGGGAACGAGCAACAAGACCGAGCTCCTCGTCGGCTACGGGACGATCCACGGCGACATGGCCTGCGCCATCAATCCCATGGGGGACCTCTTCAAGACCCAGGTCCGCGAGCTCGCGGCCTGGCTGAGCGTGCCGAAGTCCATCCTGGAGAAACAGCCCACCGCCGGGCTCTGGCCCGGCCAGACGGACGAGGGCGAGCTGGGGATCGCCTACGCGGAACTCGACGCTGATCCTCTACGAGATGGCGGACCGGCGGAGGTCCGTCCGCCGAGATCGTCGCCCTGGGCTTCAAGGCCGAGGTCGTCCGAGCGCGTCGCGGACATGGTCCGGAGGTCGGAGTTCAAGCGGAAGCTCCCGCCGATCGCCAAGATCTCCTCCCGGACCGTCGGCCACGACTTCCTCTATCCGTTCGACCGGGAGAAGTGAGCCGTGGGTCCAACGCCCGCGGGGGCCTCCGGAAAGGGGACGCTCTTCATCGTCGCGACCCCCATCGGGAACCTCGAGGACGTCACCCTGCGGGCCCTTCGCGTCCTGAAGGAGGTCGAGGCCGTGGCCTGCGAGGACACGCGCCAGACGGTCAAGCTCCTCAACGCCTACGATATCCGCAAAAGGCTCATCTCGTATTTCCAGCCCCGGGAGAGCCGGCGCGTCCCGGAGATCATCGGCCTCCTCAAGTCGGGAAAGGACGTCGCCCTGGTTTCGGACGCCGGCACTCCGGGCATCTCGGATCCCGGATTCCCGCTCATCCGGGAAGCCCTGAAAGAAGGGCTATGCGTCGTCCCCATCCCCGGACCGTCGGCCCTCACCGCCGCGCTATCGGCATCGGGACTCCCGACGCACCGCGTCCTGTTCGCCGGTTTTCCGCCCCCCAAGAAGGAAGCGACGCGCAAGCTCCTCGTTTCCCTGAAGGATGAAGAAGCCACCCTGGTCTTCTACCTGCCCGTCCGCCGCATTCCGGAATTCCTGGCGGCGGTCCTGGAGACCCTGGGAGACCGGAGAATTGCCATAGCCCGGGAGCTGACGAAGATCCATGAGGAATTCATCCGCGGCGCCGCTTCGGAGCTCCTCGAGGCGGCGGGAAAGCGGACCTTCAAGGGCGAATCCACGGTTCTTATTCACGGCGCTTAAATCCCCCCCGACCCCCCTTTTCCAAAGGGGGGTAAGCAACAGTCACCACCGGCCCCTCTTTCGTAAAGGGTGGGGTCAGCCATAGTCCCCCCGACCCCTCTTCTTTATGCCCGGGCGATGGTTATGGCCCGGACCTCTTTGGCCCCGGCCTCGAGGAGGGTCCGGGAACACTCTCCGATGGTCGCGCCCGTCGTGTAAACATCGTCGACGAGCAACAAGACCTTCCCGCGGATCCCGTCCCCCTTCCCGACCCTGTAGGCACCCCGGACATTCCCAGCCCGTTCCCGGCCCTCAAGGGACGTCTGCGGAGGCGCGTTCCGGACCTTGATCAGCGCGCCGTCGCGCACTTCGACACCCATGATCTTCCCCAGCTCGGCGGCGAAGACCCGGGACTGGTTGAAGCCGCGCTCCCGTTTCCGGCGCGGGTGGAGCGGGACGGGGATCAAGGCGTCGACGCCCCGCCAGAGATCCTCATCGCCGCCGACGGCTTCGCCGGCGATCCCGGCCAGTCCCCGGCCGAGGACGGAAAGCTTCCGATACTTGAAGAGGAGGATGATGTCCTTCAGGGCGCCGTTGTACGTACCGCAGGACCGATGAATGGTAAACGGCGGCCGGACCTCGACGCAGGACCGACAGACGTGGGTTTCCCCTTCGCCTTCGAACATTCGGCCGCAGATCGAGCAAAGCGTCGAGCGGCGGGGGCGCGCCTCGGCCCAACAGTCCCGGCAGACCAGGCGTTCGCCGGCCCGGTCGAGGAGCCGCCCGCAGCGGCGGCAGAACGAGGGGAAGAAGACAAGCTCGGCGAGGCGGAGCCAGCCGCCCGCGGCCGGGTGTCGCTTCCGGGTCACTCCGCGGCGGACTCTTCCTCCGCCTTCTGCTGGCAATTGATGCAGGTGGGCGTCCAGGGTAGGGCCGCAATGCGCTTCTTGCCGATCTCCTGGCCGCACTGTTGGCATAGGCCGAAGCCGTCCCTGTCCAGCCGGCGAAGGGCCTCGTCGATCAGCAGGAGCTGGTCGCGCTCGGTATCGGAGAGGCTCAGCAGGAACTCCTTGGTATAGGAGCTCTCGGCCTTATCGACAAGGTCCTGGGCGACGTTCATCTCGACCTCTTTGCTCTCGGTCATGACCTGGCTGAGCTTGTGGACGATCCGCTCTTTCTTGTCCAGGAGCGTCTGCCGGAATTCCTGCTTCTCTTTCTTGTTCATTTTCTTTATCACTTCTCCGACCCCCTCATTTTGCGTAGTGGGTGCCCTTCATTATGGTCAGGGACCTGTATATCTGCTCCAGCAGGACGATCCTCGCCATCTCGTGCGAGAGCGTCATCCGCGACAACGAGAGCCGCAGGTCCGCCCGTTCGAGGATCCTCCCGGCAAGGCCGAGAAACCCGCCGACGACGAAAGCCGCGGGGCGGGACGGGACGTCCGCGCGCTTCGCGAGGAAACGGGCGAATTCGGCCGAAGTCATCTCTTTCCCATCATCGACAAGGCAGATCACGAAATTCCCGTCCAACCGGTCTTCCATCCCCCGGGCCTCGATCTCCAGGATCTTCGCGGCCGCGCGTTCGTCCAACCCCCGGGCTTCACGCGTCTCGACGACGCTCGCGGACGCCATCGGCCGGATGCGGCCCAGGTAGAATTCCTGGAGGGCCCTGGCTCCCGGGCTCTTCGTTTTTCCCGGCCAGATGAGTCTCAATTCCATCGGAAAGCCCGACGAACGCCTTTCAAGGTTCATACAAAATAATGATTCAGCGGAGAAAAGTCAAGGCTTAATATTCGATCTTCGGGGCGTCGCCCCAGAGCTTTTCCAGGGAATAATGGTCGCGGGCCGTTCCGGAGAAAACGTGGACGAGGAAGAACCCGTAGTCGAGAAGCCCCCAATCGGCGGATCCCCTCCCCTCGACGCCCAGGGGCCGGACCCCTGAAGCCCTGAGCTCGTCCTCGACGGCCTCGAGAAGGGCGGCGTTGTGCCGGGAGGAATTTCCGTTCATGATGACGAAGAAGTCGGTGAACGCGGAGAGCTCCCGGAGGTCCAGGACGCGGATCCCTTCGCCCATCTTCGCCTGGGCGGCCTTGACCGCCAGCCGGATCTCCGCGGGCAGGTTTCGTTTGCCGATCTTTTTCGTCGTTTTTTCGGTCATCGTCCTCTATGCCTCCAGCTCTCGATAAAGTCCGTGGGAGCGGATATAGCCCCCGACGGCTTCCGGGACCAGGTCCGCGATCGTCTCCCCCGCCCGGACGCGCCTCCGGACCTCGGTCGACGAAACGTCCAGCGCCCGGATGGGCAAGAGAAATATCCGAAAGTCCTCGAGCCATGCCTCGTCGAAGGGCTCTCCGTCGGCGATCGCGCGGACCCGGTTCCGGAAGGGCTCCCCGACGACCTCCGCCGCGTCCTCGAGGCGCGCCCCGGGCCGGGTCATGACGATGAACAGGGATTCCTCGAGGACCCGTTCGTGCTCACGCCAAGTGCCGATCTCGAGGAACGCGTCCGCCCCCAGGATGAAGAAGACCAGGGCTCCCGGATAAAGCGTCCGGATCCGCTCCAGGGTGAGGATGGAATAGGACCTCCCGCCGGCGTCCACCTCGATGGACGAGGCCGCGAAGCGCGGCTCCCCGGCGCAAGCGAGCTCAACCATCCTGAGGCGGTCCCGGGCCGGGGCCATTCCCTTCCTCTCCTTGTGGGGGGGGATGAAGGAGGGGACGAACAGGATCCTGTCAAGGGCGAACCGCTCCCGGACCTCCCGCGCCGCCTGAAGGTGGCCGAGATGGATGGGATCGAACGTCCCTCCGAAGAGCCCCATGCGCTCCATCATTCCGGGACTTTCCCTTCCTCGCTCTCGAGAGGCTCCAGGGCGCGGGCCATGCCGGCCCGGAGCTCCTTGAGCCCCTTCCCCGTGAGCGCGGAGACCGCGAAGAAGGGAGCGCCTTCCTTCGCGGCCAGCCGCCGAACCCGTTCGAGCCGGGGGCTCCGGCCGCCGAGGGTGTCGGTTTTGTTGGCCACGATGATCTTCGGCCGGGCGGCCAGGCCGGAGCCGTAGGCCTCGAGCTCCTTCATGACGACGGCGTAATCTTCGACAGGGTCGCGGCCCGTGGCCGGGGAGACATCGATGAGATGGACGAGGATCTTCGTCCGCTCGATGTGCTTGAGGAACCGGATCCCCAGGCCATGACCCTCGTGGGCGCCCTCGATGAGCCCCGGAATGTCGGCCACGACGAAGCGCCGGGGCCCGGCGGTATCCACGACCCCCAGGTTCGGGGTGAGCGTCGTGAACGGGTAGTCGGCGATGACCGGCCTGGCGCCGGAGATCCCCGAGATGAGGGTCGACTTGCCGACGTTCGGGAACCCGACGAGGCCGATGTCGGCGATGATCTTCAGCTCGAGGAACAGCTCTTTCTCCTCGCCCGGCCGGCCCGGCTGGAATTCCCGGGGCACCTGATGGGTCGAGGTGGCGTAGGAGGCATTCCCCCTGCCGCCCTTGCCGCCCTTGGCCGCGAGAAAGGCTTCCCCCTGCACCAGAAAATCGTGGAGGATCCTGTCCCGGCCTTCCTCCCGGACGATGGTCCCGACCGGGACGCGCAGGATGATGTCTTCGCCCCGCTTCCCCTGACGGTTGCTCCCCTCGCCGGGCTTGCCGTTCTTGGCTTTGTTGATGGGGTGGAACCTGAAATAGACGAGGGAGTTCAGGTTCGTTTCGGAAACGAGAAGGACGTTGCCGCCGTCGCCGCCGCGGCCGCCGTCCGGGCCGCCCCTCGGGACCTTGGATTCACGCCGGAAGCTGACGCATCCGTTGCCGCCCTTCCCCGCCTTGACAACGATATGGACCTGGTCGACGAACAACGGAGTCTTATCCCCCCGAAAGCCTGTCCCCGGCCTTTCGCGTGCCCGTCCGCGCGGTGGACATCAGGCCGGGATGACCGCGACGCGCTTGCCTTTCTTTCCCTTGTCTTCGAATCGGACGGTTCCGGTGACGAGCGCGTAAAGCGTGTCGTCCTTGCCTTTGCCGACGTTGGCGCCGGGCTTGATGGGCGTGCCCCTCTGGCGGACGATGATCGTCCCCGCGTTTATCAGCTGGCCGCCGTGCCTTTTGACGCCGAGCCTCTTGGACTGGCTGTCCCTTCCGTTCCGTGCCGCTCCGCCTTTCTGCGCCATGACTTACTCCTTCGCCGCTTTCTTCGGCTTCGCGGCCGGCTTGGGCTTTGCCGGCGCCTTCGTCTTCGTCGCGGCCGGCTTCTTGGCCTGCTTCTCCGCCGGCGCCGGCTTCGGGGCCGGCTTGGCCGCAGGCTTCTTGGGAGCCGGAGGCTTGGGGGCGGGAGCGGGCTTGGCCGCGGGCGGCGCCGCATGCAGTTCCTCACTGGGAACGAGCGTCGCGTCGGGGTAGATCTTCACGATCCGGACCTTGGCGAGCTGTTGGCGATGGCCTTTCGTCCGCCGGTATTGTTTCCTCCTCTTCTTCTTGAAGATGAGGACTTTGTCTCCCTTGAAATTGGCCACGACCTCGGCCTTGACCGCCGCTCCGGCGATGGCCGGGGTCCCGACGAGGACCTTGCCCTCGTCCTCGATCAACAGGATCCGGTCGAAGACGACCGTTCCGCCCTGTTCGACGCCGAGCTTCTCGACGTCGAGGACGTCGCCTTCCTTGACGCGGTACTGTTTTCCGCCGGTGTTGATCACAGCATACATGTGCCTACCCTTTTTTGAAAAAATAAAAACGGGACGTTAAATGTAGCATACGGCCCGACTTATGTCAATCAAAGAAGCGCGGGACGGGAAAGGCCGGCTGGACAGGCGAGACTGGAGGAAGGTCAAAGCGCATGAAAAGATCAGGCCTCTGAGGTCTCGAGCCCGGACGATCCTCACGTCTCGCTTGTCTCGCTTTTCGCTTGGTGGGCGGTACCGGATTCGAACCAGTGACCCCCGGTGTGTAGGACCGATGCTCTACCGCTGAGCTAACCGCCCACGGGACCGCCCCCCCCGGGGGGGGGCCGGCGTTCTCTAAGCGTAGAGAAACGGGCCCCGTTTGTCAATTTTTTGACAACCCCCCCTATCTTTGGTATAAGGTGTGCCAGGGCCCTCCGGCCGGACCCCGAGCGCATGAACAAGAGAATGATCCTGGTGGTCGAGGACGAGCGCCTCGTCGCCAAGCATATCGAGAACATGGTCCGGGGCCTCGGATACGAAGTCGCCGGCGTCGCCGCCACCGGGGAGGACGCGGTCCGGATCGCCCTCGACACCCTGCCCGATCTCGTCCTCATGGACATCATGCTCCGGGGGGACATGGACGGCATCGCGGCGTCCGAGCAGATCTGGGACAAAGCCGCCATCCCCGTCGTTTACCTGACCGCCTACGCCGACGAGGCCACCCTCGAACGGGCCAAGGTCACCGACCCGTTCGGCTACCTCCTCAAGCCCTTCGAGGAGCGCGAGCTCTTCACGGCCATCGAGATGGCCCTGTACAAGCACAAAACGGACCGGGAGCTCAAGGAGCGCGAGCGCTGGCTGTCCACCATCCTGACCTCGATCGGCGACGGGGTGGTGTCCACGGACCGGGAAGGCCGGGTGACCTTCATGAACTCCGTGGCCGAAGCCCTGACCGGCCGGAAGAAGGACGATTGCCTCGGCCGCGACCTCGGCGAGGTCCTCGTCCTCGTCGGGGAAAAGTCGGGCCGGAGGGTCCCCGTCTCCGCCCGGAAGATCTCCCGGAAAAAGGAGCGCCCGCCGGACGGCCAGGGCCTCCTGCTCCTCCGGGGCGAGGACAGGGTCCCGGTCGAGGTCGGGGCCGCGCTCATCCGCGACGAAAAGGACCAGGTCGACGGCACGGTGCTCGTCTTCAGGGACGTCACCCAGCGCAAGCTGCAGCAGGAGCGGCTCGCCTTTCTGGCCATCCACGATTCCCTGACGGAGCTTCCCAACCGGGTCCTCTTCAACGACCGACTGACCCTGGCCCTCGCCAACGCGGCCCGCCTGAAGAAGGAGATCGCCGTCCTGATGCTGGACCTCGACCGGTTCAAGAAGGTCAACGACACCCTGGGTCATTCCGTCGGGGACCGCCTCCTCAAAGCCGTCGCGGAGCGGCTCGCCGGCCTCCTCCGCCGGAGCGACACCATCGCCCGCCTGGGCGGCGACGAGTTCATGATCCTCCTGCCGGAGATCTCGAGCCCGGGCTCGGCCGGTCGCGCGGCCCGGCGCATCCTGCAGGCCTTCAAACAGCCTTTCGACCTCAAGGACCGGAAGATCCCCATCACGGCCAGCATCGGGATCGCCTCCTTCCCCCGGGACGGGGAGGACGTCGAATCGCTGACCAAGAACGCCGATATCGCCATGTACGCCGCCAAGGAAGGCGGCCGGAACACGTTCGAGATGTTCTCGCTTCCGGACCCGGTTCCCGAAGCCAGGGCCGGCGGAAAGGGCCCGAAATGAGACGAAGCGCCGCCGACGCGAGGCTCAAGGAGACCGAAGGAAAGTACGCCCTCGTCGCCCGGGAGACGGGACAGCTCATCTACGATTACGACATCGCCTCGGGCCGGATCGACTGGGGCGGGGCCGTCGAGGAGGTCACCGGGTTCACCCCGAAAGCGTTCCCTTCGGGCATCAAGGACTGGGAGCATATGATCCACCCCGACGACCGGGCCCGGACCGTCAAGAGCCTCGCCGCCGCCCGGAGGAAGGGCGTCCGCTTCCAGGAGGACTATCGTTTCCGGAGGCGGGACGGAAGCTACCGGAGGGTCCGGGACGTGGGCGTTTTCGTCAAAGGGAAGGGCGGACGGACGACGAGGATGCTCGGGACGATGACGGACATCACCGAGGGACGACGGGCTGAAGAGGCTCTCGAGAGCTCTTTGTCCCTGCTCAAGGCGACGCTGGAATCCACCGCCGACGGCATCCTGGTCGTGGACCGGGCGGGCAGGATCCAGACGACGAACCAGAAGTTCATCGAGATGTGGGGCATCCCCGCCGCCATGGCGGCCGCCGGGAAGGACGCGCCCCTGCTCGAATACGTCGTCGCCCAGCTCAGGGACCCCGCGGCGTTCCTGGCCAAGGTGCAGTGGCTTTACGACCACCCGTCGCGGGAAAGCTCCGACGCCATCGTGTTCAAGGACGGCAGGATCTTCGAGCGAACGTCGAGGCCCCAGAGGATCAAGAGGCGGATCGTCGGCCGCGTCTGGAGCTTCCGGGACGTCACCAACCAGAAGAGGGCCGAGGCCATCCAGGCGGCCGTTTATAGGATCTCGGAGATCGCCCAAACGGCCGAAAGCCTCGGCGAGCTGTTCCGGTCCATCCACGAGATCATCGGCGGCCTCATGCCCGCCCGCAACTTTTACATCGCGATGTACGACGAGGAAGCCGGGATGCTCAGCTTCCCCTATTTCGTCGACGAGTTCGACGAGCCCCCCGGCCCCGAGCCTCTCGGCCGGGGCCTCACGGACTACGTCCTCCGCACCGGCGAGCCCCTGCTGGCCGACCCCGCGAAATTCCTCGCCCTCGAGCAGGCCGGCGAGGTGGAATCCATCGGGGCGCCGTCGATCGACTGGCTGGGCGTGCCCTTGAAGGCCCAGGGCCGGACGATCGGGGCCATGGTCGTCCAGACCTATACGGAGGGCGTCCGCTACCGGCCGGAGGACATGGACATCCTGATGTACGTCTCCAGCCAGGCCGCCGTGGCCATCGAACGGAAGAGGGCCGACCAGGTCCTGCGGGAGACCGAGAGGTTCATGTCCGGCGTCTTTTCCAGCATCCAGGACGGCATCAGCGTCCTCGATCCCGACCTCAACATCCTTAAGGTCAACGGGTCCATGGAAAAGTGGTACGCCCATGCCCTGCCCTTCGAGGGGAAGAAATGCTACGAGGTCTACCACGGCCGGACGGAACGTTGCGAAGTCTGTCCGACCTTCGAGACCCTCCGGACCGGCCTGGCCGCCTACGAGATCGTCCCCAAAACCGGGCCCGGCGGGGTGCAGTTCGGCTGGCAGGATCTCTACACGTTCCCGATGATCGACGCCGACACGGGCGCGGTCAAGGGCGTTATCGAATACGTCCGGGACATCACCGAGCGCAAGAGGGCCGAGGAAGCCCTGAAGGCGTCCCTCCGGGAGAAAGAGGTCCTGCTCAAGGAGATCCACCACCGGGTCAAGAACAACATGCAGGTCATCTCCTCCCTGCTCAGCCTCCAGGCCCGGCACCTCGACGACCCCAGGGCCATCGGGATGTTCAAGGACAGCCAGCACCGCATCCGATCGATGGCCCTCGTCCACGAGAAGCTCTACCAATCCAAGGACCTGTCCAAGATCGATTTCGGGCAGTACCTTCAGAACCTCGTCGTCTACCTCGTCCATTCCTACCAGGTGGATTCCGGCCGTGTCCGGATGAAGATCGACGTCGGAGACGCCGCCCTGGACATCAATACGGCCATCCCCTGCGGCCTCATCGTCAACGAGCTCGTGACCAACGCCATCAAGCACGCCTTTCCGGGCGGCCGGAAAGGGGAGGTCCGCGTCTCGCTCCGCCCCGGGCCCGACGGCCGATTCGCCCTTACGGTCGGCGACAACGGCGTTGGGATGCCCAAGGGCGTCGACTTCCACAAGACCGACACGCTGGGCATGCAGCTCGTGACGATGCTCGTCTCCCAGCTCGACGGCACCATCACGCTCATCAAGAAGCAGGGGACGGCATTCCGGATCTCCTTCCGGGAGCTCAAATACAAGCCCCCGGTCTGACGGCGCCCGGGCCGGAGGACGTCCGGCCTTTCGGCCGAGGCCATGCTCGCCGGTCGCGACGGGGAAGGGGCTATCCATGACGGCGCAAAACCGCTAGAATAGGGGTCGGGGTCAAAGATGCCGAAGATCAGGATCCTCGTGGTGGAAGACGAGAGTCTCGTCGCCCGCGACATCCAGAACATGCTTCGGAGCCTTGGCTACGAGGTGACCGGCATCGTCGCGAGCGGCGAGCAGGCCATTCAGAAGGCGTCGGCGTCCGCGTCCTGACCTCGTCCTGATGGACATCGTCCTCAAGGGCGAGATCGACGGGATCACCGCCGCCGAAACGCTGTGGGAAGACTACGGCATCCCGGTCATCTTCCTGACCGCCTACGCCGACGACACGACGTTCGAGAGAGCCAAGCTGACCAAGCCGTTCGGCTACCTCCTCAAGCCCTTCGAGGAACGGGAGCTGCAGACGACCATCGAGATGGCCCTCTACAAGTCCAAAATGGAGATGCGCCTCCGGGAGAGGGAGCAGTGGCTGTCGACCATCCTCCGGAGCATCGGCGAAGGCATCATCGCCGCCGACGACCAGGGGCGGATCGAGTTCATGAATCCGCTGGCCGAGCGGCTGACGGGCTGGCCCCAGGGCGAGGCCCTCGAAAAGTCTCTGGGCGAGGTCTTCGCCGCCACGATGGCGAGGCCCGTATGGGACGACGAGCTCCCGCAGGAGGGCGGAGACTCCGACCCGGCCAACCCCGTGCCCCTCGAGGAGGTCCTCGCGACACGGGGAGGCGGACCGGTCCCCATCGAGCTGACCTCGGCCCCCATCGTCGACGGAAAACGGGGGAGGCGGGGAAGCGTCTACGTCTTCAGGGACGTCACCCGCCGGAAAGAGTCCGAGGACCAGCTGCGCCGAGCCCTGAAGGGCGTGGTCCAGGCCATGTCGGTCACGGTCGAGATGCGCGACCCCTACACGGCGGGCCACCAGCACCGCGTGAGCCGGCTGTCGGTCGCCATCGCCCGGGAAATGGGCCTGCCCGAGCGCCAGATCGAGGGCATCCGTATGGCCGGGGATATCCATGACATCGGCAAGATCTACGTCCCGGCCGAGATCCTGAGCAAGCCTGGCAAGCTCACGGACATCGAATTCACGATCATCAAGACCCATCCCCAGGTGGGCTTCGATATCCTTAAGAACGTCGAGTTCCCGTGGCCCATCGCCGACATCGTGGTCCAGCATCATGAGAGGCTCGACGGGAGGGGCTATCCCGCCGGCCTCAAGGGCGCCTCCATCCTCCCCGAAGCCCGCATCATCATCGTCGCCGACGTCGTTGAAGCCATGTCCTCCCACCGCCCTTACCGGCCGGCGCACGGCATCGACAAGGCCCTCGAGGAGATCTCGCTCCACCGGGGCACCGTCTACGATGCCGTCGTCGTCGACGCCTGCCTCCGTCTGTTCAAGGAAAAGGGATTCTCTCTGGACTGATGGCAAAAACCGGCCCTCTGCCATTCCTGGCCATCGTCCTGTCCCTGCTGGGCATCGCGGGATTCGCATTCCTGTTCGTCCGGGATTTCAACATTTATTGGCTCATCCTGTCCCCGGTGATCTTCGTGGTCTACCAGTTCCCCGCCTTCGTCGTATTCTGGCTGTACAAGAAGAAGCGAGACAGGCGAAACGGGCGGGACGAGGGGATCGAGCCGGGTCCTTCCGAAACGACGAATGCGGACAGAGAAGGCGAAACGGAAAAAGAATCGTAGCCGCAGGCTTTAGCCTGCGTCGGATTTCTTAACTCCCCCTACCCCCTCCGACCTCTGCCGGAGACACGTTCCACTAGCCCCCCCTTGAATTCCAAGGGGGAAGGGGGATTAAGATCGCAATGAAGCCGAATCGTGTCTCCGCGAAGGGGGTCGGGCTTAAGCACGGGCCGCCGGCATAAGAAGGATTACGACGACACGTCCCAGGAATTAGACTGGATTTCTTAACTCCCCCTACCCCCTCTAGAATTTAGAGGGGGGTCATGAGAAGGACCGTGTCGCCGGTGTGTGGCGCCCCCGACGGGATTCGAACCCGTGTTGCCGCCGTGAAAGGGCGATGTCCTGGGCCTCTAGACGACAGGGGCGGAGAAAATGAGCCGTGCTGGACTCGAACCAGCGACACCCGGCTTAAAAGGCCGGTGCTCTCCCTCTGAGCTAACGGCCCGACTTAAGGAACGACTATTAATAGACGAATGTTCCCGAAGAGTCAAGGCCCCCCTTGGGAGGGGCTCCGGGCTCAGCCCAACGGCTCGAACTTGACGATGACCCAACGCCCGTTGTGCTTCAGGCCCGTGGCCTCTTCCTTCAGGTTGTAGCTGCGCATGAGAAGCTTGTAGGACTTTTCGCCGCCGGCCTTCTCGTGAACCTTGATCTCGACTTCCTTGGAGTGGACGTTCCCGGTCAGGTCGCGGATGTTGGCCAGGTTCCGGGCGCCCAGGGAGAAGGCGGTGATCTCCTCTTCCCTCGCGGCGGCCGCTTTGGCGTCGTTGTAGCCCTTCTGGAGGTCCTTGTGGAGGCCGAATTCCTGGTCGTACTTGGCCTGGATCTCGTCGACTTCCTTCTGGGCGGCCGCCTTGGCGGCCTTGGTCCGGGCACCGTCCAGCTTCTCCTTGGCCACGTCGACGGCGTCCTTGGCGTCGATGGTCGGTCCGACATGCTCTTCGAGCTTCTTCTTGAGCTCGGCTTCCTTGGCGCCCAGCTCGGCGAGGACGGCCGGCTCGATCCTCTCGGGGGACACGCTGACGATGTCGAACCCGGAGATATCCATGGTCAGAGGCTCGAGGGCCATCGAAGACATGGTCGAGTTGTCGTTATAGCGGACGGCGTTGAAATATTTCTTCAGGAGCCCTTCTCTCGGGATTGGACGAACAGCTCTGGAGCGAGAAGGCGACGAGCAGCACCAGGCCGATGACGATCAGAGATTTTTTTCTCATTATTCCTCCTCCCAATGATTCGCGCATATCGGTAGCACCCCGATTTTAACGTTATTCGGGGCCGGAATGCAAGCCTAAAGTGGCGGACGGGGCGCCAAACTTAACAGGGGCCCTGTTTTGTGATATAAAATTCTGCTTTAATAGAGAGGCGAGGTACCGAATATGGAAAGCGTGAAAAGCATCGTCGGCAGGCACGGCAAGGACCGGACCGAGCTCCTGGCCATGATCCGGGACGTCCAGGCCTCCCGGGGCTACGTCCCCAGGGAAGCCCTGGCCGAGCTGGCCGGCGCCCTGGGCCTCTCCGAGGCGGACGTCGAGGGGGTGGTCACGTTCTACCATTTCTTCTCCCTCACCCCGGCCGGGACCTATGCCGTCTACCTCAACGACTCCGTCACGGCCTGGATGAGCGGCCGGGCGGCGGTCGCCCGGGCCTTCGAAGAGGCGGCCGGCTGCCGGTTCGGCGAGACCACGGCCGACGGGCTGATCGGGCTTCACGACACGTCCTGCATCGGGATGAACGACCAGGAGCCTGCCGCCATCATCAACGGGGTCGTTTTCACCCGCCTGACCGAGGCCGCGGTCCGGGACCTCGTGGCCGCCATGAAGGCCGGCACCCCCGTCGCCGAGATGGTCAAGACCTGCGGTGACGGCGCCAACCAGTCCGAGCTCGTCCGGGCGATGGTCGCGAACAACATCGTCAAGAAGGGGCCCGTCCTCTTCGGCCCCTTTGCGTCCGGATCGGCCGTGCGGAAGGCCGTCGCCCTGAAGCCCGAGGGCGTCATCGACGAGATCAAGAAGGCGAACCTGCTCGGCCGGGGCGGCGCGGGCTTCCCCACCGGGCTCAAGTGGGAGTTCTGCCGCCGGGAAAAGACCCCGAAACACTACCGTCGTCTGCAACGCCGACGAGGGCGAGCCCGGGACCTTCAAGGACCGGGTCATCCTGACCGAGCTGCCCCACCTCGTCTTCGAGGGCATGGCCGTCGCCGGCTACGCCGTCGGGGCCGAGGAGGGCATCCTCTACCTCCGGGGCGAGTACGCCTATCTCAAGGCCCGCCTCGAGACGAGTCCTCGAAGAGCTCCGCCGGGAGAAGGTCCTGGGCAGGTCCATCGCCGGGGTCAAGGGCTTCGATTTCGACATCAAGATCAAGCTCGGCGCCGGCGCCTACATCTGCGGCGAGGAATCCGCCCTCATCGAATCCGCGGAGGGCAAGCGGGGCGAGCCCAGGGACAGGCCGCCGTTCCCGGTCCAGACCGGCTACCTCGATAGGCCCACGACGGTCAACAACGTCGAGACGCTGGCGACGGCCGCCCAGATCGTCGCCCACGACGCGGCCTGGTTCAGGTCCATGGGCATCCCGACCTCGGCCGGCACCAAGCTTCTCAGCGTCTCGGGCGACTGCGCCCGGCCGGGCGTTTACGAGATCGAGTTCGGCCTCTCCGTCCGGGAGCTCCTGGACATGGCCGGCGCTCCCGACGCCCAGGCCGTCCAGGTCGGCGGGCCCTCGGGGAACTGCATCTCCCCCAAGGACTTCGGGAGGAAGATCTCGTTCACCGACCTGCCGACCGGCGGGTCGATCATCGTCTTCGGCCCCGGGCGGGACCTGTTCGAGGTCGTCCGCAACTTCATGGAGTTCTTCGTCGAGGAATCCTGCGGCTGGTGCACGCCCTGCCGGGCGGGCAACGCCATCCTGCTCCGCAAGTTCGAGAAGATCGCCGGCGGCAAGGCCTCGCGCCGGGACCTCGAGGAGATCGAGAGCTGGGGAAAGATCATCAAGGCCATCGAGCCGGTGCGGCCTCGGCCAGACGTCCCCCAACCCCATCCTGACGACCCTCAAGAACTTCCCCGAGCTCTACGAGGCCCGGGTCCGGAAGGACGCCGAGTTCGTCCCCGAGTTCGACCTGGCCGCGTCCATGGCGGCCGGGTGCGAGGCCGCCGGACGGAAACCCGCCTGCGAGGAGACCCATCATGAGTGAGATCAAGTTCACGATAGACGGCAGGGAATGCAAGGGCCGCCCGGGCCAGACCATCGTCGAGGCCGCGCAGGAGAACGGCGTCTACATCCCCGTCGCTCTGCAACTACGAGGGCCTCAAGCCCGCCGGAAGCTGCCGCATCTGCACGGTCCGGGTCGGCGGCCGCTACATGGCCGCCTGCACCCAGCCCGTCGCCGAGGGCATGGCCGTCGAGAACGAGGCCCCCGACCTCGAGGACATGCGGCGGGCCATCATCGAGATGCTCTTCGTCGAGGGCAACCACATGTGCCCGACCTGCGAGAAGAGCGGGAACTGCGAGCTCCAGGCCCTGGCCTACCGCTTCGGCATGGCGGTCCCGCGCTTCCCCTACCAGTGGCCCGCCCGGGCGACCGACGGCGCGGCTCCCCGAAGATCCTCATGGACCACAACCGCTGCATCCAGTGCCAGCGCTGCGTCCGGGCCATCCGGACCAAGGACGGGAAGCATGTCTTCGCCGCTCCACCTGCGCTCCGGCACGCACGAAGATCGGCCTGGACCGGCCGCTCGGCGCCAAGCTCACGGAGGAGACGGCCCGGAAGGCCATGGACGTCTGCCCGGCGGGCGCCATCCTGAGGAAGGAGGTCGGGTTCGCCGTCCCCATCGGGAAGCGGAAGTACGACAAGAAGCCCATCGGCAGCGACATCGAAGAGACCGCGCAGAGGTAGGATCATGAGCAAACCCGTCATCGCCACCGCGTCCCTGGCCGGATGTTTCGGCTGTCACATGTCCATCCTGGACATCGACGACCGGATCCTCAAGCTCATCGAGCTCGTCGAGTTCAACAAGTCGCCGATCGACGACATCAAGACGTTCACCAAGCCCTGCGACATCGGCATCATCGAGGGCGGCTGCTGCAACAGCGAGAACGTCGAGAACCTGCGGGCCTTCCGGAAGAACTGCAAGATCCTCATCTCGCTGCGGCGAGTGCGCCATCATGGGCGGCCTGCCGGCCCTGCGCAACGGCATCCCCCTCAAGGAATGCCTCGAGGAGGCCTACCTCAACAGCCCGACGGTGGACCCGGAGGACCGGCTCATCCCGAACGACGAGGAGCTGCCCGTCATCCTGGACAAGGTCTACCCCTGCCACGAGATCGTCAAGATCGACTACTTCCTGCCGGGGTGCCCGCCGTCGGCCGACCTCATCTGGGAGGCCCTGACGGCCCTCCTCGAGGGAAGGCCGATCGACCCCGCCGTACGAAATCGTCAAATTCGATTGAAGGACAACGCTCATGGCAAGAAAGATCACGATAGAACCCGTCACCCGAGTCGAGGGCCACGGCAAGGTCACCATCCAGCTCGACGACGACGGCAAGGTCGCCCAGTCGCGGTTCCACATCGTCGAGTTCCGCGGCTTCGAGCGGTTCGTCCAGGGCCGCCCCTACTGGGAGGCGCCGGTCCTCGTCCAGCGGCTCTGCGGCATCTGCCCGGTGAGCCACCACCTGGCGGCCGCCAAGGCGATGGACGTCATCGTCGGCGTCGGCCCCGACGGGCTCACGCCGACGGCCGAGAAGATGCGGCGGCTCATGCACTACGGCCAGATGCTCCAGTCCCACGCCCTGCATTTCTTCCACCTCGTCTCGCCCGACCTGCTCTTCGGCATGGACGCCGACCCGGCCATCCGGAACGTCATCGGCGTCGCCCTCGAGCACCGGGACCTCGCCGTCCAGGGGGTCCTGCTGCGCAAGTTCGGGCAGGAGATCATCCTGGCCACGGCCGGCAAGAAGATCCACGGCACCGGTGCCGTCCCGGGCGGCATCAACAAGAACCTGACCGTCGCGGAGCGCGACGCCTTCCTCAAGGGCCCCGCCCCGCTCAACGCCGACACGATGATCGAGTGGGCCCAGGGCGCCCTGGACCTCTTCAAGGCCTATCCACAAGGCCAACACGGCCCTCATCGACGGCTTCGCCGCCGTTCCCGTCGCAACCACCTCAGCCTGGTCCGCAAGGACGGGGCCCTGGACTTCTACCACGGCGTTCTGCGGGCGGTGGACAGCGAGGGCCGGAAGGTCCTCGACGACGTCGACTACCAGGACTACCTCAAGTACATCGGCGAAGAGGTCCGCTCCTGGAGCTACATGAAGTTCCCCTACCTGCGAGTCCCTGGGCAAGACGGACGGCTGGTACAGGGTCGGGCCGCTCGCCCGGCTCAACACCTGCGACTTCATCCCGACGCCCCGGGCCCAGAAGGAGTTCGAGATCTACAAGGCCTACACCGACGGCAAGCCCAACAACATGACCCTGCACATCGCACTGGGCCCGGCTCATCGAGCTCCTGCACGCGGCCGAGGTCATCCGGGACCTCCTCAACGACAAGGACCTGCAGGGCGACGAAGCTCGTCCGGAAGGGGAAGAAGACAACCCGAGGGCGTCGGCCTGGTCGAGGCGCCGCGCGGGACCCTGTTCCACCACTACCGGGTCGACGCGAACGACCAGATCACGATGGCCAACCTCATCGTCTCGACGACCAACAACAACGAGCCGATGAACCGGGCGGTCAACTGGGTGGCGATGAACGTGATCTCGCGGAAAGCCCGAGATCACCGAGGGCATGCTCAACCGGGTCGAGGTCGCCATCCGCGCCTACGACCCCTGCCTCAGCTGCGCCACCCACGCCCTGGGGAAGATGCCCCTCTCGATCGAGCTCCTCGACGCGGCGGGAAACGTCGTCGATAAGAAGGCGAGATAAGCCCCCTCCCAACCCTGACGGAGACACTGACATGCGGCCCCCCTTGTATTCCAAGGGGGCAGGGGGATTAAGATACAAACAAGTAGTAAGTGTCTCCGATATTCTTGGGGGGCTTGGGGGGATAGCCGCAGGCTTAGCCTGCGTCATCTGTTGCCGTTAGAGAGACCTGCGATCGTGTCAAGCTCAGGCTGAAGCCTGAGGCTACATTTCGGGCCGCCGCCCGGGACCGGGTTCGGGGCGCGGGCCGGGGACGCTGATATGACGGTCGCGAAGGTTCTTGTATACGGCATCGGAAATCCCGGACGCCAGGATGACGGCCTGGGCCCCGCGCTCGTCGAGCTCCTGGAAGCCGCGGGCCTCGAAGGCGTCGCCCTCGATTCCAATTATCAGCTCAACATCGAAGACGCCCTGGCCTGCTCGAAGCTCGAGACGGTGATCTTCGCCGACGCGTCCGAATCGGCCGAAGCGCCGTTTGCCTTCGCGGAGCTCGAGCCTTCCCGCGATATCTCCTTCACCACCCACGAGCTCTCCCCCGCCGCCGTCCTCGCCCTGTGCGAGGAGCTCTATGGCCGCCGTCCCAGGGCCTGGACATCTGGCCATGCGGGGCTACGCCTGGGACATCGGGGAGGGCCTTTCGCCTCAGGCCGAGGTCAACCTCTCCGCGGCCCTCGCCTTCCTGGTCGGCGCCGGCTGAGAGTCATGTAGCGCGGCACTGCGCATCTTAGCCTGCGCCGTCGCAGAATCGGACTGAGCCGGCACAGGTCTGGAGAGCCCTGGCTTCCAGGGGGAACCGCGGATTCGCAAGCTCATCCGGTGCTTGCCCTCCTCGTGCTGTCTGATTGCTCTCGATGATGATGTAACCCATGGAAAAGCGCGAGCTTCTCATCCTGAAGGACATCCTCGGTACGAACAAGAAGTATTGCCGGCGAGATCCGGGCGACGCTCCGGGAAAAGGGCATCCTGGCGGTCAACCTGATGAGCTCGCCGGGGTCGGGGAAGACCACCCTGCTCGAGGCGCTGGCCGAACGGCTTAAGGGCCGGTACCGGATGGCCGTCATCGAGGGAGACATCGAAACCGAGCGCGACGCCGAGAGGATCCGGGCCCGGGGCATCCCCGCCTGGCAGATCACGACCGGCGGCGCCTGTCACCTCGAGGCGAAGATGATCGGCAGGGTCCTGGCCGAGGTCCCGGCCGACCTCGACTTCCTTTTCGTCGAGAACGTCGGGAACCTGGTCTGCCCGGCAAGCTATGACCTCGGGGAGTCCCTGCGGTTCGTCCTTCTGTCCTCGCCCGAGGGGGACGACAAGCCGAAGAAGTATCCCGAGGCGTTCCTGACCTCCCAAGTGCTGGTCCTGACCAAGTCCGACCTCATTCCCTATCTCCCGTTCGAAGCCGCCCGGGCCCGCCGCGAAGCCCTGGAGATCAACCCGCGCCTCGAGGTCTTCGCCGTCTCGGCGCTGAACGGCGAGGGGATGGACGCCGTCGAGGCCTTTCTCATCGGCGAGCTCGAGAAGCTCCGGTCCTCCCATGCATGAGCTCTCCGTCATCGCCGGCCTGTTCGAGATCCTGGAGGAAAAGGCCGGGGAAGCCGGCGCCGTCCGGGTGACGGAGGTCACGATCCGGGTCGGCCGGCTCTCGGGCGTCGTCCCCGACCTTCTCGAGTCGGCGTTCGACTCCTTTAAAAAGGGAACGATCGCCGCCGAGGCTTCGCTCCGGGTCGAGACGCCGCCGCTCCAAGTCCGATGCCGTTCCTGCGGTAAGGAGGCATCGACGGAGGAGCCGCTCTTCGCCTGCCCTTCCTGCAGCGCTCCAGGCCTGGAGATCCTCGAAGGAATGGATATCTTCCTGCAAAAGCTCGAGATAGAGACCTAAGGGGCAAGGGGAACTTGGTTACCCCCCTTTGTAAAAGGGGGGCTGGGGGGATTTATCCGCAGCCCTTCGGGTCGGCGAGGAAGCCCAGCCCCCGCTCGTTCTCGGCGTCCATAATGACGCAAAGCTCGAGGCCGCCGCTCACCGCCGGGACATCGATGACCCGGACGACGTTCGACAGGTGCTCGTATTCGGGGAGCAGGTTCGACAGGGCGTTCGGCGAGTTCCTGAAGAAATCCTCGGCGAAGATCACTCCCTCCTCATCCGGATAGAGGGCCAGGTAGCGGATGTTCGCTTCGACCAGGTCCTGGAAGAAATGGGTCCCGAAGGACAGGTCGGGGACGTAATTCCCCACCTTCCGGGCGATCTCGACGAGCATCGCGGAGTTGTTGATGTCGGAATAGGTCACCCGGACGCCGAGCCGGACGTCGCCGCGGCTCCCCCACCGCCCCGGTCCCATGAGAATGAAGGACCGCCTCGGGAGCATCGTGTTCAGCCGGCTGACGGCGTCGCCGACGGCGATCATGTCCCCGAGGGAAGGCATCTCCGAATAGCCCTGGGGATCGACGTAGACGATGGTCCGGATGCCGCGCACGTGGCCGTTGGTCAGGTGGCGGTTGGCCGAGAAGAGCTTCCTCTTCTCCGGGACCCACTTCGGGACCAGGGTCGGCTCATCCGGCTCGCGGAAGCTCTGGGGCCGGCACTGGAGGATGTGAAGGGTCTTGCCGTCGTGGGCGAATTCGACGTCCATCGGCATCCCGAACGTGTCGCGGAGGGCCCGCATGACCGCCTTCATCTGCCCGATGAAGCCCGTATCCCGGATGAGACCACCGAAATCAACGATCATGCCGTCGGCCTCGGGGCGGTCCAGGGCCGCGTTGGCGACGCGAACGGTCGTCCCGTCCCAGACCGAGAGGATGCGGTCCCAAAGGGGGAGCTCGGCGCCCGCCTCCCGGCGGACCTCGTCGATCGAGCGCGTCTCGAAGCGCCCCGTCTCCATATTGATGACGTCGATCGACCGCTGGGCGTAATGAACGGCCTCCTCCGGCATGACGTTCACCCGGATGCCCGGCTGGCCGGGACTGACGAGGATGGGATAGTCGTTTTCCACCCGGTCCACCGCCCGGGTCCCGAGACCGGCGACCATGCGCAGGACGCCGTCCTCGCGCCGGAGGCGGGGCGACCAGCGGAAATCGTTGTTGCTGAAAGCCACGCCGGCGAAGGCCGGGAAGAAATAGCGGCCGACGGCCCGGCCGACGACCTTCTGGATGAGGATCCCCATCTCCTCGTAGTAGTCCAGGAGGCCGCGCTCGGCCCGGTACTGGATGGCGTCAGGGTTGAAGACCGAGGCGTAGACCTCGGCCACGGCCTCGGCCAAGGCCGCCAGGCGCTCCTCCTTCGGCCCGGTATTGGCCAGGAAGAGGCTCCGGTACTTACCCGAGAAGGCCGTCCCCTTGCTGTCCTCGAGCAGGCTCGAGGAGCGGACGATGAGCGGCCCCTCCCCCATGTCGTCCAGGATGAGCCGGAGCTGGGCGTGCATCTCGGGAGAGAAATACGAATGCTTGCAGACCTGCTGGAGGTAGGGGTAGTTGTGCCGGATCTCCTGGATGCGCGAGAACTTGAAGCTCTGGAAGTCCTCCAGGAAATTGTAGTGGATGAAGTCGATGAGCCCGTCGGAGGCGATGAACCAGGTCTCCGGAACCTTGATATCGCCGATGGCCGGGTCCGTCTTCTTCTTCTCGCGGAGGATGCGCTCGGCGACCACCATTCCCGCCGCCTTGCCGCCGATCTTCCCGGTGCCCTGGCTCGGCCCCATGACCCGGTCGAGGAGGCGGTCGAAATCGTGGATGTTCATGTGGTCCCGGGCGACGCGGATGAAGGGCAGGCGCTCGCTGAGGAACCTCCGGGTGAGGGCGACCCGCGCCTGGAGGTCGTCGGACCGTGAGAGGGCCTGCTCTTCCTCGGAAGTGGACCGGCAGAACCGGTCGACGATCTCCTTGATGGCGACGAGCGATATGTCACGCTTCTCGGTCGCCACGATGAAGAAGCCCAGGCGGTCCTGGCGCATCCATTGCTTGATCAGCCGGGACATCTCCGCGTCGGGGACGGCGAGCGAGGCGATGGCCATCGCTTCCTCGAAGACCCCCTCGAGGGCGACGACGTCGCGCCGGGGGACGGGCTGGTTGTCGTCCCGGACGTCGCCCGGCCAGCCGGCATAGAAGCCCGGGGTCAGCTGGAGGAGGAGGCCGTGGATCCCGGGAACGCCCTGGCTAGTGGAGGTGGTTCATCAGCCGGCGCAGGACGCGCTTGTAAAGGACCGGATCGGTCTCCCTGAGGAGGTCCATGATCACGACCCATTCGGGCTTCTGCTTGCCGCCCTCCGCGATCCCCGTGCCGGTCCGGGAGGCGCCCGCCCCGGCGTCCCACTCCTCGATGAGGCGGCCGAGGAGGTTCGCGGCGAGCTCGATGAGCTTTTTCTCCTCGAGGAGGAAGGGATCTTCACGGCCTCCCGGCCCCTTCTCCAGGTAGCAGACCTCGACGGCGCCGACGGGCGCCCCGCGCGCCATGAGCGGGACCCTCTGGATCCAGGGCGTCTCGGCGAAATCGGAGGACTGGAAGACGGCGCCCCGGAACGTGATCCGAACCCGGCAGATGTCCGGGAATTGCCAGCCGGAGGGGATGACCTCGATGAGGCGCCGGAATACCTTGTCGGGAGGGAGGCCGGGGGTTTCGATGACCGCGACGATGCCCTTGAGGCAGCGGAGCTCCTTGACGCGCTCGCGGAGGAGCCCGCCCGGAACGGACTCGAAACCCTTCGTCGTGATCATGACGATATATCACGCCGCCCGGGCCGCCGGGCGGCGTGGAAATTCCGGTCCCGGGGGCGCCGCGCCCCCCTGTCTCAGACGACCCAGCCGCGGAGGCGGCAGGCCTCGGCGACCCGCGCGATGGCGATCATATACGCGGCGTCGCGCATATAAACCTTCTTCTCGCGGGCCAGGGCGGAAACGGCTTTGAAGCCGGCCGTCATCTTCTCGTCGAGGCGGGTCAGAACCTCTTCGCGAGTCCAGTAGAAGTTCATGTTGCACTGGACCTGCTCGAAGTAGCTGCAGGTGACGCCGCCGGCGTTGCAGAGGAAGTCGGGGATCATGAAGATGCCCCGCTCCCGGATGATCGCGTCGGCCTCGGGGGTCGTCGGTCCGTTGGCGCCCTCGGCGACGATCTTGACGTTCTTGTGGATCTTCGCAGCGTTCGCGCCCGTCACCTGGTTCTCCAGGGCCGCGGGCACGAGGAGGTCGACATCCTGCTCGATCCAGGCCTCGCCGGGGAGGACCTCGTAGCCGGCCTTGCGGGCCTTGTCCTTGTCGATCGTCCCGAACTTGTCGGTGATGGCGACGAGCTCGTCGGGATCGATGCCGCTCATCCGGCGGAAGGTGTAGGACGTCTGATCGTGCTGGTCCCAGCAGGCGACGCAGACCGGCGTTCCGCCGTATTCCTTGTAGAGCCGGACGGCGTACTGGGAAACGTTGCCGAAGCCCTGGAACGCGGCTTTGGTCTTCTTGATGTCGATGCCGAGCTCCTTCATGGCCTCGCGGACGGTGTACATGACGCCGTATCCGGTGGCCTCGGTCCGGCCGAGCGAGCCGCCCATGCCGACGGGCTTGCCGGTGATGAAGCCGGGGAGCTTGGCCGCCGCGGATGCGCTCGAGCTCGTCGAGCATCCAGATCATGTGCTGACCGTGGGTCATGACGTCGGGAGCGGGGACGTCCTGGACGGGTCCGACGTTCGCGGCGACCTGGCGGACCCAGCCGCGGCAGATGCCTTCCTGCTCGCGGTCGCTGAGGTTGTGCGGGTCGCAGATGACCCCGCCCTTGCCGCCGCCGAGGGGGATGTCGACAACGGCGCACTTCCAGGTCATCCACATGGCCAGGGCGCGGACCGTATCCACCGTTTCGTGCGGGTGGAAGCGGATGCCGCCCTTGCAGGGGCCGCGGGCGTCGCTGTGCTGGACGCGGAAGCCCTTGAAGACCTTGGTAGCTGCCGTCGTCCATGCGGACGGGTATCAGGAAATGATACTCACGCAGGGGGTTCCGGAGCAGATCCCGGGCAGCGGGGTTGAGGCCGAGTTTTTCGGCCACGGCGTCGAACTGCTGCTGGGCCATTTCGAACGCGTTGAACGGCTTCTTCTCCATCAAAATTCCTCCTAAAATACAGTGAAATTTATCGGGATATGATGAATCCCTAATATAGCCTTTCAAATTGGGCCTGTCAAACGGGCCCGGGGGGCCAAGGAGGGCCCCGGAGGGGCCCCGGAAGCCGCCCGCGGCGGGCTTTGTGGCGAGGACCGCCCGTGTTATAATCGGCCCACTTGAAGAGGGAGGTATCGCCATGAAAACCATCCGCGAGATCGCCGAGCAGTCTTTCCTCAACACCGTCCAACTCAAGAAGGTCGAGGATATCATGCTGGCGGACGGATTCTACCCCGAGGCGACGCTCCGCCGGGAGCTGGACGCCTTCTGCACCGGCCTGGGGATGAGCGAGTTCTATTTCCGGACGACGCCCCTCGAGACCATCGCCCACCACATCGAGGCCCTCCGGGCGGCGGAGATCCTGGCGACGCTCCGCCGGGAGGAGGTCGTCCGCATCGACTTCCAGACCGAGCACGAGAACGACGCCCTCTACCTGGTCGAGGAGGACCACCGCCGAGGCGTCGAGATCGAACAGCGGATCGAAGACAAATACCCCAGCTATCGGCTCCAGTCCTACCGGACCCTGCGCAAGGCCCGGGGCCTCCAGCACCTCCGGATGTACGTCGTCTACCGGCCTCAGTATTCCGCCGAGAAGGCCGGCCCCGACGAGACGGACATCCGCAAGATCGGGGACAAGACCTTCCTGGCCTCCGTTCCCCAGGAGACCATCGACCGCTACGAAGGCCTCCTCCGGAGGGCCAAGGGCTGGGAAAGCCCCCTCATCGACGTCACCCCGGTCCCCAGGGACAAGGAGCTCCGCATCTCGGTCGTCACCAAGACCGACGCCAGCCCGCGGTTCTTCTCGAACGTCTCGGACGTCATCAATTCCCACGGGCTGTTCTCGAAGAGGAAATACATCGAGCACTTCGCGAACGGCCGGACCGTCTTCACCTTCTACCTGGACGAGATCAAGAGCCGCGAGAAGCTCCAGGACCTCATCGAGGACATCAGCCTCGATCTACGTCATCCCGGAGAGCCCGCTGTCGTCGCTGTTCCGGGAGGGGGAGCTGACCGCCCAGGATTTCGTGTTCGCCAACTCGGCCTGGAGCTTCGCCCACCAGTTCCTCGGCGGCTACAACGAGGAATACCTCAAGCTCGCCGACGCCCTCAAGGGCTCCCCCGAGCTCCTGGGCATCCTCCGCGACCTCAAGATCAAGCTGGCCCGGGAGACCTACACCGAATCGCGCGTGCTGGGAGGCCTTCCTCGCCAACCCCGGCCTCATCCGGAAGCTATTCGTCCTCTTCGACAAGAAGTTCAACCCCGCCATCAAGGACCCCGACATCAAGGCCGGGCTGGCCGCCCTCCGGAAGGACATCCAGAAGACCGTCCCGACCGAGGCCGACCGGAACATCTTCCTGGCCGCCGCCCTCTTCGTGGACATCATCCTCAAGACGAACTTCTACGTCCGGGAGAAGGTCGCCATCTCGTTCATGTACCGGCCGGACTTCCTCGACCCGATCGACTACCCGGTCAAGCCGTTCGGGGTGTTCCATATCATCGGCCGCGAGCTCCGAGGCTTCCACATCCGGTTCCGGGACATCGCCCGGGGCGGCATCCGCATCGTCCGGTCGGCCAACCTCCAGAGCTACCTGGCGAATTCCGACCTCATCTTCGACGAGAACTACAACCTGGCCTCGACCCAGCAGAGGAAGAACAAGGACCTGCCCGACGGCGGCTCCAAGGGCACGATCCTCCTGCGCTGGGGCTTCCAGGACCGGCCCGAGGAGGCCTTCAAGAAGTACATCGACGGCCTCCTCGACCTCATGCTCCCCGATCCCGGCGTCGTGGACTATTACGGCAAGGAGATCATCCTCTTCCTCGGCCCGGACGAGGGCACGGCCGAGCTCATGGAATGGGCCGCGTTCCGGGCCAAGGCCCGGGGCTACAAGTTCTGGAAGGCCTTCACCACCGGCAAGCCCGTGACGATGGGCGGCATCCCCCACGACCTTTACGGCATGACGACGACACTCCGTCCGCGAGTACGTCGTCCGGTCCCTGGCCAAGCTCGGCCTCAAGGAAGAGAAGATGACCAAGGTCATCACCGGCGGCCCGGACGGCGACCTGGGCTCGAACGAGATCCTCATGGCCAGGAGAAGCTCCTGGCCGTCGTCGACGGCTCCGGGCGTCCTCTACGACCCCGCGGGCATCGACCGGAAGGAGATCATGCCGCCTGGCCAAGGCCCGGAAGATGGTCGAGAACTTCAACCGCAAGCGCCTCTCGCGAGGGCGGCTTCCTGGTCAACGTCAAGGACGCCGACGTCGTCCTGCCCGACGGCGAGAAGGTCGAGAGCGGCGTGGAGTTCCGCAACGGCTTCCACCTCCACCCGAAGTTCAAGGCCGACCTCTTCGTCCCCTGCGGCGGCCGGCCCTCCTCCATCACCATCACCAACTGGACCCGATGGCTCAACGACGAACGGCGAGCCGCGGTTCAAGGTCATCGTCGAGGGCGCCAACCTCTTCATCACCCAGCAGGCGCGCCTCCGGCTCGAGGAGAAGGGCGTCGTCCTCTACAAGGACGCCTCGGCCAACAAGGGCGGCGTCACGTCCTCCCACCTCGAGGTCCTGGCCAGCCTGGCCCTGACCGACGAGGAGTGGGACGAGCTGATGTGCGTCAAGGACGGGAAGATCTCGGACTTCCGGAAAAAGTACGTCGCGGAGGACCTGGACTTCATCCGCAAGAACGCGGCCCTGGAGTTCGAGGTCATCTGGAAGGAGAACGCCCGGACGGGCATCCCGCGCTCCATCCTGTCCGACCTCGTCAGCGAGAAGATCAACCGCGATCAAGGACGCCGTCGGGGAATCGGCCCTCTTCGAGGACAAGGAGCTCGTCCGGAAGGCCATCGAGTGCTGTATCCCGCCGATCCTCGTCGCCAAGATCGGCATCGCGAAGATCCTCCAGAGGGTCCCGACGACCTACCTCCGGGCCCTGTTCGCCTCGCGCCTGGCCGGGCACTACGTCTACGCCCACGGCCTCGAGGCCAACGAGGTCGACTTCTTCGGGTTCCTGCAGGAATTCAGGAAGAAATAATCGCGGAACGCCTTGCCGGGCGCACGGACCGGCCGTCCCCGTCCTCTCTGTTCTCGAACGGCGGGAGAACCTATATTCCTCTTTGTGCGTACAGCTAAAGGGGAGGACCGATGAGAAGATCATTCCTGACGGCTCTCGCCTGGGCCATGGCAGCCCGGCAGCGGCCCTTCGTCCGATTCGAGGAGCGATCATGAGAAACAGGCTGACCATATGCTTGTTGTCGGCGGGCCTTGTTTGGACCTGCCTTGTGACGGCCCAAGAACGTTCGGCGCAACAGCCGGCTTTCTCAGGCCCGACAAAAGCCGAAGATCCGTGGACGGGATCGGACGAACAAAAGCTATGGGGCTTGATGACCGTCTGGTCCGAAGCGAAATCCAACTTTCCCTTCTTCGACCGGCTCCCGGGCCTTGATTGGGACAGCAAAGTCCGGGAGTACATCCCCCGCGTCGTGAACGCCGACACGCTCGAGGGATACTATGACGTCCTGAGGGAATTCGCCGCTCTCCTCCGGGACGGGCATACGGCGGTCCTGGCCTCCCTGGATGTTCGTCAAGCCGGGACATGATCAACCGCCCGTCGAGCTTCAAGCCGTGGAAGGACGATTCATCGTGGCCGGGGCCGGCGATACCGAGGAAATCGAGAGGCAGAGGATCTACGCGGGATTGGAAGTCGTGGAGGTCGGCGACGGCATCCCCGCAGGAAGATATCTCAAAGACAATGTCCTGCGGTACAACTCTTTCGGCACCCCTCAGGCTGACGAGGCGATCGGCTTGATGGGGCTTCTCAGCGGCCCCAAGAACAGCCGGGTGACGCTCAAGGTGAGAGACGCGGACGGCACTGTGCGCGAAGTCGCCCTGACCAGAAATTCAACGAATAAGGACGGTACCCCGTTTCTCTGGCGATGGATGCGGTGGATGATGTTCGATCCGCTGATCGAAACGAAAACGATAGCGCCTGATATCCGGTACGTCCGGATATCTAACTTCGGAAACGAAAGGGTCGTCGAAGAATTTCTGAATTGGCTCGACGGCTTGGACCTTCAGAGAATCCAGGGGATGATCCTCGACGTCCGCTTCAACTCCGGGGGAAACAGCGACTACGCCTACGTGATCGCCGGCGCCTTGACCGACGAGCCCTTGAAGGCCTCGAAATGGAAGAGCCTCTCCTATGTGCCGGCCTATCGGTCCTGGGGCCGTCCGGCCGGCTGGATCGAAGGGGGTCCGACCCTCATCGAGCCGCGACAGGGGAAGAGATATTCGGGGCCCCTGGTGGTCCTGACGGGACCGGCCACCTTCAGCGCGGCCGAGGATTTCCTGGTGCCCCTGCAATATTCCGGACGGGCCGTCCTGGTCGGGGAAAAGACGGCCGGAAGCACGGGGAATCCGATTGCCGCCGCTTTGCCCGGCGGAGGGACATTCAGAGTGGTCTCGAAAAGGGACATGTTTCCCGACGGCCGGGAGTTTGTCGGCATCGGCATCTCGCCCGATGTGGAAGTGCATCCGGCACAGCGGGATTTGCTCCAGGGAGCCGATCCTGTCCTTCAGAAAGGCCTGGAGGTCGTCAAGAATCGGGCTCTCCATCGAAAAATCGAGTAAAGGAAGCCGATTGATGATCCGCGTCTTCAGCCCGGGATTTCTCGATCCCTACGTGAATCTATACCCCCTCCTTATTTCTTGTCCCCGACGCCGCGCCCGTAGATGACCAGGGCCCGGTCGGCGACGAGCGGCCAGCCGTTCTTCCAGTCGTATTCCTCGACGCCGGCCGGCATCGGGTTGATCCGCAGGACGCAGGCCCCGCGCACGCAGGCCCCGGCGTTGTGGTCGATGGCCGAGCTGAAGTCCCAGCCGTCGTCATAGGTCCCGGATTTGAGCGAGCGGTCGGGACGGCCGGGCCTGGCCGGATCGCCCCCGAGATCGCGCTGGGGCTTGATGAGCCTATAGGGGCCTTCCCCGGTCAGCCGCCCTGTCCCCTTTTCGTAGGAGGACGGATCGAGCGGCCCGCCATCCCTTTCGAAGGCGATCATCAGCCAGGGAGCCTGGGGGATGATCCGTCCGTCGGCAAGGCCCTCCGGGAGCCGGTCGGGATATTTGACGAAAGCCCGTTCGGTTCCGGCCATGGAGCGAGGCCCGGCATAAAAATAGCCCTGCGGGAAAGGCTTGAGGATATCCTCCACTGTAACGTCAACGCTGTAGCCGTCGGGGGCGAAGATCGTCACGCCCGCCGCCCCCTGAAGATCGACGCCCGCCCTTTTGAGGACATCGAGCAGTCTGACGCCCGTGAATGTCACGTAATCGTCGGTGGGCTCCTTGGTCGTATTCATCAGTTGGAACTGCTCGTGCGAGGGGAGCCCGCGCAGATCGTCCCAAGTCAGCCTGACGGTCGGGGCCAGGGCCTGGCCCGGACGGCTGGCCGCGTCTCCGGGATAGCGCAGGGCTGCGATCTCGGCGGCATTGGACGTCCCGTCGCCGTCGGGATCCAGGCTTTCGATGGCGGTCAGGGCGGCCTCGCCGCGCCCCGCCTTCTTATAAGCCGCTCCGAAGGGGTTCAAGGTATCTTCGTAGCTCCCGGGCACGCCGGACTTATAGCGGGCGTTGGGATAGACGAGGAGATGGCAGTAACTGCAGGGGCTGTATTCCCGCTCGGCGTCGGTTCCCGCGGGACCGCCGCTGTGGCAGAGCTGGCAATCGTCGAGCCGGGTCCCGGCCGCCTGGGGATAGCGGCGGAGGAAGGCCTGGGAATCGTCGTCGCTCTCGTGCCCGACATAGGATCGCGAGGGAACGCGCTGGCCTCCCGAGTTCGCGAACAGGAGAGCCGCGGCGACGCAAATGAGGGCGATGACCGAGGCGAATATCACGGATCGGCGCATGAGAGGCTCCTTGAAGGAATTTTGGAACGGAATCATAGCCTAAATCCCCGCCTCAGGTAAAGCGCCGGGGGCCTTTCGCGTCCGTTCAACGCGCCGGCCGCGGCCGCCGGCGCCTGAGCTCGGCCCACGCGCGCCTGACGAGAGGAAAAGAGACCCGCTCGAGGGCCCGGCACGGGTCGCCGGAGGGCAGGGCGGCGATGCGCCGCCGGATCACCGCCTTTCCATCCCGTCCCCACCAGTGGACGATCGCCGCCTCCCCACCGGCTTCCGCCCCTCCCTCCGGCTCCCGCGCGTCGGGAAGCCGGCGACCCCGGTTCCACTCGTCCCCGAGAAGCGTGAAAGCATCCGGCCTCAGGCGCCAGAGGTGGGCAAGCAGCGACTGGTCCTGGTGAGAGGTCGAGATCCGCGAGCGGTCGAGGCTCTTCCAGTCGCGGCAGAGCCCCGCCCACTCCAGGACCGTCTCGGAGCCGTGGCGCACTACGACGACGCCGGCCTGGATCGGGTCGGAGGCGCCCGGCACGTCGCTCACCACCCCGATCTCCGAGCGGGTCTCCCCGAATATCGGCTCGACGGGCCTGAGGATCTCGCAATCCAGGTCGGTCCAGAGGCTCTCCGCGTAGGGGCTTTGAATGATGCCGAACGGCTTCGCCAGGAAGGCGCTGGCGACCGGCACGCCCCCGCGCACCACCTCGCCCCGCGCCCGGCACCAGGCAAGGGCTTTCGGACTCAGCCCAAAGTCGACAAAGACCACCGGCAACCCGCTGTGCCGGCGGGCATTCTCGTGCCACCATGGAAGCATCCACTCGTGAAGCGCATCGCCGCCGGTGACGATGCAACGAGCGCGGTGGCGGCATTCCCCCCACCGCAGGGGAGCCTTCAATGAAGCCCGACGCACCTTAATTATCCCTTCCTCGATCGCTCAGCCGTCGAGAGCGGAACTGTACCCCCGGCCGGACGGCGATGTCAACGATCGCGAAAGCCGCTCCCGAAGACCTGATCAGGACGCGGCATTTATGCTATAATAGCCTCCTGAAATCCCGGCCGGTCCCGGGGCAATTCGAACAAGAGAGGCTTTATGTCCGCCCGCCACGAAATCCCCTCCGGAATCCAGGATCTTGGAGGCGGCGCCGGCTGACGACGTCGCCGTCCGGGGCCGGGCGTCCGGCGTTCGCCCTTCGGACGAGAACCTCTTCCGTTGCGGTGAAACCGCGCTCCCCGGCCGCCCCGCCGGCGGGCGATCCTCCTCGATCCCGGCTCATCATTCCGTTTTTCGGCTGAATCCCGCGGCCTTCCGGCGATCGCTCCACGGGGGCGAACGCGGCCGCAAGGAAAGAAGGATCAGGAATGCACCAGTATGACCAATATGTGGATCTTATAAAATTCGGCTGGGACGCGCACTTTGCCGCGCTGTTCGAGCCCTATGGCGCGGCCGGTTTGATCCCGGGCCGGGTCGTCAAACAGCTCCGCGAGCGATGCGTCGTCGCCACTTCTCGAGGCGAGATGAGCGCGGAGGTATCCGGCCGGTTTCGGCACGGGGCGGAAGGCCGGAGCGATTATCCTGTGGTCGGCGATTGGGTAGCGGTGAGAACCCGGGACGGGGAACGGGGCACGATCGGCGCCGTCCTTCCCCGCAGAAGCGTCTTCGCGCGCAAAGCGGCGGGCGCGCTGACGGAAGCCCAGGTCCTGGCGGCGAATGTCGATACCGTTTTCCTGGTCACCGGACTCGACGGGAACTTCAACGTCAGCCGCATCGAGCGCTACCTGACCGCCGCCTGGGAATCGGGCGCCGCTCCCGTGGTCGTTTTGAACAAGGCCGACCTGAGACCCGAGCTCGATGCGATCGTCAAGGACGTCGAGCGGGCCGCTCTCGGGGTCCCGGTCGCGGCCGTCAGCGCCCGGGACGGATCCAATCTCGCCGCCCTCGAAGCCTATCTCGAGCCCGGGAGGACGATCGCGATCCTGGGGCCTTCGGGCGTGGGGAAATCGACGCTCATCAACCGTCTGCTGGGCGAGGAACGCCTGCGCACGGGACCGGTTCGCGAGGACGACAGCCGGGGCCGTCATACGACGACCCATCGCGAGCTCATCGCCCTCCCCGGCGGGGCGCTTCTCATCGACACTCCGGGAATGCGGGAGCTCCAGCTCTGGGCGGACGGAGAAAGCCTCGACCGGTCATTTGACGACATCCTCAAGCTGGCGGAAAGGTGCCGCTTCGTCGATTGCGGCCACGGCCTCGAGCCGGGGTGCGCGGTCAGGGGGGCGATCGAAACGGGCGCCCTCGAGCCCCGACGGTTCGCGAACTACCTCAAGCAGAAGAAAGAGCTTGGCTATTTGGCCCTCAAGCAGGACGAGAAGGCGCTTCGCCGGTCCGAAAAGGAATTCGGCCGCAGGATGTCCACTCTGATAAAAGACGTCAAGAGCCGGAAACTGCGATATCGCTGAGCGCCCGACCCCGGACGGCTCGGCGTTATGGGCTGGAGGAGCCCCGGCTCATCCTTGACGCCGGGAAACGGGACATCGAGTGGCTCCGGCAGTGTCTTGGGGGGGGCGAAATAGCCGTCGCTCCGTCTCGAGCGGCTTGAAGCCCGGCGGCTTTCGTAATATATTTCTGCCGTGGCTTGCGCGAAGCGCCGGACGGGAACGGGCGGAGGGATATGAAGCCCTGGGACGCGTGCAAGAGGATCCTCATCGGCGGCGGGAAGAACGTCCGCGACCCGAGGATCTTCCAGCGGCTCTCGCTCATCGCCTTCTTCGCCTGGGTCGGGCTCGGGGCCGACGGGCTGAGCTCGTCGAACTACGGCCCGCAGGAGGCCTTCCTGTCGCTCGGCGACCACCGTCACCTGGCCCTCTACCTGGCCCTGATGACCGCGGTCACGGTCATCACCATCTCGGCCAGCTATTCGCAGATCATCGAGCTCTTCCCGACGGGCGGCGGCGGCTACGTCGTGGCCACCAAGCTCCTCGGGCCGGCCTTCGGGCTCGTCTCGGGCTGCGCCCTCGTCGTCGACTACATGCTGACGATCAGCATCTCCATCTCGAGCGGCGTCGAGGCCATCCTGAGCTTCCTGCCGCCGGCCTACTTCCCGCACAAGCTGACGTTCATCATCATCACGATGATGGCCCTCATCCTCCTCAACCTGAGGGGCGTCAAGGAGTCCGTGGCCGTCCTGACGCCGATCTTCCTCTTCTTCTTCATCTCCCACGTCGGCCTCATCCTCTACGGCATCTTCTCCCATGTCTCGGCGACGCCGACGCTGTTCCTCGACACGATCCGGGAGACGCGCCAGGGCATCCAACAGCTAGGCTTCGGGACCATGGCCTTCATGCTCCTGCGGGGCTACAGCCTCGGGGCAGGCACCTATACGGGGATCGAAGCCGTCTCGAACGGGCTCCAGATCCTCCGTCCGCCCCAGGTGAAGACGGGCAAGAGAACCATGGCCTACATGGCGGCCTCCCTGTCCTTCACGGCCGGAGGATTGCTTGTTTGCTACCTCCTGACAAACGTCCAGCACGTCGCCGGAAAGACCCTGAACGCGTCGCTCCTCGAGACGCTCATCGGGACCTGGAAGATCGGGGGGTATCCGCTGGGCGTCTGGCTCCTCGCCGTCATCCTAGTGTCCGAAGGGGCCATCCTCTTCGTAGCCGCCCAGACGGGCTTCATCGACGGCCCGCGCGTCCTGGGCAATATGGCCATCGACTCCTGGGTCCCCAACCGGCTGATGCACCTCAGCGAGCGCCTGGTCGTTCAGAACGGCATCCTGTTCATGGGCGTCGCCTCCCTCCTCATCCTCGTCTTCACCCGAGGCTCGGTCCAGATCCTCATCGTCATGTACAGCATCAACGTCTTCATCACATTCTCCCTGTCCCAGCTGGGCATGTGCAGCTACTGGGTGAAGACGCCGGCCCCCCACCGCCGTAAGAAATTCGCCATCAACTTCATCGGGCTCGTGATGTCCCTGTCGATCCTGGCCGTAACGACGATGGTCAAGTTCAAGGAAGGGGGCTGGATCACGCTCACGATCACGGCCTCCCTGGTCCTCGTCTGTCTCCTCGTCCGGAGGCACTACGACCGGGTCAAGGACATGATGAAGCGCCTTGACACGGTCATGGCCCATGTCCAGCAGATGACGGGGAAGCACGAGGCGCCGGTCCGGGACGAGTCGGCCCCCACGGCCGTCCTGTTCGTGAGGAACTTCGGCGGGCTGGGCATCCACTCGTTCCTCAATATCCATCGCATCTTCCCGAACTACTTCAAGAACTTCGTCTTCATCTCCATCGGGGTCGTCGACTGGAAGAACTTCAAGGGAGCCGAGGAGGTCAAGAACCTGGAGGACCACATCCACCGCGAGCTCAAGAAGTACGTCCGCCTGTCCAACGATTTCGGCTTCCATGCCGAGTCGATCCACTCCGTCGACATCGACACGCTCGACGTCGTCGAGGCGCGCTGCGAGGAGATCCAGAGGAAGTACAGCAAGTCCGTCTTCTTCGTCGGCAAGCTGGTCTTCGAGGAAGAAAATCTGTTCACCCGGCTCCTCCACAACCAGACGGCCTACAGCATCCAGCGCATCCTTCAGTTCAAGGGCATCCCGACGATCGTCCTCCCCATCCGGGTCATCAAGACCAAATGAGAGCGGGCCGGGCGCCGGCGATCAGGTTCCCCTGAGGTCGCAAACGAGCGCTCTCAGCTTGCCGTTCGGATCGGGATCGATCCGGGGCACGGGGTGCACGCGGTATCGGGGAGAGGCGCTGAGCTCGCGCTTGAGATCCGAGACGACCCCCGCCGCGAGGACGTAGAAATCGGACCCTTTCCGGGCGACGATATAGATGTCCAGCCCATCCGGCGCCGATTGGACGATCCGGTATTGGAGAACCGCCTCCTGGCGCTCCATGACCGTCTCGAAGACGGGGCTTCCATGAACCGATCCGTCCCCGAGCCTGATGAAATCGTTCTCGCGTCCGATGACCGAGCGGAGGACCGGAATGCCGCGCTCCAGCCCGAAGAGGACGGAATCCCCCAATCGATAGCGGATCAGGGGGCAGGGCCGCGGATACAGGTCCGTCACGAGGATGGCTCCTGAAGCCCCCTCGGCCACGGGCCCGCTGTCGAGCTCGAAGTAATTCGTCGCGTGGGCAAGATGAAAGAAGGGCGCGTCTCTCGTCTGGAAGCCCATCGTCCCGAATTCGATCGAGCCATAGGTTTGGACGACGTTGCCTCCGCCGAACGCCCCGGCCAGGACCTTCCGGGACGTCCCGTCCAACGCCTCGCCGTAGCTGACGCAGAGTTTCGGAGACGCGAGGCAAAGGCCCTGATCGGCCGCGTGGAGAGCCATCCGGACGAGATGGCTCCGTTCGGCATACAGGATCTCGGGGCGGACGCGGTTATAGGCGTCGATCCAGGCCGTGACGTCCTCGGAGCCGTTGACGTTGACCCCTCCCAGGATCCCGAGCTTCCTGGGCCAGCCGTCCCGGACGGTCGCTTCGAGGGGCATGGAGATCTGGAAGGTCGTGTCCCGGATCCCGTACCCGTTCATGAAGAGCGCCTTGAAGAACTTGGCCGCCTGTCGGGCCCGCTCTTCCGGCGACTGGAAGGCCCTGATCGGCCTTCCCGTACTGCCGCTCGTCACGCTGGAGGTCGTGGAGGGAGCGCGGCGCCCGGCCTCCGTCTCGGGGCTCTCAGAAAACTTCCTGTAGGTCTCCCGGTCGAGGGGCGGGAGCCTTCGGAGGTCGTCGAGATCAAGGGATCGGTCCGGGTCGATCCCGGCGTCCTTCAGGCGGGTCCGATAGAAGGGGTAATGCCTTTGCGCGTGGGAAAGGGCGGCTCTCAGCCGCGCGATCTGGCGGCGCCTAAGCCGTTCGGGGGAATCGGAATGACCCGCCGCCATGCGCTTCAGCCAAAAGGCCGAAGCCGCGTAGTAGAGTGCGGTGTCCGCGATCTTCACAGTGGGGGAATCATAAGCTTTCCGCGTCGGTGACATCAAGGAGTTTCCGATCCCGGCCGCGGCCCCGACCGGGCCGGAAACGCGCAGGCGCTTTCATGAAATAAATAAGCTGGAAAAAAGGGCGGAGTTGAAATAATGTGTTGCCTGTAAGATGTTCCCATTCAAGGAGGGATGCCCGTGAAGATAACTGCCGTCGCGATGTTCCTGCTTGCTGGCGGTCCCCGCCTTTGCCTCCGCCCAGGCGCCCGCCAAGGGCCTCAAGATATTCATTTCAGTGGACATGGAAGGGATCAGCGGCGTCGTCAATTGGGACGACGTGACCGTGGGAGGCTCGGACTACGGCCTGTTCCGGCGGATCATGACCCAGGAGGTCAACGCGGCGATCGAAAGCGCCCTGGCCTCCGGCGCGACCGAGATCGTCGTCCGGGACGCCCATGACAGCGGCCGCAACATCCTGCCCGACCTCCTGAATCCGGGCGTCAAGCTCCTGCGCGACTGGAGCTACGGTCCGTTGAGCATGATGGAGGGGATCGACAAGTCCTTCGATGGCGTCATCTTCATCGGCTACCACGCCCGGGCTTCGACCCCGAACGCGGTCCTCAAGCACACCATGACGACCAAGCTGCTCGACGTCATCGTCAACGGCCGGAAGATGCCCGAAGCCGGGATCAACGGCCTCATCGCGGGGATGTTCGACGTCCCGATCTTACTGATCACGGGCGACAAGGCCGTCTGCGGGCAGGCCCGCGAGCTGTTCGGGGACGTGGAGACGGTCGTCGTCAAGGAAGGCATCGGCACGGCCGAGCTGGGGATCTCCCCCCAGACGGCTCAGCTCCTCATCCGCGAGAAGACGGCCGCCGCCCTGCGCCGGGTGAAGGATTTCAAGCCCTTCAAGCTCCCCCCTCCCTATACGCTGGAGGTCGCCTTCGCCGACGAAGCGGGGGCCCAGAGAGCCTCCTGGGTTCCGGGCGCGGTCCGCAAGGACGAGCATACCGTGAGCTTCGTGGCCGACGACGTGATGACCCTGATCAAGCTATTCCGCCTGGCCAGGCTGTAACGCGACGGGGAGCGTAAAGGCGACTGTCATTCGCGGAATCGCCCGCGCGCGGAGAAAGAGAGGATATCCATGAACCGTCCTAGAAAGATGATCCTGCCGATGATGATCCTGGCCGCTCTATTTGGATCATGGGGCTGTCGTAACGACAAGGCCCCCGGATCCGAGGGCGGCGGGGTCCTCGAGGGACTCGCCAAACCCCAGAAGGGGCGTTCCATGCGGGCCACCTCGGCCATGCGTGTGGGTGAGCTGCGCCGCGGACCCGACGGCGACCGCAACGGCGGCGAGCGCAGGTACGATCCCACGGCCGTCCCCCGGGGAGACGCCGACGTCCAGAGCAATTGGGACAACTTCAACGTTCCTCCCGGCGGCACCCAGGTCCTGCTTGACGAAAAGGGCCCCGGAGTGATCACCCATATCTGGATCACCTTTCTCGGCCCGGAGCCCCAGGATTGGGCGCCCAGCGGCTCGGCCGATCACCAGGAGCTGATGCTGAGGATCTTCTGGGACGGCGATCCCCGGCCGGCGGTGGAAGCGCCGCTGGGCGATTTCTTCGCCAACTGCTTCGGCCGGCGCAGCGAGGTCATCAGCGTTCCGGTCGTCGTCGAGGGCGGGGACTCCTACAACGCCTTCTGGCGGATGCCCTTCCGCAAGTCGGCCCGGATCGAGATCGAGAACCAGAGCGGAAAGCCTCTCAGCCTCCTCTATTACAACATCGACTGGATCCGGCTGGACGACCTGCCGAAGGACACGCCCTATTTCTACGCCCAGTATCGCCAGGAATACCCCGTCCGCAGGGGCGAGGACTATCTCCTCCTCGAAACGACGGGCAAGGGCCATTTCGTCGGCGCGGTCCTGGGCGTCCGGATGCGAAGCCCGGCCTGGTTCGGCGAGGGCGACGAGAAGATCTATATCGACGGGGAAACGACGCCTTCCATCTGGGGCACGGGGACCGAGGACTACTTCCTTGCGGCCTGGGGCCTGGAGACCTCGCGCACGCCCTATTTCGGCGTCCCGTTCTTCGATTACCGGACGATCGGCGGGCACGTCAGCTCCTACCGCTGGCATCTCCACGACCCCGTCGTCTTCAATACCGGCATCAAGGTCACGCTGGAGCACATGGGCTGGATGTCCGAGGACGAGAATCCCGAGTACAAGGCCACCAGCTGGAACGAACGGGAGGACGACTACGCCAGCGTGGCCTTCTGGTACCAGACCGGGACGCCCACCTTCGCCTATCGGGCCCCGGGGGCGGGCGAGCGGCGTCTGCCCGACCTGGCCAGGACGGTCGTGCGCGCCTGGGATCCCGCCGTGTCCAGACGGCACGGGGAAGGCGAGATCGTGAAGGCGGTCGATGAGCTCAACGGGGGCGATATTCTCGTGTATCGGCCGGCCCGGCAGGCCGGGGCCTGGCTGGAATTCCCGATCGAAGTCGCGGCGAAAGAGCCTCTGCGGCTGGAGCTCGGCGCGATGCTGTCAGCGGACGGCGGCCTCTACCAGGCCTACTTCGACGGCGTGAAGATCGGAGAGCCGCTCGACTTCTGGGCGGGCTCTCCCTCCGGATCCGTCTTTCCCCTGCTCGACCTCTGGCCCGAGCCGGGCCCGCACGTCCTCCGGCTCGTCAGCGCAGGAAAGAACGCGCGGAGCTCGGGTTATGCCTGCGGGCTCGAGTCGGTGCGGCTCCTCGAGCGCCGGCCCCGCGTGGCCGAGTTCGGGCACGACAAGGACAAGGACTGGAGGAAGGATCCGAGGCTCTATTATTAGATAGAAGGACGCGCAGGTACCAAGGCGCCTCCCCTCTTATTTCTCCGCCACCACCAGCAATTCGAATTCCTTCGGTGACGGCTTCGCTTTCCGGCTGAACTTGCCGATCGTGCCTCCGAAGATCTCCACTTTCCTGAATCCCAGCGTTTTCAGCATCCACGAAAGCTCGGACGGCATATAGAACCGCTCATTGCAGTGAAGGACCCTCTTTGTCCCGCTGTCATCCATGGCTTCCATCACCGAATCTCTCGCGCAGGGTGGCGATATCGAAAGTGATCTTCGACGTTTTCGTGCCTACGGCGCCTTCGTTGAGGATCTGCTTCAGCGAGGAAACGAGCGGAAACAGGGCGTTCAGCGTCGAGAAGATGAATTTGCCGCCTTTTCCGAGCGACTTCGCGCAATTCTCGAGGATGAGGAAATTCATGGCGTCGGTTTCCATCAGCGAGAAAGCGCCCTCGCAAAGCATGATCACGAGCCCGAACCGGCCCCGGAAGTCGAAGGCACGGGCATCCTTCCGGATGAATTTGACCCTGACCCCGGCGGCTCCGGCTTTTTCTTCCGCGCGCTTGAGCTGAGAGGGGGAAAGGTCCAGACCCGTGACATCATAGCCTCGTCGCGCCAGCTCGATGGCATGCCTGCCGGTCCCGCAGCCCACGTCCAGGATCCTGACTCGCTTGTTCTTCCGGATCTCTTTTTCGATGAAGCCGACTTCCTGCAGAGTTCCTTGGGTGAAAGCCTCCTGGTCATAGGTCCGGGCGTAATCGGTGAACAGCTCTTCATACCATTTTTTCAATGCACCCTCCCAGGGCGAGGACCAGGCTAGGTCCTTATTGTCCCCTCGAAGACGAACGTCGCCGGGCCCGTGAGCCAGATGTCCGTGAACTTTTCTTGTCGGATCTTAAGATCCACGCTCAGGTCCCCTCCCCTGGCCCTGACGCGGACCGGAGCCGTGTCGCGATGCCCCGCCAGGATCGCAGCGATGACGGAAGCCGTCACTCCCGTGCCGCACGCCAGGGTCTCGTCTTCCACGCCTCTTTCGAAGGTCCTGACGGACAGGCCATTGTCGTCGACCTGGACGAAATTGACGTTGGTTCCTCCCGGCGCGAACCGGGAAGACCATCGAAGTCTTTGGCCCTCCTCGACGACATTCAGCTTATCAAGATCATCCGTAAATACCACATAATGCGGCGATCCCGTATCGATGAAATAATTCCCGTCGATCTTCCTGTATTCATTGACGTCGCCTATCTGCAGGCGGACGGCGTCCTGGGCGACGAACGCCTCATGGAATCCGTCAAAAGCCAGGAATCTTTGTTTCGCGCCGGCGATCCCCGATCTCAGGGCGAAGTGGGCGGCGCATCTTCCCCCGTTGCCGCACATGGAGCCCAGCTTGCCGTCCGCATTGAAATATAGCACTTCATAATCGGCCTGATCGTGACAAGAGACCAGGATGAGCCCGTCGCCTCCAATGCCGAAGCGACGGTCGCACAGCCTGTGGATGAGCCGAGAGTCGGAGGGATCGACGACGCCCTTCCGGTTGTCTATGATGACGAAATCGTTCCCTGCGCCCTGGTATTTATTGAATGTAATGATCATCGGCACTTCCCTGGAGTTGAGTGAGTCTCGCTTTATTAACTGATCTCGCCGGTCATGTAGGCGCGGGTGCGGGGGTTCTTCGGGTTCGAGAAGACCTCCTCGGCCGGGCCGTGCTCGACGAGCTCGCCGAGGTACAGGAACACCACGTAGTCGGCGATGCGGCGGGCCTGCCGGAGGATGTGGGTGACGACGACCACCGTGTAATCGCTCTTGAGCTCGACGAGCTTCCGCTCGACATGCTGGCTCGACTGGGGGTCGAGGGCCGAGGTCGGCTCGTCGCCCAGGATGATCTCGGGACCGACGGCCAGTCCCCGGGCGAGGCAGAGCCTTTGCTGTTGGCCGACCGAAAGGCGCGAGGCGGGGTGGTGGAGCCGGTCCTTGACCTCGTCCCACAGGCCCGCTTCGGCCAGATGGTTCCGGACGATGAAATCCAGCCGCGCCTTGTCCCGGACCCCGTGGAGCTTCGGCCCATAGGCGACGTTATCGAAAATGGACATCGGCAGGACCTGGGGCTTCTGGGACAGGAGGCCCATCTTCTTCCGGACCGCCGTGACCTCGACCTTGGGGCCGTAGATGTCCTCGCCGTCGACGAGGATCTTCCCGTCCACCCGCACGCCGTCGACCGTGTCGAGGAGGCGGTTGAGGGACTTGAGGAGGGTCGTCTTGCCGCAGCCGGACGGCCCGATGATGGCCGTGATCTTCCGGTCGGGGATGTCCAGGCTGATGTTCTTGAGGACCTGGAGCCCCCCGTAATAGACGTTGAGGTCCCGGATGCTGATATGGGTCCGTTCTTCCATGGCTTTACCTGTCTCTCATTTGATGACGTGCTTCGTGAGCTTCCTGATGAGGAGCCGGGACGCAATGCTGATGAGGAGGATGAGGAGCGTCAGGACGGCCGCCGAGGCGTAGGCCCTCTGCTGGACCTCGGGGAAGGGCGTCCCCAACTGGAAGAAGATGGCCAGGGGGAGGGTGGCCGCCGGCTGGAGGAGCGAGGTCGGGATGCGGTCGGTGAACCCGGCCGTGAACAGGACCGAGGCCGCGTCGCCGATCCCCCGGCCGAAGGCGATGAGGATGGCCGTCAGGATGCCGGGCATGCACTGGCGGATGACGACCTTGAGGGCCGTCTCCAGGCGCGTCGCCCCGAGGGCCGAGGATGCGTCCGTGAGCTCCCGGGGGACGAGGACCATGACCTCGTCGATGGCCCGGCTCATGATGGGAAGCTCCAGCAGGGCGACGGTGATGATCCCGGCCAGGAGCGATGTCCTGAGGCCCACGGCCATCATCAGGACGAACCCGAAGGCGCCGTAGACGATGGACGGGATGCCCCAGAGGACGTCGAAGGCGAAGCGCGTCATTCCGGCGATGCGGGATCTCTTCTTCGTGTAGAGGTTCAGATAGAGGACGATGGGAAGGCTGAAGACGAGAGCCAGGGCCGTCGCCCCCACGCCGAGATAGAGCGAGCCGATGATGGCGTTGAGGATGCCCGCCCTCCTTGCCCAGGTAGTAGCCGCCCTTGGGGGTCTGGGTGATCATGTCGAGGTTCAGGACGGGCAGGCTCTTCCAGACGATGACGCCGATGATGGCCAGGAGGCTCCCGATGACGAGGGCCGTCGAGCCGATCATCAGGATGCGGGCGGAGGCCTCGACGATCCTCCGGTGGCGGAGGCGGGCGGGGCTCGTCTCGAGCTTCATTCGGCCCTCCGCTCCGCCTTGACCAGGATCCAGCGGCCGAGGATGCTCGCGCCGAGGACGACGACAAGGAGGACCAGGGCGGCCAGCATCAGGGCCGAGTCATAGAGGGGGATGGACATCATCTCCCCGTAGTTGTTGGCGATGAGGGCCGGCAGGGGGTAGCCGGGATCGAACAGGGATTTGGGGACCAGGGGGACGTTGCCGACGACCATGAGCACGGCCATGGTCTCCCCGAACGCCCGGGACAGGCCGAGGATGGCGGCCGCCAGGATCCCCTGGGCGCCCTTCCGGAGGACGACGTGGTGGACCGTCTCCCACCGGGTCGCCCCGAGGGAAAGGGACGTCTCCCGGAGGGCGATAGGGATGGAGGAGAAGACCTCGAGCGAGACGTGGATGATCGTCGGAAAGATCATGATGGCCAGGACGATGCCGCCGGCCAGGATGCTGTAGCCGCTGGAGTAGACGCCGAAAAGGGGGGCCAGAACGTTCCCGACGAACGGGACGATGACCATGATGCCCCAGACGCCGAAGACGACCGAGGGGATGCCGGCGAGCAGGTCGATGACCGGCTTGGCGAACTCCCGGAAGACCTTCGGGGCATACTCCGAAAGATAGATGGCCGTGAACAGGGAGACGGGGACGGCGATGACCAGGGCGACGGCCGTCACCCAGAGGGTGCCCATGATGAACGGGAAGAAGCCGAACTCCCCCCTAAGGGGGGACCAGGTCGTGGAAAAGAGAAGGTGTCCCAGGGACTTGAGCCCCAGGAGCGCCTTGGATTTCTGGTAGAGCCCGAAAACGATGAGCACGACCAGGACGCTCGGAACGAGCGTCAGCAGGAGCATCGTCTTCCTGGCGAAGACGTCCTTGAAGAGCCTCATCGTGGGCTTATTTTGCCCCAGCCGCCCCGATCTTGTCCAGACCTTCCGCGAGCTTGGCCGCGCTCAGGGGGATGTAGCCTGTCTCGGGGACATATTTCTGGCCTTCGGTCAGGACCCACTTCAGGAACGCGACGAGCGCCGGCTTCGACGGCTTGCCCTTGGTGACGAAGTAAAGGTCCCTGGCCGGCGGCGAGGGATAGACGTTCGCGGCGATGGCCTTCGTGATGTCGTCCCGGGTCGCATAGACGCTCTCGGACGGGTCGATCTTCCCGTTCCCGTCGATATCGATGGGGCAGATGACGATGCCCGCGACGGGCTTGAGGCTCTTGGCGTCATAGGCGAAGTTCACGTTGTTGAACCCGACCCCGAGCGGGTCCCGCTTGACCGCGTCGGCCAGGCCCGGGTCGCCGTAGACGCCGATCCCGCCGAGGTCCTCCTGCTTCTTGCCCAAGTAAGCGGCCCAGGTCTCGGCCGCGCCGCAGGCGTCCGAACGCGTATAGACGTGAGCCTCGGCCTTGCCCTTGCGCCCGAGGAGGGCGTCCCAGGACGTGACCGTCTTCGTGATCCAGAGCCCGATGAAATCCTCCTTCTTGAGGCCCCGGGCCAGGAGCTCCTTGAGGAGCGGATTCCGGGCGCTCAGGGTGGGGATGACGGCGTCCTTGGTGACGGCGACGGCGAACGCGCCCTTTTCGAGCTCGGCCGGGTTGATCTCGCGCGAGACCATGCCGACGTCGACCATGCCCCGCCAGGGCGTCGGCGATGCCCTTGCCCGCCCCGCCGGCCTGGACGTCGATCTTGACGCCGGGATAAAGCTTCTGGAACTCCTCGACCCACTTCAAGGCCATCGGATAAAGGGCCCAGGCCCCCGAGAGGCTGAGGTTGCCGGACACCGAGCTTCCGGACTGTCCGAAGGTCACGCCGGCCGCCGGGGCCAGCAGGAATACGGCCGCGAGGGCCGCGACGATCGCTTTTTTCATCGTTGTCTCCTTTTGCCGGATTTCCATGGAGAGATCAGAACGCCACCTGGAATTGGGCCAGGATGGCATGGTTGTCGTTCTTTTCGAGCTCGCCGTCGTAAAGCTCGTAATTGAGCTGGAGCTTCGTCCGTCCGGCGATGAACCAGTTGACGCCGGCCGTGTACCGGGTGATCCGATCGCCGGCAAGGTCCCTGTTCATATCCACGGCGTCAGCCTTGAGGAGGACCTGGACCTGCTTGGGGAGGACGAAATACCCGCCCTGGACGTACCAGCCATCCCGGGTGGTTCTATCGTCCTTGGCGTAGTAGTACTCGGCCTTGAGCGAAGCGCGGGGATAGACCAGGGCCAGCTCGAGGCCGGCCTTGTCGCGCGTGACGAGCGGGGCATCCGCGGTCGCGCTCTGCTTGCCCAGATAATAGGAGCCGCCGACAGCCAGGTGCTCGAAGGGCTTGACGACGACCCTCCCGGCCAGGTCCTTATGGCTGTTGGTATCGGGCTTGTTGATGCCGGCGCCGTTGAGGATGGCCACGGTGTAGTCGATGACCGAATAGGTCCCGAAGGCCGAAACCCCGACGTCGCGGCCCTGGGCGGAATTGTCACGGCCCGGAGAGAGCTTTTCCTCGGGCTGGGACCGGTTGATCATGTCCACGTCCGCGGTGCCCGTCACGTTCTCGAGACTGAACGGGACCATGAACTGGCCGACCCGGAGCTGGAAGGCCTTGGAGAACTCGTAGTCGACGCTGGCGTCGAGGAGCGTCGGGGTCTTGGCGATGTCCATCTGGATCTTGTAGTGCATCTTCTTCATGATGTCGCCCGTCAGGCTCAGCCGGGACCGGCGGACCGAGAAGTTGTCCACCCCGGTCTTCCAGTCCACGTACTGGACCTGGGTCCAGCCGCTGAGCTTGAACGCCTTGCTGATCGAAAGGGAGGGCGTTTCCTTCTTGTCCTTGTCCTGCCTGGCGAAGGACGCGCCCGCGAGGAGCATCAGCCCCACCGCCGCGATGAGTGCCCTGTGCCGCATTCTGTTTATCATTATTCACCTCCAATTAAACGCTTTGACGATCCACTCGTCTCGCCCGTCCCGCCCGTCTCGCATCTTCTATTCATCGGGGTCGTTGATGGGCCCGTTCAGCCGGACGAGGTCGGCGAAAGTCGTCCGCTCCAGGATCTCCGCCACCGAGTCCCGGACCTCTTTCCATAGCCACCGAAGGCCGCAGGTCGCCTCCATCGGGCACGGTTCGTGGGCCATGACGCTCACGCAGTCGATGGGGGCCAGGGGGCCTTCGAGGACCCGGATGACCTCGGCCACGTTGATCTCGGCGGGGGGCTTGGCCAGGTAATAGCCCCCTTTCGGGCCCTTCTTGCTCTTGAGATAGCCCGCCCGCTTCAGGAGGAGCAGGATCTGCTCGAGGAACCGCTGGGGGATGTCCTGGGCCATGGAGATCTTATGAATGTGCTGGGGCCCTTTATCGTATTTCAGAGAAAGCTCCAGCATCGCCCGGCTCGCGTATTCGCCTTTGGTCGAGAGTTTCATTTCATTTACCTAGTTAGTTGACTAATTCAATCGACAATGTCATATAACATTTGGCAAATAGACGTGTCAAGCTTTTTTTTAAAAATATTTCGGCCAGGGCTTGCTTGCCGGAAACTACCTTCCGAAAGCAGCCTTGCCGGCGTAGACGGCGTTCTCGGAGATCTCTTCCTCGATGCGCATCAGCTGGTTGTATTTTTCCAGGCGCTCGCCGCGGCAGGGGGCGCCGGTCTTGAGCTGGCCGGTGCCCATGGCCACCGTCAGGTCGGCGATGAAGCTGTCGACCGTCTCGCCGCTCCGATGCGAGACCATGGCCGTCCAGCCGGCCTTGCGGGCCATCTCGATGGCGGCGATGGTCTCGGTCAGCGTGCCGATCTGGTTGAGCTTGATGAGGACGGAATTGGCCGCTTTCTCCTTGATGCCCCGGGCGATGCGCTCGACGTTGGTCACGAACAGGTCGTCGCCGACGAGCTGGATCTTCGAGCCCAGGGTCTTCGTCAGGAGCTTCCAGCCCTCCCAGTCGTCCTCGGCCAGGCCGTCCTCGATGGAAAAGATGGGGTATTTTTCGACCCACTCGGCATACATCTTCACCATCTCCTCGGCGTTGACCTTCCGACCCTCGGTCCGCAGGTTGTAGAGGCCGTCCTCGTAGAAGCCGCTCGCCGCGGGGTCGAGGCAGATGCCGATGTCCCGCCCGGGCTTGTAGCCCGCCTTCTCGATGGCCTTGATGATGTTCTCGACGGCATCCGAGTTCTTCTTGAAGGCCGGGGCGAAGCCGCCCTCGTCGCCGACGCCCGTCGGAAATCCCTGTCCTTTGAGGACGCCCTTCAGGGCGTGGTAGGTCTCGGCTCCCCAGCGCAGGGCCTCGCGGAAGCTCGGGGCGCCGACCGGGGCGATCATGAACTCCTGAAGGTCCGTGCTCTGCCAGTTGGCGTGGACGCCGCCGTTCAGGATGTTGAACATCGGCACGGGCAGGAGCTTGGCGGAGATGCCGCCGAGGTACCGGAAGAGGGGCATGCCCTTGGCCTCGGCCGCCGCCCGGGCGACGGCCAGGCTCACGCCCAGGATGGCGTTCGCGCCGAGCTTGCTCTTCGTTGGCGTCCCGTCGAGCGTCAGCATGGCCCGGTCCACCCGCGCCTGGTCCAGGGCGTCGAGGCCCACGACGGACTGGGCGATGTCGATGTTGACGTGCGCGACCGCCTTGAGGACGCCCTTGCCGAGGTAGCGCCCCTTGTCGCCGTCGCGGAGCTCCAGGGCCTCGTAGGCGCCCGTCGAGGCGCCCGAAGGGACTCCGGCCCGGCCCGCGCGAGCCGTCCTCGAGCCAGACGTCGACCTCGACGGTCGGGTTGCCGCGCGAATCCAGGATCTCCCGGCCGCGGATCTTCGTGATCATGGTCGACATGGTTTTTCTCCTCTCCCGTTCACGATGGACCCAGAGCATCTTATCACCGGGCCGCCGTTCATGTCCATTATCAGACAAGCCGGGAGGGACGTCAGACACTCATTGGGTCAGGGGGATGAGGACGCGGAACTCCGTTCCGCCTTCCCGGCGGATCTCGACCCGGCCGTCGAGCTGTTCGGAGAGCATTTGGACCAGGCTGAAGCCGAAGCCCTTCGGGTCGTCAGGGTTCACCGAGGCCGGGAGTCCGACGCCGTCATCCGCGACGCGAAGCTCCAGGCCCTCCGGCCGCCGATCGGCCAGCGAGACATGAATGGTCCCCGGACGCCCGCCGGGGAAGGCGTACTTGAAGGCGTTCGTGACGAGCTCGTAGATGATGATCCCGATCGGGAACGCCGAACGGGACGAGAGCGAGATCTCGTCGAATCTCTCTTCAACCTTGATCTCCTGCCTTAGCGTGAAGACCGCGGCAATGTCCCGGACGAGGTTCAATAGGTACGGCCTGAGGGATATCTCGCGATATTCGCCCGAACGGTAGAGCCGGTCGTAGATCTTCATCATGGTCTCGACGCGGGCCCGGGTATCCTTCAAGGCCTCGGCGGCCTCCTTGTCGGAGATGGAGCTGGCCTGGAGGGAGAGCAGGCCGGCGATCGTGGCCAGATTGTTCTTGACCCTGTGGTGGACCTCTTTCAGCAGGAGCTCCTGTTCGGCGAGGAGGGTCTTGACGCGGGCTTCGGCTTCCTTGCGCTCGGTGATGTCCACGAAGACGGCCCCGAATTGCCCCGGCTTGGGAGAATAGGCATTGACCGTGTAATGCTTGCCCAGCTCCCCATGGTAGATCTCGAAGTTGTCCGGCTCGCCGGTCAGGGCGACCCGCCCGTAGCGCTCGATCAGGGAAACATCCGTGGCGGGGAGGACGTCTCGGACGGTATGACCGACGACGGCCTCGGCTCGGAGCCCGGTCAGCCGCTCGAAAGCGGGGTTGACGGCCAGAAAACGGTAATCCGCCGGCCGCCCGTTCGCATCGCAGACGATCTCGTGGAGGGCCATGCCGGCGACATTGGACCGGAAAAGCGTGCGATAGCGCTCTTCGCTCTCGGCGAGGGCCTTCTCGGCCTCCAGCCGCAGGGTGATGTCCTCGAACGTCGCGTAGGCGCCGGACGGCCGATCCTTCCCCGGCTCGAAGATCGGGGTGGCATTGATATTGAGCCAGGTGTTCGCCCGCGTCAACGGGTTGTACACTCCCATGATCGTGTTCCGGACCTCGATGCCGGTCCGAAGGGCCACCATGGCCGGGTGGGTCTCCCCGGGGAAATCGCTGCCGTCCTCATGGATGGCGCGCCACTCCGGGTGGACGGAGGTGCGACCCTGGATCTGGTCCTTGCTGAGGCCCAATATACGCAAGGCCGCGGCGTTGGCATAGCTGATGGTCCCGTCGGCCTCCTGTTGGACGACGCCGATCGGCATGGTCTCGAAGAGGCCGGCGAGATGTTCGCTGTGCGGGAGTTCCCCCATTCCTTTCCCTCTAACTTCCTCGTATTATCTTATCGAATTTGCCCCAAAAAACAACAGCTTTTTTCGGGGCTCGGCGTTCGGGAATAAGAGGCTGGAGCCTGGACGACGATATCGACGGCCTCTGAAGCGGCTGAGCTCGCCGGGCTCAGGGCCGAAGGGTCATCGTCCGCCCCTCCAGCTCAGCCGGATCCCCGGCAGTCCGATCTCCTTGAAGCGATTCCAATAAGCCGGGTCCGTCGGCTCGAGCTCGATCGCCGCGTCCCGCTTCTTCGAAAAGACGCGAAGCTCCAGAGGGCCCTTGAGGGCACGCCCAAAGACGGTGAAAGGAACCCGCTTCTTGTTGGGGGGCAGAGCGACCGCTATCTGTTTCAAGGGCTCCCGCGCGGCGAAGGAATAATCGCTGCCGTCCTTATTGACGATGGTCAGGGTCAGAGTATCCTCATATTCCGGATCGGTCTTTTCCAGGACGAATCCGTCGCCGAAGAGCGAAAGGACCCCGGACGCCCTGTCCAAAGCTCCGACGGCTTCGGCATAAACGCTGCTGGGACGGAGTCTCTGGTAGATATAGTCCGGATAGCTTCGGTAGAACAGGAACGCGAATCCTGCGACCGCAAGAACGGAGATCGGCAGAAACGCTTTTTGTCTTTCTTTCCAGTTCGTGAGGCCGAACGCCGCGATCGGAAGCAGGAGGGCGATCTGGGGCAGATTGTACCGGCTGTTGCCGAACGCGATGACGTAGGGCACCGCTCCGGCGATGATCAGCGCCAGGAACAGGGCTTTGTCTCTAAATCGCGATCCTTTGACCATGAGGCCCTTGATGGTTAAAAGGTATAGGAAAACGGCGCTCCCGGCGAAAACGAGGATCGTCAGGAAGACGACGCCATCGGATAAGGGCGGATAGACGGCGTTGACAACGTGGCGGAGGGGGAAAAAATCGAACGTCCAGAGGAACAGGGCTCCTTCAACACCCCGGGAAACGAACGCCCCGAAATGCGAGAAGATCTCCTTGAGGGCCAGGTCTCTCGCCGCGCGCTCGACGTCGACCGATCGGGAGCGCATATAATCCCTCAGGGATTTCTGAACCTGATTGTTGACCGTTTCGTCGACATCGTCCTTCGCCTGTTCCACCCAGGGATTATTACCGAGGTACAGAACCCTGTAGGTCTGGCTCCAGAGCACGACGAACCTTTTCTCCCGGCTGCAAAGAGAATATTCCCAGGGGAGGATGGTGAGGAGCACGGTGGCCATGATCGCGACCAGGCTGACGAATCTCGCCGGGCTCGTTTTCGATCTCAGGAAGATCCAGGCGGGGATGATGAACATCGGCAACAGCGCCGCCGAGCGGGTCAACGCCAGGCACCCCAGGGATATGCCCAAGAGAACGGAAAGCCCGACCCTTTTCCGCGTCCGCTGGCTTTCCGAGATCATCAGGGCCAGCAGGAGGGACAGGAACAGCAGGAAAATATACGTGGTTTCCGCCCATAAATAATGGGAAAAGGCTAAGAAGCTCGGATAGACGATGTGCAGGCCGGCCGCCGCGAGCCCCGCCCTCGGGCCGGCCAGCTTATCCGTCAGCAGGAAGATCAGGACCGTGGTCAGAGAAGAGAGAAAGACCATCATCAGGCGGGCGGCGACGACGCTCTTGCCCATCAGGAGCATCCCGAGAGAGAGCACGACGGATTGGAACGGAGGCCTGATCCCGTTCTCGTAAAACACGTCCCTGTCTTTCGCCTGCGGGGGGCGAAGATGAGCGCAGCTCTCCAGGATGGAACAGAACGCAACCGCCCGCCGGAAATACGATGACTCATCGAACTTGGGCGGCGTGTCGTTCATCAGCACAGGGATGACGAGGAGCGCCCGGACGGAAAAGGACAGGAGAAAGATCAGGGCGATCTTTTGATTCCTATTCAAGGCTCATGACCCTCCGCCGAATTTGCGAATCCGATTGTGGAATCATATTTGAATTCGACGACCGAGGTCAATGGACGATTGCGCCCGACAATCTCCTTTGTCGCCCGCCGGCCCCCGTGTATAATGGTGCCGCATATGGCAAAAAATCCAGGACGAACGGAGAAGGTCGTCAGCTGTCCCGCCTGCGGGGGGACCAGGCTCCGCGCCTGGAAAAAGGGTTCGTTCGATCTCTCCGACCTGCGTCCCGAGTCCGTACGGATCACGGGCCGCCGGTACGGCCTGACCTGGGACCTCGGCCGCTGCGACGACTGCGGCCATATCTTCGCCGACCCCTGCCCGACGCCCGCGTTCATCGGTTCTCTCTACGGCGCCGTCGAGGACCCGCTCTATGAAGAGGAAGCCGGCGGACGGGCGATGAACTTCCGCCGCGTCCTCGCCAGGCTCGAGCGGCTCCGGCCGGAGAAGGGCCGGTTATTCGACGTCGGGGCGGCGACCGGCATTCTGATGAACCTGGCCCGGGAGCGCGGCTGGGAGGTCGATGGGGTCGAGCCCAGCACCTGGGCGATCGAATGCGCCCGGACCCTCTACGGGCTCGCGGTCCGGCCCGGGCTGTTCGAAGAGGTCCGCGTCGAGCCCGCTTCGGTCGACGTCGTGACCATGGTCGATCTCATCGAGCACATGGCCCGGCCTTACGACGCCCTCCGCCGCGCCGCCGAGATCCTGCGGCCGGGCGGCTTCTTGTGCCTCGTGACGCCCGACATTCGGAGCGCCGCGGCCCGGATCGCCGGAAGGACGTGGTGGCACTTCCGGCCCGCCCATCTGGCCTATTTTACGCGGAAGAGCCTCGACGCCCTCTTTCGCCGAACGGGGTTCACCGTCGTCCGCCGGAGGAGCTATATCTGGACCTTCAGCGCCCGCTACCTCGCGTCCCGGAAGGAGGCTTTCCATCCACTCCTCAGGAGCCGCCGCCTGTCTTCTTTTCTGGGCGGAATTCCTGTAAGATTGGCCCTTGGCGATTCGTTCGAGATCTATGCCCGGAAGAAGGGGGGCGATTGAAAGCTTATCTGAAAGCCATGCGCCTCGAGCGGTGGCCGCGCAGCACGGCCATCCTGATCGGAAGCGCCGGGCTCTTCGTCCTCGACCCGACCCTCCTCTCCCGTCTCGGTCCGGCCGCGATCGCCCTCCGCGTCGCCGGCGCGTTCCTCCTGACCTGGGCCGTCTCGACGGCCAACTACATCATCAACGAGATCGCCGACGCGCCTTTCGACGTCCACCACCCGACGAAGCGGAACCGGCCGCTCGCGAGCGGCGCGGTCCGCAAGGGGCCCCTTCTCCTCTGGGCCGCGGCCATCGGCGGCGCGAGCCTGGTGTCGGCCCGGCTCCTTTATTCCCGGCCCTTTTTTATCGCGCTCCTCGCCCTCGTCCTGGCCGGCTTCGCCTACAACATCAAGCCCGTCCGGACCAAGGACGTCCCGTTCCTGGATTCCATCTCGGAATCGGTCAACAACCCCATCCGTTTCCTCGTCGGCTGGTATGCCCTGGCCGCCACGGCCTTCCCGCCCTGGAGCCTCCTCGTCTGCTGGTGGGCCTTCGGAAATTTCCTGATGGTCGCCAAAAGGCTTTCCGAGTACCGATTCCTGGGGGAGAAGGCGGGCGACTACCGCGTTTCGCTCCGCCGCTACACCCGGACGACGCTCCTCATCGGGATGGCGGCGAGCACGGTCGTCTTTTTCGCCGCCTATTTCGTATTCGCCGCGGCCAGCGGCTTCCGCGGCTTCTTCTGGCTCTCGCCCTTCCTCGCCTTCTACCTCTTTCTCTTCTTCCGCAAGACCCTGGCCGAGAAGGAGGTCATGGAGGAGCCGGAAAAACTCCTGGCCCGCCCGAAGTACGCCGTCATCACCATCATCCTCGTCCTGCTCTTCGTTGCGGCGTTCGTCCTCGGCCGGGCCGGCCACTGACGAAAGGGGGACAGACGTGGAACTCGTCGACATCCTGCTCAAGCTTGTCCTGGCCATAGCCCTCGGCGGACTCATCGGACTGGAACGGGAAGCCAGCCAGAAACCCGCCGGCTTCCGGACCAATATCCTCGTCTGCGTCGGCTCGGCCATGATGATGAGCCTCGCGGCCGGGCTCGTCGGGACGAAGGGGGGGACCGGCGACAGCCTCGTACGGATGGCCGCCGGGGTCATCACCGGCATCGGGTTCCTCGGCGCCGGGACCATCGTCCATGCCCGGGGCATGGTCGCCGGCCTGACGACGGCCTCGACGCTGTGGGTCGTCGCCGGACTGGGGCTGGTCATCGGCTCCGGCTACTACGTCCCGGCCGTCCTGCTCACGGCCCTCATCATGTTCACCCTCGTCCTCTTCCGGAGGATCGAGGAAGCCTATCTCCGCAAATCGCTCCACCAATACCACATCAAGGTCAGGGAAGCCGGCCAGGTCCTGTCCGGGCTCCGGAAGCTCAGCTTCCACCACGGCATCAGGCTCGAGCGGCTGAGCCTGAAGAAGGACAAGGACGGGAGCGTCATCAGCTTCTCCTTCCTCGCCTCCGAAGAGAAGGAACAGGAATTCAACCAGGGAATGCTCGGGCTCGGGGAAATCGATGAGCTCCGCATCGAATAAGGCGAAGCTCCTCGTCGCCACGACCAATGCCGGGAAGGTCCGGGAGATCGGCCGCGCCCTGGCCGGGCTCCCGTACGAGGTCGTCAGCCTGGCCGAGGTCCTGCCGAAGGCTTCTTACAGGGAGCGGGGGCGGACGTTCCTCGAGAACGCCCGCGGGAAGAGCCGGCACTATGCCCGTCTCTCGGGGCTCCCGACCCTGGCCGAGGATTCCGGGCTCGAGGTCGAAGCGCTCGGCGGCGCGCCCGGCGTCCATTCCGCGCGGTTCGCCCGGCCCGACCCGACCGACGAGAGGAACCTGCGCAAGGTCCTCAGGCTCCTCCACGACGTCCCGAGGTCCAAGCGCCGGGCCCGGTTCGTCTGCGCCATGGTCCTGTCCCGCCCGGACGGAGTCGTCGCGGAGATCCTCGGCGAGGTCCGGGGGATCATCGCCGAGGCTCCGAAGGGCTCGAACGGCTTCGGGTACGACCCTGTCTTCTATTATCCGAGGCTCGGGAAGCATTTCGCCGAGCTCACGCCCGAGGCCAAGAACGCAGGTCAGCCATCGCGGCCGGGCGCTCGAGAAGATGATCCGGGTCCTGCGAAGGACCAGGATCGAACGCTAGAAGCCCCGGGCTCCCGTCCGGGGAACCTCGGCCTCCCGGTCCTTGTCAACCCCGGTTATCCCTGGACGGTCCCGATGTGAACCGCCATTGACCCGGCGCGGACAGACATATCCGCAACCAATTTATTTTCAACGCAATAGAATTATCCTCGGTTGGCCCGGGACGCGCATGGAGAATGGTCGAAAAGGAGGTTTTCATGAAAGACCATCGTTCCAAAGGCACCGCGCTCGGCCTCGCCCTGGCGCTCGTCGTCCTCACGTTCTCCTGGGCCTTCGCCGAGGCGCCCGCCGCCGCCGGCCCCAAGGTCAACATCAACACGGCCTCCCAGGCCGAGCTCGAGGGCCTGCCCCGCATCGGCCCCAAGATCGCCCGGGAGATCGTCGATTTCCGGACGAAGAACGGGGACTTCAAGAAGATCGAGGAGATCATGAAGGTCAAGGGCGTCGGCGAGAAGCTCTTCAACCAGCTCAAGGACATGATCACGGTCGACACGAAGTAGCGCGAATGAAGAGGAGGGGGGCCTCCCCCCTCCTCTGCCGCACGCGGCCTTCCCGATCCCCTCCGGGAGGGGGTGGACAGACCGGACATCTTGGGCCGGTCGTTAGGACCGGGGATGGCTCTTTTGATAGACGTCGAGAAGCTGCCTGAGGTCCACGTGGGTGTACTTCTGGGTCGTGGCCAGGCTCGCGTGGCCGAGGAGCTCCTGGATGGCCCGGAGATCCGCCCCCCGGCCGAGGAGGTGCGAGGCGAATGAATGGCGGAGCGAGTGGGGGCTGATGTGCCTGACGACGGCGGTCCGCCGGATGTACTTCGCGACGATCCGTTCGACGGAGCGCGAGGTCAGCCGCCCGCCCCTGTAGTTGAGGAAGAGCGCCTCCGTGCCGGCCCGGTCCCCCGGCAGGGAGTTCCGGGCGCGGAGCCAGGCCTCGAGGCTCGCGGCGGCCGTCCGGCCGAACGGGACCAGGCGCTCCTTCTTGCCCTTGCCCCTCACCCGGACGAGACGCTCGGCGAAGCTGATGTCCGCCGAGGTCGATCGCCACGAGCTCGCTGACCCGGATCCCGGAAGCGTAGAGAAGCTCGAGGAGGGCCCTGTCCCTCAGGTCGAGGGCGCGATCGGACGAAGGCAGGTCCAGGAAGCGGGCCATCTCGTCCTCGGAGAGGAACGAGGGCACGTGCTTCTCGGCCCGGGGGTCGCCAGGACCCGGGCGGGATTCGTCGTCGATCCACTTCCGCTTCGGACCGCATAATCGTAGAACGACCGGATGGCCGCGAGCTTGCGGCCTATGGTCGTTTTCTTTCGATTCCCCTCGTAGAGGCGGGCGAGGAAGCCGCGCAGGACGACGTTGTCGGCGGTCTTCCAGTCGGCGCTCGTCTCTTCGAGGTAAGCGGCGAGCTGGCCGAGGTCGCGCCCGTAGCGCGGCGACGGTATGGGGCGAGGCGTTCCTCTCGTGCTCGAGGTGGGCGAGGAATTCGTCAATCGCTTTTCTCATCGGCCGGCGGGGCGGAGGGCCCCTCCTTGTCCTGTCTCCCAGAGCTTTTCCCGCGGGACGATCTCCTTGTAAGTGCATTTCTCGTTCGGACAATAGAGGTAGGGATCGCCCTTGATGAGGTTCTTCTTCAGGACGAACTTCCGGCCGCACTCCGGGCAGGGCTTGGCCACCGGCTCGTCCCAGGTCGCGTACTTGCATTTCGGGAAGAGGCTGCAACCGAAGAAGTACTTCCCCCGGCGCGTCTTCCGGCGGACGAGGGTCCCGCCGCAGTCCTCGGGGCAGGCGATCCCCGTATCGACCTTGTCCTTCTGGATGTACTTGCAATTCGGGATAGTAGGAACAGGCGATGAACGAGCCGAAGCGGCCGAACTTGATGACGAGGGGCGCGCCGCACTGGGGGCATTTCTCGTCGAGGGGCTTCGTCTCCTTCTTGACCAGGCTCTCCTTGTGGGTGCACTCCGGGTAGCCGGAGCAGGCCTTGAACCGGCCGAAGCGACCCGACTTGATGACCATGTCCTTGCCGCACTTGGGGCACTTCTCGTCGATCGGGATCCCGGTCCTCTTGAGGTCCTCGGCCTTGCCTCCCGCCTTCAGGATCTTTTCGAGGACGGCGTAATACTTCCGGAGGCTCTCGAGCCAGGGCCGCTCGCCGTCGCCGATCTGGTCGAGCTCCTCCTCCATCTGGGCCGTGAAGGTCACGTCCAGGAGGTCGGCGAAGTGCTTGACCAGGAACTCCGTGACGAACATGCCCAGATCCGTCGGGATGAACTTGCCTTTGTCCCTGGACGACATAGACCCTGTCCTGGAGCGTCGCGATGATGGGCGCGTATGTGCTCGGCCGGCCGATGCCCTTGGCCTCGAGCTCCTTGACCAGCGTGCCCTCGGTGTAGCCGGGCGGGCGGCTGGGTGAAGCTCTGCTTGCCCTCGAGGCCGGCCTCGCCGTCGACGAGCGTCAGGACCTCGCCCTCGAACGCCTTGGGCAGGATGTCCTTGTCCCCGTTCCCGTTCGGGGCCACGGCCAGGAAGCCGTCGAACTTGAGGACCTCGCCCTTGGCCTTGAAGAGATAGTTGGCCGCCCGGATGTCGAAGTCGGTCTCCTCGACGACGGCCGCGGCCATCTGCGAGGCGACGAACCTGTTCCAGATGAGCCGGTAGAGGTCGTATTCCTCCTTTCTTGAGGTATTGTTTGACGCTTCTCGGGCGGCAGATCGAGGTGGGCCGGGCGGATGGCCTCGTGGGCGTCCTGGGCCTTCTTCTTGTTCTTGTAGAAGTTGGGCTTGGACGGGACGTAGGCCGGGGAACAGGTCCGCTCGATGTACGACCGGGCCGCGCCCCGCGCCTCGTCCGAGATGCGGAACGAGTCGGTCCTCATGTAGGTGATGAGCCCCGTCTGCCCGAGTTCCCCGATGGCCAGCCCCTCGTAGAGCTTCTGGGCGACGAACATCGTCTTCTTGACCGGGTAATGGAGGAGGCGGAACGCATCCTGCTGGAGCGTGCTCGTGATGTAGGGAGGCGGCGGGCGTCTTCCGCTTCTCCTCGACCTTGATCTTCTCGAGGACGAAGGGCGCCTTTTTGCAGGCGTCCAGGATGGCGTCGGCCTGTTCCTTGTTCTCGACCTTGGCCTTCTTGCCGTCGATCTTGGCCAGGGCCGCCTTGAACTCGGGCGGATTCGCCGCCGGAGCCTGGCCGAGACGTTCCAGAACTCCTCGGCGACGAAGGCCCGGATCTCCTTCTCCCGGTCGCAGATGAGCCGCAGGGCGACCGACTGGACCCGGCCGGCGCTCAGGCCCCGGCCGATCTTCTTCCAGAGGAGCGGGCTGATGAGGTAGCCGACGAGCCGGTCGAGGATGCGCCGGGTCTGCTGGGCCTCGATCTTCGGCATGGTCGAGCCCGCCGAGGTGCTCGAACGCCTTCTTGACGCCCTCCTCGGTGATCTCGTTGAAGACGGCCCGGAAGATCTTCGGGTTCTCGGCCCCGATGAGCTCGGCGCAGGTGCCAGGAGATGGCCTCGCCTTCGCGGTCGGGTCGGCCGCCAGGATGATCCGCTCGCTCTCGCCTGGCCAGCTTCTTCAGCTCGGCGACGACCTTCTTCTTATCGGGGATGACCTGGTAGGTGGGCGCGAAGTCGTGCTCGACGTCGACGCCCAGCTTGCTCTTGGGAAGGTCGCGGACATGGCCCATGGACGCCTTGACGATGTATCCCGAACCCAGGTAATGATTGATGGTTTTCGCCTTGGCCGGCGATTCCACGATGACCAGCGATTTCGACACTTACATTCTCCTCTGAAAATTCTTTCCCGGGTTCTGGACGACCAGCCCCTTCGAGCTCCAGGCCGAGCAGCGTTCCCAAGCAGCTCCGAAACCGAGAGATCCGTCCGCTCCGCCAGCTCGTCGACATGGACCTCGGCGTCCGCGGGCACGGCCCCGAGGACCGCCGCCTCCGCCTCCGAGAGGTCCGGCGCCGGCTCCTCCTCCGTCCGCCTCGCGAGAGACCTCGTCGCGGAGCGGCGCGGGCAGGCCCTCGGCCACGTCCTCCCATCCCTCGACGAGCCGCGCTCCGGACCGGATCAGCCCGTTCGTCCCCTCGGCTCAGGTCCGGACGTGACGTTGCCCGGGACGGCCATGACCTCGCGGTTCTCTTCCAGGGCCAGCCGGGCCGTGATGAGCGAGCCGCTGTGCCGGGTCGCTTCGACGACCACCAGCCCCGTGCCGAGCCCGCGATGATCCGGTTCCGGAGCGGGAAGTGGAACCCGAGCGGCGGCGCGTCGAGCGGAAGCTCCGTCACCACGGCGCCCCTCTCCCGGACCTTCGCCGCGAGCGTCCGGTTCTCCGGCGGATAGATGTCGTCCGAGCCCGGAGCCGAGCACGGCCACCGTCCGGCCGTCGGACTCCAGGGCCCCCGAGTGGGCGCAGGAATCGATGCCCCGGGCGAAGCCGCTCACGACGACGAGCCCCCTCGACGCCAGGTCCGCCGGCGAGGCGGCGGGCCACCGCCCGCCCGTACGCGGTCGGCCGCCGGGCCCCGACGATCGAAACCGCCGGCCCGGCAGAGCGCTTCCGCCCTCCCCGAAACGTACAGGACGAGCGGCGGGTCGTAGATCTCCCGGAGGAGCGGCGGGTACTCGGCGTCCTCGAAGGTCAAGATACTATAGGCCTTTTTTTCCAGTTTCTCAAGTTCCCCCCTCGCCGCGTCGAGCGCCCCGGGTCCCGCGAGCTTTCGGGCGACGTCCGCCCGGATCCCGAGCGCCGCGAGGGCCCCCTCCCCGGCGCCGAAGACCTCATCGACCTCCGGGAACGCCTTCAGGACGATCCGCGCCGCCCTGCGGACATTCACAGACGGCCGCGTTCAGGGCGATCCAGGGAACGCGGCGGTCGTCCACATCCGCTCACTCTTCGGTGCAGGCCCCCGGGATGGCGAAGACCGGGACGTCCGACAGGGAGATGACCCGCTCGGTGTTGCTGCCGAGGAAGAAACGGCCGAGCTTCGAATGGGTGTAGGTCGAGATGGCGATCAGGTCGTACTTCTTGCTCTGAGCGTAATTGACGATCCCGGCGGCGGCGTTGAAATCGCGGATGACCTCTTCGGAGACCTTGAAGTTCTTCCTCTCGCGGACCTCGCGCTTCTTCAGCCGCGCCAGGACGTCCTTGAGCATGGCGTCGGCGGATTCGGCGCCGACCCGGTAGTTATAGAGGGCCAGGACGTGGAGGAGCGTCAGGTTCGCGCCGAACGACGAGGCCAGCTCCCAGGCGAAGTCGCGCTCGATGTCCTCGCGTTTGGAGAAGTCCGTCGGGACGAGGATCTTCTTGATGTCCGGGCGCAGGCGCTTCTTGCCGGCGAAGAGGACGGGGGCGGGCGCATGGCGGAGCACCGCCGTTGGCGACGCTCCCGACGAGGATCTTCTCCAGGGTCGACTGTCCGCGCTTGCCCATCACGATGAGGTCGGCCTTCTCCCGGCCGGCGATCTCGATGATCTTCTTGACCGGCGATCCCGACTCGATGAGGACCTTTTCGAAAGAGACCCCCTTCGTCGCGGCCAGCGAGGCGAGCTTCTTCGCCGCCTTCGCCTTGTTCTCCTCGACCAGGGCGTAGATCTCCTCCATGTAGGCCGGCCGGGCCTCGAGGAGCGCCGGCCCCATCTCCGGGACGATGTGGACGGCGGAGATCCGGGCCCCGCACTTCTTCGCGAACAGCTGCGCGTAGGCCAGGGCGTCCGCCGCCTCCCGGGAAAAGTCCGTCGCCCAAAGGATGTTCTTGATCGAATAATTCATTGAGCCCTCCTTCCACCTGGTTCCCTATGATACCAAGAATCGCCGAAATGGCAAATTCGGGAAACCCTCCGGGCTCCATAATAAGGACGGCCCGCGAAGGGGATTTTTCTCGCCCGTTCCGCTTTACAATTTCCGCGGAAATGGGCCAGAATGACCCTGATGAGCCTCTACAACCTGATCAGCTTCCTGGGCATCTTCGTCCTGGCCGCGTTCGCCTGGCTCTGCTCCTCGAACCGGAAGGTCGTTAACTGGCGGGCCGTCATCTGGGGCATCGGCCTGGAGCTCCTGTTCGCCTTCTTCATCTTCGTCGTTCCCGCCGGGACGAAGCTCTTCCTCTTCCTCAACGACGCCGTCGTCCGCGTCCTCGAGAGCGCCACGGCGGGCACGAGGTTCCTCTTCGGCCGCCTGGCCCTGCCGCCCGGGACGGCGAACGAGGCGGGAGAGACCTCGCTCGGCTACTTCCTGGCCTTCCAGGCCTTGCCGACGATCGTCTTTTTCGCCGCCCTGATCGGCGTCCTCTATTATCTCAAGGTCATGCCCTTTTTTGTCCGGATCTTCGCCCGGGTCTTCAGCCGGTCCATGCGCATCAGCGGAGCCGAGGCCCTGAGCGTCTCGAGCAACATCTTCGTCGGTGTCGAGAGCTCGCTCGTCGTCCGGCCCTACCTCGACGCCATGACCGCCTCGGAGCTCGCGACCATCATCACGGCCGGCATGGCGACCGTCGCCTCGACGACCCTGGGCCTCTACGTCATGCTTCTCAAGGCCCAGATGCCGACGATCGCCGGCCACCTCATTTCGGCCTCGGTCATCGCCGCCCCGGCCGCCGTCGTCATGGCCAAGCTCATCATCCCGGAGACCGGGAAGCCCGCGACCATGGGCGTCGACGTCGAGCCGTATGCCGAACGCGAGGACAACCTCATCATGGCCGTCATCAACGGCGCGAACTCGGGCCTCAAGCTCCTCGGCGGCATCGTCGCGCTCCTGCTCGCCTTCCTGGGGCTTGTCGCCCTGTTCGATCTCGTCCTGGGCTGGTTCGGCGGCGCCCTCAACGGCTGGTTCGGCTGGAACCTCCATCTCTCCCTGAAAGCCATCCTCGGCTGGGTGTTCTACCCGTTCACCCTGGCCGTCGGCGTGCCCGCGTCCGACGCCATGGAGATCGCCCGCGTCGTCGGCGAGCGGACGGTGGCCACGGAGGTCCCCGCCTATGGCCATCTGGCCGAGCTGATGGCCCGCGGCGCGCTCCGGAACCCGCGCTCGGCGCTCATCGCCTCCTACGCTCTCTGCGGCTTCGCCCACGTCGCCTCGCTGGCGATCTTCGTCGGCGGCACCGGCGCCCTGGCCCCCTCCCGCCTGAAGGACCTATCCCGCCTCGGCCTTCGGGCGCTCCTCGCCGCGACCCTGGCCTGCCTGATGACCGGCGCCGTGGCCGGGACCTTTTTCACCGGCGCCTCGGTATTATTAGGAAGATAGCGAGACGAGCGAGACGGGAGGATAGTCGAAGCCCTTGTCTCGATGACTCGTTATAGCAGCCCTTGAGAATTTATGGCCGATAAAGGCGTTATTAATACGCCTATGAATAAGATCCTGCGTTTTGAAGAACTGACCTGTTGGCAGGAAGCGCGTGAGCTGACGAAACACGTCTATAGGATCACGCAGGAGAGCCCTATCAATACCGATTTTTGCCTCAAAGACCAGTTGAGACGCTCAGCCATTTCCATCGTCTCGAACATAGCCGAAGGCCAAGAACGCGAGACGGCATCCGAATTCGTTCGGTTCTTATACGTGGCCAAAGGCTCGGTCGGGGAGCTCCGTGCCCAGCTGATCATTGCCAGGGACGCCGGGGCCATTTCGGACGGGGAGATCGACGAACTCATGGCGCGAGCCTCGAAGATCGCCACGATCCTAGGTGCCCTGATCGCGAGCATTAAAAAGAGGCGTTGACCTCCCTCGAGCCTCGCCCGTCTCGCTTGTCACGCTCCCGTAAATGTGCGATTATTGATGCCAGCGGAGGACGGCATGAGCAAAAGAACGATCATCGCGATGGCGACCCTCACTCTGCTCGCCGCCGGCATGGCGGCGGGCAAGGAAGCCCGGGCCCGGTTCAAGGAAGAAGCCTGGGATTTCGGCAAGGTCAAGCAGGGCGAGATCCTCGCCCACGAGTTCGTCTTCACCAACGTCGGCGAGGCGACACTCGTCATCGAGCGGGTCGCGACGTCCTGCGGCTGTACGGCCGCCCTTTCCTCGGAAGACCGGATCGCGCCGGGCAAGGAAGGCCGCATCAAGGCCTCCTTCGACACGCGCGGCTATGCCGGAAGGGTCGTCAAGTACATCTACGTCGAGTCGAACGACGCGTCCGGCGGCCGCCGTGAGCTTAAGGTCTCGGCCGAGATCGACGTCCCGCCCCAGCCGCGGATCGAGCTCGACCGCTACAACGCCGACCTCGGGTTGAGCCTCGAGGGCGAAGCGACCTCGACCCGGTTCAGCGTCAAGAACGTCGGCGAGCTCGAGCTCAAGATCGAGATCAACCACCCGGACTTCAAGTTCTTCGTCGGCGGGAAGCCCGCCGTCTTCCCGATGAGCGTCCCGGCCGGGAAGGAAGCCGCCTTCGAGGTCCGGTTCCCGCCGCCGGCCAAGCCCGGAATGCTGCGCGACTACGTCCTCGTCAAATCCAACGACCCCGTCCGGGCGTCCCTGTCCATATATATCAGCCGCTACGTCATCACGAAGCAGGACCTCAAGGCTCTATTCAATAAATATAAGAAAGAGCTGGACAAGCAAGACTAGCGAGACACGCGAGACTGGAGGCAGATCAAAGCCTCCTCAAGAAAAGCGAGCCCGGCGCGAAGCCGCAGGCTGAAGCCTGAGGCCACAACCAAGAACGCAGGCTAAAGCCTGCGGCTACATTCCGCCCACCTCGCCTGTCTCGCGCGTCTCGCTCTTTTATGCTATACTCCATCGACTCTTCGCATTGGAGTAGCCCACGAAACACGCGATTTTGGCCCTCGCGGACGGGACCGTCTACGAGGGCCGGGGATTCGGCGCAAGCGCCAAAGCCTGGGGGGAAGTCGTTTTCAATACGGGGATGGTCGGCTACCCCGAGTCCATCACCGATCCCTCCTACCGGGGCCAGATCCTCGTCCAGACCTATCCCCAGATCGGGAATTACGGCGTCGACCCGGCGGCCTTCGAATCCCCGCGGCCGCAGATCGCGGGCTATGTCGTCGCCGAGCTCTGCGAGAGGCCGTCGCACTCCGCTTCGCGCAAGACCCTCGACGCCTGGCTCCGCGAGCACGGCATCCCGGGGATCGAGGGCATCGACACCCGGGCCCTAACGAAGAAGCTCCGCGTCCACGGGGTCATGCCCGGGGTCCTGGCCGCGTCCGACGCCCCGCTCCGCGTCGCCCCCCTGATCCGGGAGGCGCGGACCCTCCCTGATCCGGACGAGCGGGACCTCGTGGCCGAGGTCACGACCCGCGGCATCCACATCCTCAACCCCGATTCAAGGACGATCATCGTCCTCGTGGACTGCGGCGCCAAGGAGAACATCGTCCGGTGCCTCGTCCGGCGGGGCGCCTGCGTCGTCCGCGTCCCGGCGGATACCTCCTTCGCCAAGATCATGTCCTTCGCCCCGCGCGGCGTCGTCCTTTCGAACGGCCCCGGCGACCCCAAGCGGTGCGTCGACGTCGTCCGGACGGTCCGCCGGCTCATGCGCGAGAACGTCCCGCTGTTCGGCATCTGTCTCGGCAATCAGATGCTCGCCCTGGCGGCGGGCGGCGACACCTTTAAGCTCAAGTTCGGGCACCGGTCGCAGAACCAGCCCTGCCTCGAGGACGGGACCGAGCGCTGTTACATCACGAGCCAGAACCACGGCTACGCCGTGGACACGCGGACGCTCCCGCGCGGCTGGCGGCCCTGGTTCACCAACGCCAACGACGGGACGAACGAGGGCGTCCGCCACGGCCGGAGGCCTTTCGCCGGGGTCCAGTTCCATCCCGAAGCCTGTCCGGGGCCGACCGACACGGCCTTCCTCTTCGACACGTTCCTGGAGAGCCTGCCATGACCGCCGCCGCGCGCCGGACGCCCGCTTCCGGGAAGCCGGGCCCCAAGCCCAAGAGGGTCCTCATCCTGGGGAGCGGCGCCCTGAAGATCGGCGAAGCCGGCGAGTTTGACTACTCCGGGAGCCAGGCGATCAAGGCCTTCAAGGAAGAGGGCCTCGAGGTCGTCCTCGTCAACCCGAACATCGCGACGATCCAGACGTCCGAATCGCTGGCCGACCGCGTCTACTTCCTGCCCGTGACGCCGTACTTCGTCGGGAAGGTCATCGAACGGGAGCGGCCGGACGGCGTGGTCGTGTCGTTCGGCGGACAGACCGCCCTCAACTGCGGCCTCAGCCTGTGGAGGTCCGGGACCCTCTCCCGCTTCGGAACGGAGGTCCTCGGGACTCCGATGGAAGCCGTCGAGAAGACCGAGGACCGCAAGCTCTTCAACCGGGCCCTGGCGGAGATCGAGCTCAAGACGCCGCGCGGCGTCGCGGTCGGGAGCGTCGAGGAGGGCCTGAAGGCGGCCGAGGCCATCGGCTACCCGGTGATGGCCCGGGCGGCCTACGCCCTGGGCGGCAAGGGCAGCGGCATCTCCCACGACGCCAAGGAGCTCCGCGAGGCGCTCGCGCGGGCCTTCGTCGGCGCGGGGCAGGTCCTCGTCGAGGAGTACCTCGAGGGCTGGAAGGAGATCGAGTACGAGGTCGTCCGCGACCGGGCCGACAACTGCGTCACGGTCTGCAACATGGAGAACTTCGACCCGATGGGCATCCACACGGGCGAGAGCATCGTCATCGCCCCGTCCCAGACCCTGACCAACGCCGAGTACCACGGCCTCCGCGAGATCGCCATCCGGACCGTCCGCCACCTCGGCATCGTCGGCGAATGCAACATCCAGTACGCCCTCAACCCGGCCGACGGCGATTACCGGATCATCGAGGTCAACGCCCGCCTCTCGCGGAGCTCGGCCCTGGCGTCCAAGGCGACCGGCTACCCGCTGGCGTTCGTCGCGGCCAAGCTCATCCTCGGCCGGACCCTGCCGGAGCTCCGGAACTCCATCACCCGGGCCACGACGGCCTGCTTCGAGCCGGCCCTCGACTATCTCGTCGTCAAGATCCCGCGCTGGGACCTCAAGAAGTTCGGCCGGGTGTCGAAGAAGATCGGCTCGGAGATGAAATCGGTCGGCGAGGTCATGGCCATCGGCCGGTCGTTCGAAGAGGCCGTCCAGAAGGCCGCCCGGATGCTCCAGATCGGCGTGTACGGCCTCGTCGCCAACGCCAACTACTCCTTCGCCAACCTCGAGCGGGAGCTCCGTCACCCGACCGACGAGCGGCTGTTCGGCATCGCCGAGGCGTTCGCCAAGGGCTGGTCGGTCGACCGCGTCCACGAGCTGACGAGGATCGACCGCTGGTTCCTCCACAAGATCAGGTCGGTCGTCGCCGTCGAGGCGAAGCTCAAGGGGTACCGGCTGGCGACGCTCCCGGCGGAGCTCCTGCGCGAGGCCAAGCGGAAGGGGTTCTCCGACAAGCAGGTCGCCCTGCTCGTCCGCTCGAACGAGGCGGCCGTGCGCCGGGCGCGGAAACGGGCGGGCATCGTGCCGTGCGTCAAGCAGATCGACACCCTGGCCGCCGAATACCCCGCCAAGACCAACTACCTTTATATGACCTACGGCGGGGACGAGCGACGACGTCGCGTTCCGGCCGGAGAAGAACAAGGTCATGGTCCTCGGCTCGGGCTCCTACAGCATCGGCTCGTCGGTCGAGTTCGACTGGTGCTGCGTCAACGCCGCCCAGGCCCTCCGGCGGATGGGCGCGAAGACGGTCATGGTCAACTACAACCCGGAGACCGTCTCGACGGACTACGACATCTGCGACCGGCTCTACTTCGACGAGCTGAGCTTCGAGCGCGTCTCGGACATCTACGAGCGGGAGGACCCGCGCGGCCTCCTGCTGTCGATGGGCGGGCAGATCCCGAACAACATCGCCATGAAGTGCCGGCGGGCCGGGCTCCGCGTCCTGGGGACGGCGCCGGAGAGCATCGACCGGGCCGAGAACCGCTTCAAGTTCTCGAAGCTCCTGGACACGCTGGGCGTCGACCAGCCGGAGTGGAAGGAGCTCCGCAGCGTCGCCGAGGCCGGGGTGTTCGCCCGGGCCATCGGCTACCCCGTCCTTATCCGGCCGTCCTACGTCCTGAGCGGGGCCGCGATGACCATCGTCTTCAACGGCCGGGACCTCGTCCGGTACCTGAAGAAGGCGTCGCTCGTCTCGCCGGAGTATCCGGTCGTCATCTCGAAGTTCATCCTCAACGGCAAGGAGATCGAGATGGACGCCGTCGCCGACCGGGGCGAGGTCGTCGCCTCGGCCATCGTCGAGCACGTCGAGAACGCCGGCGTCCATTCGGGCGACGCGACGATGGTCCTGCCGCCGCAGAAGCTCTACATCGAGACCATCCGCCGCATCCGGGAGATCGGCGGGCGCATCGCCCGGGCGCTGGCCATCACCGGGCCGTTCAACATCCAGTTCATCGCCAAGGACAACGGGCATCAAGGTCATCGAGTGCAACCTGCGGGCGTCGCGGTCGTTCCCGTTCGTGTCGAAGGTCGCGAAGACCAACTTCATCGAGGTCGCGGTGCGGGCGATGATGGGCGCGCCGGTCCGGAACCACAAGAGCACGCTCGACCTCAACTACGTCGGGGTCAAGGCGCCGCAGTTCTCGTTCTCCCGGCTCAAGGGCGCCGATCCCGCCCTGGGCGTCGAAATGGCCTCGACGGGCGAGGTCGCCTGCCTGGGCGAGGACGTCCACGAGGCCTTTCTCAAGGCCCTCATCTCGGCCGGGTTCACCCTGCCCGAGCGGTCGATCCTCGTCAGTATCGGCGGCGAGACGTCCAAGCACCGGTTCCTCCGGTCGGCGGAAAAGCTCCGGGACATGGGATTCGCGCTTTACGCGACCGAGAGGACCTCGGCGTTCCTCAAGCGGAGCGGCGTCCCGAACACCCGGGTCTTCAAGGTCCACGAGAGCGCGGAGCCCAACATCCGCGACCTCATCGCCCGCCGCGAGATCGACTTCGTCATCTCCGTCCCCGACCCCGACAGGAAGCGCGAGTTCGACAGCGACTACCGGATGCGGCGCCTGGCCGTGGACTTCGCGGTGCCGCTCCTGACGAACCTTCAGATCGCGGAGCTGTTCGTGGCCGCCCTCGGGGCCAAGAAGACGGGCGACCTGAAGATCAAGCACTGGCAGGAATACGAATAATAGCCGCCCGTCGCCGGCGGGAACGGGGGATCGCCGCCATAATCCGTTGACAGACCCGGGCCCGAACTGTTAGTTTTGGACCGAGCGGGAAAACGTCGGCGGAGGGACCATGAACAACGGATGGCTGCGGTCTTTGCTTGTCTTCATCATTTCAGGGTTCGCCGGACTTCCCGCCGCCCAAGCCGCCCCCCGGGCCGAAGACGAGGTCTCCCGGCCCGCCTATGAATTCCAAACGGAGACCGGGTGGCTCGTGATGAAGGACGGCACGCGCCTCGCGGCGACGTCCTACAAGCCGGTTCCCCGCAGGCCCGGCGAAAAATTCCCCGTCATCTTCGAGTTCCTGCCCTATCGCAAGGACGACGGCGGCTATATCGGCACCTACTCCCTGTACGCCTATTTTGTCCGGCGCGGGTATATCATGACCCGGGTGGACATCCGCGGCACGGGGGCCTCCGAAGGGACGTTCCCCCTCCGCGAATATTCCGAGCAGGAGCTCGACGACGCCGTCGAGATCATCGACCAGCTTTCCAAGGGACCCGGATCCGACGGGAACGTCGGCATGTGGGGCATATCCTGGGGGGGGTTCAACGCCATCCAGGTGGCGATGCGCCAGCCCCCCGCCCTCAAGGCCATCCTCGCGGCGTGCGCGACGGACGACCTTTACCACGACGACGTCCATTACATCGACGGGGCCTTTCACGTGGACGAGTGGGCTTTCTGGTTCGACCACTCCAAAGCCATCCCCCGGTCCCCCGATTATCCGCTGGACGAAGCCTACTTCGAAGAACGGTTCGATTCCTATCCGGGGCTCCTCACCTATCTCAAACAGCAGAAGGACGGCGATTTCTGGCGAAAGAACTCCCTCCGCGGACAATATGACAGGATCCGCATTCCCTGCTATCTCATCGGCGGACTCCTCGACGGGTACAGGGACAGCATCCCCCGAATGCTCGAGAACATGAGGGTCCCCGTCAAAGCGGAGATCGGGCCGTACAATCACGCCTGGCCGGACGACGGGACGCCCGGGCCGAACTACGAGTGGCGGCACGAGGCGGTCCGCTTCTGGGACCAGTGGCTCAAGGGCAGGAACACGGGCGTGACGAACGATCCCCGCCTGACCGTTTTCCTCAGGGAAGGGCACGCTCCCGACGCGGCGCCGGCGACGACCCCGGGCCGCTGGATCGCCGGGGACTGGCCGATCCCGGGGACGACCTGGAGGACGTTCTACCCCGCGGCGGATCACCGGCTCGGGGCCGAACGGGGCGCGCCGGGGGAAGAGTCATTGGCTTACGTCCCCACTTACGGCATCAACACGGGGCTATGGTGGGGAGAGCCGACCGCCGATATGCGGCCCGACGATGCCGGCAGTCTGGTTTTCGACAGCCCGCCGCTCGACGACGGCATCGAAATCGTCGGTTTTCCGCGGGTGCGCCTGCGGGTCTCGGCCGACGCTCCCCTGGCCCACTGGGCGGCCCGGTTGGAAGATGTATTCCCGGACGGCAGGGTCTCGCTCGTCGCGGGAGCCCTGCTTCCGGGCGCCCAACGGAATTCCCGGCTCGATCCTGAGGCGCTGGCCCCGGGAAAGGCCTACAACCTCGAATTCGAGATGCACTTCACCACCTGGACCTACAAGCCCGGCCACCGCATCCGGCTCGCGGTCTCGAATTCGCTCTTCCCGATGATCTGGCCCACGCCCTATCCGATGACCACCCGGCTCATGACCGGAGCCGAGGCGACGGCGATCGAGCTCCCCGTCATCCCCCGGAAGGAGCGCCCCGGGCCCGCATTCCGGACCCCCGAGAAAAGGGAAGAGCGCGATGACGCCCGCGATCTCGGCGGCGGGGCATGGCCCGTCGGCTTTTTCGAGTGGAGGCGCGACCTCGGCGAGGGGACGGTCCAGGTCGAATGGAGAGGGACCAGCACCTGGGAGATCCAAGGCGTCCGCTATCACGCGACCGAGAAGAACCTCTATGAGACGAACGAAAAGGACCCCGCCCGGTCGCGCTTTTGGGGCGAGGACAGCGACCGCATCGAGCTCCCCGGCCGGACGCTTTATCTCCTGACCAACGTCGAGATCCGTTCCGACGAGAAAAGCTTCCATGTCGTGTTCGTCCGGCAGATCTTCGAGAATGACAAGCCGGTCCGGCGCCGGGAATGGAAAGAGACCGTCCCGAGGATGTTCAACTAGGATCAACCCGTTCGACTCCCCGGTCTGAAGCCCCGGGTATGCGCAGGGTCAATACTGAGCGGCGCTCTTCGACGCGACTGAAAAAACGGGGCTCAGCGCCCGCGAACGTATCAGAACCTGAAGCGGATGCCCACCTTGAGGGACATGCCGTTGAGGTTGACGCGGGCCTCGCGGGGCTCGCTGATGCCGGGTTCGGCCGGAAGGCTGCCGCGGATGAAGACCAGGGGGAAATCCCCTTGCCCGGCGGCGTCGGCCAGGAAATAGTAGAGGGTCCCCTGCTCGGTGTAGGACTCGCCCTCGGAGTTGATCGTGATGTCCTTGCCCGTGAAACCGTTGAAGCGGGCGAAACGGAGCTCGGCCTCGCCGACGAGGAACAGGCCGGGATAGAACTCGTACTCTCCGCCGGCCCCGACCGAGGCCCCGACCCCGCGGGCCTTGGCGTCGCCCTGCCACTCCTGCCAGTAGAGGTTCTTCTCGTAGCGATAGAGGTAGTTGGCCGAGACGAAATAATACTGGAGGCCGCCCTTGAGATACAGGTACGGCAGGGGGTAATAGGTCAGCCCGAGCTTGACCGGGAGGGCCTGGATGCGCGGCCGCGTCAGGAGGACGTCGGGACTGGCGCCGGCGGCGAATTCCAGGCGGCTCGAGCGGCGTCCGGCGAAATAATCCAGGCCGAGGGTGGCGAAGAGACCGGGCATCAGGCTGTAGGAGATCTCGCCGCCCAGGATGTAGGTCAGGTGGAGGCCGCCGACATCGCCCGTTCCCGGAATGCCGATGACGGCGCTGTAATAGTCGGCCAGGCCGCGGGCGCCGGTATTGAGGTCGCCGACGGCCGAGAAGTTGGTGCCGGCCAGGACGGAGAAGCCGAAGGTCTTGGATTCGGGAAGACCCACGGGCTCTCGGCGGGGCGCCGGGGGCGGAGGAGCGGGCCGGTCGTCGGGGCGGGCGGGTTCCTGGCGCACGGGCTCGGGCTCTTCAGCGGCCTTCTTCACGGGCTCGATCCGGATCTCCTCGACGGGCGCGGACGGCACGGTCTCGAGCTCCCGGACGAGGCTTTCGTGGATGTAGCCGCGGGCGACGAGGCCGTCGTCGCGGCGGAACCGGACCAGATACCACTCGCCCTGCTTCTTTTCGGCTTCGAGGATCGAGCCTTCCGGGAGCTGTTGGACGATGGGACTGCCGATGTCCGGCGTGTCGCGGATGTTCGCCTGCTCCGCCGTGACCAGGATCTTGAAGGTCGGGGTGGGCGCTTCCTGGGTCCGTGAAAGAACGGGGGTGACGAGCACGGCGACGATCAGGCCCGCCAGGACGGATAGCCGTTTCGGGATTGAGCGCTTTCTTCATGGTGACCCCTGAGGGAATTATAGAACAAAGTGGAGGCGGTCACAATCGCGATCGGATGTGCCTCGCCTCATTCGCCGCGCGGGCTAACGCTCGGGTGGCATGCGGCGCAGAACGACGATGTGCTGGGCGTGGAGGCCGCGGAAGAGCGGATAGACCCTGTCGACGGTGAAGCCGGCGTCGGCGGCCTCGCGCTCGAACGTCTCCCCCGGCACCATCCGGATCTCGCGCCTGGCGCCCGTAAGGAAGCGGCGGAGGCGGCGCTGGAGGGCGTGGAGGCCGCGGAACCGGTAATAGGACATGACGACGCCGCCCGACGCGACGCGGGCGAATTCCCGGAGGACGGCCCGCCGGTGCTCGGGGGAATGGAGATGGTGGAAGAGGCGCATCGAGAAGACGTAATCGAAAGCGGCGGGCTTGAAGGGGAGGCCGCCGCGGAGGTCGGCCACAGCGCCGCCGAGATGACGGACGCCGTCGCGTTCTTCCAGGGCCCGCTCGACCATGGGGAGCGCGAGGTCGGCGGAGACGAGGCGGGCGCCCTCCCCCAGGATGAGACTTGTGAAGCGGCCGTAGCCGCAGGGCGCGTCCAGGATAAGCGGACCGTTCGGGCCGGCCCAGGCTTCGGGGGCCCGGGCGCGGAGGCGGGCGAACGCGCGGCTCAGAAGACGCCGCTCACGGCGGTCGACGAGTCTTTGGTCGAGACCTCTGTACCGGCGTCTCTCGTAATCCGCGACCCCCGGGCGATCAAAGGGTTTGGGGGACGGCGGCTCATTCTTCGAAGAAGACATATTTCGGGCTCCCGTCGATGACGATCTTTCGAGGCGCCGCGGAGACGGAGGGGATCTCGCGGCCTTCCCGGTCCAGCACGGCGGCGACGGGCGCCGTCCCGGCAAGCTCGACCGGGCCGCCGCCGGGCGCCCAGCACACGGCGAAAGCGCGTCCGTCCTTGCGGAAGCGAAAGGCTTCGACGCCGGGGGCTTCGCCGAACCCCGCGTCGCGGCCTTCGAAAACGCTCCCCTCGAGCCGGGCGCGGAGCTCCGTGAACGCCCGGAACGCCGGGCGACGCCGCCAGGGGCTTTCGCGGTCGTCCACGAGGCCGTAGCCGGGCGCGACGAGCTGCCACCAGTAGATCCGCTCGGCGAGGCCGGACGCCAGGCAGGGGACGTAATAGCGGACGAGGAAATCGGCCTGTTCGTCCTCGCTGACGTTGGGCTTGCCCGAGGCCGGCGAGAACGCGCCCGTGCCCGCGAGAGGCCAGTTGACCTCCGTGATCCAGAGGCCCCGCCCCGCGCCGGGGCGCGCCGTGGTGTCGACGGCCGCCTTGAGCAGGGCGAGCTTCATCGCCGCGGTCCATCCGAGCTGGCCGTTCTCGGGCGCTCCCATCCGGTCGACATAGAGAAGCGAGGTCACGGCGTCGAACGGCAGGCGCGGCAGGGTCACGGCGTAGAGGTGGAACTCGAAGTCGATGACGGCCGGGCCGGCGAGCTTCGCGCCGAAGCGCGGGGCCAGCTCGAAGGCGGCCTCGGCCAGGCGGAGGTATTCCCGGTGGTCCCAGACGCCCCATTTCGTCCGGTTCCAGGCGTGGCCGATCTCGAACGCCGAGGCGAGCGGGGCGAACCGGACGAAAGTCTCCTCGAGGAAGGCGCGCCAGGAGCCGGGATCGAGGACATCGGCACGGCGCTGGAGGAGGGCGATGACGACGTCGACGCCGCGGGCGCGGAGGGCGCGGACGAAGGCCTCGCGGGCGGCGAGGCCCCCGCCTTCGCGCTCCCAGGAGGCGACGCGGACGAGGGCGCGCGAGGCCCCCGTCTCGCCGAACAGGTCGAGGACCGCGGCGTCGCCGGTATCGCCGGCGCCGGGGGCCGGGGGAGCGAGTCCGGGGACCGAGCCCGGGACCGGGGCGGGCGAGACGGCGCATCCGAAGGCGCCGGGCGGAATGGCGACGGGCTCCCTATAAAGGCGCTTCATGGTCCGGCGGTAACGGCGCAGGCCGGGCACGAGGCGGCGCAGGTTCGCTCCGGCGATCTCGAAATAGCTCCCGGCGTGGCGGAGGTGATGGCGGAAGCGCTCGGAGCGCGGGGCGACGTTGTGCGGCTGGTCGGCCAGGGGATTCCACTCGAACTCGAAGCTCATGTCATGGGATCCCGAGGCGCTCGGCGAGGCGGCGCAGGCGGAGCTTCTTCTTGAAGGCGACGAAGCCCGCATAGAAGGATTTGTTCGCGCGGTACCAGAAGACGAGGGGCCGCGAGGCCCGCGCGTCGCCGAGGTAAAGGCGGAGGAAGAGTTCCTGGTAGGCCGGCGGGACGCCGAGCCGGACCAGGTTCCGAAGGCGGGCGAGGAGGGGGATCGAGCGCCGGACGCGGATGCGGTTCGTGTCGATGAGACAGAGGTCGTAGGCGCCGGGCCGGGGTGAGCGGACGAGGATGTTCCCGTCCGAGAGGTCGCGGTGGAGGATCCCCTCGTTGTGGCAGAAGACGAGGAACTTCGCCAGCTCGGCCAGGAGACGGCCGAGGCCGTCGGGCGGGAGCTCGCGGAGGAGCGAGCGGATCTCGACGGCGTCGGGGAGGTAAGCGGAGAGATAGTATCCCTCGGCGACGACGCCGCGGGCGCGGCGCTCGAGGTAGGCCATGGGGAGGGGCGTCGGGACCGCGCGGCCGCGGCAGGCGGCGGCGCCGCGCCAGGCGCGGGCGGCTTTGCCGGGGACGACGAGCGTCCTGAAGCGCTTGAAGCCGGAGGCGCGGAACATCTTGACGACGACGTCCGCGAGGCCCGAAGGCGGGACGGGGACGGCGGCGACGGCCACGAGATTGCGGCGGTCCAGGAGGACGCGCGCGGACGGGCCGGACGCGAGGGCGCAGGGATCGGCCAGGGCCGCGCGGAACGCGGGCGTATCGAAGTCGGGGTTCAGGGCGCCGCGGTATGGCCCGAGGACGAGATCGATGCCGGCGGCCACCGTCGGTCTCTCTTTGTCGGTCATGTTCGGGCGCGGATCACTCCTCGTCCGTCATAATAGTATATTCGGCGGGGCCGGGCAACGCCGCGGCACATCCTCTTTTGTACCTCAGGCTGAAGTTCCGGCTTCGATGGGGTCCCAGGCTTCAGGCCGAGCTCCTGAAGGCGCAGACTAAAGTCCGCGGCTGTGGTTCTTCACAGCTTGCCTCAGGATCCCGGCTATCGCGGCGGGCGTGAACCGCTCCTTAACCAAGCGATAACCGCCGGCGGCAAGCCGCCCGCGCAGGGCCGCGTCGGCCTTCAGCCGAATGACGGCGTCGGCGAGGGTCTCCGCATACGGCTCGTCGCATAGCCAGATGTTCGCGCCGTGAGCGAAGAACTCCTCGACCGCCGGGGTCCGGGCGGTGATCACGGGCTTGCGCATGCCGAGGGATTGGAAGACCTTGTGGGGGACGACGCGGCGGGCTTTGTCGGTCCGGCCGAAGATGCCGAGGGCGACGTCGGCGGACGCGACGAGGGCCGGGAGGGCCGCTTGCGGAACCCAGGGCTCGAAAACGCAGTTCGAGGCGCCGAGGTCCGTGACTAAGGCGCGGGCGCGGGCCCAGGTGTCTCCCGAACCGACAAAGCGGAAGAGGATCGCGGGATCGCGGCGGGTCACGATGCGGGCGGCCTCGACGACGGCGTCGACGCCGTGGAGAGGCAGGAACGATCCGAAGAAAAGGACGGTGAACGGCGCCCCGGCGGAGGCGGACGCCCCGCCCGTGACCGGACCGGCGCGGTCGGGGTCGAAGAGGCCGTCGTCGTAGCCGACCGGGACGACGACGAGCTTGCGGGCGGGGACACCGTACGCGCCCGCGTAGTAGGCGGCGTGGGCGGCCGTGTCGGCGAGGACGATGTCGGAGAGCCGGAAGGCCGCCGCGTCGATCCACCAATTCCAGCGGGCGGTCAGGGAATCGGCCGGGCGGCGCCGGCGATCGAGGATCTTGGTCTCGTAACGGGAGGCGAGCGGGTCGAAGACGACCGGGCGCGCGATGAGAGTGGCCAGGAAGCGGGCCAGGGAGACGTCCTTCTGGCAAAAGGCGGGGACGAAGACGGCGTCGGCACGGCGGAGGGCGAAGCGTTCCCCGGAGCGCGCGGCGATGCGGGCCAGGAGGAGCGGGTACCGGAGCCAGGCCCTGAACGACGGGTCGGCGGGATATTCGGCGATCAGGTCGCCGTGCGCGAGAAGCCCCTTCCGGATGACGGCGTTGCGCTGGTACGCGGGGTCGTACGCGCCGAGGAACAGGAAGTTCACGCCGGTATTATACCTCAACGGTCGTCTTGACGGGCGGCGGCGGGTCATATACCATAATCCCAGAGAGGAGAACGCCATGGCTTTGGACCCGGAACTGCTCGCCATCCTCGCCTGCCCTTACTGCAAGGCCGACGTGAAGGAGACGGAGGACGGACAAGGCCTGAAATGCGTCGAGTGCCACCGCATCTATCCGATCGAGGACGAGATCCCGGTGATGCTCATCGACGAGGCCTCCATTGAGCCCGAGAGACGGATCAAGGACTGATCCGTCCCGGTTCCGCAAAGTCCTCTTCATCCGGCTGCGGCGGATCGGCGACATCATCCTGACGACCCCGGCCGTGAGGGCCGTGCGGACGGCCCTGCCCCGGGCGGAGCTCGTCTACGTCGTCGAGGAGCCGTATAGGAAGCTCGTCGAGGGGAACCCCGACATCGACCGGGTCGTCACGGTCCCGAAGGGGCAATCCCGGAGGGAATTCCTCGCCCTCGTCCGGGCCCTCCGAAAAGAGGGCTACGACGCCGTCGTGGACTTCCACGGCGGGCCGCGGGCGTCCCTTCTCGCCCTCCTGTCGGGAGGGAAGGTCAAGGCGGGCTACGCGGTCAAGTACCGCGGCTTCTTCTACGACATCCGCGTTCCCAGGGCGCCGAAGGAGGGACGGATCCACAGCGTCGAAAACCACGTCAACCTGGTCCGGGCGCTCGGGATCGAGGTCGGGGATATCCCGGGGCTCGTTCTGCCGATGCCGAGAGGCAAGGTCCCGAATCTTGACCTGCAGGGCCGCGACCGCTTGATCGCTCTCCATATCGGCGCGGGCAACCGCTTCCGCTATTGGGGCACCGACAACCTGGTCCGGCTGGTGCGCCTGCTGGGGGAGATCCCGGGGACTCGGACCGCGCTCATCGGCGGCCCGGAAGACAAGGCGGCCGAAGCGGAGATCCTGGAGAAGGCGCCGGGGACCCGGTCACATGTCGCCGCGCTCGACCTGGCCGGGACGGCGGAGCTCATCCGGCGGGCGGCGGTCTTCGTCGGGCCGGACAGCGGGCCGATGCATATCGCCGCGGCCGTCGGGACGCCCGTCGTCGCCTGGTTCGGGCCGACCCTGCCGGCGAACTTCGCGCCCTGGAAGCCCGCGGGCGGCGCCCGGATCGTCGAAAAGACCCTCGACTGCCGGCCGTGCAAACAGCGCGACTGCGTTCACGGCGATTTCAGGTGCCTGCGGCTCATCACCCCGGAAGAAGTGAGGGACGAGGTCGCGGCCGCCCTCGGGACCGCGGGCTCCCGCCCGCCGTCCGAACGGCCCGGGCAGGCATGAGAAGGCGGATGACCGGAACTTCTGGCGGCGGAGCCGCTTTTCGGATAAAATCATAGCCGATGTCAACAGGATCGACCTCCGGCCTTTCCGCCCGCCCCTGGGGCGCCTTGCCCGGCCAGGTCCTGGCCTTCGGCCTCCTGTTCTCGCTCATATCGATCAGCCTGACGGAGAGCTTCCTTTTCCTGGCGGCCGTCCTCTGGGCCGTCTGGCTTCTCATCGAAAAACGCAATTTCACCGCGCCGACGTTCTTCATCCCCCTCCTCGCCTACGCGGCGCTGTCGCTCGCCTCGTCGGCCCACTCGGTCAACGCGGCGGTCAGCTTCCGCGACTGTCGCGAGCTGGTTCTCTACCTCGTGATCCCCGTGACCTACATGTCTCTCCGCGGCCTGCGGGACGTCCGCCGCGCGAATTACGCCGTCTTCGCGTCGGCGGCCGCGAGCGTCCTCTACGCCTTCTATCGCGAGCTCTTCAAGGCCGCGCCGGAGGAGAGGATCATGGGCTTCATGGGACATTATATGACCCAAGCCGGACTGCTCGCGATGTTCGTGGCGCTGGCCCTGGCGATGGCGATCTTCGGGAAGGGCAAAGCGCGGTACCTCTGGGGGGCGGGGGCTCTGGCCGCCGGCGCGGCGCTCGAGATGACCCTGACCCGGAGCGCCTGGATCGGCGTCGCCGCGGCCGCGTGCGTCCTCGTCCTCATCTGGAGGCCGAAGTTCGTGCTGGTCGTCCCGGCCCTCGTCGTCATCGTCTTCTTCGCCAGCCCGGCGGCGGTCAAGAAGCGGGCCCTCAGCATCTTCACGCTCCAGGGCTTCTCGAACCGCACGCGCGTCGAATACCTCCGGGCGGGCGCCGGCATCATCCGCGATTATCCCCTGCTCGGGACGGGGCCGGACACGGTGGACATGGTCTTCCAGAACCCGAAGTACGGCCTGTCCGACGAGGCCATGCGCAACGTCCATCTCCACAACAATTTCGTCCAGATCGCGGCCGAGCGAGGCCTCCCGGCCCTGGCGGCCTGGCTGGCGTTCGTCGTCTGGGCCGGCATTTCGCTCGTCAAAATGGTGAAGGCGAGGGACCCCGACCGCCTGCCTCTCGCGGCGGGCGGGCTCGCGGCCCTGGTCGTCATGGTGGTCGCCGGGCTCTTCGAGTACAATTTCGGGGACTCGGAGATCGCCATCCTGTTCCTGTACCTGATCACCATGCCGTTCACGGGTAACAAGAGCGCCAGCTGAGGCTTGCGGCTGGGGTTCGGTTCGTCTGGCAGCCTCAGGCTTCAGCCTGAGTGGGGCTTTTAACATAGCCTCGGGCTTGAGCCTGAGCAGGATTTTGACCTAAGCAACGAACTAGCATGATGCTCGGAAAAATGGTCCGCAAGCTATTCCGGGCGGTGCTCATCGCCGTCGCTCTCTATGCCGCCTGGCTCGGATATTCCGAACTCTCCTTCCGGCGATACGGAAATCCGGACGGGGCGGCGGCCGCGGCGGGCGGCCCCGGCCGCGAGCTCCAGGGCGTCTATCACGTCCATACGACCTTTTCCGACGGGCACGCGACGGTCGACGAGATCGCCGCTCAAGCGGCTCGCCAGGGCCTCGATTTCGTCGTCCTGACCGACCACGGCAATCCGAACCACGCCAGCCTCCGCGCCGCCGGCCCGCGGAAAGGCGTGCTCATCCTCGCCGGCTCCGAGCTCAACGTCAACCGCGGCCACCTCGTGGCCCTGGGCTTCCGGGCCCCTCCCGGCGACGGGAAGCTCCCGTCGAAGGCCGAGGACGCCGTGGACGCGGTCCGGGCGCTCGGCGGGTTCACCGTCATCGCCCACCCGTACTCCAAGGTCCGGTGGTCCTGGGGGGACTGGGGAGAATCGTCCGACTACGGGGGCATCGAGATCGTCAACGCCGACACGATGTTCAAGAACAACTACCGCCGCATCCTCGCCTACGCCCCCCTCCTCCTCCTCGGGTCGCGCCTGCCGCTCGTCAAGATGCTCGAACAGCCGGTCTCGAACCTCAAGCGCTGGGACCAGCGCGGGGCGAACGCCGCCATCGCCGGCTACTTCAGCGCGGACGCGCACCTCTACTATCGGGGCATCTTCGCCTTGTTGCGCCTGCACGTCCTCGTCGACGGCCCCGCCGGGACCGGGACGCCGGGAGCCGAAGAGGCCCTGATCTGGGACGCGCTCCGCCGCGGGCGCTTCTACAACGCCGTCGAGGCGGTCGCGGACGCGCGCGGCTTCCGGTTCGAGGCCGGGGGCGGCGACGGCCGCTCGTACCGGATGGGCGACACGGTGACCGCCGGGAAGGGGACGCGGGCCGTCCGCTTCGAGATCCGGGCGCCCTTCCCCTTCCGGAAAGAGATCCGGCTCCTCCGCGACGGCCGCGTCATCGCTTCGTCGCGCGACGACGCCCTCGGGGCCGCGGCCGAGGGACCGGGCGTGTACCGGGTCGAGGTCTACCTCAAGGAGCGATCCGCGCTCGGGCCGGATATCCCGTGGATCGTCTCCAACCCCATCTACCTGAGAAAGGAATGACGATCATGACGAACACCGGCCGCGCGGGCGGGCGAACAGGGGGAACGAACAGGATGGAGAGGATCGTCCGCGGCTTCCGGAACCGCCGGGTGCTCGTCCTCGGCGACCTGATGCTCGACACGTACATCTGGGGCAGCGTCTCCCGGATCTCGCCCGAGGCGCCGGTCCCGGTCGTCGAGGTCGGACACGACACCAAGTGCCTGGGCGGCGCGGGCAACGTCAGCCGCAACCTCGAGAGCCTGGGCGCCGCCCCGGTCACGGCGGGCGTCGTCGGGCGGGACGCCGAGGGGCGCTGGATCAAGCGGCACCTCGCCGACGGCCGCGGCGTGTTCATGGACCCGAACCGGCCGACGACGGTCAAGACGAGGGTCATCGCCGACCACCAGCAGGTCGTCACGGTTCGACAAGGAGCGGAAGCGGGCCGTGTCGGAGCGTCCGGAGGCGCCGGCTGGCCGGATTCGTCCGGAAGGAGGACTGCCGGGGCATCGTCCTCTCGGATTACGGCAAGGGCATCCTGACGCCGGAGCTCCTCGCCGAGGTCCTGCCCGCGGCCGAGGCCGCCGGGGCGATGGTCTTCGTCGACCCCAAGAACTCGAACATCCGGCTGTTCTCGCCGGTGACGCTCCTGACGCCCAACCATCTGGAAGCCGAGCGGATCGTCGGCCACGAGTGCCGGACCGACGCCCAGATCGAGCGGGCGGGCGGGCGAGATCCTGGAGCTCGTCCGGAGCCGCTATCTCATCCTCAAGCGCGGCGAGCAGGGGATGTCGGTCTTCGAGCGGGGGAAGGCGCCGGTCCACATCCCGACGGTCGCCCGGGAGGTGTTCGACGTCACGGGCGCGGGCGACACGGTCATCGCGACGGCGGCGCTCGCCCTGCTCGCCGGAGCGACCCTCCTCGAAGCGGCGATCCTGGCCAACGCCGCGGCCGGCGTCGTCGTCGGCAAGATCGGGACGGCGGTGGTGACCCCGGAGGAGCTCCTCGAGGGGGTCAGGTCCTGACATTTGAAAAAAATGTTAAAAGTTAAGACCGGACCCCGCGTTCTGCTATAATTGAGCCATGTGCGGCGTCATCGGAATCTGGGCCAACGATCATGTCGTCCGCGACATCTACCAGGGCCTCCTGGCCATCCAGCACCGGGGGCAGGACGCGGCCGGGATCATCACCTACGACGGCCGCTTCCACACGAAGAAGGGCAACGGCCTCGTCCGCGACATCTTCACGGCCGAGAACATCCAGCGCCTGCGCGGGAACATCGGCATCGGCCACACCCGCTACCCGACGGTCGGCGGGGGCGGCGGCGAGGACGCCCAGCCGTTCCAGGTCAACTCGCCCGTTCGGCATCATCATGGCCCACAACGGGAACGTCACGAACTACAAGGAGCTCAAAGAGGAGCTCTTCGAGAAGTACCACCGCCTGCTCAACTCCGACTGCGACGTCGAGGTCATCCTCAACGTCTTCGCCCAGGAGCTCGGCGAGCAGAAGACGCGCGGACCTCCGGCCCGGAGCACATCTTCAAGGCGGTCGAGGGCGTCTACAAGAAGGTCGACGGGCAGCTACTCGGTCGTCGCCTACATCGCCGAGCAGGGCCTGGTCGCCTTCCGCGACCCGTTACGGCATCAAGCCGCTGGTCTACGGCTCGCGGAACGACGGCCTCATCCCGTCCTACGCCGTCGCCTCGGAGACGCGTCAGCCTGAACCTCATGAACTTCGGCAATATCAAGAGCATAGAGCCGGGCCAGGTCCTCTTCCTCGACCAGGACCGGAAGGTCCACACGAAGCGCCTCGCCCACTGCCGCCACTCGCCCTGCCTGTTCGAATGGGTCTATTTCGCCCGGCCGGACTCGATCATCGACAACGCCAACGTCTACAAGGTCCGGGTCAACCTGGGCCGGTTCCTGGCGGCGGAGATCCGGAAGCGCAAGCTCCCGATCGACGTCGTCGTGCCCGTGCCCGACTCGGCCCGCGACGCGGCCATCGAGATCGCCCGCAAGCTCGACCTCAAGTACAGCGAGGCGCTGGTCAAGAACCGCTACATCGGCCGGACGTTCATCATGCCCGCCGACGACAAGCGGAAGAGCTCGGTGCGCCAGAAGCTCAATCCCGATCGCCTCCGAGGTCAAGGGCAAGCGCGTCCTCCTCGTCGACGACAGCATCGTCCGCGGCAACACGTCGCGGGCGATCATCGAGATGGTCCGGGAGTGCGGCGCCAAGAAGGTCTACCTCGCCTCCTACTCGCCCCCGCTCCGCTTCCCTGCGTCTACGGGATCGACATGCAGACGAAGACGGAGTTCGTGGCCCGGAACGCCGACGAGGCGACGGTGGCCAAGCGGATCGGCGCGGACAAGGTCATCTACCAGAGCCTCGACGCCCTGAAGAAGGCCGTCATGCTCGAGAACCCGAAGCTCGGCGAGTTCTGCGCCGCCTGCTTCGACGGCGTCTACCCGACCGGCGACATCTCGCCCGAGCTGCTGAACGAGATCGAGTCCGAACGGGCCCACGCCCGGGACGACCAGCTCGAGCTGAACATCTGAACCGAAGGAGGCGCGATGCGCGTACTGATCACCGGGATCACCGGATTCGCCGGGAGCCACCTGGCGGAATACATCCTCGCCAACCACCCCGACGTCGAGGTCTTCGGGATCGTCCGCTGGCGGAGCCGGATGGACAACATCGCTCCGATCCTGGACAAGATCCGGCTCATCGAGGCCGACCTCAAGGACATGGTCTCCCTCGAAGTCCGTCCTGGCCGAGTCGAAGCCCGACCGCATCTTCCACCTCGCCGCCCAGAGCTTCGTCCCGACGTCGTGGAAGTGCCCGGCCGAGACGTTCGCCATCAACGCCATCGGCGAGATCAACCTGTTCGAGGCGGTGCTGGACCTGAAGCATCGAGCCGAAGATCCAGGTCGCCGGCTCGAGCGAGGAATACGGCCAGGTCTTCTCCGAACGAGATCCCGATGAAGGAGACCAACCCCCTCCGGCCGCTGAGCCCCTACGCCGTGAGCAAGGTCGCCCAGGACCTCCTGGCGTTCCAGTACTACAAGAGCTACGGGCTGAGGACGGTCCGGACGCGCGGCTTCAATCACACCGGACCGCGGCGCGGCGACGTGTTCGTGACGTCGTCGTTCGCCAAGCAGATCGCCGAGATCGAGAAGAAGAAGCGGCCGCCGGTCATCAACGTCGGCAACCTCGAGGCCAAGCGCGACTTCACCGACGTCCGCGACATGGTCCGGGCCTACTGGCTGGCCCTGGAGAAGCGGCGGTCGAGGGCGAGGTCTACAACATCGGGCGCGGCCAGGCGTTCTCGATGAAGGAGGTCCTCGACCTCCTGATGTCGCTCAGCCGGGCCAAGATGGAGGTCAAGGTCGACCCGGACGCGGCTGCGGCCGTCCGACGTCCCGGTCCTGCTCGCCGACAGCCCGAAGTTCCGTCTCCCTGACCGGCTGGCAGCCGATGATCCCGTTCAAGCAGACGATCGTCGACCTGCTGAATTATTGGCGGGAAAGAGTCTGAGCGTCCTCGTCACCGGCATCACCGGATTCGTCGGGGGATATCTCGCCCGGGCCCTGGCGCGCGACGCCGAGGGCGGGCCGGAAGCCCTCCGCGTCGTCGGCACCTCGTTCCCCCAGGCCCCGCCGGCATCCGCCGGCGACATCTTCTACCTCGACCTCCGGGTCGAATGCGATGTCCGCGGTCTCGTCCGGAAAGTGCGCCCGGACTGGGTCTTCCACCTGGCGGCGGTCTCCAACGTCCGCAGCTCCTGGCAGGCGCGCCGCGAAACCCTCGAAACGAACGTCCTGGGCACGCACAATCTCCTCGAGGCCGTCCGGCTGGAAGCGCCGCGGGCGCGGCTCCTGTTCGTCAGCTCGTCGGACGTCTACGGCGTCGCCGCGGAGGGGGAAGCGCCCCTGGCCGAGGGCCGGCCTTTCCATATCACCAACCCGTACGCCTACTCGAAGGCGGCCGGCGAGATGATGTGCGGGTTCTACGAGAAGATCGAGGACCTCGACATCGTCATCGCCCGGCCCTTTCCGCACACCGGCCCGGGGCAGTCGCCGGATTTCGTCTGCGCCGACTGGGCGCGGCAGGTCGTCCGCATCGAGCGGGGCGAGGCGGAGCCCGTCCTGCGCGTCGGGAACCTCGACGTGCGGCGCGATTTCAGCGACGTCCGGGACGTCGTCGAAGCCTACATAGCCCTGATGCGCAAAGGGCGGCGGGGCGAGGTCTACAACGTCTGCTCCGGGACGGGCGCTCGCCCTGCGCGAGGTCCTGGATTTCCTCGTCGGCGAGGCGGGAGCGCGAAGTTCCCATCCGCATCGAGGTCGATCCGGCCAAGCTCCGCAAGACCGACGTGCCGCTCCTCATCGGCGACAACCGCAAGATCGTCGCCGAGACCGGCTGGTCCCCCCGCATCCCCGTCGCCCAGACCCTGAGGGACCTCCTCGCAGGGTCAGGTCCTCTTGGGATCAGGGCTCTTAAACGCCCTCAGCGGCGGTTCTTGTAATACTGCTCGTAGAAGGCCTTGAATTCGCGGCTGCGGTCCTTGATGGCCTCGCCACCAGGGGCGGTTGCGCTCGTACCAGCGGACGGTGCGCCTCGAGGCCGTCGTCGAACGGCGTCTCCGGCGCCCAGCCGAGGGCACCGGATCTTCGTCCAGTCGACGGCGTAGCGGCGGTCATGGCCGAGGCGGTCGGGGACGAGCTTGATGAGGTCGCGCGGCTTCCCGAGCAGGTCGCAGATCCGCCCGGCGACCTCGATGTTCCGGACCTCGTTCGCCGGCGCCGATGTTGTACGCCTCGCCCGCGGCGCCCCGCAGGGCCGCGAGCTCGATCGCCCGGCAGTTGTCGTCGACGTAGAGCCAGTCGCGGACGTTCGTCCCCTGGCCGTAGAGCGGGAGCGTCTTCCCCTCCAGGGCGTTGGTCACGAACAGCGGGATGAACTTTTCCGGGTACTGGTACGGCCCGTAGTTGTTGCTCGGCCGCACGATGATGATCGGCAGGCCGTAGGTCACGTGGTAGGCATAGGCCAGGCGGTCGGCCCCGGCCTTGCTCGCGGCGTAGGGCGAGGACGGGCGCGAGCGGGTCGGTCTCGCGGAAGAAGCCCTCGTCGCGGCTGCCGTAGACCTCGTCGGTCGAGATGTGGACGAAGAACTCGACGTGCGGCGACGTCCTTGAGCGCCTCGAACAGGACGAAGCTCCCATAGACGTCGGTCAGGACGAACTCGCCGGCGTCGACGATCGAGCGGTCGACGTGCGTCTCGGCGGCGAAATGGACGACCCCCTGGACGCGCGGGAAGAGGCGGGCGACGAGGTCGCGGTCGCGGATGTCGCCGTGGACGAACTCGTAGCGCGGGTCGGCCTCGACGTCGCGCAGGTTCTCGAGGTTCCCGGCGTAGGTCAGCTTGTCGAGGTTGATGACCCGGACGCCCGGGTGCCGCCCGAGGACGTGGCGGATGAAATTGCTCCCGATGAATCCCGCGCCCCCCGTGACGAGGAGCGTCTTCCCGTCGAAGTTCCGGTCGATCATCTGGGTCTCCAGGAAGGGGTCAGGCCTCAGCCGTCCTTGCGCGTCCAATCGTACGGGATGCTCTTGTCGTGCGCATCGAGCCGCTGTTCGTCGGGCTCGGCGTAAACGTAGACCTCGGTCGGGACGTTGACGACGATGGCCTCCTCCGGGCTGACGCACATCCAGCCGTGATGGATGCCGGCCGGGACCTGGAGGAGGACCGGATTGTGGACGCCGAGGTAGAACTCGTTGACCTGCCCCGCGCGTCGGCGATCCCTCCCGGCCGTCGTAGAGGGCCACCTTGATCATGCCCGGCGACGCAGGCGATGTTGTCCGTCTGCTTCTCGTGCTTGTGCCAGGCCTTGACGACGCCGGGGTAGGTCGTCGTGACGTAGACCTGGCCGAATCCCTCGAACAGCTCGTCGTCCTTCCGCAGGATCTCGGTCAGCCGGCCCCGCTCGTCGGGCATGACCCTGAGCTTCTTCAGCTTGACGCCGTCGATCATCGTTCCTCCTTGACCTCATTTGATCCCGATCTCGCTCTTGTCGCCGACCATGAACCTGTAGGCCGACGGCTTGGGCGGGCACTTGTAGATCCGGACCTCGCGCCCGATCAGGCTCTCGTCGATCCGCGCGCCCGACGTCCACGATCTCGCTCCCCTCGAGGACGATGCTGTGCTCGATCTCCGTCCCGACGATCCGGCAGCGCGGCTCGATCGAGGTGAACGGCCCGACGTAGGAGTCGCGCGATCTCCGTCCCGGCGCCGATGATGGCCGGCCCGCGGATGATGCTGTTCCGGACCACCGCCCCGGCCTCGATGACGACGTTGCCGTTGATCCGGGACAGCCGCGTCCACGTCGCCCTCGATCCTCCCCGCCATCCCCTCCAGGATCAGACGGTTGGCCTCCAGGATGTCCTCGATCTTGCCCGTGTCCTTCCACCAGCCCGTGACGAGGTGGGGCTGGACCTCGTAGCCGTGGTCGACGAGGTACTGGATGGCGTCGGTGATCTCGAGCTCGCCCCGCGCCGACGGCCGGATCGCCTCGGCCGCCTCGAAGATGTGCTCGTCGAACATGTAGACGCCGACCAGGGCCAGGTCGCTCTTCGGGCTCCTTGCGGCTTCTCGACGAGCCGCGCGACCCGCCCGTCCTCCCGGAGCTCGGCCACCCCGAACATCTTCGGGTCGGGCACGGGCGTCAGCAGGATGAGCGAGTTCGGCCGGCTCGCCTCGAACTTCTCGACGAGCGACGTGATGCCGCTCTTCAGGATGTTGTCGCCCGAGGTACATGACGAACGTGTCGCGCCCGAGGAAGCCGCTGCGCCGTCAGGACGGCGTGGGCCAGGCCGAGGGGCGCCTCCTGCTCGATGTACGTGATGCGGACGCCCCAGCGCGAGCCGTCCCCGCAGGCCTCCCGGATCTCGTCCCGCGTGTCGCCGACGATGATCCCGATGTCGGCGATGCCGGCGTCGCGCGAGCGCCTCGATCCCGTAGAAGAGGACCGGCTTGTTGGCGACCGGGACGAGCTGTTTGGCCTGGGTGAAGGTCAGCGGCCGCAGCCGCGTCCCCTTGCCGCCGCTCAGGATCAAACCTTTCATGTAAGTTCCATTCCTCCCAGGAAATCCGTCGTCTTCCCGATGTTCCCCAACCCCAACGAGAACTTGAACTGGGTCTCGGGCTTCGCCCGGAAATAGAATACCTTCACCTCGAACTTGAAATCAAGGCATTGGTAATGATAGACCAGGCTCGACGCCAGGTACAGCAGCTTCCGCTCCTTGACGTTGTAGTCGAAGTCGGCCAGCAGGTCGATCGGGCAGCTTCGGGATCTTCAGTCCCGCCGTGATCCCGACCTGGTGCCGGTTCCCGAACACCTGGCTGACCTCGTCGCGGTACCACGATTTCGTGCTCCTGAACCAGCTCACCGACAGGAACCGCCCGTCCGCCCGCGACCCCACGTTCGCGCCGAGCCGCAGGTTCGTCAGGCTGCTGTAATACGGGTTGTAGCTCGGCCGACATGTCCAGGCTGTAGTTCGCCGCCGGGTAGAACCGCAGCGTCCCTGGATCTCCGAGAATCGCGGCACCTTCCCGTCGACCCGGAACAGGCTCAGCGGCCCCTCCTCGGGCGCCAGGTAGAACGTCTGCGCTGACCCCCGCCTGGACGAGCTCCCGCGGCTGGTCGTTGGCGTCCTTGACGTAGAACCGGTTCGTGATCCCATACTCGATCTGGTGATAGCGGAAGAAATAACCGTAGGTCGTGATGATCCGCTTCGACTCGGAGATGGGGCTGTCGAACCGGTAGTTCGCGTACGGCTCGATGCTGTGTTTGAAGACCGGATCCCCTTGGCCGTTCCGGTAGACCTTCGAGAACACCGGGCCGATGACCTCGGCCGTGAGCGAGGCGTTTTTCGTGAACAGCGGCTCGTCGACGACCGTCGTCTTCCCCGGCGCGTAGCTCTGCGGGTAATAGACGAAATTCCCCGTGACCGCCGTGTTCACCGTCAGCCAGGGGATCGCCGTGAACGGCGCCGAGAGGGTCGGGGCGAACGACAGGCTCCCGGTCTTCCTCTGCTTCCCTTTCAGGTAATCCTGCCGCAAGCCGTACTCCTGGCGGATGTAGGACGAGGCGAACGACACGTAGAGAGGCCCGAAGAGCTTGACCTTGAACATGTTGAAGCTGACCTGCGGCGTGTTCTTGCTGATGATCATCTGGTTGCAGCTGGCTGAAGAAGGTCTCGAACTTCGAGACGCGGGCGCTGAGGTTGAAATACGACCACGATCTCTGGAGGTAGACCTGGGAGCTTCGGTTCGAGACGATGGCCCGGCGGAAGTTGTTGTCGAACTCGCGCAGGAAATCGTAGGACGACTGGAGGTCGACGTTCGCCACCAGGCTGAAGCCGAGCGGCAGGGGCTGGTTGTGGTTGAGGCGGAGGATGTAGGCGTCGTCCTGCTTGGCCCCGCTCGCGTCGCGCTTGAACGTGAAGCCGTAGAGGTTGGCTTCGCCGCCCGTCCCGCCGCGGAAGAGGTACCGGAAGTTGAGCCCCCCGCCGACGCCGCGGGCCGCGTAATAATCCAGGTTGACCGTCGCGTCCATGTTGCGGGCGATGGCCCAGTAGAAGCTCTGCTCGTAGTTGAAGCCCTTCTGTCCCGACCAGCCGATCCTCGGGATGAGGAACCCGGTCGCCCGGTCCCGGCCGACCGGATAGCGCATGTAGGGCATGTAGAAGACCGGGACCTTCTTGATGTGGAACACGGCGTTCCACATCTCGACGTAGTCGTCCTTCCGGAAATTCGCCCGGGAGGCGTCGAAGCGCCAGCGCGGCACGGGTTGGGCGCAGGACGTGATCCGGGCCTCGAGGAGCTCGTAGAGGTTCTCCGTCTTCTTGTCGACCGACGCGGCGTGGTAGAAGATCGTCGGCTGGACCATGCCGTCCGCCTGGACGAGCTTCCCCTCCTTGGTCTCGAGGTTGATGAAGACCTCCTCGGCCGTCACCGACTCGTCGGGGAGCTGGATCGTGACGTTCCCCGTGGCCACGCAGTCCTTGGTCTTGGGATCGATCTCGACCCGGTCGGCGAAGAGCCGGAGGTCCTTGTAGCGGATCTCGACGTCGCCGATGAGGAAGATGCGGTCCTTGGTCTTTTCCTGGGTGCGGGCGAAGACGGTGAGCTCCGCCTCGGCCTCCTGGGCTGGAGTGCCGGCCTGGGGCGCGGCGGCCGCCTGGGGGGCCTCAGCGGCCGGGGCCGTTGCGGTGGTCTGGGCGGCAGAGGGAACGGCAAGCATAAGCATGAAAACGGTTGAAACTGCCCATAAAAAGGCCCTCCAGGCCGCAGGGAAACCTGGATGACCGGCCCGTCCGCACATGGGGTTCATTATATCATCCGTCTGATATATACAACAGCGGACGCCGCCCGCCGGTTTCGCTTGACAAGCTCAAGACCATGGGCTAAATAGAAAGTATTCGTTTTATGGGCTTTCGGGGTCGTTGATGAAAGATCGAGGTTCCTATGGACCAGCATGAAAATGAATTGGAATTGGCCGAATACCTCAACGCTCCTCTGGAAACGACGGTGGTTCATCATCGTCCCCACGCTTCTCCTGGCGCTCGATCGCCGGCATCGTCAGCTTCCTGATCCCGCCCAAGTGGGAGGTCGATGCCATCATCCAGCCGAGCAAGTTCTTCGTCCAATCCGAGCAGGGGACGTTCACGGAAGTCGTGGTCATGGACCCCAAACAGCTCGCCGGGCAGATCAATCAGGGAGCCTACAACCGCCTGATCGCCGCCGAGCTGAACCTGGATCCGAGGAAATTCCCACGCCTGAAGGCGGAACACCTGCGGGACACCAAACTGGTCCGGGTGAGCCTCCGGACCGGCGATCCGAAAAAGGGCGGGCCGATCCTCAACGCCCTTTTCGAGCACATCAAGAGCGAGCTCGACCGGAAGATCGACGTCGAGATCATGAGCATCACGACGCAGATCGCGTTGAAGGAAAATGACATCAGGAGCAAAGGAGCTCGACATCCAATCCCTGAACATCGAGATCGAGAAAACCCGGCAGGAGATCATCGCTGCCGGGAACAAGCTGAAGATCTCGGAGGAACGATCGCGCAGTCTTCTCGAGGAAATGAAAGGTGTCAAGACGCGCATCGACGAGATCGAGAAGCAGCAGAAGACGATGCTGGCCGAGAAGCGGGAAGGTGTCGAAACCCTGGGGCTCCTCCTTTATTCCAACGAGATCCAACAGAACTTCCGCTATTACAATACCCTGGAAGAGAGCTTGAGCGCGGAAAGGAATACGCAGGAAGATCTCCGGCTTTCCGTGCGCGAGAAGGGGCAGGTCATCAAGGGCCTTAAAACACGAGATCGACAAGATCAACCAGACGATCCTCGCGTTGCGGAGCGACATAGGGCTCCTCAACGAAAAAAAACAGCGCATCGACTACGCCCAACTGGTCAAGGAACCGACGGTGTCGTTGTATCCGGTATCGCCCAGGAAAATGAGGAACGTCCTAATCGCCGGATTCCTGGGGTTCTTTTGTTTCTCGATCCTGGCGCTGTTCTTAGACCTATTGAAAAAAGAAATCGCGGGCAAAAGACCGGCTCTTGACCCCTCCCGTCCTTTGTGGGGCGGCTCGGAAACCGCTGTCCCTAATTATTGCTTGACAAACGCCATTACGTATTTTACAAATTAAGTGTTCCCAATTGATAGGAATAACTATAAGAACATCATGATGAGACGAGTCGCTGGATCTCCTTTAGGGCTCCGATTTCCCCACCTTCCGCTCGCTGTTGCTCCCTGTTCGTCTTTCATTTACAAACCGCCGAACTGATCCCGAAGTTCGGCTCACGCGGCTCGCGGCAGTGTCTATGGGAACCGACTGCCGAGGCCTTTCTCTCATTCACCGGCGGTAGCGATTTTCAAATAGCCGCTGTCCCTATTTTCAAGATGAGAACATCACGAGTCGTCGCCCCGGGCTTCCCCCACCACGTGCTCCAATTCGGTAACTACGGCCAGCGCGTGTTCGAAGAGACCGGTGATCGCGAGATCTACCTCAGTTGGTTCGCCGAATATAGTAAGCGCTTCTTTGTTGACGTCTGGGCCTATTGCCTGATGCCGAACCACGTCCACCACGTCTGTGTCCCGCACACGGAAACCGGTCTGGCCCGGACTTTCAACGCGCTCCACATGCGCTACGCCCAGCACTTCAATGCGCGGCACCGCGTCCAGGGCCATCTCTGGCGCGGCCGTTTTTATTCCTCTATCCTCGATGCCGCACACGCCTTCGAGGCCGTGCGCTTCGTCGAAATGAACCCTGTCCGGTGGCACCTTGTCAAAGAGGCCCCAGCTTATCCTTGGTCGAGCGCCCGTAGCCATGTCACGAACGCGGCGGATCCCGCCTTGCAGGACTTTTGTCCAATCAAGGCGCAGGTCAGCGATTGGGCAGATTACCTAAAAGGCCCCTGCGATGCGGCCTCGGTCGAGGCATTACGAAAGAACATGAAGGCGGGCAGGCCGTGCGGCTCGCCGGAGTTCGTGGGACAGCTTGAAGTGCTGTTGGGGAGGAAGTTAGAAAGGGGGCCGAGGGGAAGGCCAAGGACAATGAGTCTGATATGAGAACCTAAGGAGCGACATGAAGATACATCTCCGGCCTGCTTTCTCTCTGCTCCGCATGCTCAACCTTAGCGCCCTTCGTTTCGTCCCCAGGCCTGCCCGGTTCCTGGCTTTCCTCCGCGATATCCGCGCCGCATATCTCGCCCGGATTTTCGGCCCCGTTCGAGAAATAGAAATTGGGGACCTCAGCCCAAACAGATCGCTCGAGTCCATATTCTTACCCGTCGCCGCGATCCGGCCTGGCTCGACCCCTCTTCCTGACTTGGCGGCCCTAGCCGTCTTGGCCCGGGAGAAAGGGCCCGCCCGGGTCTTTGAGATCGGAACCTTCGAAGGGCTTACGGCCGTAGTTTTCGCGAAGAACGCCGGCCCCGCGAGCCGGATCTCGACACTCGACCTTCCCGCCGTCGGGGGCGTTCCGCGCACGAAGCGGTCCTTCGAGACGCAGTCCATTTCGGGAAATTACCGCACCGGCTATCTGATCGACGAGTATCGTTGCCAGGACCGGGTGGAGAAGCTTTACGGAGACTCAGCGCTTTTCGATTTTTTCGGCCGCGCGGATTCCATCGACCTTTTTTTCATTGACGGGGCCCATACGCGCGATTACGTCCTTAAGGACAGCCTGATCGCGTTGAGATGCGTTCGAGAGGACGGTTGGGTCCTCTGGCATGACTGCTTCGTCCCCGATGTTTTCGCGGTGCTCAAGAGGATCGGCGTCCACCATCCGCTTTCCCGGATCCGGGGGACGAACCTTGTGATATCGCTCCGGAAGCCGTCTCCGGAATTTCCTTGGGAGGATTTTTCTTAAGATGGTCCCCGGAAATCGAGGCGACCTTCCCGCGAAAGGAGAAGGCGCCGCTCCCGCCCTCCCCGGGCTCCTCCCGGCCGGGGCCAATCTGACCATCAGCCGGCTCTTGGCCGGCGGAACCTGGAATACACTGTCGGTTGTCGTCAATCGACTCCTACCCAATGTCTTCGTCTTGATTCTCGCTTTCCTAGTCACACCCTCGGTTCTGGGCGTTTATTCCTATATTCTGGCCTCCTACACGGTCCTGTCGCTTCTGGCGGACCTGGGCATCGCTTTTTCATTGCAGAACTTCGTCCAGGATGATCCCGAAGAAACGGCGCGCATCGCTTCGACGGCGCTGGTCCTGAGGTTCATATCGTCCTTTTTCCTGGCGTCCTTATGCGTGGCAGCGGACGCGGCCTGGAAGGCACTAAGGGGCTCAGGGGTTCTCGTTGGAATCCTGCTCATCGGTTCGGCATTTGGCACGGTCCTCTATGTCCTTAACGCCCGGCTGAAGTTCAAACACGCGAGCCTATTGGGCATGGGCCGGATGATCCTGTGGTTCATCCTCGCGGTCGGCTTCGCCTTCGCCGGAGAACCGATCGCCGGCCCGATCCTGGCGTTGGCGGCTTCCTTCGTCCTTGTCGGGGTACTCTCCATGATCCTGGAAAAGGGCCTGTTCAGCGGACGCATTTCGTGGCCGATGGCCGGACGGCTTCTCAAGTTCGGCGTCTTCATGACGCTCGCGTCCACGTTCGCCGTATTGACTTCCCAGACCGGCATCCTGACCTTGTCTTATCTGGCTTCAGAGACTCAGGTCGGCATCTATCGGATCGCTTCGACTTTCGGCTTGGCCCCGATGCTTCTCAGCGAGGGCCTCATTCTTCCGCTCCTGCCCCTCATCAAGGAAAACCAACGACGATCGCCTCATGAGCTTCCCGATGTCATCCGTCTGCTTATGCGTCTGCTCATCGGACTTGGAGCGCTTTTCCTGGGCTGCGGATTCGTCCTCGCCGGGCCGCTGGCGGCCCTCCTTTTCAGGGAGTTCGCGGGGGAATTGATCCCCGTCGTAGGGATCCTTCTCGGGGCGAGTTTTTTCGGAGTCATATATTCTCTTTTGTTATCTATCACCTACGTGACTGATAATCTGAAGATGGCCGTGCGGCTCTCAGCTTTTATCGCTTTCCTGTGTCTCCTAGGAAGCGTCGTGCTCATCCCCGGGGCGGAAGCGCGAGGTGCCGCTTCGGCCTTATTGGCCTCCTATGCCGCCGGGCTCGTTTGGATATTCTCATGGATCCGGCGAAGATATCGGGTTCGTTTCGAATGGGGAAAGTATCTCCTCTATATCCTCTGCGGCTTCGAAACGGCTTTCATCCTGACCCTGATCGTCAGGACGGTTTCGCACCCCGTCATCGGCCTGGTCTTGGCCGGGGGCTTCGGGCCCGTCTTTTTCGTGATGGTTCTGTTCTTGCAGAAGGGCGTGTCACGCACGGAATGGGCCTGGATGATGCGCGCGCTTCACCGTAGGAATAGCCCGAGATGATGATCCCCCCAGTGGAAACTCTGATGCCCTTGCTCGCCGCGGGGGCCCTGGAATGCGTCCTGCTTATCCTGGTGATCGTTGCCTGCCGCTTCCCGAAACAGGCGCTCTGGCTGATCTTCCTCACGCGGCCCTTTCTCGAGGCGAGTCGCTTGATCAAAGACGATCAGGGGCTCGTCCAGGGGATGATCAACGCGTGCGGCGTCCTGATTCCCGTAGTCCTGTTCGCCGTCCTCCTCCTGCGTGGGAGATTCTCCGTCAAGAGCGACGGAATCGTGTTGAGCTTCATGCTGGTCTTCTTGATCGTCTCGCTGGGCCACGGTCTCAATGAGGAATCCGGAACACTCCTGCTCAAGGTTCTGATGCCGTTCAGCCTGCTGCTTTTCCCGAGCCTGGCCGTCCGGTCGGAGGAGGACCTCAAAACGTTCCTGAGGCTCATCGCCTATTCTTCGTTGATCGTCATCGCGGCGATTCTCCTGGACTGGAACCGCACGAACATCAATCCCGTCTACGGCTGGGTCCAGGATATCATTCCCCTCAAGAGCGGCGAAACGCAAAACAGGCTCGCCTCCGTATTCGGCGTTCCGACGACGACCTCGTTCTGGATTTTTCAGTTCATCGCCGTCTGCTACTTTCTGTATGAAACAGAACGGTCGTCCCGGCGCTGGCTCTGGTTGGGCATCTGCGCGTTCCTCGCCATTCCACTTTACCTCACTTTTTCGAGAGCCGCCTGGATCGGAACGGCCCTGCTGGTGGGCCTGTTCCATGTCCTGAAAGGACGACGGTTCCGGATTGCGGTCGGAGGCCTGGCCTTCGGCGCCTCGGTCCTATGGCTTCTCCCCGATATCCTGTATCGACTGCAAAATATCGCCAACTGGAAGCTACGGCTGCAGTACTGGTCGGGTTTCCTCAAATCGTTGTCCGCAGGGGGGGCGTCGAACTGGGTGACCGGGCTTGGATTGTCCGATCTTCCCGGGAAAAATCTCTTCACCGGGTCGCTGTTCAGCTATGGGGCCACCGGGCTTATTGAGAACAGCTTCATTTTCATCTTGGTCAGCACGGGGGGAGTGGCGCTGCTGCTTTTCGCGGGTCTCTTCGTTTCCCTGGCAAAAACGGCCCACCATCTGAATCGCACGGGCGCCAGCCCGTTCGTTCGCGATTTTAGCCGCTGGTCCTTGGCCATGCTCGCCGCATGGTTCGTGATGGGGATGTCCGGGGAAATGGTCACCTACGCGGTCATCAACTGGTACTGGTACGCCTTTTTCGGGTGCCTGCTGGCCCTTGGCGTCCAGGCTCCCCCTCCCGCGGAGTCCCGCGTCAAGGCTTTCGCATCTCGAGCCTTCGCGGAGGACGCTCGATGAGCCAGGGGGAGGAACGGGAGCGATGGAACCGGGGATATGCGAAAACGGAAGGTCTTTTTTCCCGGTTGGGGCGAACGCGTCACAACGCGCCGTTCCGCGAGATCCTCGGGTCCATCGATCGGCTCGTCCGCGATCGATTCCCCGATCCCCGTCGGCTCAACATCCTGGAATTGGGAGGGGGCGCGAGCGACTGGCTCGTGCACTTCGGGCGAACCTACCGATGCGGGCTGTGGGCCGTCGATTACGCGCCGGAAGGCTGCGCGCGGCTCAAGGAAAAAATGGATAAATGGAGCCTTCCGTGTACGATCCTCGAACGAGATTTCTTCGAATTGAAGACGACAGAGATCGGTGCACCGATCGATCTGGTTTTTTCTTTCGGTCTGCTCGAGCATTTCGAGGATCGGTCCCGGATTTATAGACTGGCGGAGAGCCTCCTTACCGGGCGAGGCATATTTATCGCCGTGGTTCCGAACCTGAACGCGCTCAACCTCTGGTGGCTGAACTTCGCCAACCCCGCCCTGATGGATTGGCATTATCGCCTCGATCTCCCCACCCTCCGGGACGAAATGGCCGTCCGGGGGTTCGTGGAAACCGGTGGCTGTTATCTCGGCGGATTCCGGCTCTTCGCGCCGGGACGGAGCTTCCCCCTGGCTTGCCTGAAGAGAGGTCTGAATGGAATCGGAGAGATCCTTTCGCGGTTCGCGGACCTTTCCTCCCGGGCATGGTCTCCCTATATCATGTTCTGGGGGACGATGAGGGGCGGCGCCCCTCCGGCGATAATGGGTGAGCCCAAATGAAGATCGGCGTGGATTTTCTGGCGGACCGCCTGGGAGAAAGCGGCTGTATCGGGTTTCACCGTCAGTTCGTCCGCTGGATGTCCCGGTTGGCCGAGGCCGAGCGCTATTACGTCTATGCTTATGACCGGGAGGTCCAGGATTATTGTCGTTATCTCGCGCCCGGAAAAGCGGATACGCTTCGTCTCATTTCCCTGGGGAGTGGAGAGGGATCTCTTGGCAAACGGTTGTGGGATCAACACCTGAGGATTCCCGATCTCTATCGTCGGGCAGGCATCACGATCGGATTCTCCGACAACATCATCCCGCTCTGCTCGCACCCGGACACGAGATGGATCTTCAGGGTCCTGATCACGCAACAATTCCATAAGGACCTGGACCATCGGACGTCCCGCCGGATTTATCGGTCGTTCACGACTCGGTTCGCGGTGAAGCGGGCGGCCATAATACTCCCGAATTCGGAATATACGCTCCGGGAGTTGGAGGCCCATTGCCCCCTGAAGGGCAAAGCCATATCCATCATCGGCGATGCCTATGACGAGGCCTCCTTTTTCCCCATGGACAAGGCGCATCTGACGGACCGCCTCGCGGAGGACTTCCAGATCCGCGATCCCTATCTCCTTCAGGTATCGGGCTACGTGGATCACAAGAATCCCCTTGCCTCAATGCGCGTCCTGGCACGCCTCCGTGGCTCCGGCCTAGGCTTGGATTTCGTGCTCGCCGGCGGCGATCCGCAGGGTAATCAGAAGAGATATCGGGACTTCGCCGACACCCTGGGGATCGGGCCTCATGTCCATTTCCTCCCCTTCCAGCTGCCGGATCGGCTTCGCCTTTTATATAACGGGGCAGCCTGTTTCCTGTTTCCCTCGACCTGGGAAACGTTCGGCATCCCCCCCCTGGAGGCGATGGCCTGCGGAACGCCCGTCGTGGCATCGAACCGATCGGCGATCCCGGAAGTCGTCGGGGATTCGGCCCTTCAGGTAGATCCCGACGACACCGAAGCCTTCGCGGCCGCGGTCGGGCGCGTCGTCAAGGACCACGATCTCAGGGCTGAAATGATCCGCAAGGGATTCGATCGGTGCTCTGCATTCACCTGGGAAAAAAGCATCCGCCGCATGAGAGAGGAGATCCTCTCTGCGGGGAGTCAAGGACCTCGGTTCAGCCATGGATAATCTTTCGGGCAAAAACATCACCATTACGGGAGGGCTGGGCTTCCTGGGATCCAATCTGGCGACCGCCTTGTCATGGAAAAATTCGAAAGTCACGATCGTGGATAACCTGGACCCGCTCTATGGGGCTAATTCCTTCAATCTGCACGCGGCGAATCGAAAGAACGTTCGGCTAATCGTCGGAGATATCCGCGATAAGAAGGTGATGAAAGAAACCCTCCGCAATGCGCACTATGTTTTCCATTTTGCCGCCCAGGTCAGCTATATCGACAGTCTAAGAATGCCCTTCGTCGACCTCGGGATCAATGTCGCCGGCACCTTGAATATCCTGGAAATATTAAAAGAGCACAACCGGAAGGCGAGGGTTTTCTTTTCGAGCTCGCGGATGGTCATCGGAAAGCCCATAAAAAGAATCATCAATGAAGAGCACCCCGCTAATCCCGTGTCCTTGTACGGAATCCACAAGCTCGCTTCCGAAGCTTATTTCCGGATCTATGGCCATGAATACGGCATCGAAGCGACGATCTTGAGACTCACGAATCCCTACGGCCCCAGGCAACAGATCAAACACTCAAAATACGGCCTGATCGGGTGGTTCATCCGGAAAGCCATGGCGGGCGAGAACATCCGGATCTTCGGATCGGGAGGCCAAACGCGGGACTACATCTACATCGACGACATCATCCGGGCAATTCTGCTGCTGATGAAGAGCCCCCGGTCCTCGGGAGAGACCTTCTGCCTCGGCTACGGACGATCGACGGCCTTCAAGAGTATGGCTCAAAAGATCGTCGAGATCGTCGGCCGGGGAAAGATAGAATTCGTCCCCTGGCCCGATGATTATGAAAAGATCGAAACGGGAAGTGTTCGGATCTCCACTCGAAAGCTGGCCGTCGAGACCGGATGGGAACCGCGCGTCCCCCTGGATGACGGGATCCGACGGACCTTCCATTATTATCGAAGGTATCTCTCGAAGTATGTCGAAAAATAAGCGGGCAATCCTGATCCTGGGGACTCTTCCCCCTCCGTTGCATGGCGCGTCCGTCTACTTTCAAAACCTGATCGGAAGCGAGCTCTTGCATCGAACCTATCGCGTTCATTTCCTGGATCTCAATTTAAAGAATCGCTTGGATACATACCAACGATTCACGGTCCTGAAGGCCCTGCGAGCCCTGAAAAGTCTAGCCGCGTATTTAGCGATCCTGAGCCGGAATAGCATCGATCTTGTCTATGCGCAAATCGCTTTCCCGAGGTTCCCCTTCATAAAGGATAGCCTGTTCGTCATCGTCGCCCGGCTCTTTCGAAAGAGAATCATCGGGTCCGTCGTCGGTCTTGGCCTGAGAATGAATTATGATGCCGGGTCGCGGCTCATGAAGCACTATTATCGCTGGATAGGGGGAATGTATACGGCCTTAATCAGTCCAGGCCTCAGGATGAGCCAGAGTGATTTTAAGGGCATCATTCCGCCCGAAATAATTGAAGCAATCCCGTTTGGAATAGAGCATGTCCCTGGCGGAGAAAGAAAGGTTGAAAGGGAGGAGGCCGTCAGACGGGTGATCTTTATGGGCAATTTCATTCGTTCCAAAGGCATATTCGATGCTCTTCACGCGATAAAGTATGTTTGCCGGACATATCCTGATATGGAATTCATATTTGCCGGTGAATGGCTGAGTGAGATGGACGAAAGAGAAGCCACTAAGATCATCAATGAAGACGACATCGGAAGGTACCTAAAATTCGTGGGTGTCATTGAAGGCCGAAAAAAAAGAGACCTCATGTCAAGTTCTCAGGTCTTTGTTCTGCCGACCTATTACGAATATGAAGGCCTCCCTCTAGCGCTTCTGGAAGCCATGAGTTATGGCCATTGTATCGTGACGACGGATCACGCAGCAATCAGTGACGTCGTCAAAGATGGAAGAAATGGATATGTCTGCGAAAAGAAGAACCCTGCCGACCTTGGCCAAAAAATCCTCAGAGCGATAGAAGATCGGGACGCAACATACATTATAAGAAAGAACAATATTGATCATTTTAGGCAATACTACACGCTTCAGAAATATATGGAAAAGCTCATAGACGTGTTTAATAAGCACTTGAGCCCTCAGCCATGAAGGGAATCGAGGGAAAGCTCTTTTCCTGAGATTCAACGGTAAGCGAGTGTCTGCCAAGAGAGGAGTTCGACGAACAACGCGCGACGGCTCTCCATCAAGCCAGAAACGGATCTCAAGCATTTTTCGGCAGAGAAAGACATTCCAGCTCGCTCTGAGGAGCCGAATTATTGGAAAAAGAGTTTGGTCATGGCGGTCCCTCGAAGGGCCGCTGATGGCGGCCATTATATGCGCTCTTTTGGGGACGGCTTGCGGACATCAGAAGAAGGCCCTCCCGGATATCCTCTCCATCGTGGTCGATTCTCTGAGAGCGGATCATGTGGGGGCTCTCGGGTACCCGCACCCAACGACGCCATTTCTGGATTCGCTCGCGGACGCGGGATCTCCTTTCCGGAAATGCTCGATAACCTCGCTTCGCCGCGGGGCTTCCAGGACCGGACGTCGGCGTATTTCGGGAAGATCGCCGACCTGTGGGATCGTAACTATCGGGGCGCCCCCGTCCGGGATATCGACGCGCGCTACGATTTACGGAATATCGAGGCGCTCAGGAGCCTGGGATACCTCCGTCAGAGTCGCCGGCCATGAGGATCTTATTCATTAATCACAACGTGATCGGCCGGGGAACCTATCTCCGGGCCCTGGCGCTCGGGCAGGCCCTCGTTTCCCGGGGACACTCCGTCACTCTGATGACGACATCGAGAGAACGTCGCCTCGGACGCCGCGTCTCGGGAACGCCGCGGCTCAGGATCATTCAGTTTCCGGACCTGTTCTCCGGAAAGCTGAGAAACGGCATCTGCCCCTGGAATACGAGCCGCCGGTTGGCGGCACTGCGAGAGGAACGGTATGATCTGATCCACGCCTTCGATACACGTCCCGTGGTGATCTTTCCCGCGCTCTATGGCCGGCGCAAGAACAAGGCTCCCCTGATTCTGGACTGGGCCGACTGGTGGGGGCGCGGCGGCACCATGCGCCAGAGGTCCGGACGGCTCTATGAGCGTTCCTTAGGCCGATTCGAGAACTTCTTTGAAGAGCATTTCCGGAAATACGCGGACGGCGCGACGGTCATCAGCACGGCCCTGGGAGAGCGGCTTCAAAACCTGGGGTATCCGGCCTCGCGGATTCATCTGCTCCGTCAGGGCGCCTCTCAGGCACCGCCAGCCCCTCCGGATCGGGAGGAATGCCGAAGGCGTTTGCGGCTGGATCCCGGAGCCCTCTACGTCGGGTACCTGGGCGCTCTTTTCCCAGGGGACGCCCGCCTGCTTTTCGATTCTCTCCTGTTCCTGAAGGAACGGAAGCCCCATGCCCGGCTCATCTTGATCGGCCGGCACGGCTTGGGCCTGTCGGCGAAAAGGACTCCCGTCGGAGACGTGGTCGAATCCGGGGAAGTCGATGCCGAGCGCATCCCCTTGTTCTTAGGCGCCTGCGATCTTCTCACGTTGCCCCTCGAACGGACCGTCGCCAACCAGGGGCGTTGGCCCTCAAAAGTGGGCGAGTACTTCGCGTCCGGCCGGCCCGTTGTCGCAACGCGGGTCGGCGATCTTGGGACGATCTTCGAGCAGGAAGGCATCGGGGTCCCGGCCGAGGATGACGCCGAGTCTTTCGGCCGGGCCCTCATCGCCCTCTCTGAAAACCCGGTCCGGTGCGCGGATCTCGCGGCCCGGGCCTCGAGCTATGCGCACCGCTGCCTCCGTTGGGACCTCATCGCCGAGAAGCTCGAGGCGTTTTACGAGGACACGAGACGGCGGTTCCGGCAAACGGACTCATCGGAATCCTGAAATGATCTGGCGCCCGACTTTTCACCGACGGGTCTTCCAGGCCGCGGACGGAGTGACGACCGCCCTCAGTTTCCTCATCGCCTATCTCCTCTGGGATCAGTTCCGGCGCCTGACGAACATTTCCCACCCCCTGAGCGTGGCCGGCAGCGATATCGCGCTGGTCGTCGCCTTTTCACTCCTGTGGATCTTCATTTTCAACGCGCTGGGGGCCTATTCCTACGGGAGGTTCAGCTCGCTTCGGAAGGAATGGGTCACCGTCGTAAAAGCGACGGGGATAGGCGTTTCCCTGTTCTTCGCGGCGCATTTCTTCCTTCGTTTGGGCTATGTGGCAAGAACATATGTTCTGATCTTCGCCGCGGTGAACTTCATCCTCCTGTCCCTTGAAAAAACGGTTCTTTTCTATGCCGCCCGGGAAGTGAGGAAAAGGGGACGCCGGACGAGGCGCATCCTGATCGCGGGGGAGGGGGAACACGCGAGAGCCTTTCTCGAAGGCGCAAAAGAACATATCGCCTGGGGCGTCACGATCATCGGCTGCGTCACCGAGGGTCCCAGCGTCGGAATTCCGAGCTTTCCCGACCTGAAGTATCTCGGAACCTACGGGGATATCGAATCGATCCTGCATGGACAGGTCGTCGACGAGGTCCTGATCTGCGTCTCCTGGGACGCCTTCGGCCCGATCCGGAAGATCATCGAATGTTGCGAGCGGGAGGGGGTTCAAGTCCGGATCTTTTCCGATTTCTTCGGCCAGATGATCAGGCGGATCCGCGTCGACCGGCCGTACGGCATGAATATCGTCAGCCTGATCACGCTTCCGGACAACGAGTTCCGGTTGCTCATCAAGCGGCTGATGGATGTGGCCGTTTCCGGATTCCTGCTCTTGGCTCTTTCGCCCTTATTCCTGATCATCGTGCTCCTGATCAAGGCCACGTCCAAGGGCCCGGTCCTCTATCGGTGGGACGTCGTCGGCTTGAATAAGAGGCCCTTTCGTAGCTGGAAATTCAGGACGATGATCGCGAACGCGGACCTTATGAAGGACGCCCTGATGGATCGGAACGAAATGCGGGGGCCGGCCTTCAAGATAAGGGACGATCCGCGGATCACCAAGATCGGAAAATTCTTGAGGAAGTACAGCCTGGACGAGCTCCCCCAGTTATGGAGTGTTTTCAAGGGGGACATGAGCCTGGTGGGTCCGCGGCCGTCCTACTCCGACGAATTGGCCCGGTTCGACAGTTGGCAGCGGCGGAAACTGAGCGTCAAGCCCGGCTTGACCTGCTTGTGGCAGGTTCAGGGGAGAAACAGGATCGTGGATTTCGATACTTGGGTTCGGCTGGATCTGGAGTATATTGAAAGCTGGTCATTGGGTCTGGACCTGAAGATCCTCCTGAAAACAATCCCCGCCGTCTTCAAGGGAACGGGGATCTGAGGAACCGTGAAGATCATCATTACGGGTGTCGCGGGCTTCATCGGGGCGAATCTGGCGCGAGTGCTCGGGGCCTCCGGAAAGAAGGTCGTCGGCATCGACAACCTCTCCGCGGGCTTGATGGATCATGTTCCGCCTGATGTGGAATTCCATCTTCAAGACATTCGCGCTCCCGGGCTCGAACGGTTGTTTTCCGGCGCCGATGCCCTCTTTCACCTCGCGGCCATGAACTGCATTTCCGATTGCCAGAAGAATCCCGAGGAAACCGTCAGCATCAACGTGGCGGGCGCCGTGAATGTCATGGAGGCGGCGCGGAAAGCCGGAATAAGAAAGGTCATCGTCGCCGAATCCTCGGCGCTCTATGAAGGCTGCCCGGAGCTTCCGACGCCGGAGACGGACGTCCGGCCCGAAAGCTTCTACGCTGTGAGCAAGCTGGCTGGCCGGCTCTTTGCCCAGGCCTTTCATAGAACGTACGGCATGACGTTCACGGCCCTCCGGTATTTTTGCGTCTACGGGCCCATCCAGGATTATCGACGGACGATCCCGCCCGTCATGAGCGCCTTCATCATCAAGCTCCTCAAAGGGGAGCGGCCCATCATATACGGGTCGGGCCGGAAGCGTCGGGACTTCATCTATGTGGACGACGTCAATCGTTTCCACCTCCAATGCCTGACCGATCCCAGAACGGACAACCGGACGTTCAACCTGGGTTCGGGGAAAAATCACTCGATCCTGGAGATCTACGACATGATTTCCGGGCTCTTGGGAATCCGCATCGAGCCCGAATTCAGGGCAGATCTGCCGGGGGAAGCCCGGGAGACGCTGGCGGATATCCGGGCCGCGAGAAGCCTCGGTTGGGAGCCCGGGACCGACCTGACGACAGGCCTTCAAAACGCCGTCGCGTACATCCGGGAAGAAATGCGGAAGGGAGCCGTGTGATCCATGAAGGCCCTCCTTCTCGCGGCCGGCCGGGGCAGCCGCCTCTCCCCTTTGACAGACGCCCTGCCCAAGGTCATGGCGCCCGTCGGCGGCCGGCCCCTGCTCGAGCGCCACGTCGCCAGCCTCGTAGCCGCCGGCGTTCTCGACATCTGGATCAATTTGCATCACCTGCCCGAGGTCATCACCCGGCATTTCGGCGGGGGAACGGCCTACGGGGCCAGGATTCGCTATTCGTACGAGCCCGAAATCCTGGGGACGGCGGGCGCCGTGAAAAAACTGGAGGCGGAATTCCGGGGAGGGCCGTTTCTCGTCGTCTATGGAGACAATTACTTGGACATCAATTGGCCCGGGTTCATCGGCCCCGCCTCGGCCAGGACGGGTACGGGGACGATCGCCGTTTTCAAAAAAAGTGACGCGACCGGCAGCGGCATCGTAGACCTGGGGAGAGCGGATCGCATTACGAGGTTCAAAGAAAAGCCCCGGAAGGGCGAGATCTTCAGCTGTTGGGCGAACGCCGGGATCTACTTCTTCCGTCCGGAGATCTTGGCCTTCATTCCGGACGGGTTTTCCGATTTCGGCCGGGACGTCATCCCCCGGGTGATCCGGGGCGGCGGCCGCTTGTACGCCCATCGCCTTCCCGGAGGCGTTTGGGCGATTGATGATGCCCGGCTCTTGGAAGCTTTAAGGGAACATCTGGCCGGATCGTCGGGTGCCGCGGGGGGCGGAGCGGGCCCGTCGTCGGGGGCCCCGCCAACCGGGACCGCTCACCAGGGGGGAAAATGATCATCACGCGCACGCCGTTCCGTATCACGTTGGGGGGGGGAGGGACGGATCTTCCCGCTTATTACTCGAAATACGGAGGCTTCATATTTGCCGCGGCGCTCGATAAGTACATGTTCATCTGCCTGAACAATCCTGTCGTGGATGACCTGGTCCGGGTGAAGTACAGCAAGTCCGAGACCGTGCGCCATCGGGAGGAGCTGCAGCACGATATCGCAAAGGAGGCGATGAGGATAACAGGGGTCGAGAACTCCTTGGAGATCGTTTCGATGGCGGACGTTCCGGCCGGCACCGGGCTGGGATCTTCCAGCGCTTATGCCGTCGGCCTGCTCAACGCCCTGCACGCGATGAAGAAGGAAGCGATCTCGTCCGAGGGATTGGCCGAAGAAGCCTGCGACCTCGAGATCGGCCGGCTGGGAAAGCCCATCGGCAAGCAGGACCAGTACATGGCCGCATTCGGCGGCTTGCGTGTGCTGGAGATCGAGCCCAACGGGACGGTCAAAGTAAGAAACGCGACCATTGAAGAAGCTACCCGCGATGAACTCAACAGGAATCTGATCCTGTTTTATACGGGGACCTCTCGCAGCGCGGATGCGATCCTGGCGGAACAGAGCCGGGGAGCCAGACAACGGAAGCCCGAGGTCATCGAAAGCATGCACGTGATCAAGGACATCGGATACCGGATCCTCGAGGCCGCGGAAGCCGGGAACGTCACCGAGATCGGGTTGCTCTTCGATCAGCATTGGAAATTCAAAAAGAGGATCTCGACCGAAATGTCCAACCCCCGCCTGGACGAGATCTATCAGGCCGCGCTGGACGCCGGCGCCTTGGGAGGGAAGATCACCGGGGCCGGAGGAGGAGGTTTTTTTCTTTTTTATGTCGAGAAGGACCATACGAAATTCCGGGAGGAAATGAAAAAGATGGGTCTCCGTGAAATGCGTTATCGATTTGAATTCGGGGGGACGACCGTGGTCGTCAACCTGATGAATGGGACCCGGTAGTCCCATGGCGGACATCTTGGGGGTTGTCGGCCTCTGGCATCTCGGTTGTGTCATCGCTTCGTCCTGGGCGAGTCTGGGCTGCAACGTCAGGGCCGTGGATCCGGACGAGGGGAGGATCCAGGACCTGAAGCGGGGAATTCCGCCGCTTTATGAACCTCATCTGACCGAGTCGATCCAGGAGAACCTGGCGGCCGGGAGAATCTGCTTCTCCTCGGGGTTCGAGTCTCTCGGCGCTTGCGATTATGTCTTCCTGGCTTATGATACGCCGGTCCTCGAAGACGACACGAGCGATACCGGGTTTCTGGAAAGAACGGTCATGGACATCGGCCCCTTCCTGAAACGGGACGCGATCCTGATCGTCAGCTCCCAATCGCCCGTCGGCTTCTGCGGGCATCTTCGACAGCTCCTGGGCGAAAAGCGGCGGGGTCTCGAGCTCGCCTATTCTCCCGAAAACCTGAGGCTGGGCGAAGCGCTAGAATGCTACAGGAATCCCGGGAGAATCGTGCTCGGGAGCGAAAACATAGCGACGGAATCCCGCTGCGTCCGTCTCCTGGGCCGGATCACAAAAAATATCCTCTGCATGAACCTGGCGGGCGCGGAACTCACCAAACACGCGATCAATTCCTATCTGGCGGCCAGCATCGTATTCGTTAACGGCCTCTCGGATCTTTGCGAGAGCCGGGGGGCGAACATCGACGATGTCGTCCGAGGGATGAAATCGGACCCCCGGATAGGCCCCCGGGCCTATCTGTCCCCGGGCATCGGGTTCTCCGGCGGCACGCTGGGGAGGGATCTGAAGGCTCTGGACGAGGTCAATCGTCAGCAGGCGGGGAGCGCCGTTATCTTTGGCTTGCTCCACGAACTGAACGGAGCGCGGAAGACATCGATCCTCTCCAAGATCGACCGGATCCTCGGCGGAATCGAAGGCCGTCGGATCGGGCTGTTAGGGATCACTTATAAAGCGGGGACAAGCACGCTCCGCAGAAGCCTGCCATTGGAGATCGCTCGCCTGCTCGCCGGGCGAGGAGCTCGGGTGGTCGTTTACGATCCCCAGGCGGATTATGGAGAGTTGGAGGGACCTCTTGATTTTGGAATCGCCGGGACGATGGAAGAGGCTGCCAGAGACTCCGATCTCTTGATGCTCATGACCGATTGGGAGGAATTCAAGAATGCGGATTGGGCCGGGATCAAGCACGTCATGAAGGAACCGAATCTTCTGGATACAAAGAATCTGTTGAGTCCGGAGGCCGTCGAGAAAAGCGGTTTTCGGTATCGCTCTCTGGGAAGAGGTTGAAATGAAGTTGCAGGGAAAGACCATCATCGTGACGGGTGGAAGCCTGGGCATCGGCAGAGTTGTGGCCATGATGTCCGCGGCCGAAGGGGCACGGTTGATCCTCGTGGCCAGGACCCTCCAGGCTCTCGAGGAGATCCGAGAGGAAATCGTAACAGGGGGGCATCCGGAGCCCTTTCTCTACCCGCTGGATGTCAGCGACCTTCCGGCCGTCAGGGGGTTCGCGGACTGGTGCATAAAGCTCGACCGGCCCATCAGCGGCCTGGTCAATTGCGCGGGCGTTTATGGGCCTATCGGCAAAACGACCGAAGTCCGTTTGGAGGATTTTAAGAAGACCCTGGAAATCAATTTCCTGGGCGCGGTTTATATGAGCAGCCTGGTTGGTCCGTTGCTCCGCGACAAGGGCCGGAAGAAGATCGTGATTTTTGCTGGAGGCGGGGCCGCGGGGCCTTTCCCCAATTATTCCGCCTACGCGACCAGCAAGGTCGCCCTCGTTCGCTATACCGAAAACATTTCCGTCGAAATGGCCGCGCAGGAGACCGACGTCAATTGCGTCGCGCCGGGGTTCGTCCTCACGCGGATGCATCAAGAGACCTTGAAGGCCGGTCGCGACGCGGCCGGGCCTTCGTTCTATGAGAACACGGAGAAACAGTTGGAAAAGGGCGGGGTCCCGGCGGAGAAGGCGGCGGCGTTGACGGTTTTCCTCCTGTCCCAGGAATCCGACGGGATCACGGGAAAGTTCCTCTCGGCCCCCTGGGATCCCTGGCAGACCGACGACTTCCGACGGACCCTGATGTCGGATAAAGACTTCTGTACCCTCCGCCGGATCGATCATAAGAATTTCTTTAACAGGCCTGGCCCGGGATGAACAACGGGGAGGGCCGGATGAGATCGCAGCGGAGGATCCGCGCGGGCCGGACTCCGGAGAGGGACACGAAATGATACGTCTCGGTATCGTCGGAGCCGGGCTGATCGGCCAGAAAAGAGCGGCCGCAGTCGCGGCCTTGCCCCGGATCATGAAGGTCGTCGCGGTCTGCGACATCGACACGGAACGGGCGGAGGCCCTGGCCCGGCGTCAGGGCGCGGCGGTTTATCGGGATTGGCGCGGTTTGATCGAGTCCGATTCCGTGGACGCCGTGATCGTCGCCACTCCGAACAGCCTTTTGAGGGAGATCGCTCTCGCCGCCCTCGGCAGAAACAAGCACGTCCTCTGCGAAAAGCCCCTGGGACGGGACGCCGCCGAAGCGGAGGAGATCTGTCGGGCAGCCGAGACCGGAGGGCTCGTTCTGAAAACGGGCTTCAATCATCGATTCCATCCCGCGATCCTGGAAGCCCGGAAAATCGTGGCCGCCGGAGATCTCGGGAATCTTTATTATGTGAAAGCCACCTACGGTCATGGCGGGCGGCCGGGCTACGAGAAGGAGTGGCGTGCCTGCCGCGAGACCTGCGGGGGCGGCGAGCTTCTCGACCAGGGCGTCCATGTGGTCGACCTCTTCCGCTGGTTCCTCGGCGAATTCGACGAGGTGTTCGGCCGGGTGGAAACATATTTCTGGGACATAGAAGTCGAAGACAACGCGTTCGCGCTTTTCCGGACAGCGGAAGGCCAGGCGGCCATTCTGCATACGAGCTGGACGCAGTGGAAAAACAGATTCAGCTTCGAGATCTTCGGCGAAAGAGGGTATCTAGCCGCCGAGGGCCTCGGTGGCAGCTACGGGCCGGAAAAGCTCGTGCTCGGAAAGCGCAGGACCTGCGGAGCGGCGGGGACGGAGTACGCGGGCGGCGCCCCCGAAGAACGGGTCATAGAATACAGCGGGCCCGACGTTTCCTGGATCGCCGAGCTCGAGGAATTCGCGGCCGCGATCCAGAACGGCCGTCAGCCCCTTGGCTCCGGATATGACGGCCTGATGGCGAACCGTCTCGTCGGGGCGATCTACGAATCGTCGAGACGCGGTGCTCCCGTCCGTCTGGGCGGGGGCGACAAACATAGGAAAAGCGTGGGATGAAGAGGATCGGGATTCTTACCGGAGGCGGGGACGTCCCCCCCCTCAACAGAGTCCTCGCCGCGGCGGCGGAGGAAGCCGGAGCCCGAGGACTCGAGATCCTCGGTTTTCTCCGGGGTTGGCGGGGAGTCCTCGAGAACGAATGGCTGCGCCTGGATGCGGGCCACATCTCCTCCGGCGTGGGCGGCACGTTTCTCAAGTCTTCCCGGGTCAATCTCGCGAAAACGGAGCGGGGCGGGGACCGTGCCCTGCGCACCCTCGCGGGACTCGGATTATCCGGCCTCATTGTCATCGGGGGAGAAGACACTCTGTCCAACGCCTTCCTCCTAGGGAATTTTCCCCAGGTGATGATCGCCAAGACGATAGATAATGATGTCGGCACGATGGGAGACCCGGAGGGCGCTCTCGAGCCGGAGACAATTCTCAATTATTTTGCTCTGGGCTTCCCCACCGCCGCCGAGAAGATCGTTTCCTTCGTCAGTTTGGCGGAAGGCGTGCGGACGACGGCCTATTCCCATGAACGGATCGTGATCGTCGAATCCATGGGCATGAGCGCGGGATGGTTAGCTCTCGCCTCGGGACTCGGCGATCCCGACATGATCGTACTCCCTGAGTTTCCCGTCGACCCGGAGTCGATCTTGTCGCGGACGCTCGAGATCTACGCGCGCCAAAAGAACGTCATCATCGTCGTCGCTGAGGGCGCGAGGTGGCGGGATGGTTCGTATCTGAAAGCCAGCCGCGATGAAGACGAGGCCTTCGGCCATCCGCGTTTCGGAGGGGCGGCGGAAGCCCTCCGGGACATCCTTAAAGCGCGGTTGTCGGGTCACCTCAATACGCGGAACGTCAACGTTGTGAATCCCTCGTATCTTTATCGCTCGGGCGCTCCGAATGCCCTGGACGCCGCCTGGGCCGAGGAATTCGGAAAGAGCGCGGTCCGATTCCTGGACGAGACCGGGGGCGCGTCCAGCTTCCTGACGGTCCAGAAAACCGTCGAGGGATTCCGGCTCGGCGTCTCCCCATTATCAGATTTCGGCTCCATGGAGGAGCTGCACCGCAAGGTCGACGGCCGGTTTTATGATCCCGCAGCATATGCCATTCGCGACGAAGGGAGGCGATACATGAGGGAGATGGTTCGAGAGCGGCCCGCGGACTGGAAATATATCCAGGGATCCGGATGGGAAGACCCGGGAGCGGCGCGGTAAGGAGGGATTCCGATTGGACCACATAAGAACCTATCTTCGCGAGGTCCGGCAGATCGCCGAAACGCTAAACCAGGGCCGTATCGCAGCGATGATCCGGACGCTGGTCGAGATCCGGGCCGGCCAAGGACGGCTCTTCTTCCTCGGCGTCGGCGGCGGCGCGGCAAACGCCTCGCACGCCGTCAACGACTTCCGGAAGATCTGCGGCATCGAGGCCTATTCGCCGCTGGATAACGTCTCTGAGCTGTCCGCCAGGATCAACGACGACGGGTGGGAAAGCGTCTTCGTGAAATGGCTCGAGCAAAGCCGGCTCGGAAGCCGGGACGGGATCTTCATTTTTTCCGTAGGCGGCGGGAATCTTGAGAAGAACGTCAGCGTGAACCTCGTCAAAGCCCTGGATTTCGCCCGCGCGCGGGGAGCGAAAGTCCTGGGCATCGTCGGCCGAGATGACGGGTACACAGCCCGGTATGCCGACGTCAGTCTGGTCGTCCCGACGGTGAACGCGGACCGCGTGACGGCGCACACGGAAGCCTTCCAGGCCGTCCTCTGGCATCTCCTGGTAAGCCACCCGGACCTTAAGGCGAGCGACACGAAATGGGAATCCGTAAAGTAGGAGAATCCGATGGCCATCTTTCTTGACACGGGCAAGGTCGAGGAGGTCGAGCGCTACCTGAGGATGGGGATCATCCGGGGGGTGACGACGAATCCCACGATCCTATTGAAGGCCGGCGTCACGGGCGGGCAGGAAGCGATCAAAAAAAGGTCCATCGAGATCGCGGGGCTCCTTCGACCGCTGCCGCTCTCCGTAGAGGTCACGACCAACGACCCCGATCAGATGATCGTTCAGGCGCGGGAGTTCGCGGGCTGGGCCGACAACATCAACGTCAAGATTACCGTTCACGGCCCGAATGGAGAACTGGAAAACTTCGAAGTCGTTCATCTTCTCGAAACGAAATATGACGTCCGGGTCAATATGACCGCCATGATGAGTGCCCAGCAGTGCCTGCTCGGAGGATTAGCGGGGGCGACCTACGTCTCCCTGTTCGGCGGGCGGGTCAATAATATGGGATATAATTGCGTTACGGAGATCGCCCGGGCCAGGCGGGTTCTTGACGCCCAGGGCCTGAAGGCCAAGATCATCGTCGGTTCGACGCGGGAAGTCATGAACATCATCGAATGGCTCGACGCCGGGGCTCATATCGTGACCGCGATTCCCGAGATCTTGGCAGGCATGATCGTCCATCCCTATACTAAAGAAACGGTTCAGATGTTTCTCGGCGACGCCTTGAAAGCCGAGCGCCTTCTCGGCTGAGCGCGGACCGAAGGCGGTCTTGCCCGTCCCGCGCCCTAAATCCTCATGAGCGACCCCGAAAGACCGAGCGCCGTCCCGCCGGTGGTTCGAGCCGCAGCGAGTCTTGCCGCGGCCGGATTGTTCGCGGCTTTTTATTATAAATACGTCCCGCTTGTCGCACCCTTCCAGGCGGTCCTGATTCCCGTTCTCCTGGCCGTGGCGGGCGGCGCCGTCCGGAACGGCCGGCTCGGCCTTCTGCTGTTCGTGTTCTTCTTTCCGCTCGTCAACAATCTGCCATACTTTTTCGGTCTCTACGATCCCCTCCCCCAAGCGCCCGCGGCTCTGGTCCTCTGTCTCGCCTTTCTTCTGGGCTGGCTCCTCCGGCAATCCTTCCGGCCGGCCCGCCTGGATCTGGGCCCGCCCATTATCAAGCCAATGCTCGTCCTGACCTCATTGGCGGCGGTATCCGCGCTCACCACCTTCCTTCGTTTCGCCAATTTCGCCCCGTTCCTGTCGAGCGGCCCGTACGAGCTCGTGGTGAACGTCAACGGCACGCTGGCCGGCGGAGCCATGATGAGCACGGTGTTCAACTTCTTGAGCTACGGGACGGCTTCCCTTTTCTTCCTCGTCGCGTATCCCGAACTCAAGGATCGCTCCTTTCTGCGGAGGGCACTGGGTCTCCTGGGATTCTCCATCTTCTTATCCATTCTTTTTGCCTCCGCGCAGAAGTTCTTCTCGGTCGAGCTCGGGAATTTCCCCGTCTGGAGCTCGATGGGACGCTTGAACGGGACCTTTAAAGACCCCAATTCCTTCGGAGCCTGCCTGGCGGCCGCTGTCCCGCTTCTCCTCGGCCTTGCGCTTTCGTCGCGCGGGCTGCGGCGGGGTCTGTTCTTTCTGGGGGCGGTCCTGGGCGTGCTGGTCCTGCCATTCGCCGGCTCCAGGAGCACTTATCTGGGCCTGGGACTCGGACTCCTCCTGATGTTTGCCGCCGCGATGCGGAAGGGGGGAGGGCAGAATAGGGTCCCGAGGCCGGAGACGATCCTGACCCTCTCCCTGGTCATAGGGATCATCCTGATACCCCTGGTAACAAGTAAAACGGAGCTGACGAAACGGCTTGAAGCGAACTTCGAATCGCTCGTTCTCGAGGGGCGACCGGGCCAGGTCCTTACCGGGCGAGGGGTCCAGTGGGGGATTGCCCTCGAGGGGATCCGCGATTATCCGGTCACGGGCCTGGGGATCGGAGCCTTCATTATCGAATTGCCGAACTTCCTCCAGCAAAGGGGCTTGCCGACGGAAGGGACAGATTCCACGGAGAATTACTTCCTGCAGGCCGGCTCAGAAATGGGCCTGCCCGGCTTGGCCGCGGTGCTGTGGCTGATCTGGGCGATTCTCCTGCAAGCGCGACGCTTATGGCGACAACCGCCCGGCGATGCGAAGGACGACTGGCTGCTTCTGGGAATGACGACGGGCTTGGTGGTCCTAATCTTCAACCAATTCTTTCACAGCTACGTCGGAGCCTTTGACGTCAACTTCCTGTTCTGGCTCTATACGGCGTGTCTCTTTTCCCGAATCCCGAGATGCGCCGAGCCGCAGGGAAAAAAGCGGCTGAGAACAGGCCACCGGCTCGCGGCCGCCGGCATGCTCGCCGCCTTCGGAGCAGCCAACGTGCTCGTCTCCCTGGGCCCCTTGTCCATCGCCGCCCGGACCGAAAAATTCCGCTGGCCGCAGGAGTTCGGCTTCTATCCCTCCGAAAAGGACGGGCGGGGCTTCGATTTCCGCTGGACGCGAAAGTCCGCGGGTCTTGTCTTGGAACGCCTTGGCGACCGGGTCATCTTCCCCGTTTTCGCGTCACATCCGGGCATTGCGGAGAGACCTGTCAAGTTGACCGTCTTTCTTGCGGATCACCGCTTCCTTAAAAGGTCGGTCCTCAAGGAAGTGATCATAAAGGACCGGAATTGGGCGGAAGTCTCGATCTCCCTCGTGGAGATGGGAAGCACGATCCCCCTGATCTTCGAAACCGATCGAACCTGGATTCCCCAAAAGGCGTCCGGCGCCCCGGATCCGAGATCCCTGGGCGTCGGCCTGGGAAGGGAGTGGTATGAGCGCTCGTCGACGATCCCGCCCGAAGCCGTCCGGAGGGCCGAGAAATTCCCCACCGCAGGCTGGGCCGGCGAATACGGCCAGGCTCTCATCACGGTCTCCACGAGCGGGATGAGGTTCTCCGTCGGGGAGGGAGCGCTCGGCTTCCGCTTCTGGGCAAGAGGCCAGAAAGCCCGGGGATTCCCTCCCTATATCATCATATCCTTGGATCACCGCGTTGTGGGGAAGATCGTGCTCCTCACAGACGTATGGGAGCCGTACGTCTTCCCGATGGCCATTTTGCCCGGGCGCCATCTCCTCGAAGTGGAGTTCGTAAATGACGATTTCGACCCGGTTCGGGGAGAAGATCGCAACGTCTTCCTCGGGGATCTCGAGGTTCTCTATCGAGAATGACGGATCACCCGGTTTTCCGCCTCCCTCTCCATCTGCCGGGTCGGCGGCAGGGCATGACGGGTTCTTGGACGCCAATTCCTGACCCGCACTTCTAACTCCCGGATCTTCTCCCGCCGCTACTTTTTCCATCCCCCCGCTGTCTCAAATGCGGGAGCTTATTCACCGTCCCCCTCCGCCGGAAATCTCACCTCAGAAAATTATATTTTAATGAGAAAAATCCGGGGCGCCGCCCGTCTTTATTAGTAAAAGCCCTGGCGATGCGGCCCGCAAGGTCCGGGCGACCGCCGGCCGCGGCGATCGCAGGAAGGAGGATGCGTGACAACGGAATTTGTCCTGAAGTTCGCCGGCGTCTTCCTCGGCGTCCTGGCCAGGACCCTTCTCCCCTGGCTGAGAAAGCTCCGGGAAGGCCAGGCCCTGAAGTTCGACAAACGATACGTCTATTCGACCGCGGCGTCGCTCGCCATCGGATTCATCCTGACGCTCGTCATATTCCCCCAGTTGACCGTTTCCCCCGGCGGCGGGCCCGGGTTCGAAGCCTATTTCAAGCTCTTTTGCCTGGCGTTCGGATTCGGGTTCGGCTGGAACGGGCTCGTCCTCGAGGGCGGGCAGTGGGCAAGAGCGTCGGAAGCCGGTCGGAGCGGGGCACAGCCCGCGCCCGGGGGATGGGAAGAGAACGGAGTCGAACATGAGCGCTGACGGTTTCGGACGAGGAATGGGTTGGATCCCGGATCACCCGGATCTCCGCGACTATACGCGGGAGACCGCGGAGGTCCGGGAAATCCTCCGGGGCCGGAGTGGAGCGGGGCGCGGGCCCGGGAAGCGCCGCCGCCTCGCTTCCCGCAGCGGTCGATCTCCGCGAGTGGTGCTCGACCGTCGAGGACCAGGGGCGCCTCGGGTCGTGCACGGCAAACGCCGGGGCCGGAGTCATCGAGTATTACGAGAGGCGGGCCTTCGGCCGGCACGTCGAGGCCTCGCGGCTCTTCCTCTACAAGGTCACCCGGAACCTGATGAAATTGAAGGGGGACACGGGCGCCACCCTGCGGACGACCATGGGAGCCATGGTCCTCTTCGGCGTCCCGCCCGAGGAGCACTGGCCCTATACCGACGCCGGGGAAGCTTTCGACCGCGAGCCGCCGGCATTCTGCTACGCGTTCGCCCAGAACTACCAGGCCATCAAGTACTACCGTCACGACCCGCCGGGGAGCCGGGCGGAGGAGGTCGTCGAGCGGGTCAAGGCGGGCCTTGCGGCGGGACATCCGGCCATGTTCGGATTCACGGTCTACGATTCCATCGCCCAGGCCGATGCGACCGGCCGGATCCCCTTTCCCGGCCCGAGGGAGCGGATCGAGGGCGGCCACGCCGTGGTCGCCGTCGGTTACGACGACAGGATGCGGATCGAGAACGCGCAGGGCGGGGCCAAGGCGCCCCGGACCGAGGGCGCGTTCCTCATCCGGAACTCCTGGGGCCCGGGCTGGGGCGAGCGCGGCTACGGCTGGCTGCCTTACGCGTACGTCACGAGAGGCCTCGCCGAGGACTTCTGGAGCATCCTCAAGAAGGAATGGGTCGATACCGGCGAATTCAGCTGAACGGCCGGCCGGTCCGGTCTCAACTTTTGCTTTCTTTTCACCTCGAAAAGAGTTTAAAGTTAAGACCGGACCGCCATGACGACCGAGAAGAAACCCCTGGTGACGGTGGTGATGCCGTGCTTCAACGAGGAGAGGTCCGTCGTCCGGGCCCTGCGGAGCCTGTTCGACGAGTGGTCGATCAAGGCCTGCGAGTTCCTGGTCGTCGACGGGGGGAGCACGGACCGCACGCGGGCGGCCGTCGAGGAGCTGATCCGCAGCCTGCGGGAAGATCCCCCCATAAATCCCCCCTACCCCCCTTTGCCAAAGGGGGGGACAGGGGAGGATTTGTCTGCCCGCCGGCGTGATGAATTCCTTCCGCCGACCCGGGACGGCATGGACGACGACGTGCTCTGGTTCGCGTCATCGCGCGGGGCCTGGGTCCGCGAGCCCCGCGAGGGCCGACCCGGCGACTGGAACCCGCCCGTCGGCGGGCGGCGGCGGCCGGTCATCCGCATCGTCGACAACCCCTTCCGGTACGCTTCCCGGGGCTTGAACATCGGGATCCTGGAGGCCCGGGGGACCTATATCGCCCGGGCGGACGCCGGGGCCACCTACTCGCCCGGCTACCTCAGGCGATGTGTCGAGATGCTCGAGCAGAAGGAGGCCGCTAACGCGGGCGGCATCGAGGTCCCGATGGCCGAGGGGGGGCGCCTCGCCGAGGTCATCGCCCTGGCCTTCGGCCATCCGCTCGGCGGCGGCTCCACGAGGTCCGGGCGCACCGGATATGCCGGGAGGGCCGAAACGGGGACGTACCGGAAGAAGCTTTTCGACGCGCTCGGCCTGTTCGACCCCAAGTCGACGACCGACGAGGCGGCCGAGTTCGACGCGCGCATCATCCTGGCGGACATGAAGATCTGGGTCGACGAAGGCGTCAAGGTCTTCCGCTACGTCCCGACGACGCTCGGGGAGCTGGCGAGACGGAATTTCCGCTCCGGTCAGGAGCGCGCCCGGACGGCCAAGAAGCACAGGATGTTCACGAGCTGGCGGCACATCGCTTCGCCTCTTCTGGTCGCCATGATGGGATATTCCCTGGTCCGGGGCATCAAGTCTCCGTCCCATCTGCTGTTCTTCGCGGCTTACGCGGCCGGTGTGCTCGCGGCGGCGCTCGCCGGCCCCGGACCGAAGGCTCCGGGCCCGGCCGGCCCGAAGGCGCGGCTCGTCTCGGCCGGGGTCCTCATGATCATGCACGTCACCTGGGGGACGGGCTTCCTCTGGGGGCTCCTGGCGAAATGGTGACATGCGCGCCAGCCGCGAACGGAACCGCCCGGAGAGGATGCGCCGGGCCCTCGCCGTCGTCGCGGCGGCGGGATTCACGGCCTTGGCCCTGTGGCTGAGCCTTCGGGACATCGAATGGCCGGCCGTCGGCGGGACGCTCGCCCGAGCGGACTATCGGCTCGTAGCGGCGGCCGTCGCGAGCTCGCTCATCGCGACCTACGCCCCCGGCTGGCGCTGGCGGATCCTTCTCGCGCCGAGGATCCGCCCTTCCATGGGACGGCTCTTCCGCTGGAACATTCTCGCTCAGTTCGCCAACATCGTCATTCCCGCCCGGGCCAACGAGCTCGTCCGCGCCTGGCTGACGAGCGTCGAGGGCGGGACGTCGGGCGGCTTTGCGCTCGGAACCATCGCCGTCGAGCGGATCTTCGATATCGGCGTCTTCGCGGCCGCCCTGACCGCAGGACCGTGGATCTTCGGTCTGGGGAAGGGCGTCGTCCCGCCGGCCGCCGGACACGCGCTGGCGGCCCTATCTCTAGTCTCCCTGGCCTTCCTCATCGTTCTCGCCCTGCGGCCCGCCGCGTTCCTCCGGATGGCGGACGCCGCCTCCCGCGTTCTGCCGTCGCGGTGGCGCGCGAAGGCAACGACATTCTTCGGGCACGTCGCCGATGCCTTCGTCCCGCTCCGGGACGCCGGGACGGCGGCCGCGATCGCCGCGAATTCGGTATTCCTTCTCTTTCTCGAGGTCATGACCATATGGATCATGTTCCGGGCATTCCACCTCGATCTTCCCTTCGGAGCCGCGCTGCTCATGGTCATCGTCAAGGCCATCGGCAACGTCCCGCCGGCCGCCCCCGGCCGTATCGGGATCTTCGAGGTTGCTATCATCGCCGCCCTGGCCGCTTACGGGCTGCCTCGGAGCGAAACCCTCGGTCTGGCGATCGTCCTCCACCTCGTCGTTCATGTTCCCAAGATCGTCCTTGGCGCGCTTTTTTTAAGTCTGGAACCGGTTCCGCTATTCAAGCTTGCCCAAGCCGCAAAGGATGGCCGAGAGGCCCGGGAACGGGATGCCGGGCAGGGCCCCCGGCTGGAGGGCGGGCCGCCGTCGCCCCAGGGCCTTCCCTAGGTCCGGCCTTAACAGACGGCCGGAATCGTGTTATAAATCCCGGGAGAGGCCGAAATGCACGTCGCCGTCGTCGGGGCCCGGGGGCAACTGGGCCGGGAGCTGGTCCGGGTCTTCGGCCCGGGCTGCGCCCCGCTCGACATCGGCGAGGTCGATATCCGCGAGCCCGTCCGCCTGCACGAAGTCCTGGACGCCTGCCGGCCGGACGTCGTCATCAACACGGCCGCCTACCACAACGTCCCGGAGTGCGAGAAGAACGCGGACCGGGCCTTCGCCGTCAACGCCGTCGGGGTCAAGAACCTGCGCGACGCCTGCCTGCGGCTGGGGGCGGGGCTGGTCCAGATCAGCACGGACTACGTCTTCGACGGGACGAAGGGCGCCCCGTACACGGAAGAGGACGCCCCCAACCCCCTCAATACGTACGGCGTCAGCAAGCTCGCCGGCGAACACTTCGCCCGCCAGGTCCCCGTCCATCACGTCGTCCGTCTCTCGAGCCTGTTCGGGATCGCGGGGTCCATGGGCAAGGGCGGGACGAACTTCGTCAAGCTCATGCTCGAAGCCGCCCTGACGAAGGACCGGATCGCCGTCTCCTCGAACATCGTTTCGAGCCCGACGTACGCCGTCGACGCCGCGCTCCGGATCCGGGAGATCCTCGAGTCGGGCGCGCCGCCGGGCATCTATCACGTCTCGAACGCCGGCGCATGCAGCTGGCACGAATTCGCGGCCGAGATCTTTCGGCGGACCGGAGCGTCGATCCGGCTGGAGGAGCGCATCGAAACGCCGGAGACCGAGGGGGGCCTCCGGCGGCCGCTCAACACGGCCCTCCGGAGCATCCGGACGACGCCCCTTCGGCCCTGGCGGGAGGCCCTCGAGGCCTATCTCGAGGAAGAAGGAGCCCTCCCCCCGCTCCGGAGCCGGTGAGCGGCGGAGAACATGGGCCTTCTGGGCAATAAAGGGGTCGACTTCCGGAAGCTCGCCGAGGCGAGCTCGGTCGGGCTCATCCTTCCCTCGTCCATCGCCGTCGGACTCTTCTTCGGCTACCTGCTGGACAAGTGGCTCCACACCGCGCCGTGGATGCTCCTGATATTCCTGGTGCTCGGCATCGTCTCGGGGCTTTGGAGCCTGTACAGGGCCATGAAGAAGTACGTCTAGCCCCCGCCTCGCCTGTCTCGCAAGTCTCGCCCTCCTGGTATATACTATCCCCGGACGAAAGCCCGGACCATGGACATGACCGATCCGCTCGAAGAAGCCATCCTCCGCCGGATCCCGCTGGAGATCGCGGCCGCCGGGGCGGTCATGGGGCTCCTGGCCCTGCCGTTCTTCGGTGCTCCAACGGCCCTTTTCACGGCCGCCGGGGCCGTCCTGGCGGCCCTGGGGTTCCTTTGGATGAAAGCCTCCCTGGCCCGCGTCCTCGTCCGGGGGCGAAGGGGCGCCCTCCGGTCCGGGGCCCTGATCTACGCGGCCCGACTCGTCTTGATTCTTGCCGTCTTTTTCCTTATAATTCTCTTCTTTCCGGGGCGGATTCTCGCCTTCGCGGCGGGTTTTTCGGCCCTCGTCCCGGTATTCTTGATCGAGGGCGGCGTCGCCCTCCTGCGAACGGAGAAATGGAAGAGCTAGAGCACAGTCTCGCCCTCGTCGAGCTCTTCAACAGGGCCTTCGGGAAGCCCCTGGCCGCCCTGTTGGGGCTCTTCGGGATCAAGACCGCCGACCCGGCCCATCTCGTGCCCGACTACATCGTCATGAGCCTCTTCGTGGTCATCCTCCTCGCGCTCGTCCTCGGGCTCATGTCGCGGAAGCTCAGCCTCGTCCCCACGAAGCGACAGAGCCTCCTCGAGATGCTCTATCGGGCTGTTCGAGGGCCTGGTCACGGACACCATCGGCCCGGACGGCAGGAAGTTCCTGCCCGTCATCGGGACGGTCGGGATCTTCGTCTTCACGGCCAACATGCTGGGCCTCGTCCCGGGCTTCATGTCCCCGACGAGCAAGCTCAACGTGACCCTGGGCTGCGCCATGTGTCGTCTTCGTCTATTACCACTGGCAGGGCATGAAGGCCCAGGGCGTCCTCAAGTACCTCAAGACGTTCGCCGGCCCCATCCCGGCCATGGCCCCGCTGATGTTCCCGATCGAGCTCATCAGCCACTTCTCCCGGCCCGTCTCGCTTTCGATGCGGCTCTTCGGCAACATCTTCGCCGAGGACCTGCTCATCGTCATCATCGCCTCCATCATCCCCTTCGTCCTCCCCCTGCCGTTCATGGCCCTGTCGATCTTCACGGCGGTGATCCAGTCCTTCGTCTTCGTCCTGCTCTCCTGCATCTACATATCGGGAGCCGTTGCGCACGAAGGAGAACATTAATCCGTCAAGGAGTATAGAGATGAGAAGAATGAAATCCCTCGGTCTCGCCCTCGTCTTCCTGGCCCTCGGCAGCGCCCCGCTCCTGGCCCAGGACACGACGGGCGGCGTTCGGCCAAGGCCTCGCTCTTCAAGCTGTCCATCATCGTCGGCGGGGCCGTCATCACCCTGGCCGTCATCGCCGGCGCCGTCTGCCAGTCCAGAGGCCATCAGCGCGGCCTGCGAGGGAATCTCCCGGAACCCGGGCGGCGCCCCCCACATCCGCTTCCTGCTCGTCTTCGGGCTCGTCCTGATCGAAACTCTGGTCATCTACGCCCTGCTCATCACGATCATCATCCTCATGGTCCAGTGGAACAAGTACCCGGGGATCTGAGCGGCACCTGACGCCCCGGCCCCAGAACGGTGATGGCGCGCTCCCTTTTCCGGATCATCGCGGCGTCGATCAAGAGGTTCAACGACGACAAGTGCTGGACCTCGGCCATCGTCATCTCCTACTTCACGTTCCTCTGCGCCATCCCGCTCCTGTCCCTGTTCGCCTATATCTCGGCCAAGGTCCTGGGGAGCTCCGAGATCGCCTTCCGCAGCCTGAACATCTTCAACGAGGAGTTCTTCGCCCACCTCGACCCGGCGTTCTTCCAAAAGATCCAGGGCCTGGGGGACCAGCTGGGCAACCTGGGCTGGTTCGGCCTGGCGGGATCGCTCGTCTCGGCGAGCTTCCTGTTCTCGAACCTGATCTCCGCGATGAACCAGGTCTTCCGGACGAAGTACCACAAGTCGTTCTTCTACAACCGGCTGATGGAGTACGTCCTCATGGTCATCATCGGGCGTCATCATGTTCCTCTCGCTCGCCATCACGGCCGTCTGGACGGCGCTCCAGCGAGGCATCAACGTCGAGCGCACTCGTCGCCGAATATCTCAACCCCGAGGTCCTCGGCGCTCGTCAACAACGTCTTCGTCCAGTACATCGTCCCCTATGCCCTGACCTTCATGGTCTTCTTCACCCTCTACAAGTTCATCCCCGAGGTCAAGGTCCACACAAAGAGCGCGGCGATCGCGGCGGCCGTCGCCGCCGTGCTCTGGGAGGTGTTCAAACGGGTCTTCGCCTTCTATGTGGCCAACTTCTCGGCCGTCGGCATCGTCCTCTCCAAGCTCCTGGCCGGGACGCTGACCTCGATCATCTTCTTCCTTCTCTGGATCTCCTTCTCGCTGACCATCCTGCTCTGGGGGGCGGAGCTCGCCGCCGTGCTCAACGAACGGGAGGAAGCCCATGCCGCGTGAGACCGGAGCGAAACTGACCGTGCGGGAGCTCGCCGGGCGGCTCGGCTGTCCGTTCGCGGGCGACGGGGACACCCGGATCACCGGGGTCGGGAGCCTGGAGCGGGCGAAGAAGGGCGACCTCGTCTTCCTCGCCCATCCGAAGCACCGGCCCGCCCTCGACGCGAGCGCGGCCTCGGCGGCCGTGGTCCCCGAGGGCGAGGCGTACGACCGCATCCCGGTCATCAAGTCCCCGGACCCGCACCTGACCTTCGTCCGGGCGGTCGAGATCTTCTTCGAGCCGGACCGGCCCGCGCCCGGCGTCCACCCCCTGGCCGCCGTGTCGCCTTCGGCGAGGATCGGGGCGGGAGCCTCGATCGGGCCCCTGGCCTGGATCGGCGACGGCGCCGAGATCGGAGCCGGGAGCCGTCATCCACGCGCTGGCCGCGATCTATCCCGGAGCGAGGATCGGCGAGGGCTCGGTCATCCATTCCCACGTCTCGATCCGCGAGGGCGTCGAGCGTCGGGAAGCGGGTCATCATCCACGACGGCGTCGTCATCGGCGCGGACGGCTTCGGGTTCCTCAAGGCCGCCGACGGGCGCCAGATCAAGATCCCCCAGGTCGGGCGGGTCGTCATCGAGGACGACGTCGAGATCGGCGCGAACTCGGCCGTCGACCGGGCCGCCCTCGACGCGACCATCATCCGGAAGGGCGCCAAGATCGACGACCTGGTCATGGTCGGCCACAACGTCGAGATCGGCGAGAACGCGGTCCTCGTCGCCCAGGTCGGCATCTCCGGAAGCTCGTCGGTCGGACGCGACGCCATCCTCAGCGGCCAGGTCGGGATCGCCGATCACGTCGCCATCGGGGACGGCGCCATCGTCGCGGCCAAGACCGGCGTCACCAAGGACGTCCCGGCCGGGGCCATGGTCGCCGGCATCCCGCACGTCGACATCCGCGAGTGGCGGAAGTTCTGGGCCGCGGCCCCCCGCCTCTACGACCTCCTCAAGGAGGTCAAGAGGCTGAGGGAACGGGTCGAAGAACTCGAAAAGAAGCGTGCTGAGAGAGAATAGCGCTTGCTGGCCCGTTTCGCCGGCTTTGCGTGTCTCGCTTGTCTCGCCTGTCTAGCCCGTCTCGCTACTTGACGGCCGCCGCGCGGCCCTTCTGCGCGTATTCATCGGAGAGGGCCCCGTTCCCGAGCCGGCTGTAGAGGTCGGCAAGGAGAAAATAGCCGAGCGGGAGCTCGGCCCTATCCGGCTTCAGGTCGATCCCCTTCTTGACCAGCTCGACGGCTTCCCCGTAGCGCTCCCCCCGGTTGAGGTAGATGCGGGCGAGGTAGAAATACGTGAGCGGGAAGCCCGGGTCGATTTCCAGGCATTCCTTCAGGTATCCGTACTCCTTCGTTTCGTCGCCGACCTCCCGATAGAGGCGGGAGAGGTTGTACATGGATTTGAAGTGCCTGGGAGAGACGTCGATCTCCTTCAGGTATTCGGCTTCCGCTTCGGCCGGCCGTCCCCTTTTCTCGAAGACCTGGGCCCGGTTGTAATGGGCGTTCGAAAGCCTGGGATTGAGCCGGAGCGCCTCCTCGAGATGGCGGTCGGCCCCGTCGAGGTCCTCCCGGACGAGGGCGATGGCGGCGAGCATGTTGTGGGAGCCGGCGGACTCGGCGTTGAGCGATATGCACTTGTCGAAATAGGTCACGGCCTTGTCGTAGGTCTTCCGGATGAAATTGATGTTCCCGAGCATGAAGTAGAACTGGGGGTCCTCGATGCCTTTGGCCATGTAGGCGAGGAGGAATTTTTCCGCCTCCTCGAACTCCCCCATCCCCTCGTAAGCCAGCGCGATGTTGATGGCCGCGAACGTGTCGTCCGGCTTCCGGCCGAGGACCTGCTGGAAATAGTCGATGGCCTCGCGGTACTTCTGCTGCTGGAACTGGATGTTGCCGATGGTGAAATAGGCGTCGGTGATGTCCGGGTCGGTCGCGATGATGGCCCGGATGATCGCGATGGCCTCGTCCGGCTTTCCCTCCATCCCGATCTCCCGGGCCCGGGATAGCTCGTTGAAGACGACGATCTTGTCCTTGGGGTCGCCCAGCTTCTTGCCGGCCAGCTTGGACGGGTCGGTGAAGGACCCGACGTAGCCGAGGGCGGAGAGCTTCTCCCGGGTCTCCTCGTCGACCGTGGTCATGTCCATCTCATAGGCGTTCTGGCCGGACTTTCGGATGAAGGTCTCCGCCTCCGCGGAAAGCTTGTCATAAATGCCCTTTTCGAGATAGACGAGGTTCTTCTCTTCGCCCGGGTCCGCGACGACGTCGTAGAGCTCCGGCACCGGGGCCAGGATGAGCTTGTATCTCTCGTCCTGGACGCTCTTGAGGTCCGACCAGCCGTAGTGGAACCGGGGATAGTAGGTCTCGCTGTAGACCGGGGCCGGGGCCTTGCGGCGACCGTCGGTGAAGGCCGGAAGGAGGCTGTGGCCCTGGACCTCGGCCGGGACGGGCAGTCCCGCCATTTCGCAAACCGTCGGCAGGACGTCCGAAAGGCCCACGGCTTCCGTCGAAACGATCCCCTGGAACTTCGGGAAGGGCGTGGCCACGATCAGGGGGACGTGGATGGCCCCCTGATAGATGAAGAACCCGTGCGATTGCTCGTTGTGCTCGCCGAGGCTTTCCCCGTGGTCGCCGGCGACGACGAGGACCGTGTTGCGGTCGAGGCCGTTCCTCTCGAGGAGCTCCCAAAGCCTGCGGAGCTGGGAATCGGCGAAGGCGATCTCGCCGAGATACGGGTGGGCGGCGTACAGCTTGTCGTACGGGGGGGGCGGGTCATAGGGTGAATGGGGATCGTAGAGATGGATCCAGGCGAAGAACTTCTCCCCTTTGTTCCTCTCGAGCCAGGGGAGCGCCTCGGCCATGACCTCGTTGGCCGGCCTCTGGACGGTCCCGAGGGATATCCGCTTGAATTTGCCCAGGTCGAACTTGTCGAAGTACGTGTCGAATCCCTGGTCGAGCCCCCACTTGGAGTCCAGGACGTAAGCGGCGATGAAAGCCCCGGTCGCGTAACCCTTCTCCTTGAAGAGCTCGGCCATCGTCTTGAGCTGGGAGGGGACGACGAAGCCGCCGTTGTCCCGAACGCCGTGGAAGAGCGGGAGAGTGCCGGTCATGAGCGTCGTGTGGGACGGCAGGGTCAGGGGCGTCTGGGAGTAACAGCGCTCGAAGCGGACCCCTCGCGAGGCGAAGAGGTCGATCGTCGGCGTCTCGACGTTCCGGAAGCCGTAACAGCCGAGCCGGTCGGCGCGGGTCGTGTCCAGGGTGACGAGGATGACGTTGAGGTCCCGGCCGCCCCTGAGCCGGGCGAAATCGGGCTTGCCCCGAAGAAGAATGACGAGGACCGCGGCCGAGGCGGCGACCACGGCTGCGGCCGCGATGAGGAACAGGCGCTTTCTCGCTCTCATGGGAACCAGGGAATTCTAGCATAAATCCGGATGCGGTTCTTCATGGGGCACTGCGGCCCGCACGCCTTCCGGGCGGGAACCGTCCCGCGAGCTGAAGCCATGTCCAAGCTCCTGGTGGTGCCCTAGCTAAATAAAAAGGGGCGGCGGGAGGTCCCGCCGCCCCCGGCGTAATCTCGTGAGTGCAGGCTAAAGCCTGCGGCTACAATCCGGTCCGTCTCGCCTTAGAAAATCAGCCGGATGCCGACCCTCGCCCGTCTCGGAAGCACGAGGCCCAAGAGGTCATGGCCTTGTGTGGACGGCGAGTAGGTAGGGTCGCTGACCCAATCATAATCGATCCGGTCGCCCCACCAGGTGATGGTGTCGTCGTTGAAGACGTTGAAGACGTCGAAGATAAGGCCCAGCCTGTATTTCGAGGCGATCGTGAAGACCTTCTCGAGCCTCAGGTCGAGCGACTTGGCCATCGGGTAATGGTGGGAACCCATCGCCTCCGTTTTGAACGTGACCCGGCCCTGGTCGAAGGCTCGGCTCGAGGTCCTGTAGCGCTGACCCCAGGCATCGCCCGTGATCCCGTGGAAATAGACGTTGAAGGAGATGGCGAAGGGCAGAACGTACGTCCCCTGGATCTTGATCATATGGGTGGGATCGTTGTCGACGTGGCCGTCATTGTTGACCCAGAGGTTCGGGTCGGCCAGCTGGCGCCCCCAGCCGATGTCCTCGCTCGAGCTGTTGTTGACGGTCCCCTTGCATTGCGAATAGACGTAGGAGGCCATGAGCTGCCATTTGTTGGAGAAGCGCTTGTTGAAGAGGAACTCGAGGCCCCAATATTTCCGATAGGGGTTGAGCGTCAACCCGATCGAGTCCGTGTAAATATCCTTGATCGTCTCCAGGTTCGTGAGGCGCCAATCGGCCGCGTCGCCGGAGGTGAGGTTGTAGAGCGTGAAGTCCCTGTTGACGACGCCGGGGATCTCGTCGTCGATGTGGTAGGCGACCGCTTCATAGGTGGCCGCGGCATTGTACGCGGTGATGAAGTTGTGGTAGCTGCGGTTGATGTACGTGACCGAGAAAGAGGCGTCCTTGAACAGCTCCCTCTCCAACCCGATCGTGAATTGGCGCATGAACGGCTGCTTCATCCCCGGGTCGATGGCATAGTTCCCGGTGCGGACGCGATGGTCCTCGTACCAGTTCTGCCCCTCCGCATCCCAGTACAACAGGATCCAGTCAAAGAAGTCCGGGCACAGGCGGTCGAGGCTGTAGGAATAGACGCCGTCCGTGAACTCGCCGTAATGGGCCTTGAGGACGGTCGACCTGTCGCCGAGCAGGTCGTAGGTGAAGCCGAGGCGCGGCGCCAGCCGGGACGTATTGTAAGGCGTCCCCGATTTCGCATCCGCTTTTCCCCAAAGCTGGCTGGCCCGGACGCCGAGGCCGACGTTCAGGCGTTTCGTGACCTGCCAGGAATCCTGGACGAATCCTTCCAGGCGGGTCATGGTCGTCTTGATGTTGTAGCCCTCGTACTGATAGGCGCTGTAGTTCCCGTAATAGCCGTTCCCCCAGTAGTCGTAGTAGCGCATGTGGTTCGCGCCCGTGTAAGCGAACGTGTCCCGGACGTGGGAACGCTCGAACTCGACGCCGAACTTGAAATCGTGACTGCCCTTGATGAAGTTCTCGACGTAATGGGTCAGGCTGGCGTTGGCCTGGAATCGCCACCGGGGATGTTCGGCCCAGCTGCCCCAGTTGTAATACTTCCAGCCCTTCTGGTTCCCGGGGATGTCCGGGTTGTCGTTCAGGAAGTAGTGCATATTGACATCCCGGCCCGTCCGCGGCTCGAGGTTGTAGTAGCCGTTGAAATAGGCGGCTTTGAAGTCGAAGAACGTCTTCGGGCTGAGGATGTGGGTCATGGTGAGGTTGAGCACGAATTCGGGATCGATCTGGTCGCGCGTCGCCTCCGGCATGACCTTGGCCCCGGCGCCGCGGTAGGTCCCGTTATAATTGTCGTACTCGAAGAAAGCGCTCCCGTTCGTCTTGGGGCTCAACTGCGAGGACAGCTTCAGGAAGAAGCGGGGCTGCTTGTAGTCCTGGGCCTACGGGAACCCGGTCACCCAGTCCTGGGAGTTGTACCACTGGGCGCCGGCGAAGAACCAGAGCTTATCCTTGACGATGGGCCCGCCGAGATGGGCGTTGGCGTCCACGAGGGCGGAGAGGGGCGAAGTGACGTCCGGCCAATCCTCTGACATAGGCGCCGTTGTTCTCCGTCCCCCAGAAGCTGCCTCCAGGGAATGTACCCTTCAGGTCTCGCACTTTCCCGGGCCGGGATGCCCCTGGAAATCGACCTCGACATGCCCGGAGAACTCGTTGCCGCCGGACTTCGTGACGGTATTGAAGATGACGCCGGTGAAGTTCCCGTATTCGGCGGGCAGGCCGATGCCCATGACCTTGGCTTCCTCGATGATGTTGTAATCGAGGAAGACCCAGGCCGTCCCGCCGGCGGGGTCGCCGACGCCGACGCCGTCCATCTGCCAGGAGACGCCGCGTCCCGCCCCGGCGCCGTAGGCGACATCGTTGTTGACGCCGGGGGCGAGGTTGACGAGATCCACGGAGAACTGGCTGTTCGGGATGTTCCGCAGGATTTCGTTGCCCAGCGTGACGGACGCCGTTTCCGTGGACTTGACGTCGACGGTCGGGGTCTTGGCGATGACCGTGACCTGTTCCTGGACCGATGACGGCGTCAGGGTCAGGTCGATGGACAACGTGGACGTCGTCGTCAGTCGGATGTTTTCGTTGACGACCGTGCCGAAGCCCGGAAGCTCGGCCTTGAGCGCATAGACGCCCGGCGGCAGGGCCGGGAACCGGAACATGCCCTGCCCGTCCGAGACGTCCGTGCGGGCGCCCATCAGCTTGACGCTGGTGAGCGTCAGCGTGACCCCGGGCAGGGGGTTCGCCTCATCATCCGCCACTTTCCCGATGATGGCCCCGGTTTCCCGGGACTGGGAGAACAGGGAGGGGACGAGGACGAGGAAAAGCGCGGCTAGAGCGATGATCGACTTTACTTTCACGCGTTACCTCCTTCGCAGGTTGGGATGACAGTTAAGACTGAGTGCGGATTTCGCGACGGGCGCCTCATTATCACCTCCCCTCGGCGGAGCGCAAGCCATGGAGTCCGTGCCCATGTTGAGATATTATCAAAATGGGTCAAAACTATACAAGGAGAATTCAAAAAATTGGAAAAATAGTCCCGCGCGAGCGGCCCGGACGGCGGCTTAAATGTGCTTCGCGATCATCTCCTCGAGCCTGGACTTCGGGACGACGCCGACGACCGTTTCCTTCGCGTCGCCGCCCTTGAACAGGATGAGGGTCGGGATGCCCATGATGCCGTACTTTTGAGGCGTCGCCGGGTTGTCGTCGACGTTGAGCTTGACGACCTTGAGCTTGCCGGCCCGCTCGGCGGCGATGGCCTCGACCGACGGGGCGATCATCCGGCACGGTCCGCACCACGGCGCCCAGAAATCGACGAGCACCGGCAATTCGGACTTCAGCACTTCCTGCTCGAACGTCGCGTCCGAGCCCTGCAGGATCTCATCGGACATGGTCCTCTCCTCTCAGCGAATTCCGGCTCCCGGCATAGAGCTTGAGATAATTCCCGGCCGACGGCCCCCAGGAAAAGTCCTTGCGGAAGCCCGCGCTCATGACCCGGCGCCAGGTCCTCGGATGGGCGTACAGGTCCAGGGCCTCCCCGAGGCAATCCGTCAGGGCCGCGGGCGTGAATTCGTCGAAAACGAAACCGTCGCCGCGCGGCGGCGAGGCGCCGACGGGCGCGACCGTCTCCTTGAGCCCGCCGGTCGCCCGGACGACGGGCACCGTCCCGTAGCGGAAGGCGTAGAGCTGGGTCAGGCCGCAGGGCTCGTAGAGCGACGGCGCGAGGAGGATGTCCGAGCCCGCGATGACCTTATGGCTGAGGGCCGGGCTGATCTCGAAGCGGACCGCGACCCGGTCCGGGCGGCCGGCGCGGAGCGCCCGGAAGACGTCCTCGTAGGCCTCGTCGCCCCGCCCCTGGACCACGAGCCCGAAATCGAGCTCCCGGAAGGCCGGGGCGGCTTCCCGGAGGAGATCGAAGCCCTTGTGGCGGGTCAGGTAGGCGGAGATGCCGACGACGGGCGTTCGCTCCGGGAGCGAAAGGCCGAATTCCTTGAGCAGGTCCCGGCGGCATTCCTTTTTTCCCTCGGGCGCGTCGGGCCTGAAGTTGGCCGTGATGAAGGGATCGGTCGCGGGGTCCCACTCCTCCGTATCGATGCCGTTGCGGATGGCGTGGAGGGCGAGGCCCTGGCTTTTCAGGATATCCGCGAGGCCCGGCCCCTGCTCGCCGGCGAGGATCTCCTTCCGGTACTCCCGGCTGACGGTGTTGACCGCGTCGGCGAAGAGGACCCCGGCCTTGAGGAAGTTGAACTTCCCGTCGAAGGCGAGGCGGCAGGACGCGAAGTCGTTCCACGTCAGCCCGGCGAGGGACATGGAATCCGCCGGGAACTCTCCCTGGTAGGCGACGTTGTGGAGGGTCAGGACGGTGGCGGTCGCCTTGAACAGCGCCCGCGAGGCGAAGCGGGTCTTGAGGAGGACGGGGATGAGCGCGGCGGGCCAGTTGTTGCAGTGGACGATGTCCGGGGCCATCCGGGCGCGGGACATGTATTCGAGGACCGCCCGGCCGAAGAAGGCGAACCGCTCGTCGTTGTCGAGGTAGGCTCCCTTGGACGGCCCGTAGATGTGCTCCCGATGGAAGTATCGCGGACAGTCGATGAGATAGAGGTCGGCCCAGCCGAGCTCGGCCCGGTAGACGGCGGCCCGGACCTTTTCCCGGCCGAGGGGGACCTGAAGGTCCATGAGGACCGGGACCTTCGACAGCGAATCGACGGCGGGCCGGCGGTACATGGGCATGAACAGGGAGACTTCGGCGCCGCGCGCGGCGAGGGCTTTGGGCAACGAAGCGGCCACGTCGGCCAGCTCCCCCGATTTGGCATAGGGAGCGACCTCGGGGGTCACGAAGGCCACGCGCAGTTTCCGCTTCGCCATCACGGCCCGATGATACGGGGGCCCGCCCGAAATGTCAATTTAAGAGAACGCGGCGCTCATTCCGCCCAGCCGAGCTTCTCCTTGACAAGGTCGAAATAGCCGCGGCCGGGCGAGGAGACGAGCTCGAGCTCGAGGGGCGAGGACCGGACCGTGATCTCGTCGCCCTCTTCGAGGGGGGCGCCGCGCTGGCCGTCGAGGCTCATGTAGACCTCCTCGCCGTCGGTCAGCAGGCGGAGCCCGATGACCGAATCCGCGGCGACGACCATCGGCCGGAAGGTCAGCGTGTGGGGGCAGATGGGAGACAGGACTAATGCCGGGACGTGGGGCTGGACGATGGGCCCGCCGGCCGAGAGGGAATAAGCCGTCGAGCCGGTCGGCGTCGAGACGACGAGGCCGTCGCCCTTGAGGACCGCGACCTCGCGGCCGTCGATCCGGATGGCGATCTGGATCATCCGGGCCAGGGCGCCCTTGTTGATGACGACGTCATTGAGGCAGTGGTGGACGGTCCGCCCGCGGCGGGCCTGGAGGAAGCGCCTGATGCCGACGAGCCCGGGCTCTCCCGCGAGGAGCGCCTCGAGCGTCCGGCGGGCTTCCCCGACCGGGACCTCGGTCAGGAAGCCGAGCCGGCCGAGGTTCACGCCCATGATGGGAACGCCGGCCATGGCCGCGGCCCGGGCGACGCTGAGAAGGGTCCCGTCCCCGCCCAGGACGACGACGAGGTCCGCCCGCCCGGGAAGCTTCTCCGCGCGCGACCCCTCCCCGGGCGCCGAGCTTCGCCGCCGCGGCGTCTTCGAGGACGCAGACGATCCCGCGCTCGCTCAGGAATCCGACGAGGTCCCCGAGGATGTCCCCGATGCCGGGGGCATGGGGCTTGATGACGAAACCGACCCTGCGGATCTTATTCATCGGCGACGACCTCCCTGATGAGCGCGGCCAGGGCTTCCCGCCCCGGTCCGGCGCCATGCCGCGAAAAGTGCGCGAGGAACTCGACGTTCCCGGTCCGGCCCCGGGTCGAACACCGGACAAGCCCCCCGAGGACGAAGCCCGAGTCCGCCGCTCCCCGGACGACGCGCTCGAGGACCTCGGCCCGGACGGCCGGGTCCCGGACGATGCCCCCCTTCCCCACCTTGGACGGCCGGGGCCTCGAACTGCGGCTTGACGAGGACCACAAGGACGCCGCCCGGGGCGAGGACGGCCTTAAGGGCGGGGAGTATCTTCAGGACGGAAATGAACGAGACGTCCATGGAGACGATCTTCGGGGCCCGGGGGAAATCCCCCCGGACGAGCGAGCGGGCGTTCTTCTCGATCATGACGACGCGCGGGTCGCCGCGGAGCTTCCAGTCGAGCTGTTTCGTGTCCACGTCGACGGCATAGACGAGGCGGGCGCCGCGGCCGAGCAGGCAATCCGTGAAACCGCCGGTCGACGCCCCGATATCGGCGGCGACCTTTCCGGCCGGGTCTATGCCGAAGGCGTCCAGCGCCTGGGCCAGCTTCGGGCCGGCGCGGCTGACGAAGGGTTGTGTGGCCTTGATGTCGAGCGCCTTATCGGGGCTCAGAAGCGTCCCGGCCTTGGTGACGCGCTCGCCGCCGCTCGATACGAGCCCCGCCATGAGCATCGCCCGGGCCTTCTCGAGGCTCGGCGCGAGGCCCCGCTCGACCAGCAGCTCATCGGCTCGCTCTTTCATGACGTCCCGGCCCGCGCCGGTCCTCAATGAAGCCCTTTATAAAAACTCCCTGATCTTCTTGACCAGCCCCGGAGGATCGATCCCCAACATCGCTTTGATCTGCGCGGACTTGCCGCAGGGGTAGATCTCGAGCGGCAGGCCGACGGCGAGGAACCGGACGTCGAACTTCTTTTCCCGGTCGAGAAGCTCGCGGACCGCGCTCCCGAACCCGCCGGCGGCCACGCCCTCCTCGGCGGTGACGATGACGCGCCCCGGCCCGGCGAAACGGAGGATCATCTCCTCGTCGAGGGGCTTGACGAACCGGGCGTCGACGACGGCCAGCGAGATGCCCTCCTTCTCGAGCTCGAGGGCCGCCTCGAGGGCGGGCGCGACCATGCTCCCGAGGGCGAAGAAGAGGTCCCGGCCCTCCTTGAGGAGCTCGGCTTTTCCGAGCGGGAGCTCCCGGGGTTTCGGGTCCATGGGGACGCCGAGGCCCCGCCCCTTGGGGAAGCGGATCGCCGTCGGGCGGCCGTACCGGAAGGCCGAGTGGACCATGTGCCGGAGCTCGTTCTCGTCCCGCGGCGCCATCAGGACGATGTTCGGCATGTGCCGGAGATAGGCGATGTCGTTGATGCCCTGGTGGGTCGGCCCGTCGTCGGGGACGATGCCCGACCGGTCCAGGGCGAAGACGACGGGCAGGTTCTGGAGGCAGACGTCGTGGTAGACCTGGTCGTAGGCCCTCTGGAGGAACGTCGAATAGATGGCGCACGACCGGCTTGAAGCCCGAGACGGCCAGCCCGGCGGCGAAGATGACCGCGTGCTGTTCGGCGATGCCGACGTCGAACGACCCGGTCCGGGGTATTTCGCGGCGAACTCATGGAGCCCCGTCCCCTCGGTCATGGCCGCGGTGATGGCCAGGATCCCGGGGTCGGCGTCCGCCTCGGCGAGCACCGCCTCGCCGAAGACCGCCGAATAGGACGTGACCTCCTCGTGATTCAGCGGCTCGCCCGTCGCCACGTCGAACGGCCCCGCGCCGTGGAATCGCTCGGGGTTGCTCTGGGCCGGGGCGTAGCCGCGTCCCTTCTGCGTGACGCAGTGGAGCATGATCGGCCCGTCGTACCGCTTGGCCTGCTCGAAAACCTCGATGAGCGAGGCGAGGCTGTGGCCCTGGACGGGGCCGATGTACCGGATGCCGAGCTCCTCGAAGACGAGGCCGGGGAAGAACGTCTTCTTGACGAGCTCCTCGACGGCCCGGCCGGCCTTGATCAGCGGCCAGCCGATCTTGGGGATGCTCTTGAGGATGGTCTTGGCCTGGTCCTTCATCTTGAGGTAGTGCTGGCCCGAGGCCAGGTAGGACAGGTACTTGGACATGGCGCCCACGTTGGGCGAGATGGACATCTCGTTGATAGTTGAGGACGATGATGAGCCTCTCCCGCATGTGGCCGATCTGGTTGAGGGCCTCCGAGGGCCGCCCCGCCGGTCAGGCTCCCGTCGCCCGACGACGGCGACGACGTGGTAGTCCTCCTTATTCTTGTCCCGGGCCACCGCCATGCCCAAGGCCGCCGATAGGGCCGTCGAAGCGTGGCCGGTATTGAACGCGTCGTGCGGGCTCTCCTCGCGGCAGGGGAAGCCCAGCAATCCGTCGAAGAGGCGGAGGCCGCGGAACCGGTCCCGCCGCCCGGTGAGGATCTTGTGGGTATAGCACTGGTGGCCGACGTCCCAGATGAACTTGTCCCGGGGCGAGTCGAAGACATAGTGAAGGGCCAGCGTCAGCTCGACGACCCCGAGGTTCGAGGACAGGTGGCCGCCGTTCCTGGCGACCGTGGAGACGATCTCGGCCCGGATCTCCGTCGCCAGCTGATAGAGGTCCTTCATCGGGAGCTTCCGGATATCCCCCGGCCGCTCGATGGTATCCAATATCCTTCTCATGATGGCTTCCTAACCGATCTCGCCGAGGCCGGCGGCCAGGGCTCGGAGCCCGGCCGACCGGACGCCGGCGGCGTCGAGCGCCTCGATGGCCCCTTCGACGGCCCGCCTGAGCCGGGCTTTCGTCCCGTCCGGCCCGAAGAGGGCCGCGGCGTTCGGCCGCGTCCCCCCCTTCCCCTCCAGTATCTTGCCGGCATCGAGGAGGTCGTCCCGGAGCTGAAAGGCAAGCCCCACGGCCCGGCCGTACCGCTCGACCGCCGGCAGGCTGGAATCCGGCGCCCCGCCCATGATGGCTCCGGCCCGAACGGACGCCAGGATGAGGGCCCCGGTCTTCAGGGCCATGAGCTCGAGGAGCGACGCTTCGTCCGCCCGGCCCGGCTCATAGGCGATGTCCATCCACTGGCCGCCGATCATGCCCCTGATCCCCGACGCCTCGGCGATGGCCTGGACGGCCCGGTCCCTGCGCCCGGCGCCCGCGGCTCCCGCCGGCGCTCCGGCGAGGACCTCGAAGGCCAGGGTCAACAGGCCGTCTCCCGCGAGAAGCGCCCCCGCCTCGCCGAACGCCTTGTGGCAGGAGGGCTTCCCCCGCCGTAAAGCGTCGTCGTCCATGCACGGGAGGTCGTCGTGGACGAGCGAATAGGAATGGATGAGCTCGACCGCGCAGGCATAGGGCAGAAGCGTCGTCCGATCGCCGCCGAAGGCCTCGCCGGCCGAGAGCAGGAGGAGCGGCCGGAATCGCTTCCCCCCGGACAGGACGGCGTAGCGCAGAGCTTCATGAAGGCGCGATCCTCCCTCGAGCAGGCGTTCGAGGCCGGCCTCGACCGCCGCTTTCATCTCGAGCAGGGATGCCGTCGCGCTTGGGGAGTCCATGGCGGTCTAGAAGAGCTTCCCTCCCTTATCTTCGCCGTCGCCGGCGGCGTCATCGTCCGCGGCGTCTGCGTCGTCCTCGTCTTCTTTTTCGATCTTGACGTGGGCCTTGGCCTTCGCCTTGGCTTTCGGTTTGGCCTCTTCGCCTTCCTCCCCGAGCTCGAAGTCCTCGGCATGGACGACGCCCTTTTCGTCCTTGAGGAGGATCTCGACCTTCCGTTCCGCCTTATCCAGCTCGGCGCGGAGGAACCGGGCCAGCTTGACGCCCTTTTCGAAGAGGGCCAGGGACTCGTTGAGCGGCGTCCCGCCCTTCTCGAGCTTCGCCACGACCTCCTCGAGGTCGGCCAGCGCCTTCTCGAAGCCGGTGTTCGTCATGATTCCTCCTTCTCCAGCCTGGATTCGATGGTCCGTTCGGCATCGACGCGCCTGACCTCGCAGGCCAATTCGCCCCGGGCGAAGGACACGATGACCCCTTCGCCGGGCACGACCTCCCCCGGCGCCCGAATGAGCCGGAAGCCTTCCTCTTTCCAGCAGAGCGTATACCCTTTCCCCAGGATATTCAGGGGACTGTGAGCGTTCAGTCCGACCGACAGGCTCTCCCAGCGGGCGCCCAGAGCCCGGAGCCGCGACGTCACGAGATTCCTGAGGCGCTCGGCGGCGAGGGCGGTGGACGCCCGGCGCTCGGCCAGGGCCTGTTTCCCGGTCCGGAGGACCATTCCGGCCCGGCTTTCGAGGTCGTCCACGCGCTGGCCGATGTTGAGGAGGCGGACCCGGAAGCCTTCGAAGATGCGGTTCCGGGCGAGGGCCTCCACCCGGCCTTCGGTCTCCTGAAGGGAATATTTCACGGCCCGGGCCGCCCGCTCGCCGAGGGCCGCGATCCGCTCGGCGAACGCCTCTTCCTTCTCGATGACCATCTCGGCCGCCGCCGATGGGGTCGAGGCGCGGATGTCCGCCACGAAGTCGGCGATGGTGAAATCGACCTCGTGGCCGACCGCCGAGATGACGGGAACGGGGGACCGGGCGATGGCCCGGGCGACCTTCTCCTCGTTGAAGGCCCAGAGGTCCTCGATGGAGCCGCCGCCCCGGCCGACGATCATGACGTCGATGCCGCCCATGGACCCGAGGTGGTCGATGCCCTCGACGATCTCCTCGGCCGCCCCCTCGCCCTGGACCTTGACGGGATAGATGACGATGCGGAGCCGGGCGTAGCGGCGCTCGAGGATCCGGAGGATGTCGGCGATGGCCGCGCCGCGCGGCGACGTGACGACCCCGATCGTCCGGGGCCGGAGCGGCAGGGGCTTCTTGCGGGCCGCGTCGAAAAGGCCCTCGGCCCGGAGCTTCTCCTTGAGCTGTTCGAAGGCGAGCTGGAGGGCCCCCTTTCCCTTGGGCTCGACGACCTCGACGACGATCTGGTATTCGCCCCGGGGCTCGTAGACGTTGAGCCGGCCGCGGCAGACGACCTTGAGCCCGTCCTTGAGGTCGAAGGCGGTCTTCCGGCGCCGCGAAGCTGAACATGACCGCCCGGAGCTGGCTCCGGGCGTCCTTGAGCGTGAAGTAGAGGTGTCCGGAGGTATGCCGGTGGAAGTTCGAGACCTCCCCCTCGACCCAGATCGCCGGGACCGCCGTCTCCAGGGCGAGCTTGACGAGCTCGGTCACCTGGGAGACCGAGTAGACCGTGTCCGGCTTGACCAGGCTATTCTTCGTCGCTGTCCTCCTCGAACAAGATCTCCCGCTTGATGGACAGGGCCCGCCCCGTCCCGGCGTCGACCTTGACGAAGACCGCCGAGAGGACGAGGCCCTCCTTGGACGGCTCGAACCGCTGCGGCCGGCCCAGTGAGGAACTTCTGCAGGGCCTGCTCCTTCCGGATGCCGATGACCGAGCGGTAGCCGCCGGCCATCCCCGCGTCGGTGATGTAGGCCGTGCCGCCGGGGAGGATCTTCTCGTCGGCGGTCGGGACGTGGGTGTGGGTCCCGATGACGGCCGAAACGCGGCCGTCGAGGTGCCAGCCGAGGGCCTGCTTCTCCGAGGTCGCCTCGGCGTGGAAGTCGACGACGATGACCGGCGTCTCCTTCCGCAGGGCCTCGACCTCGGCGTCCGCCCGGCGGAAGGGGCAGTCGATGGCTTCCATGAAGACCCGGCCCTGGAGATTGAGGACGGCGATCTTGACGCCGCCGCCGTCCTGGAAGACATAGCTGCCGCGGCCGGGGTTGCCCTCCGGATAATTGGCGGGGCGGAGGAGGCGCGGCTCCCGCTCGAGGTAGGGCAGGGCCTCCTTCTTGTCCCAGATGTGGTTGCCCGAGGTCAGGACGTCGACCTGGAGGAACAGGTCCCTCCCGATCTCCTCCGTGATGCCCGATGCCGCCGGCGGCGTTCTCGCCGTTGGCGATGACGATCGTCGGGGCGTACTTCCGGACGAGCTGGGGCAGGAACCTCTGCAGGGCCCGCCGGCCGGGCTGGCCGACGATGTCCCCGAGGAAGAGGATCCCGGCCTTATCGGGCATATTCCACCGCCCTCATCTCCCGGATGACCGTGACCTTGATCTGCCCGGGGTAGTCCAGCTCGTTCTTGATCTTGGCGGCGATGTCCTTGGCGATCAGGGAGGCCCGGTCGTCGGAGACCTTCTGGCTCTCGACGATGATCCGGATCTCGCGGCCGGCCTGCAGGGCGAAGGTCTTCTGGACACGCCCTCGAAGGAGTCGGCGATCTCCTCGAGCTTCTGCAGGCGCTCGATGTAGGTCTCGAGAAGCTCGCGCCGGGCCCCCGGCCGCGCCGCCGACAGGGTGTCCGCGGACTGGATGAGGACGGCCTCGACCGACGGGAAGTCCACGTCCCGGTGGTGCGAGGCGATGGCCTGGACGACCGTCTCGTTCTCGCCGTACTTCCGCGTCAGCTCGACGGACAGCTCGGTGTGGGTCCCCTCGACGTCCTTGTCCACGGCCTTGCCGATGTCGTGGAGCAGGCCCGCCCGGAGGGAGACGTTGACGTCGGCCCCCAGCTCCCGGGCCATCAGGGCCGCGAGCATGGCGACCTCCTTGGAGTGCTGGAGGACGTTCTGGCCGTAGCTCGTCCGGTAGCGGAGCTTGCCCAGGAGCTTGATGAGCTCGGGGTGGACGTTGTGGACCTTGAGCTCGAGGACGGCCGATTCGCCCTCCTGCTTGATCTTCTGCTCGAGGTCGGCCTTGACCTTCTCGACGATCTCCTCGATGCGGGCCGGGTGGATGCGCCCGTCCATGACGAGCTTCTCGATCGACAGCCGGGCCAGCTCGCGGCGGATCGGGTCGAAGCTCGACAGGATGACGGCCTCGGGCGTGTCGTCGACGATGATGTCGACGCCGGTGGCCTGCTCCAGGGCCCGGATGTTCCGGCCCTCGCGGCCGATGATCCGGCCCTTCATGTCCTCGGAGGGGAGGTCGACGACCGAGACCGTCGTCTCGACGACGTGCTCGGCGGCCGAGCGCTGGATGGCCTGGATGATGATCTCGCGGGCCGAAACGGCGGCCTTCTCCCGGGCCTCCTCCTCGATGCGCCGGACGGTCTGGATGGCCTCCAGCCGGGCCTCGTCCTCGATCTTCCGGATGAGCTGGCCCTTGGCCTCCTCCTGGGTCAGCCCGGAGATGCGCTCGAGCTCGGCCATCTCCTTTTTGAGGGCCTCGCCGATCTTCGCTTCGAGCGCCTCGATCTCCTTCTCCTTGGTTTCGAGGCGGTGCTCCTTCTGGGAGAACTCGCGCTCCTTCCGCTCGATGGCCTGGAAGCGCCTCTCGAGGTTCTCCTCCTTGTTGATGAGACGGCGCTCCGTCTCGCTGATCTTCTTCCTCTGCTCGCGGGTCTGGAGCTCGAACTCGGCCTGGCGGCCGAGGTCGCGTCTCCTTGGCCGAGATCGCGGCCTCGCGCTTGATCTTCTCGGCGTCCTCGGCGGCCTGGGCGAGGATCCTCTTGGACTCCTCCTCGACCTCAGCGACGCGGCGGGCGGCGTCCTTCCTCTTGAGCGAAAGGACGACGACGGCCGCCAGCAGGGCGACGATGAGGGCGCCGCCGGCGTAAATGATGACGACGTTGACGTTCACGATGCTCACCTCCTTATGTGATCACAGGAGACGAGATGCGGGAGGAACGGGAAAACAGTCACATGGCGCGTGATGTTCCCTCGAGGGAGGGGCGCCGGGCGGCGCTCCCGGGGGCCCTCAAGTCGGAGCGTTCCCCCGGCGGCGCGGCCGCGAATATCCTTTTCATGAATGTGACCTTTCCCAGGCTCTTGTATGTATTTTCATCTTGCGAAAGATGAACCTCCAAACTTTCCATCTCGGTCTCCATGTGGCCGATCGCTTCGTTCAGTTGATCGAGTCTGCTTCTGGCTCGAGGAAGAGCTCGTCGGCGATGTTGAGGGCCGCCAGAACGGCGATCTTCGTCGTGTCCGCCGACTTGGACTTCACGGCCACTTCATGCATCTTCTGATCGACGTACGAAGTCAAATGGCCGATATATTTTTCATCCTCTTCTCCTTTGACGCGGATACGGTAACGCTGTCCGTAGATCTCGATCTCGACGATTTTGTCGATCATATTCCCAGTTGGTCGATCTGGCCGATGATGGCCTCGATCCTCGCCTTGACGGCTTCCCGCTCGCTCTCGCTCTTCTTCAGCTCTTCGTCGAGGCGGGCGACCTTCTTCCCCTGCTCCTCGATCTCCTTCTTCTCCGTCTTGAACTCCTTGAGCTGCTGGCGGAGCTTTTCGTTCTCGGCGCGCGAGCTTGTTGACGTACTCGACGACCTGAGAGATCTTCCCCTCGAGTATCTTAATTCGGTCAAGTTCGGTTGTCAATTTTGCCTCCCTCCCTCAGCTGGATGTTCAGGGCGGACCTCAGGTGGCCGACGATCTCCTGCTGGGCCTTGTCGACCTCTTCGGCCAGGAGGGTCCGCTGGGGGTTCCTGTACCGGAAACGGACGGACAGGCTGACCTTGTCCGCGGGGATCGAGGGGCCGGCGAACCGGTCGGTGAGCTCGAACCCCTCGAGGTTGGGGACCGACAGCCTGGCCAGCACCTGCCGGATGTCGCGCCAGGCGAGCTTCCGGTCCACGAGGAACGACAGGTCGCGGACTGACCCCGGGGAACTTCGGGACCGGCGCGAACACGAACGGCTTCGGCTGTTTCGCCATCAGGCCGCCCAGGTCGATCTCGGCGGCATAGACCGTCCCCTCGAGCGAATACAGGTCCCTCAGGGCCTTCCGCACGACACCCAGGAGGCCGACCGTCTCCCCCTTGTAGACGAGGGCCAGCGCCGCGCCCGGCTCGAAGAACGGGTGGTCCGCCTCCTCGAAGGAGTACGGCTCGTAGCGCAGGGCGGTCATCGCGGCCTCGACCGCCCCCTTGAGGACGATAGAAATCCGTCGCCTCCGGCCGGGATCTGCCAGTGCGGCGCGCCCAGCCGCCCCGTGGTCGAGGAGGCCGAGCGAAAGCTGTTCGCAGTGCGCCTCGTTCATCGGCGGGAATAGATGTTGCCCGCCTCGAAGATATGGACCCCTTCGAGGCCCCGGTTGAGGTTCCAGGCGGCGTTCTCGAGCAGGCCCATGATCAGGGTCGTCCGCAGGGTCGCGGACCGGGCCGAGATGCGGATTGCGGATGGCGACGGGCTCCCGGCCGCTTCCCAGGACGGCCTCTTTTTCCGGGTCCGAAAAGCTGAAGTTGATGACCTCGTCGAAGCCGTGGTGGAGGAGGACCTGCCGGAGCTTCTGGATGCGCTCCCGTTTCCGGTTGGCCGGCGGCTCGAAGGAGCGGAGCGGGGTCGGCTCGCGAGGGGATCTTGTCGTAGCCGAAGAAGCGGGCGACCTCCTCGATGAGGTCCGCCTCGCGCTCGATGTCGACCCGGAACGACGGGACCTCGGCGAGCCACGTCGCCCTTCTGGCTCTCCTCGACCCGGAATCCGAGGTCGGCGAGGAGGCGCGCGACGAAGTCCGCGGGGACCTCGACGCCGAGCAGCTCGAAGATGCGGCGGTGGCGGAGGATGACGGACTTGGGCTTGCGGGGCTTCGGATAGACGTCGATGAGGCCGCTGGGTCGCCTTGCCGCCGAACCGGCCGAGGAGCGACGCCGCCATCCGGGCCGCCTCGGGCGGGAAGCCGATGTCGGTCCCCCGCTCGAAGCGGTAGGAGGCGTCGGTCGAAAGGCCGGCCTTCTTGGCGGTCAGCCGGACCGAGACCGGATCGAAGCAGGCGCTCTCGATGAAGACGTCCGGCGGTCGCTTCCGTGACGCCGGTCTCCTCGCCGCCCATGACGCCGGCCAGGGCGACGGGCTTCTCCTCGTCGGCGATGACCAGCATCTCCGGGGCAGAGCTCGATCACGCCGCCGTCGAGGCTCTTGAGCGTCTCGCCCTTCATGGCCCGGCGGACGACGATCCGGCCGCCGGCGAGCTTCCCGAAATCGAAGGCGTGGATGGGCTGGCCCGTCGCGAACAGGACGTAGTTCGTCACGTCGACGACGTTGTTGATCGGACCGCAGGCCCATGGCTTCGATCCTCTTCCGGAGCCAGTCGGGCGAGGGCCCGACGGCGACGCCCCGGACGAGGATGCCGCAGTACCGCGGGCAGAGGGCCTCGTCGAGGACCTGGACGTCGGTGAGGTCCGCCGTCCTTTCCGGGAGCTCGTCGACCGGCCAGGTTTCCGCTCGATGAGCGGCGCGCCGAGCATCGCCGCGACCTCGCGGGCGATCCCGAGATGGCCGAGCGTGTCGGGCCGGTTGGCGTAGGTCTCGACCTCGAGGACCCGGTCCCCCCCGACGTCTTCTCGTCTTCTCGGCGACCAGGCCGATCATGGTCAGGCGCTCGAGGAGCTCGGGAAGGGGGAGGTCCACCTTCACGTATTCCTTGAGCCAATCCAGACTGATCTTCATTTGAGGTTGAACTGCCTGAGGAACCGGAGGTCGTTCTCGTAGAAGAAGCGCATCTCGGGGATCTGGTAGGACAGCATGGCCGTCCGGTCGATCCCCATGCCGAACGCCCAGCCGGAGTATTTCTCGGGGTCGATGTTGACGTTCTTGAAGACCTGGGGGTCGACCATGCCGGCGCCCAGGATCTCCTTCCAGCCCGTCCCGCCGCAGACGCGGCAAGCCGGGTCCTTCTGCCCGCAGACGATGCACTCGATGTCCACCTCGGCCGAGGGCTCGGTGAACGGGAAGAAGCTCGGCCGGAAGCGGATCTTGAGCTTCTCGCCGAACAGGGCCCGGATGAAATACTCCAGCGTCCCCTTGAGGTGGGCGAACGTGATGCCCTCGTCCACGACCAGGCCCTCGACCTGGTAGAACATCGGCAGGTGCGTCGGGTCGGTCGTCTCCCGGCGGTAGACCTTGCCGGGGATGATGATCCGGATGGGCGGCTTCCGCTTCTCCATGACCCGGATCTGGACGGGCGACGTGTGCGTCCGGAGGAGCAGCTTGTCGGTGATGTAGAGCGTGTCCCAGTTGTCCCGGGCCGGGTGATGGGGCGGGAAATTGAGGGCCTCGAAGTTGTAGTAGTCCGTCTCGATCTCGGGCCCGTCCTCGATGGTGAAGCCCATGCCCGGTGAAGATGGATCTCGATCTCCTGCTGGAAGAGGACGACCGGGTGGGGCGCGCCCGCATAGGGACGGCGTCCCGGCAGGGTCAGGTCGAGCGTGCCGGGCCGGCCCGGCGGCCCCGGCGGCGAGCTCCGCCTCCGAGGGCGGCGATCGTCTCCTGGACGTGGTCCTTGAACGCGTTGATGAGCTCGCCCGCCTCCGGCTTCTCCGCGGCGGGGAGGCCCTTCATCTCCTCGAACAGGGAGTCGAGGCAGCCCTTCTTGCGGCTCAGGAACTCGTTCCGGAGGTCCGCCAGGCCCTTGGCGTCCCGGACCCGGGCGGACTCCTCCCCGAGCTTTTTCGTGAACTCCTCGATCCTGGCCTTGAGGCTCGTCATCGCCCGGGTCAGGCCACGGCTGCCTTGCGCCTTCGCGGCGATGGCGGCGAAGGTCTCGGGAGCGCGGACGGCCAGCTCGGCCAGGATCTTGCGGTCGAGCTCGATGTGGAGCTTCTTCAGGCCCTGGATGAACCGGCTGTAGGTGATCCCGTTGGCCATGGCGGCCGCCTTGACCCGGATGATCCACAGCGTCCGGAACTCGCGCTTTTTGGCCCGGCGGTCGCGGTAGGCGTACTGGAGGGATTTCTCCACGGCCTCCTTGGCGGTCCGGTAATTGTGGCCCTTGGCGCCCCAGTATCCCTTGGCCGCTTCAGGACCTTGGTCCTTCTATCCTTCCTCTTCGTTCCTCTTTTGACTCTCGGCATCGTGATCTCCTTGTGTTCGGCTCTCCCGGGTGCGGGCCTCAGGCCTCGTAGGGAAGCATCTTCTTGAGGGTCTTCCGGTCGGCCGGGCTGGCGACGGCCTTCTTGCCCAGATGTCGCTTCCTCTTGGACGATTTCTTGGTCAGGATGTGGCTCTTGTTGGCCTTACTGTGCAGGATTTTCTTTTTCGCCGTGACCTTGAACCTCTTTTGGGCTCCCTTGTGGGTTTTTAGCTTTGGCATCTTTTCCTCCTGTTTTCGCCGGGACGAGCAAGCGCCGAAACGGACCAGTCCTGTTTCCGGATGTCTCCGTCCTGGGTGCCGAACCCCTCGACGTGCTCCGAGGACCTTGTCCAGGACCTGCGATCCCGAGCTCGGGCTTCTGCTTCTCCCGGCCCCGGAGCATGACCGTGACCTTGACCTTGTTGCCTTCCTCGAGGAACCGGTGGATGTGCTTCATCTTGAAGTCGTAGTCGTGGCCGCTGATCTTCGGCCGGAACTTGATCTCCTTGATCTGGATCTGCTTCTGGTGCTTCTTGGCCTCGTGCTCCTTCTTGTGGAGCTCGTAGAGGAACTTCCCGTAATCCATGATCCGGCAGACCGGCGGCGTGGCCTGGGGCGCGATCTCGACCAGGTCCAGTCCCTTCTCCCTGGCGATGGCCAGGGCCTGCGGCGGTGGGCAGGACGCCGAGCTGCTTCTTCTCGTCGTCGATGACCCGGATCTCCTTGGCCTGGATCATCTCGTTGATCCGGTGCGGCTTGGCCTTCGCGCTCACGGGATGGAAAGGCTGTCGTCTAAAAATGTTCGTCCTCCTCTAAAAATTCACGACTCAGAGACTTATTCTTGACGAGCTCCCCGACCTTGGCCAGGAACTCGGCCACGTCGATCGCGCCCTGGTCGCCGGCCGGTGGACGCGGAGGGAGGCCGTGCCGTTGGCCGCCTCCTTGTCGCCGACGACGAGGATGAGAGGGATCTTCTGGATCTCGGCCTCCCGGATCTTGCGGTTGACCTTCTCCCGGCGCGAGGTCGACCTGCGGCGCGGAGGCCGGCCGCCTTGAGCTCTCCGTCGAGCTCCAGGGCGTAGGCCTCGTGGCGGTCGGCGATGGGCAGGACGATCGACCTGGACCGGGGCCAGCCAGACGGGGAAGCTCCCCTTGTAGTGCTCGATGAGGATGCCGAAGAACCGCTCCAGGGAGCCGAGCAGGGCCCGGTGGACCATGTAGGGCCGGTGGTCCTGGCCGTCCTCGCCGATGTAGGTCATGTCGAACCGCTCCGACATGTTGAAGTCGAACTGGATGGTCGTGCACTGCCAGTAGCGGCCGAGGGCGTCCTTGATCTTGATGTCGATCTTGGGGCCGTAGAAGACGGCCTCGCCCTCCATCCGCTCGTAGGGGAGGCCCGCGGGCCTCGAGGGCCTTGACCAGCGAGGCCTCGGCCTGGCACCACAGCGTCGTCGCTCCCGCAGTACTTGGCCGGGTTCTTCGGGTCGCGGACCGAGAGCTCGATCTTGTTGTCGGTGAAGCCGAAGGCGGCCAGGATGGAGATCGAGAAGTCCAGGACGCGGAGGATCTCGTCCTCGATCTGCTCGGGGGTGCAGATGATGTGGGCGTCGTCCTGGGTGAAGCCGCGGACGCGGAGCAGGCCGTGGAGGGTGCCGCTCCGCTCGTAGCGGTAGACGGTCCCGAGCTCGGCCCAGCGCAGGGGCAGGTCCCGGTAGGAGCGCAGCCGGGACTTGTAGATCTGGATGTGGAACGGGCAGTTCATCGGCTTGAGGTAATAGTTCTGCTCGTCGATGTCCATCGGCGAGTACATGCTGTCCTTGTAGAAGCCGAGGTGGCCCGAGGTCTGCCAGAGGACCTCGCGGCCGATGTGCGGGGTGTAGAGGATGTCGTAGCCGCCCTCCCAGTGCCGCTCGCGCCAGTACTGCTCGATGACGGCCCGGATCCGGGCGCCCTTGGGGTGCCAGAGGATCAGGCCGCCGCCGAGGTCCTCGGAGGTGCTGAAGAGGTCGAGCTCCTGGCCCAGCCGGCGGTGGTCGCGCTTCTTGGCCTCCTCGAGGAGGCGCAGGTAATCGTCGAGCTCCTTCTTGGTCGAAGAAGGCGGTGCCGTAGATGCGCTGGAGCTGCTGGCCCTTCTCGTCGCCCTTCCAGTAGGCGCCGGACACCGAAAGGAGCTTGACGTGCCTGAGGAAGCCCGGTCGAGGGGACGTGCGGGCCGAGGCAGAAGTCGACGAAATCCGCCCTGCTCGTAGATGGTGACCTTGCGCCGCGCCTTTCTCCCGGATGAGCTCGACCTTGAGGTCCTGGCCCTTCTCCTCGAAGAGGCGGACGGCCTCTTCCTTGTCCAGGACGAGCCGGCTGGATCGGGACATTGTCGGCCGGCGATCTCCTTCATCCTCTTTTCGATGGCCTCGAGGTCCTCGGGGGTGAAGGGGGTCTCGCGCAGAAAGTCGTAATAGAAGCCGTTCTCGACCGCCGGGCCGATCCCGGTCCTGGCGTCCGGGAAAGAGCTCCAGGACGGCGTGGGCCAGGAGGTGCGCGGCGCTGTGCCGGAGGATCGTCGAGGGCCTCGGGCGAGTCCGGGAAGACGAGGGTGACGTCCGCGTCCGCCTCGAGCGGGCGCGTCGAGGTCGACGAGCCGGTCTCCGATCTTGGCCAGCGACCGGCTTCCGGCCGAGGTTCAGCCCGGACGATCGCCTCGTACAGACGAGTCGCCCTTCTCCACGGATAAGCTGAGTCCTCGATTTTAACTTAATCGTCTCGCTCATCCAAACGTTATTTCAAAAGGGGGCAGGCCATTCAGAACGCGTCGATCCGACGTGCTTATGAACACTGACTCCCGAATACAGATGGTAGGCGCGGAGGGAATTGAACCCACGGCCTCTTCCGTGTCAAGGAAGCGCTCTACCACTGAGCCACGCGCCTATCCTCAGCTTTTTAAAGCCTTTATATATTAAAGAAATCAGGGCGGGCTGTCAATAGCGGATCGAGCGCGGGCTCAAGAAGAACGCCGACTCGGCTCGACAGGCCCTTGACGGCTTCGCTGTTGCGGCGGATTCTCGACGGTCCCTTCTTTATGGCCTGCCCGACCTTGCGCGGACGGCGGAAGAGGCTTCTGTCCCTTCGCGCCAGGACGGCTTATATCGGTTCGGCATGCCTTTGTTCATGGTTGTTCTCCGCGCTCATCAAAGTGTCACGATCTCGACGGAGAGGTCCTTCGGGTCGAGCAGGGCGACGGTGCTCTTGCCGTGGAGCCAGCCGCCGGCCTCTCCGGGATTGACGACGAGGACGCCCGTGCTCGCGCCGGACCTCGGCGCTTATGCGTGTGGCCGAAGACCACGACGTCGAAGGTCGGGGCCCCCCGGCGGCCCGGGATCGGGACCTCCAGGTGCGAGACCAGGAATCTGCGGCCGGCGTGGTCGAAGCCGAGCGGGGCCGCGAGCGATCTCGCCCATCCCCTCGAACGCGGCCGTGAGGCCTTTCTTCTCGCCGTCGCAGTTGCCGAAGACCGCCTTGACCGGGCAGGAGAGGTTGTGAAGCTCCAGGGCCGCGAACGGGGCGACGAAATCCCCGGCATGGATGACGAGGTCGCATTTCGCGTCGTTGAACAGGCGCACGGCCAGCCTGACGGCCGTCAGGTTGTCATGCGAATCCGCCATGATGCCGATCATCGCTTTCATTATACTCTCTTCCCGGGCCAGGTATTGGCTTTACTTGGAAAAGCGCCGCGCTCCCGACTCGATCCAGATCGCCGCACGAAGAGCGCAGGGGGATGTCCCCGAGCCCTTTGCAGGCGGTCTCGAAGAGGGCCAGACAAGAGAAGACGATGATCTGCCCCGCCTCTTCTTGTTCTAGGGGCTGATTTTTGTTATACTTAAGGCCTATTTCTTGACAATTGAGTCTGAGAAATTTTCGAATGGTGAATTTTTTTCTTTTTTTGAAAGGAGAGAAACGACATGAAAAAGGTCCTCATCCTGGGTGCCGCCGGACGCGATTTCCACAACTTCAACACGTATTTCAGGGACAACCCGGAGTACCGAGGTCGTCGCCTTCACGGCCACCCAGATCCCCGACATCGAGGGCCGGAAATACCCCGCCGTCCTGGCGGGGAAGCTCTATCCCAAGGGCATCCCCATCTACGCCGAGTCCGAGATGGACGCCCTCATCGCCAAGTACAAGGTCGACGACGTCCATTTCGCCTACAGCGACGTCCCCCATGAATACGTCATGCACAAGGCCTCGCAGGCCATGGCCGCCGGGGCCAATTTCGTCCTCCTCGGGCCCGATGCCACGATGATCAAGAGCCAGCAAGCCGGTCGTCTCCGTCTGCGCCGTCCGGACCGGGTCCGGCAAGAGCCAGACGAGCCGCAAGGTCGCCCTGCATCCTCAAGGCCAAGGGCCGCAAGGTCGCGGCGATCCGCCACCCGATGCCCTACGGCGACCTGGCCAAGCAGAAGGTCCAGCGCTTCGCCACCTACGCCGACCTCGACAAGCACGAGTGCACGATCGAGGAGCGGGAGGAGTACGAGCCGCACATCGACAACGGCATCATCATCTACGCCGGCGTCGACTACGGGGCCATCCTGAAGCAGGCCGAGAAGGAAGCCGACGTCATCCTCTGGGACGGCGGCAACAACGACTTCCCGTTCTACAAGTCCGACCTCGAGATCGTCGTCGCCGACCCGCACCGGGCCGGGCATGAGCTCCTCTATCACCCGGGCGAGACGAACTTCCGCCGGGCCGACGTCATCGTCATCAACAAGATGGACACGGCCGAGAAGGAGAAGGTCGACCAGGTCCTCGCCAACATCAAGAAGGTCAACCCCAAGGCCGTCGTCATCAGGGCCAACTCCAAGATCATCGTCGAGAACGGCGAACAGATCGCCGGCAAGCGCGTCCTGGTCATCGAGGACGGCCCGACCCTGACCCACGGCGGGATGAAGTACGGCGCGGGCATCGTCGCCGCCCAGAAGTACGGCGCCGCCGAGATCATCGACCCCCGGCCCTACGCCGTCGGCAGCATCAAGCGGACGTTCCAGAAGTACAGCCACCTCGACAAGGTCCTGCCGGCCATGGGCTACGGCGAGAAGCAGATCGCGGAGCTGGCCAAGACGATCGCCAAGATCGACTGCGACCTCATCGTCAGCGGGACGCCCATCGACATCACCCGGGTCCTCACGACCCGCCAGCCGATCCTCCGGGTCGGCTACGAGCTCGAGGAGATCGGCTCGCCGACCCTCGAGGACGTCCTGAAGGGCTTCTGAGGCGGGAGACGGAAGACACGGATGAAGCGCAAGACGGCCCTGATCGCCTTCGGGGGCAACGCCCTCCTGCCGGACAACGACCACGGCCGGGAGGAGGACCAGCTGGCGAACGCCCACGAGGCGGCCGAGCTCATGGTCCACGTCGTCCAGAAGGGCTACGAGCTGATCATCGTCCACGGCAACGGCCCCCAGGTCGGCAACCTGCTCATCCAGATGGAGGCGGCCGCCGACCGCATCCCGCCCTACTCCCTGGACGTCTGCGACGCCATGACCGAGGGCAGCATGGGCTACATGCTCGAGAAGAGCCTCATCAACGAGCTCCGGCGGAACTCCCTGGACAAGGAAGTCGCCTCGGTCGTCACCCAGGTCGTCGTCGACCGGGACGACCCGGCCTTCGAGAACCCGACCAAGCCCGTCGGCCCGTTCTACACCGCAGGAGCGGGCCCGGGCGCTGACCGCCGAAAAGAAATGGACGATGATCGAGGACGCCGGCCGGGGATGGCGCAAGGTCGTCCCGTCGCCCAAGCCCATCGACGTCGTCCCCAAGTGGATCATCCGGGACCTCGTCCAGGCCGGCCGCATCGTCATCGCGGCCGGCGGGGGCGGCATCCCGGTCATCATCAACGGCCGCGGGCTCTTCGAGGGCGTCGAGGCCGTCATCGACAAGGATTACGCGGCGAGCCTGCTCGCCCGCGAGGTCAAGGTGGACCTGTTCGTCATCCTGACGGCCATCGAGCGGGTCTATCTCGACTACGGGAAGCCCGTCCAGAGGGAGGCCCCGGTCCTGACGGTGGACGAGGCCCGCCGGCACCTCGGCCGACGGGCAGTTCCCGGCGGGGTCGATGGGCCCCAAGATCCGGGCGGCCGTCGAGTACATCGAAGCGGGCGGGCAGAGAGGTCCTGATCACGACGGCCGGCCACCTCAAGGCCGCCCTCATCAACCGCTCGGGGACGAAGATCGTCGCCGCGACGGCATAGGAGGACACGATGCAAAAGGATTTCATCGCCATCCATGACCTGACCCGGTACGAGTTCCAGCAGATCCTCGACATGACCGACGACATGAAGAAACGCCCGCGCCACTACCGACAAGGCCCTCAAGGGACAAGATCCTGGCCATGATCTTCCAGAAGCCGTCCCTCCGGACGCGGATGACCTTCGAGGTCGGCATGCTCCAGCTCGGGGGCGAGGCCATCTACCTGGCCCCCTCCGACATCCAGCTCGGCTCCCGCGAAGGCATCTACGACGTCGGCAAGAACCTCGAGCGCTGGGTGGACGGCATCATGCTCCGGACCTTCGCCCACCAGATCATCCTCGACCTGGCCGCAGAGCACCCGCATCCCGGTCATCAACGCCCTGACCGACCTCCTCCACCCCTGCCAGGCCATGGCCGACTTCTACACGCTCCACGAGAAGAAGGGCGGCCTCGTCCGGCCTGAAGCTCGCCTACGTCGGCGACGGCAACAACGTCTGCCACAGCCTGATGTTCGCCGCCGCCAAGGCCGGGACGCAGATGGCCGTGGCCACGCCCGCCGGCTACGAGCCCAACCCGGAGATCGTCCGGCAGGCCCTCGAGGACGGCCGGGAGACCGGGCTTCAGCCTCCAGCTGACGAACGACCCGGCCGAGGCCGCGAGCGGCGCCGACGCCGTCTACACGGACGTCTGGGCCTCGATGGGCCAGGAAGCCGAAAAGGAGAAAAGGGCCCGGATCTTCGCCCCCTACCAGGTCAACGCCGCCCTCATGGCCCACGCCAAACCCGACGCCTTCTTCATGCACTGCCTGCCGGCCCACCGGGGCGACGAGGTCACCGACGAGGTCATCGACTCCCCGAACTCCGTCGTTTACGACGAGGCCGAGAACCGGCTCCACGTCCAGAAGGTCATCATGCTCCTGCTGATGGGAAAAAAATAAGACATGAATAATCCTGAGAACGCGAATATCACGACCATCGCCCCCGGAGGACATCGGCCTTCATCGAGGAGGAGCTCGGCCGGAACCCCCGGCCGCTCGCCCCTTCACGCCCTGGCGGAAAAGCTCGCCTTCCTGAAGACGGCCGGCCAGAGGGCCCAGGACGTCAAACGGTACGATCCCTACGCCCGGTACGAGGTCGGCGATTACGTCTACAAGGAATACGACGAGACCCTGACCGTCGGCAGCAAGAACGTCGAGCACTTCAAGGGCGCCGTCATCCTCAAGGTCGTCGGCAAGACCTTTTATAAGAGCTTCAACTGCGAGATGCTCGAGGTCGACTACGCCGGGGGCGGCGTCTTCCGGAAGTACATCGACTACATGAAGAAGACGAGGACCCAGGTCCTCCTGCCGTCGAACAGCGAGGGGCGAAGGCGCGACGGCCGAGATCCTGGACAAGGGCGAGCGACCCCAGGCTCACCGAGCTCCCGATGACGGAGAGGGACCTGAAGGCGCTGGAGAAGAACCTCCGGACCGCCCTGGTCAAGTCGCCGGCGCTCTTCAGCTGGAACGACTCCTGGCAGCTCCTGTCCAAGCGGGTCGAGATCCCCGAGGCGAAGATCAAGGAGATCGCGGCCGAGTTCGAGCAGACCCGGGCCTCCGCCTCCACCGAGGAGCTCGTCAAGAAGCTCTTCGGGCTGGAGGCCTCGAACGACCTCTTCGACATCACCTGCATGAGCCTCGAGCTACGCGCTCGACAAGAAGCACAAGAAGGACTTCGTCTCCCTGTCCCTCGACGGCTGGGGCCGAGTGGCACCTCAAGAAGATCCTCAACGCCCTGCCCGAGGGCCTGCCCCTCGCGGCCCCGCTCGCCAAGCTCCCCGAGCTCGTGGAGCTCGAGAAGCCCGAGATGAGCCATCGTCCAGGACTTCCCGATCAAGATCTACCTGACCTGGCGCGAGATCCTCTCGGGCGGGATCAAGGTCCCGCGGAGCCTGAACAAGGAGCTGTCCCACGCCCGCGAATACGCCTTCACCGACCCCGAGGAAGACAAGACCTACACCCTCTTCTACTATCCCGAACGCCGGCTACTTCCTGGGCCTGCGGGACTTCTACGTCGCCAACAACATCCCCCAGGGGACGAGCCTGACGCTCGAGAGGAAGGGCCCGGCCCAATTCCACTTCTGGATCAAGAAATCCAAGAAGAAGATCTCGCGGCCCTGAAGCTCGCCTACGACCCGCGGAGGACCGTTTCGCCGACGCCGGGCGAGGAGGCCTTCACGTTCGCCGAGCCCAACAAGATCATCTACCTCGAGCGCGAGAACATCGCCGCGCTCCTGCCCCTCTACGAACAGCGCGGCGACCTCGACCTCAAGGACCTGCTCGTTCCTCGTCTTCAAGGACCCCGCCCTCTCCTCGCCCAGCCACGCCCTGCACTTCCTCCGGGCCTACCACCTGGTCGATATCCTGAAGCAGACGACCCAGGAGGACGTGGAGTTCACCCTGCTCAACTCGTCCGGAGTTCGCCAAGTCCGAGAAGAAGAAGGGGATCTTCATCTACCAGGAGCCCATCTCCGAGATCGAGGACATCCTGGACGTCATCCCGACCGAAGTCCCCGCGGCCGAGGAAGAGGTCCGCCCCCGAGGCCCGCCGGAGCGCGGACTACCTGCCGCCCGGGACCGTCGGCTTCCTCGAGGAGGAAGAAGAGGAGCCGTTCCCCGGAAGGCGAGCCCGAGATCATCGACCTCACGCCCAAGGCCCCCGCGCCCGCCCCCGTCCGCGAAGCCGGGCCCGAGGAAGAGCCGTCCATTCCCCCGGCCGACCCCGCCGACCACCGAACAGGAAAAGGCCAAGGCGGCGACGACGGGCCAAGAAGGAAAAGGCCCCCAAGAAGAAGAAGCTCAAGCTCGAGGGCGACAAGGTCCGCCCGGCCCAAGAAGAGCGAGCGCCGGGTCATCGAGGAGAGGCTCGTCGAAGAAGAATCCGAGATGGAGGCCCTGGCGGCGATCAAGCAGAAGGAAGAAGAGCTCGGCGAACAGCGCCCCCGCGCCGGCCCGCGAGAAGAAGGAAAAGAAAGAGAAGAAAGAAGAAGCCAAGCCCGTCTCCAAGGAAGAGGCCAAGTTCGGCGTCTTCGGCGATCTTCTCAAATCCGCCCTCGTCCAGAAGAAGAAGGAAGAGCCCGCGGCCGGCGAAGAGGACGACAAGAAGAAGGACTGAGGCCTCCGGCGTCATCCGCCGCCGGGGCTCAGAGCCATTTATAAAGGCCGATCCCGGCCACGAACTTGAAGGTCCCCGCCGCCCCGTCCCCGCTGAGCGACGGGCCGTTGCGGAAGCCCGCGAAGGGCCTGACGGCGACCGTCCCGCCTGTGTCCGCGAAGACGCGGACATCGATCCGGGCCCGGCCGCGCCCCCACAGCCGGCCGTCGAGCTCGGCTCCGAGCGTCACGCCGCCTCCCCGGACCGTATTGACTCCCGCCCGGACGGTCAGCTCCTCGTTCCTCTTGAAGTTCCAGCCCGCGGCGACGTCGAACCGGAGCCAGCGGTCGAGGCGCTCGAAGGTCGACTGGTTCTTCAGCTTGAGCCCGGTCGCCAGGGAGCCGGCAAAAGGCCGGGCCTTGTCGGCGGGCAGGTCGGCGGCGTAGGCGGCATACCAGGAGACATAAACGGACCGGCCGACCTCCCGCTCGTATTCCCCGGTGACGGCATAGACAAGCTTGTCCGGCCGGAACTGGGCGAAGAAGCCGTCCCCGGCCAGGACGGGAGAGCTGAATCCGACGTCCGCGATCAGCCGGGAGCGGCCCTTCCTGTGGATCTCCAGCCGGTATTCGCCGGAAGCGGAAAGCTTGTAGATGTCGTCGAAGGGGACCGTGCCGGCCGAGAACATGAAATGCTCGAGCGGCCCGCCGCCGATCGCACCTGCGGAGTACCGGAAGCCGAGATAGACCGAGGCCGGAAAGCGGTAGGTCCGGGCGCCCCGCAGGAAGAGGGCCGTGTTGGAGCCGAGGGCCACGGAGAATCCGGCTTCATAGAGCCACTCCGCGAAGTCGACCCACTTGACCTCGCCCTCGAGCGAGATCCCGGCGGCGGGGAAATCGGGAAGGACCAGGCTCGCCGTCGCCAGGCGGCGGTAATCGCCGGTCTTTCCGACGTAGCCGCCGACCCCGACCCCGAGCTCGAAAGTCTTTTCGCGGAGCCGGAGAACGCCGAGGACCTCGTTGACGTCGAGGATGACGGGGTTGTCGCGCGACGTCTCGTGGCGGCACATGTGGCGGACGGCGGCCTCGAGGCTCCATCTCCCTCCGAGGCGGCGCTCCACGCCCGCGCTCAGCCAGAAATCGGTCGCCCCGCGCAGGCTGCCGTTCAGGCGCTGGTCGTACATCAGGCCCGCGTTCCAGCTCCAGGCGGGCGCCCCGGGGACGGGGAACGAGAACCGGAACGACGGCCTGTAATAACGGCGTTCCAGGGAATCGATGCCGATCTCCGCCCGGAAATCGGCCGTCCGGCGCGGTTCGGGGGACGGCGCCTCGGAGCTCGACGGACGGGCTGTGGCCGTAAGCGCCAACAGGAGGGCGATCGCGGAAAGAAATGGCAATTTCAAGATGCATTAGTAACAGAGAGGCCCAAAAAACGCAAGCCGGGGCGACAACCTTTTCCCGGCTCGGTCGGTCTAATAACTGAGGACGAGTCAAAGCCGCCTGCTATAATGGCTGTTCACTCCGCGAGAAAGAAAGACATATGGACCGCGAATATAGATACCTGAAGATCTCCCCGCGCCGGGGCCCCGCCCTGGCCTGCCTGCTCCTGGCGCTTGCGGCCGCGGCTCCGGCCATCGCCCGGCCCCAGGACCCGCCGCCGGCGAAGCGCGTCTATACGGCGCGGCATGTCAATCCCCACGCCCCCGTCATCGACGGCAAGGCCGACGAACCGGCCTGGGAAAAGGCGGAATGGCAGGGCGATTTCGTCCAGCGGGAGCCCTACGAGGGCGCCGCGCCCACCGAGAAGACCGAATTCAAGATCCTCTACGACGACAAGGCCGTCTATGTCCTCATCCGGGCCGCCGACTCGAAGGCCGGGACGATCGAGCGCCGGGTCGCCCGCCGCGACAACGTCGGCGGGGACTGGGTGGACATCACTCTCGACAGCTACTTCGATCACCTGACGGGATTCTGCTTCGGCGTGAACGCGGGAGGGGTCAAGTCCGACCAGCTCCTGTCCAACGGCGGGATGAGCGACAACGACCAGGATACGAGCTGGGACCCCATCTGGGACGTCGCGACGTCCATGGACGACGGCGGCTGGACGGCCGAGATGAAGATCCCGTTCTCCCAGCTCCGCTTCGGCGAACAAGCCCGAGCACGTCTGGGGCCTCCAGGTCACCCGCGCGCCTGTTCCGCAACGACGAAGCCTCCGCCTGGCAGCCCATCCCCAAGGACCTCGCCGGGCTGGGTCCATATGTTCGGGGAGCTGCGCGGCATCGCCGGGATCCGGCCGCCCCGCCAGATCGAGATCGTCCCCTACACCGTCGGCAAGCTGCAGTGCCCGCGCGGAAGGTCCCGGGAGACCCGTTCGCCGCCGGCCGGGGCTCGCTCGCTTCTCGGAGGACTCGACGGCAAGGTCGGCGTAACCCACGACCTGACCCTGAATTTCACCGTCAACCCGGACTTCGGCCAGGTCGAGGCCGACCCCTCGGTGGTCAACCTGACGGCCTTCGAGACCTATTACCAGGAGAAACGGCCCTTCTTCATCGAAGGCCGGAGCATCTTCGAGCTTCCGGCTGATGAGCGGCGACGGCGATCATATCGGGCGACAGCCTGTTCTATTCCCGCCGCGTCGGGCGGGTGCCCCAGTATTCCGCCCGGACGCGGAAGGCCCCGTCGATATGCCCGAGGCGACGACCATCCTCGGGGCGTTCAAGCTGACCGGGCAAGACCCGAAGCGGGCTGTCCATCGGCGTCCTCGAAAGCGTCACGTCCAAGGAGAAGGCGTCCGTCTTTGCCGCCGGCGGGTTCCGCGACCGGGCCGTCGAGCCGCTGACGAACTACTTCGCCCTCCGCCTCCAGCAGGACTACAACCATGGCGGGACGACCGTCGGCGGCATGCTGACGGCCGTCAACCGCGACCTCGCGATCGGGCGAGCTCGGCTTCCTCCACGACGCAGGCCTACACCGGCGGCCTGGATCTCTACCATTCCTGGAAGCAAAAGACCTGGTTACGTCTCCTTTAAATCCATTTTCAGCTCCGTCCACGGGAGCCCCGAAGCCATCCTCCGGACCCAGACGTCCCCGATGAGGTATTACCAGCGGCCGGACGTGGACCATGTCGCGCCTCGACCCGACGCGGACCTCGCTCTCCGGCTACGGCGGGACGCTCGAGGCCGGAAAGCAGGGCGGCGGCCACTGGATGTACATCGCCGGCGTCAACCTGGCGCTCGCCCGGCCTCGAGCTCAACGACATGGGCTTCCTGGCGGGCAGTGACGAGATCATGCAGTACGCCTGGGTCGGCTATCGGGTCTGGAAGCCCGTCGCGCATCCTCCGGGAGTATCAGCTCAACTTCAACGAGTGGATGGGATGGGACTTCGGCGGCCGCCACATGTTCACGGGGGGCAACTTCAACGCTCACGGCCAGTTCCGGAACTACTGGTACGCCGGGCTGGGGATGAACCGGAACGCTCCGAACCTTTCGATGAGCGGCCTCCGCGGCGGCCCGGCCCTCGCCCTGCCCGGGGTCTGGAGCCTCTGGGCGCAACGTGGAGACGGACGTCCGGAAGAAGGCCCGGTTCGAGCTCCAGGGCGAAGCCACGCGCCGCGACAACGGCGACCTCGCCAATCTCGAGGTCGAGGCCGGAGTCACCCTCGTCCCGAACAAGGCCCTCAGCCTCTCGCTCCTGCCGCCTTCGCTATCGACGCGCGAACGAGCTCCAGTACATCGGCACGAGATCGTTCGGGGGCGAAGCCAGGTACCTCTTCGGCCGTATCGAACAGAAGACCGTGGGCCTGACCGTCCGCCTCAACTACAGCCTGACGCCCGACCTGTCCGTCCAGTTCTACGGCCAGCCGTTCGTCGCGGCCGGAAGCTATTCCCGCTTCAAGCGCATCACGGACCCGAAAACGAGGGATTATGACCGCCGCTATCACGTGTTCGGGGATGGAGAGATCGGCCTGCGACGCGGCCGGCGCATACTCCGTCGACGAGGACGGGGACGGCCGCCCCGACTACGGGTTCGGGAATCCCGACTTCAACGTTCCTGGAGTTCCGCTCGAACCTGGTCGTCCGCTGGGAATACATTCCGGGCTCGGCCCTCTTCATCGTCTGGTCCCAGGGCCGGAACGGATTCAGCCCGGCGGGCGATTTCTCGTTCGGCCGGGACGTCCGGGACCTCTTCGACATCCACCCCCGCAACGTATTCCTCATCAAGTTCTCGTACTGCTTCCAGCTCTGAAGAGACCGGGGACCGGAGGGATGTCCCCGGGTCCCGGGCCGGCGACGATCCGGCGCTCAAAGAACGATGCGGCCGGGACCACTGCGCTTCGTGACGCCCATTTCGTCCAGGAGCTCGAGGAGCGGGATGGCGAACTTGCGGGAGAGCCCCGTGATCTCTTTGAAGTCGGCGACGGACAGGTCCCTCTTTCCCCGCACCCGGAGCCTCCGGACGATCTCGTCCAGCCACTCCGCATGGATATAGAACCCGTCCTTGCCTTGGACGATCCTCTTCTTTTCGGCGAGCAGGCCGAGGAGGGTCTGGAGACGGACCGGGGAAAGATAGAACCGCCTCCGGACGTCCTCAAGGGTAACGGCGGAGAACTTGCCCTCGTAGCACATCTTCTCCATTTCCGCGAGGATGCCCTCCTCCGCCGCCGACAGCGGGACTTTGAAACCCGCCAGGGCTACGATTTCGTCCAGGATCTGGACCGACCCGGACTTGAGGAGGTGCTTCAGGGCCAGCTGGCCGACGATCTCCGGGAGCTCGAACCTCTTGGCGATCTTCTCGACGGCGACGCCCCGGGATTCCGGATGCTTCTCGTGGAACTGGCCGACGAATTCGAGGATCCTCCCGCAGAGGAAATCGAAGCTCTCCTGGGACAGGAGAAAGAGGGGCGAAAAGGCGAGGATCCGGGCCTTCCCCTCCTCCTCGAGGAGCCGGGCGGCCGTCTCCAGGTCGTCGGGCTCCAGCCCGGCGAATTCGAGGATCTCCTTCTCCCTCAGGCCCTGGAAGCCTTTGGCTTCGGCCAGGGCGAGGATCATGTCCTTCGGCCCGCCCGCGAGAAGCTCGAGGCGGGCCAGCCTCTTCGGCGCCCTAAGCTTCTTCGGGTCCTCGGAAGCCGGGTGGAGGACGACCCCTTGGCCGAGCGGCGCGTGCGACTTGTCCAGGACCTCGAACGGCTCCTTCCACTTCAGGTAGAACGGCAGGCTCGCCGTCGCCCGGGCGTAGCGGCGGCCGGAGGCGGCCGCTTCCGCGGCCGCCGGGTACTCCCGGAACTCCGCGGCGTAGGCCTTCTTCCGGAAGACGAAGAGCGCTTCCCGGACCGCCCCGGCCTTCTTCGGCGGGATGTCCAGGGAGACGTCGAAGACCTGGGTCATGTTCACGTTTTGCCCCCCATCTCCGGGCTCAGGGAGAACTCCATCCGGCGCAGGGCCGGATCGCAGGCGACGAGGACGACGCGGACCCGGTCGCCCAGGTCGAACGTCCGTCCCTTCTTGCGGCCGCGCAGGGTCTTGGCGGTCCGCCGGACATAATAGTCGCCGTCGAGGGACTGGAACGGCAGGATCCCCTCGGCAAAGTACTCGTCGAGCTCGACGAGCAGGCCGGCCTTCGTGACGTCGGTGATGACGCCGTCGAGCTCCTCGCCGAGCTTCGTCTTGATGAAGCGGAAGATGCGCCAGAGGAGGAGGTCCTTTTCGGACTCGTCCGCCCGCCGCTCCTTCTGCGAGCATTGGAGGGCGAGGGCCGCGAGGGAAGCCTTCTCCGTCTTGCCCCCCGCCAGATGATGCTTGAGGGCGCGGTGGACGACGAGGTCCGGGTAGCGGCGGATGGGTGAGGTGAAGTGGGTGTAATCGGTCTTGGCCAAGCCGTAGTGACCGAGGTTCTCGTCCGAGTAGACGGCCAGCTTGAGCGAGCGGAGGACCTGGACGTTGACGAACTTCTCCCCCGGCTGTCCCTTCATCCGCTCGAGGACGGCCTGGAGGTCCCGGGGGCCGATCCTTTCCCCCCGCGGAAGGACGAGCCCGAAATGGGAGAGCAGCTCGCGGAGCTTCTCGAGGTCCTCGACCGCCGGGGCGGGGTGGATCCGGTAAAGGGACGGGACTCCCGCCCGGCAGAGGTACGCGGCCACGGCCACGTTGGCCGCCACCATGAACTCCTCGATCAGCTGGTTGGCCTCGTTCCGGCCGGCGGGGACGATGGATGTCAGGGTCCCTTCCTTGTAAACGAGCTCCGGCTCCATCAGGTCGAAATCGAGACTCCCGTCCTCGGCCCGCCGGGCCCGGAGGAGCCGGGCCAGCTCCCGCATGAGGAACAGGGCGGGGACGACGTGGGCGTACCGCTCCCTCTCGGCCCGGTCGCCCTCGAAGATCCGGCTGACCGAGGTGTAGGTCATCCGCTCGGTCGTCCGGATGACCGAGGGGTGGAATTCCTCGCGGACGACCCGCCCCGCCCCGTCGATCTCGAGCAGGGCGGAGACCGTGAGCCGCGGGACCCGGGGCCTCAGACTGCAGAGGTCGTTGGAGAGCCTTTCGGGGAGCATCGGCAGGGTCGTGTCGGGGAAATAGACGCTCGTCCCCCGGGCCACGGCCTCTTCGTCGAGGGCCGTGCCGGGCTTGACGTAATGCGAGACGTCGGCGATATGGACTCCGAGCAGGTAATGCCCGTTGTCCAGGAACCTGACGCTCACGGCGTCGTCGAAGTCCTGCGCCTTCTCCCCGTCGATGGTGATGGTCAGCCAGTCCCGGTGGTCGGTCCGGCCGGCGAGGTCCTCGGCGCTCACGGTCGAGCGCGCGGCGTCCGCGTCCGCCAGGACCTCGGCCGGGAACTCCGAAGCCAGGCCGTGACGCCGGATGACGACCTGGGTATCGACCCCGGGGTCGTCCGGGAATCCCAGGACGGACGCGAGCTCGTGGGTCCCCCGGTCCGCCTCGACGATCATGCCGGGGCGGGGCAGGGCCATCCCCCGGACCCGGAGGGGGATATCCTCGGGGGCCATGGAGTCGAACGCCTCCAGGTAGGGCGAGCCGCCCCTTTCCACATAGACCCCGAGGATCCGCTTCCGCTCCTTCTTCAGGATGCGGAGGATGCGGCCCTCGAGCTTTCCCTTCCGCTCGCTCTCCCGGACGATGACTTCGACCGTGTCGCCCTGGAGGGCCCCGGCCGAATCCCGGGCCGGAATGAAGATGTCCTCGGTCGCGGCGCCCTCGGGCGTCACGAACCCGAACCCGCGGAGCACGGTCACGAGGCGGCCGCGGACGACGTTCGACCGCGAGGCGAGCAGGTACTTGTTCCGCGAGCGACGGACGATGCCGTCCCGCTCGAGGTCCTGAAGGGTCCCGGCGAGCTTGTTCTTGTCCTTGCGGGGAACTCCGAGCTCCCCGGCGATGTCCTGGAGGACCAGTCCTTCCCGGTGCTTCTTGAGCAGGGGGGCGATCCTCTTATCCAATTTTTCCATAATTTCCTTCCTTTAAATTCGTGCCGTCGAGCGGCTCAATAATAATACAGCGAGAGGTACGGGACCTTGTGCCGTTCCCTCATCTCCTTCACCAGCTTCGTCCTCGCGACGTCCTCGAGGTCCAGGGTCCCTTTCGCGGCGTGTCCCGCGAGGACGTCCTTCCGGACGCGCGCTTTTGCCGTCTCCGGCGCGGCCCGCCAGAGCGCTTCGGCGACCGTATCGTCGAGCGCCTCGAGCCCCTCCTCGCCGGCGCCGGGGCCGTCCAGGATGGCCCGGGCCGCCTCGAAGGTCTCCGACAGGGCCTCGAGCCCGGCCGGGACCGCTTCGAGGAAGCGTCCGATGGCTCCGCGCAACCGATCCTTCTTGGCGTCCCGGGGAACGGTCTTCCGCGCTCCGCCGGCCCGCCTTTCCCGTCTCCCGGCGAGGGCCTTCCCCACCTGGTATTCGCAGAAGGCCAGGGTCAGGGCCCCGGCCGGGCGTCCGCCCTTCCGGTAGTTCGCGAAGGCCTTCTCCATGCCCTCGAGGACGGCGTCGAGCGGGACCCGGGCCTTCTCCCACCGGGCTATGAGCGCCGTGTCCTTCGGCGAGAGGAAGAACGGCGCCCCCCGCCTCTTGAAGAATTCCCGGGCGATCGTCTGGTAATAGGTTTCCTTACCCGTCTTGGTTCCTATCATAGACGATCCTCAGCCCTTCGAGGACGAGGGACGGCTCGTAGGCTTCGATGACCGGGAGCTCGGAAGCGATCTGGGCCCCGAAGCCCCCCGTCGCGACGACGTGAAACGCCGCGCCCCAGCTCCTTGCCGATCTGGGCGATGGTGTGGACCACGAGCCCGACGTATCCGAAATAGAGCCCCGACTGCATGCTTGCGACCGTCGTCCTCCCGATGGCCTTCTTCGGCTTCCTGATCTCGATCCGCGGGAGCCGGGCGGTCTTGAGGTACAGGGCTTCGGCCGAGATCTGGATGCCCGGCGCGATGGCCCCGCCCAGGTACTCGCCCTTGGCCGAAATGGCGTCGAACGTGGTCGCGGTGCCGAAATCCACGACGATGCACGGCCCGCCGTACTTCTCGTAGGCCGCGACGGCCGCGACCACCCGGTCGGCCCCGACCTCGAGAGGATTCTCGTAGAGAATGGGCATCCCCGTCTTGAGGCCCGGCCCGACGACGAGGGCCTTCTTCCCGAAGAGGTCTTCGCTCACCGACTGGAAGACCGGCGTCAGGGGCGGGACGACGCTCGAGACGATGACGGCGGTGATCCGGTCGGGCCGGATCCGGGCCCGGCGGAACAGGCTGAGGAGGACGATGCCGTACTCGTCGGCCGTCTTGTCCTTGTCGGTCTTGATCCGCCAGTCGGCGGCGGTCGTCCGGCCGCGGAAGACGCCGAGGGCGACGGTCGTGTTCCCGATATCCACTGCCAACAGCATGTTGATCTCTCCAGGTCACCTTGGGCCGAAGGCTCCGACCTCGGCCGAAAAATAAGTCTTCCGTCCCTCCGCGGTCCCGCAGACCAGGCCGCCGGACGCGTCCAGGCCGAGATAGATCCCTTCGATCCGCGCCCCCGCGGCCTCGATGGAGATCCTGTCCCCGCGGGCGAAGATCATCCCGGCCTCGAATTCGCGAACGATTTCTTCCCCGGCCCCACGTGTGAGGGCATTATACCACGTATCCAGCGCCGCGCATAACCGGGCGAACAGGGCTTCCCTGTCCACGGGACGGCCCGCGGCCATCCGGAGGGACGCCGAGCGGGCCGCCAGCTCAGGCGGAAAATCCCCCGGAGCCTGCCCGACGTTGATGCCGATGCCGGCCACGACGAAACGCGACCCGCGGCCGTCCGCGCCTCCCTCGCAGAGGATCCCGGCGATCTTCCGGCCATCCCAGACCAGGTCGTTCGGCCACTTGAGCCGGACGTCCGGGGCCGTCTCCGCGGCCGCTTCGCGGAGGGCGACGCCGACGGCCGCGGGGATGAGGGTCGAGCCGGACGCCGGGCGGAAAAGGAAGGTCGCGTAGAGGCCCGCGCCGGGGGGGGAATGCCAGGTCCGGCCTTTGGTCCCGCGACCCGCCGTCTGTTCTTCGGCGACGACGACGAGGCCCTCGGGGGCGCCCGCGAAGGCGAGGGCCCGAGCTTCGTCCATGGTGGACCCGCATCGGGCGAACCGGCGTACGTCCTGTCCGATCTTCATGGCCGGCGGCCGGCGGGCGGCGTCAGGGCTCTTTCCCGAGCTCGGCGAGGATCCGGGCCCGGACCCTTTTTTCGAGCTCACGTTCCATTTCCAGGACCTCTTCGCGGACGAGCTCCCGGACCTCGCTCCGAAGGGCGTCGGCGCCGGGGGAAGCGGGGCCGGCCCGCCGGACCGGCTTCGCGCCGGGCGCAGCGCCGGAGGGCGGCAGGTCCGCCGCGGGCTCTTCCGGAGGGGGCTCTTCCGGCATGGTCTGCGGAGAGAGCTTCCGGTCGATCGCGTCGCGGACGGTCGCCACGAGCTTCTCCGAATCGAACGGCTTCTGGATGATGCCCTCGAGCGGGATCCCCTCGGCCTTGTCCCTGTCGAAAAGCTCGAAGGTCCCTTTGAGGAGGAAGAGGGGAACGTTCCGGAGGGCCTCCAGGCGGCCGAACGACCGGGCGACCGCGTAGGCATCCGTCCCGGGGAGGGACAGCGAAAGGAGCACGGTGTCGGGCCCGATCGCGGCGACGGCTTCGACGAGCCGGGCCCCGTCCTCGAGGAAAAAAAGGCGGAATTCCGGTTCCGGGAAGGCCAGCTGAGCGGCCTTCTGAATTGAGGGGCCGGGGTCGGCGACGACGATTCGGTAGGGCATGTTCGACGGTCAACTCAAAATACGATATTCGGCCGTCCCTGTCAAATGGCCGTCGACCTCTTCCGGACCGCGAGCACGAGCCAGGGCGCGAGGTCGGACGCTCCCGCCGCGGCGTCCTTTTCGACGTCCGCGAGCGCGACGAACCGGTGCTCCGAGATCTCCTCGGGATCCAGGGGAATCGTCCCGGCCGGGGCAACGGCGGCCTCATAGACCTCGCAGACCTCGTTCTCGGAGCCGACGTCTCCATAGCGGGCCGCGTAGGCGAACGTGAACAGGTATTTCGGGGCCCCGCAGACGAGGCCGGTCTCCTCGAGGACCCGCTTCCGGAGCGCGGCGTCCTTGTCCTCACCGGGATGGAAATGACCGGCCACGGTCCCGTCCCAGAAGCCCGGCCAAAGGATCTTGCGGGGGCTCCTCCGGGCCAGCATCAGCCGGCCCGCGCCGTCGAAGAGCATGATGAGGAAAGCGCTGTGCCTGACCCCGTTGCCGGAGTGGCAGGCGGCCTTTTCGCAGGCGCCGAGAGCGGACCCTTCCCCGTCGACGGCGATGAGGAGCTCGTCCTTCCGGCTCACGGCGCGCGGCGCTGGCATTAATATTCGATGTGGACCGTGTTCTCGCCCAGGAGGGCCTCGATGCTTCGCTTCAGCTCCTCGGTCGGGGCCACCGTATGGACCTCGGCCGACCGGGCCACCATCTTGAAGGCGTGGGGCGTCTCGAGCTCGAAATAGACCGGGCACGTCCCCTCGGACCTGTCGAGGAGCACCTTGAGCTCGGCCAGGACCGACTCCTCGAGCCCGGGGAGGAAGAGGCGGACGACGACCCGCTTGGCCATCTTCTCCAGGGCCTCGGCGAGCGGCATGACCTGGCTGAGGCTGATCCGGCGGCTCTCGCCCTCGCCCATGAACTTGCCCTTGGCCCAGACGAGGAGGCCTTCCCGGATGTAGACGTGATGCTTGCCGTAGCTCTCCGGGAACGGCCACGACGTCGATCCGGCCGGTCATGTCCTCGATGACGAAGGTGGCCATGCGCTCGTCCTTTTTCGTCTTGAGCGGCTTGACCGAGGCGATGACCCCCGCGACGCGGATCTCCTTGTCGAAGTCCTTCTCGCCGAGGTCGGCGATGTCGTGGGAGACGAGCATGTCGAGCTTGCCCTTGTACTGGGCCAGCGGGTGGCCCGTGATATAGAAGCCGAGGGCGTCCATCTCGTAGGACAGGAAGAGGGACTCGTCCCACTCCCGCATCTCCCGGACCTCGGCCGGGATCTCGGGGGGCTCGAGGACGCCCGAGTCGAAGAGGAGGTTCTGGCGCTGGGTCCGGGACCTTCTGGATCTCGTGGCCGTACTCGATCATCCTGTCCAGCATGTGGAAGCACTGCGAGCGCCGCCAGCCCAGGGAGTCGAAGGCGCCGGCCTTGATCAGGCTCTCGAGGGCCTTGCGGTTGACGATCCGGGCGTCGTTGTCCTGGAACAGGTCGAACGGGGCGGTGAAGCCGCCGCGCTTCTCGCGGGCGGCCAGGATCTCGCGGATGGCCGCCTCGCCGACGTTCTTGACCGCCGACAGCCCGAAGCGGATGTCCCCGCCCTCCACCGTGAAGTGGAAATCGCTCTTGTTGATGTCCGGGGGCAGGACGTTGATCCCCATGTCGCGGCACTCGCCGATGTACTTGACGACCTGGGGGGTCGCTCCGCGCTCGGCTTCGGAGGTCAGGAGGGCCGCCATGAAGTGGCGCGGGTAATGGGCCTTGAGGTAGGCCGTCTGGTAGGCCAGGTAGGCGTAGGCGGCGCTGTGGGACTTGTTGAAGCCGTACTCGGCGAACTGGGCGATCTGGTCGAAGATCTTCGTGGCCTTGGCCTGGGCGATGCCGTTCTTCCGGGCGCCCTGGAGGAAGCGCTGCTTCTGGGCCTTCATGATCTCCTTGACCTTCTTGCCCATGGCCTTGCGCAGGATGTCGGCCTCGGCCAGCGAGAAGCCGGCGAGCTCGGCCGGCGATCCGCATGACCTGCTCCTGGTAGACGATGATCCCCCGCGTCTCCTTGAGGATGGGCTCGAGCTCGGGGAACTCGTAGGTCGTCCGCTCGGGGTGGTTCTTGCGGTGGATGAACTCGTCGGTCATGCCGCTCTTGAGCGGGCCGGGCCGGTAGAGGGCGTTGAGGGCGATGAGGTCCCGGAAGACCTCGGGCTTGAAGCTCCGCAGGAGGTCCTTCATGCCCGGGCTCTCGAACTGGAAGACGCCGTCGGTGTTGCCGGCCTTGGAACAGGTCGAAGGTCGCCGGGTCGTCGAGGGGGATGGCGTCGATGTCGATCCGCTCGCCCGTGTCCTTCTGCGATGAGCTCGAGGGCGTCCTCGATGACCGTCAGGTTGCGGAGGCCCAGGATGTCCATCTTCAGCAGGCCGATGGCCTCGATGTCGCCCATCGCGAACTGGGTCGTGATCTCGCCCTTGACCGACTGGTAGAGCGGGACGAACTCGACGAGCGGCTTCGGCGTGATGACGACGCCGGCGGCGTGGATGGAGGCGTGGCGGACCTGGCCCTCGAGCTTCTGGGCGATGGCCATGAGCTGGGCGATCTTGGCGTTCTTCTCGCGGAGCTCGCGGAGCTCGGGGACGGTCTCTGATCGCGGCCTCGAGGGTCGCGTCCGGGCCGAAGGCCGGGATCATCTTGGCGATCCGGTCGACCTCGGGGAGCGGGACCTCGAGGACCCGGCCGACGTCCCGGATGGCGGCCCGGGCGGCCATCGTCCCGAAGGTGATGATCTGGCTGACGTTCTCCTGGCCGTACTTCTTCGTGACGTATTCGATCATCTCCTGCCGGCGCCGGGCGCAGAAGTCGATGTCGATGTCGGGCAGGCTGATGCGCTCGGGGTTGAGGAAGCGCTCGAAGAGGAGGTCGTACTCGATCGGGTCGATGTCGGTGATGCCCAGGCAGTAGGCGACCATGCTCCCCGCCGCCGAGCCGCGGCCGGGGCCGACGGGGATGCCCTTCTCCCGGGCGGCCTTGATGAGGTCCCAGACGATGAGGAAGTAGCCCTCGAAGCCCATCTCCTTGATGAGCCGGATCTCGCGGTCGAGCCGCTCCTCGTACTCCTCGAGGGTGTGGCCGTTGCCGCTCGTCCCGCCGGCCTCGATCTTCCGCCTGAGCTCGTTCCATCCGCGCCCGGAACCCCTCGCGGGCGACGTCCTCGAAATACTCGCTCAGGGACGATTCCGTCGGGCGGCTGGAAGTTCGGCAGGAAGTGGACCTGAGCCGGGAAGTCGAAATCGCACTGGGCGGCGATCCGGGTCGTGTTCTGGATGGCCTCGGGGACGTCCTTGAAGAGCTCGGCCATCTCCTCGCCGGACTTGAAATAGAACTGGTCGCTGCGCTGAACCGGATCCGGTCCTGGTCGCTGATCTTCTTGTTGGTCTGGATGCAGAGGAGGACGTCGTGGGTCTCGGCGTCCTCCTGCTGGAGGAAATGGACGTCGTTGGTGGCGACCAGCGGCAGGCCGAGCTTCCGGGCCAGGGCGACGATCTTCGGGTTGATCGCCTTCTGCCGCTCGAGGCCGTGGTCCTGGAGCTCGAGGTAGAAATCGCCCGGGGCGAAGAGCGCGGCGTACTCCCGGGCGGCCTTCTCGGCGCGCTCGTCCTGGTCCCGCGCCAGGAGGAAGTTGACCTCGCCCTTGAGGCAGGCCGAGAGGCCGATCAGCCCCTCGGTCCGTGCCCGGCCAGGATCTCCTTGTCGATGCGGGGCCGGTAGTAGAAGCCCTCGAGGTAGGCCTTGGTCAGGAGCTGGCAGAGGTTCCGGTAGCCCTTCTCGTTCTTGACGAGGAGGACGAGGTGGAAGTGGTGCGGTCTCCTCGTTCGGTCGTCCCCTTGTCGAGCCGGCTCGCCGGGCGCGACGTAGACCTCGCAGCCGAGGATGGGCTTGATGCCCCTGGCCTTGGCCTCCTTGAAGAACGTGACGGCGCCGAAGATGTTGCCGTGGTCGGTGAGGGCCACCGCCGGCATGCTGTTCTTGTAGGCCGCCTCGACCAGGTCGCGAGACCTTGAGGCAGCCGTCGAGGATGCTGTACTCGGAGTGGTTGTGCAGATGGATGAACGAGAGTTCCATGTCACTCCCACTCGATCGTGCCCGGCGGCTTGGTCGTGATGTCGTAGACCACCCGGTTGACGCCGCGGACCTCGTTGACGATCCGGGTCGAGATCCGGGCCAGGAACGCGGCCGGGGCCGGGTACCAGTTGGCGGTCATCCCGTCGACGCTCTGGACGAGGCGGAGGACGACGACCCGCTGGTAGGTCCGCTGGTCGCCCATGACGCCGACCGAGCGGACGGGGAGGAGCACGGCGAAGGCCTGCCAGAGCCGGTCGTAGAGCCCGGCCCGCCGGACCTCCCGGAGGAGGATGTCGTCGGCCTCGCGGAGGATCTCGAGGCTCTCCCGGTCGACCTCGCCGACGATGCGGACGGCGAGCCCCGGCCCGGGGAAGGGGTGCTGGCGGACGAACTCCCGGTCGACGCCGAGCTCGAGGGCCAGGGCCCGGACCTCGTCCTTGAACAGCTCCCTGAGCGGCTCGACGAGCTTGAACCTGAGGCCTTTCGGCAGGCCGCCGACGTTGTGGTGCGACTTGATCACCGAGGAGGGGCCCTTGACGGGGTTGCTCTCGATGACGTCGGGATAGATCGTGCCCTGGGCCAGGAACTCCGCCCCGCCGACCTTGCGGGCCTCCCGTTCGAAGATCTCGATGAAGAGGCCGCCGATGATCTTGCGCTTCCTCTCCGGGGACGTGACGCCGCGGAGCTTATCGACGAAGTGGTCCGCGGCGTCGACCCCGACGACCTTGAGGGCGAAGCTTGCGCCGGAAGTCCGCCATCAGGCCGTCGTACTGGCCCTTGCGGAGCAGTCCGTTGTCGACGAAGACGCAGGTCAGCCGGTCGCCGACGGCCCGGTGGAGGATGAGCGAGGTCGACGAGCGAGTCCACGCCGCCGCTCAGGCCGCAGACGACGTTGCCCCGGCCGACGGCCGCCCGGATCTCCCCGACCTTGCGGTCGACGAACGACGCCATGTTCCAGTCGGCCCGCGAGGCCGGACAGGCGGAAGAGGAAATTCGCGAGGATGCGGCTGGCCCGGCTTGCGTGTGGATGACCTCGGGGTGGAACTGGACGCCGTAGACGCGGCGCTCCGCGTCCTCGACGGCCGCGACGCGCGTGTTGGCCGTGCTCGCCGTGATCCGGAAGCCCGGCGGGCAGGCGATCGGGCCGGTCGCCGTGGCTCATCCAGACCTGCGCTCCGTCCCTGACGCCGGCCAGAAGGCCGCCGCGGTCGAGGACCCTGAGGGCGGCGAAACCGTACTCGCGCTTGCCCGAAGGGACGACCCGGCCGCCCAGGAGGTGGGCCGTGAGCTGGAGACCGTAGCAGATGCCCAGGACGGGCACGCCGAGGTCGAAGATCTCCTGTCGGGGCGAGGGGCGCGCCTTTCTCGTAGACGCTCCGCGGGCCCGCCGGACAGGATGAGCGCGCTGGGCCCGGCGGCCCGGATCCGGGCGATGGGGGTGTCGAACGGAACGATCTCCGAATAGACGCCGAGCTCGCGGACCTTGCGGGCGATGAGCTGGGTGTACTGGGACCCGAAATCGAGGATGAGGACCTTCTGCATGGATAGATTCTAGCAGACGCCCCAAGGGCTTTCAAACGGAACCGGAACTGGGTTTTTTCGTAAAAATGAAGTATCGTCTTGAGCGAGGAAAAGATGCCAGCGCCCATCACCGCCGACGAGTCCCGGGATCCGGAGAAAAAAGCCCTAAGCGAGATCGTCGCCCGTCTCCGCCACGATTTTACGGACCTATGGATGGAATGCGGCGACGGGGACATCCCGGACGGCCGCGTGTACTCGCCCAAGGAACAGGCCGCCAACGGGAAGGAGCTGTCCCGGTTCGTCGATCTCCTGCGGGCCGAGGCCCGCAGGCCGCCCGCTTCTCCGGAAGCGGGGGGCGAGGTCCGGGAGCGTCTCGTCGAGGCCGGAGGCCGGCTGGCCAGGAACGCCCTGGGCTGGGAGGATCGGCATCTCGCCGTCATCCTTTCGGGCGGGTTCGAGCGCCCGGGGATGGAGTTCGGAAAAGCGGCAAGGTCCCTCGGTCCCGGCCTCGATGCCGAAGACGTCCTCCAGGCCTCCCGGAACGTCTGGGTGGCCAACGGCCTGCAGAAGCTCCTCGGGCTTCCGGTCCGGCTGACGCCGGCGATAACGGCTTACAGCCTCCTCTATCCGCACACGGACAACTATCTCGATGACCCGGGCATCTCTCGGGAGGCGAAAAAGGGGTTCAACGAGCGGCTCAAAGCCCGGCTCGCGGGACGCGACGTCATCCCGGCCAATCCCGGGGAAAAAGCCGTCTTCGACCTCGTGGCCATGATCGAGGAGGAATACGAGCGGGCGAAATATCCCCGCGTCTTCGAGAGCCTGGCGGAGATCCACCGGGCCCAGGTCGAGAGCCTCGCCCTGCTTCGCCCCGAGGGCTCCCCCTTCGAAGCCGACGTCCTGGGGATCAGCCTGGACAAGGGCGGGACCTCCGTCCTGGCTGATGCGTTTCTCGTCGCCGGCTCGCTCGACTCGGCCCGGATCGAGTTCGCCTACGGGCTCGGCGCGTTCCTCCAGCTGATGGACGACCTCGAGGACGTCTTCGAGGACCGCAAGGCCGGGAGGATGACCGTCTTCACGCAGACTGCGAAAGGATGGTTCCTGGACGGGGTCACCAGCCGCGCCCTTCATTTCGGGGAACGCGTCCTCGCGCCGATGGACGGCTTCGCCGCCCCCGGCACCGAGGCCCTTCAGGACCTCTTCCGCTCCGTCACGCGGATGGGCGTCATCAATTGCGCGGGCCGGGCCGGCCGCCTCTACAGCCGCGGATATATCGGAAGCCTGGAGGCTCGCTCGCCTTTCCGCTTCGCGTTCGCCATCAAACAGCGGAAGAAGCTGGCAAGGCGGAGGGCGGCGATAAGGCGCCTATTCCAGGCCATGTCCGCCTCAAATTGACAGGACCCCGACAGCCCTTTATATTAAGGGTACTATGAACTGGGAAGATATCGCGAAGGAACTGGCGTTCACGACGGATTCCAAGATCGTCCTCCTCGTCTGCGACGGGCTCGGCGGCCTGCCGGTCAACGGCAGGACCGAGCTCGAAGCGGCGAAGAAACCCAACCTGGACGAGGTCGCCCGCCTCGGCACCTGCGGCGTGACCGACCCGGTGTTCATGGGCATCACGCCCGGCTCCGGGCCGGCCCACCTCGGGCTGTTCGGCTACGACCCGCTGAGATACCAGCTCGGGCGCGGCATCCTGGAGGCCCTCGGATCCGGGGTCGAGGTCGGACGGAACGACGTCGTCGCCCGCGGCAATTTCGCCACGCTCAAGGCGGGATTGATCGCGGACCGCCGGGCCGGCCGCATCCCGACCTGCCGAAAACGAGCGCCTGTGCGCCCTGCTCAACGCGAAGCTTCCCAAGCAGGAAGGCGTCGAGATCGCGCTCACGCCGGGCAAGGAGCACCGCTTCGTCGTCCGCTTCCGGGCCGAAGGCCTTTCGGACGCCCTGTCGGACGCCGACCCCCAGAAGGACGGAAAGCCCCGGGTCCAGGCCGCCGCGCTCAAGCCCGAGGCGGGACGCACGGCCGTCGTCGTCAACCGCTTCCTGGACGAGCTGACCGTGCTCCTCAAGAGCGAGCCGGCCGCCAATACCGCCCTGCTCAGGGGCTTCTCGAAATTCCCTTCGATCCCGCACATGGCCGAGCTCTACAAGCTCCGGCCGGCGGCCGTCGCCAATTACCCGATGTACAAGGGGCTGGCCAAGCTCCTCGGGATGGACGTCCTCTCCGTCGGCGCCGAAACGGCCGACCTCTTCGACGCCCTGGAGCGCGAATACTCTCACCACGATTTCTTCTACGTCCACTACAAGAAGACGGACGCGGCCGGCGAGGACGGGAATTTCGATAAGAAGGTCGCGGCCATCGAAGAGCTCGACCGGTTCATCCCGCGCCTTCTCGCCCTGAAGCCGGACGTCCTCGTCGTGACGTCCGACCATTCGACGCCGGCGCTCCTCCATGGTCATTCCTGGCACCCGAATCCGTTCGTCCTGGTCGCGCCGAACGCCCAGCCGGACGGCGTCACGATGCTCACCGAGGCGGCCTGCGCCCGCGGGGCGCTCGGCCGGTTCCGGTCCATCTACGCCATGCCGCTGATGCTCGCCCACGCGTTGAAGCTCAAGAAATACGGCGCCTGAGCCGAAATCGCACCGATAGGAGAAAACCATGAAAAGAACCATGATCGTCCTGATGAGCGTCCTGTTGCTCTTGTCGGCGACGGGCGCCTTTGCCCAACAGCCGGACAGCAAGGGCTGCAAGGACCACCCGCTGTTCCCCACCCGCATGCCGGATTATCGTATCGAGGCCTGCAAGGTCGAGGATTACGGGATGTATGAATTCTCGGCGATGAAGGGCCCGAAGACCCCGGTCGAAGGCAAATTCACCTTCATTACCTACGCCTACACCGGAGAAAGAACCGCCGAACCGAGCGGGCTTGCCGTTGTCCGCAACTACGAGAACGCCTTCAAGAAGGTCGGGGGCACGATCCTGCAGAGCGATCCACAGAGGTGGGTGAACGGGAAGATCGTCAAAGACGGCCAGGAAGCTTGGTTCGAGGTCTATAAGGGGAACGGCAAGATCTGGCTCCGGATCGTCGAGAAGAAAGAGATGGAGCAGGCCATCGTGGCCGACGCGGCCGCCTTTGGAAACGATATCAGGGCCACGGGCCACGCGGCGGTTTACGGCATCTATTTCGACACCGGGAAATCAACCATCAAGCCCGAATCGGCGCAGGCCATCGAAGAGATCGCCAAGCTCCTCAAAGGCGATCCCGGCCTCAAGGTCCATGTCGTGGGCCACACGGACAACGTGGGCGGCAGGGACGCCAATATCAAGCTTTCCATGGACCGGGGCGAGGCCGTCCTCCAGGCCCTCGTCCGCGACCACGGCATCGCCGCAGCGCGCCTGAGCGCGTATGGCTGCGGTCCGTTCGCCCCCGTCGCGTCCAACGACACCGAGGAGGGCCGGGCCAAGAACCGCCGGGTCGAGCTGGTCAAGCAGTAACGAGGGGCGGCGATCTCCGAAAGGCCGTGTTCTCGCATGCGCGCCGACTCTCGGGTATAATGTTCCGAGAGATGAAGCTCGGCCGGTTCTGCGTGGCGCTCGGGTCTCTTGCCGGGGCCTGCCTGCTCCTGGCCCAGGCGCCGGATCCGAGGGTCGAGATCGCCAATATCCGTTACCACACCCACCCCAACTTCACCCGGATCGTCCTCGACATCGGCAAGCTCCGCGAATACACCCCCGGCGAGCTCCGGGACCAGGGGAAGATCTTCGTGGACATCCTCCAGGCCCGGCTCAATCCCATCCTCCTGGACAAGACGTTCCCCATAGCCACCGAGTACCTCAAGCAGATCTCCGTATCCCAGAAGACGGTGTCCACCGTCCGGGTCGCGGCCAACGTCGATTTCTCACGCGTCGGCTCCTACCGTGTCTATCATCTGTTCGATCCTTTCCGGGTTGTCATCGACATCTCGCCGCGGACGGGACCGGACATCCCCGGGCCGGGCGAGAAGCCCGCGGCGCCGCCGAAGAACGCGGTCGCCAAGCCGCCTGACCCCCTGGCCTCGGGCTACACGATGGTCCGAAGCCTGGGACTGGGCGTCCGGACGATCGTCCTCGACCCGGGACACGGCGGGACCGATCCAGGCTGTCTCGGCAAGAGCGGGGCCCGGGAAAAGGACATCGTCCTCGACGTGACCCAGTCCCTCCGGAAGATGCTCGTCGAGAAGAACGGCTTCAACGTCGTCCTGACCCGGGAAACGGACATCTTCGTCCCCCTCGAGGACCGGACGGTCATCGCCAACCAGAAGCGGGCGGACCTGTTCATCTCCATCCACGCCAACGCCACCCGCAACCGGAAGAGAACGGGGATCGAGGCCTTCTATCTGAACTTCAGCCCCGACCCGGCGGTCAACGAGACCGCCGCCCGGGAGAACGCGACCTCGGCCAAGAACATCTCCCAGATGAAGGACATCATCCAGGCCATCGTCCGGAACTCGCAAGATCCAGGAATCGAAGGAGCTGGCCGAGAAGATCCACGGCAGCCTCCTCAAGTCCCTTTCGGCGAAGTACGGCCCGATGAACAGCCTCGGGGTCAAGGGCGGGCCGTTCTGGGTCCTGATCGGCGGGGAGATGCCCTCGATGCTCGTCGAGATCTCCCACCTGAGCAACGCCCAGGAGGAGGCCCGGCTCAAGACCCCGGCCTACCGGGCCGTGGTCGTCCAGGGCATCTATGAGGGTATAATGGAATATATCCGTTCGCTGGGCAAAGGATAAAGACAATGGACAGAAGAGAATTTCTCAAAGGCGCGGCGGTGGCCGGCCTGTATCTGAAGATCGGGCCTGGGTTCGGCGGAGCGGCGGAGCCCGCGGCGCCGGACCTGGCGGCGATCACCGGGGAGAGCCCGGCGGCCATCACGAAGGCGGCGGTGGACGCGCTCGGCGGGATGAAGACGGTTCGTCGGCCGCGGCGACAAGGTCATCATCAAGCCGAACATCGGCTGGGACCGGACGCCGGAGATGGCGGCCTGCACGAATCCGGAGGTCGTCCGGACGCTCGTCGAGATGTGCCTCGACGGCCGGGGCCAAGCAGGTGGTCGTGATGGACAACACGACCAACCAGGCCCAGCGCTGCTATGCCCGCTCGGGGATCGCCGAGGCCGCGAAGCAGGGCGGGGCGAAGGTCCTGTTCACCGACGAGCACCGGCTGAAGAAGGTGACGCTCAAGGGCGAGTGGCTGAAGGACTGGGACGTCTTCCAGGACTTCATCGAGGCCGACAAGATCATCAACGTGCCCATCGCCAAGGTCCACAGCCTGTGCCGGCTGACGCTGTCGCATGAAGAACTGGCTGGGGGCGATCGGCGGCGCCCGGAACCAGCTCCACCAGAAGCTCGACGAGGCGATCGTCGACCTCCAGGCGTTCTTCAAGCCGACGCTGACGGTCCTCGACGCCTACCGGATCCTGGTCCGGAACGGCCCGCAGGGCGGCCGGCCGTCGGACACCCAGCTCGTGAAGACGGTCGTGGCCGGCGTGGACGCGGTGGCCGTCGACACGCTGGGAGCGTCGTTCTTCGGCGTCAGGCCCGAGGAGCTCCTGTACCTGAGGCTGGCCCAGGAGCGGGGCCTCGGGACATTCCAACTGGAGAAGCTGCGCGTTGAAAAAAGAACGATCTAAAAAACACCGCGCCCTTCAGATCCTGCGCATCGTCGTCCAGGCCCTCTTCTTCGGGCTCTTCGTCTATCTGCTGTCGCACACCCGGTACACCGGGGAGGATTACATCGGCCTGCCGGTGGAAGGGTTCTTCCACTTCGACCCGCTGATCTCGCTGGCGACGTTTCTGGCCGCGCGGACCTGGTTTCGCGCCGATGATCCTGTCGCTCGCTGACGGTCATCCTGACGATCGTCCTGGGGCGGGTCTTCTGCGGCTGGGTCTGCCCGCTGGGGGCGGTCCACCAGTTCTTGTCGTTCGTCTTCAAGAAGACAAAGTTCCTCCGGCCGCCCCGGGAGGAGAAGGCGAGCGTCGCCTAGAAATACTACATACTCGTCTTAGTGCTTGTGAGCGCTGTGTTCACACTTGACCTCGTGGGGCTTCTCGACCCGTTCAGCTTTCTCTACCGGTCGTTCGCCGTGGCGGTGTTCCCCGGGCTGACGCACGCCGCCTCGGCGCTCGTGGGCGCGCTCTACGGGCTCAAGCTCGAATCGGTCGCCCAGCCCGTCTCGCAATGGTTCCAGAAGCTCTCCGTGAACTCGACGTTCCACCAGGGCCTTTTCATCTTCGGGCTCTTCGCGCTCGCCGTCGGGCTCAACGCGAAGAAGGAGCGGTTCTGGTGCCGGTACGTCTGCCCGCTGGGCGCGCTCCTGGGCCTTTTCTCCCGCTGGAACGTGTTCAAGGTCCGGGTGAACATGGACAAGTGCATCAAGTGCAACCTCTGCACCATGCACTGCGAGACGCAGGCCGTGCCCTACCCGAACGAGAAGTGGCGGAGCGCCGAGTGCGTTTACTGCGAGACGTGCGCGGCCATCTGCCCGACGGCGGCCATCACGTTCCCGGCCACCGCCCGGCCGGAGAAGCTCGACACGGTCGACCTGTCACGCCGGAAGCTCATCCTGACGACGGGGCTCGGGGCGATCATGGCCCCGATCTTCAGCATTACGCCCGCCCGCAAGCGCGCCGACCTCAAGCTCATCCGGCCGCCGGGCGCCCTCGCCGAGGAGGATTTCCTCCGGAAGTGCGTCAAGTGCGGCGAGTGCATGAAGGCCTGCCCGACCAACGCCCTCCAGCCGGCCCTCCTCGAGGCGGGCCCGGAAGGGCTCTGGACGCCGATGCTCGTGCCGCGGATCGGCTACTGCGAATACTACTGCTCGCTCTGCACCCAGGTCTGCCCGACCGGGGCCATCCGCAAGCTCAAGATCGAGGAAAAGACGACGGTCAAGATCGGCTCCGCCTGGATCAAGAAGGACCGGTGCATCCCCTACGCCCTGGGCAAACCCTGCATCGTCTGCGAGGAGCACTGCCCGACCTCGCCCAAGGCGATCAAGTTCGTGATGGTCGAGACGAAGCTCCCCGACGGGACGCGTGGCGACCCAGAAGGCCCCGGTCATCGATAACTCGCTCTGCATCGGCTGCGGGATCTGCGAGAACAAGTGCCCGGTGGTCGACGATCCGGCCATCTACGTGACCTCGGTCGGCGAGGTCCGCTCAAAGAACAACCAGCTTCTGCTGCCGGTCATCGGCGACGAGCCGCCGCAAGCAATAGCGTTCCAAGGGACTCGCGTTTAAAGGATTCGGGGACATCTGGTTTCGTAGTGGGGCCTTATTTCTTGACACCTGTTATGGGCGGTGATAGCATTTCTTTTAAGGGGAAAGGGTGGTTCTTGGGTCGAAGCAGGCGATTTCATGCCGAACCAGATCGATTTCTCCTGGATAAAACTATGAATAAAAGGAATTCGATGACTAGAAGAGATCTGGGAAGAGCCCTCAGCATTTTAATACCGCTCTCGTCCTCGATATTCGGTTTCGCGGCGAAAATAAAGAGCACACTTGAAATCCCTGAAGGTTCCGTGGGGATCATCGCTTACGGTTCCCTGATATCCCTGCCGGGCATGGAAGAGACGCTGGGGCATAAATATGGGGGCCCGATCCATGAAGTGCATTTAACGGGCTATGAGAGGGCGTGGACATGTGTTCGCCCATTCAACGAGCCCCTGGCGATCGCGGCGGGCGCTAAGAAGATCGATGCGTACTTCCTGAGCGACGGGGAACGCGTTCCTATCATCGGAGCTGTGGAACTAAATATCTATCCCCGGAAGAAAGGCCGGATCAACGGCATTTTGTATCTGATCACCGACGAGGAGTTGATCAGGTTCGACAAGAGGGAACACGGCTATCGGAAAGTGGACGTAACCGATAGGATCGAGGAATTCCGTTTCCAGGGAGGGAAGGTCTATATCTACGAGGGCCTTCCCGTGTCCCCGCCGGCCTCTTCCGCAGACAAGGGAACTTACATTTTCATTAAAGAGTTCCTCGACCTGGTGACAGGAGCCTGTGACGCAAGAGGCAAGGACTTTCGCAACGAATTCGACAAGTCCACAAGGCCGTGCGCATTCCAGGTTGTGTCCTATAAGAACATCATCTGGGAAAAAGCCAAATAGCCCATGAACCTGTCGTCCGCTGGGATGCGGAGGGATACCTCCACGTGCTGAGACGGCCGTCCTGATCAGATTCCTAACGCTCCGCCCCTTCCCCCCTACAGGCCGTGAATCCGTCGAATGCGCAGGCCAAAGCCTGCGACTACAACTATTTCAGCGCTTCGACAAGATGCGGGATGACCTCGAAGAGGTCGGCGACGATGCCATAGTCGGTGACCTTAAATATTGGGGCCTCGGGGTCCTTGTTGACGGCGACGACGAACTTGGAGCCGAACATCCCCGCCAGGTGCTGGATGGCCCGGAAACGGTGACTTCCGATTGAAAACCTTTCTCCATAAGTGGTACATTGACCGCGGGCAGTTTTTAGGGGCATCATCAAAAGAAGCTGGATCCCCGATGTCAGCAATTTCGAGATGAAGCACCGCGGGGGGATTGTATTTAGTTAGAAGAACTTCTATTGGAGTAGAGGTATGATATCGAGTCATATTCGCTCCTTGAGTGGGCTGGGCTTCCTTTGCTTTCTTGTGATGAATGGCTTCGCGCAGAAGCCTGAGCTCGTCGTCCAGACCGCGCATTCAGCTTCCGTCAGGTCGGTCGCGTTCAGCCCTGACGGGAAGACGTTGGCGAGCGCAAGCGAGGACCGGACGATCAAGTTGTGGAATGTGGATAGCGGGGAGGAGTTGAGAACGCTCATCGGGCATTCCAATCGCGTCTATTCGGTCGCGTTTAGTCCTGACGGGAAGGTTCTTGCCAGTGGGAGCGGCGACAGGCACGATCAAACTGTGGGAGGTGTTGACCGGCACGGAGTTGCGGACTCTCAAAGGCGACTCCGGTTCGGTGAACTCGGTCGCGTTCAGCCCTGACGGGAAGACTCTCGCCGGCGGCAGCCAGGAAAACAAGATCAAGCTGTGGGAGGTGGCCACGGGCCGGGAATTGCGCACTCTCGAGGGACATTCCCTAGGCATCAATTCGGTAGCGTTAAGTCCGGACGGCAAGACCCTCGCGAGTGGAGGCGGGGACGATACGGTCAAGCTGTGGGATATCTCCGCCGGTACGGAATTACGGACTCTCAAGGCGGCTCCGAATATGTCCGGTCAGTCGCGTTCAGCCCTGACGGGAAGTCACTCGCCAGCGGGAGCGAGGCCGACACGGTCAAAGCTCTGGGAGGTGGCCACGGGTCGAGAATTGCACACGCCTTCGGGGCACTCCCGCTACGTCAGTCCGTAGCGTTCGATCCCGATGGGCGGACGCTAGCCAGCGGCAGTTGGGACAAGACGATCAAGCTGTGGAATGTCGCGACCGGCACAGAGATGCGCACGCTCAAAGGGTATCCTGGTTATGTCCAGTCAATCGCGTTCAGCCCTGACGGAAGACCCTGGCCAGTGCAAGTTGGACAGCAGTCAATCTCTGGGATATCGCGACCGGGACGGAGTTGCGTATCCTCAAGAACGAGCGCTATCGTGCGGTCACTGCCGTCGCATTCAGCCCCGACGGAAAGACTCTCGCCAACGGGAGCGGCGACAACACGATCAAGCTGTGGGATGTCGCGACCGGGACAGAGTTACGTGTTTTCAAAGGGCATACGAGTGCGGTAGCGTCGGTCGCGTTCAGTCCTGGCGGGAAGATTCTCGCCAGCGGGAGTGCCGACAACACGGTCAAGTTGTGGGATGTCGCGACCGGGGCGGAGCTGCGGACTCTCAAAGGGCCTTCCAGCATGGGCCCCGGCGAGTTGGTTGAGTTCAGGCGTAACGGGATGTCAATTCCCTTCAGCTTTTCCTATCGCTGTGTTGCATTCAGTCCCGACGGAAAGACTCTCGCCAGCGGTGGCGGCCTCCAAAGGATCGATCTCTGGGATGTCGCGACCGGCACAGAGTCGCGCACTCTCAAAGGCCATTTTGGTTCGGTCGAGTCCGTCGCGTTCAGTCCTGACGGGAAGACTCTCGCCAGCGGGAGCGACGACGGCACGGTCAAGTTGTGGAATCTTGAGAACGGAAGTTCTAAGACCCTCGGCGACGACTCCGGTTGGACGAGCATTACGGTCTATACAGTCGCGTTCAGCCCTGACGGGAAACTTCTCGCCAGCGGGGATTCGGCCAACACGATCAAGTTTTGGGACCTGGAGAACGGGCGAGAGCTGAAAGCCCTCAGGGAAAACCCTGATGGGTCGAATTTGAGCGATGTCCGGGCCGTCGCGTTCAGTCCTGACGGGAAGTCTCTAGCCAGCGGAACCGATGACAATACGGTCAATCTGTGGGATGTCTCGACCGGCAGGGCCTTGCGTACCCTCGAGGGGCATTATCAGGGGGTCAGGTCCATCGACTTCAGCCCTGACGGGAGGACTCTCGCCAGCGGAAGTGGCGACCTTACGATCAAGCTTTGGGAAGTCGCATCCGGCAAAGAACTCGCCAGCCTGGTCGCCGTTGACGAACGCGATTGGATCGTCGTCACGCCTGACGGCCTTTTCGAGGGCTCGCCCCGTGCGTGGAACAGGATCATTTGGCGGTTCGACAGCAATACTTTCAACTATGCTCCGGCCGAAGCTTTCTTCAGCGATTTCTTCTATCCGGGTCTTCTCGCCGACATCTTCGCGGGGAAGCGGCCGAAAGCGCCGTCGGACATCTCGCAGAAAGATCGCCGCCAGCCCAAGTTGAAATTAGCCCTGGCGGGTATCGGGCCCGATGCGACGGTCGCGGCGCGTAACGTGACGGCGAAGATCGATATCTCTCAGGCTCCCGCGGGAGCGCGGGACCTGCGGTTATTTCGCAACGGTTCTTTGGTGAAAGTCTGGCCCGGCGATGTGTTGAAGGGGCTCCATCGTATCACGCTTGAAACGACGATTCCCATTGTCGCCGGAGAGAATCGTTTTACAGCCTACGTCTTCAATCACGACAACGTCAAGAGCCGCGACGCCAGTCTGACCGTTAACGGCGCTGACAGCCTCAAACGCAAAGGCGTCGCCTATGTCCTCGCCGTCGGCATCAACCAGTACGCCAACCCGGATTATAACCTGAGCTTTTCCGTCCCCGATGCGCAGGATTTCGCCGAAGAGATGCGGCGACAGCAGATCGGCCTCGAGAATTTTGGCAAGATCGAGGTCGTTCCCCTTTGATCGATAAGGACGCCACGAAGACGAACATCCTGGGCGCGTTCGGGCGTCTCGCGGGTCAGGAGGTGGGCCCGTTACCTGCCGGGGCGCCCACAGGGCTCGCGAATCTCAAGCCCGCTCAACCCGAGGACGCGGTCTTCATTTACTTCGCCGGCCACGGCACGGCGCAAGGGCCCCGGTTCTACCTTATCCCGCACGACATCGGGTACGCCGGCGGGCGCGAGGCCGTGGATGCTGAGGCCTTGAAGACCATCCTCGAGCACGGCATCTCGGATATCGAACTTGAACAGGCCCTGGAGAAGGTGGACGCAGGGCGGTTGCTGCTGGTGATCGACGCATGTAACTCAGGCCAAGCGCTCGAAGCCGAAGAGAAGCGCCGTGGGCCGATGAACTCGAAGGGGCTCGCCCAGCTGGCCTACGAAAAAGGGATGTACGTTCTGGCCGCGGCGCAAGGCTACCAGGCGGCGCTGGAAGTGGCCGAGCTGGGGCACGGCCTGCTGACGTACGCCCTGGTCGAAGAGGGAATGAAGACTCCGGCGGCTGATATTTTGCCGCTCGATGGCCAAGTAACGCTTCGCGAATGGCTGGATTATGCGACCATACGCGTCCCTCAAATGCAGCAAACGATGATGCAGGAGGCCCGAAGGTTGGGCCGGGACGTGGCATTCGTTGACGGAGAGGCAAAGATCCAAGAGCTGGAAAAGCGGAGTTTGCAGCGTCCCCGGGTCTTCTACCGCAGGGAGCCCGAATCCGAACCTCTTGTCGTGGCCAAACCGCCTGCCAAACGCTGAAAGAGAATTGACAAATATTCTTCGTTCGAGAATAATCGGCAATGGCCCGATAGCCCCGGGGGGGAGCATTCTAATGTTCACTAAAAGTCCTCTGTTTTCGGCACCGAACTTCTTTCCTCGCCTGGCCCTGATATCGGCCATTATCCTTCTCGGCTCAGGGCCGGCTCTGGCCGACAGCACCTGCGCCCTGCTGCTGGGCGGATTTCGAGACGATTGTCTCATCGTTGCCGCCGACAGCAAGTCCTTCAAGGCCAAACCTATGATGTCTCTTCATGCCGGCGATAAGATCATTCAAAAATCCGGAGTGAACGAGATCATCATCAAATGCTCTCCTTTCACGTCGGTGAAAAAACTGGACGAGACGGTTTTGGAGATCGTTTACAAGCCCCCGACCGAGAAAAAGGCCGTCCTCAAGGAGCTCGTGACATTCCTCGGATTCGAAAAGGATAATCACGAAAGAAGAACGGCCGGGACCCGGGCCATCCTCGGCGAACAAAGCGATACCTTTTTCCCCCAACCCGGGTACTGGGCGACCGTCATCCCCGAAGAGCCCATCCGGTTTTCCTGGAACCGGAAAGGGATCAAAACGATCGTCTTCAGGGACTCATCCGGAGTCGAGGTCTTCAACAAGGCCTTCGGTGAAAAGACGGCCGTTGAGCTGACGCCTCAGGAAATCCATATGAGGCCGTCGGAAACATATTATTGGGAAATTGAGATCCAAGGAGTCCCGAGAACCAGCGAAACGTATTCGCTGAAGCTGCTCAAGAGTGAGATGGTCGAGCTGGTCGCCTCAGATCTGAGCAAGCTGGCTGAAGAGAAGATGGGCGAGAGCGCAAAGAACCTCAGGATGGCGGCTTATTGTCAGTTCATGAGCGATACGTTCTCCCAGGACGTGGATCTGTACTGGAAAAGCTATCGTCTTCTCAAGGAGCTCGACAAAGCCGGCTTGACGGGGGAAGAGAAGAATCTATATCAAATACTCGAGGATCGTTATATCCAACATATCCAGGAACAGATGGCGGTCGGAAACAGGTAGAATCAACGAGCCGTGGGAATCCGCTTGGCGCTCAAGAGGGCGGGTCGAATCCTTTCAAGAATCCTCTCTCAGGTCCTCGGCGCGATATCGCGCCTTTGGCGTTTCGTCCGGGCATCCATGGATTTCAGAAGGTTCCCTGCAAGGAAACGCACCCATTTTTTCGTTAACCTGGCCATCGGCCTCGCGATCGTCATTTGTCTCCATTTTTTACAGCAGACCCGCTGGGGGGAGAGCACGCTCGACAAGTTCATGGACCTGTTCATCAGCTCGGAATCCGGCAAGGCCGCTCGGGTCCAGAAGGATATCGGGGATTCCCCGATTCTTTTCGTCGACATCGATCATGAAACCTATAAGAACTGGGGCGAGCCCCTCATCACTCCGCGTGACAAGCTCGCCAATATCCTGCGGATTCTGCACGAAGGCGGGGCCAAAGTCATCGTCCTGGACATATTGCTGGAAGGCAACGATTGCCTGAAGGAAAACGACCATAAGCTGCTCGACGTTCTCCGGAGGATCCAGCTTGATGAACATGGCCCGACAAAGATCATCCTCCCTCAAAGAATCGGTTTTGAGGGGGAATTGAAGAAGAGCCTTTTCGATATCCTGTTCGAAAAGGGGGATTCCCCCGGCGCCCTCAAGCCTCAAAAGCTCTATCGAGCGACTCCTGTTCTGTCCGCGACCGGCGCCGATAATATCGTTCGCTATTGGAACTTATACGAAAGATATCCCGGCGAGAACGGCCGGCAGGAGATCATTTGGGGATATCCTATCGTGGCCGTCCTGCTGGCCGTAGAAGGGAGCCTTCAAAAGCTGGATTCTTTTGGGGAGATCCTCGAGAGGGAAAAGAGCCATCCCAGGGGCGATCATGAGCGCCTCCGGCTGAGCACGGGAAAGATCATAAAGCTCCCTTATGAAAAGTCCCATTTGTATCTTCAGCGGCTTCGCTTTCTGCTCGTTCCCAAAAGATCGGCGAAAGAAGGCTCCGCTGAACCGGATATCGGCGCCGGGGGGAATCTTTTTCAAACGGCCATCGGATTCGAAGAGCTTGAATATTATAAGGAAAGCTTCAAGGACAAGATCGTCGTCGTCGGAAATTCCAGCCCGGATGTCGGGGACATCCACAAAACTCCGGTCGGCGATATGGCGGGAATGTACATTCTCGGTAATTCCATCAACACGATCCTGGCCAAGGAACAGCCTTCCCCGCCGCCGGTCTGGCTGAGCATCGTTATCGAAGTCGCCGTCATCATCCTGGCGGCGTATCTATTCCTATATTTCACCTCTCTTCTCGCCCAGGTCATCGCGTCCGTGCTGATCTTGCTGCTGTTCGGCTATTTCGGCTATCTCTACTTTCTAAAAACCGGAATATTCCTGAATTTTGTTTTCGCCATAGTGGGCATGGGATTTCACGAAACGACGAAGGACATAGAGGAAACCATTGAGAAGAGGGGAATGATCAAATACGACCGGAAGAAAAAGACGTGAACGGATCACCCTCCCTGCCTTTTCCAGACCAAACCGACTTCCTGCGGGCACGTCGAGGGTGAATGATCATTATGTTCATTGCTTGGCAGGCGGTCTAGAAACGATTAACGGGGCGGATTCGGGCTCGCGGCGATAGAAGACCCGCGGACGCTGCAAGGACCGCTTCGCCAATTCCCTGATCTTGTCCTCCCCTTCGACAAAGGTGATATCCCGGCCGATCTTACGAGCTTCCTCCATGGTTTCTTCCTGAAGCTGGGGAACGCGCCATGTCGGGTAGTCGAGCCATTCACGCACGGTCACCTGCCCGTCCTTCGGTGCGCCATCCGCCGCAATGGTTTTTAGCCCTTCCTCGACCAAGGCCTGGGTCAGAAGGCCGTGCCCGAGTTTTGCCGCCTCAAGCGCCGCCTGATAGCCTTGGGCCGCCGTCAGGACGTACATTCCCTTTTCGTAGGCCAATTGGGCTAGCCCCTTCGAGTTCATCGGACCGCGTCGCTTCTCCTCCGCCTCCAGCGCCTGACCCGAGTTGCACGCGTCGATCACGAGCAAAAGGCGTCCCGCATCCAGGCGCTCGAAAGCCGCTTCCAGCTCCCGATCCGAGATGCCGTGATCGAGGATGGTTTTTAAGCCGGCTTCGTCAAGCCCCGTGCGTTTGCCCTGATAGCCAAGGTCGTGCGGGATCAGGTAAAATCGGGGGCCAAAGGCCGTCCCGTGACCGGCATAATAGACAAATTCTAAGTAGGCTGCTCAGGACTTGAGCTTTTGCAGCTCTTCCTTGAGATGCGGGATGACCTCGAAGAGGTCGGCGACGATGCCGTAGTCGGCGACCTTGAAGATGGGCGCCTCGGGGTCCTTGTTGACGGCGACGACGACCTTGGAACCGGACATGCCCGCCAGGTGCTGGATGGCGCCCGAGACGCCAAAGGCCATGTAGAGGTCGGGCGAGACGGTCTTCCCGGTCTGGCCGACCTGGTGCTGGTGGCCGATCCAGCCGGAATCGACGGCCGAGCGCGAGGCGCCGACGGCCGCGTGCGGGAGCAGGGCCGCAAGCTCCTTGAGCAGGCCGAAGGCCTCGGGCCCCTTCATCCCCCGCCCCCCCGTAACCACGACGCCGGCCTCGGTGACATCGATCTCCGCCGCCGGCTCTCTGAGGATATCGACGACCTTGCCCCTGACCAATCCATCCGGGATATCCACGGACTTCCGGACGACGGCGCCCGCGGACGCGACCGCGGGCTCGAGCGGGAATACGTTGGGCCGCAGCGTCGCCACCGCGGGAGCAGCCTTCATGGAAATGGTCAGGAGCGCTTTCCCGGCGAATACGGGTCTCGTAAATTCCAGCCGCCCGTTCTTTACCGCGAGCTTCGTGCAGTCGGAAGCCACGCTCACGCCCAGGGCCGCCGCGAGCCTCGGGGCGAGGTCCCGGCCCATGGCCGTCGCGGAAAAGAAGACCGCCGCAGGCTTCAGTTCCCCGACAAGCGACGCCAGCGCGCGGCAGAAGCCCTGGGAGGAATACGCATCCAGCGTCGGATTCTCGAGGATATGGGCTTTGACGGCCCCGAACGGAAAGACCTCGGCCGCCGTTGCGTCCGGGACCGTCCCGGCGAAAACGGCCTCGATCCCGTTCCCCAGCTCGGTCCCGCGCCTTTTCGCTTCGGACAGGGCCTCGAGGGAGCTCTTCTTGACCGCGCCGTCCCGGGTCTCTATGAACACGAGTATCATGGACGCCTCCCTCAGATGACCTTGGCTTCCTCGCGGAGGAGCCGGACGAGCTCGTGCGCCGCTTCCGCCGGACTGCCGCCGATGATCCGTCCGGCCTGCCGCCCGGCCGGGATGTCGATCCCCGCGATCTCGATCCCGGATGCGAGCTCCGACGTCCGAAAGCCCGAGCTCCGCGACCGGGATGACGGGGATGACCTTTTTCTTCGCCGCCATGATGCCCTTCAGTGTCTCGTAGCGCGGCTCGTTCAGGCCCTTCTGGGCGCTCACGACGGCAGGCAAGGAGAACGCGACCTTCTCCGTACCGCCCTCGATCTCCCGGTAAGCGACGCCTTCGGAACCGGAGATCTCGAGCTTCGTCACGACGTTCGCCTGGGGAAGCCCGAGGAGCTCGGCCGTCATCGACGGCACCTGGGCGTTGTCGGCCCCGACCGACTGCTTCCCGAAGAGGAGCAGGTCGAACTCCGGGTATCGGGCCTTGACGGCGGCCGCCAGAATGCGCGCCGTGCGCAGGCCGTCGTAGGATTCAGGCGCGTCGTCGCGGATGAGAATGGCCTCGTCGGCGCCCATGGCCAGGCACTTCTTGAGGATGACGAGCGACTCCTCCCGCCCCACGGCGAAGACGCGGACCGTGCCTCCGTTCGCCTCGCGGAGCCGCAGGGCCTCCTCCATGGCGTACTCGTCGTAGGGGCTGATGATGAAGCTGAGGCCCTCCTCGACGACGGCCTTCGCGTCTGTGATCGATGCGGATCTTCGATTCCGTGTCGGGAACGCGCTTGACGAAGACGTGAATGTTCATCGCGATCTCCTCGGATCCGGACCCCGTCCGGCAGGCCGCCTCAGCCCTCGAAGCGACGCAGCAGGAGGGAGGCGTTGGTCCCGCCGAACCCGAACGAATTGGTCAGGCCGCATGAGAGCTCGGCGGGCCGGGCCGCGTTCGGGACGTAATCCAGGTCGCACTCAGGGTCCGGGAACTCGTAATTGATGGTCGGGGTCATGACCTGTTCCTTGAGGCAGAGGGCCGTGATCCCGACCTCGACGCCGCCCGCCGCGCCCAGGAGGTGTCCCGTCATGGACTTGGTCGAGCTGACGCCGATGCGCCGGGCATGCTCGCCGAAGACGGTCTTGATGGCGATCGTCTCCGTCTTGTCGTTGTAGGGCGTCGAGGTGCCGTGGGCGTTGATGTAGCCGACCTCTTCGGGCCGGACCCCGGCGTCGGCCGAGCGCGCGGATCATCGCCCGCGCCGCCCCCTCCCCGTCCGGCGACGGGCTCGTGACGTGGTAGGCGTCCCCGGTCGCCCCGTAGCCGGCGATCTCGGCGTAGATGCGGGCGCCCCTGGCCCGGGCACTGCTCCAGCTCCTCGAGCAGGACGATGCCCGGCGCCTTCGCCCATGACGAAACCGTCGCGCTCCGCGTCGAAAGGCCGCGAGGCCTTCTTCGGCTCGTCGTTCCTCGTCGGAGAGGGCCTTGATGGCGTTGAACCCGGCCAGGCTCAGCGGCGTGATGGGCGCCTCGGCCCCGCCGGCGAACATGACGTCCACGTCCCCCCGGGCGATCATCCGGAAGGAATCGCCGATGGCGTGCGTCCCGGTGCTGCAGGCGGTGACGGTCGCCGTGTTCGGGCCCCTGGCCTTATAGCGGATGGAGATCTGGCCGGCCGCCTCGTTGATGATGATCTGGACCAGGAAGAACGGCGAGACGCGGTCGGGGCCCTTTTCGAGGAGGACCTTATGGGTCTCCTCGAGGGAGCCGATGCCGCCGATGCCGGAGCCGACGCAGACGCCGGTCCGCTCGCCCTCGAGGGCTTCCGGGGCGATCCCGGAGTCCTCGACGGCCAACTGGGCCGCGGCGACGGCGTATTGGGTGAAGAGGTCCATCTTCCGGACCTCCTTCCGCTCGATGAAGGCCAGGGGGTCGAAGTCCCGGACCTCACCGGCGAAGCGGGTCGCGAAGCGGGCGGTGTCGAACCGGGTGATCGGCCCGATGCCGCTCTCCCCGCGGAGAAGGGCGTCCCAGGTCTTTTTCGTCCCGACGCCGAGCGGCGTGACCAGCCCGATGCCGGTGATCGACGACCCGGCGCCCGGAGTTCCGGGACGCGTTCGGGGAATGAAGGGTCATACGGTCGGAAAGTGCGGGCTTATTTCGAGACGTGGCCCACGATGTAATCCATCGCCTTGCCGACGGTGGTCAGCTTTTCCGCTTCCTCGTCCGGGATGTCCAGGCCGAACTCGTCCTCGAGAGCCATGACGAGCTCGACCGTGTCCAGGGAATCGGCGCCGAGGTCGTCGATGAAGGACGCGCCCTCCGTGACCTGATCCTCGCTGATGCTGAGCTTGTCGGCGACGATGCCTCTAACCTTCTTGAACAGATCGTCTCTTTCCATCGTGTCCTCCTCTCCAAGGATCGAAATATATGGTCACCGGCGTCACATATACAATCCGCCGTTGACGTTGATCACCTGGCCCGTGATGTAGGCGGCCTCGTCCGAAAGAAGGAATCTTACCGCAGAAGCCACTTCTTTGGGAAGCCCGAACCGCTTCACGGGGATATTGTCCATGAAGGCCTTCTTGACCTCCTCGGGGAGCCCCTCCGTCATGGCCGTGGCGATGTACCCCGGGGCGACGCAGTTCACCGTGATCCCCCGGGACGCGACCTCCCGGGCCAGGGACCGGGAAAAGCCCATGACGCCCGCCTTGGAGGCGGCGTAGTTGGTCTGGCCGGAGTTGCCGGCCAGCCCGACGACGGAGGCGATATTGACGATCCGGCCGTCGCGGGCGGCGACCATCGGCTTGATGACGGCCTTGGCGAAGTTCCAGGAGCCCTTGAGGTTGACGCCGATGACGGCGTCCCACTCCTCCTCCTTCATCCGGAGGAGAAGGTTGTCCCGGGTGATGCCGGCGTTGTTGACGAGGTGGTCGATCCGGCCGCATTCGCGAAGGATGTCCTCGACGACCGCGACGCACCTGGTCCAGCCGGGTGACGTTCGCGACATGGGCGGACGCCTTTCCCCCGGAGGCCCGGAGGCGTCCGGCGAGGGCCTCGAGCTTCTCCTTCTGGACGTCGACCAGGGCGACGTGGGCGCCCTCGCGGGCGAGGTCCTCCGCGATGGCCTCGCCGATCCCCTGCGAGGCGCCGGTGACGATCGAGACCTTGCCTTCGAAGAGCATTTACCCGTTGACCCCCGGGACGGCATGATCGAACCGGGCCATCTCGCTCTGGATCCTTTCCTGGATCCGGTTCATGACGAATCTCCCGGCTCATGCGCACCGCGTTCTTGACGGCCCGGACGTTGGACCGGCCGTGGCCGATGATGCAGACGCCGTTGAGCCCGAGCAGGTGGGCCCCGCCGTATTCCGAATAGTCGACCTTCTTATAGACCTTCTTGAGGTTCCGTTTCATCAGGAGGAGGCCGACCTTGGCGAACAGGTTCTTCATGACCTCGTTGCGGACCATCGAGAACAGGCTCTCGACGACCCCTTCCGAGACCTTCAGGGCGACGTTCCCGGTGAAGCCGTCGCTGACGATGACGTCGGCCTTGCCGGAGTAGATGTCCTTGCCTTCCATGTTGCCGACGAAGTTGAGCGGCGAGTCCTGGAGGAGGCCGAACGTCTCCTTGGTCAGGTCGTTCCCCTTGGACTTCTCCTCGCCGATGCTCATCAGGCCGACGCGCGGGTTGGCCTGGCCGAGGCGCGGTCTCCATGAAGATCTTGCCCATGACCGCGAACTGGACGAGATGGTGGGGCTTGCAGTTGGCGTTGGCCCCGGCGTCGATGAGCAGGGTGGCGCCGCGCATGTTGGGCAGGAGGAGGGCCAGGGCGGGCTTGTCGACGCCCTTCAGGGCCCCGATGGTCTTCCGGGAGATGTAGACCACGGCCGCCGTGTTCCCCATCGAGACGAAGGCGCCGGCTTCTCCGTTCCGGACGAGCTCGGTCCCGACCCGGATGGAGGACTGGCCCTTCTTCCGGAAGGACAGGAGCCCCTCGCCCATCCCGATCGCCTCGGGGGCGTCGCAGATGGTGATGTGGCCCCCGGCGGCGCCGAACTTGTCGACCTCTTTCGGACGATGCTCTCGACGCCGACCAGGACGATGTCGACGTCGTACTCCTCGGCGGCGCGGACCGCTCCCTCGACAGTGACCCGGGGTCCGAAATCACCCCCCATCGCGTCGACGGCGATCTTCATGGGCGACGACCGATCGTCAGTCTTTGGTCCCCGCGATGACCTGCCTGCCCTTGTAGAAGCCGCAATCGGGGCAGGCCCGGTGGGGCAGCTTGGGGTTGCCGCAGTTGGAGCAGACCGAGAAGGTCGGAAGGGTCAGGAAGTCATGGGCCCTTCTATTGCCTTTTCTCGAGGGGGAATGGCGTCTTTTTGGATTTGGCATGTTATCTCTTGTCTCTCACCAGGAATTTGAGTTTGTCCAGCCTGGGGTCGGATTCCTTGACCTGGCAGGAGCATTTGCCGTCCCGGAGGAGCTCGCCGCAGACGGCGCAGAGCCCCTCGCAGGTCTCGACGCAGAGCGGCTTGGGGGGGAAGGTCAGATTGAGCTGCTCCAGGACGACCAGCCGGAGGTCGATCTTCCGGTCGCAGTAGAACAGCGTGTCCATATCGTCTTCGTCGAGCTCGTCCTTGACCGTCGTCCATCTCCTCGGGGAGGAAGACGAGGTCGAACTTGGAATCGACCGGGTAACTCGAAGGGCGTCAGGCAGCGGCTGCAGACGAAGCTCAGCCGGGCCGTGACCCTGCCCTTGATCCAGACCTCCTCGCCGATCTTGCGGACGAGGACGTCGGCGTGGACGGGCTCGAGGAAGACCGCGTTCTCCTCGACGAGATCGACGCTCAGGAAGTCGAAATCCCTCGAGACATGCAGTCCCTCTTGCGGCAAACGATCGATCTCAATAAGCATGGTAATTCCATTCGGGTTTGTTTATTATACCAACGGAGAGCCTGTTTGTCAACTTGACGGACAGGCGCTTGAAGAACGGGCTCCGGCGTGTATAATGAGCGGGGGATCATCGATATGACCGACGGTTACAATACCCGGTTCGACTACAAAGGAGCCAAGTTCCATGTCCAGACCCAGGACAAGGGCCTGAGCGCCCATTACGTGGAATCCCTGATCTACAAGTCCGGGAGAGCTCCTGACGTCCAAGAAGACCTTCTACACCTCCTTCCTCAACAGCCCGAACCTCAGGAAGATGATCGCCGAGATGATGGAAGACCAGCACAAGGCGATCATCCAGGAGATCGCGGACGGGAAGTTCGACCGCTTCCTCGGCGAGGGCGAAGGGTCGAAATGACCCCGGCCGGCGGGGACGGGCGAAGACGGCTCTTCCTCATCGACGGCAACTCCCTCCTCTACCGGTCCTATTACGCCATCCGGGGGCTCTCGAACTCCAAGGGCTTCCCGACGAACGCCATCTACGGCTTCGTCAGCACCCTCCGGAAGCTCATCGAGGTCGAAAAGCCCGACTACCTCGGGATCGTCTTCGACACCAAGGGCCCGACGATCCGCCATCAGGCCTTCAAGGACTACAAGGCCCAGCGGAAGCCCATGCCCGACGACCTCGTGGTCCAGATCCCCGTCCTCAAGAAGCTCATCGCCGCCCTCCGGATCCCCCTCTACGAGTCTCAGGACTACGAGGCCGACGACGTCCTGGCCAGCCTGGCCCGGATCGCGTCCGGCCGGGAGCGTCCATTCCGTCATCGTCACGACGGACAAGGACCTGCTCCAGGTCGTCGACGAGACGACGTCCGTCTACAACCCGGCCAAGGAGACACGACCTGACGAAGGCAGGGGTCAAGGAGTTCTTCGGGGTCGAGGCCGCCCAGGTCGCCGACGTCCTCTCCCTCTGGGGGGACCCCTCCGACAACATCCCCGGCGTGCCCGGGATCGGGGAAAAGACCGCCAAGATCGCTCATCGCACGAGTTCGGGTCCCTGGACGGACCTCCTGGCCGAACACGAGCCGGATCAAGAACCCCCGGGTCCGGGAAAAGATCGAGCAGAACCTGGAGACGCTCGAGCTCAGCCGGAAGCTCGTGACCATCGAGAGAGGACCTGGACCTCGCCTTCGACCTCGAGGAGTTCGCCCTTTCCGAGCCCGACGCCGGCGGAGGCGGCCACGCATCTTCAAGGAGCTCGAGTTCACGTCGCTCCTGGCGCGATTTCGTCAAGAAGCCGCCGAGCGGGCCCGGAAGAACTACGAGCGATCCTCGACGAGAAGGATCTCAAGGCCCTGGCCGCCGCCCTGAAGAAGGCCGGGTGCTTCGCCCTGGACACGGAGACCGACAGCCCGTTCCCGACGCGGGCCCGGCTCGTCGGGATGTCCTTCGCCATGAAGCCCGGCGAGGCGTTCTACCTCCCGCTCCGGCACGACTACCTCGGCGCCCCGGCCCAGATCCCCGTCGAGCGGGCCCTCGAGATCCTCAAGCCGGTCCTCGAGGATCCCGGGATCCCGAAGATCGGGCCAGAACATCAAATACGACCTCATCGTCCTCCGGCGCGGGAAGGCGTCGAGCTTCAGGGCATCGAGACGGACACGATGGTCCTCTCCTACCTTCTCGAGCCCAACTGGGGGAAGCACGGCCTGGAAAGGATCGCCCTCCACTATCTCGGGGACGACGAAAAAGCCTTACGAAAGCGTCGCCGGCAAGGGCAAGAAGCAGGTGACCATGGACAAGGTCGATATCGAGGCGGTCGCCCCATACGCCTGCCTGGACGCCGACCTGACGCTCGAGCTGGGCGACGATCCTGACCGAAAAGGTCCGGGAGGCAGGAGCTCGACCGGCTCTATCGGGACATCGAGCGGCCGCTGATCGAGCTCCTGGCCCGGATGGAGATCTGGGGCGTCAAGGTCGATACGAAGGCCCTGAAGGACCTCTCGGACGGGTTCGGGGCGGACCTCCGGCCGCCTCGAAAAGACGATCTACGAGCTGGCCGGCACGGAGTTCAACATCAACTCGCCCCAACAGCTGGCGGACATCCTCTTCCACAAGCTCAACCTCCGGCCACGAAAAAGACGAAGATCAACCAAGCGATTCTCGACCTCGATCGACATCCTCCAGGAGCTGGCCCCCCTCCATCCGCTGGCCCAGTACGTCCTCGAGTACAGGCAGGCGGCCAAGCTCAAATCCACCTACGCCGACGCCCTGCCCGCTCCTCATCAACCCCGAGACGGGCAGGATCCACACCTCGTACAACCAGACGGTCGCTTCGACGGGCGGCTATCCTCGAGCTGACCCCAACCTCCAGAACATCCCGGCCCGGGGCGAGCTCGGCAAGCGCTTCCGGCGGGCCTTCATCCCGGAAGAAGGGCAGTCTCTTCCTCGCCGCCGACTATTCCCAGATCGAGCTCCGGATCCTGGCCCATCTCTCCGGCGACCCGGCCCTGGTCGAGATCTTCCTCGAGGACCGGGACATCCACGAGGAAACGGCCGTGCCGGGTCTTCGGCGAGACCGCCGGACTCTTCAGGGACGAGATGAGACGCCGGGCCAAGATCATCAATTTCTCGATCATCTACGGCACCTCGGCGTTCTCGCTGGCCAAGGAGCTGGGGACGTCGACCGGGGAAGCCCAGAAGTTCATCGACCGCTACTACGAAAAATACCCGAAGGTCTAGGAATATCTGGAAAAGCATGGTCGAAGACAGCCCACGATAAGGGCTATCTCCGAGACCATCTTCGGACGCATCCGTCAGGTGCCCGAGCTCAAGCAAGCGGACAAGATCATCCAGCAGGCGGGGCGCCGCATCGCCCTCAACAAGCCCATCCAGGGCTCGGCCGCCGACATCATGAAGAAGGCCATGCTCGACGTCTGGGCGCGAGATGAAGAAGCGCAAGCTCCGGTCCAAGATGATCCTCCAGGTCCATGACGAGCTCGTCTTCGAAGTGCCGGAGGACGAGAGGGAGGCCGTCGAAGAGCTTGTCCGCGACAGGCTGGAGAACGTCTGCGCCCTTCGCGTCCCGCTCAAGGTTCATCTCGGCTGGGGCACGAACTGGGCCGACGCGAAATAGACATTTGATTTTTGCTGTGCTATAAGCGGTTTGAGCCCGAATGACGGCGGAATCTGAGGAGGTTCCGGACGAGGGCGGAGGCGGTCCATCATGATTCAAGAACCCGACCTGAAAATGTTTCTTTTCTTCTCCGAACTCCAGGGTCGGACTGTTGTCGATTCAGAAGGGCCGGCCGTCGGAAAACTCGCCGATCTGAAGGTCCTGCTGGGTGAACTGTTCCCGCGGGTCACGACACTCGTCGTCAGGAAGAGCCGCGAGAAGAAGCTCACCACCCTTAATTGGAACGACGTCGAGAGCCTGAACGATAGACTCGTCAGCCTGAAGCCCGGCGCGGAAAACCGTTTCAGCCCGCTTTTGTGTCGGGAACGAGGAGATTCTCCTTCGAGAGGACATCCTGGACAAGCAGGTCGTCGACACCTTCGGTGCCAAGATCGAGCGCGTCAACGACGTCCATCTCCTCATCGTCAACCGGGACCTCAGGATCGTCCACGTCGACTTCGGCGTCCGCGGCATCCTCCGGAGGCTCGGCTGGCTCAAGACGATCGACCGCTTGACGAACTGGCTCTTCGCTTTCAGCCTCCCGGAAAAGCTGGTCTCCTGGAAGTACGTCCAGCCCCTGGCCAGCGACCCAAAGAAGAACCTGAAGCTCAACGTCACGGTCCGCAAGCTCCAGGAACTCCATCCTTCGGACCTTGCCGATATCATCGAGGAGCTCGACAAGGCCAACCGGTCTTCCGTGTTCAAGATGCTGGACCTGGAGACGGCCGCCGAGACCCTCCAGGAAGTGGACCCCAAGCTCCATCTCTCCCTGATCGAGACAACCTCCGAGGAAAAGATATCAGACATCCTCGAGGAGATGGAACCCGACGAGGCGACGGACATCCTGGCCGACCTGCCCGAAGAAAAGAAGCAGCGCCTCATCCGGACCATGGAAAAGCCGTATAGACAGATCGGTCGAGGAGCTGCTGAAATTCGAGGAGGGAACGGCGGGCAGCATCATGACCAAGGATTTCATCGCCCTGCCGGGCGCGACCAACGATCGGGGCCGCCGTCGAGGAGTTCAAGAAGACGACCCATCCCCTGGAGACCGTGGCCTACATCTACGTCACGGACGAAGGAAGGCAGCCCCTGGGAGTCATCACCCTCCGTCACCTCCTCCTCTGCGACAGGCAGGAGACCCTGGGAGAACTCATGAACCCGCATTTGATCAAGGTCGGACACCGAGGACGACCTGAAGACCGTGGCCGAGCTGTTCACGAAGTACAAGTTCATCGAGCTTCCCGTCGTCGATCGGGAGGACGATCCTCCAGGGGATCATCACTCTGCAGGACATCGTGAAGGCCAAGCCCGAGGAACTATGAAGGTACGAGGAAGGCGATGAAGGGACTCGACCTGAGGCGCCGCTGGAAGGGCTTCCGTCCTCTTCCTGGCCGTGGCGGGCCCGGGGATCATCACCGCCAACGTGGACAACGACGCCGGCGGCATCACCACCTACTCCCTGGCCGGCGCGCACTTCGGCTACGACCTCCTCTGGATCGCTCATCCCCATCATGCGTCGCCCTGGTCGTGGTCCAGGAGATGTGCGCCCGCATGGGCGTGGTCACCGGCAAGGGGCTGTCCGACCTCATCCGCGAGCGCTTCGGCGTCAAGGTCACCTTCTACGCTCATGATCGGCGCTGGTCCTGACCAACCTCGGCAACATCATCGCCGAGTTCGCCGGCATCGCGGCCGAGCCTGGAGATCTTCGGCGTCACGCAGCTATGTCGTCCGTGCCGCTGGCGGCGCTGCTCGTCTGGCTGCATCGTGGTCAAGGGCACCTACCGCATCGGTGGAGAAGGTCTTCCTCGTCGCCTGCCTCTTCTATGTCGCCTACATCATCGCCGGCTTCCTGGCCACGCCCGACTGGGGCGAGGTCGTGCACGAGCCTCGTCCGGCCCGCAGCTCGCAGCTCGACCGCGGCTACCTCGACGATGATCATCGGCCTCGTCGGCACGACCATCGCCCCCTGGATGCAGTTCTACCAGCAGGCCTCGGTCGTGGAGAAGGGCGTCACGGTCAAGGACTACAGCTACTCGCGGCTCGACGTCATCGTCGGCTGCATCGTCGTCACCGTCGTCGCCTTCTTCATCGTCCTGACCTGCGCGGCGACCCTCTTCAAGGCGCGGGATCCAGGTCGAGACGGCCGCGGACGCGGCCCTGGCCCTGGCGCCGCTGGCCGGGAAGTACTGCTCGGCGCTCTTCGCCTTCGGCCTGCTCAACGCCTCGCTCTTCGCGGCCTCCATCCTGCCGCTGTCCACCGCCTACTTCGTCTGCGAGGGCTTGGGCTGGGAGACGGGCGTCGACAAGAAGTTCGCCGAGGCGCCGCAGTTCTACGGGCTCTACACCCTCCTCATCGTCCTCGGGCGCCGGGATCATCCTCCTCCCGGGGATCCCCCTGCTTTTCGGTCATGTACATCTCCCAGGTCGTCAACGGGATCGTCCTGCCGGTCGTCCTCGTCTTCATGCTCCTCCTCATCAACAACAAGAAGCTCATGGGGGAATACGCCAACAAGAAGGGCTGGAACATCTTCTCCTGGGCCACGGTCGTCATCCTCACCGGCCTGACCGTCGCCTATCTCGTCACCTTGATATTCTAGCTACCAGCCGCCGGCGTATTTCCGGACCTTCTCCTCGGTCTCGGCCGGAATGAGTCCCCGGTGCATCTCGTCGGCGACCTCATGGCACGTTCCGATGATGATCTGAGCCTCGGCCTCGGATAGGGTCAGGGGCGGATGCACGCGGATAACCCTCTGCTTGTCCCCGAAGTAGCCGGGATACAGGCCTTTCTCGACGCAGCGGTAGGCGAAGATCTTGCCCGCGTACCGGTTCTTCGAAATGTCGATCTCGACGCCGATCTGGAGCCCGCGTCCCCGGGCCTCGACGACGACGTCGGGGTATTTCGCTGCGAGGTCCCTGAGACCCGCGAGAAGCGTGCCCCCGACCGTCCTGGCATTGGCGACGAGGCCGTCGCGCTCGATGATCTCGATCGCCTTGCAGGCGACGGCGGCCGAAGGGGGATGGCCGCTGTAGGTGAAGACGTGTTGAACGGGCTCCAGGGCGTCCAGGACCTCGGCCCGTCCGGTCAGCGCCGAGACGGGGGCGTAGCCGGCCGAAAGGCCCTTGGCGGTCACCATCATGTCCGGCACGATGCCCTCGTGCATGTAGGACCACCACCGGCCCGTCCGGCCCATGCCGCTCTGGACCTCGTCGCAGATCAGGAGCACGCCGTACGTATCGAGAATCTGCTTGAGACGGGGGAAGAAGCCCTCGGCCGGCAGGATGTTCCCGGCGTCGCCTTGGAGACATTCCACAAGGACCGCGCCGACCTTGCCGAAGGCCAGGACCGATTCGACGTTCCGGAGGACCCTGTCCCCATCCTCGGCCGTTCGGGGGAAATCGACCTTGATGAAGTCCGGGTCTTCCGAAGGATAGATGCCGGAGTTGAGCGCGGGGTAGCCCGAGGCCGCCTGGGAGAGGCCGGTCGAGCCGTGATATCCCTGCCGGAAGGAGATGATCCCCGAACGTCCCGTGTACTTGCGCGCCGCTTCGATGGCCCCCTCGTTGGAATCGGAGCCGGTCAGGCTGAGGATCGTCTTCCTGGCGACATCGGCCGGCATCAGCCTGTTGAGCGATTCGGCCAGCCGGACGCAGGGCTCGTTGGCGGAGTAAACCAGGCAGGTATGCTGCATTCGCGAGGCCTCTTCATAATAGGCTTGGGCGACCTCATCGCGGCCGTAGCCCAGGATGTTCGAGGACGCCGCCGCAAGACAGTCCAAATAGACGTTGCCGTCGAGGTCCTGAACGTGGACCCCGTCGCCGGTCGCCAGGCAAATACTGTAAAGGCCGGCATAGTTCGTCCGGCCGAGCGCTTTCTTGGTCCTCTCCAACAGGGCCAGGGATCTTGGCCCGGGCGGCGGGACCTTCACGCTGATCTTGGGCTCGAAACGCCGGCCGGCCGGGATCATCGCCGCCCGGCCCGGCATCGAGGCCCATAGCGCCGCCCCGGTCATCGACTTGACGGCTTCCCGCCGGGTCAGAGGATGTCTCATGATACGCCCTCCCTCCATGAATGCTCTCCTGCAGGGACGCCGGGTTCCGGCCCGCATCCATGATTCCCCCTTATATGTAGATAAATCGGGCCCGTGTCAAGCCATTTCGGGTCCTATTTCGCTTATCGAAAACCATTGCTGAATTCCAGCTAAGTTGTGCTACAATATATGACTTATATTAGGAGATCCGAGCGAGAGAAACGACCATGCCCATCCATGAATACAAGTGCAAGACCTGCGGCGGCCGGACCGAAGCCCTGCAGAAGCTCAGGGACAAGCCGCTCCAGAAATGCCCGAAATGCGGCGGCCCGCTGGTGAAGCTCATATCTTCGCCGGCCATCCAGTTCAAGGGCTCGGGCTTCTACATCACCGATTACGCCCACAAGAACATCCCGACCAAGGAAGAAAAGGCTCGGGACAGCAAGCCGGCCGACAAGCCCGTCGAAAAGGCCCCGGAAAAGACCGGGGCGAAGTCCGAGGCTAAGCCCGCCGCCAAGGAAGCGTCCAAGAAGGATGCGGGCTCGACCTCGGCGAGCTGACGGAGACACAATACCTGTTTCCGAATTTATTTCGGGAACTCGTTTTCCCCGAGAGCTTTCGGTAAATCGGAAATTGGTATTGTGTCCCCAATTCACAGGTCGTTGTCCGGATAGATAACGGCGACCCAGGGAGTGTCGTTCGCGACGGCGCGGCCCGCGCGAAGGGCTATCGGCGCGGTCCCGCGTGGATGGCTTTCTCGAACACCGCCCAATCCTCGTCGGTCATCCTGTCGGGCGTGAACAGGCATATGCCGGCGGCGCCGTTGTCCATGGACTCCCGGATGGCGGCCGCGAGCTCTCCGGGGACCAGACCGTGGTTTTCCGGGTCCGGCTCCTTGGCCTTGGCCTCGGGGTCGGGGCAGATGAACAGGCCGCTGTAAAGAGGCTTCCTGCCGCCAAGGGCCGCAACGCCTTCCTTGCACATCGCGCCGATCCACGCCGTCCCCTCGAGATAGAAATCGTTGTAGTTCATCGGGAAGAAGGCGTCGATGTCCCACTTATCCCATTCCTGGCGGACGATCTTCTTCGCCACGGAATCCGGCCCGGGGAACACCGCGGCCGTGATGCGCTTGTTCCGGGCACGGACCTCCTTCGCCAGGCGGCTCACGAGGTTCGTGATGAGGTCGTACCGGAACTGCTTCCACGCCTCGACCGTCGACGGGTCCTCGACGGCCTTGATGTCGATGCCGCTCTCGGCCTTGAAATCGGCGACGCACTTGTCGCAGTAGCAGTAATCGAATTGCGGGAATTCCCGGTCCATGACCAGGCCGTATTTCTCCCACAGCCCCCGGGCGAGGATGACGTCCGGGAAGCGGATGAAGTCCAGGTGGATGCCGTCGACCTCGGGGACGGCCGCGACGCGGCCGTAGAGGTCGGCCAGGAACAGGAAGACCTCTTCGCGGTTCGGGCAGAGGAATTTGTAATGGTCGACGTAGGCGGGCTTGTCGAATGCCGATTGCCCGAGGCCGTTCACGGCGTACCACTCGTGCTTCAGCTTGGGGTTCTCCTCCTGGACGAGGGTCGGGATCCAGGCCTCGAACTCCATGCCCGCCGCCTTGACGGCTTTCCCGACGCGCCGGTAGGTTTCGGGGTCGTGGCCTGCCGAGTACAGGATGCCGTCGATCCCTTTCTTCTTGAGGTCGGCGAACTTGGCGAGGAGCTGGGCGTCCGTGGCCTGTTTGGGCCCGCCGAGCCAGGCGTAACAGGGGATCTTGGCCTCGGGGCGGGGGCCGCCGGCCGCCATCAGGAGAAGGACCGCGGGGGCGATGAGCTTTATCATTTTACCTTCCTTTCATCCTCTCAATCCGATCGGAGCTTTTCGAGGAACTCCGTGACGGCCCTCTTGGGCTCGGGCAAGAAGGCTCCGCTCGCGATATAGAGACACGCGGAGGTCGCGACGGGCAGGCCCACCTGGGCCGCGAGGCTCGTCGTGAACAGATACTTGACGGAGGCGAAGACGGCCAGTCCCGCGACGATGGACAGGATCGCCGAAAAGCTATTGCTCCGCTTGAACCATGGCAAAAGGCCGAGGATCATGGGGATGGCGACGATGCCGACGAGGGCGCCGTACCAGGAGATGATGAGGCCGATGACACCGCCGAACGTCTTCGCGTTCAGGGCGATGAGAACGGTCAGGGACGTGAAGCTGAAGGTCGCGATGCGGGCCAGCCTCAGGGACTTCTTCCGGTCGCCGAAGTCGGTGCGGCGCATGAGCTTCGGCAGGATGTCGCGAACGACCACGGCGGAGATGGTGTTGGAATCGGACGCCGTCATGGCCAGCGTGCTGGCGAACATCGAAGACAAGACCAAGCCGACAAGGCCCGCGGGAAGGAACTCCAGGGCCATCTTCGCATAGGAGTGCTCGGGATTGGCGAGATTCGGGAAAAAGATCGGGGCCGCCCACATCGGGAAGAACAGGATCAGGGGCCAGACGAGATAAAGCGCCGACGACAGCATGGCCGCTTTCCGGGCGTCGGCACCCCTGGGCGAGGAGATGTAGCGGACGGCGAGGTGCCAGGTCCCGCCGTTATAGCTCAGGAAGTTGATCAACAGATAGGCGGCGGCGAACGCGGGCGTATAGGGGTCGCTGAAAGGGGCGGCGTGGGAAGGGGGCAGGCGGTCCCACATGGTCCATAGGGCCTTGACCCCGCCCAACTTGGACAGAATGGTGACCAGCATGACGCTGCCGGCCGTAAGCTGGACGCCGAATTGGACGATATCGTTCATGACGTCGGCCCACAATCCTCCGATGGTGATATAAACGAGGGAGACCGCTCCGGCGAGGAAGATGCCGGTGTTCAGGGGCAGGCCCGTGAAGACGTTCAGGAGGATGGCGATGGCGGCCCATTTGGCGCCGACGTCGAAGATCTTGAGCAGGACGCCGCTCCAGGCGATGATCTGCTGGGTCGGGACGCCGTAGCGCGTGGAGAGGTACTCGGTCGGGGACTGGATGCGGAGCTTTTTGCGCATCCGGGACCACCGCGGCGCGATGAGGAACGCTCCCAGCGCGATCACCGCCGATATTTCCAGGGCCCACCAGCAGTATATGGTGAACCCCTTGGAATACGCGATCCCGGCGTAGGCGACGAAGACCGCGCCGCTGTAGCCCGTCACGTGATGCGAGATGCCGGTCAGCCACCACGGGAGCTTTCCCCCCGCCGTGAAGAAGTCGCCGGAATCCTTGACCCGGGAATAGGCCCAGACCCCGATGGAGATGGTGACGAGGAAGAACGAGCCGAGGACGACCCAATCGGCGAAATGCATGATGCCGTTACCGGAACCTGATGACCGATTTGAACGCGCGCTTCCCGCCGCCGTCCGTTTCGGAGAACAGCCGGGGGACGTCCTCCAACCGGATCTCCGTCAGCCAGTCCTTGACCGCGAAGCGGCCTCTTTCGAGCCAGCTCAGGGCCAGCGGGTAATCGCCCGTCGCGAAGTTCGAGCTCGTCGTAACGCGGCGCTCGCCGCCGAGCCGGACAAAGTTCACCGGGATCTCCAGGTCGTGGACCGCCATGTTGACCAGCGTCCCCCTCTTCCCGAGAAGTTCCAGCCCGAGCTCGAAGCTGTCCCTGCCGCCGACGCTGTCGAAGACACTGCCGAAACCCTCGGGGGCGAGGGCCCGGAGCTCCTTCACGAGGTCCTGGGACGATTTGCCGCGCGCGTCCACGACGGCGTCGATCCCGCGCCTTCGGGCGGCGTCGAGCGCCGCGTCGGCGACGTCGGTGACGACGACCCGGCTCGCGCCGAGGTTCCGAGCGGCCTGGGCGATGCCGTTCCCGGCGGGGCCGGCGCCCATCATCAGGACCGGGCGTCCGGGCCTGATGTCCCCCTGCGCGGCGACGTGGGCGCAGACGGCGAGGATGTCCATCATCGCCGCTTCGTCAAAGGTCAGCCCTTCGGGGATCCGGTAACAGCCGCTTCCCCAGGCGGGCACGTATTCGGCGTAGGCGCCGGGATAGAAGTCGCACTTCCCCCACCCCTGGCCGTGGCCCAAGTGTACGGTGTTCGCGCAGAGCTGGGTCCGGCCGGCGCGGCACTCGGGGCACGTCCCGCAGACTTTCGAGCAGACCGGGGCGACACGCTGGCCCAGGAGGTCCGCGTTCTTCTGGCTGAGGACGGCCACAACCTCGCCCGCGAATTCGTGGCCAAGGACGATGTTCGGGGGATTGTCGACGTGCCGGCCGAGGGTGTGCATGGCCCAGGGGTTCTCACCGGCGTAATAACGGAAGTCGGAACCGCAAACCCCGCAGGCCGCGACCCTGACGAGGACCAGGTCCGGGTCGCCGTAGGCCTCGATGGGCCAGACCGGGATCTCGCGCAGGGTCATCGCCCGCGGCTCTTCGAGCACGGCCGCCTTCATGGTCATGGGGATGGATCCGTGGATCAGCATCGCATTCCTCACACTCCGGAATATGCGGAAAAGCCTCCGTCGACGGGGATGACGACTCCCGTCACGAAGGCCGAAGCGTCGGAAACGAGCCAGACGAGTGTCCCGGCCAGGTCGTCGCCCGTCCCGAAGCGGCCCATCGGGGTGTGGGCGATGATGGCCGTTCCCCTCGGGGTCAGGCCGCCGGACTTTGCGTCCGTCAGCAGGAACCTGTTCTGCCCGGTCAGGAAGAAGCCAGGAGCGAGGGCGTTGACCCGAATGCCGAGCGGGGCGAAGTGCGTCGCGAGCCACCGGGTGAAGTTGGAGACGCCGGCTTTCGCAGCGGAATAAGCGGGGACCCTGGTGAGCGGCCTCGAGGCGGTCATCGAAGAGATGTTGACGATGACGCCCCCGCCGCGCTCCGCCATCCCCCGGCCGAACGCCCGGCAGGGGAGGAACGTGCCGAGGACGTTGAGGTCGAAGACGGACCGAAGGGCCGCGGCGTCGAGGTCGAAGAAGGTCCCGGCCCCGGCGTCGAGGTCCGCACGTTCGACGGTATCCTTGGAAGTGGTCGCCGCCGGGGCGTTCCCGCCCGCGGCGTTAACCAGGATATCCACGCGCCCGAGCTCGCCGACGACCTTCGCCGCGGCGCCCGTGAGGCTCTTCTCGTCGAGGACGTCGCAAGCGATGCCGATCGCCTTCCCTCCAGCGGCGGTGATGCGGTGTGCGGCGTCGGCCGCAGCCCCTTGCCTCACGTCGAGCAAGGCGACGGCCGCCCCCTGCCCGGCAAGGGCCCGGGCCATGGCCCCGCCCAGCTCTCCCCCGCCGCCCGTGACGACGGCGGTCTTACCCTTCAGCCCGAAGAGATCGTTGTTCATCCCAGCACCTCGTCGACGGCTTCCCCGAAGGCCTGCGCCGATTCCCGAAGGGCGTCCTCGGCGATGATGAGCGGCGGAGCGATCTTCAGGCATTCCCCTGCGATCCCGACCGGCGCGAACATCAGGACGCCCTTGCGCATGGACGCCACGTTGATCGCCAAAGCCGTGTCCGGGTCCGGGATCCTGGTCCCGGGCTTGACGACCTGGATGCCCGCGACCAACCCCTTGCCGTGCAGACAGCCGAGCCTGTCCGGATGCCGGCGCTGGATCTCCTCCAGAAGGGGCATGAGAACCGCTTCCATCCGGGCGGCCCGCTCCGCGAGCCGCTCGCCGAGGAGGATCTTCAGGTTGGCGATGGCCGCGACGACCGGCAGGGGGGAGGCCGAGTGCGTGGACGTCATCGCCCCCGGCGGGTAGAGCCCCATGATGTCCTCCCGGCCGATGACCGCCGAGATCGGCAGGGACGAGGAGATCCCCTTGCCGCAACAGATGATGTCCGGCTTCACGCCGTAGTGCTCGTAGCAGAACATCTTCCCGGTCCGGCCGAAGCCGGACTGGACCTCGTCGAAGATCGTGACGATGTCGTGCTCCCGGCAGAACGTCTCGAGGCGCTTCGCGTACGCGACGGGGAGGAAATCCGGCCCGACGCCCTGGTAGCTTTCGGTCATGACCCCGGCGACGGCGTCGGGGGCGATCCCCTTCTCGGCGAGGGTCGCCAGGAAAGGCCTGAAGCTCGTATCCGTGTTCTTGTAGCCGTCCGGGAACGGGGCCTGGACGAAGGAAGGGTCGCGGTCGCCGAGCCACTTTTTCTGCCCGTCCATGCCTCCGGCGAGCTGGGCGCCCATCGTCCGTCCGTGGAAAGCGTTCCGAAAGGAGACGAGGAACTTCCGGCCGGGGCCGTATTTCTTCAGGGCGTAGGTCCGGGCGAGCTTGATGGCGTTCTCGGTCGCCTCGCTGCCGGTCGAGAGGAGGAAGACCCTGTAAGCATCCGGGTCGGGGGACAGCGACCTCAGCATCCCGCAGAGCTCGGCCCGCTGTTCGTGGACGAACACGTAGCTCGCGACGAGGCCCTGGTCGATGATCCGCTTCAGGGCGTCCCGGATCTCCGGCCGGCCGTGGCCGGCGTTGGCGACGAGGACACAGCTCGACCAGTCGATCCAGCGGTTCCCCCACCTGTCCTCGACCGTGAAGCCCTCGGCCCGGTGCCAGACGACGGGCGGCTGGCCGGACATGGACCGCGGCTCGCTCGCCGCGAGCTCTTCGAAGACGGGGATGGATTCCGGAACCGGGATCTTCGTCCGGATGGTCCGGTACCTGGTCGCGACGTGCGGGACGTCGACGGGAGTGAGATCATAGGTTGCCATCTGTCACCTCAATCGGACGACGCGGCCGGTCGCCAGGCTCTCGTGCACGGCGGCCGCGATGCGCGTGACCTCGAGCCCGTCCTCTCCCGAGGCCCAGACGCCCTTGAGGTCCGCGAGGCGCCCGCCGTCCGCGAGAAAGGCGACGTTCCCGGCGAAGTCCTCGATGCTCTCGATACCGTAGCCGCGGAAGATCGCACGGCCCTGCCGGTCAACGGTCTCGCGCTTGAAATTGTTGTTGTAGGTGGCCATGCCCTCCCCCTCGATGCACGAGCGGGAGCCGCGGTCCTGGCTGTCGCACTCGAAGAGGCCCTTCGTGCCGACCAGGCGCAGCCCCTGGTTGACGATGGCCTCGAACCCCTTGGGAAGGACCCAGCTCGTGTCGAACGCGAAGGCGGCGCCGTTCGCGAAGTCCACCTTGGCGTTGACGCAATCGTACGTATCGACCCCGTGGTCCTTGAGCAGGGTGTTCTTGGTCCCCGTGGCGTAAACGGACTTCGCCTCCGACTTGAGGATCCATCGGACGAGGTCGTAGAAGTGCACGCCCAGGAACCAGGCGGGTGAGGAGGATGGGGCCCAGCGCGGGAACCACTCGGCCGGGACCTCGATACGGTCCTCCATATGGACGCTCCCGTAGAGGATGTCGCCGAGGTCGCCGGCCCGGACGCGCCGCTCTATGGCCTGGTGATCGGGATCATAGCGCTTGTGGAAATCGACCTGAAGAAGGACTCCCGAGTCCCGGGCCGCGCCGACGATCTCGGCCGCGCCCTCGACGGTCACGTCCAGGGGTTTCTCGACCAGGACGTGCTTCCCGGCCCGGGCGGCCGCGATGGCGATCTCCCGATGGAGGAAATCGGGCGTGGCGACGCTGACCGCGTCGAGCGCCTCCTTGGCGAGCATCTCGCGATGATCCTCGTAGACCGGGCAGGCGTATCGGGCGCGAAGCTCCTCCGCCCGTCCCGGGTTCGACTCGGCGATGGCGGCGAGCTCGGCGACGCCGGCATATCCGAGCTGGGTGAAGGCATCGAGGTGCGTCTGTCCGAATTTCCCCGCGCCCACGACGGCTATCCTAACGGGCATGATCATCCTCCTGTCCCTCGATGCCGCACCAATCGACGAGGAATCTCGCGATCGTCGCCGCGGCGACCAGGATATGGTTCATCCGGACCTGCTCGATCGACGAATGGGCATAGCCGAGGTCCCCGGCCCCGAAGACGATGGTCGGCATCCCTCCCCGATGGAAGAACAGCCGCCCGTCGCACGAAGCGTCCCAGCCGGCGAGACCCTGCCGGCCGGCCGTCGCTTCCGCGACTTGACGGAAGAGCCGGACCGCCGGATCGTCGGCGGGCGTCGCGAAGGCTTCGTTGTGGAGCCCGGCTTGCTCGAAGAAGTAATGCTTCCGCGCCCAGGGCCCGGCCTTTGTATCGAGCCGGGCGCCGAGCTCGCCCATGATCTCCGGGATGGTCCTGTTCGGAAGGAACGCGACGCCGCCCTCGACGACGCATTCGCCCGGAACGGTCGATGGCCAATCCCCGCCCCGGATGCGGCCGACGTTCACGACGACGGGGCTGGGGTCGTCCGGGAAACCCGCCTGGCCCCTGGACTCCGACCGCAGGAACGCTTCATATTCCTTGAGGAGGGGAAACAGGCCGGCCATCTCGGCCACGGCGCTCACGCCCTCCCGGTACCGGCCCATATGGACCGACCGGCCGGTGACGCCGAGTTTGAACCAGACCGCGCCGCGGTTGGCCGAGCGCGCGGTGAGGCCCGTCGGTTCGAGCACGACGGCGACGTCGGCGCGGTTCCCGCCGAGGATGGCCGCGAGGGAGCCGTTGCCGCCCGCTTCTTCCTCGATGACGAACTGGGCCTGGACATCGCCCTTGAGACGGACGCCGAGGCCCTTGAGGGCCGAGAGCGCGAGCAGGATGGTCACGACCTGCCCCTTGGCGTCGCAGGCGCCCCGGCCCTGGATCGTTTCCCCCTCTATCCGAGGGGAGAACAACCCGTCCGGGCCGGGAACCACGTCCGTATGGGTGTTGAGGATGGCGCTTCGGCCGCCTCCCGCTCCGGCGAGATTCACAAGGATGTTCGGCCGCTCCCGATAGCTTTCGTGCCCGGGAACGGGCGTGTAATCGGCGTCATGAACGACGGATTCATCGACAGGGGCGAGCCGCACGGGGAAGCCGAGGCCCGAGAGGACGCCGCCCAGGAATTCCTGCACGTCGCCTTCGGCGCCGGTCGTACTGCGGAAAGCGATCAGCCGGCACAGCAGGTCCCGCGCCCAATCCGCGCGCGCGGTCACGGCCGCCGAAAGCCCGTCCGCAAAGCCCATCGCTCGACCGGCTCCTTTCGCCCTTACTCTAGACGTAGCCCGCGGGCTTTGTCAATTCCGGGGACACAATACCAATTTCCGAATTACCCGGATTATCAGGGGAGATTTTTCTCCATTTTATAATTCGGAAATTGGTATTGTGTCCCCAATTAATTGGCGATATAGTCCCAATCAAGGAGCTGCGCCATGAACAGATCCGCCGCCGGATACGTTGGGGTGATCCTCTTGATATTCTCGGCCGCGGGATTCGCCGCGGCTGGGGGGACGGCCGGGAAGACCGCGGCGCTTCGGCCCATTACGGGCTTCCATATCGACATGAACATCTCCCAGTTCACCGCCGCCTACCTGAAGAAGGAGCTGAAGCTGCTGGCCGACCTCGGCTATGACACGATCATCTGGGAGGTCGAGAACAATATCCAATGGGAGACGTGTCCCGAGTGCGTCTCTCCGGACGCCTTCACCAAGGCCGAGTTCAAGGAGATCCTCGCTTACAGCCGGGGGCTCGGCCTCGAGCCCATTCCCCTGCTCCAGACGATCGGCCACTGCGAATACGTCCTGAAGCACGCAAAATACAAGCCTCTGGCGGAGGTCCCGGACCGGATCGACCAGTACTGCCCGCAAAACCCGGCGGTCGTGCCGTTCCTTCGAAAATGGATCGACGAGTACCTCGATATCTTCGGGGACGTCAAGTATTTCCACCTGGGGGCGGACGAAGCCTACACGCTCGGGGAGTGCCCCCGGTGCCGGGCGTACGCCGCCGCCCATTCGCTCTCGGCGCTCTACATCGACCATATCAACGCCATGAGCCAGCCCCTGATCGCCAAGGGCATACGGCCGGTCATCTGGGCCGACATGCTCCTCCACCATCCCGAGGCCCTCGACAGCCTCTCGAACCGGGTCGTCATCTACGATTGGCTCTATACCCGCTTCCAGGGAACCGGCGGGGTCTGGGTGTGGGGGCAGGGCACGAAGGCCAAGGACGAGCTGGACCCCGCGACGCTCGCCCGGTTCGGCCCGTACCTCTACCCCCTCGGCGACGAGCCCGGCCGCGACCCGGACCCGTTCTACCAGTCCGAGTATCTCGCCGCCCACGGATTCGACGTCGTCGTCTGTCCCAGCTCGAGCTGTTGGGGGGACAGCGTGTTCGCCCCGCGGACGTATTTCCACATGCGGAACACGTTCGACTCCTTCCGGAGCGGGATGTCCGGCCGCCTTGGCGGGGCCGTTCTGACGAGCTGGACGGTCCACCTCTTCCCCTGGGAGCTTCAGTTGCCGTGCATCGAGCTGCCGAAGTTCATCGCCGCGCATCCTTGCGGCAGCCTCGAGGATTTCCAAGCGGCCTACGTCCGGGAGCATTTCGGCGTCGAGGACACGGGCTTCTTTACCGCCGCAGGGCGGCTCGCGAACCGGGGCCTGTTCAATTACGCCGACGACCTCGGGTTCTTCAAGGAGGCGTTGCCCGCCCCGAGGGAATACGTCGCCGGCCGGATCGAAAAGATGGCGAAGAAAGGCGAGCTTGGCGCCGAGCTCGAGACCTGTGAGAAGAGGCTCGCGGAGTATCGGGAAGGCCTCGCCCTGTTCGGGGCATACGCCGATGTCGCGAAGAAGGGCCACGACGAGCTCAAGGCCTGGAACCTCGCAGCCAGGAACCTCATCAACCGGGCCGAAGCTTCGAAGGTCCTCTTGAAGCGCCGGATCGACGGGACCGGCCCGGCGATCGCGGCCGAGGGCGTGCGGGTCCTCGAAGGGCTCAGGGCGCTCCGCCGGGAAACGGAAATGGCGATCGCGGCCGAGGTGAAGCCTTCCCGGACCCGCGAGATGCTCCATTGGATGTACGACTCCATGGAAGCGGCCCTGGAAACGGCCGCCGCCCGCTGAGGGGGGAACCATGGACGCCGTGAAACCCGGCCCGACGGGAAGCCGGATCGCATCGCTCGACGCCCTGCGCGGCTTCGACATGTTCTGGATCATCGGCGGCGACACGATCGTCCGGGCCCTGCCCGCGATCTCCGACGCGCCCTGGACGCGGTTCCTCGCGCGCCAGGTCGAGCACAATGCCTGGGCGGGATTCACGTTCTACGACCTCATCTTCCCGCTGTTCCTCTTCATCATCGGCGCCGTCTTCCCCTTCTCCCTCCTGAAGCGGGTCGAAACGGGAAAGGCCCGGACGCGCGTCTACCTCCATATCGTCAAACGGACGTTCATCCTCATCCTCCTCGGCCTCATGGCCGGCGGCGTCCTGGGATTCGATTTCGCCAACCAGCGCTGGACAGGCGTCCTCCAGCGCATCGGGATCTGCTATTTCCTCGTAGCTATCCTGGTGCTCAACACCAAGATCAAGACGCAGGTCGCCGTCTTCTTCTCCGTACTGCTCCTGTATTGGGCGGCGCTGGCGCTCATCCCCGTCCCCGGACACGGGACGGGGCTCATGACGCCGGAGGGCTCCCTTCACACATACATCGACCAGAAGCTCATGGCCGGCCATATCTCATCGGAATTCTACGGGCCCGGCGACAGCCTCGGCCTCATCTCGACATTCCCCGCGGCCTGCTCCCTCCTCTTGGGCGTGTTCGCCGGCTACTGGCTGAAAGCGAATCGGAGCGTCCAGTCGAAGACGCTCGGCCTTCTCCTCGGCGGGGTCGCCCTCCTGGCCGTCGGCGGCCTCTGGAGCTTCGCCTTCCCGATCATCAAACACATCTGGACGAGCACCTACGTGCTGTGGGCCGGCGGCTGGTGCCTCCTGCTCATGGCGCTGTTCTATTGGCTCATCGACGTCAAGGGCTGGAGCCGTTGGGCGTTCTTCTTCGTCGTCATCGGGACGAACGCCATCCTCATCTATTTCGGCCAGGAGGTCGTGGATTTCGACGGCATCGCGAAGTTCTTCCTGACGGGCGTCCAACAGCACGCGGGCCTCATCGCGCCGTTGATCATCCCGCTGGGCGCGCTGGCGGCGAAATGGCTGAGCCTGCGTTTCCTCCACCGGCACAGGATCTTCTTCAAAGTATGAGGGGCTAGGACGGCGCATGGCTTAGTCCGGGCAAACATGGATTGAACATGTGCGGCATCGCCGGCTTCTTCACCGCGGGCGGGCTCGGCCTCGACGAAGGGAACGCGCTCGTTTCCCGGATGCTGGCGGCCCTGGCCCACCGGGGACCCGACGGCGAAGGGAGGTTCGTCGATCCCCATTGCGGGCTCGGGAACACGCGCCTCGCCGTCATCGACGTCGCGAACGGCCGCCAGCCGGTCGCCAGCGAGGACGGGCAGGTCGTCGGCGTCTTGAACGGGGAGCTCTACAACTACCGGGACATTCGGCGGGGGCTCCTTTCGCGGGGCCACCGCCTGATCAACCGGAGCGATTCCGAGGTCCTCCCGCATCTCTACGAGGACGCGGGCCCGGAGATGACCCCGAGGCTGACCGGGATGTTCGCCTTCGCCCTTTGGGACCGGAGGGAGCGGCGGCTTCTCCTCGCCCGGGACCGCTTCGGGATCAAGCCGCTCCTCATGGCCCGGGCGGGCGGCGTCCTTCTCTTCGCCTCGGAAGCAAAAGCCCTCCTCGCGAGCGGCCTGGTCGAGCCCCGGATCGATCCGAGGGCGCTCCGGGACCTGGGAACGGCCGGCTATCCGATGCCGCCGCGCACCATGTTCCGCGGTATCGAAAGCCTCCTCCCGGGCTGTTGGCAGTCTTTCGGTCCGGGGGGCTCGGGAACGCCCCGGCGCTATTACTCCGTCCCCTACCCCGGTCCGGACGGCGTCGCGGCGCGGGAAGGCGCCGGTGCCGGCGCCGAGGCGGCCGATCGGATGCGCGGCCTCTTCGATGAGGTCGTCCGGGACCATCTGATAGCGGACGTTCCCATCGGAAGCCACATCTCGGGAGGGATCGATTCGGTGAGCGTCGCCATGCGTGCGAGCGCCCAGAGGGCCGAGCCGCTCTCCACCTTCTCGATGACCTTTTCCGGGGCCGACGACGGTTTCGACGAGTCCGCGTTCTCCGACCTGGCCGCGCGGACGATGGGCTCCCGGCACCTCCGGGTGCCGCAGGCGGCCATCGACGAGGCCGATTATCGCGGGACCATCCGCGCCACGGAGGCGCCCCAGCTCTATACGGGCGCCTTCTGCCAATATCGGCTTGCCCGGGTGATCCGCCGGTCGGGCATCAAGGTCGTCCTCTCCGGTCAGGGCGCGGATGAAACCCTTGCCGGATACCCCGCGTTCAAGACGGCCAGGATGAGACGGAGCCTAACGGGCGGGCGCCTCTTCTGGCGGCGTCTCGGGGTCGGCTCGTGGCTCCGGTGGCGGGACCCGGCTTTTTACGGCGCCCTGCTTTCCTGGTGGAAGGCCGAACCGGGCCTGAATCGGCGATACGGGCTGGTTCCTCCCTGGAGCGGCCAGTGGGCTCTCCTCGCCGGTGCCTGGAATTCCCTGTTCGACCCGGCGGCCGAGGCCGGATTTTCCGCGTTCCCCTCGATGCCCGAAACGCTCCCGGAGCCGCCGCCGGATCTCGTCGTCGGCCGCGTCGGGGATCCTCTCCATCGCGACCTGCTCTTCGAACAGCGCTCCCGCCTCGAGGGCTGGGTGCTGGCCATGGAAGACCGGGTGTCGATGGCCCATTCCGTCGAGGAGCGGGTGCCGTTCCTCGACCACCGACTCGTGGAGCTGGCGGCCGCCGTCCCCTCGAACATGCTCCTCCATGGCTTCAGGGAAAAGCATCTCCTGCGGGAAGCGATGACGGGAAGCGTGCCCGAGTCTATCCGCTGCCGGAAGAAGAAAGCCTTCAATCCGCCCATCGAGAACTGGCTGTTCGGAGAAACGTGGCCGCCGTTCGTCGAAGAGGCCCTGTCTCCGGAATCCCTGAAGAGGCTGGGGATCTTCCGGCCCCGGGAGATCGGAAGCCTGCGAGGAAGGCTGTCCGGCGAACGCGGGGGCTTCAGCCGGATGGGCGCGTCGTGGGCCCTGAACCTCGCCCTCGGGGTCCAGGTCTTCGCCGGGGAATTCGCCGCAAGTTTGTGAACATGGCCGCGATCTTTCATCGGCTCGCCCCGGGGTTCGTCCTCCCGCTCTACGACATGCTGAGCGGACGGCGAATAAGGCAGGAATGGCTGAACCTGAGGAGGCTTCAAAGATGCTCGCCGGAGGAGCTGGAGGAGCGGGCCGGGGCGAAGCTGAAGAGTCTTTTGACCCACGCGGCCGCCCACGTGCCTTTTTACCGCGATCAATTCGCCGGCGCGGGAGCGGACCCCGGGCAGATCGCCCGGGCGGACGACCTCGATAAGTTTCCCATGACCACGAAGGCCCGGCTCCGCGCGGCCTTCCCGTCATCGGCGCTCGCCGACGACCTTCCCGCCGGCCGCCGCTATTGGAAGCGTACGTCGGGATCGTCCGGCCTCCCCTTGGAGTTCTATGCCGACCGGTCCGCGATCGATTCCTGGGTGGCCTCCTTTCTTTTCTTCAGGGAATGGGCCGGCGCGCCCTTATGGCTGACCAGGTTCCAGATCGCCACCCCGCCCCATTTCAGCGTATACCTGAAGAACGAGGCCAGCCGGGCGCATTCTCCCGGAAGGTCCCCGCGGCTGCGGAGATGGCTCCTCGGCGAAGAGGTCGTCCGGCTCTCCGGCCCCGAGCTGAACCTGGCGGATTTCCTCTCCCGCGTCGGGGAAGCGGGGAAACGGGGCTATTTTCTTTTGGCTTTCCCCTCCTATGCGGCCTGGCTCGCCGCCCGGATCCTCGATTCTGGATCGGGGCTTCCGTATCTCCCGCGAGTCGTCATGTCCTACGGCGAGACGCTCACGCCTTCGCGGCGGGACCTGATCGAGCGGGCCTTTCGCTGTCCCGTCGTGAACCACTATTCCTCCCTCGAGGTCCTTCATCTGGCACAGACCTGCCCCGACAACCCCGGACTCATGCACGTGAACAGCGAGCGGGCGATCCTGAGGGTCGTCCGGCCGGACGGGACCGCCGCCCGCCCCGGCGAAACGGGCCGCATCCTGGTCACCGACCTGACCAACCAGGTGATGCCTTTCATCAATTATGAGACCGGAGACTGGGGCGCCGCGGGTCCGCCGTGTCCCTGTGGGCGGGGCTTCCCGACCCTGACGGGCATCGAAGGACGAGGGAACGAGATCCTCCATCTGCCTTCGGGCAGGATCGTCTCTCCCGGGAGCCTTGGGGCCTTCTTCATGCGGTCCGGGGGCGCCCATCGCCACATCTGGGAATTCCAGGCCGTGCAGAGGTCCCCGGGATCCATCGATCTTTTGATCGTCCCGGCGGTCACTTTCAGCGACGCGATAGCGGACAGGATCGCCCGCGACCTCGAGGCTTGGCTCGGCCCGGGGATGTCCGTGACGATAAAGCTCGTTGACCGGATCGATCCCGAGCCTTCCGGAAAGCGACCCGTCATCAGGTCGGATCCGGCCGCCGGATGATCCCTTGGGGAGGAGGGTACGCCCCCTCGCCTCGTATGTCCGACATAATAATGATAAAATGGTGGGGATGAAGCTTGTCGTCCGGATGCCGAACTGGATCGGGGACGCCGTCATGGCCCTGCCCGTCCTCGGCTCGCTCGCGGCCTCGGGGCCCGACATCGAGGTCTGGGCGGCGGGAGAGCCCTGGGTCGCGGATCTCCTGTCCCCGGAGCTCGGCGTCCGAGGCGTCTTGACCCTGCCCCGGACCCGGGGCTTCAGGGAGTTCAAGGCGGCCGCCGCCGCGCTCAAAGCCCACCGATTCGATGCCGTGCTTCTCCTGACGAATTCTTTCGGCTCGGCCCTCCCCTTCCGGCTGGCGGGGATCCCCGGGCGGTGGGGATACTCCCGGGACGCGCGGGGCCCGCTCCTGACGCGCCGCGTCCGCGTGAAAGAGACGATCGAGCCCCGCCACCAGCGCGACTATTACCTCGACCTGCTTGCCGGGCTCGGATTCGCCGCCGCCTTCTCCGGCTCCGGGCTGAAGGTGACGCCGGAGGAACGGGCCGCCGCGGAGCGGATGCTCGACGACGCCGGACGCGACCGCTCGAGGCCGCTCGTCATCCTCAATCCCGGCGCCGCCTACGGCCCGGCCAAGAGGTGGCCGGCCGACCGATTCGCCGCCCTCGGCCGCCTGTTCCAGTCCCGGGCGAACGCCGAGGTCCTGATCGTCGGCTCCGCCGGGGACCGGGCCATCGCCGACGCCGTCGCCGCGGGCCTGGAGCGCCCGGCCCTGAATCTCGCCGGACGGACGTCCCTCCGCGAACTCGCCGCCCTCATCAGCCTGGGCCGCCTTTTCGTGACCAACGACACCGGTCCGATGCACATCGCCGACGCGCTGGCGTACGCCCGTCGTCGCCGTCTTCGGCCCGACCGACCCCGTCGCGACGGGACCCGTCCGGGCGCCGCTCCGCCGTCCTGAAGAAGGACGTCCCGTGCTGGCCGTGCCTCTACCGGAAATGCCCCTACGACCACCGCTGCATGACCGGGATCAGGGCCCGAAGAAGCCTTCGAGGCGGGCCGGAGGCTCCTGATGAAGCGCCGGGCCGTCTTCCTGGACCGGGACGGGACGATCAACGAGGACGTCGGCTATCCCGGCCGATACGACCAGGTCCGTATCTATCCCTACAGCTTCGAGGCCGTCCGGAAGCTCAACGCGGCCGGGCTTGGCGGTCGTCGTCGTCACCAACCAGTCCGGGGTCGGCCGCGGCTTCTTCACGGAGGACGATCTCGCGCGTCATCCACGACAGGATGCGCGGCGGAGTTCGCCGCCGCGGGCGCCCGGATCGACGCCATCTATTACTGCCCCCACTTCGAGGGCTCCGGCCTCGCCCGGCTACGGCATCGACTGCGCCTGCCGCAAGCCCGTTCCCGGGCATGGCCCTGCGGGCCGCGGACGACCTCGACCTCGACCTCGAAGGCTCCTACATGGTCGGCGACAAGGTCGAGGACATCCGCTTCGGGCTGAACGATCGGCGGCCGCGCCGGTCCTCGTCCTGACGGGCTACGGGGCGAGCCTCCCGCGAAGCGCCTCCGCCGAGACGGGATCGAGCCGGCCCACGTCGCCGCCGACCTGGGCGCGGCCGTCGACTGGATCCTCGCCCGCGAACGGGAACGGGCCGACGACGGAACGCCGATGATCCGGTTCGACGACATCCTGGAAAAGGTCTCGCCTCGGCTCGGCGAGAAGGACATCGCCGTCCTCCAGAAGGCCTACGTCTTCGCGGCCCGCGCCCACAAGGGCCAGGTCCGCCGCTCCGGCGAGCCGTACCTCAGCCACCCTCTCGAGGTCGCCGGCATGCTGGCCGACATGAACCTCGACAGGACGACCCTCGTCGCCGGCCTCCTCCACGACGTCCTCGAGGACACGGACGTCACGGCGGCCGAGATCCGGGAGGCCTTCGGCAAGGAGGTCGCCGCCCTCGTCGAGGGCGTGACCAAGATCAGCCGCGTCCAGGAGGCCTCGCCCGAGGCCCGCCGGGCCGAGACCATCCGGAAGATCATCCTGGCCATGACCGACGACCTGCGGGTCATCTTCATCAAGCTGGCCGACCGGATCCACAACCTCAAGACCCTCAAGTTCCTGGACGAGGAGAAGCAGAAGCAGATCGCCGGGGAGACCCTCGAGATCTACGCCCCGATCGCCAACCGCCTGGGCATGGGCCGGATCAGGGCCGAGCTCGAGGACCTGTCCTTCCGCTACGTCGCCCCCGAGGAATATTTCCAGGATCGCCGCCCTCGTCGAGCCGCGGCGAAGACGGCCGAGAAGGAGCTCCGCCAGTTCCGGAGGACGCTCGACGGCCTGATGAAGGAGAACGGCATCCCGGCCGAGATCCACGTCCGGATCAAGCGGCCGTACAGCGTCTGGAGCAAGATGAAGCGGCGCGACATCGAGTTCGACCAGGTCTACGATTTCCTGGCCCTGCGGATCATCACCGACACCGTCAAGAACTGCTACGCCGCCCTGGGCATCATCCACCAGAAGTGGCCGCACCTGCCCCAGCGGTTCCGCGACTTCATCGCCATGCCCAAGCCCAACCTCTACCAGGCCCTCCACACGACCGTGATCACCGAGGACAAGCAGACCTTCGAGATCCAGATCCGGACGCAGGAGATGCACGACCTGGCCGAGAACGGGATCGCCGCCCACTGGAAATACAAGGACGAGGCGCCCCAGGGCCTGATGAAGGAGGACAAGCGCCTGCACTGGCTGAGGGAGATGGTCGACCTCTACGAGGAGCAGAAGAACCCCCGGGAGTTCCTGAAGAACCTGAAGACCAACCTCATCCCCGACGAGGTCTACGTCTTCACCCCCAAGGGCAAGGTCGTAAGCCTGCCGCCCGGGGCGACCGCCCTGGACTTCGCCTTCAAGATCCACTCCGAGATCGGCCTCCACGCCGTCGGGGCCAGGATCAACGGCAGCCCTCGCCCCGCTCAAGACGACCCTCAAGACGGGCGACATCGTCGAGATCGAGACATCGCCCGGACCGGGTCCCGACCCGGAGCTGGCTGGCCGTCGCGTCGACGTCCGACGCCCGCCACCAGATCAAGCGTTGGCTGAACGTCCGGAGCCGGGCGAAGAGCCTGGCTCTGGGGAAGAAGCTCTGGGAGCGCGAAACGGCCAAGGTCGATCTCCCGGCCGAGCTGAGGAAGGAGGACGCCCTCCTCGCCCGGCTGTCCGGCGCCCTGAACAAGAAGCTCGGCGCCATGGACGAATTCTATCGGGAGGCCGGGATGGGAAAGGTCGTCATCGACCGGCCCTTCCTGGAAAGCCTCGCCCCGGCGGCCGGAGTGGCCCCGAAGAAAGAGACCCTGCTGGGCCGGGTCGTTTCCAAGGTGACCGGAAAGAAGCTGCCCGCGATCGTCGTCCGGAGCCTGGACGACCCGATGATCAGCCTGGGCCGCTGTTGTTCCCCGATCAAGGGCGAGCCCGTGACCGGCTACATCACCGTCGGCAAGGGGATCACGGTCCACTCCCTGCGCTGTCCGCTCGTCGTCAAGGAGGTCCTGGACGCGCAGAGGATGGTGGACGTGGCCTGGGACGACGCCTTCAAGGGGACCTTCAAGGCCAAGCTCCTCATCCGGTCCGAGAACTCGCCGGGCGTCCTGGCCAAGGTGGCGACGGTCATATCCCGGCTCGAGGGGAACATCACCAAGGCCGAGATCGAGACCTTCGCCGACGGAAAAGGGAACGTCTGCCTGGAGATGAGCGTTCGGGACATCCGCCACCTCGAGGCGATCCTCGACGGACTGGCGGAGTTCAAGGAGATCTTTTCGGCGGAACGGGTCTAGGCGGTCGTGTCAGACGGCCTTGACGACCTTCCCGGAACGGAGGCACCGCGTGCAGACCCAGATCTTCTTCGGCCCCTTCTTCGTCTGGGCCGTGACGCTCTGCAGGTTGGGCTTCCACTTCTTGGGGGAAGACTTGTGGGAATGGCTGACGTTATGCCCGAAGACGGGCCCTTTCTGACAGATCTCGCAAACTTTTGGCATGGGTCTCTCTCTTTTTGAGGCTCCTTTTATACCATAATATCCCGCTCGAGGCAACACCTCCCTCCGTCCTTCGTGCGGCGATCCCTATAAGGACTGGAACAAATGGGGCGGGCCGTAAAAAGGCTTTACGCCGACGGCGGCGTATCTCCGATTTCCCTCGAGAGGCATCAAGGCACGAATCATGCAAAACGGGTCCCGGGCGAACCTTGACGCTCGCCGGGAAAAACGATAGTGTGAGAGCCGGACATGCCGACCATGAAGAATCGCGCGCCGATCTGCCTCCTGCTCGTCGCCGTCATCCTCACCCTCCTTTCCACAGCCTGCGGCGGAAGGCTCCGGAACAACCCGATCCGGCTCGGCTTCCAGGCCTCGGAGGAAGAGCTGTGGGACGAGGCTCTCCTTCGCTGGGAAAAAGCGGTGGAGCTCGCCCCCCGCTCCGTAGCCGCCCATAACGACCTCGCCGTCGCTTACGAGAAGAAGGGCCGGTGGGAGGACGCCAGGAAGGAATACGAGAGGGCGCTCGAGCTCGACCCCGCCAACACCTACGTCCAGTACAACTTCAACCGGTTCAAGGAGAACCTGGACTTCTGGAAGGACGAGGCCGACAAGGACAAGGCCGGGGGGGCCGATGAAAAGTAGCCGGGGGATCATCGTCGGCGCCTGCCTTCTCCAGCTCGCCTGCGTGAGCGAGGACGCCCGCCGGGTCCGGGTCGGCATCCCGGGATACACGCCGCTCCGCGCCGGGGACATCGGCGCGATCTACATCGCGGATTTCCGGGTCGAGACTCCCCCGGCGGATTTCGACATCGGCAAGGAGCTCGTCGATTATCTATACGTCGAGCTGGCCCGCAAGTACGAGGGGAAGGTCTTCCGAAGGATCGTCCCGGCGGACAAGGCCGGCCTCGCCGGGGACCGGGCTTTCTGGAGCGGGCTCGAGACCGGCTCCGGGCCCGGCCTGTTCCTGACCGGGACCATCATCTACCGGGAAGAGGTCCGGAAGGCGCTCCTCGAATCGGACCGCAAAGTGATCGACGGGCCCTTCCGGGAGGAGAAGAAGGGGCTCGCCGAGCGGCGGCTCTACACCATGACGATCGGCGTCTCCCTGATCCGCGCGGGCACGGGGGAGGTCGTCCTCTCGAAGGAATTCAGCGAAACGACGACCTATCCCGATTCGAACGTGCCCGTATCCTACGCCTATTACGAGCTCTCGCCGCACTTCAGACAACGGCTCTTCCAGACCGTTTTCGGCGACGAACAGCTCCAGGAACGGTACCTTTTCACGAAATGAGCGGCGGGCCGCGACCGCCCGCCCCGGGGCAAAATAAACCTTGAAATCGATATCCCGGGATGTTATCATTTCGTAGCTTCACCAGACCCCCCGGATAGCGGGGCGGAATTATCCACAGATGTGGATAATTCTGTGGAAAACTGGCGGATATCCATGGAACCTGAAGATAAAACTAACCCTTGGCTTCGTATCGTCCAAGCGGTCCAGAAAAAGGTCGACGCCAACAGCTTCGAGACCTGGTTCGAGCCGACGGGATTCATCGGAGAGGAAGGCGACGCGCTCTATATCAAGGTCCCCAATTCCTACTTCCGCGACTGGCTTTCCTTCCACTATTCCACCCTCATCGACGAATGTTCGAAGGAGCTCTTCGGCAAGACCTTCGATATCAAATACATATTCGACGAAACGCCCTCGGCGTTCATCCGCAAGTCCCCCGAGGACCGGAAGACGAAGCCGGGCTCGTTCATCAATCCCAACCTCAACCCCAACTACACCTTCGAGAACTTCGTCATCGGCTCGTGCAACCAGTTCGCCCACGCCGCGGCGATCGCGGTCTCCAAGACGCCGGCCAAGGCCTACAATCCTCTATACATCTACGGCGGAGCCGGGCTCGGCAAGACCCACCTGATGAACGCCATCGGCCAGAGCGCCCTGATGAGCAATCACCGCCTCAAGATCCTCTACATCACGACCGAGAAGTTCATGAACGACCTCATCAACCACATCCAGTACGGGAAGATCCTGGACTTCCGGGAGAAATACCGGAGCGTGGACGTCCTCCTCATGGACGATATCCATTACCTCGGCGGCCGCGAGAGGACGAAGGAAGAGTTCTTCCACACGTTCAATCACCTCTACGACAGCCAGAAGCAGATCGTCATCTCGAGCGACTGCCCGCCCAAGGAGATCCCCCACCTCGAGGAGCGCTTCCGGTCGCGGTTCGAGTGGGGCCTCATCGCCGACCTCAAGCCCCCCGACATCGAGACGCGCATCGCCATCCTCAAGAAGAAGGCCGACATGGAGGACATCAGCCTCCCCGAGAGCGTCGCCCTCTACGTCGCCGACAAGGTCCACTCGAACATCCGGGAGCTCGAGGGCTACCTCCGCCGGGTCATCGCCTATTCCTCGCTCAAGGGCGAAAAGATCGACCTCGACCTGACCAAGGAGGCCCTCAAGGGCCTGCTCGACGCCTCGTCCAACGTCGTCACCGTCGAGAAGATCCAGAAGCTCATCTGCCACCGGTTCAAGATCAAGCCCGCCCAGCTCAAGTCCAAGAACAACTCCCCCAAGGTCGCCTTCCCCAGGCAGGTCGCCATGTATCTGGCCAAGGAGCTGACCAAATCCTCCCTGCCCGAGATCGGCAAGAAATTCGGTGGAAAACACCACACCACGGTTATCCACAGCGTCCGCAAGATCGAGAAGATGCGGGCCGACGATGCCGAATTCAACAAGGAAATCAACAGCCTCATCAGCTTCATCCAATGAGCACGACAGCGACTTGCGCGTCTTTTGCACATTTCCTCTCCTTTTCTTATCCTTTAATCCCTATTGATATTTATGTATTCAAGAAATATATTAAGAGTCGTTGAAAGGTGGAAAAATGAGATTCACCATTCCCAAGGAAAGCATCCTGGAAGAGCTTCAGCTGCTCCAGGGCATCGTCGAGAAGCGGAACACGATGCCCATCCTCGCCAACATCCTGATGAACGTCACCAAGGATGAGGTCGAGCTCACGGGAACGGACCTCGAGGTCGGGCTGAAGACGCATTTTGCCGCCGATATCGACAAGCCGGGCGCCGTCACCGTCAACGGAAAGAAGATCTTCGAGATCGTCAAATCGCTCGCGGACGGGGGCAACGTCGTTTTCGAGATGAAGGACGATCAGCTCGAGATCCGGGCCGCGGAGAGCGAGTTCAAGGTGCTCTGCATGCCGAAAGAGGATTATCCCCAGGTCCCGGAGCCGAGATTCGAGAAGGGCATCAAGCTCCCCCTGGCGGGCTTCAAGGACATGATCGAGCGGGTCTATTACGCCATAACCCAGGAGCAGAGATATTATCTCAACGGGGCGCTGATGACGCTCCGGAGCAAGGAGATGGAGCTCGTCAGCACGGACGGGCACCGGCTCGTCCTATCGTCTCCAGGCCGGTCGACGGCCTGAAGATGGACAAGGACCTGAGCGTCATCGTGGCCAAGAAGACGCTCAGCGAGATTCGGAAGCTCGACGACGAGACGATCGAATTCGACCTCGACGACAACAACCTGTTCTTCCGGGTCAACAACCGGACGCTGATATCGAGGGTCATCGAAAGCAAGTTCCCCAACTATCAAGGCCGTCATTCCGAAGGATAACCCCAATACCCTGACCCTTTCCCGGGAAGAGCTTGCCGACGCCATCCGGCGGGTCTCTCTCCTCTCGGCGGAGCGCTCCAAGGGCATCAAGTTCTACCTGGAAAAGAACCGCATCCGCCTGTTCTCCTCGAACCCCGAGATCGGCGAGGCCCGCGACAAGCTGACGTCGAGTACAAGGGCGACGACGTCGAGATCGGCTTCAACGCCCAGTACCTCCTCGATTTCCTGACGACCGTGACCTCGGAAGGCGTCACGTTCGAGATCAAGGACGAGAACAGCGCCGTCCTGCTCAAGCCCGAGACATGAGGAAGGCATCAAGAACATCTACGTCCTCATGCCGATGAAGATCTAGGGGGCGCTGTCGTTTTCCCCCTTTATACAAGGGGGGTTGGGGGGATTTCCTTATCCCGGCCTAAGCCTTTTTCCCGGGCTTAGCGTCGGCGATGATCCCGGTCAGATAATCCGAGACCGTCTTGACCGCGGTCTTGATGACCGGGCTGACCGGGGCTCCGAAAGACAGGTCCTTGGCCTGGATGCCGAGGACCGTGACCTGGCATTCGATGCTCTGTTCCAGATACGAAATGAGGACCATGAGGGGGATCTTGTGGCTCGAGATCTCCTCGATGGCGATCTTCTCCTTCTCCAGGACGAAGATGTCCCCGGGCTTGAGCCCGGCCAGGGCGGCGTCGATGATGAGGACGCGCGTCGGCTGGAACTTCCGGATGATGCCGGTGTAGTTCTCGGGAACGTCGTAGGCGCGGAGGATCTTGACCCCGCGCCGGTCCTTCGCCGGGATGCCCTTCAGGAGGGCCTCGGCGCACAGGAGCCCCGCCGCGTCGTCCCCCTTCAGGGGGTTCCCGACGCCCAGGATGACGATGCGGCCCTTGCCCTTCAGCCCCGCCGTCAGCGCTTTCTTCCAGTCTTTAGGCATCTCGCTCCGTTCCCAACGACCTTCGTTCCTTATTTGTGCATTATAGCACGCGCAAAGGGACACGATACCCGTTTCCGAATTTCCTCAGCTTCCCCTGGAAAACGGAAATTGGTATTGTGTCCCCGATTCCGGGCGTGAGAAAGGGCAGCCGTCGGAGCCCCTTAGGCGGGGGTTTCGGCCTTGGGCGCCTTGGGCTTGATGACGGCCCGGACGTATTCCCATTCCGCCTTGAGGTTGTGCCGGTCGAAGTCCGCGATCTCGAACTTGTCGTCCATGTCCATGGCCTTCACCGGCGTCGTCGGGCAGGAATCCACGCACTGGGCGCAGTGGATGCAGCGGTCGTTGTGGATGACCATCTTGAAGCGCTTCTCGGCCTCGTTGACGGACGTGATCTCGATGGCCTCGGCCGGGCAGTCCCGCTCGCAGGCTCGGCAGACGATGCACAGCTCGGGATGGAGGAACGGCGTCCCCCGGAAATCCTTCGGGACCTCGAGCTTCTTGAACGGATAGTCCACGGTGGCCGGCTTCTTGAAGAGATGGCGGAGGAGCTCCGGGAGGAAGGCGGCGATCTTCATGACAGGAATCCCTTGATCAGGATGACGATGAGAAGCTGGAGGACGGCCAGCGGCGCCAGGTACCTTCCAGGCGAAGAGAACGACCTGGTCGACCCGGATCCGGGAGGTCAGGGCCCGCATCAGGGAGAGGAGGAAGATGACGAAGAGCGTCTTGACGACGAAGTTCGACGAAGCCGAGGAAGACGCCCCCCGGGAAGCCGCCCAGGAAGACGGCGGCGAGCAGGCCGGCCGAGACGACCATCTCGATGTCCGTCATCAGGCGGAAGAAGGCCAGCTTCTTCCCCGAGTATTCGGTGAAGGTCCCGCCGACGACCTCGGTCTCGGCGTGGGGGATGTCGAAGGGCGTCCGCTCGAGCTTGGCCTGGACGGCGATGAGGGCGACGACGAAGCCCAGGAGGTTGGGCAGGATGAGGAGCGGCTTCTGCTGGTAGAAGTGGGCGATCTCGGCGAGCCGCCAGGAGCCGGCCAGGAGCGCCGGGCTGAGGACCGACAGGAACAGAGGCACCTCGTATCCGAAGAGCATGGTCAGGACGCGGGTCGCGCCGATCGTCGAAAAGAAGCTCGTCGAAGACCAGCCGGCCAGGAAGAAGATCAGGGTCGGCAGGCTCAGCAGGTAGAGCACGACGATGATGTCGCCGGGGAAGGACGTCGGCCCGGGGACCGCGAGGTCGAAGTTCCAGACGGGGAGGAGCAGGCCGGCGGTGGAGACGATGGCCAGCCCGAAGACCGGGAGGAGCGTTGAACAGGCGCTTGTCGGCCTGGTCCGGAACGATGTCCTCCTTGGACATGAGCTTGACGAAGTCGGCGACGGGCTGGAGGAGCCCCCATCGTCCCGGTGTGCGTCGGGCCCATCCGGTTCTGGAGGCGGGCGTAGACCTTGCGGTCGAACCACTCGCAGAATGTGGAATAGACGAAGAGGAAGAGGAGCCCCGGATAGACCAGGAGATAGAGGAGGGTTCTTAGAATGGCCATGCCGCATTCCCTTTCCGAGTGACGTTCTTGGACCGTTCGCCGGCCGCCCGCCGCAGGTCGCTGAACCGGAGGACGCGCTCCTCGCCGCTCCGGGCGTCGACGACCTCGACGGTCCGCTCGGCGCAGCAGATGCAGGGGTCGATGGCGGCGAAGATCAGCGGGATGTCCGCGATGAACCCGTTCTTGAGCATCTTGACGGTCGCGGCGTAATTGGCCAGCGTCGGGGCCCGGACCTTGAGCCGTTCGGGCTTGTCCGTGCCGTTGGCCTTGATGTAGTGGATGTTCTCGCCGCGCGGCGCCTCGTAGCGGCTGACGACCTCGCCGGGCTTGGCCTTGCGGGGGGCCTTGACGGCCACGGGGCCGGGCGGGAGGTTCTTCAGCAGGAATTCGATGATGTTGTAGGACTGGAGGAGCTCCTTGACCCGGACGACGGTCCGGCCGAGGACGTCGCACGAGTCGGCCGTGCAGACCTCGAAGGGGACCTCGCCGTAGACGCCGTAGGGGTCGTCCTTGCGCACGTCCTGGGCGATGCCCGAGGCCCGGGCCGTCGGGCCGACGGCGCAGAGGGCGATGGCGTCCTCCTTGGACAGGTAGCCGACGCTGGCCAGCCGGGCCGACGAAGCTCGGCTCGTTGGCCCCGATCATCAGGTAGTAGCTCGGTCCGCTCCCGGAGGAGGTCCAGAGAGCCGAGGATCTTCGCCTTCAGGGCGTCGTCGATGTCGCGGCGGACGCCGCCGAGGGTGTTGATGGCGTAGTGGACGCGGTTGCCCGGAGATCATCTCCAGGAGGTCCATGACGACCTCGCGGTCGCGCCAGGTGTACATGAAGAACGAGTCGAAACCGGCCTCGTGGCCGGCGACGCCGAGCCAGAGGAGATGGCTGTGGACCCGCTCGAGCTCGGAGACGAGAGTAGCGGATGTACTGGCCGCGCCTCGGCGGCTTCGATCTCCATGAGCTTCTCCACGCCCTGGACGAAGCAGGTCGCGTGGGAGTGGGAGCAGATGCCGCAGATGCGCTCGGTGAGGTAGATGTTCTGGATCTAGGTCTTCTCCTCGGCCAGCTTCTCCAGGCCGCGGTGGTTGTAGCCGAGCCGGAGGTCGGCGTCGGTGATGACCTCGCCGTCGACGGTCATCCGCAGGCTGATCGGCTCCTTGAGGGCCGGGTGCTGGGGCCCGATGGGGATCTTGGACCTTCATGACTTTCCTCCGGGGATCTTTTCTTCGGGCCGCGTCGAATTTCCAGTCCTTGCGGAGGGGGTAGTTCTCCGGCGGCCAGTCGTCGGGCAGGACGAGGGGCCGCGGATCGGGGATGTCCTCGACGACGATGCCGAACATGTCCTGGAGCTCCCGCTCGTAGAGGATGGCCCCGGGGATGACCGGCGTCACGGACGGGATGCGGGGGTCGGCCTTGGGGATCTCGCGTCCGGACGGTGAGGCAGGCAGTCGGCGTTGGCGAAGTGGTAGAGGAGCTCGAAGGTCGTCCCCTTGTCGCACGCCGCTGATGGTGGCCAGGTAGGTGAAGCCCAGGCCGTCCCGGAGGGCCCGGACGGCGGCCGCGAGGTCCCCGGGGGCGACCGTCAGGAAGATGCGCCGCGCGGACGGGTTCGTGATCGTCGAGGACCTGGCCGCCGAGGAGGCCCTGGGTCCTTTCGATGATCTCGGTATCTGTCATATCATCCTCAAGGCTCAGAGTTTTCCCAGAAGCTTGACGACGCCGTCCAGGATGGCGTCCGGCCGGGCCGGACAGCCGGGGATGTAGGCGTCGCACCGGGATGACCTGGTCGATGCCGCCCATCGACGTTGTAGGCGCCGCGGTAGACGCAGCCGGACATGGCGCAGGCGCCGACGGCCACGACGAACTTCGGGTCGGGGACCTGCTCGTAGATGCGGACGATCCGGTCCTTGATCTGGCGGGTCACGGGGCCGGTGCAGACGATGACGTCGGCGTGGCGGGGCGTGGCCTTGAGCAGGACGCCGAAGCGCTCCACGTCGAAGCGGGGCGTCAGGGCCGCGACGATCTCGATGTCGCAGGCGTTGCAGGCGCCGGAATTGAGGTGGAGGATCCACGGCGACTTGATCCGCGACCAGCGAACCAATCTATTGAGCATGTCAACTCCTTGTCACGAGGGCCATGATGGAGAGGAAGATCATGGCCAGATAGACGATCGCGAAGAAGACGATCTTTCCCGAGGGGACGGTGGCGATGACGAGCGCCGCCACGTGCATCATGGTGAAGAACAGGGCGATGAAGAAGAAGAGCCGGTAGCCGAACTGGATCTTGAAGCCCGGCATGTTCTCGCCGCAGGCGTAGGTTTCGAGCTTGCCGCCCGACCTTCCGGGGCTTGGGCGCCATGCCCTTCCCCAGGGCGAACAGCAGGCCGGCCGACGCCGAGGAAGAAGAGGAAGGCCACCGGGCGGGGAGAGGAGGAATGCGAGACCTTTCATGGTTTAACCCTTCAGCTTCGCGAGTTTCCGGATGTCCAGGCTGCTCGGTCTTCCGGTAGATGTTGATGATGAGGGCCAGGGCCGTGGCGACCAGGCTGACCTCGACGACGATGTAGGTGATGACGAGGCTCTGGGCGGCCAGGACGCTGTTCTGGGCGAGCGCCGGTGGCCGACGAGGGCCAGGCTCACGGCCTTGCTGATGACCTCGATGCCGATGAAGAGCTTGATGAGGTTCCTCATGGTCAGCAGGCAGTAGATGCCCGTGAACAGGAGGGCGGCCACGAAGAGCATGTAGAGGATCCAGGTGTTATTCATCTTTATCGTTCCTTTTCCGGAAGAGGGCCAGGACGGCGAAGACGCCGGCGAAGATGACGGCGATCTGGCCGACGAGGTCGAGCGTGCGCGCGTTCCAGAGGACCTGGCCGAACGTCCCGGCCTCGGCCGGGGCGGCGAGGGCCGGGATCTCGGGCAGGAGCTTCTTCATGACGAGGACGTCGATCGCGATGAAGACGACGAAGAAGGCCGGGAAGGCGAGCGACGCCGCCTTGGATTCGGCCGCGGCCCCGCCCTTGGTCAGGGCGATGGTCAGCATGAAGAGGACGGTGATCAGGCCGGCCACGACCGAGATCTCGAAGACGCCCGCGTAGGGGGCGTTCATCCGGAAGAAGATGATGCCCAGAAGGAGGCTGGCCACGGCGAGCGAGATCGCGGACTTGAGCAGGTCCTTGACGAGGATGGCCAGGACCGAAAAGAGGACCAATCCGATGAGCAGTATGATTTGGAGGACCATCGTTCACATTCCCCAGGAAGCGAGCGCTATCCGGACTCCCTGGCCCAGGGCGTCCGCCGCCGGCTGGATCCAGGTCTTGATCGTCAGGGAGAAGAAGATCCCGATGCCGATGCAGAGGAGGGCCAGGATGACGTTGGACGCGAGCATCCAGAACGGCGCCTCCTTGACGTCCTTCCAGCGCTCATTGAGCTTGCCGAAGAAGGCCTTGCGCTGGATGAGCAGGTAGTACCAGAGCGTCAGGACGCTGGCCAGGACGGCGACCACGGCGAAGCCCCAATGGCCGGCCTGGACCAGGGCGATGATGATGATGAGCTTGCTCCAGAAGCCGTTGAGCGGCGGCACGCCGGCGATCGACAGCGAGCCGACGAGGTTCGTGGCCGCGGTCACCGGCATCCGCTTGGCCAGTCCGCCCATCTCGTCGAGGTTCCTCGTGCCGGTGGCCTGCTGGACGGAGCCGGAATTCAAGAACAGGAGGCCCTTGGCGAGGGCGTGGTTGATGAGGTGGAAGAGGCCGCCGGCGATCCCGAGCGGGCGTCCCCAGGCCGAGGCCGAGGACGATATAGCCGACCTGGCTGATCGAGGAGTAGGCCAGCATCCGCTTGATGTCCTTCTGGCCGAGGGCCAGGAAGGCGGCCGCGACCATGGACAGGGTCGCGAGCCACATGAGGACGGTGGAGAGGGCCGGGGTCAGGCCGAAGACGTTGAAGAAGATCCGGGTCAGGGCGTAGACGCCCGAGACCTTGATCAGCAGGCCCGACAGCATGGCCGAGATCGGCGCCGGGGCCGAAGGGTGGGCGTCGGGCAGCCAGGCGTGGAAGGGCATGAGGGCCGCCTTGAGGCCGAAGCCCATGATGAACAGGGCCGCGCAGAAGCCGACGACGCATCTCGAGTCCAGGGTCCTGGAGCCCCCGGGCCACGGCGGCGAAGCTCAGGCTCGCCGGTGACGCCGAAGATGACGGCGATCGCGATGAGGATGAAGGCCGAGGCGACGACCGAGAGCATGAGGTACTTGAAGGCCGCCTCGAGCTCGTCGGGCTCGAGCCCGAAGGCGACCAGGGCGTAGGAGGCCACGGCGGCCACTTCGAGGAAGAGGTAGACGTTGAACAGGTCGGTCGAGAGGACCAGGCCGTTCATCCCGGCGATCATGATCAGGAAGAGGGCGTAGTAGTTGGCCTTGGACCCGTAATGCTCCATGTAGTCGATGGAAAAGATCGCCGACGCACAGGCCGACGAGGGAGATGGTGAAGAGCATGAACAGGCTGAAGCCGTCGACGGCCAGGCGGAGGTTGACCGGCTCGCCGAGCCAGGAGAACGTCCTGGACGAACGGGCCGCTCCCGGCGAGCTGTTTCCCCATGAGGACCGATTCGACGAGCAGGAAGAGCAGGACGGCGTTGGCCAGCGCGTCCGGCAGGACCCGCTTGGAGAGCCTTGCCCAGCAGGGGCAGGAACCCGGCGACGACGAGCGGCAAGTGCGATGAAGAGAAAAATCAACGGTCCTCTCCTCTATTTCACTAATAGCGTGATGATCGAAGCCACGACGACGAGCCCGCCGACCGACCAGGCCAGGTAATTGGCGTACTGGCCGTTGTGGGCCTTGCTCAGGATGCCGGTGAACGCGCCGGCCGACGGACGGTCACGACCTTTTCGAAGAAGAAATCGATGGGCCGGTCGATGCCCTTGAACAGGACCCGGGACAGGCCCTGGAAGAACTTGATGCCCTGCTCGTAGAGGTCGAAGACGCGGGCCTCGGCCAGGTCGTAGATCTGCCGGAGGCCCGGGAACTTGTGGACGGGCTCGGAGGCCAGGTAAGGCCTTCTTCTCCCCCCTCTTCCAGCCGTAGACGTGGAGCCCGAAGGCGATGAGCAGGCAGAGGATGGAGATCCCGGCCACGGGATTGAAGACGGCCAGGGCGTGGGCGGTGAAGTCGAGGTGCTCGCCGGCCTCGACGTGGCCGGCGAGGATCGGCTGGATGAAGTTCGTCGAGGGGCAGCTTGTTGAAGACGCCGAAGGTGATGCACAGGAGCGGCCAGGACGAGGATCGGGATGACGATCGGCGCCGGGCTTTCCTTCATCGCGGCGACCTCCTTCGAGCGGGGCCCGAAGAACACCGAGTGGCCGGCCTTGAGGAAGGAGGCGAAGGTGAAGATGGCCCCGACCCAGGCGGCGATGGCGAAGATGACGGAGCCCGATTCCAGGGCCCCGTGGAAGACCATTTCCTTGGAGACGAAGCCGTTGAGCGGCCAGACGCCCGAGATGGCCAGGGCGCAGACCGTGAAGCCCGCCGCCGTCAGCGGCATCTCGCGGGCCAGGCCGCCGAGCTTCTTGAGCTCGGTCGTCCCGGTCCGGTGCTCGACCGAGCCGGCGCTCAGGAAGAGCCCGCATTTATACATGGCGTGGTTGATCATGTGGAAGATCCCGCCGGCGATGCCGATCGGGATGGCCGTGCCGATGCCCAGGATCATGTAGCCGACCTGGCTGACGGCGTGGTAGGAGAGCAGGCGCTTGAAGTCCTTCTGGACGAGGGCCATCATGACCGCCAGGACGATCGTCGCCGCGCCGATGATCATGAGGACGAGGGACAGGCCGCTCCCCTTCTCGAGCGTGAAGAGGTCGAGGGTGATCCGGGCCAGGAGGTAGATGCCCAGGAGCTTCTCGAAGGCCGCCGGCATGAAGGCCATGAAGCCGACCGGGGCGTCGACGGCGGCGTCCGGGATCCAGGTGTGGAACGGCATGGCCCCGGCCTTGCCGATGGCCCCGATCATCATCATGATGAAGGCGAGGACGGCGATGCCCTCGGGCCTGACCGAGATGGCGGACATCTTCAGCGTCCCGGTGATGGACCAGAGGATGCCGATGCCGAGGAGCATGCAGAAGTCGCAGAAGCCGCTGATGATGAAGGCCTTGACGGCGGTCCGGTTCGAGGTCTCCTTGCCGCCGATCGTGATCAGGCCGTAGATCGTCACCAGGAGGCCTTCCCAGAAGAAGACCAGGGGGACGAAGTTGTCGGCCAGGACGGCGCCGTTGGCCATGGCCGCGGCCAGGAAGACGTAGCGCGTAATACTCCCGGACCTTCGGGTCGTCCTTCATCTTCGCCGTCGAGAACAGGGCGATGAGGAAGAGGAACCCGGTGAGGGCCAGCAGGATGAAGCTCGAGAACTGGTAGAGCCTGAGGTCGAAATCGATGCCCATGCCGAGCCAGGGCAGGCTCAGCGTCGAGGTCCTTGACGGCGAAGAGGGTGAAACCGAGGACGAGCAGGCCGGCGGACGCCGGCGATCGCCAGGACCTCGCGGACGAGCCGGACGCGCGAAGGGAGGGCCAGGAAGACCGCCGCCAGCAGGGCCGGCAGCGAGGATGGGCCAGAGGAAGCGTATTGGGTGTCATTTGAGCCACCAGCTGATGTGAGTTGTCGCGATGTTGACGAGCTTCATGGGGTAGGCGACGAGGATCCCGGCCGCGAAGGACAGCACGGCGAGCAGGGCGACGACGGCGACCATGGACGGGGTCTTTTCAGGGGCCGGTTCCTTGGCCTCGCCCAGGAAGACCATGGCTGAAGACCTTCAGGAGGTACAACATCGTCAGGACGGCCGTGAACAGGGCCGTGGCGGCGAGCCAGGTCTGGCCCGCGTTCAGAGTCCCCATGATGACCAGGAACTTCGAGAAGAAGCCGCCGAACGGCGGGATGCCGATGACGGAGAAGGCGCAGAACAGGAAGGAGAACGCCGTCACGGGCATGGTTCTGATGAGCCCGCCCATCTCCCGGATGTCCCTCTTGTGCGTGGCGTGGATGACGATCCCGGCGCAGAGGAAGAGGCCGGCCTTGGCCAGGCCGTGCATCAGGATGAAGAGGAGCGAGCCCGAGATCCCGGCCGGGGTGGCCAGGCTGAATCCCAGGAAGATGTAGCCGATCTGGCTGACCGTGGAGTAGGCCAGGATCCGCTTGAAGTCGGTCTCGACTGATCGCCGCGGCGGCCGCGATCGAGGCTCGAGACGACCGCGACGACGGGGATGATCTGCTGCCAGACGTCGGGGATCTGGAAGGTGTAGAGGAAGAGGCGGGCGTACGCGTAGACGCCGATCTTGACGAGGACGGCCGCGTGGAGCAGAGCCGTGACCGTCGTCGGGGCGACGCCGGCGTCGGGGAGCCAGGTGTGGAGCGGGACCGTGGCCGACTTGGAGAACATGCCGAAGAGGATCAGGGCGACGGCGGTCCCGGAGATGAGCGTGCCCCGCATCTCCGTCAGGTCGAAGGACCCGGTCTGGTTGTAGATCAGGATGAAGCCGAGGAGCATGACCACGGCGCCGAAGAAGGTGACGAGGAACGCCTTGTCCGCCTTCCGGACGTGTTCCCTGACCCGGTAGAACCCGATGAGCCGCCAGCAGCAGATGGCGATGATCTCCCAGAAGAGGTACATGAAGATCAGGTTCCCCGAGAACACCAGCCCCATCATGGACCCGATGAAGAGGACGACCATCAGGTAGTACTCGTTCTGGTTCTCCTCGTGGCGGATGTAGCCGAGGGAATAGACGATGATGAGGAAGCCGACGAACGAGGACACGATGGACATGAAGATCGACAGGGGGTCGATGACGAGGACGAAGTCCGAGCCCGAGGACGAAGGCGTGCCGTGCAGACGAACTCGCCGCCGCCCAGGGCGAACGGGACGAGGGTCAAGGGCAGCACGACCGTGACCGCCCCGAGGACGACCGACCAGGCGGAGCGGGCCGCCCGGGAGATCGCGCCGGCGAGGGGAATGGTCAGGGACCCCAGGATCGGGACAAGAACCGTTAGGAGTGTGATCGTCTCGATTTTCATGAGATTTGTAATATATTGAGCCGATGCCGGAAAAGTCAAGGTAAACTCACATTCCGTCCACGGCCTTTCCTCAGCATTTTCACAGGGTTTTCCACTCGGAGATCGACTCGCCGGAGTGGCATGCCCGTGCCTCCGGACGGGGCGCAACAGGCAGGAGACGGTCCTTCGAGTCCGCGGCGGAGGCAATTTCCCGTTGATTTTTATCCTTTATTAGAGGATAAATTGGGTATCTTCTCATGAAGGGAAACGAAATGAACATCGATATTCGGGAAGTGAAGGGCAAAAAAGACCTCCGGACGTTCATCTACCTGCCCGAAAAGCTCCACGCGGACCATCCGAAGTGGGTGCATCCGATCTACGTGGACGACTGGAGCTATTTCGACCCGGCGAAGAACAAGGCGTTCGGCTATTGCGACACCGCTCCTCCTCCTGGCCTGGCGCGGGACCGAATGCGTCGGCCGGGTCATGGGGATCATCAACCACCGATACAACGAGCACCGCAACGAGAAGACGGCCCGCTTCGGCTTCCTGGAGACGCGGGAGGACCCGGAGGTCGTCCGGGCGCTCCTCGGCCGGATCGAGGACTGGGCCCGGAGCCAAGGGGATGACCCGCGTCGTCGGCCCCTACGGGTTCTCCGACCAGGACCCCGAGGGCTTCATGATCGAGGGCTTCGAGCACGGCGTGACCCTGGCCAGCTATTACAATTTCGAGTGGATGCCGAAGCTCGTCGAAGCCGCCGGCTACGTCAAGGACATCGATTATTTCGTCTACAAGATCGACATCCCCAAGGAGATGCCGGAGTTCTACAAGAGGATCTACGAGCGGGCCCAGAAGAAGGGGGAGTTCGAGATCGTCGAGTTCACGACCAAGAAACAGCTGAAGCCGTGCATCCGCCCCATTCTCAACCTGATGAACGAGACCTACATGCAGAACAACATCTACGGCTACGCCCCGCTCGACGAGAAGGAGCAGGACGAGCTGGCGAAAAAGTACCTGCCCATCCTCGACCCGCGGTTCATCAAGGCCGTCCGGAAGGACGGCGAGATCGTGGCCTTCGTCATCGGGATGCCGGACATGACCGCCGGCATCCGGAAGGCCCGGGGCCGGCTCTTCCCCTTCGGCATCCTGTTCATCCTCAGGGCCGCCAAGAAGACCAAACAGCTCGACCTGATGCTCGGGCGCCGTCAAGGACAAGTACAGGGGGATGGGCCTCGACGTGATGATGGGCGTCAAGATGATCGCGTCCGCCCTGAAGGCGGGCTACGAATACATGGACACCCACCACGAGATGGAAACCAACGTCAAGGTCCGGGCCGAGATGGAGCGCGTGGGCGGCAAGATCTACAAGAAATACCGCGTCTTCCAGAAACAGCTCTAACGTTGAAGCGTCGCCTCCGAAGCACTCGGGTCGAATGCGGCGATGAAGGCCGCCCCTTCTCCCCCCGACCCCCGGAACCAGTCCCGGCGGTTCCCCCGTCCGCGAGCGGCGGGCCCCCCTCCGCTACGGGGGGCTTCAGGGCGGCCTTCACCCCCGTGTCCTCCGGGATATTCCCTTAGTCCTTAGCGCGGCGATCCTCTTTTGAAGCGTGCCTCCGGAGTTACGGCCGGCGTTTGGGAATTTCGTGTAGATTCGGGCCGAGGGGAAAAGAAGAACTGCCGCCGGGGGCTATTCGTGGAAGACGATGGCCTCGAAGCGCTGGAGCTTGGCGCCCTTCTTCCAGGAATCAGGAGGCAGACCGGCTTTAAGGCAGGTCTGTTCCAGGAACGTCTCCCGGTCCCAATGGTTCTCGACCGGGACCTGCGGCAGGAGAAGCCCCTTGCGGCCGTTCATCTCGACGACGAGGCCATCGCGCCCGACCTTGACGAGCTTCGGGTCGGGCACGTCCTCGAGCGGGGTCAGGACCGAGATTTCGTATTCGAGGCTTTTCAACTCGCCCGCGGACACGGGCTCGAAGCGGGTGTCCCGGACCGCGGCATAGATGGCCGCCTCGACGATGCCGCGGGCGAGCGGCATGACGGGCTCGATGAAACCGATACAGCCGCGCAGGGCGCCCCGCTTCTTCAACGTCACGAACAGGCCCCGATGGGCGAGGAACCGGGAGTTGGTCGATGCGTACTCGATGACCCGGCCGTCCTCCACGTAGGCCTCGACCGCCGACCGCGCCAGCTCGAGGAGCTCCTTCTTCTCGGCGCCCGAAAGCTCGAAGGCCGGTTCGGGCGCGCTATCCGCGACGAGGGCCGCCGAAACGTAGCCGACCACCCGCGGACTCGTCGCCGGACGCGGCCGCCGAGTCCGCGTAGTTCAGGATCTCGGCCCGGACCGCCCCCGTCTTTTGGGCATAGAGAATGGCGGCGGCCACCGGCGCACCGCCGCAGAGGATGTTCTCCCGCGCTTCCTCCTTCCGGACGATCCCGCCGGCGTCGAGAGCCTTGATGAGCCCGATGGTCTTCGCGTCGACGGCGTTGGCTTTGGCCTTCGTCAGGAAGTGCGACATGTCCGTGGAGGCGACGACCAGCACCTTCCGGCCCGCGCACGCCGCTTCCAGGGCGGCGGCGAGCGCTTTGACGGTGGACATCTCGGGATAGCCCATAACTACCGGGACGATCCTGGCGTCCGGCAGGACCCTCTGGACGAACGGGACTTGGACCTCCACCGAGTGCTCTTCCTCGTGGGCCTCGGGGACGAACGAGAAGCCCGACCGCTTCATGATCTCCGCGGCGAGCGCCTCGTCCACGGCGGCCGTTCCGAGAGGGGTTCGGAACCCGCCCTTCGCGTAAACAGAACAGCCCTTGAAGCCGAACCGATGCGAGGGCCCGATGATGACGACGGTCTCGTAGGGCTTCCCGCGGACCTGGCGATACGCGGTGGCGGCGGTCCGTCCTGAATAGACGTAGCCCGCGTGGGGGACGATGAGCGCCCGGATGTCCCCGCGGACCTCCGGAGCCGCCGGGAGGTCCTTCAGGAACCCGTCGATCGCGGCGGCCAGGCGCGCGGGGTCGGCGTCGTAGAATTGCCCCGCCCAGACCGCTTCCCGCACGCCCTGGGCGAAGGCCGGCGCGGCCAGCACGCCGACCAAAGAAAGGGCCAGGAATACGAAGTGTTTCACGGCATCGCCCTCCTCCCAAAATATACTCGCGTCCTTCCCCGCTGTCCAGGCCGCGCGGCGCGCGAAATCGCGAAATGAAGGTTGACTTTTTTTGGATTATTCAATAGATTGAGGGCGGAAGGTTGAGAAGGTTAAGATGAAAGGCTTCTTCAAATCGCTGTTGGCGCTGGCCACGGTCGCGGGGGCGTTCTTACTCGGGTTCCATCTCGGCAAGGAAAAAGAGAAGGCGAAGATCCCGAAGTTCCAGGACGAATCCGACAAGGGCGTCTGAACGAATATCCCGCGCGTCCCGCGCTCCCGTCCTTTTCCTGCTTCATAAGATCGCCGGCGTCCAGCCCCGGTTTACGCACCAAGGCAAAAAAAAGCCGCTCGGCATCGGCCCTGAGCTTGGCCCGGGCTTCGGACCGGGGCGCCGAACGGGTCGATTGACCGCCGTCGATACCGGGGACTATAATGGGGGCGGTCGCAACGTCGTCAGTCACGGAGTACAGACAACATGGGCATCGGAGCCTACGGCATCCTTGTCATCTTTGGCCTCTTTATCCTGCTTCTCGCCGTCAACCCGAAGCTCTCCTGCTTCGGGAAGCGCATCAAGTCGCCTTTCTACCCGCTCGTCCGCAGGAAGCGCCAGGCGAAAAAGGCGGACGGGAAAGGGACGGGCCCGGACGGGGCCCGGAAAAAGACCGACGACTACGGCTTCAAGCTGGAATGAAGCGCGGCCTCCCGTGACGGGACGGAACATGTCGGGCCCCGAGACGAAGGCGCGCCTCGCAGCCCCTTCGTTCGTCGCCGGCCTGGCCGCGGCGGCCGTGTTCTTTCTCGCCGCCTGCATCTCCGGGCCGCCCTTGCTCTCACCCCCGCCGGCGCACGTGGAAACCCTCGACGGATTCGGGTCGCTCTCGCTTCGGGGCGCCGGGGGTTCCCTTCGCGGCCGATTCTCCTTCTTCCTCTCCCTCCCCGACAAGGGGCGCATCGAGGTCCTGGACCCTTTCGGCGGGACCCGCGCCGTCCTGATCTTCCGGGACGGGGCGGCGTACATGCTTCTCCCCTCCCGCAAGGCCTATTGGACCGGCCCCGAGGAGGAGCTCATGGAGCGCTTCCTCGGGTTCGGGCTGAGCGCACGGGACCTGGCCGGCCTTCTCGGGGGGCAATGGCTTGCGGCCGACGCCCCTGAGGGAGGCGGGGGCGGGGGATGGACGTTCGAGCGGGACCGGGACGGCCGGGCGGCCGCCGGAGGGAAGGCCGGCTTCCGTTTCGAAGTCGAGGAATTCTTCGGGAAGACGTCCGTGCCCCGGTCGGTCGGGATCTCCCGGGCGGGAGAGCCGGGGAGGCTCCGGGTGCTCCAGATCCGGTTCAACAGGCCGCCGCGGGGCGATGCCTTCGGCCTCTCTCCGCTGTCCGGCCTGGAACGCCGGACCTGGGCGGAGATCGAGGAGCTCCTCCACGATGAGAATTAGGTCGTTCGCCAAGATCAACCTCGGCATCGAGGTCCTCGGGACGAGGCCCGACGGGTATCACGATATCCTCACGCTCTTCCAGTCGATCGACCTTGCCGACGTCCTGGACATCTCCGAGCTCCCCGGGGAAGAGGTCGCCGTGTCGGGGGACGACCCCGAGATCCCCTGGGACGGGACCAACCTCGTCCACAAGGCGGCCGTCCTCCTGAAAGAGGAGACGGGATGCCCGAAGGGGGCCCGGATCGCCGTCGCGAAATCCATACCGGCGGGCAAGGGGCTCGGCGGCGGGAGCAGCAACGCGGCGGCCGCGCTCCTCGGATTGAACGTCCTCTGGGGCCTCGGTCTCGGCCGGAGGGACCTGGCCCGCCTCGGCGGGAGGCTCGGGGCGGACGTCCCCTATTTTCTGGAAGGCGGGCTGTGCCTCGGCGAAGGCCGCGGCGACCGGCTGACGCCTCTTCCGGACCTCCCGGCGACGCCCGTCCTCCTGGCTTTTCCGCCCTTCGCGGTGGCGACGGCCGGGATCTACGCCGCCTGGCACCCGACCTGGACCCGTTCGCCGACGCCAAATCCCCCTAATTTCCGGTCCTCAAGCCGGGGAGTCGAGGGGTTGACTTCGGAGGTCAAACCCAGTAAAATTAGGCGGTTTCTCGAGAACCGCGACCTCGGACTCCTGGAAAACCGGCTGGAAGAGACGATATTTCGGTTCCATCCTCAACTCGAAGAATATCAGAGGTTCTTCCGGAGCCGGGGCGCGACGGCGTCCCTGGTGAGCGGCACGGGCTCGGCGGTCTTCGGGCTCTTCGCGGAGAAGGCGGCGGCCATCGAGGCCCGGCGGCTCCTCCGGGAGAGGGTTCGAACGGCCCTGGTCGAGACCCTGCCCGCGGAGGAGTATGCGAGGCGGCTTCGTGCTGGGGTGTAGCCAAGCTGGTAAGGCAACGGACTTTGGATCCGTCATTCGGAGGTTCGAATCCTCCCGCCCCAGCTTAAGAGAATAGAGAATTCGGCGGCGCAAAGGATGTGACGATGAAAGTTTTCGCGGGCTCATCCAACCGGGGATTGGCCGGGGAGATCGCCGGCTACCTGAAGATCGACCTGGGGCGCTCGGTGCTCGAGCGCTTCTCGGACGGCGAGATCCACTTCTACATCGACGAGAACGTCCGGGGCGAAGACGTCTTCATCATCCAGTCCGGGTCCGCGGACGCCAGCTTCCACCTGATGGAGCTGTTCCTGATGATCGACGCCTTCAAGCGCGCCTCGGCCGAGCGGATCACGGCCGTCATGCCCTATTACTGCTACGCCCGTCAGGACTGGAAGGACCGCCCCCGCGTCCCCATCTCCGCCCGGCTCGTGGCCGACCTCCTGGAGAAGGCGGGCGCCGGCCGCATCCTGACGATGGACCTCCACTCGCCCCAGATCCAGGGGTTCTTCTCCGTCCCCGTGGACAACCTGATGGCCTCGCCCGTCCTGGCGGGACACATGCGGGGCATGGGCCTCGGCGACCTGACCGTCGTCTCCCCCGACGCGGGCGGCGTGGGCCGGGCCCGGGTCTTCGCCAAGAGGATGGAGGCCAAGCTGGCCATCGTCGACAAGCGGCGGCCGGCCCCCAACGTCGCCCAGGTCCTCAATGTCATCGGCGAGGTCCGGAACCAGAACTGCATCATCTTCGACGACATGGTCGATACCGCGGGGACCCTCGCCCTCAGCGCGGACGCCCTGCTCCGCGAGGGGGCGAAGAGGATCTTCGCCGCGTGCACCCACCCGGTGCTCTCCGGGCCCGCCGTGGACCGGATCGAGAAGTCCGGGATCGAGAGAATGTTCGTGACCAATACGATACCATTGACGGAAAAGGCGAAGGCCTGCCGCAAGATCCAGGTCCTTTCCGTCGCCGAGCTCTTCGGCGAGGCCATCCGTCGCATCAACGAAGGCAGCTCCGTCAGCTCCCTGTTCGTCTAAGGAGGAAAAGATGACGATCACGATCCAAGCCGAGAAAAGGGCATCCTTCGGCAAGAACGCCAACCGGCAGTTGAGGATGAAGGGGCGCGTCCCCGCCATCCTCTACGGGGGGGGCACGGCCAACGTTCCCCTGGCCCTCGATAAGAAGGACATCGTCCGGATCATGAAGACCGAAGCGCGCGAGAACACGCTGTTCAAGGTGGAGTTCTCCGGAGAGCTTCGGGACGCCATGATCAAGGTGCTCCAGATCGACCCGGTGAGCGACGAGCTCATCCACGCCGACCTCATCCAGATCGCCATGGACAAGATCATCCGGGTCACCGTCCCCATCGTCCCGCGGGGCGAAGCCGCGGGCGTCAAGACCGAGGGCGGGTTCGTCGACTTCGTCACCCGCGAGGTCGAGGTCGAGTGCCTCCCCAAGGACATCCCGGAGCGCATCGAGATCGACATCAGCGATCTGCACCTCCACCAATCCGTCAAGATCGAGAGCCGTGACGCCGCCCGCGGGCGTCAGGTTCGTCAACGAACCCGGGACCGTCCTCGTCCTCATCAGCCTGCCGCACAAGGAAGAAGAGGCCGTCCCCGGCGAGAAGCCCGAGGAGGTCCTGGCCGAAGAGGGCAAGGAGCCCGAGCTCATCAAGAAGGAGCGGGCCGCCGAGGAGCCCGAGGCCGAGGGCAAGGGCAAGGAAAAGGGGAAGGAAAAAGAGAAGGGAAAAGAGAAAGAGAAGGGCAAGGGGAAGGAGAAATAAAGGGTGTGGGCCGTCGTCGGCCTGGGCAACCCCGGCAAGGAATACGCCGAGACCCGTCACAACGCGGGCAGCCGGCTCGTCAAGAGCGTCGCCCGCGAGTGGGGCCTCGAGCTTCGGGGGAAGCGGTACCGGGCGAGGACGGCCGAAACGGAGCATGGGGGGGACCGGGTGCTCCTGGTCCTGCCCCAGACCTTCATGAATCTCAGCGGGCTTTCCGTCCGCGAGCTCGTCCGGGACCGCCGGATCGAGCCCCGCAACATCGTCATCGTCTACGACGACCTCGACGTCCCCCTGGGCGCCATCCGCGTCCGGGCGCAGGGGACGGCGGGGACCCATAACGGCATGCGGTCGGTCGTCCAGGAGACCGGGGCGACCGCCTTTCCCCGGGTCCGCATCGGCATCGGCCCCCTCCCGGCGGACGCCGACGCCGCGGATTACGTGCTTTCGCCCTTCTCCCGGGCGGAGAAAGAAGTCCTGGCCGGGGCGCTCGACGAGGCCCGCGAGGCGCTCTTCATGATCCTCGACGGGGACATCAAGGGCGCCATGAATTCCTTCAACGCCAAGTAATTAGTGGGGATCGCCGGCTCAGGACTCAGGGACATCCCTCCGGAAGACGCGGAATTGCCCCAGCGAGTCAATTCCGCTCCCCTTCCGGTCCTGCGCTCTCCCCGTCCTTGCGGACGGGGAACCGTGCCCGCTCGGACCTCCAGAGGGCTTCCGTCAGGATATCCCCTCCGTCCTTCGCGCGGCGATCCATCTCATCAAGATAAGGTCCGCGCCCCGGCCCACGGACCTGTGATGGGGGGTATTATGAGGCTGTAGCCCTAGGGCGGGGATCATTGTGACGTGCCCGAAGCAAGGGATGAGGAGGACCGCCCCGTAAACCCCAGTCGGGAAGGGGACCCATCGCCTTTGGCGATGGGGGAACCTGCCTGCAGGTTCCCGGGTCTGGGGTCGAGGGGCGGCCTCCTCGCCCTGCGCAGGGGATCTGCGACCGGAGCCGGGAGCATAGCCCTCAAGACCTTCACGGGCGGCGGCACGGAGACGCGGAGAAACTTGAATTTTTCCGGGTTTTGTATAGAATGTGTGTTTGTCTCCTTGCTCCTTCCCGCAGAGGAAGGGGCTTTATATCCATAAGGAGGAATTGATGAGACAATACGAAACAGGGTTCGTTCTGTCCCCTGGTCTGTCCGAAGAGGAGACCGAAGGCTTCATCAAGCAGATGGCCGAGGTCATCGCCCAGAAGAAGGGCCGGATGGTCAAACAGGACGTCTGGGGCAAGAGACGGCTTGCCTATCCCATCAAGAGATTCCACGAGGGGACCTACGTCTTTTTCCTCTACGAAGGGCCGGGCGACGTCTCCCAGGAGCTGGAACGGCGGTTCAAGCAGACCGATTCCGTCATCCGGTTCCTGACGATCAAGAAGGACGAAAAGGACCTGTACCGGCGGAAGAAGAAAGCCGCCCGGCAGGCGGCGGCCGCGGCCGCCGCGGCGGCTGCCTCGGCGCCCGCGCCGGCAGCCGACGGAGAGGAGAAGTAACATGGCCAGAGAAGAAAGACCCGAGAGAAGCTCGTACCGGAAGTTCTTCCCGCCGAAGAAGAAGTTCTGCCGCTTCTGCCAGAGGAACATCAAGGCCATCGACTACAAGTCCGTGGAGATCCTGAAGAAGTACATCCCGGACCGGGGCAAGATCTCCCCGCGACGGATCACCGGGACCTGCGCCTTCCACCAGAGGAAGCTGTCGCTCGCCGTCAAGCGGGCGCGGCTGATGGCGCTTCTCCCCTACGTCGAGGATTGACCTTCGGGGTCGAGATTGGAGGAAACATGCGGGTGATCCTGAAACAGGACGTGGATAAATTGGGCCGGAAGGGCGACGTCATCAACGTCGCCGCCGGCTTCGGGCGGAACTTCCTGGTTCCCAAGAAGCTGGCCATCGAAGTGACCGCCTCGAACCTCAAGATGATCGACATCGAGCGGGCGGCCCTGAAGAAGAAGGTCGAGGTGGAGCGGAAGTCCTTCCTGGGGCTCATCGAGAAGCTGAACCAGACGTCGCTCACCTTCGCCCGGCGCGCCGGCGAGAAGGACGTGATCTTCGGGTCCGTCTCGTCCGGGGACATCCGGGACGAGCTCGTCAAGCTCGGCCTGGACGTCGACAAGAAGAAGATCATCCTCGACGAGCCCATCAAGAGGCTGGGGAACTTCACGGTTCAGATCAAGGTCTACCACGACGACCGGGCCGCCGTGAAGGTCGTCGTCGTCAAGGAAGAGGTCGAGGCCGGGAGAGAAATCTTCCGGGCCCGCCGCGGCCGCGGAGACGGACAAAGATAAAGAATAGGTCCGGGCCTGGGACGGTCCGGATGGGAGGACCTCCGTGGAACTGGACACGCTGTTCCTGAAGAGGACGCCGCCTCACAGCCTCGAGGCCGAGAGGGCGGTGCTGGGCGGCATCCTGGTCAACAACGACGGCCTGAACGTCGTCCTATCCGTCATCACGCCCGAGGATTTCTACAGGGAAGCCCACCGGAAGATCATCGAGGGGATCGCCGCCCTGGTCGACAAGGGGCGCCCCGTGGACATCCTCGCCCTCAGCGACGAGCTGCAGAGAGCGGGGATCCTGGAGGAGATCGGGGGGATGGCCTATCTCTCTTCGCTCATGGACGGCGTCCCCAAGACCCTCAACGTCGAATACTACGCCCAGATCATCAAGGAGAAGGCCCTCCTCCGGCGCCTCATCGTCTCCTCGGCCCGGATCATCACGGCCAGCTACGAGCAGAAGGACGAGGCCGACGACCTCCTCAACGAAGCCCAGTCGTCCATCATCGAAGTGGCCGAACAGAGGATCCGGCCCGGATTCATCCCGGTCCGGATGCTCACCGAGCCCACCCTGGAGATGATCCGGGCGTTCGCCGACCGCAAGGAAGCGGTGACGGGCGTGGCCTCGGGCTTCCGGTCCCTCGACAACCTGACCTCGGGCTTCCACCCGTCGGAGCTCATCATCCTGGCCGCCCGGCCTTCGATGGGCAAGACCGCCCTGGCCCTCAACATCGCCCAGCACGCGGCGACGCGGACGGACACGTCGGTCGCTTTCTTCTCGATGGAAATGGCCAAGGAACAGCTGGTCATCCGGCTCCTGTGCGCCGAGGCCGAGCTCGACATCAAGAGGGTCCGGACGGGGTTCATCAGCGACCGGGAGTTCGAGAAGCTCAAGCTGGCCGCCGAGACCCTGTCCCGGGCGAAGATCTACATCGACGAAACGCCCGGCGTCACGGTCATGGAGATGAAGGCCAAGGCCCGGCGGCTGAAGATGGAACAGCGCCTCGACATCGTCTTCCTCGACTACATCCAGCTCATGAGGGCCGGCGGCCGGTTCGAGAACCGGAACCAGGAGATGTCCTTCATCTCCCGGTCCCTCAAGGAGCTGGCCAAGGAGCTGCGCATCCCCGTCGTCGGCATCTCCCAGCTCAGCCGCGCGCCGGAGAAGGGGCGCCGCGAGCCGAAGCCCCAGCTCTCCGACCTCCGGGAGTCCGGCGCCCTCGAGCAGGACGCCGACGTCGTCATCTTCATCTTCCGGCCCGAGTACTACCACCCGGACGACGAGAGCCTCAAGGGCCTGGCCGAGGTCACCGTGGCCAAGCAAAGGAACGGCCCGACGGGGCTGGCCAACCTGGCGTTCATCCGGGAATACGCCCGGTTCGCCGAGATGGAATTCCCCCCCCGGGAGGCGTGAACATGGCCGCGGGCCGCGGATTCTCCTTCATGACGCCCTTCCTCTTCCAGGTCGGGGAGATCGCCCTTCTCGTGACCCGGACGTTCCGGAACATTTTCCGCCGGCCGTTCGAGAGAGAGATCTTCCGTCCAACAGCTCGAAGAGATCGGCGCGAGGTCCCTGCCCGTCGTCTCCCTGACCGCCGCCTTCGGCGGCTTGGTCTTCGCCCTCCAGACCTATATCGGCTTCCATCGCTACATCGGGCAGGGGTCCGAAGCCTACGGCGGCCCGATCATCTCCGTCGGCCTGTGCCAGGGAGCTCATCCCCATCCTGGTCGGGCTCATGGTCTCGGGCCGCGTGGGGTCGGCGATGGCCGCCGAGATAGGGACGATGAAGATCACCGAACAGGTCGACGCCCTTCACAGCCTCGGGGCGGACCCCAACCGCTACCTGGTCGTCCCCCGGGTCCTGGCCAGCTTCCTGATGCTCCCCCTGCCTCACGCTCTACGGGGACATCATCGGCATCGCCTGCGGCTTCATCTTCAATATCTACGGCATGGGCGTCAACCGGATCATCTACCTCCGGAACACGCTCCTCTACCTCGAGCTCTGGGACGTCGTCAGCGGGATGATCAAGGCCGCCGATCTTCGGGCTCCTGATCGCCATCATCGGCTGCTGGCAGGGGCTGAACACCGAAGGGCGGGGCCGAGGGCGTCGGCCGGGCCACCACGAAGACCGTCGTCATGGCCAGCATCGCCATCCTCATCGTGAACTTCTTCCTGAGCCGGGCCCTGCCCGCGTCGCTTTAGGACCATGATCAAGATCGTCGACCTTCACAAATCGTTCGGGCCGAGCCAGGTCCTCCAGGGCGTCAACCTGGAGATCGAGCCGCGGCGAGACCATGGTCATCATCGGCCAGAGCGGCTCCGGCAAGAGCGTCCTCCTCAAGCACCTCATCGGGATCCTCAAGCCCGACAAGGGGGAGATCTGGATCGACGGCCTCGAGATCACCCGGCTCGGAGACGAGGAGATCCTCAGGATCACCCGGAAGTTCGGGATGCTCTTCCAGGCCGCCGCCCTCTTCGACTCGATGACCGTGGGCGAGAACGTCGCCTTCGGCCTCGAGCGGCACACGAACCACTCGCCCGAAGAGATCCGGCGCATCGTGGCCGAGAGCCTGGAGCGGGTCGGGCTCAGGGGCATCGAGGGCCTCATGCCCTACGAGCTCTCCGGAGGCATGAAGAAGCGGGTCGGCCTGGCCCGGGCCATCGCCTACAGGCCCGAGATCATCCTCTACGACGAGCCTTCGACGGGGCTCGACCCCATCCGGGCGGATGCCATCAACGACCTCATCATCCAGACCAAACAGGATCTCTGCGTCACCTCCGTCGTCATTACCCACGACATGATCAGCTCCTACAAGGTGGCGGACCGGATCGCCATGCTCTACGAAGGCCGGATCATCGAGATCGGGGACGCCGGCCGAGATCCAGGCCTCGGAGAACCCGGTGGTCCGGCAGTTCATCCACGGGCAGGCCCACGGCCCGATCACGGATTGGTGAGCGGAGAGAAAACATGAAAAGAGAGATCAGGATAGGCCTTTTCCTGACCGGGGCGTTCGTCATCCTGGCCGTCATCATCTTCATCGTCGGCGACCTGGCCGAGGCTGTTCCGGAAGCCCGGCTACATCCTGAACGTCCAGCTCAGACTCGGCCCTGGGGCTCGAGAAGAGCTCGGACGTGAAGATGGCCGGGATCAAGATCGGCTACGTCAAGGACATCGTCCTCGACCAGCGCCGGGCCCGGGTCGTGATGAACATCTATCCCCGGTTCAGGTCCCCAAGGGATCCCGGGCGACCCTGGCGTCCCTGGGCCTCCTGGGCGAACGATTCATGGAGATCGTGCCCGGCGGCGAGCCGGAGTACATGGCCCCGGGAGAGTCCATGGATGGGCTGCCGACCGTCAGCTTCGACCAGATCGGGACCCTGTTCCTGTCGATCGGCGACGAGATCAAGCAGTTGAGCGCGATCGCTCAAGGAAGTCCTCGGCAAGGACAGCGAGACCGGCCTCAAGCAGACACTGCGGAACCTCTCGTCGCTGACGGCCGAGCTCAACACCTTCCTCGTCGAGAACAAGGGCGGGCTCAAGGACACCGTCCAGAACGTCTCCAAGGCCGTCGAGGACGTCAGCCTGCGCCTGGGCGAGGTCTCCGATAACATCGACAAGGCCGTCGCCGAATACGCCGCCCTGGCCGACGAGAACCGCGGCGGCGTGAAACGGAACCTGGACAAGATCGGGGAACTGCTCGAGGAGATCGGGAAGGCCGTCGACGTCCTGAACGAGTCCCTGGAAAAGATCAAGAAGAGCGAGGGGAGCCTGGGCAAGCTCGTCAACGACCCCGGCCCTCTACGACGAGGTCGAAGGACGCCGTCACCGACGTCCGAAAGATCGTCAACCCCTTCGCCTCGGTCCGTGCCGGCGTCGAGCTGCGGGGCGACTATTACGGCTCGAGCAACCTCCTCAAAGGCTCGCTCGGGCTCAGCCTCCGGTCCGGCGACAAGTTCCTCCTGGCCGCAGTCGACCCACGATCCCTGGCGGGACCGCTTCGTCTATTCGCTCCAGGGCGGCTTGCGCTGGGGCGGACTGGCCCCCCGGGCGGGCATCATCGAATCCGAGTTCGGGGCGGGCGTGGACTATTACGCCTTGAAGGACAGGCTGGCCGTGGGCGTCGAGGGCTTCGATTTCAACCGGAACCCCGGTCCCCGCTTCCGCCTGTACGGCAAGTATTATCGCCGGGAAGAGCGTCTTTCTCGTCGCGGGGATCGACGACTTCACCCTCGCCTCGGGCCGGGAGGTCTTCTTCGGGCTGGGGGTGGGGCTCCGATGAAGGACAAGACCGTCTTCATCTGCCAGAGCTGCGGCGCCCGGTTCCCGAAGTGGATGGGCCGCTGCGCCCAGTGCGGGGAATGGAACACGCTCGTCGAAGAGATCGAGGAAGCGGAGGCCCTGCCCTCGGAGGCGTCCTTCGCGCCGTCCGAGCCCGTCCTCTATAAGGACATCAAGGAGCTTCGCACGCCCCGCCTCCGGATCGGGATCGAGGAGTTCAACAAGGTCCTCGGCGGAGGCGTCGTCCTGGGCTCCCTCGTCCTCATCGGCGGCGAGCCCGGCATCGGCAAGTCCACCCTGCTCCTCCAGGTTTCGCGGGACATCTCCCAGGAGGACGGGCCCGTCCTCTACGTCTCCGGCGAGGAGTCTCTCGAGCAGATCAAGCTCCGCGGCGACCGGCTCGGCGTCCGGGACGGGAAGCTCTTCCTTCTCGCCGAAACCAACCTGGAACGGATCCTGACCCTGGCCGAGAAGCTGAAGCCGCGCGGTCCTCGTCGTGGATTCGGTGCAGACGATCTTCTCCTCGAAGCTCGGGTCCTCGCCCCGGCACCATCAGCCAGGTCCGCGAGGTCGCCAACCGGATCTTCCGGTTCGCCAAGAGGAACCAGGTCCCCTCGTTCCTCATCGGCCACATCACCAAGGAGGGGTCGCTGGCCGGGCCCAAGTCCCTCGAGCACATGGTGGACGTCGTCCTCCTCTTCGAGGGGGAGCGCGACCACAGCCACAGGGTCCTGCGCGCCCTGAAGAACCGGTTCGGCCCGGTCTCGGAGCTGGCCGTCTTCGAGATGGCGAACTCGGGGCTCCAGGCCATCTCCAACCCGTCGGCCTTCTTCCTGCGGGAGCGGCCGACCGAGGAGCCGGGAAGCGCCGTCGTCTGCACGATCAAGGGCTCGCGGCCCCTGCTCGCCGAGGTCCAGGCGCTCGTCTCGTCCACGCTGTTCACCGGGAACCCGCGGCGCATGACGGTCGGCCTGGACCACTACCGGGCGGCCATGCTCCTTGCCCTGGTCGAAAAGAAGGCCGGCTACAGCTTCTCCGGGGAGGACGTCTACCTCAACGTGGCCGGCGGGATGTCCCTCGAGGAGCCGGCGACGGACCTCGGCATCGTCCTGGCCGTCGTGTCCTCCCTGAAGAACAAGCCCATCCCCAAGGGGATGGCCGTCTTCGGGGAGATCGGGCTCAGCGGCGAGATCCGTTCGGTAGGCCAGCCCCTGGCCCGGATCAAGGAAGCCCACGCCCTGGGCTTCGAGACCATCATCCTTCCGGCCGGGAACCTGGCCCAGCTCGACAAGAAGGACCTCCCCTCGCTCGATTGCCTCGGGGCGCAAAGCGTTAGACAGGCGCTTCAATATGTGTTTTAATGACCCGTAAGTATTCATAAAAGGATCGTTCCGATGGGCATTCTTACTTTCCGCCTTGTCGTCATCCTATTGATCGCCGCCGGGGGGTATTTCTACCCTCCCTTCGGCCTCGGCCGCGAGGCCGGGGCGGCCGTCGCCTTCGTCCTGGCGGCCGCCGTCATGTTCGTCGAGACGCGGATCCGCCGGGCCCAATTCAGGGTCATCTGGAGCGCCACCGTCGGCACGCTCCTCGGCGTGCTCCTCGGCTGGCTGATCGGGAGCATCTACAAGTCCGTCGTGCCCGGCGCTTCGATGGCCGCCTTCATCCGCGTCTTTTTCCTCGTCATCATGCCCTACATCGGGTTCATCATCGGCGTCCGGAAGTCCGAGTGGCTCGACCCCGCCCATTTCTTCGGCTTCTTCAAGGACAAGCCGGTCGCCCGGAGCTACAAGGTCCTGGACACGAGCGTCATCATCGACGGCCGGATCGCCGATATCTGCGACACCTCCTTCATCGAGGGGACGCTCGTCGTGCCCCAGTTCATCCTCAAGGAGCTCCAGGTCATCGCCGACTCCTCCGACGGCATGAAGCGCCAGCGGGGGCGGCGCGGCCTCGACGTCCTCGACCACCTCCAGAAATCGTCCCGCGTCTCCGTCATCATCTCGGAGACCGATTTCCCCGACGTCCCCGATGTCGACTCCAAGCTCATCGAGTGCGCCAAGAGCCTCGGCGCCCGGATCGTCACCAACGATTTCAACCTGAACAAGGTCGCCCAGCTCCAGGGCCTGACCGTCCTCAACATCAACGAGCTGGCCAACGCCCTGAAGCCCGTCGTCCTCCCCGGCGAGGGGATGCGGGTCTTCATCCTCAAAGAGGGCAAGGAAAAGGACCAGGGCGTCGCCTATCTCGACGACGGCACCATGGTCGTCGTGGACAACTCCCGACGGATGATCGGCCAGACGATCGACATCACCGTGACCTCCGTCCTCCAGACGACGGTCGGCAAGATGATCTTCGGCCGGTTCAACAACGACGAGGCGCGGTGAGCGGAACCGCGGCCGTCATCGTCGCCGCCGGCGAAGGCCGGCGCTTCGGCGGCCCCAAGCAGTTCGCCCTCCTCGGCGGCCGTCCCCTCCTCGAGCGCTGCGTCGAGAGATTCGAGGGCCACGGGGAGATCGACGCGATCGTTCTCGTCCTCCCCGACGTCCCGTCCGGCGAGGGTCTCGCCCGCCGTTTCCGGAAGGTCGCGGCGGTCGTCGCGGGGGGGGTCCGAAGACAGGATTCGGTCCGGAACGGGTTCGGCGCGATCCGGGGGAGCGGCCGGGACGTCGTCCTGATCCATGACGGCGCAAGGCCTCTCGCCGGGAGCGACCTCATCAGCCGGGTCATCGAGGAGGCGGCGCGTTCCGGCGCGGCGGTCCCGGTCCTGCCGCTGGAAGACACGGTGAAGGAAGTCCGCGAAGGGGGCATCCTCGGGACGCACGACAGAAGCGTCCTCTACAGGGCGCAGACGCCTCAGGGGTTCTTTTATGAGGTCCTCGAAGAGGCCTTCGCGGCCGCCGACAGGGAGGGATTCGTCGGCACGGACGAAGCGTCCCTCGTCGAACGGACGGGCAGGCGGGTCGCGGCCGTCGCCGGAGACCCCAGGAACATCAAGATCACGACCCCTCTCGATCTGAAGATCGCCGAGGCCCTCCTTGAAGCTTAAGACCGGGATCGGCTACGACATCCACCGGCTGGCCGCGGGCAGGAAGCTCGTCCTCGGCGGCGTCCGGATCCCTTTTCCCTTTGGGCTCGCGGGGCATTCCGACGCCGACGCCCTCGTTCACGCGCTCGTCGATGCCCTTCTCGGCGCGTCCGGCGACGGCGATATCGGGAAGTTGTTCCCGGACACGGACCCGAAATGGAAGGACGCGGACAGCACGGCTCTGCTCAAGGCCGTCATGGCGCGTCTGCGCAAGGCCGGGTTCGAGGTTCTCAATGCGGACGCCGTGATCGTCGCCGAAAAGCCTGCCATCGCCCCGCACGTCGCGGCCATGAAACGCGTCCTCTGCCCTATCCTCGGCATAAAGCCCGACGCTCTCGGCATCAAGGGCAAGACCAACGAAGGCCTCGGCCCCATCGGCCAACGCAAGGCCATCGCCTGCCTCGCCACGGTCCTTCTCCGCAAAAAATAAGGGGACACGATACCCGTTTCCCAATTACTTCCTCCGCCTCTGGAGATCGGGAAATTGGTATTGTGTCCCCGAATTTATCAGGATCTGGAGAGCGCGGGCCGAAAAGGAGAAATGAACCGGAAAGTTCGTTTCGAACCCGCTGGACTCCAAGGGAGATATACCCACGCGGCCGCGGGGCGGAAGCCCGAGCAAGGGAGGCAGAGCGCCTGGGTTCTTCCGCCGGACCGCTTCCCTGATTCCTTCAGGGACGATCCCTCGAGAACGCGGCTTAGGCGCATATCAGCTGGTGTGGGCGGGGGAAACGACGGCCGGAGCCTGGGCCGTGACCACGATCTCCATGCCGGCTGTCCTTCCGGACCGGATGATGTCCAGGGCCGAGGACGAGACGAGCATGTTGAACCCGACGAACGTCATCAGGACGGCCGCCGCGGCGATGATCACTTTCTTTCCTAATCTCATGACAGACCTCCATTATTCCTAAGAATATCTTTATCTTAACTGACTGACCGTACATCCCTATAGACGAAGCGACAAGGGAAAAAGTTGCATCGGATGTCCCGTTCGCCAACACTGTGTCCCGCCTTGTTTGGCGGGGACGAGAAGCGAGGCTCAGGGTTGACCCCGAACAAGCCCCGGCCCCGGTCCTGCCAGGACCGGGACTGGGAAGCCCGGCCCCGGTCTTGCCAGGCCCGGGAAGTCGCGGGGTTGACCTCTAAGTTGTTTCCCGTATAATAGATAGCGATACAATTCCGCCCGGAGGGAGGATCATGATGAGACGCAGGTTCCTTGGGATAGCGGTGCTCCTCCTGGCAGGCTCCCTCTTCAGCCTCGGGGCCCAGGACATCTCCGTGGCCGGGGATTGGGACCTCGTCGCCGAGACCCAAAAGGGCGAGGTGAACTGGAAGGTCGTCTTCGCCCAGTCCGGGGAGGCCCTCGAAATCTTGATGACGGGCCCCAAGGGAAATTCCGTCAAGGGCCAGGGGACGCTCAAGGGGGACGCGATCGAATGGAGCATTCGGGTCTCCTCGCCGCGCGGCGAGATCGACATCGTCTATAAGGGGGTCGTCGCGGGCGACGCGATGACGGGCGAGGTCGATCGGGGGAACGCCGGGACCGCCAAGTGGTCCGCCAAGCGGAGGGCGCCCTTATCCTGAGCCGCTTCCCCCTTGGAACCGAACCCGGTTCGGGGACGTTCGAAGAATAGATATCCCTAGAAACAGGAAGAAATACCGCGGGCCTCCGTCTAATCGTATGTACGGAGGTAAAGAGAGTGTCGCCGAATGGAAGAGAGGAGACTGGTGGAGCTGGCCCGGGAAGGACGCGAGGACGCGTATGCCGAGCTCGTCCGGAGCTACCAGTCGAAGGTCTTTAGAATGGCCTACGGCTTCACCGGGAACCGGGAGTCGGCCGACGACCTGACCCAGGAGATCTTCCTGAAGGCCTATCTGGCCCTTCCCCGTTTTCGTTTCGGTTCGACGTTCGGGACCTGGCTTTACCGGGTGGCCGTGAACCATATGAAGGACTTCCTCCGGAAGAGGCCCAAGGTCAAGGAGGTCTCCCTGGAGGCGGTCGGGGAGCCCGCGGCGGCGGGCGACGCCTTCGCGACGATGGACGAGGAACGCGAGGACGAGAGGCGGCGGACGCTGGTCCACCGCGAGCTCGCGACGCTCCCGGACAAGTTCCGGATCGTCCTGACCCTGCGGGACATCGAGGGGCTTCCCTACGATGAGATCGCCCGGATCCTCGGGCTCTCGCCCGGGACCCTGGACTCCCGTCTCCACAGGGCCCGGAAGATGCTCCGGAAAAAGCTGGCCCCGGTCTTGGCAAGACCGGGACTGGGAAGCCCGGCCCCGGCCCTCGGCCGGGAAGGAGAAACCCATGAGATGCCGTAAAGCGGAGAAAGGACTCCTTCGGTCCGTCGACGGCCGCCTCGACGACGCCCGCCGGCGCGAGCTCGAGACGCACCTCGCGTCCTGTCCGGCCTGCGCCCGGGCCGCCGCGGAATACCGGGAGATGTTCGGCCTCCTGCGGACCCGGACCTCGGAAGAGCCTCTCCCCCGATTCTGGGAGCGTCTCCGGCCCGGCCTGGCCGAAGAAAAAAGATCGTTCCCCCTCATCCTCTGGGAGAGGTGGTGCCTTCGGGCCGTCCCGGCGTTCCTGGGGCTCGCCGTGGCCGTCGGCGTGGCGCTGGTGCTCCTCGCCCCCCCGGCCCCGGCCCAGATGACGCAGGCGGAGCTCCTGTTCCGGGACCAGAACCCCGTATCCGAAGCCGGGAACCTGTTCGCGGCGGGCCGCGGCGAATCCAGGCACATGGAGATGCTTTTCGCCGCTTCGGACGAGGGAGAGCTTCAGAGGAGAATGCCATGAACGCCAGGCTCAAGGTTTGGATCGTCGTCTCGCTCATCGCCGTCTTCGCCATCGGCGTCGCGGTCGGCTATTTCGGCGAGCGCTACATCGTCCATAAAAGGCACGAATCGCGCACGGACAAGCGCGGCGACGGGCAGCCGCCCCACTTCCCCACGGTCGAGACCCTGGCCAAGGACCTGGGCCTGAGCCCGGACCAGCAGGACCGGATCCGCGAGATCTTCAGGGCCAACGAGGCCCGGCTCGAGGCCTTCGGCGGGGAGTTCCACAAGCGGCTCGGCGAGCTCCGCGAACAGCTCATGACCGAGGTCAAGGCCGTCCTGACCCCCGAGCAGAGGGCCAAGCTGGAGGCCCGGATCAGGGAATTCAAGGAAAAGCGGAAGAAAGATAAGGATAAAGAGGATTCGCGAAGAGATCCCTCCAGCGAACGGGAAGATAAAGGAGAAGTCCGATGAAAAAGAAGGTCGTGCTCATCGTCGCCGCCGCCGCCGTCATCGTCGCCGCCGTCCTCGGTTTCGGGGCGCTGAAGGGCCGGAAGAACGGCGTCATCAAATATCGCACGGAAGCCCTGGCCAAGGGCGATATCGAGGCCCTCGTCGTGACGTCCGGGACCCTCAACCCCGTCCGTCTCGTCGAGGTCGGCAGCCAGGTCTCGGGCAAGATCGATAAGCTCTACGTGGATTTCAACAGCCAGGTCAAGGAGGGCCAGATCCTGGCCGAGCTCGACCAGTCCCTCCTCCGGGCAAAGATCGACCAGAACAACGCCAACTATCTGAGCGCCAAGGCCTCCCTCGAGAAGGCCCGGGTCACCCTGGATAACCTCCAGAAGAAATATCGAGAGATCCAAGACCCTCTTCGCGAAGAACCTGATCTCCTTCGAGGAGAACGAGGCCGCAGAGGCCGCTTACCTGGGGGCAAAGACGGATGTCCAAGCTGCCGAAGCCCGGCTCGTGCAGGCCAAGAGCCAGCTCGATTCGAGCCGGGTCGACCTGGCCTACGCCACGATCCGCTCCCCCATCGACGGCATCGTCATCAACCGGCTGATCAATATCGGCCAGACCGTCGCCGCCAGCTTCACGGCCCCCAAGCTCTTCGAGATCGCCAACGACCTGAGCAAGATGCAGGTCGAGTGCGCCGTCGATGAAGCCGACATCGGCAAGGTCAAGGAGGGGCAGCAGGTCAGGTTCAGCGTCGATTCCTTCCCCGACGAGACGTTCAACGGCACGGTCAACCAGGTCCGCTATTCACCGACGACCACGTCGAACGTCGTCACCTATACGACGATCGTCGACGTCGGCAATCCCGGGCTGAAGCTGCGGCCCGGAATGACCGCCACCGTCTCCATCATCACGGGCGAGGCGAAGGACGTCCTCCGCGTCCCCAACGCCGCCCTTCGGTTCACGCCCACCCTCCCCGCCGAGGAGCTCCAGAAGATCATGCAGGAGGCGGCGGATAAGATGATGGCCGGGCGCCGGCAGGAAGGCGCGCCCGCCGCCGCGGCCGACGCGCCCCATGCGGCCTCGCCCGGACAGGCCGGGACTTCGGGCGCCGGGGCCCGCGTCATGACGTTCGGTCAGGGCGGCGCTCCTTCCCAGGGAACGCGGATGCGCCAACCGTCCCGAGTCTGGTACCAGGACGCGAACGGAAAGCTCCAGGTCGCCTTCATCAAGCCGGGTGTCGCGGATACCTCCTTCACCGAGGTCCTCCGCGGCGACCTGAAGGAAGGACAGATGATCATCATCGGGCTGGCGTCCTCGTCGCCGTCCGGGACAGCCGTTCAGGGCGGCCCGGGGATGTTCATGATGGGGCCGCGCCGGTGAGCGGGGCCCGAAGGACGGGGTGAAGCCATGGCCAAGAAGATCATCGAGCTCCAGGACGTGGTCAAGACCTACAAGATCGGGGACACCGAGGTCCGGGCCCTCCGGGGCGTGTCCTATACGGTCGAGGAGGGCGAATTCCTGGCCATCATGGGCCCCTCCGGCTCCGGGAAATCCAGCCTGATGAACATCCTGGGCTGTCTCGACAAACCCACGTCGGGCAAGTATTTCCTGGAGGGACAGGACGTCTCCACGTTCGACAAGGACGAGCTGGCCCGCATCCGGAATCAGAAGATCGGGTTCGTCTTCCAGACCTTCAACCTCCTCTCCCGGACGACCGCTCTCGAAAACGTCGAACTGCCCCTCCTGTACACCAATGCCCACAGCAAGGAACGGCACGCCCGGGCCCTGGCGGCCTTGGATTCCGTCGGCCTCCGGGACCGGGCCGGGCACAAGACCAACCAGCTCTCCGGCGGCGAACAGCAGAGGATCGCCATCGCCCGGGCCCTCCTCAACAACCCGACCCTCATCCTGGCCGACGAGCCGACCGGCAACCTCGACACCAAGACGAGCAACGAGATCATGGACATCTTCACCAAGCTCAACGTAGAGAAAGGCATCACCATGGTCATGGTGACCCATGAGCCCGACATCGCCTGTTATGCCCGGAAGCGCATTTACGTCCGGGATGGGCAGATCATCCGGGAGGAGCGCGGCAAGGAAGGCTGCGATTGATCCCGTGAACAAGGAGTCGTTCCGATGAACATACTGCGTACGAGCCGCATTGCCCTCCGGGCCCTCTCCCGGAATAAGATGAGGTCGTTCCTGACGGCCCTGGGGATCATCATCGGCGTCGGGGCCGTCATCGCTATGGTCAGCCTCGGGGAGGGCGCCAAGAAGGGGGTCGAGGAGCGGTTCAACTCCCTGGGGACGAACCTCCTCAACGTCTTTCCGGGCAGTCGGAACCGCCACGGCATCAGTTCCGGGGGCGGAGGCTGGCAAAGCCTCAAGGTCGAGGACGCCGAGGCCATCGCCGTCCAGTGCGACGCCGTGAAATACGTCTCGCCGTCGGCCAGCACCCGGGCCCAGGTCATTTATGCCAATAAGAACTGGAACACGTCCGTCCAGGGGGTCGGAGCCCGCTATCCCGAGGTCCGGAACTGGGAGATCGCGGCGGGGACGTTCTTCGATGAGTCCCAGGTCACCGCCGCGGCCAAGGTCTGCGTCCTCGGGGTCGAGGTCAAGAAGTCCCTTTTTGAGGACGAGGATCCCCTGGGCAAGGTCATCCGGGTCAAGGGGATCCCGTTCCGGGTCCTGGGGGTCCTGAAGTCCAAGGGCGAGGCCGGCGGGTTCTTCAATCGCGACGACATCATCGTCGTGCCCTACACGACGGTCATGAAGCGGCTCTCCAGAGAGGACCACATCAACAGCATCGACGTCCAGGCGGTCTCGATGGAACGGACGGCGGAGGCCCAGCGCCAGATCGAGGAGCTCCTCCGCACCCGCCATAAGATCGCCCCCGGGGCCGAGGACGACTTCCAGGTCAGGAACATGGCCGAGATCGCCGAGGGCGCGGCCCAGTCGACCGCGATCATGGGCATCCTCCTCGGCAGCATCGCCGCCATCTCGCTCCTCGTCGGCGGCATCGGGATCATGAACATCATGCTCGTCTCGGTGACCGAGCGGATCCGGGAGATCGGCATCCGGATGGCCGTCGGGGCCCGGGAGAAGGACATCCTCCTCCAGTTCCTGACCGAGGCCGTCGTCTTGAGCTTCCTCGGCGGCGCGCTGGGGGTCATCTTCGGCATCGCGAGCTCGAAGCTCCTGAAGTTCATCCCCATCTTCGCCGAGTGGAAGACCGTGGTGTCGCCCGGGGCCATTCTCCTGGCGTTCGCCTTTTCCGCCTCCGTGGGCATCTTCTTCGGCTTCTACCCGGCCCGCAAGGCGTCGAAGCTCGACCCGATCGAGGCCCTGAGATACGAATGACGACCATCGCCTCATGCCAAGGAGAATCCGCATGAAACTGAGAACATATGCCGCCGTCGCCCTGGCCCTCGCCGCCGTCGCGGTGCCCGCGCCCGGCCAACAGGAGGGGAGCGTCCTCTCCCTGTCCCTCGAAGAGTGCATCCTGAGGGCCATGAAGAACAACCTTACCGTGGCCATCCAGGTCCTGAATCCCGAGATCGCCGGCGCCGCCGTGACCCAGGCCGGGGAGAAGTTCTACCCCACCCTTGCCCTCGGATTCAATAAGAGGAACACGAACAACGCATCCTACTCGTTTCTCGACGCGGCCGACAGCGTCGTCGCCCGGACGAACGACTACTCGCTGGATCTCAGCCAGGTCATTCCCGGCGGCGGGACCGTGGGCCTGAATCTGAACTCGAACAAGAACGATTCCAACCGGAGCTTCCAGACCATCAATCCCCGCTACGGGAGCACGCTGACGTTCGATTTCAGCCAACCCCTGCTCAAGGACTTCGGCTGGAACACCAGCCGCCAGCAGATCCTCATCGCCCGGAACAACCTGGCCATCTCGGAGAGCGATCTCGAGACGACCCTCATGTCGACCATCTACCAGGTCGAAGCCGCCTATTGGCGGCTCGCCTACAGCATCGACGACCTCGAGGTCCGGCGCCAATCTCTCCAGTTGGCCAAAGATCTCCTCGAGAAGAACCGCCGGTCGGTCGAGGTCGGCCAGCTGGCCCCCATCGAGATCCTCAGCGCCCAAGCGGAGGTGGCGACGCGCGAAGCCGACATCCTTCAGGCTGAAGCCCAGGTCAAGAACGCCGAGGACCAGATGAAGACGCTCCTCAACCTCTCTCAGGAGGAGGATAAGGCGACGGCGTCCATCATCCCCAAGGACCGGCCGGTCCTGCCCGAACAAAAGATCTCTCTGGACGAGGCCCTGGCCACGGCCCTCACGAACCGTCCCGACCTGAGGTCAACGCGGATCGGCCTGAAGAACCAGGAGCTCAACGTCAGCTACACGAAGAACCAGCTCCTGCCCGGGTTGAACCTGACGGCCTCGTACTGGAGCCCCGGCGTTTCGGGGACGCAGATCGTTTACCTCAATGACAACCCCCTGAGCGGCGTCGTCCTTCGGACGATCCCGGGCGGGTCGAAGGCCTCCCTGAAGGACGCCTTCAATTTCAAATACAACAACTGGTCGGTGGGCCTGACGCTCACCGTTCCCTTCAGCAACATCCTGTCCCGGGCCACGTACACTCAGGCCCGGCTCGATATGAAACAGGCCCTGCTCGACCTGAAGAACAAGGAACAACAGGTCTTCCTGGAGATCAAGACCGCCGTACGCGCGGCCGAGACCAACGCCAAGCGGGTCCAGGCCTACAAGGTCGCCCGCGAGCTGGCCGAGCAGAAGCTTGCCGGCGAAGAGGAAAAGCTCAAGGTCGGGCTGAGCACGAACTACATGGTCCTCCAGTACCAGCGGGACCTCGCCACCGCCCGGAGCACCGAGCTCAAGGCCGTCGTCGACTACAACGTCTCGCTGGCCGACCTCGACCGGGCGTTGGGCACGAGCCTCAAGAACAAGAACATGACGGTCTCGGACTTCGCCCGCCAATAAAGGGGGACACAATACCAATTTCCTTTTTCCAGGGGGATTTGACGGAATTGGGAAATTGGTATTGTGTCTCCAAATTCTAGCGCTTCTTTGATTCCACCCAGGAGTAGAAGGCCGGGAGAACCAGGAGCGTCATCAGCGTCGAGGTGATGAGTCCCCCGACGACCACGACGGCCAGCGGCTTCTGGACCTCCGAGCCCGGGCCCGCGGCGTACAACAGCGGCACGAGGCTGAAGATCGTGATGGTCGCCGTCATCAGGACCGGCCTGAGCCTGTTCGAACAGCCCTTCGTGATGGCTTCGGCGAGCGGCATCCCCTGCTCGCGCAGTTGGCTGATGTACGACAGCAGGACGATGCCGTTGAGCACGGCGATGCCGAAGAGGGCGATGAATCCCACCGATGCCGGCACCGACAGGTAGAGGCCCGACAGGTACAGCGAGAGGATGCCTCCGATGAGGGCGAACGGAAGGTTGGCGAGGACGAGAAGGGACAGGCGCAGGGAATCGAACGTCAGGAACAGGAGCAGGATGATGAGTCCGATGGTCGCGGGCAGGATGATGCCCAGACGGCGCATCGCCCTCTGCTGGTTCTCGAACTGTCCGCCCCAGGTCAGGTAGTAGCCCGGCGGGAGGGTGACGTCCCCCCGGACGTGGCGACGGGCCTCGGCGACGAACCCGCCCAGGTCGCGGCCCGCGATGTTGCACTCGATGCCGATCCGGCGCGCGCCCGATTCGCGGCTAATCTGGGACGGCCCCTCGGACGTCGTGATCGCAGCCAGGTCCCGGAGCGGAACCTTCGTCCCGGCAGGCGAGACGACGAGGATGCTCCCGATGGCCTCGACGGAATCCCTCCTGTCCTCCGGGAAGCGGAGCTTGACGGCGAAGTTCTTCTCGCCCTCGTAGAAGCGGGTCACTTCCCTGCCGCCGACGGCCGTCTCCACGACCCCCTGGACGTCTTCGGCGTTGAGACCGTGGCGGGCGATCCGGTCGCGGTCGACGCGCACGGAGATGTACGGCTGGCCGGCGACGCTCTCGACGACGATGTCGGTCGTGCCCCGGATATGGGTGAGGACACGGCCGATCTCCTCGGCCTTGGCCTTGAGGACGTCGAGGTCCTCTCCGAAGAGCTTGATGATGAGCTGGGCCCGCGTCCCGGCCACGAGCTCGTCGATGCGGCAGGCAATGGGCTGGCTGAAGGAAAAGGCCATCCCCGGGAAGGTCGAAGCGACGGCGCGCATCTTCTCCGTCAGCTCCTCGCGTGTCCGCGCCGAGGTCCATTCCGACCTCGGCTTGAGCATGCCCACGTAGCCCGTCTTCTCGACGCCGCGAGCCTCGAGGGCGATGCCCGTCTGGCCGGTTCGGGAGACGATCGTCTCGAGCTCCGGGAAGGCCATGAGCTTCTCTTCGAGCTTCCGGCTCATCTCGAGGGACTGGGGGAGGGTGATGCCCGGCAGGAACTGGATGTCCATGTCGAACGCGCCCTCGTCCATGATGGGCATGAACTCCGTCCCGAGCCGCGGCACCAGGGCCAGCGACCCGGCCAGGAGGGCGAGCGAGACGCCGAGGAGGACGATCCGGTGCTTCAGCCCCCAGCCGAGGAGAGGAAGGTAGGCCTTCCGGGCCACCTCCACGACGACGCTCCGCTTTTCCTTCCGGGCCTTGAGCAGGAGGTGGCAGAATGCCGGGATGGCCGTGAGCGAAAGGACAAGCGACGCGAACAGGGCGATGACGTGGGTGAACGCCAGCGGCAGGAACATCTTGCCCTCGATCCCCTGGAGGGCGAAGATCGGGATGAACGTCAGGGCGATGATGAGCTCGCCGAAGATGCTCGGCTTCCGGACCTCGAGCACGGCCCGGCGGATGACGGCGAGCTTGCCGGCCGCCGGCCCGTTCTCGCCCAGGTGACGCTGGACGTTCTCGACCTGGATGATGGTCGCGTCGATGATCATCCCGATGGAGATGGCCAGGCCGCCGAGCGACATCAGGTTCGCCGAAAGCCCGGCCAGGCGCATCATGATGAAGGTGAAGAGCGTCGACAGCGGCAGGGCGAGGATGACGATGACGGCGCCCCGGAAGCTCCGCAGGAAAAGGAAGAGGACGAAGACGACGAAAAGAGACCCGACGAGGAGGGCCTCGGTGACGGTGTGCACGCTCTTGGCGACGATGTCCGACCTTCGGTAGAAAGGCCGGATCCTGAGGCCTTGCGGGAGGACGCCGCCCTCGTTGATCTCGGCGACCCTGACCTCGATGGCCTTGACGACCTCGCGGCTGTTGGCGCCGCGGAGCATCATGACGATGCCGCCGACGACCTCCTCCTTCCCGTCCTTATAAGAGGCGCCCTGCCGGACGGCCTCGCCCTCGCGGACCTCGGCGACGTCCCGGACGAGGACCGGAACGCCGTGCTCGGCCCTCAGGACGATCCGCCGGATGTCCTCGACGGATTCGAGGAGGCCGATGCCCCGGACAAGGTACTGCTGGGAATCCCCCTGGAGTATGTTGCCGCCCACGTTCCGGTTGTTCTTCTGGACGGCCGTCTCGACGTCGGCGAGCGACAGGCCGTACTTGAGCAGCTTATCCGGGTCGGCGACGATCTGGATCTCGTGGAGATAGCCCCCGAAGGAGTTGATCTCGTTGACGCCCGGGATGGACTTGAGCATCGGCGAGAGGACCCAATCCTGGACCGTGCGCCGTTCCGTGAGCCGGCGGACGGGGTCCGGGGACTCGCCGATCCCCTGCCCTTCGAGCGTGTACTGGTAGATCTCCCCCATGGCCGTCGAGACCGGCCCCATGGCGATCTCGACGCCCTCCGGGACCTTCTCCCGGGCCTCTATGAGGCGCTCGAGGACGAGCTCCCGGGCGAAGTAGATGTCCACGCCGTCCTCGAAGACGACCGTGATGACCGAGAGCCCGAACTTGGAGACCGACCGGAGACCGCGCGAGCCGCGGCACTCCCCGGATGGTCATCTCGACGGGGTGGGTCACGAACTTTTCCACCTCGAGCGGGGAAAGGCCGGGCGCATTCGAAAGGACCTCGACCTGGATGTTCGTGACGTCGGGAAAAGCGTCGATGGGGAGCCGGACGAACGACTGGACGCCCAGGGCGATGAGGACGACGACGCCGAAGAGGACGAGGACGCGCTTTTCGAGCGAGAGCGAGATGAGGCGGTCGATCATGGTCACTCCTCGCCCATGCTGTTTTTAAGGAGCTCGGACTTGATGAAGAAGCTTCCGGCCGTGGCGACGGTCTCCTTGGCCTTCAGTCCGGAGGCGATCTCGACCCGGCCGTCCGAGGCGGGCCCGGTCGTTACGTCCCGGATGGTGAAGACGTTCTCCCCCGTCAGGACGAAGACGATCTTCCGGTCCCCGATCTCGAGGACAGCGGCCTCGGGCACGAAGACGGCGTCCGCTCCGGCCGGCACGGCTATTTCCGCCTCGAGGTAAAGGCCCTGCCGGAGAGTCCCGTCCTGATTGGGCAGGTCGATCAGGGCTTCGACGGTCCGCGTCGCTTCATCCACGACGTTCCCCAGCCGGAAGACGCGGCCTCTGTACTCCCGGCCCGGCGCCGACGCCGTCCGGATGACGGCTTCGGACCCGACGCGGACCGATGCCAGGTCCTTTTCATAGATGTGAAGGGCGGCTCGGACCATCGACAGGTCGGCAAGCCTGAAGAGGTCCTCCCCGAGCTCGACGCGGTCCCCGGCCGTCACCGGGCTCTCGAGGACGGTGCCGGAGAGCGGCGCGCGGACGGGAAGGAACTCCATGGGGACGCCGGCCTTTTCGACGCCGGCGATGTCCTCGTCCGAAAGGCCCAGGGTCCGGAGGCGGTCCCGGATCGACGCCACGAGGGTTTCGGCGGATCGCCGCTCCCCGGGGTCATCGCCCAGAGGCGCCTTCAAACGGGCGCATGCCTGCAGGAGCTCGGCCTGGCGCATGAGGAAATCCGGGCTGTATAGGGAGAGGAGGGCCTGCCCCTTATTGACGCGGTCGCCGGGATATGCGGCGAGGCTCTCGATCCGCCCGGACATCCTGGCGGTGATATGGGCCCGGCGCTTCGGGTCCAGGGAAACCTCTCCGGGCACGCGGACCGTCCGGACGAGCGGCAGGGACTCGGCTTCGGCCGTCAGGATGCCGGCCGTACGGACGGCTTCCGGGGTCAGCGTGACGGACGAGGAGACGGCGGGCTCTCCGGGCTTCTCTTCGACCGGCCCATCGGGGCCGGGGCGACATCCCGGGATCCCCAGGGCGAGGATAAGAAGGGCGGCGGCGATATGCGTATAAGTCGTTCTATTCATGGAAGTTTCCTCATTCGGCGTGTTCTTCTCCGGCGACCTCGAGGTCGGCCAGAGAGACGTTGTAGAGATACAGGGCCCGCAGATGTTCGAGCCCGGCGGAGGCATAAGTCCGGTACAGGTCGAGGAGCTCGAAGAAGGCGATCTCACCATATTGATACCGGCTCAGGCTGAGCGACATGTCGTCTTCCAGGTCCTTGAGGAGCGACCCTTCGAAGACCTTCACCTGTTCCTCGGCGGCCCGGGCGGCCTCGAAAGCGGTTCCGATCCGGGCCGCGACGCGGAGTTCCTCGCCGGCGGCCGCGAGACGGGAGATCTCCTCGGCGGCCGCGGCCTCCATGACCTCTCCCTTTCGTCTCTGCCCCAGGATGGGCAGGGAGAGCCCCACGGAGAAGCCCCAGCCCCCCGCCCTCAAGCTGGGGAAATAGAGCCCGAGCGTAAGGTCGGGAAGGCCGGTCTTTCGTGCCAGAGCCAGGCCCGTTTCGGCCTCTCCGCGGCGCGCCGCGGCGATCCTGAGCGACGGCCGCGATGCCGCGGCTCCGGCCCGGAGCGCCGCCGGGTCCGCTTCCAAGGGGACGTAAGCGAGGTCCGTGACGAGATCGGCCGGGGCGTCGCCGTTCTTACCGAGGAGAAGGTTGAGCTCCGCGAGGGCGGCGGCGCCTTCCTTCTTTTCCTCGATAGCCTGGTTCCGGAGCCGGGCCCTTTCGACGCGAGCGCGCAGGATATCGCTCGAGGTCGCGGCCCCGGCGCGCTGGCGGGCGGCCAGGTTCTCGAGAAGGCGGTCGACGAGGACCGAGGATCGCTCCAGCGATCCCACGGTCCGGCGCGAAAGGACCGCCCGGAAATAGGCCCGCTTCACCTCCGCGCCGACGAGGAGTCGAGCCCTTTCGAGCTCGAGGCCTGCCCGTTCCTCGCCGAAGCGGCCGATGCGTCGCCGCAGGGAGCGCTTGCCCGGGAACTCGAAGGACTGCTCGACGCCGAGGCTATACTCCTTCTCCCCGGCGTCCCCCCTCCGGAACGAAAGCCCTTCGTCGCTGAAGACGAAGGCCGGGTCGGCGAAGGCTTCCAGGCGGAGCGTGCGGCCTTTAGAAGCGGCGACTTCCTGCGCGGCCGCGAGGATGCGCGGATTCCGCTCCATGGCAACGGCCACGGCGCGGTCAAGGGTGAGCGGCTCTTCGCCCCGGGCGGATAAGCCCGGCGCGAGGGCCGACACGATGATGAAAAAGATCCATAAGGGTCTCATGGTTTACCTCCAAGCCGAAGTGGGACCGAGGGAGCCCGTTGGTCTTCGGAGGAGGCTTAATCGGGCGGGTGGTAGATGTCCGAGATGAACCCGGGAATGACGTCCTGCTCGCCGGCGGCCGAGAGGCGCGGGAAGCGGCTGGGGGCTACGGGGATCGCCGACAGAAGGATGGGCCCCGTGCCTGCCGCCGACCAATGGAGGGGGTTGCACACGCCCTCGAGCTCCTCGTGGCACAGGAAATCGTGGGAGATGGTGTTGAGCGAGAACAGGACGAGGACGAGGGCCAGGAGGCCTTTCGCCGCGAATTCGCCGCGTTCATGGACGGACATCAAGGGCCATTGTATGTGTCAAGCCCAACGGTGTCAAATGACCGGGCCGGGGGGCGGGGGCTGGAACTGCGGCCCGCAACGCGTTAGAATCGGGAGCGATGAACGTTAGGCGGAGCGTCGCGGGGGGGCTCATCGTCGCTGTCTTGGCGGTCGCATGTCCCTCTTCGGGCCCGAAGCGCGGCGTCATCATCCTTTGCGCAGGCGACAGTCTCACCGAGCAGGGCTATCCGCGATATCTCCGGGCGGCCCTTCGTGCGGACGGGATCCGGGCCCGGGTCCTCAATTACGGCCGGAGCGGGAACACCTCGGCCGAGTATCTGGCGTTCCTGAGGGCGGACGGAGACCGTCTCCGGGCGGAACGGCCGGATATCGTCCTCATCGAGCTCGGGACGAACGACGTCCGGGTGGACGGCGACCGAACGACCGCCGCGGACTTCGAGAGGAACATCCGGGAGATCGCCGGCATCTTCAAGGGGTTCCGGACGAGGACCGGAGAAGCGCCCGCCGTGTACCTGGCTGCCGTCCCCCCCGTTCCCGAGGGGACGCCGTTCCCCTTCGGCCCCGATTCCGGGGCGAGGGTCGCCGCCGAGATCAATCCGGCCGTCAGGGCCGTCTGTGCGGTCCTCGAGGTCAGGTTTCGTCGACAACAACACCCTGTTCGCCCGCGCCCCGCACCTCCTCCCCGGCGTCCACCCGAGCCCGGAAGGCTATCAAGCCATGGCCGCCAACTGGCATGCGGCCATCCGGGAACGGGTCCGGCGGGCGGCGCACTGAGCTTTTCCTTGCATTTTCGGGGGCGGGGTGCTACGATGGGATCAATCGATCTTCTTCCTAAAGGCAGCAAAACCGTGGAAAGCAAGTTCATTAATCGGAAACTTATTCGGCCCAACTTGTCCGAGATCAAGGACAAGATGAACAGGGACAGGGACAGGGATAAGGACCTGGAAAAGCGGAAGATGCACCCCCCCACGGACACCTTCGCCGAGAACTACTACTACCTCAAGCAGATGAACAAGAAGACGCCCATGGCCGTCGTCTTCACCGACGGCGAGGTCCTCGAGGGCTACATCGAGTGGTACGACCGCAACTGCATCAAGCTCAACAGGGAGAACGCCCCGAACATGCTCGTCTTCAAGAGCCATATCAAGTATATCTACAAGGTCGGAGAGGCCCCGGAGCCAGCCGGGGACGAAACGAAAAAACGGAAATGACCTTCCCCGCGATCGGGATCAGCCTCGGCGATCCCGGGGGGATCGGCCCGGAAGTCGTTCTCAAGGCGCTGGCGACCCCTTCCCTGCTCCCCGAAGCGCGTTTCATCGTATTCGGGGATAGGCGCGTCTGGGACGCGAACCGGGAGGCATTGAGCCTCCGGGTCGACGCCCCGCTTCAGAAGGGGGATACCATTCCGACGGTCCCGGGACTCTATTTCAACGATACCGGCGCGGTGCCGGGGGACGTCGCGAGCGGCCGTCCGTCCGGGGAGAACGGGAAAAGCTCCTTCCGGGCGTTCCAAAAGGCCGTCGAATGGGCCGGGAGGGACCTCCTCGATGCCGTCGTCACGGCCCCGATCTCGAAGACCTCCTGGAGCCTGGCCGGACTGTCCTGGCGGGGGCATACCGAATACCTGGATTCCCTGTATCCCGGAGCGATCATGACGTTCTGGTCGGAACGCCTGAAGGTCGCCCTCCTGAGCCAGCACGTTCCCCTTAGGGAGGCCCTCAGCCGGGTCCGGGGGGGCGTCCTCCTGGACTTCTTCCGCGCCCTGCATCGGAGCCTGGCCGCGGTTCACTCAGGGGTCGATGAGCTCCTCGTCGCGGGACTCAACCCTCACGCCGGCGAAGACGGACTGCTGGGCGCGGAGGAAACCGCGGAGATGAGGCCGGCGATCGCGGCTGCCGTGCGGGAAGGCCTTCCCGTCAGCGGGCCCTTTCCCCCCGACACCGTTTTCCTCAAGGCCCTCGACCACCGCGAAAAAATGGTCGTGGCGATGTACCACGACCAGGGGCTCATCGGCTTCAAGCTCGTGGCCTTCGAAACCGGTGTGAACGCGACGCTGGGGATGCCGTTCATCCGGACCTCGCCCGATCACGGCACGGCCTTCGATATCGCGGGCCAAGGGGTCGCCGACCCCCGCAGTATGCTCGAGGCTCTCCGCCTCGCCGTCCGATTATCTTAAGCGCTTCTTGATCTCGGCCCGGATCTCGCGGTCGGTGTCCCGCTTCTTGAGGACGTCGCGCTTCTCGTATTCGCGCCGGCCGCGGACGAGGGCGATCTCGACCTTGACCTTCCCCCGGTCGTTGAACAGGACCTTGGTCGGGACCAGGGTGAAGCCGCGCTCCTTGATCTTCTGGCCGAGCTTCCGGATCTCGCGCTTGTGGAGGAGGAGGCGGCGCTCGCGCAGGGGCTCGTGATTGAAGATGTTGGCGGCCTCGTAGGGGCTGACGTGGCACTTGACGAGGACGACGTTCCCGCCCCTGACCTCGGCGTAGCTCTCCTTGAGGCTGATGCGGCCCTCGCGGATCGACTTGACCTCGCTCCCGAGGAGCGCGATGCCGGCCTCGAACGTCTCCAGGATCTCGTAATTGTGGTAGGCGGTCTTATTGGTGGCGACGGTCTTCATCGGCTCGTCCCCTCGGCGGCGGGGGCCGGGAGGACCCTGATGAGGCTGATGTGCCGCTTGTTCATCCGCTCGACGACGAAACGGCGTCCCTCGTGGTCCAGGGCGTCCTTTTCCTTGGGGATGCGGCCGAACTCGTACAGGAAGAACCCGGCCAGGGTCGTATAATCCGTCTTTTCGGGGATCTTGAAGGGGAGGACCCGGTTGATCTCGTTGACGGACGCGGAGCCCTTGATGACGTATTCCCCCCCGTCGGCCTGCCGAAACCAGGCCTCGGACGTCTCGTCCTGCTCGTCCTGGATATCGCCGACGATCTCCTCGATGATGTCCTCGAGGGTCACGATGCCCTCCAGGCTCCCGAACTCGTCCACCACGAAGGCCATATGGACGGCGCTCTCCTGCATCTGGAGGAGGACCTTTTCCAGGGGCGCGGTCTCGGGGACGAAGAACGGCTTCCGGAGGACGGACCTGAGGCTGAATTCCTTCCCCTCGAGAAGGAGGGAGACGATGTCCTTGGCGTGCAGGAGCCCCTCGATGTTGTCCATCCGGCCCTTGAAGACGGGATACCTGGAGAACCCGGACGAGCGGATGATCTCCCGGACCTGGTCCATCGGGGCATCGACCTCGATGGCCCGGACCTGGGGCCGGGGGACCATGATCTCCTTGATGGGGCGAGAGCCGATGTCCAGGATGCCGGAGATCATCCGCCGCCTGGGCGACGACATGCCCCGGACGCCCGAGCCGAGCAGGATCCGGACCTCCTCCTCCCCCATCCCTTTGGAGAGGCCGTCGGGGCCTCCCCGGGCGAAGGGAAATATGAGCCGGGACAGGAACGAAAGGACCCGGACCAGGGGGCTGAAGACGGTCATGAGCAACCGAATGGGGTGGATGAACAGGAAAGCGGTCTTGACGGGATTGTGGGCGGCGTAGGTCTTGGGATTGATCTCCCCAAAAAAGAGGAGGAGGAGGGTCGTGGCCAGCGTGGCCAGGAGGACGGCCTCGTTCTTATTGGGGATGAAGGAGACGAACACCGTGGTCGCCACGGAGGCGGCCGCGGCGTTGACCAGCGTGTTCCCGATGAGGATGGTCGCCAGAAGCCCGTCGATCCGGGCGACGACCCGGCGGACGAGCCGGGCCTTCTTCGAGCCCCTGGCCTCGAGGGATTCGAGGGTGTAAGGGTTGGCGGCCACGAAGGCCGTCTCGGAGGAAGAGAAAAAGGCGCTGAGGACAAGGAAGAGCAGGAACAGCAGTACTGCCGGCAGAAGCATCGAGGCTCAGGCGTCCAGCCGGGGCTTGTTGTCCTTGAAACACCGGGAAAGGGTTTCGAGGAGCCTCCGTTCGACCCGGGTCAGGGGCTCGTCCGACGCCTCGGAGATCTCGCTGACGATGAGCTCCTTGGCCCGCTCCATCATCTTCTTCTCCCGGAAGGACAGCGGCTTGAGGAGGCTCAGGCAGAACAGGCTCTTGAGGACGAGGGCCATGTCCAGGAGCGTGCCGGACTTCATCAGGTTGATGTGCTCCTTGTAGCGCCCCTTCCAATTCATCGAGAGATCGACGTTCCCGCTCCGCATGAACTGGAAGATCTTCTTGATGGCGCCCTCGGAAATGGGCCGGCGGATCCCCATCTCCAGGGCGCCGGCCGAGGGCACCTGGACGAGCGTGTTGTTGTTGACGATCCGGACGTGGAAGATCTTGAACCGCTCCCCGTTGTAGGAGCCGTCCTTGATATCCTCGACGATCCCGAGACCCTGGTTGGGATAGATGACCTTATCCCCGACTTTCAATGAGTTCATTCGGTCTTCATTATACCCGAATGCCGGCGGGGGGTCAACGATTCTCTTCGTCCACTTGACAGATAACTCACACTTTATTAACATAGTTGCCTCAACAGTAAAGGAAGACGTATGCCATGAAGCGAACATTTCAGCCGAACAACCGTCGCCGAAAGAAAACCCACGGATTCCGGGTCCGTATGAAAACCGCCGGCGGACAGAAGGTCCTCAAGAGTCGGAGAGGCAAAGGCAGGAAGAAACTCGCCGTATAAATGGACGAACGCCTGACCCCAGGGGAGCGGATCAGAAAGAAGAAGGATTTCGAGGCCCTGTACAGGATAGGCCGCCGTTACAGAGGACGCCATTTTCATCTCGTCTATCACGCCAACGCGTTCGGGTTCCCGAGGATGGCCGTCGTCGTCAGCCGCAAGGTCGGCAACGCCGTCGAGAGGAACCGTATAAAACGGCGGGTCCGGACCCTGTTCCGAAGGAACAAAGCGTTGTTCACGAGGCCCATGGACATCATTCTCATCGCGAAGAAGGAGATCCTCGACCTTTCCTGGCCGGAGCTCGCCGCCCGGTACGCCGCCGCGGTGGACGGGATCTTCCGGGAACGGTCGGCTTGATGAGAGCCGTCGCCCTGGCGCTGATCAAGGCCTACAGGGCCGTCCTGTCCCCGTTCCTCGGGACCCATTGCCGTTATTACCCGACGTGCTCCGTCTACACCGCCGAGGCCATCCGCCGCCACGGCTTCTGGAAGGGCTCGCTCCTCGGGGCGAAGAGGCTCCTCCGGTGCCACCCGTTCCACGAAGGCGGGATCGACCCAGTCCCTTGAGAGGTTGACATATGGAAAAACGACTTGTCATCGCCATCGTCCTGTCCATCCTGGTCCTCGTCCTCTGGCAGGCGTTCCTGGTCAAGAGCCCGGAGCCTGCCCCGAAGGCACCCCAGGCCGCTCCGGTAGCCGGGCCGGGGCCCGCCCCCGTGGAGAAGATATCGGCGGCCCCGACCGAGAAGGTCCAGGCGGAGCCGGTCCCGACCGGGACGACGGACCTCCAGGCGGTCTCCGCAGGCGCCGAGGAGAGGGGCATCGTCGAGACCTCCCTCTATAAGGCCGAATGGAGCAACAAGGGCGGCGTGCTCACGAGCTGGAAGCTCCTGAAGCACAAGAACGCCGCGAAGCAGGACCTGGAGCTCGTCCCCGAATCGGCCGGCAAGATCGGGCGCTATCCCTTCGCCCTCTGGGCCGAAGACTCCGCCTTCGCCGACGCGGCCAACGCCGGCATCTTCAAGGCGTCGTTCCCCGCCGCCCGCCTCGCCGACGGTGAGAAGGGGGAGGTCCGGTTCGAATACGCCGACGGCCGGGGCCTGAAGGTCGAGAAGGCCTTCGTCCTGACGGGAGGGACCTACGAGGTCGGCATCTCCGTCCGCGCCTGGAAGGACGGGCGGGAGGTCGAGCCCTGGCTCCTCTGGGGGCCGGGGATCGGGAACCCCTCCCCCGCCGAGATGAAACAGCGGTTCAGCTCGAGCACCGGGGCGGCCGTCCTCGCCGCCGGGAAGGTCCTCCGGATGGACGAGCGGAAGTACAAGCCCGAGACGAGCGCCTTTTCCTTCGCCGACTGGGCGGCCTACGAGGAGAACTACTTCGGGGCCCTGTTCGTCCTTCCCCAGCGGGCGGGCAAGGCGGTCTTCATGAAGGAGGTCCTGGACGGCGTCCCCCACTTCTTCCTGGCCGCGGACCGGCCCGAGAAGGCGTTCATCGGCCCGAAAGAGCTCGACGCCCTCAAGGCTTTCGGCCGGGATGCCAAGAAGATCATCAATTTCGGCTTCTTCGGGGCCATCGCCGAGATCCTCCTCGCCGGCATCAAGTACATCCACCGGTCCGTCCCGAACTGGGGCCTGGCCATCATCATCATGACGTTCATCATCAAGATCATCTTCTTCCCGCTGACCTACAGCTCGACCAAGTCGATGGCCAAGATGGCGGAGCTCCAGCCGAAGATCAAGGCCCTGAGGGCCAAGTACAAGAAGGCCAAGCAGGATATCGAACAGCGCCGCCGATGAACGAGGAGATGATGAAGCTCTACAAGGAGCACGGCGTGAACCCCGCCGGCGGCTGCCTCCCGATGCTCATCCAGCTGCCCGTCTTCTGGGGCGTCTTCCGGATGCTGGTCGTGGCCGTCGAGTTCCGCCACAGCCCCTTCATGCTCTGGATCGAGGACCTTTCCGTCAAGGACCCCTACTACATCACGCCCCTCCTGATGGGCGCGACCCAGTTCATCCAGCAGAAGATGACCCCGACCTCGGCCGACCCGGCCCAGGCGCGGATGATGCTCATCATGCCGGTCATCATGACGGTCTTCTTCTTGAACTTCCAGAGCGGCCTGATCCTGTACTGGCTGACCAACAACGTCCTGCAGATCGGCCAACAGGCCATCATGAACCGGATGATGGCCAAGAAAAAGAGAGAAGCCCATGGAACAACGAAGAAAAGACTGAGCTTCAGACACCCCCCGGCCCGAGGAGCGGCGCGAGTTCAAGGGCCGCAACCTCGAGGACGTCATCAGCCTGGCCGAGCACGTGCTCAAGACGCCCCGCGAGGAGTTCAACTACGAGATCGTCACCGAGAAGACCAAGCTCTTCGGCATAAAGACCAAGGAGATCGTCATCCGGGCCTGGCCCAAGAAGGCCGTCCGAGGAGAACGCCGCCGCCGACTTTCTCGCCCGCCTCATGCCGGTCTTCCCGCTCGAGCTCGAATACCGGCTCACGAAGCGGAACGACATGATCAGCGTCGTCTTCGACGGCGCGGACAAGAACCTGCTCCTCCGCAACGACGGCACGCTCCTCCTGGCCCTCCAACACGTCCTGAACAAGGTCTCCCCCGTCAAGGTCCAGGTGGACTGCGAGTTCTTCCGCAAGCGCAAGGAGAAGAAGCTCAGGGATTTCGGACAGCAGGTCGCCCAGCAGGTCCGGCAGATCCGGCCGGGAAGAGGTCCTCGACTTCATGAATCCCTACGAGCGCCGCATCGTCCACATCGCGGTCAACCAGGTCCCCGGCATCACCAGCGAGAGCATCGGCGACGGATTCCTGAAGCGGGTCAAGGTCTTCCGGTAGCGCATCCGGCCGCCCGGGATGAGCCGGAGAGACCGGCGCAGCCCGACTCGCTCGAAGACACCATTATCGCGATCTCGACGCCGCCGGGACACGGCGGACTGGGGATCGTCAGGCTCAGCGGCCCGAGAGCGCTCGCGATCGCGAAGCAGGCTCTTCAAGCCGCGAGCGCGGCCGATATCACTCCCGGGAAACCCGTCTTCGGGGATCTCCACGGCCCCGGCCGGGGAGAGGCCTTCGATGAGGCGTTCCTGACCTTTCGCAAGAGCACCGCATTCCTACACCCGGGAAGACGTCGTCGAGATCAGCTGTCACGGCAGTCCTGTCGTCCTCGAGGAGATCGTCCGTCTGGGTGTCCGCGCCGGCGCCCGGCCCGGCCGATCCCGGAGAATTCACCCTGAGGGCCTACCTTAACGGCCGGCTGGACATCATCCAGGCCGAAGCGGTCAACGATCTCATCCGGGCGGTTTCCCTGACCCAGGCCCGCATCTCGTTCGACCAGCTCGGCGGAAGCCTGTCGAAGAGGATCGGCGCGATCCGCGAAAAGATGGTCCGCCTGCTCGCCGGGATAGAGGCCGCGATCGAATTCCCGGACGAAAACCTGCGGATCGCCGCGCGGCCGACACGTCGCGAAAGCTCGACGAGCTCATCCGGGACATCGAAGAGCTCATCGCCGGCTATGAAGCCGGCCGGTCTCTCGTGGAAGGGATCACTCTGGCCATCGCCGGGAGGACGAACGTCGGAAAATCCACCCTCTTCAACGCGCTCCTCGGTCAGGACCGGGCGATCGTCACTCCGTATCCCGGGACGACCCGGGATTTTCTCCGGGAGCGGCTGGTCATAAGGGACGCCGTCTTTCATCTCGTCGACATGGCCGGGATGGGGCGGCCCGCGCATCCTGTCGAACGAGAAGGGATGCGCCGGAGCGAGCGACAGGCCAGGGCCGCCGACGGCGTCCTGCTCGTCTTCGACGGCTCCCGGCCGGCGGGAAGGGAAGACCTGCGGCTTCTCGACAAGTTCCGGAAGTCTATTAAAATTATTATAATCAATAAGATAGATATGAACCGAGAAGTCGGAGAAACCGGTCTCGCCGGGCAGGCCGCCGCGATCCCGATCGGTCCGGATCTCGGCCCTGAAGGGAATGAACATCGATGGCCTGAAAACCCGACTTCACGACACGTTCATTCCGTCGACGCGTAAGCAGGACGACGTCGTTCTCCATCTTCGCCAGAAGCTGATCCTCGAAGAAATGCTCGCCGGGCTCGAACGAAGCCGGGCGCCTTCAGCGCGAGGGCCATCCCGAAGAGATCGGCGCGGAAGAGCTCCGAGGCGTCCTTCCCGCCTTCGGTCGGCTCACCGGAGAGATCAGGGCCGGAGAGGTCATCGACGACATCTTCGGCAGATTCTGTGTCGGCAAATAAGCGCGAACTGGCGGACGCGAGGAAGGACAACCCCCTCTACCGGAATCAATTCCTGCCTGAACAATATCCGGAAACTCGTTCGGGCATTCACTTTTGGCTTGTCGGGCGCAAATCGCCCGGATATGTGTATAATACTCGTTAAATGAAAGGCGCTGACTTCGACATCATCGTTATCGGCGCGGGACACGCCGGATGCGAAGCCGCGGCCGCCGCGAGCGCCATGGGCCTCGAGACTTGCCTGGTCACGATCCACCTGGAGACCATCGCCCAGATGTCCTGCAATCCGGCCATCGGGGGCCTGGCCAAGGGGCATCTCGTCCGAGAGATCGATGCCCTCGGCGGATTGATGGGGACTCCTGGCCGACGAGACGGGCATCCAATTCCGCCTGCTCAACCGGAGCCGCGGCGGGGCCGTACAGGCCCCGCGGGCGCAGTGCGATAAGGCCCTTTATCGGCTGGCCATGAAGAAGCGGCTGGAAAGAATGCCGGGATTGACCCTGTTTCAGGGCATCGTCTCGGAGATCCTGGTCCGGGCAGGCCGAGCCGTCGGGATTCGGACCCTGGACGGAACGTCCTCTGACGAGCCGGGCCGTGATCGTGACGCCGGGGACCTTCCTCAACGGGCTCATCCATATCGGCCTCGAAAGCTATCCGGCCGGGAGGGCCAACGAACCGCCTTCCCGTGAGCTAGCCGAGAACCTCAAAGGCCTGGGATTCAGCATCGTTACGGCTGAAAACGGGGACGCCCATGAGATTGGACGCGCCGACCATCGACTGGGGCCGATTCACGCCCCAGGCCGGGGACGAGCCCCCGGTCCCGTTCTCGTTCAGGACGACGAGGCGCCTCGAGAACAAGGATCCTCTGCCATATCGGCTATACAAATCCCGGGACCCACGAGGTCATCAGGAAGAATCTGGACCAATCTCCCCTATTCAGCGGGAAGATCAAAGGCATCGGGCCCCGTTACTGCCCTTCTATCGAAGACAAGGTCGTCAAGTTCCCCCATCATGCCCGCCATCAGTTCTTTCTCGAGCCGGAAGGGCTGGAGACGACCGAGATCTATGTCAACGGACTGTCCTCGAGCCTTCCGTTCGAGGTCCAGAAAGCGATCCTGGAGACAATCCCCGGCCTGGACGCGGGCGAAGATCGTCCGGCCGGCTTACGGGATCGAATACGACGCCGTCTCCCCGACCGAACTCCTTCCGACCCTCGAAACCAGAAGGATCGGAGGGTCTGTATCTGGCCGGACAGATCAACGGGACGTCCGGCTATGAAGAAGCGGCAGCCCAGGGCCTGATGGCCGGGATCAACGCCGCCCTGAAGCTCCGGAAGAAGCCGCCGTTCATCCTCCGGCGGGACCAGGCGTATATCGGTGTCCTCATCGACGACCTGATCTCCAAAGGCGTCGAAGAGCCCTACCGGCTTTTCACGTCCCGGGCCGAATACCGGCTCCATCTGAGGATCGACAACGCCGACCGAAGGCTTGATCCCCTTTGGCAGGAAGCTGGGCCTGATCTCCGACGAAGACCTATGAGCTTTATGAGGCCAAGCAGAAGAGCCTCAGAACGGCGACCGCATCTTCCTCGGGCGGGAAAAGACGAGGGACAGGAAGGAACAATACCCTTTCCCTCAAGGAATATCTGAAAAAACCTGAAATCCGGATCTCCGATGTGTTAAAATATAGAAAAATTCCGGAAGCCCTGAGCGATGAAGAAATGAGATGCCTGGAATCCGAGATCAAGTACGAAGGCTACCTCAAGAGACAGGAAAAAGAGGTCTCCAGGCTCGGCCAGGACGGAAAGGATGAAGATCCCAGCCGGACTTGGATTTCGACGACGTCCCCGGATTGACCAGGGAAGCCGTCGAAAAGCTCGAAAAATATAGGCCGGCGACGTTCGGCGAGGCCAAAAAGATTCCCGGGCTGACCCCGGCGGCCTTATTTAGCCTCGAGCTTGTTCGTAGAGGCGGAAAGGAAGAAAAGGCCAGCGAAAGGCAAGGATGTTCCACGTGGAACATTGACCGAATGATGAATAAGATCATTGCCGTCGCCAATCAGAAGGGCGGGGTCGGGAAGACCACCACCTCCATCAACCTCGCGGCTGCCCTGGCCATGAAGAATATGCAGGACTCTTCTGGTCGATTTCGATCCCCAGGGCATGGCCACTCTGGGCTTGGGAGTCCAGAAAGAGGCCGACAAGGGCATCTACCAGGCCCTGCTCAACGGCAAGGACGTGATGGACTGTATCCAGGGAGCGGGCCTGGATAATTTCTATATTTGCCCCTGTTCCCCGGAGCTATCCGGGGCCGAAGTCGAGCTTTATTCCAGGGAAAACCGGGAAAAACTGCTCAAGATCGCCCTGGAAAAGGCCAGGAAATTCTTCAATTTCATCATCATCGATTGTCCGCCGTCCCTGGGGTTCCTGACGCTCAACGCCCTGACGGCGGCGGATTCCATCCTGATCCCCGTCCAATGCGAGTTCTTCTGCATGGAGGGGATCCCGGACCTCTTCCATACCCTGGAGACCGTCAGGACGTATTTCAACCCGAACCTGGCCATCGAGGGCATCCTGCTGACGATGTTCGACGAACGGACCAACCTGTCCAAGCAGGTCGCCGAGGAGATCCGCAAGTCCCTCAAAGCGATCACGTTCGATACGTTCATCCCGAGGAGCGTCAAGCTGGCCGAAGCTCCGAGCTTCGGGAAGCCCGTCGTCCTGTACGATATCAAGTCGAGAGGGGCGGAAGCCTACCTGAATCTGGCAGAGGAGATACTTCGCAAATGACGAAAAAAGCATTGGGGAAAGGGCTCGGCGCCTTTATCCCCGAGGAATTCGGGATCATCAAGGAGGAGCGCTACGCCGAACTCGACGTCGACCAGCTCAAGCCCAATCCCCTCCAGCCCCGGATGAGGTTCGACGAAAAGTCCATCGACGAGCTGGCCCAGTCCATCCGGGAATCCGGGAGTCGTCCAGCCCGTTCTCGTCGTCCCGGAGGACGGCCAGTTACAAGATCATCGTCGGAGAGCGGCGGTGGCGGGCGGCCCAGAAGGCCGGGCTCAAGAAGATCCCGGTCATGATCCGCAACCTCCCCCTGGAGAAACAGCTCGAGATCTCCATCATCGAGAACATCCACCGGGAGGACCTCAATCCCCTGGAGATAGCCCTGGCCTACCAGAGAATGACCCAGGATCTCGAACTACACCCAGCAGGAGATCGCCGAAAAGGTCGGCAAGGACCGGACCTCCGTCACCAACTACTTGCGACTCCTGAAGCTCCCCCAGGAAATCCAGGACGCCCTTGGCGACGGAAGCCTGTCCATGGGGCACGCCAGGGCCATCCTGGCCCTCGAGGAGCCCGAGGCCCAGCTCGCGGCCTTCCGGGAGATCATGGACAAGGGCCTGTCGGTCCGGAAGCTCCGAAAAGCTCGCCAACAGGCTGAAGGAGAAGCCGCCCCGCGTCCAGCGGAGCCTGGAAGACCCCGACCTTCATGCCCTTCAAGAGGACCTGCTCAAGGCACTCGGGACGAAGGTCCTGATCTCGGGAAACCGGAACAAGGGCGTCGCTCAAGATCTTCTATTTCTCGCTGGACGACCTGAACAGGATATACGAAAGGATCAAAGGAGCTTCGCGATGAAAGAAAAAGAACGGGAGATCCTGGATTCCAAGATCTCCGGTCTGATCGACCAGGGGACCGAATTGAAGGGGGACCTGACCTTCAGAGGATCGTTCCGGATCGAGGGCAATTTCAAGGGCACGATCAATTCGGAATCCCTCCTCATCATCGGGGAGAGGGGCAAGGTCGAGGCCGACGTCAAGGTCGGCCAGGTCGTCATCAACGGCGAGATCCGCGGGAATGTCCAGGCCTCGGAACGCGTCGAGATCCACAGCAAGGGACGGGTCTATCGGGACGATCCAGACCCCGAGGCTCGTCGTGGAGGAAGGCGCCTACCTCGAAGCCAATTGCCAGACGACGGAGACCGCTCCGCCGAAGCCCGTTGTCCGCCAAGGCGGAGGTCTGAAGGTGGAGATGGCGGCGGGGATCATTCCGGCCCGCTACGGCATCGACCCGGTTCCCGGGGAAGCCGCTGGCCACTATCCTCGGAAAACCAATGATATCAATGGGTTTACGAGAGAGCCAGGCGGTCCCGGCTGCTTGAGCGAGGTCATCGTCGCCACCGATGACGAACGGATCTTGAAGGCCTGCGCGGACCTCGGGATCCCGGCCCGGATGACATCCGCCGCCCACGGCTCCGGGACCGACCGGGTCGCCGAGGTCGCGCGCGAGCTCGACGCCGGGCTCATCGTCAACATCCAGGGAGACGAGCCCGTCCTCGACCCCGGCGCGATCGACGCCCTCGTCGAAGCGCTCCAGGACCCGTCGGTCGTCATGGCTTCGCTCATGACCCGGGTCAAGGACGCGGCCGCGTTCGAGGACCTGAACCGGGTCAAGGTCGTCGTGGACAAGGACCGGAACGCTCTGTATTTCTCGCGGACGCCCATTCCCTGCCGGGCGCCCGACGGATTTCTTCCAGCATATCGGCATCTACGGCTACAGGAAGGAATTCCTTTTCCGCTTCTGCGCCCTCCCTCCTTCGCGAGCTCGAGAAAGCCGAGAGGCTGGAGCAGCTCCGGGCCCTGGAGAACGGGTACCGGATCCGGATGGTCGAAACCGCGCATCCGACCTTGAGCGTGGATACGCCCCGGGATATAATCGAAGTCGAAAAATACCTTCGAGAGAAAGGCCATGACTAAGTATATCTTCGTCACGGGCGGCGTCATATCGGGCCTGGGCAAGGGGATCGCCGCGGCGTCGATCGGCAGGCTCCTCGAAAGCCACGGCTACAAGATCACCATCCAGAAGTTCGATCCCTATCTCAACGTCGACCCGGGGACGATGAGCCCCTTCCAGCACGGCGAGGTCTACGTCACGGACGACGGGGCCGAGACGGACCTGGATCTTGGCCATTATGAGCGATTTACATCGACCCGGACGATCGCGGGCGCACAACTGGACGGCGGGCACGCATCTACGAATCCATCATCCGGAAGGAGCGCAAGGGCGAGTACCTGGGCAAGACCGTCCAGGTCATCCCCCACGTGACCGACGAGATCAAGGCGGCCTTCGGCTCTGTCGCGGCGGAGAACGACATCGTCATCGTCGAGATCGGCGGCACGGTCGGCGACATCGAAAGCCTGCCCTTCCTCGAGGCCATCCGCCAGATGCGCCTGACCCTGGGCGCGGACGAACACCGTTTTCGTCCACCTGACGCTCGTCCCCTACATCGGCACTTCGGGCGAGCTCAAGACCAAGCCGACCCAGCACAGCGTCAAGGAGCTGCGGGCCATCGGGATCCAGCCGGACATCCTCCTCTGCCGCACGGACCGGCCCATCCCGCCGGACTTCAAGGCGAAGATCAGCCTCTTCACCAACGTCCCGCTCGAGGCCGTCATCTCCGCCAAGGACGCGGAGAGCATCTACGAGATTCCCGATCAACTTCGCCAAGGAGGGTCTGGACACCATCATCCTCAAGCTCCTCCGCCTGCCGGCGAGAAGAAACGGAACCTGGCGGCACTGGGAAGCCCTCCTCGACAGGATCAAGAACCCCAAGGACGAAGTCAACATCGCCCTGGTCGGGAAATATGCCGGCCTCCACGATTCCTACATGAGCCTGAAGCAGGCCCTGGACCACGGCGGATTCGCCCATCGGCTCAAGGTCAACATCGACTGGATCGAGGCCGAGAACCTGGAAGAAGGGGAGATCGAAGAGACGCTCGGCGGGAAGGACGGCATCCTCGTCCCCGGCGGCTTCGGGGCCCGGGGGATCGAGGGCAAGATCCGGGCGGTCACCTTCGCCCGGGAGAACAAGATCCCGTTCTTCGGGATCTGCCTGGGCATGCAGTGCGCCTCGATCGAATTCGCCCGCAATGTGGCCGGCCTGGCCGGGGCGAACAGCACGGAGTTCGACGCCCGACACCCCTCACAAGATCATCACCATGTGGCGGGAGCTCAAGAAGGACTGCGACCTGGGCGGGACGATGAGGCTCGGGCAGTATGCCTGCCGGATCGAGAAGGGCACGCCGGCCTTCAAGGCCTACGGGAGGACTGTCCATCCAGGAGCGGCACCGTCACCGCTACGAGTTCAACCCGAAATACGAGAAGGCCCTGGCCGACGCCGGGCTCGTCATCTCCGGGAAGAACCCCGAATACGGCCTCGTCGAGATCGTCGAGCTCAGGGACCATCCCTGGTTCCTGGGCTGTCAGTTCCACCCGGAGTTCAAGTCGAAGCCCGTCGAGCCGCATCCTCTGTTCAAGGCGTTCATCGGAGCGAGCTATGCCAACCGTCTCAAAAGAAATCGAGCATCGCGCCGGGAGTTGAGGCCGGCGGCTCCGGCCCGTTCTTCCTCGTCGCCGGGCCCTGCGTCATCGAGAGCGAGGAGCATGCCGTTCTCCTGGCCCGGGAGATCGCGGCGGTCTGCGCCGGCCCTCGGCGTCCCGTACGTCTTCAAGGCGTCGTTCGACAAGGCCAACCGCTCGTCGGGCGCGTCCTTCCGGGGCCCGGGCCTCGAGAAAGGCCTGGCCATCCTCAGGACCGTGAAGAAGGAAACGGGCGTCCCGGTCCTGTCCGACGTCCACGAGACCTGCGCAGGTGGACAGGGCCGCCGAGGTCCTGGACGTCATCCAGATCCCCGCGCTCCTCTGCCGCCAGACGGACCTCATCCTCGCGGCCGCCCGGACGATGAAGCCCGTGAACATCAAGAAGGGCCAGTTCCTTTCGCCGGCCGACATGAGGAACGCCCTCGACAAGGCCCTCGGCGCCGGGAAACGATAAGGTCATGCTGACCGAGCGCGGGACGATGCTTCGGCTACAACAACCTCGTCTTCGACGTCCGCTCCATCCCGATCATGAAGAGCTGGGGATATCCGGTGCTCATCGACGCCTCCCACAGCGTCCAGCGGCCCGGCGGCGAGGGGATGCGCTCGGGCGGCGACGCGGAATTCATCCCCGTACATCGCCCGGGCGGGCGTCGCCGTCGGCGCCGACGGCCTCTTCCTCGAGGTCCACGACGACCCGGCGGCCGCCCTCTCGGATAAACCAACTCATTGAAAATAAATGAATTGACAAGGCCTCCTGGCGACCCTTCTCCGGATCCGGGCCGCCGTCGGGGCCGGCGCGGAATGACCCCGGAGCGATCATGACCAAGAAAGAGATCATCGAGACCGGACGCGACGTCCTCGGCTCGAAGGCAGGGCCGTCGCGGCCCTCAGCCGAGCCTGGGCGACGAGTTCGCCCGGGCCGTCAACCTCCTCTGCCGGACGAAGACGCGCGTCATCGTCATCGGCATGGGCAAGTCCGGCCTCGTCGGCCGCAAGCTCGCCGCCACCCTGGCCAGCTGCGGCACGCCGGCCATCTTCATCCATCCCGCCGAGGCCGGCCACGGCGACCTGGGCATGATCCTCAAGGAGGACGTCGTCATCGCCATCTCCTACAGCGGCGAGACGCGGGAGATCGTCGGACCTCCTCGATTTCTTCAAGCGGATCGGCGTCAAGCTCATCGCCATCACCGGAGACCGGAACTTCGAAGATCGCCCAGTACAGCGACATCGTCCTCGACGCCGCGCGTCGCCAGGGAAGCCGGGCCGGGCAATATCATCCCGACGGCTTCGTCGACGGCCGCCCTCGCCCTCGGAGACGCCCTGGCCATCGCGGCCATGAAGAAGAAAGGCTTCAACGAGCAGGATTTCGCCGTCGTCCACCCCAAGGGCCAGGCGGGGCGGAGGCTCCTCCGGGTCGAAAGCGCTGATGCGCCGCGGAGCCGAAGGTCCCGCGCGTCGCCGCGACGACGCCGATGAGGGACGTCCATCGAGGAGATGAGCGCGAAGAAGCTGGGGATGACCTGCGTCGTCGACGCCGACGGGACAGCTCGCCGGGATCATCACGGACGGCGACCTGCGGCGGATGCTCGCGAGGTACCGGGGCGGGCTGTTCCGGAAGACCGCCGGCGACTGCATGACCGCCGACCCGGTCACCATCGGCAGGGGAGACCTGGCGACCGAGGCCCTGAACATCATGGAGGACAAGAAGATCACGTCGCTCGTCATCCGGGACCGCGAGGGCCGGATCGACGGCATCGTCCACCTTCACGACCTGTGGCGGACGGAGATGTTCTGATGACGGCCGAGGAGCGCGCCCGGAAGATCGTCCTCGTCCTGATGGACGTGGACGGGACGCTGACCGACGGGACGCTCACCGTCATGCCCGACGGCGAGGAGCTCAAGACCTATCACGTCCGCGACGGCTTGGGCATCCTCCTGGCCCGGATGGCCGGCCTCGACCTCGGGATCATCTCGGGCAAGACCTCCAAGGGGCTGGAAAAGCGGGCCGAGCGGCTCCGCATCATCGAAGCTCCACCAGGGGGCCCTGGACAAGCCGCGCGTCCTCGAGGAGATCCTCGAGCGCCGGGGCTCGCCGCCGAGGCCGTCGCCTACATCGGGGACGACATCGGGGACCTCGAGGTCATGAAGACCGTGGGGCTGGCGGCCGCCGTCGCCGACGCCCATCCGGAGGTCAAGGAGCATTGCCAATATATCTGCCGGACGCCCGGGGGGCGCGGCGCCGTCCGGGAATTCCTCGAGTTCATCCTCAAGGCCCAGGGCAAGTGGGAGGACGTCTGTGCCCGGGTCCGCGAGGTCAAGGGCGCCGGGATCTAATCCTTTTTCCAGGGAGGGCCTTGTGGACATCAACCCCAGCATCTTCCGGGAATACGACATCCGCGGCATCGTCGGCCAGGACCTCGACGAGGACGTCGTCCGGACGCTCGGCCGGGCCATCGGGACGTATTTTCTCGGCCGCGGGAAGCGGGAGATCGCCATGGGCCGGGACTGCCGCCTGAGCTCTCCGGCCTTCGCCGAGGCCCTCGCCGCGGGGCTCCTGGCGACGGGCTGTAACGTCACGGACCTCGGCATCGTCCCGACGCCCGCTCCTGTACTTCGGCATCTTCTACAAGAAGCTCGAAGCGGGGGTGATGATCACGGGCTCGCACAATCCGCCCGAGCACAACGGGTTCAAGATGATGGCCGGCGAGGAGACGCTTTCCGGCTCGACATCCAGGACGATCCGGGGCATCATCGACGCGGGAAAATATGCCGAAGGCAGGGGGCCCGCAGGCCTTACGACCTCGTCCCCGAATACCGGGACTATGTTCTCGGGAACGTGAAGCTCGCCCGGAAGCTCAAGGTCGTCGTGGACGCCGGGAACGGCACCGGCGGTGTCGTGGCCGTCCCTATCTTCCGGAAGCTCGGCTGCGAGGTCATCGAGCTTTACTGCGACATGGACGGCCGATTCCCGAACCACCACCCCGACCCGACCCTTCCCGAGGCGATGAAGGACCTTCAGAACAAGGTCCTGGAGACGGGGGCCGACCTCGGCATCGGCTACGACGGCGACGCCGACCGGATCGGGGTCGTGGACGACAAGGGGAAGCATCATCTGGGGCGACCAGCTGATGGTCGTCTTCGCCCGCGACCTCCTGCCGACGCACCCGGGCGCGGCCATCATCTCCGAGGTCAAGGCCTCCAAGGTCCTCTACGACGAGATCGCGAGGCTCGGCGGCAAGCCCGTCATGTGGAAGACGGGCCATTCCCTCATCAAGAAGAAGATCAAGGAAGAGAAGGCCCTCCTCGCCGGGGAGATGAGCGGCCATATCTTTTTCGCCGACCGCTGGTTCGGTTTCGACGACGCCATCTATTCCTCGGCCCGCCTGCTCGAGATCCTGTCGAAGACCCAGCGGAAGCTCTCGGAGATGCTTGCCGACCTTCCGAAGACCTTCACGACGCCCGAGATCCGGGTCTATGCCTCCGACGAAGTGAAGTTCCGGATCGTGGACGAGGTCCGGAAGGAGCTGGCGAAGCGCCACCCCGTCATCGACATCGACGGCGTCCGGGCGCTTTTCCCGAAGGGCTGGGGGCTGGTCCGGCCGTCGAACACCCAGGCCCTCCTCGTCCTCCGCTTCGAGGGCGAGACCGAGGCGGACCTCGAGGCCATCCAGAAGGAGGTCCGCGGGCGTCCTGGCCGAGCGTCATCCAGAGGCTCGACGGAGCCGATGAACGGCGCGACGCCTCGAACATCCGGGCCGTCATCATGGCGGGAGGGAGCGGCACCCGGTTCTGGCCGCTCAGCCGGAAATCGCCGGCCCAAGCAGTTCCTGGACATCGTCAGCGCCGAAGTCGATGATCGAGGAGACCGTGGCACGACTCGCGCCGCTCGTCGCCCCCCGCGACGTCCTCACCGATCGCCGACGCCGGGCAGACCGAATCCTTGATGACGACTCCTCCCGGGACTCCCGAAAGAGAACTTCCTCGTCGAACCCCTGGCGCGGAACACCGCCCCTTCGCTCATGCTGGCCACGGCCCGGGTCTATCTCGAGGACCCGGAGGCCGTGGTCGCCGCCCTGGCCGCCGACCACCTCATCCGGGACCCGGGGCGGTTCCGGACCGTGCTCGAAGCGGGGGCCGGGTGCGGCGTCCAAGGGCGATCACATCGTCACCTTCGGCATCCCGCCGACGTTCCCGTCCACCGGCTACGGGTACATCCATTACGCCGGAGGAAGGCGCCGAAAGGTTCGGGGAGAGCCGTTCTTCCCGGTCCTCGAATTCAAGGAGAAGCCCGACCTGGACGACGGCCGAGGCGTTCCTCGCGGACGGGAGCTACCTACTGGAACTCGGGCATGTTCCTCTGGCGGGCGGACACGTTCGCCCGCAAGCTCAAGAGGCACGCGCCGGAGTTCTTCCCGTATCTGGGAGCGGATGATCGAGGCCCTGGCGAAGAAGGACAAAAAAGCGCTCCTCCGGGTCTTCGAGGAGATCCCGGCCCTTTCCATCGATTATGCCCTGATGGAGAAGGCGAGGGGAGTCCTGGTGGCGCAAGGGCGACTTCGGCTGGTCGGACGTCGGGGCCTGGTCCTCGCTCTTCGACGTCTGGCCGCGCGACGAGGCCGGGAACGCCGTCCGCGGCGAGGCCGTCGCCCTGGATTCCGGGAACTGTCTGGTCCACAATCCCGGCAGGCTCACCGCCCTCATCGGCGTCAAGGACCTCATCGTCGTCGATACGGGAGACGCCCTCCTCATCTGCCGGAAGGACCTGGATCAGAAGGTCAAGGATGTCGTCGAGGTCCTTAAAAAGGGACGTCCCGGGTATCTTTGACCGCCCGTCAGTCGAACGATTTGAATCTTTTCCAGATCTCGGCCATGGGCACGCGAAGCCCGCGGCAGAGGTAGATCGGCATATCGTTCTCGTACGGCATGCAGTAGCGGCACGTGTGGACCGCGGCCTGGACGACCTCGTCGCAGGCCATTCGGTAGTCCTCCACGTTCCCCCCGGGGAAGATGACCGCGCCGGGGGGTTCCTGAGGATACCCCCAGAACCAGTAGCTGTTATGGACCGAGATGATCCTCGGCAGGGGATATTGGCCCGCATAGTATTCGAGAGACCCGGCCTCGCCGTAATTCGGGGCGAAGACGACGGCTTTCAAACGCTCCTCCGCGGGAAGCGTTAGATAGACCTTCGATACATCCTGCGCCAATCCCTCCCAACCGAACATGTCGGCGTAGAATTGGGGGAGTTCCGAGAGTCGCTTGTCCTCGGCGCTATCCGGCTTGACCCCGAGTGTGGCGGAATACTTGATGAACGTTTCGACGGGGAGGACGGGGACGGCGAATGGCAGAAGCACCAGGGACGTCAGGACGCTCGTCGTCGCCAGCCCCGCCACGGCCCACTTCCGCTTCCCGCGCGCCGCCCATCGCTCCCAGGCGACGCCGCCCGCGGCGAAGAGCATGGTGTAGGCGGGGCCGAGGTATTCCGCCTTGCTGTGGCCGTTGGCGAAGAGGACTGCAAAGGCTGTCACATAGATGATGCCGAGGATCCGGAACCGCCGCCCATCCCGGTCGAAGAACAGGAAATATAGCCCGGGAAGCCATAAGGCCATGTTGACGGGATTGAGGAGCAGGACCTGGCCCGCGACGAAGTCCAGCCGCGTCAAACCCGAGTATTTTCCGGCCGTGGCGTTGCGGATGAACTCGAGATGGGCAAGATCGTGGGCGAGGTTCCAGATGATGAAGGGGCTGAAGACGAGAAGGGCGACCCCGGCGGCCGCGTACGGCCAGGGCGTCGTCAGGTGTTTTCTCATGTCCGTCAGCACGAGCCCCGCGGCGAGCCCGGCCCCGAACCAGAGGAAATCGAGCTTGTTGAGAAGGCCGAGGCCGATGACCGCCCCGAGCCAGAGCCAGAGGGCCGGGCGGCTCCTCAGGGCGATGAGGACGAGGATGTAAGCCGCCAGCGCCCAGAAGAGCTGGGAGAAAGCGTTCATCTGAAAGATGTTGGTGTGGCCGATGATGATCGGGGCCGATAGGGCGGCTAGGCAGGCGAGGCCGACGGCGGCGCGCCGTCCGCCGAGCTTCCGGGTGATGAGGCCGGCCAGAAGGACCGTCAGGGCGTGGGCCGCGGCCGGCAGGACGCGGATCCCGAGCTGGGAGACGCCGAAGAGCGCCCGGCTCGCGGCCAGGAGGAACATCGCGAGCGGCGGCTGGTCGACGTACCCCGCGGCCAGCCGTTTACTGCAGGCGATGTAATAGAACTCGTCGCGGAAGATCCCGTAGCCTCCGAAGGCGTTGACGGCCAGATGAAAGGCCAGGGCGGCAAGGGCCAGCCCCAGGATGAGGCCGAAGTCGTTCCTTCCTGTCGAGAGGTGGTCGGATTCGTGCATCTCGATCTCCGGCCGGGCGGCCCTGCCGGTTCCGGCGAACGGCCCGCCCGGACCCCCGAGGCTAGCTTTTTCGCGCCAGCAGATGCTGGATCTTGCTGTGCTTGACGCTATACACGAAATAGATGGCGAGGCCGATGGCCAGCCAGACGCCGAACCGGATCCACGTCACGCCCTGGAGGCTGGCCATGAGATAGAGGCAGAAGCCGATGGTCAGCAGGGGAGTGAAGGGGACGCCGGGGGTTTTGAACCGGCGCTCGACCTCAGGCCGCGTCTTTCGGAGCACGATGACGCCGGCGGAGACAAGGATGAAGGCGAACAGGGTCCCGATGTTGCAGAGGTCGATGATCATCGGCAGGGGAAAGAGGCCCGCGATGGCGGCCGTCATGGCTCCGGTGATCCAGGTGCAGAGGTAGGGGGTCTTGTGGACCGGGTGGACATGGGAGAAGACCTTGGGCAGGAGCCCGTCGCGGGACATGACCATGAAGATGCGGACCTGGCCGTAGACGGTGATGAGCAGGGTCGAGACCATGCCGACGATGGCCCCGGTGGCGACCAGAGCGCCGCCCCAGTGGATGCCGATCCGGGAAAGAGCCGCGGGCAGGGCGTTGCCGACGTCGATCTGCTTGAACGGGACCATGCCGGTCAGGACGAAGGCCACGGCCACGTAGAGCACTATAACGGTGCCGAGGCAGAGCATCAGGCCCAGGGGGACGTCCCGCTTGGGGTTGGCCGTTTCCTCGGCGGCGGTCGAGACGGCGTCGAAGCCGATGTAGGCGAAAAAGATGATGGCGGCCCCGGCCATGATGCCCTTCCAGCCGAAGGGGGCGAAGGGCCTGAAGTTCGCGAAGTCGATGTGCGAGGAGCCGAGGAAGATGAAGAGGAGGATGACGGCGATCTTGATGATGACGATGATGTTGTTGATCCGGGCGCTCTCCCGGATGCCGATGAACAGGATCCAGGTGATGAGCATCGTGATCACGACCGCAGGAAGATCGATGATGCCTCCGGCGAGCGGCGTCAGGGTGATGGCTTTGGGCAGGTCGACCCCCACGGTCTTGAGGAGGCCGATGAACGTCGACGACCAGCCCGAAGCCACGGCGCTCGCCGAGACGAGGTACTCGAGCATCAGGTCCCAGCCGATGATCCAGGCGATGACCTCGCCGAACGCGACATAGGAATAGGAGTAGGTACTGCCGGCGACCGGGAACATGCAGGCGAGCTCCGAATAGGTCAGGGCGCACAGCCCGCAGGTGAAGGCGGCGATGATGAACGAGAGGATGATGCCCGGCCCGGCGAGCTGGGAGCCCTGGCCGGTGGCGACGAAAATGCCGGTGCCGACGACCGAGCCGATGCCGAGGGCGGCCAGGTCGATGGCCCGGAGGCTCTTTTTGAGTTCGGTGTGTTCCGCCGCGTCGTGGATCTGCTGAGGCGTCTTTGTGGCCCAGATGTTCATGGATCCTCCGGGATCTCGCAGGCGTTCCGGACTATAAGGGGCCAATGATAGCCCTTCGCCCCGGTTTTGGCAAGAAATTCTCGTCCCCGCGGCGACAATTTCCCCGAATGTCCATCGCGGCCCCGAAATATGCTAGAATCCTCTGCGGAGGCTCTTATGAGAAAACGACACGCGCGGATAATCGGGCTGGCGATCCTTATGGCGGCCGCGGCCGTTTCGTTCGCCGCGGGCCAGCAGGCCCAGGAGCGTTCGCCGGGCTACAAGGAATTCGTCAATGCCATGAAGATCGCGGACCTTCCCGCCCGCGTTCAGGAGCTCGAAAGGATCAAAGCGGCCTATCCCGGGGCCCGGTTCCTGAGCCTCCTGGAGAACGGCCTCCGGAACGCCCGCATCGGGCTCGCCGGATCCGTCGACGACATTCTCGAGCTTCAGAAGCCCGGATTCCAGGCGGCGGCCGGGATCGGGCGGGTGTTTTCCTACTATTTCGCGAGCATGGATATCCTCGACCATCCGAACCTCGCCCGATTCGACAAGAAGAGGGTCACCGAGGCCGTCATCGCCTATTGCCAGGAGGGCTTGAAGCTGGCGAAAGATCCCGATTTCCTGGCCTCCATCCTTCCGGACCCGATGAAGTACCTCAAGATCTACACTCCCAATTTGTACGTCGCCGAGGCCCTGGCCTTCGTCAACGAGGATAGCCCGAAGATGGCCAGGGACGCCCTCCTGTCCTACGAAAAGAACGGTGGGCTGATGGATAAGACCTATTATCACGCCCTGGGCCGGGTCAACCTCATGCTCGGCAAGGACAAGGAGGCTTACGACGCCTTCTTCAACGCGGCCATCGAAAACTATAGGGATTCCCTCGACCGGGCCCGGGAGCTCTACCGAAGGCTCCACGGCGGCCTCGGGGGCTTCGACGCGGCCCTCGAAGCCGGCCAGAAAAAGATCCCGTTCACCCCGACGCCTGCCAAGCCGGGGCCCGATTGGAAGGGGAAGGCGGTCCTGGCCGAGCTCTTCACGGGTTCCGAATGCCCGCCCTGCCTCGCGGCCGACCTGGGGTTCGACGGCCTCATCGATACGTACGACCCCAAGTACCTGGTCGTCCTCGAATACCATCTTCCCATCCCCAGGCCGGACCCGATGATCAATCATGCCACGAGGCAGAGGGCCGTTTACTACGGGGTCCAGAGCACGCCCACCTCGTTCTTCGACGGGAAGAAGGCGGCGACCGGAGGCGGGGACAGGGCGATGGCCCGCGAGAAGTACAACGGGTTCAAGGCCGAGGTCGCGGCGCGCCTCATCGAGATGCCCGCGGTCAACGTGACGGTGCGGGCCGCGGCGAAGGGCGATAAGGTGGAGGTCTCGTTCGAGGCGGACAAGATCGGCCCCGGAGCCGACTACAACCTGGCCCTGGTCCAGGCGGAGGAGAAGTTCGCGGGCGGCAACGGGATCATCTTCCACAAGATGGTGGTCCGCGACTTCGTCGTCCTTGACGACGCGGCGCTCGCGGCGAAGAAATATGTCATCGACCTCGCCGCCGCCGAAGCGGCCGCGGCCGAGCGCCTGGACCGGTACGAAAAGGAAGCGTCCTACACGTTCCCCGAGCGGCACCACAAGATCGCCCGGAACATGCTCAAGGTCGTCTTCTTCGTCCAGGAAAAGAGCTCGAAGCAGGTCCTGAACGCCGCCGTCTGCGACGTCAAGTGAATTCGGAGACACAATACCTGATTCCCAATTCCCTCAACGTACTCAGGGAAAAGGGAAATTGGTATTGTGTCCCTATTTTTTTAGGGCGATGCCCAGCTCGTCGAGCTGGCGTTCGTCGACGGTCGACGGTGAGCCGGTGAGGAGGCAGAGGGCGCTCGTGGTCTTGGGGAAGGGGATGACCTCCCGGATCGAGCCCTCTCCCGCGAGGAGCATGACCAGCCGGTCGAAGCCGAAGGCGATCCCGCCGTGGGGCGGCGTCCCGTAGCTCAAGGCTTCCAGGAAATACCCGAACTTGTCCCGGGCCTCCGCCTCGCTGAGCCCGATGGCCTTGAAGATGCGGGCCTGGAGGTCCTGATCGTGGATCCGGATGGACCCGCCGCCGATCTCATAGCCGTTGAGGACGATGTCGTAGGCCTTGGCCCGGACCCGGGCGGGATCGGATTCCAGGAATTCGAGGTCCTCCTCGTGCGGCGACGTGAACGGGTGGTGGACGGATACGTACCGGCCATCCTCCTCGCTCCACTCGAACAGCGGGAAATCCGTCACCCAGGCGAACTTGAATTCCCGGCGCCCTTCGGCGCGCTCCAAGACGAAGTCGTGGCGGATCTCGCCCAGGGCCTTGAGCGCTTTGATCTCCTTGTCGGCGATCATCAGGAGGAGGTCCGCCTCGGCGGCGCCGGAGGCCTTCCAGAGGGATTCGAGGCCCGCCTCGTCGGCCTTGAAGGAGGCCTTCGTGCCGCCCGCTTTCTTCATCCAGAAGAGGCCGGGAGCCCCCAGGGTCTTGGCCCTGTCGACGAGCTTATCGACCCGGCTCCGGGAGAACGACCCGGCCCCGTCGACGACGACGGCCTTGACCGCGCTCCCGGCGGCGATGACCTTCCTGAAGATCTCGGAATCCAGCGCCGCGGGCGGCCTCGGTGAGGTCCCTGATCTCGAGTCCGGCCCTCAGATCCGGCTTGTCGGTTCCGTATCTCTCCATGCTCTCCTTATAGGAAAGCCGGAGGAACGGGGTTTCGACCTTCTCGCCGACGAGGGCGAACAGGGCGGCCATGAGCTTTTCGGTCAGGGCATAGACGTCCTCGCGGTCGATGAAGCTCATCTCGATGTCGATCTGGGTGAATTCCGGCTGGCGCTCGGCCCGGAGGTCCTCGTCCCGGAAACAGCGGACGATCTGGAAGTAGCGGTCGAACCCCGAGATCATAAGCATCTGCTTGTAGAGCTGGGGGGACTGGGGCAGAGCGTAGAACCGCCCCTTGTGGATGCGGCTCGGGACCAGGTAGTCCCGGGCCCCCTCCGGGGTGGATTTGCCCAGGAACGGCGTTTCGATCTCGTAGAAGCCGTTGGCGCTCATGAAGTTCCGGACGAGGAGCGCGGCCTCGTGCCTGAGCTTGAGGTTGCCCTGCATCTTCGGCCGCCGGAGATCGAGATACCGGTGCTTGAAGCGGAGCTCCTCGGACGCCTGGACGTCGTCGGTGATCACGAACGGCGGGACCTTGGAGACGTTCAGGAGCCGGAACGCGGCGGCCGCGACCTCGACCCCGCCGGTCCCCATGTGCGGGTTGACGGACTTCGGGTCCCTCTTCCGCACGGTCCCCCGGACCGCGACGACGAATCTCAGGCCGGGCTTTCTTGGCTTCTTCGAGGAGCGCCGGGTCCGCCGTCGAGAAGACGACCTGGACGACGCCCTGGCGGTCTCGGAGGTCGATGAACAGGAGATTCCCCATGTCGCGGACCCGCTGGGCCCAGCCGGCGAGAGTCACCTCCCGCCCTTCGTCCGACGGCCGCAGGTCGCCGCAATAGTCCGTTCGCTTCCAGTCCGATATCGGCGTCTTGGTTTCGTTCATGGTCACCCTTCGCAACGGCCGCCCGGGCTTCAGGCGTCGCCGTTGACCGTTCTGATCAAGTCTTCCGGCGTTCCCTACCGTCTGGGTCCCGGAGGCCATCTCCTTGAGAGGGAACCGGCCGGCTTTGAGCTCGTCGTCCCCGACGATCAGGACCCAGGAGGCTTCGAGCTTGCTGGCCCGGCCGAGGTGGGCCTTGAGGCCCCGGGCCTTGTACTCGAGGAGGCATTCGATCCCGGCCCGCCGGAATTGCCTGGCCAGGGTCATCGCGGCCCTCCGGGCCTCGTCGCCCAGATGGGCGATATACAGGAACTTCCCGCGGTCCACGGTGATGTCGGCTACGGCCAGGAGCCTCTCCATCCCCATGGCGAAGCCGATGGCGCAGATGTCCGGGCCGCCGAACTCCTTCATCATGTCGTCGTACCGGCCGCCGCCGCAGATGGCGTTCTGGGAGCCGAGCTTCGTCGTGACGATCTCGAAGGCGGTCTTGGTGTAGTAGTCGAGGCCCCGGACGAGCGTCGGATCGACCTCGTAAGGGGATGCCGTAGAGGTCCAGGCAGGCGCGGAACCGGTCGAAGTGGTCGCGGCATTCAGGGCAGAGATGGTCGGTGATCCTGGGGAACGAGGCGGCCGCTTCCCGGCAGGCCTCGAGCTTGCAGTCGAAGATACGGAGCGGGTTCGTCTCGATCTTCCGCTGGCAGTCGGGGCAGAGGACGGCCCGCTTAGCCTCCGCCGCGGCCCGCAGGAGCGGCGTGGTATCCGGGCCGGCAGGCCCCGCAGCCGACGGAATTGACGAGCGTCTTCGTCTCCCCGACCCCGAGACGGGAGAGGAGCGCGTGGGCCATCTCGACGATCTCGGCGTCGATGGCCGGGTCCTTCTCGCCGAAGACCTCGACGTCGATCTGGTGGAACTGCCGGTAGCGGCCCTTCTGGGGCTTGTCGTAGCGGAACATCGGGCCCATGTAATAGAAGCGCAGGGGCGCGGGCTGGAGGTCGAGCCGGTGCTCGATGATGGCCCGGGCGACGGAGGGGGTGTACTCGGGGCGCAGGGTGACCGACCGGCCTCCCTTGTCGATGAACGTGTACATCTCCTTGACGACGACGTCCGAGGTCGCTCCGGTCCCCTTTTCGAAGAGCTCCGTGTACTCGAGCACCGGGGCCCGAAGCTCGCGGTAGCCGTAGAGCTCGAAGGTCCCCCGGACGGCGGCTTCGGCGGCCTGCCAGGCGCCGACCTCGGCCGGGAGGATGTCCTTGGTTCCCTTGACGGCGGCGAGCTCTTTCTTCGCCGGGGCCTCTTCGCTCATTTCTCGACGAAGACCCCCAGCTTCCGGACCTTCCGGTAGCGCTCCTCGAGGAGCTCTTCGACCGGCTTGGCCTCGAGCTTCTTGAGGGTCGGGGCGAGGATCTTATCCAGGTTCCGGTAGGTCTGCTCGGGGTCGATGTGGGCCCCGCCCGGCGGCTCCGGGACGATCTTGTCGACGATGCCCAGCTCGAGGAGCTTCCCGGACCGGAGGCCCAGGTTCTCGGCGGCCTGGTCGACCTTGCTCTGTCCTTCCAGAGGATGGACGCGCAGCCCTCGGGCGAGATGACCGAGTAGAACCCGTGCTCGAGGATGAGCAGGGCGTCCCCGAAGCCGATGCCCAGCCCTCCGCCGCTCCCGCCCTCGCCGATGACGACGTTGATGATGGGGGTGCGGAGCCTGGCGATGACCTTGAGGTTGTTGGCGATGGCCTCGGCCTGGCCCCGTTCCTCGGCGCCGATCCCCGGATAGGCTCCCGGGGTGTCGATGAAGGTGATGACCGGGAAACCGTACTTTTCGGCCATCTGCATGATGCGCAGGGCCTTGCGGTAGCCCTCGGGGTTGGGCTGGCCGAAGTTCCGTTCGATGCGGGCCCGGGTCGTGCGTCCTTTCTGGTGGCCGATGAGGGCGACGGTCCGGCCTTTGTAGAAGGCCAGGCCGGCCACGATGGCCGGATCGTCCCCGAATCGCCGGTCCCCGTGCATCTCCATGAAATCCGTGAACAGGTTCGCGAAATAGTCCAGCGAATAAGGCCTCTTGGGGTGGCGGGCGAGCTGGACGATGTGGACGGCCGTCAGCTGAGGGGCGATCTTCGCCCACTCCCTGCTCGATCTCGAGGCAGAGGGCGGCGATCTGCTCTTTCTTCGTCGGGTCGTCGCTCTCCTGGAGCGCGTCGATCTGCTCCTTGAGCTCGACGATGGGCTTTTCCAGGCTGTAAAAGTCGGCGATGCGCTGCATTTCGGGTCTATTCTATAGATTCGAGAGAAAAGATGTCAACCCCTTGCCTCCCCGGTCCTGGCAAGGCCGAGGGCCGGGCTTCCCAGTCCCGGTCCTGGCAAGGCCGGGGCCGGACGAACTGCCGGCGGCTATCCCTTATGCCTCTGTCGCGCCGCCTCGAACAGGAAAACGGCCGCGGCGGCGGACACGTTGAGCGAAGTGATCCGGCCGTACAGGGGGATGGACAGGACCGTGTCGCACCGCTTGCGGACGAGGGGGCGGAGCCCCTTGCCCTCCGAGCCGAGGACGATGCCGACGGGGACGGTGTAGTCGAAGGCGTGCCAGGGGGTCTTGCCGCCCCCCTCGGCCCCGACGAGCCAGAGGCCGCGCTCCTTGAGCTCCTCCATGGTCCGGGCCAGGTTGATGACCCGGGCCACTTTCATGTGCTCCAGGGCGCCGGCGGCGACCGTGGAAACGGTCTCCGTCAGGCCGGCCGAACGGTGTTCGGGGATGACGACGCCGCCGACCCCGGCGCATTCGGCCGTCCGGATGATAGCGCCCATGTTCTGGGGGTCTTCGATCTCGTCGAGGAGGACCAGAAAGGGGACTCCGGGGGCGGCCAGGATCTCCTCGAGGGTCGCGAAGCCCCGGGGCGAAAGGAGCCCCAGGGCCCCCTGGTGATGGGGTGATTCCTGGTCGAGCCTGGATTTGGGGACGAAGACGACGGGGATGCCGTGCCGCCGCGCCTCACGGATGATGTCCCCGATCCGGTTCGGCCCCCGCTCCTTTTGGACGAAGACCTTGTTGACCCGCTCGGGAGAGGCCTTCAGGACCTCGAGGAGCGGATTGAGACGGCCGATCGATTCCATATGGGCCCCGGGTCCGGCGCGTCCTGAGCCCCGGTCACTTGTTCTGCATGTCCTGCATCGAGAGCTTGTCCTGCTTGGCGTATCCGGCGGGGACGCCGTAGACGCCGGCCGGCGGGGTCTTCTGGGAGATCTCGACGACCTCGCTCGTCGTCCGGATCTTGGAGCCCATCATCTCCATGGTCGTCTCCGAGGAGATCCAGAATCCCTTGACCTTCATCATCTCGCTCACGGACGCCTCGTCGAGGCGGAACTGGGACTTGAGCATCGTCCCGTAGACCTTGGTCATGTAGGCGGCGAGGTCGAAGGGGACGTTCGTTCGTCGCATAGACCTTCATCTTCATCGGCATCATCATCATGTTCATGGTCACGTCGTATTCGTCGCAGGCCCATGAACCGACGGTCTTCTTGCCGCCCGTGGGGCTCACGGTCACGGTCATCTTCATCATGCCCTGCATCATCGACGCCATCTGGGGCGGCAGGAGGCTCGCGAAGTCGAACGGCAGCTTCGCCTCGATGTACGTCTTGGACTTGTGGTTGATGATGTACATGACGTTCTTTTCAAGGTCGATGACCGAGGAGCTCTGGTCCGACAGCATGGCGAACTTGTCGGTGCCCATCCACTGTTCCGAGACCGAGTCCTTGGCGGGCTGGTTCTGCCCCATCATGCTCATGGGGTCGGTGTGCACTTTGGACTTGACATAGATGTCGGCGGACGCGAACGACGCGATCGCCAGGACGCAAAGGATAGCGGTGACCGTTCTTTTCATGGGACCTCCTCGAATCCTCGATACTGCCCCGAGTATATCAAAATCGCGCCGGCGGCGCCAGGCCGGAGCGCCCGGGGAGTTGCCTTTGGCGGCGGGATGGGTACAATAGGGGGCGGACGACGAAGATGCAGGATACCCAAGGAATGCCCGGGAAGATCGGTGCGGCCAGGTCCGTCCTCCGGGTGTTGGGGGGCCTCGGCCTGATCACGGCCGCCGCCGTCCTGGGCGTCGTTCTCTACGGCTCGGTCATCCTCAGCCTGACCCGGGAGGAGCACGCCCTCCTCGGCTCCGCCATCCTCGGCGGGCTCGGCCTCCTCATCATCGGCCTGTCCTTCCTCTTCGGCGCCCTCGCGCTCATCACGGCCGCGGGGATCACCCGCCGGAGGACCTGGGGGAGGATCGGAGGCTTCGTCCTCGGCGGGCTCCTGCTCCCCCTCCTCCCGGTCGGCACGATCCTCGGGCTCTTCGTCCTCACGGGGCTCGCGGGCCGCGAAGCGAACGCCTGGTTCGGCGCGGCGGGATGAAGAGCACGGTCATGAATGGGATTATCCGGATCTTCGTCGGATCCGGTCTGATCTTCCTCTCGGCGGCCTCGGCCGCGTTCTCCCAGGACGTTCCGGCCGTCCCCGCAGGGGCGCGGCGGGACGCCCCCAAGGTCTTCTTCGATTGCCACCAGTGCGACATGGATTACATCCGGACGGAGATCACCTTCGTCAGCTTCGTCCGCGAGCGCAAGCAGGCCGACGTCTTCGTGATGGTCACGATCCAAGGCACCGCGGGAGGCGGCCGGGAATACACCCTGGCCTTCATCGGCCAGAACGACTACATCGACATCCGGAACACCCTGAAGTACATCTCGAACCACGGCGACACGGACGACGAGCAGAGGCGGGGCCTCGCCCGCGTCCTCAAGGTCGGGCTCGTCCCCTATGCCGCCAAGACCGTCATGGCCGATTACATCACCGTCGGCTTCGAGCGGAAGGCGAGCCCGATGGCCGTCGTCGACCGCTGGAACTCCTGGGTCTTCAACGTCGGGATGAGCGCGAACCTGCGGGGTGAAAAACAGCAGGATTCGAGCGCCGTCAACGGCCACCTGTCCGTCAACCGGGTGACGGCCGCGTCCAAGCTGAGGCTGGGCCTCTCGGCCGACTACAGCAAGAGCTCCTTCGCCCTCGACGAGGGCCCGGTCTCCTCGGCCTCGGACAGCCAGAGCTTCAGCGGCCTCTATGTCGTCAGCCTCGACGAGCACTGGTCGGCCGGCTCCTGGCTCTCCTTCTATTCGTCGAGCTACGAGAACATCGCGTTCGCCATCGATCCCTCGCCGGCCGTCGAATACAGCTTCTTCCCGTATTCGGAGTCGACCCGGCGCCAGCTCCGGGTCCTCTACAGGATAGGCTGCAGCTTCAACAAGTACATGGAGGAGACGATCTTCTCGAAGCTCCGGGAGAACCTCCTGGGGCAGACCCTGACGATGACGCTGGAGATCAAGGAGCCCTGGGGCAACATCAGCTCCTCGCTCCAGGGATCCCACTACTTCCGCGACCTGGGGAAGAACCGGCTGGAGTTCTGGGGCGGCCTCAACCTCCAGCTGTGGAAGGGACTGTCCCTCGGGATCTACGGACAGTATTCCCGGATCAACGACCAGCTGTCCCTGCCCAAGGCGGGGGCCAGCCTGGAGGACATCCTGCTTCAGAAGAAGATGCTCGCCACCGACTACAATTATCGACTGTCGGTGGGCGTGAACTATACGTTCGGCTCCATCTACAGCAACATCGTCAATCCCCGGTTCGGCAAATGACGCGGAGGAAGATCGTCGCCATCGACCGCGCCCTGTGCGACGGCTGCGGCCTGTGCACCACGGCCTGCGCCGAAGGGGCCCTCGTCCTCGACGCCGAGAACAAGGCCGTGCTCGCCCGCGAGCTCTTTTGCGACGGCCTGGGGGCCTGCCTGGACGTCTGTCCGACGGGCGCCCTCCGGGTCGAGGAGCGGGACGTCGACGATTATGACCCGGCGGCCGCCTTCGATCACGTCCTCGCCAGCCGCGGCCCGGACGCGGCTTCCAGGGTCCACGGCGCTTCGGCCGCCGCCCCTCTCGGATGTCCGGGAAGCGCCGCCCGCGATATCCCGGCGGACGCGGGGGAGGGCGCGCCGGAAGGGCCGGACGCCCCGGCGAAATCCCGCCTCAGCCAATGGCCCATCCAGCTCCACCTCGTCTCGCCCCTGGCGCCCTATTTCCGGGGCGCCGACCTTCTCGTCGCCGCCGATTGCACGGCTTTCGCCCTGGGCGGCTTCCACGGGGAGCTCCTGAAAGGGAAGAAGCTCGTCATCGCCTGTCCCAAGCTCGACGATTGCGGCGGCTACGTCGAAAAGCTCGCCGAGATCATCCGCCGGAACGGCCTCAGCTCCCTGACCGTGGTCCATCATGACCGTCCCGTGCTGTTCGGGCCTCTTCCGCCTGGTCCAGCAGGCCGTCGAAGCCTCGGGCGTTCCCCTCGACGTCCGCAGGATCGTCATCGGCATCGACGGGAAGATCGTCGCCCCGCGATCGGGACGGCCGGGCGAGCCCGTCCCGTAAGGGGAGGGCGTGGGGGGTCATTGTGTGCTATAATGTCCCGGAATTTATCCGGACGCCGGGTGCGCCCGTTATCAAGGAGTACGGAATCATGAGCAAGAAGATCATCGCCGTAGGGATCGTGCTTCTCGTCGCCGCCGGAGCCTGGCTCGGAGCCGAGGAAAAATTGCCCAAGCCGGCGACCAAGGAAGCCGTAAAGCTGATGGAAAAGGCCGAGAAGGCCATCAAGAACAAGGACCTGGACGGCGCCCTCGCCATCTATGCCGAGGTCCAGAAGCTGGAGCCGACCTACGCGCCGGCGTACCTGACCGCGGCCCAGGTCTATCGTCTGAAACAGGACGACGCCAACGCCCTCGTCTTCCTGGAGAAGGCCGTACAGGCGAATCCCGAATTCGCCCGCGCCGTCGACGTCTATGCCCATCTGCTCTCGGAGAAGGCCCGTCAGTCCAGCACCCAGGGCAAGCCGGCCGAAGCCATCCCTTACCTGACCCGGCTGCTCGCCATACCCGGGCTCGAGACGACCCGGAAGCCGGTCTACATCGACGGCCTCTTCAACATGGGGGTCAGCAACTTCCAGGCCCGCCAGTTCGAAGCCTCCGTCGAGGCGTTCACCAAGCTGCTGGCCGTTCCCGACCTCGAGGCCGCCGCGAAGTCGAGCTTCGTCCTGTCCCACTACATGATGGGGTTCAACCTCAGTCTCCTCGAAAAGCCCGAAGACGCCAACGGCTACCTGCGCAAGTACGTGGATCTCGCGGGCGCCGAGCCCGGCAATAATTTCGTGCCCGTCGCCGATTACATGATCGCCAAGAACGAGTATGCGCTCCTCGACAAGGAAGTGGCGAAGATCCGGGAGAACAAAGAGGAGACCGACGTCAAGACCAAGGTCAAGGCCATGGCCGGCCAGTACGCCAACATCCCGGAGCTCCTCGGCAAGGCCATCGCCGCCCGACCCGAGCTCGAGGACGCCTATCTCGTCCTGGGCAACTATCACTACCTCGCCGGGGACCTCGACCAGGCCATCGCCGCGTACAAGACCCTGGTGGAGAAGTTCGCCGGTTCCGCCAACAAGGCCGATTACGAATCCTTCCTGAAGAAGCTGGAGGACGAGAAGGCGGCCCCGGAAGCCAAAAAGTAGGGAGACGTCCCCCGGGGCCTCCGGGCGGCCGGTGATCCCCCTGTTCCCGCTCGAAGGGAGCCGTCCGTTCGTCTTTGCCCTTTCCCCGGCTTGTGATATCATTCGCCAAAACCGCGAAGGAGCCGTCCCATGAGCGACGCAGGTCCCGTCAAGGCGAAATTCCCCCGGACGTTCTGGACCGCGAACACCGTCGAGCTCTTCGAGCGCGCGGCCTACTACGCGATGGCCTCGTTCATGGTCATCTATCTCAAGGAGACCCTGGGCATGAGGCCGACGCTCGCCACGTTCCTCAACGGGTCGCTCCTCTGGGGGCTCATCTATTTCATGCCCATCCTCTCGGGGACCCTGGCCGACAAGTACGGCTACAAGCGGTCCCTGACCGTCGCCTTCGTCCTGATCTCGGCCGGCTACTTCACGATGGGCAACGTCCAGCGGTTCTGGCCCGGGATCATCGGTAAGACCGCGGCCGAGGCGATCGATTTCACCGTCCCCGTCGTCCTGGGGATCGTCCTCATCGGCATCGGCGGGTCCATCGTCAAACCCTGCATCGCGGGGACCGTCCAGAAGACCTCGGGCACCGCCGCGACCCTCGGGTTCGGCATCTTCTACATGGTCATCAACATCGGGTCCATCACCGGCCGGGGCGTGTCCTATTTCATCCGGACGAGCCTCGGCATCCCGGCCATCTTCACCTACGCCTCCTCGATCTTCGCCCTCATCGGCCTGGTCATCGTCCTTTTCTTTTACCGGGAGCCGGAGTACGTCAGCGACGGGCGGAAGGACGGCCAGGCCGTCCGGAAAAAGACGCTCGGCCAGGCCGTCCTGGGCATCTTCGTCGTCCTCCGGAACGCCCGGTTCGTCTTCTTCCTCGTCGTCATCGGCCTCTTCTGGGTCCTTTACGTCCAGCTCTACAACCTGATGCCGCTGTTCCTCCGGGCCGTGGACCCGAACGCGCCGATGGAGCTCTACACCCTGGCCAATCCGGTGATGATCGTCGCTTTCCAGATGCTCATCACGCGCCTCGTGAAGAAATGGACCCCCATCAAGTCCATCCTTTTCGGCGTGGCCGTGACGACGACGGGCATGCTGATGAACGTCCTGCCCTCCCTCCTCGGCGCGGACCTCTCGCGGCGGATCGACATCCTCGGCCTGGCCCTGCCTTTCGCCGGGGTCTTCCTCATCGTCTCGATCGCCTCGATGGCCGTCGGCGAGATGATGGCCTCGCCCCGGATCTACGAGTACATCGGGGCCATCGCCCCCAAGGGCGAGGAGGGCCTCTACCTGGGATACGCCAACCTGCCGGTGGCCCTGGGAAGCATCTTCGGCGGGCCGCTCGGCGGGGCCCTGTTCGAGCGCTACATCCAGACGCCCATGAAGGAAGGACGGCCGACGAACTCGATGGCCATGTGGCTCATCATCGCCGCGATCGGGCTCGTCTCCATGACGGGCCTCGCCATCTATGACCGGCTCCTCGCTCGGGGCCGCAAGTAGCCGCAGGCTTCAGCCTGCGTTCGATCAAGAGCTCAGGCTAAAGCCTGAGGCTACTCCCCGGTCTTCAGCCGGTCCAGGAACGGTTCCGTGAGGCTGTTCGCCGAGAAATAGATCACTCCGTCGGCGCCCCTCTCCCGGCTGATGCGCATCTGCTCGAGCATGCCCTCCGGGGTGTTCCGGTTGTGCGAGGTGCCGATGCCGATCCCGATGCAGATCTGCGTCCGGCCCTTTCCGAAGGCGACGGCCCGCCGCACGTAATCGTCGAAGAGGGCGGGGTCGTTCGTATAGATCATCGGGCTGAGCATGTCCACCAGCCCCTCCTCTGCCCATTTCGACCAGTCCTGGCCGATGAGGACGCCGGCGTTCACGGCCTCGGGAAAGACCGCGGCCGAGATCTTCACGGGGCGGCCGAGGGCGCCGAGAGCGTCCTTGAGCTCGCGGACGAACGTCGTCACCCGGTCCCGGTTCCATTCGAGCCAGAGGTTCCAGACCGGGTTCCCCGAATCCTGGTCCTTGATGTCGTTCGTGTCCCAGCCGGAGCGCTCCTTGAAGAGGGCCCGCGTCGCCGCGTCGTAGCCGAAATAGGGCTCGGTCGGCTCGCACGGGAACCGGATGTAATCCAGGTGGATCCAGTCCACCGGATAGCTCCGGGCGAGCTCCGTCATCAGGCTCAGCTCGTAAGCCCGGGCGGCGGGGACGGCCGGGTTGACGCACGCGACCATCTCGTTCCGGCGGCTCCGGATGAGCCACTCGGGGTGTTCGCGCACCCGGCCGAGGAGCCGGCCTTCCGGGAAGACGCAGAACCAGGGGTGGACGGAGATCCCCCGCTTCTTCGCCTCATCGAGAAAGGTGCCGAAGAAATCCCAGGCGTAAGCGGGGTCGGCGACCGCGATCGCGCTTTTGAAATACACGTACCCGCTCGTGTCCTTGACCAGCATGATGACCGTATCGATGCCCGCCCGGACGTAGGCATCCAGGGTCTTCTCCATAAGGGGGACGGCCTGGGCCCGGTCCGGGCCGAACATGTGCGGATGGGCCCAGACTCCCCGGACGGGTTTCGAGGGCCCTGCCCCCGAGGCCCGAAGGGCCCCGGTGGAGACGAGCAGAACGGATATCACCGTGAGAACGGCGCACAGGCTTCTTTTCATGGTCTCGAATCCTCCTTCGGCGAAAAGGCCCCGCATTCCCTTTATGATATCCCATCCGGCGCCGTCGAAAAAGCCGGGTTTCGGCCGGTCTGCGTCCCCCCCTTGGTATAGGGCAGAGGGCGGAATCTCCCCCCTTTTATAAAGGGGGGCTGGGGGGGATTTCTCACCCCCCTTTCGTAAAGGGGGGGTGGGGGGATTTGGACTTCCCCCCTTTGCTAAAGGGGGGTTGGGGGGGATTTCTTGCGGTCGCCTCCGCGGCAGTGTACACTGGACCGCGCCCATGGACATCATCGGACATATCAGCCGGGAACTTGTGGTCGGCACCGCATCGGTCGTGGCCGTCATCGAGCTCATGGCGGAGGGGGCGACCGTCCCCTTCATCGCCCGCTACCGTAAGGAGCGGACCGGGGACCTCGACGAAACGAAGATCCGGGAGATCGCCCGCCGCCATGCGTATTTCACGGAGCTCGACGAGCGCCGCGAAACGGTCCTCGATTCCATCCGTTCCCAGGGAAAGCTGACTCCCGAGCTCGAGGCGAGGATCGTCGCCACGGCGAGCAAGACGGAGCTCGAGGACCTCTATCTTCCCTACAAGCCCAAGCGCGTGACCCGGGCCTCCAAAGCCCGGGACGCCGGCCTGGAACCGCTGGCCCGCTGGCTGGAGGCGATCGAAGCGCCCCGGGCGGACCTGACCGGCAAGGCCGCGGAGTTCGTCGCTCCGGATAAGGGCTATGAGACTCCGGAAAAGGCCCTTCGCGGCGCGTGCGACATCCTGGCCGAAGAAGCCGCCGACGACGCCGACGTGAGGAAGAGGCTCCGTGAGCTTGCCGTGCGGGAAGGCATCCTGAGGGCGTCCGTCCGGAAAGAGTTCGCCGGGCAAAAGACCAAATACGATATGTACCGGGACCATCGGGAAAGAGCTGCCGACGTCCCGTCCCACAGGTTCCTGGCCATGCTCCGCGGCGAGAAGGACAAGGTCCTCCGTCTCGAGCTTGAGTTTCCCGAGGACAAGGCCCTCGCCTGCGTCGAGGCCCGTCTCGTCCGGCACCCTAAAAGCGCCGCGGCGCCGCTCCTCCGTGGGACGGCCGCCGACGCTTTGGACCGCCTGCTGGCGCCGGCGACCGAGACCGAGGTCCGTCGGGAGACGAAAGCCAAAGCCGAAGACGAGGCCTTCAAGGTCTTCGGCGACAACCTCCGCGACCTGCTCCTCGCGCCGCCGGCCGGACAGCGCCCCGTCCTGGGGGTCGATCCCGGGTTTCGCACGGGCTGTAAGCTCGCCGCGGTCGACCGGACGGGCTTGTTCCTCGAGTACAGGGCGATATTTCCCCATGAGCCCGAGAAAAGGACGGACGAAGCGGTCCGAGACCTCCTGCAGATGATCTCGGCCCACGGCATCGAGCTCATCGCCGTCGGCAACGGGACCGCCGGGCGCGAGACCGAGCTCTTCATCCGGAAGACGATCGCGGCTCTCCCGCCCGAACGGAGGCCCCTCTGCGTCATGGTCAGCGAGGCCGGAGCGAGCGTCTACAGCGCCTCCGAGGAGGGCGCCCGCGAGCTTCCCGACTCCGACGTCACGGTTCGGGGCGCCGTGTCCATCGCCCGCCGCCTCCAGGACCCCCTCTCGGAATTGGTCAAGATAGACCCCCGATCCATCGGCGTCGGCCAGTACCAGCACGACGTCGACGAGGCGCGCCTCCGTGCTTCTCTGGAGGAGGTCGTCGAGAGCGCGGTCAATCTCGTCGGCGTCGACGCCAACCTTGCGTCCGAGGCGCTCCTGATGCACGTGGCGGGCCTCAACAGGAAGACCGCCGGGAACATCGTCCGTTACAGGGACGAAAACGGCGTCTTCGGGTCCCGGGAAGAGCTCAAGGCCGTCCCCGGCCTCGGGGCCAGGGCCTTCGAACAGGCCGCCGGGTTCCTGCGGATCCCGGGGGCCCGGAACCCCCTTGACGATTCGGCCGTCCACCCGGAGCGCTACGCGCTCGTCTCGAAGATGGCCGCGACGCTCGGAGCCACGGTGGAGCTCATGATCGGAAATTCCCGGCTCCTGGGCTCTCTGGACAGGGAAGCGTTCGTCACGGACGGCGCGGGACTGCCGACGATCGACGACATCCTCCGCGAGCTCGAAAAGCCGGGCCGGGACCCGCGCTCGGCGTTCAAGTACGCCGAATTCTCGGAGACCGTGCGCGAGCTCTCGGACCTCGCCCCGGGGATGGTCCTGGAAGGCGTGGTCACGAACGTCGCGAATTTCGGCGCCTTCGTGGACATCGGGGTCCATCAGGACGGCCTCGTCCACGTCTCCGAGCTCGCCGAGCGCTACGTCCCCGACCCCCGCAAGGTCGTCCGCGTCGGCCAGGTCGTCAAGGTCCGGGTGCTCAAGGTAGACCCGGAGCTCAGGCGAATTGGCCTGTCGATGAAAAATTCCTGAAGTCCGGACCTCCTCCGTCAGAGGCAGGCGGACAAGGCGATGAAGGCCTGGGCCGCGAAGTATGTCGACAGGATCAACCCCTGAGCCGCCCGGAACGGCCTGACGAACCTGTCGAGGGCCAGGAAGGTGTCCGAGCAGAGAAAAAGGGCCGCGCCGGCGCAGGCGGCGAGCGCGGCGGGGCCCCCGGCTTGGATATATCTCTCCAGGGCGGCCAGGGCCATCGCGCTGATGGCGAGGATATAGACGAGCACCGGGATCCGCAGTCGCTTCAGCCCAGGATACAGGACCGCGAAGAGGACCGCTCCGTAGGCGAGGATGGCGAGCGCGGGGACGGGTGAGAAGCGGAGCCGGATCCCCGACAGGAATGCGAAGGCATAGCACACTTGTGCGGCGAGGAACGCGGCCAGGCCCGCGGCGAACCGCTTCCGGCGGGGCATCATGAAGAAGTCTCCGACCAGGGACGCGACGAGGCCGGCCCCCACGGCGAATCGGTAGGCGGGTGGGGCGCTCTTTCCGGCCTCGATGACGAGGCTGATGAGAACGACCATGGCGAGGGGCCTGAAGACGAGGTAGAGAAGCCGCGGCCCTTTGTAATATGTCCGGACCGTAAGGCCGGCGAACACGAGGGCCCAGGAGAGCAATAGCCAGATGACCATGGTTTCCGGCCCGATGGTATCACATCCGGGCCGTCCTGTCTCCGACGCAGGCTCGTGATATTGGGGGAAGGATAAAAAAAAGGGGCCGAGCCTTCCGGCTCGGCCCCGCTCGCGATGGAGAGGGCGCCCCGCGCCCCTACCTTGGCCGCATTCTCGAGACGAGTCTCATATTGTTGGAGACGACATAGGAGAGGAGCAGATTGGAGACGGTGGTCAGGACCCATGCCGTCGTCTTGTCGCGCTTGAAGAGGCTCTTCATGCCCCAGACGCTCAGGACCGTGGTCCCCGCCTTGACGGCGGCGAACAGGGCGGCGTTCTTGACGAAGGGCTTCATGAGAGGGTTGCCTTCCGAGAGTCCGGGGTACTTGAGGGCCTGCCGGGTGGAGAGGTAGTCCGCCACGTTCAGGGCGGTCATGGCAACGAGGGAGGCGGTGAAGAAGCCGCGCTCGAGCCGGTCCCCGCGATAGGATCCGAAGCCCCTCGGCCGCACGATATTGATAGGGAGGGAGGGAGCGGGAGCCGGAATCGGGGTCGGGGCCGCGACCATGGCAGCCGCCATGGTCATCACTTCGGGGGAAAAGAACGAGGTCTGGGGCATGGCCGCGGTGCCGACGAGGCTGAACTGGATCTCAGTGGCGCCGGCGAACCCGGCCGAGAGGATCAAAACGGCCGCGATGAGGGCCGGGATCATTTTCGTCTTCATTTTCGTCTCCTTCGTACTCATGATGCCCTTATTAGAGCAAGAAGGGTGCCAGGGAGACAGAAGGCTTGCAAGATAAAGAAAACAAATATAATACGATGAAATTCGTGGCTAGCTAGGCTAGTCCAATAGTGTTCAATATAAGAACAATTAAATGGTGAATATCAGCCTAAACAGAAGAATATAAATAATTTACAAAATCATCAAAAATATGTGCATTATATGGTCAGTATTTTTCTTTCCGAAGCCGTTCCCGGGCCTCCTCGAACATGGGCTCGGCGTAGCTCGACGGCCAGGTGCGGTCCTCGAAGGTCCGCTTCTCGACCATCTTCAGGAATCCCTGGAACTCGGCGAAGTAGGACCCGTAGATGTGGAAGCTGTCGACGAGGTCGGCGTAGCGCCCGACGCGGACGGGCCGGCCGATCCTCTCGGCGATCCGGGCGGCCATGATCCGCTGGAGGTCGGTCAGGGCGAACGACGTTCATGTAGGCGGCCTTGTAGGCGTCGCGCGACCGCCAGTGGCAGTTCATGTTGAGGACGGCGCCGCCGTTCTCGTCCGGGAGGATCCGGCACCAGACGCGCTGCAGGCAGGGCGGGTCGTAGGTCGGCGGGTCGAGCTTCGGGTTCCAGGTGATGGCCTGGGCCCGGCGCGAGTGCCCGGCCTCGGCGAGCTTGTCGACGATCGCGTCGATCTGGTCGATGGTCTCGCCCTCGATGTCGTAGGCGAACAGGCGCTTGTGGTAGGTGTAGGTCCACTTGCCCTCTTCGGGCGCGATCCAGTGGTCGTGGACGCCGTCGACGACCTCCTGGCGGTAGACCTCGAGGTCCTCGAGGCCGCCGGGGAACGCGCGATGGATGCGCGGCTCGGCGAAGGGGTCCTCGACCGCCCAGAGGATGGTGCAATCCCGGCTCGGGCGGGTCGCCGGGCTTGTCGTACTCGGTCTGGACGGCGGCGCCCTGGTTCCAACAGGCGAGGACCGCCTTCTCCCAGGCTTCGGGGAGCGTCTGTCCCGTCGACGTACAGGGTCGGGATGTTTCCGTTCATGGTCACCTCATGGCGCGGCGTGCTTGATCTTCTTCAGGAGCTCCGGCGCTTTGGCCTCGGCCGCTCTCCGGCCCTGCTCGAGGAGATAGGCGCTCAACGAGAAGTCCAGGGTCGGGATCTCGGGGAAATCGAAGTCTATGAGGACGGTCGGCGGGTTCGAGGCCAGCATCAGCCGGGTATTCGCGAACTCCATGATGTCGATCGTCCGGGTGAGGATCTCGAACAGGTTCGGCATCTTTCGCCGGGAATCCGCGGCGGCCCTTTGCGTGTCGAGCCAGAGGTCGGCGGCTTTGAGGGCGCGATTCCCTCCGGCCGCGCCGTTCTCGACGAGACGGTGGATGAGCCGTTCCACCGGGGGGACCCTGGCCGGGGCCTTGGCGCCGGGCGCTTTACCGGTCCCGGGATACTTGACGGGGATGAGCCCCAGCTTGCCCAGGGCCGGGTGAAGGCTGACGGCGATCGTCAGGTCCGCTCCCATCGACAGGACCACGTCGATGGGCAGGGGGTTGACCACCCCGCCGTCCAGGAGCAGACTGCGCCCGGAGACGGTCGGGGTGAAGATGCCGGGTATGGACACGCTGGCCCGGATGGCCGCGAGAAGGTTTCCCTTGCGAAAGACGACCGCCCGGCCCGAGTCGTAATCGGTCGCGACGATGCCGAGCGGGACGGAGAGGTCCTCGATGAGGGCGGTCTTCGGGATGTATCGGGCAAGGAAGGCCAAGGCCCTCTTGCCGGCGAAAAGGCCCGAACGCGAGAGCACGGGATCGAACAGCTTCAGGAGGTTCGTCCCTCTTCATCGAGACGAGGTCTTCCTTGAGGTCGGGAAGGCAGCCGACCGCGTACACGCCGGCGACGGCCGCGCCGATGCTCGAGCCGGCGATGAAATCGATCGGGATGTCCATGGCGGCCAGGGCTTCGAGGATCGAAATGTGGACGATGCCCCGGGCCCCGCCGCTCCCCAGGACGAGGCCGATCTTCGGCCGGGCGTTCCGGGGCGTGATTCGGGCGGGCATGGGAGCCCATTGTATCAAATTGCTTTGAAATATTCCCTGAAACGGTTAAGATAGCCTTACGGGAAGCCGCCTTGGCCCTAAAACACGAGGATTCACCATGACCAATGAAATGTTCGAGGACGTCAAGCGCAAGAAGATCGCCCTCCTGATCGACGGGGATAACGCCCAGCCTTCGCTGATCGGCAAGATCCTGACCGAGGCCGGGAAGTTCGGCCTGGTCACCATCCGCCGCATCTACGGGGACTGGACGACCGTCAACATGCAGGGCTGGAAGCACACGCTCAACGACAATGCCATCCAGCCCATCCAGCAGTTCCGGTACACCGTCGGGAAGAACGCGACGGACAGCGCGATGATCATCGACGCCATGGACATCCTCCACAGCCACATGGTCGACGGCTTTTGCCTCGTGTCGAGCGACAGCGACTATACGCGCCTGGCCACCCGCGTCCGGGAGATCGGCTTCTTCGTCATGGGGGTCGGCAAGCAGACGACGCCGAAAGCGTTCGTCAACGCCTGCAATATCTTCATCTATACCGAGAATCTCGTCCCCAAACAGCAGCAGCAGCGTGCCCGCAAGGAGAGATCGGCGCCCCGCAGGAAAGCCCAGGCGGGCCGCGAGCCGGGGCCGGAACCGGAGCCCGAGGCCGAAGCCGCCGAGGAAAAGCCCAGGAAGTTCGACCCCGTGCCCCTGCTTCGCGGGGCCTTCGACATGGCCGTCGAGGAAGGCGGTTGGGCGAGCCTGAGCACCATGGGCTTCTACCTCCGCCAGCTCGATCCCGGGTTCGACCCCAGGACCTACGGGCACAAACAGCTCTCCCAGCTCATCAAGTCCTATCAGGACCTCTTCGAGATGAAGTTCCAGGACGACAAGGGCCGGACCAACGTCTTCATCCGCCTCAAGGAGTCCTGAGGCGGGCCGGCCATGGCGGGACGAACCGGGCAGGATCGAACCGGAAAGAGCCCGCGGGCCTCGGTCTGCCGGGCTCTCTATAAATCTCCCATCGGCCCGCTCGAGATCGTCGGCACCGAAGAGGGGATCCAGCTGATCGAGTTTTCCGACCGGAGCTCGATACCGGCGGGACCGCCCGCGCCCTGCCTGAAGGAATGCTGCCGCCAGCTCGACGAATATTTTTCCGGCCGGCGGCGGACCTTCAGCCTGAGGCTCGATCTTCGCGGGACGCCGTTCCAGAAGCGGGTCTGGAACGAGCTCCTCAAGATCCCGCTCGGCCGGACCGCCACCTATAAGGATATCGCCGCCGCGCTGGGGAATCCCCGGTCCACGAGGGCCGTCGGCGGGGCCAACCACAGGAACCCGGTCTCGATCGTCGTCCCCTGCCATCGCGTGGTCGGGGCGGACGGCGGCCTGACCGGTTACGGCGGCGGGCTCTGGCGCAAGGAATGGCTCCTCGCCCACGAAAAGAAATAAGGAGAAGGATATGTCCGTCGAAACGATCAGCCAGCTGTTCCTCAATACCATCAGGTCCTACCCCAAGGACGACCTGATGATGTTCAAGAAGGGGGGAGCGTACGTCAGCCTGTCCTCCCGGGAGATCCTGGACCGCGTGAAGAACATCGCCCTCGGATTGAGGTCCCTCGGCATCGGGCCGGGGGACAAGGTCGTCATCCTCTCCGAGAACAGGCCGGAATGGACGATGACGGACTTCGCCGCCCTGTGCCTCGGAGCCATCGTCGTTCCCATCTACCCCACCCTGATGCCGGACCAGATCAAGTACATCGTCAACGACTCGGACGCCAAGGTCGTCTTCGGCTCGAACCGCGAGCTGTGGCCGAGGATCGCGGCCATCCGGAGCGAGCTCGCCAAGGTCGCCCATTACGTCGCGTTCGACCCCGAAGGGATCGAGGGGGCCATGCCCCTGTCCGAGGTCATCGACAGGGGGCGGACGTACGCCGCGAGCCGGGGCGACGAGTTCGAGGCCCTGGCCCTGGCGGTCAAGCCCGGACGACCTCGCGTCCATCATCTACACCTCGGGAACGACAGGCGTTCCCAAGGGCGTCATGCTGACCCACGCCAACTTCGTCCACAACATCAAGGCCCTCCGGTCCATCGTCGAATTCACGGACAAGGACCGCATCCTCTCCTTCCTGCCCCTGTCCCACGTCCTCGAGCGGATGTGCATGTTCGCCTTCCTCTACACCGGGGCGCAGCATCGCCTACGCCGAGAGCATCGAGACCGTGGCCGAGAACCTGCATCGAGGCCCGGCCGACCATCATGGTCAGCGTCCCGCGGCTCTTCGACAAGATCTACGTCAAGGTCATCGACCAGGTCCTGGCCGGGCCCGCCCTGAAGAAGAAGATCTTCTTCTGGGCCATCGGAGTGGGGAAGAAGCACGCCGCGAAGCGGCTCCGCCGCCAGCCCGTCCCCGGCTTCCTCGCGTTCCAGCACGGCTTGGCCCGGAAGCTCGTCTATTCCAAGATCATCGAGAAGACGGGCGGCCGGGTCCGGTTCTTCGTCTCCGGCGGGGCGCCCCTGTCGAAGGACATCGCCGAGTTCTTCTACGCCCTGGGCCTGACGGTCATCGAAGGGTACGGGCTGACCGAGACGTCCCCGGTCGTCGCCTGCAACACGATCGAGGGGGTCAAGTTCGGGACCGTCGGCCGGCCCATCCCCGGCGTCGAGGTCCGCATCGCGGCCGACGGCGAGATCCTGACGCGCGGGCCGAACCTGATGAAGGGCTATTACAAGAAGGAGGCCGAGACCCGCGAGGTCATCGAGGACGGCTGGTTCAAGACCGGGGACATCGGCCACCTGGACGACGAGGGGTTCCTCGTCATCACCGACCGGAAGAAGGACATCATCGTCACGGCCGGCGGCAAGAACGTCGCGCCCCAGCCGATCGAGAACCTCCTGAAGACGAATCCCTATATCGCGAACGCGGTCGTCGTCGGCGGCAACCGCAAGTTCATCTCGGCCCTCATCGTGCCGAACTTCGACAAGCTCGAAGCGTACGCCCGGGCGGCGGGCATTCCCTTCGCGAGCCGGTCCGAGCTCGTCGGCCGGGACGAGGTCCGCAACTTCATGCTGGCCGAGGTCGGCCGGACCACGCCGAACCTCGCCCCGTACGAGCGGGTCAAGAAGATCGCCCTGCTCGACCGGGACTTCGAGATCGAGGCGGGCGAGATCACGCCGACCCTCAAGGTCCGCCGGTCCATCGTCGAGCAGAAGTACAAGGATCTCATCGACACCCTGTACGAAGACTAAAAGGGGACACAATACCAATTTCCTAATTTCGTCGGTTTCCCCTGGAAAAAGGAAATTGGTATTGTGTCCCCGATTAGAGAAAATCGGGCGGGTTCCGCCGTCCTATATTTTGGCATGGACAAGGACCGGACCGCCTCGCCGGGGGCCGGCGCGGACCCGAACGGGCATCGCCGCCGGCTGAGGGAGAAGTTCCTCAAGGGCGGCCTCTCGGGTTCCTCGACGACGAGATCATCGAGCTCCTCCTGACGCTGGGCACGCCCCGGCGCGACTGCAAGGCCCCGGCCCGGGAGGCGCTGAAGGAGTTCAAGAGCTTCCACGGCGTCCTCGAGGCCTCGCCCCGCGACCTCCAGAGGATCGGCGGCATCGGGCCCCACAACGTCTTCGGCCTGAAGCTCGTCCAGGAGGTCTCCCGGCGGTTCCTCAAGGAGCGGATGATGAGCCGGCCGGTCTGCCATTCCTCGCGGGAGGTCTTCGACTACCTCTACCACGCCCTGCGGGAGCTTCGGAAGGAGCAGTTCAAGGTCATCTTCCTGGACACGAAGAACCAGGTCATCGAGGAGAAGACCCTGTTCGAGGGGACGGTCGACTCGAGCGCGGTCTATCCCCGGGAGGTCATCCGCGACGCCCTCCGTTACGAAGCCTCGTCCCTCATCTTCGTCCACAACCACCCGTCGGGCGACCCCGAGCCGTCCCTCTGCGACCGGGAGATCACCCGGGACCTGGTCTTTGCCGCGCCGTCATGCAGATCAAGGTCCTGGACCACATCGTCATCGGGAACAACCGCTACTATTCGTTCGCCGACCGGGGCCTGATCGACGAGTACAACCGGACGTTCGTCGACGGCTTGAGATGAGGGTCGAAAAAAGGTACACTGCGGGTGCAGGAGAGGATCATGTCGAACGACAGAGAGATCGCCCGCGCGGTCATACTTAAGGCCCATCCGGGAGGTCGCCGCCGAGCTCGGCATCGGGGAGGAATTCCTGATCCCGTGCGGACGCATCAAGGCCAAGGTCCTGTTCGAAAAGCTCCCGCGCCCTCCGGACGTCCGGGGCAAGCTCATCATGGTCACGGCCATGACCCCGACGACCGCCGGCGAGGGCAAGACGACGACGGCCATCGGCCTGGCCGACGCCCTCCGCCGTCTCGGGAAGAAGGCCGTCGTCGCCCTGAGGGAACCGTCCCTGGGGCCCGTCTTCGGGCTCAAGGGCGGCGCCACCGGGGGCGGCCGGGCCCAGGTCGTGCCCGCCGACGACATCAACCTTCACTTCACGGGCGATATGCACGCCATCACCTCGGCCCACAACCTCCTGGCGGCCATGGTCGACAACCGGCTCCACTTCGACGGCGTCCTGCGGCCTCCTCGACGCCCGGTCCGTGACCTGGAAGAGGGTCCTGGACATGGACGACCGCGTCCTGCGGGATATCGTCGTCGGCATCGGCGAGCCGCTCAAGGGCATCGCCCGGGAGACCGGCTTCGACATCACGGCCGCCTCCGAGGTCATGGCCATCTTCTGCCTGGCCGGGAACCTCGCGGACCTGAAGGCCCGGCTCGGGGCCATTCACGTCGGCGATTCCCCCGACGGCAAGCCGGTCTTTGCCCGGGACATCAAGGCCGCCGGCGCCATGACCGCCCTGCTCAAGGACGCCCTCAACCCCAACCTCGTCCAGACCCTCGAAGGGACGCCCGCCCTCATCCACGGCGGCCCGTTCGCCAACATCGCCCACGGCACGAACTCCGTCATCGCGACGCGCCTGGGGCTCCGCCTGGTCGATTATCGTGGTCACGGAAACGGGGTTCGCTTCGGACCTGGGCGCGGAGAAGTTCTTCGACATCGTCGTCCGCACGGGCCACGTCCCGCCGCCGGCCGCCTGCGTCCTCGTCGCCACGCTCCGCGCCCTCAAGCTCCACGGCGGGGTGAAGCCGTCGACGTCAACAAGGAGAACGTCGCCGCCGTGGAAAAGGGGCTGGAGAACCTCGCCAAGCACATCGAGAACCTGAGAGCTGTTCGGCGTGCCCGTTCGTCGTCGCCCTCAACCTGTTCCCGACGGATACGGAGCCGAGATCGGCCGTTTTCAAGGCCTTCTGCGGCGCCCGAGAGGCGTCCGCTTCGCCCTGAGCGACGTCTACGGCAGGGGAGGGGAGGGCGGCCTCGAACCTGGCCCGCGAGGTGCTGGCGGCCATCGACGCCGACGAGAACCGGTTCCGAGTTCCTCTACCCCCTCGAGATGCCGCTCGTCGGAGAAGGTCGAAACCATAGCCCGCAGGATCTATGGGGCGGCGGGCGTCCGGCTGGAGCCGAAGGCGAAGAGGAAGCTCGAGAAGCTGGAAAAGGACGGGTTCGGCGGCCTTCCCGTCTGCATCGCCAAGACGCAATACTCGCTCTCCGATAACGCCCAGCTCGCTGGGCCGGCCGCGCGGACTTCACGCTCGTCGTGACCGACGTCGTCCTCAGGTCGGGCGCGGGCTTCGTCGTCGCCCTCTGCGGCGACATCATGACCATGCCCGGCCTGCCGAAGGCCCCGGCCGCCGAGCAGGTCGACGTCGACGGGGACGGCGAGATCACCGGATTGTCCTGAGCCCGGGGAGCAAATGACCATGAAACATAAAGAAGATACACGCCAGGAGGGATCCATGAAAGACGAAGAGACCGACGAAACAGACATCCAGGGGCAAGGCCATCGAGGCCGCCCTTTCCCAGATCGAAAAGCAGTTCGGCAAGGGCTGCGTCATGAAGCTCGGCCAGAAGGGCGCCGCCGTCCCGGTCGAGGCCATCCCGACCGGCTCCATCGCCTTCGACCTGGCCCTGGGCATCGGCGGCTTCCCGCGAGGCCGGGTCGTCGAGATCTACGGGCCCGAGGCCACGGGCAAGACGACCCTGGCCCTCCACGTCATCGCCGAGGCCCAGAAGCGGGGCGGCCAGGCGGCCTTCATCGACGCCGAGCACGCCCTGTCCCCGACATACGCGGCCCAGATCGGCATCGACATCGACAACCTCCTCATCTCCCAGCCCGACTACGGCGAGCAGGCCCTGGAGATCGCCGAGGTCCTCGTCCGGAGCGGCGCCGTCGACGTCATCGTCGTCGACTCGGTGGCGGCCCTCGTCCCCAAGGCCGAGCTCGAAGGCGAGATGGGCGACGCCCACATGGGCCTCCAGGCGCGCCTGATGTCCCAGGCCCTGCGCAAGCTGACGGCCATCGTCGCCCGGTCCAAGACCTGCTTCATCTTCATCAACCAGCTCCGGGAGAAGATCGGCGTCTTCATCGGCAACCCGGAGACGACGACGGGCGGCCGGGCGCTGAAGTTCTACGCCTCGATGCGGATCGACGTCCGCCGGCTGGCGATCATCAAGGACGGCGAGAGCGTCATCGGCAACCGGGTCAAGGTCAAGATCGTCAAGAACAAGATGGCCCCGCCCTTCCGCGAAGCCCAGTTCGACATCATCTTCGGCGAGGGCATCTCCCGGGAAGGCGACCTCGTCGACGTCGGGCTCGACACCGGCCTCCTGGAGAAGACCGGGACCTGGTACTCCTACAAGGGCGAGCGCCTCGGCCAGGGCCGGGACAACGTCAAGAAGCTCCTCAAGGAGAACAAGGAGCTTGCCGGCGAAGCTCGAAGCCGAGATCCGGGAGAAGGTCGGGCTCGGGCGGGCGAAGCGGAGCCCGCGGAAAAGCCCGAGTCCAAATAGAGACGAAGCCCGCGAAGCGGCGCTTGCCGAGAATCCTAGGGTTATTGGGGTAGGATTTAGCCTGCGCGAGAAGAGTATAGCCTGAGCCATGCTTCGTGCGGCCGGGAATTCCTCAAACTTCGCCGGGTTTCGGGAGGGGCCGCTCTGGCGAGCAGCCGGGATCCTTGCTTTCGGCCGGGGGCGACGGACCTGGCTCGCCCGGCTTCCGTTCCCGAAGGAGGGACGAAAGGACGATGAACATACTTACGTCGCCAAGGATTACGCCAAGCTCATCGGCACGGCCGGTTTCAGCGAGACGCTCCTGAAGAACCACTTCACCCTGTACCAGGGCTACGTCACGAACACCAACAAGGTCCTCGACATGCTCGGCCCAGATGGCCAAGGACGGCAAGACGGCGACTCCCGAGTACGCCGAGCTCAAGCGCCGCCTGGGCTGGGAGTTCAACGGCATGCGGCTCCACGAGCTCTACTTCGAGAACCTCGGCGGCAAGGCCGCGCTCGACGCGGCCGGAAAGCTCGCGGCGCAAGCTCGTGGCGAGCATTCGGCGAGCCTCGAGGCCTGGGAGAAGGACTTCCGGGCGACCGGCGCCATGCGCGGCATCGGCTGGGTCGTCCTCTACGAGGATCCCGCCAACGGCCGGCTCTTCAACTTCTGGATCAACGAGCACGACGTCAGCCACCCGGCCGGGTGCACGCCCCTGCTGGTCATGGACGTCTTCGAGCACGCCTTCATGATCGACTACGGCCTCAAGAGGGCCGACTACATCGAGGCGTTCTTCAAGGCCATCGACGGAAAGGCCGTCGAAGCCCGGCTCGGATGACCGTCTCGTGATACAGCCCGAGAGGGTCGGGCCGCCCGGCGGTGGGGCAGAGGTCCGGACCTATGGCCATGACTTCGTCCTCTACTGGATGCAGGCATCCCAGCGGGCCTGGGAGAACCACGCGCTGGAATATGCCGCTGTCAGGGCCAACGAGCTGGGGACGCCCCTGGTCGTCCTCTTCGGTCTGAGCGCGGACTTCCAGGGGGCCAACGCGCGGCACTATCTGTTCATGCTCGAGGGCCTCGAGGAGACGAGGAAGGACCTCGAAAAGCGCGGCGTGCGCATGGTCGTCCGGAGCGGGGCGCCCGGGAGATTGGCGTGCCACCTCGGCCGCAGGGCCTCCCTGGTCGTCGTGGACCGGGGATACCAGCGCGTCGAGCGGGAATGGCGGGCCGAGGCCGCCCGCGCCCTCGAATGCCCCCTGATCGAGGTCGAGTCGAACGCGATCGTCCCCGTGGACACGGCCTCCCCCAAGGAAGAGTACTCCGCCGCCACGTTCCGGCCCAAGCTCCGCCGTCAGCTCAAGCGCTTCCTCGTCCCGCTGAAGCATAGCCGGCTCATGAAGGATTCTCTTTCGTTGCGGCTGGATTCCCTCGACCTCCGGGATCCGGAAAAGATCCTGGCCGAGCTCGGCGTCGACCGGGGCGTCGGGCAGGGAGCGTTACGGGGCGGGGCCTCCAACGCCCGCGCGCTCCTTCGAGATTTCATCGAGAACAGGCTCGATGATTATCCGGAGGCCCGCAACGACCCGGCCCTGGACGGGCAATCGAATCTCAGCCCCTACCTCCACTTCGGCCAGATCTCGCCGATCGAGATCGCCCTCGCGGTCCGGAAACACGGCGGGCCGGGCGCGGCCGCCTTCCTTGAGGAGCTCATCGTCCGCCGAGAGCTTTCCATGAACTTCGTCCGTTACAATCCCCGCTACGACGAATATGGCGGCCTCCCGGCCTGGAGCCGCGCCGCCCTCGCCAAGCACCGCAAGGTCCCGAGGGAATACGTATACACCTACGACCAGTTCGACGCGGCCCGAACCCATGATCCCTACTGGAACGCCGCCCAAAGGGAAATGGTCCTCACGGGGAAGATGCACGGCTATATGCGCATGTACTGGGGAAAGAAGATCCTCGAATGGTCCAAGACGCCGGAGGAAGCCTTTCGGACGGCCCTCCGGCTGAACGACACGTACGAGCTCGACGGCCGGGACCCCAACGGGTTCGCGGGCGTCGCCTGGTGCTTCGGCAAGCACGACCGGCCCTGGGGCGAGCGGCCCATCTTCGGAACCATTCGCTATATGAACGCCGCCGGCCTGCGCCGGAAGTTCGACGCCGACGCCTATGTCCGCAAGGTCGATGCCCTGCAATGACGCTTTGAGAAATCCCCCCAGCCCCCCTTTTACAAAGGGGGGTATTTTGGCCCCCCTCACCCCCCTTTTCCTAAGGGGGGATTCGAACTGAAAAACTCAGGCTGAAGCCGGCCCGGCTTGCCTTTTTCCCCGTTTTACGGGATAAATGACCTAGCGGAGGCAGGCGCGCATGCCGAACCAGACGAAGAAGAGCTCGCGGAAGGCCGGATTGTCGCCCGGGACGCTCGTCCACATCGGCCCCAAACGGGTGGAAAAGGCCCGGGTGACGGTCATGGACTACGACGAGTCGCGGCTCGAAGAGAAAGAGGTCACCAGCGTCGAAGAATGCTTCCCGTTCCGGGATTCCCCGACCGTAACCTGGATCAATGTCGACGGACTCCACGAGGTCGGCCTCATCGAGCGGCTCGGCGCTCATTACAACCTGCATCCCCTCATCCTCGAGGATATCCTGAACACGGCCGAGCGGCCGAAGATCGAGGACTACGGCGACTACCTCTTCGTCGTCCTCAAGGTTTTCGTCCGCAACGGCAAGCCCGAGGAGAAGATGCATCAGGTCAGTCTCGTCCTCGGGCCGAACGTCGTCATCACGTTCCAGGAGAGGGAGACCGGCATCTTCGACGGCCTGAAGGACCGGATCCGCAAGGGGAAGGGCCGCCTCCGGAAGCTCGGCGCCGATTATCTGGCCTATGCCATCATCGACGGCATCGTGGACAGCTATTTCGGGGTCCTGGAGAGACTCGGCGAGGAGGTCGAGACCCTGGAAGACGAGCTCGTCGCCGACCCGAAGCGGGAGATCCTCCAGCGGATCCACAGCCTGAAGCGCGAGATGATCTACCTCCGGAAAGCCGCCTGGCCCCTTCGCGAGGTCATCAGCGGGCTCGAGCGGCTCGAGACGCCCCTCATCAAGGCGACGACCGACGTCTATCTCCGGGACGTTTACGACCATATCGTCCAGATCATCGACACGATGGAGACCTCCCGCGACATCCTGTCCGGGATGCTCGAGACCTACCTCTCGAGCGTCTCCAACCGGATGAACGAGGTCATGAAGGTCCTGACCATCATCGCCACCATCTTCATCCCCCTGACCTTCATCGTCGGCGTCTACGGGATGAACTTCAGGTTCATGCCCGAGCTCGAATGGCGGTGGGGGTACTTCCTGGTTTGGGGCGTCATCGGCGCCGTCGGCGGCGACGATGGTCTATTTCTTCAAGAAGAAGAAATGGTTCTAGGCCGATGAAAGCCGTTTTCAAGCACATCCGGACGTTCATGCCGGGCGAGCTCTGATGGACGATAAGCACTCGGTCCGGCTCACGCTCGCCTTCGACCCGCCTTCCGTCGTCAGGGCGCTCTTCATCGCCGTCGTCGTGCTGGCGGCGGCAAGCCTGGCCGGTCAGGTCTCCACGTACTATTTCGGAGACGGCCATCTCCAGGGCTTCGTCCCCCAATTCAACCTCGACCGGGAGATGAACGTTCCGACCTGGTTCTCATCGTTCCTCTTCCTGTTCGCGGCGGTCCTGCTCTGGAAGGCGGGAAGCCTTCCCGGCCCGGGGCCGGCCCGTTTCCGGGCGTCATGGCGGGGGCTGGCCGTCGTGTTCGTCGGCCTCTCCATCGACGAGACGGCGGCATTCCATGAAATGGCCGTCGACCCGCTCAGGAAGCTGTTCCGCGCCCACGGATTCTTCCACTTCAGCTGGGTGATCCTGGGCATCGCGTTCGTCGCCGCCCTCGTCCCGGTCTTCCTGAAACTCTGGCTCTCCCTCCCGCGGCGCACCCGGGCCCTTTTCTTTGTCGCCGCGTTCCTTTTCCTCTCCGGCGCCCTCGGGATGGAGATGGTCGCCGGCCCCTTCGTCGAACGCCACGGCGCCGCGAATTTCTCCTACGCCCTGATGGCCAACGCCGAGGAGATCCTCGAAATGTTCGGCCAGGTCGTGTTCATCAAGGGCCTGTTCACGCTGTTCGGGGGTTGAAATCCGCTTGGAAGGACGATGAAAACCATGAAACACGCGCTGGTATGTGGAGCCGGCGGCTTCATCGGAAGCCACCTTGTCAAGAAGCTGAAGAGCGAAGGCTGTTGGGTGCGCGGGGTCGACCTGAAACGGCCGGAGTTCGGGCCGACGGCGGCGGACGATTTCCGGCTCCTCGACCTCCGGGAGGAAGACAACTGCCGGGAGGCCGTGAAGGCGCCGTCCGGCGTCTTCGACGAGGTCTATCAGCTGGCCGCCGACATGGGCGGAATGGGTTTCATCCACTCCGCCGAGTGCGAGATCATGCGGAACAGCGCTCTCATCAACATCCACATGGTCCATTCGAGCGCGAACGCCGGCGTCCGGCGCTATTTCTTCTCCTCCTCGGCCTGCGTCTACAGGGACATGACGGCCGACGAGCCCGAGCTCGGCGAAGACGACGCCTACCCGGCCCTTCCGGACAACGAATACGGCTGGGAAAAGCTCTATGCCGAGCGCATGGCCATGGCCTACGGGCGGCGCTACGGGATGGCCGTCCGGCTGGCCCGGTTCCAGAACACCTTCGGGCCCGAGGGGACCTGGCGCGGCGGGCGGGAGAAGGCGCCCGCGGCCCTCTGCCGCAAGGTCGCCGAGGTCGAGGACGGAGGCGTCATCGAGCTCTGGGGGGACGGCACGGCCATGCGGGCCTACACCTTCGTCGACGACCTGGTCAAGGGGATCGTCATGCTCATGCGCTCGGACCTCGAGAACGGGGTCAACATCGGCCGCCGCGAATACGTCAGCGTGGACGAGCTGGCCCTCACGGTGGCGTCGGTCGCCGGCAAGACGATCCGCCTCGAGCACATCGAGGGCCCCGTCGGGGTCAAGGCCAGGAACTTCCGGAACGACCGGATCTCGTCCATCGGCTGGACGTCGGAGTTCTCTCTCAGGGAAGGGCTGTCCCGGACCTATCCCTGGATCAAGGCCCAGGTCGAGGCCGCCCGGAAATAGTCGATGAGCTCCCCGTCCTGGGACTATCTCGTCGTCACCGCGTCGAACGGACGGCAGGCCGCCGCCTACGACGACGAGCTCGCGCTCAGGATGAGGCTGGGGTTCATTTCCGGCGTCCGGACGGCCATGGCCGTCCCCGACCCGGGCGGGTCGCGTGTCGGGAGCGGCGGGAGCACGGTCTGGTCCCTGCTGAAGGTCCTGGAACGCGAGCTCGGGAACGACGCGGAGAGCGAGCCTCGACCCCCGAGCCTGGCTCGAGACGCTCTCGAAGCTCAGGATCCTCATCATCCACGCCGGCGGGGACTCGCGGCGGCTCCCGGCCTACGGCCCCTGCGGCAAGATCTTCATCCCCGTTCCCGGAGCCTCCGACCGGGTCCCGGGCCCGAGCATCCTCGACCGGCTCCTCCCGGTCTATCTCGGCCTGCCGCCTGTCCGGGAGGGCCGCGGCCAGGTCGTCGTGACCACCGGCGACGTGCTCCTTTCCTTCGACCCGGGGGCCGTGCGGTTCGGGGACGAGGGGATCACGGGCCTGGGCGCGCTCGAGGCCCCGGAGCTCGCGGCGAACCACGGGGTCTTCTGTCCCGGCGAGCGACGGCCGCGTCAGGCGCTTCCTCCAGAAGCCGTCCCCGGCCGAGCAGAGCGACGAAGGGCGCGCTTGTGAGCGGGAGGCCTCTCCGTCCTCGACATCGGCGTCATGAGCCTCGACGCCCGTTCCGCTGTCGCGCTCATCCGGCTCTTCCGCGTCGTCAGGAACGCGTCGGGCGGACTTTCCTGGGAAGGGGAGATGGCGGAAGCCGCCGAGCGGTCGGGGACTCGATTTTTACAGGGAGATCTGCTGTGCCATGGGCACGGAAGCCTCGTTCGAGGGCTATCCGGCCGCCGTCCGGCGCGCGGGCTCGGCCCTCGGGGACAGGCTCCTTAGGCGGATCTTCGAGCGGGTCTCGCGGATCCCCTTCCGCCTGTCGCTCGTTCCCGACTGCGGGTTCCTCCATTTCGGAACGCCCCGCCAGCTCATCACAAGCGGGAACGCCCTTCTCGGTGGGGAGGTCGGCGCGTCCGAACAGGGAGCCCTCCTCGCGATGAACAACGAGGTCTCCGGCCGCGGCCGCGTCCGGGGCCTGAATTCCTGGGTCGAAGGATGCCGCGTCCGGTCGGCCCTCGTCCTCGGCGGCGCGAACGTGGTCACCGGGGCCGATATCCTGTCTCCTCTCTCCCTCCCGCCCAAGGCCGTCCTGGACATCCTCGAGGGTCGCGACAGGAGGGGGCGCAAGGTCCATTTCGTCCGGTGCTACGCGGTCGACGACGTCCTCAACAGGCCGGAGGGCGAGGGCGGGCTCCTGGCCGGCCTGAGCTTGGGCGTCTGGCTCGAAGCCTTGGGAGCCTCGGAAGACGACGTGTGGGATCCCGGGACACGGCCCGGGGACAAGGACGTCTGGAACGGGCGCTTCTTCCCGGCGATAAGGGGTCCGGAAGGCTTTCGGGATTGGCTATGGATGCTCCGGCCGAAGAACGCGAACCTCGAACAGAAGAAGGCATGGAAGGGCGCGGACCGCTACAGTTTCGCCGAGACCGCCGGCCTCGCTTCGCACGAGGTCTTCCATTCGCGGAGACACAGGAACATGGCGCTGGCGATGGCGGGGGAGGGGAGCCGCGTCTTTCGGCCGGAGAGCGGATTTTCGGCGGCCGAGCTTTCCTTCGGACTTGCGAACCTGGCCGGAGAGGAGAGGCGGGCTTGGATGTCCGGAGTCCTGGACACCTCGTTCCGCCGCTTCGGGAGCGAGGGGGCCGTCCCAGGACTGGATCGCCTCGAGCTGGCGCGTGTCCTCCATACTCTCGGCTCCGCTATCTCGAAAAGCATGTCCGGAGGGGACAGGAGTTGGACGCGGACCCTCGCCGGGATCTTCGATAAGATGCCCCCTGCCCGGCGAGCCTGGCTCTCTTCCCTGGGCCTCGGCGGGCGCGAGTTCGGGAGCGCGGCCGCCTGGACGGAAGCCGCCCGGAACGCGGCGTTCGAGATCGTCGGCCGGACCATCGTCCGGAGCCGGGAGAAGCTTCCGGAGCATCCGCGGAGCGCCCTGCGGGGCGACGAGATCGTCTGGGGCCGGGCGCCGGTCCGGCTCGACCTCGGCGGCGGCTGGACGGACACGCCCCCGTACTCCCTCGAGAGGGGAGGCTGTGTCATCAACGCCGCCGTGAACCTCAACGGCCAGCCGCCCATCCACGTCTACGCCCGCGTCATCCGCGAGCCGGAGATCCGCATCGGATCCATCGACCACGGGGCCCGCATCGTCGTCCGCGACCTTGCCGGCCTCCTCGATTACGGGAGGCCGGAGAGCATGTTCGGCCTGGCCAAGGCCGCCCTGGCGCTTTCGGGCTTTTCTCCCGAAGCCGCCGTCTGGCCGAGGGATGCCCGGACCCTCCGGGACATGCTCGGACTCTTCGGCGGCGGGATCGAGCTCACGACGCTGGCCGCCATCCCGAGCGGCAGCGGCCTGGGAACGTCGAGCATCATGGGCGCCGCGCTCCTGGCGGTCATCCGCAGGATGACCGGCCGGAGCCTCTCGTCGCGGGAGCTCTTCCACGACGTCCTTCGCCTCGAGCAGGAGCTGACGACGGGCGGCGGCTGGCAGGACCAGATCGGCGGGGTCGTCGGCGGGGTCAAGATGATCACGGCGGACGCGGGTCTGGTCCCCGACCCGTGCGTCCGGCCCGTCCCGCCGGACGTCCTCGATCCCTCCCGGAACAGAGGGACGACACTCCTGTATTACACGGGGATACGGCGGCTGGCCAAGAATATCCTCCGCACCGTGGTCGGAAACGTCCTCGACCGCGACCGGGAAGCCATGGCGACCCTGGCCGAGCTCCGCGCGTTCCCGCCGAAGATGACGGAGGCGATGTCCGCGAAGGACGTCCGGGCGTTCGGAGAGCTCATCGACGTCGCCTGGAACCTCAACAAGAGGATCGATCCCGATTCCACGACGGAGGTCATCGAGGGGATCCTGGCCCGGGTTCGGCCGCACGTCCGCGGGGCCAAGCTGCTGGGAGCGGGCGGAGGCGGGTTCCTCCTCATGGCCTGCCGCTCGGCCGCGGCCGCCGGAGCCGCGCGCCGCATCCTCGCCGCCGAGCCGCCCAACGAGCTCGCCCGGTTCTTCGATTATTCCATCAGCGAAGAAGGCCTGGCCGTCACGGTCAGCTAAAGACTGCGAGACGGGATCCCTACCGGATCTCGGGGAATGCCGCCTTCAGCGATTCGAAGACCCAGGACGCCAGCTTCTCCTGGAATTCGGCGACGGCGGCGGGCGCGGGCCGCGTTTCCTCCCACTCCGCGAGCCGGTCGGCGGCGCGGGCGAGGGCCTCGTTCTCGATCCGGAAGAGCTTCGGCAGGACGCCTTCGCCGCCGCAGGTCCTCAGCCGGCCGACGTCGAGGTACTGTTTCATCCGGCCGCGCGGGTCCGGATAGAGGTACGACACGAGCTTCTTCGACCAGTCGTTGAGCGGGGCCGTTTCCGGGCCGGTCGTGACCGAGGGGACCTCGCCGGCCGTGACCCACATCGGCACGGCCGCGCAGGAGACCGGCTGGCCGAGGTTGACCCACATGGTCGCCAGATGGGCCTTGTCCCGGGACGGCGCCCCCTCGAAGAGGATGACCGAAACGCTGGAGTTCCGGTTGATGGTGTCGTTGGTGTTGATGTAGAGCGGCTCGGCCGGGTCGTCGGGGAGCTCCCGGCTCAGGGGATAGGAGTGGAGCTTCTCGTGGACGAGGTCGCGCGAGGACTGCTGGAGGATGAACGCCGGGTCGATGCGCCCCTGGCCGAACCCCGTTTCGAGGATGTGGGAGATCCGCTCGAATCGGATGTAGCCTCCGCCTTTGAGGTTGTCGGGCGATGTGAAGCCGTAGTTCGTCCGGGCGATGTATCCGAACGGAGCCACGCGGGCGTCCTTCGTGTCGAACTTGACGAACGACGTCGGCGAGGTCTCGAAGAAGCAGGCGTTCCCCTCGGCGTCGATGGCGCCGAAGTTCGCCGTCAGGTCGAGCTTTCCCCGGACCTTCCCGAGCAGGGCCTCGAACTCGGCGACGTTCGCGCATTCGCCGAGGGCCCGTCTCATGAACCGGCCGTTGTCGGCGCCGTCCTTGCCGGGCGACCCCTGGTCGTCGGTCTGGGAGTTCATGACGGCGAAGCCTTCCGAGTTCAGGCCGCCCCAGGCCTCCTCGCCGTTCGAATCTCCGGCGTCGACCAGGGCGATAAAGGCATATTTAGGTCCCGTGAGATAGAGGGTCTTGTTGTCGACCTTGTCCGTGTCCCGGTTCTTCCACATCAGGGCCCGGCCGTCCCGCGTGGCTTTGCCCGAGATCACGGCCAGGGTACAAGGGTAGACGCTCGTGGCCGTGAGGCCGGCCAGTATGAAAGCGGCGATCCGTTTCGTTCGCATATCCGTTCTCCTGGTCCCTACCGGATCTTGAGGAGCGTCGCCAGGTTGGCGCCGCGGTCCTCGACGAGCTCGATCCTCCCGTCCTTCGATGTGAAGAGGGCCGTTACGCCCGGACCGTGTCCGGCCACGTAGCTCTTGCTATGGGAGATGCTCCCGACCGTGACGGCGCCCTGCCTGTAGATCCGGCCGTAGGTGGTGTCGGCATCCACGATCCCGACGAGGTCGCCGAACCTCAGGCGGTCCAGGCCGTATTCTTTGACGGTCTTTGCGTCGAACATCTGGATGTCGTAATCTCCCCGGTAGGCGTTGTCCGCCCCGAGGCCGGAGCCCATGATCTTCGCGGGGACGATGACCGCCACGGGGATGCGGAGCTTCCCTTCGGGCGTGATCCCCATGCCGAGCCCGGTCAGGGCGTCGATGAGCTCGGGGCCGATGTTCAGGGCGGTGACTCCGGGGGCGTTCTTGAGCTCGAGGCCGAAGCCGACCGTGGTGATCTGCATCTTGTCGCCGATGGACAGCTTCTCGAAGACCGAGGCGTCGGGGAAGTCGACCATGACGTGCTCGACGCCGCCGTGCTTGCCTATGACGAAGCCCGTCGCTCCCTTGCCCTCGCCCGTCCATACCTTCACTTTGTTGCCGATGCAGGCCAGCATGTTCAGGCCGCGGCTTTCGCGGCCCGCCCGGTCGTTTTCCGCCCCCGGGTTGAACAAGGTGACCGCGGGCTCGACGTGGTCGCCGGCCAGGTTGATGGCCGAATCTCCGGAGCGGAAGTTGTAGGTGATACTGCCCGTGCCCGGGTTGAGCCTGATCTTCCCGTCGGGATCGATGTCATAGGGCGAGTCGGCCATCCGGGCCGGGGCGATGAACGCCACGACGGCCTGGACGACGAGCATGTCCTTGTTGTATTCGAGCGGCTTGAGGCCCTTCGTCGAGCCGGCCTTTGGCTTCGACGGCATGGTCCCGGCCGCGAAGAGAACGGCGATCGGGACGATGACGAACGGAAGAACGGCTTTGCGCATACGGTCCGGGATGAACATTTTCAGGCCCTCCTTGTCACGAAAATCCGGTATAGCACAGCGCCGGGAACCGCGTCAATCGGGGCGCGGGCGCAATGGCACCGGGCGCTCAGCCGCAGACGTCCTCGAAGACGCGGAGAAAATTCGTCCAACAGACCTTCTCGAGGGTCTTCCGGGGCATCTCGGCGTCCGCAAGGCGCTCCTGGGCGGTCCGAAGGCCGCGACAGCCCGTGACGCCGGCGGGAAGGTCGGGAACGCCGTCGAAGTCCGAGCCGAAGGCGACATGATCCTCGCCGGCGATGTTGATGAGGTGATAGATGTGCTCGAGGTAGCGGTCCAACGGGACAGGAAACCTCGCCATGGCCTTGCCGAACTGGTCCGCGAGGCTCAGGAGCAGGGCGAAGTGCGCCGCGGGGTCCGCCCCGGCCTTCTCTTCCTCCCGGCCGAGCCTTTCGAAGAGGTCCCCGGTCCTCTCCGATTCCTTCCGATAGCCGGCGTCGAGGAAGCCGGGGTAGATGTTCACGCCGACGAGGCCGCCTCCGGCCGCGATGCCTTTGGCCAGCTCGTCGCTGATGTTGCGCGGGACGGGACAGAGGGTGCGGGAGCAGGAATGCGAGGCGACGACCGGCCCGCACGAGAGCGACAGGACCTTTCGGACGGCCGAGTCGTGGGCGTGGGAGACGTCGACGATCATCCCCATCTTGTTCATGGCGGCGACGACCTCCTCGCCGAAGCGGGTCAGGCCGTCGAAGGCCGGCTCCCGGTCCGCCGAGGAGACGACCCAGGCGTTGCTTCGCGAATGGACAAGGGTCATCAGCCGGACGCCGCGGGCGTATAGCCGCTCGAGGTTCCCGAGGTCGTTTTCGAGGGCGTCCCCGTTCTCGACGGCCAGGACGGCCGCGAACCGGCCCGCCGCCCGTGCGTCGAGGATATCCTGGGACGTCCGGCAGATGGAGATGTCTCCGGAGAAAGCGTCCATCTCCCGGTCCAGGCCGTCCAGGAGCCGCGACGCGAATTCGAATCGGCGGCCTTCAGGGACCGCGGGGGGGACGTAACAGGCGAAGACCTGGAGCCCGATCCCGGCGTCGGCCATCGCGGGCAGGTTGACCTGGAGCCCCGGGTCGTCGAGCCGCCGGCCGGCCGCGAGGCCGATGGCGGTATCGCAGTGCAGGTCGGCGATCGGGATGGCCATGAAGTTCCTCCGGATATCTGAAATGTGACTATACAGTCGGGTCTCCCGCCTGTCAAACGAAAACCGCCTCCTTGCCGCGCCCGTTCCCCGGGTGTATCCTTTGCCCGAAGCGCTCTTTGGAGGAAAGCCCATGAAAAAGACCGTGCTCCCCATCGGCAAGAGAAAGAGGATCGCCCTTGTCGCCCACGACAACAAGAAGAGGGACCTGCTCGAGTGGGCGGAGTTCAACAAGGGGTCGCTCTCGGGCCACGCGCTCTACGCCACCGGGACGACGGGGGCCCTCCTCGAGAAGGTCCTCGGCCTCGAGGTCCGCAGGCTCCAGAGCGGCCCGCTCGGCGGCGACCAGCAGATCGGGGCGCGGATCGCGGACGGCGAGATCGACTTCCTCATCTTCTTCTGGGACCCCCTCCAGCCGATGTCCCACGACACCGACGTCAAGGCGCTCCTCCGCATCGCGGTCGTCTGGAACATCCCCGTCGCCTGCGACCGGGCGACGGCGGATTTCATCATCTCCTCGCCGCTGATGTCCGAGTCGTACGACCGCATCCTTCCGGACTACGAAGGGTACAGGCGGCGGCTCGAGGAAAGCGCCGACACGGCCCGGAAGGCGCTGAGGGCCGCCTTCTAGAGGCATTCCCTGAGATAGCGGGCCGTGATCGACCGCCGGGACCGGGCGACCTTTTCCGGCGTCCCCTGGGCCACGATGCGGCCGCCGGCGTCCCCGCCCTCGGGCCCGAGGTCGATGATGTGGTCGGCGCACTTGATGACGTCGAGGTTGTGCTCGATGACGACGACGCTGTGCCCGGCGTCGACGAGCTTCTGGAAACAGCGGAGGAGGACCGAGACGTCGTTCTGGTGGAGGCCGATGGTCGGCTCGTCGAACAGGTAGAGGACCCGTTCTCCCCTTCTCGTGGACGAGGTGGTAGGCCAGCTTGATCCGCTGGAGCTCGCCGCCGGAGAGGGTCGTCGTCGGCTGGCCGAGCTTGAGATAGCCGAGCCCGACCTCGATGAGAGGGTAGAGCTTCCGGGTGATGTCGGGCTTCCCGGCGAAGAACAGGCTGGCCTCGGTGACGCTCATCCCGAGGACCTCGTGGATGTTCCTGCCGTTCGTAGCGGACCTCGAGGACCTCGCTCTTGAACCGCTTCCCCTTGCAGGCTTCGCAGGTCAGGACGACGTCCGAGAGGAACTGCATCTCGACGATCTGCTGGCCGGCCCCCTGGCATTCCTCGCAGCGGCCGCCGGCCGTGTTGAAGGAGAAGATAGCCCGGCTTCATCCCCATGATCCGGGCCTCGCGGGTCTGGCTGAAGAGGTCCCGGATGCCGTCCATGGCCTTCGTGTAGGTGGCCGGGATCGACCGCGGCGAGACGCTGAGCGGCGACTGGTCCACCAGGACGACCTTGCCGACCTCGCTCCGCGCCCCGGATCTCGCCGAATCCGTTCGTCGCCGTGCCTTCGCAGCCCCTGGTAGAGGACGTCGGCGACGAGCGTGCTCTTGCCCGACCCCGAGACTCCGGTGACGCAGGGAGGACGTCGAGCGGGATGCGGACGTCGATGTGGTCGAGGTTGTGCTGGTGGGCGTCCCGGATCTCGACGTGCCTGCGGGACTTCCGCCGGGCCCGGGGACCGGGATCGACTTCTCGCCCCGCATGTACTGGGCGGTCAGGGAAGTCCGGCTCTCGAGGAAGGCGTCCATGGGCCCGGCGAAGACGATCTCGCCGCCCGCCTCGCCCGCCCGGGGGCCGAGGTCGACGACGTGCTCGGCGGCCCGGATGATCTCGGGGTCGTGCTCGACCACGACCACGGTGTTCCCGATGTCCTTGAGGGACCGGAGGATCTGGATGAGCCGGTGGTTGTCCCTCGGGTGGAGGCCGACGCTGGGCTCGTCGAGGACGAAGAGCGTCCCGACGAGCGAGGAGCTCAGGGCCGCGGCCAGGTTGATCCGCTGGGCCTCGCCGCCGCTCAGGGTGAACGTCATCCGGTCGAGGGTGATGTAGTCGAGGCCGACCTCGAGCAGGAACCGCAGCCGGTTCCGGATCTCGACGACGAGCCTCTCGGCGACCTGGCGTTCGAACGGGCTGAGCTCGAGGCCGTCGAAGAAGTCCGAGGCCTCGCCGGACGGTCATCCGGACGAAATCGCCGATGTCGAGCCCGCCGACCCGGACGCCGAGGGCCCGGGGGTTGAGGCGGGTCTTGCCGCAGGCGGGGCAGGCGACGTACTTGCGGTAGCGGCTGAGGAGGACCCGGACCTGGACCTTGTATTTCTTGGTCTGGAGCCAGTCGAAGAAGCCCTTGACCCCGTGGTAGCCGTCGCCGCCGTCCAGGATGAAGCGCTGGGCCTCGGGCTCGAGGTCCCGGAACGGGACGTTCGTCGGGATGCCCCGTTTCCGGGCCTCGGCCAGCATCTCGCGCTGGAGGCCGCGCGACAGGGGCTTGGTCCAGGGCTCGATGGCGCCCTGCTCGAGCGACAGGCCCCGGTCCGGGACGATCTTGTCCTCGTCGATGACGGCCATGTCGCCGAAGCCGTGGCATTCGGGGCAGGCGCCCTGGGGGCTGTTGAACGAGAAGAGGTTCGGGAAGGGATCCTCGTAGGCGATGCCGCAGGCCTTGCACTCGAGCTTGTCGGAGAAGGGGTACTCCCGGCCCGTCCTCGGTCCGGACCATGGCCCGGCCGTCGCCCTTCTTGAGGGCCAGCTCGAGGGAGTCGGCCAGGCGCTCCCGTCTCCTCGGGGTCCGAGGACGAGCCGGTCGACGAGGACGTCGAGCGGGCCGTGCTTCGCGGGCGCCGCGTTCTCGAGGTCGACGACCTCGCCGCCCTCGACGGACCCGGAAGAAGCCCTCCTTCTTCAGCTCGGCGCGTCCCCTTGCCGGCCGGCCAGGCGAAGCGTGATCGAGAGCTTGCGTCCCGGCGGGGAGGGCGAAGAGGGCGTCGACGACCGCGTCGACCGTGTCCCTCCGGACGGGCCGGCCGCACTTCAGGCAGTGGACGGTCCCGATCCGGGCGTAGAGGACCCGGAGGAAGTCGTAGATCTCCGTGACCGTCGCCACGGTGGAGCGGGGGTTCTTGGCCGAGGCCTTCTGCTGGATGGCGATGGCCGGCGGGATGCCTTCGATGAGGTCGGCGTCCGGCTTGTCCATCCGCTCCAGGAACTGGCGGGCGTAGGCGGAAAGGGACTCGATGTAGCGGCGCTGGCCCTCGGCGTAGAGCGTGTCGAAGGCCAGGGAGGACTTGCCCGAGCCGCTGACGCCGGTCACGACGACGAATTTGTTCAGCGGGATGTCCACGTCGACGTTCTTCAGGTTGTGGACCCGGACGCCGCGGAGCTTGATGCTGTTGTCGCTCATTTCGGGCTCTGGCAAAACATCTATTATATCAGAGCCCGCCCGCTTTGCCCTACGCGAGGCGTGATATAATAAACTTTCTTATCAAGGCGCTAATATGAATCTGCTCGTTGTTCTTGGAATGGCCGTGGCCCTGGCGATGGACTGCTTCGCCGTGTCCATGGGCATGTCGTGCGGCGCGGCCCGACTGACCGGGAAACAGACCGTCCGGGTGGCCATCTTCTTCGGGCTCTTCCAGTTCGCGATGCCCGTCCTGGGCTGGTTCGCGGGAGAGAACGTCCTCCGCTACATCGAGCGGTTCGACCATTGGGTGGCCCTCGGCCCTCCTGGCCTTCGTCGGCCTGAAGATGATCCGCGAGTCGTTCGAGAAGAGGAGAAGGACGCCGACCCCGTCGACCGGACCGCCGGCGTGCCCCTCCTCATCCTCTCGATCGCCACCAGCATCGACGCCCTGGCGGTCGGGCTGAGCCTGGCCGTCCTGCGAACGAACATCTTCCTCCCGGCGGCCCTCATCGGCGTCGTCTGCTTCCTCCTGACGGTCGTCGGGGCCAAGCTCGGGCCGCTTGTCGGCCGGGCGGTCGGGAAGCGGGCGGAGCTTCTCGGCGGACTCATCCTCATCGGCATCGGCGTCAAGATCGTCGCGGAGCACCTGTGAGAGCGAAAAAGAAGGTCCTGGTCCTGTTCTGCGGCGGGACCATCATCATGAAGAAGGGCCGGGACGGCTGTCTCGAGGTCCCGGCGCGGCCTGAGGCCGTCCGGATCCTGCGGGCCATCGAGCCGCGCCTCCCCGAGATCGCCGATTTCCGCATCCGTTACGTCGAGAACATCGACAGCACGAACATGACGCCCCGGAACTGGGACCGCATCATCGGCGAGATCGGGCGTCACTACGGAAGCTGCGACGGCTTCGTCATCACCCACGGGACCGACACGATGGCCTACACGGCGGCGGCCCTCAGCCTTGGGCTCGGGAACCTGGGGAAGCCGGTCGTCCTCACCGGGAGCCAGATCCCCGGCTGGGAGATCGACACCGACGCCCGGCGGAACCTCGTCAACGCCATGAAGCTGGCCGTCCGCGACCTCAGCGGCGTCTATGTCGTCTTCGACGAGCGGATCATCCGGGGCAGTCGGGCGTCGAAGGCCTCCGAATCGAAGCTCGACGCCTTCACCTCCGTCAACGTCCCCGACGCGGGCGAGATCCGGGTCGGCGTCCGCCTCGACCGGAGCCTGCCCTGCCGCGCGCCCGGGGCCCTCGTCCTTCGCCCGGGATTCGATCCCGACATCGCCGTGAGCACGCTGACCCCGGGAGCGGACCCGGGAGACCTCATCTTCCTCCTCAACAACAGCCGGATCCGGGGGATCGTGATCCAGGCGTACGGCACCGGGAATATCCCCTACGATTTCGACGCCTTCTTCCGGCTGGCCCGGAAGAACAGGATCCCGGTGGTCGTCACGTCGCAGTGCCTCCACGGGATGACCCAGATGAAGAGCTACGACGTCGGCCGGCGCGCCCTGAAGCTGGGGGTCATCGAAGGCTATGACCAGAGCCTGGAGATGCTTACGGTGAAGCTCATGTGGGCCCTGAAGCGCTATCCTTACGCAAAGGTCCGTACGGTCATGACGACGGATTTTGCCGGCGAGCTCGATACGAGCTATTTAGACCAATGAGAGGAGAGAGAACATGTATTCGCTGAAAGACAAGATCGTCTTCATCACCGGGGCGAGCGCGGGGATAGGCCTGGCTTCCGCCCAGGCGTTCGCCGCCCAGGGAGCGAAGCTCATCCTCGCCGCCCGGCGCCGGGAGCGGCTGGCGGAGCTCGCCGCCGAGCTCAAGGCCGTGTTCGGGACGGCGACCCATATCGTCACCCTGGACGTCCGCGACCGGAAGGCCGTGGACAAAGCCGTCGCCGGCCTGCCGGCAAAATGGAAGGACATCGAAGTCCTCGTCAACAACGCCGGGCTGAGCCGGGGCCTGGACAAGCTCCAGGACGGGCAAGCACGCCGACTGGGAGGAGATGATCGACACGAACGTCAAGGGCCTCCTCTATGTCAGCCGGGCCGTCGTGCCCGGCATGATCGAGCGCGGCCGGGGCCACGTCATCAACATCGGCTCCATCGCCGGCCGCGAGGTCTATCCCGGCGGGAACGTCTATTGCGCGACCAAGTTCGCCGTCGGCGCCCTCACCAAGGGCATGCGCCTGGACCTCAACGGGACCGGCGTCCGCGTCTCGACCGTGGACCCCGGCATGGTCGAGACCGAATTCAGCCTCGTCCGCTTCCACGGCGACGCCGAGCGGGCCGGCAAGGTCTACCAGGGCTTTATGCCGCTCATCGCCGACGATATCGCCGACGCCGTCGTCTATTGCGCCACGCGCTCCCTGCATGTCAACGTCGCCGAGATGCTCGTCCTGCCGACGGCCCAGGCCTCGGCGACGCTCGTCAACAAGAAGCAGTAGTCGTAGGTTTTTAGCCTGCGACTATCGTCGGCCGGAGGCCATCCGGACCGCGGCGGGGTGATGGCGCAGACGGAGCATGGCCCAGATGCCCGCGGCCGGGCCGAGGGCGAGGAAAGCGAACGCCCAGCGCCAGGTCAACGAGCCGCGCGAGCGTCGGGACAAGGCGGATGGTCACCAGGGTCAGCAGGAACCCCAGGCTCGTCTGAACGGTCAAGGCCGTCCCTGTCCGCTCGGCCGGACAGAGCTCGCTCACGCCGGCGGAGAATTGGGCCGAATCGGCGACCACGGCAAAGCCCCAAACGAGGCACAGGGCGGACAACAGCCAGGGATTCCCGCCGAAAAAGAGCCCGGATAAAAGACAGCACAGACCGCTTGCGGCCATCGCCGCCGACGTAACGACGGTCCTTCCGAACCGGTCGGCCAGCTTCCCGGCGACGAGGCTCCCGGCGCCGCCCGCCGCGATGAAGACGAATCCCGCCAGGCTGGCCGCCCGCTCGCTCCCTCCCGAGATCCTGAAGCTCGCCGCGAGGAACACCGGCACCCAGGTCCAGGCCGCGTAGAGCTCCCACATATGGCCGAAATAGCCCAGGTTGGCCAGGACGATCGGCCGGTCCCGCCAGATCGCGGCGGCGTACCTCCAGTCGAATTTCGGGGCGGCCGTCCGATAGGGGCCCTCGCGAACGAAGGCGCCGGCCAGGAGCCCTCCGGCCACGGCCAGCGCCCCGCTCAGGAAGAGGACGGGCTTCCAATCCCCGATCTCGCCGAAGGCCTTGAGCAGGTGGGGCGCCGCCGAGCCCAGGGTCAGGGCCCCGACGAGAAGCCCGACCCCGAATCCGCGGTCTTCCCTCGTCCACGTGGCCATCATCTTCATCCCGACCGGATAGACTCCGGCCAGGAAGACGCCGGTCAGGAAACGCAGGGCGAGGGCCGCCGACAAGCCGCTTCCGGTCGCCGGAAATGAGGAGCGTCGCCGTTCCCGCCAGACAGGGACGAGACCGCGAACAGCCATCGTCCCGGAACCCTGTCGGCCAGGTTGAGAATGGCCGACCCGAGCGCTCCCGACGACGAACCCGAGCTGGACGGACATGGTCAGCCAGGCCTGCCCCGAGGCGCCGAGAGTCCCCAGGCCGCCGTGAGCGCCGGGACGACGGCGGAGGCCGAGAACCAGACCGACATCCCGAGGAGTTCGGTCAGGGCGAGAAGCGCGAGGGCTCGCGCTTTACGAACAGGCGGGAGAGAAGCCGGTTCCATCGAGGCCTTTTATATCCCAAGCCTCGCGGCCGGTCAATCCGAGGCCTCCGGCAGAATTGATTTCCCGGCCCCTATCTTGTATGTTTAATCCATAGCCCATGCAGGAGCCTTGAACATCGACCCTACCTCCAGCCCGCCGCTGAACATCCTCGTCGTCGATGACGAGGCCAACATCCGCCGAACCCTGTCCATTTGCCTCGAAACTGAGGGCCACAGGGTCATCAGCGTCGGCAGCCCCAGGGATGCCCTTTTGGAAGCCGCCCGGCGGCCCTTCGAGCTTGCTTTCGTGGACCTGCGTCTCGGGACCGAGGACGGGCTCGAACTCATTCCCGCGCTTCTCGCCGCGGTCCCCTGGCTGAAGATCATCGTCATCACCGCCTATGCGTCCATCGATACGGCCGTGGAGGCCATGAGGCGCGGGGCCAGCGACTATATCCCCAAACCGTTCACCCCGGCCCAGATCAAGCTGGCGGTCCAACGCGTCTTCGAGATGCGAACCCTCGAGCAGAGAGTCGCCGCCCTCCAGGAAGACTTGGGCCGGGGGCACCCCGAGATCGATCTCTCGAGCTCCAGCCTCCCCATGCGGAAGGCCGTGGACCTTGCCCGGCGCGTGGCCGCCTCCGAGGCCACCGTTCTACTCCTGGGGGAAAGCGGCACGGGCAAGACCGTCCTGGCCAGGGCTATTCATGCGTGGAGTCCCCAGGTCGGCGAAACCTCTCGGCATCATTTCATGCCCTTCCTTTCCGGCCGAGCTTCTGGAGAGCGAGCTCTTCGGCCACGTGAAGGGGGCGTTCACCGGAGCGGTCCGGGATAATCCCGGCCGCATAGCCGCCTGCGAGGGAGGGACGCTCTTCCTTGATGAGGTCGGCGATCTGCCCCCGGCCCTCCAGCCGAAGCTCCTTCGGTTCCTCCAAGAAAGGGAGTATGAGCGCGTCGGGGACGGGATGACGCGAAAAGCGGACGTTCGACTCATTGCCGCCACCAACCTGGACCTCGAGAAGGCCGTTAAGGACGGGGCGTTCCGGGAGGACCTCTATTATCGGCTCAACGTGTTCCGGATCGAGATCCCTCCCTTGCGCAAACGGCCCGACGACATCATGCCGCTCGCGGAAAGGCTCCTGGTCTTTCATGGACGGAACAACCACCGGACCTTTTCCGGCTTTACGGAAGAGGCTGTTCGGGAGCTGTCCGCCTATCCCTGGCCCGGCAACGTCCGGGAGTTGAGCAACGTCATCGAGAGGGCGGCCATCCTCTCCGGCACCGATCGCATCGGGACCGAATGCCTTCCCGGGACCATCTCTCCCGAAGATACTTCCCCGCGAGTCGGGGACCCCGTGACCATCGAGAAACTCGAGGAACAGCACATCCGCAAGGTCCTTGCCGGGGCTGCTTCCCTTCAGGAAGCCGCGAACACCCTCGGCATCGATCAGGCGACCCTCTGGCGCCGTCGCAAGAAGTACGGCATCTGAGCGCGGTTCGCCGGAGCCCCCTGAATCTCGGGCTCGTCCGCTTTGCCGAATTCAACGCCATTTCCCGGACTGCGTTGCATAATGCAATGACGCGTGGAAGCGCACCTTATGCAAACCTATTAATCGCACTAACATGACCGCTGACTGACCTGGCACGCTGCATGCTTTTCATTCAATCGAAGGAGATGAACATGTTTGGACTCCGACAGAAGATGGCCCTGGGTTTCGGCGGGATGCTTGCCATCCTCGTCTTTATCGGCGTCCAGAGCGGCCGGCATATTTCGAGCGCCAGGCCCGTTCTTCCTAAATACAATGGCCGTCTGAATTCGATGAGGAGTGGTCACCATGAATAAACTCAAGTGGATGGGCACCGTCGGCCATGTGCTTCTTTCGACCGTCGCGCTGACTGCTGCCTTGTCAGGCGAAGTGGTCCCGGCGCCGGTAACGGGGAGCGCTTCTCTCGGAACCTTCAACCGCTACATCTTCCGGGGATACCGGCTCGGAAGGGACAGCCTCGTTTTCGAGCCCGTTCTATCGGTGTCCTACCAAGGATTATCGGTCATATTTTGGGGCAACATCGACATGAGGGAAAAGCCCACGCCCTGTTTCTCTCCGGACAGGCCCGGCCGGAAAAGCTTTAATGAAACCGACCTGACGCTCTCTTATACGCACAACTTGGGAAGGTTCGGCTTAACGGCCGGCTTCATTTATTATGGAACGAAATACACGGCCGAAACGCAGGAGCTTTATGTTGGAGCCAGCCTGGACATCCCGGGAAAACCATCCCTGATGATCTACCGGGACATCGACGCGTATCCGGGCACCTATTTCCTTTTATCGCTGGCTCATTCAGTAGCCTTGAATAAAGGGATAACCCTCGACCTGGGCGCCTCGGCCGCCTACTTTTCGGGGTCGGCCGATTATTGGAGGACCTACCTGCCGAGCGCCGGAAGCTATGCGGGAGAAAAGTACCGGGCGTTCCACGACGGAGTGATCAAGGCCGGGCTGACATTTCCCCTAGGCAAGAACCTCGGCCTCCAGGCCGGAACACAATTTTGCTTCCCTCTATCGACGGCAGCCAGGAGAACAATTGAAGGCCATTCGTATAACATCAATGGCCATCTCGCGAGCGTCCTGGTTTTCGGGACGACTCTGACGTTCGCTTTTTAACCGGAGCGGCGCATCGGCGGGTGAAGATCTCTTGCGATTATTTATTGTCTTTCACGCCCAGCTTATTCTCCAGCAGGTTGATGCCCTGCAAAATGATAAAGGCCTCGTCGTTCGTCTTGATATCGAGGACAATGTCGGCTTTCTTCAGGAGCGCCTTCATCCTGTCCGACAGATAGGCGATCGTGTTGGAGATGTAAAACGGGAAGTACCAAAAATAGCCGAACGCCAGGATCAAACAAAACGCCCCAATACCGGCCATGAGTTTTATGATCCTGGCCGAATCATGCTTCGCCATCCGGCTTTTCCGCTCGACCGCCTGCATGTTGATATCGTTGATGTTGTTGATGGCGTGTCTGAGCGTTTCAAAGGCCGGTTGGTATTCGTTAAAGTAAACGGCGCGACTGCCCTCACCCTTGACGATCCGAAGGCAGAGGTTTGTGTACAAAACATAACCCTGGTTGACCGTATCCACATATTCCCTTTCATGGATCTCGGTGATGTTGCCGTTTTCGGACTTGAGGTTGTTTTCGAATTCGGTCCTCCCGGCTTCAAAGAGCTTCAAGTAGTAGTCGGAAGTCCCTTGGTTATCGGCCGGGTTGAAGACGATGCTGCTGATGGCCGTCCGCATATCTTCGAGGGCCGAGATCATGTTCTTGGAAAAGACGAGGGATTTGTAGTTATCTTTCAGAATGTTCTCGGCGTCATGCGAAAGCGTGCCGATATAAAGGGAATAGAAGATCATTAAAACAAAGATGATGAGGAACAAGAATCCCAAGCCCAAGGTCAGTTTCTTCTTGAGTGTCATGATGCCTCCAGAGAGAAACCCGTTTCTTTCAAGCTGATATCCTCATTGTAGTCCGATTCGCAGCAAATGGGAATCTTCCGGGGCCTGCTCATAGACCTCCTCCGCTCCGTCAGGCGCAATACACGGCTGTGCCGGAAGAGCCGCCGTCTTTTCAGTCGTGCTGGACAAGGTCGTGCTCTGGCCCGGTGATAGATGCATTACATGGCGGGAGCCATGCGGGATGCTTTTCGGGCGACCTTTATCGCCGCAAGAAATACGGCATCTAAGAGCGGCTCACCGAAGCCCGAGCGTACCCACCTTGCCGAATTCAACGCCATTTCCCGGGCTGCCTTGCATAATGCAATGATGCATGGAAGCGCACCGTTATGCAAACCTATTAATCGCAATAACATGACCTCTCACTGATCTGGCACGCCTCGTGCATCTCCTCCGAGCGAAGGAGATGAGCATGCTCGGACTCCGACATAAGATGTCCCTCGGTTTCGGCGGGATGCTGGTCATCCTTGTCATCATCGGCGTCCAGAGCGTCCGGCACTTTTCGAGCCTGGGCGCGTCCATCGACGTCATCCTTCGGGAGAATTATCGAAGCGTCATCGCCTGCCAACAGATGAAAGAGGCGCTCGAGCGAATGGACAGCGGGCTCCTCTTCATTCTGCTGGGCGAGAAGGCGAAGGGCGAGGCCTCAGGTCGCCGCGAACAAGGCCTCTTTCCGGGCGGCCCTCCAGGTCGAGCTGGATACGATCACACTTCCCGGGGAAGGGGAGAAAGCCGCGCTGGTCCGGGATTCCTTCGGCCAGTTCGAATCGGCGCTGGCCGGCGTCGTCGATCTCAACCCTGTCCGCCGCCGCCCGGAGAGGCGCCTATTTCGACCGCGTGTTTCCCTTGTTCGAGCGCATCAAGAACGGCGCGGACGAGATCCTGCAGATGAACCAGCAGAACATGAGCGACGCCAACGACCAGGCCCGGCGCAGCGCCGCCGCCGCGCGCAAGCAGATGTTCGTCCTCCTTTTAGCGGGGATGGTCCTCGCCTCCGCCTTCCTGCTCCTGACCGGGAGGTGGATCCTCCGTCCCATTCAGCGTCTTATCGGGTCCGCCGAAGAGATTCGACGGGGGAACCTCGACCTGGTCGTCGCGACCGGCTCCCGGGACGAGATCGGCCGGCTTTCCGAAGCCTTCAACGCGATGGCGGCAAGCCTCCGCGAATTCCGGCGGACCGACCAGGCACGGCTTTTACGGATCCAAAAGGCGACACAGGAAGCGTTCGACAGCCTTCCCGACGCGGTCGCGGTCGTTAATCCCGAGGGGAAGGTCGAGGTCGCCACGGAGTCGGCCCGGACCGTCTTCGGGCTGAAACCGGGAGCGGTCGTGCTCGACTCGCCGTTCGATTGGATGGCCGACCTTTTCCGCCAGGCGCTCCAGAACGGCCGCGACGCCGCGCTGGAAGGCGGCCGGGCCGTCCAGCAATTCGTCCGGGGCGAGGAGAGATACTATCGTCCCGAAGCGGTCCCCATCCTGGGCGACGAGCGGCTGACGACAGGGGTCATCCTGGTCCTCAAGGACGTCACCCAGCTCCGACAGCAGGACGAGATCAAGAAGAGCGTCATCCGGACGGTCTCGCACCAGCTCAACACGCCCCTGACCTCCGTGCGCATGGCGATCCATCTTCTGCTCGAGGAAAAGGTCGGCGCCCTGACCGAGAAACAAACGGAGCTCCTGCTCACGGCCCGGGAAGACAGCGAACGGCTCCACGGGATCCTCGACGGACTGCTCGACATAAGCCGCCTGGAGTCGGGCAAGGTCCAGATGGATTACCGGGCGCTCCCTCCATCATCCGTCGTCACGCAGGCGCTCGAGCCGTTCCGCAGGGCCGCCCAGGATAGGGGGATCAGCCTTCGGGAGGATATCGAAGACGGCCTTCCCGACGTTTGGGTGGACCCGACGCGGATCGGCCACGTGTTCGGTAACCTCCTCTCGAACGCGCTCAAGCATACGCCCCCCGGAGGACGGATCACGGTGACGGCCGAGCCCGGGGAGGCCTGGGTCCGGTTCCGCGTTTCCGACACCGGCGAAGGCATCCCGGCCCCGTTCCTCTCCCGGATCTTCGAGCCTTTCTTCAGGGTCCCCGGCCGCAAGAACGAGACGGGCGCGGGCCTCGGGCTGACCATTGTCAAGGAGATCGTGGAGGCTCACGGCGGCAGTGTCGGCGTAGAAAGCCGGGAGGGGGAGGGCTCGAGCTTCTCCTTCACTCTACGGCGGGCCGACCGGTTCCCGAAGGAGGAGGTCATCACATGATCGACCTGCTTTTCATCTTATCGGCACTCCTGTTCTTCGGCCTGTGCGAGCTATACGCCCGCGCTTGCGAGAGGCTTTGATCATGGCCGGCATCCTCGGGCTCATCATCGGGCTTCTATTGATCGGTTACCTCCTGTTGAGCATCTTGAGGCCCGAAAAGTTCTGATAGCGAGATCATCATGAATGCCTTCGGTTGGGTCCAATTGACGCTCTTCCTGGGGATCCTGTTCCTCGTGACGAAACCGCTGGGCCTATACCTCGTCCGTGTCCTGACGCCCGAAGGGAGAACCTGGCTGGACCGTCCTTTCAAGCCCGTCGAACGCGCTCTTTATCGGATCCTCGCCGTCGATCCGGGGACGGAGCAGGATTGGAGGGAATATGCCCGGTCTCTGATCATCTTCAGCCTGGCCGGGCTGCTGTTCACCTATGCCGTGCTCAGGCTGCAGCGTTTCCTCCCGATGAATCCCCAGAAGCTCGGACCCGTCGGGCCCGACCTCGCCTTCAACACCGCAGCCAGCTTCGCGACGAATACGAACTGGCAGAATTATGCCGGAGAAACGACACTCTCCTATTTTTCGCAGATGGTCGGGCTCGTCTTCCACAATTTTGTCTCGGCCGCCGCCGGTATCGCCGTAGCCGCGGCCCTGGTCCGCGGCATCGCCCGGCATTCGGCCAAGACCATCGGGAACTTCTGGGTCGACCTCGTCAGGATCAACCTCTATCTCCTTCTTCCCTTCTCCGTCGTTTTTTCCCTGTTCCTGACCTCCCAGGGCGTCGTCCAGAACTTCAAGCCCTACGTTAAGGCGACCCCGATCGAAGCCGCCTCGGCCTCAGCCCTCGGCAAAGCCGGGGACTCCCAGGTCATCGCACAGGGCCCGGCGGCCTCCCAGGTCGCCATCAAGATGCTGGGGACCAACGGCGGCGGCTTCTTCAACGCAAACGCCGCCCATCCGTATGAAAACCCGACCCCTCTCTCGAACTTCGTCCAGATGCTCTTGATCTTTCTCATCCCGAGCGGCCTGACCTATTACCTCGGGCGTACGGTCAGGAACCAAAAGCACGGCTGGTCCGTGTGGACCGCGATGGCGATCCTCTTCCTGGCCGCCGCGCTCGTCTGCTGGAGGGCCGAAAGCGCGGGCAACCCCCGCCTTCAGGCCCTCGGTATCGACCCAGGCGGAGGAAACATGGAGGGGAAGGAGGTCAGGTTCGGGGTCTTCGATTCCAGCCTATTCGCGACCGTCACGACGGCCGCTTCGTGCGGAGCGGTCAACTCCATGCACGATTCCTTCACGCCCCTGGGCGGGCTGGTTCCGCTGTTCAATATCCAGCTCGGCGGAGTGGTCTTCGGCGGGGTGGGCTCCGGGCTCTACGGGATGCTGATCTTCGTGATCCTGGCCGTCTTCCTCACCGGCTTGATGGTCGGACGGACGCCCGAGTACCTCGGCAAGAAGATCGAATCCTACGATGTGAAGGTTTCCGTCCTGGCCGTCCTGATCCTGATCTTCGCGATCCTCGGATTCTCCGCCTGGGCCATGGCCAGCCGGTGGGGCCTGGCCGGCTTGAACAATGCCGGTCCGCACGGCCTGAGCGAAATCCTCTATGCCTTCTCGTCCGGCACAGGCAATAACGGCAGCGCCTTCGCCGGATTGAACGGCAACACGTCCTTGTACAATATCACCCTGGGGCTGGCCATGCTCTTCGGCCGGTTCTTCGTGGTGGTCCCAGTGCTGGCCCTGGCTGGAAACCTGGCCCGGAAGAAGCTCGTTCCGCCGAGCGAAGCGAGCTTCCCGGCCAGCGGCACGACCTTCACCATCATCCTCATCGCGACCGTCCTGATCGTCGGGGCGCTCACGTTTTTGCCCGCCCTGGCCCTCGGCCCCATCGTCGAGCACCTCCTGATGATCGGGACGAAGGTCTTGTATTAAGGGAGGACGCACGTGCCCGCACTGACCCATCCCCTTTTCGAACGAGCCATCGTCGGCCGAGCGGCGATCGCCTCCCTCAAAAAGCTGAATCCGGTCTCGTTGCTGAAGAACCCCGTCATCTTCGTCACCGAGGTCGGCGCCCTGATGACGACCCTCGGCCTCTTCATGAGATCGAAGAACGAGCCGGCGGGTTTCGCGCTTCAGATCTCCCTGTGGCTCTGGTCGACGGTCCTCTTCGCCAATTTTGCCGAAGCGATGGCCGAGGGGCGGGGCAAAGCCCAGGCCGACGCGCTCCGGAAAACCAGGGCCTGTACGATGGCTCACCTTGTCAGGCCGGATGGCTCCATGGAATCCGTTCCCGCGGAACGCCTAAGGAAGGGAGACATCGTCGTCGTCTCCGCCCGGGAGATCATCCCGGCCGACGGGGAGATCATCGAAGGCGCGGCCACGGTGGACGAATCCGCCATCACGGGCGAATCCGCCCCGGTGATCCGGGAGGCGGGCGGTGATCGGAGTGCGGTCACGGGAGGCACGCGGGTCCTTTCCGACACGATCAAGGCCAGGGTCACGGCCGACCCCGGGAAGAGCTTCCTCGACCGGATGATCTCTCTTGTTGAAGGGGCGCAGAGGAAGAAAACGCCGAATGAGATCGCCCTGACCATCCTGCTCTCGGCCCTGACGATCATCTTCCTGGTCGTCATCATCTCCTTGAAACCGTTCGGCCGCTATTCCGGCGTCGACCTGACGATGACCGTGCTCGTGGCCCTTCTCGTCTGCCTTATCCCGACGACGATCGGCGGCCTGTTGAACGCCATCGGGATCGCCGGGATCGACCGCATGGTGCAGAAGAACGTCCTGGCCATGAGCGGCCGGGCGGTCGAGGCGGCAGGGGACGTCGATGTCCTCCTGTTGGATAAGACCGGAACCATCACCCTGGGCGACCGCCAGGCGACGGCCTTCCTGCCGGCCCCGGGCGTGACCGTCGAGGAATTGGCCGACGCCGCCCAGCTTGCGTCCCTGGCCGATGAGACCCCTGAGGGGCGGAGCATCGTCGTCCTGGCTAAGAGCTACGGATTGAGGGGGCGGCCCCTTTCGGACATGCCCGGCGCGGCGTTCATCGCCTTTTCCGCGCAAACCCGGATGAGCGGGGTTGATTGCGGCGGCCGGCGGATCCGGAAGGGGGCGCCGGACGCGGTTCGGGCCTTCGTCGGGGCCGCCGTTCCCCCGGAGGTCCGGGACGCCGTCGAGCGGATCGCTTTTCAGGGAGGAACCCCTCTGCTCGTCGCCGACGAAACGCGGGTCCTCGGCGTCATCCACCTCAAGGACATCGTCAAGGGCGGGCTGAAGGACCGTTTCGAACGGTTCCGGGCCATGGGGATCAGGACCGTGATGATCACGGGAGACAACCCGCTCACCGCGGCCGCCATCGCGGGGGAGGCCGGGGTGGACGATTTCATCGCGGAGGCGAGGCCGGAGGACAAGCTGGCCCTGATCCGGAAAGAGCAAGCGCTGGGGCACCTCGTCGCCATGACCGGCGACGGGACCAACGACGCCCCCGCTCTGGCCCAGGCCGACGTCGGGGTCGCCATGAACACGGGGACGCAGGCGGCCAAGGAGGCCGGGAACATGGTCGACCTGGATTCGAACCCGACCAAGCTGATCGAGGTCATCGAGATCGGAAAGCAGATGCTCATCACCCGGGGCGCCCTGACGACGTTCAGCGTCGCCAACGACGTGGCCAAGTACTTCGCCATCATCCCGGCCCTGCTGGTCGGCGTCTTCCCCGTCATCTCGCCTCTCAACATCATGGGCCTCGTCTCGCCGGAGAGCGCGATCCTGAGCGCGGTCGTCTTCAACGCCCTCATCATCGTCGCCCTGATCCCGCTCTCGCTCAGGGGGGTGCGCTTCCGCCCGCTGGGGGCGGCCGCGCTCCTCCGGCGGAACCTCCTGATCTACGGCCTGGGAGGCCTCGTCGCGCCGTTCCCCGGGATCAAGCTGATCGACATCGTTGTCAACGCCTTGCATCTTGTTTAACATGAGGATAGCGGAAATGAAACCTTGGCTCGCGGAATTCCGAACGTCGCTATCTGGCCGTGGCGGCCCTGGCCGTCATTCTGTGCGGCCTCTACCCGGGGTCGTCTGGACCCTGGCCCACGGCCTTTTTCCCTCCCGGGCCGACGGTTCCCTCGTCATCAGGGACGGGGAGATCAGGGGATCGAGCCTGATCGCGCAGAAGATTCACGGGCCCCGGGTATTTCCATTCCCGGCCCTCGGCGGCGGGGGACGGCTGGGACGCCGGCCGGTCCGGGGGGAGCAATCTTGGGCCGCTATCGAAGGACCTGTCGGAGACGGTTCGGCGGCGTGTCGCGGACTATCGGGCCGAGAACGGCCTCCCCGCCGGCACGCTCGTCCCGGCCGACGCCGTAACGGCTTCGGCCAGCGGCCTGGACCCGCACATCTCCTTGAAGAACGCCCTGCTCCAGGCCCGCCGCGTGGCCGGGGCGCGCGGGCTTACGGAGACGGATGTCCGCGCGCTCATCGACGACGAGGACCGAGGGCCGGTCCCTGGGCATTCTCGGCGAGCCGCGCGTCAACGTGCTGGCGCTGAATCTGGCCCTGGACGAGAGCCTCGATGAGGGAAGATAGGGCCGACACGTTCCTGCGGATGATCCGCCGTTCGCGGCACGGGCGGCTGAAGGTCTATCTCGGCTATAGCGCCGGCGTCGGCAAGACCTACCAGATGCTCCAGGAAGGGCACCGGCTGAAGAGCCGCGGCATCGATGTCGTCATCGGCCTGCTCGAAACGCACGGCCGGGCCGAGATCGCCGAGCTCGCCCGCGGGCTGGAAGTGGTCCCCCGGCGCCGGCAGGAATATCACGGCATCGCCGTGGAAGAGATGGACGTGGACGCCGTCCTCGCCCGCAAGCCGCAGGTCGCGCTCATCGACGAGCTGGCGCATGCCAACGTCCCCGGAAGCCTGAACGCGAAGAGGTACGAGGACGTTCAGGACATCCTGGCGGCGGGGATCCACGTCATCACGACCCTGAACGTCCAGCATCTGGAAAGCCTCTACAACATCGTCGAGGGCACCGTGGGCGTCAAGGTCCGGGAACGGCTCCCGGATTCCGTCCTCGCCGAGGCCGACGAGATCGTCGACGTCGATCTGGCGACCGAGGACCTCCGGAAGCGGCTCGAAGAAGGCAAGATCTACCCCGCCGAGCGCGTAGGGACGGCCCTGACGAATTTCTTCACGTCATCGAACCTGGAAAAGCTCCGCGAGCTGACCCTCCGCGAGCTCGCTTCGCAGATCGATCTGAGGAGACGGGAGACCCGCGAGGACGAGAGCGGCTCCGCGGCGGAACAGATCATGGTCTGCCTCAGCTCGCGCGGGCCCGACAGCGATAGGCTTTTGCGCTACGGCTCGCGGCTGGCCGGGAAGCTCAACCGGAACTGGTACGCCATCTATGTCCAGACGCCGTCCGAAGAGGCCCGGACCATCGATGCCCGGACCCAGCGGCTTCTTTCGGACACGCTGACCCTGGCCAAACAGCTCGGCGCCATGGTGTTCACCTACAAAGGAGAGGATGTCGTCGACACTCTGCTCCGTTTCGCCGCGGAGTACCGCGTGGGGCATATCGTCGTCGGGCGATCGTTCCCGAAGCCGTTCTGGAAGCGCCTGCGCGGGAGCAGATCCGTCGTCGGCGATCTTCTGAAAAAGGCCCGGGGCGTCGTCGTGACCGTCCTGGATACCCGGAGAGAGACGGTATCCGCGATCGCGGCCCCCGCAGGGGAGCGCGCAGGAGGAGAGACGTCCCCCGCAGGCCGGCGGGCCCTCGTTGAGCCGGCGGCTGGCGGCAGATCGGATCGTCATCTGGGACGAACCCGTCCCGAAGGAGACCGTCCTCCGGACGCTGGCGTCGACCTTCGGGAAGGAGGAAGGGATCGGCGACGGAGATGCCCTTTACTCGGCTATCCTGAAGCGGGAGGAACAGGGATCGACATTTTTCAACGAGGGCGTGGCGTTCCCTCATGTCCGCGTCCCGGGCCTGCGCGCCCCGGCCATAGCCCTGGGGCTGACGAGGAAAGGGGTTCCGGACGTCATCACCGAGAAACGGATGGAGATCGTCTTCCTCATCCTGTCGCCCGAAGAGGAGCCGAACACGCAGGTGGAGCTCCTGGCTCAGGCCGGACGGGCCGCGCGGAACAGGTCCCTGCTCAGAAACCTCGCCTCCTGCACGACGGGGGAAGAGGTCCTCGCCGCGATCCGGGATTCGGAAACGGCCCAGGCGACCTCCGGCTATTGATACGTTCGCGGCGCCAAGCCCCGGTCTTTAAATAGGGGCAAAAAGCGCCGCTCAGTATCAACCCTGAGCATACCCCGGGCTTCAGACCGGGGAGTCGAATGGGTTGATTTTTCTTCGGACTCCCTTATAATGAGGCGCCGCATTCCGGCGAGGAGCGAACAATGTACGGGCGTTTCCAAGGATTTCTCCAGGGCGAGATGGCTCGCATCAGGGCCGAGGGCCTCTACAAGATCGAGCGGGTCCTGACGACCTCGCAGGGCGTCGAGATCCGGACCGAGGACGGGCCCAAGGTCCTCAACTTCTGCGCCAACAATTATCTGGGGCTCTGCAACGAGCCGCGGGTCATGGCCGCCGCCAACTACACGTTCTTCCGGCTCGGCTACGGCATGGCCTCGGTCCGCTTCATCTGCGGCACGTCCGAGGTCCACAAGGAGCTCGAGCGGAGGATGAGCGGAGTTCCTGGGGACCGACGACACCCTGCTCTATTCGTCGGCCTTCGACGCCAACGGCGGCGTCTTCGAGCCCCTGCTCGGCGAGGACTCGCGCCATCATCTCCGACGAGCTCAACCACGCCTCCATCATCGACGGCATCCGCCTCTGCCGGGCCCGCCGCTATCGTCTACAAGAACAACGACATGGCCGACCTCGAGGCGAAGCTCAAAGAGGCCGCGGACGCCCGCTTCCGGCTCATCGTCACCGACGGCGTCTTCTCCATGGACGGCATCATCGCCCAGGTGGACAAGATCGGCGAGCTGGCCGCGCCGCTACGACGCCCTGGTCATGGTGGACGATTCCCACGCCACGGGCTTCATCGGAAAGACGGGGCGGGGGACCCACGAGCATTGCGGCGTCATGGGCGAGGTGGACATCATCGTCACGACCTTCGGCAAGGCCCTCGGCGGGGCCTCCGGCGGCTGTATCTCGGGCCGGAAGGAGATCGTCGAATTCCTCCGGCAGAGATCGCGGCCCTACCTTTTCTCGAACTCCGTGACGCCCGGCATCGCCGGGGCCACGATCGAGGTCCTCAATATCCTCGGGGAATCGACGGAGCTCAAGGACCGGCTCATGGCCAACACGGCCCGCTTCCGGAAGGGCGTCGAGGACGCCGGGTTCCGCATCGTCCCCGGCATCCATCCCATCGTCCCCATCCTCCTCGGCCACCTGCCGAACGACGCCAAGCTCTCCCAGGACTTCGCGAACGCCCTCCTCGAGGAGGGGATCTACGTCATCGGCTTCTATTTCCCGGTCGTCCCCCGCGGAAAGTCCCGCATCCGGGTCCAGGTCAGCGCCGCCCATACCCCGGAGCAGATCGACTTCGCCATCGAAAAGTTCGCCAAGGTCGGCAAGGCCCTCGGCGCGATCTGAGGCCGGCCGCGGCCCGCTTTGACAATTTCGGGCCGTCCTATATAATTAAACGCATGATTTTCGGCGTCGGCACCGACATCATCGAGGTCGCAGCGGGTCGAGGAGAAGCTCGCCCGGACGGAGGGCCTGAAGAAGAAGCTCTTCACCCCGACCGAGATCGCCTACTGCGAATCCAAGCACCGCCCGGCCCTGCACTTCGCCGCCCGATTCGCCGCCAAGGAGGCCTTCCTCAAGGCCATGGGGACGGGCTGGTCGCGGCGGCCACAAGTTCGACGAGATCGAGATCGTCAACGACGCCCTGGGCAAGCCCGAGCTCTTCGTCCACGGCAAGGTCCAGGAGTTCTGCGAGGCCCACGGCATCGCCGCGCATGTAGGTCTCGCTGTCCCATATCAAGGACATGGCCGCGGCCGTCGTCGTCCTCGAAACGGAAAGAGGCCGGAATTCCCGCGATGAACGGAGAGGAGATAGCGCATGTCGAACATCGGTTCCTACGACGAACGGGTCAAGAACTTCACCTGGGCGATCGTCGGCGAAGGAGCTCGGCTACAAGGCCGGCGACGTCATCAACATCGGCTGGTACTGCTCCGACCGGATCTGCGCAGCAGGGGAAGGCCGACAAGCTCGCCCTCATCTGGGAAGGGCATCAGCGGCGTCGAGAAGACGCTACACCTACAACGACATCCGGCTGGCCTCGAACACCATCGGCGCCTTCCTCCGCGGCCTGGGCATCAAGGCCGGGGAGCGGGTCTGCCTGTTCATGGACCGCATCCCCGAGCTCTACCTCGGCTTCCTGGGCATCCTCAAGATCGGGGCCATCGCCCAGCCGCTCTTCTCGGCCTTCGGCGACGAGTCGCTCTTCGTCCGCCTGTCGAACGCCGAGACCTCGGCCGTCATCACCCAGAGGAAGCACGCCCCCAAGGTCCGCAAGATCCTCGACAAGCTGCCCCACCTCCGGCACATCATCATCGTCGACCACGACGGCGTCGCGCCGCTCAAGGACCGCGAGGTCGCCTTCTCGCTCGAGAAGGCCGCGCCCGTCGAGCACTTCGACATCCACCCGACCAAGGCCGAATCGCCCTCGGTCCTCCACTACACCTCGGGCACGACCGGCATGCCCAAGGGCGTCAAGCACGTCCACTACTCCCTCATCTCCCAGTACCTGACGGCCAAGTGGGTCCTCGACCTCCGCGACGACGACATCTACTGGTGCACGGCCGACCCGGGCTGGGTCACCGGCACGTCCTACGGCATCATCGCCCCGTTCGCCCTGGGCGTCACCCAGTGCGTCCTGGACGCCGGGTTCTCGGCCGAGGCCTGGTACCGGTTCATCGAGAAGCGCAAGGTGACGATGTGGTATTCGGCGCCGACGGCCATCCGCTCGCTGATGAAGGCCGGCGACGAGATCGTCAAGAAGTTCGACCTGTCGTCGCTCCGCCACCTGGCCAGCGTCGGCGAGCCGCTCAACTCCGAGGCCGTCGTCTGGTCCGCAGAAGGTCTTCGGCAAGCCCTTCCACGACACCTACTGGCAGACCGAGACCGGGTCGATCGTGATCAGCAACTATCCCGGGCATGAAGGTCCGGCCGGGCTCGATGGGCAAGCCCTTCCCCGGCATCACCGGCACCGTCCTCGACCCGAACCAGAACGAGCCCTATCGCCGACCCACGGCAAGATCGGCCTGGTCGCCCTCAAGTTCGACTGGCCGTCGCGGATGCGGACCTACTGGAACAACGAGGAGGCCTTCCAGAAGAAGTTCCGGAACGGCTGGTACATCACCGGCGACCGGGCCACGCATCGACAAGGACGGCTACTTCTGGTTCGTCGGCCGCGACGACGACATCATCAACACGGCCGGCCACCTGGTCAGCCCGTTCGAGGTCGAATCGGCCCTGCTCGAGCACCCGGCCGTGGCCGAGTCGGCCGTCGTCAGCAAGCCCGACCCGATCAACATCGAGGTCGTCAAGGCCTTCGTCACCCTCAAGCCCGGCTTCACGGCCAGCAAGGACCTCGACCTCGAGATCATGAACTTCATCCGCAAGAAGCTCTCGCCCCTGGCCATGCCCCAGGAGATCGAGTTCGTCGACGCCCTGCCCAAGACCCGGAGCGGCAAGATCATGCGCCGCATCCTCCACGCCAAGGAATGGGGCGAGGAGATCGGCGACACCTCGACCCTGGAGAACGATTGAGGTACAATAGACCATCAGGAGAAGGAGCCACCATGGATGACCTCAAAGACATCGTCCTGAAGTACGTCACCGAGGAATACCTCGAGGACGACAGCGACCCCATCACCTACGACACGCCCCTCATCTCGGGCGGCATCGTCGATTCGTTCTCGATGGTCTCGCTGAAGCGGTTCCTCGAGAACAAGTACAAGATCCAGATCCCCGACGACGAGGCCACGCCCGAGGCGTTCGACTCGGTCAACAAGATCGCCGTCCTCGTCCGGGAATTCGTCAAGGCCTAGGTCCCCGGGCGCTCCGGGGCGCGCGGCGCGTTCGCCGCCCGATATTCTCAGGAGGTTCACCCATGGCTTACAGCGACAAGATCCGCGGCATCTACCAGGCCCAGCTCAAGGGCATCCGGGATGCGGGCCTCTTCAAGCAGGAACGGTTCATCCACTCGCCCCAGGCGGCCGACATCGAGGTCGAGTTCCCGGCCGGCGCGCCCCTCAAGAAGGTCATCAACATGTGCGCCAACAACTACCTCGGGCTCTCCAGCCACCCCGACGTCGTCAAGGCCGCCCACGAGGGCCTGGACACGCGCGGCTACGGCATGTCCTCGGTCCGCTTCATCTGCGGCACCCAGGACATCCACCGCGAGCTCGAGCAGCAGGCTGACCGAGTTCCTGGGGACCGAGGACACGCTCCTCTTCCCCTCCTGCATGGACGCCAACGCCGGCGTCTTCGAGGCCATCCTGACCAAGGACGACGTCATGATCTCCGACCGGCTCGTCCACGCCTCGCTCGTCGACGGCATCCGCCTCTGCAGCGCCATGCACGACACGTTCAAGCACTCCGACATGGAGCACCTCGAGGAGAAGCTCCAGCTCCACGCCGACAAGCGCCTCAAGCTCGTCATCACCGACGGCGTCTTCTCGATGGACGGCGACACGGCCAAGCTCGACGAGATGGTCGCCCTCTGCGAGAAGTACGACGCCATGCTCCTCGTCGACGACTCCCACGCCTCGGGCTTCATCGGCAAGACCGGCCGCGGCACGCACGAGAAGTGCGGCGTCGTGGGCAAGATCGACATCATCACGACGACCTTCGGCAAGGCCCTCGGCGGGGCGTCCGGCGGCTGCGTCTCCGGCCGGCGCGAGCTCGTCGAGATGTGCCGCCAGAAGGCCCGGCCGTACCTCTTCTCGAACACCATCGCCCCGGTCGTCGTCGCCGGCGTCCTCAAGGTCATGGAGATCCTCTCCAAGAGCACCGAGCGGCGGGACAAGCTCGAGACGAACGCCGCCTACTGGCGCAAGGGCCTGACCGAGGCCGGGTTCGTCCTCAAGGAAGGCGACACGCCGATCGTCCCGGTCATGCTCTTCAACGCCAAGCTGTCCCAGGACTTCTCGCGGGCCCTCTACGACGAGGGCATCTACGCCATCGGCTTCTTCTTCCCGGTCGTGCCCCAGGGCCAGGCCCGCATCCGGACCCAGATCTCGGCCGGCCACGAGATCCACCACCTCGACAAGGCCCTCGACGCCTTCATCAAGGTCGGCAAGAAGTTCGACATCCTGGGCAAGACCAAGCAGGAGATCATCGAGAAGTTCGGGATGTGAACAAGGAGATCGCATGACGACCGAAGGAACGAAACTCGCCAACCCCGCTCCCCTCGGCCTGATGGGCTTCGGGATGACCACGGTGCTTCTCAACATCCACAACGCCGGGTTCTTCCCCGTCAGCGCCATGGTCCTGGCCATGGGCATCTTCTATGGCGGGCTGGCCCAGATCATCGCCGGCATCATGGAATTCAAGAAGGGGAACACGTTCGGGACGACGGCCTTCACGTCCTACGGCCTGTTCTGGCTCACGCTCGTCGCCATCTGGGTCATCCCCGGGACGAACGCTCCGAACGGCGGTCCGACGCCCGCGCCCTACCTCGCCTGGTACCTCTTCCTCTGGGGGCTGTTCACGTTCTTCATGTGGATCGGGACCTTCGGCAAGAACAAGGTCCTCCAGTTCGTTTTCCTGAGCCTGACGGTCCTCTTCTGGCTGCTGGCGGCCCGCGACTGGACGGGCTCGGCGCTCGTCGGGAGGATCGCCGGGTTCGAGGGGATCGTCTGCGGGCTCTCCGCCATCTACTTGGCCATGGCCGAGGTCATCAACGAAGGGCAGCGGCCGGACGGTCCTGCCCATCGGCTGAAGGGGGGCGAGGAGGGTTGCCCCTCAACCCCCGGAAGAGGGAACCCATGGACGGGTTCCCCCGGCAATATTCGGTATACGCCGACGCGACCAAGAATCTGCCCGTATTTCTTGTCTCCCCCTTCCCCCTCCTTGATACGGAGGGGGATCCGGATTAGGTCCGCGTCGTCGGCAGAGGAGCGCCGGGTCCCCTTCCCAACGGGGGTTTACGGGGCAACCCTCCTCGCCAGAGAACCAAGGAGCACCCCTCGACCCCCGACCCCACCTAAGCCGGCGAAAGGGTCTCTTCCCCCCCTTTCCTAAAGGGGGGTGGGGGGATTTGCCACCCCCCTTCACAACGGGGTTCTCTATGAAGATTCCTTACGACGGGCGGACGGCGACCGCTTAAAAGTTGTACTGGAGGCCGATGACGGCGCCGGCCTGTGAGAGGCCGAGCTTGTTCGCGAGCTCGCCGATCTCCGGGCTGACGTAAGTCGCCTTGATGTCCAGGACGAGCGAAAGCTTCGACGACAGCTTGTAGTCGAAACCGACCCTCAACCCCGCCAGCGGACTCGTGGCCGACAGATCGGCATAGGTGAGGTTCCGGATGCTGAGCTCGGCCTCGGTATAGGGCGGCGCGTCGGCGATGTCGATCGTATCGAGGAACTTGTACTTTCCGAAGACGACGCCGATCTCGGGCCCTGCCAGGACCGTCAAGTCCCCGTTCGTGAAGACCCGGACAAGAGCGTAGGCGGAGATGGCGGTGAAATAGCTCCGGAACGAGTTCGCCGCTTCGAGGGTCCTGTCGGTGTCGGCCAGGAAGGGATGGGGGACCGTGAACACGTGGGTCCCGTCGCTCTTGAAGTTCCAGTATTCGAAGTCGAGCCCCAGCTTGATGTTCATCTCCTGGAGACGGACGTACCTCCCGAAGCTCAGAACGGCCGGGGTATTCAGCTTGGGCTTATAGGTCGATTCCGCCGTCCCCTGCCTGGCGTCGATGGAGAAGCTCCGGGAGAACGTCGATTCGGAGCTCAGGAACGCTCCGATGCCGCCGCCGAGGAGGGCGAAGAATCCTCGCTCGGGCGCCTCTTCAGCCGCGACGGCCGGAGCCGGCCGCACGGCGGGCTTTTTCGCGGGCTTCTCGGCAGGGGCGGCGACGGGAGCGGGCGGAGCTTGCGCCGGCGCTTCCGGCGCTGTCTTGGGCTGGACCTGCGGGGCTTGGGCGCCCGGCGCCAGCTCGTCGGTCCGCAGGGCGGGTTTGCCTTCCTTCCAGAGCGTGATCTTCATCCCATCGGCGGTCCTGTCGATCCGGTACCTGACGTTAGGGTCCTCCAGGTCGAAGACCAGGCGGGCGACCGAGGCCTGGAACCGGCCCGTCCTGACGCGCAGGACGCCGCCCGCGTTGATCTCGATGACCTCCGCGGCCGATATCCCGTCGATGGGGGAAATGTCGATGACGAGCCGATCCGGCTCCCTGAGCGTAAATGCTTCGTTGCCGAACTCGCCCTGGATGCGCACGGCGACGGCGACCGCGGGCCCTTCCTTCGCGAACGAGATCGATTCCAATTCGGCGGCCTGGAGCGCGGAAGGCCGAATGCCCGGGGCGGCCCAGAGCACGAATCCCGCCAGCAGCGAGATCGCAAGAAGCCTCTTCCTTGTCATGTCTTCCTCCTTGCCGGGTCGCCGGCCGGGAAAATTATAAGCGAGCCGAGGGGCTCACGCAACCTCAGAAGAAGTAGTACGTCGCCAGGAGCAGGCGGACGTTCGCGGCCCGCGTCGCGCCCCGCACCTTCCCTTGCGCGTCCGGAGTGCCGTAGGCCGCCGACGTCAGCTCGGCCTCGGCCGCCAGCCTGAGCTTCCCGGAATTGAAGACGAGGCGCGGCGAGATCCGGAAAAGGTCGCGGATGTCGGTGCCCCGGCCGTAGCTGGGGCCCGCGAACGTCGCGGCGCGCGCCCAAGTTCCTCGCGTAGGCTCCGAACACTCCGCCCTGCCAACGAGTGCCGTTGGTGTGGGCTTCGGCCCAGAGCGAAAGCGTCTCGAACGGGATGTAGTCCCGGGTCCGGAGGACGGGATCGGCGACCCGCTCGACGCCGTAGCCGCCGAGCATGGTCAGATGGTGGAGGTTCTGGCCGTAAACGCCCTCGGCCTTGAACGTCCAGTCTCGCGTCCTGCAGCTTGCCGTAGGCCATGACCGCCGTGCTGCCGACGGATCCCCGGTCTGTACCCGGCCTCGGTCATCCGTCGCGGGACGATCCGCATGTAGTCCGCCCCGACCCCGAAAAGGGTCTCGGTGCCGGTCCGGTCGTCTTTCGATGCGACTGGGCTTTCAGGTTGAACTCGGGCATCCGCCGCGTTCCGGAGATAGACGGAGCTCGTCCCCTCCGGGCCGTTGGAGGCGAAATCCCGCTGGGCGAGGGCCGTGGCGATGACGCTCAGGCCGCCGAACGTCCGCGTGAGGCGGACCTGCGGCGCCCGGGCGAACGGCTGGAACGGCGCCCCGGTGTTGAACGAACCACGTCGGGGAAGCAATCGGTGATGAACATGGCGTGCCAGAACTGGCCGACCAGGAGCTCCGTCCTCTTCCACTCGAGCTTGACGAACGCGTGGCGGAGCCGGAAGCCGTTCGTGTCCCCGTCGGCCGTGCCGAAGAACTCCCCCTCGATGAGACCCGACGTCTTCGCGCCCAGGGCGTCCGGGCCGGTCACTTTTCCGACGAGCCGGGTCTGGATCGAGAGGATGTTGAAGACCGGGCCGGCGTTGATGTCCGCGCCCGCCGGGTCCAGCCATTCGGGCTTGGGGAAGAGGAGGAAGTGACCCTCGCGCAGGCTGGTCGTCTGACGCGAATCGAGGATGACGTCGGTCTTGATGAACCCGGTGAGCGCGATGCCGAACGCGGGCTTGGCCTCTTCGGCCCCCGCGAGACCCGCGCCCGCCGCCGCGACGATGACGAGAAATGCCGCTGTCCTTCTGCCCATGCCTCCAATATATATCAAAAAGCCCGCGTCATGGCGAGAGCGGATCGATCCCCAGCTCTTTGGAGACCTCGACCACGCCGGCCTCGTCGGTCCGGATGTCGAAGCCGCGCTTGCGGAAGACGGCGATCATCCGGGGATTGTCGGTCGTGGTGACGGCCGCGATCTTCCGGACGCCCCAGTCCCGGGCGATCTCGAGGCAATGGTCCGTCAGGATGCCGCCGAGGCCCCGGTCCTGCCAGGCGTCGGTGACGAGGATGGCGTATTCCGCCGTCCGTCGGTCGGCGTCGGCGATGAGCCGCCCGACGCCCAGGATCTTCCGGTCGGCGCCCTGGCCCGCCTCGGCGACGATGGCCATCTCCCGGTCGTAGTCGATATAGCAGAAACGGGCCGCGATCTCGTGCGACCGCCAGAAGAAGAAATGCTGGAAACGGGAGTAGATGGTCTCTTTCGAGCAGGACGCCAGAAGGTCCATCCAGAGCGGTTCGTCCTCGGGCCGGATGGGCCTGAGCGTGACCTCGGGGCCGTCCTTGAACCCGACCTTCCGGACGAACTCCTCGGGATAGGGGCGCAGGGCCAGATGGGCATAGGGCTTTGTACCTGCGGGCGGCGCGGCCTCGACGACGACCCGGGCGTCGAGCGCCAGGACGCCGCCGGGCCCGACGAGCAGGGGATTGACGTCGAGCTCGCCGACCTCGGGGAGGTCGGCCGCGAGGTAAGACAGGCGGATGAGGGCCCCGATGAGCCCGTCGACGTCGGCCGCCGGCCGGCCGCGGTACCCCCGGAGGAGGGGCCAGATCTTGAGCGATTCCAGCATGAGGCGGGCCAGCCGCTCGTTGAGCGGCGGGAACCCGAGGGCCCTGTCGCCGAAGAGCTCGGCCGTCGTCCCTCCCGCGCCGGCCATGATGACCGTGCCGAAGGTCGGGTCCTTCTTGACGCCGAGGATGATCTCGACGCCGTCGGCCGTCCGGACCATCTTCTGGACCGTCGCCCCCTCGAGCCGCGCTTCGGGCCTCTTTTCGGCCACGGTGCGCATCATCCGCTCGAAAGCCCGGCGGACCGCGTCCCCGTCCTCGAGATCGAGGGCGACGCCGCCGACGTCGGACTTATGGGTGATGTCGGGGGAGAGGACCTTGAGGACGACGGGGAAGCCGAGCGCTCCGGCCAGACGGGCGGCTTCTTCGGCCGTCGCCGCCCGCCGGGGAAGGGTCGTCGGGATCCCGTAGGCTTCGAGGAGCGCCTTGGACTCGTCCTCGGCGAGCGTCCCGGCCCCGCGGCCGAGGAGGGAGGCGAACCGAGTCCGGACGCCGTTCCGGTCCGAGGGGAACTCGACCGGAATGTCCCTCGGAGTCTCGTATAGGAGCTCCAGGTTCCGGGCGTAGGAGACCAGGGTCATGAACGCCCGGACGGCCTGCTCCGGGGTCGTGTAGGTCGGGATGCCGGCGTCGGTCAGGACCTGGACGCCCTCGCGCATCGCGGCCCCTCCGAGCCAGGCCGCCAGAACGGGTTTCCTGGCCTCGGCGGCGAGCAGGCCGACCTCCTTGGCGATGGCCGTCGGATTGGTCATGGCCTGGGGCGTGATGATGACGAGAATAGCGTCCGCGCCGGGGTCCTGGAGGACCGTTCCGACCGCTTTGGCGACGAGCTTGGATTTGGCGTCGCCGAGGACGTCGACCGGGTTGCGCCGGGACCACATGGGCGGAAGGCTGTCGTTCAGCTTGGCCATGGTCTCGTCGGACAGCCGGGCCAGCACGCCGCCGGCCGCGATGAGGGCGTCGGACGCCATGACGCCGGGGCCGCCGGCGTTGGTGACGACGGCGAGGCGGGCTCCCTTCGGGACCTTGTGCCGGCCGACGAGCTCGGCGACGTCGAAAATTTCGCCGATGTCGAAGACGCGGGCCACGCCGGCCCGCCGGAAGGCCGCGTCGTAAACGGCGTCCTCGCCGGCCAGGGCGCCCGTGTGGGAAGCGGCGACCGCGGCGGACTCGGGGAAGCGGCCGGCCTTGTAGGCGACGATGGGCTTCGTCCGGGCGAAGGCCCGGGCGGCGGTCATGAACCTCCGGGCCCGGTCTATGGATTCGATGTAGAGGATGATGGACTTGGTCTCCTCGTCCTCGCCGAAATAGTCGATGAGATCGCCGAAGTCGACGTCCAGGGTGTTGCCGATCGAGACGAAGTGGGAGAAGCCGATCTTCTCCTCGATGGCCCAGTCGAGGACCGAGGCGCCCAAGGCGCCCGACTGGGAGATGAAAGCGATGTTCCCTTTTCGGGGCATGGCCGGGGCGAAGCTGGCGTTGAGCTTGTGGCTCGGCGAGATGACGCCCAGGCAGTTGGGCCCGACGATCCGCATGCCCTCATAGCGGCGGAGGGCCTCCCGGATCTCGTCCTCGAGGGCCTTGCCCTCGGCCCCCGCTTCCCTGAAGCCGGCCGAGGCGATGATGACGCCGAGGATGCCGGCGTCCCCGCACTCCCGGACGAGTCCGGGCACCTGGCCGGCCGCCGCGCAGATGATGGCCAGGTCGGGCGTCTTCGGGATGTCCTTGACATGGGGGATGCAGGGGATCCCCATGACGGCCTCGCTCACGGGGCTGACGGGATAGACGACCCCGCGGAAGCCGCCGCCGACGAGATTGATGAGGATCTTGCCGCCGACGCTCTTGGGGTTGGGGGTGACGCCGACGAGGGCGATCCGCTGCGGCTTGAAGATCTTGTCGAGCGTCTGAACGGTCATGGGCTTCTCCTATGCATGGGCAATTCTCCATTGTCCCTCATTCGGGGTCAAAAATGAAGAGCGGCGGGGTGCGTCGGACTACAGCCTCCCGCTCTTGGCGAAGCTCCCCTAAAGATGCGGCCCCCCGGAATAAGCCGAAAACCGACATGCGCCCCGAAGCCGGGGAAGCCGTAGCCGTAAACCATCTCGGTGCGCCGGTCGAAGATGTTGTCGAGCCGGAGGAAGAGCTCGAGGCCCCGGCCCGTCCGCCACGAGATCGTGGCGTCGAGGAGGGCGTACGCGGGAAGCGAGACGAGCGCCGACGGCCAGCTCGTGAAATCCGTGTCGATGCGGCGGCCGACGACCTCCAGGCGAAGGTCCAGATCGAGCGTCTTGGCGACGGCGATGTCGAGTCCGGCGGAAAGCTTGTCCTTGGGGCGGCGGGGGAGGGTGAGGCCGGTGCCCAGGTCCTTCGACGACATCCGGGTGTAAGCCGCGCGGCAGGTGAATCCGTCGGAGGGCAGGAAGTCGGCGGCCAGCTCGACCCCCTCCGTCCGGGCCCGGCCGACGTTGACGTAACCGCGGGCGGTGTCGAAGGTGATGAGATTCCGGAAGCTGTTACGGAACCATGTCGCCCCGAATCTCAGACGGCCCCCGGCGAGATCCTGCTCGATGCCGGCGTCCCATCCCGCGCTTTCCTCGGGCTCGAGGTCCCTGTTCCCGATCGGCCCCCAGGCGGTGGGCGGGGCGTACAGCTGGTAGAGCGACGGGGCCTTGAAGCCCGTCCCGAACGTGCCCTTGACCTTCAATCCCGTCCGGCCGACGACCCAGGCCGGGGCCAGCCTGAAGGTGACGGCCGTCCCCGAAAGGCTGTGCGAGTCGATCCGGATCCCGGCGGTGGCGAAGAACCCTCTTCCGAGCCGGAGCTGGTCCTGGGCGTAGGCCCCGAAGGTCGAAGCCTCGGCCCGCGGGAACGCGCTCAGGTAAGGCCCATAAAGGCTCTCCGATGCGTAATCGGAGCTTCCCCGCTCGTTTTCGTATTCGGCGCCGAAGGTCGCCGTATGGAACGGCCCCAGGAAGAGGTTGTTCTGCCAGTCCAGCTTGAAGAGGCCGCTCCGGAAGTCGCCTTTCTCCGAATCGAAGGGGTGCGTCCCGTCGACGGGATTATCGTTGCGCCGGTCCGATCCGATGACCGCCGCACCGAAGCGGGATTCCCATCGGCCTCCCAGGAAAAGCCCCCGGACGCCGGCCCTAGCGAACGATGTTTCATATCTTTGCACGTTGTTCGGATCGTCCCCGTAGGCTCCGCCGAAATTATCGATCTCCGATCGCGCCCGGACCGTCCTGAACGAGAGGTCCAGGTCCAGGCCGCGCCGGAGCTTGACGCCCGCCCGGCCGGACAGGGCGAGGTTCCGATAACCGTCCTTTTCCCCGTTCCCCGGGAAGGACGCGTCGGCCGCCGAGACCCCGGCCGTACGGAGGGCGGAGACCCCGAGAGCGTAAGCCACCGGACCTCGCGAGCCGGAGATCCCCAGCCGACCCTCCGCCGTCGAGAGGGCGCCGCCCGTCCCGTACAGGACGACCTTCGGCCGGCCCGCTCCCGTTCGCGGTGATGATGTTGACGACGCCGCCCAGGGCGTCCGAGCCGTAGAGCGTGCTCTGGGGCCCGCGCAGGACCTCGATGCGCTCGACCTGGTCGAGCGGGACGTGGGCCAGGTCCGCCGAGCGGGAGGGGTTCATCGGGTCGTTGATCTCGACGCCGTCGAGGAGGACGAGCGTGTGCTCCGTGTTCGCCCCGCGGAGCATGACGGCGGCCGCGGCGCCGGGCCCTCCGCTCCGGACGATGGACACCCCCGGGATGTCCCCGAGGACGTCGAGGACCATCGACCTCTTGGAGCGGGCCAGATCCTCCCGGGTGATGACGGAGAGCGAGCTGGCGATCTCCTTGCTCGGGGTCTCGACCCGCGTCGCCGTGATGACGACATCGTGGCGGAGGTCCGGCGGAGGGACCTGGTCTTCCTTGTCGAATAGGGGGGCGGCGACCGCGAGGGACGCGGTCAAGAAGAGGGCGAGGGCATCACCGAACATGACGACTCCTTTTCGAGTCGGCCCCCGCATGAGACCGGGCTCTTCGCCCGGGAATGCAAAAAAAAATGACCCTGTCTTCCTCCCGAAGACGGGCGCTCACGGAGTCTGAAAAAGGTCTCCTGACTTCCGGATCTCTCTCATCCCGGGCCTTCCGGACCGGCTTTCCGGCCCGTGGCGTCGTCCGGGAATCGTCCCCGGTCACAGTAGCGGGGGCTGTGTCCGTCTCACACGGACTTCCCTTACTTCAGACCCTCGAACGGTCGATCAAAGAACGAAAGCCCCAATGAAGGGACTTGAGAAGATATATAGAACATCGGGGCCCGGCCTGTCAAGCGAAGACGCGGGCTCCGGGCGATATCGGAGCCGACGGGCTGCCCCGTCCATCGGCAGGACGGGGCAGCCCCTTGAAGGGAAGGGATCTAGTAGAGGAAAAGGAGGTGTCCAATCACATTAATTAATACGATGGGAACAGCCGAAGAGTTGCGTCGCGGTGTTTCAGAAAAGTGAATTTATTCGTCGGGGGGTGGAGAGGGGGCGAAGGCCAATTTTTTCGGCCTTCCTGATGTCAATAACTATTATATCACAGGTCCCGGGATACAAGCAATAGTTTTTCTTCAATATCCAAAACATCGTCTTTTTGAGAGGGGACCGACGCCGCTGGGAGGGCTAATGCGGCTTCCGGAACGCGTCCCCGACGCGAACGACGGGCGAAAGGCCGGCTTTTTGTGATTTCGGCGGAATAATTGTATATTGTCCCCCTGGAGAGGGACATGAATAAGCAGGAATTCCTTAAATACGGACACGAATTCGTGGATTGGGCGGCGGAATACATGGAAAACGCCGAAAAATACCCCGTTACGGCCCGGATATCGCCCGGGGACATCCGGAAAAAGCTCCCTTTGGCCCCTCCGGAGGCCGCGGAACCGATGGAAACCATCTTCAGGGACTTCCAGGAGATCATCATGCCGGGCATCACGCACTGGCAACACCCCGGATGGTTCGCGTATTTCCCGGCCAACAACAGCCCGGCGTCCGTCCTGGCCGAGCTGCTCACCGCCGGCCTCGGGGCCCAATGCATGAGTCTGGAACACGTCCCCGGCGGCCGCCGAGCTCGAGGAGGTCGTCCTCGGCTGGCTCCGCGGAATGCTCGGCCTGCCCGAGGGCTGGGCCGGGGTCATCCAGGACACGGCCTCGACATCCACCCTGGCGGCCCTCCTGACCGCCCGGGAGCAGGCCACCGATTACGAAAGCAACGCGAAGGGCCTGAAAAAGCCCCTCATGGTCTACGCCTCGACCGAGACGCATTCGAGCGTCGAGAAGGGCGTCAAGATCGCCGGTTATGGCCGGGAGAACCTTCGTATCGTCCCCGTCGACGCGCAATTCGGCATGGACCCGGAGGCCCTGGAGCGGGGGGTCGCCGCCGACGAAAGGGCCGGCCTTGTCCCGGCCTGCGTCGTGGCGACCGTGGGGACCACCTCTTCGGGGGCGATCGACCCGCTTGTCCCTATCGGCAAGGTCGCGCGGGCGCATAGAATGTGGTTCCACGTCGACGCCGCCTACGCCGGGACCGCGGCCCTGCTCCCCGAGAAACGCCACGTCCTCGACGGGGTCGAGCTCGCGGACTCCTTCGTCTTCAACCCCCATAAGTGGATGCTGACCAATTTCGATTGCTCGGCCTACTTCGTCAGGGACGCCGGCGCGCTGGTCCGGACCTTCGAGATCCATCCGGAGTATCTGAAGACGGGCGTCGACGCGCGGGTGAACAACTACCGCGACTGGGGGATACAGCTCGGCCGCCGGTTCCGCGCCCTCAAGCTCTGGTTCGTCCTCCGTTCCTACGGGGTCGAGGGCATCCGGGCCATGGTCCGGGAGCATATCCGCCTGGCAGGCCTGTTCAAAGGCTGGGTCGAAGGCCATCCCCGGTTCGAGCTCCTGGCGCCCGTGCACTTCGGCCTGGTTTGCTTCCGTTTCAACGACGGTCGTCCCGAGGCCGAGCTCGACGCCCTGAACCGGCGGCTCCTCGAGCGGATCAACGCCTCCGGCCGGGTCTTCCTGACCCACACGACGCTTGGCGGAAGATATACGATCCGGCTGGTCGTGGGCCAGCGGACGACGGCCGAGCGGCACGTGCGCGAGGCCTGGGACATCATCCGCTCCTCGGCCGAATCCTTGTCCGGCCGCTGAGCCGGGCCGGAAACCCTATTTCGCCCGGTAGAGGCCGGAGGGCTTGGTCCCGAGGAATACGGACCGGCAGAGCCAGGGATCCGCTTCATCGAGCTCGCGGATCATCCGCGGCGTGATGAGCGGGATGTGGCGGGCGGCGTTGAGAGCGTCGCCGATATAGCCGATGTCCTCTTCCGTCGTGACCCATTCCCGGCGGTCGAACCGGGCGAGGCTGAATGGCCGGGAATAGGACCGGAGCGACTTTTGGCGCTTGGCGTTGAAACAGATGTCGAAGTAGGACATGACGAGCTCCCGGACCGTCCGGTAGACCGGCTCGCGGTACCGGAGCACGGCGAAATTGGATTTGGCCACCGCTCCCCAGTGTCCGCGCCTCCTGAAAACGGCGATGACGTGATCGTCGTCGTTCCGGCTGACGAGGTCCACGATGAGCGGCCGATGGCCCAGGGCGCGTATTGCCGCCGCGGCGAACAGGGCCCCCTCGAAGCAGTTGGCCTTCTCCTCCCGGGCCGTCCAAAGAGGGGAACGCGTTCCCGGGCGGATGTCGTAGTCGAGCCGGTCGAGGAACTGCTGAATCCGATACGGGGAGTCGAGCCCCCTGAAAAGAGTCCGGGCCCCGAGCTTCCTCAACCGCGGCCCCTCATTCCTTCCCGTCCGCGGGCCCCAGGCCGAACTCGAGCTCGTTCATCGGGTCGGCGAATCTGAGGAAGAACCCCCAGCCGCCGCCGCCCTGGAGGACCTTGACGAGGACCTTGTTCCAGCCCTTTTTAAGGCCGACGGTCACGTCGTCCTGGTCGGGAGCCGCGCCCCTGAAGACGGGATTGGAGTGGACGAGTCCGCCGTCGACCCAGACCCGAACGCCGTCGTCGCTGCCGATGAGCAGACGGGTCGTCCGGTCGGACGGGGACCGGACATAGGCCAGGGCGTAGGCGACGGCTTTCTCGGCCGGCTGGAGGAGCCGGTCCAGCCTGACGTAGCCCGAGGCCTCGGCGTGGACGGTCGTCCAGGAGACCTCACTGCCGCCCTTGCCCGTATACTTCTCCGAGAGCGCGGCCTGCTTCTCCGGGGGATAGGAGACGGCGAGCGAGTCCATGTCGGGGGCGTCGAACGGGCCGACAACGTCCCAGTCGGCCACGAAGTGACGGGCGGAGGCCGCCGGGGCGACGCCCATGAAGCTGAGGTCCATCCCGGCGGACTTCGGGTCGCGGCCGGAGATCTCGAGGACGATGCGGTTCATTCCTTCCCGGAGGAGGACGTCCTTCAAGCTGACGACGCCCATCTGCTTCAGCTCGGCATAGCCCGAGAATGACCCGGCTTCCTTGAGGACCGGCTTCGGATCCTCCGGCTTCGTCGCCAGAAGGACCCGGACGTTCCCGTTCGCGGGCCCCCGGACGAGGTAGAGATCGATGTCGTAGAGCTCCGTGGCCCGGACGGCGAGTTCGAGCTCCGCGCGCGTTCCCTCGACCGCGCCCTCCGTCGCGACGACCGGGAATCGCGTCCCTTGCTGGTCGTAATAGGATGTGAGCGACGCGGCGAGCCGCGGCGCCCCGATACGGAGGCCGGCCTTCGTATCCTCGTAAACGGAACGGCCCTCGGCCGCGACGGCCTCCCATCGGGGGAGGACGAAATTCTCCATGGTCTCCAGGGCGAAGGGGAGCCTTTTATCGGCGGCCGGCAATTCCGGGAACGGGTCGTGCGGCTCCGCCTGGTACCAATAAGCCACCGACGAATAGTAATCTTCCCGGTCGTTGGCGTGGCCGTGCTCGAACGCCACGCGGATGGACTTGGAAAAGGGGATCGGGTCCGGGATATGGAACCTGTAGGCCGTCGCCTTGGACCCGACCTGGAAATCCTCTTCCTCGAGGGGACAACCGTAGAACAGGTTCCCGCCCTGCCGCAGGCCCCAGGCGTCGGAGAAGTAATCCTCCGTGCCCGTGCCGTGGAGCGTCGGTTCCTTGTCTCCGTCGACCGTGATCTTATCGTCGCCCTCCCCCCACCAGCCGGGCGACCTCTGGAGGACGCTGAGGTTACAGCCGACGTAGTGTCCCCGGCCGACGGCCGCCAGCAGGACATAGTCCCTGCCGGGCAGGCACGGCGTCTCCTGCCGGTATTGAGCGTGGAAATAGGGCGCCGCGGGATCGAGGCTCGCGAGCTCGCGGTAATCGACGGCGAAAAAGAAGGCATCGACCGGCCGCGCGCCCTCGTTGGTGACGGTCAGGCGGCAGGACCACCGGAAGGGCATGGACCAATAGGCGTTGCGCGCCCGGCCTTCCGACGAGCAGGCCACGGGCAGGGAGCTCAGGTCGCGGTCGAGGCCGTGCCCCATGCCGAAAAAGTCTCCGAGAGGAGCCTCGACCGAGGGGGATTCCTCGCCGTCCCAGAAGGCCCGGAGGACGATCTTCCTGCCGTAGAACGCTTCGGCGGCGACGGTCATCCAGATGTGGTGGATCGCCGCCGGCCCCTTGATCTCGGCGATGACGACGGTCTTCCCGGGCTCGATCCGGAGGGAGTCGGCGTTGCCGCCCGTACGGTCGTATGAGGAGATCCTCCGGCTCCGGAAATCCTGCTTTCCGGCCAGGTTGCCCAGCATGTCCTGACCGCCGGCGGGGAGGAACCCGGTCGCCAGGGCCAGAAGGCCCGTCGCGGCCAGCGCGCGTCCCGAACGGCTCATCGGTCCCTCCTCGAAAGGCACGAAATGCGCCGAAAATATATCATCTTTAGGGTCAAAGAGCCAGGACCGGGGGGGCCTCGGGCCGCCCTCGACTAGGCCGGCTTGATGTCGAGGATCGGCGTGCCTTCGATCATATCCAGCCCCGTGACCTTCAGGACGTTGCCTTTCCTGGCCGCGAGCCTGACCACGGTCATGCCGATGGGGTTGGGCCTATGGGGAGAGCGCGAGGCGAAGACGCCCCGGGTCTTGGTCTCTCCCGGCGGCGTCACCTTGAGGTGGGAAAACCCCGCCTTATGGAACGCGAACAGGACGACGAGGGTCGCTCCGGGCTCGAGCCCGTCCAGGCCTTCCGCGTGTTCCGGGAAGATCTCGAGCTCGCCGGCGACGGCGTCGAACGCGCCCTTCCGGCAGTTCCATTCCCGGGGGATATCCTCGGGCTCTCGGAACGGCGAATGGACGACGCCGATGGGCCGGAAAGCGAGCGCCCCGTCCCTCTCTTCCGTCATCGAACGTACGTCAGCCACTTCTCGTATTTCGGATTCCCGCCCCGGACGATCGTCCCGAAGGCTTCCCTGAGCCGGACCGTGACCGGGCCGGGCTTTCCGGGGCCGATGACGTGCTCGGTCTTCGGAACCTTGGGGTCCGAGCCGTCGGCGACGAGGATGATCGGCGTGATCTCCACGGCCGTGCCGGAGAAAAAGGCCTCGTCGGCCGCGAAGAGGTCCGCCTTCGTGATGGGCCCGACGGCCGTCGCGGTCCCGAGGTCGCGGGCGATCTCGAGGATGCTCGTTCGGGTGATCCCTTCGAGGATCGATTCCGTCCGGTCGTTGGTCCGGAGGACCCCGTCCTTGACGATCAGGATGTTCTCCCCGGGGCCCTCGGCCACGTTGCCCTCGAGGTTGAGGAACAGGGCCTCGTCGTAGCCCTCGGCCCTCGCCTCCAGCCCGTAGATCGTCGACTGGACGTAGATCCCGCCGAGCTTGGCCCTCATGTCCAGCTGGCTGTGATGGACGCGCCGCTTGGCGAGGATGTAGGTGGAGACGCCCTTTTCGGCCTTTTCGCCGAGATACGCGCCCCACTCCCAGGCTCCGACGAGGAGCTCGACGGGGCAGGCCTTGGGGACCAGGCCCAGATTGCCGTAGGCGTAGAACATCAACGGACGGATGTAGGCGCTGTCGAGCCCGTTCTCCCGGACGACGAGCCGGGCCGTCTCGATGATCTCGTCCCTCGTATAAGGAGGATTCATCCTGAGGACCGACGCGGAATGGAGGAACCGGTCGACATGCTCCGGAAGGCGGAAGATGGCAGTCCCCCGGGGCGTCTTATAGGCCCGGATGCCTTCGAATGTCGACGTGCCGTAGTGGAGGGCGTGGTTCATCGGGTGGAAGCCCGCCTCCGACCAGTCGTAGAGCTTCCCCATGTGCCAGTATTTCTTCGCGCCGGGGAAATGGGTGTTTGGAAACATGCCGGGCTCCTTGAGACAAAAGCATTGTTGGGTTTTGACCGCACGACCCCCCTTTGGAAGCCGCAGGTCGCGTCGAGGTCAGAATGAAGACACGCTCTCCGTTAGGCCTTAGTCTAACACACTTCCGGGCCGCAAGCGAACGGGACCGGGGCGGGGCGGGGGCATTTTACCGGGGTTCGAAATAGGTCCTGCTTCCATAGCGGACGCGTTTGACCTTGCCGGCCGAGGCGAGCGAGACCAGGACCTCGGCGACCCGGGCGGGACCGCGGCCGAGGGAGGCGGAGATATCCGACGCGGTGACGGGCCGACGGCGGACCATGGCCAGGATCGCTTTTTCCAGCTTCCCGCCGGCCGGCTTCCCGGACCTTTCGGGGAACGTGACGGCGACCTCGCTTGTCGGGCCGAGGGCCTTGGCTATCGCCTTCATCCGGGCCTCGCTCAAGGGACGGGCCGTTCTTTCGGCCGGGGGGCGGACGACGGTGTTGAGCTGGACCTTATCGGCCCCGACCGTGTCGATGATCTTCCTGAGCTTCCGGAGGTGGGCCGGCGAATCGTTGACGCCCGCGACGAGCATGACCTCGAGCCAGATCTCCCCCTTGAACTCTCTCCGGAACGCCGCCAGTCCTTCGAGCATCCGGTCGAGCCGGAGGGCCTTGTCGGGCCGATTGACCCGGCCGAAGAGCCGGGGCGTCGCGGCGTCGAGGTTCGGGACGACGACGTCGGCGTCCCGGAGGTCCCGGCGGACGTCCCTCCTGTGGAGGAGGGTCCCGTTGGTGAGCACGACGACGGGGATGGGCGTCATCTTCTTGATGCCCCGGATGATCTCCCCGAGCGAGCTGTTGAGCGTCGGCTCCCCGGAGCCGGAGAAGGTGATATGGTCGATGCGCGCCCCCGAGGCGACGGCCTTCCGGACCTGTCGCAGGACCGCCTTCGGATCGAAGAAAGCCCTCCTCCGCGCGGTCGTGCGCGACGACGGGCCGAGCTGGCAGTAAACACAGTCCAGGGTGCAGGTCTTGAACGGAAGGATGTCGACACCCAGGGAGAACCCGAGCCGGCGCGAGGGAACGGGGCCGTAGACGAACCCCGGTTTCGCGGGACCGGCGGAGGGCATCAGGCTTTTTCCTTGTAGATCTGGATGAAGGCCCGGACGGACCGGTCATAGGTCTTTTCGGCGGCGTCGGGGAACAGGCAGGCGGGGAGCTCTTTGTGGGCCCAGTGATAGGCGATACATTCACAGCAGACGCCCTTGCGGCTGCAGGGCTCCCAGCTGCAATTGCACTTCACGGCGTTCCGTGCGCTCCGGCATTCGCTCATCGGTTCCCCTCCGTGGCGCCGTATTTCCCTCCCCGGCCCTCTCCCTTGCCCTTTCCGTATCCGGCCCCGTCCCTGGGAGAGAGCGCCCAGAGGACGACAAGAAGGACGATCGACAGGAAGGCGGTCAGGGCCAGGGCGGGCACCCAGGACCTCTTGAAGATCTTCCGGGCCATGCACTTGACCCACTCCCAATTGAGGAGGATATGGACCGTGACGAACGCGGTGAAGGCGAGCGAGAGATAGAGATGGATGTTCCCCCAATAATGCCGGTGAAGGCCCAAGAGGAATTTGGCGGCGTCCGGGGCCGCCGATCCCCTGGGGATGACGAAGGCGAGCAGAAGGCCGATGACGACGATCCCCAACATGCTGACGAACATCAGGGTGTCGATGAGGTATTTCCAATCGTTCTTTTTCATGATCCGCGGGTCCTTGGCGGGCGGTTTGTTTTGCGCCGCCGTTTACGGTATCATAAACCGTCGCGACGCGAAAGAGGTTGCCATGCCAGGATATACCGAAAAAGAGGCGAAGGCCGGCTTGAAGGCCCGACTGCCGCGGATCGAAACCTTCGCCAACCAGTTCCCCGGCTACGAGATCCGGATCGAGATCCCCGAGTTCACGTCCGTCTGCCCGAAGACCGGCCTGCCGGATTTCGGGACGCTGACGATCGTCTACGAGCCGAAGGCCCGCGTCCTGGAGCTCAAGTCCCTGAAGGAATACGTCCTGGCCTACCGGAACCTCGGCATCTTCTACGAGAACGTCGTCAACCGCGTCCTCGAGGACGTCGTCGGCGGCCTGCCGGCCCGTCCGGGCCGCGGTCAAGGGCGAGTTCAATCCCGAGGGGAGGGCTCCGTTCGACCGTCGAGGCCCGCTATCCCCGCCCCGGGAAGAAGCCCCGCCGGGCCCGCGGCTGATCGGCCGGCCGCGGATGAAGACGACCGACATGACCCCGCCGGAGGGGCAAAGCGGCGCGGCGAACTCCGGGAACGGCGTCCGGTTCGGGGCGACCGACGCCGCCATGCTCCTGACGACCCTGATCTGGGCCGTCAATTTTTCCGTGGTCAAGTACGCCATCCGCGTCCTTCCGCCGCACGGCTTCAACGGCGTCCGGATGACGCTCGCCTCGCTTCTCTACCTCGGGGTCTGGCTCCTCCTGCGGGACGGATTCACCCTCCGCCGGGGCGACCTCTGGAAGGCCGCCGGACTGGGCCTCCTGGGGACGACGATCTATCAACTGCTCTTCATCCAGGGGCTCCGGACGACGACGGCCTCGACGACCTCGATGATCGCCCCGATGACGCCGGTCTTCATCGCCATCCTCAGCCACTTCCTCCGGTTCGAGCGCATCCACTGGGCCGCCTGGGTGGGCATCGCCGTCTCCTTCACGGGCTTTTACCTCCTTCTGACCGGGCAGTCCGGTCCCATGACCCTGAGCTCGGCCACGGTCCGGGCCAACCTGCTCATCCTCGGCTGCCAACCTGTCCTGGGCCCTCTACACGGTCTTTTCCAGGCCGCTCCTCGCCCGGATCCCGCCGCTCAGGCTGGCCGTCCTGACAACGACGTTCGGCACGCTGTTCTATCTGCCCTTCGCCGCCGGCGGGATCGCCGCCATCCGCATCGGCCGCGTCCCGGCCGCCGCCTGGGGGGCGATCTTCTATTCCGGCGTCCTGGCGATCGTCGTCGGCTACGCCATCTATTACAGCTCCGTCCGCAAGGTCGGCAACACGAAGACCGGGATCTACAGCAACCTCAACCCCGTCTTCGCCACGCTCTTCGCCGTCCTCGTCTTCGGGGAAAGGGTCACGCGCCCTCCAGGTCGGCGGCGGCCTCGTCATCTTCCTCGGGGTCTATCTGACCCGGTCGGGGTACAGGTATTTCCGGAAGGCCCGGGATCGAGGCGCGGTCCGGATTGAATTTTCCGGCCAATGCATATATAAGAGGAGATAGAGGGTTCGATGATGCTCCTCGAGATCTTCAAATCGCTCCGGCCCCAGCAGTGGATCAAGAATTTCTTCATTTTCGCCCCCATCATCTTCTCCCGGAAGCTTCCTCGACCGGCCGCTCGTCCTGCGGACCGTGGCCGCCTTCGTCGCCTTCTGCCTCGTCTCGAGCGCCCATTACATCTTCAACGACATCCGCGACCTCGAGGAGGACCGGCTCCACCCCATCAAGTCGAAGCGGCCCCTGGCCTCGGGGAGGCTCAAGAAGGCGCCGGCCGTCGCGGCCATGGTCGTCCTGGCCGCCGCCGGGCTCGGGCTGGCGGCCGCGCCTCAGCATGCCCTTCTTCTTCATCTCCGTCGGTTACCTCGTCCTGCAGGTCCTGTATTCGCTCCGGCTCAAGCACGTCGTCATCCTGGACATCTTCGTGGTCGCGGCCGGGTTCGTCATCCGGGTCGTGGCGGGCGGCCTGGTCATCGGCGTCACGATCTCCTCCTGGCTCCTCATCTGCACGATGCTCCTCGCCCTCTTCCTGGCCATGAGCAAGCGGCGCCACGAGCTCGTCCTCCTCGAGGGCGACGCCGGCGAACCACCGGCCCATCCTCAAGGAGTACAACGACCTACCTCCTCGACCAGATGATCTCCGTCGTGACCGCCTCGACGCTCGTCGCCTACTGCCTGTACACCATCTCCGAGGAGACCGTGAGCCAAGTTCGGGACGAAGAACCTCATCCTGACGGTCCCCTTCGTCCTCTACGGCATCTTCCGCTATCTCTACCTCATCCACCAGAAGGACGGAAGGCGGCTCGCCGGAGCACCTCATCCTCAAGGACAAGCCCCTGCTCATCGACATCTTCCTCTGGATCGTCGCGGCGCTCCTGATCCTGGGCCTGAGGTGAGCGGAATGAGCCGGGCCCGAGTCGCCGTCCTGAGGACCTCCCCGGAGACGCGTCCTCGACGATTACGGCCGGCTCATGCGCCTGGCCGATTACCAGAGCTTCCTTCCCAAGGACGAGATCGACCCTCCTCAAGCTCAACCTGTCCTGGACCAAGTACTTCCCGGCCTGTTCGAGCGAGCCCTGGCAGGTCGAGGGCGTCGTCAGGACCCTGCTCGAGGACGGCTACGCCCGCGAGCGGCTCATCCCCGTCGAGAACAAGACCGTCGTCACCAACCCGCGCAAGGGCGCCCGGAACAACCGCTGGCTTCCGGTCCTCGAGCGGTACGGCCTGGAGTTCACGCCGCTCCCCGAGGTCGAGTGGGAGGTCCGGCCGTTCAAGAGCCCGCTCCTCAAGCTCAACGAGATCTTCCCCGAGGGCATCCTGATCCCGAAGATGTACGTCGGGGAAGAGCATCCTCCACCTGCCGACGGTCAAGACGCACGGCCATTCCGTCGACGACGGGCGCGGTCAAGAACGCCTTCGGCGGGCTGCTCAAGGAGGTCCGCCACTACGCCCACAAGTACATCCACGAGGTCCTGGTCGACCTCCTCTACATGCAGAAAGAGCTTCACCCGGGACTGTTCGTCGTCGATGGACGGCACGGTCTGCGGCAACGGCGCCGGGCCCCGGACCATGCATCCCGTCGCCGGGAACATCATCCTCGCGAGCGGCGATTCGGTGGCCATCGACGCCGTCGCGGCGAAGATCATGGGCTTCGAGCCGCTCGACATCCCTTACATCCGCATGGCCCACGAGAGGGGACTGGGCGTCGGCGACCTCCGCGAGATCGATATCGTGGGCGACGACGTCTCGGCCCTGAACTTCGGGTTCAAGACGCGCCGCAGTTTCGTCATCTGGGGCGACCAGATGATCCGCAAAGGGTTCCTCCGGCCGCTCGAGAGGCTCCTCCTGCACTCGCCCCTGGTCGTCTGGGCGCCGTTCGCCTCGAACGTCTATCACGACCTGATGTGGTATCCGACCATCGGCAGGCACCGCATCCGCGAATTCATGAAGACGGATTGGGGCCGCGCTCTTCAAAAAATACCTATTAAGGGTTTCGGCCTTGACCTCTGCCTCGAGCCAGTCCCGTCGGTTCCCCCTTCGAAACGGCGGGCTCACCCGCTACAGGCCAAGGCCGATCTCATCGCCGCCGACAAATCCGGCATCGGGAGATGGCTGATTCTTCAAGGGTCGACGCCGAAGTCTTACCCCTGCTTCAGATCCGAGAATCTTGTGGAGCTGGACGGACAGGCGGATGTTCATCAGCCCGTCCTTGAGGCTTTGTCCGAGGATGCCCATGGCCCTCTTGGCGCTGGCCGGATGGTTGGATTCGGGCTGGAGGATGACGGGCGTTTCCTGCGGGAATTCTTTTCGTAGCCGCCGGACGACCTCGTAGGTCAATTCCCGGCTCGCGACGAGCTTGACCTCTTTGGCCGACTTCCGGAACCGCATCTGATAGAAATAGTCCTTCGGTTTCGGCGAGACCGTGTACCAGTCCACCGGGAGCAGGCGGTCGATCGTCCCGTTGGTCTCGACCTGGACCTTGAGGCCTTCCTTCTTCAGATCGCGCACGAGCCCGGAGATGTCCTGGAGCAGGGGCTCGCCGCCGGTCAGGCAGACCCAGGAGGCGGGGAAGTCGAGCCGGATCTTCCGGACCTCGGCCACGACGGAATCGCGCGTCCGCATTTCGCCGCCCGTCCGGGCATACTTCGTGTCGCAGAACGAGCACCGGAGGTTACAGCCCGCGAGACGGACGAACAGAGTGGGCTCGCCCAGGCGGAGGCCCTCGCCCTGGACGGACGGGAAGACCTCAGCGATCCTCAGTGTAGGTCGCGGAAGCATCATCGGATTCCCAAACGGTCACGGCCGTGACCGGGAAGAGCTTCTTGAGCTCGTCGTAGAAGTGGCGGGCGAGGTTCTCGGCCGACGGATTGAAGGCGTAGACCTCGTTGAGGTGCGTATGGTCGGGGAGGATGTCGGACAGTGCCTTTTTGATTTCGGTGAAGTCTATGGAGATCCCGGTGGTATCGAGCTCCCCCGATTCGATGGCGACCTCGACGTGGAACGTATGGCCGTGGACCTTCTCGCACTTGCCCTTGTATTCGCGCAGGAAGTGCGCGGCCTGGAACCTGTCCCGAACCTTCAGCGTCCAACCCATTGTTTTCCTTCCTTTCGCAGTCTCGCGACGAGCGGGTCCTCGCGGCCCGCTTCCTTCCACGCCCGCGCCCGGAGCAGGCAGGACGAGCAGGCGCCGCACGGCGCTTCGCCGCCCGAATAGCAGGACACGGAGTGGGCGTAGTCCGCGCCGAGGGCGAGGCCCTTCCGGATGATCTCGGATTTCCGCAGGCCGACGAACGGCGCCAGGATGCGCATCCGAGGCGCCCCGAAGGCGGCCCGCGTCCCGGCGTTGACGGCCTTTTCCATCGCCCGGACGAATTCGCGCCGCGTGTCCGGGTAGTTCGGAGAATCAACGACGTTAAAACCGCAGACAAGGTCGGTGATGCCGCGCGCCTCGGCCCAGGCCGCGGCGACCGCCAATAAGATTCCGTTGCGGAACGGGACGTAGGTCGGCGGCGTGCCGGCCTTGAGCTTGCCCAGGTTCTTGTGTTTGGGAACGGCGATGCCCGGGTCGGTCAGCGCCGAGCCCCCGACCTGGCCCAGGTCGAGCTTGAGCACGACGGGCTCCAGGCCGAGCTTCCGGGCCGTCCATTTCGCCATCCGGACCTCGATCCGGTGCCTCTGCCCGTAATCGAAGGTCAGCGGGCAGACCCGGTCGTACCGCTCCTTCGCCCAATACAGAGCCGTCGTGGAATCGATACCCCCGGAGAACAGGACGACGCAGGATTTCATGATCTCTGTATCCCATGATAGGGCAGGAGGTGCGCCAATTCAAGGAGCGGTTCTATGGCCCCGTTCAGGGTAACCCCATAAAAGCTTGAGCTTTTATGGTGTTGACAGCCCTAAGTACGGATGCTAATGTTTTCATTCCGGAATAAGACCATGACGGACGTGTACACGCTCATCGACAGGATCAAAAGAGGCCGCGAGCTCGTCGTCCGCGACGACCAGAACACCTTCGAAGAGCTCCTGGACGCCGCCCGGGAGGCGAATCCGCGAAAGGCCCGGTTCAGCGTCCTGGATACCGGCAAGCTCGGGGCCCCGGAGCTCGAGTGGCTCGCCGAAGCCGGCGCCGGGATATTCACGTCCGACGAAGCCCGTCCCGATGCCGCGGAGCTTGTCCTCGTCGCCAAGGCCTGCGCCCGGGGCGGGGGAGCTGTAGCCCTCCTCGTGAACGGGCCTCTCGGGGCCCGGCACGGCGACCTGGTCCGGGACGGCGTCATTCTTCATGTTTCGAACCGGGAGCGGGCCGTCGATCTATCGGCGCTGACGGAGCTTGCCGAAACGGCCAAAGCCGGGGGCGGATTCCTGGTCTATTACCATCACGGAGCCCTCGTCGAGGACCTCGCCGGGCTTGCCGCCTCGGGCGCCCGCATCCACCTGTCCGACAAAGCCCTCGAGGACAAGGACCTGGACCTCGCGACCGCCCTCCTCGAGGCCTCCCGGGCGGGAGGCGGGGAGCTCATCCTTTATATAGAGAAGGGGATGCCCCTCCTTTTCCTCCGGAAGCTCTTCGACGCGGGAGCCGTCCTGTTCTTCAAGACCCCCCCGAGCGATCGCCGGTCGCTCATGCGCGGACTCGAGCGAAGAGCCGGGAAACGGCGGCCGGCCTCGGGCTCTTTCTATCTGCAGGACGCGTTCCTTACCTGAAATCCTTCCGTCCGCGGGATCTTTAGGTTATAATCAACTGTTTACGCCAGGAAAAAAGATGAAAGATATAAAAACGACCGTCGAAGCGACGTCCGCCCTGGACAGCATCCGGAAGGCCGAGGAAGAAGCCGCCGCTATCGTCCGGGACGCCCTCGATAAGGAGGGCCCGCTCCTCGTCCAGGCCGCCCAGGAATCCGCCCGGAGATCCCGGGAAGAGCTGTTGGAACGGGCCCGTAAGGACGCCGACGCCCTCAAGCGCTCCGCCGTCGCCGAGGCCGCGAAGCAGGCCGAGGGGATCCGGGCGGAGACGGAACGGGAAAAAGCCCGGATGCGGGAGCAGGCGGCTTCCCGGATGGCCGCTGCCGTGAAAGAGGCGGAGCGACGCCTGGCTGCCGCCCTCGAAGGAGGCTCGGTCTAGCCGTGTCCGTCTCGCCCGTTTCCAAGGTCCATATCTTCGTCCACTCCGGGCGGAAAGCCGAGCTCATGCCGGTCCTCCAGGAGGCCGGGCTCGTCCACCTCGAGGAGACGAAGTTCGAAGGGATCGACCTGCGCCGAACGGCGGTCGATGCCTCCGACTCGGACCGCACGCTCGCCCGGCTCAAGCACGCCCTCGACGTCTTCGCCGCCATGGACGAGACCCCGGGCCTGAAACGGCTCCTCCGGCCGAAACCGGAGCTTTCCCTGAAGGCCAGGTCGGGGGCCCTGAACCGCGGCTATGGCCGCGTCCTCGACGAGCTGGAACGGCTCGAATCCGAACGGAACGCTCTTTCAGCCGAGATGAGGCTCCTGGATAAAGAAGCCGACTTCCTCGAGCCGCTTCGGGATATCGTCCTGCCGCTCGAGGCCTTCCGCGGCACGCGAACCGCCGAGGTCCGGCTCGTCGTCGTCCCCGCCGCCGAGGCGGAGAGGCTGGAGGAAAAGGCCGCGGAGGGCCCGTTCTGGTTCGAGGTCGTTTCGCGGGACAAGCGCTCCTGCCGCGTCGTCGCGATCTTTCCCCGCGAGTCCGTCGAAGAGGCCGAAACCGTTCTCGAGGAGCTCGGCGCCGTTCAGGTCGATCTTGACGCCCGGGTCGCGGCGGCGGTCCCCGGCGAGAGGATCGAGGACCTGTTCGCGGCGAACAGACTCGAGCGCGACCGGAAGGCGTCCTCGGCGGCAGGTCTCGAAGCCGACATCCGCGCCCTGGCCGTTCACGCCCCCGCCCTGATGCCGGTCTACGACGTCCTGATGAACGAGCGGGAAATGCTCCTGGCCGACCGTCTCCTCGGAGAGACCGAGGCCGTGAGCTGTATCGAAGGATGGGTGCGGGTCGCCGACAGGGCGCGCCTGGAGAAAAAGGTCGCGGAGGTCTCCGACGCCGCCCAGGTCTGTTTCCGCGAGCCGCTCCCCGATGAAGAACCCCCGGTCTTCCTGGACAATCCCAAGGCCGCCCGGCCCTTCGAGATCATCACGAACCTCTACGGGCTTCCCGAGCGCGGCTATCTCGACCCCACGCTCCCTCTCGCGCCCTTCTTCTTCATCTACGTCGGGCTTTGCGTCTCCGAGGCCGGCTACGGCTTCCTGGTCGCGCTTTTAAGCTTCCTTTATCTGAAGCTGGCGCGGCCGCGCGGAGGGGCCAGACAGTTCGCCATCCTGGCCCTGTACCTCGGCATCTCCAACATCATCTTCGGAACGCTGTTCGGCGGCTGGTTCGGATTCCCCATCAAGTCGCTCCTTCTCATCGACGCGCTGAAAGACCCCATCCCGTTCCTCGGGCTGTCCCTGGGCCTGGGGTTCGTCCAGGTGTGGTTCGGAACGTTCCTGAGCATGATCGGCGGCCTCAGGAACAAGGCGTACCTGGAAGCCATCTTCGTCAAGGGAGGCTGGCTTCTCCTGCTGCCTTCGCTCATCCTCTATTTCGTGACGAAGCACCCGGTCGCGGGCGTCGCGGCGCTCGTCGGGGCGGGGGGCGTCGTCTTCTTTGCGGCGCCCAGCCGGAACCCATTCTCCCGTTTCTTCGGCGGCCTCTACAGCCTCTACGGCATCTCGGGCTACGTTTCCGACACCTTGTCCTACTCCCGCATCCTGGCCCTCGGCCTGTCCACGGGCGTCATCGGCATGGTCATCAACAACCTGACGCAGACGGCGTTCCGCATCCCGGTCGCCGGCTGGGTCCTGGCGCCGCTCATCTTCGTCGGCGGCCACCTCTTCAACCTGGGCATCGGCTTCCTGGGGGGCTTCGTCCATTCGATGCGCCTTCAGTTCGTCGAATTCTTCACGAAGTTCTACAAGGGCGGCGGCCGGCCCTTCAAGCCGCTCCGCCTCGAGAATAAATATGTCGAGTTCGTCGAATGACGAGTCGCGGAAATCGGAATAAGGAGGTCATACGCATATGACTCTCGGATTGTTGTTGGCAATCAGCGGCGCGGCCCTGGCGGTCATCCTGGCCGGCATCGGTTCCGCCATCGGCGTCGGCCTGGCCGGCCAGGCCGCGAGCGGCGTCATGAGCGAGGACCCGGGCAAGTTCGGCGGCATCCTCCTGCTCGTCGCCCTCCCCGGGACGCAGGGCATCTACGGATTCCTGAGCGGATTCCTGGTCATCCTCAAGCTCGGGCTCATCTCCGGCCAGGTCATCCAGCCGACCGTCCCCCAGGGCTGGGCGATCTTCATCGCCTGCATGCCCGTGGCCTTCGCCGGGCTCGTCTCGGCCATCCATCAGGGCAAGGTCTGCACGTCGGGCGTCCACATGGTCGCCAAACAGCCCAAGGAATCGGTGAAGCCGCTGGTCATGGGCGCCCTCGTCGAGACCTACGCGGTCCTCGGGCTCCTGGCCACGGTCCTGCTCCTCAACGGCATCAAGCTCCCGTAACGCGGACCATGAGCCTGGACATCATCATCGCCAAGGTCCTGGACGACGCCAGGGCCGAGGCCGGCCGCATCCTGGCGGAGCACCGCCTGAAGGCCGAGGCCCTCCTGCAGGCGGAGCGACGCCTGAGCGAGAGCCAGGCCGCGGACGTGCGGCGCGAGGCCGGGAACGAGGCCGCCCTCGAGGCCGGCCGGATCGTCACCCAGGCCCGCCTGGAGCGGCGCATCGAGCTTCTCGTCGCCCGCAAGGCCCTGGTCGACGAGATCCTCGAACGGGCTTTCGCCAATAAAGCCCTCCGGGACCGCCCCCTGTCGAAGACGATCGTCTCCCGGCACGGGGAGACCGAGGAGCCGTTCGAGAGGGCGAGGCTCCTCGACGAGGTCCGGCCCGGCCTGGAGAATGCGATCGCCGAGATCCTGAAGATATGAAACGACGCTCTCCCCTCGATTACGCCTACGCCGTCGGACGCGTCCGCGCCCTGGAGACGCGGCTCGTCGGCAAGGCCGTCTTCCGCGAAGCCGCCGGCGCCCCGGACCTCCCCGCGGCCCTGAAGACGATCTGCGAGGCCGGCCGCTTCCTCGACGGCTTCGCGGACGTCCGGACGGCGCCCGGGCTGGACGCGGCGCTCGAAGGGGAGAGAGCCTGCCTCGCCGCCCTGCTCGCGGAGCTCCTGCCCGACTCGGTCATCCCGGAGATCGTCGGCCTGGATTCCCGCCCGCATCAGGCGCTCGCTTTGGCCGAAGGCCTCGGAAGCCCGTTCATCACGGACCATCTCCGGCGCGGGATCGACCTCGGGAACATCAAGATCTTCCTGCGCGCCCGGCGGCTCGGGCTCCCGGAAGAGAAGTTCGCGGCGATGGCCCTCCGCGGCGGCTTCCTGGACGACGGGTTCTTCGTCGGGGGCTATGCCGCGACGGACTCCGAGATCGGGGCTCGGCTCGCGCCGACACCCTACGCCGGCCTCTGGGAGAGCGCCGTGCGGGCGCTCGCGGAGAGGGACACGTTCGTCGACCTCGAACGGGGCATCGAGGACTTTCTTATGACTGGACTTCGTCCGGCGCTCACCACGGTCTTCGGCCCGGAGCCGGTCTATGCCTACGCGCTGGCGAAGGGGCGCGAGTTCCGGCTCGTCCGCATCGTGGCTTCCGGCAAGATCAACGGACTTCCGGCCGCCCTCATCGGGGAAAGGATCAGCGACACCTATGTCTGACGGAATGAAGGTCGCGATCGTCGGGGACGCCGGGCTTCTCTTCGGCTTCCGGGCCCTCGGGATCAGGGTCTTTTCGCCCGCGAGCCTCGACGAGGCGCGGGCCGTCCTGGCCCTCCTCGAAAAGGAGAGCTACGGCCTCTGCCTCCTTCACGAGAGCTTCTTCGAGCCCCTCGGGGAGGAGCGGGAAGCGCTCGGCCGGAAGTTCAGCCCCGTCATCGTCGGCTTTTCGGACTACAGGACGGCCTCGGACCACCTGGAGGTCATGCTGAAGGAAATGGCCGTCCGGGCCACGGGCTCGGACGCGCTGGTGAAACGGAAGGGATGAACATGCAACAAGGAAAGATCGTTCGCGTGGCCGGGCCGCTCGTCGTCGCCGCCGACTGCCAGGGCGCCAAGATGTACGACATGGTCAAGATCGGGACGCTCGGCCTCATCGGCGAGATCATCGAGCTCAAGGAAGACCGGGCCTACATCCAGGTCTACGAGGACACGACCGGCGTCGGGCCGGGAGAGCCGGTCGCGCTGACCGGGCGGCCGCTGAGCGTCGAGCTCGGGCCGGGCCTGCTCGGCTCCATCTACGACGGCATCCAGCGGCCGCTCGACGGCATCCGGGCGAAGACGGGCGACTTCGTCACCCGCGGCATCGAGATGCCTTCGCTCGACCGGGCCAGGATCTGGGAGTTCAAGCCCGCGTGCAAGCCCGGCGACGAGGTCGAGGAGGGGGACGTCCTCGGCGAGGTCCAGGAGACGCCGCTCGTCCTCCACCAGCGTCCTGGTCCCCGAAGGCTGTGCCGGCAAGGTCGTCGCGATCGAGGCGGGGAGCTTCGGCGTCGCCGAGACCGTGGCCCGCATCGCGACCGCGAACGGGACGAAGGACCTCCCGATGTTCCAGACCTGGCCCATCCGCCGCCAGCGGCCCGTGGCCGAGCGCATCATGCCCGAAGAGCCGCTCGTCACCGGGCAGCGGGTCATCGATATGCTCTTCCCGCTGGCCAAGGGCGGGACGGCCTGCGTTCCCGGGCCCGTTCGGCAGCGGCAAGACCGTCGTCCAGCACCAGCTGGCCAAGTGGTCCGACGCCCAGATCATCGTCTTCGTCGGCCTGCGGCGAGCGCGGCAACGAGATGCCGACCTGCTCCTGAGCTTTCCCGAGCTCAAGGACCCGCGGACCGGGCCGGCCGCTCCTCGAGCGGACCATCCTCATCGCCAACACGTCGAACATGCCCGTCGCCGCCCGCGAGGCCTCCATCTATACGGGCATGACCATCGCCGAATACTTCCGCGACATGGGCTACTCCGTGGCCCTGATGGCCGACTCCACCAGCCGCTGGGCCGAGGCGCTGCGCGAGATCTCCGGCCGGCATGGAGGAGATGCCGGGCGAAGAAGGCTATCCGGCCTACCTCGCCAGCCGCATCGCGGAATTCTATGAGCGGGCCGGCCGCGTCGTCTGCCTGGGCCGCGACCGCCGGGCGGGCGCCCTGAGCGTCATCGGCGCCGTCAGCCCCCCGGGCGGCGACCTGTCCGACCCGGTCGTCCAGGCCACGCTCAAGGTCGTCAAGGTCTTCTGGGCCCTCGACGACAGGCTGGCCAACGCCCGCCACTTCCCGGCCATCAACTGGCTCCTCAGCTATTCGCTCTACAAGGACAATGTCCGGAAGTACCTGGCCGCCCGCGTCGCCGAGGACTTCGTCGATCTCAGCCAGGAGGCCATGCACCTGCTCGAGCTCGAGAGTCGAGCTCCTCGAAATCTCGCGGCTGGTCGGCGTCGAGTCCCTCTCGGCGAAGGACCGGCTCATCCTGGAGTCGGCCCGCTCCATCCGCGAGGACTTCCTCCACCAGAACGCCTTCCACCCCCAGGACACCTACACCTCGCTCCGCAAGCAGTACCTGATGCTCCGGGCCATCCTCCGGTTCCACCGGGCGGCCGTCAAGGCCGTCGAGGACGGCGTCGAGCTCGACAAGGTCCTCGGCCTGGCCGAGCGGGAGGGGATCGCCAAGATGAAGTTCCTCCCCGAGGACGAGGCGCGGCTCGGCGAAGCGCCGGCCGCGCTCGAAGCCGCGCTCGCGAAGCTCCTCCGGGGTCGGAATTGAGAGGTCCCATGCGCAAGGAATACCAAACCGTATCGAACATCGTCGGGCCGCTCGTCATCGTCGAGAAGGTCGTCGGACGTCAAGTTCGGCGAGCTCGTCGAGATCGAGACGGCCGGCGGCCGCCGGCGCCGCGGCCAGGTCCTCGACGTTTCGACCGAGCAGGCCGTGGTCCAGGTCTTCGAGGGCACGGTCGGCCTCGACGTCCAGGGATCGCGCGTCCGGTTCCTCGGCCGCTCCCAGCAGCTGGGCGTCGCCGAGGACATCGTCGGCCGCGTCTTCGACGGCTCCGGAAGACCCAAGGACAGCGGGCCGCAGATCATCGCCGAAGAAGATGCTGGACATCAACGGCAGTCCCATCAATCCCGACGCCCGCGACTATCCGTCCGAGTTCATCCAGACGGGCATCTCGTCCATCGACGGCATGAACCCGCTCGTCCGCGGCCAGAAGCTCCCCCTCTTCTCCGGGAGCGGCCTGCCGCATCCCCGGCATCGCCGCCCAGATCGCCCGGCAGGCGAAGGTCCTCGGGAAGGAGGAGAAGTTCGCCGTCGTCTTCGGCGCCATGGGCATCACCTTCGAGGAAGCGAGCTTCTTCATCGAGGACTTCCGGAACACGGGCGCCATCGAGCGGGCGGTCCTCTTCCTCAACCTGGCCAACGAGCCGCCCATCGAGCGCATCGCGACGCCGCGGCTGGCCCTGACCTGCGCCGAGTACCTGGCCTTCGACCTGGACATGCACGTCCTCGTCATCCTCGTCGACATGACGTTCTACTGCGAGGCCCTGCGCGAGATCTCGGCCGCCCGCAAGGAGATCCCGGGCCGGCGCGGCTATCCCGGCTACCTCTACACCGACCTCGCCTCGATGTACGAGCGGGCCGGCCGCATCAAGGGGCGGAAGGGATCCATCACCATGATCCCCATCCTGACGATGCCCGAGGACGACAAGACCCACCCCATCCCCGACCTGACCGGCTACATCACCGAGGGACAGATCATCCTGAGCCGGGAGCTCCACCGCAAGGGCATCTACCCGCCCATCGACGTCCTGCCGAGCCTCTCCCGGCTCAAGGACAAGGGCATCGGCGCGGGCAAGACGCGCGAGGACCACGCCGACGTCCTCAACCAGCTCTTCGCCTGCTACGCCCGCGGCAAGGAGGCCCGGGAGCTGGCCGTCATCCTCGGCGAGGCGGCCCTGACCGACCTCGACAAGCTCTACCTCAAGTTCGCCGACCGGTTCGAGGACGAGTTCGTTCGGCAGGGCGAGTTCACGGCCCGGACCATCGTCGCGACCATCGACCTCGGCTGGTCCCTGCTCCGCGACCTGCCCGAGGCCGAGCTCAAGCGCATCCGTCCGGAGTACCTGGATAAATATTACGGCGCCGCCAAGTGACATGAAGCTCAACGTCAACCCGAACCGGATGGAACTGCTGAGGCTGAGGCGGCGGCTCGCCCTGGCCGAGCGCGGCCACAAGCTTCTCAAGGACAAGCTCGAGGAGATCATGCGTCGCTTCCTCGAGACCATCCGGCGGCTCTCCGTCCTTCAGGCCGAAGTGAGCGCCGGCCTCGACCGGATCTTCATCGCCTTTGCCCTTGCCTCGGGCCGGAACTCCGCCGAAGAGCTGAGCCGGCTCGTCCCCGAGGGCTCGCTCGGGCTGGCCGAGGGGCGGACGCGCGTCCTCAGCCTCGCCATCCCGTCGTTCGCCGTCGAGAGCCTTCGCGTTTCCGACCACGACCTTCTCGAAACCGAGGGCGAGCTGGACATCGGCATCAAGCGGGCCGAGTCCCTGGTCCCCGTTCTCCTGGAGATGGCCCGGCTCTGGAAGACCGTCGATCTCCTGTCGCGGGAGATCGAAGTCACCCGCCGCCGCGTCAACGCGCTCGAGCACATTCTCATTCCCGGCATCCTGGACGCCATCCATTCCATCGCGTCGCGGCTGGAGGAAATGGAGCGGTCGACACAGGTCCAGCTCATGCGCGTCAAGGAGATCATCCGACACCACTAATAGTGGCCTCGGAAGGCCGTTCTACAGAAAAAAGTGGTCATCCCGTAAAAAAATATTGACAATTGGTAAAATATAGTATATATATAAAGCTGAATGGAATCGAAACAAAGGGCGAAGAGAGCATAAATATGATCACAACCCGCGGTACTTACGTTCACTTGAGTTGTACACAGAGCTAGGGCAATGAAAATAGCGTTGCTCTATAGCTCGAAATCGGGAATGGAAGCATCGCTCGGCAAGCGTCACGGGAACGAAAAACGTGACGAGGAGGACGAACCTCCACTCGATCTGCTTGCCGAGTGCGACTCGGACGAGACGATCCTCGCCATTCAAAAGGTCCTCCAGGAGAGGTACCAGGTCTTCCCCATCGAGGCCGACGACAAAGCCTACGCGCGCCTCAAGCGGCTGAAACCCCATCTCGTCTTCAACTTCGCCGAACGGGTCTTCGGCCCGAACCGGGAGTCCCACATCCCGACGGTCTGCGAGATGCTGGACATCCCCTACACGGGCTCCGACCCGCTGACGCTCGGTCTCTGCCTCGACAAGTCCCGGACCAAGGAGATCCTTTCCTACCACAGGATCCCGAACCCCGCGTTCTGGATCGTGGAATCGGCCGCGTGCCTGCCGCGGGAGATCCGCCTGCCGGCCATCGTCAAGCCGCTGTTCGAGGGATCGAGCAAGGGCATCAAGAACAACTCCGTCGTCCGGACCCAGGGCGACCTCTACGAGCGCGTCGCCGAGATCATCCGGCTGTACGATCAGCCGGCCATCGTCGAGCGGTTCATCGGCGGCCGCGAGTTCACCGTCGGCGTCCTGGGCAACTATCCGGACCTCGAGGTCCTGCCCATCGTCGAGATCGACCACACCCAGCTCCCGGCCGGAGCGACGCCGATCTATTCCTACGAAGCCAAGTGGATCTGGGACACGCCGGCGAAGCCGCTCGAGATCTTCCACTGCCCGGCGGACATCCCGATGGAGCTCCGGCTCCGCATCGAGCACCTCGTGACGCGGACGATCTCGGTCCTCCGGGTCCGCGACTGGTGCCGCATCGACGTCCGCTGCGACGACGCGGGCGTGCCCAACATCCTCGAGGTGAACCCGATCCCCGGCGCCCTGCCGAATCCCGAGGACAACTCCTGCCTGCCCAAGGCGGCCCGGACCGCCGGCTACAGCTATTCGGGACTCATCCACCGCGTGGTGGACGAGGCCTGCGGACGGTACGGATTGAAGCGGGCGGCCGCGCGTCCGGCCGCCGCGGAGGCTTACGCTCAGGCCGATATGAAGCCATGACCGACCCTGTCCCACGTGTGGGCATCGTCTTCAACGCCTACGAACCCCGAGCTGTAAATACGGGCGAACGCCTCTCGGAGGAGTCCGTCGCCGATATGGCCGGCCAGGTCCACGGGGCCGTCAAGACGCTGGGCTACGACGCGACGCTCATCCCCCTCCAGCGGAGCCTGATGAACTTCCTGGGGCGGGTCAAGGAGCTCAACCTGGACGTCCTCGTCAACCTTTGCGAGGGATTCTACGGGCGCCCGCAGTGGGAGTCGAACGTCGCGTCGGTGTTCGAGCTCCTCGGCATGGCCTTCACCGGCAGCAATTCCAAGACGCTCGGCATCTGTCAGGACAAGTTCAGCGCCAAGGCCGTTCTTGCGGCTTACGGCCTGCCGACCGCCCCGAGCCAGCTCGTGACCGAGCCCGGCCAGGCGCCGAAGATCCGCCTGCCGGTCATCATCAAGCCGAACTCCGAGGATGCCAGCCTCGGCATCACCCCCGAGTCCGTCGTCCGCGACGCGGAGGCCTTCGCCGTCCAGACCAGCCGGGTGCTGGAGAAGTACAATCAGCCCGCCCTCGCCGAGGAATTCATCGACGGGCGCGAGTTCAACGTCGCGGTCTACGAGAACGAGGTCCCGACGGCCCTGCCGGTCTCGGAGCTCGATTTCTCGGCCATGCCCGGCTCGACCCCGCACATCCTGAGCTACGAGGCCAAGTGGTTCGAGGACCACGTCCTCTACAACGCCTCGCCGCCGGTCTGCCCGGCGCCCATCGACGACGCGCTTCGGGGGAAGCTCCAGGAGACGGCCGTGGGCGCCTTCAGGGCTCTGGGATGCCGCGACTACGCCCGCGTCGATTTCCGGATGGACAAGAAGGGGCGGCTCTTTGTCCTCGAGGTCAATCCCAATCCCGACATCAGCCTGAACGCCGGGTTCGCCCGGGCCCTCAAGGTCGCGGGCGTGACCTACGAGGGCTTCTGGAAGATCATGCTCGGAAACGCCATGAAAAGGAAGGCGTCCAATGATACGCCCGATGTCAGCGCCCGATAAGCCGGCCGTGATGGAGCTCATCCGGGCGACGGACATGTTCATGCCCGCCGAGGTCGCCGTGGCCGAGGAGCTCATCGACATCTATCTCGCGACGCCCGGTCAGAAGGACTACGACGTCGTCGTCGTCGAAGACGACGCGGGCGCGGTGGCCGGATACATGACCTGGGGCCCGACCCCGCTCGCCGAGAACGTCTACGACCTCTATTGGATGGCCGTATCGCCCCGGGAGCAGGGCCGGGGCCGCGGCAAGGAGCTTGTCGCCTGGCTCGAGGACCGAGTGCCGGACGCTCGGCGGCCGGATGATCATCATCGAAACCGCCGGCCAGCCCAAGTACCATCCGACGCGGCAGTTCTACCTGCGGCTGGGGTACGCGGAAGTCGCGCGCGTCCCCGATTTCTACAAGCCCGGCGACGACCGCATCATCTACACGAAGGACCTCAGATCGCCGCTAGATAATCGCTGAGGCCGGTCTTCCGCAGGATCTCCAGCGCCTCGTCGTTCGTCAGGCCGCGCTTCTGCTTCAACGATTCCAGGATCCTGATGATCGACAGGCCGACCTCGGCCGTCTGCCCGGCCATGTCCGGCCGGCCCTTGATGATAGGCGATGGAATCGTAGAGGACGGCGTTGGCCTCGCCGTAGATGATCGGATTCCGCCGGCCGTTCAGGCCCGGACCCAGCCGGGCCGGCTCAGGGCGTCGTTGACGTGCGACTGGATGAGGAATGTCGCCCGGCCGATGAGCTTGAGGTTGCTCGGGCTGACGTTGGTCATCGTGTTGCCGACGACCTTGCCGAGCTTCGCCATGATGGCCGTCGAGTGGGCGTTGAGGAGCATCTTGATCGCGACCTGCGCTTTCAGCGCGAACGGGTCGTTCGCGGCGCCGATGCGGACGGGGACGACGCGCGGGGCCGGGGCGCTCCCGGCGGCGGCCTTGCGGAGGGACGCCTCGATCTCGGCGAGCTTCTTTTCGGGGAGGTCCGACGCCAGGACGAGGAACGTCGCGGCGCCGCTCGAGGCCGACAGGTCCACGAAACGCCTGAGATAAGAATCGGACTTTTCGAGCCCGGCCGCCTCCGCGGCGAGAACGACCGCGACGCCGACGTCGCCCGCGGCCGGGGCCCGGCCCTTCAGATTGGCCAACGAGAACGAGAAATCGTAGAGGTCCGCCTGGTCGTTCCCGGCCTTTTTCAGGCTCTCCAGGGCCGCCCTCCGCAGATAAGGGTCTTGAATTTCCTCCTCGAAGGGCTTGCGGTAGAAAGCCGGGTCGAGCCCGCGGAACGGGCGTCCGAGGAAGGCGAGCCAGGCCGACCGCAGGTCGGGCGCTTCCGCCCAGACCTGGATCCAGCACTTCCTCTTCGGCTCCCGGACCGTATCCAGCGGGAGGAGGCGGAACGTCGGGCTCCGCTCCGTGGCGTCGGTGAAGACCGTGACGAGTCCTTCCCCGGCGAAGTAGGTCGAGAAGCGGCCGGCCGTGATAGGCGGCGGACTCGGCGTCCGTGAACGGAACGATCGCCGGGACGGCGTCCTTGACCGAGTCGAGGACGCGCCGGAAGTCCCGAAGGACGGCCGCGAGGTCCCACGCGCCTTCGAACCCGACGCGGCCGAGCTCCTTCGCCGACAGCGTGCGTCCGAGAGCCCTCCGGACGGCGGTCTCCAGGACCGCTCCGACGACGTACGTCTCGCTCGTCGTGGCCTGCATCCGGGTCGACCCGGTGATGGACTGGGGTCCCGTGGTCAGGTTGATCTGGTGATCCCCGGCTCCTCGATGACCCGGCGACTGCGGGTGAAGGGGAGAAGCTTCTCGTCGGGATTGTTATAGACGAAGTAGAGGCTCTTCCGGCTCTCGGCGGGGTCGTAGCCGGGCGCGGCCTTCCACTGGTCGAGGGCCGCGAGGATGGTGCCGATGACCGACGACGTCTCCCCGCCCTCGGTGACGCAGATGACGACGTCGCCCTTGCGGACGCCCCGGTCTTCGAGCTGGAGCCGGCCGATGAGCAGGAGGTCCTCGAAGCCCTCGAGCGAGGAGATGAGGGCCCGGTCGGCGCCGGTCATCTCGCCGATGAGACGGTCCTCGACGTCCGCGCCGACCGCCGGCGCGAGCTTCTTCCAGAGCTTATCATCGGCCTTGACCTTCCGCCAGAAGGGCCGCCAGAAAGCGCTCTCCATCTGCTTGGCGAGCCGGCCCGTGGCCCCGCAGCCGTAGACGTAGACCTTCCTGCCCGAGAGGATGGCATCCTCGACCGCGGCCGCGGCGGCTTCGAGCGTCCGCGTGTCGGCGGCCAGCGCGTCCAGGCGCGCCGCGACGTCCTCGTCCACGGCGAAGAGCATCCGCAGTCCCGCGGCGGTGTCCTTCCGGACGCGCTCGCCGAGGTTCCAGGTCTTGGGGTGGCGCTGTTCGGTGAGGAGGGTGTGCAGCTGGAACTGGGTCTTGTTCTGGACGTAATCGATGGATTCCGGCGAAGCCTCGAGGCCGAGGAGCTTCAGGAGCCCGACCCCGCCTTCCTGGGGCGCCGGGCCGACGTCCTGGGGGGCGTCCTGCGGCGTTGGCGCCGAAAAGACCGGAGAGGTCAAGCAGCAGACGGCTGACGCCATGATCAGCGCGAATAATGCCGCGAGCGCCCAATCGGATTTCGTGTAGGCCATGAAATTCACCTCTAGCCTCGGCCGGCGGCCAAGGTCAAATTCCGTTCTTCTTCCCGTACTGGTGCGTATCGTCGATGATGTCCGATTCCTGCCAGTCCTTGATCCAGCCCTCGATGGTGAATACGTTCGCGGCCCCGGCCTCGGTCGAGCAGACGACGCGGCGGAGGCCGGCGTTGATGATCATCTTCTTGCAGATGAAGCAGGGGAAGGCGTCGATAGGCCGGTTCGTCGTGATGTCGCGGCCGAAGATGTACATATCGCCGCCGAGGAGGCTGACGCCGGCCCGGGCGGCGTTGATGATGGCGTTCTGCTCGGCGTGGACGCTCCGGCAGAGCTCGTAGCGCTGGCCGTGGGGGATGCCGAGCCGGTCCCGGAGGCAGAAGCCGTGGGTCAGGCTGTCCTTGGTCTTGCGCGGGGCGCCGACGTAGCCCGTCGAGACGATCTGGTCGTCGCGGACGATGATGGCCCCGATGGCCCGCCGGAAGCAGGTGCTCCGCTTCGGAGACCTCCCGGCGATGCCGAGATAATAGTCGTCCTTGGACACGCGCGCGTTGGTCATAGGCACTCCTCCACTTTCCGCCAGAGCTCCTCGAGCGTCCCGTCGTTCACGACGCGCCGGTCGGCCATGGCCATGCATCGGGCGAGCTGCTGGCCGGTCTCGTCCCCGGCCATCTCCTGCTGTTCCTTCGCCCGGAACTCCTCGAGGGTGGCCGCGGACTCGTCGCGGCCCCGGGCCCGGGCCCGGGCGAAGCGGAGCTCGATCGGGGCGTCGACGGCGACGAGGACGAACCCCTCCTGCCGCCTCAGGTATTCCACTTCGCTGGGGTTCCGGATGCTGTCGATGACCGTCGGGCCGAGGACCTTGACCATCGTCCGGCGGGCGAGGACGTCGGGGCCGAAGCGGGCGCGGAGCTCGTTGCCGACGGCGATGAGGTTGTCGCGGCTCGCCGGAAGGCCCCGGGCGGCGAGCTCCTCGCGGAGGACGTCCGACAGGGACAGGTACGCGTAGCCCTGCTTCCCGAGGTAGGCCGCGACCTCGCCCTTGCCGGCGCCGTTGGTCCCGGTCAGCCCGATGAGGGCGGGCCTCTTCGCGCGTTCCATCGTGCTAGCCCGCCGGGGTTTCCGCATCCGCCCGGCGCCGCCGCCGCTCCTTGTTCCGGCGGACGACGAGGGCGATGAGGATGCTGATCCCGTAGAGGCCGATCATCGGGACGGCCACGATGCTCTGGGTGATGATGTCCGGCGTCGGGGTGATGACGGCGGCGACGACGAAAATGACGAGGACGGCGTACTTGAAGTTCTTGACCATCCAGCGGGCGGTGATGACGCCGATCTTGGCCAGGAAATAGACGAGGGTCGGGAGCTCGAAGATGAGGCCGATGCCCAGGAGGACCCGGAGGGCGAAGGTGAAGTACTGGTCCACCGTGATGACCGGCTGGAAGTCGGAGCCGAGCTGGAGGAAGAAGCGGCAGGCCCAGGGGAAGACGAGGTAGTAGGCGAAGAGGATGCCGAGGACGAAGAAGACCGTCGTGAAGAAGACGAACGGGAAGACGTACTTCTTCTCCTTCTGGTAGAGGCCGGGGGCGACGAAGTACCAGATCTGGAGGAAGACGAACGGCGAGGTGAAGATGAGGGCGGCCAGGAAGGCGATCTTCATGTAAAGCATGAAGGGCGCGGTCAGTTGGGTGAAGGCGAGCTTCGTCCCCGCGGGGAGGTACTGGGTCACCGGCCGGGCGATGATCTTGTAGAGGTCCTTGGCGAAGATCCAGCAGGGGATGACGGCGAGGAACACCCCGATAAAGATGTTGAACAGTCTTTTCCTGAGATCTTCGAGATGCTCGAGGAAGGTCATCTCGTCAGGAGACTTTTTTTCCTTCCTCAGCGTCATCTTTCGGGGTTTCCTTTTTCTCGGGGTCCTTGAGAATTTCGTCCTTGAAGCTCGTGACTTCGTCCTTGATGCCGGAGATCCCGTCCTTGAGGTCCCGGGCGACGTCCTTGATCTCGGAGGCCTGGATCTCGTCCTCGATGCGGCCCTTGATCTCCTCGGATGTCCGCTTGAACTCGCGGATGGCCTTGCCGACGGACTTCCCGATCTCGGGGAGCTTCTTCGGCCCGAAGACGAGGAGGGCGACGATGAAGATGAGGATGAGCTCCGCCGGCCCGATGCTTCCGAACATAGGCTCAATATAGACGTTCGAGCGGGCTAAGTCAATAAATCCGCGCCCGAGCGCCCCTTTAGCAACGGGGGGCCAAATCCCTGAAGCCGAATTCGCCGGTCCACGGATTCCGACCCCTTTTACACGGGGCGAGGGCGTTTGATAAGATGACAACCTGCATTTTGATAGAGCTCGCTATTAAGCCATGAAAAAGAAGGTCTTGGTCCTTGCCGTCGCCCTCCTGGCCCTGGTCCGGCTGTCCGGCCCGGGACGAGGACCTCTGGGCGTCCTCTCTCGACAAGGTCCGGTCCATCTCTCCATCCTCGAGAGCGGCTACTACAAGGACCTGGACAACGAGAAGCTGGCCTACGCGTCCATCCGGGGCCTCCTCGAAACGCTGGACCCGCACTCCTATTTCCTCGAGCCCGAGAACTTCTCGCGGATGCGCGAGGACTACGTCGGGAAGTACTACGGGGTCGGGATGCAGATCCAGAAACAGGAGGACCGCCTGGTCGTCATCGCCCCGATCGAGGGGACCCCGGCCTGGCGGCTGGGCGTCCAGCCCGGCGACGTCATCTCCGAGATCGACGGCGAGAGCACGAAGCCCATCTCGAGCTTCGACGCCATGCAGAAGCTCCGGGGCGAGAAGGGGACCAAGGTCCGGATCACCCTCGTCCGGGATTCCCTGGACAAGCCCATCGAGCTGACCATCATCCGCGAGGAGATCCCGCTCTACAGCGTGCCCTACGCCTTCATGCTGGACGCCGACACGGGCTACATCTTCATCCGGACGTTCGCCGAGGCCACCGACGACGAGCTCCTGGAGAAGCTCCGGAAGCTCACCGACCTCGGGATGAAGGACCTCGTCCTCGACCTGCGGGGCAACACGGGCGGCCCCCTCGTCTCGTCGATCGAGGTCTCCGACGAGTTCCTCCCGAAGGGCGCTTCGGTCGTCTCCATCCGCGGCCGGAACAGCTCCTACAACAAGGACTTCTGGGCCCTGCGCGACGGCCAGTACGAGAAGCTCCCCCTCGTCATCCTCATCGACCAGGGGACGGCCAGCGCCTCGGAGATCGTCAGCGGCGCCGTCATGGACAACGACCGGGGGCTCGTCGTCGGCCACGACTCCTGGGGCAAGGGCCTCGTCCAGACGGTCTTCCCGCTTTCGACGAACATGGCCGTGGCCATCACGACGGCCAAGTACCTGACCCCGAGCGGCCGGGCCATCCAGCGGGACTACAGCCACATCGAGGATTACCTCATGGGCAAGCAGGCCCCGACCGAGAACCGCGAGATCAAGTACACGCTCAAGGGGCGCAAGGTCCTCGGCCAGGGCGGCATCTCGCCGGACTACGCCGTCGCGTTCTCGCTCAAGCCGCTGACGTTCGAGTTCATGGTCCGCGGCGCCTACTTCGATTACGCCCGCAAGTTCACCCAGCACCGGACGGCAGCTCTCCGAAAAGTTCGTCTTCCCCGCGGACAAGCGGGACGACCGCGACGGCCGGCCGGATCGTCGTCGGCGACGTGTTCGTCGCGGGCCCCGAGGTCCTGGAGGACTTCAAGGCTTACGTCCGGGCGGCCGAGCATCGCGTTCGAGGACGCCCGGTTCAAGGAAGCGGAAGGGGAGATCGGGAGGGAGCTCGAGCGGGAGGTCTCGTCCGCCCTCTGGGGCGTCGAAGAGGGCATCAAGGCCTACCGGCGGTCCGATCCCGTCGTTGCCAAGGCCCTGGACGTCATGCCCGAGGCCGCGAAATTCGTCGAATAAGCCGGTTGGAGGACGAGGGGAGGTCGTCATGAAGATCGCGCTCGCCTCGGACCACGCCGGATACGACCTCAAGAAAGCCGTCGCCGACCACCTCGCCGGCCGGGGGATCGAATACTTCGACTTCGGCTGCGGCCCGGGGGAGAAGGTCGATTACGTCGACTTCGGCGCCCGGGCGGCCGCGGCCGTCGTCGCCGGGGAATGCGACCGGGCCATCCTCATCTGCGGGACGGGCATCGGCATGGGCATCGTGGCCAACAAGTTCAAGGGCATCCGGGCCACGCCCTGCTGGAACGACTACACGGCGGAGATGAGCCGCCTTCACAACGATTCGAACTGCCTGACCCTGGGCGGGCGTGTGCTCGCGACCGAAGAGGGCCTCCGCCTCGTCGACATCTGGCTGGACACGGCGTTCGAGGGCGGCCGCCACGCCGCCCGCCTCGACAAGATCCGCGAGATCGAGGACCGGAATTTCAAATAAACCCCGTATATAAGGAGCGCTCATCATGTCTTCATTCGCCGAAAAGATCCGGGACCTCGCGGCGCGGGTCGAGAGGAACAACGCCTGGCGCCAGCGGGAGTGCTTCAACCTCATCCCGTCGGAATCCACCCCGTCGCTCCTGGTCAAGATGTGCGAGATCTCGGACCCCTCCGGCCGCTACGCCGAGCACCGGACGATGAAGGGCGACGAGGTCTATTTCTACCAGGGCACCGATTTCATCCGCGACGTCGAGGTCGAAGCCCGGGCCGAGCTCGCCAAGTTCTTCGGCTGCGGCGAGGTCGAGCTCCGGCCGATCAGCGGCCAGATGGCCAACGAGGTCGTCTTCAAGGGCATGGTCAAGTTCATCAACCGGGGCAAGGCCGAGGGGACGCCCTCCCGCCGCCTGCGCCTCGTCATGAACAACGACCTCGACCAAGGGCGGCCACCTCAGCTCCCAGCCGATGGGCGCCCTCTTCAACTTCGTCGAGGAGGACCCGGCCACCGGCAAGGAGCGGGTCGTCCACCTTCCCGGTCCTCGCCGACAACCCCTACAAGCCCGACCTCCCGAAGCTCGCCGAGATCCTCCGCGACGCACAAGCCCGAGCTCATCGTCTTCGGCAAGAGCATGTTCATCTACCAGGAGCCGGTCCGCTTCGTCGCCGACATCGTCAAGGACTGGACCGAGAAGCCCGTCCTGATGTTCGACATGGCCCACGTCCTCGGCCTCTACGGCGCCTTCCAGGAGCCGCTCGCCGAGGGCGCCGAACGTCGTCACCGGGAGCACCCACAAGACCTTCTTCGGCCCCCAGCGCGGGCTCATCGCGGGCAACTTCCCGCAGGGGACGCCGCTCCGCAACCTGTGGCTCGACATCAAGGCCCGGGCCTTCCCCGGCTCGACGTCGAACCACCACCTCGGGACGCTCCTCGGCCTGCTCATGGCCGCCTACGAGATGAACGAGTTCAAGGCGCCCCTACCAGAAGCAGGTCCGGGCCAACGCCAAGGCCTTCGCCGCGGCCCTCAAGGACGAGGGCATCCCGGTCGAGGGCGACCCGCGCGACGGGTTCACCGAGACCCACCAGGTCCTCATCCGGGTCAAGCCGTTCGGGGACGGCATGGCCATCGCCCGCCGCCTCGAGGAGAACAACATCCTGACCAACTACCAGGCCCTGCCCGACGACGAGACGTTCCTCGTCTCGAGCGGCATCCGGATGGGCGTCCAGGAGATGACCCGGTTCGGGATGAAGGAGAAGGACTTCGACGCGCTGGCCGGGCTACCTCGCCGACTGTCGTCATCCGGGACAAGCCGGTCAAGGACGAGATCGCCGCCTGCCGGCGGAATTTCCTCGAGATGAACTACTGCCTGCCCGCCCGGGAAGCCGTGCCGCTCGCGGCGAAGGTCTTCCGGAGCGTCTTCCCGGACCCGGCGTTCGCCGACCTCTTCCTGGAGAACCTGCGGGCGGCGGCGGGGGATTGACGCGGAACGAAGCACGTTCGGACACGGAGGCGGAAGATGAAGATACTCGTCGTCGGCTCCGGGGGCCGGGAGCACGCCCTGGCCTGGAAGATCAAGCAGAGCCCGCTCTGCGAGACGCTCTTCTGCGCCCCGGGCAACCCGGGGACGGCGGCCCTCGGGACGAACGTGCCCGTTCGCCGACACGGACATCGAAGGGCTTGGCGGGGTTCGCCGAGAAGGAGGGCGATCGACCTGACGGTCGTCGGCCCCGAGGTCCCCGCTCAGCCTGGGGATCGTCGACGAGTTCGAAAGCCGGGGCCTGCGCATCTTCGGCCCGCGCAAGAAGGCGGCCGAGCTCGAGGGAAGCAAGATCTTCGCCAAACAGTTCATGGAGCGGCACAAGATCCCGACCGGCCGGTTCCGGATCGCCGACGCCATCGAGCAGGCCCTGAAGATCCTCAAGCTCCGGCGAGTTCGGCTTCCCGGTCGTCGTCAAGGCCGACGGCCTGGCCGCCGGCAAGGGCGTCATCGTCTGCCACAACCCCAAGAAGGCCGAAGAGGCGGTCTCGGAGATGATGGTCCAGAAGAAGTTCGGCGCCGCCGGGCAAGCGCGTCCTCATCGAGGAGTTCCTGCGCGGCCGCGAGGTGTCCTTCATCGTCGATCTCCGACGGCGCCCGGGTCCTGCCCCTGGTGACGGCCATGGACCACAAGGCCGTCTACGACGGCGGACAAGGGCCCGAACACGGGCGGCATGGGCGCGATCTCCCCGTCGCCCTTCATGACCGAGGAGCTCTACTCGACGATCATGGAGACGATCGTCTTCCCGACGGTGACCCGGATGCTCGAGGAGGGCCGCAAGTTCAAGGGCGTCCTCTACTGCGGCCTGATGCTGACCGACGACGGGCCGAAGGTCCTCGAATACAACTGCCGGTTCGGCGACCCCGAGACCCAGCCCCAGATGCTGAGGCTCGAGAGCGACCTCGTCGAGCTCCTCCTGGCGTCCATCGAGGAGGAGGTCCTCCGCGGCGAGGTCCGCTGGAGCCGCAAGCCCTCGGCCTGCGTCGTCCTGGCCTCGGGAGGCTACCCCCTCAAGTACGAAAAGGGCAAGGCCATCACGGGGCTCGAGGAGGCCGCCGCGGTTCCCGGGGTCGTCCTCTTCCACGCCGGGACGAGCGTCGGAGGACGGCAACGTACCTGACGAACGGCGGCCGCGTCCTCGACGTCTGCGCCTCGGACGCGACCCTCGAAGAGACGATGAAGCAAGATCTACGAGGCCATCGGGAAGATCTATTTCGAGGCCATGCATTTCCGGCGCGACATCGGCGCCGCGAAGGAGGAGTGATCGTGAGCGTGACCGTGTTCCTGGGGAGCGAATCCGACTTCGACGTCATCGAGGAGGCCTGGACATCCTGAAGGAGTTCGGCGTGCCCTTCGACGCTCGAAGTGACCTCGGCCCATCGTTCGCCCGAGCGGACCCTGCGCCTGGTCCGGGAGGCCGAGGAGCGGGGACGGCGGTCTTCATCGCCGTGGCCGGCAAGGCCGCCCACCTGGCCGGCGTCGTCGCCGCCCACACGGTCCGGCCGGTCATCGGCGTCCCGGTCGAAAGCGCCGCCCTCGGCGGGATGGACGCCCTCCTCTCCACGGTCCAGATGCCCAAGGGCATTCCGGTGGCCACGGTGGCCCTGGGCAAGGCGGGCGGGACGAACGCCGCCCTGCTGGCCGTCGAGATCCTGGCCCTCGGGCGACGCCGGCCTCCGGGAAAAGCTCGTCGCCCACCGGAAGAAGATGGCCGAGAAGGTCGAGGCGAACTCGAGGAAGCTCCAAGAGAAGGTATGACCTCGTTCGCCATCCGCAACTTCGGCTGCCGGGTCAACCAGGCCGAAGCGTTCGCCTGGGCCGAGGAGCTCCGGAGGCGGAGGGCTCGCGGCTCGAGGAGGACCCGGGACACGAGCGATTATCGTCCTCGTCAATTCCTGCACCCTGACCGGGCGGGCGGACCGGGACGTGCGGCGGTTCATCCGCCGGGTCGCCCGGGACAACCCGGACGCCCGGCTCGTCGTGACCGGTTGCTTCGCCGAACGAGCATCGCGAGGAATTCCGCCGGATGCCCGGCGTCTGGATGGTCGTCCCGAACGCCGGAAAAGGACGGTCTGGCCGCGAGGATCCTCGAGGCCACCGGACCGCGGGAGGGGAATGCGGTCGAAGCCGGAACACGGTCCCTTACAGGGCGCGGGCCTTCCTCAAGGTCCAGGACGGCTGCGATTTCCGATGCGCGTACTGCGTCATCCCGGGCGTCCGCGGGAGAAGCGCGAGCGTCGCGGGCGACGAAGTCGTCGGGCGAGCGAGGCGGCTCGGTCGCGGACGGCTACCGGGAGATCGTCCTGGCCGGCATCCACCTCTGCTCCTACGGGCGCGATCTCGAGCCGCGAAGCTCCCTCCTCGCGCTCCTCGACCGCATCGAGGCCGTCGAGGGCCTCGGCCGGGTCCGCCTGAGCTCGCTCGACCCGCGGTTCGTGGACGGGCCGCTGGTCGGCCCGCGTCGCGGCGAGCCCTCGGATCGCGCCGCATTTCCACCTGTCCCTCCAGAGCGGCTCGGCGAAGGTCCTTCGGGCGATGGGCAGGGCGTCGGATCCCGGAGACTACGAGGCGATCCTCGAGGACCTGCGGCGCCGGTCGCCCGGACGCGGCCCTCGGCGCGGATATCATCGTCGGCTTCCCCGGCGAAACGGACGAAGAGTTCGAGCGAGACGCGCGGTTCCTCGAGCGGTCGCCGCTGACGTACTTCCACGTCTTTCCGTTTTCGCCGAGGGAGGGGACACCCGCGGCGGAGATGGAGCCCGGTGGACGAGGCTGTCAAGGCGGCGCGGGCCGATGTCCTGCGGGACCTATCGAGAGCGAAGGGACCTGGCCTTTCGGACCGGATTCATCGGGCGCGAGCTCGAGGCCGTGGTCATCGCGCGGCAGGGGAGCGGCGCGGCGGCCCTGACGGGCAACAATATCAACGTTGCTGTAGCGGATTGCGATGTCCCACGCCGGGAGCTCGTCACGGTCCGCATCACCGAGGCGATTGCCGACCAAACGCACGCCATCGTCGCGATGTAGACTCCCTCCGCTTCAAAAAGGGGGGCGGAGGGGATTTCCGACCCCGGCATCTTGCCGTGTAAGCCAATAGCGTGTATATGTTAAGGGCGTAAAATGATCATGCCTAAGATACGCGTCCTGCCGCCCGAGCTTGCGGGGAAGATCGCGGCCGGGGAGGTCATCGAGCGGCCGGTCTCGGTCGTCAAGGAACTCGTCGAGAACTCCCTCGACGCCGGCGCGACCGACATCCGCGTCGAGCTCCTCGACGGCGGCAAGAGGCTCATCGCCGTCCGGGACAACGGTCAGGGCATGTCCGCGGAGGACGCGGCCGTGGCCTTCCGCCGCCATTCGACGAGCAAGATCGCCCGCGAGGAGGACCTCGAGAGCATCGCGACGCTCGGCTTCCGCGGCGAAGCGCTGGCGAGCATCTCGTCGGTCTCCCGCGTCACTGCTCAAAACCTCGAACGGCGAGGGAGACCGCGGGACGGGCATCGAACGGGAAGGGGAGAAGATCGTCGGGGTCACGGACGTCGCGTTCCCGAAGGGGACGGCGATCGAGGTCCGGGACCTGTTCTTCAACCTTCCGGCCCGCCGGAAGTTCCTCCGCTCGGACAAGTCCGAGCTGGGCGTCGATCGCGAAGTACCTGACCAACGCCGCCCTGGCCTGCCCCGCCGTCCGGTTCGTCCTGACCCATGGCGGGCGGACCGTCCTCGATTGCCCCGCCGTGGCCGGACTGCGCGAGCGCGATCTTCCAGCTCTACGGACGGGACGTCCTCGACGGCCTGATGGAGGTCGATCATACGGAGGGCGGGTGCCGCGTCCGGGGGTTCGTGTCGCGGCCGCTCAAGGGACGGGCGGACCGCAACCGCCAGTTCTTCTTCGTCAACGCCCGGCCGGTCAAGGACCGGACGCTCCAGGCGGCCCTGAATCAGGCGTTCGCGGGAATGCTCGAAAAGGACCGGTCGCCCGAAGCCTTCCTCTTCATCGACGTCCCGTACGGAGAGGTGGATGTCAATGTCCATCCGGCCAAAGCCGAGGTCCGCTTCCGGGATTCCCAGACGGTCTTCCGCCTCGTCCTGAGGGGGGTCGAAAAGGCGGCGCTCCGGGTGAGCGGCATCAAGGAGGTCGGCGGGCCGGCGTTCGGGGAAACCCCGGACGGGCCCGATGCGCGAGCCCGGGTGGAAGAGCCCGGCCTGGCGATGCCGTTCAGCCGTGAGTGGACCGTCGGAAAGCGCCGTCCGGACGCGGCCGGGGGCGCGGTCCCAGACGTCGAAACGCCGCGGACGGGCCCCTTGGTCCTCGGGCAGTACCTCGACATGTACATCGTCGCGGTCTCGGAGGAAGGGCTCCTCGTCGTGGACCAGCACAACGCCCACGAGCGCATTCTATACGAGAAATTCCTCGAGATAGACAGGGCGAAGTCGTGGCCACGGAAGATGCCGCTCATCCCGGAGATCCTCGAGCTCGCGCCGTCGGAGGCCCTGGCCTTCGAAGAGAATAGGGCCCTCCTCGAGGACGCCGGATTCCTCGTCGAACCCATGGGCGGCCGCAGCTACGCTCTCAAGGAATACCCGGAGGTCTTCAGGGACGGGGAGGTTCGGGAGGCGTTCCTGAACCTGATCGAAGAGGTCGGGAAGACGAAGTCGGCGGGGCGCCGGGAGAAGCTCCTGGCGACGATGGCCTGCAAATCGGCCATCAAGGCCGGCGAACGTCTTCCCATGGCCAAGATGGAGTACCTCGTCGAGGAGCTGTTCAAGACCGCCAACCCGACGCTCTGTCCCCACGGCCGGCCGGTCGTCGTCAAGCTCGACCGCGCCGCCATCGACAAGGGCCTCGGCCGCTGAGGAGCGGCGTCCGGCCCGTCGGCAGGCCTTGCGAGCGCCTGCGTCTTTTGCTAAGATGAACCCGCTCCGCAAAGATTTTCTTTTCAGCGGCATATGCGGGGAGTGGCGCAGCCTGGTTAGCGCGCCTGCCTTGGGAGCAGGAGGTCGTCGGTTCAAATCCGATCTCCCCGATTTGCATATAAAGCGAGACGCTATTCACGCGCCTGTAGCTCAGTTGGACAGAGCAGCTGCCTTCTAAGCAGCGGGTCGGGTGTTCGAGTCACCCCAGGCGCGCTTCTTTTCACGTTGGCCGGACCGCCGAGGTCGTCTTGCCGGCCTCCGAATTCAGACCGGGAAGATCGCTGAAGGCAAGGTCCTCGGGGACCGGCTTTCCGAATCAGTGATCCTTACGGATCGCCTCGAAAAGCCCGCGGGCGTTCCCCGCCGCGTTGCGGTCCTCCAAACAGATCAGGAGCAGATTCCCGACCGCATGAAGGCTCAGGAGCTTTCCGCGGTCATCGATCACATTGAACGATAGGCCCTCGCCCGAATTGAGCTCTTTCGCCCGAGGGTCGCCCTTGAGTGTTCGTTGAACTGCCGGGAAGCCCTGCCGCAGGGCTTCCTCGCTCGGGTACGAGAGGATGAAGAGCGACGCGCCCGAGGAATAATCGCCCCTGACGCCTTCCTCGAACCGGAAGGCCTTTATGCCGAGGGAGGAATAATTGTTCATGAAGCCGAGGTAGCCCTTGAAGTAGCGGACGCTGGAGTGGATGAGCCCCGGCACGGGAAGCTCGGCGACGAGAGAAGCCGGGTCCGAGGGGCCTTGGATCTTTCCCGTTACGGCCCGGGCCAGATCGAGTAATCCCTTGCTGGTCGCCGGGCTCTCATCCTGCCCGGTGATGGTGACCAGGAAATTCCCCTTCCAGAAGTTCAGGTAATAGTCCTCGAGCTGGCCTTCGGCCCCGATCTTAATCGGTGTGCCTCCCAAGCTCCTTTTGAAGGTGTACATGCCGTACGCGGCCTCGGGGCTCGTCATGCGGAAGAGCTCGAGTGAGAGCCCTTTGCCTTCGCGATCCCGGTACTCCTGGACAAGGACTTCCTCGAACCCGTACTCCCGGTAGATCTCCGCCCCGCCATCGATGTAGAGATAGAGGTCTTCCCCTTTGAATTCCTGGGGCGGGCCGTTCTCTTTCCACTCTCCCGCTTCTTGTCCGGACGGGAGAAGGGAACGGAGGCCAGAAATGTCGCGGGACGCCTGTCCCGCCAAGAGCCCATTAAAGGACAGGACAATGATGATCAGGCGGGAGAGCCGGCGAATTCCGCGCCTCGTATCCATGAAAACGATGTTCAGACGGCGATCTCCCGGATCCGGACCTTTTCCAGGTCGATCTCGCCCAGGCCGTGTTCATAGCCTTTCTTGATCATGAGGATCTCGGGGCCTTTGAAGCCCCTGAGCGAAGCGCAATAACTGTCGACGGCGATCCGGTCCACGCCGGCGACGATCTTCTGCGGCGCGGCCAGCTCGCCCGGCCCGAAGGGGCCGTTAGTGGTGATGAATTTCGTGGCGTCGACGATCGAGAGGACGGGCGTGACCGCCAGGTTGAGGTCGGCGATGCACTGGTCGAGCCGGTCGATATCATCGGGATTGGTTTTGAAATCCCCGCTGTGGAACGTCCGGTTGACCGGAGCGGAATTCAGGCCCATCAGGTTCTTCATGGCCCCGGTGAACTTGTTCCCGGCGTGGTCCTTGGTGATGGGCAGGTTGATCAGGCAATCGTTCTCGAAGAGCTCTTTCATGATCATGGCTTCCCGCAGGATCTTCCCCTTGGGGAGGGCGACCGGCTTGAAAAGGGCCTCGTCCTTGAGGTCGACGATCTTGAGCACGGCCCCTTCTTCCTTGAGGGCGCCGGCGAGGCCCGTCGCCGTCCAAAACTTTTCAGGGAGCCAGCTCAGGCAATTGACCTCACGGGCCCCGGCGTCCTTGCACATCCGGACGACGGCCCTTACGACGTCCGGGCTTGTGAACGTCCCCGGGTGCGCGCTCTGGCTGTTTGGTAGGATGGCCACCCGGCCGCTTTTCGGAACGAATCGCGCGATCCCGCCGATAAGGTCCACGGCCTTCCGGGTGTTCGCCAGATAATCCGAGCCCTGGACGACGGCGACATCCGGAAATTCGGGAAGCGCCGGGCGGGAAAAGCCGGCTCCGTTCCGGGGCCAGGCGAGCCCCCCTCCGATGAGCGCCGCCGCTCCCGTCCCCGCGCTCTTCTTGAGAAAATCCCTGCGATTGAGCTTCCGGTTCAAGATAACCTCCTGCGACGGACTTTCAGGACGTCGAGGGCCTGTTCAGCGTTGTTCCTGGAGCAGCTTCCTTATCATCTGAAGCGAACCATAGGCGTCGATGATCCCATGGCCGACGACGTCGTCGGGTTCGGTCAGATCGAGGATATCCAGCCGGGCCGCTTTCGTCAAGCTGAGCTCGATGAGGCGGCAGTACTCGCCGCGCTTATTGAGGATCTCCGGGGAAGGCGGCGCCGCACCGCGAAGGAGAGCCACGACCCCGGCTGCGAGAGGCGCGGACAGGGACGTCCCGGCCACGGCCATGTCCTGCATGTCATTCATATAGACGGGAACGGTCACGAAAACGTCGGCCGAAGGCGTCGCGATGTCGATCTCATCGTGGGGCACGGTGATCGGCCACGGCCTGATGGCGTCGCCTTCCCGGGCCACGCCGCCCGCCAGAATGACCTCTTTCTTCATGGCCTTGAAGATCTGGTCCTCGAGATGAAGGCCGAACTGAACACGCGAGATATTGCCCGCGGCCGTGCACAGGGGGACATTCTCCCTATAGGCGTACTTGACGGCCTCCAGGAGAGGCAGTTCGGTGGCCGGCATGGGTGCGCTTAGGGAGATGACCTGGGCGCCGTGATGAACGGCATAATAGATTCCGGCCGCGACGGTTTCATAGATCCAATAATCGTAGACGGGGTCATTCATAGTATCCCCGTCGTGGATCCGTACGGGCATGATCATGCATTCCGGAGCGATGGCCAGGAGGGCCGAGGAGCAGCCCGTGCCGTGCATGCCCCAGTCGATCATCGGGGGATTCTCGTCCGCCCATGGGGGCGTTGTCCGTCCCATGAAATTGAAGCCGGCGACGGTCCTGTCCTTGAACAGCGAATTAAAGGGATCGAGGCCCGAATCGATGACCGCGACCACCACCCCCGCCCCTTTGGACAGGGGCCAGCAGGCCGGGGCGTTAAGCGCTTCGACGGCCCATTGCGACCCATACTCGGGCTTCATCTTATTCGCGAACCACTTTTCCTTGGGGATATCGGGCCTGTCGTTGCGGGCGTTGTACCCGATCGATTGAAGGACGAGATCGACCCTGGATTTTCCGCGGTTATGGGGGAGGGATCTCTCGAAATCGTACTGGCGGGTCTTGCGGAAGAGCGAGCCGACGAACCGGGCGGCGTATTCCTCGGCCAGGGCGATAAAGGCCTGGCGGAACTTCTCGAGCGACGCGGCGTCTCCGCGCTCAGCCCATTGCGTGAACTGGGGTTCGTCCTTCTGATAGGCGAAGACCATCAGCTTCTCGAACAGATAAGGGATCTCTTTTTGACCGTTCAGGACCCGGGACAGATCGGCCTCGCCCAGCTGGTCTTTCATTGGATGATTCTGGAGGATCCTCCCGATCATTCCGAAGAACGAGCCTTTGGCCTCGGCGAAGATCGGCTCCAGCTTCCGGCCGGTCTCGGGAGAGGTCTGGGCCTGGGCGGGAGCGCCCAGGCCCCAAAGGACGGCGGCGAGCAATACGGCCCGGGCCAGGGAGTTTCCTATGGTTTTCTGCATCTGTTGCCTCATGAGCGTTCGGAGATCTCTCGGTCTCGGGCCGTGCTCACCCCCGCGCTATTTGAAATTGACTTCCACGCCGATCTGGGCCCAGCGGCGGGGATTCGGCAGGTCGCTCCTGTCCCAATACAGCTGGTTCGTCAGATTGAAGACGTCGACGAAGAGTCCCAGCCGGGTGTTCCCCGGGAGCTTGAATCCCTTGGAGATCCGGAAGTCGACGATCCATTTCTTGTCGTGGGGATCGAACAGGAAAGCCGTATCCGGGTCCATATTCCACCAGATCCAGCGGGCCCTGAGGTTGGCGAAGAAATCGCTCTTCTCGTCCTTGAACATCAACCCTGCCTTGTGGGTCCTCGTGGGGATCCAGGTCAGGAGAACGGCCTCTTCGGCGGTCGTGTTCTCATGCTTATTGTAGTTCGTTCCGATATAACCGGTGACCCCAAAGGGCGTCAGGACCCCGATCTCGGCCTCGTAGCCTTTCTTGAGGAACTTGGAGATGTTCCCCCACGTGAACCGGCCCTCGATGTCCGCGGGGACCCGAACGATCCCGTCGGTCATCCGATGGTAATAGCCGGACAGCTTCAGATAGAGGAAGCGCAGCTCCTGGGTCTCGAAGCCGGCGCTATACGCCCAGGCCCTTTCCGGCTTGAGATCCGGATTCGGCAGGATCATGTCGAAATAGGAAACGCCCAGCGTGTACCACAGGTCGGGGACCTTGAAGGTCCGGGCCGCGTTGACCCGGAAAAGCGACGCCTTGAGGAAGTTGAACGTCGCCCCCACGGACGGGCTGAGCTGGTTTCCGAAAGAGCTGTCGTGGTCGTAGCGGGCCCCCACGTGAAGCCCCAGATTCCCGAGCCGGTATTCCATGTTGACGAAGGGAGCGACCGAGTTCACATAGATCACGGGCTGGCTGGCGATGAAGCCCGAAAAATCGGCCTTGATCCTGTAATAGTCCAATCCCGAGATGACCGAGAGCGCCTCGGAGGGCCGATAGGACCCCTTGAGGGTGAATCCCATCTTCTGGTCGATGAATTTCGTGGTCTCGACGACCCCGGCGGGCGGCTGGTAGAGGGACCCGTCGAGGTACTCCGTCGAGCCGTTGAAATTCGACCGATGGAACTTGAACTGGGTCTCGAGATTGAGCGCGGGGGTGATGTTGGTCGAGAACCTCATCGAAGCGACGTCCGCGGTCGCCCTGTAATTGGCCTGGTAGTTCCAATAATACGGAAAGTCGGGTCCGAGGAGGTCCGGCAGGTAGAGGAACGAGAGGGTCTGCGTATTCATCTTGTTCCGGTTGTAAAGGAAATCGACGAACGTATCGTCGCTGAAGTCGTAGCTGAGCTTGGTGAAGATGTTGTAGTTCTTCTCCTGGCCGTACTCTGACGAATCCGTCGTTCCGGGTTCCGCTGTAGCCCAGCATGTAGCCGAACTTATCCACGTTCCCCAGGATATTGGCGGAATAGCCGAGGTTGTCGCCCTTGATGCCGATCGCGTTCCCGTTCTCGAAATCCATGGCGTTGAAACGGGAGTACGTGCTCTTGAGCGTGATCTGAGGCCGGGACAGGTCCCGGGGCCGCTTCGTGATCACGTTGATGATGCCGCCCATGTTCGATCCCCAGACCGAGGACGAACCGCCCTTGACGACCTCCACCTGGCTGATCATATCCTGGGGATAGGAATTCAGCATGCTCCAGTTGTTGACGACCTCTCCGACATCGACGCCGTCCACCATCTTCCGGATATAGACGTCTTCGTAGCCGTCGATGTACATGAACGTCCCCAGCGTCGTGTTCCCGCTCCCGGATTCCACGTCGACGCCGGGAATGTTGTTGAGCGCCTGGACGATGTTGACCTGCGGCGTCTCGGCGAGCTTCTTCTCCGTCACGATCTCGATGTTCTGGGGGACCCACTGAAGGCTGACGGCCTCGCGGCGGGCCGTGACGGAGATCTCATGGGCGAAGCCCGATGCTCAGGGCGACATCGAGATCCACCGTCTGTCCCGCCCCGATGACGACGTCCTTCCGGGTCTCCGAGATGAACCCGGCGAGCTCGAAAACGATCTTGTAGGTGCCCGGGGGGACGTTTTGGATGACGAACGTTCCCTCGGCCCCCGTGAGGGCGAACCTCTTGGTCCCGGCGACCGTCACCTTGACCGTAGGTACGGCCAGCTTTTCATTCGCATCGATGACCTTTCCCTTGAGGACGCCGCCCTCCTGGGCCTGCAGGACGCCCGTCATCTGGAAAAGGACGATCCCCAAGAAGAGGATCCCAAGGACTCTGAGTGTTTTTGTCATGCTCTCTCCTCCGCGGCGAGGGAATTTCGCGTCGGCTCGCAAAACAGGAACCTCGCCATTTGATTATAGGACGATGAAAGGGCCGCGGTTGTACCATCCCGGACGCGGCGCCCGCCCGCTCCCGACGGGCCGGGCAGGGCCGTTCCCTGGTAAAATAGCCGGCGGGCGGACGTCCTTATGGAGAGAGATGGAGGGCCCATGAGAAGATCGTTCCGAAGACTCTCCTTTATCGGCTTGTTTTGCGCGGGCCTGGTCCTGGCCGGACCCCTCGGGGCGGCCGGGCGCCCGTCGGTACTCCCCGAGCCGTGGCTGAGCCTCATCGGGGGCGAGGTCAACGGCACCGCCGCCTTCAACAACCTGGCCGTCATCGCGACCTACCACCGGACGCTCGGCTCCGATCAGACTCACGAGATCCTGGAGAGGCTCCGGGAGAAGTGCCGCGATTACGGCCTGGGATCTGCCGAGATCCTCCGGGTGCCGGTGCGGACGGGATTCGAGTTCTTCGGCCTGCAGAACTTCGACGGCCAGGTCCCGACCCGGGTGCGGGGGGCTGAGCTCCGCCTCGTCAAGCCCGTGGCCAGGCTCATCGCCACGACTGAGAGCGCGCCGAGCGCCCTCATCCAGGGCAGCCGGTCGGCTGACCTCACGGCCCCGGTCGTATGGATCGGTCCGGGGGCCGACCCCCGGAATTACGAGGGAAAGGACGTCAAGGGGAAGATCGTCCTGGCCGGGAACGCCCTGCCCGAAGACGTCAAGGAAATGGCCATCCATCGCTATGGGGCCGCGGGCGTTCTCTTTTATTTCGACCGGCCGCACAACAGCGGCGACAACCAGGACGCCAACCTCGACATGTGGTGGTCTCCGTGGGGAAAGGACGGCCGGGATTCGACGTTCGGCTTCTCCCTGTCCAACAATCAATACCGCTTCCTGAAGGGCCTGCTCGACCGGGGCGAGGAGGTGGTCGTCAAGGTCCGGATCGAGGCCGAGATCAAAAGCGGCGACGAGGCCGTCTTTGAAACTCTCGACGCGGCCATCCCCGGCTCCGAGTATCCCGGCGAGGAATTCCTGTTATGGGCGCATATCGACCATGCCCTGCCCGGGGCCGTGGACAACGGGAGCGGCTGTGCCGTCATCCTGGAGGTCGCCAGGACCCTGCAGGCACTGATCGACAACGGGCTCGTCCCCAGGCCGCGGCGGACCATCCGGTTCCTCTGGCTGCCCCACGTCTCGGGCCTGTACATGTATCTTTCGAAGTATCCGGAAAAGATCGGCAGGATCCGCGGCGGGCTCTCCGTGGACAGCGTCGGGATCAGCCAGACCCTGTTCTCCAATTATTTCGCGCCCGGTAGACCGTCTCATTCCCTCCCGTCCTACTGGTCGGCCGTCCTTGAGAACCTGGCCGGCGAGCTTCAGGAGCGGACGAACCGCAACTTGTTCGATTTCAGCAACCTGGACAACCTTAATGCCCCCGAAGGAAGTCGCGATCAATTCCATATGCGGGTCATTCCTTATAGCGGCTTCGGCGACGAGATGCAGAGCAACAACAACACCGTGGGCATTCCCACCATCACCTTCGGAAGCCTGCCCGTTCCTCCGCGCCACAGCCAGGTCAATTTTCTCTCCTACATCGACCCCACGGGCCTGCATCGCACGGCCTATCTCGGGGCGGCGCTGGCGGCAGTGTTCGGCTGGACCGACGGCCGGAACGCCGGTCCGCTGATCGACGAGGTCTTCGCCGCCGGCCGGTCCAAGCTCATCGGGGAATCCAACCTGGTCCTGGCCGCCCTGGCCCGATCGGGTGCGGGCACGATCGTGGCCGCCTTCAAACGAGGGCAGGACCTGCTCCGCTCGGGGTTGGAGAGAGAGCGGGCGATGCTCGAGTCGGTGAGGCCCCTCGTCCCCGGGGATGAGGCGGCCTCTCGGCTGATCGGCCTGCGCCTTCGGGAAGAAACGGACCTGGCCGGTTCCCTCTCCGCCCATCTCGGAGGGGAATACCGGCGGCTCTGCCGGGAGCTGGGCTGTCCGCCCCGACCGGCGGCACTTTCGCCGGAGGAGAGGGAGCTTGACGGCCTAGTTCCGAAGCCGGTCCCCGGGGTCATGGGCACCTCGGCCTATTTCGGCAATTATTATGAAAAGGTCCTGGGCAAAGAGAAGCTCGGGTCGTTCGGGCTCGCCCCGGACTTTTCTTATGGACATCTGGGCTACACCGAAGCCCATAATTTCATCGACGGCCGCCGGAGCGTCCTCGGGATCTTCCGGGCCGTCGATTCCGAGCTCTGGAGCGAAGGATACCCGGCGACGCACGCGATCGGTCTCCGGGAGGTCGCGAGCTACATGCGCATGCTGGAGGCGGCCGGGGTGATCACCCTCGAAAAGAGGACCGCGAAGAATTCGAACCGGGAGGTCGGTCATGATTAAAAAGGGAACCGGCATCATCCTGCTCATCGGCCTGGCCGCGATCCTCAGAGGCGGGCCCGCGCCGGAGGACCCGGACGTTCTCCCTTCCTTGAGCTCCGGCCGGGTAAGGGCCATCATCGACCGGGCCTCGGGAGAGCGGGCCCTCAACGACATCCGGCGCCTGGCGCTCCTCCATCGCTGGTTCGTGTCCCCCGGCTACGACGAGGCGGCGTCTTACATCATGGCCGAGGCCCGGAAGATCGGGCTGGAGGGAGTCGGCCTGGAGACATTTCCCGCCGACGGGAAAGCCTATTACGCGACAAGCCTGAGCCTTCCCCGCTGGTCGGTGGAGAGCGCGGAGCTCCGGATGGTCGCTCCCGAGACGAAACATCTCGTCTCCTGGGCGGAAATGCCGATCGCCCTGGCCAGCAACAGCCGGTCGGCGGCCGTCGAAGCCGAGCTCGTCGACGTCGGCGAAGGCGTCCGTCCCTCGGACTATGCAGGAAAGGACGTCGCGGGCAAGCTCGTCCTGGCATCCTCGCCCCAGGGGAAAGGCCGGATCGACCTCGTCCACCGCCTGGCCGTCCTGGAACGGGGCGCGGCGGGAGTCATTTCCTACCGCAGTTATTATCTCGACGATTTCCCGGATCTCGTCACCTGGGATCATCTCTACACGCTCGAGAAGAACGGACGGACGTCCACCTTCGGCTTCTGCGTCTCGAAGCGCCTGGGCCGGGAGCTCCAACGGCTTCTCGGCGACGGGCGGAAGGTCGTCCTGCGGGCCGATATCAAGGCCGAGCTCTCGCCCGGGGAATATGGCATCGTCGAAGGATCGATCCCCGGGACGGACCTCCCCGGCCAGGAGGTCTGGTTCATCGCCCACCTCGACCACGCCAATCCCGGGCGCCAACGACAACGCCAGCGGCAGTGCGGCCATCCTGGAGTGCGCCCGCGCCTATCGGAGCTCTTATCCGGTCGGGCGCCCTGCCCGGGCCCCGGCGGACCCTGCGGTTCCTGTGGGTTCCGGAAGTCTACGGCACACTCGCCTACCTCGTCTCCCGCCCGGAGCGCGTCCGAAAAGCCGTGGCCGTGATCAACATGGACATGGTCGGCGAGAATCAGGCGCTCTGCGGGTCGACCTTCCAGGCGACGAGGACCCCGGACTCCGTGCCGTCGTTTCTCAACGACCTGCTCTCGACCGGCCTCGACCTGCTTCTCGGAAGCCCTCTCCTCCCCGGGCATGAAACGGAGGCCCCATACGCGATCACCTCGCCGACCGGCACGCGCGACCCCTGGAAAGCCGGGCTCGTGCCCTATTCGGGCGGGAGCGATCACGAGGTGTTCATGGGCGGCGGCCTTCAGGTCCCGGCCACGATGTTCGGCAGTTGGCCGGACTATTTCTATCACACGAACCAGGACACCCCCGACAAATGCGATCCGACGGCCGCTTCGCCGGGCCGTCGTCCTGGGGATGATAGCGGCGGGCTCGATCGCCAACATGGACTCCGCGGCGGCCGTCGATTTTGCCGACCGGATGTATGCCAGGGCGGTCCAGCGGATGGGCCAGGACCTAGAAAAGGCCTTGATGACTCTCGAGCGGGGGAGGCCGGGAAGGGAAGACCTGAAAGAGGCGCTGAACCTCATCGACCGCGGATTCGACCGGGAGAGCGGGACGCTCTCATCTCTAATGATCCTTTTCCCCGGCGACAAGTACCTCGGGCCGGCGATCCGCCGGAAGATCGAAGCCCTCGGATCGGCGAGAGGATTGGCCGAGAGGGACGTCCGCGCCGCCTGCCTGGCGTTATGCGTCCGGCGGAAGGTCGAGCCCGCCCGGGCTCCGGCCGGCCTCACGCCGGAGGAAAAAGGGGCCGCGAATCTCGTTCCTAGCCGCGTTCCGGATTTTCCGGGACCTTTATCGGACGAGTACATCGCCGTCCGGCTCGAGGCCCTGGGGATCGCCTATCGAAATCCTCTTTCCGAGGCGGCGGGGTTCGAAGTGGGCGCATTCATCGACGGCCGGCGCAGCGTGCTCGAGATCAGGAACGCCGTCAGCGCCGAATGCGGTCCGGTGCGGCTCGCGCGATGTCCGGGACTATATCGAAAAGCTCGGTCTTGGCGGGAGTTGTCGTTCTGAAATAGCCGGGCATCCGGCCCGGGACTAATTCAGCCAACGGGCGAACCATTCCAGGTTGCGCTCCATCATGTCCCGCATGTATTTCGGCTCGTCGGGGACATGGCCCTGGCGGGGATAGATGACGAGCTGGACGGGAACGCCGTTCTTCTTGAGCGCCGCGTAGAGCTCCTGGGCTTGGGGCAACGGCACCCGGAAATCCTTCTCCCCATGCAGGATAAGGGCCGGCGTCTTGAGGTTTCCGGCATGGAAAACGGGGGAGCGCCGCAGGTAAAGGTCCATGGCTTTCCAGGGGACATCCCCCAGATAATATTCCGTGTATCCGGGGATGTCGGTCTGTCCGTAGAAGCTGACCAGGTCGGACATGCCGGCCCCCAGGGAGGCGCACCTTGAACCGGTCCGTCTGGGAGATGATCCATCCCGTCATGTACCCGCCGTAGCTCCGCCCCATGATCCCGAGCCTCGCCGGGTCGGCGATCCCGCGGCCGACCAGCGCGTCGATCCCGGACATGATGTCGCGATAGTCGCCGCCGCCCCAATCCCCGAGGTTGGCCTTCCGGAACTTATCGCCGTAGCCGTAGCTCCCCCTGGGATTGGGCATGAAGATGGCGTACCCCAGGCTCGCCAGGACATGGAGCGGGTAGCATTCGGCCTGGATCGGATAGGGAGAGCCGATCTGGGGAGAGAATTCGGCCGCGAACCGGGCCGAGGGGCCGCCGTGAACATAGGTAAGCATGCGGATACGGCTTTCCCGCGGGCGTCCCCGGAGGAAGGAGAAGAAGCCCTTCGATCTCGAGCCCGTCGGGGCTCTTCCAGCGAATCGATCTCCAGCCGTCCCAGGCTCACTTCCTGGAGCTCGGGGTTCGTGAAAGTGAGCCGGACGGGGTCGAATTCCGCCAGGCCCGAAACGAAAACCTCGGTCGGGGTCAGGGAGTTGGTGCCGAGGAAGGCCATTTTCCCGGAGTCCGCGGAGAAGCTGAAATCGCTCCAGACAAAATCGCCCTTCGAGGAGCGGGGTCGTCTCTCCCGCCTCCGGGGAAACCGAGAAGAGCTGGTTCCTGAGGCCCGCGGGGCTTTGAAAGAAGATCCTGCGGCCGTCGGGGGCCCACTGCGGGGTGAACATGAATTCGTTGAACTTGGGGGTGAGGTTGCGCGGCGCCCCGCCCTCGGCGGGGACGAGACAGAGATACCAGTTGGCGATCCACTCCGTCTTCCCCTCGGTCGAAAGGAAAGCGACCTGTCTTCCGTCCGGAGACCATCGGGGGAACGTATCGATTCCGGGCCGCTTGACCAGGTCCCGGACCGTTCGCGTCTCGAGGTCGACCGAGAAGATGTCCGTTCGAAACAGGTCCGGGATGCGCGGCGAGGGCTGGGCCGCGAAGGCGATCGTCTTTCCGTCGGGAGACCACGTAAAGTCGACGACGGCCGACGGGGCCCGGGTCAACGGACTCGTGTCCTTCGATACCAGGTCGAGGACAAAGAGCTGGAGGCCGGGAACATCCGGATCGTACACGATCACGTCCGCGGGCGCGTTCGCGGCCTTGTCCGGCTCGAGCGGTTTCGGGTCGCGGGCGAGGAACCGCGATCTTCCGGCCGTCCGGAGACCAGGCGAAACTCGACACTCCGCCCTCGACCGAGGCGGGCTTGAGGGCTTCCCCTCCGTCCGGATCGATGAGCCAGATCTGCCTCGAGCCGTCCCGGTCGGAGAGGAACGCCAGCAACTTCCCGTCCGGCGACCATCGCGGCACGTCATCGCGTCCGGGGCCCGCCGTGAGGCGAAGGGGCGCCCCGCCGGACGTCTTGACCAGCCAGATGCGGCTGGGAGTCGCGTTCTTAACCCAGTCGATCTCGGATCGGACATAGGCCACCCGGTCGCCGGCGGGCGAGATCCGGGCGTCCACGATATTCCGGATCCGGAGCAGGTCTTCGAGCCGGGCCGGGTGGGCGTCCGGATAAAGAGGGCGCGGGCCGAGCGATAGTATAGCGGCGGCCGCGGCCGCCGCAACGCCGAGGATCACGGGCCTTCGAGCGCTGCCGTTCAATGGAGGTACTTCCTGAACCAGCTCTCGGTCTTTCTGAGCTTGTCGAGCTGATGGTTCGGCATCATCGTCCCGTGGCCCTCCCCGGGATAGATATAGAGCTCGACCGGCGTTCCGGTGGTCTGGACCGCCCGGAAGAATTCCATGGCCTGTTCCACGGGGACTCTTTCGTCCTTTTCGTTCTGGGTCAGGAGGAGCGGCGTTTTGACCTTCCCGGCGTAGGTCAGCGGAGAGAGCTTCCTGTAGATCTCGGGGTCCTCGAGCGGCGTCTTCTCGAAGTACTGGCGGCAGAGGATCCGCCCGATGGGCCCGATCGACCACAGGCTCTGGAGATTGGAGATGCTGACCTCGCTGTGGGCGGCCTTGAAGCGGTCGGTCTGGGTCACGATCCAGTTGGTCATGTAGCCGCCGTAGCTCCCGCCCCAGACGACGAGTTTGTCCTTGTCGGCCAGGCCCCGGGCGATGAGGACGTCGAGGCCGGACATCAGGTCGCGGTAATCCCCGCCGCCCCAGTCCCGCATGTCCTTCCTCAGGAACTCGGATCCCCAGCCGATACTGCCGCGGACGTTGGGCATGTACACGAGGTAGCCCTGGCCCGCGAAATACTGGGCCGGGCAGTAATAGAGGCCCGAGAAGGAATTGTTGAAATTCCCGGCCGGGCCGCCGTGGATGAGCGTCACGGTCGGATACGCCTTGCCTTTTTCATAGCCGAGCGGGTAGACGATGTTTCCCTGGATCTGGAGCCCGTCGTCGGCCTTCCAGGTCATTTCCTCGGTTTCGCCAAGCCAGATCTTGGCCAATTCCGGGTGGATATCGGTCAGGCGCTTGGCCTTGTCGGGGAAATTGATGTCCCCGACATAGATCTCCTGGGGCCAGTCCGGCGTGCTGGCCGAGAACGCGATCGTCTTGCCGTCGGCGGCGAAGGAAAGCTGGTTGACCTCCATTTTCGGGAAATGGGAAAGCTGGCGGGCTTCCTTCTTCAGGATGTCGAGCCGGAAGATCTGGGCGTTGAGCAGGTGATAGGCGACGTAGGTAGATGCCGCCGCCGTCGGCGGACCATCGGCAATTGGTAGAGGAAATGATCGGTCGTCCCGGAGGCGTTGAAGACCTTTCCGGTCTCGAAATCATAGACCTGGATGATGTGGTTGTGAAGCTCCGGCTTGGCCAGATCGCCGACCTCCAGGCTCAGATACCGCCCGTCCGGGCTCCAGGCGGCCTCGCCGCGACGCGTGAAAGCCGCATAGTAACGGAAATCGAGGGCCTTCATCCCGCTCCCGTCGCGGTTGACGACGCAGAGCGTCTGGAAATCCCAGGTCACGGGCTCCAGGTTCCTTGGCGAGGTCACGAAGGCGAGCCGGGAACCGTCGGGCGACCAGGAGAATCCTATGATGTGGAAATCTCCGGACACCAGCGGCTTTGCGGTGCCGGCGGCGAGGTCGAAGACCTGCATTTGCGAGCGCGGCCTTCCCTCGTCGATGTCCATGGCGTCGAAGCCCGCGCTCCGGGCTTTCGTCTTGTCCGGGTCGGGGGCCTCGGGCGTCAGGAAGGCGATGGACTTTCCGTCGGGCGACCAGGCGTATTTCTGGACGCCGCCCGGCGCCTCGATGAGGGGCTCAGGCTCGCCCTGCCCCGGCCGGAAGAGGAACAGCTGGGGCTTTCCCAGCCTCGTCGAGAGGAACGTCAGGGCCTGGCCGTCCGGCGACCAGGCGGCCGCCATGGACATGTCCGGCCCCTTGGTCACGGCAAAGCACTGACGGCCGGCCGTGTCCGCGAGCCAGACGCTCGACGTGAACGTGTTGCGCGGCCAGTCGACCGAAGTGACGTCGAAAGCGACCATCTGGCCCGAGGGGGAGAGCGCCACCGTGCCGATGGACTTCAGAGAGAGCATCTCCTCGAGGGTCAGGGGCTTCTTCCCGGCCTGGCCTCGGGCGGCTAGGGGAAGAAGGAGGAAGATCAGCAGGATCGGGATGACGGGAAATCGCCTTTTCATTTGGACCTCCTTGCTTCCTTTTCCGCCGCGTCTTTCCGGGCGGCCTCCTCGGCTTCCTTGGCCCGCTGGGCCATGCGCTTCTTGAAGGTTTCGTCGAGCTCGTTCATCTTCTTGGTGTAGGTCTGGACCGCGGGGCCGACGGCCTTTTCGGCGTCGATGAGCCCGTAGCCGATCCTGGGATCGAAGGTCGCGAAACCGAGGACCTTCGGGTCGGCCGACCTATGCAGGATCTCCGCGATCCTCTGTGCGTATTGCCCGGGAAGCTCTTTCCCGGTCTTGGGAATATGCGGCGAGAGAATGGCCGCGAGACCGCCGCAGGCGCTCACCGCGTAGGCGTTCGAAGGGGGGATCCCGGCGCCGGGAAAGGCCGGGGCCGCGACCGAAGTGGATTTCGACGGAGAGGAGAGCGCCCAGGGAAGGGGACGGCCCTTCCCTTCAGCGGTCGCGCCCGCGACCGCGATGACCGAATTGTAGGCGGCGGGGTAAGCCGGCCGCTCCCTGCGCTTTCCCGGAGGGCAGAAGGCCGTTCGGGGCGAAGATGACGACATTGCGGAGGTAGGCGGCTTGGCAGGCCTGCCTCAGGAACGGGAAGTCGCCGCTGAACGCCGCGCCCGTGAGGATGAAGTCGTTCTTGTCGTCGGCCGCTTTATAAATGGCCTGGGTGAGCGCCATGGCGGGCCAATACTCGTAGGGCGAATCGGGGCCGCCGCTCGTCCGGTAGGTCCTGATCTCGGCCTCCGGGGCGAACCGGGAGGCCATGAGGGCCATGAGCGTTCCCCGGCCCGAGTCGTCCCCGGGCGTCACGGCCTCTCCGCTCCAGGGCGCCCTGGTCCTTCCGATGAGCGGAAAATCGACGACGAGGTTGATCTTCGCTTTTTGCGAAGCGTCGGCATCGGGGGCCCAGCCGGAGTCGATGACAGCCAGCTTGATCCCCTTTCCCTTTCCGGACTTCTGGGCTTCGGCGAACTTCCCGAGAACGAACGCGGGACTTTGGTCGATCGTCAGAGCGCTCAGCTTTTTCAAGACGTCCGGCGACGGGAGCGATCCGGAGCTCCGGCCCAGGGATGCGAGAACGAGATCCAGCCGGCCGCGCCCGAGGTTAGGGACGAAGGCCAGAAGGTCCTGCGTGGCGGGGCTTTCGGAGAACAGGGACTCGACGAAACGATCGGCTGCCGTCCGGCAGAGGGCCTGGAATTTCTCCTTGAACGCCGGGAGATCGTTCTTTTCGCGGAGCGACATGAACTCCGGCCCGGTCTCCCAGAAAAGGATATTGACCACGTTCTCATAAAGGCCGGGGACGCCGTCCGCGCCGCGCTCGATCCGATCGATCTCCGCGGGCAGGAGCCTCATCTTCTCCGGGTGCAGGCCGAGCGCCAGCCTAAGCTGGCGGTAGAAGACCCCCTGCCCGTCCGAAAAGACTTCGTCGGCGTCCGCGGGAGGGGCGGGAAGCGCTTTCTCCTCCGAGGGGGCCTGGACCCGGCGGGCTTCCGCCAGACGGAGAGCGGCCTGTATGGTCTTCTCGGCATCGATCAGACCGTAGCCGCACTCGGGAGAAAACCCGTCGAAGCCTACGGCCCGGGGATCGGCGTTTTCCGTCAGGAGCCTTTTCACGGTCTCGGCGTACTGCCCCGGGGGCTCGGTGCCCAGGCGCGGATAGACGGAGGCGACCAGGGCCGTCAGCGAGGCGACGATGGGGGTGGCGCAGGATATCCCGGCGGCGTATTCATCCTTCTCGTCGACATAGGTCGGGTAGGCGACGAACGGAGCGTCGGGCGACCCGACCGTGGTCGTCGCTTCGGGGGCCGCGATATCCCAATATCCATACTTGTTCTCAGCTAGCCTGGTGATGGCGGTGACCGCGATGTTGACCGGATACTGTCCCGGATAATCCTCGTTTCCGCCGAGGTACTTGCCCATGTAGTAGGGGCTCGTTGTGACCAGGATCACGTTGTTATCATAAGCATACTGACAGGCCTCCTGCAGGTAGGGGACGTGCAGGTTGGTGCCGGCGCTGATATTGATCACGTCGTTGCCGTCATTGACGGCCTTGTAGACCGCGGCCCCCATCTGGCTGGTGACGCCCCGGGGGAGAGGGGAATCATTCTGCGTGTCGGCGTCGAGATAGCGGTACATGGTGATCTGGGCCTCCGGCGCGTACCGGGCCACGATGGAGCTCACGATGGTGCCGTGCCATCCCCAATCCACCATCGGAGGGCCGTCCGGGCTCCAGGGGAACCCGTCCCGCCCGACAAAATTGAAATGGGAGCCCCAGCTGGTATTCTGGAAGACCGGATGGGTCATGTCGATGCCGGAGTCGAGGACCGCGACGCGGACCCCGCGTCCCCTGGTCAGCTGGTGGGCTCCCCTGAACCTGGCCGCGTCGAGCCCCCACTGCTTCTCGAACTCAGGGCTGAGGGTCCTCTTCCCGATCTTGTCGGGAGCAGGCAAGTCGAGCTTGGCCATGTGGCCGGCGGACATGGCTACGATATCGACGGTGTCCTTGCCCGCGAATCGCGGGATGAGGTCTTTGAAGTAGGCCCCCCACGAGCTGGGCTGGAAGAGGCTGTCGGCGAACAACTGCGCGCTGAACCGGGTCAGGTCCAGATACATTTCCCGAAATCGCCGCAGGGACCCTTCGCCGCCCTCGTCGAGGAGCGCCTGGAAGACGGGGGCGTCCTTTTGATAATAATAGTTCATCAGGATCCCGTAGAGACGGGGATAGACCCTCTGAAGATCCCGGATCTTGGCCTTTTCCGCGGCGTTGAGCTTATCCCGCAGGGGATGACGGTCGACGTCGTCCGCAATGGCCGTGTAAAAGAGTCGTCCGGCCTTCATCGAACAGCGCCTCTAGAGGGGGCTTGGCCGGACTCTTCGAGGAACAGCCCGAATGGATTCCGGCGGCAAGAAGGCTGGCCAGGACGACCGCCGCCGTGAGAAGCAACCGCGAGTGAGATCGTGTGCGCATAGTTCCCTCCACTTTCCTATAAAAGACGACAAGAAGCGTTCATCTATACCACGTGTTATGATAATATCAGGAAAAATGCAGGACCTCGAGCAGAGCACCAAGGCCGTCATCGACCGGTTCTCCCTGCTCATCAAGAAGGTCATCCAGGGTCATCTCCATCGAAGCGACAACATCGATCTCGAGGACATCGAGCAGGAAGTGAGGCTCAAGATCTGGGTCTTTCTCAAAAAAGGGAAAAACGTACAGAATCTCCCGTCCTATATAAAGAAGGTCGCCTACTCGACGACCATCGACGAATTGAGGAAGATGATGAAGCAGGGGCCGTCCGGAGAAGCGGAAAAGCTGAAAAGGATCTTCGCCGGGTCCACCCTGATGAGCCGGCCCGTCAAGGATTTTTCTCCCGAGGCGGGCATCGAGGATACCGAGGCCAGGGAAAAGATCCTGGCGCTGGTCGACTCCCTGAGCGAGAACAGGAAAAAGGTCCTGCGGCTTTACCTGGAGGGCCTGTCCATCGACGAGATCAGCGCGTCCCTGCACTGGGAAAAGCCCAAGGTCCGGCATCTCTTCTACCGGGGGATCGACGACCTGAAAGAAAGGACCCGCTTCCTCCAGGGGAGCGTGGGCGGAAGCATCCCGGGCCCCTGGCCCCCGAGGGGAAAGCATGAAACTTAAAGGATGTCCCTCGAAGGACGAGATCATCCGGTTCTTCGAGGAAACGGCCGCCGAGGGAGACGGAGGGAGCTTTCCCGACCACGCCCGTTCCTGCCCGGAATGCCGGGCCGTTTTCGAGGCGGTCCGGGAGATCCGGTCGCAGAGCCCGGGGATCCTCAGCGGCCTTGAAGGCTTGGACCTGCGGAGCCGCGAGGCGCGGCGCCGCCTGCGGGAAGAAGCGCGCCGGGAGATCCTCCGCCTCCGGAGAAACCGGCGTCCGAAGAGGCTGAACGCGTTCCGCTGGCTCGGCATTCCGGCCGTCGGGGCCGCCATGGCGCTCCTCGCGATATTCGTCATCGTCCCGAACATCGGAACGCACCGGACGAACGCCCTGGAGCGGAACGGGTCGCCTCTCGAGATCGGTCTCCTGCGGCCGCGGGGAGCGGTCCCCGCGTCGGCGTTGACCTTCGAGTGGACGCGCCAGCCCGAAGCCCGGAGCTATCGCCTGGAGATCTATGACCGAACCCTCGAACCGGTCTATCGATCCGGCCCTCTCGACGGGGACGCGTTCTCCCTCCCCGGGGACGCCGCGGCCCTGATCCGAAGGGACGAGGTCTATTTCTGGAAGATCGTCGCCGCCTTCGACGACAGCCGGACGATCCAATCGGAATTCGCCAAGTTCATTCTTCAGAAGTGAAGAAGCCTCTGCCAGAACGATGACCGGCGGAGGGGGACGGCCGCGTCGCCTTCGCCGATCAGGACGAAGGCCGCCCAATGGTAGGGGCGCCAGTCGTCGGAACGGCACATCCTGATCTTGGTCAGGCGAAGGCCCTCCTGTTTCGTTCGGCCTTCGGTCAGGAAGCCGTAGAAGGTCTTCATGAAATAGGAAGTCGATTCGTCGTTGACGTTCCACAGGCTCGCGACGACCGACCTCGACCCTGAGCAGATGAACGCCCGCGACAATCCCTGGATCCCTTCGCCCTTCTCCATCTTTCCCCCGGCCGTCTGACAGGCCGAGAGGACGACCAGTTCGGCGTTCAGCTCGAGGTTGTAGATCTCCCGGGCCTGGAGGAATCCGTCCTCGCCGGAGCGAGTATCCGCGGACAGGACGAGGGCCGACCGGCTGGCGACCATCTCGTCGAGGAGGCTGTGGGTGGCGAAATGAAGGATCTTGTATCCGGACAGGGGGAGCTTCTTGACCCGATCTTCCGTGGCCTCGGCGCCGGCGACGATCCTTCGCGAACCCGGGGCCATGAGTCTCGAGATCGCTTCCATCTCCCGGGACGCGAATTCGAGCGGGTGAAGGACGAAGCGCTTTTCGAGATAATACTCCGAGAGGAGGTCCTTGCCGGGTTCCCCGCCGCGGTCCGTGTCCCCGGTCCGGTCGAACCGGGGACTGCCGATCGAGAGCAGGTCGGCCCCGGCGCGGACCCGTTCCCGGCGCTCCAGGATGTTCACCAGGGTCGAGGCGGAGGGCGCATAGGAGATCCCATGGTCTTCCAGGAGAAAGCGGGACGGGGTCCGGTCCGAGCCGGCCGGCGCCCCGGGGACGAGGGCCTCGAAAGGCAGGTAATAGAGCATCCGGTCCGGAATGAAGATCAGGTTCTTGGTCCCGGAAAGACATTCCCGTCCGGCGGCGCCGATGAGGGCGTCGTAGAGCTTGCGGCCCGCGGGAACGACGTCCGCGTTCGTCGATCTCTCCCGACGACAACAGCCCGATGTAGTTGCTCGCCAGTAGGATGGTCTTCCGGCTTTCGGGAGGAGTGAGCCGGCGGGCCGAAAGGCTCCCGGCGGTAATGAAGAAGATGTAGATATTCTCCTCGCCGACGAAATATTCGACGATCCCCGTCTCCCCGTCGAGGAGCTTCCTCCGGATCTCCGGAAGCCTGCAGGGCTCGCTCGAAACCACCCGGGAATAATCGGGGTTCTCCGCCCGGGCCTTCTCGGCGAAGAGCTGATAATCGTCCTCCGCCTTCCCCAGACTCTCCTGGAGCCGGCCCCTGTCGGCCGGGCCGAGCGAGCCGTTATTCAATTCGGCCGAGAGATGCGATATCTTCCGGGAGATCTGTTCCAGCTCGTCCATCTTCTCGCGGGGCAGGGAGCTCGAATCGATCCTGGCTTTTTGAAGGTCGTCCAGGAAGGAACGGGCCTTGGCCTTCTCGGCGTAGTAGAGACATTCCTCGAGGCCCCCGGCCGAGGGGTCCTTTTCGGAGTCTTCGAAAAGGAGGTCGACCAGCGCCTCGTAGATGGGGACCTTGCTCTTGAAAAAGCCCGAGCTGTATTCCCGGAGCAGGAGCTGGACCCTCAGGTCCTCGATGATCGCGATGGCGTTCTTGTAGTTCTCGATGGCCGAGGGGACCTCTTTCCGGGCCGCGAACAGGGCCCCCAGGCCGGCGTAAGCCTCCCAGATCGCGTTGGGCTGTCCGGTCTCGCGACCCACGGCCTGCGCCATCCCATATGCGTCCTTCGACCTTTTCCACGAACCCATCTCGCGGTAGAGGTCGCCCAGGCGGTTGTAGTTCTGCGCCTGGATGACTTTCTTCCCGGCCAGGCTCGCGGCGCCCAGGCTTTTGGAAAAGAATTCCACGGCGTTCGGAAGGTCCCCCAGCTTGAAATAGGCGAAACCGATATTGTACAGGCACCGGGCCTCTTCTCGGCCGTGGCCGATCTTCCGGATATATTCCAGCGCCTCTTTGAAATAGGACAAGGCCCGGGCGTATTCCTGGAGCTCGATGTAAACGAAGCCGATCGTGTTCAAGCACTCTTCCCGGCTCCACTTGCCGATGTACCGGTCGGCGACGCGGAGGGCGTCCTTGTTGAATTCGAGGGCCCTCTCGTAATTGCCCAGGGCCAGATAGATGTCGCCGATCGTCGTCAGATGGAACGCCTCGCCTGTCTTGAACGCGATCTGACGGCTGATCCGCAGGGCCTCATCGGCGCAGGCCATTGCCTTGGAATAATCGCCCTTGTCCTTGTGCAGGAGGGTCAGCCAATAGAGACAGATGTCCTGGCTTCTCAGGGCTGCCGTGCGCTGATAATATGCCAGGGCTTCGGAGAGGTGATCCTGGGCCTTGGCGAGATCGCCCCTTTCCAGGAATATCACTCCCATTGTCCGGAGACAGAGGACCTCCAGCCGGCGGCAGACCCTCTCCCGGGCCATGGTCAGGGCCTTCCGGCAGGCCTCGTAGGCTTGGGCGTCCTTGCCCAGATCCATCCAGACGAAGGCGCTTCGCTCCAGGCATTGGATCTCCAGCATCCCGTCTCCGATCTCGCGGGAGATCCGGAGGGCCGCCTGGGCTGTCTCGAAGGGCGCCGGGATAATCGTTGAGATACGTGAAGACGTCGCTGAGGTTGAGGAGGCATCGCCCCTCATTGCCCCGTGCTCCCTTCCTGCGGAACAGCCCCACGGCTTTTTCCAGGGAAGCCCGGGCGTCATGATACTCTGACGAATAGTAATGGATGAGGCCGATGGACTGATGGAGAAAAGCGCTGTCCGGGCTCGGCTTCAGGCGCGCCCGGAGAAAGGCGGCCGTGTCCTCGATGTCCTGCTTCGTAAGGTAGCCGTTGACGAGTTCGCCGTAGACGTCCATGAAATCCGCACCCAGGGAGATGCTCTCTCTCAGGTGCTCGTGGGCCAGTGCGGGCTTGCCCTGCATCCTGCAGATCACGCCCAATCCATAATGATAATAGACGTTACCCGGATGTTCCTTGAGCAGTTGCTCCATGCGACGGGCGGCGGCGAGAACGGCGGCCGCTCCGGCCGGTGCCGGCGTTTCCTCCAGGGCCTGAAACAACCATGCATAAGCCGTCACGTCCGCCGGGTCCCGTTCAATGATCCCGAAGCACGCCGAGACGGCTTCGGCGTTCCGGCCGGACCCGAGATCGGCCGGGATGGTAGCGGCCGGGGGCCCCGAGCGCATATCGAGGGGGCTCGACGAGAACAGGAAGAAAGGCGCGGCCAGGACCAAGGCTAGCGGAACAAGGGCTAATGCCAAGTTCCTTCCCGCCGCGGAGTCCGGAGTCATTTGGACGGAATTCTAGCCCAGTCGGCTCGCGAATGTAAAATGCATTATATAGGGATGAAGGTCGAGGTGGTACAATCCAAAAGCCCTTTTCGTCCTATGAGGCAGAGAATCAGGGATTCGATCGCGAGGTAAAGAGACAGCCATGACGTATCGAAAGCACCCCGTCGTCCTCATGTTCATTCTTCTGGGCTTCACGAGCCTTTTTTTCCCTGCCTGCAAGGATAAGGACGTTTCCGGGCCCGACCAGGCCTGGCTGGATTCGCGTTTTTACCCAGGGAAAGTCCTTTTCTATCAGACGATCCGGGACGAAATAGCGGCCCATCCCGACCGCGCCCGTCTTACGGAGGTCGAGCTCCAGAAGATCGCGGAGGCCGAGACCCGATACGGCCGGCTGTACGGCATCCTGATAAACGTCTTTTACCAGAAGGACGAGCCGACCTTTTCCGCCCTGCTCCGACAAAGGAGACCGGGAGTCCGGAAAGCGCTTCTCCGAGATGTATCTTGACCTCGCCCGCTTCGCCGGTCACATGTTCGTCGAGACGTTCTTCCAGACGGACTTCGCTACGGACCTCGCCCGCAAAAGCAAACCCGACGTACAAGGACCTCGATGCCGTGGACCTCGTCGTCAGGTCGGTGGGCTATGGGGCCAAGCTCGACCCGCCGCCGCAACGGGAGTTCTTCAAGAACCCGGTGAGCCCCGAGTTCGAAAAGCAGGGAGCCCTGGACGGGGCCCGCTTCCGGGAAGCCCACGGCCTGACCCGGGGGAAGGGGGCCAAGATCGCCATCCTGGACTCGGGGATCGACGAGAGCCATTCGATCTTCAAGAATACGAGCTGGGGCAAGAATTTTTCCTTCGTCGGACGGGACGGGCAACCCTGGTCGGACGATGCCCCCATGGTGGACTGGGGCTGGCACGGCACGCTCATCTCCTCGGTGGCCGCCTGTTTCGCGCCCGAAGCCCAGCTGACGGTCTATAAGGTCCTCGACGGCGACACGCAGAACGATCCTCCCTACCTCCTCCTTCTGGAAAGTTTCCTCGCGGCAGGCATCTACCGCGGCGTCCATGACGGCAACGACATCATCAGCATCAGCGCCTCCGGGGCCACGCTCGATTCCGATTATCTCAGGGAAGCCTGTCAGTACGCCTATGACCAGAACCGCGTTCTCATCTCGGGGGCCCTCTACAGCCGCTGGTTCAACCAGGGCGTCCGCCGCAACTTCCCGTCCCAGTATAAGACGGTCGTCGCCGTGACGGCCGCCCAGAAGAACCCTGACGGGACGTACGGATACTGGGACGTCTGCGCCGCCCAGGATGAGAACACGGTGGCGGCCCCGAACGATATCTTCGGCGCCTTTCCGACCTATGTCGGGGAGAAGGACCGGTACATCCCGAGCATCTCGGCCGCGATCCCGGTCGTGTCCTCCCTTTTCGCCCTTGCGGTCTCCGTTCACCCCAGGCGGGGGGATGAGCCCCCTGGGGAATACGCCCGGCTCCTTATGGATCTCGTTATCGAGAACGCGAACCCTGAACGGGTGGGATTCCGCGGGTTTTCGCCCGAGTGCGGCTATGGCCTGATCGACGCGGAGAAGACCGTCCAGACAGCCCTGGCCCTGAACAAGAAACGCTGACCGGCCCGGGTCCCGAATCCCGCCCCGCCCCCGGGAGGAGGAGAACATGAAGAAGTCGGCCTTCGTCCGTGCCTGCGTTTGGCTCGCGGCACCCCTGTTCCTTTTCTTGGCTTGGACCGTCGACTGCTCCAAGGGCCGGGTCCCGAAGCGGGAGGCGGGTCTCCGTATCGGCGTTTCCTACCCGAAAGAGCTCGGGCCCGGGCCCTTCGACGGGCGGATGCTTCTGATGCTCGCCGATAACGACGGGCGGGAGCCCCGGTTCCAGGTCAGCTCGCGGAACGAGGATGCCCAGCCCGTTTTCGGGATCGACGTCGAAGGCCTGATGCCCGGGGAAGAGGCCGTCTTCGACGCGCGGGTGTTCGGCTTCCCCGTGGACAGCCTCGCCAAGATCCCTCCCGGCGAGTATGTCGTCCAGGCCCTTCTTCATAAGTACGAGACCTTCCAGCCGGGCGGACGGGCATACCGTCAAGCTCCCCATGGACCGCGGCGAGGGACAGATGTGGAACATCGCGCCCGGGAACCTCCTCAGCGTCCCGAAGAAGCTCCGAATCGATCCGGCGCAGGACGGGATGATCCATTTGACCCTCGATAAGATCATCCCGCCTTTCCCCGAAGAGCAGGACACGAAGTACATCAAGCATATCAGGATCCAGAGCCCGCGCCTGACCGAGTTCTGGGGCCGCCCGATGTATCTCGGCGCCGTCATCCTCCTGCCCGAGGGCTTCGAGGAGCATCCGGAAGCCCACTATCCCCTGATGGTCTACCAGGGCCATTTTTCCCGGAAGTTCGATGCCCTCGTGGGATTCCGGGAAGAGCCGCCCGCTCCCGGCGAAACTTCGGAAAATGCCAAGAGGCCCGGGGTCTGGGGCGAATACTTCAGGGAATTTGAAAACGCCAGCTATCAATTCTATAAGGACTGGACGGGCCCCGGCTTCCCGAGGATGATCCTCGTGACCCTCCAGCACCCCAATCCCTATTTCGACGACTCCTACGCCGTGAACTCGGCCAATCTCGGGCCGTACGGGGACGCGCTCACCTATGAGCTCATCCCCCATATCGAACAAGCTATTCCGGGGCATCGGCCAGGGCTGGGCCCGGACGCTCTACGGCGGGTCCACGGGAGGCTGGGAATCCCTGGCCGTCCAGATCTTTTATCCCGACGAATATAACGGGACGTGGACGTTCTGCCCCGATCCCGATCGATTTCCGGGCGTACTCGCTCGTCGATATCTACTCCCACAAGAACGCCTATTTTTCGGACGGGCGGTGGAAGCGCACCCCGCGGCCGGCCTTCCAGAACGAGATCGGCGAGGTCCTTTCGACGAACGAGGAGACGAATCATCTGGAGCTCGTCCTGGGGACCCACGGCCGCTCGGGCTATCAGTACGACATCTGGCAGGCGGTCTTCGGCCCCGTCGGCGACGACGGCTACCCCAAGCCGATCTGGGACAAGATAACCGGGGTCATCGATCACGACGTCGCCGCCTATTGGCGCGAGCGCTATGACCTCCGGTACATCCTGGAGCGGGATTGGAAGACGCTCGGGCCGAAGCTCAAGGGCAAGATCCACATCTACACGGGCGATATGGACAACTGGTACCTGCAGAACGCCGTCTACCTCATGGAGGCCTTCCTCGAGAACACGAAGGACCCCTATTACGACGGGACCGTGGAATACGGAGACCGTCAGCCCCACTGCTGGTGCGGCGGAAAAGGGCTTTCTCTCCCGGCTTCGATGCTGACCATCAACCAGCGTTTCGCCCCCGAGATGGCCGCCCACATGGTCAAGACGGCCCCTCCGAACGCGGACGTTGCCAGCTGGCTCTATTAGGGGAATTGCCGGCTGCGACCCTTCCTCCCCTGCGGGACCTCATGATCGACGGCCGAGGCCGTCGGGCAGGCCGGGGAGCTCATCGCTCTCGGGCAGGATCCCGGTTTTTCTCACCGCGATACCGCTCGTGCGCCAGCTTGACTCTCTTGTCGTTGACGACGTCGTGGTGCCGGAAACCCCCTCCGAAGTTCCGCGGGATGTGTAGGAGCTCATGGATGACGACTTCTTCCTTCTCCCGCTCGCCGAGCTTGTCGAAACGCTCGGAGATGAATTCCAGGGCATAAAGGGCTTTTATATTCAGCGCAACCTGCAGCACCTTGCTCATCCCGTGGCATCTGGCCACGACTCTTCGCGCGGCCGAGCCGTGACTTCTCAGGCATACGACCCGCTCCAAGTCCACATGCCTGAGTTCGAGGGTCCGGACAATATCGGCGAAACGGGCTTGGATGTCGGGCGCGACTTCATAGCGGATGTTCCCTGATCTTCTTCTGGGCATTCGAGCTCGTACTCCTCGGCCGCATTTCATGACGAGTTTATTCCTTCAAGGATCGTCCATCGGCTTCAAGACGGGCGGGATCTTCCCTCAGGCTTTGAAGGCGAAGCGGCCCTCGATGAAGAGACGCTTGCAGGCGTCCACGGCGTCGGGGTCGTAGAGGGAGCCGCGGTTCTTGGTAATCTCGTGGATGGCCTCGCCGAGGGTCAGGGCCGACCGGTACGGCCTGTGCGAGACCATCGCCTCGACGACGTCGGCCACGGCCAGGATCCGGGCGATGGGGCTGATGTCCTCCCCCCGCAACCCGTTCGGATAGCCCGAGCCGTTCATCCGCTCGTGGTGCTGGAGGACGATCTCGGCGATGGGCCAGGGGAATTCGATCGTCCGGAGGATCTCGAAGCCGATCTGGGGGTGGTTCTGGATGAGCCGGAACTCGTACTCGCTGATCTTTCCGGGCTTGCTCAGGATCTCGGCCGGGATCGAGATCTTGCCCAGGTCGTGGATGGACGCGGCCATCCGGATGGCGTCGATATCCTCGGGAGAGAGCCTCATCTCGGTGGCGATGGCCCGGGCGAGGTCGGAGACGCGCTTCTGGTGGCCCGCCGTGTAGGGGTCGCGCGTCTCGATCGTCAGGGACATGGCCTGGATGGTCGCGCCCATGGCCTTCCTGAGCCTTTCGAGCGTCCGTCCGAGCTCGTCCTCGGTCCGCCGCCTGTCGGAGACGTCCCGGAGGATGACGAGGTTGGCCCGCTTCCCGCCGTAGGTGATGGGGCCGGTGTTGAGCTCGACGTTGACCGTCGTCCCGTCCTTGCGCTTGACGGCCGCCTCGAAGATCGCGCTGGCGTCGGCGTCCCCCGGGTCCCGGCTGTACGTTCTCTCGAGGAAGGCCAGGTCCTCCGTGGCCAGGTAGCGGCTGAAGGGCGCGTCGATGAGCTCCTCGAGGGAGAACCCGCCGAGCTCGGCCGCCCGGGGATTGATGTACTTGAACAGGGAATCCTGGACGATGGCGATGCCGTCGGTCGCCCGCTCGACGAGCTGGCGGTACTTCTCCTCGCTCTCCCGGAGGGCCTCCTCGGCCCGGCGCCGGGCCGTCGTTTCCCTCAGGATGACCAGGGTCCGGCCGTTCCGCCCTGACAGGGGAGCCGCGTTGGCCTCGACGAACCGGACGCTGCCGTCGCGGTCGAGGAGCCGGTATTCGTAGAGGGGCCCTTTGGCGCCCGCGACGAGGGCCCGGTCCTCGGGGTGGACGAGGTCCAGGAAGTCGAATCCGGAGATGCAGAGCTCATCGGCCGTCCGGCCGACCAGGGCCTCGAACGCCGGGTTGACGTACTCGATCCCCTGGAGGGAGATGACATAAATGCCGTCGGTGGAATTGGCGATCAGCGTGCTGGAGAGCTCATCGACCTTCTTCCGAAGCATCTTTAAGGTCATCTCTGCCCCTTATTATATGCGTTTCGTTCGGTGCTAATCAAGACTTCACCTACCAACCCTTTGGTCGGACGGGACCCCCAAAGATTGAGAAAAATTCCTTGAAAAGCGCGTCATTTTTTTCTAAGATGGTCCCAGCGGAGGTTAGTGCGCGAGACGGGTTCGGGGGTTGAACGCCTCATCGCGGAGACCGCCTCCCCTAGCCTTTAGGGGTGGGACAAAAATTGTGATAATCACCCCCCGATTACCCTCCCGCGGTGATTGACCCAAAAATGTGTCGCGTGAGACAGTAGGAGCCGTCATGACCGAGCCAACGTTTGTGAAAATGATTGACATAAATTGTCAATTCGCTTAGGATTCAGGTAATCACATGGCCTCAAACCTCGGCGAGCTTCTCCTGCGTGAAAAGATCATCAACGCGGACCAGTTGAAGTCCGCCCTCGATTTCCAAAAGAAGAACAGCCTGCCGCTCGGGACGAGCCTGGTGACCCTCGGCTTCATTTCCGAGGAGGAGATCGCCCAGGCCCTGAGCCGCCAGCTCGGCTACCCGTATATCGACCTCGACCAGTTCGAGGTCTATCCCGAGGTCATCAACCTCATCCCGGCCGACGTGGCCAAGAAGCACATGGTCATGCCCATCCACAGGATCCGGTCCTTCCTGACCCTGGCGATGGTCGACCCGACCGACCTCGAGGTCATCGAGGACATCCGGTTCCGGACCGGGCTCAGCATCCAGCCGGTCATCGCCTCCGAGTCCGGGGTGATGAACGCCATCAACAAGTACTATGGGACGGCCGACGCCCTCAAGGTCAAGAAGATCGTCGAGGACATCGCCCTGGCCGACGACGGCCGGATCAACATCGTCGAGGAAGGCGAGGATAACATCGCCCTCGAGGAGATCCAGACCTCGAGCGAAGAGGCGCCGATCATCACCCTCGTCAACACGACGTTCATCGACGCCATCAAGAAGGGCGCTTCGGACGTCCACTTCGAGCCCTACGAACAGCAGTTCCGCATCCGCTACCGCATCGACGGCGACCTCTACGAGATGGTCAGCCTGCCCCTGAAGTTCCGGAGCCCCGTCCTCTCGCGGGTCAAGATCCTCTCGAACATGGACATCGCCGAGAAGCGCCTCCCCCAGGACGGCCGGATCAAGATGCGGGTCAAGCTCGAGAACGGGAACCGCAAAGAGGTCGACATGCGCGTCTCCTCCCTGCCGACCCTGTTCGGGGAGAAGATCGTCGCCCGTATCCTCGACAAGGAGATGCTCAAGCTCGACCTGACCCAGCTCGGCTTCGAGGACGAGTCCCTCGCTCAAGTTCAAGGAAGCCATCGAGCGGCCGTGGGGCATCGTCCTGGTCACCGGGCCGACGGGAAGCGGCAAGACGAACACCCTCTATTCGGCGGTCTCGACCCTGAACCGCCCGGACACGAACATCATGACGGCCGAGGACCCGGTCGAGTTCTACATCCCGGGCATCAACCAGGTCCAGATCAAGGAGGAGATCGGGCTGACGTTCGCCAGCTGTCTCCGGGCCTTCCTCCGCCAGGACCCGGACATCATGCTCGTCGGCGAGATGCGCGACTTCGAGACGGTCGACATCGCCATCAAGGCCGCCCTCACCGGCCACCTCGTCTTCTCCACCGTCCACACGAACGACGCCCCGAGCACCATCATGCGGCTCATCAACATGAACATCGAGCCGTTCCTCATCGCCGACTCGGTCATCCTCATCGCCGCCCAGCGGCTGGTCCGGCGGCTCTGCAAGAAGTGCGCCCAGCCCCATAAGCTCCCGGAGAAGGCCCTCCTCGAGATGGGCTTCGAAAAGGACGAGCTCCGGGACGTCAACGCCCTCAAGCCCAAGGGCTGCGAGGTCTGCAACAACACCGGCTACAAGGGCCGGACCGGCCTCTACGAGGTCATGCCCGTCAACGACGATATCCGGGAGATGATCCTCAACCGGGCCCAGTCCCGGGAGATCAAGAAGAAGGCCATCGAGGAGGGGATGATCACGCTGCGCCGGAGCGGCCTGATCAAGATCAAGAACGGCATCACCTCCGTCGAAGAGGTTCTGCGGGAGACGATCCGGGATTCTGGCTGACCCCGCGCTGCGCGCGGGACGGCCGCAGGGAGGACAAATGGCGAAACCGATCCAGGAATTCCTGAAGATGGCGGTCGACGCCGACGCGAGCGACCTGCACATCACGACCTACATCCCGCCGCGGATCCGGGTCAACGGCTCGCTCAAATCCATCGACCACCCGCCCCTCACGCCGACCGAGACCAAGGACCTCGTCTACAGCATCCTGACGGACAAGCAGAAGAAGATGTTCGAGGAGAAGCTGGAGCTCGATTTCTCGTTCGGCATCAAGGACCTCGGCCGCTTCCGGGCGAACGTCTTCATGCAGAAGGGCGCCGTCGCGGCCGCCTTCCGGCGCTTCCTGCCGAACATGTGGAGCTTCGCCCAGCTCGGCATCCCCCAGCGGGTCGCCCAGCTCTGCTACCTGCCGCGGGGGCTCGTCCTCGTCACGGGGCCGACCGGCTGCGGCAAATCGACGACGCCTGGCCTGCATGATCGAGCACATCAACCACGAGCGGGACGTCCACATCGTGACCATCGAGGACCCGATCGAGTATTTCTTCAACCCCCGCAAGGCCATCATCAACCAGCGCGAGCTCTACGTGGACACCCAGTCCTACGGGAACGCCCTGCGGTCGGTCCTGCGCGAGGACCCGGACGTCGTCCTGGTCGGAGAGATGCGGGACTACGAGACCGTCGAGGCCTGCCTGCGCGTCGCCGAGACGGGCCATCTGACGTTCTCGACGCTCCACACGAACTCGGCCGTCGAGTCCATCACCCGGATCATCGACATCTTCCCGCCCCAGTACCAGTCCCAGGTCCGGATCATGCTGTCCATGAGCCTCGAGGCCGTCCTGACCCAGGCCCTGCTGCCCCGGGCCGACGGCTCGGGCCGGGTCCTGGCCATGGAGATCCTCATCCCGAACTCCGCCGTCCGCAACCTCATCCGCGAGAACAAGATCCACCAGATCTACTCGGCCATGCAGATGGGCCAGGAGAAGTACGGGATGCAGACCTTCAACCAGTCCCTGGCCAGCCTCTACTTCCGCAAGCAGATCACCTACGACATGGCGATGAGCGTCACGTCGTTCCCGGAGGAGCTGACGGACATCATCCAGCGGAAGGAAGGGCTGAGGTCGGACCAGACACCGCACGGCGCGGGCGTAACGTCGCGGAAGTAAGGAGAGAACCATGGCCGTTTACGCCTGGAAGGGCAAGAATCGATACGGGGACGCGCGTGGCCGGCGAGCGCGTCGGCGGCTCCATCGACGAGGTCGCGCGGAGCCTGCAGAAGGAACAGATCCAGATCATCAGCGTCGTCCCCGAAGAGGCTGATCGGGGTTCTGCCTCCCGTTCCTCAAGCGCGAAAAGGTCCGGCTGAAGGAGCTCGCCGTCTACAGCCGCCAGCTTTCGGTCCTCATCGACGCCGAGCTCCCGCTCATCCAGAGCCTGGGCATCCTGGCCGAACAGCACGAAGAACAAGTACTTCAAGCGGGTCATCAACACCATCCAGGACGACGTCGAGGCCGGCTCGACCCTCAACCAGGCCAAGCGGAAACATCCCAAGGTCTTCGACGATCTCTACTGCAACCTCGTCGCCTCGGGCGAGCAGAGCGGCTCCCTCGACGTCATGCTCCGGCGGCTGGCCGAGTACATCGAGAAGACCGTCAAGCTCCGGGCCCAGGTCAAGCAGGCCATGATCTATCCGGTGGCCATCGTCATCTTCGCCGTCGTCGTCGCCATCTTCCTGCTCTGGAAGGTCATCCCGGTCTTCGCCTCGATCTTCATCGAGCTCGGGTGCCGAATTGCCCCTGCTGACGGCCGTCATCGTCAAGATGAGCAACTTCGTCCAGAGCTACATCGTCTTCATCTTTCTCGGGATCATCGGCCTCGTCCTCGCTGTTCCGGTATTACCGGAAGACCCCCCCCGGCCGCTGGACGGTCGACCGCCTGCTCCTCAAGATGCCGCTCTTCGGGAGCCTCCTGAAGAAAGTCGCCATCTCCCGCGTGACCCGGACCCTGGCCACGCTCATCTCGGGCGGCGTCCCCATGCTGGAAAGCCTGAAGATCACGTCCTCGACCGCCGGGAACGTCCTCATCGAGAAGGAGATCCTCGAGACGCGCCGGCAGCTCGTCTCCGAGGGCAAGACCCTCCACGAATCCCTCAAGGAGGCCGGCAACTTCCCGCTCATGATGATCCAGATGGTCAACGTCGGCGAGGCGACGGGCACCCTGGACGAGATGCTCTCCAAGCTCGCCAACTTCTACGACGACGAGGTCGAGACGTCCGTGGCCGCCCTGCTGTCCATCATGGAGCCCATCCTCCTCATCTTCGTCGGCGGCCTCGTCGGCAGTCTCGTCATCGCGATGTACCTGCCGATCTTTTCGCCTGATCCAGAAGTTCTAGGGGCCGGACAGACCGACGGAAGCTCACGCCATGGCGACCACGATCGAGCGCAGGGACATTTTCTGGTACATCGTCCTGCGCGTCATCGTCGTCACCTCCATCCTGGTCTCCGCGGTCGTCATCCAGCTCGCCGGGGCCTCGGTCTTCCCCATCGTCCCGGTCTTTTACCTCATCGGCCTCTCCTATCTGGTGACGGCCGGCTGTCTCCTGCTCTACTCCTGGGGGAAGTTCCCTACGGGTCCAGGCCTACCTCCAGATCGTGTTCGATCTCTTCCTCATCACGGCCTTCGTCTACATTTCCGGGGGCGTCGCGAGCTCGACCTATTTCCTCTACGTCTTCGCCATCATCGCCGCGAGCCTCGTCATTTCGAACCGGGCCGCCTATCTGGCGGCCGGGCTTTCGGCCATCCTCTTCGGCCTGCTCGTCGACGGCATGTATTTCGGGCTCATCCCCTACTTCAGCCCCGAGCATGACATCGAAGCTCGGCCTGGGATCCATCCTGTTCACGATGTTCATCGCCTGGGCCGTGTTCTTCGTCATCGCCTTCCTGATCAACTATCTCTCCGGGAACCTCAGGAAGACGCGGGAGGCCCTGCGCACGGCCCAGAAGGAGCTCATCATCAAGGAGCGGCTGGCCGAGGCCGGCCGCATCTCGGCGACCCTGGCCCACGAGATCCGGAATCCCCTGGCGGCCATCTCGGGGTCGGTCCAGGTCCTGAGGAACGACCTCGCCCTGGGCGACGCGAACCGGGCCGCTGATGGACATCGTCGTCCGGGAATCCGAGCGGGTCTCCCAGTCCATCGACCAGTTCCTGGACTTCGCCGCGCCCGGGAAGGAGCTCATCGCCGAGGTCAACCGTCGCGGACCTCCTCGACGAGACGCTGACGATGCTCCGCTCGTGCGGCGAGCTCAACGGCGAATATCCGCCTGGACGGGAATCACTCCGGGACGGAGCCGAGGTTCGTCGCCAGCGCGAACCAGTTCAAGCAGGTCTTCTGGAACCTGGCCAAGAACGCCCTCAAGGCCATGCCCGGCGGCGGGACCCTGACCATCGACCTCGCACGAAGGCGAAGGGCGCCCTGAAGATCCGCTTCGCCGACACGGGCGTCGGCATGACGGCCGAGGACAAGGCCCACATCTTCGAGCCCTTCTACTCGGGCTTCGAGAACGGCCGCGGCCTCGGCATGGCCGTCGTCCGGCGCATCGTGGACGACTACGAGGGGACGGATCGACGTCCGCTCCGAGCGCGACGAAGGGACCGAGATCCTCATCCAACTGCCCGTGGAGCCGGAGGAAAGAGCCCGCCCGCAGGATCTGACCATGGAAAACATACTCATCGTCGACGACGAAAAGAGCCTGCTCGACCTCCTGTCCGTCGTCTTCAAGAAGGAAGGCTACGGGGTCAAGACCGCCTCCTCCGGCGTCCAGGCCCATCGAGATCCTCGAGAAAGAGGCCATCGACCTCGTCATCACCGACATCAAGATGCCCCAGATGAGCGGCATGGACGTCCTGAAGTTCGCCAAGAGGCCTGAACCCCGAGACCCCGGTCATCATCATCACCGCCTACGGCAGTATCAAGCAGGCCATCGACGCCCTGAAGGCCGGCGCCCTGGATTACGTCGTCAAGCCGTTCGACGTCGAGGAGCTGAAGATCCTCGTCGCCCGCGGCCTCGAGAAGCGGCGCCTCAAGGAGGAGAACATCCTCCTCAAGCGGGACCTCAAGGACCGCTACGCCTTCGAGAAGATGATCGGCAAGAGCCGGACGATGCAGGAGATCTATACGCCTCATCGAAAAGGTGGCGGCGACCGACTCGACGGTCCTCATCACCGGCGAGAGCGGCACGGGGAAGGAGATGGCGGCCCGGGCCGTCCACTCCCTGAGCCGCGCGCCGGGACAACCCGTTCGTCTCCATCAACTGCGCGGCCCTTCCCGAGAACCTGCTCGAGAGCGAGCTCTTCGGCCACGCCAAGGGCTCGTTCACCGGCGCCGTCGCCGACAAGAAGGGCATGTTCGAGGCGGCCAGCCGCGGAACGCTCTTCCTCGACGAGGTCGGCGAGATGTCGCCCTGGACCCAGGTCAAGCTCCTGCGGGCGCTCCAGGAGCGGACGGTCCGGCGGGTCGGCGGCAACGACGAGATCCCCATCGACGTCCGGATCATCGCCGCGACGAACCAGGACCTCAAGAAGCGCATCGAGGAGGGGAAGTTCCGGGAGGAGCTCTTCTACCGCCTGAACGTCATCTCCTTCGAGATGCCGCCGCTCCGGAAGCGGACCGAGGACATCCCCCTCCTCGTCGCCCACTTCCTCGCAGAAGTACTGCGCGAAGCATGGGCAAGCCCATGAAGCGGATGACCCCGGACGTCATCGGCCTTCTCGAAGCCTACCCCTGGCCGGGGAACATCCGCGAGCTCGAGAACGTCATCGAGCGGGTCGTGGCCATCGAGGACCGGGAGACGATCACCGCGGCCTGCCTTCCCCTGGAGATCGTCTCTCCCCAGAGGAAGGAGGAGACGCAGTTCCTCTTCCGGCCCGGCTTCAACCTGTCGGTTTACATCGACAACCTGACGAAGAAGTACGTCAACCAGGCCCTGATGGCCACGGGAGGCAACCTCCGTCAGACGGCGACCCTCCTGGGCATCTCCTACCGGACCCTGCGTTACCTCATCGACAAGTTCGAGCTGAAGAGCGTCCGGAAGGAGGAGAAGGCCAACGGGAACGGGGGGCGGAAGGCCGAAGCGCGATGAATGACAATAAATGGCAATATATGACAAATAAAGTCACATTTTTTAGCCATGCCGAGCCCATTCATCGCTGTATCTTGTTTATTATCAGCACAAATAATTTCAAAAGCGTTGGCACGCAACTTGCTAATAATATAGTCGTACGGAGTGTCAAACCAAAAAGGAGGCAGACACATGATGAAGAAGATGAGAGGATTCACACTCATCGAGCTGTTGATCGTCGTCGCGATCATCGGCATTTTGGCGGCCCTTCTGATCCCGAACGCCCTCGAGGCCATTCAGAAGGCCAAGCAGAAATCCGCCATGAAGGAGATCATGACGGTCAGCACGGCCGCGGTGGACTACATCACGGACCACGGGGACTGGACGGGCATCACGCAGGCCGGACCCTTGGCTGCGTCGAACACGTTCCTCACCGCCGTCGCCACGTTCTATGTCAAGGTCGTGCCGGTCAACGACCCTTGGAACATCCCTTATCAGGCCTATTGCGGCACAGCGGTAGCCACCTTGATCGCCGCCGCCACCGGGGCCCAGGCTCCCGGCGAAGATGATTTTGGCATGGCTTCTTTCGGGAAGAACAAGGCGGCCGGCCCGGTCGGCGCCGCGCAGTATACCACGACTGAATCCCGAAGGCGGGAAGTACAACGTTTCCAAGATGTCCGATTTCGACAACGACCTGGTCGCCTGGAACGGCTCCTGGATCGCTGGGCCGAGAACGACTCTGGCTTCCGGAAGCTGATCTCCGGCTTAGTACATCGCTCTTCAGCAAGGGGCGGCATTCCTGCCGCCCCTTTTTTTTACCCGCGTGGCCTTTCCCCTACCCAACGGACAGTTAGCCGGCTAGAAAGCCTTATCATTCGACCCAGCTACGTTTTCTTGTAGCCGCAGGCTTCAGCCTGCGCTCTTCCGACTCTTGCCGAGCTCCGCCCATATGATTTGCCAAGGCCCCTTCTGTCCAAAGGGTCAAGATCTCCCCCCCTTTGAAAAAGGGGGGTAAGGGGGGATTTTTTGGGGGATTTATAGGGGGATTTAATCCCGCCCCGACCCAAGCTATAATATTGACGTCATGGAACGCCCCGCGTCCGGGACAGCGGCTCTTTTCGAACGGCTCCTTTCCCTTTCTCTTCCGGACGGGGGACTCCCTTATTATCGGGGGAATTCCTCTTCCGCCGAGCCGACGCTTCTCGCCGCTCTCGCCCTCTTCGCCTCCGGAATGCCCCCGGAGCGGGCGAAGCCCCTTCTCGCCTGGGCACAGAACGCACAGAACCCGGACGGGTCCGTGGGCGTCGACACGGCGCACCGAGATCAGGGGCTCTGGCTGACCGCTCTTGCCGTCATCGCCTTTCATCATTACGGGCTCAAGGAAGACTTGGCGCGTGCCCGCGGATTCCTCCTCTCCTTGAAGTCCGTGACCTTGGCCAAGGACCCCCGGCTCAAGCAGGACAACACCCTGACCGGCTGGCCTTGGGTTCCCGGAACCTTCGGCTGGGTGGAGCCGACGGCCTGGTCCCTCATCGCCCTCGGTCTTTCCGGCATGAACTGGAATCCCCGGGCCGAAGAGGGCGCCCGGTTCCTTCTGGACAGGCAAATCTCTTCGGGCGGCTGGAATTACGGCAACCCGGCCTTGGACGACAAGGAACTCCTGCCGTTCTGGGACACGACCGGGTTGGCCCTCGTAGCCCTTCATACCCACGCCGATCCCAAGCGGATCAAGGACGGCCTGGACCTCATGGAAAAGGATCAGGAAAAGATCGAATCGCTGAGCGGCCTTTCCTGGGCCGTCCTGGGTCTCGCGAGCCACGGACGGGACGCGAGTCGCCTGAGGTCAAGGCTCGGCAAGGTCATGCGGTCCCTGTCCGACGAGGAATTCCACGCGGGCAACTTCGCCCTCGGCCTCATCGCCCTTTCCGGGAAAAAGGTGTTCATCCCATGAACCGGCGGCAATTCCTGAAGGACTCGGCCGCGCTGGCGAACTGCGCCGCCCTGGCCGACGTCGCCCGGGGCATTCCGCCTGCGCCCTGCCCGGTGACGCTCCTCCCGATGCCCGACTACGGCCGGGACCTCTCCCTGGACATCGCGGCCGCCATGTCGGCCGACGGACTCCGGCTCAAGGGGAAGAAAGTCCTCCTCAAGCCCAACTTCGTCGAGGCCCATCCCGAAAGGCCCATCAATACCCACGTCGCCGTCATCGCCAACGCGGCCCGGGCCTGCCTCCGCCTCGGAGCGTCCGAGGTCGTCGTGGGGGAGGCCTCGGGGCACCGGCGCGATCCCTGGTTCTCGGTCCTCAATCCCTCGCTGAGGGACGTCCTGGACAAGGAGGTCAGGCGCGTCGATCTCAACCATGGGGACGTCGTATCGGTCGCGAATAAAGGACGGAGGACCGGGCTTCCGGTCTTCTATGTGGCCCGGCCGGTCGCCGAGGCGGATATTTTGATCAGCATGCCCAAAATGAAGACCCACCATTGGATGGGCGTCACCCTCTGTCTGAAGAACCTCTTCGGCGTCCTCCCCGGCGTCTATTACGGCTGGCCCAAGAACCTGCTCCATTTCAAGGGGATCGACAACTCCATCCTGGACCTGGCCGGGACGATCAAGGTCCATTACAACATCGTGGACGGCGTCACGGGCATGGAAGGGGACGGCCCGATCATGGGAAAGGCCAAGCCCGTCGGGGCGCTCGTCCTGAGCGCCTTTTCCCTGGCCGCCGACGCCACGGCGGCCAGGCTCATGGGATTCGATCCCAGGAAGATCCCCTACCTGTCCCAGGCCGGCCGGTTCCTGCCCGGGCTGAGGCTGGAGGACATCGCCCTCCGGGGGGAAAAGCCCGCGCGATTCGCTTCGAAGTTCGATTGCCCGGACGAATTCAAAGAGATGAGGGGCGGCCCCTTTTTCTAGACCTTCCGCCGAGGACGAAGCCGCCGGCGACGATGAGGACGATCGACGGCCAGGCTGATGATGACGCCGGCGAGGATGCTCCCCGGAAGATAGCGCAGGACGACCTCGTGCTCGCCGGCCGGGACGAGCACGCCCTTGGCAAAGAGGTTCGCTTCGAAAATCTTACTCTCGCCGGCCGTCGATCCAGGCCCTCCATCCGGGGGCGGCGTTCCCGGGGAAGACGGCGATCCCGGGACGCGAAAGACTCAGGGAATACGCTCCCGTGCCTTGGGTTTCCCGGCGGACAATGATGCTCCCGGCCTCCTCGCCCCCGGGTCCTTCCGGGAGAGCGACCTCGCTCGGCGCGATGACCTCCTTGAGCGGGTCGAACGCTTCGGCGGTGAAGAGCCCGAGCCTTTCCTTGTCCGTGGCCGCTTCCGCCGTCCGGAAAGCGACGTACGGCGATGCGGCCGTTTCGGAGATCCGTTCCAGCCAGACATCGACGCCCTCGATCCGGATCTTTTGGGCCGTTTCCGCGGAGAATAACGGCTCGTAGCCCAGATACGCCGCACAGCCGACGTATCTCAGGATCTTGAGCTGGCTCTCGGGCGGAAGCGCTTTTGATCGCCTCCCGGAGGTCCAGATAGCGGCGCGAGTAGGTCCCGTAGAAGTCCCAGTTGAAGACATACCGGACACCGTCGCCTATTCCGGTGAAGGGATAGAGGCTCTTGCGGAAGAAGCCGAGGAGACGGACGTTGTCGCCCATCGTTTCCTTGAGGAACGGGGCATATAGCTCGTCCCGGTACACGGTGAGCGGCGTCGTGAGGCCTCCGGGCAGGGGAGGCCTGTCGTAAAACGAAGCGGGGACCGTCGGGTTGACGTATCTGTTGTGGAACGCGGGGTCGATGACGGCCAGGAGGATGAGAACGCCGCCGAGGACCCGGGTCGGGCCCTTCGACCGGGAGACAAGGAAGAATATCAGGGCGTATACCGCGAGGAGAGTGAAGCCGGTCCCGATGGAACGGCCGAACTCGCGGAACGAAGCCTCTTTGTCGATGACGAACAGCTTGTTCAGCACGTCGATGACGGGGCGCTTGAACAGCAAAAAGAGCGCGAGGCCCGCCCCGGCCGCGCCGGCCATCGCGGCAACGGCCTTCCTGCCGGGCTTCCCGGTCTCCGTGACCTTATCGAGCCCGAAGGCCGCGAGGACCGAGATGCAGAAAACAGAGCCCAGGAAGAACTTGACCGGGTATCTGATGGAGGACAGAAGCGGGATGAACCTGTAGAGGAAGAAAAAGGGCGAATAGCGGCCGCACGAGAGAAGGAAAAAAAGAAAGAACTCGAGGAGGAGGAGCTTTTGCCGCCTGTCCCAAGGCCTGCTCAGCCCGAAAAGAAATAGGAGCAGGGCGCCGACGCCCATGTAGAGGCTGTAATATAAGGGGAACTTCTGGTCGAAGAGGTGCCATCCCCAGAAATCGTCGTGCCCCGGTTCCCGGTCGTTCCCCAGGAAGTGAGGGAAGGGCATATTGAAGAGCTGGACGAGCTCGAGAGGCCATTGGGCCGATTGGGCGGACCTCTCCGTCCGGCCCAGCAATTCGAACGAAGGGAGAAGCTGGGCCGCCGAGACGAGTGACGCCAGGAAAAGCGAGAGGACCGCGAGTCCGATCTTTCTTTTCCACGCGCCCGCCGTGAAGAGGGCCTGGCCGGCGGCCAGGACGAGCGTCATCAGGATGAACTCCGGGGCCCCCGCCAGGATCATCAGGGCCCAGAGAACCGAGAGGGGGACGAGCCGAGAGCGGTCGGGCCGGGGCTCCCGGCTGAGGAACAAGAGGATCCAGGGCATCCAGGCGAGGGCGGCGACGTGGTTATAGAACTCGAACGAAGAAAGATACATGCCGCTGAAAGAGAAGAGAGACGCCCCCAGGAACGATGCTCTCCTCGATAGGGAATAGGATCCGCAAAGAAGATAAAGGCCGAGCCAGCCGAGAAGGGCGTGGATGAGATAGTGAAGCTTGAACGCCGTGAAAAGCGGCAGAACGAGGTAGAGCCAGGTCGTCGGGTAGAAGATCGCGTTCTTCGGGTTCGCCAGGAACGGCTGGCCGTTGCCGTGGGCGTCCGTCCAGAGGGCGAAGTTCCCTTCCTTGAGCAGTTGGACGGTGAGCTTCTTGGCCGGGATCTCGACGACGGTCGAATCCCTTTCATAGAAGACCCTGTTCGTGAAAAAGAATTCCCTGAAGACAAGAAGGAATAAGATAAGGAAAAGGACGAAGAACGGCAGGTCCCTTTTCGAGAAAAGACCGGAAGTGCCCCGATCGGCGGACATCGATAGGAGTTCTATCAAAAAACAGCGCTTTTCTCAATTCTTTGATTTTTCCCCGGGAATTTCTTATGCTGTAGCCGCGGGCTTCAGCTCGCGTCTTTCCAGAACGCGCCGACCGTGCATCAAAGCGAACCTAGGGCCGAAAAAAGAGAAGAGCGACGGGGAAGGCTCCCCGCCGCCGTGGTGATCATGGCCTTGGCGGCCCTCCCCATTCTGTTCACCCCCTATCCGCCGGCGACCGACCTTCCCCAACACCTCGCCCAGGTCCGGCTTTTCGAGGAAGCGCTCAAGGACCCGGGCGGACCCTATGTCATCAATTGGGCCGCCCCGGGCAATCTCATCTACGCGGTCATATTCGTCCTTCGGGCGGTCGTGCCTCCCGCCTGGATGGCCCGGGCCGTGCTCATCTTCCTCGTCCTGCTCTGGATCGCGGCGATCCATTTCCTTGCGGCTGCCAGGGGTCGGCCCGAGGCCGCCGCGATCGCCGCTTCGATCCTCGTCTTCAACCAATCATTCTATTGGGGCTTCCTCAATTTTTTGATCGGGGTTTCCTGTCTTTGTCCTATGGTTCGCCCTGACGACGAAATCGAAGGGGCGTCGCTCTTGGAAGTATTATGCCGGGCTCGTCGGGATGTCCTTTCTACTCTATGGAAGCCATGCGCTTTGGCTGGCGGCGGGAGGCGCTTGGCTTGTCTTCATCGGCTTGCTCAAGAGGATCGAGGCGAAGGAATTCGCGTTAAGGCTGGCGACCCTCATTCCGTGCGGTGTCGTCGCGCTTCTGTGGTATCCCCGGCTGTCCTTGGCGCGGACCGCCTCAGGCTTCGACGTCGCGCCGCACTGGTCGCCGCTCTTCGACCGCTTGTCCTCGGTCGTGGACGCGGCCTTCGGGGGGATCCGGGGCCCGATGGAGATCATGGCCTTTGTCTTGCTTTATGCTTTGTGCGGCATCTCCGTCTGGCAGAATAGGAGGCGGCTCGGCGGGCCTCATCGACAGGGATGTGCTGGCCGCGGGCGGCTTCTTCCTGGCGATCGTCATGGTCGCCCCCGACAAGTTCATGAACACGATATTCTTCGGCTCGCGATGGCTTCCCGTCGCCATGATATTCATCCTGTTATCTTTGCCCGCCCCATCCATTCGACGGCTATCGGCAAGGACGGTCGCCCTTGCGCTCGCAGCGGCTTTCTTCTTGATGACGACCATCGCCTGGCATCTTTACAGGACCAAGGACCTGGCCGGATTCCGGGAAAGCCTCGATCGCCTCCCTGCCTCATCCCGGGTGCTGGGGTTGGACCTGATCAAGGAAAGCGATATCGTCAAGGGACGTCCTTTCCTCCAGCTTTTCGCCTATGCCCAGGTCTTCAAGGGTTCTGAATTGAACTTCTCCTTCGCCGAGCATTATTCGGGCCTTGGTCGCATACAAAGCCAAAAGAAGTGTCTCCTGGACGCCCGGACTGGAGTGGTTCGCGGCGAAGGTCAAGAAAACCGACTTCGCCTTTTTTGACCATGTCCTCGTCAACGGTTCGGAAGCGGATCACAAGATGTTTTCCTCTTACCGCGAGCTATCCCCCGTGACCTCTTCGGGCCCATGGCGGCTGTATCGAGTCAATCACTGAAGGCGGGCGAATCTCCCGAGGACTGGTTCCGATGGGCGGAGAAGCACCGCAAGAAGGGCCGGGCATGCACCCTTGTTTACCTTGACATCATCTATGAGGGTTGTTTACTATGAAATCGAAAAAGCAAGAATCGCTCTCTCGCGAAAAGAGAATTGACTTGGGGATAGCGGAGAAAAGGAACATATCCGGACAACCGCATAAAATTGAAGTCGGGCATCTAGCCTCTCAGGAAAAAATGTCCTTGTTGACTTCCTATTATCGGTGGTCCCTCGACTATCTTGGGGAATCGCAAGGACGGCGGATCTGGGATGCGGGAGCGGGAGTAGGGATCGCTTCCAACATCCTCGAACAACGGAGCGATTACATATTGGCCACCGAGATCGGCCGGGAAAACCTGAGCGTATTGAAAAAGAATTTCGGTTCTTGCCCGAGGATCGAAATCAGAGAATGTGATTTGGTGAACGCCCGTAGGGAAGAACTCCCTCGCGGGATGGATACGATCGTCCACCTCGATGTTTTGGAACATATTCAGGAAGACGCCAAGGTCTTGAGGCTTTTCTATGATTGCTTGACGGTCAATGGGCGTCTCCTGGTCAAGGTCCCGGCCCATCCGTCGTTATATTGCGCGATCGATAAGTCCTCTTCCCATGTTCGAAGATATACCCGTGAAGGGCTGAAAAAAAAGCTCGTTGATGCAGGCTTCGAAGTATCCCGGATCACATACATGAATGTGCTCGGAGCGGTCATCTATTTTGTGAAAGGAAAGATCCTCCGGCATGATCGGGAATTTGCCAATACGATCCATAAGAATAGTTTTGTCGTTATGAATAGGATCATTCCTGTTTATAAGCGGATCGAACGATTCCTGCCGCACTGCTTTGGGTTGAGCGTGATCGCCGTCGCTACTAAAAAAGGCCCTTGAAACGGAGATGATTCGAACATGAAGAATCCCGAAGCCGCGCGGGACCATCAAGGCGTCGAAGTGTCTTTTGTCATTCCATGCCTGAACGAAGAAGCGACGCTCCCCATCGCCTTGGGCTATGTCCGGGAAGCGATCGCCCGCCTGGGTTCAAGATGCGAGATGATCGTCGCCGATAATGGGTCGACGGACCGGACGGCCGATATCGCGAGAGAGCACGGGGCCCGGGTCGTCACCGTCGAGAAAAGGGGTTATGGGAACGCGCTCCTTTCGGGAATTCAGGCCGCGCGGGGAAAGTTTATCGTCATCGGTGACGCCGACGGGACTTACGATTTCAGGGAGGCGACGGCCTTCGTCGAAAGATTGAGGACGAATGAAGCGGATTTGATAATCGGATCCAGACTGAAGGGGAACATAGAAAGATCCGCCATGCCTTTTCTCCATAGATACCTGGGAACGCCGGTCCTGTCATTCTTGATCCGGACCTTTTTCAATCTTCGAATATCCGACTGCAATTGCGGGATGCGGGCGTTTACCAGGGTGGCTTTCGAAAGGATGCATCTCATCAGTACGGGAATGGAGTTCGCTTCGGAGATGCTCATCAAAGCGGGGACCCTGGGCCTCCGTGTCGAAGAAATTCCGTGTTCGCTCTACAAGGATAAGCGGGACAGGAAACCTCACCTCAAGACGTGGCGGGATGGCTGGCGACATCTGAAGTTCATCCTGATCTTCGCGCCGAAGTGGTTATTTTTGATCCCGGGCGTCGGCCTCCTTATCCTGGGGATCGTCCCCACGATCATACTGATGTTCGGCAAAGTCTCTCTAGGAAGCGTAGAGATCGATTCGCATTTCATCCTGGTGTTTTCAATATTGGTCATCTGCGGCTATCAGATCATCTGGCTCTATAAGTTCGGCTACTATTTCGTAGCCTTTTCCGGCTACTTCAAAAAAGACAAGGAACCGTCTTTTGCCCTGGAAAGGACGCTGATCATTGCCCTGGTCCTCTTTTTTATCGGGCTTGGCTTGGGCGCTTACTCGGGCCTCGAATGGCTCAGGGCAAAAGCCAGTTCCATCGCCAACTTGCGGGTCATGATGCTGGGCATCGATTTCCTCTTTCTGGCGATCTTGACCGGGATGAACGCGTTCATGCTGAGCACCCTCAATATTCGAATCAGGAGAAGCAGCTGAACCGTTCATGAGAATCCTGCTGATCCAGCCCCCGTTTTATCGCTTCCTTGGGTATTACAGCCGGTATTTTCCCTACGGACTGCTATCTCTGGGCACCTTCCTGAAGAAAGAAGGGCATGATGTCCTGGTCTATGACGCCGATTACAACACCAGCCCGTCGGACCTCGACATTTCCAGGGTTTTTGAAAAATACCAGGGGTACCTCTCCTCTTTGAAGAACTCGAGGGCTCCGATATGGCAGGAAGTCCGGGAACGAGTGCGCTCCTTCGGGCCCGACGTCGTCGGGATCCAGGTCTATACCGATTTTTGCGCATCGGCTTTTTATATCTCCGAACTCTGCAAGCAGGTTGATCCCGGAATACGGATCATCATGGGAGGACCTCATCTGGATGCCCGGTCCGGGGAAGTCCTGGGCATCGCTCCTGCCGTTGATTTCGTGGTCAGGGGCGAGGGAGAAAACGCCGTCTCTGAGCTGATCGCTCGCCTGGGCCGCGGGGAAACCGAACCGCAGGGAATAGCGGGCGTCTTCGCTAGAGGCTCGGGGACGAAAGAGGGAAGGGCGGCCTCGGTTACGGATCTGGCCGGCATTCCTTTTCCTGACCGTCAGCTGCTCCTCAATAATAAGAATCACACGTCCGAAGACCTGGGCCTTTTGATGACGACCCGAGGCTGTCCCTACCGATGCACGTTCTGCGCGACGGAGACGCAGCGCTTCCTCGTTACCGGCCTGTCGATCATGTCCTGGAAGAGATCCGGCAGACCAAGACCGAGTATGGGACGATTCAGTTCACGATCAAGGACGACACGTTTATCGTCAACAAGGACCGGATCGTCGAATATTGCGAGAAGCTGCTCGCCGGCAAGCTCAGGATCAATTGGGAATGCAACGGGCGCGCCGACTTGATCGACGAAGAACAACTCAAGCTCATGAAGAGAGCCGGCTCGCAATTTCATCAAGCTCGGGATCGAATCGGGCTCTCCGAAGATCCTCGAAAAAATGAAAAAGCGGATTACGATCGACGATTGTCTCCGTGCCGCTGAGATCCTTCGACGGGTGGGCATCCATTGGTCGGGTTACTTTATGATCGGGGTGCCGGGCGAAACCGAAGCGGATATGCACGAAACGCTCTCCTTCATGAGAGAGCTCAAGCCCGATTTTGCCTATCTGGGGACATACCAACCCTATCCGGGAACAGAGATGTTCGAGGAAGGCGTGAAACTCGGGTTGGTCAAGCCTTCGATGTCCTATGACGAATTCTTCGAGGTCCCTCCGGATCAATACTATAAGTCCTCTCCCGTGCGTCAGGTCGAGACGATGAGCCAGGACCGGTTCAAGAGCGTCGAGAAGACAATGATGAAAGCCTTTCACCGGCATAATAAGAATGTCTTCAGAGTCCTCAAAATGGCCAGGGCCAGGGTGAGAATATATACGAGCGAACCGGGAATGCTGATCAAGGATTTCAAGAAGTACCGGGCCTATTGAATGTTCATCGGGATGACGAAATATCGTCGGGGGGTTATGGATGTCAACTAAGAGGGCCCAGATTACGCTGTGGTCAACGGCTTGGCCATTCTTAGCCGCGCTTGGGATGATCGTCTTGTTTTATTCCGTGGGGATCGTGTTCTTGGGCGGCTATGTGCTCGATTTGGGCTCGCTCCTGCTGCCGACGGAACGATACGTCTATTTTGTATGGTTTTGGCAATTTTTCGGGACAGGGGCCGTCCTGTTCCTCACTTGGGGAGGGATACGGCTGGCCGGAAATACGCAATTATTCGAAGACAACCCAGCCCCGGATGAACGGGCGGGCGATAAGATGTTCATCGTCATGGGAGCCCTTCTTGGATTCACGATTCCATGTTTGGTCCGCGTTTTCATCCTCCAAGGGGGCCCGCTGACAGATGACGAAAGCGCTTATCGATTTATGGCTGAATTGATCAGCAGCGGCCGCATCCGGGCGCTTTCGCCTTCGATGAAGCTCTTTTTTGACAACGTATTCATGATCAATGACGGGCACCTTCATTCCTGTTACTTCCTCGGCTGGCCCGCGTTGATGTCTCCCGGGGTGTTCCTCAAGGCGACGGGCTTCATGAATGCGCTCTATTCAGGGCTGACCATAGTTCCCCTCTTTCTCATAGTTCGCCGGCTTGCGGGAAGCCGATATGCCAAGTTGGGGATCATTCTCTATATCGCGTCACCGATGATGATGGTCGGGTCAGCCACAGAGCTGTCGAATACGTCCTGCATGCTCGCTTTGAGCTGGATGATCTGGTTCTTTATGAGGATCTGGGACGATGATTCTCTCTTGTGGGCTCACCTGGGATTTGGAGTGACGATCGGCGTGGCGTTTTTCATCCGGCCGTTAACAGCCATAGCGATCGCAACCCCGTTCCTATTGGCCTGGGGCTATCAAGTCCTTGTTCGATCCCATACAGCCCGCATCAAGCGGATCCTAAGCACGGTCCTCCCGTTACTGATCATCGCCGTTCTTTTTCTTGTCGTGAACAAGGTCCAAAACGGCGACTATTTTAAAACCGGCTATCATCGATACCTCGAATACAGCAGAGAAAACGGTTTCAAGTTCTCTCTTTGGCCCGGAGAGCCGCAATCCTCACTGGTCGGATTCGCGTCTCTTCAATTTTCCATGGCCAAGCTGGCCATAGGGTTCATCAGAATCAATTTAGACTTGTTCGGGTGGCCCATACTCTTTTGCCTGTTCCTGCCCTTTGCCTGGAAACAGAAGCATGGCCGGCTGCTGGCCCTCTCTTTCTTGACCATTGTCGGAACCAGCTTTGTGATGCAGGATGCGGGCATCGATACGTATGGCCCGGTTCATCTCTATGAAGCGGGACTGCCGGCCATCCTGCTTATCGTATTGGGCGTCAAGTCCATGCAGGGCTCAATAGCCTCATGGATATCCCGTCACCCGGAGGAACCGATCCCTCGCAGGTATCCGCAACTTGCGGTCATGCCGCAGGTCATGGTCATCGCCCTCATTCTCGTGAGCCTTGTGGGTTATGCGCCGATCCGTATCAATGCGATCCGGTCCATGGCCGATAATATCAACGCCCCGTTCAAAGCGCTCAGAGAGAAGAATATTCACGACGCGGTGATATTTTCGTCATTGCCCTTTATCCGACAGGAGCCGAACTCTCCGACAAAGCACTTTGTGTTCTATCGGCCGAACAATGATCCGGACCTCCGAAACGACGTCCTTTGGGTCAACCACGTCTCCCTCGAAGAGGATATGAAGTTGATGCGGGAGTTTCCCCAAAGGAAAGGCTTTTTTATGGTCTGGACCAAAGGCTTCCGCGTCACCTTCGTTCCTCTCAATGAAATCCAGCCGGGCTCCGGCCCAAGCGGCGTGTCAGGCTTGACCTCGAATACAGGATCATGATCGTCCTTGTGGTCGTGTGAGTATTCTTAGGAACGACTGGGCGCTCTAGAGGTTCAAGGGTTCTTCGGGCCGGATAAGCTTTCGATTTCCCGGCGCGCCGTCTCCGTGGGGGAGATCTCATAGGCCGCCCTGAAATCGGCCAGCGCGCGATCCGTCATCTTCAATTCTTTGTAAGCCATGCCGCGATAATAATAGGCCAGATAGAAGCGCTTATCGATCTCGATCGCCGCAGTCAGATCACGGACGGCCTTTTCGTATTCACGCATGCGGCCCCAAAGGATGGCCCGGTTGAGATAGCCGATGGGGAAGCGCGGGTCGACGGCCAGGCTCCGGTCGAATTCGGCCAGGGCCTTGTCGAATTCGTTCCTTTTGAAATGGACGATGCCTCGATTGTTGTAGATCTTCGGGTTTTCCGGGTCGACCACTTCAAGCGAATCGAGGTCGGTCAGGGCCCTGTCGAATTCTCCGGCGTCGATATACGCCTGACTCCGATCCAGCAAGGCGATCTCGTTACGTGGATCGATCTTCAGGACGTGCGTCCATAAGGATATGCTGTCATGCCAGACCCGGCTGAGAGACCGGGTTTTTATGCCCAATAAGAGGACCGAGAGGCCCAAAAAGGCTCCCGCGCCATAGCTGAGAATGCGGCGCGCGGGCAGTTTAGCGGGCATGATCTCCAGAAAGAACGCGGCGAGGATCAGAAGAATGCCGGCCAACGGCAGGTAAGTGTAGCGGTCGGCGTAAGGTTGCCCGGCAAAATGAAAGGGAAGCGTCGGCATCAGGGTGAGAATGAAGAACGCCGTTCCGAACGACACATATTCTTTCTTGCGGCGGTAAACGGAATAGATGAGCGCGCAGGCGAGGACGAAGATCGCGCCATTCAGGACGAGGTCCAAGGGGTATTGACCGATATCGGAGGAATAGCGGGCCATGAGCCGGACGGGCAGGAGGATCTTGCTGATGTAAAAGACGAATGCGTAGAAAAAGAGGCTCAGATTCTGGATGTAGGTCAAGTGCCCTTTGGGCGAAGGGATCCCGGCCGATCCGGGTCTCATAGTGATAAAGGCAAGGAACAGAAAGACTATGGCCAAGGCGAAGAACGGGACCGATCGGCGGAGGGCGCTCCTGTCGATCTTTTGACCGGGATAGGATTCCAAGAGGAGGATCACGAAGGGGAAGGCAACCGCTGTGACCTTTGAAAAGAGAGAACAGGTGAAAAGCAGGAGCGACAGGACGTAAAAGAATTTATTCTTGTCCCTCTTCCGTAAGAAGAGCAGGTAGCTGATCAACGCCGCCAAAAAGAAAAGCGAGAACAGGAGGTCTTTGCGGCCCTGTATCCAAGCGACGGATTCGACATGCAGGGGGTGGATGCCGAAGAGCAGAGAGGTGATGAAGCTCAGCCGGATATTGCGGAAGAGCAAGAAGACCAGAAAATAGATCAGGATCGTGTTCAGGGCATGCAAGAGGAAATTGTCGATATGGAATATCCTGGGATCCAGCTTAAAAAAATGGTATTCCAGGGCATAGCTCATGAAAACAAGGGGGGTATAGCCTCCGAAACCGGCATAGGAACCCGAGAAGAAGCTCCGGATATTGCCGGGGGAGAGGCTCTTCACCGAGTCGTTCTCGAGAAGCAGTTCCGGATCATCCCAATTGGTAAAACCATTCTTGAGAGAAGGGAAGAAAGCGATCCCGGTCACCAGAACGATGAGACACAGCTGAAGAATGATCCGAGATCTCTTGGTCATGACATGATCTGCGATAAGATCAGCATTAAATATAATGGAAAAAAGCCTTTGCTTGCAAGGCGGAGGATCATCGAGAGCCCAAGCCTGTCTCCTCCCGCGTTCAATTATTGATGGCAATTTGACCATATCTAAAATATATTACATAACGTGATACAAGCGGTCCTCCTGCTCGTCTTCTACACGATCCTCCTTATCGTCGTCGCCCCGTTCGTGCTCTTCTGCATGGCGTTCAGGATCAGCGGGCCGCTCTTCGCCGCGGCGAACTGGGTCATGCGGGTGAGCCGGGCGTTTCTCCGCATCGAGGTCGAAACCTCGGGCCTCGAGCGCTTGGCCCCGGGCACGGCCTATGTCTTCATGGCCAATCACACGAGCTTCCTCGACGGACCCCTGCTGTTCATGGTCATCCCGCGGAGCATCCGGGTCATCCTCAAGAAGAGCGTCTTCGCCTTCCCCGTCCTCGGCTGGATCATGAGCACGGCGGGGTTCGTGCCGGTGGACCGGCGGGCGGGAGGCGGCGGGGTCCGGAGCATCGAGAGGGCCGTGCGGGACATGAAAGAGAAACGGCATTCCTTCCTGATATTCCCGGAGGGGACGCGGAGCCTGGACGGACGGCTGCGAAGGTTCCGTAGGGGCGGATTCTTCCTCGCCGTCGGAGCCGGAGCGCCCATCGTCCCGGTGACGATAAGGGGGACGTTCGAGCTGATGCCCAAGGGGCGGTTCGGGGCGAAGCCGGGGACGGTCCGGGTCGAATTCCACGAGCCGGTGTCGGTCGAGGGGTATTCGGTCGGCGACATGGACGGGCTCGTGGATAAAATCAGGGACGCAATACAGTGTCCCCCGGAGCCGGGCGGGATTCGTTAGGTCGGGGGACATGGTATTGTGTCCCCGATTTCGCGCTATAATGGCGGCGGGGAGGCCGGCTTGATGAAAAAGACCGAGAAACCGGACGTCAAGGCGCTCGTCATGGCGCGCGTGACGCGAAAGATGCCCAAGAAGGCGCTCGAGGCGCGCATCGCCAAGTTCCTGCGGGGGCGGAACATGTGCGTGCTGGCGACCTGCTCCGGGGGCATGCCGAGGGCGACGCCGCTCGAATATCATTCGGACGGCACGACGCTCTACATGATGGTCGAGGCGGGACGCAAGGTCGAGAACATCCGGGCGAATCCCAACGTCAGCGTCGGGATCCACGGGCCGTACGCGGGCTGGCTGAGCATCAGGGGCGCTCAGATCTCCGGCGTCGCGAAGCTCCTGACCGTCGCCGACGGGGAAGAGTTCGTCCGGGCGGCGGCCGTTTACCCCTGGAAGAAGTACGTCAAGGACCTGGGCCTCGAGAAGCTCCCGGCCAACGCCCGGTTCCTCAAGGTCGAGACGGCCGTCGTCGAATACGTGGACATGTCGCTCAAGCTCGAGGGCTACGCCGCGACCCAGGTCTGGGCGAGAGGCTGATATCACCTTGATGTTTACCTCAGGAGAATCTATAATATTGTTGGTTTCAGCATTCTGACAGGGGACAAGATGAGCCTACAACATACGATTAAAGCGATCATCCGCCGGGGGGAACGGTTATACGTAGCCGAATGCGTCGAGATCGCTGTCGTGACCCAGGGCAAACCTTGGACGAGACCCTGGCGAACCTTCAGGAGGCTGTGGGCCTTCATCTGGAAGGCGAGGATCCGGCCACTTTCGGCTTGAGCCCCAATCCAACAATTGTGTTGACCATGGAGCTGGAGCCGAATTATGCCCAGGCTTAAAAAGCTTTCCGGCGACGAAGTCATCTCCGTTCTTGTCGGTTTCGGTTAATCCATAGCCAACGCGGAAGCCACGTGAAGTTACGACGAACGGCAGGCGGGCGAAATACGGAAATTCTGACTGTCCCCAGGCACAGCGAACTTGATATGGCACTCTCCATGCGATATTCAGGCAAGCCTGCCGATTCGTACCTGAAGACGATTTGAGGAAAGCGTTCTACACGGATTGATCGAGTCGCCTCGATCTCTTGATGGTATCTGCTTATTGGAGAAGAACATGAAGGGCTTCGATGCTATCGGTGAACTGTCGGGGATATTAGGAGAAGCTCGGGACGGGGGGAATGGATGCGCTCGAAGGCGCCATATCCGCGACCGTAAAGGCCCTCAAGGCCGGCGGCAAGGTCCTCGTGTTCGGGAACGGCGGCAGTGCCGCCGAGGCCCAGCACTTCGCGGCGGAGCTCGTCAACCGGTTCATGCGCGAGCGGCGGGCGATCCCTGCCATCGCCCTGACGACCGACACGTCCGCCCTGACGGCCATCGCGAACGATAGGTCGTTCGACCGGGTTTTCAGCCGTCAGATCGAAGCCCTCGGCGAAAAGGGCGACGTCGCCATCGCCCTGTCGACGAGCGGGAACTCGCCGAATATCATCGAAGGGCTGAAGGCGGCGAGGGCGAAGGGGATGCTCACGATCGCATTGACCGGCGAGGGCGCCGGGAAGCTGGCGTCGGCGCCGGGCGCCGCGCCCGACTATCTGATATCCGTTCCCTCGAAGAGCACCCCCCGCATCCAAGAAATACACCTGTTGCTTTTGCATATAATGGCGGAAGAGATCGAAGCCAAGATGTAGGGGTTTTGCGGGGCGCTTTTCGGATGTAGCCTCAGGCTTCAGCCTGAGCGCTTTCAAGACGCAGGCTAAAGCCTGCGGCTACGTCGATGGCAACGCTCGCGGCTAAATCAATGGCTAAAGCCCGCGGCTAGATCAACGGCTACATCAGCCGATGATCTCTTTGAGCTTATCGACGCCGGCGACGCCGCTGTTGAACAAATAGCACGTCGCCTGGCCCAGCAGGCGCGCGTAATAGGATTTCTCGAGCTCCAGGCGCTCCGGCGTCGCCACGAGAAGGTGCGGATTGTAGAAGGGCTGGCTCTTGCCGCTCAGGCTCTTCTTCGCCCCGGCGCTTTCCCCGGCCTCGAGGATCCTCAAGGCCTCGTCCTTCTCCAGCTTGACCGCGGCCGGCGAAATGGCGTCGTTCCTCAGGATGAAGATCCAGCGCAGGTTCGTCCGGCGCGCCACGGCCGCCTTGCCGCCGATCCATGCCGGGTCGAGCATGGCGACGGACTCCTTGGACGCCTTGTAGCAGTACGGCGAGCCCCGGTCGAGACGGCAATCATCCGCGCGGAGGCAGGCCTCGTCATGGCAGTCCTCCTTCCGCGTGACCACGTTCTCGCACTTGCTGCGGTCGAAGAGCGGGGCCAGCCGGTCGAAGGCCTCGACGGTGTTCGTCGGCACGAAGAGCTTGCGCTCGACGCAGTCGGCCGCCGCCGCGCCGCCCGCGTACCGGACGAAGACGACGTCGTTCGCCTGGATCCGGAACTTCGGGTCCTTGAGGAGCTCGAAGAAGAGCTCGGTCTTGTTCGTCCCGGGCGGCCCGATGAGGATGAGCCCGTTCCCGCCGATGTCGGCCGACATCCCGCGCACCGCGTGGGCCCCGAACATCCGCTCGGCGTGGTCCATGACCAGTCCCAGGGCCAGGCTCCGGAGCGGGCCGTAGTTATCCGTGTTGACGAGGACGCCGGTCCGCGTCTCCGAGTTGTAGAAGCCGCGCGGCTCGCGGCCGGCGATGCCGTCGACGGCGTAGATGACGCCGTGGGGCTCCAGGTCGGCCTCGAGCTGGGCCGGATACCAGTTCTCCATCCAGAAGTCGTTGAGATGGGCGACGTTCGTCCTCAGGCTGGACGACGACCCCGCCGATGTTGGCGTTCCACTCGTAGATGCTCTCGTAGCCGAGGTGGCCGTCCATCTCGGCGACCAGGGCGTCGCGCATCTTCGTCTCGATCCCGGCCTCGACCGGGACGGACTTCCGGACCTTGGTGACCGTGTTGTTCAGGGCGACCCGCTTCGTCTTCTTCGCCGTCTTGAGCTTCGCCAGGGCCTCGACGATGCGGTCCATGCCCTTTTCCAGGTTCTCCATCGATGTCGAGTAGGAGAGGCGGATGTGGTCGTCCGCGCCGAACGCGTCCCCGGGGACGATGGCCACCCGGGCCTGCTTCAGGAGGTAATAGGCCATGCCGTAGGAATTGCGGATGGGCGACGCCGTCGGCTTCCTTTCCGAAGTAGGAGCTGACGTTGGGGAAGAGATAGAACGCCCCCTGCGGCTTGAAGCAGGAGATCCCGGGGACGGCGCTGAGCTTCATCAGGGCAGTAGTTCCGCCGCCGCTGGAACTCCGAGACCATGCGCTGGACCTCGTACTGCGGCCCGCCGAACGCCTCGAGGCTCGCCTTCTGGGAGATGGAGCACGGCGTTGGACGTCGTGTGGCTCTGGATCTTGGCCATGCCGCCGATGATCGTCGGCCGGGCCGGCCGCGAATCCGATGCGCCAGCCCGTCATGGAATAGGCCTTGGAGACGCCGTTGATGATGATGGTCTTCTTCTTGATGTCCTCGCCGAGGGCGGCGAAGCTCGTGAACGGGAACCCGTCGTAGATGAGCTTGGCGTAGATCTCGTCGGCGATGACGTAGATGTCCTCGCCCCGGAGGACCTCGGCCAGCGCCTCGAGGTGCCGGCGCTCGTAGGCCGCGCCCGTCGGGTTGGAGGGGTTGTTCAGGATGAGGGCCTTCGTCGCCGGCGATGATGGCGGCCTTGAGCCGGTCGGGAGTCAGCAGGAAACCGTTCTCCTCCCGCGTCGGGACGATGACGGGCTTCCCCTTGGCCAGGGCGACGCACTCGGGGTAGGTGACCCAGTACGGCGCCGGGACGATGACCTCCTCGCCCTCGTTGACGAGCGCCTGGACGAGGTGGTAGAGCGAGCTCTTGGCCCCGGTCGAGACGATGATCTCGTTCAGGGCGTAGGTCAGGCCGTAGTCCTCCTTGAGGCGCGCCGATGATCGCCTTCCGGAGGTCCGCGATGCCGTCGTTGTCGGTGTACTTGGTGAAGTTCTCCCGGATGGCCTTGATGCCGGCCTCCTTGACGTTCTCGGGAGTGGGGAAGTCCGGCTCGCCGACGCTCAGGTCGATGACGTCGATCCCCTCGGCCTGCATGGCCTTGGCCTTGGCCGAGATCTTGAGGGTCGGGGATGCGCCGATCTTGTTGACGGTTTCTGAGATCATGATTGCCTCGGTCGCCGCTGGACGGGCTATTTCTTCGCCGGCTTCGGCTTCGGCGAGAGCTTGTCCTTGAGGAACTTGTTGATGTCCGCGCCGGTCAGGGCCTTGACGACATCGGGCATCTGGGCCAGGATCTCGGCGACCTGCCCGGTGATCTTCGTCGTCCCGAGCTCCTTGTCCCCGCCGCCGACGATGACGATCTTGTCCACCTTGGCCAGCGGCTCGGAGACGGCCCGGGCCAGGTCGGGCAGGACCTTGAGGTACATCTCGAGGACGGCCGCCTGGTTGTACTTCTCCCAGGCCGCGGCCTTCTTCGTCATCGCCTCGGCTTCGGCCAGCCCTTTGAGCCGGGTCTGGTCGGCCACGGCTTCGGCCTCGAGCTTCATGGCCTCGGCCTTGCCCTTGCCCTCGGCCTGGATCCGGTACTCCTCGGCCTCGGCCTCCGCCTTGATCTGGTACTTGCGGGCGTCGGCCGGCTTGAGGACGTTGGCCTCGAGCTCCTTCTCCTTCCGGATGATCTCGGTCTGTTCGATCTTGACGGCCTCTTCCTTCTCGATGAGGCGGACCTTGGCCTCCTCCTTCTTGATCTCCTGGTTGAGCTTGGTCCGCTCGAGCTCGTAGGAGAAATCGGCCTGGGCCTTCCTGGAGTTGACGAAGACCTGCGATTCGGCCTTCTTGGCCTCGTTCTCCCACTGGGCCTTGGCGATCTGGGCCTCGGCCTGGAGGCGGGCGACCTCCCCTTCCTTGCGGGCCTGGGAGGACTTGATGATGGACTCCTTCTCCGTCTCGGCCTGGGCGATGACCGCGTCGCGCTTGGCGGCGGCGATCTGGGGCTTGGAGAGGGCGTCGATGTAGCCTTGGGTGTCGCTGATATCCTTGAGGGCGAAGGAGAGGATGACCAGGCCCATGGAGGCCAGATCGCCCTTGACGGCCTGGACGACGCGGCTCGAGAACTCCTGGCGGCCCCGGTAGATGTCCTCGACGGTCATCGTGCCGATGACCTCGCGGACCTTGCCTTCGAGGACGGTCATGGCGACGTCGCGGATGCCGTCCTTGCCCTGGCCGAGGAACTGCTCGGCGGCCTTGCGGATGCCGGCGTCGGAGGAGTCGACCTTGACCTGGCCCGTGGCCTCGGCCATGAGGGGCACCCCGCCGTGCGTCAGGACCTCGGGCGTCCGGATGGTCAGCGTGATGACGTCCATGGGCAGGACGTCGACGCGCTCGGTGAACGGCCAGACGAAGGTGCCTCCGCCGAGGCGATAGCGGTAGCCGACCTTCTTGCGACGTCCCGTCGGGTTCGACGACCGTCCGTTTCCGTCCGCCCGAGATGATGAGGGCCTCGTTGGGTCCGACCTTGCGATACTGCAGGGCCATGACGACGACGATGAGGATGACGACGACCAGGATGATGCCGCCCGGCACCAGCCAGGATCCCATGTTCATGCTAACCTCCTCGGGAGACTCCCTTCGAAAAAGCGAGGCCTCCGTATCAGCCTGTTTCCAATGAAATTACCCGGCTAAGGACCTTATAGAAGGCCGCTTAAACCAGAATATTATAGCGGCCGCCGGGCGTTGTCAAGCCGGGACGGGTCAGCCGAATTTGCCGAAAGAGGGGTCAGCCGAAGAAGCGGAACCGGACGATGTGCCAGACCGCCGCCAGGCCGTCCTTCCAGCCGATCTTCTTGCCCTCGGTGTAGTCGCGGCCGGCGTAGGAGATCGGGCACCTCGTAGATGCGACAGCCGAGCCGGGCGATCTTGATGGTGATCTCGGGCTCGAACCCGAACCGCTCTGGACTTGAGGTCGATCCTCGTCAGGACCTCGCTCCGGAAGACCTTGTAGCAGGTCTCCATGTCGGTCAGGTTGAGGTTGGTGACCATGTTGGAGAAGCCGGTCAGGAACCGGTTCCCGACGTAATGCCAGAAGAAGAGGACCCGGTGCGGGCCGCCGAGGAAGCGGGAGCCGTAGACGACGTCGGCCCGGCCGTCGAGGATGGGCTCGAGGAGCGCCGGGTACTCGGCGGGGTCGTACTCCAGGTCGGCGTCCTGGACGAGGACGATGTCGCCCGTCGCCGCGGCGAATCCCGCCTGGAGGGCCGCCCCCTTGCCCATGTTCCTCGGCTGGAGGAGGACCCGGACGTCCGCGGCCTTCGAGGCGGCCGGAGGAGGTCGCGCGTCCCGTCCGTGGAGAAGTCGTCGACGACGACGATCTCCTTCTCCAGCCGGCAGGGCGACCGCCCGGACGCGCCGGACGATCTCGACGATCGGTATCTTTCTCGTTGTAGACCGGGATGACGACCGAGAGCTTCACGGGCCCAGCTTCTCCCGGAAGTAGGCGATCGTCGGCGGCAGGCCCTCGTCCAGGCGTGATCGCGGGCTTCCAGCCGAGCTTTTCCCCGGCCAGGGAGATATCCGGACAGCGGCGGACGGGATCGTCCTGGGGGAGGGCGGCATGGACGATCCGGGAGCGGCTCCCGGTGAGCTCGAGGACCTTCTCGGCCAGCTCGAGGATGGTGAACTCGTCCGGGATTGCCCAGGTTGACGGGGCCGATGAAATCCTCCGTGTTCATCAGCCGGACGAGCGCCTCGACGAGGTCCGTGACGTAACAGAACGAGCGCGTCTGGCTCCCGTCGCCGTAGACGGTCAGGGGCTCGCCCTTGAGCGCCTGGACGATGAAGTTGCTGACGACCCGGCCGTCGTCGACGGCCATCCGCGGCCCGTAGGTGTTGAAGATGCGGGCGATCCGGATCTCGACCCGGTTCTGGCGGTGGTAGTCCATCATCAGGGTCTCGGCCACCCGCTTTCCCTCGTCGTAACAGCTCCGGATGCCGATGGGATTGACGTTCCCCCAGTAGGACTCCGTCTGGGGGTGGACCTTGGCGTCGCCGTAGACCTCGGAGGACGAGGACGAGGAGGATCCGGGCCCTGATCCGCTTGGCCAGGCCGAGCATGTTGATCGTCCCCATGACGTTGGTCTTGACCGTCTTGATGGGGTTCAGCTGGTAGTGGATGGGCGAGGCCGGGCAGGCCAGGTGATAGATCTGGTCCACCTCGACGAACAGCGGGTGGATGACGTCGTGGCGGATGAGCTCGAAGTAGGGGTTCGGGAAGAGATGGCGGATGTTGTCCTTGTCGACCCGGAGAAGAAATTGTCGATGCAGACGACGTCCGACCCTTCGCCGATGAGCCGGTCGCAGAGGTGGCTCCCGAGGAATCCCGCGCCGCCCGTGATCAGGATGCGGTTCATTTGTACCTAGCCATGAAGAGGACGCTCTTTTTCATCAGGACCTCCCTCTGGGTCGCGACGATCTCCTCGATGCCCTTGTCCGCGAGCTTCATCAGGGCGGCGAAGTCCTTGCGGGTGAAAGGGCTCTTCTCGGCCGAGGCCTGGACCTCGACGAGCTGGCCGTTGTCGGTCTCGACGACGTTCATGTCGATGTCGGCCGGCGGAATCCTCGCTGTAGTCGAGGTCGAGGAGCTCCCGGCCCTTGACGAGCGCCGACGCTCACCGCGGCGACGAGGTGCTTGAGCGGCATGGCCTTGACGTACCGGAGGTCGAGAAGCTTCTTCAGGGCCAGGGCCAGGGCGACACAGCCGGCGGTGACCGAGGCCGCCCGCGTCCCGCCGTCCGCCTGGAGGACGTCGCAGTCGATGAGGATCGGTGCGTCTCGCCGATGGCCGCGAGGTCGGTGACGCTCCGGAGCGACCGGCCGATGAGCCGCTGGATCTCCTGGGTCCGCCCCGAGACCTTGCCCTGGCATCCGCTCCCGCGGCGTCCGCCGCTCGGTGGCGCAGGGCAGCATGGCGTATTCGGCCGTCACCCAGCCCGTCCCGGTGCCCTTGAGGAACGGCGGCACCTGGTCGTCGAGGGTGGCCGAGGCCGCGACCTTGGTCTTGCCCATCTCGATGTAGGCGGACCCGTCGGCGTTCTCGAAGTAGTCCGTCCGGATGAGGATGGGGCGGATCTCGTCGGCGGCGCGCTTCCCGGCCCGCGCCTGCGGCCCGGGATCCTCAGGGGATCTGGTTTTGGTGGTCATGTTCGTCCTTAGGCCTCGAGCGCCAGCGGTCGTGGACCCAGAGCCAGGAGGCGGGATCTTCCCGGATCGCGGTCTCGATGATTTTAGTGCATATCCCGGTTATTTTCAACACGTCCGCCCCGACGTCCTCCCCGGGGACGAACGCGACCGGGGGCAGGATGCGCAGCTTGTATCGGTTCCCGGCGGCCGGCAGGCAGAAGACGGGGAGGAGCGGGGCGCCCGTCCGGAGGTGGAACGCGCCCAGCACGGGCGTCGTCCCGGCCGGGCGGCCGAAGAAATCGACGAAGACGGCCTCCCGGCGGAGGACGTTCTGGTCGACCAGGACGGCCACGATCTCCCCGTTCCGGAGGGCCTGGAGGATCCTCTTCGCGGCCTGCTGTTTGTAGATGACATGGGCGCCCATGCCCTCCCGGAACTCGAGGAGCGCCCTGTCGAGGCGCGGGTTGTCCAGGGCGCGGGCGATGACGCTGAACGTCCCGGCCTCGGAGATGACCGGCGAGCCGATCTCCCAGTTCCCGATGTGGGCCGAGAAGACGAGAACGCCCTTGCCCTCGGCGACCGCTTCCGCCAGGATCTCCCGGCCTTCGACGTCGATGAGCTTCGCGATGTCCGCGGGGCTCCAGTGGAAGAGCTTGAAGATGTCGGCCACGGTCCTCCCGAACCTTCGGAACGAGTCCAGGGCGATCATCCGGAGCTCGGCCGGGCTCTTTTCCCCCCGAAGGCCTGACGGAGGTTGGCCAGGGCGATCCTCCGGTGATGGAGGTCCCAACGGAAGGCGAGCGTCCCGAGCGTGCGGCCGAACCCCAGGCACCAGGAACGGGGGAGGACGGCGAAGAAGAACATCAAGACCTTGAACGCGGCGAATTCGACCCAGGTCTTCATGCGGGTCCCTTGGGCGCAAGCCCGGCCTCGCGGAGCGCGGCCTCGAGCCGCTCGGTGAAGCCGGCCTCGATGTCGAGCCCGATCCGGAGGTAACGGAGGGGCAAGCCGTCGAGAGGCGGGCCCGACGGCGAGAGCTTGACGGAATCCTTTTCGGTCGTGACGAGGAGGTCCGCCCCGGAAGTGCCGAACGCCCCGGCGATCCTTTCGAGGGCGGCCCGGGGGTAGGCATAGTGGTCGGGGAAGGCGAGCGAGCCCGCCACGTCGGCGCCGAGCTCCCGGAGTACGGCCAGGAACCTCGACGGCCCGGCGATCCCGCAGAAGGCGAAGATGCGCTTGCCCGCGAGGGCGCCGGCCGGAGACGATGCTCCCGTCCGGAGGTCGACGAGGGACCGGGGAGCCACGCCGTAATCGAAGACCGCCGCGCCCGGGAACGACGCCCTGACCCGGTCCTTCGCGGCGGGGCCGGGGCTCCTTCTTACCAGGATGATGCCGGCGCGGCCGAGCGCGCCGACGCCCTCCCGGAGGGGGCGACGCTCCGCCGGGCTGACGAGGACGATATCCAGGTCCCTCGCCAGGCGTCTGTGCTGGAAAGCGTCGTCCAGGACGACGGCCGTGAACCCGAGGTCGCGGGCCTTCAGGCAGGAGGCGAGCCTGTCTTTTCCGACGAAGACCCCGGCATCCGAAAAGCGGCGGGCGACCATAAAGGGCTCGTCGCCGCCCTCGATCCACGTCCCGAGCAGGGACCTGCCCGTCGGACAGGGTCCCGCCGCCCCGCTCCCAGGCGCCGCGATAGCCGCGGGAGACGAGCGCCGGCCTGTGACCGCGGCGGAGGAGGAGTGCGATGATCTCCATGACCAGGGGGGTCTTCTCACTGCCGCCGAACGCGATGTTGCCGACGCTGACCGCGGGAAGAGGCGGCTTCGCGGCCTTGAGGATCCCCCGGGCGTAGAGGAAGTCCTTGACCAGGCAGGCGAGCCTCGAGAAGGGCGAAAAGGCGAGAAGCGCGAGCTTCATTTGCCCCGAAATATACAATAGACGGCCGAGGCTGTCAAAAAGCGGGGACGCGGCCCCGGCCCGGGGCTATTTACTTCCGATGCCGCATTTCTTATAATGAGGCTTACATTTCTATGATTTTGGAGGTCGAACCATGAAAAGAGCCAAAACGCTCGCCGTTCTGCTTATAATCGCCGCCGTCTTCTCCGTATCCTGCCGGAAGAAGGCCTCGGTCAAGGGCGTCGAGTTCGCCGTCGATCTTCTCGGAAAAGGCCCTGACCGACAACCTCATGACCGACGTCACCTACCGCTGGAAAACGACCGCGGACTTCCAGAAGATGGACCAGGACCTCAGCGTGTTCGTGCATTTCTGGAACGGCACCAACATGCTCTTCCAGGACGACTATATGCCCGAGCCTCCGACCTCGAAGTGGGAGCCCGGCAAGGAATATACGGTCACGCATCGCGTCTATATCCCCAAGTTCATCGACGAGTTCGATCCCCAGTTCAAGGGGCAAGAGACGCTCCGCCTCTCCGTCGGGCTCTATTCGCCCTTCGACAGGACCGGCAAGGTGAAGTTCCAGATCTTCGACGAAAACCTCAAGGTCGTCCCCCCTCCGCCCGACACCCCCGAGATCGTTTACGAGAACGGCTGGTACGATCAGGAGAACTCCCCGACGAGCCCGCTGAAGCGGTGGCGCTGGACCGCCGGCGAAGCCCGGTGCATCATCGACAACCCGCGCCGCGACGCCCTGCTCGTCGTCCGGGGCGCCCTCAACACCGACGCCGTCAAGGACCAGAAGGTCATCCTGAAGATCAATGACGTGGTCCTCGACGAGTTCATCCCGCCGACCGGGGAGTTCGACAAGACCTACAAGATCGCCAAGGACATGCTCGGCAACGAGAACGATTTCCGCCTGACCATCGCCACCGACAAGCCCTTCGTCCCCGCCAAGGTTTACCCGACGTCCAAGGACGAACGAGAGCTGGGCATACAGATCACCTTCATTTATTTCCGGTGAGACGGCCGGAACCCGAAGGCCGCGGGGCCGCTTAGCGTCGGGCCGAGGAGAGAAAGGCGGCCAGCTCGTCGCGAGCGGCGATCTCTTCTTCCTGGGCCTTGAGGAGCCGGTCGTAGGTCTGGCCGATCTGAAGCTGGACGCTCTCCTTGGCGGTCATGTCGTCCATGCTGTAGAACTGCTGCCAGAGCGCGTTCATCTTCATGGTCAGAAGGTCCACGAGCTCCTGGGCCTTGTCCCATTTCTCCTGGAGGGCCGTTTTCTGCCGGTCGATCGCTTGATCGTCGGCGGAGGGCGCCTGGGCGGCCTCCGCGGCGGGCACGGGCGGCGCTTGATCCGCCGGAGGCGTCCCCGCGGGCGCGGCCTGCCCGGGTTCCCCAACGGCCTCGGCGGCCTGGGTTCCCGCCGGCGCTCCCTCGGCAGGCAGGGCTTCCGCGGGAAGCGTCTCGGTCATCGCGGCCTTCTTTCTGGTTTTGCCCAGGTCCTTGTTGGTCACGATGGTCTGCTTGCCCTTGAGCGCCGCCCGGCGTTCCTTTTCCTTCTTGGACAGGTCGGCCAGGCTCTGGGCCCCGAGGAAGGTCACCGCCAATAGAGAGAGAAAGAAGCCGGTTAGGATCTTTTTAGTCATCTTATTCCCCGCGGTTACATTATCGGCCGTCGCCGGGCCCATGTCAATGAGGCTTCTTCGCGCCGGCGGCCGTCCGGACGCGGAGGACGCGCCCGTCCGAGGAGAATTCGACGGCTCCGTCCAGGTCCGTGCGGAGGACCCGGATGCCGGCCGCGGCATACCTCTCGAGGACCTGGGGCCGGGGGAACCCGTAGCGGTTCCCTTCACCGGCGGTTACGACCGCGTACTCCGGAGCGACCTTCGCCAGAAACTCGGCCGAGCTCGAGGTGTCACTGCCGTGATGGGGCGATTTCAGGACCCGGGCCCGGACGTCCGGGACGGACCGGAGGATCGCCGCCTCGGCTTCCTGCCCGATGTCGCCGGCCAGGAGGAAGGAGTCCCCGCCGTAGGTGAGCCTGAGGACGAGCGAATGGTCGTTGAAGGCCGCGGCTTCTCCCGGGAACTCGCCCGGCGCGGGATTGAGGACTTCGATGACGACGCCGTCCTCCCGGAGGACGAAACCCCGGCCGACGGTCCTGCGGGGGACGCGCTTGCCCAGCGCGGCGTCGAGCGCTCCATACGCCTGACTGCCCGCGGGCCGTTCCGCCTCCCAGAATTCACCGATGCGGAAGTTCCGGGCTATAGCCGGCAGGCCGCCGAGATGGTCCGGGTGCGGATGGGTCAGGACGATGCGATCGAGCTTCTTGATGCCCTTCCGCCACAGGAAGGGGGAGACCACGCTCTCGCCGACGTCGAACCGGCCTTCGGGGAATCCGCCCGCGTCGACAAGCATCTTGCGCCTGCCCGGGAACTCGACCAGGATGGCGTCGCCTTGGCCGACGTCGAGGACGGTGACCTTGAAGCCGGAGGATCGGGCGGGGAACGGATAGCTGACGAGGACGACGAAGAAGACCGCGTAGGCCGCGAGCGCCGCTGTCTTTTGCCCCCGAAACCGCCGCGGCGCGAGGAGGAGCAGGAGGAAGACGAAGTATCCGACGACGACCCAGGCGGGCGGCGTCGGCACGCGGTAGGAAACGAAGGGCACCGGATCGAGCAGGCCGCTGACCCACGAGAAGATCCGGACGAGAGTCCCGAGAAGCAGGGCCAGCGGGCCGGCCAGGAAGGGGAGGACGAACGCGATAGGGAAGAACGCGTATCCGAGGCCCATGACGAGCCCGACCAGCGGGACGGCCGCGAAATTGAGGATGAGGGACGAGAAGGTGACCCTGTTGAAATCGCTGACGAGGATGGGGAGGACGCCGGCCGTGGCCGCCACGGACATCGCGGCGAGCTCGCCGATGCCCAGGGGGAGCTTCGGCAGGAGCCTCATGAGCTTCGGCTGAAAGAGGATGATGGACAGGGTGGCGGCGAACGTCAGCTGGAACCCGACGTCGAACAGGCTGAAGGGGTTCGCGACGAGGAGGACGAACGCGCTCAGGGCGATGGCGTTGAGGATGTGGGCGTCCTTCCAGAACAGCTTGCCCGCGAGGAACGCGACGGTCATGATGACGGCCCGGAGGACCGACGGGCTTCCCTCGACGAGCAGGGCGTAGAAGACGAGGGCGACGATGAGGATGCCGTAGGACAGCCGGCGCGGGACGCGGACGAGCTTGAAGAGCGAGAAGAACAGGAACGAGACGATGGCGATGTGGGCGCCGGAGATGGCGAACAGGTGGTAGAGCCCCGTCCTCTGGAGGGAAAGGACCGTGGCCTCGTCCATCCGGCCGTCGTCGCCGAGGAGCAGGGCCTCGAGGACGGCGCCCTCCGGGGAGATCCCCGCGGGCGGGGGGCCGGGGAAGGAGAGCTCGAGCCGTCTCTGGAGATTCCGGCGAAGGACCGACGCCGCTCGGAAGACCGAGCCCGAAGGCGCCGGGCCCGTCCGCTCGAGGAGGAGGGCGCTCTTGGAGAAGGCGCGGTTGTGGATGTTCCGGCTCTTGAGGAAGCGGGCGTAGAAAGGGGCGTTGAAGTTGTCGAATTCCCGGGACGCATAGATCCGGGCCGATACCGAGACCTCGTCCCCCGCGAAAAGGTCGGGGCGCGGCGGGGAATCGGCGGTCCGCGGGACCGTGAGGCGCAGGTTGCCGCGGACCTCGCGCTCCGTGCCGGCCGTCCGGACGCTCGACACCTTGAGGACGTAGACGTCCCGGTCGAGCTCGCGGGAGGGGGAGCGGGCGAGCGTTCCCCGGAAATCGGCGTATTCGTCGAGCTTCAGGACGTGGAGGGCGTTGGACTCATAGGCCCGGTCCCGAACGGCGGCGAGGGCGGCGCCGAAGAGCGTGGTCGCGGCCAGGAGGAGGACGAAGGCCGCCCGCTCCTTCTTCAGGAAGTAGAGGACCCAGGCGCCGAGCAGGAACGCGACGAGGCCGGCGAGCGTGACCGCGGCGGGGAGGACGGCCGAGGCGGCGGCCAGGATCCCCGCGGCAAGGGCCAGGGCCAGATAGAGAAGGGGGTAGGGCATCGCGCCGGATCAGAGGCTCGGCGGCTCGGCTTCGGGCGGGTTCTGCTTCTCCAGGGCGTCCAGCGCCAGGTGGCACATGAGCTTGATCCCCACGGGGATGCTCCGCTCGTCCGGAAGGAAGTTCGGGTTATGGAGAGGCGCCGCGACGGCCTGGCCGGGCGTCTTGACCCCCAGGAAGAAAAAGAACCCCGGGATCCTCTGGGCGTAGCAGGAGAAGTCCTCGGAGACCATCTGCGGGGGCAGGGGCAGGACCTTGTCCTTGCCGAGGACCCCGACGAGGGTGGGCAGCATGGTCTCCCCGAACTCGGGGTGGTTGAAGACCGGCGGGTTCGATTGCCGGTAGTCCAGGGACGATGATCCGCCGAAGGCCTGGGTGATGCCCTTGACCACGCTCTCGATGAGCTGGGGGATCTTCTTCCGGTTGACGTCGCTCAAGGCCCGGACCGTGCCCTCGAGGGTCACCTTCTCGGCGATGATGTTGGAGCGCGTCCCGCCCTCGATCTTCCCGATGGTCAGGACGGCGGGGTCGGTCGGGATCGACGGCCCGGCTGACCACGGACTGGAGGGCCGATGATGACCTCGGCGGCGAGGACGATGGCGTCGACGCCTTCGTGGGGCCTCGCCCCGTGGGCGCTCCGGCCCTTGATCTGGATCTCGAACGAATCCGAGCCGGCCATGATGTTGCCTGGTCGAGAAATAGACCTGGCCGACGTTCTCGGGCCAGACGTGGAGCCCGAAGATGGCCCCGACCGTCGGGTTCTCCAGGACCCCTTCCTTGATCATCAGCTCGGCCCCGCCCTCCTCGCCCTGGGGGGCGCCTTCCTCGGCCGGCTGGAAGATGAACTTGATGTTCCCCTTGATCTTGTCCTTGACGTTGACCAGGACCATCGCCGCGCCCAGGGCGACCGAGGTGTGGACGTCGTGGCCGCAGGCGTGCATCACTCCGGGGTTGAGGGACTTGAAGGGGACGCTCGTCGCTTCCTGGATGGGCAGGGCGTCCATGTCCGCCCGGATGGCCACCGTGGGTCCGGGCTGGCCCCCGCGGAGCAGGCCGACGACGCCCGTCCGGGCGACGCCCGTCTTGACCTCGAGACCGAGGGACGTCAGCTTGGAGGCGACGAGCTTCGCCGTCTCGTATTCCCGGTTGCTCAGCTCGGGGTTCATGTGGATGAAGCGGCGGATCTTGATGATCTCGGGCCTGGCCTTTTCGATCTCCTGGTCGATCCGGAGGGACGTTTTTTGGTCCACGGCGAGGAGCCCGAGCGGGGCCAGGGCGAGAACGCCCAGGCAAACGGCGAAAGTGGTCTTATTTCTCATGGTTGCACTATTTTATACCGGAGCGCGGAAAAATCCAAGAAATCCCCCCTTACCCCCCCCTTTTACAAAGGGGGTGGGAAATACAAGGCGAAGTGGGAAACTCCAGCCTTCCCCCGTTTGGGAAAGGGCGGGGCTAGCGCTATTGTCCCCCCTTTATAAAAGGGGGGTCGGGGGGATTTATGCGGCTACTTGTCGAGCGGCTCCTCGGGGAATCCGGGGGATTTCTTGGCGAGCTCTTCCTTCTTCTTCTCGATGAAATCCTTGATGGCGTCGATGCCCTCGCCGGTCTTTTCCTTGACGACGCGGATGCCTTTCTCGGCTTCCTTGGCGATCTTCTCGTAGCCTTCCTTGGCCATCTCGCCGGTCTTCACGGCCTGGTCCTTGATCTTCTTCCGCGTCTCCTTGCCGCTCGCCGGGGCGAAGAGGACTGCCCAGGATGAAACCGGCGGCGGCGCCGGCGGCGAAGGTCAACAGAGAATCGACGAAATGGGACTCTTTGTTCTCGGTCATATCACTTCTCCTTTTTTTTTTTCAATCGCCTCAAGCCCATGAGGAGGAGGGGAAAGAGGACGGGCAAGAACCGGGAGGCGGGGCTGGCGACCTTGTTTGTCAGGAAGAGGCCGGCCTGTGCGAGGCCCGCGGTCAGTTTTTTGGTGCTCGTGACGAAATCCCCGACGTCGTCCATCCGCGCATTGAGCTTCCGTTCGATCTCCTTGAGGCTTACGGTGAGGTCCCTGATCTCGGCGAGGGCCCGTTCGCCCTCCCGGGCGGTCTTCCGGAGCTGGATCAATAAAAGAACCAGGAAGACGACGGCCACCACGGCGGCGATCGTCAGGACCAGGAACAGGGCTTGGTTCAGGGTTAATGTCATATTAAGTTAAACATAGGACAAAACCGGAGGGTTGTCAATCGGCGGTTCGGCGGGCGCTGAGCCTCCGCCTTCAGCGCGGCCAGAGGATGCGGCGGACATCCTTGATGTTGTGGCGTTTTTCGAGGGCCTCGAGAATGGCGGGGAAGCGTTCCTCGTCCTTCGCCTTGACGGCCTTTTCCCAATCGGCCAGCAGATCGTCGGGGACGAAGTCGTGCTCCGCCCCGAGCGTCTTGCCGATGCCCTTCAGGGCGAACCATTGCGTGATCATGATGAGGGCCAGGGCGTAGAAAACGATGTTCGGGCCGGGGAGGATCGCCACGATCCCGGTGAACGGAACGACGATCGCCTCGGCGATGAGGATGATGAAATGGCGGGTCCGATGACGCTGGAGGAATAGAGAGAAGCGGAAACGGATCTTATCCTCTTCCGTGCCCGCGGCGTGGAGGATGCGGAGGGGCGCGCCTTTCAGCCGCAGGGCCCGTTCGAAGGCCTGCTCCATCCGGAGGGTCCTTTTCGGCAGGAGCATGAGCTTCTTCTTGGCCAGCTCCCAGGCCTCTTTCGACCTCGAGAACTTGACCTCGACGGGCTTCGGCGGCTCCGACGAGAAATATCGGTATTTCCCTTTGCTGTCCTTGACGAAGAAGAAATTCATGAAGCTCGCCTTATTCTAACATCCTTCTTATCATACGGAAAACCGGGACCGAAAGATCAGGCGCTTGGGTTCAGGTCGGCGCCCGGCGGTTTCTGAGGTAGCCGCAGGCTTCAGCCTGCGTCTGGAAGGTTATCTTTTTCTGTTCAGCAGATAGATGAAGAACGGGGCGCCGACGGCCGCGGTGATGACGCCGATGGGGAGCTCCGTCGGGAAGAGGAGCGTCCGGGCCAGGAGGTCGGCGAAGACGAGGAAGACCCCGCCGGCCAGGGCCGAGAACCCGAAAAGGTACCGGTGGTCCGGTCCGATGACGATCCGCGTCCCGTGGGGAACGATGAGGCCGACGAACCCGATGACGCCGGCCGCCGAAACGGAGAGGGCGGCGAGAAGCGTGGCCAATGCCAGGAAGACCTTCCGGACCCGCTCGACCGGACAGCCCAGGGCCCGGGCGGGCTCGTCCCCCATGACGAGGAGGTTCATGTCCTTGGCGAACCACTGCGCGGCCGCGAGGGACGCCAGGACCCACGGTCCGATGGCGGCGGCCTGACGCCACGTCGGCCAGGGCGAAGCTCCCCAGGAGCCAGAAGACGGCCTGCTCGAACGAATCCGCTTTCATGAAGAGCAGGAACGAGGTCAGGGCCGAGGCCATGGCGCCGGCGGCGATCCCCGTCAGGAGGAGCGTCTCCACGCGATAGACATCCCTCCTCCGGGAGAGGGCATAGACGAACGCGACGAGCCCGAACCCGCCGGCGAAAGCGAACAAGCTCTGGCTCGAGAATCCGAAGACCGTGACGCCGATCCCCAGGGAGATGCAGGCGACCGCGCCGAGAGAGGCTCCGGAGGAAGCGCCGACGACGAACGGATCGGCCATCGGATTCTGGAAATATCCCTGGAGGATCGCGCCCGACAGGGAAAGGGCCGCTCCGACAAGGAACGCCAGAATGGCCCGGGACAGGCGGATATCGGCGAAGATGGCGGCGTTCGCGGCATCGCGCCCGAGGACGAAGTCCAGGAGATCTCCCGGCGTCGTCCTGACGGGGCCCGTGAGAAGGGAAAGCCATAGCCCGGCGAGGAGGAGCGCGATCAGGACGAACAAGAGCCAGAGACGTCTTGCGCCGGGCGCTCATGGGGTCCTCTCGAACCGTTCGGGATGGATGTTTCGGGCGACGACTTCGAGGGCCTCGGCGAGGCGCGGCCCGAAGCGGCTGGTCACGTTCTCGTCGAGGAAAAAGACCCGGCCCGTCCGGACGGCGGCGACCTTTCTGAGCCGGCGGTCCTCGAGGAACTTATCGCGGCCCCTCTCGAATTCCGCCGGGGTCCGGGCCAGGACGATGATGACCTCGGGGTCGTCGTGGACGAGCTGTTCGAGGCCGTAGTGAAGCCAGTCCCTCTCGACGGCGCCGGCGACGTTCCGGCCCTTCGAGAGGACGATGAGGTCGTTGAGGTAGCTCAGCCGGCCGCAGGTCCAGAGCCCCTGTCCGTGAAGGGCGAGGAAGACACGGGGCTCCGCCGGCGACGCCCGCGAGCCGGCCGGCAACAGAATCGAGCCTCGCTTTGAGAGCGGCGGCGAGGACGGCGGCCTCTTTGTCCCGCCGCGTGACCCGACCGAGCTTATCGATGAGGGGGAACAGCGAATCGAGGTCCCGCCCGATATTCAGGACGAAGACGGGAAGCCCGAGGGCCCGGAGGCGTTCGATCGTCCGAAGCGGATTGCCGCGGAAGGCGATGACGAGGTCCGGGGCCAGCGACTTGATCAGCTCCAGGTTCGGGATCGACGAGACCGCCGATCCTCGGTTTCCGGAGCGCGGCTTCCGGAAAATCGCAGTACCGAGTGACGCCCGCGATCTCCGCGTCGAGGCCGAGGGCGAAGAGGATCTCGGTGACGTTCGGAGCGAGGGATACGATACGGCGCGGCGGCGCGGACAGGGGAAAGGCGATCCCCTGGTCGTCGACGATCGGTCTCGGGTTGCGCGGCCGCGGGAAGGGCCAGCGCGAGGACCGCAGAGGCGGCGAGTGCCAGCGAAAGCGGCGCGGCGCATCACGGCCTCCCCGCCGGCCCGGTGACGAGCGAGATCTCGGGCAGGCCGGAGGCGGGATTCGTCCGGACGTCCACGTCGGCGTCGAAGATCCGCCGGATGTTCTCCCTGGTGATGAGCTCGGCCGGCGGGCCCTGGGCCGCGAGCCGTCCGTCCTTGAGGAAGATGATCCTCTGGGAGTAGGGGACGGCCAGGTTGATGTTGTGCTCGGCGGCCAGGACGGTCTTTCCCTTTTCGCGCTGGAGCCGGCGGAGGATCTCGTAGATCTCGACCTGATAGCTGATGTCGAGGTGGGCGCTGGGCTCGTCGAGGAAGAGGAGGGGCGTGTCCTGGGCGAGGGCCCTGGCGATGAAAACGCGCTGGCGCTCGCCGCCGCTGAGCCGGGCCACCTTCTTGTCCGCGAGGTGGGTCGTCCGGGTCTCCCGGAGGACCTCGTCGAGGATCGCGGCGTCCACGGCCGAAACGCCGGCGAGGCGGCCCTGGCGGGCGTACCGGCCCATGAGGATGACCTCGGAGACCTGGAACTCGAAAACGGGGTCGTAGATCTGCGGGACGTAGGCGACGCGCCGGGCCAGCTCGCGCGGCCCGAGCCCGGCGGCGCGCTCGCCGTCGATGAGGACCTCCCCGGAGATGTCGGGGACGAGCCTCTGGAGGGCCTTGATGAGCGTGCTCTTGCCGGAGCCGTTCCGGCCCAGGACGGTGACGAATTCGCCCCGCTCGAGGGCGAACGATATGCCGCCGACGACGGGACCGTTCCCGTAGCCCGCGGACAAATTCCTGACTTCGAGGATCGCCATCTGGTTCGCGCTCGACCCCTAGTATATCCCATTTCGGCCGGCGCCCTGTAGCCTCAAGCGTTGTCTTGGATCGTCGCCTCGGGCTTCAACCCGAGACTTCGGCCGCCGGGACAAGCGCCCGTTCTGTTGACATTCCGGGCCGTTGCCTTTATGATTAATCGTTGATTATTAAGGCCTTTAGGGGCCTTTCCCAAGCAGGCGACAGAGGACGACGATGAAGGACGACTTCAACTTCGAAGAGATCGAGAAAAAGTGGCAGGGGATCTGGGCCGAGGAAGAGGTCTTCGAGGTCGGCGAAGACCCGTCCAAATCGAAATACTACCTGCTCGAGATGTATCCCTATCCCTCCGGCCGCATCCACATGGGACACGTCCGCAACTATTCCATCGGCGACGTCATCGCCCGCTTCAAGGCGATGAAGGGCTTCAACGTCATCCACCCCATCGGCTGGGACGCGCTGGGCATGCCGGCCGAGAACGCGGCCATCAAGCACGGCATCCATCCCCGGAAGTGGACCCTGGACAACATCGCCTACATGCGCGAACAGCTCAAGAGGATGGGCCTCGGCTACGACTGGTCCCGCGAGGTCAACTCCTGCCTGCCCGATTACTACAGGTGGAACCAGTGGATCTTCCTGAAGATGTTCGAGCGCGGCCTGGCCTACCGCAAGGACAGCTGGGTCAACTGGTGCCCCCAGTGCCGGACCGTCCTGGCCAACGAACAGGTCGTCGGCGGGGGCTGCTGGCGGTGCGACACGCCGGTCGACGCAGAAGAAGATGGAGCAGTGGTTCCTCAAGATCACCGACTACGCCGAGGAGCTTCTCTCCGGCCACGAGGCTCTCGGCAAGTGGCCCGAGCACGTCCTCCTGATGCAGAAGAACTGGATCGGCAAGAGCACGGGCGCCCACATCGACTTCCCGGTCCCCGCGCTCGGCAAGTCCATCGAGGTCTTCACGACCCGGGTCGACACGATCTACGGGGCCACGTTCCTCGTCCTCTCGCCCGAGCACCCGATGGCCGCTCGACCTCGTCGCGTCCTCGCCCCGGCGCGCCGAGCACGAAGCCTGGATCGCCAGGGCCGTCGCGGCCGCCCGGACGCGGCGGGAGATCGGCGACGACGAGAAGGAAGGCATCGACACCGGGGCCAAGGCCGTCAATCCGTTCACCGGGGAGCTCGTCCCGGTCTGGATCGCGAACTATGTCCTCATGGACTACGGGACGGGCGCCATCATGGCCGTTCCGGCCCACGACCAGCGCGACTATCGATTTCGCGACGAAGTACGGGCTTCCCATCCGGACCGTCATCGTTCCCGGCGGGCCGGAGGACGAGGCCCCCGAAGAGGGGAAGGCCTACGAGCATCTCGGCGTCCTCGCGAACTCGGGCCCGTTCAACGGCCTGCGCTGCGCCGAGGCCATGGACAAGATGGGCGCCTACGCCGAGGAGAAGGGCTTCGGCCGCCGGAGCACGACCTTCCGCCTCCGCGACTGGGGCATCTCCCGCCAGCGCTACTGGGGCACGCCCATCCCCATCATCTACTGCCCGAACTGCGGCGTCGTCGGCGTCCCCTACGAGGACCTGCCCGTCGAGATCCCTTATGACGTCGCCATCACGGGCGCGGAGGGCTCGCCGCTCGAGCGCGCCGAGGGCTTCGTCAACACGACCTGCCCGAAGTGCGGCGGCACGGCCCGGCGCGAGACCGACACCATGGACACGTTCGTCGATTCGTCCTGGTATTTCTTCCGCTACACCTCGCCGCACGAGGAGTCGCTCCCGTTCCGGCCGGAGGCCGCGAACTACTGGCTCCCGGTCGACCTCTACATCGGCGGCGTCGAGCACGCCATCCTCCACCTCATCTATGCCCGGTTCTTCACCAAGGTCCTCCGGGACCTCGGACTGACCGATATCTGCGAGCCGTTCCCCCATTACCTGGCCCAGGGCATGGTCACCAAGGACGGCTCGGCCATGTCCAAGTCCAAGGGGAACATCGTCGACCCCGACGAGATCCTCAAGAAGTACGGCGCCGACGCCCTGCGGCTGTTCATCCTCTTCGCCTCCCCGCCCGAGAAGGAATTCGCCTGGGCGGAGGAAGGGCTCGAAGGGCTGCTACCGGTTCCTGCTCCGCGTCTGGACGGCGGTCCACGAGAACCTGGACCTCTTCGCGGGGCCGGGCCCGGCCCCGGCGGCCGGCGGCCCGGGCGAGGCCCTTCTCCGGAAGACCCACCAGACCATCCGCAAGGTCACCGAGGACATCGGGGTCCGCTTCCATCTGAACACGGCCGTGAGCTCGATCATGGAGCTTTACAACATGGTCCGGAAGGACAGGGACGTCCTGAGGGAAAGCCCCGAGGGGAGGGCGGTCCTCCGCTCGGCCCTCGAGGCGCTCGTCCTGCTCCTCGCCCCCTTCGCCCCGCACCTGGCCGAGGAGCTCTGGGAGAAGATCGGGCCACGACGACGATCCTGGCCCGGACGCCGTGGCCCGTCCATCGATCCCGCCCTGGCCCGGGAGGAGGTCGCGATCGTCGTCGTCCAGGTGAACGGAAAGCTCCGCGACCGGTTCGAAGCGCCCCTGGACCTCCCCGAAAAGGAGCTCGAAGCGAAGGCCCTGGGGCTCCCCAAGATCGTCGCCGCCCTCGGCGGGAAGACGCCCCGCAAGGTCGTCGCGGTCCGGAACAGGCTGGTCAGCATCGTCGTCTGAACGGGAGGCGAACATGACGCGAAAGGTCCTCGGTCTCCTGGCCGCGTGCCTCGTGGCCTGGTCCTGCGGGTACCGCCTGCGCGGCACCGGGAGCTACCTGCCGTCCCACATCAAGCGGATCAGCGTCCCGATGTTCAAGAACATGACCACCCGCTACGAGCTGGACCTCAAGCTGACCCGCGCGGTCATCGACGAGATGACGGCCCGGGCGAAGGTCGAGGTCCTGGCCGAGGGCGGCCGGGGCGACGCCGTCCTCATCGGCGACGTCCTTTCGTTCACGGTCAACCCCATCGCGTTCTCCGGCGAGGCGGCCGCCGACCGCTACAACATCACCATCACCGCCCGGATCGTCCTCCGGGACCTGGTCAACCAGAAGATCCTGTTCTCCAACCCCTCCTTCGTCTACGTCAAGGAATACGAGGTCCCCGAGGGGTCGGACTTCGAATCCCTGGAGACGGAGGCCATCGGCAAGGCGGCCGAGGAGTTCGCCCGGACGATCGTGGTCAACATCCTGGAAGGGTTCTGAGGCTTGTTCAGCAAGGCCCTGGGAAGGGAGATCCGGGAAGACGGGCTCGCTCCGGGTTATTTCTTCTTCGGCGAGGAGATCTATTTCGCCGACCTGTTCGTCCGCGAGCTCACCGCCCTGCTCGCCCCGGGCGACGCTCCCGATTTCCGGATCGACCGCTATTACCTCGACGAGACGGGATGGGGGGAGATCCTCGACGCGGCCCGGACCATGCCCTTCCTGTTCTCCCCCTGGCGGGTGATCTTCGTCCGGGCCCCCGAGCGGAAGCCGAGACGGAGCGGCGCGGCGAGAAGGAGCCGAAGCTCGTTTCCGCCGCGGAGGAGAAGCTCCTCAAGAGATATTTCGAAGACCCGGCCTCGCGGACCGTCCTCGTCGTCGTCCTCCCCGGCAAGCTCCGGAGAGGGAACGCCGCCGTCCGGCTCTTTTCCTCGCTCCCCGGCGTCGTCGCCCGGGACGCGAAACCCTTGAAGAGAATGGGAGATCGCGAAGTGGGTGGACGAGAAGGCGCGCTCGCTGGGCAAGGGGCTGGCCCCCGAGGCCGCGCGCCGGCTTGTCGAGATCGTCGGCAACGACCTCCGGCGCCTGGACAATGAGCTCGAGAAGCTGGCCGTCTTCTCGGACGAGGGAAAGGTCATCTCGGCCAGGAGCGTCGACGAGGCGACCGCCTGGGTCCGGACGTTCGACCCCTACGAGCTCGATAATGCCCTGGAGGAGGGAGATCTCCGGAAGTGCATCCTCGTGCTCGACGGCCTGCTCACCGCGGGCGAGAAGCCGGAGCAGGTCCTGTCGCGCCTCTCGGGGTTCGTCCGGAACGTCCTGGCGGCGAAGGTCCAGCTCGCGGAAAAGAGTCGCGACAGGAAGGAGATCTTCAAAGCGTTCTACCCGCAGATCCAGGAGTCCTTTGGCGACTTCTACCGGCACAAGCTCGCGGCGTTCTTTTCCATCGTGGACGGCTTGTCAATGGCCGAGATCGGCCAACTCCTGGAGGCGCTGACGGAAGCGGACGTCCGGATCAAAACGACGGACGCGGAACGCCGCACGGTGTTCGAATCGTTCCTCTTCGAATACTGCCGGCTTAGACGGAGGGAGGGGACTACTTCGCGGGCTTCGGGGCGGTCTTGGCGGCCTGGCGGCTGAGCCTGGACTTGATGCGGGCGGCCTTGTTGGCGTGGATGGTCCGCTTCTTGACGGACTTGTCGGCGATGGAGTAGGTCTCGGGGATGAGCTTCACGGCCCCTTCTTTGTCCGCGTCCTTGATGGATTCGCGGGTCTTCTTGACCTGACTGCGGAGGGCGGTCTTGTTCTGCTTGTTGACGGCGGCGCGGCGGAGGCTGCGTCTCTCCTGGCGGATGGCGGATTTGTGATGGGCCATGATTCTTCTCCTTGATCAGGCGACTATGATAAAGTAAAGGTCCCATAAAGTCAAACATGACAACGACAAAGGACGGGCGGGAGCCAAGAGCATGAGGATCGTCCTGCAGAGGGTTCACGAGGCCTCGGTGGAGGCGGAGGGACGGGTCGCGGGAAGGATCGGCCGGGGGATCTGCCTCCTTGTGGGCGTCGAAAAAGGAGACTCCGAGGCCGAGGCCGACCGCCTGGCCGTCAAAGCGGTCGAGCTCCGGATATTCCCGGACGAGGCCGGCAAGATGAACCTTTCGCTCGCCGACGTCGGCGGCGAGGTCCTGGCCGTCTCGCAGTTCACCCTGGCCGGCTCGGTCCGCAAGGGCCGGCGGCCGAGCTTCGACGGCGCGGAGGAGCCGGGCCGGGCCGAGGCCCTGTTCGCCCGTTTTGCCGACGGCATCCGGAAGCAGGGGATCAGGGTCGAGACCGGCGTTTTCCGGACCCTCATGACGGTCCGCATCGCGAACGACGGCCCGGTGACCTTCGTCCTGGAATCGGGCAGGGAAGAAGGCTCCGGACGGGCAGGCGTCCGGCAAACCCGGGCGCTGAGCGAACGCCCTCCGGGCGCGAGGGCCCTTGGCCGGGGGCATCACCTCCCGCGATGAGGCGCGGTATCCCGATATCACCCCGGGAATCCCCCCCTCGGTCATTGACCATCCGGGCGCGGCCTGTCAATATCGTTTCCGCCCGGGTATAATGAGCGTGTGTCCTCCCTGAGAGCGGAAGAGCGCGCCCGAAAGGGATTAAGGTGTGGAAAACACTTAAGGAGGCAGATATGACGGAGAGGATCGGACTCGACAGGATCTTCAAACCCTCGGATGCGATCGTGGCCCGGGAGATCGAGGGAGAACTCATCATCGTTCCTCTGACCGCCGGGATCGGCGATATAGAGGACGATCTTTTTACGTTCAACCCCACGGGACGGGCGATCTGGAAAGGGCTCGACGGCCGGAAGTCCCTGAAGGCGATCATCGAAGAGCTGACCGCCGAATTCGAGGGCGCCCCGGAGGAGATCGAAGAGGACGTCCTCGGACTCGTCGAGGAGCTCGTCAAGAAGAGGATCGTGGTTGAGGTCGTCTGAGAACATACCCGCCCTGAGAGTCCGAGACGGACGGGAACTCCCGCTTTCGGGAGCGGACCTCCTGGGGCTTCTGTCCGAAGTCCTTGCCAAGGGCGTCCGCTTCAGATTTCGCGCCTCGGGGTACAGCATGTCGCCCTTCATCCGCCACAGCGACGTGATCACGGTCAGGCCCGTTAAACGGGCGGACCTCCGAAAGGGAGCGGTCGCCGCCTACCTCCGGCCCGTGGACGGCCATTTGGCCGTCCACAGGATCGTCGGCCGGACCGAAGGAGGATACGTGCTCAAAGGGGACCACGAACCGATCGCGGACAATCCCGTGGCCGTATCGGGGATCCTGGGCGTCGTGGACAGGGTGGAAAGGAACGGGCGGCGGATCAGGCTCGGCCTGGGCCCGGAAAAGAGCTTGATCGCGGTCCTTTCGACCTGGGGACTCATCGCCTGGGTTTATTGGGCCTTGAGCCGGATCAAGGGCTCGATCTCATGAACTGCCGGCATCGCCTATTTGGGGGAGAAAATCGGCCCGTATATCACCCCCGGAATCCCCCTCGCGGGCCATTGACCGGAGTCCGGAGGGATGCCGAAATCGCATATATTCGCAGATTCTTCTAGGAATTCGGTTTAATAACAATCAGATGAGATCCATGAACGATTCAACTGCAGGCGCCTCCGAGGGCTCCTCCGGCACCGGCCGTTCGGGGGAACTTATTAAGGACGGTTACCGACGCTATTTTCAGATCGCCGGGATCACGATCCGCTTGGAATCGGACCTGCCGTTCAAGGCAACTACGTTTTCGCCGAAATTCGAGGCATTCGAAACCTCTTCTCCGGGAGAGGACACGATCTTGATCAGGCATCATTTCACGCTCCCGGACCTCACGAAGCGTGACCTTGGAAAGGAAGTCTATCGCAAAGCTCCATGGGCGATCTATGAAAAAGACGGCTCTTGGATCTATCTCGGCATCTATCCTCCTCCGAGAGATCAAGTCGTCCATCGTTTCGTCGAATTCGATCGCGACCATTCGCATGGAGAGATCTACAACGAAAACGATAAGGTCTTTTCCATGGGGGGGCATTCATGCGCTGACCTTGTTCCCCTCGGATCAGATCCTGTTGGCCAGGATCCTCCCCGACAGGGACGGTTTTTATCTTCATTCGAGCGGGGTCGTGCTGGACGGCCAGGGGCTTCTCTTCGTAGGTCACTCCGGGGCGGGGAAGTCCACGATGATCAAGATGTTGAAAGGGAAGGCCGAGATCCTTTGCGATGACAGGATGATCGTCAGGAAATGGCCGGACGGATTCAAGATCCATGGCACTTGGAGCCATGGCGAGGTCCCGGAGGTTTCGTCGGCTTCGGCGCCGCTTCGAGCCGTCTTTTTCCTGGCAAAGGACCGGAGAACCGACTGACCCTCCTCAAGGACAGGAAAGAGGTCTTTACGGAACTGACCACCTGTCTGATCAAGCCCTTCATTACATCCGGTTGGATCAACCGCGTGCTTGATCTGATAGAGGAAATCCCCGATAGGATCCCCTGCTTTCGTTTGGGCTTTAATAAAGGGGGCCAGGTCGTCGAGCTTCTCGAACGATTCTGCGCTTCTCCGGGTCCTTTTCCCGGTCTCCGGAGATAAAGGCATCCGGCGGACGATATTCACATGAGTGATCAAGCCCGGCAGATCAAAGCATATACCAGGAAGGTTCGCGCCGGCCGGGCTCAACTCTGGAATAAAAAGAAGCCGATCCTGACCCAAATGGACCTGGAATTGACGGAACGCTGCAACAATGATTGTATCCATTGTTATATCAATTTGCCGGCCGGCGATAGGGATGCCATGGGTCGGGAACTATCCACTCGGGAGTGGCAGCGTCTCCTCGAAGAAACGGCGGCCCTTGGTTGCCTGAGCGTGAGGTTCACGGGCGGGGAGCCGCTCCTTCGGGAGGATTTTGAAGAGATCTATGTTCATGCCAGAAGACTGGGATTGAAAACCGTTCTTTATACGAACGCGACATTGATCACGCGTCGGTTGGCCGAACTCCTGACGCGCATCCCCCCTCTGGAAAAGGTCGAGGTTTCCGTCTATGGGCTTGACAAAGGATCCTGCGAGGATGTGACCCGCAACCCGGGGGCCTTCGAAGCCGCCATGAATGGAATTCGATTCCTGGAAGACTTCAGAATTCCGTTCGTTTTGAAGAGCGCAGTCCTTCCTCCCAACCGGGCCGAGATCGAGAGGCTTCGCGATTGGGCGGGCGAAAAGCCGGGATGGACGAATCCGTATCCCTGGCCATGTTTTACTATCTCCGGGCGCGGCGCGACTCTGTCGAGAAGAACATGCGCATAGGCGGGCTTCGTCTTCGCCCCGATGAAGGGATCGCTCTCCTGAGCCCGGACAGAAAAAGATATATTGCCGAAATGAGAGGGCTCTTCGAAGGGGTCTTCGGCCTTCCCGGGAAAAGACTTTTCCGCTGTGGGGCGGGAGCAGGAAGCGGCTGCATCGACAGCTACGGACACCTTCAGGCCTGCTTGCCGCTTCGACATCCGGAAACCTGTTATGATGCAAAAACGGGAAGCATCAAAGACGCATTTATGGATTTTTTCCCCAAGCTTCGGGAGCGGGAGGCGTCGAACACGGAGTATCTTTCACGTTGCGCGCGGTGTTTCCTCAATACTCTTTGCGAACAGTGCCCCGCTCAATCCTGGATGGAACATGGGACCCTCGATACGCCGGTGGACTTCTTTTGCGAAGTCGCTCATGCTCAAGCTCGGGACCTTGGGTTGCTCGCGGAAGGCGAAAAGGCCTGGGAAGTCCGGGATTGGAAACGCAGGGTCGAAGCCTTCTGCGCCGGAAAATGACCGAGACAAAAAGAATGAAACAAAGCTACGTGTCCTCCATGTCCCTGACCGAATTCGGGCTTTGGGAAAGACTCGAAAGAAAAAGGGCCGTGACGGGCTTCGGTTTCGAGATCACGGAGCGCTGTAACCTGAACTGCCGGCACTGCTACATCAATCGGCTCGAGTCCGATCCCGAGGCCCGGGAAGCCGAGCTGGGCTTGGAAGAAATCAAGCGTATCGTGGATCAGGCCGTTTCCATGGGCGCGCTGTGGTGCCTGCTCACGGGCGGAGAGCCTCTTTTACGCAAGGATTTCTTCGAGGTCTATTCTTACCTGAAGAAAAAGGGACTCCTCGTCTCCATCTACACGAACGCAACCCTCATCACTCAAAAACACGTACGGCTTTTCAAGGATTACCCTCCGCGGGACATCGAGATCACGGTTTACGGCGCGAACGAAAAGACGTATGAAACGGTGACCCGGGTGGAAAGGATCCTATCGGGCCTTCAAGCGCGGGCTTGATCGTCTCCTTCAAAACGGTATCAAGATCCGCCTCAAAGCCATGGCCCTCAGGTCGAATGTCCGCGAATTGGGACAAATCGCCGATTTTTGCAGAAAGCATACCAAGGACTATTTTCGATTCGATCCCTTTCTCACGCTCCGTTACGATGGCGATCCCGTACGAAACCGCGAGATCAAGGGGGAAAGGCTCGCTCCAGCCGAGATCGCAGCCCTGGAACGGGAGGATCCCGAGCGGTTCCAGGCCCTCCTGGAGCAATGCGATAAGCTCATCGTTCCCGAATCCTCGGACGCGGCCAGCCCCCTAATTTTTCGTTGCGGGGCGGGAAAGAATAGCTTCAGCTTGAGCGCCGATGGCCACTTCAAGCTTTGTTCTTCCTTGTGCCATCCCGAATGCGTCTACGATCTGCGGAAGGGCTCTCTTTCTGAAGCCTGGCATACTTTTATTCCCAGGATCAGGGGCTATAGCTCCGGGCGGCAAGAATATCGGGAGAAATGCGGAACTTGTTCGTTATTAGATCTTTGTATGTGGTGCCCGGCTAACGCCCATCTCGAAACCGGGAGCTTGGATGCTCCCGTTGACTATTTTTGTCACGTGGCACGCGCCCGAGCCGACGCAATTAAAAGGCTTGACATTTTATGAGAAACGTCATACATTTGTATTGTTTTCAGGAAGCGGGCTAGGAGTAACTATGAAGAAAGAATGGAAAAAACCGGAGTTAGTTGTCCTTTTTAAGGGAAAACCGGGAGAAGCTGTGCTCTGTCACTGCAAAACGCCGTCTGCACACCCGGGTGCACCAGGGCAAGCAACCTGCTACACGTACCCGAAATGTAAAGATTGGGAGGGTCAATCCTGATCCGTTTCCCCGCCAATTAAGTAAAACTCTCTCTCTCTGGCGCACTCTTAATCTAGGCGCACTTATACAAATCTGATTCCGCTCGCCTTCCTCAATCCTTCCTCCGCGGCCGGCGGACGTAGGGGCTGGCGTCCTTTTTCAGCTGGACGAGGAGCCTCAGGACCGCGCGCCCCCCGATCTCGCCCAGGGCGTCGGCGGCGCATTTCCGGACATCGGCGTTGGCGTCCCCGAGGATCCTCTCGATATGCGGGACGGCCTTCGCGGCCTTCCGCATGCCGATGATCCGGAGGACGGCGCTCCGGGCGTACCAGGGCGGGCCGGCCAGCCGGCCGCAGAGCAGATCCAGGTCGAGGCTGTCCCGCTCGGCGAGCTCCCGGACGATGAAGTCCCGGATCTCCTCGCACGGGTCGCCGAGGGCCTCGACGAGGACCTTGTCGGCAAGGCGCATGTCCATCCGGGCGTAAGCCTTGAGGACCTTCAGGCGCTTCTGCTTGTCCTGCGTCAGGGCGAGCTTTCGCAGGAAGGTGGCGCGGATCTGTTCGTCTTCCCTCATGGGGTTCCGAAGCTCAGACGAGGTCGAGGATATGGCCCATCTTCTCTTTCTTGGTCTTCAGATAGTTGATGTTGTCCTTGCCCGGCTCGATCTCGAGCGGGACGCGGTCGACGATCTCCAGGCCGTAGCCGGTGAGCCCGACGAACTTGCGGGGGTTGTTGGTCAGCAGGCGGATCCTGTCGATCCCCAGGGCGACGAGGATCTGGGCCCCGATGCCGTAGTCCCGCTGGTCGGGCTTGAAGCCCAGCCGGCAGTTCGCTTCGACCGTGTCCGCCCCCTGGTCCTGGAGGGCGTAGGCCCGGATCTTGTTGGTCAGGCCGATCCCCCGGCCTTCATGGTTCATGATGTAGAGGAGGACTCCCGTGCCTTCCGCCGCGATCATCGCCATGGCCCGGCGGAGCTGGTCGCCGCAATCGCAGCGGGTGGACCCGAACGTATCGCCCGTCAGGCACTGGGAATGGGCCCGGACGAGGGTCGGCTTGTCCTTCTTCGTGACGTCCCCCATGACCAGGGCGACGTGGTGGTCGCCGTGGATGATGTCCTGGAAATCGACGATCCGGAACTGCCCGACCTTCGTGGGCAGGTCGGCCTCGCACGTTTTCCGGACGAGAGTCTCATGCTTCATCCGGTAGCGGATGAGGCTGGCGACGGACAGGATGGGGATGTCGTGGGCCCGGCCGAACTCCTCGAGCTGGGGCATGCGGGCCATCGTCCCGTCCTCGTTCATGATCTCGCAGATGACGGCGGCGGGGGTCATCCCGGCCAGCCGGGCCAGGTCCACGGACGCTTCGGTCTGGCCGGCCCTGGCCAGGACGCCGCCCTCGCGCGCCTGAAGGGGGAAGATATGCCCGGGCCGGGCCAGGTCCTCCGGCCGCGTCTTCGGGTCGAGCGCCGCCTGGACCGTTCGGGCCCGGTCATGGGCCGAGATGCCCGTCGAGACGCCTTCCTTGGCGTCGATGGACACGGTGAAGGCCGTCTGGAAACGGGCCGTGTTCTCGGAGACCATCAGCGGAAGCTGGAGCTCTTCGAGCCGCTCCCGGCTGAGCGGAAGGCAGATGAGCCCGCGCCCGTGCTTGGTCATGAAATTGACGACGTCCGGGGTGATCTTTTCGGCGGCGATCATGAGATCGCCCTCGTTCTCCCGGTCCTCGTCGTCCACGATGATGATCATCCGCCCGTCCCGGACCGCCTGGACGGCGTCTTCGACCGATATCAGCTGGCTTTTAACGTTCATCTTTTCAAGTAATTATACACGTATTTCCCGAGCATGTCACACTCGAGGTTGACGGGGTCTCCCGCCCGGAGACGTCCCAGGTTCGTCCCCTCGAGGGTCAGCGGGATGAGCTCGGTTTCGAACGTGTCCGCCCCGAGGGCGGCGACGGTCAGGCTCACCCCGTTGACGGCCACGGATCCTTTGAGGACGAAATACGGCCGCGAGCTCCCGCGGGTACGAGACCGTCATCCGCTTGCCCGGCCGCTTCGCGACGAGCCGGGCGACCTTCCCCACACCGTCCACGTGGCCGGAAACGAGGTGGCCGGAGAGCAGGGAGGAGGGGGTCACAGGGAGCTCGAGATTGAGCCGGTCTCCCGCCCTGAGAAGCCCGAGGGTCGTCCGTTCGAGCGTCTCTTTGGACAGGTCGAAGATAAGCCCGCTCCCGTCCCGGCGGACCAGGCTCAGACAGACGCCGTCCACGGCCAGACTGGCCCCGATCTCGAGCTTGGGGGCCGCGTCCGGGGCCTCGATAAGGATCTCCCGCCGGCCCTGCCTGTACCCCTGAAAAACTCCCATGGACGAGATGATGCCTGTGAACATCAGAAATACCCCTCGATCATCCGGTCGCCGCCCACCGGAAAGCTCCTGACGCGGCCGAGCTTGAGCGCGGCCGCCATTGTCCGTACCCCCGGCCCTTCGAAGAACGAGACGGCGTCCCGGCCGCCGACGAGCTTCGGGGACAGGGCGAGGACGAGCTTGTCGGCGAGCCCGGCCCCGATGAAGGACGTGTGGACGCGGCTTCCCCCTTCGACGAGGACGCTCGCGATCTCGCGTTTCCCCAGCTCGCCGAGAACCGCCCGGAGGTCGAGCGCCGCCGGCCCGCCCGCGACGCGGACGATCTCGGCCCCCTTCGCTTCGAGGGCGCTTTGGTTCTTGCGGGGCGCCTTCCGGTGCGTGAAGATGAGGATGCCGGGCGCATCCAGGACCCGGGCTTCGGGCGGAGTTCGGAGCCCCGGGTCCAGGACGACCCGAACGATCCGTTTCCCTTTCCAGAGGGCATGGCGGACCGTCAGGCGCGGGTCGTCGGCGAGGATCGTGCCGATCCCCACGAGAATGGCGTCGTGCTCGCCGCGAAGGAGGTGGACGTAGTCGCGGGCCTCGGCGGAGGAGACCCATCGGGAATCGCCGCTCCGGGCGGCGATCCGCCCGTCCAGGCTGGCCGCCGCCTTGAGGGTGACGAACGGCACCTTTCGGGTGATGTACTTGATATAGGCCTCGTTCAGGCTCCGGTTCCGCTCCTCGAGGACGCCGGTCGTGAGCTCGAACCCGGCCTCCCTTGAGGGCCGCGAGACCCCGCCCGTTCACAAGGGGATTGGGATCGACGGCCGATACGACCGCTCTCGCAAGGCCCACGCCGAGGAGCCTGTCGACGCAGGGCGGCGTCCGGCCCCAGTGGACGCAGGGCTCGAGCGTGAGATAGATGGTCCCGCCCTTGGCCCTTCGCCCGGCCCTGTCCAGGGCGACGATCTCGGCGTGCGGCCGGCCGGCTTCTTCGTGGTGGCCCCAGCCGACGACGGCGCCGCGCGCGGTGACGACCGCGCCGACGCACGGGTTCGGGCTCGTCCGGCCCCGGGCCTTCTCCGCGAGGCCGTAGGCCATTTCCATGAGGTCGAGATCCGCCCTTGTGTTCATGAGAGCAATGCTTCGGCGAAGCTCCCCGCGTCGAACTCCACGATGTCCTCTTCGCCCTCCCCGACGCCGACGAACTTGATGGGCAGGCCGAGCTCGTCGGCGATCCCGATGACGGTCCCCCCCTTGGCCGTCCCGTCGAGCTTCGTCAGGAAGATGCCGGTGATGCCGGAAAACTTGAGGAACTCCCGCGCCTGGACGACGGCGTTCTGGCCGATCGTGGCGTCGAGCACGAGGAGGATCTCCTGGGGCGCTCCCGGGACCTCCCGGGCGACGACCCTCTTGATCTTTTCGAGCTCGTTCATGAGGTTGGCGTTGGTGTGGACCCGCCCGGCCGTGTCGACGAGCAGGAGGTCCGCCTTCTGGGCTTTGAAGGCCTGCAGGGCGTCGAAAACGACCGAGGCCGGATCGGCTCCGTACGTCCCCTTGACGACCGGGACGCCCAGCCGCCGTCCCCAAATGGAGAGCTGTTCCTGGGCGGCGGCCCGGAAGGTGTCCCCCGCGGCCATCATGACCTTCCGGCCTCCGTCCCGGGCCCGGCGGGCCAGCTTGGCCATGGACGTCGTCTTCCCGCCGCCGTTGACCCCCACCATCAGGACCACCGACGGCCCCGGTCCGGCGGCGAACGGGGCCTCGAACCGGACGAGGAGGCCCGCGATCTCGTCCCTAAGGGCTTTCTTCAGGACGTCGGGCGGGCGTCCTTACGCGTCTTCGCCCGGATGGCCTCGATGATCTTGTCGGTCGGGCCGACACCGATATCGGCCAGGATCATGGCTTCGGCGAGGTCGTCCAGGACCTCTTCCCGGCTCTTGCCGCTCTTGAAGAGGTCCTCGAACTTCCGGAACGCCTGCCTGGTCCGGGCGAGTTTTTCCCTGAGATTTCCCAACACGGCACGCCCATTGTATTTTCGGCCCCGGCCAAAGTCAAACCGCCGGAAGGTCGCGGCGCCAACTTCAGAGGATCCGGCCCCGAATTGGCGCCCCCTGAGTAAATGTGTTAAATTGAGGTTCAATGAACGACAATATCTGGGTCGTCGCCCCCGCCCGGCCCGAGGCCGAGACCCTGGCCGCGGAACTGGGCATCCCGCGCGAGATCGCCCAGGTCCTCGTCAACCGGGGGCTCGCGGACGCCGCGGCGGCCCGGGGCTTCCTCCTGGGCGGCCTGGACGGGCTCCACGATCCCTTCCTGATGTCCGGCATGGCCGAGGCTGTCGCCCGCATCCGCAAGGCCGTCGCCTCCGGCGAGAAGATCCTCATTTTCGGCGATTACGACGTGGACGGCATCCTTTCGGTCGTCATGCTCCACAAGGCCCTGACGACGCTGGGGGGCCGGGTCGATTATTTCATCCCGGAGCGGCTCAGCGACGGCTACGGGATCAAGGACCATCATGTGGACGTCCCCCTGGAAAGGGGGGCGGGCCTCGTCATCAGCGTCGACTGCGGCATCAAGGCCGTGGGATTCGTCGCCGCCGCCCGGGAGAAGGGCATCGACGTCATCATCACCGACCACCACCGGCCCGGGGACGTCCTGCCCGAGGCCCTGGCGGTCCTCAATCCCCAGGTCGAGGGTTCCGGGTATCCGGACCGGGGCCTGGCGGGCGTGGGCGTTGTGTTCAAGCTGGTCCAGGCCCTCCTCGAGGACGCCGGCAAAGGCGCGTCCGTGCCCCACTACATGAAGCTCGTCTGTATCGGGACCGTGGCCGACGTCGCCGAGCTCAAGGGGGAGAACAGGATCTTCGTCAAGCACGGCCTCGACGGCCTGCAGAACGTGACCAACATCGGGCTGAGGAGCCTCATCGAAGGCTGCGGGCTGGCCGGCCGGAGGATCTCCGAGGGGGACCTCGGCTTTCGCATCGGCCCCCGGATCAACGCCGCCGGCCGGATGGGCATGACCGACCTCGCGGTCCGGCTGTTTTTCTCCGACTCCTCCGAGGAATCGCGGGCCCTCGTGGACCGGCTCGAGGAGCTGAACTCGAAGCGGCAGCGGACCGAGGAGAAGATCTTCAGCGCGGCCAAGGAGAAGATCGAGGAGCGGGGACTTGCCGACCGCTACAAGTGCCTCGTCCTGGGGAGCGCCGAGTGGCATCGGGGAGTCATCGGGATCGTCGCCTCGAAGCTCAAGGACTGCTTCCACCGGCCGGTCATCCTCTTCGCCTACGAGGACGGCAAGGCCTTCGGCTCGGGACGCAGCATCCCGGAGTGCGCCCTCATCGACCTCCTCGAGGGGTGCCGGCAGCACTTCCTCAACTACGGCGGCCATCGCCTCGCCGTGGGCTGCAGCCTCCGGACCGAGGATATGCCGGCTTTCAAGTCCTCCATCAACGAGCTGGCAGCGCCCCTGATCTCCGACGAGGACCTGAAAAAGAAGGTCCGCATCGACAGTCCGCTCGGCCTCGAGTCCATCAATGTCGCTTTCCTCGAACAATACGCCCGGCTCGTCCCCTTCGGCAACGGGAACCCCAAGCCCGTCTTCCTGGCCGAGGGGCTCGAGATCGCGGGCGAGCCGAAGACGATGCAGGGCCGCCACGTCAAGTTCCTGGTCCGGAAGAACGGCCGGACGTTCGAGGCCCTGGGTTGGGACAAAGCCGGCCTGGCCGGCCGCGTCGGGAGGGGAGACCGGATCGACCTGGCCTTTACGCTCCATATTTCCCAGTACCTGGGAGAGGAACAGGTCGGGCTGGCCATCGAAGACCTCCGGAAGTAAGGGATCGCCGCCATGCGGGAGAGCGTTCGAAATACCCTGGCCCGGACGGCCAAGTGGGGCGCCGTCGGCTCGCTGGGGGTCATCCTGGTCATCGTCGCGGTCCATTTCTTCCTGAAGAGGCCCGCCGCCGTGGCTCCCCCGGCCGGGACCGCGTCCCCGGCGCCGGAGCCGGGCGCGGAAGTGGACCGGAAAGAAGGCGTCGAGCACGTCATTTTCAACGGCGACAAGGGAAAGATCAGGGTCAAGGCGGACAGGTTCTACGCCGGCCCCGACGATCTCGACCATCTCGAAGGGCACGTCGAAGTCGTGGATTACGGGAGGACGGGAACGCAGGAGCTGACCCTCACGGCCGAGAAGGTCGATTACGACCAGGACCTGACCTTCTTCAAGGTCTCGGGCGGGGCCAAGGTCAAGGATAAGGATTCCCTCTTCGAATCTCCCGCCTTCGACTACGACAAGAAGCGGGAGGTCGTCCGGACCGACCGAGGCATCGTCTTCACCTCGGACCGGCTCGACGCCAGCTCGCGCGAATTCCTTTATGAGAAGCGGGCCCAGACGCTCGCGTTCAGCGGGGACGTGAAGATCGCCCTTCGGCCGCGGCTGGCGACGTCCTTTCCGCTGAACGCCGCCGGCGAGAGCTTCCTTTACAAGCGCCGGGCGAAGTCCGGTCGGATGGACGGCAGTGTCCGGATGGCCCACGGGAAGAGCCGGAGCTCGGCCGACGCCCTGACGTTCCAGCTCAGCGACGACGAACAGCAGGTCGAAGCCCTGACCCTCACGGGCTCGGCCGCAGTCACCTTTTTCAAGGACGCCGGACAGAGCGGCGGCGCCGGCCAGGAGATCCGGGCCGAGGATATCCGGATGACGGTCTACCCCGAAGATCAGAGCGTCTCCCGGCTCAAGGCCGAGGGCGGATGCGTCATCAAGCTCGAGCTCGAGGCGGGCGCTCAGGACGAGATCCAGGCGGACACGGCCATCGTCCGCTTCGACCCTCAGGGGGAGCTGACGGACTTCACGGCCACCGGGTCGGCCCGGATGGCCCTCGGCGGAGGGAAAGCCGAAGAACGCCGGATCCGGGGAGAATCGGTCGTTTACGCCAGGAAAGGGGACGTCCTCAAGGCGCGCGGTGCGGCCGACGCCCCCGCCCGGATCGATTCCGACCGGACCGAGGTCGAGGCCGCTTTGATCTCCGTCGGGTTGGGCACGGGCAATATGAGCGCCTCCGGAGACGTCAAGCTTGTCCTCAAGCCCGCCGCGGACGGGAAGGCCGTCGGATTCTTCTCCAAGGACAAGCCCGTCTTCATCACCTGCCGGAGCCTGGCCTACGCCCAGGAGAAGAAATTCTTCGCCCTCAGGGAGGACGTCCGGATCTGGCAGGACAGGGACGTCGTGCTCGCCAAGGAATTCGACATCCAGGAGAAGTCCGGGGCGGTCTCGGGGCGGGGCGGCGTCAAGGCCAGCTTCACCCATAAGCCCAAGGACAAGCCGGCGGAGGAGCGCCTGGAGATCGGCGCCGAGCGCATGGCCTTCGTCCCCAGGTCGAGAGGGATCGAGTTCGAAGGCTCGTGCGAGCTCAGGACCCCCGTCCTCCGGATCACTTCGGCGAGCCTCGCCCTGCGCTTCAAGGCCGAGGGGAACGAGATCGACAAGCTGGTGGCCCGGGGCCAGGTCGTGATCTTCCAGGAGGGGAAAGAGGGCCGGGGCAGGGAAGCCGTCTATGACCTGAAAACGGACACGGTGGTCCTGACCGGGAACCCCGTCCTCGTCGACAAAGAGAAGGGCGTGACCGAGGGGGACAAATTGACTTTCCATCTGGGCGATGGTAGAATCACGATCGAAAATAAGAGGAGAGACAGGTCGGCGACGGTAATAAAATCGTGAACTATGAAAGACGCTTTGCGAGCCGTGGGTTTGAATAAGACCTACGGAAAGAAGAAGGTCGTCGATAACGTCTCGATAGAGGTCAGGAGGGGAGAGGTCGTAGGGCTTCTCGGGCCCAACGGAGCCGGAAAGACCACCACGTTCTCCATGGTCCTGGGCCTCGTTCCGCAGGATTCGGGCCGGATCTTCCTCGACGACGAGGACATCACCGGGCTTCCCATGTATCTCAGGGCCCGCAAGGGGCTCTGCCTGCTTCCCCAGGAGCCGTCCGCCTTCCGGAAGCTGAGCGTCGAGGACAACCTCCTGGCCATCATGGAGACGATGCCCGACGCCCGTCCCCGGGGCGGACGGCGTCCTGGCCCGGACCCTCAAGGAGTTCGGCCTGGAAAAGCTCGCCCGGTCCAAGGCCTACACCCTTTCGGGAGGTGAACGGCGGCGGCTCGAGATCGCCCGGGCGATGATCACCGACCCCGAGTTCATCCTCCTCGACGAGCCCTTCACCGGGATCGATCCCGCTGGCCATCCTCGACCTGCAGGCGATCGTCAGCGACCTCAGGGCCCGGGGTCTCGGCCTGCTCCTCACCGACCACAGCGTCCGGGAAGCGCTCAAGATCACCGACCGGGCCTATATCATCGACAAGGGCAGGATCTTCAAGGAAGGGACGCCGGCGGAGATCGTGGCTTCGGAGGACGTCCGGAGAAGCTACCTGGGCGAGGATTTCCGGCTTTGAGGGGCGGGGGGGCATTGATCGTGCTCAGACAGAGGCTCGACCAGCGCCAGGTCCAGAAGCTCATCCTGGCCCCGGCCCTCCAGCAGGCCATCAAGCTCCTCCCCCTGACGAACCTGGAGCTCATCGAGGTCATCGACGAGGAGCTTACCGAGAACCCGATGATGGAGCTCGAGGAAGAAGCGGAGACCGGTCCCCCGGAGAGCGCCGAAGAGCAGGCGTCGGCGAACGCCGAACCTGAGGCCGGCGAGCCGGAAAAGGCGCCGGAAGAAGCCCGCGAAGCGGAGCCTCCCGATGAAGCGTTCGCCATCAGCGAGCCCCCGAAATCCCCGGACGAGGTCGAGAAGGTCGAAGCCGAAGCGAGCTTCCAGGATTACCTGGACGACGGGTTCCGCCCCAATTTCGGCGAGAAGCGCGAAGCCGTTTCCCTCGAGAATACGCTCTCCCGCAGCCCCTCCCTCTGGGACCACCTGAACTGGCAGGCCTCCCTGACCTTCTTCGAGCCGGAGGAGCGGGAGATCGCCCAGTTCGATCATCGGGAACGTCAACGAGGACGGCTATCTCGGCTCCCCGGTGGAGGAGATCGCGAGGCTCGCCCGGGCGGCCCCGGAAAAGGTCGAGGCGATCCGGCGAAAGATCATAGACCTTCGATCCCGTCGGCGTCGCCAGCCTCGACCTCAGGGAGGCCCTCCTCGCCCAGATGGACCACCTCGAGATCCGGGACGAGATCGCCCGGGAGATCGTCAGCCGACCACCTCCCGCTTCTCGAAAAGTCGGATTACGCCCAGCTGGCCCGGATCCTGGCCATCCCCCTGGCGGAGGTCAAGGACCACATCGAGATCATCCGGAGCCTGGACCCCGCCCCGGGGCGGAAGTACGCCGAGGAGAAGACGTTCTACGTCGTCCCGGACATCATCGTCACCAAGGAAGGGGACGAGTGGAAGGTGGTCGCTGAACGACGAAGGCCTGCCCCGGCTCCGGATCTCCGCCTATTACAAACAGCTCCTGGGCCAGGCGTCCCGGGACCACCCCGAGGCCACGCGGTTCCTCAAGGACCGGCTGAAGAAGGCCCTCTGGTTCATGCGCAGCCTGGACCAGCGGAACCGGACGATCTACCGGGTGGCCCGCTTCATCGTGGACCGGCAGAGGGATTTCTTCGATAAGGGGCTGGAGTTCATCCAGCCGCTGACGCTCATCGAGATCGCCCAGGAGATCGGCGTCCACGAGTCGACGGTCGGCCGGGTCGTGGCCAACAAGTACATGGAGACGCCCCGGGGCGTCTTCTCCCTCAAGTATTTCTTCCACAAGTCCCTGCACGGCGACCTCGGCGAGGACGTCTCCTCCCTGAGGATCAAGGACAGGATCCGCAAGCTGGTCGAGCAGGAGGACGGGAACAACCCGTTGAGCGATATCGAGATCGGTGATATATTGGCCAGGGAGAACCTGAAGATCGCCCGCCGGACGGTCGCCAAGTACAGGAAGCAGCTCAAGATACTGCCTTCCCATATAAGGAAAAGAAGGTTCGCGATGGAGGGAACGCCATGAACGTGCACTTCACGGCCCGCCAGACCGTTCTGACGCCCGAGGTCAGGCAGTACTGCGAGAAGCGGCTCAAGGCGCTCGAGAAGCTCCTGGGCTCCGTGCTCGAAGTGGACATCATCCTCTCCGTGGCGAAGACGAGGCATCGCGCCGAGCTCCACGTCAAGGACAAGGGGGCCGGCCTCGTCGTCGTCGAGGAGACGCCCGACATGATGAACTCCTTGAACCTGGCCTTCGACGGACTCGAGACGAAGATCCGGAAGGAACGGGAGAAGTTCCGGGAACGGAAGCGCCGGAAGGGCCGCGAGCGGAAGGGCCTCGTCCTGCCCGTCGAGGCGGAGGAGCCCGAGCGCCGGATCCTCCGGAGCCCGCATTATTCGCTCAAGCCCATGTCCGTGGAAGAGGCGGCGCTCCAGCTCGACCTGAAGAACCGGGAGGTCTTCGTGTTCCGCAAGGAGGGCTCCGAAAAATGGGCCGTCCTGTTCCGCCGCAAGGACGGGCACGTCGGCCTGGTCGAGCCCGAGTGAAGGGCGCGCCGCGAGAGAGATGAGTGAAACTCCATAGCCTTCTTTCCGAAGACCTGATCCTCCCGGACATCAAGTCCCTCACCCGGGACGCCGCTCTGAAGGAGATCGCCGGGTTCCTGAAATCCAAGGACAGGATCTCCAGGGACAAGGATCTTTACAACAAGCTCGTCCAGAGGGAGGAGCTCGGGAGCACGGCCATCGGGGACGGCGTCGCCATCCCCCACTGCAAGCTCAAGGGCGTCAAGAGCCCTCTGTTCGTCCTGGGCATCTCCCGTCCGGGCGTGGACTTCGATTCCCTGGACGGAAAGCCGTCCCATCTCTTCTTCCTGGTCGTCTCCTCGCCGGAAGATCCGAGCACGAGCCTCCAGATCCTGGCGGCCATCGCCAAGCTCGTCCGGAATTCGACCGCGCTCCCCAGACGGGTGCTGGAAGCCCGGAGCCCCGAAGCCGTCATCGAGATCGTCCGCGAAGAGGAAGACAGGCTCCATGGTTAAGTCCGGACGGCGCGCCTCCGGCCCCTGGACGGGGGGGACGACCCTGCCCGGAGGCCTGCTCCGGATCTTCGGCGTCGGGGCGCTCATCATCGGCGATTCCGGCATCGGCAAGAGCGAAAGCTCGCTCGAGCTCATCGCCCGCGGCCACAAGTTCATCTCGGACGACGTCGTCCGGGTGCGGAGGGAAGGCCCGGGCCGCCTGACCGGCGAGGCGCCGCCGCTCAGCCGGAACTTCATGGAGATCCGCGGGCTGGGCATCATCAACATCCGGGAGATCTTCGGGCCGCGGTCCATCCTCTCGAGGTCGCGGATCGACCTCATCATCCGCCTCAAGAAATGGAGGCACGGCCTGGAGCTGGACCGGCTGGGCCTCAAGCTCCCCGAGGACGAGGTCATCCTCGGTGAAAAGGTGCCGCAGGTGTTCATCCCCGTCGCGCCCGGCCGGAACATCGCCACGCTGATCGAGGTCGCGTGCAAGGTCCATCTGCTGGGGAAAAAGGGGTACCATGCGCCGAGCGAGATCATGAAAAGGCTGGACCGGGCCCTGTCCTGAGGAGACGCCATGGGCGTGCCGCGCAAAGACAACAGGTTCCTCGTCGTTACGGGGCTGTCGGGGTCCGGGAAGACGGTCGTCAGCCGGTTTCTGGAAGACCTCGGGTATTATTGCGTCGATAACCTCCCGACCAAGCTCATCCCGAGCTTCGTGGACCTCTGGCACAAGAAGAAGGCCGAGATCGACCGCGTCGCCCTGATCGTCGATATCCGCGAGCCCGCCTTCCTGACGGAGTTTCCCGGCATCTTCCGCGAGATCCGGAAGAAGATCTCGCCGCGCCTCATCTTCCTCGACGCCTCGGACGAATGCCTGGTGAAGCGGTTCAGCGAGAGCCGGAGGCCGCATCCCCTCGCCCGGCGCCGGTCCGTCCTCGAGGGGGTCCGGCTCGAGCGCCGGCGGATGGCGGAGATCATGAAGATGGCCGACGAGGTCATCGACACGTCCGCCCTGAGCATCTCCCAGCTCAAGGAGCGCCTCGGCCGGAACCTCCTGAAGCGCCGGGCGCCCCGGATGCAGGTCGTCCTCATCAGCTTCGGCTACAAGTACGGCCTGCCGCTCGATTCCGACCTCGTCTTCGACACCCGGTTCCTGCCCAATCCCTTCTACGTGGACCGCCTCCGCGACCGGGACGGCCGGTCGCGGGCCGTCCGGACCTTCGTCCTCGGAGCGCCGGAGACGAAGGCCTTCCTCCGGGAGCTCTTCGCCTTCGTCGACCGCCTGGTCCCGCAGTTCGTCCGGGAAGGCAAGAGCACCCTGACCATCGCCGTCGGCTGCACGGGGGGGAAGCACCGGTCGGTCGCCGTCGCCGACGAGCTCAGGGCCCACCTCAGGGCCCGAGGGGCCGACACGAAAATTTATCACAGGGATATTTATAAATGACCGGCTTTTCCTATAGAATATAAGGCTGGCGAAGACCCATGATCGGCGGCATCATCGTCTCTCACGGAAAGTTGGGCGAGGAGCTCCTCAACGCCCTGACCATCATCCTGGGCGAGGCTCCCAACATCGAGTCGATCTCGATCGGCTGGTACGACGACGTGGAGGATTCGAAGAAGAAGATCAACCTCAGTCTCAAGCGCGTGGACCAGAAGAACGGCGTCATCATCTTCACCGACATGTTCGGGGGGACGCCCTCGAACCTGAGCTTCAGCTTCCTGAAGGATAACCAGGTGGAGATCATCACCGGCGTCAACCTGCCCATGCTCATCAAGTTCGTCTCGCTGCAGAGGAACAACGACCTCCGGGACGTCGCCCGGAAGGTCGTCGAGCAGGGCAAGAAGAACATCCACCTCGTCAGCGCGCTCCTCGGGGCCAAGCTGAAATAGAGCATGCTCGAACAGCGGATCGCGATCAGGAACAAGCTCGGTCTTCACGCCCGGGCCGCGGTGAAGTTCGTCAACCTGTCCAACCGCTTCGTCGCCTCGGTCAAGATCGTCAAGGACGGCTTCGAGATCGACGGGAAGAGCATTCTCGGCATCCTGACCCTGGCGGCCACCCAGGGGAGCGAGATCACACTCCTCGTCTCCGGCAAGGACGAGGACGCCGCCCTCAAGGCCCTTTCGGACCTCATCAACAACAGGTTCGATGAGAAAGAGTGACGGCCGATGGACATCAACCGCCTGAGAGGCATCGGGGTCTCCCCGGGGATCGCCATGGGCGAGGTCGCCCTCTCCGAGCGGGTGACCTTCACGTCGCGGCGCGAGGTCCTTCCGGCCGGCCAGGTCGAGGACGAGCTCCGGCGTCTCCGCCGGGCGATCGAGCGGACCAAGGACGAGCTCGTCCGGATCAAGACCGACATCAGCACGAAGATGGGGGAGGAGCACGCCTTCATCTTCGAGGCCCATCTCATGATCCTCGAGGATCCGTCCCTGCTCTCCGGGCTCGAAAAGGTCATCACCGAAGAGAAGGTCCGCTCGGAGTGGGCCCTCTCCCGGGCCAACGCCCGTTACGAGCAGATCTTCGAGGCCATCAACGACGAGTATTTCAAGCAGAGGAAGTCCGACATCTCCGACGTCCTGGTCAAGATCTACAGGAACCTGGAGGCCCGGAAAGAGAAGAAGGAGTCCGCGGAGGGGGAGAGGATCCTCGTGGCCCACGAGCTCATGCCCTCCGAGGCGGCCACGAGCCTCAGCGGCAAGAACATCCTGGGCGTCGTCCTGGACATGGGCGGCCAGACGTCCCACACGGCCATCCTGGCCCGCTCCCTGAACATTCCCGCCGTCGTCGGCCTCCATAACGTCACGCTCCGGGTGAAGAACGGCGACACCATCATCGTCGACGGCACCGACGGCGAGGTCATCGTCAACCCGACCCCCGTCGTCCGGCGCGAGTTCCTGAGCAAGAAGGAGAAGTACGAAAAGTACCGCAAGGACCTCCAGAAGACGGCCAAGCTGGCCTCGCGGACCCTGGACGGCGTCTCCTTCGTCCCGATGGCCAACATCGAGCTTCCCGAGGAGGTCAGCCTGGCCCGCTCCTACGGCGCCGAGGGCGTCGGCCTCTTCCGCTCGGAATTCATCTACCTCGGGAGGTCGACCCTGCCGACCGAGGAGGACCATCTCGCCGTTTACGAGCGGCTGGCCCGGGAGGCGGACCCGATGCCCGTCTTCATACGGACCATCGATATCGGCGGGGAGAAGGCCCTTCCCCAGCTCAACATCGAGAAGGAGCCCAACCCCGCGCTGGGCCTGAGGGCCATCCGCTTCTCCCTGCGGAACCGGGATATGTTCCGGATGCAGCTGCGGGCCATCCTCAGGGCCAGCGTCCGGGGAAACATCCGGGTCCTCGTGCCCATGATCACGGAGATCGAGGAGATCTTCGAGGTCAAGGCCCTCTTCGAGGAGGTCAAGGACGGCCTCCGGCGGGCGGGGGAGCGGTTCGACGAAAAGATCCCGCTGGGCGCGATGATCGAGGTGCCTGCGGCCGCCGCCCTGATGGACCACCTGGCCAAGGAACTGGACTTCATGAGCATCGGGACGAACGACCTCATCCAATATTACCTGGCGGTCGACCGGTCCAACGAATTCGTCTCCTACCTCTACAAGCCCCTCCACCCCGCGGTCCTGCGGCTGATCCGCTACGTCATCAAGACGGCGGAAGCCGCCGGCAAGGACGTGGCCGTCTGCGGCGAGATGGCGGCCGACCCGCTGTCGGCCCTGGTCCTGCTCGGGTTCGGGCTCCGGACCTTCAGCATGAACCCCATCTTCATCCCGCGCGTCAAGAAGGCCCTGCGCTCGATCGAGGTGGCGACGGTCGAAAAAGTCGTCGCCGAGGCCATGCAGGCCTCGAGCGCCCAGGAGGTCGAGGAGCGCGTCATCGAGGGCATCCTCGTCAAGCACCCCGAGGTCTTCCTCATGGGCCAGAGCTAACCCCCTCCGTCTTTCCCTGCCCGGCGATTCCCGACTTCTCGCCGTGATAGCAGCCGGGCCTTCTGACCGCTGGGCCTGGGCTGGAGGCACGGACGAGACGGCCTCGCTCCCGGTCGGGTTTTTACCGCCCATAATTGGTGACACAATACCCGTTTCCGAATTCCCCCAATTTCCCCTGGAGAAAGGGAAATAGGTATTGTGTCCCTAAATGCGGGGGAGGGATTACCTGCCGAAATCGTCTTTGACGCGGACGATGTCGGATTCGTCGGGATCGCCGATCCAGATCTCCATGATCCGGGCCGGCTGGGGGCCGAGGCCCCGGAGCCGGTGGAGGGCCTTCCGGGGGATGAATATCTCCTCGTTCGGAGCGGGCGACCAGACCCGGTCACCGACGGTCACTTCGAGGCCCGGGTCGAGGGCGACCCAGAACTCGGCGCGCCGCTGGTGGTATTGGAGCGACAGGGAGCGGCCGGGCTCCACGGTGATGATCTTGACGCTCGCCCCGAGATCGTAGGGATAGGCGCGGAACTTCCCCCAGGGGCGGATATCTTCGAGGATGCGCTCCCTGAAGGCTCTTTCGAGGTCGTCGTGGGCGTCCATGGCCGAGTCTTCCGGAACGGGTGCGGCGCGGGGCTCAGAACGGGATGTCGTCGTCCCCGCCGCCTCCGCCGCCGGAGTGGGCCGTCTCGTCCCCTTCCATCGGGAAATCCGGGCCGGACGGGCCGTCGACGACGCCTTCCTCGCGACCGGACTCCTCCCGCCGTCCGAGGAGGACGATGTTCTGGGCCTCGACCTCGGTCGTCGAGCGCTTGTTCCCGTCCTTGTCCTGCCACGGCCGGGTCCTGAGCTTGCCCTCGAGGAGGATCTGCTTGCCCTGGGTCAGGTATTTCTCGCAGAAATCGGCCAGCGGGCCCCAGACGACGATGCGGTGCCACTCGGTCCGGTTGACGGCCTCGTTCGTATTCTTGTTGAAGAACCGCTCGTTGGTGGCCAGGGTGAAGTGGACCACCTTGCGCTCCATCTGGGCGAGGACCCGCGTCTCCGGCTTCTGGCCCAGGCGGCCGACCAGGATGACCTTGTTCAGGCTGTTGACGTCTCTCATTTTTCCCCCAGTTCCTTGATCTTCTGTTGGGCGATGCGGGTCTCTTCCTCGACCGGGAACTTGGCGACGAGGAGCCTGAAGGCCGCGAGGGCCTCCTCGGTCCGGCCCATCTCCGCGAAGCTCATGCCCTTCTTGAGATAGGCGGCCGCGACCTTGTCGCCCTGCGGGTAGGCGAGGATGAGCTCGTTGAACGCGTTGACGGCGTCCTCGAACTTCCGCTGGCTGTAGGCGCATTCCCCGATCCAGTAGAGGGCGTTGTCGGCGAGCGGGCTGGCGGAGAACTGTTCCTTGTACATCTTGAACCCTTCGACGGCCAGGTCGAAGTTCCCCTTGAGGTAATCGTTATAGGCCATGTTGTAGACGTCTTGGGGAGAGACGTTGGAGGGGACGGGCGGAGGAGGCGTTCCCTCCGTGCCCGCGGGTTTGGCCGCCGGCGGAATTTCGCCGGGCTCTTTGGCGCCGGCCGGCTTGGCCTCGGCGGCCGCGGCCGGAGGCGCGCCTCCCCTCAGCGCGATGAGCGCGTCGGAGATCCTGGCCAGGTCGAGGCTCAGCTGTTCGATCCGTCCGGCCAGGGCCTGGTACTGCTGGGGAACGGCCTTCAGGTCCTCTTTGAGGCCGGCCTGGTCCGCCTGCGACCGCCGCAGGATCTCGCCGAGCCCGTCGAGCTGCTGCCGGACGAGCCGGATGTCCTCGGCGTTCTTTTCGAGCCGGTCGACGATGTCCAGCACCTGCTTCTTGAGGATCTGGACGTCGTCGTAGATGAGCTCGTAGGCTTTCTTGGTCTTGTCGGCGCCGGCGGACCAGAGGGGCATGACGAGAAGAAGACATGCCCCGACCGCTTTCATGTTCACGGGCTATTTTTCGATGATGGTGAACTGGGCGCGCCGATTCGCCTGCCAGGACGCCTCGTCGTGGCCGCTGGCGAGAGGCTGGCTCTTGCCGTAGGAGAGGATCTTCATCCGGTCGGCGGAGATGCCCAGCGGAGGCCAGGTAATCGAAGGCGCTCTTGGCCCTCTTCTCGCCCAGGGCGAGGTTATAGTCCTCGGTTCCGCGCTCGTCGCAATGGCCTTCGACCAGGATCTTGACCGTCCGGAACTTCTTCAGCCAGGCCGCGTTCCCGTCGAGGACGGACTTGGCGTCCTCGCGGACGAAGTACTTGTCGTAGTCGAAGTGGATCATCGCCAGGGGCTGTTCCTTGTTGATCTGCTCGAGCGACTTGGACATGAAGATCTCTTCTTCGCTGAGGACGGGCTCTTGGACGACGGGCTCCTCGACCTTCTCGACCTGGGGCTGTTCCTTGACCTGGGGCGGCGGGGGAACTTCCTTGACCTTCTTCTTGCAGCCGGTGAAGAAAGTGACGACGAGCACGAAGGCGAGCGCGTAAACGAGTAGTTTTTTCATAAGGACCTCCTTAAGAATCCATGCGTGCTAGCTTTCATATACAATCTAGGTCCGGTTCTGTCAATAGAATTCGGCCTAAAACGGCCTTTTCCGGCCCCCGGCCCCACGCCCCGTGGGGTCGGTCTGGACCAGGTCCCGGCCCGCGGGGTCAATTCGTCCAGTTCGCGAGCTTGTTCTCGCCGGTCGAGGTCAGGCGGCGGAGGTTGGCCCCGTCGTAGTCGATGGCGTAGACCTGGATCGAGCCCTTGAGGTTGGAGGCGAAGACGAGGTGGCGGCCGTCGGGGCGACCAGGTCGGGTTCTCGTTCCGGGCGTTGCTCTCGGTGAGCTTGACGATCTGCTGGGTCCGGAGGTTGAGGACGTAGATGTCGAAGACGTTGTCGACCCGGGAGACGAAGGCGATCCGCTCCCCGTCGGGCGACCAGGCGGGGGCGTCGTGGTAGTTCCCCCCGAAGCTGACCTTGCGGACGTTCGAGCCCTCGGCGTCCATGATGTAGATCTGGGGCGTCCCGGTCCCAGGCGGTCCGAGGTGAAGGCGATCTCCCGGCCGGTCGGCGACCAGGAGGGCGCCGTGTCGATGGCCGAATTGAAGGTCAGCCGGCGGACCTTCGTCCCGTCGGCTTCGGCCGTGTAGATCTCGGCGTTCCCGTCCATGGTCGAGCAGAAGGCCAGCTTCTTCCCGTCCGGGGAGAAGGCGCCGGAGAAATTCGTCCCGCGCGCGGAGACCGTCGCGCTCTTCCCTTCGTAGACGGACAGGATGACCAGGTCGGGGTTGCTCTTCTTGTAGGTCGTGTAGACGAGCCTCCGCTGGTCGGGGGACCAGGCCGGCATGTAGTCCTTGATCCGGTTGAACGTGATCCGGGTCTGGCCCGGCGCCGTCGTAGTCCATCATGTAGATCTCGTCGTTCCCGTCCCGGTTGGAGACGAAGGCGATCTTCGAGGTGAAGACCGGCTTCTCGCCGTAGAGCTTCATGATCTCGTCGGCCATCCTGTGGGCGGCCAGCCGCAGGGCGTTCCGGTCGGGCTGGTAGCGCTTGCCGAGGATGAACCGCTCGCTCTTGACGTCGTAGAGCTTGCCCTCGAAAACGATCGTCCTTGCCCTCCTCGGCGATCTCGCCGGCCAGCAGGAGCTTGGCCTGGATGGAATCCCAGTCCTTGAAGAAGACCTTGTCCGGGCTCGAGCGGCCGGATGTAGCCGTAGTAGGCTCGGGGGAGGAGCTGGAAGACGCGGCTGTAGCTGCAGGTCCGCCTCCAGGACCTTGCGGATCTCCTCGGCCGCGGCCTTGGCCTCGGGCGAGCCCGAGCGGACGAGAAGTCCGGCAGGGCCAGGGGGATCATCGGGTGTGCCCTCGCGGATGGTCAGGACGACCTCCTGCTGGGCGGCGGCGGGAAGGCCGGCCACGACGGACGGCAAGGGCGATGAGCGGACGACGAGGAGGATGAGGCGATGGTTTCATTTGGAGTGCTCGAAGATGAGATGGATGCCGAGGTAGTCCCCGTCATAGTCGCTCGGGGAGGGGAGGGAAAGGGGCCGAGATCTGGATGGCCCGCTGGGCCGACATGTCCAGCGAGGCGATGCCGCTCGATTCCTTGACCTTCAGGTCCGTGACCTGGCCGTTCCTCAGGATCTTGAAATAGACCGTGGTCTAGAAGGTCCCGGTGACGCCCGGGTCGACGAGCGACGTGAACCAGCTCGAGGAGACCCGGTCCGAGATGATCTGGAGGTAATACTGGTACGGGAAATCGGAGAGGCCGATCTGGTCCGCCGTAGCCGGACCCGAGGCCGCCTCCGCCGGTGCCGTCGCCGAGGCCGATCCGGACGCCGGACCCGGCCCCGCTTTGCCCGGCCCGTCCCGCGTCCCGGCCGCGGAGTCCTGGCCCGCCGGCGCGGCGTCCGGCTGAGGCTTCGTGATCGCGGCCTTCTTTCGCGTCCTTGGCCGCCCCGTCCTTCTTCGGCTTGTCGACGGGATAGGTCATGGACGGCTTGGCCTGGGGCTTGACCTTCGAAGCGACGGTCAGGTCGCGGAGGGTCTCCTTCTTCGCCGGGGCCTGGACGGCCGCCTTGGGCGCGGCGCTCCCGCCGCCGCCCGGGCCGCCGCCTCCGCCCGGGGAAGCCGCCGAAGCTGACGTAGTGGATCATCCCCTTGTTCGCCGGGCTTGGGCAGCGAAGGGGATAGGGCGATCAGGGTGAACAGGACGGCGTGGAACGCGGCCGAGATAGATCGATCGCCCGCTTGAACGTCCGTTCGTTCACCGGGGACCTGATCATCACTTCTTCTTGGCGGCCGGTTCGACGGGCTCCGTGACGAGGCCGATCGTCTCGACGCCGGCCTTCTTGGCGATGTCCATGATGCTGACGATGACGCCGTAGGGCAGGCTCTCGTCGGCCTTGATGTAGACGATCTTCTTGGCCTTGCCGGCGAAGAACCCCTGGAGCCGGCGCTCGAGGAGGTTGATGTTGATGACGGAGCCGTCGATGTGGATGTACTTGTCCGGGGTGACGGTCAGGGTCAGGCCCTCCTCGGCCGGGGCCGAGTCCGTCTCGGCCCGGGGCAGGTCGACGCCGATCCCCGACTGCATCATCGGGGCGGTGACCATGAAGATGATGAGGAGGACGAGCATGACGTCGATGAACGGCGTGACGTTGATCTCGGACAGGGACGTCCCGATCTGCCTCTTCCTCGAGGCGGAGGGCAGGGGGAGGCGTTAAGTCCCATAGAGCCTCTCGACGATGGTCGATGAACTCGAAGCTGAAAGTCTTCCATGTCCGTGATGACGTCCTTGATCCGGCCGAGGAAGAAGTTGTAGGCGATGACCGCGGGGATGGCGGCGAAGAGGCCGACGGCCGTGGCGATCAGGGCCTCGGCGATGCCCGGGGCGACGGTCACCAGGCTGGCCGAGCGGACGACGCCGATGCGGAAGAAGGCGTCCATGATCCCCCAGACCGTCCCGAAGAGGCCGATGAACGGCGTCACGCTGCCGGTCGTGGCCAGGAAGCTCATCATCCGCTCCATCCGGGCGATCTCCTGGTTGGAGGCCCTCTGGAGGGCCCGGTTGAGGGTCTCGATCTTCTCGGGGTTCAGGGTGGGGTTGGGGTTCGACTTCGTGAAGTAGGCGAGCTCCTTGAACCCGGCCTGGAAGAGCGCCGCGTGCGGGCTGAGCTTGTACTTCCGGGCGGCCTCGCCGACCTCGGAGAGGTTCTTGCTCCTGTGGAACGCGTTCAGGAACCTCTGCGACTGGGCCGCGGCGCCGCGGAGCAGCCGCCGCTTGAAGATGATGATGGCCCAGGAGAACACCGAGAAGAACAGGAGCAGGAGGAGAATGAACTGGACGACGACCGAGGCATCAGTGATGAGTTTGATAATATTCATGATACACCGCCTCAAAAGTAGCATACGGTCCCCGGTCTGTCAATTTGGCGGCCTCCCGTCCCTTGACCCGTTCGCCGACGCGACCCCGCCTTTCGAGGCGGTCGCAAAGAGAGGCTCAGGGTTAATCCCGAAGTAGCCCCGGCATTTGCCGGGGAAGGGATGCACGGGCGTCCCCCGGCGCTATAGTCCCGGTCGCGAAGGGTCATCATGATGGGGAGGAGATCGAGCGTTCCCATGTTCAGAGCATCCGACCTGAAGAAAGGCGACGTCGTCAGGATCGACGGCGAAGCCGCATATCGTCGAGACCATCCGGGTCCAGAAGCCCTCGGCGCGCGGGGCGGTGACGCTCTACAAGTTCCGCTTCCGCAACCTGAAGTCGAAGCGCAAGGTCGATCAGGCCCTGCACGGCGACGACGTCCTGGCCGAGGCCGATTTCGAGCGGCGGCCGGTCCAGTACCTGTTCGGCGACGCGGCGAGCATCACCTTCATGGACCTGCAGGACTATCAGTCAGTTCACGATGGCCAAGGAGGAGATCGAGGAGGAGTGGCCCTATCTGACCGAAGAGATCGAGGGGTTGTTGTCCATTTCGTCCGAGGGCCGCGTCCTCGGCCTGCAGCTGCCGTCGTTCATCGAGCTCGCGGTCGCGGAGACCCGTCCGTCGGTGAAGGGCGGCTCGGTCAACGCGCGGACGAAGCCGGCCACCCTGTCCACGGGGCTCGTCGTGCAGGTTCCCGAGCACATATCGACCGGGGACCTCATCCGCGTGGACACCCGCACGGGCGAATATGCGTCCAAGGCCTGAGCCGGCGTTCGTCTCTTCGGCCGCCGAGACGGCCCGCGCCGCTCGATATCATGAAAAATAGCGGCTATACCTATCCCGACCGTGTTCTTCCGCGGGACGAAGGCGTTCCGGTCGCGGCCTTCTATGCCCTGTATTACCCCCACTCGACCGAGGAAACGTGGCGACAGCGTATCGAGGCGGGACAGGTCTTGCTGAACGGGCGGCCGACGGCGCCGGACCGGCCCCTGACCCGGGGCGACCGCCTTGCTTACCATCGCCTTCCCTGGGAGGAGCCCGATGCTCCGCGGACGTTCGCGACGCTGTTCGAAGACCGGGAGGTCCTGGTCCTGGCGAAGCCCTCCGGACTGCCCGTCCTTCCGGGCGGCATGTTCCTGGAGAACACTCTCCTTTACCTGGTCCGGCAACGATACGGCGCTGAGTGTTCCCCGCTTCATCGGCTCGGACGCGGCACTTCCGGAGCCATTCTCTTCACCCGCGACTCCCGGACGGCGCGGTCGCTGGCGGCGGCCATGTATCAAAGGCGCATCCGCAAGGTGTACCTGGCCCTGGCCTCCGGGATGGAGATGCCGGACACTTTCATTGTCGACGCGCCTATCGGGCCTGTTCCATATCGGCATCCGGCGACCGTCCATGCGTATTCGCCCAACGGCCGGCCGTCGCTGAGCCAAGTCCGGGTGATCCGCCGCCTCCCCGAAAAGAACGCGACACTTCTCGAAGTGACGATCCCCACGGGACGTCCTCACCAGATCCGGATCCATCTCAGCTATGCGGGATTCCCGCTGGTGGGCGACCCGCTCTATCTGCCGGGGGGAATTCCCCGAGCCGACGGCTTCGATGAGGAGTCCGCCGCCCGCCCCGGCGAATGCGGTTATCTCCTGCACTCCTGGAAGATCCGTTTTCCGCATCCGTGAACGCGGCGAAGACGTGGAGGTCGTGAGCCCTCCGCCTCCGGCGCTCGATCCGGATCCGGCCCAGGCTCCGAAATAGCCGGCGGCGCTAAGCGAGGGTCAAGGCGTCGTGGGCGAGGGAGAGCAGGCCGTGCACCGGGATCCCATAGGGGCAGGCGCTCTGGCAATGACCGGAGCAGTTCTTGCATGTGTCCGCCCTGTTCGTGGGCAGGGCGGCGTATTCGGCCATGGCGTATTTTTCCCGTCCCTGAGAATGGAAATAATGGCTGAAGCGCATGATCGTGTTGACGGGGACGCCCGAGGGGCATTGGGATTCGCAGAGGCCGCAGGCGTGCCGGCAGTACAATTGTCCGTAGGTGGCCGCGTAGCGGGCGAGTCTTTCCGCCCCGCAGCCGTTCAATCTCGTTCCCGACAGGGAGACATAGGCCTCGAGGCTGTCATAGCTTCCGATGGTACAGCAGACGGTGTTGACATCCGGGTCGGCAAGCACGAACTGGTAGGCCGCCCTCCGGACCTCGGAGGTGTTCTTCAGGTCGTATTCGTTCTTGAAGCCCTCCGCCTGGTCCGCCACTCGTTTGAGCCGCTCGAGAAGGGCGGTCACGCCGGCGTCCGTCATCCCCTCTTCTTTCACGGCATCGACCATCCGCTCGATGAACGCCAGGGTCCCGACCGGGTTGGCCTTCATGATCGTCGTTCCGATGTTCTTTTCCCTGCAGAGCTTCAGGAGACGGGAGCCCTGCTCCGTCTGGATGAAATTATAGACGAAGAGCACGACGTCGAACCGGCCGTCTTCGGCGGCCGCCGATACGACCTGCTCCATCGTCTCGTTCACGTCGTTCCATTGCGCGCCGTGCTGGGACAGGCCGCAGAACCGGACCCGTCCCTCGGCCTTGAGCTCCCGGACGGCCTCGTGGAACCCTTCCGTTTTGAGCGCGGCCGTGGTCGGGGGGCAGTGCATCTGGAGGCAATCTATGTAATCCGTCTGGAGCCGCTCCAGGCATTTCCTCGCCCGGCCCAGGAGACTCGCTTTGGAGACGTCCTTTCCCAGGCCCAGCTTGGTCGTGATGAAAACGGATTTCCGCTCGCGGCGCTTGAGGGCTTTGCCGATGGCCGCTTCGACCTGGCCGTTGACGTAGTTCTCGGCGGCGTCGATATAATTGATCCCGCTGTCGAGCGCGGCCTCGATCAGGGACGGGTCGGTGACTTCGCCTCCGCCGAGCCCGATATCCGAGACCTTGAATCCCGTGCGCCCGAGGACGCGGTACTCCTTTATTTTCGGCGGAGGGGTCGCCTCCGGCGGAAGGGGGCGGAACGCGCCTCCGGCCAGCGCGGCCATCGAGCTGCCCAGAAACTGACGCCTGTTGAGACCGTTCATTCGCGCGACTCCCTTCACGTCCCGACCATAAGACGGACATTATCTCCGGCGGCCGGAGAACCGGTCAAGCGCTATTTTCGGAGCTCTTCTCCCAATTCTGTGGATCCCTCCCCCGGGGATACCCGGATAAGCGCGTTTCTTTTTGTGCCCTTTTATCAATGGCGCAGGGGTGATGCCTGGAGGAGGTCGTCTGAGGGCGGATTGCGTTCCCTTTCCAGGCGCGGTGCCGGCTAAAGCGTATCCGGGGCGAGGAGGTCCGCCCCGTAAACCCCAGTCGGGAAGGGGACCCATCGCTCTTGCGATGGGGGAACCTGCCTGCAGGTTCCCGGGTCTGGGGTCAAGGGGCGGCCTCCGACCCCGGGCCCCCCGGCCGCTTTGACATGGGGCAACCTGCCTGATATTGTAACCGGACCGGTCGCGATTTCGTAGGATATTCCGTGGACGCCTGGAAAAGAACCTTCATCATCATCTGGTCGGGACAGATCTTCTCGACCCTGAGCAGTGCCGTCGTGGCCTATGCCGTCGTTTTCTGGCTGAGCATTAAAACGGGGTCGGCGGAGGTCCTGGCCTTCGCCTCCATCGCGACGTTCCTGCCCATGCTCCTCCTGGGCCCGTTCACGGGAGTCCTCATCGACCGCTGGGACAGGAAAAGGATCATGATCCTGGCCGACCTCTTCATAGCGGCCTGCACCGCCGTCATGGCCGTGCTGTTCGCCCTCGGAGAGATCCGGATCCCCTATATCTACCTTCTCCTCGCCCTGCGCTCGGTGGGCAGTTCCTTCCACGGTCCGGCCATGCAGGCGTCCGTCCCCCTTCTGGCCCCGGAGTCCGAGCTCATGCGCGTCGCGGGCGTCAACCAGGTCATCCAGTCGATGAGCACGATCGCCGGCCCTGCGCTGGCCGCCCTGCTCATCAGCTCTCTCGATATGACCTATGTCCTGCTGTTCGACGTGCTCGGGGCCGCCATCGCCTGCGCGACCCTGGCCTTGGTCCGGATCCCGAGACCTCCCAAAAAGGCGGACGCACCGCCGCCCCACGTCCTGCGCGAGATGAAAGAGGGCCTGCGGGAGGTCTACAGCCGGCCCGGCCTGCTGTGGGTGTTCATTTTCGTGATCGTGGCCACTTTCTTCATCTTTCCCCTCTCGGTCCTTTTCCCGCTCATGACCACGAAGCATTTCCTGGGGGGGACCTATCAGATGAGCCTCGTCGAGATCGCCTGGGGCCTGGGGATGCTCCTGGGAGGGGTCGTCATGGGCGTCCTGAAACGGAAGGCCAACAAGGTGGTCCTCATCAACGTTACGTATATCGTCCTCGGAACGGTTTTCTTCGCTTCAGGGCTCCTCCCTCCGACGGCGTTCGCGTCGTTCGTGGGCCTGACTCTCGTCGGAGGCGTGGCCGGCGCCATCTACGGCGGCGCCTTCACGGTCGTCGTGCAGACGGCCGTCGACCCCGCGGCCCTGGGCCGCGTGTTCTCCATCTACGGAAGCATCATGCTGGCGCCCGCGATGTTCGGGCTCCTGCAGACCGGCTTCATCGCCGACCGGATAGGGATCGTCAACTCCTTCCTCATCGCCGGCGGCGCGCTGGCGCTCATCGGGGTCGTGTCGTTCTTCGTCCCGGCGATCCGGCGGATGATCAAGGACGCTGGCGCCAAGGCGGCGGTCGCCGACCCCCCGCCCGCCGGCCCATGATCCGGGCGAGGGCGTTGACATCCTGCCGGGCCGGTGATAGCGTCATCTTGTTCGGGGGTGAAAACCGACATTTCTGATCAGGGTCGGGCAGGGGTCTCCTTATGGCGCGGTCCCGGCCCCGAGGTCGGCCCCGGAAGGAGGGGGAAATGATCGGAGCCATCATGGCCAAGAAGGCCCTGGCTGTGTCTTTCGACGCCCTGAATCACCATGACCTGGCGAAATTCATGTCCGTCTGGCGCGACGATGGGACCTTCGTCTATCCGGGGGACATTCCCGAGAGCGGCACGTTCCCGGGACGGGCGGCCGTCGAAGGCTGGTTCCGCCGGTTCTTCGAGCAGTTCCCGGAGATCGCGTTCGACGTTCATGACATCTGCGTCCGGAACATCTTCGACCTGCGCGGGACCAACGTCGGCGCCGTGCATTGGGACCTCAAGCTCACCAACCGCGCCGGCCGGAGCGGGACGAACAGCGGCGTTACGGTCGTCACCGTCGAGCGCGGCAAGGTCGTCTATGTGAAGGATTTCATTTTCGATCTCGGGGACAATTTCCGCCGTAATTGGGGCGCGCTGTAGCTAGGCAACTCGGTAAGGGGGCAGATCTCGATCGTCTTGAGGCCGTGCTCAACGTCGCTTTGACTTCGCTATCCGGCCTTGATATCGTTACCTCCGGAAAAGACAGTGACCCGAATACCCCGCGATCATGTACTGGACATACTTGCTCGGACCCGAGCCCTGATCGAAATTTGTCACCCGAGGCTCCCGGGAAGCCCGGGATGCCTCCGCGCCGCCCGGGAACTCCGGGATGGGCTGGCGGGATCCTGCGACCGCGCCTTCATCGAGGAATTCGTCCAGCATCCGTCGTCGTTTTTCCTGATGAATCGGGTCCTGGCCGCCTCATATATCCTGGCGGGTTTTTGCTTTTTCATCGGGAGGAGCGGGCACTATATGCGTCGGCCGTTGTCTTCACTCTGGGCACGGCCTTTATCGTCGATGAATTCGTCTTTCTGGGTCGTTTTTTCGATCCCTTATTCGGGAAGAAGCCCGGCGCGAACGTCGTCGGGATCATGGAGCCGGCGTCGGATGTCAGGCGGCAGATCATCATCAGCAGTCATCACGACAGCACTCCGGTCTGTAGATTCCTCGAAAAACACCAATGGGCCTACGCGTTCCGGGTCGTCCTTCCGTTCGCATTCCAGCTCGTCGCCAATATCGGCGCGATCCTCGTAGCCATGGGCGTTCGGTCCGGAGACGCGGGCAACGACGTCCGCACGGCTGTCAAGGCGATCCTTGTCGCGGGATGCCTTTTCGTCGTTCCCCTGTTCTGGTATTACGGCCGGGACGCATCGCCGGGTGCCGCGGACAATCTCGTCTCCAGCCTGATGCTTGTCAAACTGGCCGAGCTGTTCAAGTCGGGCGAGTTGTCCGCTCCAAAACATACCAGGGTCCTTTTTCTGAGCACGGACGGCGAAGAAAACGGCCAGAGAGGATCGTTCGAATATGCCCGGAGACATAAAGCCGAGCTCCTGGGTCTTCCGACCTTCGTTTTCTGCATAGATACCTTGAGCCGGGTCAAGGACCTTGCGCTTCTCAAGACCGATACGAACGGATTCCGCCGCCTGTCGGCGGCGTTGACCCATGAATGCCTGAAGATCGCGGCAGGCCTGGGTTATTCGGTCAAGGCGGTCCGCCTCCCGCCCGGGGGCGGCGGGACGGACGCCGGCCAGTTCGCCCGGGTCGGCATCGAATCGGCCTCGCTCATTGGGATCTCGACCCATCTCATCAGGAAAGACATCCAGTATCACACGTCTCGCGACACCGTCGACAACGTCGAGCCCGAAGCCGTGGAGGCGGGCTTGAACATCGCGGCCAACTTTGTCCTGGAGAAGGATAAGCAGGGATAAGCGGGGGAATTAGAGGTTCAGGCAAGCTTCTTGAGGATATCCAGCGCGACCTGCTTGGCCAGGCGGCCGCTCTCCTTGGTCGGGCCGACGCAGGAGGGACAGCCGTCCTTGCAGGGGCAGATCTCGATCGTCTTGAGGCCGTGCTCGAGGAGCCTCTTCTCGAGCAGGAAGAGGGCGGGGCTCAGGCCGATGCCGCCGGGGAAGTTGTCGTAGATGAAGATGTTGGGCTCGAAGTCCTCGGTCGCGACCGTCGGGCCCTCGTCGCCGGCGCCCGCCCGGGCCGCGAGCTCCCGGGGCGGCAACGACTCGCCGGTCGAGTTGTCGCCGATGGAAACCCCGATGTCGTGGACGTCGCACATCAGGAACAACGGCGCGACGTGGTGGAGGAGGTAGGAGAGGCCGAAGACGCCGTTGACGCGCTGTTCCGGGCGTGTAATCAAGCGTCTGGAGAACGTCCGAGGGCACGGTCAGCCACCAGGCCGTCGTGTGCATCTCGTTCTGGGGCAGGCTGAGGTCGCCGGCCCCGACGTTCTCCATCGGTGTGGAACTTGATCTTCTTGAATCCGACGACCTGGGTCGCGACGTGGACCTCGCCGTGGGCGACCCGGGCGCGTCCGAGGACCGCCTTGTCGAACTGCGTCCAGGATCTTGATCTTGGTGTAGTCGATGGCGTCCGTGTAATAGTCGACGTCGGTCTTCTTGACGTAGGCCTTGCGCTGTTCGTAGTCCAGCTTCTCGACGTAGTACTGCTCGCCCTCGCACATGTAGATGGCCTTCTCGTGGAGCGTCGTCAGGGCGGAGCTGAAATCCACCTCGGCGATGACGCGCGCCTTCCCGGTCTGTGTCGACGACGACGAAGTTGTCCGAGCTGATGCTCCGCAGGCTGACCCCGTCGGCGGGGTAGGCGTCGGAGGTCCAGTACCACTTGTCCTTCGAGTGGTGGAGGAGCTTCTCCTCCTCGAGGAACTTCAGGATCTCGCCGATCTCGACCGTCCCGAACTTCTCCCCCTCCTGGAAGGGCAGTTCGAAGGCGCCGCACTCGATGTGGCTGACCAGGATGGAGAGGTTGTCCGGGTTGATGAGGGCCGTTCTCCGGCGAGCTGGTGAAGAAATAGTCCGGGTGGTTGACGATGAACTGGTCGAGGGGCGAGCTCGAGGCGACGAGGACCGCGGCCGAGCGTGCCCGGTCTTGCGGCCGGCCCGGCCCGCCCTCTGCCAGGTCGAGGCGATGGTCCCGGGATAGCCGGCGAGCACGGCGACGTCGAGGGTGCCGATGTCGATGCCGAGCTCGAGGGCGTTCGTCGAGACGACGCCGAGGATCTTCCCCTCGCGGAGGCCCTTCTCGATCTCGCGCCGCTTGACCGGGGCAGGTAGCCGCCGCGGTAGCCGCGGATGAGGCCCTTCGTCCTTGATGGTCTTCTCGATGTCCTGCTTGAGGTAGGTGAGGAGGACCTCGGTGATGAGCCGGCTCTGGGCGAAGACGATGGTCTGGAGGTTGTGCTGGAGGAAGAGCGCGGCGATGCGCCGGGACTCGTTGACGTAGGAGCGCCGGATGCCCAGGGCCTCGTTGACGATGGGCGGCGTGTAGAAGACGAAGTACTTCTCGCCCCGCGGGGCGCCGTTGTCGTCGACCAGGGTCACGGGGGCCTCGATCATCTTCTCGGCCATCTCGATCGGGATTGGCGATGGTCGCCGTGCACAGGATGAACTGCGGGTTCGAGCCGTAGAAGGCGGCGATCGCGCTTGAGGCGGCGCAGGATGTTGGCCAGGTGGCTGCCGAAGATGCCGCGGTAGTTGTGGAGCTCGTCGATGACGATGTACTTCAGGTTCTCGAACAGCTTGATCCACTTCGTGTGGTGCGGCAGGATGCCCGCTGTGGAGCATGTCCGGGTTGGTCAGGACGATGTGGCCCTGGGCCCGGATGGCCCGCCGGGCGTCCTGCGGCGTGTCCCCGTCGTAGGTGAAGATGCGGATCTCGGCGGGGAGGAGCTTGGTGATCTCGTCGAGCTCGGCCCGCTGGTCCTGGGCCAGGGCCTTGGTCGGGAAGAGGTAGATGGCCCGGCTCGAGGGGTCGCGGACGATGGCGTCGAGGACGGGGAGGTTGTAGCAAAGCGTCTTGCCCGAGGCCGTGGGCGTGACGACCGCGATGTTCCGGCCCTGCCGCAGGGCCTCCCAGGAGCTCCTCTGGTGGGAGTACAGGGACGCGATACCCTTTCTCCTTGAGGGCCTTGACCAGGGACGGCTCGGCGTCGTCCGGGTAGTCCGCCGTCCGGGCCTCCCGGGCGGGCAGGTGCTTGATCGCCGTGATGGAATCGTTCTTGAGGCTCAGCGCCTGGAGGAGCGTCGAGGGACTTGAGAAGGTCTTCTTCCCGGGACATGTCGGGTTCATCTTAGCCGAACGCGGCAGGCAGGTCAATGAACCCGGGAGCGGGCCTTCGCCGGCCCGTCAATTCAGGATGCGGGCGAGACGGGTCACGCCTTCCCGGAGGTCGGCCGGCGTCGCATAGGAGAAATTCAGCCGTATCTCGTTCGTCCGCTCCGCTCCGGTCGGGTAGAACTTGCTCCCGGGGATATAGGCCACGCCGGCCTCGATCGCTTTCCCGAAGAGGACGTCGGTGTTCATCCCCTCGGGGCAGGTGACCCAGATGAACAGCCCGCCCTCGGGCTCGGTCCAGCGGATGTGCGGCGGCATCGTATCCTTCAGCGCGGACAGGATGACGTCCCGCTTCTCGCGATAGAGGCCCTTGATGCGCTCGAGATGAGGGCCCATGTATCCGCGCTCCAGGAATCGCGCCACCACTCTCTGGACGACGCCCTTCCGGCGAGACGATGATCTTCTGCGACCACTTGCCCATGGCCGCGATGAGGGCGGGCGGGCCGACGGCGAACCCCAGCCGCAGTCCCGGCCCGAGGATCTTGGAAAAGGACTTGCAGATCGTGACGGTGCGGTCGTCCCCGAATTCGGAGCGGGCCAGGTTCCACAGGCTCCCGAGACGGGGGCCGTAGAACCGGAGGTCGCGGTAAGGCTCGTCCTCGAGGATGAGGACGCCTTCCGCCCGGGCGACGCGGATGAGCTCCAGCCGGCGGGCCAGGCTCATCGTCCGGCCGCTCGGGTTCTGGAAATCGGGGATGGCGTAGATGAACTTGACGGCCCGGCCCCGGGCCTTCATGGCGGCGATCGTCTCCCGGACGCGGTCGACGACGAGCCCCTCCTCGTCCATGGGCACGGGGGCGAGCTCCGCCCCGCAGGCCTCCAGGGCGACCAGGGAGCCGCTGAAGGACGGCCCTTCGCAGACGACGACGTCCCCGGGGTCGAGGACCGACCGGGCGAAAAGATAGATGGCGTTGGTCGTGCCGTCGGTGATGATGAGCTCGTCGGCCCCGACGCCGGATTCGCCCTCGTATCTGTTGATCTCCCGCTTCAGGATGTCGTCGCCCTCGGTGGCGCCGTACTGGAGGATGTCGGCCCCGTCGGCCTCGACGACCTCCTTGAAGAGCCCGGCCAGCAGGTCCTTGGGGAAGGACTCCGGGCTCGGCAGGCCGCCGGCGAGCGAGATCATCCCCTCGACGCCCTTCGTCGCTTTCAGCATCTCGCGGATGAACGAGACGCCCATCGACCGGGTCGTCCGGGACAGGATTTCGTCGGGAAATGCCATGGCGAGCCCTCCTTGGTTCCGAGGGCCCATTATAACAGATTTCCGGGCGGCCGATCGCGCCGTCGCCCGCCCGCACGGGATGAGAAGGGCCCGAATATGATAGAATATGAAGTTATGCTCCAGGAGATAAGGGTCCGTAAGGCGGCCCAGCACAATCTGAAGCGGATCGACGTCGATCTGCCGAGGAACCGGCTCGTCGTCGTCACGGGCCCGAGCGGTTCGGGGAAATCCTCCCTCGCCTTCGACACCCTGTTCGCCGAGGGCCAGCGCCGATACATCGAGTGCCTCTCGACCTACGCCCGCCAGTTCATCGAGCAGTTGGAGAAGCCCGAGGTCGAATCCATCGAGGGCCTCTCGCCCGCGATCTCCATCGACCAGAAGACCATATCGACCAACCCCCGCTCGACGGTGGGCACCATCACGGAGGTCTACGACCTGCTCCGCCTCCTCTACGCCCGGGCCGGGACGCCGCATTGCCCCGGCTGCGGCAAGGAGGTCGTCCCCCAGACGCCCGGACCAGATCCTCGCGAGGGTCCTTGGCGCGTTCCGCGGCCAGAACGTCAAGATCCTCGCCCCCGTGGTCAAGGGCCGCAAAGGGGAATACCACCGGCTCTTCGAGCGCCTGCGGAAGAAAGGATACCTCCGCGTCCGCGTCAACGGAACGATGTACGACCTGGAGGACCCCATCCCCCTGGAAAAGACCCGGAAGCACACGGCCGAGGTCCTCGTGGACGAGGTCAGGGTCTCCGAGATCTCCCGCCGGCGGCTGGCGGAGGCCGTCTCCAAGGCCGTCGAGGTCTCCGAGGGCGAGGTCCTCGTCGTCAACGGCTCGGGACGGGAGCACTATTTTTCCCTGCGGCTCCGGTGCCCGGCCTGCGAGATCAGCCTTTCCGAGCCCGAGCCCCGCAACTTCTCCTTCAACAGCCCCTACGGGGCCTGTCCCGAATGCCACGGCCTGGGCTACAGGACGTCCGAGAACGAATGGGGAGAGGTCGAGCTGACCGAGGACGTCTGCCCGCTGTGCGGGGGCGCCCGGCTCAAGAAAGAGAGCCTGATGGTCAAGGTCCAGGGCCGGAACATCATCGAGCTCGCCGACCTGCCCATCGGCCTGCTGATGAAGGAGGCGGCGGCCTTCGTCTTCCCTCCGGCCCTGAGAGAGGTGGCCGAGAAGATCGTCAAGGAGATCCGGGAGCGTCTCGAGATCATGGACCGGCTCGGGATGTCCTACCTCCAGCTCGGCCGGCCCACGGTCTCCCTCTCGGGCGGAGAAGCCCAGCGGGTCCGGCTCGCCGCCCAGATCGGGGCCGGGCTGAGGGGGGTCCTCTACGTCCTGGACGAGCCGACCATCGGGCTTCACCAGAGGGACAACGGCCGCCTGATCTCGATGCTCAAAGGCCTGCGCGACGCCGGGAACACCATCGTCGTCGTCGAGCACGACGAGCAGACGATCCGGGCCGCCGACCACATCCTGGACCTCGGACCGGGCGCGGGCGAGAGGGGGAGGGTTCAAGGTGGCCGAGGGGCCGCTCGCCGAGATCCTGGAGTCCCCGGATTCCCTCACGGCCCAGTACCTGCGCGGCGAGAAGCGCGTCCCGGTGCCCGTTGTCGCGGCGGCGCCCGACGGGCTGGCTGACCGTGCACAACGCGACCGAGCACAATCTCAAGGGGATCGACGTCCGGCTTCCTCTCTCGGTGATGACGGCCGTCACCGGGGTCTCCGGTTCGGGAAAGAGCACGCTCGTCCACGACATCCTGTACAAGAGCCTCGTCAACTCCCTCTACAAGGCCGGGCACAAGGCCGGGGCCCACGCCGGCATGACCGGAGCGGACCTGATCGACAAGGTCATCTCGGTCGACCAGAAGCCCATCGGCAGGACGCCGCGCTCCAATCCGGCGACCTACACGGGGCTCTTCACGGCCCTGCGCGAGCTCTTCGCCCGGACGCCCGAGGCCAGGGCCCGGGGATTCGGCTCGGGCCGTTTCAGCTTCAACGTCAAGGCCGGCCGGTGCGACGAATGCCAGGGGGCCGGCGTCCGCAAGATCGAGATGCATTTCCTGCCCGACGTCTTCGTCACCTGCGACCGCTGCGGGGGCAAGCGGTACAACAAGGAAACGCTGGCCGTGGCCTACAAGGGCCGGAACATCGCCGATTTCCTCGCGATGACCGTGGACGAGGCCTACGAATACCTGAAGGCCGATCCCGCCCTGAAACGGAAGCTCTCCACGCTGAAGCGCGTCGGCCTGGGATACGTCCGCCTCGGACAGCCGGCCCCGACGCTCTCGGGCGGAGAGGCCCAGCGCATCAAGCTGACCAAGGAGCTGGGGCGGAAGGGCACGGGCCGGACCCTTTACCTCCTGGACGAGCCGACGACCGGGCTCCACTTCGACGACGTCCGCAAGCTCCTCGAGGTCCTCGCGGAGCTCGCGGCGATGGGGAACACGGTCCTCGTCATCGAGCATAACCTTGATGTCATCAAGTTTTGCGACTATATTATTGACCTCGGGCCCGAGGGGGGCGAGGACGGCGGGCGGATCGTCGCCCAGGGGACGCCCGAGGAGGTCGCGGCCGCCGACGGGTCCCACACCGGCCGTTTCCTGAGGAAGGCGCTCCCCGGCGTTCCCGCCGCAAAGAAGGACGGCTAGGGCACCATGGCATTCAAGGACATCGCCGGCAACGACCGGGTCAAGCACATCCTGAGGATGGCCCTCCGGAGACACAGGCTCCCCAATTCGCTCCTGTTCTCCGGGCCGGCGGGCGTCGGAAAGACGGCGACGGCCGTGACCGTGGCCAAGGCCCTGAACTGCCGGACCCTCGAGGACGACGCCTGCGACGCCTGCGCGTCCTGTTGGGCGATCGGCGAGGCCGCCAAGGACCCTGAGAAGCAGGGGCTCGCGCCGGACGTCATGTTCATCTCGATCGAAGAGAACAAGAAGAAGATCGCCATCGAACAGATCCGCCTGCTCAAGCAGATGGCCTACCTCAGGCCGATGTCCGCCAGGGTCCGGGTCTTCATCGTCCGGGGGGCGGACGCCATGAGCGATGACGCGTCCAACTCCATCCTGAAGGTCCTCGAGGAGCCGCCGTCCGCTTCGACCCTCATCCTGGTCACCGAGAAGCCGCACCTCATCCTGCCGACGATCCGGTCCCGGTGCCGGACCCTGGAGTTCTCCCTCGTCGCCAGGGAGGAGATCGCCAAGGCCCTCGTCGCCGGGGGGCAACCCGCCGACCGGGCCAATCTCATCGCCCTCCTGGCCAACGGGAGCATGGAGACCGCCCTCGACCAGGACTGGGACGAGGTCCTCGAGAGCCGGCAGAGAGCCTGGGAGCTGTTCCGCGCCCTGCTCGCCGGGGGCGGGGGGACCGGACTTCCTGCAGAGTTCGCGTTCGTCACGCGCGCCATGGGCGGGGAGGACCTTCAGTGGACGCTGGAGATCTTCGCCTCCTTCGCCCGGGACCTCATTCTGATCAGGGAGGGCGGGGACGGCCGGCTCCTGCTCAATCCCGACCTCGAGGAAGAGCTCCGGGAGGCCGCGGAGCTGGGGAGCCTCCGGCGGCTCCAGTCGTGCCTGGCCTCCGTCGACGCGGCCCTCGCGGGGCTGGACAGGAACATGAACCTCAACCTCCTGGCGGCCGCGTTCTATTCGAGTTTCGGGGAAGCGCCACATGTCTGATATCATCTGCGTGTTGTCCGAATCGACGGGGCGGGTCGTCCGCGCCCGGAAGGGCGACGAGCCCCTGGTCCGCGGGGACTACTGCATCGTGGAATCGGAGCACGGCGGCGACCTGGGCGTCGTCGTCGACGACGTGAGCCCGGTCTGCTGCAATCCGCGGGCGGCCCACCAGGCGGTCCAGGTCGTCCGGAAGGCGACCGAGGAGGACCGGCGGAAGTTCGCCTGGCTCCAGGAACGGGAGGAGCGGGCCTTCGAGCTCTGCCTCCAGAGGATCACGGCCCGGAACCTGCCGATGAAGCTGGTCTCGGTGCGCTACTTCTTCAACGAGAAGAAGGGGATCTTCTATTACACCGCCGACGGCCGGATCGATTTCCGCCAGCTCGTCAAGGACCTGGCCAAGGAGCTGAGGATGAGGATCGAGATGCGGCAGGTCGGCGTCCGCGACGAGGCCAAGATGATCGGCGGCCTGGGGACGTGCGGCCGGACGCTCTGCTGCGCGACGTTCATGAAGACGTTCGAGCCCGTGACCATCCAGAAGGCCCGCAAACAGCAGATCGTCATCAACCCGACGAAGATCTCGGGCCTCTGCGGGCGGCTGATGTGCTGTCTGGCTTTCGAGGAGCAGACCAAGGGCCGGCTCTACATCGAGGATATGGAAGAGCTCGCCATCGAGGATTAGCCCCGCCTTCTAAAGTTCATCTCCAGCCGTGATGGCAAAGGGAGCTTAACAAAGGGCCTGGTTCGTTATCATCAGTGCTATCCTCGGGGGCTCGCCTGCTCAGGACTCAGGGACATCCCGGAAGAAGCGGTTTGAGGGTGAGGCGATTATGAACTAGAGTCGAGTACCCGGGGCGGTCTTGGGTCTCAGTGATTGATCGTGAACTGGACCCGGCTGGAGACGGCGATGAGCGTGCCCTGAGGGGAGAAGGCCTTGACCTGCCAGGAGTACTTGGTGCCGGCGATCATCAGGGCCTTGACGTCGTCGGGGAGGCTGAGGCGGCTGTCCCGAGTCGTCGTCTTCCAGAGGAGCTTGCCGTTGTAGATGGAGACCTGATATTCCACGTCCGTCGCCGAGCGACCTCCATTCGAAATAGGCGGGCACGGAGCCGATGTCGATGACGGGGGAGATGAGGGTCAGGGAGCTGCCGCGGACCGTATCCTCGCCGTTCAGCACGAACTCGGGAGGGGCGTTGCGGAAGAGGGGGGTGACGGTGAGAACGGCGACGAGCAGGGCGGCGGCCGCTCCGGCAAGGGCCCACTGCCGGGGGGTGAAGAACGCGGCGGCCCTGTCGAACCAGGCGGCCTTCCTCGCCTCGATGGCCGGCCGTTCCTCGGCCACGAACACCGACCTGTCGCGCTTCAGGACGCCGACGATCTCATCCCGTTCGGCGAGCTTGGCGAAACAGGGTCCGCAATTGAAGTAATGTTCCTCGAACTCCGCGCTTTCCGTTGCGCCGAGCTTCCCCAGGAGGTATTTGTCGATTTGGCCTTCGTAACGGCATGTTCTTCATTTCTGCCACCTTTCCGCGATTTCAACCCTTTAGTCGTCCGGGAAAGGAGAAAATGGAAAAAAAGCTCATCTTTTCATGTCCTTTTTGATGAGCTTCAGGGCGTAGTTGACCCGTTCGCTGACCCTCCGGGGCGGGATTCCCAGCCGCTTGGCCACTTCCTCCCGGGGTAACTCCTTGTAATAATAGAGGTAAAGGACCTCCCGGAACTTCGGCTTGAGCCCCTTGACGGCCTCGGCGATCCGGGCGGCCCGCTCCTGGGCTTCGACCATTTCCCCGGGGTCGGGGAACGGGGCCGGCTCGGGGGCGTGCCTCAGGACCTTGGTCTTTTCCCGGATATGGTCGACGATCCGGCGGCTCGTGATGGTATAGATGAACGTCCCGATGGACGATTCCCCCCGGAACTCTCCGTTGCGGACCTTCTCGATGACCTGGGTGATGATCTCGTCGGCCACGTCCTCCCAGTCCGGCGTGGCCCCCCCGAGGGCCTTCCGGACGCGGAAGGACACGACGGGCCTGTATTTGAGGACGAGCTCGTCCAGGTCGACCCCGGTCTTGTTCTCGGTCACGGCCGTATTATAAAGGGAGCGAAAAAAGTTAACAAGCCGGGATTTCCGTCAATTTTCCCTTTCTCCGGGCGACTAATCTGTTGTTCGATGAAAGGACGCATGCCATGATCGAAGAAAACCGTTCCAGGGGCCAGAGCGAACGCCGCTGCCTCGTGATCAGGGATGAACAGGAATTCTGCTCCTACATCGAATCGCGCCTCAGGGAGGAAGGCTTCGAACTCGTCGAGACCAGCCCGATCGCCCGCTGGAGCCCCTGCCTGAGCGCCGGAGCCTGCTGAGCCTGCAAAGATAGGCATCCCGGGATGAACAGCACCAAGACGATGGATAGAGAAAAACGCTTCGTCCTGGAGGACGCGACCGGCCTCCAAACCTATTATTATATTTCTCCTTCGGTTTCCCCCATTGTGCCCGGCGGCCGATTTCCCGAGGTCCGCGGGATATCCCGCCCGTCCCTTCCGCAAGGTAACGGGACGTTCTTCAATTCCAGCCTTGTCGGACTTCTCGCTTCCGCGGCCGGAGGGGAGGAGACCGAAGGGCATGCCCGGTTCGTGGCCGCTTATACCTCTATCCTGGCCGATGCCCTCGGGCTCCGGGACAGGAAGACCATCGGCGGCCTGGAGCGCGGCGCTCTCCTCCACGACATCGGAAAGGCGGGAGTTCCCGTCGCCATCCTGAACAAGCCCGGCCCCCTGACGGCCGTCGAACGCGAAATCGTCAGGGAGCATCCCGTCCTCGGGTATCGGATGATCGAGGGGCTCGGCTTCCTCGAGGAGGCCGGGGAGATCGTCCTCGGCCATCACGAGCGGTTCGACGGCACGCGGCTATCCCGCGCGGGCTCGCCGGACAAAGCATCCCGCTCGCGGCCCGGCTCTTCGCCCTGGCCGACACTCTGGATGCGATCACCTCCGACCGGCCTTATCGCAGGGGGCGATGTTTCGAGGAGGCGTTCCGGGAGATCGCTCGGGTGAGCGGGACCCAGTTCGATCCGCGCCGTCGTGGCCGTCTTCCTGTCCATCCCCGCCGCCGTCTGGCGTCAGGCCCGGGCCGGGGTCGCGCTTGCCGTGCCTGTTGCCGGCGGTCAATTAAGTCCCCGTCCCGTGCGGCGGGGCTCAATCGTCCCGGGGCCGGCGACGCTCCTTATCCTTCAGGTAGGTTTTGGCGTCGACGAGGATCTCGCGGGCCTTGCTGCCCTCGGAAGGGCCGATGATCCCCTCGTTCTCCATCTGGTCGATGATCCGGGCCGCCCGGGCGTAGCCGAGCTTCAGGCGCCGCTGGAGGTAGGAGGCCGAAGCCTGGCCGGTGAGGAGCACGAGCTCGAGGGCCTTGTCGTAGAGCTCGTCCTTCTCCCCGAACTCGTCCCAGAGCTGGTCGATGTCCCCCTTGACGGCCTGGACGATGCGCTCGTCGTATTCGGGGGTGCCCTGCTCCTTGACGAACTTGACGAGCCGCCTGACCTCGGGGATGGAGATGTAGGCGCAGTGGAGCCGCATCAGGCGGGGGAAGTTCGGCGGCAGGAAGAGCATGTCTCCCAGCCCGAGAAGCTTGTCGGCCCCCCCCGCGTCGAGGATGATCCGGGAATCGATCTTGGACGGGACGCGGAAGGCGATGCGGCAGCCGAAATTGTTCTTGATCGTTCCCGGTGATGACGTCGATCGAGGGCCGCTGGGTGGCCATGACGAGGTGGATGCCGACGGCCCGGGCCAGCTGGGCCAGGCGGGTGATGCTGTTCTCGACCTCCTGGGCGCTGACCATCATCAGCTCGGCCAGCTCGTCGATGATGATGACGATGTAGGGGAGGGGCTTGAGGATCTGCTTCTCCTCCTCGGTCAGCTTCCCCTTCTTTTCCTGGAGCGTCTGCTCGACGGTCTTGTTGAACTGGGCGATGTCCCGGACCTTCATCTGGCCGAGGAGCCGCAGCCGCTCCTCCATCTTCCGGACGGCGTCGAAGAGGATGAAGCCCGCCTTCTTCGGATCGTTGATGACCGGCGCAAGAAGGTGGGGGATGCCCTCGTAGAGCGAGAACTCGAGCCGCTTGGGATCGATGAGGATGAGCTTGACCTCGTCCGGCGTGGCCTTGTAGAGGATGCTGGCGATGATGGCGTTGAGGGCGACGCTCTTTCCCGATCCCGGTGGCCCCGGCGATCAGGAGATGGGGCATGATGGCCAGGTCGGTGATGTAGACCTCGCCGTGGACGTTCTTGCCCAGGGCGATCGTCAGCTTCGATGGCGAATTGAGGAACTTCTCCGACTGGATGATGTCCCGGAGCTTGATGACCTCGCGCTTGTTGTTGGGGATCTCGACGCCGAGAGAGGATTTGCCCGGGATCCTCTGGATGCGGACCGACTCGGCTTCGAGGGCGAGCGACAGGTCCTCGGTCAGGTTGGCCACCTGGGAGACCTTGATGCCGGGGTCGGGGAACAGCTCGTAGGTCGTGATGACCGGACCGGGGTGGTACTCGCGGACCTCGCCGGCGACGTTGAACTCCTTGAGCTTGTCCTCGATCCGGCGCTTCTTCTCGAAGAGCTCGTTCTTGTCGATCTTCTCCGAGGGCTTGCCCGGGTCGAGGAGGCTGAACGGCGGGAAGTTGTAGTCGCCCTTCTTGCCCAGGTCGGGGAAGAGCAGGTTCTCCGGCGGGCGGGGGCCGGCGGGCGCGGCGGCGGCCTTGCCCTTCTTTTTCCGGGCCTCCTTTTCCTGCCGCTTCTTCTCTTTCTCCCGTTCTTTTTCCCGCCGCCTGACCTCCCTGCTGTCCGTGACGCCTTCGTCGGCGGGGGTTTCCGCGGGGGCCGCGGCCGCCCACTTCTTCGTGACCTTTTCCCGCCGCTTCTCCCGTTCCTTGGTCTTCCGGTAGCGGGTGACCTTGATCGTGACGTCCTGGAACGCCGAATCGAACGCCTTCCGGGAAAGCCGGGCCGTCCGGGCGAGCGACCAGCGCGTGGAGAACAGGAGGAAAAGGATGAGGAGCGGCGAGGAGCAGGATGAGCGAGCCGGTGGCATTCAGGTAGCCGACGAGCGCGGAGGACAGGAGGTCGCCGAGGATCCCGCCCGCCCGGATCTCGGCCTTCCCCCACGGGAAGCTCCCGAGGAGGAGGAAGAGCAGGGGGCAGAGGATGAGGAGCAGGATCACGATCCCGGCGGTCCGGACCAGGAGCCGGGACCGCCCGTCGGGAAGGATGGTCTTGATCCCGACGAAGCCGAGGGCGAAGGGAATGAAAAAGGCCATGAGCCCCAGGAACTGGAGCAGGGCCTCGGCGAAGTAGCGCGCCCACCCGGCCGGCGTAATTGTGGACGCCGTGCCCGGCCTCGAGGGAATTGGCCCAGGACGGGTCGCGCGAATCGTAGCTCACCAGGCTGAGGAGGGCGAAGATGCCGACGAAGATCATGAGGACGGCGACGATCTCGGCGGCCAGGCCCGGATTGCGTTTTTCCGAGCGCGACGAGGCACCGTTCCTCTTCGCCGGAGCGCGTTTCATGGACCGGATTATATCACAGTTCGGATTCGTCGGCGGGGTCGGACAGGGGGCCCTCGATGCCGTCGACGGCGACGAGGGAGACGGCATATCGGTAGCGGTGCGTCTCGAGAATATCGAGGTCGTTGAACTTCTGCGGGTTGTGGAACGGCGAATAGGGGAGGACGGCGATCAGCCGGTATTCGGCCAGGGGCTCCGCCAGGTCCTTCTTGAAGATCCTGTAGCTCCGGAACAGGAAGGGGTTTCGGATCTTGGGACTGTGGCCCCAGGTCAGGTAGTTGACCTTTCGGTCGGCGAGGAGGGACCGTTCCGTCGACCGGCGGACCGCGATCGGCGAAGGGGGGAAGGGGATCCGCCCGATCGCCCCGGCCCAGGCCCCGGCGATGACCTCGTATCCCCGCTCGTTCGGGTGGGCGGGGTCGGAAAGCAGGGAGGGCCAGCCGCCGTCGCTCTCGGGGTAGTCCAGGAAAGTGTTGAACATGTCGACGAGGGGGAGCCTCAGGTTCAGGGCGATCCGGCCGAGCTCCTTGTTCAGGCCGTCGATCCTTTTTCGGAAGAAGGCGTCGGTCCAATAGGCGTCGTTCCTCGGGATGATGGTCGCCAGGACGGGCAGGACGCCGGCGCCGACGCACTTCAGGACCATCTGTTCGAGGTTGAAGGCGCTCGCGTCGAGCGAAAGGTCCGGCACGACGACGTCGTTGGTCCCCTCCATCAGGAGGAGGTAGCGGCCCGCGTTCCTCGCGAGGACATCGCTCATCCGGCCCAGGCCGTTGACCGTGGTTTCGCCGGGGACGCCTTCGTTGGCGACGACCGACGGGCCGAACCGTTCCGTCAGGAGCGTTTCGAGCCTTGGGACGTATCCGAGTGCGGCCGCGGGGCCGTTATCGATCCAGCCGAACGTGTTCTCGTCGCCGAACGCCGTGTACGCGTTCTCGTCCAGTCCGGCCTCCGCGAGGGCCGTATCGCCGGCTTCCGGAGCGGGGCTCGGCCGGGCCGTCAGCTCGTCATAGGACAAAGCCATCGTGCGGACGGCCTCTTGGGACCTCCAGGAGACGACCAGCCGGCCGCCGCGAACCGACACGCGGGGCTCGGCGATCTCATCTTCGGAGGCGAGAAGCTCGACGCATCGGCCCCCAGGCGCCGGCGGCGAAGACGCGGGCGCGCAGGGAGGCTCGTCCGTCCGCGAGCGTTCGGCCCAGACGACGACGGGGAGACGAGCCTCGGAGGAAGACGACGCCGGGCCAGGCGTCGGAGCCGGCGTCGTCCGTGATCGTTTCTTCGGCCGACCATCCGGCCCGTTCCCACCGGAGCCGCAGACCTCGTAATCCTCTCCGTCGTAGCCGGACCAGACAACCCAGGGACATGAGGCCTCGTCCAGGGCTGCATCCATCAGGATCCGGGGAGATGAATTCTTCCCGTGGAGACGGGCGGCCGGCGACCAGGCCGCGCCGTCGAAGCGGCTGAAGAACGTCTCGTCCCGGCCCGAGTCGCGCCCGGTCCAGAAGACCCAGGTCCCCGACGGGCCTCCCGCCAGAACTTTAACTCGCGAGGCCGAGACAAGGGAGGGCGGGCTGACCCGCCAGGTCCGGTTCGCGTCGGGCTCCCGGACGAAGACCCGGGGCCCCGCTTCATCAAGGTCGATCCAGGCGATCCAGGGCCGGTTCAGGGGATCGAAATCGAAGTCCGGGGACAGCACGGTCCCCGCGGCCGCGGCGATGACGCCTTCCTTCTCGAAGGAGTCTCCGACGACGCGTCCGAGGACGATGGAGCTGCCCGCCTCTCCGTTCTCGAGCCAAAGGGCGCGCAAGGCCCCCGCGCGGTCTTCCTCGAGGCGGGGGAACGACGATGTCGGGTGGCTTACGGAGAACCATGCCCGGTCGCCCGGGAACGCCGGCATAAAACCCGACGAGAGGATCAGGAACGCCGAGACGAGGCTCGAAACCTTCATTTTTCGGCCCGAATATACCATGGCCGCGAAAGGGGTGTCAATTTAGCGGGAGCCCTTCAGGGCATCCGGCGCAGGAGGAGCTTCCAGATATATTCCCTGGGCACCCCGAGGAACGTGTCCCGCCAGGGCCTGTCGCAGGCGGAGCACGGCGTGAGGTCCTTGATGTCCCCCGCGGCGGCCTTTTTCCGGAGCTCGACCATGCGCTCGCCGTTCCAGATGTCGGCCAGGGACGTTTTCCCGGCGTCGCCGACCGCGAGGTCGCCGAAGAAATCCTGGGTGCAGGGGAGGACCGTGCCGTCCCAGAAGACGATGAGCGAAGCCCAGAGGAACGTGCACGGCGAATACTTCCGTCCCTTGCCCGGCACGCCGATATCGCCCGCCCAGTTGTGCATGTCCTTGATCCGGATCCTGTCCAGAGGGAAGCTCCTTGAACCTTGTCGAGGAACGCCCGCTTTTCCTTTCGGCCGACGTTCCGGTAGATCTCGGGGAAATCGATGAGCTCCAGGATCGTCCGCGGCCTCTTCGCCCCGAGCTCCTTCCTCACCCTGTGGAAGCCGCGGATGTTGCTCGATGGTCTTTTCGAACGTGCCGTTGACCCGGATGCTCTCGTAGGTGGCCTTGTCGTAGCCGTCGAAGGAGAACGTCAGCTGGTCGGAGCCCGGATTCGATGAGCCGCCGGGCCTTGTCCTCGTCGAGCAGGGTGGCGTTCGTGTGGAGCTTGGTCACGATCCCCGCCGCGTCCGGCATAGCGGACCATCTCGAAGAAATCCGGGTGGAGGAGGGATTCGCCGCGATGGATGAGGTTGGCCTCGTGGATGAAGCCGGCGGCCTCGTCGACGATCTTCCGGAAGAGTTCGAGCGGCATGTAGCCCTTGTCCCTCCGGTCGAGGTCCTTGTTCGGGCACATGACGCACTTGAGGTTGCAGAAGCTCGTCGGCTCGATCCAGAGGCGGATCGGGAGGTAGGGGAGGACGGTCTCCCTTTTCCTGTAGGACCGGAAGATGGCCCACAGCCTCCGGTAGTATTCGCGCTTGGTCATCGGTCGATCGTCCTCACGTATTCTACACGAAAAGGAACCCGGGCGTCAGCGCCGGAGCTCTTTATGGAGGGCGAATAGGCGGTCGGCGGGGAGCTCCTCGGCCCGGGCGTTCCGGGCGAGGCCGAGGACCGCATAGGCCGCTTCGATCCGGTCGCGCGGGACGCCGCTCATTTCAAGGTTCTCGGACCAGGAGCTTCCGCCGGTGGGCGAAAGCCGCCCGGAGGAACGCCCGGAACGCCGCCTCGTCCGCGACCGGGAAAAGCGGCGCGGCCCTGCGGGTGAGCGAGAGCAGGGCCGAGTCGACCTTGGGCGGAGGGGAGAAAGACCCGGGCGAGACCCGGAATTCGACGCGCGCTTCGAAATGGTCCTGGATCAGGATGGATACGGGCGAATGGTTCTTCGTGCCCGGCCGGCCGCAGACCCTTTCGGCGACCTCTTTCTGGACGAGGAAGACGCATTTCGCGAACAGGGCGTGGGCGTCGAGGGCCTTGAACAGGATGGGCGAGGAGACCGAATAGGGGAGGTTCCCGACGAGCTTCGCCTGCCCCGCCGTCCCGCCCGCGCCCTCGAGAAGGGCCGCGAAGTCCGTCTCGAGGACGTCGGCCTCGACGATGGTCAGGTTGGGGCCCGCCTTTTCCCGGAGGAGGGGGATGAATGCCGCGTCCTTCTCGACGGCGATGACGCGGCCCGCCCGCCCGGCGAGGAGGAAGGTCAGGGCGCCCTTGCCCGGGCCGATCTCGACGACGACGTCGGACGCTTCCGGGCCGATCGTCCGGACGATCTTGTCGAGGACGGAACGGTTGACGAGGAAATGCTGGCCCAGGGCGTGGCGTCTCGTTCTCTGCATCGCGGCGATACCCCTTCAGGGCGCCGGTCTGTAACGGCGCTCGATCCTCAGCGCCGTGACCAGGGTCTCGACCAGCGTGAGGAGATCCAGCTTGGTCTGTCCCCTTTTTCCTGTCGACGAAGACGATGGGGACCTCGCCGATCCTGTACCCCCGCAGGAACGCCTTGTCCAGGACTTCGAGGACGACGGACGGGCCGACGGAGATGCAGTCGTCGAGGTCGACGGCCTCGAGGACCTCCCTGCGGAAGCATCGGAAGCCCGAAGAGACGTCCTTCACCGGGAAGCGGAATCTCCTGCGGATGAAAAGGCGGACGAGGAGCGTGATGAACCGGCGGACGAGGCTCCGGTCCGCGTCCCGCCCGCCCGGGACGAACCGCGAGCCCAGGACGACATCGTACCGGTCCATCGCCGCAACGAGGTCCGGGATGTAGCGGGGATCGTGGGAGAGGTCCCCGTCCATCTCGACGACGAGGTCCGGCCCGAGGGCCAGGGCGGCCTTGAAGCCGTCGAGGCCGGCGGCTCCCCGGCCCCGCCGCTTCGTCCGGATGAGGGCGCGGACGCGTCCGTCCTCCCGGCCCATCGCCTCCGCGATGCGCCCGGTCCCGTCGGGGGAATCGTCGTCGACCACGAGAACGTCGAGGTCGGCGTCGAGCGGGAGGGCGAGGATCGCCCGGACGAGCTCGGCGATGTTCTCCGCCTCGTTATAGGTCGGGATCATCACGACGATGCGGCGGCGTTCGTCGGCCATGGCGCTCAGGCGATGAGGTGCCCGACCTCTTCGAGGACCCGTCCCGGCCGGATCCCCTTCATGCAGACGGCGTCCGGGCAGGTCTGTTTGTAGCAGGGCGCGCAGGGAGCGGACGTGAAGAGCTTCACGCCGCGGTCGTAGAGGTCTATCTCCTGCGGGCAGGTCGGGCCGAACAGGGCGACGATCTTCTTTTTCAGGGCGATGGCCAGATGCATGCCGAGGGTATCCGAGGTGACGACGACGTCTCATCAAGGAGAGGAAGCCGGCGAATTCGGGGAGCGAGTGGTCGTTTCCCGTGTTGTAGACCCGGGGCGGAGCTCCCGCGGCGATGGCCTTGTTGAGCGCTTCTTCCCTCGGCCCGCCGAGAAGAAAGACGTTCGCGCCGAGCCCGCCGGCGAGGCCGCGGATGAGCTCCCGATAGTGTTCGACCGGCCACTGCTTGGTCTCGAACTTCGTCCCCGCACCCGTGTTGAGCCCGACGGCCGGCCGGAAGGCGTCGACGCCGTGCGCCTTCATGAACTCCCGGGCCTTTCGCTTCGCTTCGTCCCCGAGCCCGAAGACGTATTCGTCCCGGGCGTAATCGAGCTCGGCCGCCTCGGCGGCGATCTGCTGATAGGTCTTCGTGTTCGTCCGGTACTTGAGGTCGTCGTCGATCCCCAGCCGCAGGGCATAGGACGCGGCGTCGTTGAAGACCGTCGTGGCGCCGTGGGCGTTCATCCCGAAGCCGAACTTCCTCGCGGCCCGGACCTTCGTCGCGAGGGCCGTCATTCCCGGCTCCTTGTCGAGGCAGATGAGGACGTCGAATTCGCGGACTTCGAGCGACAGCGCGGACTCGAGCCCGAAGGGGAGGACGCTCGCCACGAACGGATTGCCCGCCAGGAGATCGACGCTCTCTCCGTCCACGAGCCAGGTGATGCGGCTCCGAGGGTATTTCCGTTCGATGGCCGGCAGGAGGGCGGTCGTCCTCAGGACGTCGCCCTGGGCCCGGCACTTGATGACGAGGACCTTCGTCCTCGCGCCGAGAGGATCGTATTCGGGACAATCCCCGCAGAGACGCTTGAGCCGGCAGGGCTTGTCCCCGCGGAAGTGAGCGCAGTCGTCGTTGAAGGGGCTCGTCATGGCGGCGTTTCCGCCCCTATTTATGCCATATTTCCCCCGCCAAGACAATCGGCGCGGCCCCGTGTTATAATGACGCGGGATCAAGGACAGAGGTGGAGCTTGAACGAAGAATTCCGCGCCAGCATCCACAAAGAGCTCATGGCCGGCGACAGGTCCATGGCCGCCAAGTACTCGGAGATCTTCCCGGGACGGAAGGGGCTGTGGAACCTCCTCAAGTATGAATTCATCGTGTCCTGCGTCTCCGGCGCCCCGGGCGCCCTCGGCTACTTCCTCAGGAAAGTCTTCTACCCCCGGCTCTTCAAGTCGGTCGGAAGGGGCTGCGTCTTCGGCCGGGGGATCACCATCCGCCATCCCCACAAGATCAGCGTCGGCGCGGAGTCGTTCATCGACGACGACGCGGTCCTCGACGCCAAGGGCGCGGCGAACGAGGGCATCGTCATCGGGGAGAACGCCTACATCGGACGGAACGCCATCCTGAGCTGCAAGGAAGGGTCCATTTTCCTGGGCGACACCTGCAACATCTCCGCCAACTGCACGATCCTCTCGGAGACCGAAGTGCGGCTCGGGAAGTACTGCTTCCTGGCCGGGAACTGCTACCTCGTGGCCGGCGGCAACCACAGCTTCGCGGACCTTGCGACGCCCGTCATGTTCCAGCCTTCGCTCGCGAAGGGCGGGATCCGGATCGGCGACGACGTCTGGCTCGGGGCCGGAGTCCTCGTCCTCGACGGCGTCTCCATCGGCGGGAGCGTCCGTCGTCGGCGCCGGGTCGGTCGTCACGGGTTCCGTCCCGGAATTTTCGTTCGCCCGCGGCGTCCGCCAGCTCAAGATCTTCGACCGGCGCGGCCCCGGAGCCTGAAAAGCCCCGGGCCTGTCTATAGCCAGCCCTGTTCCCGGTACCAGGCGACCGCCCGGGCCGCTCCCGTCCGGAAATCGACCTTGGGCCTGAAGCCGAGCTCGCGCCGGGCCTTCGCGTTCGAGAGGGCCTTGGGATCAAGGAAGAAAGCCAGCCTCGACCGGTTGAGCGGGGCTTCCTTGCCGAGAGGCGCGAAGGCCTTTTCGAGCGCCCAGGCCCCCATTCTTGCCGGGAGCACGGGGATGCGCAGGCGCGGCGCCGGAACGCCGCAGGCCTCCGCGATGAGGGCGGCCATGCGGCGGACCGTGAGGACCTCGTCTCCCGTCAGATGATAGATCTCCCCGCGCCGTCCCTTCTCGGCCGTGAGCAGGAGGCCATCGACCAGGTCGTCGATGAAGATCGGGGTCTGTCGCCCCCGGTCGGGCGCGACCAGCGCGAATCGGCGGTCGTGGATGGCTTTGATGACCTTGAACGTCCGCCGGTCGCCGGGCCCGTAAGCCCAGCCGGGCCGGACGACGACGACCTCCGCCCCGCCTCGCGCGAGATCCAGTGCGATCCGCTCCCCTTCGAGCTTGCTCCGGTCGTAAGCGTTCCGCGGGTTCGGGGGCGCGTCCTCGTCCGCGATCGCGCCGGGCTTGACCGCGCCGACGACGCCGACCGAGCTGACGTGGACCGATCTTCCCGACTCCGGCTTCCCGGGCCGCCCCGAGAACGGCTTCCGTTCCTCTGGCGTTGATCTCGCAGGAATCCTTCCCCGGAGAGGCCGGAGGCGCCGAGAGCGGCGGCCAGATGGAAGAGGACGTCCGTCCCGGCGAGGGCTTTTTTCCAGGGGCCGGGGTCCCGGATGTCGCCGCGGACGATCTCGATGCCGGGCGCCGGGGAGAGCGGGGCCGCGAGGTCGAGGGCGCGAACCGTCCAGCCGCCCGCCGACCAGGCGGCGGACCAGGTGGGTTCCGATGAATCCGGACGCTCCCGTAACGAACGCCTGCATCCGAAGGCTCCTATCGTCCGTAGTTCTTCATGGCCATCTCGAGACAGCGGCACGATCCTGTCCCGGTATGCCGCGAAGGTATATTCCCGCGCCGCGAGCGCCGCGGCGGCCGCGGCCCGCCTTTTGGCTTCCGGGTCCGTTGAGAGCGAAGTCCAGGCCGGCGGCCATGGCCTCCGGCGTCGGCTCGACCAGGACGGAGATGGCGTCGTCGAGGACCTGGGTATGCGTATAGAGGCGCGTCGCGACGAGCGGCTTTCCCGACTTCAGGAACGAATAGATCTTGAGCGGCGTGTTCGTCCCGGACATCCGGGGCGAGACGAGGACGTCGGCGGCCTGGACGTAAAGCGGGACCCGGGCAGGAGCGACCCTGTCCAGGACGACGATCTTGCCCGCGAGTCCCGAGCCCGGCGGCCTTGCTTCGATCCCGGCCCGTTCGCCCGGGCTTCCGCCGAGGAGGACGAGGACGGCCTTCTCGCGCATAAGGGCGGCGGCTTCGACGAGGAGCGAGACGCCCTGATAGGGCCCGAAATTCCCGGCGTAGAGGATGATCTTCTCGCCGCCGGGGGCGAGCTCCGAGCCTCAGGCGCTCGATCTCCCCCGGGCCGGTTTCCGGGGCGGGGAAATCGAGGACGTTCTCGATGAGGACGGCCTTGTCGCCGAACCCCTCGGCCCGGACCCTGTCCATGAGGTCGGGGCAGATCACGATGACCGCGTGCGAATTCCTGAGGATGAATCGTTCCATCCGGGCGAAGAGCCGCTTGAGGAAGGCGCGACCGCGAGAATTCGAAATTCTCGAGCTGCTGGGGCAGGCTCGAATGCATGTCGTAGAGGTGGGGGACGCGGGCGAGCTTGCTCAGGAGGACCCCGGGGAGGGCGGCTTCCTCGTGGGAGAAGATGAGGTCGTAGCGGGTGCGGAGGAGCGCGGCCCAGCGCCTTCAGGGTGAGCGCTGCGTCGAGCGGGACCTTGGCCGGCGAGGGGCCGATCTTGATCTTCCTGAGGCGGAGGAAGTTCGGGAGGCGGAAGATCCTCAGGTTCTCCATCCGGACGTCCTCGCCCAGCGGGTAGGTGACGAGGTCGACCTCGTGGCCGAGGGCGGTGAGAGCCGTGCGTCCGGAAGTAAACGCTGATGGGGGTCCCCCGAGGCTGGAAGAAGGGCTCGGGGGCGAGCATGAGGATCTTCATGGCCGGTCGGAGTCGATGGTTTCCTTGATGTAGATAGATCTTCTTGGCGGAGGACTCGTGGTAGGCGCGGACCATGATCTCGGCCAGGAGGCCGAGGGTGATGAACTGGATGCCGATGACGATGAGCAGGACGGCCAGAAGGAGCAGGGGCCGGTTGGCGATGCTGTGCTTCAGGACGAGCCGTTCGTACGACAGCCACAGCCCGATGAGGCCGCCGGCCAGGCCGCCGGCCATGCCGAACAGGCCGAAGATCTGCAGGGGCCGGGTCGAATAGCTCAGGAGGAACTTGACCGTCAGGAGGTCGAGGAGGACCTTGGGCGTCCTCAGGATATTGTACTTGGACTTGCCCTTCAGGCGGGGCCGGTGATGGACCTCGACCTCGGCGATGGAGACGCCCATCGTGCTGGCGATGGCCGGGATGAACCGGTGGAGCTCGCCGTAGAGATTGATGTTCTTGATGACCTCCCTGCGGAAGGCCTTGAGCGTACAGCCGTAATCGTGGAGCTTGACCCCCGTGATCCGGGAGATGAGCCAGTTGGCCATGATCGAAGGGAGCCGGCGGGAGAGGAACCGGTCCTTCCGGTCCTTCCGCCAGCCGCTAACGATGTCGTACCCGTCGTCGATCTTCCCGAGCAGGGCGGCGATGTCCGCCGGGTCGTTCTGGAGGTCGGCGTCCAGGGTGACGATGACGTCCCCCCGGGCGTGGTCGAATCCGGCGGCCAGGGCGGCCGTCTGGCCGAAATTCCTCCGGAAGCGGATGATCCGGACCCGCGGGTCTCCCGCCTGGAGGCGCGTCAGGATCTCGAACGAGCCGTCGGTGCTGCCGTCGTCGATGAAGATGATCTCGTAGGGCTTCCCCAGGCCGGGACAGACCCGGCCGAGCTCGTCGTAAAGCTCGGGGAGGCTCTCGTCCTCGTTGAAGACGGGGATGACCAGGGAAATCTCTATCCGTCCTGTTTTGTTCATCTTAGAAAATATAACACAAAGTCCGGCCCGCGTCCATGCAAAAACGGCGCGCCGGGGATTCGTTGACATCGGCATCCGATTTAAATACAATCGGACGCGGTGCGACATGACCGGAAAGAAGATCCTGATCGTCGACTATGACAGCCAGAGCCTCGAGGCGATGGTCAAGCTCCTGAAAACACGCAAGGTCCAGATCATCACGGCCGCCGACGGCCAGGCGGCCTACGACAAGTTCAAGTCGGAGAAGCCGGACCTCGTCATCCTGGAAGCCATCCTCCCCAAGATCCACGGATTCGACCTGACCAAGAAGATCGCCCAGGAGTCCGGGGGGCGGGTCCCGGTGATCATCGTCACCGGCCTGTACAGGGGCCCGCAGTACAAACACGAGGCCCTTTCCTCCTTCGGCGCCGCCGACTATTTCGAGAAGCCCGTCGACCCGGAGAAGTTCGTCGCCTCCGTCATCCAGCTCCTCCACGACGAGGAGGACATCGAGGAGGAACTCCCCGACCCGGATTCCGTCATCGAGGGCCTATCCCAGAAGATCAAGGCCAAGCCCGCTCGGTCCAAGGACAAGACGGTTCGGGAAAAGGACGCGTCCGCCTGAGCCCGCCGAGAGAGGGAAGATGAACGACAGCCTCTGGACCCGATGCAACAGCTGCCAGCGCATCCTCTATAAGCAGGACATCCTCGACAATTCCTCCGTCTGCCCCGCCTGCAATTTTCACTTCCGGATCTCCTCCACCGAGCGGCTCGGGATGCTGTTCGACGACGGCCGCTTCGAGATCGCTCGACGAGAACATCTTCCCGGTCGATTTCCTGGGCTTCGTGGACACCCAGAAATATGCCCGGCGGCTCGCGGACAGCCAGGCCCGCACGGGCCTTTCCGAGGCCATCCAAACGGCCCGGGGAACGATGGGCGGCATCCCCGTCTACATCCTGGCCATGGAGTTCGCCTTCATGGGCGGAAGCGTGGCCTCGGTCGTCGGCGAGAAGATCGCCCGCGCCTGCGAAAGGGCCATCGAGGAGACGGCGACCGCTCATCATCGTCTCCTGTTCCGGCGGCATGCGGATGCAGGAAGGCATGATGTCCCTGATGCAGATGATGAAGACGAGCGCCGCGATCGCCCGGATGGGCGAGGCCAAGGTCCCCTTCATCTCCGTCCTGGCCGACCCGACGACCGGCGGGACGACGGCGAGCTTCGCCATGCTCGGCGACATCAACATCGCCGAGCCCCAGGCCCTGATCGGCTTCGCGGGCCCGAGGTCATCGAACAGACCATCAAGGAAAAGCTGCCCAAGGGGTTCCAGAGATCGGAATTCCTCCTGGCCCACGGCATGGTCGATGACGTCGTCGACCGCCAGAAGCTGAGGGATTACCTCATCCGGGCGCTCCGTCTCTTCCTGAACAGGGCCCAATGACCCATGGGCAGTGCCTCGCGTATCTAAGTCCCTCGAGCGGTTCGGGATCAAGCTCGGCCTCGACAACATCCGGGCGCTCCTGGCTTCCCTGGGTAATCCCGACAGGCGATTCCCATCCGTTCTCATCGCCGGGACGAACGGCAAGGGATCGGTCGCCGCCATGCTCGCCCGCATCCTGACCGAGCACGGCTTCCGGACCGGCCTATATACCTCGCCCCACCTTGTGCGCGTCGAAGAGCGCATCCGGATCGGCGACGAGCTCATCCCCGCGAGGGCCTTCGCGCGCGCCCTCACGATCGTCCGCGAACGGGCCGACGCGCTCGTCGCTTCCGGCGGCCTGCCGCACCCGCCGACGTTTTTCGAGGTCCTCACGGCGACGGCCCTCGCTCATTTCGCCCGGGAAGCCGTCGACCTCGCGGTCCTCGAGATCGGCATGGGCGGCCGGTTCGACGCCACCAACGCGGTCACGCCCCTCCTGTCCGTCATCACGACCGTCTCCATGGACCATCAAAAATACCTGGGGGACACCCTCGAAGAGATCGCTTTCGAAAAGGCGGGCATCATCAAGCCGGGGATCCCGGTCGTTTGCGGCGTCCGCCGGGGCGCGGCCCTGAGGGTCGTCCGTCGCCGGGCCCGTGAGCTCCGGGCTCCCGTCGTCGATGTCTTCGGGCCGGGGACGGCCCTCGCCGTCTCGACGACGAGGGGGGGCCTCAGGTTCGCCTACGATACGGGAGAGGCCCGATACGAATTCAGGCCGTCGCTTCCCGGTTTTCACCAGGGGGAGAACGCGGCGGTGGCCATCCGGGCCGCCGAGGTCCTTTCCCGGATCTGGAAGCCGCTCGACCGGAGGAAGATCGTCGGAGCGATCGGCCGCACGCGCTGGGAAGGCCGGTTGGAGACTCTCGGCTCGAAGCCGCCGGTCATCGTGGACGGGGCCCACAATCCCGAAGGAGCCTCCTCCCTGGCTGCCTACGTCCGCGAAGTCGTCCGGAAGCCGGTCATCCTGATCTTCGACGCCATGAAGGACAAGGACATCGGGGCGATCGCCGGGTCCCTGTTTCCCCTCGCCCGAACGGTCGTCCTGACAAGGGTCCCGATGGCCCGGGCGGCGGAACCGGAGGAGGTCCTCCGGCTCTGGAAAGGGCGCCGCGACAATATCCTGATCGAGCCCGATATCGGGAGGGCCCTGAAGCTGGCCGAGAGCCTGGCCGGGACGAGGATCCCCGTCCTGGCGGCGGGTTCGCTGTTCCTGGTCGGGGAGATCAAGAAGCGGATCTCCCGGAGATCCTAGGCCGCCGGGTTGCTTTTTCGGCCTGGAAATGCTACATTTTTTTCGCTTCCGGGCAGGAAAATGACATGCTGGCCATCGATCTTACATTCATCGTCATCTTCCTCCTCGTCTGGATCCTTGTCCTTGTCCTGACCCGGGTGTTCTTCAAGCCCGTGGGCCGGATCCTGGAGAAGCGGCGCGACCGCGAGTCGGGGGATCGCGAGGCGGCCCGCGCGGCTCTGGAAGCCGGTGAGCGGGACCTCCGCCGGATCGAGGACGAGCTCAGGGAAGCCAGGGCCTCCTCCGAGCGGCTCCGGGAGGAGCTCGAAGCCAAGGCCCTCGGGGAGAAGGCCAAGCTTCTCGCCGACGTCCAGGCGGACGCGCGGGCCCGGATCGATAAGGCCAAGGCCGAGCTCGAAGACCAGGTCCGGCGGCTCAAGGACCAGCTGGAAGGCGAAACCGCCCGCCTGGCCGAAAGTATCGAAAAGAAGGTAGCGCATTGAAGCTCGACAGGACCGGGTTGGCGACACTCCTCCTCTTTGCGCTCCTGTTCTCGGGAGCGAGCCCGGCGGAGGAGGGACACGCGGCGGCGTCCTCGGACCTCCCGGCGAAGGCGGTCAATTTCCTGATCCTCTTCGGCGGGCTGGGCTATCTCCTGTACAAGCCGGTCCGCGCCCTTCTCGAAAAGGCCTCCTCGGATGCCCGGCGTTCCCTGGATGAGGCCGCGGCCTCCCGCGCCGAGGCCGAGGGAAAGCGCGATGCGGCCCGCGGGAGGCTGGACGGCATGGCTGCCGAGATCGAGCGGATGAAGGCCGACGCCGCGTCTCGCGGCCGGCTCGAAAAGGACCGGATCGCCCGGGCGGCCGAAGAGGAAGGCGCCCGGCTCCGGGAATTCACCGCCCGGGAGATCGAGCTTCAGACCCGGGCCGCCGTCCGGGAGCTCAAGGCGTACGTGGCCGAGACCGCGACCTCGATCGCCCGGGAAAAGATCCGCGGGGCGCTCGACCCGGGGGACCAGGCCGGGCTCGTCGACAGATCCATCGAGAGGCTTTCCAAGCTTAATGAAAGACCCCACGCTGGTTAGGAAGTATACCCGGGGACTCGTCGGGGCCCTTGCGGACGAGGCCGAGTTCCGCAGTGTCCTTGGGGATATCCGGGGATTCGCGGCCCTGGTCGCAGGCCGGGACGACCTCCGTCGGGCCTTGGCGAATCCGTTCCTGAACGCCCGTAAAAGGGCCGGGATCGTCCGCGAGGTCCTCGAGAAGTCGGGCGCCGGGATCAAGACCCTCCGCCTCATCCTGCTTCTCGTGGAGCACGGACGACTGAAGCTCCTGCCGGAGATCGTCGCCGCCGCTCCCGAAGCCTGGAACGAACGGCGCGGGATCGCGACCATCGAGGTCGCCTCGGTCGTCCCCCTGACGGACGACCAGAAGGCCCGCCTGGAAGCGACGCTCGAGCGCCTGGAGGGGAGCCCGGTAAGCCTGGGCTACCGGATCGATCCGGGGATCATCGGGGGCCTGGCCCTCCGGAAGGGGAACGTCGTCACCGACGTCTCGGTCGAGGGCGATCTCCAGAGGCTCAAGGAAATCATCACGGAAGGGCAGTGACGATCATGGACATCAAAGCCGACGAGATCACGAAGATCATCCAGCGCCAGATCGAGGGCTACGAGAGCGACGTCGACATTCGGGAGGTCGGAACGGTGACCTCCGTCGGTGACGGGATCGCCCGGGTCCACGGGCTGGACCATGCGATGTACAACGAACTGCTCGAATTCCCCGAGGGGGTCTTCGGGATCGCCCTGAACCTGGAGGAGGAGAGCGTCGGGGCCGTCCTTCTCGCGGAGAGCTCCCTCGATCCGGGAAGGAGACATGGTCAAGAGGACCCATAAGATCATGCAGGTCCCCGCCGGGCCGTCGCTCGTCGGCCGCGTCGTCGATCCCCTTGGGAAACCCCTGGACGGCAAGGGCCCCATCCGGGCCGACGTCTTCATGGCCATCGAGCGGCTCGCCCCCGGCGTCGTGGACCGACAGCCGGTCCGGGAGCCTCTCCAGACGGGCATCAAGGCCATCGACGCCATCATCCCCATCGGGCGCGGCCAGCGCGAGCTCATCATCGGCGACCGCCAGACCGGCAAGACCGTCATCGCCACCGACACCATCCTCAACCAGAAGGGCTCGGGCGTCATCTGCGTCTATGTCGCCATCGGTCAGAAGAACTCGACGGTCGCCCAGATCATCAAGAGCCTCGAAGACCACGGGGCCATGGACTACACCATCGTCGTCTCGGCATCGGCCAGCGACCCGTCGCCCCTCCAGTACCTGGCCCCCTATTCGGGCTGTGCCATCGGCGAGTATTTCCGCGACAACGGCGGCCACGCCCTGATCATCTACGACGATCTCTCGAAGCACGCCGCGGCGTACCGCGAGATCTCGCTCCTTCTGAGGCGCCCGCCGGGCCGCGAAGCCTACCCGGGCGACGTCTTCTATCTCCACTCCCGTCTCCTCGAGCGGGCGGCCAAGCTCAACGACGAGCTGGGCGGAGGCTCCCTGACGGCCCTGCCGATCATCGAGACGCAGGCCGGCGACGTCTCGGGATACATCCCGACCAACGTCATCTCCATCACCGACGGCCAGATCTACCTCGTGCCGGAGCTGTTCAATTCGGGGATCCGGCCGGCCATCGACGTCGGCATCTCGGTCTCCCGCGTCGGCGGGAACGCCCAGATCAAGGCCATGAAGCAGGTCGCCGGCAAGCTCCGGCTCGACCTGACCCAGTACCGCGAGCTCCAGACGTTCGCCCAGTTCGGGACGGAGCTCGACAAGACGAGCCAGGCCCAGCTCGACCGGGGCGTGCGCCTGACCGAGATCCTCAAGCAGGACCAGTACGTCCCGCTTCCGGTGGAAAAGCAGGTCCTCATCATCTACGCCGGCAACCGGGGGTTCCTCGACGAGTTCGGTCTCGACAGGATCCGGGAGTACGAAAAGAAGCTCTTTGCGTTCGTCGAGGCGGAACGGCCGGACCTGCTGACCCGGATCGCTGCGAAGAAGCAGATCGACGCGTCCCTCGACGAGGATATCGGAACGGCCCTCACCGAGTTCAACGCCCGGTTCAAGGCGGAAGCGAAATAGCATGCCCACTCTCATCGACCTCCGCCGGCGCATCCGGAGCGTCCGGAACAGCCAGCAGATCACCCAGGCGATGAAGACCGTCTCCATGGCCAAGTACAAGAAGGCCCAGAGACGCGTCCTCGAATCGAGGCCGTACTGGCACGTCTTTCCCGAGATCGCCGCCCGGGTCGCCGCCCTGGGGGCGGCGGAAGGCCATCCTCTGCTCGCCGCGCGGAAGGAGATGAAGATCGAGGTCATGATCGTGACTTCGGACAAGGGCCTGGCCGGGGCCTTCAACGCCAATCTCCTGGCGGAAGCCCAGTCCTTCGTCCGGGAGAAGTCCGGGACGGCGGAGCTCGGGCTCGTCCTCGTGGGCAAGAAGGCGGTCAACGCGTTCCGGAAGGCCCGCTTCCGCGTCGACCGCGCCTATCCCGAGCGGACGGACAAGCTCGGACGGGACGAAGTCCGGGAGCTCGCGGGCTTCCTGATGAGGCTCTACGCCCTCCACCGGACCGACGCGCGTCTACATCGTCTATAACGAGTTCAAGTCCATCGTCGCCCCCCGCATCGTCGTCGATCGGCTGCTGCCGGTGTCCGTGCCGCCGGCCGGCGGCGGGGTCCCGGCGGCCGCCCCGGACTGGGAGCCCGAGGCCGCCGCGCTCGTCGCGGCGGTCCTGCCCCTATATGTGGAGAGCCAGGTCCTCCACGCCCTCGGCGAGTCCCAGGCGGCCGAGCAGGCGGCCCGGATGATGGCCATGGACAACGCGACCAAGAACGCCGAGGACCTCATCTCGGACCTCGTCCTCGTCCTGAACAAGATCCGGCAGGCGGCGATCACCAAGGAGCTCCTGGAGATCATGACCGCGGTCGACGCCCTGGCCAAATAGCCCAAATGATCGGAGAATGACATGGAGGAAACAAAAGGGAACGATCGGCAAGGTCGTCCAGATCATCGGACCCGTCGTCGACGTACTGTTCAAGGAATGCGAGCTGCCGACGATCCACACGGCCATCCGGATCACGAGCGAGGGGTTCGACACCCCGACGCCGATCGACATCGTCGTCGAGGTCGAACAGCACATCGGCGAGGACAAGGTCCGCTGCGTCTCCATGCATCCGACCGACGGCCTGTCCCGGGGGATGAAGGCCGTGAGCCTCGGGGTCCCGATCGAGGTCCCGGTGGGAGAAGGGACCCTGGGCCGCATCCTGAACGTCATCGGCGAGCCGATCGACAAGCTGGGCCCCGTCGTGACGGACAAGAAGTATCCCATCCACCGCGTCCCGCCGCCGCTCGAGGACCAGAGCACCCGGCTCGAGATCTTCGAGACCGGGATCAAGGTCATCGACCTCATCCAGCCCTTCCTCAAGGGCGGGAAGATCGGCCTGTTCGGCGGGGCCGGCGTCGGGAAGACCATCATCATCCAGGAGCTCATCCACAACGTGGCCCTGAAGCACGGCGGCGTCTCCGTCTTCGCCGGGGTCGGCGAGCGGACGCGCGAGGGCAACGACCTCTGGCTCGAGATGAAGGGCACGGGGGTCATCGACAAGACCACCCTCGTCTACGGCCAGATGACCGAGCCGCCCGGCGCCCGGCTGCGGGTCGGCCTGACCGCCCTATCGATGGCCGAGTACTTCCGCGACGAGCTCGGCCAGGACATCCTCCTGTTCATCGACAACATCTTCCGCTTCGTCCAGGCGGGCTCCGAGGTCTCGGCCCTGCTCGGCCGGATGCCCTCGGCCGTCGGCTATCAGCCGAACCTGGCCACCGAGCTGGGAGAGCTCGAGGAGCGGATCACGTCGACCAAGAAAGGGTCCATCACCTCGGTCCAGGCCATCTACGTCCCGGCCGACGACTTCACCGACCCCGCCCCGGCGACGACGTTCTCCCACCTCGACGCCACGACCAACCTCGACCGCGGCCTGACGGCCATGGGCATCTACCCGGCCGTCGACCCCCTGGCTTCCTTCTCCCGGATCCTCGACCCGAGGATCATCGGCGAGGAGCACTACCGGGTCGCCCGCAGGGTCAAGGAGATCCTCCAGAGGTACAAGGACCTCCAGGACATCATCGCCATCATGGGCATCGAGGAGCTCTCCGAGGACGACAAGCTCGTCGTCGCCCGGGCCCGGAAGATCCAGCGGTTCATGTCCCAGCCGTTCCACGTGGCTGACGGAGTTCACGGGCCGGCCGGGGAAATACGTGACGATCGAAGAGACGGTCCGCGGCTTCCGGGAGATCTGCGAGGGCGTCCACGACGACAAGCCCGAGCAGGCGTTCTACATGGCCGGGACCATCGAGGACGTCATCGAGCGGACCGAGGAGATGCGGTCCTCATGACGATCCGTCTCAAGGTCATCACGCCGCGGAAGCTGCTCGCCGAGGCCGACGCGGACTCGGTCTCCCTGCCGACCCTGGAAGGGGAGATCGGGGTCCTGCCGGGCCACCGGCCCCTGTACGCGTCCCTCGGCCGGGGCGTGCTGTCGTACCGGGCGAACGGCGACGAGGAGCGGTTCGCCGTCACGGGCGGCTTCGCCGAGATCCGGCCGGACGAGGTCGTCGTCGTCACCGAAATGAGCGAGGATGAGCGCGCCGAGATCCCCGAATGACAGGGACGAAACCCTGGATCCTTTCTATCACGGGCGCTTCCGCATCCTCCAGCGCCGGAAGGGTTATCGGTTCTCGGTGGACGCCCCGCTCCTCGCGGACTTCGTGAGGACGCGCCCGTCCGACGAGCTCCTCGAGCTCGGGACGGGGAGCGGCGTCATCTCCATCCTGCTCAGCATCAAGCCGTTCGCGCGCATCACGGCCGTCGAGGTCCAGGAGGGGCTGGCCGACCTGGCCCGGCGGAACGTCGCCCTCAACGGGCTCGAGGACCGGATCGGGATCGTCCGGGCCGACCTCCGGACGTGGGATCCCGGCCGGAGGTTCGACGTCGTTTTCGCCAACCCGCCCTACATCCGGGGCCGGGCCGGACGGCTCAGCGCGTGCGAGGAGAAGAGCGTCGCCAAGCATGAGATTAATTGCGACATTTTTGATATAATGCGGACGACCCGGGCGCTTCCTCAAAGAGGACGGACGGGCCTATTTCATCTATCCGGGGAAGCGGAGAAAGGACTTCGAGGACGCCGTGAACGCGCAGGGCTTCGGGATCGGGGCCTTGCGGCCCGTCCTGGCCGCGCGAAGGCGGAGACGGCGAATCTCTTCCTCGCGATGTGCGCCCCGCGTCCCCGGGGACGCGAAGGACCTCCCCCCGCTCGTCCTCTACGGTCCGGACGGGCGATACACCATCGAGGCGGAGGCCATTTTCTCCGGAAGGACGGCGGAATGAGCATCGTCGCGAACCTGAAAAGCGTGTGGAACTACCGGGTCCTCATCCAGAACCTGGTCGGCCGGGAGCTCAAGGCCCGCTACCGGGGGACCGTCCTGGGCTTCCTCTGGTCCTTCTTCAACCCGCTCCTCCTGATGATCGTCTACACGGTCGTCTTCGGGTTCATCATCCAGCCCCACGACCCGGCGTTCGAGGGATCCCCCTGGCTCTATGCCCTGTTCCTTTTCTGCGGCGTCCTGCCCTGGACCTGGTTCTCGTCGACCATCGCTGGAGTCGGCCAACGTCCTGATGATCAACGGGAACCTGATCAAGAAGATCCTCTTCCCGGCCGAGATCCTGCCCCTCGTCACCGTGACCAGCAACCTCGTCAACTTCCTCTTCGGCCTGCCCATCCTGCTCATCTTCATCCCTCTCCTCGGCAAGCCGTTCACGCCCTACATGCTCTTCCTCCCCGTGGTCATCCTCGTCCAGTTCGTCTTCAGCCTGGGCTTCGGCCTGCTCATCTCCTCGCTGACCGTCCACTTCCGGGACATCAAGGACATCCTGGCCAACCTCCTGACCTTCTGGTTCTTCGCGACGCCCATCGTCTACCCCCTCTCGTTCGGGACCATCGCAGAAATCGGGCGTCCTCCGGACGCTTCCTCAACCTCAACCCGATGACCCACATCATCGGCGGCTACCAGAGCTGCCTGTTCTACGGGGAGCTCATCCACTGGAAGAAGCTCGGCGTCACCCTCCTCGTCGGCCTGCTCCTGTTCTGGGCCGGATACACGGTGTTCGACAGGCTCCGCGACTCCTTCCCGGAGGAGGTCTGAGTGTACGCCATCGAGGTCGAGAACGTCTCCCGCGTCTACCAGAAATATTCGTCCCGCCACCGCTTCCAGACCTTCAAGAGCGCCCTGGTCAAGGGCGACCTGTTCAAGTCGCATCCAGGCCGACGAGCTCGTGACCGCCCTCGACGGCGTCAGCTTCGACGTCGAGAAGGGCCGGACCCTCGGCCTCATCGGCGAGAACGGCTCGGGCAAGAGCACGATGCTCAAGATCGTGGCCGGGATCGCCAAGCCGACGTCCGGGTCGGGTCACGACGACGGGCAAGGTCTCGGCCCTCATCGAGCTCGGCGCCGGCTTCCACCCCGAGATCACCGGGCGGGAGAACGTCTTCATCAACGGCATCATGCTCGGGCTCTGACGAAGAAGGAGATCACCGCGAAGTTCGACGAGATCGTCCGGTTCGCCGAGCTCGAGGAATTCATCGACGCTCCCGTCAAGACCTACAGCTCCGGGATGTACATGAGGCTCGGCTTCTCCGTGGCCATCAACGTCAACCCGGAGATCCTCCTCATCGACGAGGTCCTGGCCGTCGGCGACGCCTCCTTCATCCCCAAGTGCCTCGACCGGATCGACGATTTCCGCCGCCGGAAGAAGACCATCCTCTTCGTCAGTCACGACCTGGCCACGGTCGAGAAGATCTGCGACCGGGTCGTCTGGCTCAAGAACGGCCGGGTGACGGCGATCGGCGAGCCGAAGCGGATCGTCGACGCCTACCTCCAGGACGTCGCCGAGAAGCAGGAGAAGGCTTTCGAGAAGAAGAGCGAGGAAGCCGCCTCCGTCGGAGACGCGGCGGCGAAGAGCGGCGGGAGAACCGGTGGGGGAAGCGCGAGATCGAGATCCGCAAGGTGACCCTCCGGAACCTCCAGGGCCAGGAGAAGCACGTCTTCTCCCCGGACGAGGGCATGATCATCGAGATGGACGTCGCGGCGCCCTCCGCGGCGGTCAAGGATTTCGTCTTCGGGGTCGGGATCTTCAACTCCCAGGGCGTCTCCTGCTACGGGACGAACACGCACCTCGAGGACTTCGAGCCGGTCCGGATCGCGCGGCGAGGGCAGGGTCGTCTTCCGGATCGAGAAGCTCAACCTGATCAACGGGACCTACTACCTCGACGTGGCCGTCCACAAGAGGGACGGCTACCCTACGACTATCACCAGAACCTGTATTCGTTCCTCGTCTCCTCGACCGCTCAAGGACGTCGGCATCGCCCGCCTGCCGCACGAGTGGACCTTCAGCCGGAACATCAAGATCGAGGTCCCGGACAAGAAACAGTCGTGAGAGACCCCAAGATCAAGAGCCTTCGCGAGCTTCTTCCCGTCCGGAGGGCGCTCAAGAGGAAGGGCAGGACGGTCGTGTTCACGAACGGCTGTTTCGACCTCCTGCACGCCGGGCACGTCCGGCTCTTCCGCGAAGGCCCGGGAGCGGGGGACGTCCTCATCGTCGCCCTGAACACGGACGCCTCGATCCGGAAGCTCAAGGGGCCGTGCGCGCCCCATCTTCCCGCTCCAGCGAGAGGCTCGAGATCCTGGCCGCGGTCGCCGACGTCGACTACGTGACGTGGTTCGCCGAGGCGACCCCGCGGAAGATCGTCGCCGCGCTTCTCCCCGACGTCCTGGTCAAGGGCGGCGACTGGGGCCCCGGCCGGGTCGTCGGCCGGGCGGAGGTCGAAGCCGCCGGCGGGAAGGTCGTCATCGTGCCCTATCTCGAGGGCCACTCCAGCTCGAGCCTCATCGACAGGATCAGGGCCGCCGTCGCGGCCCGACGGTGACGGCGGAGCCGTCGCCCTCGCCGTCCTCCCGTTTTTTAGTCGATGTAATAGCCGATCGAACAGAAGCTGACCCAGTGGCGCAGGGAGAAGGGGGCGGTCGTTCCCATCCCGGTCTTGGTGAGCGGAAGAACGCCCTCGCTGTAGGTGTCCGAATAGCGGAAGAGCGTTCCCGATGAGCTTCTTGCTCGTGTCGCCAGAGCGACGATCTTCTCCGGCGGCGAGGAGCCCGAAGGGGATGGAATACTTGCCGCACCAGTAGGTGTTCCTGTAATCGATATAGGACTCGCCCCATAGCTCTTTCGTCAGCCCTTCGACCTTGCCCGCGTCCATCGGGCCCGTGAGATAGCTCGCGATGAGCCGGCGGTCGAGCGCGGTCGCCTTCTCCCAGGCTCCGGCCCCCTCGCCGAACGGGGAATTATCGAAATCCTTCCCGTAATGGTTGCCGTCCGAGGAGATGAGGAAAGCGATGTCCTTGCCGAGGACCAGGTCCTTTTCCCTGATATAGCCCGCGACGACGGCGGCGAGCTTCGCCGCGATCTCCTCCATGCGGTCGAACGGCATGGGAGCGACCATGACGGGCGTGATCTTCACGTTCGGGTTGTAGTACTGGAGGAACGGCAGGAGGGCTTCGATGGAGTGCTCGAGCTCGTGGGCCCTGTCGCTGACCAGGAACATATCTTTGTCCAGACGGGACTTGATGCGCTCCCGGAGCTCGGAGACGGCTACCGGCTTCGCCAGGCCCGGGAACGCGTCGTAGTCCTCCAGGATGAGGACGCCGCGAGGGTCGCCGATCTCCTTGCGGACCGCCCCGTGGGTGACGCCGAACACGACGACCTCCTTCGCCCGGAGCGCCTTGAAGAGCGGATGATAGACGCGCCCCGCGTAAAGATAATCGTCGTGGGGAGAGACGGCCGCGACCAGGCCCTCGCCGGAGAAGGCGTCCGCGTCGCGGGAATCGAGGTAACGCACGAGCCGGTCCATGCTCGCCGGGTTCCAGCAGAAGCCGACGTCGTCGCGGATGGGCCGCGTCGTCTGAGCCGCGAGGGGAGCGGCGAGGATCGCCGCCGCGAGGAAGCCGGACAGTTTGTTCATGTCATACCCTCCCAGGGGGTCGCTCAAAGGAACAGGAGGCAGGCGATCCCGAGCGCGACCAGATAATATCCGAAATAGTGGAGCCTGCCGCGGTCGACGAACCCGAGCAGGAGCCTCAGGGCGACGACGCCGACGACAAGGCTGATGGCGAACGCCGCAAGGAAGATCCCCGGGGACAGGGACGCCGCGGGCACGTCCCGCAGCTCGAGGAAGGCGGCCCCGAGGATGACCGGAAGGCCCAGGAGGAACGAGAACCGTCCGGCTTCCTTCCGTTCCGTCCCGACGAGGAGCGCCGTGCTGATCGTCGTCCCCGAACGGGATATCCCCGGCAGGATGGCCAGGGCCTGGGCGAAACCGATCGCGGCCGCTTTCGGGGCGTCGAGAGGACCGGACGGCCTTTTCCGCAGGTTCGAGGCGAAGAGGAAGGCCGCCGAAACGAAGAACAGGACTCCCGTCGCCCGGGGGTTGAGGAACATCCCTTCGAAGAAATCCCTGAAAACGAGGCCCGCGACCACGGCCGGGATCGATCCGAGGACCAGGAACGCCGTGGTCCGGAAAGAGGCCCGCTTTTTCGCCGCGTCCCGCGAGAAGAGGCCCGTGACGAGCGTCAGGATATCGCGCCGGAACACCCAGATGATGGCGACCGCCGTCCCGAGATGGAGCGTCGCGTCGAGCAGAACGTTGTCCCGGTTCCAGGCCAGAAGATGTTGGGCGATGACCAGGTGGCCGGACGAGGAGACCGGCAGGAACTCGGTGATGCCCTGGAGCAGGGCCAGCAGGGCGACCGTCAGAAGATCCATGGGCCGATGATATCCCTATCGCCGGGCCCGTTCAAGGCGGAGAGCCTCCCGGGGCCGGGAGAGGGACGGGCGCGCCGGATCAGAAGCCCACGGTCTTGAACCCGGCCTTCTCCTTCAGCTTCGTCAGGAAGGCCGTGAAGGCCGCCTGCTGTTTTCCCTGCTTGAGCTGGGCTTCGATCTCCGCCTTGGCGTCGTCCAGCGGGCGGGTCTCCTTCTTGCGGTCGACGACCTGCAGGATGTGGAAGCCGTAAGTCGTCTCCACGACCCCGCTGAGCTCCCCGACGGGAACGGAGAAGGCGGCGTCCTCGAAGGGCTTGACCATGGCCCCGCGGCCGAAATCCTCGTACAATCCGCCGTTGTCCTTCGACCCCGGGTCTTCGGAGTACTGCTTGGCCAGGGCGGCGAAATCCTCGCCGGCCTTGGCCTTGGAAAGGATCTCTTCGATCTTCTTGCGGGCCTCGGCTTTCTCGGCGTCCGTCTTCCCCTGGGTCAGAAGGAGGATGTGCCGGACAGAGGCCGTCTTGTCCTCGGCGTAGGCCTTGGCGACGTCTTCGGCCGCGACGGTGATCTCTTTGGACAGCGAGGATTCGAGGAATGTGTTGACGAGGATCTGTTCGCCGAGGCTCTTCTTGACGTGCTCGATATCGAGCCCGTTTGCCTTCAGGGCGTCGAGGAACCCTTGCTCCCCGCCGGCCCGTTCATACTCGGCCTTGAGGGCGTTTTCCAGTTCCCCGGCGGGCGCGGCGGTCTTGGCCTTCACGGCTTCGTCGAGCAGGAGCTTCTTCTCGGCGAGCTGGACGGCGCTGCGCTCGATGACCGACTTCAGCTGGGAGGCTTCGAGGTCCTTGAGCTGGGCGGCCCGGGACCCCACGTTGTCCAGGACGGCCTGGAGGACCTCCCCGGTCGTGACGTCGAACTTCTTGGTCCGGACGAGGACGCTGTTGGCCGCCGGGTCGAGCGAAGGGACCTTGGCCGCAAGGTCCTTGGCCAGCTGGTAGGCCGGCGTGCCTTCCTTGAGCCCGACGTTCTCGGCCTTCCGGGCGCAGGCCGGGAGGAGGAGCGCCAGGGCGAGGGACAGTGCCGCATATCTCTTCATCGTTGTCTCCTTGAAGCCGCGGAAATCGAATAAACAGTAAACCACATCACGTGTTCAAATACAAATGGCCCGTCCGGCGGCCGTCCGCGGGCGAAGGGCGGCGACGGCCGCTCCCTACTTGGTCGTTACTATGGTTTCGTGGTAGACGACGCCGCGTTCCTTGAGGCCGTCCAGCATGAACTTCACGCACTCGGGGACCTGGCCGATGGATTCGGGGGCCGAGACGCCCTTGTGGGCGAACAGGCCGCGGGCGATCATCCGGGCCGCCACCGTGGCCGTATATCCGGTCGTCCGGGCCATGGAGTGGACCCCGGTCGCTTCGTCGTAGCGGTCGAACAGGTCGTAGATGATGCTGACGGACCGGCCCTTCTTCTTGCCCTCGACGGTGATCCTCATGACGGTGAGGTCGACCTCGCCCTCGTGGAGCTTCCATTTCGGGAAGAGGAGCTTCGCCGTGAAATCGACGGGACGGATGCGAACGCCCTTGATCTCGATCTCCTGGGCTTCGAAAAAGCCGGTCGCCCGCAGGACGGCCATCTTCTCGATGTGACCGGGGTAGCGGAGGGTCTTCTCCTTCATATTGGGGACGTCGAGGGTCTTGGCCAGGGTCCTCAGGCCGTCGGTATTGAAGGCTTCGAGCGTCCCGACGACCGGGAAGTTCATGAGCTCGGGGTCGGACAGGGCGGGGCGGATGACCATCTGCCCGTTCTCGATGTAGCGGGCCGGACGGATGTATTCCTCGATGACGTCGGCCGGGGAGAAAACGGCCTTGTACTCGTAGGGCCATTCCCGGACCTCGGGAAGGCCGCCGACGTAGATGGTGATGCTCGCCGGCTCGTCGAGCTTCTGACGGGCGTGGGCGGCGAGGATGTTGCTCATGCCGGGCGCGACGCCGCAGTCCACGACCGCGGTGACGCCGTTCTTCCGGGCGAGGGCGTCGAGCTCGAACGCGTCCTCGGGGAAGAACGCGATATCGACCACGGTCTTCCCGGCCTCGAGGATGGTCCGGAGCGTCCGGAAGCCCATGAAACCGGGGACGGCGCTGATGACCATATCGTGCTTCTGGACGATCCGCCGGACGGTCTTGGCGTCCGAAAGATCTCCCTGGATCGCCGTGATCCCCTTGACCTTCTTGATCCGGGCCAGGGCCTGGGTGTCGATATCGACGACGGTGACCTTGAGATCCTTATCCTTGGCGAGGTCGAGGGCCATCGGGCCGCCGACCAGGCCGGAGCCTAATACAACGATCTTCTTCATGATGCCTCCTTCGGAGATGATGGGGGGTGATCCGCCTGAGAACGAAGAGATGGGCCGGGGAGGCCTTACAGCCCGCTGAAGAGGTTGACGTAGCCGACGAGGTGCGCTCCGATGCCGTCGGATGCCGGGGGCACGTAAAACCTCGCGGTTGTCATGATCACATTGTAGAGGTCGGAGGCGCGGCTGTCAATTTTAATCAGCGAGACGGGGACCTAGTGAAGCTATCCTCGCTTTAGGGCCGTCGCGATCTCCCGGATCCCCACCCCCAGGACCCGCCTGGCGAGGGCGTCCAGGGCTTGCTCGTCGCCCTGGAAATGTATCGTCGTATGGGAATGGCTCAGCGAATGTCCGGGGGCCAGGGCCGCCGCGGGGGAGGAGGATTCCAGCTCGTAAAAGGGCCCCAAAGGCTTCGCGCCGGGCGAGGCCGGGCCGTCGTTGTAGCTGTTGACGACGTCTCCGGCGTAGGGATCCTCCTGGATCCGCCACATCGAATTGACATAATCCGCGGCGCCCTCGGGAATGGTCAGGTGGACGATCGTCAGGACGCCCGCCGCCGCGTCGTAGCTGCCGGCGAAGGGCAGGGCCCGGCGGGGCGGGATGCCGATCTTGCTCCGCCAGGTGCCATCCCCGCTGAAGAAGAGAACGCCGTTGCCCACGATGAGCTTTGCCGCGGGGACCTTGCCGAAATAGGCGTCATTGACGACCGGGCCGAGCTCCGCTTCGGGCCCCGGCCTGAAGGGGATGACGATCGTCGTCTCGGGCGACGGATTGAACATGCCGAGGATCCAGACCGAAAGGAGACCGGTGTCCTTGACCCAGGGGTTCGCCCCCGTGTTCGTGATCCGGTTGTCGGACCGGAAGGCGACCGCCCGGACCCCCGGCGGCACCGTAATCCCCAGGGCCGCGAGATCCGCGGCGCCCAGGACGCCTACCGTGCGATCGACCTCGACGTCGAAGGCCGTTCCGGAGTAATTGACGAGGCGCATGGCCTTCCTGAACGTGATGCGGTCCGGCGCCCTGGATACGACCTCGAAGGCTTCCTCGTTGAACGGAGGAGGCGTGAACCAGTGCTCGAGGTCGAACGGCACCCCCGGATTGAAGAAGACCGAGAATTGGCCCCCCTCGGGGCCGAGCCAGAAGCGGTCCTCGCCGCCGAACGCGTTGATGTGGGGGTTGTTGACCTTTGAGCTCAGAAGCTCCCGGTTGATCCAACCGAAGCTCATGCCGTCCGGCCCGCCCGCCGTGCTCGTCATGACCCGGCCCTGGAGATCGGGGCTCACGGCGACCCGGGCGACGTCGTCCTTGTCCGAGAGCACGACCACCCCGGTGTGCTTCTCGAGGAAAGCGACGTCGTCCCTGAAGAGGATGCCCCGGGACGGCGGGGTCTTCGCCGGCTTCGCGCAGGTGGCCGCCAGGATGAGAATGGGAACGATGGCCCAGACCGTGTTCTTCATGCGTCCTCCAGGGCCTCATGATAGCCCAAAAGCCCTCCCTCCTCAATCGCCCGAAAAAAAAGGCCCGGCTCCCCGGACCGGCGTCGGGGGATACGGGCCTTCTTCGTCCAGCGAGCCTTTTAGCCTCTTGCTCGGGAGGCCGGCATGCAGCCGCTCTTGCAGTGCGAGATCCTCGGAACCATGAAACGCTTCATGAGAGCTCCTTTCGTCGAATCTGCTTATATCCTATAATAATAGTAGTGTATTGTCAAGGCGTGGGGCGCGGCGGGCTCGGCCCGTCGCGAGGAAGGCGACAACCCCCGCTTTTTCCCTAAGCCCGCGGACCGGCCGACTTGATCAGCTCCCGGCCGAGCCATTGCCAGATCCCCCGGTTGAATTCATAGCTGGGTGGCGTCCCTTCGAGGAGGGCCTTGTAACTGAACGCCGTGTCGCCGGGAGCCAGGCGGTGGATGGGGTCGTTCTCCCAGAGGAGCCTGTGCTCGGGATGGAACTGGACGCCGAGGACGTTGGGGTACTTTTCGTGCTCGACGGCTTCGGGGATCTTCCCGTCCATGGAGGCGGCAATGGTCCGCAATCCCAAGCCCAGTTTTTCCAGGGCTTGATGATGGGAGCTGAGGACCCGCGGGCTGTCCGAGCCCTTGAAGCCCAAGGCGCCGCAGAGCTTTCCCTTTTCGTCGAGCCGGATCCTGTGGAAGTTATAGCCGATGAGCCCTTCCAGCGGATAGAGCTTGATATAGGGATTGTTGTGCCATTGCTGGGGATCGAGGGCGAGGATATCCTCGATGTTCCGCGCCCCATAGATCTCGTCCCAGATGTCCTGGACGAGGGTTCCTCCCGTCCCGACACACAGGCTCTGGCAGCCCAGGCATATGCCCAGGATCGGGAAGCCCGGCCGGGCTTCGAGCAGTCCTTTCCACGTGGGATCCTGGGACCCGCCCAGAAGGTGGAAGATGGCCGACAGCTCGAAATAATGACGGACGGGGTCCTCGATCTCGGTGAGACGGCTCGTTTTTTCCTTGAAGACGGCGGGGGGAATATCGGGGCCGCCGAAGAAAATGATGCCGTCGGAAGCCCTGAAGATCTTCTCGTATTCGGGCGTGCACGCGTTCTTCCTGAAGAGGTCCGCTTCGGGGATATCGGCCGAGATCGTGTGGAAGCGGAACCAGTCGATACCGTTCTCCCGGACATAGACGCGAGCCGCCTCGTAATCGGTCGCCTCCCGGGCGTGATGGACGCCGACGACGACGAGCCCGGGGATGTCCAGGGCCCCTGTCTTCCTCAGGGCCGCGAGGTTCCGGATCGACCCGATCGAGGGGTAGAAGACGGTGAGCCTCACGCCCTCGTGCTTGACGGGCGCGGTGTCGAAGAAGCGTTCCGGCGCCTGGGCGCCGACGAGCGCCGAGACGGCGAGGATGCCGAGGGCGACGCCCGCGGTTTTCTTGAGCCCGGTCGGTTTCATGATTCCCTCCTGTCCGGATCGCCTGGCGGGGGATTCCCGCCGACCCCGGGATTATATCCGTCCCGGGCGCGCTTTGACAACATGTTATAATGACGGCCCGGACAGCATAGGAAGGCAGCGCCCGTGAAGACCGTTCCCGGCGAATTCTACGCCGGACATAAGGCCGGAGAAACCCCGCGTTTCGCGCTCGTCGAGGGCCGCCGTCTCGAGGTCCGCGAGGTCCTGGAAAGGAAACGGTCGTTCGATCCGAAGACGGGCAAGGTCACGGAGCTCTTCAAATGCCGCCTCGAGGACGGCCGGATCGTGATCGTCGCGGCTCCGGCGCCTTGATCCCCGGCTCCGGACCGGCCGAAATGGACGAGACAGTCCGAATGGTCTAGAATGTCCGGGTGAGCCTGGGTTTTCTCTTCGATACGCCGGAATTCAAAGAGGTCATCGAATCCGTTCGGCGCGGCGACAAGGGCCTTCGGATCGCCGGCGTCCCGGACACGGCGATGCCGTATCTCCTCGCCGGCCTCGCCTTGAAGCTCGAGAAACGGCTGGTTGTCGTCCGCCCCCCCTCCCGGTCCCTCGCTCCCCTCGAAGAGGCGTGCCGGTTCTATCTTGGCCAGCTCGGCTCGAAGCTCCCGGCGGGCGTTCTTCCCGCCCTCTCGGATGATCCGTACCTGGAGATCCCGCCCTCCCTCGAAGCCGTATCCTCGAGAATGCGATTTCTGCACGAAATCCGGTCGGGGAGGTCTTCCCTGGTCCTGACGAATCCGTCCGGGCTCCTGAAACCCCTGCCCTGTCCGGAGGACCTCGAACGCTCGTTCCTGGAGCTTGAGGTCGGGGAAAAGACCGACCGCGACATCCTCCTGCGGACCTTCGCCGAGTACGGCTATTCCCGGGAAGATCTCATCGCTTCCCCCGGCGAATATGCCTGGCGGGGCGGGATCGTGGACGTTTTCTCGCCGTGGCAGGAGCATCCCGTCCGGATCGAATTCGCCGCCGACTCCGTGGCCTCGCTCAGGGAATTCGACACGGGCACACAGCGGTCGCTCCGTCGCCTGGAACGGGCCCTCGTGCCCTCCCTCCGGGAGTTCCCCGGCACCCATGAGTTCCTCGAGGGCTGGGTCCGGCGCGCCCGCAAGGCCGTCGGCAATACCCGGGCCGACCTCGAGGAGAAGATCCGCTTTCTCGAGGGGGGCGAATACCTCCCCTCCTTCGTCTATCTATCCCTCCTCGTCCGCGACCGGTTCGTCCCTTTCACCCGGTATCTGGAGGGCTCCGTCTTCGTATGCGACGACCGGGACGAGATCGAGAGGGAATGGGAAGAGAGGCATGGAGGAGCTCGCGGACCATCGCGAAGAGCTGGCCAAAAGCCGCGCCTTCGCCCTCCCCCCCGAGGCGATCTATCCGCCCGCCCCGTGGAAGGCCTTGGTCCGGGACGCTCTAGTCGTCCAGGAATTGGGCGCCGAGCCCGACCGGAAGACCGTGTCGTTCGCTTTCCAGCCGGTCCCGAAGTTCGACAACAGGATCGCGTTCTTCCTGGAATACCTGAAGAAGCTGCGCGAGGAGCGGGACCTTTGCTATATCTATCTCTCACACCAGGGCACCCGGCAGAGGCTGGCGGCCCTGCTCGCGGAAAGCGGCATCCCGGCGGTCGAGTCCTCCGACCCCCTCGCCGTGCCGAAGAGCGGCGAGATCAGCCTCCTCCTCGGCGACCTCGACGAAGGATTCGCCTACCCGAAGGCCAAGATCATCGTTTTCGCCGAGCGGGACATCTTCACCGAGGAGAAGGTCCTCGTCCGCCGCGTCTCGCGGAAGCCCTTCTTCTCCCAGTTCCAGGACCTCGAGAGCGGCGATCCCGTCGTCCACACGGATTACGGGGTCGGCGTCTTTCACGGCCTGCGGCGGGTCGAGGTCGATGGAAAGAGCCGGGAATTCATCGAGATCCTCTATCGCGACGACGACAAGCTCCTGGTGCCCGTCGAAGACCTGAACCTCGTCCAGAAGTTCTCCAAGGTCGGCGACGCCGCGCCGCTCCTCGACAAGCTGGGGACGGTCACGTGGCAGAAGACCAAGGCCCGGACCCGGAAGGCCGTCGAGGCCATCGCCCGGGAGCTCCTCGAGCTCTACGCCCGGAGGAAGTCGGTCCGGGGCATTCCTTTCAGCCCCGAGGGCCAGTGGGGGTCGGAGTTCGAGAAGATATTCGAGTTCGAGGAGACGGAGGACCAGCTCAAGTCCATCCGCGAGATCATGAAGGACATGGAGACCGAGACGCCCATGGACCGCCTGCTCTGCGGCGACGTCGGCTACGGGAAGACCGAGGTCGCGATGCGCGCCGCTTTCAAGGCCGTCATGGACGGGAAGCAGGTGGCCGTCCTCTGCCCGACGACGGTCCTGGCCAGCCAGCACCTCAAGACGTTCAAGTCCAGGATGGTCCTCTTCCCGGTGCGCGTCGAGGGGCTGACCCGGCTTCAATCCCGGATCGAGCAGAAGGCCGTCCTGACGGACCTCGCGAAGGGGTTCGTCGATATCCTCATCGGCACCCACCGGATCCTGTCCAAGGACGTCGCCTTCAAGGACCTCGGGCTTCTCATCGTCGACGAGGAGCAGAGGTTCGGCGTCGGCCACAAGGAGAAGATCAAGGGCCTCCGGGCGAACATCGACGTCCTGACCCTGACGGCGACGCCCATCCCGAGGACCCTCAACATGTCCCTGACCGGCCTCAGGGACATCAGCCTGATCGAGACGCCGCCCCGGGACCGGCTGTCCGTCCACACCGTCGTGACGCCCTGGAACGCCAAGCTCGTGGCCTCGGCGATCCGCCAGGAGCTCAACCGGGGCGGTCAGGTCTATTACGTTCACAACCGCATCGAGGACATCGACCGCGTGGCCCGGCTCGTGGAGACGCTCGTCCCGCAGGCCCGCGTCGTCACGATCCACGGGCAGATGTCGGGCGCCGCCCTCGAGAAGCGGATGATGGCCTTCATCGGCCGCGAGTACAACGTCCTCGTCTCCACGACCATCATCGAGAACGGCATCGATATCCCCCTCGTCAACACCCTGATCGTCGACCGGGCCGACCTCTTCGGCCTGGCCCAGCTCTATCAGCTTCGGGGCCGGGTGGGGCGCTCTTCACGCCAGGCGACGGCCTATTTCCTCGTCCCCCCGCTCACGGAGCTCACGCCGCTCGCCAAGGAGCGCCTCAAGGCCCTCAAGGAGTTCTCCGAGCTGGGCTCCGGGTTCCGGCTGGCGGCCAAGGACCTCGAGATCCGGGGCGCCGGCAACCTCCTCGGTCACCGGCAGAGCGGTACCATCGAGGCGGTCGGCTACGAATATTTCATGCACCTCCTCGACCAGGCCATCCGGGCCCAGAAGGGGGAGGAGATCGAAGAGGTCAAGACGGAGATCAACCTCAAGGCCGACATCCGCGTGCCCGAGGACTACCTCCCGCAGGTGAACCTGAGGCTCAACCTGTACAAACGACTCTCGTCCGTCGAGGACCTGGCCGAAGTCGAACGGATCCGGGGCGAGATCCGGGACAGGTTCGGGGAGATCCCGGCGAGCGTCGCGAACCTCCTTCGTTACGGAGCCGTCAAATTCCTGGCCGGCCGGCTCAGGATCGAATCGCTGGACCGGACGGGGGAACGGCTCGTCTTCAAGTTCTACCCGACCACGGGAGTGGACCTCGCCCGGGTCCCCGCCCTCCTCAAGAAGTATCGCGGGTCGATGACCCCCCAGGGCGTCATGTCCCTGAATCTGGGCGCGATCCCCGACGCGGATTTCCTGGAAGCAACCATCGGCATCTTGAAGGAGTTGACCGGTTATACTACAATGAGCTGAATTTAAAAAAGATGAGAGCTCCATTTCCCTTGTCGCTGACGCCGGCCGCCTTCGCGGCGATCCTCGGATTCGCCTTTTGCTCCGCCTGCGAGAGCCGGGAGGATGTCGCCGGAGCGTCCGCTTCCGGGCGCGATGAAGCCGCGGCCAGGATCGTCCTCGAGGTCGAAGGAACGGCTTACCGCAATTCCGACCTGGATCGCTATGTCAGGGACAATGCCGGAAAGGGCGAGCTCTCCGCCGTCTCCCTGAGTCGTCTCTTCGACCGGTTCGTCGAGGAGGAGCTCCTCCTCGCGGCGGCGCGCGGGCAGGGGGTGACGCTCACGCCCGAGGAGAAGAAGGTCTATCTGGAGAAGCTCGCCGCCGAGATCCCGCCCGGCGAGTCCGGCTCGATGTCGGAGAGGAAATCCGCATCTGTTCGACAGGCCTCTCATCGAAAAATATTCCGGCCGGTTCCTCTCCGGCCTCGATGTCAGGGACGACGAGGTCCACGCCTATTACGAGGAACACAGGAAGGACTTCCTGGCCCCCGAACGGGTCCGGGTGAGCCAGATCCTCCTCGATACGGAAACCCGGGCCGTGGACGTCCTGCGCCGGCTCGAAAACGCCTCCGAAGAGGAGTTCCGTAAGGTCGCCCGGGAAGAGTCGATCGGGCCCGAAGCCTTCAAGGGGGGAGCGATGGGGGTCTTCAAGGCGGGGGACCTGCCCTTCGAGATGGAGAAGGTCGTGTTTTCCCTCGGGGAAGGCCGGCTCAGTCCCGTCGTCGAATCCTCCTACGGCTACCACATATTCCGGATGGACCGGAAGCTCCCGCCCCAGCTCCTTCCGGAAGCGGAAGCGGCCCCGGCCATCCGGCTCAAGGTCCTGGACGGCAAGGTCAAGGACGCCCTGGCCGCGCACCTGGCGGAGCTCAAGAACACCCTCGTCTGGAGCACGCATCCCGACGGATTACCTTTCGCTTATCAAAGGAACCTCCCATGAGAAAAAAGATCCCCGTTTTCGCCCTTATAGGGCTCGCCGCCCTCCTGGCTCCGGCCGTCGGGCAGGTCATCGAAGAGATCGTCGCGGTCGTCAACGACGACGTCATCACCCTGAGCCAGTACAAGGAACAATACGACGCCACCGTCCAACAGCTCCGGTCGGCCCTCCAGGGCGAAGAGTACGAGAAGCAGTTCCAGCTGCTGAAAAAGGACCTGCTGGACATGATGATCACCGACCTGCTTCTCATGCAGCAGGCCAAGGAGAAGAACATCAACGTCTCCGAACAGGTCAAGATGGCCGTCGAGAACATCAAGAAAGAGAACAACATCGAGTCCGACGACGACCTGAAGAGGGGCCTCCAGCAGCAGGGGCTTGATTACGACCAGTGGCTCAAACAGCTCGAGGACAACATGCTCAGAGGCAGGCCACCATCTATTCCGAGGTGGACAGGACGATCGTCCTCGACGATTCGGAGATCGTGGGGTACTACAAGCTCCACCCCGAGGAGTTCACGGAGCCCGAAGAGTACCATGTCCGCGCGATCTACCTCGCCACGGAGGGAAAATCCCCCGAGGCCCTCGTGGAGACGCGGAACCTCATTTCCGGAAAGGTCAAGGCCGGAGAGTCCTTCAATGCTTTAGCCAAGGAATATTCGGACGGCCCGGCCAAAGAAGCCGAAGGGGACCTCGGCCGGTTCCGGAAGGGCGAATTGGACAAAACCCTCGAACAAGCGGTCGCCAAGCTCAAAACAGGGGAGACGAGCGAATGGGTCGAGACCAAGAACGGCTGGTACCTCCTGAAGCTCGAGGAGAAGAAGGACAGCCGTCTGAAGACGTTCGAGGAAGTCAAGAAGGATGTCGAGGAGAGGCTCTACACGGAGAAGAAAACGAAGAAGCTCGATGAGTACCTCAAGACGCTCCGGGAGAAGAGCTACATCAAGATCCTGAAGGCGAACCCCCTGGACCTGTAGGTCAGGTGACAGGACGGCGGCCGCGATGGTCGTCGTCCACAACCCGGGGGTTCCCGTTGCCGTCTGGGTGATGCTCCGGGCCATCACGGACATCGTGCCCGAAAGGCGAAAGGCGCTTCCCACTTTCCGGCGGCCGTCGAACTTCAGGCCGAGCTTCGTCGCCAGCATCTCGACCGCCAGGTCCTCCGTGTACCGCCCTGCGTCCGCCTCGGCCTGCCCGAAGCTGTCGTGTTCGGCGAGGTACCCGTAGGACCTCTCGTCCTCGGGCACGGCCATGCCGATCGAGGACGAGATCAGGCGATGGGCCTCGTCGGTCGCGTTCTCGCTCATCACCAGGAAGACGATCTGGCCGGGCTGAGAAGCTTCAGGCCCTCCTCCCGGGACACGAGCTCGCAGCCGGGGGGAAAGATGCTCGAGACCCGGACCAGGTTGAACGGGTTGATCCCCGCTTCCCTCAGCGCGATCTCGAAACTGACGAGCTTCTCCTTGTGCTGTCCGCTTCCCCGGGTCAGGAAGATCTTGGTGGGCAGGATGACGTTCATTGGGGGTTGGCTGGCTCCTCTTTCTTGATGTCGACGGGGGCGGGCTCGACGAAATCGATCGTCCGGGAAATATCCCATTCCCCGAGAAGGACGAACTGGGAGCCTTTCGACCGGGCGTAGAGCTTGACCTCCGTGGGCTTCCACTGGACGTTGTCCTTGAAGGAGGCGACGGTCTTGCCCTCGACCCCGAAGTTGCTCTTCAGGGTGATGACCTCGCTCGTCTCGCCCGGATTCACGGCCTTGCTGCGAATGGCGGCCAGGAAGTTGTCGCCCAGGTTCTCGGGATCGCCCTTGAACTTGAAGATGGCGTTGAAGTTGACGTGAATCGAGGGGCCGCGTGCCGACGTTCTTGACCCGGAACGAGACGACGGGAACGAGGATGAGCCGGGGAGGCCACGGCTGGTAATACTTGGAGACCCACTTGGTTTCGACGTCCGTCACCTGGATGGACGCTTTCAGCTCCTCGGACGGGACGGACCTGCAGGAGTACATGAAGAGGACGGCGAGGAAGCTCGCCGCCAGCAGGCATACGCTCGCGGTCTTTTTCATGGGAATCCTCCTCTCGGTCTATGCTTAATATAGCGGATGGGGGGGACGAATTCAAGCCGGCCTCCCCGCTGTCTCAGCGTCCGGCGATCTCGGACGCGAATACCGCTTTGAGGCCGTAGCTCTCGAGAAGGCCGAAGTCTTCCTTCAGCGTCCGCAGGGTCTCCTTGAACGGGTGGCAGATGCCGACGGCCCGACCGTCCCGCCGGGCGATCCGGAAGAGCTCCAGCAGGCGTTCCCGGATCCGGCCGGTGTCGCCGTCGGCGTCGAGAAAGACCTGGCGCGAGGTCGAGGGAATGCCCATGCCCGCCGGCCACGTCATAGGCGACGGACTTTCCGGTCGTCCGGCTGTCCAGGAAGAAGAGCCCCCTCTCCCTGATCGGCTCCAGGATCATCCGCATCATCGCGCTGTCCGCCGTGACCTTGGATCCCATATGGTTATTGACGCCCCGGACATAAGGGATGCGGTCGAGCTCCCGGCCACCAGTGACCGGACCTCTTCTTCGCTCATCCCGGACCGGATGAGGCCTTCCGTGTTGGACTCGGAGCCGTTGCCGTTCAGCGATTCGAGCGGGAGGTGGAGCAGGATCTCGAGCCCTTTCTCGTGGGCCCTGTCGGCGGTTTCGAGGGCATAAGGGCTGTAAGGAAGGACGGCGATCGTCACGGGCTCTGCCGAGGCTGATGATCTCTTCCAGTGCCTCCGGGCTGTTCCCCATGTCGTCCACGATGAGGGCGACCTTGCCTGCGATGGCGGCGGTCGTTTGAGCCGCGGGGGGCTTCTTGGCCGGGGCGGCCGTCTTCGGTGCGGTGCGGGGCTCCGGTTCGGCCGGCTTTTCAGGTTTCGCGGCTTCGAGCGCCTTTTTGTCGGCGGGGGCAACGGCCTTCGGCGGGGCCTGGGGAGCCTGTTTTTTGCGGCTCCCGGTGAAGATGTAGGATCTCTCGCCCCTCGTCCAATTCCTATGATCGAGGAGGAGCGTCGCGACGAGGGCCAGTCCGCAGAGCACCCAGGCGGTGACGGTATAGACAGGCCAATGCGGGAATTTGCTCGGCAGGAGCCGCTTTCTCATGGATCAGCGCTTGGAAAGAAGGGCGGTGGTCCTCTTGACGTAAGCGGCGGAGCCTTTGTTCTCCCGCGTCGATCCGGTCGTCCGGGCTTACCCCTTGCTCCCAGAGCTTCTTTCCGGACGCGAGGGTGAAAACGCCGGACGTGACGAGGATGGAACTGTCGTCCTCCAGCGGAAAGAGCTCCTGCCGGGAGACGAGCCCCGGCGTCGCGACGCCGATGATCCGGACCTTGCCGGTCTCCTGAAGGACGGCTGCGACGAGCTCGGAGGGCCCCAGGGTCGCCCCATTGATCCATACGGCGGCGGGCAGGCGGTCGAGGTCTGGGGCTTCCGCGCAGGCGATGGGGTCCTTCGATCCCGCCTTTCTTTTCGAAATCGCCGATCTTCGGCGACTGGACGAAAACGTTGAGGAGCTTCCGGGCCTCTTCGATCTCGCCCTCGGAACAGTTCCTGAGGTCCAGGACATAGGGGGATTTTCCGGGCTTTGAGGAGCGGCACGACCTTGGCCCGGATGTCGTCGACGCCGGGAGCATAAAGCCCGTGAACCTCGAGGACGGCGAACGCGCCCTCCGTCGTGAACGTGAAGGGCTCGGCGTGGAGCAGCGCCCTCGACACCGTGACCTCCAGGGTCTGATCGTCCCGGATGACCTTGAGAACGACCGGCTTCTGTTCGAGGTCCTTGAGGTAGAGATTGGCCTCCAGGGAGCTCATATCGAGCGTCCCCCGGCCGTCCATGGCGCTGACGGCGTCGCCGAGCCGGACTCCGGCCTTATCGGCGGGAGAGCCCTCGACCAGCCCCGCGACCTGAGGGAACAGCCCGTGGGACCTCTTGAAAAGAACGATGCCGATGTCGGCCCAGCGGGATTCCCGGCGGAGGTACTTGGCCGTGGCGTCCCGACCGAAATAGCTGGAGACGGGGTCGAGGGTATCGATGAGGCCCCGGCAGGCGCCTTCCATCGTCCGGGCCGGGTCCCTCTCTTCGATGTAGTCATTCCTGACGAGGCGCGCGACGGCGCCCAACAGGTCGAAGCCTTTGAAGGACGCCCGCTGCGGGACGCCGGGAAGGAAGCTCCGTTCCAGGACGAAGAAGAGGCAGAGCCCGACGCAGGCGGTGAGAAAAGCGAGCCGAAGGCGAGGAGATCTCATGGTTTCAAACAATCCATTGTATCATCTTCTTCGAAGCCATTTCAAGGGATCGAGGGCCTTCGTCCTGTACCTGATCTCGAAGTAGAGACATTCTCCCTTGAGGGAGCCGGAATCCCCGGACAGGGCGATCGTCTGTCCGGCCTGGACGGCATCCCCCTTGGCGACACGGAATTCGGAGCAGTGGCCGTACAGGGTGTAATAGGTCAGGCCGTGGTCGACGATGATCAGGTTGCCGTAGCCCTCGAACGCGTCCGCATAGACCACCCGGCCCGCATGCACGGCCAGGACGGCCGCCTCCGCCTGCTTCGGGGCGATCTCGATCCCGCTGTTCGTGGTGATCGTGTTGAATCGGGGGTGCTTCTGGGGCCCGAAGAGCGTGATGATCCGCCCCGAAATGGGCCAGGCGAGCGCGCCCTTCTTCTCGTAGAGCGGGACGAACGGGTAGGGGAGAGGGTATTTCTCGTCCACGATCTTCTTCATCAGGGACTGGAGCTGACGACCGCTCTCGGCGAGCTCCTCGAGGGCCTCGGCGTAGGACTTCTTGTTGCGCTCGATGGCGGATACGAGCTCGCGGTTCTTCCGTTCCTCGGCTTCAAGCTCCTTTTTCTTCTCCCCGGCCGCGCGGAGGAGGACCGCGATCTCAGCCTTCTTGGCCTCGAGCCTGCTTTCGGACGCGCCCAGCTCGGACAGGGCGGCGAGGTAGCTCCTGATGGCGTCGTTCTGATGGCGGGCGAGGAAGGCCAGGTTCCTGCTCTCGGCGAGGAACGCCTCGAGGCTTTCGGAGCGCAGGGCGAACTGGAGGATGTCGAACCGCCCGAATTTGTATAGCGTCACGAGGGTCTTCTCGACCGACCGCCTCTCCGACTCGAGAGCGGCCCGCCGGAGGGCGATGTCCTTCCTGAGCGATCCGAGCTCGCCGTTGGTTCGCTCGACGGCGACGCCGCCGGCGGCCAGCTCCGCCCGGATCAGCCGTTTCCTGAGGCCGATCCGGTCCAGCTCGGACAGGATGGAGGATTCCTTTTTCTCCGCATCGGCGAGCTTCGCTTTGAGGTCGCGGATCTGCGTGTTGATCCTCGCGATCCTCGTCTCGAAGTCGGAGACGTCCCTCTGGGGGGTGGGCGCGGGGCTTGCGGCGAGGGAGAGCAGGCCGAGGAAGAGCGCCGGAAGCGGGAGCCGCGCGTTCATTTCCTGGAAGCGTAGATGATCCCGCCGACAGCGCCCAGGACCAGACGGAACCCCACATCGACAAGGGAGAAGGCGACGGCCGTCCCGGCAGGGATGAGGTAATACTTGAAGATCTCGACGGTCGAACCCTCTCGGAGGCCCAGGCCGTTGATGGTCACCGGAAGGGCCTGGACGAGCAGGACGATGGGAACGAAGATGAAATAATCCGGGAACCCGATATCGAGGCGGAAGGCTTTGCCGATGAAGAAGAAATAGACCACGACGTTGGCCTGGAGGACCAGGGCCCAGAAAGAGGCCCGGAGGAAGGGCCCCTTGTGATGCCTATAATCCAGGATGACCGCCCGGAATGCCAGGAGCTTCTCCTTGGGGGCCCGCAGCAGCTTCCCGCCCGGCAGCGCCGTGAGGGCGCGCTCCGCGAGGGGGGTGAAGAAAAGGGCCGCCAGGGCCAGGCCGGCGAGGCCGATAATGAGGGCCGCCCAGATGACCGGTACCTCGTTGGCCATGTCCAGCCGGAATAGCGAAGCGAAGAGGGCGAAGAGGAAGAGGACGATGATCCCCGTGGCCCTCTCGACGACGACGATGGCGGAGGACCGGACCAGGGACTTCGAGAACCGGGAGCCGTCCCAGATGCGCACGATGTCGCCCCCGTAGCTCGAGGGCAGGAAGTTGTTGAAGAACGTCCCGACGAGGTAGGACTTCATGAGATAGCCGAGAGGGATCTCGTCGCCCTGAGCGCGGGCCAGGATCTGCCAGCGATAGGCGCTCACGAGGATCCCGACGGCGTGCAGAGAGAAGGCCGCGACGAGCCAGCCGGTGTCGACAGTCCGCAGGACCCCCAGGATGTCCCGGACGGGCGCCTTATAGATGATGATGAGGGCTAGAACGGAGGCGCTGAAGACGATCTTGAGGAGCAGGAAGAGGGTTCGCCTCCGCGAGGGCGGTCGTCGTTCCGGGAGCGGATTCATTGAGACAATTCTTACCACAAATCGACGGCGACGGCAAAAATCGCCGACGCCGAGCCGGAATGGCCGGCCTATCGACTCGTTCGCCGACGCTACCCCGCCATCAATGGCGGGGTTTCAAGGCGGGAGCACGATTAAAGGCTCAGGGTCGGCCCCGCACGAGCTCCGTTATCCACGCCGGGAGCCAAGGGGTTACCCGTTCGCCGAGGTTTGGTCCCGCCTCGCGAGGCGGGGACGAGCAGAAAGCTCAGGGTTAATCCCGTATGAACCCCCGGAATTCGTGCCGGGGCGGCGAGGGATTGACTTCGGCTGGAGTTTCGCCCACTCTGAGGTCGCCATGAGCGTCCTGATGATCCGTTTGGGCGGCTTGGGCGACCTGCTCGTCGCCCTGCCGTCGATGGCCTGCCTGCGCCGGGCCCTGCCGGGCTCCCGGCTTGAGCTCCTATGCCGGGGAGAATACGGCGAGCTGTTCCTCGATGCCGGGATCGCGGACCGCATAATCCCGCTGGAAGGCCGGGAAGCATCCTCCCTCTTCGGGAAGACCGGCGAAGCGGCGACGCCGCCGGCGCGGGATTTCTCGCGCGCTGTCGGCTGGATGCAGAAGCCCTCCCCGTCCGCGATCGAAGCGTCCCTGCGGTTCCTGGGAGTTCCGGCTGTCTTTTTCCGCCCGCCGGATCCGCCGTCCTCGGGTCCCTTCAGCCGGCACTTTTTCGCGGAGACCGTGGCCGCGTTCCCCGACCCGGGCGGGGCCGTTCCCGATTTCGGCGAATGCTCCAGGCTCCGTTCGAAACGGGGAGGAATGACCGCGGCGCGCGCTCTTCTCGGGAACGTGATCTCCGGAGGGGGCCGGTTCGCCGTCATTCATCCCGGAAGCGGCGGAGCGGCCAAGCTGTGGCCGTTCGACAACTTCCTCGAGATCGCCTGCCGCCTCAGGGGAGTCGGCATCCCCGGCGTCTTCATCACCGGGGAAGCGGAAGAATGTCCGGCGATCGCCGGGCGTCTCGAACGTGAGTCTCTCCCGCCGGGCTGGACCTGGGAGCGGAAGCCGCCGCTTCTCGGAGTCGCGGGACTCCTGGCCGAGGCTCCTCTCTATCTGGGGAACGATTCGGGGATCACGCATTTGGCGGCGGCCTGCGGGGCGCGGGTGACGGCCCTTTTTCAGGAAAGGAACATTCCGGCTTGGGAACCCTTCGGTCGAACTCTCGTGATCCCGGCGAGGGATTTGAAGGGACTCGAAGTGGATGCCGTTTGGGCATCGCTCCGCGCGAACGGAGGAATTTTTCAGTCTTAAGAAAATATCCTGGATTAATTCTTGCGTTCGTGCTCTTCTTTGCTATAATGGCACTGGCTCTCTTTGGCCGGCTGGAGAGGGCTCCCTCAAATTTCCAATCATCACCCCCCTTTTGCTGACCTCAGCCGGCACCTAACCCCGGGGGGTCTTTCCTCTTAAACTCCAGGCCGAAGTGTGATATCATTCGCGCATCCTGAGAAACGGATGGAAGTAATGTCCGGAGATACCTGGAAAGACGAGCTGAGAAAACACTTTGAGGCCTTCAGGCTCATCGAGAAGGCTCAGGCCGACACTCGCGAGAGCTTCACCCAGTTCTGCGAGTTCATCGCGGAACCCGCCTTCGAAAGCCTTCAGGAAGAGATGAAGGATCATGGCGTCAAGGTCAGGCTCCGCCAGGAGAAGGGTTTCGCCGTCGACTTCGAGCTGAGCTTCCCCGGCACGAATACGGACAACTTCCACTATCGGATATTCCTTCCCAAGAACGCCTATGAGCTCAAGCCCGGGCTCGTTCTCAAAGGCCGGAAGTCGAAGTCCGGGCCGCTGGAAGAGAAAGCCGCGGAGTTCATGAAGGGGCTCTCCCCCGCCGGGGTCATGAAGATCGCCAAAGAAGACCTCATCCGGGACATCCTCGAACGTTACGGGGAATTCACGCTCTCGTCGCTGACCTCTCCGGATTGACGGTCCCCGATCGCCCGAAAATCCTCAGTCCCGCCCGCCGGGTTCGGCCAGCGCTTCCGAAAGGCGGGCTCTCGCGGCCGCCGGGTCCGGTTCTCCGATGACGAGGGCGGCGACCTTCCCGGACATGCCGAAGAGGCAGACGCCTCCGGAGACGTCGGCTCCGGCGACGACGCCGTTCTCGTCGCGGACGTCCTCAAGATATTCCCTGAAGAGCGTGCGCGCGTTTTCCTCGAGACCCTCGGGCGCCTCGGCGAATTCCACGACGATGAGCTTGCTGTCCAGAGGGGCGTATCGCGCCGCATAGCCCCGGCTCGTGCCCGCCCGGAATCCCCAAAAATCCCGGTTCAGGAGGGGAGATTCGCTCCCGGCCGCGATGTCCCCTTTAATATAGCGCTCACTTCCCGGGACGATGCTTGCTTTGGGAAGCCGGGAGATCCCGGCAGGGGGCGACGCGGCGGGCAGGGTTATCCGCCTGGCCGCCGAGGCCGCGAGCTTCTCGACTTCGGCCTGATCGCATCCCTTGGCCCTGATCTCGACAAAGGCGTCGCCCTTTATGAAAGCCGCCCGCTCCGGGCCGATCACGTTCAGAGCGGCCACGGAGGAAGAAGCCTTGTCCCCGCTTCGTCGCCCGATGGAGAAGAGCCCGAAAGCATCGGCGGGAGAGGCCATCCGGAACACCTCGAGGTCGAGTTCCCTGCCGGCGGTCTTTTTCGTTCGGGCCGCCGGCCTGAACCGATGGACGGAGACGTCCTTTACCCCATATTGCAGCGCCGTTCCGGCGCCGCCGACGAAATGGTCAGCGAGCGCTTTTCCCGTAAGCTTTCTGGCGGGGCCGGCCGGGACCCAGCCCGTGAACTGGAACGACGATGGAACGGCTGGGGCCGGCCGCTTCCGGGCCGGTTGCGTCTTTCTTGCCTGGGCGGACAGGGGGCCGACGATCATGAGGATCGCCAGAGCTGCCAATGTCGTCGAACGTTTCATATCTATTCTCCCGGGACCAGCCCCGGACGGAATTCAAGTATAGACGGGGACGGGCAAAAGTCAATGAACTCCGATTTATTCGGGTGTGAGAAAAATTGACATTCCCGAGGGTCATATAATATATAAATCAGAGACTTAAATAAGTGAATCTCCCATGAAACGGGTCAGCCCCGGGCCGAGCTTGGCCATTCTCCTCCAAGGAATCGTGCTTATCGGCTTATCGGCCGTCGCAAGGGCTGATGTGCCCGAGAGACCGGAAGTCCGAAAGAGCCCAGCCTACGCCCGGGCCTTCCGCCAGGGGGAATTGGAGCGGATGCGCGGGGATTTCGAGAGCTCCATCATCCGGTTCAACGAAGCTCTGACGATTTCGCGGCAGGCAAGCGACCCGGCGGCCGAAGCTGCGTGCCTTGTGAAAGTGGGCCTGCTCGAATGGAATATGGGGCGGGTCAGGGAAGCCGAGGGCAACTTTTCGGACGCCGTCCTCAAGGCCGGGGTATCCGGCCCGAACGATGTCCTGAACTATAGCCGGGCGGCGCTTGAGATCATCCGCCTGTACAACGCGGGAAAGGACTTCCGGCTCTCGAACGCCCTCCAGCGCTCCCTGGAAGCCTTCTCCGAGGCTGTCGCCTTGGGTCGGAAGAACAAGAGCGAGGAATTCGTCGTCAAGTGCCTCCGCCAGATGAGCTTGACCTACTGGCAGGTGAACGACCTTAAAAGCTTCCTGTCGAACAACGAAGAGGCCCTGGAGATCGCGACCAGGCTCAACCTTAGGGTAGAACGCGGGCGGTGCTTAAATAACCTCGGCCTCTATTTCTGGAAATCCACAGATTATTCTAAGGCGCTCCGGTTCTTCCAACAGGCATTATTTATTTTGAGGCCTCTGAATGATAGTCAAACCGAAGCTGAATGTATCAGTAATATTGGAATTATTAGCATGATTCTCGGCGACTATGATAACGCGCTCCTTCATTTCAAGAATTCATTGTCTATTGATGTTAAATAATGGACGAGTTGCGGATGTTTGCAAAACATACAACAACATTGGTGTGGCGCTTGAGAAAAAAGCATATCAAACTAATCTGAGAGCTGATTTCATTGAAGCGCTCGGCTATTTTGATAAAAGTTTGGAAAGCTTAAAGAAATCCCCAGATGCTAAAACTGAAATTGAGGCTTTGAATAACAAGGGAACAATTTATATAAACCTTAATGAATATGAAACGGCAATTAAGGTTTTTAAAACAGCTTCTACAAAGGCGATCGAGCAGAGAAATACAGAAGCTTTAGGCAACATCTTTAATAATTTGGCAAGAGTATTCCTAAAAATTAACAGATTGACTGAATCTCAACAATTTTTTATGAAGGCGATTGAGCTCCCCGCGGTTCAATTGTTCAAAGACACTATGTGGGAATCATACTATGGGCTTGGCCAATGCCTCGAAAAGATGGGGGACTCGGGCAAAGCCCTGGGCTATTATCAGAAATCCATGGATGTAATCGATGCGATCAGGAGCCGGATCTTATTGGAGACGTTCAAAACCGGCTTTGCCCGGAACAAACTCGGGATCTTCGAGAGCGTCATGAATCTTCTTTTCAAGCTCTCCAATGAAGATCCGGCCGCCAGCCGTCTCGAGGAGATGTTCATCATCGTAGAGAAAGCGAAAGCCCGCGCTTTTCTCGAGTGCCTGGGAGAGGCCAGGATCGATTTCCGAGCCGGGTTGACGCCGGGCCTGAAGGAACGGGAGGAAGCGGTATCCAGAGAGATCTCGGCGCTCATCCTGGAGTTGTCCAATCCTTCCTTGAGCCGCGCGGTGCGTGGCGAGAAGCTCATGAAACTCGGCCGCGCCGAAGATGAATCGTTCCGGCTCATATCCGAAATGAAGGCAGAACAGCCCGGGCTCGCGGGATTGGTCTCACCCGACCTCTTCTCGATCCAACGACTGCGGGACGACTTCCTTGATGACGAAACGGGACTGATCGAATACTTCCTCGGCGACGCCAGGTCCTATATGTTCTTCATAACCAAGGGAAGCGCCAGGCTATTCGTCCTGCCTCCCAGGGAGGCGATCGAAAGGTCCGTGAGGGGCTATCTCAAGGCCCTTTCGAATCCCGACGGCCGGGGATTCACCGGGAAACTCGCGGCGGGGCGGATCGCCGGCGAGCTCCTTCCGCCCCTCGCCGGGCCTCCGGCCAAGGACCTCAAGCGGCTCATCATCATTCCCGACGGAGTCCTTTACTACCTTCCTTTCGAGACGCTCCGTCCGGCGGGGCCTCCGGTCTCGGAGTTCCTCATCGAACAGTTCGAGATCTCCTATGCCCCGTCCTGTTCTTCTCTCGTCTTCCTTTCACGGAAAGCGGCCGGGCCCTGGAGCAAGACGCTTTTGGCCCTCGGCGCTCCCTCTCTGGCCAGGGGGAGAGGGACCGACGGGGACGGACAGGCACAGTCGGGATGGACGGTCGGCGAGATCTATAAGGGGCAAGGGTTCGATCTTTCCCCGTTGCCGTTCAGCAAGAAAGAGGTCTTGGACATTGCCGGGCATTTCCGCAAAGGATCGAGGGACGTCCTGCTCGGGGTCCGAGCGGCGGAGCAATATCTGAAAGGCCTGGTCCTCGAAGAATATCGGATCGTCCATTTTGCGTGTCATGGGCTCCTCGACGAGAAGGTCCCGTTTCGATCAGCCCTGATCCTCTCGGCCGGCACGGACGATGGTGAGGATGGGATCCTCCAGGCGCGCGAGATCTACAACATGAGGCTGGACGCGGACCTCGTCGTCCTATCGGCCTGTCAAACGGGGCGGGGCGGCCTGGAGCGGGGCGAAGGGCTCCTGGGGCTGCCGAGAATGTTCTTCTACGCCGGGTCCAAGTCGGTCATATCGACGCTTTGGCCGATAGGGGACAGGTCAACGGCCTTTTTCATGGATGGTTTCTATGAATACCTGGCGCGGGGCCAGGGCAAGGCCGAGGCCTTGAGGCTGGCCAAGGTCCGGATGCTTCGATCGAAATACTCCCATCCTTTCCATTGGGCCGCATTCGTTTTGAACGGGGATTTCGGACCGGCTTCCCGATCCGAGGAGAGATAGCCGGGACTCGGCTCGACGGCTCAGCGATCGACGGAGAAGACTTCGAACCTCGATTCGCCGAATTTCCCTTCCGAATCGAGGGCCAGCACCGACCAATAATAGATCTTGTCGTCCGAAATCGCTTCTTTGATCGGATCCGGAAGGAGCGCGGCGGTCGTCGAGACCGGAGGGCTTTCCCAAATGAGCCGAAGGGACTCGTCGTAGATCTCGACGACATAGGAGACGGCCCGGGTGACCGGTTTCCATCTGAATATCAGAGGAGGAGGAGCGTCGACGCGTCCGGACGGCGCGAGGGTCTCGGGGATCCCTGCGGGCCTGTTCCGCTCCCCGTCTCGGGAGCGCTCATGCAGGGATACGATGGCGGCCGTGATCACGACGGCGATCATGACCGCTCCAAGAGCGTATTCCCAGATGGGCCGGGAGAGGAATAGGCTGGGGCCGCGGCCTCGAGAACGCGCCTGCATCCTTGCGGCAAGATCGTTTTCTCTCTCCCGGACCCTCCGGATGAACTCGAATTCCCGGGCGCAGTCCGAACATCCGGAGATATGATCGACGATCGCGTCCTTGGCGGCCCGCGGTGTCGTGCCCTCGAAGGCCGCGCGGAGGTCCTTGACGGACGGGCATTCTCCCCAGTCGGCCCGGATCCTTTCAGAGACGTAGGACCGATAGAACCGACGGAGTTTCCTATTGCTTACGCCCATTTCCGATATCCGCCTTTTTCAGGGATCTCTTCAGGTCGGCCAGGCCCCGATAGAGGAGGTTGCGCGTCTTGTGCAGACTCCAACCGTAGAACCGGGAAATTTCCTCGATGCTCAGGTCGAAAAGATAGAGCTTGACGACGTTCCTTCGGCTGTCGATGAGCGATTCGACGGCCTTTCCGACGGCTTCCTTCATCAGGGCGTCAAGGAGGACGCCGGGTCTGTAGCCGTTCAGCTGCTCGGCGACCTGTTTTTGCTTCTCCATCCTATAGAGCTGTTCCTCCTTCCGGAGCAGCCGAAGCTGGTCGATCACCACGGTATCCACGATCTTCTTTATATAGGACGCGTAGCTGACGACATTTTTCTCACTCTCGACGAGTCTCCAGATCTTGATCCGAACCTCCTGAACGATGTCCTCCGGATCGATCCCGAACCTCTGGACCTCGAACTTCTGGATTTGGGCCCGGATGAAGTTCGTGAACCTGGTCAGGAGGACCTCGAGATCCTTGTCCGGTGAGCTTGGTCCGGGCATCGAAGCTGGTTCCCTCCCCCTTCTTCCTTTCCCGAATAGGCCTCATTAATATAGATGGGGTTTTGAGGGGTTTTGTCTCACTCCGCCCAAAAAATGAGAAAGAACCGTGGGGTCGGCCGTCCTTCTCTATGGGCAATCAGCAGAACGAAAATGAAGGATTCGATCCGGGAAACTCCCATCATTCCCAGAGAGGGAGCCGGGGTCGTCGAGAAGGCGGCTCGCTGCGACAAGAACGTGCTGATCCTCGGGGAAACGGGGACGGGAAAGGACGTGACGGCCCGAAGAGTCCATGAACTGAGCGGCCGCAGGGACCATCCGTTCGTCGCCGTGAACTGCGCCAGTCTTCCGGATGACCTCATCGAGGCCGAGCTGTTCGGGTACACCCGCGGCTCCTTCACGGGCGCCGTGCGGGACAAGGAGGGACTCCTCGAAGCGGCCGGATACGGGACCGTATTCCTGGACGAGATCGGCGAGCTCCCGTTCCGTCTCCAGGCCAAGGTCCTCCGGATGATCGATAAACGGGAAACCCGCAGGATCGGGGAGACGATGGTGCGGACGGTCACCGCCCGATTCATTTTCGCGACCAACAGGGACCTGGAGGAAGATGTCAGGACGGGAAGGTTCCGGAGGGACCTGTACTTCCGGATCAATGTCGTCCGGCTCCGGCTTCCTTCTCTGCGGGAGCGCCGGGAGGATATCCCCCGCCTCGTCCATCAGATCCTTGAGCGGGAGAACGAGCGCGGCCGGACGCGCAAGGACCTCTCCCCGGAAGCGCTGGCAAGGCTCATGACCTACGATTTTCCTGGCAATATCCGAGAGCTCGAGAATATCATCGAGAGGGCCTGCGTCCTCTGCGAGGAAGAGATCATCAGGGATGAGGACCTGGTCTTTGAAGGGTATTGCTGGTCGCCGGAAAAGAACGGTTCCGTCACTCCTGAGGCTCTGAGGCGGGCCCTGGCGAGCTGTCGCTGGAACAAGACGAAGGCGGCCGGAGAGATCGGCAGGAGCCGGCGCCAGCTCTACAGGCTTCTCGAAAAGTACCGGATGGACGATTGCATCCGCAGGATCTTCTTCCCCTAGGTCCTTTTTCGGTTCAGGCTTCGAAGCGCGACGAGGATCATGATCCCGGCGCACAGAGAGCTGACCAGGATAATCCAACGCCTCAGGGTCCGCGGGAAGATGACCGTATCGCTCTTCCCGTTGACGATGAAGCCGGCCCAGTAATAGGGGTGGGAGAGAACTCCGGAGCCGATCATTTCCAGTTTCGCCCGTCGGAGGGCGATGGCGGGCGTCTCGGACCCCATCAGGTGGCGATAGAATCTTTCCATGAGCTGATAGGTGGCCTCGTCGTTGACGGCCCACAGGCTCATGAGCACGGAGGAGGCCCCGGCATAAAAGAACGCGCGGCTCAGCCCCTCGATCCCCTCGCCGCGGATGAACTGACCCAGACCAGTTTGGCAGGCTGACAGGGTGACCAGATCGGCATTCATTCTCAGATTGAAGATCTCCCGCATCTGGAGGAACCCGTCCTCTCCGGGATTCTGGTCGAGGGCGAGGATGATGGAGGACCGCGCCGGCTTCTTGTCGTCGATTAGGCCGTGCGTCGCAAAGTGGATGATCCGGTAATCTGTTAGGGGCTCGGCTTTGAGCCGGTCCTCGGTCGCTTCCTGGCGCTGGAACGTGTCCGTGCGGGAGGGTTTGAAAGCGGCCTCGATCTTCTGGATCTCGAGTCCGCTGTATTTCAGCCGAAAGAAGTTGACCGCGGAGTTCGAGTAGAAGTCCTGGAATATGTCCGGGCTCGTATTCCGGCGATCTTCCTCGTTTGCGCCGTAGAACGGATCGCCGAATGCCAGGAGGTCCTTGTGTGGTCTCATCCGGGAGGCGGATTTCCTCCTGTTCAATTCGCGCAGGGAGGACAGCGAAGGGACATAAGCGATGGGATGATCTTGAACGAGCCATCGGGTCGTCCCCGAGTCGGAAATGAGAGTCTCGAACGGGAGAAGGTTCAGGATATCGTCCGGCACGAAGATGATCTTTTTTGTGTTCTTGGCGAGCCCCGGGAGGACCAGTTCCTTGAACAAGACGTGTCCGAGGCTGAAGTCATGATTGTCCTTATCGGATATGACCTTACGGTATTCGGCGACCTGCTGTTGTAGGGTCTTCCTGGCCGGGGCCACGAAGATCTTGAGTCCGTTCTCGCTGAGGACGAACACATAGGACCTTTCCTTGCCCAGGGAATATGCGAAGAAGGTCGTGTCCTTATCGACGAGCGAATCCATCGCCTCGTCATAGGTGATGACCTCGGGGTACTTGAGGTTCGCATAGGCGGGGTTGGTCGTCCTAATTTCGCGTTTTAGACGATCGGATTCCTCCTCAAGTTCCTTAATCTTTCCTAATAATGCGTTGCTTTTTGCCGCTGAATCCAAATTCGGGTTAAGTAATTGAGTATATGAATTGGATATTTGCCGTCACTATTTCTTTTTCTTTATTGGCTATTTTTAAATCAATTCCCTTGGATACACTTACTTCAGAGACTTCGAAGCTATCAAGGAAAGCTCTTGCTTTTGCCCTTTCAAAGTAATTAAAAGCCTCAGCGCTTTGGGCCTTATCCTTGAGTAAGATAGACTGACTGGCTAAAACATCAATCGAGTTTTGATAAGCATCTATCCTTTTGTCTGAGCCAAGATAACTCGCTTTTAATTCTTCCAGGCTTATTGAAGATCGGATACTCTCTATGACAGCAATTGAATTTTTATAATTCTGTAGGGCTTCATTAATACGATTTTGTTTTTTATAGGCATTTCCTATTTCAAGGTATGCTTCCCAAAGGACTTGGCCGCCTTGGATATCTTGTGCAATATTTATCGCCTGTCTAAAAAAGCTTGTTGATTCCTCGATATTGCCTATATTGAATTGCACGATTCCCAGATTGTTGAGAATCATGCTCATGGATTCCTTATCCTTAATGGACTGAGCAATTAAATAGGCTCTGTTTAAAATATTCCGATGCTTCAGCAAAACTCGACAGATCTGAGAGCACGGCTCCGATGTTATTTAGAACCCGAATTTCGGTGTTCTTATCGCCCAACTTCTTGCGATTTCCAAGCAGTGATTGAGATTTGCCGGCGGAAAATATAGTCTTCAGGCTTTCCCAATAGAAGGCCTTTGGTTCTAACGCCATCGCCGATATTGTTTAAATCAAAGAGATTTTTTGTTTATCCCCGAGGTTTGGTCTAGTTGTATGCTTCCGAAAAATAATCTAGCGCTTTATCATAATTGCCCATATTCGCGATAAACTAAACCGATGTTATTAAGGCAATCAGACTCATTTTGTGGTTTATTGGCACTTCTTGCTACTTCTAATGCTTTTTCATTGAAGTTTAATGAATTGCTATAACTGTCAATTTTCCAATAATAGATGCCAATATTGTTATAACAGTAGCCCATTTCATTCTTATTTTTTAAGTCGAGGGCCAGTTCTAGGGCTCGGCTGCTTAGCAAATAAAAAGTGCTAAAATCATTGATTTCCCAATAGGTCGAACTAAGTTGTCTTAGACATTTTACTTCATGATCCGGGCTTTTCACGCTTCGAGCCGATTCTATAGCGGCCGTAAAACTTGAAATTGATTGTGTATATTGTTCTGAGGCGCGGAACTCCTTGCCCTCTTGATACAAACGATAGATTTCTAAAAATACTGCGCATCTTTTTTCAGCTTCTTTATTCGATAAGCCCTTAGATAGATCTAGAGCAGCTTTATAATAATCCGTGGATTCTTTAAGTTTGCCAGAGTTCCAATTGCTAAGGCCAAGGTCCATTAGACAGCGAAGTATGCTAGCGCTTTCGCCGGATCGTTGTGAAAGAGCTAGCCCTCTTTCAAAAAGAGCAGAGGACTTTTCGTACTCCCCTTCAAGCTGTAGCTGTTCCCCTTCAATAATTAGACCTATCTGGACCTTCTTTCAAGGGGGATTTGAGGGGAGCTAATTTATTTTCCTGGGCTAGGACCGGAGTTAAACAGAAGGATTGATAAAAAGACGTAATCTAGTACCCGAGCTCTGAAAATGTGGCAGGTACGCAAATTAATTCTTTTCACGTGCATCCGAATCGGCTCTATCGCTCAATATACAAGCCGACAGACTTGCATACGGATATTATTGCCTCCAGATGAACGCGTCAATCCCCTCTAAAGGGGAGGAAGGGGGTGATTTTTCTTATCTAGAATCACCCCTTGAGGTGATATCGAGGATTACGAAATCGGGTACGGTATTATTCCGAACTAGTCTCCCGTGCTCGGCCTCGCGATGAGCAGATCGCCGGTGGGCTTGACCACGGAGGTGGAGCTGTTGCCGGAGACGAGCGGGGTTCTATTGGGATTAAGGACGGACCCGAGGGCGGGGAAAACGGAGATCAGAAAGTGAACGGGCCTCTGGAAAAGGAGTCGGACATCGATCTTGGATACCCTCTTCTCCGCGGCGAACAGACCGGACGCCGAGATCCCGATGAAAACCAGGCAGAGAGCGAGAGCGACGGTTTTGGTGATGAAAGTTTTCCGCATAGCGGCCTCCTAATTTTGGTACGGCTCGCCTTGGGAAATGATTAGAGAAGTAGGGCGAAAAATCCGGGTTCGCGAAGAACCTTCTCCATCATACTCATCCAAGGCTTGGGATAAATTTAGGACACGCGCTCCGAAATGTCAAGAAAATTCTTTCTCCGGACGCTTCATAAGTTGTTCAATAAAAAGGAATTAGTTGGCTAGACCTACAGCATTTTGTGGTCGCGGGAAGATCCGGATCAATATGTGGGGGAGGAAAAAACTTAAAAAAGGAGGGCCGTTGGGGGAGAAACTGACTATTTTTTGAAGAAATAGCCGATTTCCCACTCGGCCGTCCGCGGGGCGTCGGAGCCATGAACGGCGTTTCTCTCGATGGAGAAGCCGTAAGCCCTCCTCAGAGTGCCGGGCTTGGCCCGGGCCGGGTCGGTCTCTCCCATGACCTGACGCCAGTGGGATATGGCGTTCTCCCTCTCGAGAGCCATGATGACGATCTCCCCCGTGGACATGAAATCCGTGAGGGGCTCGAAGAAAGGCTTGTCCTTATGGACGATATAGAAACCCCGGGCCTCGTCCTTCGTCAGGCGGGCCATCCTCATTTCGGCGATCCGGAACCCTTCCTCCTCGATCCTCTCGATGATCTTGCCGATGATCCTTTTCTTGACGGCGTCCGGCTTGATGATGGCCAACGTTCTTTCGATCATGATCTAATCTCCGTTCCGAGCACGTATTGGTATACCCCAACCGGCATCGACCGTCAAGCCGGCCCGGTCCCGGATTGACAGGGGAGATGAGCTATCGTTAGAATGTCGTCCGTGACCGAGAATCCGAGTCCGACAACAGCTTTACGGGAAGAATCCTCTGGGCTGGGATTCTCTCTTTTCGGAACGGCCGATATCTCGGGGATCCGGGATTCCTTTCTCCTGCCTGAAGATCTCAGGAGCCGGGTCGAATTCGCAATTTCCCTGGGAAAGAGGCTCGTCGCCGGCGTCCTCGACGACCTCCAGGACGGGCCGACACCCCTCTATTTCCACCACTATCGCCAGGTCAATTCTTTCCTGGACCGGGGGGCCATGCAGCTCGCTTCTCGCATTCAGGACCTCGGTTTCCGGGCGGTCCCCATCCCCGCTTCCCAGATCATCGACTGGCCAAAACAGAGGGCCCATCTGTCGCACAAGAAGATCGGCGAGCTGGCGGGGCTCGGCTGGATCGGCAGGAACAACCTCCTGGTCACCTCCGAGTTCGGGGCTCGATTCCGGCTCGTGACCGTATTGACCGATATGCCGCTCGAGGCGGGCAGGCCGTCGGCGACGCATTGCGGCGAATGCCGGAAATGTATCAGGGCGTGTCCCGCGAACGCGATCAAGGAGCGCCGCGAGGATTTCGGGCACATCGAGTGCTTCGAGATGCTCAAGACGTTCCGGAACAAGGGCCTGGTCGGCCAATATATCTGCGGGCTGTGCGTCAAGGCCTGCTCCGGGCGGCCCCTCGCTTCCGCTTCTCGATAAGTCCCCCGGTCCATGCGACGAGCGGGGAAGCCGATTGACAAGGCGAAAACGGCGGGGCTATATTGAAAGCGGGGTGTCCGCAAAAGGGAATGAAAAAGCCCACTCGGGTTCTCTATTTCGTGTCCGGGTTCGTCATCGTCCTGATCAGTCTTTATGGTTTCCTTCTCCTTCGGGACCGTCCGGGAATTCCGGGCTCCCTTCGAGGGCGGGAGATCCTTCGGATCGACGGCATCGGCATCCATACCCCCAAGGATCTTGATTTCGCCCTGAGCGGGAAGAGGATCGGCGACGAAGCCGAATTCGTCTCGAGGTCGGCCGGGGGGACGGAAACGGTCCGCGCCCGTTTCGTCGCCTATTATTCCCAAACCTCGTTCCCGTTCATCTTCTTCCTCATCGGGGTGTCCGGCTTCTTCATCGGCGCCATCGTCCTTGTCCTCAAGCCCGACGACACGAGAGCCCGGATATTCTTCTGGATGGCCTTCTGTTTCTCCGCATCCCTGATCATCAATGGGGATTACTATTGCGTCCGGGACAGGGGAGCTTCGTTGGTCCCCGGGCTCCTTTTCAATTTCGCCTATCCGTTGGTCGCCGCCCTCCTCCTGGCCTTCTCGCTGACGTTTTCCCGCCGGTCCTTCGGGCGGAGGGGATTCACCCTATATCTCCCGGCGGCGATCCTCGGGACGCTCTTGAACATCACGTTCCTGGGATCCGTTCTCGGCTCGTCCCCGGCGCTCTTCGGCCTCCAACAAAAGATCATTTTCGTATTCCGGTGGACATTCCTGGCCTATGTCCTTGCCGGGGCGGCCGTCCTCATCGTCTACTTGGATCGGGCCGAAGCAAGAGCGGAGCGAGCCAGGATCCAATGGCTCCTATACGGCCTCGTCGTCGGGCTCGCCCCATTCGCCGTTCTGTACCAGCTCCCGCTCGCCCTGGGAGGAAGGCCGATCCTTTCGGAGGAGTTGACGAGCGCGTTCTTCCTCGCGGTGCCGGCGGCGTTCGCGATCTCCATCGTCCGGCACAGGCTCATGGATATCGAGCTCGTCATCAATCGGAGCGTTGTCTACGCCTTTCTGACGATCCTGACGGTGAGCATCTACCTTATCTCCATCGAGCTTCTGCAGGGGGCCCTTGCGCGGGCAGGTCCGGCGGCGGGCCGGTTTGCCGCCGTTGCCGCGGCCGTCCTTGCGGCCGCCGCGTTCCATCCCCTCCGGAAGCGCATCCAGGACGTCGTGGACAGGGCTTTTTTCCGCCAGCGATACGATTATCGCAAAGCGGTCCTGGAGTTCGCCGAAGCCGCCCAGATGATGACCGATCCGGAAAGCTTGGCCGGCCTGCTCGTGACTCGTGCCATCGCCGTTGTCCCCCTCGAAAGGGCCGGAGTCGCGGTCTTCCGGAAAGAGCGGACGATGGAAAAACTCGTCCTCAGCCGGGGGTTTGAATCGGAGGCCGCGCTGTCCGGGCCCGTGATCGAACCGGGATGGATCCTGGCAAGGAAGAACGCCCTGAACCTCAAGGAGCCGGCCGCCCGCGTCCGCGAAGGCTTCCCACCCTCCGGCGGGTTCGAGATCGCCGTGCCCCTTCCGTTCTCCTCGACCGCGCTCAAGGGCTTCGTCGCCTTCGGCCCAAAGCGCTCGGAGGAGAGGTTTCATGAGGACGACCTCGACCTATTCGTTACTCTGGCCGGCGACCTGGCCTTGAATCTTGAACGGATGGAGCTCAGGGAGCAGGTCATCCTCGAGCGCGCGTCGCGCGAGAAGGCGGACGAGCTCAACCGCCTGAAGACCGAGTTCATATCCTCGGTCTCGCACGAGCTCCGAAATCCCATCAGCTCGATCCAAGGCCTTTCGGAGATCCTGGAATCGGGGGCGATCGCGGACGAAGGGAAAAGGGAAGGGCTCCTCCGCCTTCTGGCGTCCGAATGCGGCCGCCTGTCCCGTTTTCTGCACAACATCCTGGATTTCGGGAAGATCGAGCGGGGGACGAGAACCTATCAGCTCCGGAGGACTTCCCTCCGGGCGGTCCTCGAGGACGTTGCCAGGCTATCGGGATACGGTGCCGAACGTGAAGGGGCGGTCATCCGGACTCTTTTCCCGGAAGACCCGGTCTTCCTGAACATCGACGCCGATGCCTTGAAACAGGCATTGATGAATCTCGTGGATAATGCTATTAAGTATTCGCCCGAGCAAAAGGAGGTCGACATCGAACTCGCCGATCTGGACGGCCGGGTCGAAGTCCGGGTGCGCGACCGGGGGATGGGGATCCCGGCCGAAGAACAAGCCAGGATCTTCGACGCCTTCTATCGCTCTCCCCGGGCGGCCGAGGTGAGCGCCGGAGGCGTCGGGTTGGGGTTGGGGATCGTCCGTCATATCATGGAAGGCCACGGCGGGGCGGTCCGGCTCGAATCCGTCCCGGGCCAAGGGAGCGCTTTTATCCTCGTCTTTCCAAAGCCATGAACAAGATCCTGATCGTCGAGGACGACGGGGCACTCCGGACGACCTTGGCGAGCGCGCTCGAATCCGAGGGGTTCCTTGTCCTTCAGGCATCCGACGGCGCCGCAGGGCTGAAAAAAGGCTCCGAGGACGGACTCGACCTGGTCGTCCTGGATCTGGTTTTGCCCTTGATGGGCGGCCTGGAAGTATGCCGGAGGCTCCGGGAGAAAGGGAACCGCGTGCCGATCATCATGCTCACGGGCCGAAAGAAGGAGGAGATCGACACGGTCCTCGGACTGGAGTTGGGGGCGGACGATTACATGCTCAAGCCGTTTGGCGTCCGGGAGTTCATAGCCCGGGTGAGGGCCGTTCTGAGGCGAGGCGGTCCCGATGCCCCCCGGGCCGATGCCAGCGTCTTCGGGGATGTTTCCATCGATTTCCGCAAGAAAACGGCGACAAAGAGCGGAAAAGACCTGCCTTTGACGGCCAAGGAGTTCGGCCTGCTGGAGCTTCTCGTCGCCCATGAGGGCGAGGTCGTCGGCCGGGACCGGATCCTCAACGAGGTCTGGGGATATGACAAGTTCCCGACGACACGGACGATCGATACGTTCATCAGGAATCTGCGCCGGAAGGTCGAGGATGATCCATCGAATCCGGTCCACATCCTGACCGTGCCCTGGCTGGGCTATAGGTTCAAAGCGTAACGGGAATCGGCTATTTCTTCCCGCAGGGGATCCAGATCTCGGTCTTGAGCGCTTCCGGGCTCACCTGCATCGGGTTGTTCAGGTAGCGCTCCATCAGGGGGCCGTCCGCGACGTACCCCTCGGCCTTCATCCAGGCCATGAGCTTGTCGATCGTCTCCCCGCTCTTCTCATAGGGGCCGACATGGACGATCGACGCGACCGTCGGATGCTCCCAAACCTTCTTGATGAGGGGAGCCTGAGGCTCGGCCTGGGCGGTGACGATGAATCCGATCTCCCAGGAAAGGTCCGCGGATTCCGAGGGCGCGAGCGGGAAGATGCCGACCATGGGCCCTCGAATGGCCGAAAAGAGGTTCTGCCCCTGCATCTCCTGGATCAGCTGGCCGACGGCGCCGGAGACATCGGAGAGGGGGCCCGTGTGGATGATGGCACAGTACGCGAACGGCTCCACGTCTATCAGGGAAGGAGCTGTTTCGTCCTGGAAGCCCCGTCCAGCCGCCGCCAGCGCGGCGAGGATCGCGATCGCCATGATGATCTTTCTTGCCAAATCACACCTCCCGCCGGGGTCTTCCCGTGGACCCCTTTGGCCGCTATTCTAACATGATTCCGGACGGAATTCCTCATGCACAAAACGTGTGCAAAACATGTAAAACCCGCGCCCATCAAGCCGTTAGGAAAATCTCAGCCTGGCTTTTCCACACGGTTATTGACAGCAATTGTGGAAATGTGGTTTCTCATCCCCGAAAAGGGACGAGACGCCGATCGCGGCCCTCCCGGCTCAGAGCTTCGTCGCCTTGATCCTGCCCGTGATGGCCAGCGTGATCCTGTAGGCGCCACGGGAATTCGAGACGAGGATCGTAGCCATCCCCGTTACGGAACCCGTGGGATGATAGACGGGCGTATTGTTGGCCTCGACCACGACGCCCTCCCAGCGTCCGGACTCGAAGGGCTTCCAGGCTTTCGTATCCACGTCGTAGGTTTCCAGCGAGAAGCCGGCCCGGTCGATCCTGAGGCGGGTCGGGACGCCCTCCCATATCGAGCGGATCCGTGTCTGGTTCAGGCGCGCCCTGACCTCCCAGACCGCCCGTTCCAAGTCGAATCGGGCCGCGGACCTCGAGGCCGGGAGCCCGCCGGCCAGGAAGAGGATCGAGACGAGCGCGAGGACGACCATGGCCTCGAGGAGCGTGAATCCCGAGCTTCGGAGCCGCATTCAGTATTCTCCCCACTCCAGGACCTTGAAGGAGGCGATGTACCTCATCGGGGCGGTCGTCAGGGGGGCCTCCGCGGGAACAGCCCTGGCTCCCATGAGAGACGGGCTCACGGAGATGGCGAGCGAATTCTTTCCGGGCGCATAGTCCGTCGTCTGGAGCCCCCCGAGGAGATCGACCTCCTTTCCGGTCCCTTCGATGATGAAGCCCGCCCCGGCGGCGACGAGGGAAGCCTGGATCGCCAATCTATCCGGGGCGCTTTCGGCCACGGAGATGAGGCCGCAGGCCGCACTCCCGTCGATGAGGTCCTTCCCGGTCGCATAGACGACGATTTGGGAAGTCGCGTCCTTGATATAAGGAATGCCGTCGCGCCATCGGATGCCTTGGGAGAAGAGATGAGAAGAGATCGTGACGCGGTCGGACGAGACGATCGTCAGGCTGACGCCCGCGAGGATGGACGGGACCGTCTCGGTCGTGACCATGACGATCCTTCCGGAGGGCTCGACGACCCCGCCTCCGAGCGATGCGACGGCGCCGTTGACGCAGATGATCCCTGCCGGGACAAGATCGAACGAGAGGTCTCCGGCCGGTGTCTCGAAGACCGTTCTGCCGCGCGACGGGCTGAACCTGAGGACCCAATCTCCGGCCTCCGTGAAGAACCCCATGACCTGGAAGTCGTCGTCGATAGCCGCGACCATTTCCGTGACGTCCCCTTGGACGAAGATCCCGCCGAGCCCGAGATCGTCCCGGATCAAGTAGACGCCGTCGGGGACGGGCTCGTCCGAGGGCTCAAGCCCGAGAGCCCTCCTGAGCGTGGCGTTGTCCAGGTCCTCGGGCCTGAAGATGTCGAGCCTAAGGGCTTTGGCGAGTTGGGGAAGCGCGTCCCTGGGAATGAGCGGGGCTCCTTCGGTCTGAAGCCGGGGCGGGCGGTGGCCGGGCGGTGTCCGGAACGAGATCCCGTTCGAGCTCATAAATGCCGCTTCTTCGCCCGGCGCCATATCCTTGTTGATGAGCAGGGGAATGCAGGGGAGAGGCAGCCTGCCGGCCAGCGCTTCCAGAGAAGCGGAACAGCTCGACGCCCGCTTCGGCTTGAAGCCCGTCAGGCTGCCCTCCGCATCTATCCTGATCCCGTACGTGACGGAGGTGAATTCGCCCCTGTCCTCGGCCCGGACGGACGGGCAGGCCGTCGTGGACGACCAGCTGGCCCCCTCCCAGGTCTCGCGATCCTCGCGCGGGAACGTCCAGCCGAAGAAATCGGCGGCGATTCGTTGCCCTCCCCGCAGGGCGTCCTCCTCATAATCGGCCGCGAGACCGGGCGGGAGCGCGACGAGCGTGTCCCCGGAGTCCATGCCGGAGTCGAATGGCTCCAGGGCCCGCTTGATGCCGTTCTCGGAGGCATAGTCAAGGAGCAGGGAGAGCTTCCTCCCGGCGCCGGCCTTCAAATGAACCTGGGAAAGGAGGAGCATGCTCATGCCGAGGACCGAGAAGGCGAGGAAAAGTAGCGTCGTCGATATCAAGACGGACCCCTTTGGGCTCCCCTCCGCGGCCTCAGCCGCGCGGGAACAGGACGGCATTCTTCGGGAAGACGAAGATCCCATAGTTACTCTCCTTGTGGGGCGCAAGACCGAGGAAGACGGACGCAA
>CAVQXL010000007.1:0-7500 GCA_963717865.1 Candidatus Aminicenantota bacterium | reverse complement strand
GGCTTCGGCCTTACCAACTTGCTGATTCCATGCTGCCGAGAAAATCCTCTAAGGAGTCGTTCAGGTGACCGTACCGCAAACCGACACAGGTAGATGAGGAGAGTATCCTAAGGCGCACGTGTGAGCCCTCTTTTAGGAACTAGGCAATTTAGCCCCGTAACTTCGGGAAAAGGGGCGCCTCGTTAGCGTCAGTCTGTATCCACGGGCGAAGCGCGAGGAGGCCGCAGAGAAATGGCTCTTGCGACTGTTTAATAAAAACACAGGACTCTGCAAAGACATAAAATCGATGTATAGGGTCTGACGCCTGCCCGGTGCTGGAAGGTTAAGGGGAGAGGTTAGCGCAAGCGAAGCTTTGAACCGAAGCCCCAGTAAACGGCGGCCGTAACTATAACGGTCCTAAGGTAGCGAAATTCCTTGTCGGGTAAGTTCCGACCCGCACGAAAGGCGTAACGACATGAGCGCTGTCTCAAAGAGGGGCACGGCGAAATTGTGGTACCGGTGAAGACGCCGGTTACCTGCCGCTGGACGGAAAGACCCCGGCACCTTAACTGCAGCCTAGCATTGGATTTCGGTATATCATGCGCAGGATAGGTGGGAGACTTTGAAGTTCCGCCTCCGGGCGGTGATGGAGTCAACGGTGAGATACCACTCTTGATATTCTGAGATTCTAACCTCCGCCCCTGATCGGGGCGAGGGACAGTGTTAGGTGGGTAGTTTGACTGGGGCGGTCGCCTCCCAAAATGTAACGGAGGCGCCCTAAGGTTCCCTCAGGTTGTTTGGAAATCAACCGTAGAGTGCAAAGGCATAAGGGAGCTTGACTGTGAGACCGACGGGTCGAGCAGGTGGGAAACCAGGGCTTAGTGATCCGGTGGTCCTGTATGGAAGGGCCATCGCTCAACGGATAAAAGGTACGCCGGGGATAACAGGCTAATAGTCTCCAAGAGCTCACATCGACGAGACTGTTTGGCACCTCGATGTCGGCTCATCGCATCCTGGGGCTGAAGCGGGTCCCAAGGGTCCGGCTGTTCGCCGGTTAAAGAGGTACGTGAGCTGGGTTTAGAACGTCGCGAGACAGTTCGGTCCCTATCCACGGTAGGCGCAGGAGATTTGAGGGGAGCTTGTCCTTAGTACGAAAGGGCCAGGATGAACGAACCTCTAGTGTACCAGTTGTCCCGCCAGGGGCATCGCTGGGTAGCTACGTTCGGCAGAGATAACCGCTGAAAGCATATAAGCGGGAAGCCCACCCCAAGATTATATCTCCCACTCCGCAAGGAGCTGAAGGTCACTCGAAGACTACGAGTTTGATAGGCTGGGTGTGTAAGTCCAGTAATGGATTCAGCTAACCAGTACTAATAGACCGTGAGGCTTGACCATAAAGTTTATCAAGACAAAAAAAACCGCATTCAACATGACGACACACAGGAATACAATCCCGGCAATCATAACGAAGGGGAAACACCCGTTCCCATTCCGAACACGGAAGTTAAGCCCTTATGGTGCCGATGGTACTGCCGGGTCACTCGGTGGGAGAGTAGGTAATTGCCGGGTTTTTTTTATATTCATATCCAGTCTTCAATGAACGGATAAAGGAAGGGGCACGGGCCCTGATCGGTCATACTCCTCTCCTTTATTACGGTCAAATCTTCAAAAGGAGTAGAGTATGAACATCTACGTCGGAAATCTTTCTCGGGACCTGACCGAAGGCGAGCTCCGCGAGGCCTTCGCGGCCTTCGGCGACGTCGCCTCGGCCTCGATCATCAAGGACAAGTTCAGCGGCGAGACCCGCGGGTTCGGCTTCGTCGAGATGCCGAACAAGGAAGAGGCCGATAAGGCCATCGCCGCGCTGAACGGCAAGGACCTCAAGGGCCGGACGCCTGACGGTCAACGAAGCTCGTCCCCGGACGGACAAGCCGAGGACCGGCGGCGGTTTCGGCGGCGGTCGCGGCGGAAGCCATGGCGGCTTCGGCGGCGGCGGCGGCAAGCGGTTCTGATCGCTGATTTAGTCTAGCGATCAACTTCTTTCGGAAGCAAGGGCGGATGCCCGGGTAGGGCAGTCCGCCCTTTTTTTTCGGGGGGATTTCACCCTCTTTATCCATCCGGAGCACACGGTCCTGTACCGGGTGCTGCTCCATTATTTCAAGTATTTCGGGCGCTTCTTGGGGGAGTACGAGAGCCGGTTCGAGAAGGAGCATGGGTATTTCCGGCCGGTCGTCAAGGAAGTCGTAGACTGGGCGAAGGCAACGTTTGGCCATCCGGAGGCGCTTTTCGCCATACTGCCGGAGAGACAGGGACAGGGGAAGCGTTTCCGAGCACGACCTTCCCTTCAGAGCATTCTGGGCTGAGGTAATTTCTTTACTTGCTTCCTGTTACAGTGAACGTGACGCTCACAACACCGCCCTGCGGCGGAGAGCCTGAACCCGAAGCGATGACTTTGCCGTTCTCGAGGACGACCAGTGTGTAGGTCCCAACATTGTCCGGCGCTCTGATAACTGTCACGGTAGCCGTGTAAGTCGCAGGGGGAAGGTTCAGGCCGTAATTCCTCAAGCCGCCCGGCGGAGTAGCCCCGAGAGAGCCGTAGCCGCTGATGGCCAGGCCAAAGCTGTCATCTTTGGCCGACCCTGAATCATAAAGCGCAAAAGTGATGTTGAATCCAGACAGGGCACCGATCACCTCATCCTGGAGGCCGTTGCCGTTATTGTCCACGCCATCACCGGAAATCTCCGTCATGTTGCCCCCGCTCTGGACGAAATCCGGATCCTGTCCTGGGGGAACAACCTGTTGGCCGAGTTGAATGACTTCGTTTTCGTCACAGCCGTTCTCGTTCAGCCTCGCGTTCATTTTATCCAAGCTCCTGGAATAGGAGCCGACGCCCGCGATGCTCCTTACGAGGCTGCCGATGGTCATCCCGTCGGCGCGCATCTGCTTGGCCAGGTCGGGACAGATTCCCTGAAGCATGATAATTTCGGTGCTTTTGTCTTGAATCTCGCTGACCAGAACTTCAAGCCTTCCGGCCACCTCCACGGCATTGGCATAGCAATAGGCCAGCAGTCCGTTGCTGCAGGGTTGAGAGGTCTGTCCGCTAATCTCTTTATCGAACTTGCTGGCGTAGCTCGAGAATTCGACATTCAGCTCTCGGGCCTTGGCCACCAGTTCGTTCACTTGCGCCATCAAAGCTTTGATATGCGCCAACGAGCAGATGTCTTCTTCATTGTCACCGGACATGTCGTCAATGGCGTCGTCGGGGGTCTTCTCTTTCTCTTCGGATTCCACGGTGATGGAAGCCTTGACGGACTTGCCTCCATAGGAGGCCGTCACGCTGAATTCGCCGGGCTCCGTGCCGGTAAAAGTGTTCGCTTCGAGCGCGGCGCCGGTGACATCCTTGAGCCCTCCCCTCGCTCCTTTGGCGGTGACCACGAAGGTCACGGTCTCGCCCACCTTGATTTTGGATTGAGCCGGCGAGATGGAGAGGTCCAGAGTCTCATCCCCCTGAAGCTTGAGTTTTCCGAAGTCCGTGCACGGCTCAGAAATTCTTGTCTCATCTTTGAAGGGCGGATGAGTTTCGTCGCTGACCGAGATGGTCGCCGCCTGCGAGCCCGTCTCGGAGAGTTTGAGGTCGAGGAGCAGCTTGAAGAGGCCGTTTTCGTCGCTGATGCCTTTGCCCTTCGCGCTGCCCGCCGTCACTGTGACCGTCGCCTTCTGGACAGGCCGTTCGTTTTCATCGATCACCGAGCCTGTGATCAAGACCGAGCTTTCAACAAATTTCGCCAGGACCTCGCTCGTCCCCCTGACATCCCCGACGGCAAAGACATATTTGCCCGTGAACTCGTCCCTGTCATTACGACAGGAACTGAGGAGGTTCGCGAGCTCGGACTCCACGTCGGCAAACTTCAGAATGTCTCGTTGGCAGGATGTCAGTTTCTCGAACAGGGTGGCATAAGTCTTTGTCGCCCTGGATTTGGCGCTCCGAAAGACACCGATCGCATCCGTGCACCAGCGAATGAACTCAGCAGAGGAAATCGCCTTTCCATACGCCTTCATGTACAAGGCGAAAACATCCCGGGCTTCTCCCATCCCGGCCAGGAGTTTTGTCCATTGTCCATCGCTCCAGACGAAGACCGCGTTGCCGTCCATGTTGTTCCAGACCTCGCCTCCGACGGGCCGGATTCCTGAGTAGCAGATCAGCTCTCCCGTGTTGAGATCGATAAAGGCCTTCCTCTTGGGATCGCTCTTGTCGAGGGTCGCGTCCCCTCCGACATACCCGATGCACCCGGCCGCCCTCTGCCTGATCGTTCTCTGAATGTTTTTGATGCCGTCATAGGCGCCTGTGATTGCGGTCCGGAAATAATCGATCGCGATCTTGATCAGTTTGATCGTCACTTTGCTGACCGGGTCCTTGGTCTTGTCCGGGTCGGGAAGCAGGCTCTCCAGGTCGTCTAAGAGATTTTTTAAGACTTCCAAGGACCGGAAGGGATTATCCTTTTCCGGCTTGTACCGGTCGATGATTGTGAGCACTTTGTCCAATTTCCCCTTGGATTCCATGGCCCCATCGATCTGGGAGTTAAACTCGCCCAGGAAACTGCTCGCGCTCTCCACTTTCGATTTGGCCCCGGCGTTGTTGAGTTTGTTGATGGCCGCGCGCGCTTCGGGCGAAAAGCTCGCGAAATTGTCAAGAATCCAGTTCCAGCCCTTGAGAAAACTATCCAGCTTCTCCTTTGTTTCTGCGGCCGTTTTCTTCGCTGCGTTGACGTAGTCGTAAAACTCTTGTTTTTGTTCCTCGGTCATCACCTTGTCCAAAATATCCGAGCCTTGCTCCTGCTCTTCTTGGGGAGCGCGCGGGCCTGCCGCCAGAAGCCCAGGGACGAGAGCCGTCTGGACGATCAAGACAAGGGCCAGTCCAAAAAATCCAAAGAACCTATTCAAGTTCAAGCGAATTGTCATTTTCTTGCTCTTCATTGCCCCGCCTCCTAGTTGTAACGATATCGCACCCCGAACAGGACCACGAACCTGTTGCTCTGCCCGATCGGGTTGATGCTCAACTTCTGATCCATGTCTGTTTTGATCTTGTACATGTTCAGGCGACCGATGAGTTCCAGGTTGGCGAGCACGGGAACGGAAATCAGGGAGTTGATTTGGAAGGTCGTGGGGTGTCTCTGGACAAGGTCGCCGATCGTCAGCAGGCCGGTGTTGACGTCAACGGCCAGCTCGTCGCTGTAGACAAAGCCGTATTCGTAGCCTCCGCTGGCCGAGAGGTGGATCTGGTGAGGAAGTGGGATCTCCGCTTCAAACATTCCACCGAAACGAAAACGATTTCCGTCCCGCTTAAAAAACCCCTTGCTGTCCGAGGCCAACAAGGCGTGCAGGCCGACCGTCGGCCCGACCCGGATGTATTTGAGGTTGAGCCCCAGCCACCCGTAAACATCCAGGACGTGCGGTTTGACGATCTCCTGATTGTCCGTTTTTGTCCCGGGACTGTGCCAGAACCTGAGGTAGGCGGAAGGCCGGTGAAAAGAGAAATGGAGCTGCCGCTCCAGTCCAACCTGAGGTCCGTGAAGCTGCTGGCCGGTCTTGGTGAAGAGGTTCGTGTAAAACGATGGCGAAAACGTCGTCGTGAACCGGCCGCTCGTGGTCGAAGAATAGCGGCCCCAGATCTGAAAATAACTGAGCAGGTCGTTATGGGGGAAATTCTTGTAGGTGAGGGCTGAGGTTGTAGCCGCGGGAAGTCAGGTCCTTGAGCTTGCTGCCGCTCAACTGAAGCGCCGCCCGGCCGTAATTCTTGAGTTTCAATTCGCTGAAGGACAACGTCTCGTATAAGAATCTTAGATCCAGATGGGAGTTCGAACCTGATTTCTCATACCCGATGGACGGCTCGATGTCGCTGAATTTATGGAAGGTCGATTGGCTGCTTTCTAGAAAGGAGCGGAATTGAAAGCTCAGACAAGCCGTCGGGTTGAGTTGTTGCCGTCCAACGGCCATGATGTTATGATCCGTATAGCTGTTGATATCGTCGGTCGAATATTTATTGTTCAGGAACTGATACTCAAAATGCAGGTTTGTTTTGGGGGAAGCATGATAGTCCGCCGCCGCCCGTAGCCCCAGCCGCGAGAAATCGTTCAGGTCGTTGATCTGGTCGCTATAGGTATTCAGGTTGAAACCGGCATTCAGGCGGAAACCCTCTTTCCCGGCGATCGCGTAAGCCGCATCCAAATTCGTCGTGCTGTAGGGAGTCTGGATAATATCTTTCTTTGTGGCCACGGAGAGGTCCACCCTTGAGGTCTCGCTGAGGGCCACGCTTCCACCGAAGGAGAGATCGTTCGTGAGACCGCTGTTTTTTTGGTTTGGCGCCTGCAGAAACTGAGTTTCATAGCTCTGGCTTCCGAGAAGAAGTTCGGTCCAAGCCGAAAGCCTAGAGGCAAAGGTCGTGCCCGAGGCAAAGAGGGGCGCTTTGTTCCTGATGTACCTTTCATAAAAATCGGAAGCATAATTGAAGTATTTTTGTATCCGGCTGTAAGCGATTGTTAGCTCCTTGAGGCCGGACCGCGCCGTTCCCGAGTCCCCGCGGTACTTGTCGGAAATCTGGTCGGCAACGAGCTTGTGTTGGGTGATGCGGGCGAAAATTTCCTCAGAAACGTCCAGGAATCTTACGATTTCTGAAGTCTCGACCCCCTTGTAGGAGACCTGCGCGCCCTTGGCCTGGGCGGAAAAGACCTGGAGGTTCGACTCGAGGACCCAGCCCTCGCGACCGTCTCTGAGACGGACCTTATAGAATCGGTCGTTTCTCTCCAGGATCTCGAATTCTTCACTGATCCGGGCGCCGAAGATGATCCTCGAATTCAAATCCATGGCTTCGTGCACTTCTGCTCCGTCGATAATCGAGCGGGCCATCTACGGTCTTTTCTCCAGCACTCTCGGCCTTCTCCGGGCGCATCTGTTTGATCAAGGACAGCAGGGCGATTGATTCCTGTCGGATTTCTTGCTCCAGCTCTGTCATCCGGCTGACGTCTTTGTTTTCGACCTCGATTTTCTCCCCGCGAAGAGGGGGCTCTGCCGGTTTCGTCTTTTCCGGCGGGACTGCGACCGGCTGCGTTTTTTCGACCGAAGGCTCGACGGCAGCGGCCGGAGTTTTCCGGGTCTCCCCTGTTTCCTGAACAACACTTCTGTGGATATATCCAGATAACGTGGAGTGCCCGTCGTCAGATAAGAACTTAACCAGATACCACTCGCCGGATTTGGAAACGATCTCGAGAAGTGCGTTCTGGGCCTTTTGAGCGATAACGGGGCCGGTAAAATCAGGTGTCCACCTGATGTTGGCTTTGCCGACGATCACCTTAACATACAAGGAACCCCCAAAGAGAAGAATCCCGGTCAGAATCGTACCCAGAAAAAAGACTGTTGTTTTTTTCACGGTTCATGGCCTCCTTCAACGCCTCAAAATACGGCCTATGGCTCCCTCCAAAATACTGCGGGATGGCATCCGCCTTTTTCTTTCTTAGTAAACAAGAT
>CAVQXL010000006.1:0-9658 GCA_963717865.1 Candidatus Aminicenantota bacterium | reverse complement strand
ATTTAACCGCATCTTCCCGGATTTTACAATCGGCACGCACCTCACTTATAATGAGCGGACCGCCCGAAAGGAGGCCCCTATGAGAAAAGCATCGCCCACGAGGCTCGGCATCGGCATCGGGATCATCCTAGCTTCATCCCTGTTCTCTTTTTCTATCGACACAAGTGACACCGCGCTCCTGACCCAGCCGGCCGTCGGCGCGAAGGCCATCGCCTTCGTCTACGCCAACGACCTCTGGGTCGCCGGCCTCGACGGCAAGAATTCCGGCGCCTGACGACGGACCTCGGCGTGGAGTCCAATCCGGCTTTCTCCCCGGACGGCTCGTCTCATCGCCTTCACCGCCCAATACGACGGCAACCTGGACGTCTATGTCGTCCCGGCGTCCGGCGGAGTCCCGAAGCGGCTGACCTGGCATCCCGGGCGCCGACGTCGTCCAGGGCTTCACGCCCGACGGCAAGGCCGTCCTCTTCGCCTCGCAGCCGGTTCTCGTTCACGCCCGCCACTGCCCAGCTCTTCACGGTCCCCGTCGACGGCGGCTTCCCGGACGAGCTCAAGATCCCCTATGCGAACCGGGCGGCCGTATTCCCCGACGGACGCCGATCGCCTACAATCCGCTTCCCGAAGCCTTCACCCAGTGGAAGAACTACCGCGGCGGCCGGATCTCGGTCATCTGGATCTTCACGACGAAGGACGACTCGATCGAGAAGATCCCCCAGCCCGAGGGCCGGGCGAACGACGCCGGCCCGATGTGGATCGGGGACAAGGTCTATTTCCGCTCCGACCGGAACGGCGAGTTCAACCTCTTCTCCTATCGATCCGACGACGAAGAAGATCGAACAGCTGACCGACTACACGGACTTCCCGGTCCTCAACGCCTCGGCCGGCGCCGGCCGGATCATCTACGAGCAGGCCGGATGGCTCCATCTCTTCGATCCCGAGAGCGGAAAGAGCGCCCGGCTTGCCGTCGGCATCGCCCCCGACCTGGCCGAGCTGCGGCCGCGCTTCGCCAGGGGCCCGCTGGATCCGCGGCGCCGCGGTCTCGCCGTCGGGCGCCCGGGCCGTCTTCGAGTTCCGGGGCGAGATCGTCACCGTGCCGGCCGAGAAGGGCGACCCGCGCGACCTCACCGACACGCCGGGCGTCCACGAGCGCTCGCCGATCTGGTCGCCCGACGGCAAGTCCATCGCCTATTTCTCGGACGAATCCGGCGAATACGAGCTCCACGTCCGCGCCCAGGACGGCAAGGGCGAGGTCAAGAAATTCAAGCTCGACGGGGCCGGCTTCTTCGACTCGCCGGCCTGGTCGCCGGACAGCCAGAAGATCGCCTTCGCCGACAATTCCCGGACGCCTCTTCTGGATCGACCTGAAGACCGGCGATCGTGAAAAAGATCGCCGACGGACTATCATGCCCGGCGGCCGGCCCGGATTCGCGACCTGGTCGCCCGATTCGCAAGTGGATCGCCTATACCCTGAATTCGGCGACCTATATCCAGAAGGTCTTCGTCTATTCGCTCGAGCAGGACAAGTCCTACCCCGATCACGGACGGACTGAGCGAGGTCGAGCGAGCCCGTCTTCGACGCCTACGGGCAAATACCTTTATTTCCTCGCCTCGACGGACGCCGGCCCGGTCAAGCAGTGGTTCGACATGTCGAACGCGGACATGCGGCTGACGAGCTCGCATCTACGTCGTCGCCCTGACCAAGGACGCGCCCAATCCTCTCGGCCAAGGAGAGCGACGAGGAGAAGGGCGCCGCGGACGAGCGAAAGGCCGTGCGGCAAGCCCGCCGACAAGCCGGCCGAGAAGTCCGCCGCCCCGGCGGACCAAGCCCTGCGGCAGCGCCGTCCCCATCGATTTCGACGGCTCGAACGACGCATCCTGGCCCTCCCCGTTCCGGCCGGGAACTACGGCAACCTCCTCGCCGGGAGAGGCGGGACAGATCTATTACCTCGAGCCGCCCGCCGCCGAGCCGGCCTCGGCCGCCGGCCCGGGGGCTCGCTCCACAAATACGATTTCAAGACGCGCAAGGACGAGGTCGTCCTGACCGGGCGTCAACGGGTTCATCCTCACGGCCGACAGGAAGAAGATCGTCTACGCGGTCCGCGAGAGCCTGTTCATCGTCCCGCGCCGGCGCAAAGCCCGAGCCGGGGCAGGGCAAGCTCAACATCGAGGCCATCGAGGTCCGGATCGATCCGCAGGCCGAATGGCGGCAGATCTTCGACGAGGCCTGGCGGATCAACCGCGACTACTTCTACGACCCCGAACATGCACGGGGCCGACTGGCCGGCGATGAAGGACAAGTACGCCGTCTTCCTGCCCCACCTGTCCTGCCGCGGCGACCTCAACCGGGTCATCCAGTGGATGTGCTCCGAGCTCGGCGTCGGCCACCACCGGGTCGGCGGCGGCGACTCGCCGTACCGAGCCGAGACCCGTCGCCGGCGGCCTGCTCGGCGCCGATTACGCCGTCGAAAACGGCCGCTACCGCTTCAAGAAGGTGTACGGCGGCCTGAACTGGAATCCGGAGCTCCGTTCGCCGCTGACGGAGCCCGGCGTCGGACGTCAAGGCCGGCGAATACCTGCTGGCCGTCAACGGGCCGCGACCTCCGGCCGCCGGCACAACCTCTTCGCCTGCTTCGAGAACACGGCCGGCAAGATCGTCGAGATCACCGTCGGTCCGAATCCGGACGGGACGGGCGCGCGGACGATCCAGGTCGTGCCCGTCGCGAACGAAGTGCGCCCTGCGCAACCGCGACTGGGTCGAGGGCAACCTGAAGAAGGTCGACGCGGCCACCGGACGGCCGGGTGGCCTATGTCTACGTGCCGAACACCGCCGGGCCCGGGCCACACCTACTTCAAGCGCTATTTCTTCCCGCAGGCCGACAAGGAAGCCATCATCGTCGACGAGCGGTTCAACGGCGGCGGCTCGGTGGCCGACTACTACATCGACCATCCTGCGCCGGCCGGTCATCAGCCTACTGGAACATGCGCTACGGCGCCGATCTGAAAACGCCCGAGCGCCTCGATCCAGGGGCCCAAGGTCATGATCATCGACGAGACGGCCGGCTCGGGCGGCGATCTCCTGCCCTGGATGTTCCGGAAATTCAAGCTGGGCACGCTGGTCGGCAAGCGGACCTGGGGCGGCCTGGTCGGGATGCTCGGCTTCCCGGTCCTCATGGACGGCGGCTCGGTCACGGCGCCCAACCTGGCCATCTGGACCGAGGACGGCTGGGTCGTCGAGAACGAGGGCGTGCCGCCCGACATCGAGGTCGAGCAGACGCCCGGCCGACGTGATCGCCGGCCGCGACCCGCAGCTCGAAAAGGCGATCCAGGATCGGCCTCGACGAGCTCGAAAAGAACCCGCCGAAGAAGCCCGCGCGCCCGCCGTATCCGATCCGCGGCAACAGATAAATAGCGGCCTTAGGGAACGATAGAGCCTGGAGGGTCGATCAGCTCACTTTCACCAGGCGTCCGTGCCCGGTGCCCATGCCCTTGTCCTTACACAACTATGTCCATTTCTTTCCGGCCGACATATAATTGGGCCCATGAAGCGCGTCCGGCTGGGGGGCCTGGCTCTCGGAATATTGATAATTAGCGGAGTTGCGTATGGACAAGCGCGCGGCCCGGCGGAGCTGACCGTGGCCTATCGCACGAGTTCCGCGCAGTGTCAATTCGCGGCCGGGAGGCTCGGCGAAGCGTTGGGCGGGAAGGTCGCATTTATCCCTTTAGCGAAAGCAACGGACAAAACGAGCGTTATTGCGGCCTGCGGTGAGGCCGAAACCACGCCGCTCGGACTCGAGCTCGACGCGTCCGTTCAAAAAGAAGGCTTTCAAATCGTCCGAAAGCTGAACCATATTTTCGTTCTGGGAAAGGACGAAAGCGGGACCATGTACGGACTGCTCGATGTCGCGGAGCAGGCCCGGATGCAGGGCGGGCTGAACGGAGTCAAAGAAAAGATATCGAATCCGCGTTTCCCGTTCCGGGCGATCAAGTTCAATTTGCCATGGTCCCCTTACCGGCCCGGGCCGGCCGCCGCTGTGCATATGGAGACCTGCCGCGACCTCAAGTTCTGGCAACGGTTTCTCGACATGATGGCCGAGAACCGGTTCAATGCCCTGACCCTGTGGAATCTTCATCCCTTCACCTTCATGATCCGCCCGACGAATTTTCCGAAGGCCTGTCCCCTTTCCGATAAGGAATTGGCGGATTGGCGGTCGTTTTGGCGATCGCTCTTCCGTATGGCCAAAGAACGAGGCATCGAGACCTATATCGTCAATTGGAACATCGTGGTTTCGCCCGAATTCGCAAGCGAATACGGCGCCAAGGAATACGAGGATGTCTCGCCCCTTGTCCGCCGCTACATGCGCGATTGCATCACCCAGGTCATCGACGAGTACGAGGACCTTACGGGCCTCGGCGTGACCCTGGCCGACTGGATGGACGGACTCAAGCCCAAGGAGGCCGAGGATTTCGTCAAAGAGACGTTCGTGGCCGGGATAAAGAACGCCAAGCGGCCCGCGAAATTCATCCATCGGGCGACACTCGCCGGAGACCCGATGGAACTGCGCCGGGTCATCGACCACGCCTCTCTCCCGGACCCGGTCTGGGTGGAGATCAAGTTCAATTGGTCGCATGGGCACTCCACGCCGCGCCTCGCCATCACCCACGACTACGAATCGGGCAAGCTGGACGAGCGCTTCTGGACCCCCGCGCCCGCGAACTACAAGATTGCCTGGATGATCCGCAACGAGGACTTCTTTATCCTTCGCTGGGGCGAGCCGGGATTCATCCGGGCGCACATCGCCGCGAACGGGCACGATTATGTCGGCGGCTATTTCGTCGGTTCGGAGGGGTATATCCCGGCGAGGGATTATTCGCATAAGCCCGGGCCGCATATCACATGGGACTACGCATTCGAAAAACAGTGGATGTTCTACATGCTCTGGGGACGGCTCCTGTACGATCCGCAGACACCCGACGCCGTTTTCGAAGCCGGGCTGGCCCGCCGCTACGGAGAAGGACTTGGGCCCAAGCTGTTGAGGGCGTATACTTTAGCAGGCCGGATGCCCCTGAAGCTGGCTTCCTTCTACAGAGCCACGTGGGATTTCACTCTATATTCGGAAGGCTTCCTCGCCCCGGTCAAGCCCGACGGCGAGAGCGGCCCGTCTCCATTCATCTCCATCAACGACCTCATCGCCAATAGGACGCTCGATCCGGCCTGCCAATCGATCCGCGACTTCGTCTCCGGGGAGTCCGCCGGGCCCGGCCTGACGACGCCGCTTGGTCTGGCGGATGGGCTCGAGGCCGACGGCCGCGAAGCCCTCGAGCTTGTCTCTTCGTTGCGCTCCGCCAAAGCCGCAACGGCCGGCACGCTGGCATGCGAGCTCGACGACATCGAGACCTGGTCCTATTTAAGCTTATATTTCGCGGACAAGCTCGTCGCCGGGACGGCCCTGGAGACCTACAGGCGCCTCGGCGGAGCGGAAGTCAAGGCGAAGGCGGTCAGGCTTCTCGAACGCGCCGCGACCTATTGGGATAAGGTCTGTAAGCTCACAAGCGCGCACTATGTCGAAACCCCGTACGTGAACGGCGATGGCTTTATATGGGAAAAGTACCGGCCCCGGGTCCTCCTCGACATCGAGACGGCCCGCCGCGCCGCCCCCAAGTCGTTTCCTTGAGGAGCATGAACCATGGACATCAACCGGAAAGCCCCCGTCCTGACCAAGGGAGAGGTCGAGATCGCCGCGGATCCCGAGACCGTCTGGAAGGTGCTGGCGACGCTCGACCGCTGGCCGGACTGGAATCCCGACATCAAGGCTGTGTCCATCGAAGGGAGCGTGGCCAAGGGAACCCAGTTCCGCTGGAAAGCGGGGTCCTGGAAGATCGTCTCCGTCATCCAGAACGTCAAGCATGCCCGCCTCCTGGCCTGGACGGGCCGGATGATGGGCATCAGGGCGGTCCATACTTGGCATTTGGAGCCCCGGGGCGCCGGGACGCTCGTCCTGAACGAAGAGTCCTGGGAGGGGCTCCTGACGCGCCTGTTCCGCCGCTCCCTTCAAAAGGCCCTGGACAAGGCCAGCGCATCGGGTCTTGCGCACTTGAAGGCGGAAGCGGAGCGCCGGGCGAAGCCGAAGCCTCAGACCTGATGCGCGTCGGCGGCGGGCCCTAGCCCGCGACGCGTCCCAACAGCCGGCCGGCGACGGCGCGGAAGGCGCGCATATTGTCGTCAGAAGTATCCGGCGCGATCTCGCATCCCGCGGACACGATGAGGTGGCCCTTCGCCTCTACGAAATCCTCGCGCACCCTCCGTTCGATGTCCTTCGGCGCGCCGTCCTGGATGACGCTCACCGGATCGGCCTTGCCCGAGAAGACCTGGCCTTGGCGGAGCAGTCCGACGAACGGAGCCAGAGTCGGCACGAGGTGGTCCGCATCGATGATGTCGGCGCCGGTCGCGATCATGTCCGGAAGGATAGGGGCCGTATTCCCGCAGATATGGAGCTTGGCGAAGGCTCCCAGGGCATGGATGTGGTCGACCAGGCGCTTCTCGCGCGGAAGAGCAAGGTCCTTATAGAGGCGCGGGCCGATCTGCGAGCAGAAGGAATCGCCGATGCCGACGGCGTGGGCGCCCGCCTTGACCTGGAAGGTGATGAGCTCGAGGGCGGCCTCGACGATGACGTCCAGGACCCGGGCGACGGCGTCGGGATCGTCCATGAGGTCGAGCGCGGCGCCTCCCGCCCCGCGGAGATCGACGTACTCGGCTATGGGGCCTTCGACCCAGCCGACGACGAACAGCCGGCCGCTCGAGAAGCGCGCAAGCTCGCGGACCTCGTCCACCCTGTTCCTCGTACGGCGGTGCTCATGGACGACGTACGGGCGCAGGCGTTGCGCCGCTTCCAGGTCCGGGAGCCGCCCCCCGGCCTCCCTCGGCAGGTCGTCCTCGGGATATTCGACGCGCACGCCGAAGGCCGACGCTTCGGCCCAGGGATCGGACATCGCCGTGGCCCAGTCGAAGTCGAAATCGTCGGCGCAGCGGACCATGGCCCCGGCCTTGGCCTTGGGCTCGAGGCAGAAGTCCCGGTAGCGAACGCCGGCGTGTCTCGCCGCCCAGCGCATGACGATGGGATGGAACGGCGGCCGGTCGATGGCCCTCCCCTCGAGGAACGCACGCGTCCGTTCAAGACCGTTCATGGCGTTCTCATTATCATGGATTAGCTTTTAGAATGTCAAACCGGTACGGCAAATGCTAAGTTGACAAGCTAGTTCGAGTGTGAAATCATCGGCTCACGGGGGGAAATCAGCAAGGGCAAAGGACGGTTGTTCTCTGCCTATGCATGATAAAGCTTCGAAGAGGGAGGGTGATATGCGTTCTCATCGTCAGGGTCTTTTCTCGTTTATTATCCTTGTTTTTCTGGTCTTTTCCACTGCCGGCGTCGCTTATGCCAAGAAGTGGAACGTCTATCCGACGATGACCAGAGCGGCTATTCAAGCCGTCATCGACACCGCGAGGGACGGGGACATGATCTTCTTCAACCCGGGCCTCTATGATTTCAGCGACGGCCCTTTTGTGGATCGCTGGATGAACGACGGGGCCTTGAGGATCTATGACAAGTCCCTCGTCATCCGAGGAACGGCCGACTCGATCCTCCAGGGGAAGCTCAGCGATGTCGGCGGCGACTGGATAGGAAACTGGGTTGGGGTCAGAGGGATCAACTGCTTCTGGATATGCAATCCCAAAGGCAATAAGGATGTCACGATCGATGGGCTGAGCATCCAGACGTTTCTGGTGGGCGTTTTCGCCGTAAATTCGAACGAATCTTCCGATTCAACTTACCTTATCTACTATCCGAATCTGAGGAACTTGACGATAAAGAATTGCCATTTCACGGACATGCACCGCAACGGCATTTCGACCGCGGGCATTCAGGGGGACATAACGATCACCAATAACACGCTGATCGGGGTCGATCCATACTCCAGGTTCGGAATATATCTCGATTGGTATTGGGAGCCCGGCCACCTGGAATGGCAGCCAACAAATAAGCTCGTCACCATCAAAAACAACTCTATCCGAAACTACTGTTTTGGAATCTATGCTCTTAAAGCCTCCAATGTCCTGATCACAAGCAACACGATCGCGACCGACAGCATCAATTATAGCTGTACGGGAATTGACCTGCCTAGCGGGCTTAAAAACGCGGCTACGATCTCCAATAATGCCCTCTCAAACTTTTATTGGGGCATAGATATATGGGGAGGAACCTACGTCACGGCAGGGGGATCTTTCGTCCCATTCGACGCAACCGGAGTTGTCGTGAAGCATAACAATATTTCCGGCATTTCGGGAGATGGAATAAGGGTCGGGGGGGATTTTGCCTTCGGCAATTCCTTTGTATACAATATGTTGGATTTAGTAGACCTTTGGGCCAGCCACGCCATCTATTCTGAGGGGCATAACAATCAGTATAGGAACAACGTCATCAGAGGCGAGGCTAAGACCGCAGTCTATCTGAGCGGATGGGACGATGCTGCCGGCAGCGGGCTGTTTACCTACGCTCATAACGAACTGTTCAAGGCCAACTGCATTTCGGGACTGTCTTCCCAGCTCGCCCATTATACGCTGGATGCGAACACGCACGATAATACGATCATCGGCCTCGAAACCGAGAACGCTACTTACACGGACTTCGGCACCAACAACTTTTTTAAGTACGTGTATCCCTATGTTCCCTCGGCAACGACAGGCATCGCGGCCTCGAAGGCCGGGATCCCGGACAAGGCTAAAGAGACCGGGCCTAAAAGGGGTGCTCTGCCGCTGTAACTCTTGATTACTTGATGAGGCGCTTCTTCATCAGCTTGATGCCGACGGTGAAGGCGACGGCCTCCAGGACGAGGATGAAGGCGAAGTCGAGGACCAGCCCGGAGGAATATTCGCCGGAATAGACCGCTCTCGATATCTTGACCGCGGGGGTCAGCGGGAGGAACCGGGAGAACGAAACCATCCAGGCCGGGAAGTTTTCCAGAGGAAAAAAGACGCCGGAGAAGAACAGCATCGGCGTCAGGACGAGCTCGGTGTAGTAGCTGAAGAAGTCGAAGTTCGGCGCGACCGACGTCACGATCATGGCCAGGGAGCCGAACAGGACGCCGACGAACGCCATGAGGACGAAGCTCAGGAGCACGGCGGGGACGGAGGCCGGGAAGACGCCCATGAACATGGCGACGACCATCATCAGCGTCCCGCTGACCATGCCCCGGAAGACCGCCCAGGCGATGTCGCCGGCGACGGCGTCCTCGGCCGAAACGGGGGTCGCGATGAGGGAGTCGTAGAGCTTCTCGTGGATCATCTTGATGAACGTGCCATAAAGGCATTCGTAGGAAGCCGAGAGCGCCACGGCCGAGATGAGGACGCCCGGGACGAGGAAGTTGAGGTAGGGCTTGCCGCCGAAGAGGCCCACGTAGGCGCCCATCCCGATGCCGAAGGTGATGAGGTAGAACAGCGGCTGGACGAGGCTGGCGATGAACGTCGGGACGATGAACCTCTTGTAGGACACGAGGTTCCTGAAGAAGACGTAGCCGATGCGGTAGGAGAGGTTCATTCGATGAGGCTCCGTCCCGTCAGCTTCAGGAAGACGTCCTCCAGTGTCGCCGGCCGGTGGACCGTGTTCGG
>CAVQXL010000005.1:0-537458 GCA_963717865.1 Candidatus Aminicenantota bacterium | reverse complement strand
ACGTTGATGCCCATATAGAAGATATTGAACGCCCGGTCCCGCATCGGGCTGTACTTCGGGTCGTCGTAGAGGCTTCCGACCAGGGCCTGGAGGTTCCCCTTGAAGAACCCCGTGCCCAGGGCGATCGTCGCCAGCGCCGCGATAACCAGGCCCAGCCCCGCGTCCATCTTCGTCGGGAGGGCCAGGAGGAGATAGCCGATGAACATGACGATCATGCCCAGGCTGATGGTCTTTCCATAGCCGAGGACCTTGTCGGCCAGGAGCCCGCCGAGGAGGGGCAGGGCATAAACGCTCGACACGAAGACGCTGTACACAAGGCTCGATTGGCCGGCTGTCATGCCGTATTTCGCCTGGATGAAGAGGATGAAGATGCTGGTCATGGTGTAAAAGCCGAATCGCTCGCCCATGTTGGCGAAGAACGCGATGAACAGGCCTTTAGGATGTCCTTTGAACATGATGCACCGCCTATCGGGAATTCATCTCAGGCCGATATTATACGGCCGGACTATGGAATAATCATCCCCGATTCGTGCTTCCGGGACGGTCTTGGGGGGGGGCGGCTAGGGGCGACCTCCTCATCGCCTCCCCCCGCCGAGGATCGAGCCCAAGACCCCGCGGAGGATCTGGCGGCCGACACTGCTCCCGACGGAGCGGGCCGCGCTCTTGGCCATGGCCTCGAACAGAGTATCCCTGCGGCCGGCCGGGCGCCGCGGCGCCTGCCGGCCGGGGTCGGGGTATTGATAGGGCCGCTGAGGGGCCGGGACCTCGCTGGCTCTGCGGGCCGCTTCCTCCTGCTCCTGCCTCCGGGCGGCGGCTTCCGCGCGGGACTTCAGCATCTCGTAGGCCGAGTCGCGGTCGATCGTCCGCTCGTAATGCCCGGCGACGAGCGACGTCCGGATGATCTCCCGGCGCGCCTCCGGCGTGATGGGCCCGATCCGGCTTCTTGGCGGCAGGATGAACGCCCGTTCCACGACCGAGGGCTGGCCCTTTTCGTCCAGGAAAGAGACCAGGGCTTCGCCGACGCCCAGCTCGAGGATGGCCTTCTCGACGTCCACCTTCGGGTTCTGCCGGAAGGTCTCGGCCGCGGCCCGGACGGCCCGCTGGTCGCGGGGGGTGAAAGCCCGGAGGCCGTGCTGGATGCGGTTGCCGAGCTGGCCGAGGGTGACGTCGGGGATGTCGAGGGGGTTCTGGCTGATGAAGAAGACGCCCACGCCCTTGGACCGGATGAGCCGGACGACCTGCTCGATCTTCTGGAGGAGGACCGGCGGGGCGTCGGTGAACAGGAGGTGGGCCTCGTCGAAGAAAAAGACCAGCTTGGGCTTGTCCAGGTCCCCGACCTCGGGGAGCTCCTCGAACAGCTCGGCCAGGAGCCAGAGGAGAAATGTCGCGTACATCAGCGGGTTGAACATGAGCTTGTCGGCCGCGAGGACGTTGATCATCCCCCGGCCCGAGCCGTCGGTCTGCATGAGGTCGTCCAGGTTGAAGGCCGGCTCGCCGAAGAGCTTGTCGCCGCCCTGCTCCTCGAGCGCCAGCAGGCCGCGCTGGATGGCGCCGACGGAGGCCGTGGACACGCGCCCGTACTCCGTCTCGAACGTGTCCGCGTTGTCGCCGGCGTACTGGACCATGGCCCGGAGGTCCTTGAAGTCGAGCAGGAGCAGGCCGTTGTCGTCGGCGACGCGAAAGACCAGGGACATGACCCCGGACTGGACCTCGTTGAGGTTGAGGAGCCGGGAGAGCAGGAGCGGCCCCATGTCCGAGACCGTCGTCCGGACGGGATGGCCCTGCTCGCCGAAGACGTCCCAGAAGGTCACCGGATTCCCGGAGAAGGCGAAATCCCCGAGCTTCAGGAAGTCGATGCGCTCCCGGATCCTGGGGGTCTCCTCCCCCGGCTGGCTGATGCCGGAGAGGTCCCCCTTGACGTCGGCCATGAAGGTCGGAACGCCGATGCGGCTGAGGTTCTCCGCGAGGACCTGGAGGGAAACGGTCTTGCCCGTACCGGTGGCCCCGGCGATCATCCCGTGGCGGTTGGCCATCCGGGGCAGTACAAAGAGCTCTATTTCCCCCTTGGCGACGAGCATATCAGGAACTGGTCATGGCCCCTCCTTGTCATGAAATTAAGGCCGGATGATCCCCATGAAGAGCTCGGTGACCCGGCTCTGGAGGGCCGCCCGGAACTTCTCGATGGTCCCGGCCGCGTCCGCGGCCCGGTGGTCCCGGATGAACATCGGCTCGCCGACGCCGACCCGGATGGTCCCCGGGATGGGGAACGGGAGATGAGTCCCGAATATGGCGAGCGGCGTCACGGGGACGTCGATCCCGTCCTCCTCGAAGAGGTGCCAGGCCATGACCGAGGCCCCGCGGCGGAACGGCTTGATGTAGGGGTTGGGGTCCCTGGCGTCGACGCGGCCGCGGCCCTGAAGGGTGACGACGGCCCTCCCCTGCTTGAGATAGGCCTCGCATTTCCGAAGGGCTTCGGCCCGCCCGCCGTCCAGGTCGACGGGGATGCTCCCGACGTTGGCGATGTGGGAGGAGATGAAGTCGACGACGAGGGCGTAGAACGGGTTCAGGAGGAGGTGGACGAAGGGACCGAAGCCCTTGAGGTGCCGCTGGAGGTGGAGGCGGACGAGGAAGCTGAGGTCATCCCGGTCGAAGATCATCTTGTTGGCGGTGAAGAAGATGGGGCGGGGGACGATCCTCAGCAGCAGGCCGATGTCCTTGTAGCTCCCGAGGTGGTTCCCGACGATGATGTTCGGCCCCTCGGTCACGAAGTTCGGCGCGCCCCGGACCTCGACCTTCTTGGGGAACAGGGCGATCCGGATCAATCTCCGGATGGGCCGCTCGATCCTCTTCAGTTCGCTTTCGAAACTGGCCATGGTCGCGTTGCCCCATTGTATCCAAATCGGCCCCTCTCTCAACTGGGAAGAAACATAAATAAAGTTGAGCCCCGCCCCCCCGGCGTGTTACCTTAGGGTCCTCTCATGAGCGCGACGGAGGACACCATGATCACACGCATCCGAGGCGGAAGGGTCTTCGCCCCCGAGCCGCTGGGCGAACGGGACATTCTCGTGGCCGGCGGCCGGATCGTCGCCGTCAAGGAGCCGAAGACCGTCCGCGTGGACGGGACCGGGGCCGAGACGATCGACGCCTCCGGCAAGATCGTCATTCCCGGGCCTCATCGATACGCACGTCCACATCCTCGGCGGCGGCGGCGAGGGGGGGCCCGCGACGCGGGCTCCCGAGATCGGCGTCGAGGACATCGTCGGGAGCGGGGTCACGACGGTCGTCGGCCTTATGGGCACGGATGGCGTCACGCGGCACATGGAGTCGCTCCTGGCCAAGGCCCGGGGGCTCGAGGCCGAGGGCATCTCCACTTATATCTATGCCGGCTCCTACGAGCTCCCCGTCCGGACCATAACCGGGAGCGTCCGCACCGACCTCATCCTCATCGACAAGGTCATCGGCGCCGGGGAGATCGCCATATCGGACCACCGGTCCTCCCAACCCACGTTCGAAGAATTCGCCCACCTCGCCGCCGAGTGCCGCGTCGGGGGCATGCTGGGCGGAAAGGCCGGCATCCTCCACTGTCACCTCGGCGACGGGCCGCGGCGCCTCGAATATTTCTTCCGTCTGGTGCGCGAGACCGAGATCCCGCCGACCCAGGTCATGCCCACCCACATCAACCGCAACGCCGACCTGTTCGAGGAAGGGATCCGCTGGATCGAGGCCGGCGGGTCGGTCGACCTCACGACCGGGCCCGATCCCGACCCCGCGACCGAACCGGACGTCCCCATCGAGGAATGCGTCCGCATCTTCAAGGAGAGGAAGATCCCCATCGGCCGCTTCACCGTCAGCTCGGACGCGAACGGGAGCTTCCCGGTCTTCGACGGCGCCGGGCGGCTCGTCCGCTTGACGGTCGCCTCGGAAAAAGACCTGTTCCGCAAGTTCCGCGACCTTGTCCGTAAGGGCCTCCTCGGCATCGAGGACGCCATCCGGCCGTTCGCGACGAACCCCGCCGATTTTTACCGCTTCGGGCGCAAGGGCCGGATCGCCGAGGGGAAGGACGCCGACATCCTCATCCTCGACGAGGACCTCGGCCTCGATACGGTCATCGCGGGCGGCAGGACGATGATGCGGGGCGGGAAGCTCCTGGTCCGCGGGACGTTCAGCGCGTGACCTCCGGGGACGTCGGAACGGAAAAGGCGGGAGGGATGAAAGCCCGCGAGCCGCGGCGCCCGGCCTTCGGCATCGCCCTCATCCCCCTCGTCCTCATGGGGCTCCTCCTCGGCGTCGGCTACGGCGTTTACAGGATCAAGCCCCAGGTCCTCCTCGTGACCGCGGCCTTCCTGACCGGGGGCCTGGCGTTCCTCCTGGGCTGGTCCTGGAAGGACATGGAGCGCGGCATCACCGACAGCATCCACAAGGCCATGCCGGCCATCCTCATCATGCTCTGCGTCGGGGTCCTCATCGGCTCATGGATCTCCTGCGGCACGATCCCGATGGTCATCTACTACGGCCTGAAGCTCATCACGCCGAAGTTCTTCCTGGTGACGGCCTGTCTCGTCTGCTCCATCACCTCGCTCGCGACGGGGACCTCGTGGGGCACGGTCGGGACCCTGGGCGTCGCCTTCATCGGCATCGCCATGGGCCTCGGTATCCCCCTGGGCCCGGCGGCCGGGGCCGTCGTCGCCGGGGCCTATTTCGGCGACAAGATGTCGCCTCTCTCGGACATCCCGAACCTGGCTTCGGTCACGGCCGGGGCGAACCTCTTCGATCATATCAGGCATATGTTCTGGTCGGGAGGGCCCGCCTGGCTCGCGGGCCTCGGGATCTATTTTGTCGTCGGCCTGGGATACGGGGGGCAGACCGTCCGCTCCGACACCCTGGTCCTGATCACGGACACGCTCCGGGCGAACTTCCGCTTCAACGTCCTTCTCCTGCTTCCCATGGCGATCGTCTTCGCCTTCGCCGTCGCCAAGAAGCCGACCATCCCCGGGATGCTCCTGTCCTCGGCCGTCGCGGCCGGGCTCGCGGCGGTCTTCCAGCACGCCCCGGTCATGGAGATCGCCACGGCGATGAATTCCGGCTACCCGGCCCACACCGGGGTCGCCCTCGTGGACAAGCTCATCTCGCGGGGCGGGATGATGAGCATGATGGAGACCCAGCTCGTCGCCTTCACGGCCTTCAGCTTCGGCGGCATCATGCAGAAGACGGGCATGCTGGCGGTCATCCTGGAACGGGTCATGAAGTTCGCCGACAAGGTCTGGAGCCTGGTCCTGACGACCATCGGGACCTCCATCCTGGCCGCGCTGGTCACCGGCAGTTCCTATCTTTCGATGATCATCCCCGCCGAGCTCCTCGGCGATGCCTTCCGGAAGAAGGACCTGGCGGCGAAGAACCTATCCCGCATCATCGAGGAAAGCGGCGGCATCATCGTCCCCCTCATCCCCTGGAGCATGGCCGGGGTTTATATCACGGGGACGATCGGCGTCCCGACGTCTCTCCTACCTGCCGTGGGCCTTCATGAACTACGCCTCGGTCGTCCTCCTGGCCGTTTACGGCTTCACAGGCTTCACCATGGCCCGCCGGGTCCGCGAAGACGAGACCCAGGCCGGGTCCTAGTAGCGCGCCTCACTGGACCTTGGTCGCGGGAGCGTATGACAGGTCCGGACGGAAGAAGCCCGTCTTGAATTCGTATTTCCGCAACGTAGACAGCACCTTGTTCCAGATGTCCGTGATCTCCGGGCCCAGGATCTTGTCGGTCTTTTCGGCCGTCATGAAAAAGTCGGCGATGGTCCGCCCGTACTCCGAATAGAAATAGAAGGGCGCGTCCGTCCCGATCCCCCCGACAAAAGTGTTGAACTGGATGGTGAGCTTCTTGGACTTGCAGAGCTCCACGATCTTTTTGAAATGGGCTTCGAAGTCCTTTTCCTTCCCCGGCATGACGTAGCAGAAACCCCAGTATATGAACTTTTCCTCTTCCGGTTTGAGCCGGGGCTTTTCGGGGATGTAAGAGAGTTCGGGGCTGAAAGTGAATGTCCCCTGCTTGTAGTACTCGGTGGCGTCCCCTATCTTCCTGTTGATGGCGTCCCATTTCTGTTCCCCGACCTTGCCCAGGATCTCGGAGAATGCACCGAACGCTTTATCGAGGTCGGTCAGGCTCGCGATCGGATAGACCAAATAGTAATGGAAATCCTCCGAGACGAAGGTCTGCGAGCGGCCATGACCAATTGTACGGCAGGAAGACCGTCGCTATGAGGTCTTTGTGCGTCGCCTCGTACGCCGCGGCCATGGACGGCTTGATCACATAGTCCTCGATAAAATAGAGCTGAGGCTTCTTCTGCTGCGCGGACGCCAGGGCGCAAGCGCCAGGATGCAGACGGCGCAAAGAAGAAAGACGCCGGCCAATTTGTTGGGTTTCATCGACCCCCTCCTTGAAAAACTAGAAAACGACCGGATCTCGGCAGACCGGTCGGTTTTCAGCTGACCTTATCCCCCCCAGGGCAAGCAGAGTCTAAGAAAAAAGCCAAGCCTTGTCAATCCCTTGTTGTCCCTGCCTGCGTGCAGGGGTTCACTTGGGTTTAATCCTGAGCCTCGCTTCTTGTTCCCCGCTTGGAGAAGCAGGGCACCGTTCTTAGGCCCCGCCCTTCATAGCGGGGGGACACCGCGCGTCAGAAGGCGTAGCCGACGGCGACGCTGAGCGTCAGTCCGCCCAAATTGACGGCATCCTCGAGGGGTTTCACCTTGACCGAGCTGAACTTCAGGCGCGCGTCGAGAGCGATGGAACGCAAGCGGGCCGTGACGCCTCCGCAGGCGGCAACGCCCAAGTTCCATTGACCGACCTCCCCGATGATGTTCTTTTCCTTGAACCTGGACGCGGTGGCTCCGGCCCCGACGTAAGGCATGATCGGTCCGGAGAGGACATGGTAAACGGCCATCGCATCGACGAACAGGATCGTCATCGTCGTCGGGTCCCGGGTCAAGGTCAATTCCCCCGTTTTCTTGAATTGTCCGGCCTCCAGGGAGAAGTAAAGGCCGTCTTTGACATGGAGCCGGAACTCACCGCTGAAGACGGGGCCGCTGCCATAGACCGTCTTGAAGATCTCGGCGCTCGGCGCGAACAAGCCGAACCGGACGAAGGCGATTGCCGAAGGCCAGGGACTTCGGATCGCGGCCGTCGGGCGAGGCTGGGACTGAGGGGCGGATTCGGGGGCCTGGGCCGCGAGGACGGAAGCCGTCACGAGGAACGCGACAACGATCAAAGGCATTCTTCTTCTCATCGTCCGTCCCTTTCTCATTTTACGACCGTAATGAAATTGCTTTCCGTGCCGTCGTCGTTGACCGATGTGACCCCGTAGACGTGCTCGTCGGCGGGAGCCATCCGGTAGCGGTAGGACCTCGCGTCCGCGGAGACTTCGGCGAGCTTGCCCCAGGTGACCCCCACCTTCCAATAAACGCGATAGGACGCGATCGTCAGCGTGTCATTGGCCGGGTTGGGTTCCCAGCTCAGGTCGACGATGTGCTCGGTCTGGGTCACGGAGCGGTTCGTCAGCCGGGCGGCCGTCAGATGGATCGGAGGGCTGACCCGCTTGAACTCCGCCTTCACGCGCTTATCGCGGTCCATGTGGATCGTCAGAGGGTTCGCCCTGCCGCTCGCGTCGCCCGACCAGCCTGTGAACGCGCAGTGCTCGGCAGGCAGAACGCTGATCGGGACGTCGGCCGCTTCACCGTAAATATAGGTCCCCGGAGCCGGCTTGGTCGTGCCGAGCGACACGTTGTTCACGCCGATCCGGAGGCTGACGCCGGCGAACGAGATGTTGCAGGTCATGTCCGATCCTGAGCCCGTGACGGAATCGAGGTATGCGTTCGTAGGAGTACCGTCATAGGCATCGCTCGTCGGGGTCGTGTTCCTGCTGAATCGCTTTCCCGCGACGTAATAATCTCCCGCATCGCCGCCTCTGCCTCTCTCGATCTCCTCGAGGCCGTCCGCTTCCATCAGCCGGACGAATTTGTGGGCGGTGTAGGAATTGTCGTAGAGGAAATAGCCGCCATTGTCCAAGCGGGCGTCGACGTGCCAGAGGAGAAGCCCGTCGGCCGGAAGGTTGGTGTCGTTCGCGACGCGGGTCCTGTTCTGGACCAGGAAGAATTCGCTGAACGGGCGGTCGGCATCGTAATCGGGCCAGAATATGACCGCGTCCTTGAAGCTCGCCGTCGGCCTCAGGGCGAAGGTCCCGGTCCGGTTTCCGAAGGCGCAGACCTCCGGCGTGAGCCAATCGAGAAGCATCTTGCTGAAGCCGTTGTGGTCGCCCCAGTTCGAATCCATCATGTCCAGGCCGCCGACGCCGCCTCGGGGCCCGACCTCATCGTCGTAATCGTAAAGGTCCGGGAGCCCGAGGGCGTGTCCCGTCTCGTGGATCGTCACATATGGATAGAAAGATCCGGGAGGCTCATCATTTGTTTCCCATTGCCAAGAGTAGGTCGCATTCGCGAACTGCTTACCGTCCAGGATGAAACGCGAGCCCCATCCCGTGTAATAACCCCACCAGAAGCTCGCCCATTCGCCCGGGGGTCCGGTCCAGATGACGAGGAAATAGTCGATGACGCCGTCGTTGTCGTTGTCGTATTTCGAAAAGTCATGACCCTGGCGGTTGAAGTAGGTCAGAGCCTCCTTGATCAGGTTCTCTCGTCCCGTGTCTGTCTCGGGGACGTCGGCCCGCGAATAGGCCGGCCGATACCAGCCCAGCGTCGATCCCTGGATCTCGAGCAGACCATAGGACGACCGGTGGTAGTAGTTGCGCAGACTTTCCTGAGGGTAGTAGTCATCGAGGTTGCTTCCGTCGCCGAAGATAGCGCGGTCGATCCAATCAACGGTGTTGTGCGACGGATGATCCGGGAAATCGATGAGCAGGACGAACACGTTGTTGGTGCCCTTGCTGCGGAGTCCGGGCCGTTGCTCCGGCGGAAAGACCGGCTGGATGCCGTCGATATCGGCGATGGTCAAGCCGAGCGCCTTGCGGCGAAGGCGCTCGAGCCGGACCGGCAGATCCCGGAGGAGCCCCGGATTCGTCCGGTCGTTGCCGAAAGCCCTCGCGTCCGCGATGCGCCGGGCGAGCGTTCCGTCCAGACGGTACTTGGCGAGCTGTTGCTTCGTCGGCGGTTCCAGCGCAAATGCTCCCCCCGCGAGCAGGAGGGCGAGGGCGAGCGGGACATCGCTCTTTGTCCCGAGCGCATTTGGTGCGAAAACCTCATGAGACTCCCTTCACGGCAATGAAGTCCGGAGTTGGACCGTAATGGCGGGAACGTTCAGGATTCGTCCCCGTCCTTGCGGCCGAGGGCGCTCTTGAAGCGGGCCTCGGCCTCGTCGTGCTTCTTCTTCTGGAGCTCGAAGGTCGCTTCGAGCTTATGGTCCATGCCCTCGGCCTTTTTTTTCTCCTTAAGGAGGAGGTCGTCGAGGGAGCTCTTCTTCCGGGCCGCTTTCTCGGACCGGATGATGCTCTCCGTCACGGCATCCACCCAGAGCGTCGCCTCACAGCAGGGGCACTGGACCTTGAACACCCCGCCCTTTTCCTGCGTGTCGGTCATGGGAAGATTATGGACAAAACGGCGGAAGAAGGCAACCGGAAAGCGGCGGGCCGGGCTAGCCGGCTTCCGCTTTCCCGGGGACCTCGATCCCATGCTTCCGGATCAGCTTGAACAGCCCCTGGCGGGTGATCCCGATCTCGGCGGCGGTCCGGCCCCTCCGGAACTCGCATCGGGCCAGGGCTTCGAGGAGGAACCGCTTCTCGAAGTCGGCCCGCGCCGCGGCAAAACGGCGGGAGGACTCGGGGAAGGATTCTCTTCGCGGGTTGATCGCCCGGGACAGGTGCTCCTCCCGGATGAGGTTGCCGTCGCCGGCCAGGACGAGACAGCGCCGGACCTCGTTCTGGAGCTCCCGGACGTTCCCCGGCCAGGCGTACCGGAGGAGCATCTCCAGGGCCGGCGGAGAAAAATACGGCCGCGGCCGCCTCATCTCCCGTGCGTACCGCTCCGCGAAATGGTTGATGAGCGGCACGAGGTCCTCCCGCCGCTCCCGGAGCGGGGGGAGCTCGATGACGATGATCTTCAGCCGGTAATAGAGGTCCTCGCGGAACCGTCCCTCCCGGACCTCCTTCTCCAGGTCCTTGTTCGTCGCGCTGACGAACCGAACGTCCACGGCCCGGGGCCTCGTCTCGCCGAGCCTGCGGATCGACCGCTCTTCGAGGGCCCGGAGGAGCTTGGCCTGGAGGCTGAGGGTGAGGTCTCCGATCTCATCCAGGAAGAACGTCCCGCGGTCGGCTTCCTCGATGAGGCCCGCCTTCTCCCTGGCCGCCCCGGTGAAGGCGCCCCGGGCATGGCCGAAGAGCTCGCTCTCGAGGAGCGGGTCCGGGATGGCCCCGCAGTTGACGGCGACGAACTGCCCGTTCCTCCTCGGCCCCGACTCGTGGATGGTCCTGGCGACCAGCTCCTTCCCCGTCCCGCTCTCGCCGGTGATGAAGACCGGGGCGTCGGTGTTCCTCACCTTCTCGATGAGCGCCCGGACCTTGCGGAACGACCCGTTCCGGCCGACGATCTGGGAGGGCCCGCCGTTGCCGCCCCCGCCCCCCGTTCCCGCCGTGCCCGCGAGCATGTAGTTCAGGAAGCCGGCCGCGGCCGCGAGGAATTCCAGGTCGGCGGCGGTGAAGGGGCCGTCGCCCGCCGACCGGTCCAGGTAGATCGCGCCGCCCCCGGCGCCGCCGGCGGGAAGCGGGAGGCAAAGGGCGCTTCCAGGCGTTCGGCCGGGAGCGCCGCGGGCCGGGAAGTCCGGGTGAGCGCCGAGATCGCGGACGAGGACGGGCTGTCCGGACTCCAGGACCTTCGCGACGATGTCGCGGCAGACGTCGGGGCCCGCTTCCCAATCGATGCCCCCGGAAGCCCGCGCCCGACGGACGCCGGACGCTCCGGGAACGAGGACGAGCGACCGCCGGGCCGGGACCTCCTCCAGGACGATCTCCAGGACCCTGGAGAACAAAGCTTCGTTCATCGTTCGGCCGCCCTCCAAACAGTTGACGATGGCCGGGAGGATTTTTTCTCAGCGGCCCGGGAGCCTCCGAACCCAACAAAGGGCTGGAAATCGCCGCCTGCACCCTGTAAACTATGTCTCTTATGCCGAAGGCTAAAAAGCGCATCGACGGGAGCGGAACGCTTTGAGATCCGCCCGCGGGAGAGCTCTGGCCTTCGTCTTCGGCCTCGCTCTCCCTATCCTCGCCGCCGCTCCGGCCCTGGCCCAGCAAGCCGGCGCGCCGGCGACGATCGAGGAGCTGAAAAAGGCCGCGCCCAAAGTCTTCATCGACTGCACGGATTGCGACCTCGACTACATCCGGACCGAGATCACGTTCGTGAACTACGTCCGGGACCGGAAGGAAGCCCAGGTCCATATCCTCATCACGACCCTCCGCACGGGAAGCGGCGGGCGCGAGTACACGCTGTCCTTCATCGGTCAGAACGAATTCGCCGGCATCGACGACACCCAGGCCTGTTATACCAACAAGACCGACACCGAGGACGAGATCCGCATCAGCATGGTCGACGCCCTCAAGATGGGGCTGATGGGCTACGTGGCCCGGACGCCCATCGCCGGCCGGATCGCGATCGCCTACGAGTCCGCGCCGAAACCCCGGCCGGCCAGGGACAAGTGGCGATCCTGGGTCTTCAACCTGGCCGGGAACGCTCATCTCCACGGCGAGGAGTCCTGGGCCACTCGGGAGCTTTCGGCTTCATTCTCGGCCAGCCGGATCACGCCGGCCGTCAAGCTCGCTCTCTCCCTGGAGGGGAGCTTCAACCGGGACCATTTCACCTACGAGGGCCAGAGGATCGACAGCCGGTCACATAGCGTCGATCTCGAAGGCCTGTTCGTCAAGAGCCTCGGCGAGCACTGGTCGATAGGGGCGTACGCCGAGGCGGAATCCTCGTCGTACGAGAATCTCGAGGCCGGCTTCGAGGTCGCGCCCGCCATAGAGTTCAACTTGTTCCCCTACTCTCAATCCACGCGGAGACAGCTCAGGTTCCTTTACAAGATCGGCATCAAGGCGGCCAGGTACGAGGAGGAGACGATCTACGACAGGATCCGGGAGACCCGCCTGAGGGAGTCCATCGCCTCGACGTTCGAGGTCAAGGAGAGGTGGGGGAGCATCAACACGACGCTCGAGGCGTCCCACTACTTCCATGACCTGAAAAAATACCGGCTGGAACTGCTCACCATCATTCAGCTGAAGCTCTTCAAGGGGTTCAGCTTCTATCTGGTCGGCAGCGGCTCGCGGATCCACGACCAGCTGTCCCTGGCCAAGGCCGGGGCGTCGCTCGACGAGGTCCTCCTGCGGCGCAGGCAGATGGCCACGAATTACAGCTATTTCGTCTCGGTCGGCATCGGCTATACGTTCGGATCCATATTCACGAACGTCGTCAATCCCAGGTTCGGCTCGGAAGAGGCGAGCGGCGTCCAGATCGAGGTCGAGGAATAGGCGGGCCGGAGCCAACGGGCAATGACCATAAGCAAGAGAACGGGAGGGACGGCGGGAGCGGCGCGGCCGGCCGGCCTGGCGGCGCTGATGTTCCTGGCCTTCGCCCTTCCGGTCCTCTCCGGGGAGGTCCCCGCCGGCGCCGCCGCGGCGACGGAGGGGCCGAAGGTCTTCATCGTGTCCCGGGAGATCGATGCCGCGACGCTCCTCAAGGCGATCCCCTTCGTCGTCCCCGTCGCGACGCGCGAAGAAGCCCAGGTCGAGGTCCTGATCGAGCCGCGGGGGCCCGTGCCGGGGGCGGAATTCGTCCTGACGTTCACGGGCCTGAGGGAATGCGCCGGGAGCGGGCAAACGCTGACCTATGTCCCGCGGCCGGGAGAGACCGGGGTGCAGGTCGAGGCGGGTTTGTCCCAGATCCTCAAGATGGGGCTGATGAAGTTCGTGGCCATGACTCCGGCGGCCCGGCGGATCCGGATCGGCCTGAAAGACCGGGTCAGGCCCACCGACGTCGTCGACAGGTGGAACTCCTGGGTCTTCAGCGCCTCCGCCAACGGGATGTTCCAGGGCGAGAGGACCTATGGAAGCCGGATGTTCTTCGGCTCGTTCTCGGCCAACCGGGTGACGCCGGCCCTCAAGATCAGGATGTCCCTGAGCGCTTCGGTCCAGAAGGATCGCTTCGATTACGAGGGCGAGGAGATCCACAGCCGCTCCGAGAGCCAAGGCTTCGAGGGTCTGTTCGCCAAGAGCCTCAACGAGCATTGGTCGGTCGGCGTCTTCCTCACGGGCGCCTCATCGACATACGAAAACATCCGGACGAAGGCGGCCATCGCCCCGGCCGTCGAGTTCAACGTCTTCCCATATTCCGAATCCACCCGGAGACAGCTCCGGTTCGCGTATTGGATCGGCACCAATTTCGTCCGATACCGGGAGGAAACGATCTTCGAGAAGCTCCGGGAGAACCTGCCCCAGCAGGGGCTCGGGGCGACCTTCGAGGTGAAGCGCGGATGGGGGACGATCAGCACGTCGCTCGAAGCCCAGAATTACCTCCGCGACTTCGGCAAGAACCGGCTGGAGCTCAACACGGAGATCTCCGTCCGCGTCTTCAAGGGCTTCTCCTTCGAGGTCCACGGGGGCGGGGCGCGGATCCGGGACCAGCTGTCCCTGCCGCGGCGCGGGGCCTCGATCGACGATATCATCCTCCAGCGGAGACAGCTGGCGACGTCCTACAATTATTACCTGATGGCCGGCTTCAGCTACACCTTCGGCTCGATCTTCAGCAACGTCGTCAACCCGCGCTTCGGCAGCGGCGGCGGCGGCGTCTCCATCCATATCAACAACTAATCAGGGACACAATACCAATTTCCCTTTTTCCCCTGGCATTTTTATAATTCGGAAACGGGTATTGTGTCTCCAAATTGGCTGGGGCAAGGGTGCCCCGGACGCTGGAACGGGGCTGTTCAGTGCGTCGGGATCGTGTCCAGGCACGCGGCAACAGCCTTCCTAATGAAGGCTTCGAGCTTCCCTTCATAAGAGGATTGGAGGCACGTCCAAGAACACGACCAGATCTTCGCCGCGCTCGAGGTATCAATCATTTCAATAGTCAGCGAGAGGTCGATGACCCATTTCAGCCAGTTGTGGAGACCTTCTTCTAAGGGCGAGAGCGGCGCCTCTCTCACTCCCGGAACACCGGGGGTCACGATCTTGCCGCGGTCGACCATCTTTCTCTGGGCCATGAAGACGTCGACACGGACGCGGATGATCGCGGACCTGCCGAGCTCCTCTTTAAGCGACGCCAGGAGCCGTCGATTGCCCGATTCCGAAGGGGAGATCCTTTTTTCCCTCAAGAACGACATGTATGCATTATGTTCGATGATATCGAAGCCCCGTTTCCGAAGCTCACTTTGCACGGCCGAGACGATCGCCGGTTCCCGTTGGGCCTCGGGCAGGTCCTTCATGTCGACGAAGACAACGACGCTCTTATATTCCTTGTAGGCGATCTCGGGACGCGTATAGACGTCCCCCGGCTGAAGGTTCGGCCCCGGGACCGTGCATCCGGCAAAAACGAGCATGACGACGGAAAGGCACAAGAATTTGCTGACCATGAGCCTATTCTAAGGCAGTGGTTAAAGGTGACACAATACCCGTTTCCCAATTTCCTCGATCTCCTCAGGGAAAAGGGAAATAGGTATTGTGTCCCCAAATTAGGGTGATGTATGATGCCGGCATGGCGCTTATCCGCCGCAGGGAATTTCTAAAAAAGACGGCCGTCGCGGCGGCGGGGTTCACCATCGTCCCCCGGTTCGTCCTGGGCGGACAGGGCTATATCGCGCCCTCCGACGAGCTGACCAAGGCGGTCATCGGGGTCGGGGGCATGGGCCTCGGCCACATCGCCTACGAAGGCGCCCGGCTGCTCGCCGTCTGCGACGTCGACTCGAACCACCTCGCCCAGGGCCTGGAGGCCGGCGGGCCCGGGGTCAAGGGCTACCGCGATTTCCGCGAGGTCCTCGCCCGCCCCGATATCGACATCGTCCACATCGCCACCCCCCCGCACTGGCACGCCCTCATCTCGGTCGCGGCGGTCGAGGCCGGCAAGGACGTCTGGTGCGAGAAGCCCCTGACCCGGACGATCGGCGAGGGACGGAAGCTCGTCGACGCCGTCCGGCGCACCGGCCGGATGTTCCGCATCAACACCTGGTTCCGTTTCACGGACGAATATTACGGTTACGGCTCCACGGTCGCGCCTCTCAAGAAGGCCGCCTTCAACGGACTCCTGGGCTGGCCGCTCAAGGCGACCCTGAACGAGTCCACCGGCTTCAATTGGAAGCTTCAGTGGAACGGGAAGACCTACCTCCCCCCGCGCCCCGTGCCGCCGGAGCTCGACTACGATCTCTGGCTCGGACCGGCCCCGTGGAGGCCCTACCACCCCCACCGCGTCCACAGGAGCTTCCGCGGCTACTGGGACTACGACGGCGGCGGGCTCGGCGACATGGGGATGCACTACCTCGACCCCGTCCAGTACATCATGGAGAAGGACGCCACGAGCCCGACCTCCATCGAAGCCGACGCCCCCCAACAGCATCCGGAAGCGTGCGGGAGCTGGCGCCGAGTCCGCATGACCTATGCCGACGGATGCGAGATCGTCCTGGACGCCGATAACCGCGACGCCGACGCGCCGTTCCTCGAGGGCCCGAAAGGCAGGATCTGGCGCGGCCTCCGGTCCGACATCCCGGGCCTCGCGGAGAAGCTCGCCTCCCTCCCCGACCCCGAGCCCCAGGTCACGGATTTCTCCGAATCCGTACGAAAGCGCCGCCGGTTTGCCCTGAACGAGGCCAACGGCCACCGTTCCTGCACACTCGTCAACCTGGCCAAGATCGCCGTCCGTCTCGGCCGCCCCCTGAAATTCGATCCCGAAAGTCAGCTCATCGTCGGCGACGACGAGGCGAACCGTTTCATCGACGAGCCCATGCGGGCCCCGTGGAAGCTATGAACAGGAAAAGATCCGCGATCGTCGTTCTCCTCGCCGCGGCTCTCCTCGCTTCCGCCGCGGCCGCCGAAAAGCCCATCACGGTCACAAGCCGGGTCGATGCGATCCTATCCCGATGTCCGGCGCCCACCGCCGCCGACCGGGACGCCTTGGCCATGGAACTCCTCGCTCTGGGGAAGGACGGCCTCCTCGAAACCCTCGGGAGATTATCCATGCCGGGGCCGGCGGACGATACGGCCGTCCGGTACGCCGTCGACAGCCTGACGATCTACGCGAATCGGCCCGGGGCCCCGGAGAAGGAGCGCCTCGTTTGCGCCCGGGCTTTCCTCGAGGCCCTCGACCGGCAGGCCGACCCCGAGCTGAAAGCGTTCCTCATCGAACAGGTCCGCGTCGCCGGAAGAGCCGAGGCCGTCAAGCCTCTTGCGAAATATCTCGCGGACAAGCGCCTCGCCGGCCCGGCCGCGCGGGCCCTGGGAACCTTGCATACCCCCGAGGCCGAAGCCGCCCTGCTCCTATCTCTGCGATCCCCGGCTGCGGGAGACCCGACGGCCGTCATCGACGCCCTCTCCGCGTTCCGGAACCGCAAGGTCGCGATCGGCCTCACGCCGTTCGCCGCAAGCCCGGACCCCGCCCTCATGACGGCGGCCCTGCGGGCGCTGGCGGACATCGGGGACCCGGGTTCGGAAGCTCTCCTCGCCGAGATGCCCGTCGCCTCGACGGTCGAAGAAAGGGCCGAAGCCGCGTCGCGATATCTCCTCTTCGCCCGCCGGCTGGCCGAATCAGGGCACAAAGCTGATGCCGTCCGGATCGCGAACGCTTTCCTCGAAAAAGCGACCTCCCCCGCCGAGAGCCGAACCCGTTGCCGGGCTCTGACGCTTCTCGTCGATATCGCCGGCAAGGATGCGATGAATGCCCTTGCTGGACGCCGCGAACTCCCCCGACGCGGCCTTCCGGAATCACGCCCTCGAGCTCGCGGCGAAGTTCCCCGGCCCCGACGCCTCGGCCCTATGGATCGCCCGGACGGCTGAAGCCTCCCCCGAAGCCAAGGCCGACATCATCTCCATGCTCGGTCGCCGCGGCGACACAGCCGCTTTGCCCGCGGTCATGGACGCGCTCGAGAGCCCCGTGTCCGAGGTGAGGCAAGCCGCCATCGCCGCCGCGACACGCCTCGGAGGAGATCGGGTCCTCCCTGAGCTGATGCCGCTCCTCGCGACCGCCGACGCGGCCGAGGCGAAAGCCATCGGGTACAGCCTCTCGAGCCTCCCGGCGAACGCAGCTGTGCCGCTCGCCTCTGCCGCCCTCCCGGCGGCCTCTTCCCCCGGCAAGCAGGCCTTGATCGGACTCCTGGCCGCTAAGGAAGCCCGAGAGGCAACGGACCTCGTCCTGGCGGAGGCATACAGCGAGGACCCCGGTGTCCGGGCCGCATCCTTCGAGGCCCTGGGACGCCTCGCCCGCGGAAGCGACGTCCCCGCGATCATCGCCCTCCTGAAAGCCGGTCCTTCGCCGGCGGAGGTCCTGGCCCTCCAGGGCGCCCTCGCCGCGGCCGCGAACCGGATCCCCGAGCCCGACGATCGGGCATCGCTCGTCCTTGCCGCGCTGGCGGGAGCGGCCGGGAACGCCCGGATCGACCTCATCCGCCCTCTGGCGAAGATCGGAGGGCCGAAGGCCCTGCGCACCGTCATCGCCGAAACGAAGAGCCCGGACCCGCAGCTCAAGACCGTCGCTGTCCATACTCTGGCCTCGTGGCTCGACGCGAGCGCCGCCGACGAGCTCCTCGATATCGTCCGGACCTCGGAGGACCGCAAGTACGCCTATCTGGCCCTTCAGGGATTTGCCCGCCTGGTGAACGAATCCGACCGCACGCCCGAAAAAAAGCTCGCCGGGCTCGTCGAAGCCCTGGCCTTGGCGCGGACCGCCGAGGAAAGAGGCCTTATCGTCACCGGCCTTACGGGCGTCAGGACGGCCGATTCCTTCCGGGCCGCGGCGGGATTCCTTTCCGACCCCGCCCTCCGCGCCAAGGCCGCCGAGGCGGCGGCTCTGATCGCCATGCCGGTCCGCGGGGACGCGGGGATGTCCGGCGTCGCGACGGCGCGCTTCCTGAAGAAGGCGGCGGCGTTCCTCGAAGACGAGGGATTCAGCAGGCAGGTCGAGCGCCGGGCTGGCGAGATCCTCGCCGCCGAGGGTTTCGCCCCTCTCTTCAACGGGGAGGACCTCCTCGGCTGGAGGGGCCTCGTCGAAGACCCGGTCAAGCGGGCTAAGATGACGCCGGCCGAGCTCGCCGCGGCCGGCCTCGAAGCGGACAAGGACGCCCGGGCGCATTGGAGCGCGGCCGACGGCGTCCTTGCGTTCGACGGGCTGGGCCACAGCCTCTGCACGGCGAAGGACTACGGGAGTTTCGAGCTGTTCGTGGACTGGAAGATACGGCCCGAAGGCGACAGCGGTATTTACCTCCGGGGCTCGCCGCAGGTCCAGATCTGGGACCCTGCCAAGTGGCCGGAAGGCTCGGGAGGACTCTACAACAACAAGCTCGGCCCCGCCAAACCCCTGGCCCCGGCCGATAATCCCGTCGGCTCCTGGAACACGTTCCATATCGTCATGAGAGGCGAGCGCGTAACGGTCTATCTGAACGACGCGCTCGTCGTCGACGACGTCGTTCTCGAGAACTACTGGGAGCGCGACAAGCCCATCTATCCGACCGGCGCCATAGAGCTCCAGGCCCACACGACGCCGCTCGAGTTCAAGGACATCTTCCTCAAAGAGCTCCCCGACTGAGCCCGCATCTCCTCCGGCCCGCCCTGAGTTATAATAGGGGATGTCCGAAAGGAGACGGTCCATGATGATCATTCCGACACGTCCACGCATGCGCCGCCGCGCGACGGGCATCGCGCTTGCCGTGCTCGCCGCCCTGGCTGTTCCGGCCGCCGCATCGGCTTCCGGAGGCAAGGACATCATTTTCAAGACCGGATGGAAGGACCGGGACCTCGTCATCGACGGGAACAGCGGCGACTGGCAGGGAGCCCTTGGATATCTGAAGGACCCGCCGGTCATGCTCGGATTCGTCAACGACGACGAAGCGATCTACGTTTGCCTGTCCACGAATCTCCCGGCCATCCGCGAGGGCATGCTGCGCCGGGGGATCACCGTCTGGGTCGATCCCAAGGGAGGCAAGCGCAAGACCCTGGGCATACGCCTGTCCCCTTCGGTCCCTCCCGGAGGCCCGGGCGAAGCGCCGCGGGGAGGCCCGCCGGAAGGCGCTGAGGAACGTGTCGGCGAGCCTCCGGCGTCGCCCCCGAGGGGGCTTTCGGACGGGACGCGTCGGCCGCGCCGCTCCGGCTCGAGGTCCGACTCCCCGGGCGGGACGAATGGGCCCCGGCCGAGGGTGTCGCCGGCGGGATCGAAGCCGCCGTCGCGGAGTCCAACGGGCTTGCCGTCTTCGAAATGGTGATCCCCCTGAAGGCCGGGCCGGAAGCGCCCGCCGCCGTCGGCGCGGGGCCCGGGGCGGCCATCAGCATGAGCTTCGAGACGCCGAAGCCGGAGCGCCCGAAGGGACGGCCCGAAGGACCGGCCGGCGACCGGACCGGCCGCATCGGGGACCGGCGCGGCCTCGACGGCCCGCCCGGCGATCAGATGGGGGGGCCGGGCGGTTTCGGGCCCGGAATGGAAGACCCGTTCAGGAACCTTGAAGGCCTGAAGCTCCGGGTCGAAATGAAGCTCGCGAGCCGTTGACACCCTCCCTCGCCTGCGCATATAGTAAAGAAAATGTCGGAGGGAGGAGAAGCATGAGATCGTTGTCCCGTCGTGAGTTCATGGGCAAAACGGCCGCCGCCGCGGCCGGCATGGTCATCGTCCCGAGGCGCGTCCTCGGCGGCAAAGGATACCAGGCGCCGAGCGACACCTTGAACATCGGATGCGTCGGCGTCATGGGCAAGGGCGAGTCGGATATCATCAGCGTCGGCACCGAGAACATCGCGGCCCTCTGCGACGTCGACGACATCATGATGGCCAAGTTCATGGCCTCGACGGAGATGCCGGCCGAGAAGAAACCCATGTTCGAACGGGCGGCGAAGTACCGGGATTTCCGGCGGATGCTCGAGAAGGAGAAGGACCTCGACGCCATCACCGTCTCGGTGCCCGACCACAATCACGCGGTCATCGCCATGACCGCCATGAAGATGGGCAAGCACGTCTTCTGCCAGAAGCCCCTGACCCACACGATCAAGGAAGCCCGCCTGCTGGGCGAGGAAGCGAAGAAGCGGAACCTCATCACCCAGATGGGCAATCAGGGCCACGCCGGCGAAGGCGCCCGGCTTGTCAACGAGTGGATCTGGGACGGGGCCATCGGCGACGTCCGCGAGGTCCATGTCTGGACGAACCGCCCGGTCTGGCCGCAGGGCATCGAGGCCCCGAAGGAGATCCCGTCCTGCCCGTCCACCCTGGACTGGGACGTCTGGATCGGCCCGTCGCCCTTCCGGCCCTACCACCCCGCCTACCACCCCTTCGTCTGGCGCGGCTGGTGGGATTTCGGGACCGGCGTCGTCGGGGACATGGGGGCGCACCTCCTCGACCAGCCCTTCTGGGCGCTCAAGCTGGGGCACCCGCTGACCGTCCAGGCGACGTCGACGCCCTACACCGCGGACTCCTATCCCCTGGCCGAGATGATCACCTACAACTTCCCGGCCCGCGGCAAGATGCCTCCCGTCAAGCTCGTCTGGTACGACGGCGGCCTGATGCCGGAGCGGCCGAAGGAGCTCGCCAACGGCCTGATGATGGGCGACGAGGGCGGCGGATGCCTGTTCGTCGGGAGCAAGGGGCTCCTCATGTGCAGTACCTACGGGGAGAGCCCCCGCCTCCTTCCCGACACGCTGATGAAGGATTACAAGAGGCCGGACAAGACCATCCCGCGCTCTCCCGGGATCCACGAGGAATGGGTTGCGGCCATCAAGGCCGGGAAGAAGTCGACCACCGACTTCTCCGAGTTCGCCGGCCCGCTGACCGAGGTCATGCTCCTCGGCAACGCGGCCCTCAGGGTCCAGGAAGCGAAGACCGTCCTCGAATGGGACCCGATCGCCATGAAGTTCCCGAACCTCCCCGAGGCCGACAAGTACATCCACATGGAATACAGGCCCGGCTGGTCGCTCTGAAGCCCGAAGGAAGCTCGCGTGAAGGGTATCGCAAGGCTCATAGGTCTGTTCGGGGCCGTCGCCGTCCTTGCCGACAGGCTCCCCATCAGCCTTCAGGACCACGGCTGTCCCGTCCGATACAGGAACATCTGGGTGCGTGATCTCGAGGGGAGATCCTGATCCCATGAAAAAGGCCCTGGCGATATCGGCGCTCGTCGTCGGTCTGGCCCTTCCCGGACTCGCCGCCCAGGACCCTCCCGCAAAAAAGAAGGCCTTGTTCGTCTGGGGGGGCTGGGAGGGCCACGAGCCGAAGAAGTGCACGGACATCTTCGCCGCCTTGCTCAAGGAGAACGGGTTCGAGGTCGATGTCGCGAACACCCTGGACGTTTACTTGGACGCGGCCCGGCTCAAGGGCTTCGACCTCATCGTCCATAACGTCACGATGGCCGACATCACCCCGGAACAGGAGAAGGGGCTCTGCGACGCCGTCCGCGGCGGGACGGGCCTCGCCGGCTGGCACGGCGGCCTCGCCGACGCTCACCGGGGAAAGGTCGAATACGCCTTCATGGTCGGCGGCCAGTTCGTGGCCCATCCGGGCGGGATCATCGACTACACTATCCATATCGCGGACAGGGACGACGCCGTCACGCGAGGCCTCCCCGATTTCGTGATGCACTCGGAGCAGTATTATCTGCAGGTGGACCCGGGGGTCACGGTCCTGGCGACGACGGCCTTCTCGGGTCAGGGCGCGCCCTGGACCGGAGGCGTCGTCATGCCCGCCGCGTGGAAGAAGCATTACGGCAGAGGCCGGGTCTTCTACGCGTCCTTCGGCCATACGGCCGCCGACTTCGACGTCCCGGAGGCCCGGGAAATGGTCCGGCGCGGAATGCTCTGGGCCGCCGGCGCTCTCGAAGATAAGGAATGAAGATATGAACGATTCGCCCTCCGAGCGTCTGCCGCTCACGGTCCAAAAGACAAGGCTCCTTCTCGCGGGAGGAGCGCTCCTCTGGGCCCTCGCGATCTTCCTCCAGCTCCAGGGCGGCATCGACAAGGCCATCCAGATCGTCCATGAGCCCCTGCGGCAGATCCCCCTCCTTGTGGACGCCGCGCTCGCCGTCTCCCGATACGGGATGACCGCCTGCGTCCTCGTTTACCTATTCCTCCTGGTCCTCTCCCTGGGTCCTCGGGGACCGAAAGACCTGCAAAAGCTCTTCCTTCCGGTCCTGCTCTTATTCGCCGTGGCCGGGGCCGTGGGCGACCTGTCGAAGCCGGCGTTCGACCGGCCTCGCCCCTTCGTCGAACACCCTTCCGAGCTTTCTTCCGTCATCCGGCCGGCGTCATCGTCACTGCCCTCCGGTCACGCGACCAAAAGCTTCGCCCTGGTCCTGCCGTTCGTGGTCTTCGCCGGCGGGGAAACGAAAAAGAGGAGGGCGCTCCGGTGGGCCCTGGCGGCGACGGCCGTCGCCATCGCCTATACGCGGATCGTGATGGGCGTCCATTACCCCGGCGACGTCCTGGCGGGCGCCGGCACGGCGTTCCTCTTCCTCCCGCTCGTTGCCGCGGCGGCGAACGGGCTCTACCGGAAGCTGGGGATCGCGGGCGCGAGGATGGAATGGCTGGCCCGCGCCTGCGGGTTCGTCTTCCTCGGGCTGATCTACTATCTTATCCGCTATTCCTGATCAGTCGGCCAGGCCTTCGGTCGATTCGCCCTTGGCCGCCTTCGCCCCGCCTTCGGAAAAGGACCGATGCACTTCGGGCGCTTCGACATGTTTCCTGACGACGGCGGCGGTCCCGCCGATCGCCAGCTGTTCGAAGAGGAACGCGAACTGCTTTTCGAGGCTCGCCCCGATGGCGTCCAGGGCCTCGGCGGGAAGGTCCCAGAACCGCTTCTTGAACGGCCCGACGGCCTTCTTGCGCGCCTTGTAGAGGAACTGGGCCTCGGTGTCCTTGGGCTTCCGCTCGGAAGCGGCGTTCGCCTTGAGCCATTCGACCATCTCGTCGCGGAGGGCGGCAGGGGTCGCCTCGTGGTCCATGACCAGAGTCTGGAAGGCGGTGGCCAGGTGGACCTCGCAGGCGCCGGCCTCGACGAACTTGTGGAATGCGGCGTCCGGGAGCGTGCTCGCCCCGTGTTGGACGGCGCCGCCCATGCCGTACAGCTTTCGGGCCGCCTCGCCGAGCTCCTTGAGCACGGCGAAGTCGATGGCGACCTGGGCCAGGGTCCCGTCCGGAAGGACGACGCCGCCGTGGCTCGTCCCGGTCTGAACGCTGATCTTGCTGATCCCCGTGACGGGCCCGCGGAGGGCGTCGTAGCCCTTCATGAATGCGGCGAGGTCCTCGGGAGAGCTGTTCTTCTGGCCGACCTCGCCGATCTCCCCGCCCACGGATATCGTGACCCCGTTGGGCTCGCGGGCGCGGATGAACCGGGTCAGCTCGGCGCACAGCTCGAAATTGAGCTTCTGCTGTTCGTCGAGCGTCGGCCTGGAGATGTCGACCAGGGTCGACGTGTCGATGTCGATGTTGTAGAAGCCGGCCTCGACGGACTCGACGATGAGGTCCCGGATGGCCTTGAGCTCGGCCTCGGGGTCGGCGGCGTATTTCTTGGCCGCGGCCTGGAAGTGATCGCCCTGGACGAAAACGGGCCCGCGGTACCCTTCGCGGATCGCGGCCGCCAGAACGGCGGAAACGTATTCGGAGGGCCGCTGGTCGGTATAGCTGATCTCGGAACGGGCGATCTCGAAGATGAAGGCCCCGGCGTCGATCTTCCGGACGGCCCGGAAGACCGCCCGGGCCGAATCGTAGGCCAGCATGCGGAGGTTCATCGCGGGGACGGTGAACGTGTTCGCCGACCGCGCCCCTTCCCCGGGCCGCGTAGAGCTCATGGATGGACGCCGGCCGGACGGCCAGGGCCTGGGCGGTCTCCCAGATGAGCCAGCGGGCGGCGGCTTTCGTCCCGAGGTCGCCGAACACGGCTTCGCGGATAAGGGCGTCCATGTGCCCGGGCAGCTTCTTTTCGTCCCGGACGATCACGCGGTCGTCCCGTCGCTCGACGGCTCCCCCGAGCGTTGCGATCAGGCGGTCCAGGGCGCTGGTTGTCATCGGCCTATCTCCTCGAAGATGGTGATCCGGAAAGGTATTCCCAGTATAACAAAACGGGCCGCGGAGGGGAATCCCGGCCGAGGCCCATGACATCGGCCGCTCGAATCGGGTAAGATAAGGGCATCATGAACAAAAGACCATCCCCTGTCCCCTTGTTCGTCCTGGGCATCGCCGTGGCCGTGATCGCTCTCGCCGCCCCGGTCCCCGATAAGGGCGCGGGCGAATTCGAGGGCGGCTCGGACATCGGCGCCGTCAAGAAGCCCGGCTCCGCCGCCTATGATCCGCAGTCGGGGCGATATGTCGTCGAGGGCTCCGGCGCGAACATGTGGTTCCAGGCCGACGAGGGCTATTTCCTTTGGAAGCGCCTCGAGGGCGATTTCATCCTCGACGCGAGTGTCGAGTTCGTCGGCCGGGGCGTCGAGGCCCACCGCAAGATCGGCTGGATGGTCCGTTCGACCCTGGACGGCGGCTCGGCCCACGCGAGCGCCGTCGTCCACGGCGACGGCCTGACATCCCTCCAATACCGGAGAGCGGCCGGGACGGACACCGACGAGGTCAAGCTGGACGTCACCGGGCCGGATACCATCCGGCTCGAACGCAGGGGCTCGAGCTTCATCATGTCGGCGGCCCGGCACGGCGATCCGTTCGTGAGCGGCCGCATGCCGGACCTCGCGCTGGGCGACAAGGTCTATGTCGGCCTCTTCGTCTGCTCGCACAATGCCGATGTCTCCGAAAAAGCCTTCTTCGGGAACGTGCGGATCACCGTCCCCGCCCCCGAGGGCTTCGTCCCCTATCAGGATTACATCGGAAGCCGCCTGGAGGTCCTGGATGTCGAAAGCGGGGTCCGGACAGTCGTCCACGCGACGCCGGGATCGATCCAGGCGCCGAACTGGACGGCGGACGGAAAGGCGTTGATCTACAACGGCGACGGCCTGCTCTACAGGTTCGACCTGTCCACCGGGAAGCCCGTCGTCCTGGACACGGACCCCGCCCGGGCCAACAACAACGACCACGTCCTCTCGTTCGACGGGAAGAGCCTCGGCATCAGCAGTCACAGCGAGAAGGACGGGGGGGAATCCGTCGTTTATGTCCTTCCCGCGGAGGGCGGCACGCCCGTCCGGGTGACGTCTGAAGCCCCGTCCTATCTCCACGGCTGGTCGCCCGACGGAAAGACCTTGGTCTACACGGGAGGAAGGAACGACAAGTTCGATATCTACAAGATCGCCGTCACCGGCGGCCCGGAAACGAAGCTGACCGACGCCGAAGGCCTGGACGACGGCCCGGAGTACTCTCCGGACGGGCGTTTCATCTATTTCAACTCGAACCGCACGGGCACCATGCAGATCTGGCGGATGAGGCCCGACGGGAGCGGCCAGGAACAGGTCCTCCGAAGCGACCTCCAGGATTGGTTCCCCCACGTCTCGCCCGACGGGCGGCGGATCGTCTTCCTGTCGTTCCCGAAGGAGGTCGCCTCCGACGACCATCCCTTCTATAAGTCCGTGCTCATCCGGATGATGCCGGCCGACGGGGGCGAACCCCGGGTCATCGCCTACCTCTACGGCGGGCAGGGGACCATAAACGTCCCCTCCTGGTCGCCCGACGGAAAAAAGATCGCCTTCGTCAGCAACACGGGTTCCTAGGTCCGCCGACGGCCCCCGGGCCGGTTCTCCTTGTCAAAGCCCTCCCCGATGTCGGATAATAGCTCTATTCATCTCCGCCGGGAGGAGCACTCATGAAAAAATCATGCCTTGTCCTCATCCTGGGTCTTCTCGTCCTCGGGGCGGCCGGGCCGGTCGCCGCCGAGGGCGGCAAGGTCGTTTTCGCGGGCGTCCGGTCCTCGAGCTACGGCATCAGGCCCTTTCTCGAGCCGCCCGCCTGGGAAGCGGCCGTCCGGAAGATGTCGTCCTATTTCGAAGGCTCCGCCCCGTGCGCCGTCTGGATCGTCGGCGTGATGGCGAAGACCCCCCGCTTTACCCGCCTCGAGTTTCCCGGAGACCCGGCCAGGCACCCGAACGTCGAGTTCGAAGCCGTCGACAAGCACGAGCGCTATCTGTCCCATTTCGACAAGGCCGGGATCAAGGTCTTCCTCCAGGTCGAGCCGGCCAACGCCGACGTGGAAGCGCTCATCGACCTCGTCCTCGGCAGGTACAAGCACCATCCCTGCGTCATCGGGCTCGGCGTCGACGTCGAGTGGTACCGGGAGGCGGACAAATCCGGCTACGGCTGTAAAGTGGACGACGCCACCGCCCGGAAATGGGAGGCTCGGGTCAAGTCCCACGACTCCCGATATCGCCTGTTCCTCAAACATTGGGACGCCCGGTGGATGCCGCCGACCTACCGAGGCGACATCATCTTCGTCGACGACGGCCAGGAGTTCGATGACTTCGACGACATGCTCGACAGGTTCCCCAACATCTGGGCCAAGACGTTCCATCCGAACACGGTCGTCTTTCAGATCGGATACAACTCGGACAAGCCGTGGTGGGGCGCCCTGCCGGTGCCGCCGAAGACCATGGGCGAAGAGCTCCGGAAGAGGGTCCCTCAGGACATCGGCATCATCTGGGTCGATTTCTCATTGCGGGACGTCCTGCCGATCGATTAGGAGGCAACCATGAACGTACGCGCGAAGAAGGTCCTGGGGGCAGGGCTCATCCTCGCCCTCTCTCTTTCTCTCCGCGTCCCGCCGGCCCGTGGACAGGCCGCGCCGGAAGCGGAGCCGGCCCCGATGGTCGGGGTGAAGATCTACGAGTACGCCGGGAGCTTCCCCGAGCTGTTCGAAAAATGGCGCTCCCTCGGCGTCAACACGGCCTTCGTCAGCGCGGCCCTCGGGGCGAACCCGGAGTTCCGGTCCCTGGCGAAAAAGAACGGCGTCACGACCTTCCTCATCTTCCCGGTCTTCTTCGGCGGGCCCGAGCTCGAAAAACGGCCCGACCTCTACGCCGTCAAGGCGGACGGGACGAGGGCGGAGGACGATTGGGTGAAGTTCGCCTGTCCGACCCGGGAGGAATATCGGACCGGGAAGATCGAGGAGCTCCGGCGGGCCGTCCGCGACGTCGACCCGGACGTCCTCAGCCTCGATTTCATGCGGTTCTTCGTGTTCTGGGAAAAGGTCTACCCCGACCGGGCGCCCGCGTCCCTGCCGAACACCTGCTTCGACGCGAGCTGTCTGGCCGCGTTCCAGAAGGAGATGGGGGTCGCCGTCCCTGCCGGCCTCCCGGACACGGCGGCGAAGGCGGGATGGATCCTGGCCAACCGCTCCAGCGAATGGACGGAGTGGAAGTGCCGGACGGTCGCCGGAATGGCCAAGGTCCTCGCCGACGAGGCCCGGAGGATCAAGCCGTCGATCAAGATCAATATCCACACCGTGCCCTGGCGGAAGGACGATTTCGGCGGCGCCGGCCGGGCCGTCGCCGGCCAGGACCTGGAGCGGCTCGGGCCGCTCGCCGACTTCATCTCGCCGATGGCCTATCACCACATGGTCCGTCGGCCTCCGGAGTGGGTGCACTCGGTGACCCAGGACGCGTTCGACAGGACGGGCGGCCGCGTCCTCCCCAGCATCCAGGTGGATAAGGCCTATATCGAGGACGCCTACACGCTCGAGGAATTCAAGAAAGCCCTGGCCGAGGCCCTGAAGCCGCCGTCGGCCGGCGTCGTCTTCTGGTCCTGGGACGCCCTGAACAAGTCCCCGGAGCGGACGGAAGCGGTCCGGGCGCTCTTCGGCCGGGCCCCGGCCCGTTGACAAGAGCGGAAATTTTGCCATAATAGAGGGCAACATGAGAACGATGAGAAAGATCATCCGGATATCGGCGATCGCGCTGGCCGCGGCGTTCCTGAGCCCGGTCTTCGCGTTGGCGTACATCGATCCCGGAACGGGAAGCTATGTCATCCAAATCGTCATCGCGGGCTTCGTCGGCGCCATGTTCACCCTGAGGATCTTCTGGAAGAAGATCGTCCGGCTCTTCAAGAAGGGCGGGCCGGTCGAGCCGAAGGCCGATGACAAGCCTCCCGTCCCCTGAGGACCGACTCCACCCCAGCTCGTTCCGGGACCCGAGCGGTTTCCTCTTCCGCCGGGACGGCGTGCTTTACCGCCAGATCAACACCGTCTATCGAGAGCACTACGAAGCGCTCATGGGCGGAGGGCTTTACAAGGACCTGACGGACGCCGGCCTCATGGTCCGCCACGAAGAGGCCGACATCCCGGCCGCGGATCCCGTGACCGCCTACCGGATCATCCGGCCCGAGCCCGTCCCCTTCATCTCCTACCCCTACGAATGGTGCTTCGGCGAGCTCAAGGACGCCGCCCGGACCACGCTCCGGATCCAGAAGATGGCCCTCGAGCGCGGCCTGACGCTCAAGGACGCATCCGCCTACAACATCCAGTTCCTCCGCGGCCGCCCGGTCCTGATAGACACCCTATCCTTCGAAAAGCTCCGGATGAAGCCCTGGGTCGCCTACCGCCAGTTCTGCCAGCACTTTCTGGCCCCGCTCCTCCTCATGGCCCGGAGGGACCACCGGCTCGGACAGCTCTCGAGGGTCTTCCTCGACGGCGTCCCCCTGGATCTGGCGAGCCTGCTCCTGCCGTGGCCGACACGCCTGAGACCCTCGATCGCCATGCACATCCACCTCCACGCCGCGAGCCAGAAACGCTACGCCTCGAAGACCGTCGCCGTCAAGGAAAGGCCCGTATCCCTCGTCTCCCTGAAAGGGCTCGCGGACAGCCTGGACAGGCTCGTCCGCCGGACGGAGTTCCGCCTGACCCGGACCGAATGGGGGAATTACTACGAGGAAACGAACTATTCGGACGAGGCCTTCGAAGAGAAGAAGAGGATCGTGTCGGAATTCCTGGAGCTGGCGAAGCCCCGGACGGCCTGGGATCTCGGCGCCAATACCGGCGTCTTCAGCCGCCTGGCCTGCCGGAGGGGGATCCCTACGGTCGCCTTCGACATCGACCCGGTCGCGGTCGAGCTCAACTACCGCGAAGCCGTCAAGGGGAACGAAACGAACATCCTGCCCCTCGTTCTGGACCTCGCGAACCCGAGCCCGGCGATCGGCTGGGCCAACGCGGAGCGGGATTCATGGCTGGCCAGGGGCCCCGTCGACACCGTCCTCGCCCTGGCCCTCATCCACCATCTGGCCATCTCGAACAACCTGCCGTTCGCGATGATCGCCCGGACCCTGAGGCGGACCTGCGGCCGGCTGATCATCGAGTTCGTGCCCAAGAGCGATTCCCAGGTCCGGCGTCTCCTCCAGACCCGCGAGGACGTCTTCCCCGGCTATACGCAGAAGGCGTTCGAAGAGGAGTTCGCCCGGCACTTCGACATCGAAAGGGCCGTGCCCGTCAAGGGAACCGAGCGGACGCTATACCTGATGAAGGCCCGCGATGACCGAGGCTGAAACCCGCGGGAAGCGGTCCACCTATCCTTTTCTCTTCATCCTTTACCCGGCCCTCTTCCTCTTCGCGCAGAACATCGAAGAAGCCTCGCTCGAGTCGCTCCTCCTGCCCGTGGCGATGACGGCCGCGGTCGCCGGCCTGATCGGGATCGTCGCCGGCCTCGCCGTCCGGGATCGCGGCAAGGCGTCGCTTCTGACCTTCATCGCGCTGTTCGCGTTCTTTTCCTACGGCCATGCGATGAACCTCCTTGCCCGGAACCCGCGCCTTGCGGCCGGCGTCCCGTCGGGAGTCTCCATCGCCGTCTGGATCGGGGCGGCGGCCGTCCTCGGGTTCTTCGTCGTCAGGTCCCGGAAACCGCACCCCGGCCTGACCTCGTTCCTCAACGTCTTCGTCGGGATCCTCGTCGCCCTATCGCTCGTCCCGGTCGCGAGCTTCTATCTCCGGCCGCTCTTCGCCCCGCGCCCCGAGCACGCGCCGACGGCCGGCCTCAAGCTTCCCGGGCCCGGCCCCGGCCGCGAGGGCGTCCCTCCCGATATCTATTACCTCATCTTCGACCGCTACGCCTCGGAAAGCACGCTCGGCCAGTATTATGATTTCGACAACAGCGAGTTCCTCGCCTATCTCAAGGACAAGGGGTTCTACGTCGCTCCCGACAGCCACTGCAATTATCCGGGCACCTACCTCTCGCTGTCCAGCTCCCTGAACATGGAGTATCTGGATTTCCTGGTCAAAAAGGGGCCGGTGAAAAAGAGCGTCATCTACCGGATGCTGCAGGACTACAAGGTCTGGCGCCTCCTGAAGTCCGCGGGCTACCGGTTCATCCACTTCGGCGACTGGTACGAGCCCACGAAGATCAATCGCTACGCCGACCTCAACTTCCGAAGCGGCGGGATGATCGACCTGTCGCGCGATTTCACCCGCAAGTTCCTCGAGACCACCCTCGCCCGTCCGCTCCTCGCGAGCACGGCCGTCTCGACGACGACGCGGGAACGGATCATCGAGAGGTTCGCCCGGCTCGCGGATATCCCCGCCACCCCGGGACCCAAGTTCGTTTTCGCCCACATCCTTCTCCCCCACCATCCCTTCCTCTTCGGCCCGGGCGGCGAGAACCCCGTGAAGGGCAACGCCAGCGTGAGGCCCCAGGAGATCAAGTACATCGACCAGCTCCGGTTCACGAACCTCAAGATCCGGGAGCTCGTCGATGCCATCCTGGCGAAGTCCGGGAGGGACCCCATCATCATCATCCAGTCCGACGAGGGGCCCGGGGAGGAAGAGAAGCCCCGCGACCTGGTCCGCCGGCACGTCCGGCCCGACCGGGGCGCCGTGAACATCCGGATCCGTTGCCGCATCCTCAACGCCTATCGGTTCCCGGGCGTCGATCAAAGCGCGTTCTATCCGCGGATCTCTCCTGTCAACTCGTTCCGTCTTCTGTTCGACCGCTATTTCGGGACGAGCTTCGGGCTTCTTCCGGACAAGACCGCAAGGCCGGTCGGGGACAAGACGACGGTCCGGTCCTTCAAGCCGGTGTCCGCCAGGACCTGGACGCGGACGTTGAAGCTGTCGGACTGAGGACGGCGCCGCGGGCGCCGCCCCTCTCAGCGCGCCCCGAGCCGTTCCCGGACGCGGACGAGCTCGGCTTCGGCCTCGGCGACGAGGGCGGCAACGGCTTCCCGCAACGGGCGGATCCGGTCGACGAGGCCGACGCTCTGGCCGGCCATCAACGAGCCCGTCTCGATATCGCCGTCCTTGACGGCCCGCCGGAGGGCTCCCACCCAGAAGCCCTCGACCGCGTGCTGGGCTTCCTCGTGGGTGATCTCCTTCCGTTTCCGTTTCCCGACGAGCTCGACCTGAAGGTCGAGGAACGCTTCGAGCCCCTTGTTCCTCAAGGCCCGGACCGCCACGACCTTGAGCTCGGACCCGACCTGGGGCGTGGCCGCGGCGTCCCGGGCCTGGGCCCTGATGAACGCCTCTTTGAAGCGCGGATGGACGCCGCACTCCTCGGTCAGGACGAAATAGGTCCCCAGCTGGACGCCCGCGGCGCCCATGAGCAGGAGGTGGGCGACGTAGGCGCCGTCGGCGATCCCGCCGGCCGCGAAGATGGGGACCTCGTCGATCTTGAGGAGGACCTGCTGGAGCAGGATGCCCAGGGAGACGTGGCCGATGTGGCCGCCGGCCTCGCTCCCCTCAAGGATGAGCGCGTCGACGCCCGAGTCGATGAGGCGGCGGGCCAGCGCTTCGGTCGGAGCGAACGCCAGGACCTTCGCCCCGCTTTCCTTGGCCTTCTGGAGCTCGGCCTTCCTGGGAAAGCTCCCGGCGAAGACAACGAACGGAACGCGGCTCTTCACGACCGCGTCCACGTGGGCCTTGTAGTTCGGGGCGATCGTGATGAGGTTCACGGCAAAGGGGCGGTCCGTCAGGTCCCGCGTCCTGCGGATCTCGTCCGCCAGGGCGGCCGGCTCCATGTTCCCCCCGGCCAGGCATCCGAACGCCCCGGCGTTCGAGACCGCCGCGACGAACGGCGCGTCCGATATCCACGTCATGGCCCCGGCGATGATCGGGACTTCCGAGCCCAGGAACTCCTTTCCCCTGCGCCATAATGCGTCGAGCTGCGACATCGTGTTGCTCCTTATCCCCGTCATTATACCGCAGCCCCGCTCCGCCGGCCACCTGAGCCAACCCACGCACGGGACCGAAAAGTGTCGCCTATAGGACTCAGGGCATCTTACAGAAGAAACGGGGCTACCTTTTCCTCTTGCGTCCGAAGATCCCACCGCTCAGGAAGAGGCCGGCGCCGAGGACGAAGCCGAAATTGTACCAGCCGCCGGTGTTGTGGACCTCGTAGAAACGGACGCTGTGCGAAAAGACGGAGATGATGAACGTAACCGGCGAAATGAAGCCGTGCCAGAGCCCCAATAAGAAACCCGAGACGTTGCCATCCGCGTCCGGTGTCCGCTCGGCCGGATTCGGACCCGGGGCGCAGGCGGCGAGACAGAGGACGAGGGCCATGACGGCGGCGAATGCGGCAAGACGCGATCTTGTCATTGTTCCTCCTAAGACGATCTGATGGTCGATGCCCGGCGGACCGCCCGCCGGACGGCATAAAGCTCCCTCAGGAGAGCCCGGGCCTGGGAGCCCGGCCGAAGGCGGGTGTCCAGGTCGCATGTCCAGGTCATCGGGAATTCCTCGACCCGGCAGCCGAGCCGGAGGGCCTTGAGGATGATCTCGAGCTCGAAGAGGAAACCGGGGGTCTCGAGGCCCGCGTAGAGCTCGCGGGCGATATCCCCCCGATAGACCTTGAACCCGCACTGCGAGTCCGTGATCCGGCGCGGCAGGCCGACGATCGTGATCGCGGCAAGGTGGAAGGCCCTTCCCAGAAGCCGTCTTTTCAGGGGCCGGTTCCGGCGGATAACGGTCGCCGCGAGCCGTCTCGAAGCCATGGCCATCTCGAGCCCGCCCTCCCGGATGCGCCGGATCCAAGGCAGGGCGTCGCCGTAGGGGACGCATGTCCCGCTGTCGGCGTAGATGACGACGGCCCCCGAGGTCGCAAGGATCCCCGCTTTCAGGGCGAAGCCTTTGCCCATGTTCCGTTCCAGGCTGATCGTCTCGAACCGGACCGTGGGCGGGACCTGGACGGTCCGGGCGGCCGCGGCCGTTCCGTCCGTACTGCCGTCGTCGGCGACGATGACCTCGCCCGCGAACCCCTCTCTCTCGAAGAAACGGACGGCTTCCTCGACGTCGCGGGCGATCTTGGGAGCTTCGTTGAAGGCGGGGATGACGATCGAGACGTCCGTCACGGGGCCTCCTTGTCCAGATGGCGTTCCCAAAGGTCGTTCCGGATGAAGAGGCGGAGGAGGACCTCGGGGCGAAGCCCGTAGAATTCCGAACTGTAGCCGGCGCCGAGGGTCTCCCCGACCCTATCCGCCTGGTCCGCCGAGGCCACGACGACGGGCGCGTCGCCGACCTCGCCGGCCGAGGCCGCGTCCGGCCAGTAGCCGACGTTCGTGAAGTCCCTGAGATACCACGGCAGGGGCCACGTTTCATAGGGCCCGGCGACGATCTTGATAAGCATCCGTTTCCCCTCCGGGCGGACGGCGGCGAGGGCCTCGACGCGCCGGACGAGCCTGAGGAGATCCGTGCCGGTCTGGGCATAGACGTAGGGATTGCGGGGATCCGCGTAAAGGACGAAGTTTGCCCGGCGGCATTGGAGCCAGAGATGGAAGGTCCCGGCGAGGAGCAGGACCGCGACGGCGACGCGGGCTCCGGATCTCGGGAAGGCCCTGAAAAGGAACGCCGCGCCGTACCCGGCCAGGAGGAGCGCCCCCAAATAGAAGGGCAGGGCGTTCCACGGGGTTTTGTAGGGGATGAGCGAATAGGCCACGGCCGATACGGCCGTGTAGATGAAGACGATCCTCGGAAGCGAGCGGTCCGACGCGCGGCCGGCGGTCTTCCCGAAGGCCGCGAAGCTCCCGATCGCGGCCAGGACGAGGATAAGGGCCTCGCTCCAAACGGGGGCCGACGCCCCGGATCTCGAGAACGCCAGCATCTTCAGGTAGTACAGCGGAGGCTGGGTATATCCCTCCGCTCCGGCGCCGCGGGTGAAATAGCCGCCGAAGGCCAGGATCGAATCCCGGATCCCGCCGGGATTCCTGAGGAACGAGGAGTAAAGCAGGGCGGCCGGGAGAAGGGCGGCGGCCAACCCGGCAAGCGCGTGTCCGAGCTTCGGCCGAAGCCCCGCCCCGGCTCCGGGAACGGAACTCCCCTTCAGGCGTGAAACGGAGCCAAAGGAGAACGCCGCGACGACCGCCGCGAACGCGAGGACCGAGGTCTCCTTGGTCGCGTACATCATCCCCGCGGAAAATCCCGCGGCCGCCGCCCAGCCGGCCGAAGGCCTCCGGAGATAGCGCCATAGCGACGCCAGAAGCCCGGCGATGAAGAAGACGAGGATCGTCTCCTGGATATAGAAGCGGGCATAGTAGACCATGAGGGGCGAGATCGACGCGAAGAGCCCGGCGAAGAGCGTTCCCCGTCGGCCCAGGCCGTCGCCGAGGAGCAGGAAGAGGAGCAGGATGCCGGTTCCGAAGAGCGCCGGGACCAGGCGCAGGACGGTCTCATCGAGGGAGGCCGTCAGGCGGCGCCCCGCCGCCCGCGCCACGGGGAGCGTCAGATAGTACAAGCTGGGCCCATGGTGTTCGTCCTTGTCGTACCGGTACTCCCCGGTCTCGAGCAGTGTCCCGAACTTCAGGGCCTGGTTAGCCTCGTCGTGATGCATGGGCCGGACGGAGAGCGCCCGGGTCCGGAGGAGGAGCGCCCCCGCCAGGACGAGCCCGAACATCCCGACCCAGGCCGCCTTCTTCATTTGACGGGGATGCCGTAGACTTCCGCCTCGACGTAATGGTTCATGTCGTTCGACGTATTCCCGTTGCTGAACAGCCGGACATAACGCGCCCTGATCCCCTTGGCGTCGATGAGCCGGCCCTCGTTGGTCTCGATGTATTCCTTGTCCTTCCCGATCCCGAGCCCCGACGTGTTGTCATGGTCGTTGTTGAAGACGGTCGTGACGCCGGTCACGAAATCCTTATCGTCGGAGACCTGGACCACGACGTCGCGATAGACGCGGGCCTGGCTGTGATAATGCCAGAGGAGGATGACCGATATCGCGGCGGATTCCTTGAGGTCGATCCGGACCCATTGCTTCCCCGGCCCGAATTCGACGAAATAGCCGTCCTCGCCGGATTTCTCTCCGTCCGTGACGAAGCCCACCTCTCCGATGACGGGCGCCATGTCGCTCGCCGCGACGGGCTTCCCGAGCGACAGGAGCTTCGTCCCGGCCGGGACGAAGAACGGGGCGCGGGGCCTGCCCGTCACGGCTTCGAGATTCGCCGTGCGGATGTTCCGGGGCGTCCCGACGAACATGGGCTTCGGCAGCTTGAGCTTCAGCTCGACCTTGGCGGGATCCTGCGCTCGAGCCGGGACCGTCGCGGCGACGAGCGCCGCGGCGAAGAAGGCGACGACGACTGTTCCTTATCATTGAGGACTCCTTGTCCGAATTCTATTCCATCCCCGAAGCGACGTCCGGGTTGAACACCCGGCAATCGCCGTAATCGCGGACGACCAGGGCCCAGACCTCCGGGTGCCGGCGGCAGTAGGCCTCGACCTCGCCCGTGGTCATGACCATGAAGGCCGTCGACAGCGCGTCGGACACGGCGGCCGAGGGATGGGACGCCCAGGCCGCCAGATGCCCTCCCGCGGGGGAGCCGGTCCTCGGGTCGAGGATATGCCTCCCCTTGACCTCGGTCCCGGACCCGCTGAGGGCCCGGCCCCGGAGCCGGAAGCACGACGGGGCTTCCGGACAGGGCCAGCCTGCGCCGACTCCGACCGGCCAACCCTTTCCCCCGCCGCCGTCCGCGCCGGGGGCATCGCCGACCGCGATCGCCGTGCTCGTCCCTCCGTGAACGAGGGCGTCCTCGACGCTCCAATCGGCCAGGACTTCCAAGGCCTTGTCGAGGGCGTAGCCCTTGCCAATGCCCCCGAGGTCCAGCTCGAGCGGCATCGGCCGCCCTCCCTCCGGGGCCGCGCGCCGGACTTCGAAGCCGGCGCCCGTTCGGGCGAGCTCGAACGGGGCCGTCCCGGCCCCGCCCCCGTATTTTATCAGAGCCCTGACATCGATATCAAAGGCGCCGCCGGAATCCTTCCGGATCTCCTCGGCCAAGCTCAGGCATTCGTGGGTTTCGACGCCGACCGCCAGGGACTCCCCCGGCCCGAGGCGGTTGAGCCGCCCGATGTCGCTCGCCGGATCGAAACGGCTGAAGAGCCTTTCAATGCGCTCGACTTCCCGGAACACGGCCCGGGCGGCCTGGCCGGCATACGCCTCCTCGTTCCCCCGGACGAGGACCTCGAAAAGCGTCGCCATGGCGTGATGCGTGAAGCGGTGCACGGCAGGCCCATCCGCGGCCATCATCCCCTCCGCGGAATGATGTCGAGGTCGGCAAAGACGACGGCCGCGACGAGCGCGGCAAGGGCGGCGTATCTATGGGCTTCCAGGAGGGGGATCTGGGCGCCGAAGTGGAGATACGGGAGCATGGAGAGCAGGGCCGTAGCCATGAGGACGAGCCCCGCGGCGGCGAACGCCCAGAACAGGCCGGTGAGGAGATAGCCCCGGGGAACTCCCTTCAACACGGGGCAAGCGACGCGGGTGTCGCCCGCCGAAGCCTCGGCATCCGGACGATAGGCCCCGGCTCTCAGGAGCAGGACGGCGGCCAGGCTGACCGCGAAGAGCCCTCCGGCCATGACGTGACAGAGCAACAGGATCCCGAACATCCCGCGGGGCACGAAGACCGCGAAAAAGAGGCCGGTCCCCGCGCACAGGGCGAAGCTCGCGGCAAGAGCGACGAAGACCCATTGTCTCCAGCCCGGGTAGCGGAGGCCAACCCAGGTCCTGTAAAGCGCCATGGCTTTGGCCGGTGTCCCGGGGTCGATGAGCGTCCGGCCCCCATCGCCGAGCCAGCCGGCGTAATCACGGAGGAGCGATGCCGTGACCTCCTTCCCGGCGGAAGCCGTCCCCGCCCGGAACCGGAGGAAGGTGAGCCCGAGGAGGGTCCCCGAAAGGGCGAGGACCGTGACGATGATGAACAGCATGGCCGGCTATCTCCCCTTTCCGATGAGCCCCGAGATGCGGCCGAGCCAGAGCAGGCCCGCCAGGAAGAGCAGTGAGCCGACGACGACGACCGCGCCGAAAAGCACGCCCTTGAACAGCGGCCGGACGGCGAACGACAGGCCGAAGAGGAAGTGATACGGCCGCCCCAGCCCCATGAACGAGCCGGCCGTCCGGACCTCGGCGCGGGACGTCATCAGCGGGCCGTAGCCCCTGACCTTGCCGAAAAGGAACGCTGAGCCGGCCCGGTGACAATCCGTACAACCGTTCACGCCGAGGGCCATCCGGGCCGGCCGGACTTCGTGGGCCAGCGGCCAGGTCACGGGCTCGGCGGCTTTATCCTTCCGAGCCTCGAGCCGGCCCTTCCCGTCCAGTCGGAACACGCGGCCGCTCGAGATATAGGCATGGTCCTTTCCCAGTCGCGCCAGGACGAGCGCCACTTGCTCTTCGGTCAGGGTCCGGTCGCCGCCGGTCAGGGTCAGGACGGCCCGCCGGGCAAAATCGTCGACCAGGGGATAGTGTTTGCCGTTCCGGACCCAGACGAGCTCCGGCATCGTTGAAGGCTCCGGGGCGTCCTGCTTCTCGAGGAATCCGTCCGTAACGGCATAGAGAGACTTCTTGACCGCGAGAGCCGGCTTCCCGGGAGCTCCGGGGACGGTCCCCAGGGCGATGAGGACCTGTTGGAGCCGGGCCTCGGCGTCCGTATCCGGTTCCGCGGCGTCGGGGTCGATCCCGGGGACGAGAGGAAGAACGGCTCCTTCTTTCCGGACGGCCCAGACGAGCGCGCCGCCCGAAAGCTCGCCGGCGTAAGTCGACGCGTCCAACCCGGCGTCGGCGTTGAGCTCATAGATCCTCCCGGACATGATCAGCACCGGCACGCCGGCCAGGTCGGGAATGTCGTACAGGGCCGCGAGGACCCGGCCGACGCTCCCGGCGGCGTCCAGGATATCGCCCGCCGCGGCCCGCACCGCCTCCGGCTTCATGGGCACGACCCTGCCGTCCTTCGTATCGGCCCAGAACGCCGGCCAGGTCAGCCGGTTAGGGGCGAGCTTGCCGTTCGCGCCGCGGACGTAGACCGGTTCGAAGACGGCGGGAAGGTCCGTCGCCCACCGGGCGACTCCGAATACGCCCAGCCGGTTGGCCCGGGCCGTGCGGACCCTCGCGGGTTCCTTCGCCGGCAGGGGGCCCGAATGACAGACCGTACAGCTCAGCCGCTCGAAGTGGGTCTTGGGAAACCCGTTGTGCTTCGGGAAAGGGGCCCCGAGCCTCCCGGCGAATCCCTTTCCCCCTTTTTCGGCGTCACGACCGAGATGACAGCCGGCACAGGTCAGGTCCTCGCCCGCGAGACCGGGATGCTCCTTCGTCTCCCCTTCGTAGCCGCGGACCATATCGTGCCCGATGCCGTTCCGGTGACAGCTCGCGCACTTGAGCCCGGACGCCGTGTGGACGTCCTCGTCGAATTCGTGCTTGGCCGTCCCGGTCACGGCCGCGCCGTGGCAGGACAGGCATCGGCCGTCTTCGGGCCTATATGAGATGTCCAGGAAGGCCTTCTGTTTGGCGTCGAAAAGCGCCGGGTCGTACTTGACCGAAGGGGTCACGGCCCATTCCTTGTCGTCCGGGTCCGGGCCGTCGAAGATGTCCCAGGTCGCGGCAAGCCTCGAAGCCATGCCCCCGACGTCCCCGAGGCCGGCGGCCGCGGTGGCGGCCCATCGGAAGTTCTCCCGCATGACCTGCCGGGCCCACTCGCTGGGGTCCTGGCGGGGGGATGCGTTGTGACAACCCATGCAGTTGATCTCGAGCCGGCCCGAAACGTCCCAGCGGGAATCAGGAGACGTATCCTCCTCGCGCGGCTCGGAGATCCCGCCGCCGGAGAGGTGGCGCCCGAAAAGCCGCGTGAAATCCCAGTCCGTGAGGCCGACGGCGCCGGGGGCCCATACGCCAGGCCATTTCCGGTAGGACAGCGGGAGCATCGTCCCGGACCCCTCGTCCGCCCAGATCCAGGGCTCGCCCGGCCGTCCGGCGGGCGCGTCCGTGCGACCCGCGTTGAAGTGGAGCCCCTTGCCGACCGTGTCGTAATCGTGGCAGGGCGCGCAGGTGAATCGGGCCGAGAACGGCAGAGGATAGGACTCTGACGGGACGATCTCCTGGTCGAGCTCGTCCTTGAGAGGGATCCTGTGGACGGGGCTGACCCGGCTCCCGTCCCACCGAGGGGTCTTATCCTCGGCTGAGGCCGTCGCGAAGGCGCAGGACAAGGCGACGGCGAGGAGGATGGTCGGGGCGGCTCGCTCGGGTCTCATGCCTTGAACTGCTCCGGCCGGAAACGGATCAGGGACCGCGTTCTGACGGCTTCGTTGACCTTCAGGACGGCCACGGCGCTCTCATAGGCCAGGTCGGCGGGGCAGGAAAGCGGCGTCCCGTTCCTCACCGCGCCGAAGAAGTTCTCGAGGTGGGGCTGATGGGCGGGCTTGGCCAGGTCCACCGGGAGCGGCCAGCGGCCCGTCTCGGCCGTGACCCGGACGTCGAGGAAGATGTTGCGCGTCTCGATCTTCCGGATGGGCGCCGCTTCGCTGAGGAGGTACCCGTCCTTGACGAGGGAGTCCCACTCGGGCGCGTGGGCCTCGCGCAGGGCCCAATTGCCGCGCTGGGGGACCTCGGAGATGACGAGCGAGCCGTCGTCCCCCATGAAGGTCTCGTAGAATCCGCCGTGGGCCGTCGTCGTCTGGACCTGGTAGAAGGCCCGGGCCGGGCCCTCCTTCGTATCGAACTCGTAGATGGCCATGACGTTGTCGTACCATTCGCGGTTCTTGTAATGATCGACGCCGCCGCTGGCGACGACGGTCGAAGGGTTCGCGCCGAAGGCCCAGGAGAAGAGGTCGATCTGGTGCGAGCCCAGGTCGACGATCGGGCCGCCGCCGAACTTCCTGTACCACCGCCAGTTGCGGAACTCGGCCATCGAGTCGTAACCGTATCTCTGGAGGGTGGCCTGGTCCATGGCATATTTCTTGGGCCAGCCGAGCATGTCGGCCTTGGACCGGTTCCATTGGGCGTAAGCGAGGCCGAGCCGGCCGAGGAGGCGCTTTTCCCGCATCAGCCGGTCGATGGCATGGATGTAGCGGGGGTTAGAGCGGCGCTGGTGGCCGATCTGGAGGAGCTTTCCCGTCCTCCGGGCGGTCGCCGCCATGGACCGCGCTTTCTCGAGGGAGTTCGACATCTCCTTCTCGCAGTAAACGTGGAGGCCGGCCTCCATGCAGGCGTTGGCGTGCTCGGCGTGCATCCAGTCGGGAGTGGCGACGATCGCCGCCCCCAAGGTCCGCTCTTTCGCCAGCATGTCCCGGTAATCCTCGTAGACGACGGGCTTCTGGCCGTACTTGCCGAGATAGCCCGAGGCGTACTGGCGGCTGTACCCCCAGATATCGCAGAGGGCGGCGATCCGGATGCCGGGAATGCGGAGGCAGGATTCGATGAGCACCCGGCCCTGCTCGCCCGCTCCGATGAGGCCGACCCGGACCTCGTCGGCGGCCTTGATCTGGGGGGCGGGGGGCGGGGTCCCGGATCCCGTCTCCTGGCCCCGGGCCCCGCCCGTCAGGGCCATGCCCAGCCCGGCGGCCGTCGATGAGACCAGGAAACTCCTGCGCGAAACGGCCCGGGGACTGTCCGATCGGCATTCGGTCTTGGCCATGAAAACGCTCCTGCCTCGGTCGATGACAAGTCATCATACAACAAAAGAGAGCCCGAGAAAAAGGCCCTTCTCTTCCACATTCAAGAGCATGGAGAACCGCTACATAAGCCGCGGCATGAGCGGCGGCTTATGATGCGGGACAGGCGGGGGCGGGCGGCGCCTCGTCCTTCTTCGTCAGGAGCGTGACGAGGACGGCGAGGCCCATGGCCACGAAGAAAGTCACCGCCCGGGCCGTTATGGTCTTTTCCAGACCTGCCAGCATCCAGCCGGGGAGCTTCTTGCCGCCCAGGACGAAATCCGACTGGGACTTGGTCCGCCGGGCCTGCCAGAGGCCGAGAACCAGGGTCAGGACGAAATAAGCGACGAATACCGGAATCATGCTCGTTCCCTCCGCGCGGGCGTTCCTGATCTCAAGGGACAGTCTCCCAAAATATATCAATATCCGGCCGGATTCAAGAGGCCAGGAGAACTCCCGGCCGACGGCGGGGGCCCGATTGCGACGCCGATCTGAAATCCGTATAATGGAGCTTGTGAAACTCTTCCGCTCCCCGCTGGCCATTCCCATAGCCATATTCCTGCTCCTGGTCCTCTTGATATCCGTGGCCGGATGGCAATTCGTCCGGCAGGGCAAGAGCCACGTCAAGAAAGCGGCCGCGGACAGGCTCGGCGCCGTAGCCGACCTCAAGGCCATGGAGATCCTCAGCTGGCGGAAGGAGCGTCTCGGCGATGCCGCCGTCGTGTCCGCCAATCCCCTCAACAAGCTCTGGATCATCCCCTTTCTGGAGAAAAGCCCCGGGGCCGAAGCCGCCGAAGCCGATATCAGAACCTGGCTGAGCTCCATCGTCGCCGCGTATGGATATATGGACGTGGTGCTCCTGGACGCCGACGGCCGGGTCAGGCTTTCGTCCTCGCCCTCGCCGGACCTCATAGGCGATGAAGCCCGGGCCAACATAGCCCAGGTCTGCGCGTCGGGCCGGACGCTCATCTCCGATTTCCACAAGGTCTCCGAGCCGGTCCAGGTCCACATCGACCTCTATGCGCCTGTCCTCAGGGCCGCGAAGGACGGCGGCGGACCTCTCTGCGCCGGGGTGATCTGGTTCCGGATCGATCCTCGTGATTTCCTCTATCCCCTGATCCAGAATTGGCCCGTTCCGAGCCGGAGCGCCGAAACCCTCCTCGTCCGCCGCGAGGGCGAAAACGTCCTTTTCCTGAACGAACTGCGCCACCGGAAGGACACGGCCCTGAGCCTCCGCTTGCCCGCCGACGCTTCGAGCCTGCCGGCCGCCTTGGCCGTCAGCGGCGTGGAAGGCGTCGTCGAGGGAACGGACTACAGGGGCGTGCCCGTCCTTTCGGTGATCCGCCCCCTCCCCGGCACGTCCTGGTTCATGGTCGCCAAGGAGGACCTCTCCGAGATCCTCGCTCCCTTCCGCATCCGCATGGCCGTCCTCGCGTTCGCCATCCTCGCCCTGTACTTCGGGATGGCGGTCGTGCTCCTCTTCTGGATCAAACGGCGGGAGGCCCACTATTACAGGAAGCAGTACGAGATCGAGCACGACCGTTTGGCCCTGGTCAGGCACTTCGAGTACCTCCACAAGTACGCCAACGACATCATCTTCCTGGCCGACCGGGACCACCGGATCGTCGAAGCCAACGAGCGGGCCAGCGCGGTCTACGGCTACGGCCCGGAAGAGCTGAAGGGCATGCACATACAGGACCTGAGGCCTCCGCAGGTCAGACCGGAATTTCAGTTGACACTGGCCGAGGCCGAAAAGACGGGCGGCCTCGTCTACGAGACCGTCCACCAGCGTAAGGACGGGACGCTCTTCCCCATCGAGGTCAGCCTGCGCATCCTCGATATCGAGGGCGTCCGGTTCTACCAGGCCATTATCCGCGACATCTCCGAGCGCAAGAAAGCCGAGGAGCAGATCCTGGACGCCCTCCGGGAAAAGGACGTCCTCCTGAGGGAGATCCACCACCGCGTCAAGAACAATATGCAGGTCATCTCCAGCCTCCTCAGCCTCCAATCCGAGCGGTTCCCGGACGCCTCGGTCCGGGAGGCGTTCCGGGAGAGCCAGGACCGTATCAAGTCCATGGCCCTCGTCCACGAAAAGCTCTACCAGACCAAGGACCTGTCGCGCATCGATTTTTCGGATTACGTCAAGAGCCTGACCTCGTTCCTCTTCCGGACCTACAAGACCGACGAGACGCGGATCGCCCTGAAGCTGGACCTCGACAGGACCTCCCTCGATATCAACGCCGCCATCCCCTGCGGCCTCATCCTCAACGAGCTCGTCCTCAATGCCCTGAAACACGCCTTCCCTGGGGATCGGAAGGGAGAGATCACCGTCGGGCTCCACGAGAGCGAGGGCGGGTTGATACGGCTGACGGTCCGCGACAACGGTATCGGTTTCCCGGAGGGCATCGACATCGCGCACACCGACACCCTGGGCCTTCAGATCATCTCGCTCCTCACCGAACAGCTGGACGGCCGGATCGAGGTCCGGAGAAACGGCGGGACGGTTTTCACCTTGAGCTTCAAGCTCCCCAAGTACGAAAGCCGCGTCTGAACGCTTCCGCGGCTCTTCTTCATCGCTTCCGGGAAGCGAGCTCCTTCCTGATCGATTCGGCCGCGACGCGGGCTTCGTTCCCGACATCGGGGGAACCCGCGAGCCCTTCCGCCAATTCCAGGGCTTCGGAGCAGGCGAACGAAGGGAGGGCGGCGACGACGAGTCGCCGCTCTTCGGGCCGCTCGGCGATCGCGAGGGCTTCCCGGAGCGACGCGACCGCGCCTTCCGGGGCGCGATAAGGCTCGAGCCCGACCATCCGGATGAAGCCTTCGAGGGCCAGGACCCGGCGGACGAGGCTCGAGGAGCTTCGGGCGATCCGCAGCGCATCGTCACGGGCCGCGGCCGTCGGCCAACCGGCGATCGCCCTCGCGGCAGAGTCGGCGACGAGGGCATCGCCGTCGTCGAGAGCTTCGCGGACGACCGGCAGTGTCCTGTCCTCGCCGATCTTTCCGAGGACCCGCAGGAGAGAGGCCCGCTCGCTCGGGCCCTTCGCGGCCGAGAGCCGGGATTCCACGGCGCCGGCCCGATCGGTCGGAAGGGCGTGCTCCATCGCCGTCGCGGCGATCGCGCTCACGACCTCCTCCCGTTCCGGATCGTCCGCGGCCGTCGAAAGCAGGTCGAGAAGAAAGCTCATGTCTTCGGCGCCGGCCGTCCGGCCGAGCGCCCGGATCGCCTGAAGTCGCATCGCGGACGACTCGGACCGGGCGAGCTTCATGAGCATATTCTTGCCTCCGGCGAGGCGTCGTTCGCCGACCGCTTGGACGAGCTCGACGCGAACGGCCTCCGGTCCGTCCCCGGCAAGCCCGCCGACAATGGCCCCGTCAACATCCGACCCCCCGAGGTTCCGAAGGCTTTCACGGGCGGCTCGCTTCTCCGGGTCCGCGGCGTTCGCCGCCCGGGCGGCGAGGAGGAGGACGACGGAGCCGTCCCCGACCCGTCCCAGGACCCTGAGGGCTTCGACCCTGACGGCGGCGATCGGACTGTCCGATGCCTCGATCAGCGTCTCCAGGACGGAATCCTTCGGGAACGACGCGAGCGCGGCGACGAATTGAACCTGACCCTCATCGGGAAGCCTCGGGAGAAGAGCGCAGGCCGATTTGATCGTCTGCGGGTCGAAGACCGCCGGGACCATGTCGATCGCCGGCTGGATGAGATCGGGCGATCGCCCGCCCATGGCGCTCAGAACCAGCTCTCTTCCCGCCTCGCCGGCCGCCGCGATCTTGCCCCTGAACGCCGCCCGGCGCACGGGCAGGGTCGGCCGCGCGGCCAGGACCGCGTCGAAAGCCGCGAACACCGCCGCCGCGTCGTCCCGGCCGAGGAGGCCGGCCGCACAGGCAAGGAGGGCCGGAACGATCCGAGCCCGGACGCCCCCCGGAGCCCTCGTGACCGCGGCCGCAAGGACGCGCATCGCTTCCGGTCCGCCGATCCTTCCGAGGGCATCGGCGGCCGCGCCGGCTTCCTTTCCGTCGGAGGATCGGAGAAGCCCGCCGAGGACCGGGACCGCCGCCGCGCATCTCCGGTTCCCAAGGGAGGAAACGACCCCGAGCTTCGAGCCGCCGCTCGGGCCGGACAAGCCCCGAATGAGCGCGTCATCGGCGGCCGCGCCCGGGATCCCCTCCAACCCGCAGCGGGCCATGTCCGAGGTCGCTTCGAGTGCCAGCATCTTTTCGAGAAGGGGTACGGACCTGTCCGTGCCCATGAGCCCAAGCTCCCGGCACACGGCCTGCTTGCCGGAAGGCGTGGCCTCTCCTTCGAGGAACACGAGGAACGCCGTTTCGCACGCCGCCATGGCCGCCGGATCGTTCCTGCGGGAGCGGACATAGGACCGGAACGCATGCAGGGCCGCGTCATCGGAGCTGTATTCGAAGGCGACAAGGCCTTTGAGGAGCGCGGCGATCCGGTCCGGACTTTCCACGCTCGGCTCCTGCCGGACGGCTCCGGCGGACGCGGCCAGAGCCGGGAACAGGAAAGCGACGCCCAAGACCGCGGCGCGGCGCCACGCCGACCCGCACAAGCTCCTCAAGCGCATCTTCCTCCCATTTCAGACCGGCAGCTGCCAGGGCGACCGATAAGGGCGGGTCAGGAGCCTTTCGGCCTCCGGATCTCCGGCGAAGGTTTCCGTCGCCGGGTCCCATCGGAGCTTCCTCCCCGCCGTCATGGCGGCGACGCCGAGATGTCCGACGCTCGCCGAGCGATGGGCAACTTCGCAGGGAGCGATCGTCGCAGATCTGTTCCGGACGCAGTCCAGGAAGTTCCGGTGATGGTCGCGGCTCTTCGTGAGCCGGACCTCTCCCGGCCCGATCTCCTCGCTCCGGAGGCCGGCGGGCTCCGTGAGGAACGCCCCCCGGTCCACCCAGACCCAACCGCGCTCGCCGATCCACTTGGTCCCGCTCCAGATCTCGGGATACCCTCCGGCGATGGCCAAGGGCGTCCCGTCGGCATAGACCGCGTCCACTCGATAGCGGACGGGGCTGTCGTAGATTCCGGCCCCGGCATATTCACCCCGGGCTTCGACCGTGACCGGCCCGGTCGTGTCGAACCCGAGGCCCCAGTGGGCGATGTCCACGTGGTGACCCACCCAGTCCATGAGCTGGCCGCCGCCGAAGGCCATGTTCCATCGCCAGTTCATGTGAACGCCCGCTTCCCGGTAAGGAAGCCTGGGCGCGGGCCCGAGCCAGAGGTCGTAATCCAGGCCGGCGGGCGCGGGGGTGACCGCCTCCCGCCCGAAGGTCCCGGCGAAGTCCCAGTGACCCTCCGGCAGGCCGACCTCGACCCGGAGGATCCTGCCGAGGCGGCCGTTCCGGACGAGCTCGGCGGCGCGGTGGAAATTCTCGACCGACCTCTGCCACGAGCCGGTCTGCCAGACGCGGCCGTATCTTACGACGGCGTCGCAAAGCGCCCGTCCCTCGCGCAGGCCATGGGTCAGCGGTTTCTCCCCGTAGACGTCCAGCCCCGCCCGGACCGCGGATATCGCCAGGATGGCGTGCCAGTGGTCGGGGACCGCGATCGAGACGGCCTCGAGATCGCGCCGGGCGAAGAGCTCGCGGAAATCGCGATAGACGGCGCAGGAACGGGTCCCGTGGTGTTCGTCGACGATCGTCCGGGCCTCCTCGAGGTGGCTCCGATCGACGTCGCAGACGGCGACCCACTCGACGTCCCCGTTCTCCAGGAAGGCCCGCATGTTGGGGATGCCCTGCATGCCGAAGCCGATCCCCGCCATGACGATCCTGTCGCTCGGGGCGGGCCTCCCGGCCCGGCCGAGCGCCGAGGCCCGGACGATCGTCGGAAAGCCGGCCGCCCCGGCCGCGGCGAGGGAGGCCGTCCTCAGGAACTCGCGCCTTTTCATGCCCCGGCTCGCCTAGACGAGCGGCGTCACCCCGGGGACCGCCACGGGCTCGACCGGCAGGTCGCCGAGCTCGTAGCGCGGAGGCGTGAGGTCGAGCGTGGAGCTGTTCATGGCCCATTCCCAGGAGATCGCCCGCCCCGTATAGGCGCTCATCCGGCCCATGATCGCGCAGAGCGTGCTCTCGGCGATCCGCCGTCCCTCGTTCAGGGGCTCGCCGCGGCGGATGCTCGCGATGAGGTCCGCCTGTTCCTGGACGTAGGGGTCGGTCTCTTCGCCCTCGAACGTCCACGGGGAGGCGCCCTTGATCTCGCCGTAGCCGAAGGCCGTCCCCCGGGTCCCGACCAGCCGCTCCTCGACCCGGTCGGCACACCCCGGCGTCTGGCGGCACATGCTCAGGACGCGGGCGCCGTTCGGATATTCGAACTCGACGGCGAAGTGGTCGTAGATGTTCCCGTATTCGGGGCCCGTGCGCACCTGGCGGCCGCCCATGCCCATGACCTTGACGGGAGTCGTCCCGAAAGCCCAGTTGACGACGTCGATGTTGTGGACGTGCTGTTCGACGATGTGATCGCCGGAAAGCCATGTGAAGTAGAGCCAGTTCCGGCACTGCCACTCCATGTCCGACATCTCCGGCGTTTTCTTGACCACCCAGAGGTCCCCCTGATTCCAGTAGCACTCGCCGCCGACGAGCTCGCCGATGGTTCCGTCGTGGATCCGCTTCATCACCTCGAGGTAACGGGACTGGTGACGGCGCTGGGTCCCCGCGACCACGGCCAGGCCCTTCGTCCGGGCCAGCTCGGAGGTGGCGATGATCGAACGGACGCCGACCGGGTCGACGGCCACGGGCTTCTCCATGAAGACGTGTTTCCCCGCCTCGACCGCGGCCCTGAAGTGGATGGGCCGGAAGCCGGGGGGCGTCGCCGTCACGATGAGGTTGACGTCCGGAAGGGCGCAGAGCGCCTTGTAGCCGTCGAAGCCGGTGAAACAGCGGTCGGCCGCGACCCTGACCCGGTCGGGATGCTTCCCCTTGAGCTCCGCGAGGGAGCCTTCGAGGCGGTCCTTGAAAAGGTCGAACATGGCGACGACCTCGACGCCGGGAGCGGCGTCCAGGCAATTGAGGGCGGCTCCGGTCGCCCGTCCCCCGCAGCCGATCATGCCGATCCGGATGGCGTCCGTGCCTCCGGCGTGGAGCCCGAGGCTGCCGGGGATCGCCGTCGCCAGGGACGCCGCCAGGGATGTTTTGATGAAATCGCGTCTTGTGATCTCCATGGGTCCTCCTTAGAAGTCGTCGCAGGCGCGATAGGCATCGATGACGGCCCTCTCCCCGGCCTTCCCCGGGAGGCTCTGGCCGTGCTCCATCCCCAGAACGCCCGTGAACCCCCGCTCGTGGAGGTGCTTGAAGATGTTCCTGAAGTTGATCTCGCCGGTCCCGGGCTCCTTGCGCCCGGGATTGTCGCCGATGTGAAAGGCGGAGATATCCTCGCCGGCCGCGTCGATGTTCGGGATGAGGTCGCCCTCGGTGATCTGCTGGTGGTAGAGGTCGTCGAGGATCCTGCAGGAAGGGCTGGCGACCGACCGGACGATCTGCGAGGCCTGGGGGATGCGTGTCAGGAAGAGCCCGGGATGGTCCCTGGGATTGAGAGGCTCCAGGACCACGATGAGCTCGGCTTCCTCGCAGACGTCCATGCAGAACCTGAGGTTCTCGATGACGTTGGCCGTCTGGTACTCCCAGGCCAGGCTTTCATCGAAACGGCCGGGGACGACGAGCGCCCAGCGGGCGCCCGTCCGGCGGGCCGATTCGACCCCCTGCCGCATCCTCTTGAGGAGCAGGTCGCGCACGTCCCAGTCCCGGACGACGAAGCTCTTCTTCCCGAAATCCGCGTAGAGGACGAACGGGCCCAGGGTCATGCCCCGGTCGCGAAGCTCCCGGGCGATGGACTCCTGCTGGGCCGGAGGGCGTCCCATCAGCCCGTTGTCGAACATCGCCGTGAATCCCTCGTCGGCCGCGAACCGGACCTGAGCCAGGGGGTCCTCCCCGGCGTGGGCCTTGAACTGGCCGATCGAGGGAGCGTATTTGAGCTTGAACTTGGAGGCGGCGGGGGCGTCTTTCCGGGAACCGGCCGCCGGCCCCCCGCCCCCGGCTGCGAGGACGGCCGCCGTCACCGCGCTCTTCCTTATGAAATTCCTCCGATCCATCATGCACCTCCTTCCCCTCGGGGCTCATTAATCCTTTATCCCAAAGCCGGGCGAAAATCAATACGAGAGGGGCCGAAGGGGCTTGAAATCCGGGCCGCCCTACCTTATCATTCCCCATGGTCAGGGAAAAACGGAAGGGAGGAGGCCCCCATGAGGAGATCCTTATCAGCATCCGTCCCGGTCCTTGCGATCGCCCTGCTTCTAGGCCTGACGTTCTCTCAGGCCCAGAAAGCGGACGACGCCGCTCTCGGGTCGCGCAAGTACAGCGACTACAGCCCGCCTAAGCTGTGCGGAACGTCCTGTCACACCGACATCTATCAACAATGGACGCAGGCCATGATGTCCCAGGCCTATACCCATCACTGGGACGAGATCGAGTACTTCAAGCTTGCGGTCCCCCATGCCGGGAAGGACCCCATCGTGGCCGGCATCAAGGCCGACTGCAACGGCTGTCACGCGCCGATCGCTTTCCTGGCCGGCGACGTGCCGCCGCCCCTGCCGGAAAAGATGAGCCGGGCCAACGAGTCCGTCTCATGCGAGCTCTGCCATACCGTCACGGGCTTCTCCGGGGACACTCCCCACAATTTCAACTGGATCTCCGTGCCCGGCAGAACCAAGTACGGGCCCCGGAAGGTGGGGAATTCGCCCGAGCACGACATGGCTCAGTCGGAGTTCCTGGGGACGGCGGAATTCTGCGGAACCTGCCACAACGAGAAGAACCCCTACGGGAACTGGGTCAAGTCCACGCACCTCGAATGGAAGGACGGCCCCTACTCCAAGCAGGGCGTCAAGTGCCAGGATTGCCACATGACCTACGCTCCGGCCAAGACCGCGGCCATGGGGAACGCCTACCCCGACGCCCGCCAGCACCTCTTTCACGGCGCCCACGACAACGGCAAGATCCGGGGGACCATCGAGCTCCGGATCCACCCCGATATCCGCGAGGCCCAGCCCGGGGACAGGGTCCGGTTCACCGTGGCCCTGTTCAACCAGAAGACCGGACATAAGTTCCCCACCGGCTCCGTCGAGGACCGCATCGTCTGGATGCACGTCGAGGCCAAGGACGCCGCGGGCAAGGTCTATCACCTGGCCGTGGACAAGAAGGGATTCGAGGGCGAGGAGTACACCATCGGGTCCGAAGCCCTGGCCTACCAGGATATGGGGATCGCCCTCGGCGATCCGAGCTTCAAGGGCGTGCTTCGCGACGGCATCCCCGTCGGGGACAGGATCTTCCGGATGCCCTACTTCGACCCGCAGGGCCGGGTGACCCTCCAGCAATGGAACACGAAGTCCCTGGGCGTCGATTACAGGATCGGCCCCCGCGAGACCAAGCTCGAGACCTGCACGTTCACCCTCCCCCAGGACCTCCCGCCGGGGCCGCTGACGGTCACCGCGGTCCTCAACTATCAGAAGCTCGTCAAGCCGGCGGCGGACTTTCTCGGCGTGCCCGCGGACGAGTCCGAGGTCGTCGAGGTCAACCGGCACGCGACGACGGTCACGATCGTCGATTAGCGGAACGCCGTCGGAAGAAGGAGGCCGAAATGAGAAGGGTCATCGGAACCGCGCTGGGGGCGGCGATCGTCCTGGCGGCCGCGACGGGGCCGGCGTCGGCGATGCCGGCGTTCGCCCGCAAGTACACAATGACCTGCAAGACCTGCCACTCCCCGTTCCCCAAGCTCAAGCCCTACGGGGAGGAGTTCGCGGCGAACGGCTTCGTCATCAAGGACAAGGAGACGCCGCGCTACTATGTCGATGCCGGCGACGACCGGCTGTCCCTCCTGAGGGACGTCCCCTTCGCCTTCCGGCTGGAAGGGTACCTGGCGTACGACAACGGGCGTTCGAAGACGCTCGATTTCACCGCCCCCTACCTCCTGAAATTCCTCTCGGGAGGCGAGATCGCCAAGCACATCTCGTACTATTTCTACTTCTTTTTCGGCGAGCGGGGTGAAGTGGCCGGGCTCGAGGACGCCTTCGTCATGATCAACGACCTCTTCGGCCCGGACCTCGATCTCTACGTCGGGCAGTTCCAGGTTTCCGACCCCCTGTTCAAAAGGGAGCTCCGCCTCGCGTTCGAGGATTACGAGATCTACGCCGTGAAGGTCGGAACCTCCAAGGCCAATTTGACCTACGACCGGGGCCTCATGGCCACGCTGGGCCTCAAAGGCGGCACGGACCTCTGCTTCGAGATCATCAACGGGAGCGGGCTCGACCCGACAAATCCCTTCGGGAACTTCGACGACGACCGGTACAAGAACCTCTTTGTCAGGCTCTCGCAGGACGTCGGAGGGGGCCTGCGCCTGGGAGGGTTCGGCTATCTGGGGAAAGAGAAACAGCAGGGGGCGGTGAACGGCCTTTGGCTGGCCGGCGCCGACGCCACTCTCGAAGCGGCCCCGTTCGAGCTCAACCTCCAGTACGTGGAGCGGAAGGACGACAACCCGTTCTTTTCCCTGTTCCGGCCGACGGAGATCAACACCCGGGGGGGATTCGCCGAGCTCATCTTCCGGCCGCGCGGGGACAACGGCCGCTGGTACGCCGTGGGGCTCCTCAACGTCGTGGATTCCGGGCCAAGCGGACCTGAAGTCTTCCTCGGCGACCCTTCATGCCGGCTATCTGCTGCGCCGGAACCTCCGGGCGACGGCCGAGGTCACATGGGTCTTGAAGGGCCCCGCCGGACGGCACGCTAGAGCGGGGATCGGCCTGATAACGGCGTTTTGAGGGAGGGACGGCCGCTCAAGCGGGCTTTTCGAGACTGCTGACCTTATCGGCGATCCCGCGGTAAACGGGGTTCCAGCTCTGGATCTCCCGGAAAAGGGAGAGGGCCTTGTCGGTCTCATGGGCCTCCTCGGAGAGGAGGGCCCGGTCATAGATCAGGGCGAAGTAGGTTTCCGTGCCCTGCTTCGCCATCAGGATGGCCTTGTTCAGCCATCGCTCGGCCTCCGGGAAATCCTTCCGGAGCCTGTAGCACTGGCTGATGATGTTGTAGCATTCCATCGCCCGGGGCTTGTCCTTGCTCGCCAGCGTGAGCTCCTCGATCGCTTCGTTCGTGAGGCCCTGCTCCAGGAAGGCGATCCCGAGCTGGTAGTGGATCTCCAGGTCGTCCGCGAGGACCTTCGCCTTGAGCCCCTTCTTGAAGTCGCCGACGATCACCGAGAGGTCCTTCTCGAACTGAGTGGCGCCGCCCCCGACCTGCCGGGCGTGGATGGCGGCGATCATGCGGACCTCCTCCTCGGCCCGGGCCGCGAGGTCGTAATACTTCTTCTCCCCGCTGTCCTGGCTGAGGAAGGGGATGATGTCGGTTTCCGCGAAGATGTCCGCCGTGCTGAACTTCTCCTCGTCGAGGATCTGTTCAGGGAAAGGCGACTTCGGGGGTTTCGGCTCTTCCTTCCGGGCCGGCTTCGCCTCGGTTTCCCTAGCGGCCCGTATCCCCTTCTCCCGGGCCTTGGTATCCAGGGCTTGGGCCTTCTCGACGCGGATCCGGATCTCCTCCTCGCTCATCTGGCTCCGGATCTCGTCGAGGACCGCGATCTTCTGCATGATCAGCGGGTCGTCGGAGTATTTCATCCTCAGGTTCTCGAGGATCCTCCGGGCGTTGCGGACGAGCCCCTGCTGGATATAGAGGTCCGCCTGATCGAGCGTCTGCTGGATGACCTCGCGGTCCTTGTCCGTGACCGCCCAGCTCGCCTCCTCCCGGTCCTCCTCCTCGGGGAGGCCCAGGTCCTTCCGGGTCTGGCGGTATTCCTTGAAGAGCTCCAGGTCGTCCGGCCGGACCTTGACCAGCTCCGACAGCACGACCATGGCCTTGTCCAGCTGTTTCTGGCGCCGGAACTCCTCCAGGATGACCCGGTCGACGACCTCGAGCTTGGCGAAGTCCTTATTGGCCCGGTAGATGGCGGAGAGCTTCTCCAGGGAGGGCAGATGGCTTCTCCGGGCCGCCAGGATGAGCCCCAGGAGCCCGATGGCCTTCTCCTCCTTCTGCTTCTTGATGAGGTTGTTGATCAGGGGCTCATAGAGCTCGAACGCCTTGTCCAGGTCGTCCTTCTGGATCTGGATCCGGCCCAGCTTGATCCGGGCGTTGACGTTCATCGGGTGGACCTGGACGATCCTGGAGAACACGTCCTCGGCCTTCGGGACGTCGCCTCCCTCGAAGGCGAGGTTGCCGAGCAGGTTGAGGAGGTGGGGATTCTCGGGGTCTTCCTTGAGGGCCCCTTCCAGGAGCTCGAGGGCCTCCGTCTTCTTCCCCCGGCGCTTGAGGACCTCGACCAGCCCCAAAAGGGTCCTCGGGTGGGTGGGGCTGAGCTCCCGGGCTTCGTTGAAGAGCTTCTCGGCCGCGTCCACGTCGTCCTTGGCCAGCATCGCGTCGGCGATCTCGTCCATCTGTTCGGCGCCCGCGTCCTTGAAACCCTGTTCGCGGAAGAGGACGGCCAGCTTCCGCCGGGAATCGAGGTCGTCCTTGTCGAGCCGGACGATCTTCTCGTAGACGCGTATGGCGTCCATGGGCTGACCGGCCTTCTCCAGCTGGCCGGCCGTCCGGAGGTATTCCTTCTTCGCCTCGGCCGCGAATCCCTGGAGGGAATAGAGGTCCGCCAGCTTGACGGAGTTCTCGGGCAGGCCGGGCTTGATCTTGACGACCTTCTTGAAGATCGCCAGGGCCTGGGAATAAAGGCCCCGCTTCTCGTACTCGGCCGCCACGTCCTTGTAGGCGTCGGCCGCCTTGTCGTTCTGGCCGAGCCTGACGTACAGGTCGCCGATGATGTTGCTGGTGGCGAAATCCTGGGGGTCCCCGCCGAGGAGCTTGTCGTACTCGGCGATGGCTTCCTTGAGCTTTCCGGCCTTGACGTACTTCTCCGCCTGTTCGACGACGCGGACCCTGTCGACCCTGCCGTTCATGCGGCCCCGTCCCCGACGATCTTCAGGTCGAAGCTGCGCCTGTGGAGGAAGGTCGGGCCGAGGGCGCGCAGGGCGCGGTAGTGCCCCGCCGTCCCGTACCCCTTGTGGCCGGCCAGCCCGTAGCCGCCGAAGATCGAGTCGTAGAATTCCATCAGTCCGTCCCGCAAAACCTTGGCCACGATGGAGGCGGCGGCGATCGAAACGCTCTTCCGGTCGCCCCCGCGGACTCCCATCTGCGGATAATCTACATCTTTCAGAGGGAACCCGTCAACCAGCACGATGCCCGGCTTCAGCGTCATTTCCGCCACCGCTCTCTTCATGGCCAGCTCCGCGGCCCTCAGGATGTTCAGGTCGTCGATCTCGGCGTTGGAGGCCGACCCGACCCCCAGCGCCAGGGCCTCCGAGAGGATCCCGCGGACCAGGCCACTCCTTTTAGTCGGAGAAAGGAGCTTGGAGTCGTTGATTTCTTTTGTCCAGGGGGGCCTTCGGGGGGCGCAGAAGCGGGGCGGAAAGCTCAGGGCGACGGCCACGACGGGCCCGAATAGGGCCCCCCGGCCGACCTCGTCGACCCCGGCGACCGAGGCGTACCCCCTGGCGAGACACGCCTTCTCGATCCGGAAGTCCGCCACGGCGAAGGCGTCAGGGGCGCCGCTCTTCCTTGAGGCGGGCGGCCTTGCCCTTGAGGTCCCTGAGGTAGTACAGCTTGGCCCTCTTGACCCGGCCCTTCCGGACGACCTCGATCGTCTTGATCATCTTGGAGTGGAGGGGGAAGGACCGCTCGACGCCGACGCCGAAGGAGACCTTGCGGACGATGAAGGCTTCCCGGACGCCCGAGCCCTTCTTCCCGATGACGTCCCCGCGGAAGACCTGGATGCGTTCCTTGTCCCCTTCCTTGATGATGACGTGGACCTTGACCGTATCCCCGACGTTGAAAGGCTCCTGCCCCGTCTTCAACTGCTTGCTCTCGATCATGTCGATCAGGCTCATTGCTCTTTCCTTTCCTTCCGAATTTCCTCGAGGATCTCTCGCTCCTCCGGAGTCAGTATCCTGTCCAGGAGATCGGGCCTCCTGGCCAGCGTCTTTTCCAAGGCCTTCTTCAACCGCCAGCGCCCGATCCGCGCGTGGTCGCCGGAAAAGAGGACCTGGGGGACCTTCATCCCCCGGAAGTCCCGCGGCCGCGTGTACTGCGGAAAATCCAGCCGCCCCTCGGCGAACGAATCGTGGCGGACCGATTCCTCCCGGCCGACGACGCCCGGGACGAACCTCGAGACGGCGTCGACGACGACGACGGCCGCCGGCTCCCCGCCCGTCAGGACGTAGTCGCCGATCGAGATCTCCTCGTCGACCAGGGACTCGACGATCCGCTCGTCGACGCCCTCGTACCGGCCGCACAGGAGGATGACCCGCGGACACCCCGCGAGATCCTCGGCGAGCCGGGGATCGAGCTTCCGCCCCTGCGGCGAGAGGAGGACGACCCGGGCCGGGGCCGAGCCCCGGAGGGCCTCCACCGCCCGGAAGACCGGCTCCGGCTTGAAGACCATTCCCTCCAGGCCCCCGAAGGGCCTGTCGTCCACCTGCCGGTGCCTGTCGTGCGTGTAGTCCCTCAGGTCGTGGACGCGGACCTCCATCAGGCCCTTGTCGACGGCCCTGCGGACGACGCCCCCTGAAAAGACGCTCGCGAACATTTCAGGGAAGATAGTGATTATATCAAATATCATTCAAGTCCAAAAGCCCGTCGGGGAGATCCACCTTGATCCTCTTCGCCGCGGCGTCCACTTCGAGGCAGAAGGACTCCACGAACGGGACGAGGATCTCGCGGCCTCCGCGGTCGACGACGAGGAGGTTCCGGTCCCCGACCGGCAGGAGGCCCTTGACGGTCCCGATCGCTCCCCCGTCCTTCGCGACGACTTCACAGCCGATGAGCTGGAAGTCGTAATAGCTGCCGTCCTCGGGCGGGGTGAGGGCTTCCTCCGGAACGTGGATGTCCGATCCGGCGAGGTCGTCGGCCCCGGCCAGGGAATCGACGCCCCGAAGCTTCAGAAAGGGGGAATTCCTGTCGAACCTCAGGGATTCGACGTCGTAAGGCTCGTAGGCCCCTCGTTTATCGACGTAAACCTTCGAAAAAAAAAAGACCCCCGGGGGCCGCCCAGGTACAGCTTCAGCTTAAGCTCGCCGTCCCTGCCCTGGCTTCTGAGGATCTTCGCTATCTTGATCAACTCAGCTTTTCTCTATGATCTCGAGGTTAAATCTCCTCTTGAGCTTCATCCCGGCGGCGCCGAGGATGATGCGGATCGCGCGGGCCGTCCGCCCTTGTTTGCCGATGACCTTGCCCAGGTCCTCCGGGGCGACTTTGAGCTCAAGAATGGTGGTCTGTTCGCCTTCGAGCTGGGAAACCTGCACCCGATCCGGGCTGTCAACGAGAGCTTTGGCGATCAATTCTACGAGTTCCTTCACGGTGACCTCCTTTAAGATTTCGGATCCTGAGCGGCTTTCACGCTCTTGGAGATTCTATTCAAGAGGGACTCGACTGTCTTGGAGGGCTTCGCTCCCTTCCCGATCCAGGCCTTGGCCTTGGCCTGGTCGATCTTGATCTCCGCGGGCTCCGTCATCGGATTGTAGGTCCCGATGGTGTCCAGGGCCTGGCTCTGGCGGGCCCGTTCGGAATCCATCACGACGATACGGTAAGAAGGTCTTTTCTTCGCGCCAAATCGCATCAATCTCATTGTGATCATGTCAGTTCCACTCTTTCCGGTAAAATGATTGGAAATGATATCGGAATTCGGGCCCCAAGTCAATCCCTTGATTCCCCGGCATTAAGGCCCGGCTTGGCATGGGGTCGACCAGGGGCTCCGCGCTTCGCATCCCCCCCTTGAAATGGGCCCCGGGGGACGGGTCCAATGAGATCCGGTTGACTTTCCGGCCCCGGATTCCATAAAATCCCGGGGCGATGGCGATCTTTATCCTTTGGGCGGCGATCCTGGCGGCGACGGCGCCCCAGGCGTCGCCTTTGCCCGTGGTCAAGACCTACCGTCTCTCCGGGATCGTCCAGGGGGCGGATTTCGATCTCCGGACCCTCGGCGCCATCGATTCCCTGCCGGTCCCCTATCCCCCCGGAAGCCGGACCCAGATCGGCAAGCTCCCGCTGCGGCGGGGAAAATACCTCATTTATAATTTCGTCGCGGCCTACACCGGGACGGCCGCCGAGGGGGGAGCGACGGAGGTCCACGACCTCCTCGCCCTCAAGGTCGGCTGCGGCGACGAGATCCTGGACGCCTGGCAGTACACCCTCGAGTGGGCGGACACCCCCAGCCTCGACCTCAACCGGATGAGGAAGAAGGGACTCGTCCTGAAAAAGGGGCTCGAGGTCGGGGCCCTGGACTTGGCCAACGCGGCCACGGGCTCGGCCGCCCAGGAAGAAGGAGTCATCGACTAAGCCCGGCGGCGGAACCGTCGGCGGGCGATCAGGCGAAGATCCCGGACGCGCGGCGCGTCCTCTCGCGCACCGGAAGGCCATAGGGGCAGGCCCGCTCGCAGGTGCCGCAATCCCGGCAGGCCCGAGGGCCGCGCTCGTCGGGGATCCCCCGGAACTCCGAACGGCCGCGTTCCGTCTTTCGATAGCTTTCGGCATAGGCCAGGCACCGCGAAATGTCCGCGGTCCGGACGCCGGCGGGACAGGCGGCCTGGCACAGCCCGCAGAAATGGCAGGTCCGCTCGCGCGTTCGCGGCGACGTGGTCGTGGAGGATGCGGCGGTCGGCGGCCGTCAGAGGACGCCCGACGACGGCCAGGTCCTCCTCCATCTGCGACTCGTTCAGGATCTCGGTCACGACGGCGGCGATCCGGTCGTCGGCAAGGGCCCACTTCAGCATGGCCTGGAAGAGCGTCGCACCGCCCGCAGCGGACCCGGCCAGGTCCTGGCGGCGGCCGCCCACTTTGAGGACCTTCATCGCCGTGACGCCGACGTCCTTGGCGGCCGCGAGATCGATGAGCCTGCGGACGCCGCTTTCGCCGAGATAATCACCGTAGGTCCGGACGTCCTTTTCGGTCTCCTGGATGTCGAAGACGTTGTAGCCGATCTGGACCATGTCGTAGAGCCCGCAGGCCACGGCTTCGGGGACGACGGTGTGCTGGTTGACGTGACAGGTCACGCCGCGGAAGAGGAACTTGCCCTGGGCCCCGAGCTTGTCGAACGCCCCGAGGACCCGGCCGTCGGTGAGGTCCTTCGGGTCCTCGACGCCGTGGATGCCCAGGACCTCGACGTGGTCGGTCCCGAGACGCCGCAGGCTCGCCTCGACCGAGGCGATGATGTCCGCTTCCGTCGAGCGGTCCCTGAGGTGGAACCGCGTATGGACCATGATCCGGTCCCGGCCGAAGGTCTTCATGGCCCGTCCGGCCAGGCGCTCGACGTTCCCGTTCTCGTAGCTCTCCGAGACGTCGAGGTAATTGACGCCGCGCTCGATGAGCCGGAAGAGGAGCCGTTCATCGGGCAGCGGGCTCCCGCCGAGGGCGATCTCGGAGATATGCAGGCCCGTGCGGCCCAGACGGCGATAGACCATCCCGTCCTTGACGAGCTTTCCCGGCACGGCGGGCGGGGCCGGAGACTCCTGCCCGAGCGCCGGCAGGCCCCGACCGGCGACCGCGGCGGCGGTTCCCGCGGCCAGCGTCTTCAGGAAAGAACGCCGGCCCGGGTCGTGTTCGATGAGGTCTTTGATGGACATGGCGGCACCTTTCTAACATCACTGCCGCGGAGATGTCAACTCGGATCAGACGGGACGTTTCCGGGCCCCTCGGCGGCGGCGGCCCGAATTCTCGAGCGCTTTCAGGAAGGCCCTGGCGCCTTTGGAGGGGACCGGCCCCGCCTGCCATTGGAATTCGCCGAGGCCGATGCGCCCGCCGGGCCCGACCCGCACGCCTTCGGCAAGGAGAAGCCGGCGTTGTTCCTCGAAGCCGCGCCCGCGGCCCAGGGATATCCCGCCGCGACTATTGATGACGCGATGCCAGGGAAGCCCGGCCGCGTCCGAGCAGGAATGAAGGACCCGGGCGACCTGACGCGCACCCCGCGGATTTCCGGCGAGCGCCGCGATCTGGGCATAGGTGGCCACGGTTCCCCGGGGGATGGCCCGGATGCATTCCATGATCCTGTTTTCGTAATCCATCCGGCGCCCCGTTCATTATATATCTAGGAAACAATGAACATGAAAAAAAACGCTTGACAACATATCCGGAGATTTCATATTATTAATATCGTAATCTAATTATGTTTTTTGCAATTAACGGGACCCGATGAAGCCTGAGGAGCCCAAGCATCCGACCTCCTATTTCTCCAACCCTTTCTCCAAGGGATTGCGGATCCTCAGCCTGTTCCTGCCCGATCATAACAGCCTCAGCCTCAAAGAGATAGCCCAAACGCTCGCCATCGATCCGAGCTCGGCCTTCCGGTTCTGCAACACGCTCGTCGAGCTCAAGTACCTGAACAAGGACCCCCGGACCAAGCTCCTCACGCCCGGCCCGAAATCCTATACCCTGGGCCTGAACCTCGTCAAGAGCTTCAGCCTCAGGCAGGTCATCGTGCCGATCATCGACGACGTCCACCTGAAGTACGGGATCACGGTGGATTCGGCCATCCTCGAGGACGACATCCTCGTTCAGACCTATTATCGGGCGGCCAAGGACGCGCTGACCTATCCCCTGCCGATCATCAACGCGGCGATGCACTGCTCGTCCATCGGCAAGGCCATCCTGGCCTACCTCCCTAAAAAGGAATGTCTGGACATCATCGGAAGGCTGAATTTCGTCAAAAGGACGGAATATTCCATCACGAACAAGCACGCGTTCCTGGCCGAGCTGGAGAACGTCCGGCGCCTCGGGTACGCGGTCAACAACCAGGAATACGCCCTCGGCCAGATCGTGATCGGGGCCCCTTTCTTCAACCAGGAGACGGGGCGCCCGCTGGGCGCCGTCTCCTTCGATTTCTCGATCATGGGGAACACGCTCGAGAGCATCAAAGCCAAGTACCTCGACGTCCTTCTCAAGTTGGCCAAGGACATTACGGCGGTCGTCAAGTGAAAAAGCCGACCTCTCAGGGATCCCTTTCTCGGCACGCCCGGCGAGGATTCGGTCACGATATTCAAATTCAATCAGGAGGGAAGAGTATGTCGAGTCACAAGCGGTACTGGGCCATGAGCCTCATGCTCCTGGTCCTGGCCGCCGGTTTCCTCACGGCCCAAACGAGGGAAACCGCGGTCATTCAAGGCACGGTCAAAGACTCCCTGGGCAGCCCGCTGCCCGGAGTCACCGTGTGGGTGCTTTCGCCCAACATGATGGGCAAGCCCTCGGCGACCACGGGGCCGGACGGGGGCTACAGGATCCCGGCGCTCTCGACCGGGACCTATGAGGTCAACGCGGAACTCAGCGGCTTCATTTCGGCCAAGATCACCGGCATCGATATTCATGCCAACATGACGGCCACCGTGGACCTCACGCTGGCCCAGGCCAAGCTCGAGACGGAGGTCAACGTCGTCGGGGCGGCCCCGGTCGTCGACGTCACGAGCTCTGCGCTGGCCAATACCTACATCTCCAAGGACCTTCTGGCCTCCCTGCCCACGGCGCAGAACACGCACGCCATTCTCAATCTCGCCCCGGGCGTCACCGGTCTCAGCACCTACGGCGGCGGCGACCAGGACGGCAACTCCTGGACCATCGACGGCGCCGAGGTCAGCAGCTCCTGGTTCGGCGGCGGCCAGTATTCGACGCCCATCGACTATAACGTCGTCGAGGAAGAGCAGGTCATCGCCCTGGGCGCCCCGGCCGAATACGGCGGTTTCACGGGCGCGGCCGTCAACATCGTCACCAAGTCGGGCGGCAACGAGTTCCACGGCGACGCCCAGGTCCTCTACCGGGGCAACTCGTGGCAGAGCGCGAACATCAAGAGCGGCGACGCCAAATGGAAACTCCTGGGGGAGACGCCGGCCACCAAGTACTTCAGCCCCAGCGTCCACGTGGGCGGCCCCATCCTCAGGGACAAGCTCTGGTTCTTCGCCGGTTTCGAGTACTACAAGCAAACGATCACGCTCGAGTCCACCGGCAAGGACAGCCCGAGAACGCTTCCTAAGTATTATATCAAGCTGACCTTCCAGCCCACGCAGAGCGACCGCTTCCAGGCGTCCTACGAGACCCACACCTACACGGCCCTCAGGACCCAGATGGACAACCTCGTCACGGCCGACGGCAACTGGGACGACAAGTGGGATTCGAATCTCGTCAACGCGTCCTACCTCCACACCTTCACGGCCGATTCCATCTTCGAGCTCAAGTTCGGGGCCAACTGGGGAAGCTGGGCCCGTTATCCCTCCCACAAGGACCGCAACAAGTCCGGGTTCTGGGACCTGGTCAACGGCACGCATGCCTGTTACTGGTGGTCCTTTCAGCCCGACCACAAAACCACCCTTCGCGGGACCTTCAGCCAAAGGGCCGATAATCTCGCCGGCTCCCACGACTTCAAGATCGGCGTAGAGGCCGAGCAGAGCGGCGGCTACTGGGATATGACCATCCCCGGCGGCATGTACTTTCTCACGCTGAGCAACCAGCCGTATTTGGGCATCAAGACGCACGGCTACCAGGGTTTCAAGCAACTGGCTGTTCTCCTTCTACGTCCAGGACGACTGGCGCATCAGCGACTCGCTCGTCCTTAACCCGGGCTTCCGCTACAACGTCGCCCGCGGCAAGGTCCCGAACGTCGACGAGACCGTCTGGAAGCCCCATATGGGCATCGAGCCGAGACTCGGCCTCGTCTGGGACGTCACCGGGAACCAGACGACCGTCCTCAAGGCGCACATCGGCAAGTATTATGACGGAACACGGTCGTACAACTTCTGGAGCCTGACGCCCCAGGGGGACACGGAGAACTACCTTTGGAACTCCGCGACCTCCACCTATGACTTCTGGTACACCTCGTTCGGCGCCAACCTCTACGAGGTCGATCCGAACGTCAAGACGCCTTCGATGAACCAGGGCGTCCTGGGCATCGAGCAGGTCCTCGGCAAGAACATGTCGGCCAGCGTGTCCGTGATCTACAAGAAGTGGCTCGATTTCGTCGACGCGGTCGATCTCAACGCGACGTTCGCAGCCGGTGTCCTACGTCAATCCGAACACGGGCGAAACCATTACGGTCTACAATCAGACCAACGCAGGAACGACGCCACATTATTTGATCACCAACCCCAAGGTCGGCAAGGACATCGGCGCCGCCTACCCGAACATCGTCATGATCGATCCGTCCCGGAAGTACGTCGGCCTCCAGTTCACGTTCAACAAGCGGTTCGCCGACAAGTGGCAGATGTCCGCCTCCTACACCTACAGCAAGGAAGAAGGCAGCTATTCCAACGCCCATACGGCGACCGGGTCCTACGGCACCGGCGCGACCGGGAACTACTACGACCCGAACCTCCAGATCAACCTCTACGGCCGGTCGTCCATCAGCCCCCCGCACGTCTTCAAGATCATGGCCTCCTACCTCCTCCCGTTTGATATCAACATCAGCGCGGTCTACCAGTACAACTCGGGCCGAACCTGGACCAAGACGACCACGCTCACCCAGCTCGATCAGGCCACCAAGCCCTACCTCCTGCTCGAACCCTCGGGCATCCCAGAGGATGGATGCCAACAGCAACCTCGACTTCCGGCTGGAGAAATCCTTCTCCTACCGGACGACGCGCCTCTCGGTGATGCTCGACCTGTTCAACGTGCTCAACCAGGCCATCCCGTGGGGTCAATACGGCACCTATGTCAGCGTATTCCAAGGGCCAGATCAGGGCCTTCCTTTGTATGTTTGCGATCCCCGGGTCTTCAGGCTCGGCGTGAAGTTCGCGTTCTGATCTTTTTGTTCTGTTCTTGAGCCTAAACCCGCAAGGGGCCCCTCGAAAGAGGGGCCCCTTACGGCTCCCGGCTCGATACCGAAAGAAGTCATTTAAAGCCCGCACGCTTCCCCCCGCGGTTGCCGCGGGCCCGCCCGATTAGGAGGCACGATGTTCAGCAAGACCCTTCACACGATCGCCCGGCTGGCGGCATGTCTCGGATTGGCCGCCGCCCTCCCGCTCCTCGCGGCCCCGGAGACCCTGGTCATCAAAGCGAAGAGGATCCACACGGCCGTCAACGGGACGATCGAGAACGGAACGATCGTCATCGAAAACGGGAAGATCGTGAAGGTGGGACGCGACGTGCCCGTCCCCGCGGGCGCCCGTCTGATCGAGGCCGAGGTCGTCATCCCGGGGATGATCGACATCCACGGCCATCTGGGCGTCTACCCCGTACCGGTCGTCGAAGAGAACCTGGACGGCAACGAAGCGACGAACCCGGTCACATCCCAGGTCCGGGCCCTCGATTCCTTCGATTTCGACGATCCGGCCATCCCGGTGGCCCTGGCGGGCGGCGTGACCACCGTCGTCTCGCGCCCGGGCAGCCTGAACGTCATCTGCGGCACGAGCGTCGCCGTCAAAATGAAGAAAGCCTCGCCGGCGGAGATGGTCATCAAGGAGGATTGCGACCTCAAGATGGCCTATCGAGGGCAACCCCTCGGGTTATTACGCCAATCTGAAGCAGATGCCCTCCACGGTCATGGCCATCTACTCCGTCGCCCGCAAGGCGTTCATCGAAGCCCAGGAATATCAGAAGAGCTGGGAATCCTACGAGAGCGATAAAAAGGCCGGCAAGGACGTCCTCCCGCCCAGGAGAGACCTCGGCAAGGAGACCCTCGTCCGCGTCCTGAAGCGCGAGATCCCCGTCCATATCCACGTCTATACGCCCTCGCATATCATGAGCGCCATCCGCCTGGCCGACGAGTTCGGGCTCCGGCTCAGCCTGGGCCACTCCGACAAGGCCTACCTCCTCGTCGACGAGCTCGCCAAGAGGAAGGACGTCTACGTCAACATCGGGCCGGCCGTGTTCGACACCTACCCCCAGAACTCCCTGGTCTTCGCCAACGTCCCGGCGATCCTGGCCGCGGCCGGCATCAAGGTCTCCCTCCAGACCGACGCCGGGGCCGAACAGCAGAACCTGCGCCAGTTCGCCTCCCTGTGCGTCCGCTACGGGATGACCGAAGAGGACGCCCTCAAGGCCATCACCATCTGGGCGGCGGAAGCCATCGACCTCGGCGACCGGATCGGGAGCATCGAGCCGGGGAAGGACGCCGACCTCGTCTGCCTCGACGGCGACCCGTTCGAATTCCTGACGTCCGTGCGCACCGTGCTCATCGACGGCAAGGTCGAGTACCAGAATCCCCTGGCGTCGAGCGCCGTCAGGGTCTCCCCGTCCGCGGCCTCCGGCCCGCTGGACGATCCCCGCGGAGGCCAAGGACGGCGCCCGCTTCGCCCTGAAGGGCGGGACCGTCTATACGATGGCCGGGCGCCCCGATCAAGGGCGGCATCGTCCTGGTCAAGGACGGGAAGATCGAAAAAGCCGGCAAGGATATCGCCATTCCCGACGGCTATCCGGTCATCGACGCCGGGAAATTCGTCGTCATGCCCGGGCTCGTCCTGGCCCGAACGCATATCGGCCTGGGCTCGAACTGGCGGATGCATTCGACGATCGACGAGATCTCCCGGCCCGTGACCCCCGAGATCGAGGTCAAGCACGGCGTCGAGCCCCAGGACCCGCATTTCTTCCTGGCCCACCAGCTCGGCATCACGTCGGCCCTGGTCACGCCGGGAGACCTGAACGTCATCGGCGGCCAGGGCCTCGCGCTCAAGACGCGCGGGGACGTCGTGGACCGGATGATCATCAAGGACCACGCCGTCATGGTCTTCGGCCTCGGGGCCAAGGCCCGGAGAAAGGGGCAGATGCCCTCGACGCGGATGGGCATCGCCGCCGTCCTCAGGGAGACCCTGACCAAGGCCCAGGAATACAGGGATTCGTGGGCCGCCTACGACAAGAACAAGAAGAAGGGCCCGGCCCCCCAGCGGGACCTGTCCCTCGAAGCCCTCGTCCCCGTCGTCAACGGGGAGATGCCGGTCATCGTCCACGCCGAGAGGAAGGACGACATCCTGACCGCCCTCCGGATGGCCGACGAATTCAAGCTGAAGATCATCCTGGACGGGGCGACGGACGCCTACAAGGTCGTCGACGAGATCAGGAAACGGAACATCCCCGTCATCCTCGAGGACCTCATGCGCGGCGCCGGCAACATCGAGGACGCCGGCTTCAGCAATTCCAATCCGACCATCCTCGCCCAGGCCGGCATCCCCATCGCCTTCCGGTCCAAGGAAGGACTGTGGCAGTGGCCGGCCGCCGGCCAGACGGGAGGCGATCCCCTGGAGATCGCGGCGTTCGCCTGCAGGTACGGGATGACCGAGGACGCGGCGCTCAGGGCCGTGACCATCGACGCCGCCCGGATCGCCGGGATCGGCGACAGGGTCGGAAGCCTGGAGCCCGGCAAGGACGCCGACATCCTCATCCTGAGAGGCCAGCCCCTCGGGACGACGTCCATCCCCGAAGCCGTGTTCATGGATGGGAAATTGGTCTATCAGGCCAAGCCCGGCGAGCACACGTCCCTTCAGTTCCTGAGGTAAGGCAAGGATCGCCTGCTCAGGACTCGGGGACATCCCTCCAGAAGACGAGGATTTTCCCCGGCGAGGAAAATCCTCTCGGATTTCGGGTTCGCTCTCCCCGTCCTCCGGAACGGGGATCCGTGCCCGCTCACCCTCAAACCGCTTCTTCCGGGATATCCCCTCCGTCCTTCGCGCGGCGATCCATTCGATCCTATTCGGTGTGCAACGGCTCGTGGGCTGGGAGCACGAACGGGATGGACCAAGCGGACATTGGGAGCGGCAAAAGAATCATAAGGAACATGTCTGCGTTAGGTGATCCAGAAACGGAACTCTCTCAAAGGGCTGGAGGCAAGGGCGCGCGCGGAATTTAAAGCGAGGAAGGCCGCCCCCAGGCCCCCGTTGGGAAGGGGGCCCGACGGCCTTGCCGGCGGGGGAACCTGTCAACAGGTTCCTGGGGTCGGGGGCAGGGGGTGGCCTTCTGAGCTCACCTCGCGCCTGGGCGCGGATATCTGGTACAATCCGGGCATGGACAAGGCGCGGGCGGAAGAGCCGGACATCGGGACGGCTGTCCGGAGGGTGCGGAATCTCCTCCAGCAATCCATGCTCCGGGACCGGGCCTACGTCGGCCGGAAGCTCCAAGCCCTCGTCGACAAGAGCCGGCGCATCCGCGACCCGAAGACCGCCCTCGAAGCCCTGAACGGCCTCGAAAAGCGGCTCGAGGCATCCATCCGCGAGAAAGAGGAGCGGATCGCCCGCTGTCCCGCCCTTCGCTATCCGCGCGAGCTGCCCATCGTCGCCCGGCGCCAGGACATCGTCCGGGCCATCCGGGACCACCAGGTCGTCATCATCTCGGGCGAGACCGGCTGCGGCAAGAGCACCCAGATCCCGAAGATGTGCCTCGAGGCGGGGCGGGGCGCGACGGCAAGATCGGCTGTCACCCAGCCCCGCCGCATCGCCGCCATCACCATCGCCCACCGCATCGCCGAGGAGCTCGGCGAGCCCCTGGGCCGGTCGGTCGGCTACAAGATCCGCTTCCAGGACAGGACCTCGCGCGACGCCTACATCAAGATCATGACCGACGGCATGCTCCTGGCCGAGACGCAGGGCGACCCCCGGCCTCTACGAATACGACACGATCATCATCGACGAGGCCCACGAGCGGAGCCTCAACATCGATTTCCTGCTCGGCATCGCCCGGACGCTCCTCGACGGCCGGCCCGACCTCAAGCTCATCATCACCTCGGCGACGCTCGACACGGAGAAGTTCACGCAAGGCCTTCGGACGACGCGCCCGTCATCGAGGTCGGCGGGCGGATGTATCCCGGTCGAGGTCGAGTACCGAGTGCCGAGGACGACGCATCCCGGCAGGCCGAGGACACGGACTATGTCGAGCAGGCCGTCAAGGCCGTGGACAGGCTCAGGGCCGCGCGACGGCCGCCGGGCGACATCCTCGTCTTCATGCCGACCGAACAGGACATCCTCGAGACCTGCGAGAAGCTCGCGGGCAGGAAGTATGCCGGGACGACGATCCTGCCCCTCTACGCCCGCCTGCCGGCCGGCCCAGCAGGGCCGCGTCTATTCCGTCCACGGGCCCAAGATCGTCGTGGCCACGAACGTCGCCGAGACCTCGCTGACCATCCCCGGCATCCGCTACGTCGTCGACACCGGCCTCGCCCGCATCTCCCAGTACCAGCCGGGGACGCGCATCAACAGCCTGCCGATCAGCGACGATCTCCCGGGCGAGCGCCGACCAGCGCAAGGGCCGCTGCGGCCGCGTCCAGGAAGGCCTCTGCGTCCGGCTCTACACGAGGAGGACTACGAGTCGCGGCCGAGTTCACCCCGCCGGAGATCCTGCGCTCGAACCTGGCCGAGGTCATCCTGCGGATGATCGACCTGCGGCTCGGCTATCCCCTGGACTTCCCGTTCGTGGACATGCCCCACCCCCGGGCCGTCAAGGACGGGTTCGACACGCTCGTCGAGCTGGGGGCCATCACGGGCAAGGGACGGGACTTCGCCCTGACCCCGCTCGGCCGGCGCATGGCGCCGATGCCGCTCGATCCCGCGGATCTCCCGCATGCTCCTCGAGGCGGCCGAGGAGGGCTGCCTGCGCGAGGTCGCGGTCATCGCCTCGGCCCTGAGCATCCGCGACCCCCGCGAGCGCCCGCCCGACCAGACGGCGGCAGGCCGACGCGAAGCACGCCCTCTTCAAGCACCCCGACTCGGACTTCCTGTCGCTCCTCAACGTCTGGGACGCCTACCGGGCGGTCCACAAGGAGACCGGCTCGCAGAACAGGCTCAAGAAGTTCTGCGCCGAGAACTTCCTGTCCTTCCCGCGGATGCGCGAGTGGGGCTTCGTCCACGACCAGATCCTCGCCATCCTCGAGGAGCAGAAGGTCCCGCCGGGCCGGCGGGAAAAGCGCGAGATGTCCGAGGGGCTCTACGCGGCCATCCACCGGTCCATCCTGGGCGGATTCCTGTCCAATATCGCCGTGCGCAAGGAGAAGAGCATCTACACGGCGGCCAAGGGCCGTGAGGTCATGGTCTTCCCGGGATCGACCGTCTTCGGAAAGGCGCGTCCGTGGATCGTCGCGGCCGACATGGTCCAGACGTCGCGGCTCTACGCGCGCACGGCGGCGAAGATCGACCCGGAGTGGCTCGAGGAGCTCGGCGGAAGCCTCTGCCGCTACTCCTATTCCGACCCGCACTGGGACAAGGAGCGCGGCGAGGTCACGGCCAAGGAAAAGGTCACGCCTCTTCGGCCTCGAGATCGTCCCGGCCGGAACGTCTCCTATGGCCGGATCGCGCCGGACGAGGCGCACGAGATCTTCGTCCGCTCGGCCCTCGTCGAGGGCGACGTCGACGACCCGCCCCCCTTCCTCAAGCATAACCTCGAGCTCGCGGCGAAGGTCGCGGAGATCGAGGAAAAGCTCCGGCGGCGGGACATCTGCGTCGCGGAGGACGACGATCGCCCGGTTCTATTCGTCCCGCCTGGCCGGGATCCACGACCTCCGGACGCTCGAGCGGAGATCCGGAAGCGGGGCGGGGACGCGTTCCTGAGGATGACCGAAAAGGACCTGATGCGCGTCAACCCGGAGGAAGAAAAGGTCGCGGCCTTTCCCGACGTCGTCGATGTCGACGGCCGCCCGTTCCGGGCCGTCTACCGGTTCGCGCCGGGCGAAGAGTCGGACGGGGTAACCCTCAAGGTCCCGGCGTCCCTCGTCAAGAGCCTTCCGGCCGAGCCGCTCGAGTGGGGCGTGCCGGGGCAGTACGCGGATAAGATCGCCGCCCTGCTCAAGGGCCTGCCGAAAAGATACCGGAAGCTCCTGATGCCCGCTGGCCGAAAAGGCCGAGATCATCGTGCGCGAGATGCAGCCGACGGACGTCTCCCTGTTCAGGACGCTGGCCCGCTTCGTCAAACAGCGCTTCCAGGTGGACATTCCGGCTTCGGAATGGGCGAAGGCCGAGCTCCCCCTCCATCTCCGGACGCGCGTGGCCGTCACCGACCACGAGGGCAAGGAGATCGCCGCCGCCCGGAACCTGGACATCCTCCGCAAGTCCGCCGTCGCGACCGGCGTCCCGGAGGACTCGCCGGCCTGGAAGAGCGCGAAAGAGCGTTGGGAGCGGACGGGCATCCCGGGATGGGATTTCGGGCCCCTGCCGGAGACCGTCGCCGCCGGGCCGTACACGGCCGCGTTCCCCGGGCTCGAGGCCGGCGAGAAGGGCGTGAACCTCCGTCTCTTCCGGTCGCGCGAGGAAGCCGCCGCCGCCCATCCCGCGGGCGTCGCCGCGCTCCTCCTGCCGCGCTTCGCCAAGGACGTGGAGTTCGTGAAACGATATCTGGCCCTGCCGGAGGAATGCGACGCCGTCGCGCTATACTTCGGCGGGAAGGCCGCGGTCATGAAGGCCATGGCCGAGGCCCTGAAGCGAGAGGTCTTCCGGAAGAACGTCCGCTCCAGAGAGGATTTCGATGCCCTCGCCGCGGGCGTGGTCCGGGACCTTTTCGCCAAGGGCACCGAGCTCAGGGACCTCGTCGTCCGGATCCTCGGGGCCTACGGAAAGGTCCGCGGCGGTCTGCCGAAAGGTCCGGCTTCGACCTCTCAGTTCAGCGGGCTCGGAAGAGCCTCCGCCGCGGGCGGCGTATCGGAATCGATCAAAGCCGAGCTCGACCGCCTGGTCCCGGCGAACTTCCTCGAGATCCGGTCGATGGACGCGTTGCGTCAACTGCCCCGCCGGCTCGACGCGCTGAAGATACGCGCCGAGCGGGCCAAGTACGATCCGGAAAAGGACCGGAAGAAAGAAGAACAGGTCGAGCCCTACACCCTTGCCCTGGAACGCATCGTCAAGCGATTCGACAGGGACACCTCGCCGGAAAAGAAGGCCGCCGTCGAGGAACTGCGCGGAATGATCGAGGAGTTCCGCGTCTCTCTCTTCGCCCCCGAGGTCAAGACCGCCTTTCCCATCTCCGCCAAGCGCCTGGCGCTGAAGATCAAAGAGATCGAAGCGATGGGCTGATGGGGCTTCTTCAGGCCTCGTCCGCCGGCGGCTTCTCGACGAGGACCAGGCCGCCCTTGACGGATTCCCATGTAGGGCTCGTCTCGTTATTCCCGCCAACCCCTTCCCCCGCCGATAATTGGCGGGGGGGCTTGGACAAGGACCGCGTCACCGGTTGAGGTCGGGAGGAACCTGCCAGTTCAGCAAAGCGTTCCACAGGAGCCTGTGGTCCGAGCGGTTCAGCGTCCGGTGGATGGGATTGAAGTTGTAGGCCAGGACCCGGCCCTTGCCGGCCGGAATATCGAGGATGGCCGGACGGCCTTCGAGGACATCCTCGCCCTTGATGCCGCCGCTCACGAGCATGGGAACAGGCTTCTCTGCGCTCTCGGGCGAAGGGTTCCCTTCGGCTTCCTCCGCGTCGCGCTCGTCGACCGGCGGGCGCGTCCCCCACCGAAGCACGGCCAGCCCGCGATCGACCTTGCGAAGGGCATAGACGGGGAAACTGCCGCGGAAGAGGGATGTCTGTTCGCCGTAGCCATAGGCCAGGAAATGGGTCGGCCGCGCGAATCGCGCGACGAGCTCGACGCCGGGCGTCCAGACGTTCCCCTCCCCGCGGACCCGTCTCAACCCCGGAGACGATGCCGCCGTCCAGAGGGAGGGCGGAGCCGTTGCCCAGGGTGATGAGCGTGCCGCCGCCCTCGACAAACTCCTGGAGCTCGGCCATGCCCGTCCAGCCGATGCCGCCCGTGATGTCCTCGGAGGCGACGGGGAACCCGAGGTTCGGGAATTCGGGAGTCTTCGTATAGGCCAGCGGGGAAAATCTCCGGTCGAGGCCGTTGATCTGGCCCTTCACGTCCTCTTCGGTGTCGCCGTGGATGATGACGTCGTATTTCTCCTTCAATCCGCCGGCCCGGATGTCGTCGTCGCGGAGGATGGCGTAGGGGACGCCCTGGCGGTCGAGGACAAGACGGACCCAGCCGATCATTTGGGTGTCCGCCCAGGGATGCCAGAGGGCGAGACGGGGCAGGCGTGCGTCGTGCCGGGCGACATCGGGAAGCCCCGCGACGCTCTCGAAATCGAGCCCGAGCTCGGACGCGACCTTTCCGAGCTTCGCGGCCAGGCCCTCGGCCGGGGCCGGGCTTCCCAGTCCCGGCCCTTCCAGGGCCGGGGCCAGGACCCACGAGCCCGCGGGATATTCGGTCTCTCCGACCTTGAAGCTCTTCTCGGCGATCTCGACCTTAAGATCGGCCAGCCTCGCGCGGGCTTCGAGAAGCGATTCCTGGCCGGAATCCCTGAGGAGATAGACGGGGCCGTTCCCGGTCACCCTGCCGGGCGTCGCGGGCGCTTCCTTCAGGGGTTCGAGAGGTACGGACATGATGCCTTCATCCTCCACGGGAGAGGCCGTCAGCCCGTAATGGACCGGCAAAGCCCACGAGATGTCGTCGTAGGTCTGCTGGGTGCCCTCCTTCGGGTACTTCTGGGGCGCCAGGAGGTCGAGCGCATAGTTGCGATAGGGCTGATCCATCCGCACGACATAAGTGCCCGCCGGGAACTTGCCCTCTTTGACCTCGAAGTCCCGGGTCGCGCGGCCGACCTCGATACGCTGGCCGATAAGAAGGCCGACCATCCCAGCGACTCGGCGCCGATCGCCCTGGTCGGCCGGGATGACGAACGCCCGGGGCTTCTCCGTCAGGCCCTTCTGCCACGACGCCCGGCACTTGCGGTAGAGGTCGCGCATCATCTCCTTGGAGCGGAGGGCCGTGTATTCGAGGGCGGCCAGGCATCCCGTCTGCGTGTAATTCACGTTGTCCCGGAGGGACCATTTGAAGCGCTTGGGGGCCGGCAGGGGCCGGAACCATTCCCGGCTCGTCGCGGATCGTCCGCCGCGCCGGCCGGAGAGGTCGCGATCGACGGTCTCGGCCGTCGCGTTGCCGAAAGTCTCGTAACCGCGCCCGATGGCGTTATGGTTGGTGCCCACGGCCTCCATATAATGCTGGCCGAAGCCCTCGCCGAAATCCCAGGTCCAGACGCCGGGCATCCCCATGGCCGTCAGGGCGCGGACCTCGGCGAAGGCGATATCGAACATCTCGCTGATGGCGATGGGCTCGAGGTTCGGGTTGAAGGGGCCCGTGCCGTTCCAGGTGAGGAGAAGCGGGATGGACTCGTGGAGGTCGTGGACGACGACCGGGTGGTACTCGAAGAAGGCCCGGCGGACCGCCTGAGTCGTTTCGAGGGCCGCCTGGTGCGTGTCCCGGTTGTTGTCGTGAAAAACATATTTGCCCCAGTACGGCGGCGAGACGGGCGGGAGCTTCTCGAACTCGGTCTTCCCCTTGAGGTGCCGGTAGAACCATTCCACGAACCGGTCCCTGCCGTCCGGCTCGGAGACGGGGTTGATGAGGACGACGACGTTGCTCCGGATGTCGCGGATGAACGGCTGATCGGAAACAGCCAGGCGGTAGGCCAGCTCCATCATCGTCTCCGGGCTCCCGGTTTCCTGCGAGTGCAGTCCCGCATTGAAGAAATAGAACGGCTTCGCCTTCGCGATGATGGACTCCGCCCGGTCCGGATCCGTCGTCCGCGGGTCGGCGAGCGACGCGGAAGCGGCCTTCAGCCGCCCGAGGTCGCGGATCGAAGCCTCGTCGGAGACCGCGACAAGAATGATGTCCCGGCCCTCGTCCGACCGGCCGATGGTCTCGACGCGCACCCGCGGCGATGTCCGGGCCAGCTCGCGAAAGTACCCCTGGATCTTGGCGACATCGGACAGCTCCCCGGCCGCCCCGACGATATGACCGAGGTACTTCGACGGAGACATGACAGATTTAGATTCAGGAACATAAGACACCCACGGATTGTTGAAGCGTGTCTCCGTGACGAATTTCGCGATGGCCTCGACAGAGCCCGGCTCGGGCTTGTCGGGGGCGGTGCGGTCGACCGCGGACGAAGGAAGCGCCGCGAGGCAACACACGGCCAGGATGAGGGAGTATCGACCGCGGACGGCTCTGGTTTTCATGGGATTCTCCATACTGCGGGACATGTCCGGAAGATATCACCCGGCCCCGACGGACGTCAACCCATAAAAGCTTGGGCTTTTAGCGGAAATTCCTTATAATGCTGCCCATGAGCGGTATGGCCATAATCGCGGAAGGGCTCCGCAAGACCTACGGCAAGCTGGTGGCCGTGGACGGGATCAGCTTCGACGTCCGGGAGAACGAGATCTTCGGCGTCGTCGGCCCGAACGGCGCCGGGAAGACGACGACCATCGAGTGTCTCGAAGGATTGAGGAGCCCCGACGGCGGCCGGCTCTCCATCCTCGGACTGGACCCGCGGCGGGAGGGGCGGGAGCTCCGGGAGCGGATCGGGGTTCAGCTCCAAAGCAGCGCCCTGCCCGACGACATCAAGGTCCGCGAGGCCCTCTCGCTATTCGCCTCGTTCTACCGGAACCCGGCCGATACGCGGCCGCTTCTCGGCGCCCTCGGTTTGGCCGACAAGCGCGACGCCCCATTCGCCAAGCTGTCCGGAGGCCAGAAGCAGAGGCTGTTCATCGCCCTGGCCCTGGTCAACGATCCCGAGCTCGTCTTTCTCGACGAGCTGACGACGGGCCTCGACCCTCACGCCCGGCGGGCGATGTGGGACCTCGTCCGGTCGATCCGGGACCGGGGCAAGACCGTCTTCCTCACCACCCACTACATGGAGGAGGCCGAGGCGCTCTGCAACCGGGTCCTGGTCATCGACCGGGGCCGGATCGTGGCCCTGGACACGCCCGACGAGCTCATCCGCCGCCTGGGCGAGGGGACGCGCATCGTCTTCACGGCCGACGAAGGGTACGATCCGACGCCGCTCGGAACGATCCCCGGCGTCGCCAAGGTCGAGCGGGAGGGCGGCAGGGTCGTCGTCACCGGGACGGGCGACCGTCTCGTCGTCCTCGTCGTCAACGCCCTCGACGCGGCGGGCGCCCGGTTCCGGGACCTCAGGACCGAACGGCCCGACCTGGAGGACGTCTTCCTGGCGTTGACGCAGGAAGGGAAAGGAGGCCCGGCATGAAAGGCTTCTGGAAACTGACCGGGATGGAGGCCCTGCTCTACCTGAGAGAGCCCATGGCCTCATTTTTCACATTGATCTTCCCGATCCTCCTCCTCTTCCTTTTCGGCAGTATCTACGGCAACAAGCCCAATCCCTTCTTCGGGGGCCGGGGAACGGTGGATTACAGCACGCCGGCCTACATGGCCATCATTATCGGCTCGACCGCTCTGATGTCCATCCCCATCGGGATCTCCACCTACCGGGAGCGGGGCATCCTGCGACGCTTCAGGGCGACGCCCCTCCGGCCCGCGGCCGTCCTCGGGGCCGAGATCTCCGTCCACCTGGTGATGACCCTGCTCGGGGCGGGGCTCCTCGTAGCCGCCGCGCGGCTCATCTACGGACTGCACTTCGGCGGGAATGCCTTGCTCTTCTTCCTGGCGCTCGTCCTGAGCACGCTGAGCTTCTTCGCCGTCGGGTTCCTCGTCGCCAGCCTGGCCCCGACGGCGCGGGTCGCCTACGTCATCGGGATGATCCTCTATTTCCCGAACCTGTTCCTGTCCGGGGCGACGTTCCCCGCGGAGATGTTCCCGCCGACCGTCAAGGCCGTCGGCAGGTTCGTCCCGATGACGCACATCGTGCGGCTTCTCCAGGGCCTCTGGTTCGGCGAACCCCTCGGCAAGCACTTGACCGAAGTCGCCGTCCTCGGCGGATTGCTGGTCGTCGGGGCGGTCGTCTCCGCCCTGTCCTTCCGTTGGGAGTGAGCCGGCGAGGTTAAGTTTCAGAACGCCCCAAGCTGGCATTCGATGATCCGGATGCCCAGGCGGTCGGCGGCGTCGCCGACAAGGATTCTAGGAGTGCCGTAAAGCTCGGCCAGATCCCAGAGGTCCGAACAGGTCACCCGGCCTTCGCGTCCGGCCCGGCGCTTGATGGCGGCTTCGAGCCCGTCGGGGGCCGGCCCCATGCCCGCTCCGGACCTGTCCCAACCCTTGCCCCGACCGGGATATCCGAAAAGACCCAGCTGGCAATGACTCAGCTTAACCTTCAGGACATCCGCCGTCTTCCCGACGTCGAGAGGGGAAACACCGGCCCGGTCGGAGACGGAGAAGGCCTCGGCGCACGAAAGCGTGCCGTTCAAGACCCTGCCTTTGATCTCGGCGGCAAGACCCGGATCCGGCTTGGCGCCTGGGGCGATAGGCTTATCTTTCAAGGCCATGGTCGGGCTCCTTACCTGGGGATGGCGCGAATATAGCGCCGGAAAGCGTCCCTGTCAACGCCTCGACTCCCCGGCACTAGTGGCGGGGCTTGTTGGGGTAACCCTGAGCCTCGTTGCTTGCCCCCGCTTGAAAAGCGGGGCAAGGCCTCGGCGACGGGTCAACGCCGGCGCCTCGCGGCCAGCGCCTTCCGGTAATCGGCCGGGCGGTCGATATCGGCGAGGACGGCCGGCGTCCGGACCGGGACCTCGAGGACGTCGTCCGGATGGTCGCGCATGAGCTGTCGCAGACCGACCGACGGGTCCAAGGCGGTCACCCGCTCCCGGTATCGCAGGTCGATAAGGACCGGATGGCCGCGCCGGCCGCGATGAAGGGGCAGGACGATTCCCTTTCCGGTCCGTTCCCGGGCCGAGATGAGACGGTCGATGACCGAAGCCGGGGGATACGGATGGTCGCCGAGAACGACGAGAACGGCCTCGGTCGCGGCGGGGACTTCGCTCAGCCCGCGCACGACGGAGGAGAGCATCCCGGCATCGAAGTCCTCGTTGAAAACGGTCCGGAGCCCAAGCTTCGAGACGACGGGCTCGATCGCCTCCCGATGGGCGCCCACGACGACGACGACCTCGTCGACCCGCGACTTCAGGACCCCGGCCAGGACCGTTTCTATGAGCGTCCTGCGGCCGAACGGAAGCAGCATCTTGGGGCGGCCCATCCTCTCGGACCTGCCGGCGGCAAGAACGACGGCGGTTATCATGCCGGACAGCCGCCCTTTTCCATGTTCTCCCGGCGCGCGAGGACGAGCTCGGCGGCGACGCTGACCGCGATCTCGGGAACGGACTTGGAGCGGATGGGCAGTCCTACGGGCGCGTGGACGCGGTCGAACGCCGCCGCCGTCGCCCAGCCCCGCCGGATGAACTCCTCCCGCTGGAGGGCGATCTTGCTCCGGCTCCCGATCATGCCGATGTAGCCCGCCTCCGAACCGATGCACGCCCGCAGGGCTTCGGTGTCGTGCCTGTGCCCCCGGGTGACGATGACGATATAGGTGTCGCGCGATAAGGGCATGGCCCGGAGGGCCGCGCCGATGTCGCCGCAGACGATCGTGTCGGCGTCCGGGAGGTTCGCCCGGTTGGCGAACGCCCGCCGGTCGTCGATGACGGTGACCTCGAATTCGAGGAAATTCCCGAGTCGGGCGACAGCTTGGCCTATGTGCCCCGCCCCGGCGACGATCAGACGGCAGGGCGGGAAGACCGGCTCGAGGAACAGAAGATCTTCCGCCACGCCGGCGCGGCGTGCCGGGACGCGGACCCTTGCCAGCCTGGGCGTCCCGTCGGCGAACGCCGCGACGATCTCCCTGTCAAGGGAAGACCGTGACGAGGCCTCGATCCAATCCCTCTTCACGACGAGCGACCCGCCGGGCGTCTTCGAGATCATCGTCGCCAGGACGCCCCGCCGGCCCTTGGCCAACGAACGGGAGAGGTCGGCGAAAACGCTCCGGTGCCTGTCGAGGCGGGGGTCGACGAGGACCTTGACCTCCCCGCCGCAGACCTCTTCGTCCTCGGCGAGGTCCTTCCCTCCGAGGGCGCGATCGAAGACGAGCGGGGCCCCGGTTTTCAGGGCCCGGGACGCGGCTCTCCGGCCGGCCGCCTCGAGCGCCCCGCCGCCGATCGTGCCGTCGACGAGCTTCCCCGCGGAAAAGAGCGCCGCGGCGCCGGCCTTCTGGGGCGCCGAGCCCTTCGCTTCCAGGATCGCCGCCAAGGCGAGCCTCTCCCCTTGCTTCAGCCTGTCGGAAAGCCGAACGTGGAAGTTCTTCATGCCCTCGTCCTCCCCGTGTCCCGTCCCTATTGTTAGCATATCGGGAAGGCGATGAGAAGCGCCGCGGCGGCGGTTTTGACATCCCCCGGGGAACGTGCTAATTTTCCTTGGGCAAGGGAGGCCCGGAATGAAACGAACCATCCGTTTCACCCTGAACGGCGAGCCCGCGAGCGTCTCGACGGACGGGGAGCGCATGCTCCTCTGGGTCCTGAGGACCGAGCTCGGGCTCACCGGGACGAAATACGGCTGTGGCGAAGGCTATTGCGGCGCCTGTACCGTGCTTATCGGCGACGAGCCCGTTCGGTCCTGTCAGTTCCCCGTCAAGAGACGTCGAGGGGAAGCGGGTCACGACGATCGAGGGGCTGGCCAGGGACGGCGCGCTCCATCCCCTGCAGGAGGCTTTCGCGAAGCATGACGCCCTTCAATGCGGCTATTGCACGCCGGGAATGCTCATCGTCGCCCACGGGCTTCTCCTGAAGAACCCGAAGCCGACGGAACGCGATATCCTGGATGCCCTCGAAGGGAACCTGTGCCGCTGCGGCGCCCATCAACGCATCGTCATGGCGGTCGCGGACGCGGCCGCCGCCCCGAAAAGGAGCCGGCCATGAAGAATGACAGGCTCGACGAATATTCGCGACCGGGAGGGCTGGCCCGCCGGGATTTCCTGAAGATAGCCGGAGGCGGCGTGATCGTCGCCGTCTCGCTCGACGACCTCTCCGGCCTCCAGGAGGCCCGAAGGCAGGGGCCGAGCTATCCCGAGGACTTCAATGCCTACCTCCGCGTCGGGGAGGACGGCCGGGTCACCGGCTACACGGGAAAGATCGAGATGGGCCAGGGCGCGATCACGTCCCTCCCTCAGATGATCGCCGACGAGCTGGACGTCCCGGTCGATTCCGTGGACATGGTCATGGGAGATACGGACGTCTGCCCGTGGGACATGGGGACGTTCGGCTCGCAGACCACTCGGTATTTCGGGCCGGCCCTGCGGGCGGCCGCGGCGGAGGCCCGGAGTGTCCTGCTGGAGCTCGCCTCCGAAAAGCTGGGAGTTCCGAAAGACCGGCTCGCGGTCCGCGACGGGATCGTCCATGACGCCTCCCGTCCGGCCGTGAAGGTCTCTTACGCCGAGCTCGCGGCGGGTAAGCGCATCGAACGCCATATCACGCCCAAGCCCTCGCCCAAGCCGGTGGGAGAGTGGAAGGTCATGGGAAAGCCCTTCCTCCACAGGGATGCCCGCGACAAGGTCACGGGAAAGGCCCTGTTCGCCGGCGATATCCGCCTGCCGGGGATGCTCTATGCCAAGGTCCTCAGGCCTCCGGCCCACGGCGCGAAGCTGAAGAGCCCTGGACACGACGGCGGCGGAAAAGCTCGAGGGGATCAGGATCCTTCGGGACGGCGACCTCGTCGCCGCCCTTCATGAGCTTCCGGACGCGGCCGAAGCGGCATTAGCCCTCGTCAAGGCCGAATACGACATGCCCGAAGCGAAGCTTGACGACGAGAACATCTTCGAGCACCTGCGCTCCGTGGCGCCGGAGGCCCGCGTCGTGGCGGAGGGCGGGGACCTCAAGAAGGGCGAAGCCCTCGCGGCCGAGATGTTCGACGAAAGCTGGCTGAACGGCTACGTCGCGCACGCGCCTATTGAACCCCATACCGCCCTGGCGAGCGTCGAAGGGGACCGGGCCACGGTCTGGGCATCGACCCAGGCGCCATTCCGGCTCAAGGACGAAGTCGCCCAAACGCTCGGCGTCCCGCCCGCGAACGTCCGGGTCATCACGCCGTTCGTCGGCGGCGGATTCGGCGGCAAGACCCGGAACATCCAGGCGGTCCAGGCCGTCCGGCTGTCGAAGCTCGCCGGGAAGCCGGTCCAGGTGGCCTGGGACCGGGCCGGCGAATTCTTCAACGACTCCTTCCGCCCGGCCGCCGTCGTCAGGATCAGGTCGGGCATGGACGGGGGCGGCAAGATCGTTCTCTGGGATTTCGAGGTCCTTTTCGCGGGAGACCGGAGCTCGGCCCAGTTCTACGACATCCCCCACCACCGGACCGTTTCGAGGGGGCAATGGGGCGGCGGGGCCGACGCCCATCCCTTCGCGGTCGGGGCCTGGCGGGCGCCGGGCTCCAACACCAACGTCTTCGCCCGCGAGTGCCAGATAGACGTCATGGCCGCCAAAGCGGGAGTGGACCCGCTCGAATTCCGGCTGAGGAACCTGGCCGACGAGCGGATGAAGCGGGTCCTCCGCGCCGCCGCGGACGGATTCGGCTGGAAGCCGGGGGCCGCCCCGAGCGGCCGCGGCGTCGCCGTCGTCTGCTCGGATTACCTGGGGACGTATGTCGCCACCGCCGCCGAGGTCGACGTCGATAAAAAAACCGGGCACATCCAGGTCAAGAGGGTCGTCTGCGCCCAGGACATGGGCCAGTGCATCAATCCCGAGGGGGCGCGGATCCAGATCGAAGGATGCGTGACCATGGGCCTCGGATACGCCCTGACCGAGGAGGTCCATTTCAAGGGGGGCGATGTCCGCGACCTGAACTTCGACACCTACGAGATCCCGCGCTTTTCGTGGCTCCCGAAGATCGAGGCGATCATCGTCGCGAACGACGCCCTCCCGGCTTCGGGCGGCGGGGAGCCCGCCATCATCAATATGGGGGCGGTCCTGGCCAACGCGGTGTTCGACGCGACGGGGGCCCGGCTCGTCCGGCTTCCGATGACCCCGGCAAGGGTGAAAGCGGCGCTCGCGGGAGCGGCGGCGAAATGAACGGAAAGGAATCGAGCATGAACGAAGGAACGATCGTGAAGAGAACGGGGACGATCATCGCCCTGGGGGCGGTCTGGGGCCTCGCCGAGTGCGCCCTGGGGGCGGGATTGCAGGCCTGCGCAAGATCGATCTCGGGGTCGCTGATGACCGGAGTGGCGCTGTTCTTCATCGCGGCGGCCTGGGCGACCTCGAAGAAGGCCCTCGATGTGGCCCTCCTGGTCGGGATCGCCGTCCTGTTCAAGATGTTCGACGCCCTTCTCCTCGGGCTTCCCGTCGGCTCCGGGGCGGTCGCGAACCCGGCGTTCGCATTCGTCCTGGAGGGGGCAGCCTTTCTCGTCGCGGCGGTTTGCGTCGGCCGAAGCCGGGGCGAGCGGACGTCCGGCCGGGTCCTGATGGGCGGCGCGGGGGCGTTCCTCGCCGTCGCGGGCTTCCCGCTCGTCGGCGCCTTCACCGGGTCGCCGGCCTGCCTGGCCGCGGGCACATCCATCCCCCTCGCCTGGTATTACGGGCCCATCGCGCTGGCCCTGTCGCTCCTCACCGTACCGATCGGGATGAGGTTCGGAGAGAGAACGAAGCTCTTCGAGTCCCGGATCCTGGCGCCGTCGCTCGCCCTGGCCTCAAGCCTCGCCCTGATAGTCGTGTTCCGGAGCCTCTGAGCGGCGCGCCCACGCCCGGATTGACCGGGGAACCGGGTTCTGTTATAAAGGGCGGGAGGCCGTTCATCCGGCCGGGGATCCTGTAACACCATGACGATATTCGCGAGGATAGGTGCGTTCTACGAAAGGCGGCGGACGGCCGTCCTCGTCGGGGGCATCGGGCTCTTCTATCTCATCAACAACCTCGTCTGGCTCGGCCGCGACACCCTGCCCCCGGCGTGGGACCAGGCCGCCCACGCCGATCATTGCCTGACCTATTTTCGGCTGTTCGGCGAGCCCATGAGGCTCTCGCTGACCAAGCTCCTCACGGTCTCCTCGTATTACCCGCCGTTCTTTTATGTCAGCACGGTCCCCTGGAGCTTCCTGTTCGGGTTCTCCACCGCGGTTCTCGCCCTTTCGGAGATCGTTTTCCTCCTGGTCCTCGTCTTTGCGGTCATCAAGATCGGCGACCGCCTGTTCTCTCCCGCCGTCGGGACCGGGGCGGCGGTCCTCATCGCGCTCTGCCCGGTCGTTTACGGCCTTTCCCGCGAGATCCTCCTGGACCTTCCCGTCATCGCCATGGTCGCGCTGACCCAATACGCGATCCTCGAGACCCGGGCCGGAACCGACCGGAAAAAGAGCTGGGCCCTCGGCCTGGCGCTCGGCCTGTCAGTCCTGATCAAGTGGACGGCGATCGTCTTCGTGGCCGGATCGTTCCTGGTCGTGTTCGCGGGAGAGATCAAACGGCGCCGTCCGCCCGCCGGGAAGGTCCTGGCCTCTCTGGCGATAGTCTTCTTCGTGGCTCTGATCGTCGCCCTGCCCTGGTACGCGGCCAACTCGGCGAGCATCGCGTCGGGCGCCGCCCATTCCCTTTCCTCGGACGCGTTGCGCGAGGGCGACCCTTCCGCTTTGGGCCTCTCGTTCCGCTGGTATTGGAGGGCCCTCGCGGGGCACCTCGTCTCGCGGCCCCTCGGGATCTTCGTGCTCCTGGGCCTGGCGGCCTTCATCCCTCTCGCCCGGAAAAAGGCCGGAGCCCTGGCCTTTCTCCTGGCCTGGGCCCTGCCCGCCTTCCTCGTCTTCCTCGTCCTTCCGAACAAGGACGGCCGGTACATCGCTCCGCTTCTCGCGGCGCCGCTCATCCTGGCGGCAGCGGGCCTCGACGCCCTGAGGCCCCGGACGGTAAAGCGGGCCGCCTGGGGGCTCCTCGCCCTCGTCGGGACCGTCCAGTTCTTCGCCTTGTCCTTCGGAAGCCCGGCGGGCCTGAAGAACGCCTATGCCCGTCCTCCCCGGAGCGAGGATTGGAAGGCCGGGGAGATCCTGAAATCGGTGGCCGACCGTTGGCCCGACCGGCCGCTCCGCATCGCGTTCCTTCCCGACCTCGCCTATTTCAACTTCAGCACCTTCAGGTTCACCGCCCATATCGAGAACCGGCCCTTCGTCATCGACCCCGTCGGAACGGCCCCGGGATCGATCGAGGCGCTCGAGGGGTATGACGTTCTGATCACCAAGGCGGGCCCCCTCGCCGTGCGGCACACCCTGAAGGAGCGGGCGGCTTTCCGGGACTGGATCAAGGAATCGCTGAAGGACCAAACCCCGACCGGGCTCCCCTTCCGTCTGTGGAAATCGTTCCTCCTGCCGGACCGAACGAAGGCCTTCCTTTATATGAGAAAAGGCCTAAAATGAGGAGGTCGTGCGCCCGATGATCGACCTGCTCGCGGGGAACCCGCTCCTCCTGCTCTTCACCGTGATCGGCCTCGGCTATCTTGTCGGGAGCGTCAAGATCGCCGGCTTCAAGCTCGGTGTCGTGGCCGTGCTCTTCGTCGGCATCGCCGTCGGCGCCCTCGACCCGCGCCTCGCCCTTCCCGAGCACATCCACATCCTCGGTCTCGTGCTTTTCGTCTACGCCGTCGGCCTCCACTCCGGCCCCGGCTTCTTCGCGTCCTTCAACAAGCGCGGCCTTCGGATAAACCTGGCGACCGTGGCGATCCTCGCCGCCGGAGGCGGCCTGACCGCGCTCCTCGCCCGTCTCTTCGGGTTCTCCGCGGCCACGGCGGCCGGACTGTTCTGCGGCTCCTTCACGAACACCCCGGCGCTCGCGGCGACGGTCGAGACCGTCAAGGGGCTGTCGGGGAGCCTCCCGGCCGCGGCCCAGGCCGCGAACGCCGCGTCGCCCGTCGTGGCCTACAGCCTGGCCTATCCCTTCGGCGTCCTGGGCGTCATCCTCTGGTTCTTCCTGTTCTCGAAGATCTTCAAGACCGACCTCCGGCAGGAAGGGCCCGAAGGCGACTCGGGGAAAGCGGCCGGAGCCATCTTCAGCCGAACCTATCAGGTTACGAATCCGGCCGTCATCGGGAAGACCTTCAACGAGGCCCTGGCCCTGGTCCCCAGGCGGACCTTTTCCCTGAGCCGCATCATGAAGGCTGATAAAGTGGACGTCGTCCGGCCGGACGCCGTCCTCGCCCGCGGCGATCTCGTCGTCGCCGTCGGCACGTCCGCCGCGCTCGACCAGGCCCTCGTCCTGTTCGGCGAGGTCTCGCCGAGGAACCTGGCGGAAGAGATCGGGGCCATCACGTCCCGGCGCCTGTTCGTCTCGAGCCGGGAAGCCGTCGGGAAGACGGTCCGGGACCTTCGCCTCGAGGAGCGGTTCAACGCCACCATCACCCGGCTCCGCCGCGGGGACGTCGAGTTCGTCCCCACGTCAGGCATGGTCCTCGAGCTCGGCGACCGCATCCGGGTCGTGGCCTTCCGGGAGACGGCTGGCCGAGGTCACCCGCTTCTTCGGGGACTCCCTTCAGTCCATCGCCGAGACCGACTTCCTTTCGCTTTCGCTCGGCATCGTCCTCGGCGTGTTCGTGGGGCTCGTCCCCATCCCCCTGCCGGGAGGGTTGAAGTTCAAGCTCGGCTTCGCCGGGGGGCCGCTCGTCGTGGCCCTCGTCCTCGGCCGGCTCCAGCGGACTGGGCCCATCCGCTGGGTCGTGCCGACGAGCGCCAACCTCGTCCTCCGGCAGACCGGGCTCGTCTTCTTCCTGGCGGGGATCGGCACTCGGGCCGGCTACAGCTTCATCACGACGATCAAGGGCGGCGGGCTGACGATCCTCGCCGCCGGCGCCGTCGTGACGTCCGCCGCGACGGTCCTCGCCCTCCTCGTGGCGGTCAAGTCCTTCAAGCTCCCGATGCCCGCGGCGATGGGCATGATGTCCGGGCTCCAGACCCAGCCGGCCTGCCTGGCCTACGCCAACCAGCAGTCCGGCGGCGACCAGCCGAACATCTGGTACGCGACGGTCTACCCGGCCGCCATGGTCATGAAGATCCTCATCGCCCAGGTCATTGTCTCCCTCCTGTTCCGCGGCTAGAGGGGAGCCGCGGCGGTCTTCGGCTATTTTTCCGCCGCCTGGAAGTTTTGACAAGATATGACGTCTCAAATATTATGGATAGCTATATCCGGACAGAAACGAGCCTTTAAGATGAACAAAGACATCCTATCGCGGTTGAGCCGCCGTCCGGCCGTGGCCGTCGTCGGCGTTCTTTTGGCCCTGGCCCCCTCGATCGCTCACGCCGAGGACGCCGGCCTGACCCTTGAAACGGCCGTCCGGCTGGCGCTCACCCGGAACGAACGGGCGCTGTCCGCGGACGCCGAGATCAGGGCGGCCGAGGCCCGCGCCATGAAGGCCCGGTCGTATTTCATGCCGACGCTGACCACCACGGGCACCTACACCCGCCGCCCCTACGAAGTCAAAAGGACGGTCGGGGACACCGATATCGTCATCCAGAGCTACAACGCCCTGGCCGGCGTGGCCCAAGTCAACATGACCCTGTTCGACGCCAGGAGCCTGCCGGCCCTCCTCCAGGCGAATTCCGAGCGGAACGCCCAGCGTTTCGCCTCGGCCGAGAGCCGGAGGCAGCTGTCCTTCGAGGTCGGGAACGCGTTCCTGGCCACCCTGGGCACGGACCAGGTCCTCGAGGCGTCCCGGAACCGCTTCGAATACGCCCGTCAATCCCTCGAGGCCGCGAAGGCCCGCTACGCGGCCGGGCTGGTCTCGGTCAACGACGTGACCCGGGCCGAGCTCGAGTACGCCACGGCGGAGATGGGGGTCATCCAGGTCAAGGGACAGGTCGAGACGACCTATCTCGAGCTGGGCTTCCTCCTCGCCGACATGGAATCCGCCCGGAAGAAGCTCATCATCCCCGAGTTCCTGCTCCGCGAAGCCGAGGAGGGGCCGCAAGACGTCGAACGGATGATCGTCGAGGCCCAGGACCGCCGGCTCGACCTGGGCTCCCTGCGTTTCTATGCCAAGGGCCAACGCGCCCTGATGATCGAGCCGATGCTCCGCTGGCTTCCCTCCCTGAGCTTCAACGGCCAGTACAGCTACACGAACGAAACGGGCCTGACCGGGCGCCCGACGAACTGGAACCTGGGCCTGACCCTGACCTGGGCCGTTTTCGACGGGTTCAGCCGCAATGCCGACTATAAAGAGCGTAAGGCCCTGGCCGTTCTGGCCGACCTCGACGTCAAGGCGACCATGCGCAAGGTCGAGCTCGACGTCCGGGACGCCCTGGTCTCTCTGGAGAACCAACGGGCCACCCTGAAGCAGGCCGAGGTTGCGCGCGAGGTCGCCGGGAAGAACGCCGTCGAAACGGCCGAGCTCTACCGGCAGGGCCTCAGCACGGCCCTCGAGGCCGCCGACGCCAACGTCAGCCTGTTCGAGGCCGAGGTCGAGCTCGTCCGGGAACGCTACGGAGTGGGGATCGCCTTTCTGAATCTCGAAGCCGCACTGGGACTCGATCCGTTCGGCAAGGAGCCAACGCTGTGAACACGAAGAAGATCATCGTACCCGTCATCGTCGCGGTCGCCCTCGCCCTTCCCGCCGCGTCCTGCAAGAAGGGCCCCGCGGGCGGCCAAGCGGAGGCGCCAGAAGCCGCCTTCGACAGGTCCAAGATCATGTTCCCGGTCGAAACCCAGCCCGTCGCGCTCCGGTCGCTCGTCTACACCGTCAACGCCGTCGGCTCGGTCGACGCCTTCGAGAAGGTCCAGGTCACGGCCCGCGTGTCGGGCGTCGTCGACCGCGTCCTCTTCGCGGAAGGGAACCTCGCCCGGGTCGATCAGGTCCTCGTCGAGATCGAGCCCGAGCGCTACACGCCTGGCCGTCGAGTCCGCCCAGGCCTTCTACGAGAAGGCCGTCGCCTCGCTGGCCGACGCCGAGGCCGGCCTCAAGCGCCGCGAGACCGTCACCGAACAGAACCCGGGCCTCATCCCCGGCGAAGAAGTCGAGACCTGGCGGACCCGGGTGGCCGTGGCCAAGTCCGACGTGGCCCAGACGAAGGCCGCCCTCAACCAGGCCAAGCTCAACCTCCACGACGCCTACGTCCGGGCGCCGTTCGCCGGGATCCTCCAGACCCGGACGGTCCAGACCGGAGCAGTACGTCCAGACCGGAACCGTCCTGGCGACGCTCGTCCGGCGCGATCCCCTGCTCCTCCGGTTCAAGGTCCCCGAGCGCGACGCCGCCCGGCTCCGGCCCGGGCATGAAGGCCGATTTCCGGGTCCGGAACTCGGAGGCGCAGTTCGCGGCGAAGATCGTCCACGTCGCCGAGTCCGCCGACGACGCCACGCGGATGGTGGCGGTCACCGCCGAGGTCGAGGACACCGGAACGAGGCCCTGCGGCCCGGAGCCTTCGCCGAGATCACGGTCCCGGTCAGCAGCGAGCGCACGGCCCCGGTCATCCCGCAGACGGCCATCCGGCCGAGCGAGCGCGGCTTCATCGCCTACGTCGTCGAGAACGATACGGCGGCGGAGCGCATCCTCCAGCTCGGCATGCGGACCGCCGACGGCCAGGTCGAGGTCCTCAGCGGGTCTCAAGCCCGGCGAGCGCCTCGTCGTCCGCGGCGCCGAGGCCCTGCGCGACGGCGCGCCTGTCAAGAGACCTCCGCGGCGACCGCGGTCGCGCCCGCCCCCGACCGGCCGGTGCCCGGGAAGGACTAGGCCGGAGCGCCCGGGAGACCAGCCATGAACCTCACCGAAGTCTGCGTCAAGAAGCCGGTCCTGGCCTGGATGCTCATGGCGGCGACCGATCGTCTTCGGCCTCGTGGCGGCCACGCGCATCGGCATCAGCCAGTTCCCCGACGTCGACTTCCCGACCATCTCGGTCTCCGTCGCCTGGGAGGGCGCGGCCCCCGAGGTCGTCGAGAACGACGTCGTCGAGCCGCTCGAGGAGGCCCTGGTCCAGGTCGAGGGCTCCGGACGATCACCTCGAGCTCGCGCAAGGGCTCGGCCAACGATCACCGTCGAGCTCGACCTCTCGCGGAACGTCGACCTCGCCCTCCAGGACGTCCAGACCAAGGTCTCCCAGGCCGCAGCGCCGCCTGCCCCGCGACATCGACCCGCCGGTCATCTCCAAGACCAACCCCGAGGACCAGCCGATCATGATGGTCTCCCTCGGCGGCCCGTTCCCGCCCGCGCGTCCTCAGCGACTACGTCCGCTACGGCCTGAAGGAGAAGCTCCAGACCATCCCGGGCGTCGGCGAGATCACGATGATGGGCGTCCTGGACCGCAACGTCCGGATCTGGCTCGACGCCGCCCAGCTCGACGAGAAGGGCCTGACCGTCACCGACGTCATCCCGGCCCTCCAGCGCGAGCACGTCGAGCTCCCGGCCGGGCGCCTCGAGACGCCGCGGCCGCGAGGTCAACGTCCGCGTCCTCGGCGAGGCCGCTCGACCTCGAGACGCTCCGGCACATCGTCGTCCGCGAGATCGGCGGGAGCCCCGTCTACCTCAGCGACGTCGCCCTCGTCGAGGACGGCTTCGAGGACGTCCGGCGGCTGGCCCGCGTCAACGGCGTGCCGGCCCAGGGCATCGGCATCAAGAAGCAGCGCGGCGCCAACGCCGTCGCCGTGGCCAAGGCGTGCCAAGGCGGCCATGGCCGAATATCCAGAAGACCCTGCCCGAGGGGATGATCGTCGGCATCGATCTTCGACTCGACGCAGTTCATCGAGGAGTCGGTCCACGAGATCGAGCTCGAGCTCATCCTCTCCGTCCTCCTGACCGCCCTCGTCTGCTGGATGTTCCTCGGCTCGCTCTCGAGCACGCTCAACGTCATCCTGGCCATCCCGATGTCGCTGCTCGGGACGATCGCCATCATCTATTTCCTCGGCTTCACCTTCAACACCTTCACCCTGCTCGGCCTGGCCCTGGCCGTGGGCATCGTCGTCGACGACGCGATCATGGTCATGGAGAACATCTTCCGCCACGCGGAGGGCGGCAAGGGCCTCGTCGCCGCCGCCCGCGAGGGGACGCACGAGATCGCCTTCGCCGCCCTGGCCGCGACGCTGGCCGTCGTCGCCATCTTCATCCCCGTCGTCTTCATCAAGGGCATCATCGGCCGGTTCTTCCTCCAGTTCGGCGTCACCCTCTGCCTGGCCGTGCTCCTCTCCTACGTCGAGGCGATCACCCTGGCCCCGGCCCGCTGCTCGCAGTTCCTGAAGACGACGCGGGAGGGCCGGAGCCGCGTCGGGCCGCGTCGTCGACCGACGGCTTCCGCTGGCTCGAGAGGGTCTACGCGCGCGTCCTGCGCCGCGAGCCTCAAGACGCCCGGGCCTGATCCTCGTCGGGGCGCTCGTCCTGTTCGCGGCGCGCTCCTGCGTCTTCATGACCGATGCCCGCCGAGTTCGTCCCCTCCCAGGACCAGAGCCGGCTTTCGATCCGCCTGCAGACCGCGGTCGGCTCCGACCTCGACGGAGACCGACAAGCTCATCCAGAAGGCCGAGGACATCGTCGCCAGCCGGCCCGAGGTCGACCCAGCTCTTCGGCGTCGTCGGCGGATTCGGCGGCGGGGTCAACCAGGGCAATCTGTTCGTCACCCTCGTCCCGCGCAAGCAGCGAAAGCTCAGCCAGGCCGAGTTCGTCGGCCGTCCTGCGCCGGGAGCTCAACGCCATCCCGGGGCTCCGGGCGGTCATCCAGGACCTCTCCCAGCAGGGCTTCACCGCCCAGCGCGGCTTCCCGGTCGAGTTCTCGGTCCGCGGCTCGAACTGGGACCAGCTCGTCGCGGCAGAGCCAACGGGTCATGGGCGAAGCTTCGCGAGAGCGGCCTGGTCGTCGACCTCGACACCGACTACCAGCTCGGGCATGCCCGAGCTGCGGGTCGACCCCGACCGGGCCATGGCCGCCGATTCGGCGTCTCGATCGACGACGTGGCCACGACGCTCAACGCCCTGGTCGGCGGCGTCCGGGTCGGCAAATACAGCACGGGCGGCCGGCGCATCGACGTCCGCCTCAAGCTCCTGGCCGCCCAGCGGATCGCGGCCCGAGGACATCGCCCGGCTGCAGGTGCGGACGCGCGGCGGGCGATCTCGTGCCCGCTGTCCTCCCTCGTGACGTACGAAGGAGCAGCCGGCGCTCCAGGCCATCACCCGCCGCGACCGGGAGCGGGCCATCACCATCTACGCCAACGTCGCCCCCGGGCACTCCCAGAACGAGGCCCTCAGCTACGTCGAGGGGCTGGGCCGGGAGCTCGCCGGTCGGCTACCGCATCGTCCTCGGCGGCGCGAGCGTCGCCTTCCGGGAGTCGATGAGCAGCCTGCTCTTCGCCCTGTTCCTGGGGATCGCCATCGCCTACATGATCCTGGCCTCGCAGTTCAACTCCTTCATGGACCCGGTCACGATCATCACCATCCTGCCGCTCTCGGTCGCCGGGGCCGCCTTCGCCCTGGTCCTCACCGGCCAGAGCCTGAACATCTTCAGCATGATCGGCCTCCTGCTCCTGATGGGGATCGTCAAGAAGAACTCGATCATCCTCGTGGACTACGCCAACGCCTTCAAGGCCCAGGGATTCAGCCCGAGGGAAGCGATGGAGAAGGCCGGGCCCATCCGGCTGCGGCCCATCCTGATGACGGCCATGGCGACGCTGATGGCGGCCATCCCGCCGGCCCTGGGGCTCGGCTCCGGGCTCGGAGATCCGGACGCCCGATGGCCATCGCGGTCATCGGCGGGCTGGTCCTGTCCACGGCCCTGAGCCTGGTCGTCGTTCCCGCGTTCTACGTCATCGCCGAAAGGGTTAAGACCAAGAACGGGAAAAAGGTCGCCTGAAGGAGGGACCCATGCGAAGCAACCTCGTTCAATATCTTGTCCATGGCCGTCTTGCTCATGGCCGTAATCCCCGCGGTTGCGCTCGGGGCGCAGACCGTGCGGTACATCCCGAAGCACGACGAGCTGAAGTACACGTTCGGGGGCCATGCGCCGGTCCTGAGCGTCAAGCCCGGGACTATCATCGAATCGTGGACCGAGGACTGTTATGACGGCCTGGTCAAGAGCCCGGCCGACATCCCTTCGAAGATCATCCCGGCGAATCACGACAACCCGCAGACGGGCCCGTTCTTCATCGAGGGCGCGGAGCCGGGCGACGTCCTCTCCGTCCGCATCCTGAAGCTCGAGCCGGCGCTCCCCTACGGCATCAGCAGTTCGTTCCCGTTCTTCGGCGCCCTGACCGCGACGGACTACACGGCCATGCTCCACGAGGCGCTCCCGGAAAGGGTCTGGTGGTACGACGTGGACAAGGCGAAGGGGACCGTGAAGTTCAGGGCCCTGAAGGGGACCCAGACCGCGGACATCCCGATGCGGCCGTTCCTGGGCTGTCTGGGCGTGGCCCCGGCGAGGGGCGAGGTCCGATGGTCCGTGACGCCGGAGGCCTACGGGGGGAACATGGACTGCCCGGAGGTCTGCGAAGGCAACACGGTCTACCTCCCGGTCAACGAGAAGGGCGCGCTTCTCTATTTCGGCGACGGGCATCTGGTCCAGGGCGACGGCGAGATCATCAGCACCGCCGTCGAGGCGGCCCTGAACGTCCGCCTGCAGGTGGACGTCATCAAGGGCAAGTCGATCTCCTGGCCGCGCATCGAGAGCGACACGGAGATCATGACCATGGGCTGTTACCGGCCCCTCGAGGACGCTTTTCGCATCGCCCACAAGGGGATGGTCGATTGGCTCGTCGCGGATTACGGCTTCGACATGATGGACGCCTATCAATTGCTTTCCCAGGTCGGGAAAGCCCAGGTCTCCCAGGCCGTCGACCCCAACTACACGGTCCTCGCCCGCTTCCCGAAGAAGTACCTGCCCGCGACCTGAGCCGGGTCAGCGCTCGTAGGTTTCGACGATGGACTGATAGGCCATCGCTTTGAACTTGTTCTTGATATCGATCCCGCCCGACGGCAGCAACTGGGTCATGAAGACGCCGACGAGCTTCTCGACGGGATCGACCCAATAGCCCGTCAGATAGGCCCCGCCCCAGCCGTATGTCCCCGGCGTGCCGGGCAACCCGTTGCGGCCGAGCCTCGTCGTCACGGTGAATCCCAAGCCGAAGCCTTCCGAACCGCCCTCGTAGAGATTCCCGACATGGTCGGCGGTCATCAGCTCGACGGTTTTCGGGCCGAGGATCCGGACGCCGCCCAATTCGCCTCCGTTGAGGAGCATCTGGAGGAACCGGGCATAGTTATCGGCCGAAGCGAGGAGCCCCGCCCCTCCGCCAAAGCACTTCCGGGGCCCGTTGACGTAAGGGTTGTCCGCCGCGGCCTCGACAAGCTTGAGCGTGCCGTCCTCGCCGGCCCCGTAAACCGGCGTGAAGCGCCCGATCTTCGCCTCCGGCAGGAAGAAGTGCGTGTCGGTCATGCCGAGAGGCCCGGTGATCGTCCTCCGGATGTAATCGTCCAGGCTCGTTCCCGAGACGCGCTCGATCAGAAGGCCGAGGATGTCGGTGTTGTAGCCGTAGACCCATTGCTCTCCCGGTTGAGCGTCGAACGGGAGGGCGGTGAGCTTCTTGATGTACTCGTCGATGGTGATGTCCTTGGCCGACAGGTTCCAGCCATGAACGCCCGCCTTCAGGTACTCCTCCTCGGCCGGCCCTTCGCCGTAGGAGATCCCGGCGGTATGGGTTAGGAGGTCGCGGATGGTGATGGGCCTCTTCACCGGGACCGTCGCATACCCCTTCGCCCCCTTTTCCGCGGCCGGGACGGCCACCCGGGCGCCGGCGAGCTCGGGGATGAACTTCGAGATGGGGCTGTCGAGGAGGAACCGGCCCTCCTCGAAGAGCGTCATAACGGCGGCGGTTGTTATCGCCTTCGTCTGGGAAGCGATGCGGAAGATGGCGTCGGGAGGCATGGGCGTGCCCTTCTCCGGATCGAGCTTGCCGAACGCCTCGTGATAGACGACCTTGCCGTTCCGCATGAGGAGCACGACGACGCCCTTGGTCCTGTCGTCATCCACATACGTCTGCATCGCGCGGCCGAGGCGCGCGAGGCGCTCGGCGGACATCCCGACTTCGGCGGGCTTGGCCTTGGGCAAGGCCGCGGCGTCAAGCTGGGACGCCAGGACCAGCCCGAGAATGAGGGCCGCGGGCGCCCTCCCGGCGCGGAACCGGGATCTCTGCTTTGAATTCATATCGCGTCCTCCTGGTCGAACTAAGGGGCCGGCGGTGATTCTAACCTATTTGTCCCGGGTTGTCGTGTCTAAGGATGGTCGGAACCGTCTCCGAGACCTCGAGCTGGCCTAAGCGCTGGCCTAGTCCGACGAGGATCGCGCGGGATACTTGAAGACCATGGAGGAATACAAGCGTCCCCCGCGCTAGGTCCCGATCGAAGAACTCCGTTATCGGCGATCTTTTAAAGCTTGATCCCGACTCCGATCGTGATCCCGTTGGGCTTGATGTAAGCGCCCTCTTCCGGGTCCTTGATCTGATTGGAAAGACCGAGATAGTACTTGGCCTCGACGAGAAGAACCATCCCTTGCATGTGGAGCTCGTATCCCGCTCCGAAATCCAGGCCGTAAGCGATCCGGTTGATCCCCTCCATATCGGTGCTCGATTGAGTCTCCCCGGCCGCCACGACGGTGGTCTTCTGGCTGAGGAGATAGCCGGCGTCCGCGCCGCCGAAGACATAAGGGGTCGAGCCGGGCATGAACTTGAACTTGGCCAGGATGGAGGCTCCGATCCCGGCCCCGGCGACGGAGACCTTTACCGGCTTATCCTCGAACGTCCCTTTGATCTTGAAGCCCCCCGGCACGTAAATGGCGCCGACTTCGATGCAGAAATTGGGGCCGCCGAATTCGTATCCGATGCCGGCCCCGAATCCCATGCGGGACGACTTGGTGAATCCGGCGGGCAATCGCCTCGGACAAGGAGACGTTGGACATGGTCATCCCCACCCGGAGGATCAGCCTCTTGGGGCGGTCGTCCCCAACGTAAGTGGGGACCTGGGATTGTTCCTCGGCGACCGGCTTCCGTTCCTGGCGAACGGCGGGCTTCGTCTCCTCGGTGGGCTCTCCGCCGCTGATGACGTTCACCACTCCGGAATGGATATAGCCCGTGACCGTATTTCCCGCCTTATCGGTGATGGTGATCTCGAAAAACGATTCGATCCTGTTCGTGGCCTCGAAAAGCTCTCCCATCTTCACCTGACCGATCACCGGAGCGTTCAGGTCGGGCTCGGAACGGACGTTGGCGACCTGGACTTTGACCTTGAGAACATAAGTGTCCTGGGTCCCGGCGAACAGACAGATCGATGTCAATAACACCAATCCCATCAGCGCGATCTTCTTCATTGCCCCTCCTTTTTCGAATGGAATCTCCGAATCTCCCTAAATCTCCGGCTTGATATTCTCGCGAAGAGCTTTGAAGAGTGATATTATCGGACTTGACAGCGATCAGTGAGCATGTCAATGAGAATGAGATGCCCCTGGGAAGGATGCCCGGTTTTTTTGTGTCTGGTCGATTTCGCCCTGGCCTACGCGTCTTTGAGCCCGGACGGCCGCGCCTTTCTCCGGAAACAGCGCTCCGGGAACAGCAAGGGCCGGACGCCCGAATCCGTCGACCTGCTGAGGAACCGGTCCAGCCGGCTCAGCCTGATCCGTTCGTTGAAAACGTGCGATGCCGTATTCGCCGAGAGCGTTCCGGAATCGGTATGCGCCGCCTCGGGCAGGCGGAGATCGTCTCTATACCCGCGTTTCGTGCCGTTCGCCTGGATCAGTCTCGAGATCTGGATGCGTCTTCTCGCCGCGTACGGAATCTCTCCCGGACGAGGACGACGTCCGTCTCTTGATCCTGCTGACTTTCGTCCACCGGGAGTGGAACGATCTTGTCGACGAGGTCCCGCAGGAAATCCTCTATCGCAGCTTGAGATCCGCCGATCCCCCCGAGCCGCGGTTCAGGCTTCTGGGCCACCTGACCGCCCTGACCAACGACCTTGGCCAAACGGAAAGGCCGATTTGAGAAGATGTTCCAGATCTGGCAAAAGTCCATGGAATTCTACAGCCGGCCTTTCAAGCCCGAGGAAGCCGCCGTCCTCCTCGAGGGGAAAGCGGAGCTGAACCGGAGAATCGTACTCGACGGCCCTTCTGTCCGAGGTCCCCCCTGAGCTTGCCGAAGCCCTGCGGCCATTTTTTGTCTGGTTCCTGGCGCTCGGATGACGCTTCGGACGTCGTTCGCGACCGGGCCCGGGGCCGGTCGACCTACATGACCGTGGCCGCCGATCCGGAGGAAGAGATCTGGAAGTTCTTCCGGCAGTGCGAAGAAGCGGTCCGCCGGACCTCGCCGCGGGACCCGAGCCCGCTTCTTCTGCTGATGAGGTCGATGACGGCCGACGTCGCGGCCGCCATCCGCCAAGGCCGTGATATCGAAGGCGATTTTTACGCGGCTCCGGACAAGCCCGTCAATCGAATTTCAGATCCATCAAGTCCTTATAGAGCAGGGTGAGCATGACTCTCGCTTCCGAGGGCCTGAGATAGGGGCGGACCTCTTTCCAGCTCTTATCGACCATCGCGAGCGCTTCGTCGCGGCAGGCGGTCAGGGCTCCCGACCGTTTCACGAGATCGATGGCGGTCTCGAGCTCCTCGCTCCGTTGACGCAGTTCCTTCCGGCCGACGATGGCCGCGAGGCGGTCGCGGTCCTTCGGGGGAAGCGCCTTCAGGGCCTTGAACAGGACATGCGTCCATTTCCCTTCCGCGATGTCCTCGCCGCGGACCTTCTTCCATTCGGAGGAATCGACCATAGCCGTGGATGTCGTCCAGGATCTGGAATCCGATGCTGAGGGACCGCGCGAAAGCCCGGCAGGCGTCGCGGACGGACGGTTCGGCGCCGGCGACCACCGCGCACATCTCCGCCAGGCCCTCGAGCGGCGCCCCGGTCTTCATGGCGTACATCTCGAGAATGGATTCGGGCCCGTTGTCCTTCAGCCACTCGCGGATATGGGACTCGCTCATGTTCCGCGACCAGAAGAGGTCCATGGCCTGGCCGAAGTGGGCGCGGACCATCTGACGCACGTAGATCTCATGCATCTTGAGACGCTGCGCATCGTCGAGACCGGGATGTTCCCTGATCAGGAGCGACGGCAGGAAGTAGAGCGTATTCGCGGAGCTGATGGCGACGTCCAGGCCGTAGCGGAGGTGGATGCAGGGTTCGCCCCGGCGCAGGGCGGAAGCGTCCTCGATATCGTCGATGATCAGGGCTCCGGCATGGCAGAGCTCGGCCATCACGCAGACGAATTGCTCGTAGACCTGGGGGGCGACGCCCAGGGCCTCGAGGAGATAGAGCGCGAACATAGGCCGCCAGCGTTTGCCGCCGCGCGACAGAAGGTCCCAGGCGGGTTGGGCCAGCATCTTCGTATAGGTTTCGGGAGAGATCGCCCGGCCGTCGGGCCCGACCATGCGCTCGATCGCCGGAAGGGAGGTAGGTCTTCGGAAGGAAGGACTCGATATTCCGGTCCACGCGCTCGACGCGGGCCTTGAAATAATCGCGGACGCCGAAGATATAGCCGTACCCGTGGAACTCTCCGCGGGCCGTGCCCTTCACCCGGCGTCTGCCGATGACTCGCGGAAACGTCTCCCGCGCCTTCCCATACCGCCCTATGGATCCCGTAGACGGGAATCTCCTGGTCGGCCGCGAAGGGACGGAAAACCACTTCCGCGGCCATCTCGGGAACCTTGATCCGCCAGCCGACCGGATATCGAATGAAGGTCCGCGGGCTTTCCCAAAACTCCGTCGGTTCCAGGGTGAAATCCCTCAAGGACCGGACGCCTCCGTGCGCGTCGAAGGCGAGGACCATCCGGGCGAGAGGGCTTCCTCGCTGGGCGTCTTTGATGACATAGACCAGCCAGTCGTCGCCGTTTTCGAAATTGATGGCGAACCAGTCCCAGGCCCTGACCCGCTTGACGCCGGCATCCTCCATAAGGCTGTCCGGGTCGCCCCACTGATGATCGATCCAGGCGAGCCCCCGGACCGGGTCGCGGCCGCGCCGGCCTTCGAGGCGCAATCGGGGATAAACGTTATAGAACATGCCGCGGTCGGCGTCTCCGCGTTTGCGGAAGGCCTCCACGTCGCAACCCGGCTTTTCGGGGGAGAGCCGGAACCGGCAGGCGGCCTTTTCCCCGGATTCACGGAAGCGGAGGACGAAATCGGACTTGTTCTGAGAAAGCTGGAAATCCTGCCAGCGGGCGGAGAAGGGGCTCGTCCTCAGCACGGCCGGATCTTCGGTCATCTCGAACGCGTCGGACAGCAGCCCGCCGTTCTTCAGCTCGTCGTGAAACGCCCGGATGATGCGCGGGTCGATATTGTAGGTGAGAGTGTTCGGGTCCCTGGCCAGCAGGGCTTCATGAAAGGCGCGGTCGAAGCGCGACGCCACCGAGAGCCGCGGGCCCTCGATGTCCAGGTCCGATTGGAGATACGAGAAGCTCTCCCGGCGCCTGTTCGCCTCCGGTCATGACGCCGTGGCGAAAGAGCGTCGTCATGAAATAGCGGCGCGAAAGAGCGGCGCTTTCGTAGTAGCCGTGGACGAACCACCATTCCAGGGGCGAGCCGGGGTGGGAGGATTCATCCATGACGAGGCAGGTGGAAGCCACCTCGTCATTGTAAGGAAATCCCGGGAAGGGCGCAAGCGATGTTCCCGGTCGATCGCCGGGTCCCGTTCGGACGGGGAGACTCAGGTTTTCGTCATGTCCAGCGCCCACCGGGCCATGTCCGCAATGGGCGGCTCGTAGGCTTCGAGCTTCGCCACGAGTGCCGCGGGGTCCCCGTCGACGAGGATCATGGCCCGGTGCTCGGGCTGGATGAAGCGCTCGCTCACGGCCTGGTCCAGGAAGTCCAGGAGCTTGGCGAAGTATCCGGCCGCGTCGAGGAAGCCGCAGGGCTTCCGGTGCATGCCGAGCTGGGCCCAGGTCAGCACCTCGAATATCTCCTCGATGGTCCCCAGCCCGCCCGGAAGGGCGATGAAGCCGTCGGCCAGCCCGGCCATCAGGGCCTTGCGCTCGTGCATGGTCTCGACGACGCGCAGGTCCCGGATATCGGTGTAGGCCAGCTCCTTATCGACCATGTCCCGGGGGATGACGCCGATGACCTCGCCGCCCCCTTCGTGCATGACGCGGGCGACTTCGTACATCAGGCCGACGCGCCCCCCTCCATAGACGAGCCCGATGCCGCGCCGGAGAAGCTCGCGGCCAAGCTCCCGCGCCGCTTCCGCGTATTCCGGACGGGCGCCCGGACTCGAACCGCAAAAGACGCACAGCCTACGGAGGGACATCGGTTTGCCGCTCATCCCGGCACGCCTATCTTCCCCGCCCCCGGACATAGGTGCTCACGTCCACGTTGGCGACCAAGTCCTCGACCCTGAATGTCGCCCAGGGCCTGCCCTGGTCGAGCCACAGGGCCGAGCCGACGGCGCTCAGGGAGGTGCCCGGGATGGCCTTCCCATTCTCGTGCCGGGTGATCCAGAGGATCTTCGCCTTGTCCCCGGGATTCCGGAACCGCATCGCTTCCATCGTGTCCATGAGCCCGGTTTCAGGATCGAACCTGACGACGAATGTCTCCATCGTATTTCCGTACGGAACGAACAGGAGGGCGGCGTCGGCGTCGACGGGCTCCCAGCGTACCCGAGGATCGGTGATGAAGATCGACGGGAACCAGGCAGCCTCCGCCCAAAGGGCGAGATTGGCGCCCTGGTTCGTGTTGGGATCGTCGTGGCTCGCGCCGAAGGGGGCCTCGAAGAAGCTCTTCCCGTCCACGATCCCCTCGTTCACCCTAAGGAACGGCAGGGTGAAGAAGGTGGCCTCGATGTAGTGCCTGTAGGCTTTCCCGGCGTCATGGATGAAGACGAAGCGCGCGGGAAGAGGGATGCGCATGACGGGGCGGATCGTGGCCCTTCCGGTGATGACGACCGATTCGATGACGGGGACGGCGTCCCCATAGACCTTGCGGTAGAACCTGTTCACGGGCTCGGGGAGCCCCGCGGGCAGGGGGACCGTCCTGAGGGCGGGCGTCCGCGCGGCGTGCGGCGCGAACGGAGCGGGCCGAAGGCTCAGCCCGAGGCAGGCCAAGAGGAACAAACCGGCAATGACGGCGATGATCATTATTGGAGACACAATACCAAATTCCTAATTTGTAAATCAAGCCGATTTCCCCCTGGATAAACGGCTAATTCGGAAATTGGTATTGTGTCACCATTAAAATCTCATGACGATGTCGAGGGAGCCGAAGAGCGGCTTGAGGTGCTGGCCTGCGAACCGCCGGGTCTGGTAGGTATAGGACAGGCAGGCCTTGAAGCGCTTGTAGCTGAGCGCCAGCCCCGCCGCGAGATCGGCCGTGAGCAATTCCTTATCCACACGGTGACTGCTCCGGAACGTGTTCCCGTCGAGCAGGAGGTCCCGGGCGACGAGGTGGACGTCGAGGGCCGCGAAAATATGAAACCCGACGCGGCCGGACTCCGACGGCGGGGGTTCGGGTTCCACGAGAAAGGCCGCGGCGTCGCCCGCCGGCCCGATGAGGGAGGCCCCGAGGTCCGAGGGCAGGTCCCAGCCCGCCCTGATCTCGAGCCCGCCTCCGAGGGCGGTGAAGAGGTTCGATAGGTTGCCTCCCCCGTGACCGATGAGCTCCCAGGCCGGGCCCGCCGCGCCGGCAACCGCCCGGAGCTTCTGCCGGTGGTCGTATCCGAGGCCGAGGATCGGTTCGTCCTTGAGCTGATGGGCCCAGCCCTCGGGAGCTTTCCAGCCGAACACTCTATGGAGAAACGTCTGGATGTCTCCGGCGAAGGAATGCGGCCCGACGATGCCGGCCTCCAACCGGAGGCTGTCCATCGAGTCCCCCTTCCGGAAGTGGAACCCCAATCCCGCCGACAGGACCCCGGCGTAGGGCCGGTCGTCCTCGACGAGGTCCCGGCGAGTGATGTCCTCGGGGGTGTACATCCGCTGGCCGAGGAAGAACGAGATGTACCGCCGCGAGGAGGACCCGGGCGTCCGTTCGAGCTTCCGGCTGAGCCCGTCGAACCAGCGGAGGACGCGTCCGCCGCCGGCGTCGAGGGCCGGAGAAAGCCAGACGAGATCGACGCCGTTGGTATAGCCGCCGTCGCTGAGGGCGAAAACGTCGTTCTCCACGAAGATCCCGAACGTGCCCTTGGGTTTCCGTTCTCCCGCCCCGGCCAAGGAAGGGATCATGAGAAGCATAATGACCAGGAGGAGCATAGGGATCTGAGGGAGCCATGGGAGCGGGGAAGGCCTGATGAGCACGGTGTTTCTCCTTCCCTCTTCATTAAAAAGGGGGTTGGGGGGATCTATCCCGCTTGAACGTGCCCTGTCCGCAACCTTCCATCGGCCCCCCTCAGCGCATTTTCGAAATCGCGTCCTTGAACTTCGATCCCTTCATCATCTTCTGCATCTCCGCGAACTGCTTGAGGAGCTGGTTGACCTCGAAGACCGGGCGGCCGCTGCCCTTGGCGATCCGCAGGCGGCGGCTGCCGTTGAGGAGCTTCGGGTTCTCGCGCTCCGCCGGGGTCATGGAGTCGATGATGGCCTCGAAATGGAGGACCTTCCGGTCGTCGACCTGGACCTTGGAGAGATCCTTGAACATCCCGCCCGTTGGGCAGCATGCCCAGGATGCTCGAAAGCGACCCCATCTTCTTCATCTGGCCGAGCTGTTTCCGGAAATCCTCGAGGGTGAACTCCTGCTTGCGGAGCTTGCGGGCCATCTCCTCGGCCTCCTCGACATCGGCCTTCTCCTCGGCCTTCTCGATCAGGCTGAGGATGTCGCCCATGCCCAGGATGCGGGAGGCCATCCGGTCCGGGTGGAAGACCTCGAGCTTGTCGAACTTCTCGCCGACGCCGACGAACTTGATCGGCTTCCCCGTGACCGAGACGATGGACAGGGCCGCCCCGCCCCGGGCGTCGCCGTCGAGCTTGGTCAGGATGACGGACGTGAGGCCGATCCGCTCCTCGAAGGCCTGGGCGCTCTTGACGGCGTCCTGGCCGGTCATGGCGTCCCCGACGTAGATGACCTCGACCGGGTCGAGGATGTCCCTGACCAGCTTCAGCTCGTCCATGAGCTCGTCGTCCACGTGGAGCCGGCCGGCCGTATCGACGATGAGGGGGTCGTAGCCCCCGGTTCCGGGTGTAGAGGACGAGGTCCTTGAGGGCCCGTCTCGGGCTTGGCCATCTGCTCGGCCGTCATCTCGTAGAACGGCAGTCCGAGCGACGCCGGCGATGGTCTTCAGCTGGTCCTGGGCGGCCGGCCGCTTGAGGTCGAAGGAGACGAGCAGGGGGTTCCTGCCGATGCCCTGGACCCATCGGGCCAGCTTGCCGCAGGTCGTCGTCTTGCCGCTTCCCTGGAGGCCGACCAGCATGAAGATCGACGGGGGGCGCCGAGGCGAAGGTCAGGGGCTTGTCCGCGCCGCCCAGGATGGCGGTCAGCTCGTCCCGGACGATCTTGATGACCTGCTGGGCCGGGCGTCAGGCTGCGAGAGGACCTCCTCCCCCAGGGCTTTGGCCCTGATCCGGGCCTCGAAGTCCCGGACGACCTTGTAGTTGACGTCCGCCTCGAGGAAGGCCAGCCGGATCATCTTCAGGGCCTCGCCCATGTTCTTTTCGGTGACCTTCCCCTCGCCCCGGAGGAACTTCATCATCTTCTCGAGGCGGCCGGAAAGCTGGTCAAACATCGGCGGCGGCCCTCGCTTTCATGTTCATCCTCAACATCTTAGGGCATTATCCGGGAGCCGTCAAATATCAGCGAGACGGGCGAGACAAGCGAGACTCGCGAGACTGGTTGCTCCGGTCTCGACAGCCTCGCCAGCCCAGCGTGTTCGTTGTATAATATCCAAGATGCGTCATAAGTCAGGGGCCGCGTTCGCCGTCGGGATGGCGTCCCTCCTGTTCCTCGCCGCCTCGCCTGTCACGGGCCGGACCGGAGGATCGTCCCTCGGGCCCCAACCCCCGGACGGCATCGACCGGAAGGGCCGGGTCTTCGATCCCGTCATGCTCCTGGACGCCACGATCGTCGGGCTCCCCGCCTATCTCGAGCGGCACGGCAGTGCGCCGACGGCCGTGGGCATGGTCTTCGCCTACCACGACGGTCACGGGTTCCCCTTCCTGTTCCCCGGGGACGCGTCCGTCCAGAACGACCAGGTCAACCTGGTCATCGCGTCCGAGGAGCATTTTAACGACTATGCCCTCCCCCTGGACGCCCCGCCCGACCTCCTTCCGGACAAGTCCGAGCTGCTGCCCGAGGAACGCCACGCCGACAACTGCCTGGCCGACTATTTTCTGACGTCCCGCAGCCTTAACGGCAATTACTACGGCTGGACCAAGGACGCCGACCTCGGGCCCGGCATCGAGGCGTTCATCATTGCCGGAGATCGCTATATCGTCATCACCGACGCCTTCCCTTCGACGGAGCTCACCCTGACGACCATCAGGCATGAGCTCGCGAGCGGCCGCCCGCTGGTCTTCGCCGTGGACCCGGACGGTGACGGGATCGGGGACCGCTTCGTCGCGGTCGCCGGGCTCGTTTCGGACGCGGGCGTCGACTACTACGGCTGTTATACCGGCTGGGACACGGAGCTCCACTGGTTCGAATTCAGGCCCGCCGCGGCCGGAATCCCCTGGGGGATCGCGACGGTCCGCACGATCGCCTTCGCCTATGGGGTCTTCCCGCCCGCCCAGGTCGAGCTCGAGCGCCTGGTCAACGACCTGATCTTCTTCAAGGAATACATCAACCGCCTGTCATGGGAACCCAACCCCGAGAATCTCGCCCGCATCCTCCGGTACAAGATCTACCGGAAGGTGACCTTCGACCCCGACGCGACCTTCGGCCTCCTGGCCGAGGTCGACGCCTCCTCGAACGGCTACGACGACCGGGGGCTGAGGAGCGGCACGGCGTTCACCTACCGGGTCACCTCGGTGGACGAATCCGGCCGGGAAAGCCGCCCGGCCACCGTCCGCGGCCCAAAATAGGGACACCGGCCCCTCCCTTCCCGGCGCCCAGCTGGCTTGACTTTTGCCCCCCTTCCGTTTAAGGTAGAACTACTTTTTCCGAGGAACGGTACAGCAAAATGAACAAGCTCAACAACCCGCCGGAGACCCCCGGAGAGGGAGCGATGGCCTCGAAGATCGACTACCCGGAGATCAAGAAGCTCATCGCCCTGCTCGAGGAGAAGAACCTGTCCCTCTTCGAGCTCGAGGTCGAAGGCTTCAAGATCAAAATAGGGCGGACCGTCCCCGGAGCGCCCGTTTACCACCAGGCCGCCGCGGCGCCGGCCAATCCGCCGGCCCACGGAGCCTCCGCCGCGCCGGAGCCCGCCCCCTCGCCGGCGGCGGACAAGGACGTCCGGGACGTCACCTCCCCCATGGTCGGGACCTTCTACCGGGCCCCCGCCCCGAACGCCGACCCGTTCGTCGAGATCGGCGAGCCCGTGAAGAAGGGGCAGACCCTCTGCATCATCGAGGCCATGAAGCTGATGAACGAGATCGAATCCGACGCCGACGGCGTCGTCACGGCCATCTACGTCGAGAACGGGAAGCCCGTCGAATACGGCCAGAAGCTGTTCTCCATCCGGACGTCCGCCTGAAGCCATGATATCCAAGATCCTGGTCGCCAACCGCGGGGAGATCGCGCTCCGCGTCATCCGATCGGCCCGGGAGCTCGGCATCAAGACGGTCGCCGTCTACTCCGAGGCCGACCGGAACTCCCTCCACACCCTCCTGGCCGACGAGAAGGTCTGCATCGGGCCGGCCAAGGCCTCCGACAGCTACCTCAACATCCCCAACATCCTCAGCGCCGCCGAGATCACCAAGGCCGACGCCATCCACCCCGGCTACGGGTTCCTGGCCGAGAACCCCCGTTTCGCCGAGATCTGCGAGACCTCGGGGATCACGTTCATCGGCCCCCCGGCCTCCATCATCCGGCTGATGGGGGACAAGAACAAGGCCCGCCAGGCCATGAAGAAGGCCGGACTGCCCGTCCTCCCCGGGAGCGACCAGGTCCTCGACGACGTGGCCGAGGCCAAGAAGATCGCCCAGAAGATCGGCTACCCGGTCATCATCAAGGCGGCGGCCGGCGGCGGCGGCAAGGGCATGAGGATCTGCCGGACCGCGGCCAACCTCGAGGAGCAGTTCCCCATCGCCCAGAACGAGGCCCAGGCGGCCTTCGGCGACCCGTCCCTCTACGTCGAGAAGTACGTCACCGGGGCCCGCCATATCGAGATCCAGATCATCGGGGACAAGAAGGGCAAGGTCATCGCGTTCGGCGAACGGGAATGTTCGGTCCAGAGGAAGTACCAGAAGCTCATCGAGGAGACCCCGTCGCTCTTCATCGACGAAAAGATCCGGAAGAAGATGATGAACGCGGTCGTCGACGCCGCCTCCGAGATCGGCTACCAGAGCCTGGGGACCTTCGAATTCCTGGTCGACGAGAAGAAGCGGTTCTACTTCATGGAGGTCAACGCCCGGGTCCAGGTCGAGCACCCCATCACCGAGATCGTCTACGGCATCAACCTGGTCAAGGCCCAGATCCGGGTGGCCGCCGGGGAAAAGATCAATTTCCCGATCGAGCTCGAGATGCGGGGCCACGCCATCGAGTGCCGCATCAACGCCGAAGACCCGGTGACGTTCGTCCCGTCGCCCGGCAAGATCGATTTCCTGGTGCTTCCCGGCGGCGAGGGCATCCGGGTGGATTCGGCGGCCTACGGCGGCTGGCAGATCCCGCCGGACTACGATTCCCTCGTGGCCAAGATCATCGCCTTCGCCCCGACGCGGGCCCTGGCCATCCAGAAGATGCGGACGGCCCTGGAGACGACGACCATCGTCGGCATCAAGACCAACCTTCCCCTCCACCTCCAGATCCTGGCCGAACACGGAATTCCTCGAGGGGAGATACGACACCCAGTTCATGGAGCGATTCCTCGCCGCCAAGAAAACCACCCCCTGAAGCGCCTTGGGCGCGCTTTCTTGGAGACCTCAGGCCTCCGGTGGGCCTCAGTAACGCCAGCCGATGAGGTTCCAGAAATTCAGGAACCAGAAAAAGGCGAGCGCAGCCAGAACGACAAGGGTGTAGTGGAGCCGTTGACAGGGCATCCAATATCGTCGCTTCCAGGCCCTGAAGGCGAATAGGAGCGCTACCGCGCCCAGGACCGCGGCCAGGATCGGCAGGACCTGGCAGATCTTGAGAAGGGGCGGCACGCCCAGAAACAATTCGTCATAGCGGCTCAGGGCGCCCGCGACGCCCAGGGCGGTCAGGATCAATAACCCGCTCATCCCTCCGGCAAGCCAGCGCGCGGCGCGGGGAGAACGGGTCCCTTCGATCCTGCGCTTGCAAATCGCGCGGAACAGGGCCGCGAGCGGCCAGCCCGGGACAGCCGTCAGGAACAGGAAGAGACAAACGCTTGCCAGCCATCGATGGAAGAGGGGCGTCTGGTACCATTTCAGCTTGACCAGGAAAACGGTCGGATCCTTTCCTTCGAACGCATAGGCGATCTCGCCCCGTTCGTTCTCCTTGAAGACGATCTTGTCCTGTCCGCCAACCTTTTGAAATACGAGCGGCTCCACCTCCGCATAGCGCCGGACCTCGCCCCCGCCGAGATCGGGGAGCACGAGCGTCTCGTCCTTCAGCAAGAGCGCGCCGTCCTCCGCGGCCGAGATCCTGGTCGACGCCAGAAGGATGGCGAGTTTTTCATAGGTCCTATAGCCGCGCCTGGCGGAGCTGTAGATGCCGGAAACCCGGCTCGAGGAGCCCTGCCCCCGCGGCGCAGGCTTGATGCCGGCCGGAGAAGCATCGGCCGGATAATACCGGTCGAGCAGAGCCTCGAAGAGCCGCTCCCGGGTGTTCCCGTTCGGACTGTTGCAGGAAACGAACCAGCCCACGTTCTTTCCGGGGATCAGGACCAGCTGGGAATGGAACAAGATCGTGTCCCCCCCGTGCTCGATGACGCGCAGTCCGTTGAAGTCGAACTCCCAGAAACCGTGGGCGTTTCCCGGAACGCGCGGATCATGACCGAACAGCCGGGAATGCATGAATTCGGAGGTCTCCTCCTTGAGGATCCGGCGGTCCTCATAGCGGCCGTCCTGGAGATGGGCGATCATGAATTTTGCCATGTCCATGGCGCTCGAGCTCAGCCCCCCCGCCGGCGCCCAGCCGTTGCCGAACTCGAATTCATGCGGCCGGAACACGCCATCTTCGTAAGTGTATCCCACGGACATATCGGGGAGGAAAGCGGCCGGCAGGGGTTGCCGGAAACTGCTGTTCCGCATGCCGAGGGGCTCGAAAATGTTTCGCTCGATATAAGTTTCGAAAGGGATCCCAGAAACGACCTCGACGATATATCCGGCCAGGGCGGTCCCATAATTCGAGTAGGACGTGAAGGTTCCCGGGGGACGGACCCGGGCCGGCATATGTGTCGCCAGGTAATCGTGCAACGATAGGATCTTCGCGGCCTCCTTCACCAGCGCCCCGGCGACCCTTTCTTCGAAGCCCGCCGTATGGGCCAGGAGGTGCTTCATGGTGACGGGCTGGGGATAGGTCGCAGGGATCCTGAAATCCTTGAGGTAGACATTGACGTCGGCGTCGAGGTCTATCCTGCCCTGCTCGTAAAGCTGCATCACCGCGGTCCAGGTCAGGAGCTTCGATACGGATCCCGGGCGGAACAGGGTCCGGTCCGCGATCACCGGCTTCCCATTCTTGACGTCGGCATACCCGTAGCCTTTGGCGAAAAAGAGCTTCCCGTCCTTGACCACGGCGATCACCGCCCCCGCTACATGGTTGGCCTCCAATTGGACCGCCATGATCCCATCGAGAAAAGCCTCCATCTCCGCGGGGTCGGTCGGACCCTGGGGATCGGTCTTTTCTTGGGCCACGGATAGGACCGGGAACAAGGTAATAACGAGGACAAGGAAGACCCCAATAGCCTGCTTCTTCATCCGCTTTCTCCTTTCCGGAAATGGGCCATCAGCCTGTCAGCCTGAGATAGACCGCGCAGGAAACTGCGATAAGAACTTGAGCGCCTTCAGGATGCGCTCCTGAAGATCGTCACCCGGAACTCGCCGTCGTTGTCCCTGACGACGTTCTCGTTGACCCCGATATAGAGCCGGCCTCGCATGGGCATGGCCACGGCCTGCTCGTGCCCGATGAAAAAGTACCGGACGAGCTCGTCCCGGACCTCTTCGCGCGTCTTCTCGTCGGTCCGGACGGACAGGACCCAGCCGACCTTCCCGGCCAGGCCGCCGAGGTTTCGGTCGGGTACGGGCTGTTGGAGCCCCTGGATGTCGGCTCCGTCGGGCCCGCAGGCGGCCTCGGGATTCCCCTTCTGAAGCGAGATCTCGCCCTCGCCCCTGAAGAAGAACTCGTCCCCCTCCTCGACGTCGATGCCCGTGTCCACCCAGCCCGCGTTCCCCGGGATGACGAGCTCCTTGATGGGGACGAGGTCCTGGGGTCCGGCATCCCGGAGCTCCCGAAGCGGAGCTAACGACGGAAAACAAGATGAATGGGAGAAGGGCAAGGGTCACGTGCCGCGCCCGGGAAAGACGCAGGCTGAAGCCTGCGGCTACAGCCCGGCCGGCCCCTGTGGGCGGGCAGAAGCCCGCGGCGTCACGCCTTCCGGGCCCACCCGTCAAACGGCGCCTCCGCTGGGCCCGCGTTTCGTGTCCCCCCGGAGGACGTCCATCATCTCCCCGTGGATGAGTCCGTTGCTGGCCAGGGCCTGCCCGCCAAAGGGATCGAACGGCCCTCCCTCGAAGTCCGAGATCGTGCCGCCGGCTTCCGCGACGATGATCGCCCCCGCGGCCACGTCCCAGGGCTTGAGCTTGAGCTCCCAGAACCCGTCGAACCGCCCGCAGGCGACATAGCAGAGGTCCAGGGCGGCCGAGCCGCAGCGGCGGATGGCCTGGGCCCGGAGGACGAAATCGCCGAACTCCCGGACGTTGTTCACCCCGCTCGTCCGGACGTCGTACGGAAAACCCGTGGCCAGGAGCGCCTTCCCCAGCTCGGCGACCCCCGAGACCCTTACGGGGCGGCCATTGAGCCTGGCGCCTTTGCCCCGGACCGCCTCGAATAGCTCGTCCCGGGTCGGGTCGTAGACGACGCCGAGCAGGGTCGAGCCCGCCCTCTCGAGAGCGATGGAGACGCAGAAAACGGGAAAGGTGTGGGCGAAATTCGTGGTCCCGTCCAGGGGGTCGAAGATCCAGCGGAGGTCGGTCGTGCCGGCGCGGGATAGCCCCTCCTCGGCGAGGAAGCCGTGGTCGGGGAACGCGGCCGAAAGCCGCCGGAAGATCAGGTCCTGGGATTCCCTGTCGAAGCGGGTCACGAGGTCGACGGTCCCCTTGTAGGTGATCTCGCCCCGCTTGCCGTAATTCTCCCCGAGAAGGCGCCCGGCCTCGCGCGCGGCCGCCTTGGCGCTCTCGAGATAGGTTTCAAGGGGGTCCACGGTCCCCTATCTTATCAACTTGGGAGGACCGTGGCAACCTGTCCCTCCCGGGATCCCCGCCGGGCCTCCCGGGACCTGAGGCCGAAAAACTTTTCTTCGGCAGGCACGTAATATACAATGTTCATTATTATGCGATTCCGGATTGGAAGGACCCCGACCATGGCCGAGAACAGGAGTTTCTGGAGCCGACGCAAACGGACGCTCATCGTCCTGGGCGTCGTCCTCGTCATCGCCCTCATCGTCGTCTTCAACCTGAGGTCCCAGAGGGAAAAGACCGTCAAGGTGACGGTCGCCAAGGTCGGGACGACCGACCTGACGTCGATCGTCTCCGCCTCCGGCGAGGTCAAGCCGAAGAAGAACGTCGAGATCAGCGCCCTCGTCCCCGGCCGGATCATCAAGATCGGCGTCGAGGAGGGCGACATCGTCAAGGCGGGGGACTTCCTCCTGAAGCTCGACCCGACCCAGTACGAGGCGCTCGCCGAGGGAAATCGGGCGTCCATCCGGTCCTACAGGGCCCAGCTCATCCAGGAGGAGGCGCGCCTGCGGAAGGAAAAGAACGCCTACGACCGCCAGCAGAAGCTCTTCGACGAACAGCTCATCTCCAACGACCAGCTGGAGACGTCCAAGCTCCAGTACGACGTCGCGGTCGCCCAGGTTCGGGCCATCAAGTCGCAGATCGAGAACGCCGAGGCGTCCCTCAAGAGCACAATGGACAACCTGAACAAGACCACCTTCGTCTCCCCCATCGACGGCATGATCACCAGCCTCCGGGTGGAGGAGGGCGAGATGGCCATCATCGGGACCATGAACAATCCCGGCACGGTCCTCCTGACCATCGCCGACCTGTCCGTCATGGAGGTCGAGGTCGAAGTGGACGAGACCGACGTCGTCGGCGTCACCCTGGGCCAGTCGGCCAACGTCCGCGTCGACGCCTACCCCGACACCGTCTTCAAGGGCCGGGTGACCGAGATCGGCAGCTCAGCCCTGCAGAAGACCACAGCCACGACCCAGGAATCCAAGGACTTCAAAGTCGTGGTCACCCTGGACGACCCGGCCCACAAGCTGAAGCCGGGCCTGTCGGCCTCGGCGGACATCGTCACCGCCGAAAAGAAGGGGGTCCTGGCCGTCCCCATCTCCGCGCTCGTCCTGAGGGAAAAGCCCGCCGAGGGCAAGGACGCGGCCGCTCCCAAGAAGGAAGACGGGGAAGAAGAAGGCGTCTATGCGGTCGAGAACGGGCGGGTCAAGTTCCAGCCGGTCACGAAGGGCATCGCCGGCGGCATGAACATCGAGATCGTCTCCGGGCTCAAGGAGGGCCAGGAGATCGTGACCGGCCCCTACAACGCCCTGAGGGAGCTCAAGGACGGGATCCTGATCAAGAGCGACGAGAAGAAGGCGAAGTGACATGGCCCCCGGAAACGGCGCGGTGATCCAGGTCGAGAACCTCACCAAGACCTATCAGCTCGAACACCAGGAGGTCCGGGCGCTCCGCGGCGTCTCCTTCGCCATCATGCCGCAACGAGTTCGTGGCCATCATGGGCCCGTCCGGGTCCGGGAAATCCACCCTCATGAACCTCATCGGCTGTCTGGACACGCCGACCGAGGGGACCTACTTCCTCAACGGGAAGCTCGTCAGCTCCATGGGCGAGGACGAGCTGGCCTACGTCCGGAACAAGGAGATCGGGTTCATCTTCCAGGTCTTCAACCTCCTGCCGCGCGCCACCGCCTTCCGGAACGTCGAGCTGCCGATGATCTACGCCGGCTCCCGCAAGACGGAACGCGAGGACAGGGCCCGCCGCGCCCTCGAGATGGTGGAGATGAAGGACCGTATGCACCACAAGCCCTCCGAGCTTTCGGGCGGCGAGCGACAGCGGGTGGCCATCGCCCGGGCCCTGGTCAACGACCCGTCGCTCCTCCTGGCCGACGAGCCGACCGGGAACCTCGACTCCAAGACCGGGCAGGAGATCCTCAACCTGTTCCACAAGATCCACGGCCGGGGGAACACCATCATCATCGTCACCCACGACCGCGACGTCGCCGACCAGACCCAGCGGATCATCCACCTCAAGGACGGTGTGATCGAACGGGAAGAAAGGAAAGGAGCCTGACATGTCGTTCTTCAAGCGCCTCGAAGGGGTCTTTTTCTCGCCCACGCCCACGTTCCGGTCCCTGGCCGAGAAGCCGGTCTGGATCGACGCCCTCGTCATCCTTCTCCTGCTCCTGGCCGTCTTCTCCGCGATCATCGCGCCCTACACCCAGAGCGACCAGCTCAAGATGTTCAAGGACAACACCAAGCTCAAGGAGCGGATGGGCGAGACGCGCTACACCGAGATGATCGCCAAGCTCGAGAACGCCTCCCCGTCGGGCGCCGTCGTCAAGAGCGTCGTCTGGGGCACCGCCATGGGCGCCATCGGGCTCCTCTTCTCGAGCCTCATCCTCCTCATGCTCGGACGGTTCGTCTCCACCACCGGGAACTACGTCGGGGTCCTGGCCGCCCTCGTCCACGCCAGCTTCATCGACAAGCTCCTCGGCAACGCCGTCCGCGCGTTCCTGATCGTGACCCGGAAGTCCGTCATGCAGACGTCGACGAGCCTGGCCATGCTCTTCCCGAAGATCGAGCTGACCTCGCCCGCCTATATCATCCTCGGCCAGATCGACCTCTTCCAGATCTGGATGTTCGGCGTCCTGGCCATCGGGCTGTCGGCCGTCTTCAAGATCAGCCTGCGCAAATCGCTGTTCGTCGCCTACGGCTTCTGGCTGCTCAAGAGCGTCATCTACATCGTCCTCGGCATCATCGGGATGTCGTACATGAAATAGCATTGACACCGGTCCGCTTCCCCACTACATTACATTCGTGGATCAGAACGCATTCCGCGGCGACCTCGCGGAGACCTGTTTTCCGAAGCTCCTCGGCCTGATCTGGCGCGAGGAAAGAAGCGGGCGTCTCTCCGTCCGGCGGGGACCGGAAGAGCGCACGTTCGCGTTCGAAGAGGGGACGTGGTCGATCGGTCCCGATACTTTCGATGCGCCCGGCTTCCTCAGGGGACTTGCCTCCCGAGGCCTCGCCGGATCCGGCCGACCTCGCCCGCGTCGACGCCCTCGCCGACGGGGACGCCGCTGGCCTGATGCGCGGCCTGATCGAGGAAGGGGTGCTCCCGGCCGCCCGGGCTTGGGAGCTCGCCACGATCTTCTCCCGGGACAGGATCATCGAGGTCTTCGACTGGACCGAGGGGACCTATGACCTCGGACCGGCTAAGGTCCCGCCCGAGACCGCCTGGGTTCGGGACGTCCGCCTGCCGGGGCTCATCCTGGAAGGGATCCGCCGGATGGGCAATTTCGCGGTCATCGAGGCCGGCCTCCCGGGCCCCGACGAGAAATTGCGCCTTCTCGCCCCCCGCGACGGGGAGTCGGTCGCGCTGGCGCCGCACGAACGGTACGTACTGTCCGCCTCGGCCGGGGCCGACCGCCTCGGCGAAGTCCTCCGCATCAGCCCGCTGGGCGGCAAGGAGACAAAAAGGGCCCTCTTCGCGCTCCTCGTCCTGGGGCTTCTGGCCCCGGAAAAGGGGGACCGGCCTTCTTCCGAATATTCCCTGGGCGACATGGACCGCCTCTTCGAGGCGTTCAACGACCGCTGTTCCTTCATTTTCAAGTACATCTCGAAGGAGCTCGGCCCGGTGGCCCTCAACGTCTATCGAAAAATCCCTGGAAGAGGTCCGGGGCCGGATCGACCCGGCCTTCCAATCCTGCCAGGTGAAGCCGGACGGGAGGATCGAGCTCCGAACCCTCCTCCGGAAGAACCTGGGCGTCTCGAGCGACGAGGGCAAGAGGAGCCTCCTCCGGAGCTTCGACGAGATCCTGGCCGCCGAGGTCCTGGCCGTCAAGCGGACCCTCGGGAACGGGCACGAATCCGCCCTGGTCAAGGGTCTGGAGCGGCTGGGGGACCTGCCGTGAACAGGAAACAGCTCGCCGGCCTCCTCTTCCTCGTCTCCGCCCTCGCGCTCTGGCTTCTGGGGAAAATTGGACTCTGAGACGCGGCCGCTCGTCGTCATCCTGGGGCCCACGGGGGTCGGGAAGAGCGGGGTGGCGCTCGGCCTGGCCGCGAAGTTCCATGGCGAGATCATCAACGCCGATTCCATGCAGGTCTACAGAGGCTTCGATATCGGCACGGACAAGCCCGCCCCGGCCGACCGGAGGGCGGTCCCCCATCACCTTCTGGACGTCGCCGAACCCGGGGACCAGTTCACGGCCGCCGATTTCGTCGCCGGCGCCCTTGCGGCGATGAAGGGGATCGAAGGAAGGGGCGGCGTCCCGTTCGTCGTCGGGGGGACGGGGCTTTATATCAAGGCCCTTCTGGACGGCCTGTTCCCCGGACCCGGGCGGAACCCGGAGGTCCGGCGCCGGCTGGAGGAAGAAGCGGCGAAGGACGGGCTCGAAGCCCTTTTCCGCCGGCTGGAGGCCGTCGATCCCGCCTATGCCCGAAAGATCAGGGCGCGCGACCGGATCCGGATCGTCCGGGCCCTCGAGGTCTTCGAAACGACCGGAAAACCCATCTCGGAGCACTTCCGCAGTACGGAGTCCTTCGTCGGGGACCGGCGCCAGGTCCGGATAGGCCTCGAGCTCGACCGGCCCACCCTGGTCCGGCGGATCGAGGAGCGCGTCGACCGGATGTTCGCCGCCGGGCTGGTCGAAGAAGTGGAGCAGCTCCTCGCCCGGGGCATCCCGGCCGACGCGCCGGCGTTCAAGGGCCTGGGATACAGGCAGGTCCTGAGCTTCCTCCGGAACGAGATCGGCCTTGACGAAGCCCTGGACCTGGTCAAGCGCGAGACCCGGCGCTACGCCAAGCGCCAGATGACGTGGTTCCGGAAGATGACCGGGATCTCCTGGTTTGCGCCCGACGATAAGCCGGCCCTTGAGGACCACGTAGGAAAAAACATACAATAGGCCCCATGGATAAAGCGATCCTCGTCAACCTGGCCACGACCAAGAAAGAGAAGGAGGAGGCCCACGACTCCATGGCCGAGCTCGCCGGGCTGGCGTCCGCCGACGGAGCCAAGGTGGTCGGGACCGTCTTCCAGAACCGGCCCCGGGCGAGCGCCCGGAGCTTTCTCGGCGCGGGCAAGGTCGACGAGGTCAAGGGACTGAGGAAACAGCTCGGGGCCAGCCTCGTCATCTTCGACCACAACCTGACGCCTATCCAGCAGAGGAACCTCGAGGAGGAGATCGGGGCCAAGGTCATCGACCGGACCCAGCTCATCCTCGAGATCTTCGGCCAGAGGGCGCGGACGAACGAAGGCAAGCTCCAGGTCGAGATGGCCCAGCTGTCCTATCTCCTCCCCCGCCTGGTGGGCAAGGGCATCGCCATGTCCCGGCTGGGCGGCAGCAGCGCGGGCGCCGGCATCCGGACCCGAGGGCCCGGCGAGAAAAAGCTCGAGGAAGAGCGCCGGAGGATCAACGACAAGATCGCGAAGGTCCGGAAGGATATCGTGGCCATCCAGAAGCGCCGCGCCGGCCAGAGGGAGAGCCGCCGGAAGAGCCCCGTTCCCACAGTCTCCCTGGTCGGGTACACGAGCGCCGGAAAGTCCACCCTGTTCAATACCCTGACCAAGGAGCGGCGGTACACGTCGCCCAACCTCTTCGCGACCCTCGACCCGCTCCTGCGCCGGGTCTCCTACCCGGACGGCCTGTACTTCTTCCTCTCGGATACGGTCGGCTTCATCCGGAAGCTCCCCGCCGAGCTGGTGACGTCGTTCCAGGCCACCCTGGACGAGGTCCGCGAGGCCGACGCCGTCTGCCACATCATCGACGCGACGAGCCCCCGCGCCCGGGACCAGGCCGCGGCCGTCGACGGCGTCCTGGCCCGGATCGGCGTCAGGGACGTCCCGGTGGTCCGGGTCTTCAATAAGATCGACCTCATGGCCGAAGCCGAACGAACGGACCTTCTCCGGCGGAACGGGGCCAAGGATGCCAAGAGCCTCTATATTTCGGCCCTGACGGGGGAAGGGACGGGGGACCTGATGGAGAGGCTCCGGGAGATCCTTTTCCGCGACCACCGCTCCTTCACGTTCCATATCCCGGCGGAGCGCGAGGACCTGGTGCGGTCCCTGCCCCAGCGCTCGCTGATCCTGAAGAGGCGTGAGCGGGACGGCGGCCTGGAGTTCCAGGTCATGGCCGACCCGGCGGTCGTCGCCAACTATCTCCCCTACCTGAGGCAAGGAGAAGACCCATGGTAAAGAAGATCCTCGTCGTCGCCGCCCTCGCCGCCCTGGCCTGGTCCTGCGCCACGTTCGAGCCCCTCCCGCCCGCTTTCTACGTGGAGGATCTTCCCCAATCCCTCACGACGGAAATGACGCTCGAACAGCGGATCGCCGCCGAGGAAGCCTGGAACGACCTCCGGACCGGCAGGAGCGAAAGGGCCGGGAAGGCGTTCGCCAAGCTCGGACCGGATAATCCCGTCTCCCGGCTCGGCCGGGGATTCCTCGCCTTGCAGGCCCAGGACCTCCAGGCCGCCGAACAGGGCTTCAAGGACGCCCTGAGGCTCGATCCCGGGCTCGTCCTGGCCCAAGTGGGCCTGGCCCAGGTCGCCCTGGCCCGGGGCGACGACGATCAGGCTTATTCCCGGTACCGGGAGGTCCTCAAGCTGGAACCGGACCACGCCTGGGCAAAACCCCGGTTCGAGGCCCTGCGGGAGCAGAAAACCGAGCAGTTCATGGCCGAAGGACGACGGGCCGTCGAGATCGGCGACCCCGAGGGCGGCAAGAAAGCCTACCTCTCGGCCCTCTTTTACACGCCCGAATCCGTCGAGGCCAACCTCGACCTGGCCAGGATCTACAGGCAGGAGAAGAACGCGGCGAGCGCCGCCCTCCATTACAAGGCCGCGAGCGCCGGCGCCTCCAAGGACAAGGCCATCCTGAAGGAATATGCCGAAACCCTGTACGAGGACGAGCAGTTCGGCCGGAGCCTGGACGTTTACGAGCTCCTGGCCGAGGCGAGCCCGAAGGACAAGGCCGTCCGCGACCGCATCGAGAGCCTGAAGAACAGGCTCGGGATCTACGAGCTGCCGAGCCTCTACAACGACATCCCGGCCTCGACGGCCATCTCCCGGGAGGAGCTGGCCGCCCTGGTCGCCGTGAAGTTCAGGAAGGTCCTCAACGGAGACGAGGCGACGCCGCCCATATTCGTCGACATCGCGACGTCGTGGGCCTCCCGGTTCATCCTCAAGGCCACGGCCCTGGGCGTCATGGAATCCTACGAGAACCACACGTTCCTGCCGAAGAAGATCATCAACCGGGCCGAGCTGGCCGAGACGCTGGTCCGGCTGGTCAATTTCCTGAAGAACAAGGGCTACAGGTTCACGCCGCAGATGTCCCCGGACCGGGTCCAGATCTCCGACGTCCCGCCCGAGAACTATTTCCACGCGCCGATCGTACAGATCGTAGCGTACCAGATCATGGACCTGGGGCCGCAGAGGACGTTCAGGCCGGACGCGGTGGTCGCCGGCCAGGAGGCCATCGGCGCGCTGGACGTCGTCCTGGAGCTGATGAAGTAGGGCCGAAGGAAGAGAACGAAAAGGAAGACATGAGCGCGAAGTTCTGGAAGGAAATGTCCCTCCCGCCCAATCTCCTGACCCTGTCCAGGGTCCTGCTCGTTCCCGTGTTCGTCCGGATGATGCTCGCGGGCCGGGCCAGGGACGCCTTCCTCGTCTTCCTCCTCGCCGGGCTGACGGACGTCCTCGACGGCCTCGCGGCCAGGCTCTGGAACCAGAAGTCGAGGCTCGGCCTCTGGCTCGATCCGGTCGCCGACAAGCTCCTCCTGACTTCGGCTTTCGTCCTTCTGGGGCTTGACCAGGTCAGCCGTCCCAATGCCATCCCCCTCATGGTGGTATGCATCGTCATAGGGAGGGATGTCCTGATCGCGGTGGGCGCCCTTACGCTTCTGTGGTGGAAAGGGCAGAAGGCCTTCTTCCCGACCCAGCTGGGAAAGGTCAGCACCGTGACCCAGGTCCTGACGATCCTCGCCGTCCTCATCCTGAACGCCCGGGGGATCGCGTCCCCTCTGCTCCGGTGGGCCTACGACACGACGGTGATAGCCACCGTCGCCTCCGGCGTCCAGTACTTCATCCTGACACTGCCTCTGCTCGCAAAGCGGAAGAATCCCTGAAGGAGTCGAAGGAGATCTCAATGAAGAAGCTGTTAGGATCCCTGTGCGTGGCGCTTGCCCTGGGCGCCCAAGCCCAACCGCCGGCACAAAAGATGAATGACCTGATGAAGGCCTATTTCGACGCCGAGCAGTTCATGGGGACGGTATTGGTCGCGGAAAAGGGGAAGATCGTGTACGAGAACGGCTTCGGCTTCGCCAACCGGGAATGGGAGGTCCCCAACCGGCCCGAAGGCGTCTTCAATATCGCCTCCATCACCAAGGTGTTCACCGGGACCCTGACCATGCGGCTGGTCCAGGAAGGGAAATTGAAGCTCGACGACAAGATCTCCGATTTCCTCCCCTATTACAGGAAAGATATCGGCGGGAAGGTGACCGTTCACCATCTGCTGACCCACTCGTCGGGCATCCCCAATTTTCTGGAGCTGTCCGGGTTCATGACCGCCGGGGCCCGCGAACCCATGGGAAACCTGGAGGACTTCATCAAGAAATACTGCAGTCGCGATCTCGAATTCGAGCCGGGGTCGACGTTCAAATACAACAATTCCGGCTATGTCATTCTCGGCGCCATCATCGAAAAAGCGTCCGGAATGACCTTCGAGGAAGCCCTGCGGGACAGGATCCTGGTCCCGTGCGGGATGACCCACAGCGGCCTGGATTACAACCGTCTGTCGATCCCCAAAAAGATGACCGGCTATACCCGAAAGCTCGACGGTTCGTTCGAGATCGCTCCCTATTGGGACCGCTCCTGGACGTTCTCGGCCGGGCAGATGTACTCCAACGCCCACGACCTGATGAAATTCCACCAGGCGCTGATGGGCGAGAGCCTGCTGAAGAAGGAATACCTGGAGATGATGTTCACGCCCTATTTCCCGGCGTTCAAAACCATGCATTACGGCTATGGCTGGACCATCAGGGACGTCCCGGACAAGGACGGGAGAAAGCTCAAGGTCACCTCGCACGAAGGCGGGATCTTCGGCGTCAATACGTACTTCCTGAGCCTTCCGGAAAAAGACCAGGTCGTCGTGCTCCTGAACAACACCCAGAACACGCCCGGGAAGGAGATCTCCGACAGCCTGCTCGCGATCCTGAACGGAACCCCTTATGCGTTGCCCCGAAGATCGATCGCCCGGGAGATCTTCCGGGAGGTGAACCGGGCCGGCGTGGCCGATGCCATGCGCCTGTACGACCGGCTGAAGAACGAGCGCGGCAGGGAATACAGCTTCGGCGAACATGAATTGAACGAGCTGGGATACGAGCTCCTCAGGTCAAGGCGAGTGGACGAGGCGATCACCGTGTTCCTGAAGAACGTCGAGGTCTTCCCCGACAGCGGCAACGCCCACGACAGTCTGGGCGAAGGGTATTTGACCCGGGGGGATAAGGCCAACGCCCTCGCCTCTTATAAGAGAGCGGTCGAACTGGACCCCAAGAACGAGAACGCCAAGAGGATCATCGCGGAACTGGAAAGGTGACCTTCGAGCCGGGAGCGCGACAGAGCTCGATCGCTCTTTTACTCGAAACCGACTTCCGTCTCGACCGTGAAGAACTTGTATTTCTTATAGACGACGGAAATGCGGGCGTTCGCGACCTTATGCTTGCTCGAGAGAATGTATCCCTGCTCCGAATAATTGCGGCTGGGGAAGCGGAGCCCGTTCTTCTCGCGCCCGTATTCCGAATAGGCGATGATCTGCGGCTCGGCATTCTGGCTCTTGGCAAACTCCTCGATCATCTTGAAGTTTCGGAGCGATCTTTGGTCCCAGACGATCTTCAGGACGCTCCCGTCGTTCTCTTTGACCCAGATCCTCCCATAAAGGTGAGGTTCGGTGAGCTCCGGTTTGGGCGTCGCTTCGATGACCACGGCCTTTTCCTTGCCGACCTTATCCTCTCCGACGAGCCTGTAACTATGAACCTCCTGCCAGGATTCGCTCAGCAGTCCGACCGGCCCGAAGAGGACGTTTTCATAAAGGAACTGGACCGTCTGCAGCGAAGAGTCCCGCACTTTAGTACTTTTTGCCGTCGACCGAAATGAGGTCTCTCTTTTCCTTCGTCTGCTTGTTCTTCCTGATGAACTGATAATCGTAGAGATAGACCCTGGTATCGCGGGTGAAATGGACCGTCTCTTCCGTCACCTCCTCGAGGCAGACGAAATCGAGCGCGGCCTGCTCCAATCGCCGGCAATATTCCGCCGACTTTTTCAGGATGGCGGCAAGCCGGGGCTGATCGGCCGGCTCCTGGGCGCTCGAAAAAGGAGGGACCGCAAACAAGCTCGCCAAAAGGATAAGGATCGTGCCCCCGAGAGTGCGTGCCATAATGTCCGGCCGTCAGGGATAATAGGGCCGCCCTAGGCCGTCAACCCTAAAGCTGCATGGGTACCCGATCGCTTCGCGTTCGCGTCCCCGCCGTGAAAGGCGGGGGGCGTCGGCGAACGGGTCAAGCCGCGGCAGACACTCTTGATTGTCCTTGACCGGGGCCGGGGCCGACGATATCATCGTTGCTTGACTGGAGGCTGCGATGAGCTATCATGCGGAATTTCATCATAAGATCACGTCCCACGCCGAGACAAGGCCGGTCGTTCCCATAATCGACGCGCATCTGCACTTCGTGGACTTCATCCAGGAGAGCGACGGGATGGCCGGACTCCTGGCCGCGATGGACGCCGGCCGGATCGCCAAGGCCGTCGTCTTCGGGCTTCCGCTCAAGAAGAAGTGGGACGCCTTCGAGAAACATCCGCCCCATTATTATCTGGACGACAACTCCCGGTGCTATTATTTTCACCTGACCGACGAGATCCTGGCCGAGGCCTACCTCCGCCTCCCGGCGCCGGCGCGGAAGCGGTTCGCCCCGCTCATCTGCGGCTTCAATCCGACGGACAAGTACGCCGTCCGGGACGTCGAGCGGATGCTCGACAAGTATCCGTTCTGGCGCGGCGTCGGCGAGATCCTCTGCCGGCATGACGACCTGACGAACATGACCAACGAAGAGACGGCCCGGATCAATCATCCGGCCCTTTTCGATATCTACGAGCTCTGCGGCGCCCGACGCCTCCCCGTCCTCGTTCATCAGAACAGCACCTCGGTGAGCATCCATGACGAGTACGAGCACCTCGACGAGCTCGAGGAAATCCTCGGGCGCTTCCCGAAAACGACGATCGTCTGGGCCCATTGCGGTATCTCGCGCCGGGTCTTCCACAAGAAGTACCACGAAATGGTGGCCGCCCTCCTCGACGAACACCCTCGCCTTCATGTGGACATCTCCTGGGTCGTATACGACGACGTCATCTGCAACCTCCTCGAGCCCAAGAAGCACTGGTTGGAGATCATCGAGGCGCCACGCCGGATCGCTTCTGCCTCGGCAGCGATCTCTGCGGCCACTTCGATCATCTCGGCGTGGCCATGGCCCGCTACAACAGCTTACTGCGAAGCCTCTCGCCCCCCGTCCGGCGCCTGGTCGCCTCCGGAAACGCCGAAAAGCTCTGGTTCGGGAAGCGGCCGTGATCGCCTCTCGGGTTTCTGGGACCTGGCCCTTCTCTCGATCGTCAGCGTCCAGGCGACGCTCCTCGCCTATGTTCGCCATCCGAAATGGAAGGCGCTGATCATGGTCCTGCCGATCCCCTTCACCCTGGCCTCGCTCGCCCTGGGAGCTCCGGTCAACACGACCCATGTCGTGGCTTTGAACCTCCTTTTGGCTCTATACGCATGCCGTCCGCCTTCTCCACGTCCGCGCCGGCATGCCCATCATTCCGGCGATCATCCTGTCGGCGGCCGGCTATTGCGGCGTGGGCGCCCTTCTGCGGAATGTCCTGCCCCTTACGCCCGCGGCGTTCTGGATCGCCTGCGCCCTCAGCCTGGGCGTGGCGGCGGCGGCCCACGCCCTCTTTCCCAGGCACGACGAACCGGGCCACCGGAGCCATCTTCCGCCCTGGATCAAGTTCCCGATCATCGCCGGCGTCATCCTGACGCTGATCCTGATGAAGCGATTCCTCCAGGGGTTCATGACCATGTTCCCCATGGTCGGCGTCGTCGCGTCCTACGAATCGCGGACGAGCCTCGGCTCGGTGTGCCGGGCGATGCCGGATTTCATGTTCGCGATGATCCCGATGATGGCGGTCGTCCGCGTCGTCCAGCCGCAGTTGGGGCTCGGACCGGCCCTCGGAGCGGGCTGGCTCGTTTTCATCCCGATGCTGGCCCCGCTATTCAGGGACTTTTGGACCGCGAAAAGCCCGGAGCCTTGATCTTCATCATCCCGCCCGAGGCATGCGGGAGGATTGCGAGGCGAGAATGGCCGTTCCGCCGGTCCGGGCTCGGCGCGGAGGGGAGATCGGAGCGGCTTATTCGTACCGCTTGATCTCGATGATGTTCTTGAAGAAATCCGCGGTCAGGATACCGCTCCATTCGAGCTCATTGACCAGCTTCCGGTTGACGGCAAAATCCACGTACGGCTTCCATGTCCCCGGCGCCTGAGGATCGTTGGTCGTCAGCTGGAAGACCACTCGGTCCAAGGTCTTGAACTTCGCGTAGAGGGCTTCGATCTTGGGGCCCAGCTCCCGAACCATGTCATCTTCATAATTGCTCGCGTCGACGTCATAATACCGGTAGGAAATGATCAGCTCATTGGCATCGCCGGTGACGTCCAGGATCCCGGATGCGTCCGCTACGGCCTCGCCGAGGACGGGTTTCAGGACGTCGAGCGTGAACACTTCCTGTTCCGCGACGGGCTTCAGATCATCGCCCTGCTTTCCCTTGCAGGCCGCCAGGGCTCCGACGATCATCAAGGCCAGGATGGCGATCCCGACGTACTTCGCCGAATGAGAGAGCGCGTTCTTCATGTGACCCTCCATAAGAACATCGCGATACAAAATACTTTAGGCACTTTTTTTGAAGGTGTCAATGCCTTCCGAACCGCGATGACGGACGATACAAAAACATCAAATGGAGCTTGTCGCGAAGGCTATCACTCGGAACGAGAAGATGTCAATATTGGAAGCGGCCTGTCTGTTGACTTCGCTCTTTGACGAGGATATATTTCTTTTGCGGGTGGGGCTATTAGTTTCATGCCTTAAACAGATCATTGTTTCCCTGTGCCGCCGATCCCAACCGTGCGCCTTTCTTCTATTAGGAGGAGGAAATGAGCTTCCCGAAAAGGATAACCCAAGCCTCGGCCGTCGTTTCGACCCTGCTTGTAGCCGTTCTCCTTGGCGCCCTGCCGTTTTCCGCCCGCGCTCAGGGCCGACTGAGCACGGCCGGCATCGATCAGCTCAGGCATAAAGCCTGGAAACAAGGCAAGGTCCAGGTGATCGTGCATTTCGCCGTGCCCCGGCTCGCGGAATTGTCCGCGTCATCGGCGAAATATTGGGGCACGGACCTGAGCACGGATGATGCCCAGGCCCGGAGCATCGCCGACACGGACCTGGCCGACGCCATCGAATATTCCTCCTGGAAGATCATGGCCGAGCTTCAGGGGACGGAGTTCGAGGAGGTCGCGAGATTTCAGTATCTTCCGTTCATCGTCCTCCGCGTGTCGCCGGGCGCGTTCGCGGTTCTTGAAGCCTCGTCGGACGTCCTGGGGATCGAAGAGGACTACCCGGTGAGACTCGTCGAGCCGGTCGCAGGGACCGGCGAAGGAAGCAAAGGCGGCAACGCGGACGGCGATAAGCTCGCCCGACCGATGCTGGACGACTCCGCCGAGCTCGTCGGCGCGGAAACGGCCTGGGGCTGGGGCTTCACCGGCAAGGGCTGGTACGTCGCCATCCTGGACACGGGGATACGGAGGACGCATCGTTTCTTTTCCGGCAAGACCATCATCGAGGCCTGCCGGGCCAAGGGAAGGGACGGGGCGGGCCCCGGCGGGGATTGCCCGAACGGCAAATCCAGCCAGAACGGCCGCGGCTCGGCAGTCCATTATGCCAGCACATACGGCGGCTGGGATCACGGCACCCACGTGGCCGGCATCGCCGCAGGCAGCTATGGTTCCCTGGCGGGGATCGCCAAGGGCGCCAATATCATCGCCGTCAAGATCTTTTCCAAGTTCACGGCCGGAGACTGCGACGGATCACCCTGCGTCATGTGCTGGAATTCCGATACCGTCGCCGGGATGGAATATGTCTATTCCCTTCGGACGAGCTATAACATCGCCGCGGTCAACCTGAGCCTCGGCGGCGGGCGCTACGGGACCGCCTGCAACGGCGATTCCCACAGGGCGGCCGTCGACCTCCTCCGGTCGGCCGGCATCGCGACCGCCATCGCCACCGGCAACAGCGGCTACTGCAACGCCGTATCCTCCCCGGCCTGCGTCCCCTCCTCCGTGGCCGTCGGCTCCAGCACGAAATCGGACGGCGAGTCGGTCTTCAACAATTGGCACAAGACCATGCAGAAGCTCTTCGCCCCAGGGACCTCGATCTATTCCTCGACCGGCGTTTCGGATTCGAGCTACGAATCCTGGAGCGGCACATCCATGGCCACGCCGCATGTCACCGGCGCCTGGGCTCTCATGAAGCAGGCCCTGCCCTCGGCCAGCGTCACGAGCATATTGAGCGCCTTGCGGAGCACGGGCGTCGGGATCAAGAGCCCCTGCGACGATTACACGACGCCGATCCCCCGCATTCAGGTCGATGAGGCCATCGCAAAGCTGGCCGTCTACAGGCTGACCATCCAGGCCGGCGGGAACGGGACGACCAGCCCCGTTCCCGGCACCTATGCTTACGCTCCGGGCTCCCGGGTGAAGGTGACGGCCGTTCCAAAAACCAACTACGAATTCGTGAACTGGACCGGCGATATATCCAGCACCCAGAACCCGGTGACGGTCACGCTGAGCGAGACTGTGACCATCAAGGCCAACTTCCGCATCAAGCCCAAGCTCACCATCAGCTCGAACGGGTTCGGCACGACGGATCCGAGTCCCGGCGGTCACTATTATGCGACCGGCACCCAGGTCCAGGTCAGCCCCCTCCCCAAGACCTATTGTACGTTCGTCAGCTGGAGTGGGAGCGCAACGGGAAGCGCGGATCCGCTCGTCCTGACCATGAACGGCAATAAGAGCGTCGCCGCCTATTTCCGGTACATATTCGCGCCGGCGGCATCCGGACAGAAGGTCTTGAACCGCAGTTACTCCCAGGCGGAATACATCAATATCCTGTCCTGGCAGGCCGACCCGGCCAACGCGGGCTTGGACATCGCCAAGTACAAGATCTATCTGATGACCGACGGGACGCCCTCTTTCCTGGCGGAAGTGGGCGCCGACCAGAGCCAGTACTCCCACCGCAAGGCGGGGCAGGCCCCTCTTCAGTATGCTATCGTCGCGGTCACCCGCACCGGCCGGGAAGGGGCTCCGGCCAGCGTCTCGGTCCAGTAGAAGGAGCGAACATGCGTAGAACGATCATATTCGGCCTCGTTCTTCTGATGGCTTCACAGGTTCTCGTCGCCGAGCAGGAGTATGAATCCTTTTCGATGTTCCTGGGGCGGCTGGGCTACTTCCAGGCTTCGGATTCGGCGTTCAAGGATATTTACGGCAACGGGATGGTCTTCGGCGGCGAGCTTCGCCTGGGCCTGGGCAAGACGAGGATCGCGGGTTGGCTCGAAGGGAGTTATCGCGCCCGAACGGGCAAGTTCTCCTTCACCGGCGAGGAAACGAAGGTGAACGTCACGGCCATCGAGCTCGGGGCGCTTTACCGGATCCTCCCCGGCAAGATATCGCCTTACGCCGGGGCGGGCATCGGATATTACATGTTCAACGAGGACAACGAGCCCATGGGCAAGGCCAGCCAGGGCAAGATCGGCTATTGCGGCGCCGCCGGAGTCTCCGTATTGATGGGCCGGCGGTTCGTGTTGGACTGCCGTCTCAAGTATTCGACGTGCAAGATGAAGCCGGCCGATTTCCGGATCGATGTCGGCGGCCTGAGCCTGAGCCTCGGGGCGGGAGTACGCTTCTAGGGGAAAAAGAGATATTTCCCGTCGGGCGAGGCTATCGATGACGAGAGAGGAGGACATCATGTCGTTCAAACAGGCGTTGGTCCTTTACGGGATCACCCTCGGGATCTTCTTTCTCATCGATATGATCTGGCTCGGCCTGGTCGCCAAGGGCTTCTACCGGCGGCACCTGGGCGGCTTCCTCAGCCCCGATGTCCGCTGGGGCGCGGCCTTGCTCTTTTACCTGCTCTTCATCGCCGGCCTGCTCGTCTTCGTCGTCCGACCCGCTCTCCTCCGCGGCGCGCCGCTCGAGGCCCTGTTCTTCGGGGCCTTGTTCGGACTCATCTGTTATGCGACCTACGATCTGAGCAACATGGCGACGCTCAAGGACTGGCCGCTCGTCGTGACCGTGGTCGACCTCGTCTGGGGCACGGTCCTGGGCGGGGCCGTGTCGTTCCTGAGCGCCGTCATCGGCCGGGCGTGGCTGAAGCTCTGAGACGAGGAGGGATGATGAGACTCGTGTCACCGAAGACCCGTCGAGCCGCGTTCGTTCTCGCCATGGTCGCGGCCTCGCTGGCTTTGTCCGCCCGGCCGGCCGCCGGGAAGGTCGCCCGCTGGCGGCTCGATCTTGAGAACGGCGCGGCCTTCAGCGGCTACAACAATATCGCCGTCCCGGGAGATACGGGCACCCGCTTTTCCCTCTCGCGGGACTTCAAGACCGATCCCGCGTATTTCTATCGTTTGCGGCTGACCTGGCGGATCTCGCCCCGGCATGGTCTGTCCGTGCTCTATGCGCCCTTGAAGTTCGCGGCCTCGGGCATCTCGCCCTTCCCGATCCAGTTCTTCGGCACGGACTTCCCGGCGGGCGCTTCCGTCAGCGGCTCATACAAGTTCAACTCCTACCGGCTGACCTATCGATACGAGCTCGTCGACAATGATAAATGGAAGGTCGGCGTCGGCTTTACGGCTAAGATCCGCGACGCGGCCATCGGCCTGGAAAGCGGGGCCTTGAGCGCCCGGAAGGCTAACGTCGGCTTCGTGCCCCTCCTGAATGTCCGGATCGAACGATGGCTGTCGCGGAAGACCGGCCTGCTCCTCGAGGCTGATGCCCTCGCCGCCCCCCAGGGCCGGGCTGAGGACGTCCTGCTCGCCGTCCTCGTCCGGATCTCGCCGTCCATGACCCTCAAGGCCGGATACCGGTTCGTCGAGGGAGGCGCCGACAACGCCGCGGTCTATACGTTCGCCTTGATCCACTACGCCTCGATCGGGGTCTCGATCGATCTTTGAACGGCGGCGGATAAGGGCCGGCGGCCGGGCGTCCACCGGAGCATCATCGCGGGGTCGATCGAAGGCTCGCGCGTTCTCGATGACCGTAGCCTGACCCTTCGACGTCCCTCACATATTCTTGTCGATGAACCCTTTCCTCAGGGTCATCCACAGGATCTTGATGTCGAGGGCGAAGGACCAGTTCTGGATGTAATAGAAGTCGTACTCCAGCCGCTTCTCGATGGAGGTGTCCTGCCGCAGGTTGTGGACCTGGGCCCAGCCGGTGAGCCCGGACTTGACCTTGTGGCGGAGCATGTACTTGGGGATCTTCTCCCGGAACTCCTGGACGAACTCCGGCCGCTCCGGCCGCGGCCCGATGAGGCTCATCTCCCCCTTGAGGACGTTGACCAGCTGGGGGACCTCGTCGATGCTGTACTTGCGGAGGAACCGGCCGAGCCGGGTGATGCGGGGATCGTCCGTGTCCGTCATGACCGGGCCCGTCTCCTTCTCGGCGTCGCAGACCATCGTCCGGAACTTGTGGATGACGAACCGCCGGCCGTCCAGGCCGACCCGCTCCTGATGATAGAAGACCGGCCCGCGGGAGGTCAGCTTGATCAGGACGGCGATGATGAGCATGAACGGCGAGAAGACGACCAGGAGCCAGGGCCGAGACGAACATATCGGTCGCCCGCTTGACGAGCTCGGGCGCCCCCTTGAGCGGCACGTCGTCGACGGAGATGACCGGGAAGCCGTCGAGGTCCTGGATGTTGGCCTTGAGGGTCAGGAGCTGGAAGAGGTCGGGGATGAGCCGGACGTGGACGGGATACTTGTCGATGATCCGGAATGCCTCGAGGATCTTGGCGTAGTTGGTAGAAATCCAGGGCCACGTAGACCTCGGAAATGCCGTATTCCTCGATGACGGGCCCGAGCTCGTCGAGCGTGCCCAGGACCTTGATCCCGCCGTCGACCTCGACCTCCGTCCCCTTCGGGATCGCGTCGTCCACGAAGCCCAGGACCCGGAATCCCAGGTCCCGGAAGCTGGCCAGCTTCTGGGCGACGGTCTTCCCCATGTCGCCCGCGCCGACGATGAGGACGTTGGTCAGGTTCATCCCCCGGGCGTACCGGCGCTTCATGAAGAAATAGACCTGGTTCCGGAAGATGAGGATGACGAAGATGACGGTCACGAAATAGACGGCCAGGAAGCCGTGGGAGAGCTTGAAGGTCATCCGGTAGATGGGCGCCTGCCCCTGGCTGTAGTTGTAAAGATAGTTCAGGACGGAAAAGACCACGAGGATGGTCAGGACGCCGTTGATGGAAGCGTAAAGGAAATCGTCGATGCGGGCGCGGCGGAGCTTCGTTCTATAGAACCCCTGCAGATAGAAGATGCCCAGGTGCACGGCCAGGAACAGCGGGAAGACGACGATGTAGGACCGGAGCGGCGGGATCCCCCGGGCGGGATCGACGGGAATGATGTAGGCGTAGAAGCGGAAGAGGTAGGAATAGAAGTAGGAGAACAGGATGGCCAGGCAATCGCTGACAGGACGAACAGCCCGATGAGCTGGAGGCGCTTTTCCCTGATCATGCCCGGGCTCCGTGCTCGGCCCACGCCTGCCGGAGGTACGAGGACATCTCTTCCTTGAACTTATCCCGGGAGAATCGCATGGCGTTCGACCTGATCGTTTCCCTATTACACGCGAAGGTCTGGAACTTGTCAAGCGCGCCCAGGAGGCCGGCGACGGTGGGCTCTTCGAAGAGGATCCCCGTCTGCCCGGAGACGACCGTCTCCAGGGAACCGCCGCGTCCGAAGGCGATCGACGGGGGTCCCGCAGGCCTGGGCCTCGAGCGTGGCGATGCCGAAATCCTCCTCGCCGGGAAGAAGGAAAGCGGCCGCCCCGCGATAGAGGCGCCTGAGGTCCTCGGCGCTCGCCGCCCCGAGGAACTCCACGTTCGCCCGGGCGCGCTTCCTGAGGGCCTGGTACTCGGGACCGGTGCCGACGATCTTCAGCGGGGCCCCCGTGCGGTTGAAGGCCTCGACCGCGAGGTCGATCCGCTTGTAAGGGACGAGGGCCGAAACGACCAGATGGTAATCCCCGCGGGGGACGGTTTCGTCCGGCGTGAAGAACCCCGTGTCCACGGGAGGCGGGATGACGTCGGCCTCGCGCCGGTAGTATTTCCCGACCCGCCGGGCGACGTTGGCCGAGTTGGCCACGAAGCGGTCCACCCGCGCGGCGGAGGCCGCGTCCCAGGTCCGCAGATCGATGGACGGCGGGAGGAATGAGCCAGCGCGAGAACGGTGATAGCCTGTCCGGAGAGAAATAAGAGAAATACAGGTTCCAGGCGTAGCGCATCGGGGAGTGGATGTAGCAGACGTGCAAGGCGTCCGGGGCCGGGATGACCCCCTTGGCGACGCAGTGGGACGTCGAGACGACGAGGTCGTACTCCTGGAGGTCGAACATTTCGACAGCCAGGGGGAAGAGCGGCAGGTAGGAGCGGTACTTCTTCTCGAGGAAGGGAAACCGCTGGAGGAAGCTCGTCCGGATGACGCGCTTCTCGATGTCCGGGTGCTGGCTGCCCTTTATGTGGAAAAGCGTGTAGATGGGGGCCTTGGGGAAGATCTCGGCCAGGACCTCGAGGACCTTCTCGCCCCCCCTCTGGCCCGTCAGCCAGTCATGGACCAGGGCGACTTTCGCGTTTTCCATCGGGGTCATTATAACCCAAGGACCGGATGATTTGGAAGGCGGGCCTTCCGGGTTCGACCCCGTACAAATCCCCCCTCTCCCCCTTCCAAAGGGGGGAAGTTAGCAATCCCTGCGTATCACTTTTCAAGGGGGGAAATCGAGGATGGCGATGCGCATCCGAAACCGCCCTTATTTTGTGCCGCGAATCTGATCGACCATGGAGAGGATGCTCTCGACCACGAGGTCGGGAACGTCCAGGTAGAGATAGTGAGAGCTTCGCTCGGCCAGGATGAAGCGTCCGTTCGACGACTTCCGGCTCAGGGCGAGGTTCTGTGCGATCCAGTAATCCTGATATTCCCCGGCAACGGCTCCGAACGCGGGATTTGGCGTCCCGGCGGCCATCACTATGAGGGGTGTTTTGCCGAAGGACGGGATCTCCGCGGCCAGTCTCGCGCTCTCCCCGAACATCTCGCGATGTTCCGAAGCGATCATCCGGAAGAATCCCGCCTTGGCTCTTTCCCGCGCGTCCGCCGAATCGGCGCCCGAATCGGCGCTGGCCTGCCATTCCGCGGTCATCCGCTCGGCCATCGCCCCGAGCTCCGTATAATCCTTTTTAAGCAGGAATGAGATAGGCGGCGGGTCGAGCAGGACCATTCCGGCCACGTCCTCGGGGTACTTCGCGGCAAAAACCTGCGCGTTGAGCCCGCCCAACGAGTGGCCGACGATCACGTAAGGTCCGGGGATCGAGGCGGCGTCGAGGAGCGCCTTAAGCTCATCCGCTTCGCGACCGCAGTCTCTCGGGAGCGGTCCCGGCTCGCTTCGCCCATATCCCGCCCGATCATAGGTACAGACCAGAACCGCTTTGGCGAGGCGGTCCTGCAGAGGCTTCAGCTTGTCGATGCCGTCCGTGAGGCCCGCGTCGATGACGACGACGGGACCGCCCTCGCCCTCCAATCGTAATTGAAGACGATGCGTCCCCACGCTGACGAGCTGTTCGGAAGGCGAGGGTTTTTCCCCGCCGCAGAAAACAAGGGACAGCCCCGCCACGATAAGCAGTATCTTCTTCGTGTTCAATCCTTCCCCCCTTTTCAATATCGAGTCCTGCCGGGGCTGTCAGCTCCGGGGCTTCGCCGACAGGACCTCGAGATAAAGCGATTCGGTTTCGCTGATCATGCGCTCGATGGAAAATTGGGGCGGGATCTCCGCCCGGGCGGCCGCGCCGAGGCTGTCGGCGAAGGCCTTGTCCTTGAGGAGGAGGAGGATCGACGCGGCCAGGGCGCCCGGGTCCCGGGGCGGCACGAGGACGCCCGTCGCCCCGCTCCTGATGACCTCGCGGACGCCGTCGATGTCGGTCGCGACGATGGGCTTGCCGAGGGCGGCGGCCTCGACAAGGACATAGGGCAGGCCTTCCCAGAGGGACGGCAGGACGAACAAGTCCGCGGCGGCCAGTATGTCCAGGGCGTCCTTTCTTTCCCCGAGAAGGGCGGCGTTGTCTCCTATCCGAAGCGCCTTCAGCTCGGTCCCGAGCCGCTTCGTGAGCGGCCCGCCCCCCGCGACCACGACGCGGACGTCGGGGATCTCGGCACGGACGAGCGGGACGGCCCGGAGAAGGTCGGTCACGCCCTTCTGCCTGTGGAGCCGGGACACCGCGACGACAAGCGGCTTCCCGACGGCCCCGAGCCCGGCCCGGACGGCCGCGGGATCGCGAAGACGCTCCTTCGCGATCGGAGGGACGCCGTTCCTGATAAGCCTCGCTTTCGGGGGCAGGGCGAGCCGCAAATGGGCCGCTCGCTCCATGTCCGCCACCGAGACGAAGACCACGGCATCGGTGGACCGTGAAAGCCGGCGCTCGAGGACGATAAAGGCCCGTTTCGCCGCCGGATTCCGGTAATGGAGGTAGTGTATCCCATGGACGGTATGGACGACGGCGGGTGTCCCGGCCTTCCGGGCCGCAAGGCGCCCGTAGAGCCCGGCAATGCCCCCATGCGTGTGGAGGAGGTCGACGGCGTTGTCCCGGAGAACTTCGGCGATCGCACGGGCCGCCGAGAGTCCGGCAAATTTCCCAAGCTCGACGGGAACGTGCCTGATCCCAATTTTCCCCAGCTCGTCAACCAGCGGGCCGCCAGCCTCGGAGGCGACGAGGACCTCGAATTTATCCTTGTTCAGGCCTCCGGCGAGCGTCAGGACGGTGACCTGTCCCCCGCCGAGGAACGGCCTGTCGATCATCTCGAGGACGCGGATCCTGGTCACGGCCTGCCTCCCCTCGTCCCGCGGAGAGCCTCTCGGAATTCGCTGCGGAGGGCCGGCCCATCCGGGTCCCGCCCGAACGCACCGCTCATGGATAAACCGGCAAGGGAAAGCCTCAAGTAGGCCTTAAGGAGAAGAAGCGAGGCCGCCGAGCCGTGCTTCCGGTAGAAGCGGAGCTGGCTTTTCCGGTATTCCACCCGGCTCCGGAGCGGACGGGCGGAGGTCGAGGCGCCGCCGTAATGAAGGGACACGGCGGCAGGCAGAAGGACCACGCGCCACCCTTTGCCCAGGGCCCGCTCGCAGAGGTCGATGTCCTCGAAGTAGAGGAAGAACTCTTCGTCGAATCCCCCGGCCTCCAGGAACGCCTTGCGCCGGGCAAGCAGGAAAGCCCCGCTCACCCACCGGACTTCGCGCCGGCTCCGGTCCTTCCGGAGGGCCTGCGTCCGGGCGCGGTTCAGGATGCCCCTTTTCGCGAGCTCGGCGAAAAAGCTCGTCCGGCCGCCGAACGAGGCCTGGAACGAGCCCGCAGGCGTGACGAGGGCGGGACCGACGATGCCCGTGTCCGGATGGGCCCGCATTTCCTCCATGAGGAGCTCGATGGCACCCTCCCTGAGGACGACATCCGTATTGAGGAAGAGCAGGAGATCGCCCCGGCTTTCCCGGACGGCACGGTTGTTCGCCCGGCCGAAGCCTTCGTTCCTATCGTTCCTGATGACCCTGACGCCGGGGGATCTTTCCGCCGCCAGGGCGGCGCTCCCGTCGGTCGACGCATTGTCGACGACGATGACCTCGCGGGCGACGCTCCCGGCATTCGCTTCGATGGAGGAAAGGCATTCGGGAAGATGGGCCCCGTCATTGAAGTTCACGAGGATGATCGAAAGGACGGGCGTGGAACCGGCCTCAGCCTTCAAGGCATTCCTCCAGGACGCGCTCGATCTTCCGGACCTGGCTTTCGAGGGAGTAATTGGCGGCGACGAACTTCCGGCCGCCCTCGCAGAGCCTTCGGGCGAGCGCCGGGTCGTCGAGAATGCGGGCGATCCCGGCCGCGAGAAGCTCGGGTTCCGGCGACGCCACGAGGAGCCCGGTCTCGCCGTCCCTGACCACTTCCGGCAGGCCACCCTTCGCGACGGCGACGACGGGGGCCCCGGCGGCCATGGCTTCGAGAGCGACGCGACCCAGGGAATCCACCGACGACGGGACCACGAGGACGTCGAGAAGGCCGAGGATGAGGTCGAGGTCGTCCCGATAGCCGAGGAAGACGACGTTCCGCTCAAGCCCGAGTCTCATGACGGTCTCGTAGATCATCGCGTCGTACCGCGCGTCGTCCACGCCCCCGACGACGAGGAGCCTGAGGTCGGGCCGGGCGCGCCGGAGAATGTCGGCGGCGAGCACGGCCTCCAGCTGGCCTTTCCCGGGGTAGATCTTGCCGACGACGCCGACGACCGGAGTCCCCGGCTCGATGCCCAGCGCGCTCCTGAGCGCGAACGTGTCGGGCGGCGGGCCTTCCCGCGCGGCGACGCCGTTCCCGATGACCACCGCCTTGCCGGATGCCTTGAAGGCCCGGGCCGACGCCTCGGAGTTGGCGACGATGCGGTTGGAGAGCCTGATCATGCGCCGGACGAGGGCTTTGCGCCCGAAGACGTAATGAAGGAGCGGTCTTTCCCCGTCGAGGATCTCGTGGATGAACCAGACGTGGGGGACGCCCGCCCGCCGGGCGGCCCAGGCGCCCGTCCAGACGGCCGACGTATTCGTGACGACGAGGCCGATCCCGCGACTGCGGATGAGCCGCGCCGCCGTTCGCGCCCCGCGGATATTCCAGACGCGGGAGAACGGTTGTTTCCAGACCTTGGCGCGTTCGGTCAGCGTCCACTTCATCGGGAGGAAGATATATTCGATCCCGGCGCCGGCCGCGGCCTCCGTCAGCGGCCCGGGACGGGGCACGGCGAGGAGGGGCGAAAACTTCCGGCGGTCGAGTCCCCGGATCGTGTCCAGGAGCATCCTCTCGGCCCCGTTGAGCTCGGAGGAATGGGATACGAACAGGATGTTCGTCATCGGGCCCCCGCTGTCCGCTCATAGAAGGCGAGCGTCCGCCGGGCGGTCTCGGCCCAGCTCCACGCGGAAGCCCGCCGCTTCCCGCGTTCCGCAAGCTCGCGCCGCCGCGGTTCGTCGGATAGGAGATCGAGGATGACCCGGGCGATATCCGCGGGATCTTCGGGGTCGAAATAGGCCGCGGCGTCCCCGCCGACCTCCGGAAGCGCGCCGGTCCTGGAGACCGCCGCCGGCAGGCCCGAGGCCATCGCTTCGAGGAGCGGCAAGCCGAATCCCTCGCACAGGGACGGAAAGACGAGGAGCCCGGCGAGCCGGCAGAGATCGCGGATCTCGGAGTCGGGAAGATAGCCGAGGGAACGGACCGCGGGCCCGAGGCCCAGCCTCTCCACGGCCGCGCCCACTTCCGCCGAAGCCTCCCCTTCTCTTCCCGCCAGGACGAGGTCGACCTGTTCTCCGGCCCGCCGGACCCTGGCCAGGGCCTCGAGAAGATTCACGAGGTTCTTCCTTTTCTCGACGGCCCCGACGAAGAGGACGAAGCGCTCCGGAAGCCGGTGCTTGCGCCGGGTCTCTTCCAGGGCCGCTGCCGGGACGTCCTCGGCGAACAGGGGGTTCAGGCCGAGCGGAGCGACGGCGATCTTCTCCTCGGGCACCGGAAACCGTTCGAGGATGGACCTCCGGGTGAACTCGGAGATGGCCAGGATGCCGTCGGCCTTGGCCAGCGAGGCCCCGACGCGCCCGGCGAACACCTTACGCGCCTCACGAACGGACCGCCCGGGGTCGTCGAGGAAGAACAGGTCATAGACCGTGACGATCTTCCGCGACCGGCCCGGCAGGGGCATGGGCGTCGGGGAATGCGTCAGGTCGAGCCGGCCGTCAAAATACCTTTCGAACGGCGGCCAGGACATACGGTGCCAGAGGAAGTTCACGGCCCGGACCGGGATCCGGAGGTCCCGGAACCGCAGATTCGCGAACGGCGGCACCTTTTCGGGCGGGAATCGCTCCTTCCACGAGGAGCTGAACAGGCAATACTCGTTGCGCGTGTCGATGCGGGCGAGCTCGAAGAGAAGGTGGCGGAGATACGTGCCGACCCCGGTTTCGCGGCTGAGGAAAGGCCGGATATCCACACCGATGCGCATTTGGACCCAATGTATCGTCCGACCCCCTAAAAGTCAATCCTCGACTCCCCGGCCCGCTCCGCGCTCTTGCAATCTCTTTTCGAACGGTGATATGATTTTTAGACGCCAAATTTTCCGAGGAGAACGCCCCATGGTTAACGCAGAGATCTTCGCCCGGATCGCCCGCCGCATCGAATCCTTCCGCAATGAGATGATCGACATGCAGGTCCGGCTGACCGCCCTTCCGGCCATCGCCCCCGCGAGCGGCGGAGAGGGAGAGGGCAAACGGGCGGAATTCCTGGCGCGGTTCCTCGCAGAGAACGGATTCGTCGACATTCAACTCCTCAAAGCCCCCGACCTGGACGCCCCCGACGGCTTCCGGCCGAACATCGTGGCCCGCTACAAGGGCCGGAGCTCGGCGAAGACCGTCTGGGTGATGACCCATACCGACATCGTCCCCCCGGGCGAGGTTTCCCTGTGGAAGGGGGATCCCTTCAAAGCCTGGATCGAGAAGGGCCGCATCTACGGACGCGGCGTCGAGGACAACCAGCAGGACCTGGTCGCATCCCTCTTCGCGGTCAAGGCCTTCCGGGCCGAGGGCCTGCTCCCGGCCTGCGACATCGGGATCGCCCTGGTCGCCGACGAGGAGACGGGGTCCAAGAAGGGGATCGACCACGTCCTCGAACACACCGACGCCTTCCGGAAACAGGACCTCATCATCGTGCCCGACGCGGGCAACGAGTCCGGGACGCTCATCGAGGTCGCCGAGAAGAGCATCCTCTGGCTGAAGATCAAGACGCTCGGGAAACAGGCCCACGGGTCCACCCCGGAGAAGGGCGTCAACAGCTTCAAGGCGGCGAGCTATCTCATCACGGAGCTCGACAAGCTCTACGGGATCTACGACCGGAAGGATCCCCTCTTCGACCCCCCCATCTCCACGTTCGAGCCCACGAAAAAGGAAGCCGAACGTCCCCAACGTCAACACCATCCCCGGCGAGGACGTTTTCCATCTGGACGCCCGCGTCCTTCCCGGCTACGACATCCCCGCGGTCCTCGGGAAGATCCGCGAGATCGCGGACGCGATCGAGCGGACGCACGGCGTGAAGATCGCCATCATGGAAGAACAGAACGCGCCCGCCGCCCCGCCGACCCCGCCGACCGCCGCCGTGGTCACGGCTCTCCGGGCCGCCATCAAGGAGGTCTACAGCAAGGACGCCAATGCCTCCGGGATCGGCGGCGGTACCGTGGCCGCCCTCTTCCGCCGCCGGGGATTCGAAGCCGCCTGCTGGTCGAAGATCGACGAGACGGCCCACCAGCCCAACGAGTACTGCGTCATCGACAACATGGTCGGCGACGCCAAGGTCTACGCGCACATATTCCTACAAGAATAGCGGGACGCGCGAAGCCGGCGGGAAGGGCGAAAGATGTAGCCGCAGGCTTTAGCCTGCGTCCGTCAGGATCGCGATCCTAGCACGCTTTCTGCGCAGCCTTGATCGTGTTGAGGTGAATGGCCACGGTGTCCTCGACGTCCGAGGCGTATCCCCCGGCGAGCACGACGGCCACGGGGATCCTGAGCTTCCTGGCTTCTCCGATGACGATCGCATCCCGCTCCCTCAGGCCGGGAATGGTCAGGTCGAGGCCGCCCAGCTGGTCGCCGCGGTATGGGTCGGCGCCGGCGACGTAGATCACGAGATCCGGCCGGAAATCCACATAGAGCCTCGGGAAGTTCTCTCTCAGGGCGGCCAGATAGGCCGCGTCCCCGTCTCCCGACCATAGGCCGACGTCCAGACTGCTCGGGACCTTCTCCGAGGGGTAGATGTCCATCTGGTGGATGGAGAACGTGAACACTCGGGATTCCCCCGTAAACACGGCCGCCGTCCCGTTCCCCTGGTGGAGGTCGCAATCGACGATCATCGCTTTCCGGATGCGTCCCTCCGCGAGGAGCTTGGCCGCGGCCACGGCGATGTCGTTCAGGACGCAGAACCCCTCGCCGTGGTCGGGGAAGGCATGGTGGAAACCCCCGCCGATATGGACGGCGATCCCGTCCTTCAGGGCTTCCGCGGCCGCAAGGGCCGTTCCCCCGGTGGAGAGGAGGGCGAACTTGACGAGCTCGGGGGAATAGGGGATCTCGAGCGCCTGGATCTCGAGCGCCGAGAGCGTCCCCGTCTTCAGCTTCCTGAGGTATTTCGCGGTGTGGACGCGGAGGACGTCCTCGTCGGACGCCGGCTCGGGGAGGAGGAAGCTCTCCTTTCGCGCCCCGAGCTCGAGCAGGCGCTCGTGGAGGATCCGATATTTCTGGACCGGAAAGATGTGCTTTCCGGTGTTCAGCATCCAGTAGGAGCTGCTGAAGATGAACTTGAACCCGAACCTCTTCTTCAGCAGGAGTTTGAAGACGTCCAGGATCTCGGTCATCGAACCCCAACCATATCAAAAATCCCGGACGGGGTAAACCGCGGGACTATCCGGAGCCAATGGCTCCGGATGGAGTCAGCCGGCAAGGAGCCGATACTCGGCCTTGATGGGGACCGAGGCCTTGAGCATGGCCCAGACCGGGCAGTAGCGTTCCTCGGAAAGGGCCAGGGCCTTGGCCACCGAGGCAGGGTCGAGGCTCCCGCCGCTGAACTCGAACTCGAGCGCGACCGACGTGAGGACGGTCGGGTGAATATCCTTCTTCACGCCCCGGGCGACGACGCGGAACCCCGCGATCTCCTGGCCCATGCGCTTCAGGAGCCCGGCAACCACCTGGCCGCTGCAGGCCGCCAGGCTGGCGAGCAGGAGCTCGAGGGGCGAATAGCCCTCGAGCGTTCCGCCCGGCGGGACGAAATCGAGCTCGACGGTCCGGCCGCTCCGCGACCTCCCCTCGAACCGCATCCCTCCCCGGTGGACGACTTCGGTGACGATCTCGGACGGCATGTCAGCCCTCCTTCCCGACCAGGCGCGTCAGGAGGTGACGGACGGTGTAGGCCTGGACCTTCATTCCCGGCGCCGCGGCGGCGCCCGCCTCTCCGGCCCTGGGCACGAGGGTTTCCGAGACGACGAACTCGTCGAGCGTTATCTTCAGGACCCAACGGGTCTCGAGGTCGATGTAGATGTCGCCGATGTATTCGGACCCGCCGTCGGTCACGATATCCGCTTTCGGGCCCATGGGCATGATCATCTTGAAGGTGCTCTCGCCGGAGTCGAAGCCAATAACGGCGCAAGCCCGGCCGTCCACGAAGCCCAGCCCCTTGAAGGCCAGCTTGACCTCGCCGTTACGGAAGTACGAACCGGCCTTGATCCCTTTCCCGAGATTGACAGGGGGCTCGGTGAACGCCGCCGCGTGAACGATCGACTGGCCGGGGACCTTCAGGTCCTGGAGCCCGGCGCCCCCGGGGCTCGGACGGGCGAAGACGTCGCCGAAGCCATGGAAATCGATGAAGCTGTTGTAGACGAAGTATCGGTGTTCGACATCGATCTTGGCCCCCCGGCTGTCCACGAGGTTTTCGAACTTGTCGTGCGGAATGCCGAAGACCTGGCCCTTCTCATCCGTGCCCATGGTCGTTGTCAGGAAGACGTAGGTCCACCCGGCCAGGGCCGGAACGGTCACGGGTTCCGAATCGTTCTTCCGGAGGCTGAACTCGAGGCAGGTGTACTCGTCGCCGGGCTTGCCGCGTAGCTCCGACGGGACACAGCGGAGCTTGAGCGTGAGGATCTCCGTCCCGGTCCTCTGTCCCTTCATGTTCATATGGACGAGGCGCGTTTCCTGGACGTACTCCCGGACCTCGGCCTTCCTCGGCCCCGCCAGGTCGAACGGCCCCGCGAGCCCGGAAAGGCCTTCCTTCGGCTCCGCCGCGGCCGGAGCCGCGACCAATGCCGCGGATAGGCCGAACAGGGCTAAGGCGATGGTCCCGAACGGTTTGGCTCTGTGTTTCCTCATGATGTTTCTCCTTTGACGTCAAGCTCCTTCTTCAGGAGCCTGGAATAGATCCTCCCGGCCCACTGCGCATTCATCCGATAGCCCTCCAGGCCCAATTCGGCCGCGGCCCGGCCGCAGAAGGGCATCCCGGGCGCATCGCGCCGGATCTCATTTTCGAGGACCTCGAGGTAGGCCTCGAGCTCGGTCCGGAGCGAGCGCAGGAAGCCGAGGATCGCCTCCTTCGGCATCAACCCGTCCATGAACGAGAATCGCAGGAGGAGGGTGTCCATCCCTCTCTTGACCGCATCCCGGGTGACGGGTCGCGACAATGTGCTTCTCAGGGCGCTCCGACCTTCCGGGGTCAGGGTGAAGGCCCGGCGGGGGCGGAGCGTCCTCGCGTTCTCGACGGTTCCCTTGACGAGGCCCGCCGCCTCGAGGTTCCGGAGGGCCGGATAGATGGCTCCCGGGCTCGCGCTGAAATTCCCCATGGCCGTGGTCAGGAAGACCTTGCGCAGGCCGTAGCCCGACAGCGGCTGAAGGGAGAGCAGTCCCAGGATGGCCAGGTTCAGATCGGAATCTATATTACGTTTCGTCATAGCGATAGTATAATAATACTAATCGTATTATTTGTCAAGCGTTTTTTTCCGGAGCGACTTGTGTATAATGAGCCCTCCCCGACCTTAATAGGAGGTGCGAACGGCCATGAAAAAAAGTCTCATCGTCCTATTCCTTCTGGCTTTGGGCTTTGCGTCCGCGATATCCCCCCTGCCCGCGGCCCCGCCCGTCGAAACCGACAATCCGTTCTTCAAGCCCTACGGCACGCCGTTCGACGTCCCGCCCTTCGACCGCATCAGGAACGAGCACTTCCTGCCGGCCATCGAGGAGGGGATCGCGCCGCGAGCAGGCCGAGATCGCGGCCATCGTCGACAATCCCGAGCCGCCCACCTTCGAGAACACCATCGCCGCCCTCGACCACACCGGGATCCTGCTCGCCCAGGTGGACGGCCGTCTTCGGCGCCCTCCAGGGCGCGAATACGAACAAGGAGCTCCAGGCCCTGGCCCGGAAGACGGCTCCCATGCTGGCCGCCCACCGGGACGACATCGGCCTCAACGAGAAGCTCTTCCTCCGGGTCAAGGCCGTCTACGACGGCCGCGCCGCCCTGAAGCTCGACCGGGAGGAGCTCTTCCTCCTGGAGAACGCCTACCGCGGCTTCGTCCGCGGCGGCGCCCTGCTCGACGCGAAGCAGCAAGGCCCGGTTTCGCGAGATCAACCAGGAGCTCTCCCTGCTGAGCGTGAAATTCGGCGAGAACGTCCTGGCCGAGACCAACGCCTTCAAGCTCGTCATCGAGGACCCGGCCGACCTGGCCGGGCTTCCGCGCCTCCGTCGTCGCCATGGCCGCCGAAACGGCCAAGCAGGCCGGGCTCGACGGGAAATGGCTCTTCACCATCCAGGTCCCCAGCATGACCCCCTTCCTCCAGTACTCGGAGAAACGGGACCTGCGGGAGAAGCTCCACCGGGCCTATTTCATGAAGGGCGACAACGACAACGAGAACGACAACAAGGAGAACGTCCGCGGGATCGTCGCCCTCCGGCAGGAAAGAGCCCGGCTCCTCGGCTATCCCGAGCCACGCCGCGTTCATCCTCGAAGAGAACATGGCCAAGACGCCGGAACGGGTCGACGCCTTCCTGAAGCGCCTCTGGGAGCCGACGCTGGTCAAGGCAAAGAAGGAGGCCGCGGACCTGCAGGCCCTCATCGACCGCGACGGGCGGCGGCTATAAGCTCGCCTCCTGGGACTGGTGGTACTCCACCGAGAAGCTGCGCCAGGAGAAATACGCCCTCGACGACTCCGCCCTCCGCCCCTACTTCAAGCTGGACAACGTCCGCGACGGCATCTTCGCCCTGTGCGGCAAGCTCTACGGCCTGAAGTTCATCGGAGCGGACCGACCTGCCCCGCTACCACCCCGAGGTCCAGGTCTTCGAGGTCAAGGAGGCCGACGGCGAGCCACCTCGGCGTCCTCTACCTGGACTTCCACCCCCGCGAGAGCAAGCGGGGCGGCGCCTGGTCGGGCGCGCTTCCGGCGCTCCTTCGTCGAGAACGGCAAGCGCGTCCCGCCCGATCTCCACGATCGTCTGCAACCTCACCCGGCCCACGGCCGACGCGCCGTCGCTGCTTTCGACCGACGAGGTCGAGACGTTCTTCCACGAATTCGGCCACTCCCTCGCCACGCTCTTCTCGCAGGGCCGCTTACCGCGACCGCACCGTGGCCCGGGACTCGGTCGAGCTTCCCTCGCAGATCATGGAGCATTGGGCGTTCGAGCCCGGAGCTCCTGGCCGTCTATGCCAAGCACTACCAGACCGGCGAGATCATCCCCGCGGAGCTCGTCGAGAAGCTCAAGAAGAGCAGTCTCTTCAACCAGGGCTTCATCACGGCGGAGTACCTGGCCGCCTCCATCCTGGACATGGCCTGGCACACGCTCCCCGACGCGGCAGCGGTCGACGTCCGCAAGTTCGAGAGCGACGCCATGGCCGCGATCGGGCTCATCCCGGAGATCGTGCCGCGCTACCGCTGCACCTACTTCAGCCACATCTTCAGCGGCGGCTATTCGGCCGGCTACTACGTCTACATCTGGTCGGAGGTCCTCGACTGCGACGCCTTCGAGGCGTTCAAGGAGAAGGGGATCTTCGACCGGGAGACGGCCGCTGTCCTTCCGCAAGAACATCCTGGAGCCGTTCGGGACCGAGGAGCCCATGGCCCAGTACGTGCGCTTCCGGGGACGGGAGCCGGGGATCGAGCCGCTTCTGCGGAATCGGGGGTTGGACAAGGAATAGCGTGAGCTTGCGCGAAGCCTGCAACCGCAACTTATAGTCGCGTCTTGTCTTTGTAGCCTCAGGCTTTAGCCTGAGCTCTTCCGAGACGCCTGCGGTTACGGCTCGGGGAAGCCGCGGCAACGATCCCCCCTTTCCTAAAGGGGGGTCAGGGGGGATTTAATAGTATGTTCCCCTGTACTTCGCGGCGTAAGCCAGGTTCTGGAACAGCATCGTCCTGGTCATGACGCCGATCCCGTTCCGGGGATGCGTGATGTAGCGGACCCGGGGCGCGAGCTCCTCGTAAACGACGTTGCCCTGGTAGGCCATATCCACGACGACCGCGCCGGGCCTGACGAGGGCCGAATTCAGGACGAAATCCTCGCCCGGGACGGCCGTGACGAGGATGTCGGCCATCCGCACGCACGTCTCCAGGTCTTCGCGCTGTGTCTTGACGTGGCAGTTGATGACCGTCGCCTCCAGGTTCTCGAGCATCATCCCCAAGGCCTTCCCCACCGGGATGGAATTGTTGACGATGGTGACGTAGGCGCCCTCGAGGACGATGTCCGGATAGGCCCGCAGGGTCTTCACCACCGCCTTAGGGGTGCAGGGGACGATGCATTTGAAGTCTCCCGCCGCGTCGAGATGGCGCCGGTATTGCACGAGGTATCCCAGGTTCTCCGCGTGGAGCCCCTCGACGTCCTTCCGCGGGTGCACCCAGTTCATGACGATCTGGTCGTCGAGGCCGGGATAATTCACCGGGTAGAGGATGAAGATGCCGTTGGTCTCCGCGTCGGCGTTGCCGATCGCGACGGCCGCCCGCAATTCCTCCTTCGAGGATACCCGGCGCTCCTCGAGAAGAACGCCCATGTCCGCGCAGTCTTTCGCAATGAGGGAGGCATAGGTTTTCGAGCCGAAATCGTCGGCGGCCAGAATGGTCATGAGCTTCGGCCGGAAAGGGAACCCCGCCAGCTCGGCGCGGATCCGCTCCCTGTATCCCCGGGCTATGGCCCTGCAGTCGAGGATGTTCCCCATGTCCGTTCCCTCCTCAGCGGATGAATTCTAACACCGCCGCCGCCCTCGGGCCACTGATTTGCCTCCCCCCTTTCCTAAAGGGGGGTTGGGGGGGGGATTTAGGGGACTCGACAAAATCCCCCCATGCCCCCCTTTTCCAAGGGGGGAAGTCTCTGCCCCTTTTTTCAAAGAGGCGACTTTACGGAAACCCGCTCAGCGCTTGCGGGCGGGCTTCTTCGCTTGGACCGGGGCCTTCGGCTTCGCGGCCTTCTTCGTCCCGGCCTTAAGGGGGTTGAACAGGGCCGCCCGGGCCGCGGCCAGGCGCGCGATGGGCACCCGGAACGGCGAACAGCTGACGTAGTTCAGCCCGATGATGATGGCAGAACTCGATGCTCGACGGGTCGCCGCCGTGCTCGCCGCAGATGCCGAGCTTGAGGTCCCGGGCCGGGTCGTCCGGCCCTTCTCGACGGCCATCTGCATGAGCTGGCCCACGCCGTCCCGGTCGATGACCTCGAACGGATCCTTGGCGTAGATCTCCTTCTCGACGTAGGGGATCGAGGAACCGGGCCGGCGTCGTCGCGGCTGACGCCGAGGGTCGTCTGGGTCAGGTCGTTCGTGCCGAAGCTGAAGAACTCGGCGACCGTCGCGATCTCGTCGGCCGTGAGGGCGCCGCGCGGGATCTCGATCATCGTCCCGACGAGGTACTTGAACTTGACGCCCTTCTCCTTCATGACCGCCGCCGGCCGTCTCGCGGACGATCTTCTCCTGGTGGGCGAGCTCCTTCACGTTGCCGACGAGCGGGATCATGACCTCGGGCTCGACCTTGATGCCCTTCTTCTGCGACGTCCGCGGCGGCCTCGAAGATGGCCCGGGCCTGCATCTCGGTGATCTCGGGATAGATGATGCCCAGGCGGCAGCCGCGGAAGCCGAGCATCGGGTTGAACTCGTGGAGCGACTCGACGCGCTCCTGGACCTTCTCGAAGGATGATGCCCATCTGCGGCCGCGAGCTCGCGCTGGCCCTTCTCTTCGTGGGGCAGGAACTCGTGGAGCGGCGGATCGATCGTCCGGATGGTCACCGGCCGGCCGTTCATGGCCTCGAAGATGCCGTCGAAGTCCTTCCGCTGCAGCGGCAGGAGCTTGGCCAGGGCGGCCCGCCTCTGCTCCGTCGTGTCGGCCAGGATCATCTCGCGCATCGGGCCGATCTTGCCCTCGCCGAAGAACATGTGCTCGGTCCGGCAGAGGCCGATCCCCTCGGCCCCGAAGGCGACGGCGTTGGCCGACTGGTCGGGCTGGTCGGCGTTGGTCCGGATCTTGAGGCGTCCGGTACTTGTCGGCCCAGGTCATGACCTTGGCGAAGGGCTGGTAGACGGGCGCCCTCCCGGGCTCGAGGGTCTTCTCGATGAGGACCTGGAGCACCTCGGACGGCTTGGTGTTGACCTTGCCCTCGATGACCTCGCCGGTCGTCCCGTCGATGCGAGATCCAGTCGCCTTCCTTGAGCGACCGGCCCTTGACGGTCATCGTCCGCTTGCCGTAGTCGATGACGAGCGCGCCGCAGCCGGCGACGCAGACCTTGCCCATCTGCCGGGCGACCAGGGCCGCGTGGGAGGTCATCCCGCCGCGGGCCGTCAGGATGCCCTCGGCGGCGTTCATGCCCTTGATGTCCTCGGGCGAGGTCTCGATGCGGGTCAGGATGACCTTCTCGCCCCGCTTCGCCCAGGCCTCGGCGTCCGCGGCGTTGAAGACGATGCGGCCGGTGGCGGCGCCGGGGCCGGCGTTCAGGCCCTTGGCCAGGAGGCGGCCGCCCTTGACGGCGGCGTCCTTCTCGGTCGAGGTCGAAGATCGGGCCGGAGGAGCTGGTTGAGCTGGTCGGGCTCGATGCGGGCGAGGGCTTCCTTCGTCGCTGATGAGCTTCTCGCCGACCATGTCCACGGCGATCCTGATGGCGGCGAAGGCGGTGCGCTTGCCGACGCGGCACTGGAGCATGTAGAGCTTGCCCTGCTGGATGGTGAACTCGATGTCCATCATGTCCGTGTAGTGCTTCTCGAGGGTGTGGCGGATCTTCTCGAGCTGGGCGTAGGACTTCGGGATCGTCCTTCCGCGAGCTCGGCGATCGGGAGCGGCGTCCGGATGCCGGCCACGACGTCCTCGCCCTGGGCGTTCATCAGGTACTCGCCGTAGAAGACGTTCTCGCCGGTGGCCGCGTCGCGGGTGAAGGCGACGCCGGTCCCGGAGTCCTCGCCCATGTTGCCGAAGACCATCGTCTGGACGTTGACCGCGGTGCCCCAGGATTCGGGGATGTCGTACATCTTGCGGTAGGCGATGGCCCGGTCGTTGTTCCACGAGCCGAAGACGGCCCCGATGGCCCCCCAGAGCTGCTTCATCGGGTCCTCGGGGAAATCGTGTCCCGTCTTCTCCTTGATGGCGGCCTTGAACCGGGCGACGAGGTCCTTCAGGTCGTCGGCCGTCAGGTCGGTGTCCTGATGGACCCCGCGCTCGCGCTTCTTCGCCTCGATGATCACCTCGAACGGGTCGATCTCGTCCTTGTGCGACGGGCTTGAGGCCGAGGACGACGTCGCCGTACATCTGGACGAAGCGGCGGTACGAGTCGTAGACGAACCGCGGGTTCCCCGTCTTGGCGACGAGGCCCGCGGCCGTCTTGTCGTTCAGGCCGAGGTTGAGGATGGTGTCCATCATGCCCGGCATCGAAGCGCGGGCGCCGGAGCGGACGGAGACGAGGAGGGGATTCGTCGGCGTCGCCGAGCTTCTGGCCGAGGGCCTTCTCCAGCCGGGCCAGGTTCTTTTCGACTTCTTTGCGGACCTCGTCGGGGATCCGTTTCCTGCTTTTGTAATAGAGGGTGCAGACCTCGGTCGAGATCGTGAAGCCCGGGGGCACGGGGAGCCCGAGCCCGGCCATCTCGGCCAGGTTGGCGCCCTTGCCGCCGAGGAGGTCCTTCATGTCCTTGTTGCCCTCGGCGCTTCCGGCGCCGAAGAAATACACGTACTTCTTAGCCATGGTTCATCTCCTTGAGTGGTTAACTTTGGAAATATACACGGTGGGAGGAAAAATATCAAGGCGCGGAGGGGTTCAGGCAGGTTTCCCGTGCCCGGGACCCCCGGCCGCTCTTCCGGACAGGGCCACCTCGAGGGCCATGAAAAGCATCAGGGCGTCCTCGAGGAGGAGCGCCCAGCCGGCCTTGCGGCTCAGGGCCCCGAAACAGCCGCAGTCCACGTCGAGGCCCCGGAGCATCGTGACCGCGACAAGGACGATGAACCCGGCAAGCATGAGGGCGATGAGCCCGGCGCTCGTCCTCTTGAAGAGACCGGCGACGAGGGCGGCTCCGGCCAGGGTCTCGAGCCAGGGAAGAACGAGGGCCGTGAAGAACGCGACGGCCCGCGGCACGAGCCTGTAGTCCTCGATGTCCTGGGCAAAACCGATGGGATCGGCGATCTTGAGGACGCCGGCATAAACGAAAAGTCCGCCGACAACGATCCGGAAAAGCAGGAGGACGATCCTGTTCCGGATCATTCGCCCTCCTCCCCCGGAAGCCCGGCGGCCGTCCATTCCTCCCAGCCGCCCGGGAAGACCCGGACCTCTTTCAGGCCCCTGCCCGTAAGGAGCCGGGCCAGGCCGAGGCTCGACTGGCAATCCCCGCCCGAACAATAAACGACGAGCTCCTTATCGGGCCCGGTCGCGATCATCAGAGCCTCCAGGGCCCGTTCGTCGGCGGTCGCGAACGGCACATTCGTTGCCCCGGCGATATGTCCGGCCCGGAAATCCTCGGAAGGCCGGGCGTCCACGAAAAAGCCCCTGCCGCGGGCGAACAGGTCCTCGGCCTCGGCCAAGGAGATCTGGACGACCCCCGGAAATGTCCCGGCCGCGAGAAATCCCCCCTTGAAATCCCCCCTCAGGTACCGAATGACGAGAGGGGCTTGGACGGCGAGTCCCAGGACCGCCGAGACGCCGACGATGAGAGCGGCCTCGCGGACGGTCCGTTTCGTGAGGAACAAGGCCCCCCTCGCGGTCACGGGAACAGCTGGTGATACCTTTCGAGGCCCGCCTTGAAGATGCGGATCGAGTCCCGGAGGTCGTGCTCGTTGAGGACATAGGCCATCCGGACCTCGTCCCGGCCCCGTCCCGGCGTGCCGTAAAAGCCCTCGGCCGGGGCGAACATGACGGTCTTGCCGTCCAGGGCGAACTCGGAGAGCATCCAGACGGTGAAGTGCTCGGCGTCCTTGACCGGCAGGCGGGCGATGATGTAGAAGGCGCCCTGCGGCCGGCGGATGACGACGCCGGGGACGTCCTTGAGCCCCTCGAAGAGGATGTCGCGGCGCTTCTGGTATTCCTTGAGGATGGGCTCGAAATAGCCCCGGCCCATGTTGTAGGCCGCCAGGGCCCCGATCTGTTCGACCGAGGGCGGGCAGAGCCGCGCCTGGCCGAACTTGAGAGCGGCCTGCATGACGTCCTTGTTCCGCGAAATGAGGGCCCCGATCCGGGACCCGCAACAGCTGAACCGCTTGGAGATGCTGTCGACGACGATGACCCTGTCCCGCGCCTCCTCGAACTCGAGGAGGCTTTTGTGGACCAGGCCGTCGTAGATGAATTCCTTATAGACCTCGTCCCCGATGAGGAAGAGGTCGTGCTTGACGACCAGCCGGACGACGCGGGACAGCTCCTCGGGAGAGTAAACGGTGCCCGTCGGATTGTTGGGCGAGCAGAGAACGATCGCCTTGGTCCTCGGGGTGAGGCGGGCCTCGATGTCCTCCTCCGACGGCAGGCGGAAACCGTCCTCGACGTTGAGCGGGATGGGGACGATGCCGACCGAGGCGAACGAGGCGAAGCCGTTGTAGTTCGTGTAATACGGCTCGGGGATGAGGATGTCGTCCCCCGGGTCGGCGACGACCGAGAAGGCGAAATGGATGGCCTCCGAGCCGCCCGTCGTTACGAGGATCGTCGTCCGCCTGGAGCGGGATGCCGTAGGTCGCGAAATAGCGGGTCATGGCCTGACGCAGCTCGAGGAAGCCCTGGGACGGGCCGTATCCGATCACGGGCTCGTTGTAGGCATGGAAGGCGTCGAGGACCGGCCGGGGCGTCGGGACGTCGGGGTCGCCGATGTTCAGATGATAGACGTGGATCCCCCTTTCCTTGGCCTTGTCCGCGTACGGCTTGAGCTTCCGGATGGGAGACGCCTGGATATGATGGGCTCTGCGCGAGATATGCATGGATGATTCCTCCCGGTCCGCTCATTATAGTCCAACGGATGAGGGATTGCCAACTTGCCAAACCCGCCCCGATTCTGTTATCTATTCGGGGAAAAGGCAGGAACTTCCGAGGAGCGCGATGACCAAGGACCCCCGAGCGCGGATCGTCGGCGTCGAGCGTTGGGGAAGCTACCGCCTGTTCGAGATCGAGACCCCGGCGATCGCCCGGGACGCCCGGCCGGGCCAGTTCCTGATGATCCGGGTCTCCGGCGAGACCGCCCCCCTCCTCCGACGGCCGATCAGCATCCACGCCCGCGAAGGGGACCGCCTCGGAGATCTTCTTCCAGGTCGCCGGAAGGGGACGGAGATCCTGGCCGCCAGGGAAGAGGGCGAGGTCCTCGACATCATCGGCCCTCTGGGCAAAGGATTCACACTGGACGCCCGGCTCAAGGGCCGGCGCGTCCTCTGTGTCGGCGGCGGCCGCGGTATCGCGCCGATCTACTTCCTGGCGAAAGAGCTCCGAGCCCTGGGCGCCGAGCCCGTCGTCCTTTACGGCGGGAGGACCGCCGGGGACATCCCGCTCCGTCCGAAGTTCGAACGGGCGGGCCTCCCCCTCCTCTGCTCCACCGACGACGGCTCGTTCGGCTTCCCGGGCCTGGTCACGGCCCTCGCGGAAAGGGAGATCGGGCGCAGCGAGCCGGCGTTCCTCTTCGCCTGCGGTCCGGAAGCCATGATGAAGACCGCCTCGGGCCTGGCCGCGGCGCGCGGCATCCCGGCCGAATTTTCCCTGGAATCCCTGATGGGATGCGGCATCGGAGCCTGCTGGGGCTGCGTCAAGCGCATCCGGCGACGAGCACGGCGAGGGCTGGGTCAAGATCTGCGAGGACGGCCCGGTCTTCGCGCGCCAGCGCGATCGTCTGGGAAGGAGGGCGACTGATGACCGACCTCTCCGTCGACCTGGGATTCCTGAAGCTCCGCAACCCCGTCCTCACGGCCAGCGGCACGTTCGGCTACGGCCTCGAGTTCGAGCCGTTCCTCGACCTCGAAGCGCTCGGCGGCCTCGTCGTCAAGGGCCTTTACTACGGCCCTCGCGAGGGCAATCCGCCGCCGCGGCTCGTGGAGACCCCGAGCGGTCTCATCAACGCCATCGGCCTCCAGGGGATCGGCGTCGAGGCGTTCGCCGAAAAGATCCTTCCCCGGCTGGCGCGCCTGAAGACCGCGGTCATCGTCAACGTCTGCGGCGAGACGGAGGAGGAATACGTCCGTGTCGTGGAATTCCTCGGCCGCCTGGAAGGGATCGACGCCTTCGAGCTCAATATCTCCTGCCCGAACGTCCGGCAGGGCGGAGCCTGCCCGGCCCTCGCCCCCGGGACGACCCGGGACCTCGTCGAGGACGGTCAAGACAGGCCTCCCGGCTCCCGCTCATCGTCAAGCTCTCGCCCAACGTGACGAGCATCGCCGAGATCGCGGCGGCCGCGGAAGAGGGGGGCGCCGACGCGCATCTCCCTCGTCAACACGTTCCTGGCGATGGCCGTCGACATCGAGACGCGGCGGCCGAAGCTCGCGCAACGTGTTCGGCGGCCTGAGCGGCCCGGCCATCAGGCCGATCGCCCTGCGGATGGTCTACCAGGTCGCGTCCGCGCGTCCAGATCCCGGTCATCGGCCTGGGCGGGATCATGACCGGCGCCGACGCCCTGGAGTTCCTCATCGCCGGGGCGAAGGCCGTCGAGGTCGGGACGGCGAACTTCGTCGACCCCGACGCCGCCGTCCGGATCGTCCGGGAGATCGAAGAATACTGCGAGCGCCGGGGCGTTTCCCGGATCGAAGACGTCTCCGGAACGCTCGAACTCGATTAGAAAGGACCCGTCATGACCAGACACTCCGAAGGACAGGATCATCATCGCCCTGGACGTCAAGGACAGGGACGAGGCGGCGAAGGTCGTCTCCGGCCTCAAGGACGCCCGGACGTTCAAGGTCGGGCTCGAGCTCTTCACGGCCGAGGGCCCGGCGCTCTTCAAGAAGCTCAAGGTCCTCCGGAAGGACATCTTCCTCGACCTCAAGCTCCACGACATCCCCAATACCGTGGCCGGCGCCGCGCGGTCGGCGGTCCGGCACGGCGTCCAGATGATGACCGTCCATACGTCCGGCGGGACAGGAGATGATGGCCCGGGCCGTCGGCCGCCGCCCGCGAGACGGCCGAAGCGGAAAAGCTCCGAAGCCGCTCCTCCTCGGCGTGACCGTCCTGACGAGCCTCAAGGCCGCCGAGCTCGACGAGGTCGGGATGAACCCGGACGTGGCCGCCCAGGTCCTCCGGCTGGCCGGGCTGGCCAAGGCGGCCGGGATGGACGGGGTCGTCTGCTCCCCGCAGGAGATCGAGATCGTCCGGAAGGAATTCGGCCGGGAATTGCTCGTCGTGACGCCGGGGATCCGCCCCGCCTGGGCGGCCGCCCAGGACCAGAAGAGGATCATGACGCCGGCCGAGGCCGTCGCCAAAGGCGCGGATTATCTCGTGATCGGCCGCCCCATCACAGGGGCGCCGTCACCGGCGGGACGCGTTCCGAAGGATCGTCGAAGAACTGGCTCAGAGCGGCCGGTAGACGCCGCCGACCGCGAAGATCGCTCCTAGGACCAGTCCGACCACCACCGAGAGCACGACGACGACGACGATGCTCACGACGAGGTAGCCCATGACCTTTTCCTTGGGCGTGTCCATCATGCGGCGTCGCGAACCCGAGATAAAGGACGTACAGGCCGTAAAGGCTGGCCAGGATCACGAGCCATTCCAGGAACGGAACGATGTAGAGGATCCCCGCCACCCAGCCCGGGGTCATGCTGTAGACCGCCAGCTTCATCGCGTTGAGCTGGTTGGGGGTGGAAGCGAAGGTCGGGGCCAGGGCGTTGATGATCAGCGCGAAGACGTAGACCATGACCAGGGACAGGATATAGGAGAAGACCGCCCTGAGCAGGGAGGTCCCGAGCCCCATCCTCACCCAGCCGATGAACGGGTACCTCCGGCCGATGAGACCGAAGCCGATGAACTGGGCGACGGCGGGAATGGCCGCCAGGATCATCGCGTAGGAAGTGAAGAGCTCGGAGACGGTCGTCGTCTCGGCCTTGATCTTGACCCACTCTTCCTTGGGTTTCAGGATGATCGCCTGGACGCTGCTGCCAGAGATCCATGTGCTCCTCCTTGTTCAGGATTACGGTTGCCCAAACTATATAATCAATTAGAAGGCGGTGTCAATAAGGTCAATCGAAGATGAAGCGAGGGAATCTGTCGATGATAGGAGGGACCGTGTCGGCGGACAGTGAGAGGCGCGGGTCGGACTCGAACCGACGAATAAAGGTTTTGCAGACCTCTCCCTTAGCCTCTTGGGTACCGCGCCTTGCCGATCATCCGGGGACCACGTATTCTCTATCATGGAGCGGGCGATGGGACTTGAACCCACGACCTTCTGCATGGCAAGCAGACGTTCTACCACTGAACTACGCCCGCTCGAGCGTGTTCGTTCTCGGTCTAAACTAGCAAAATCGTATCTGTCTGTCAACATAGGGCAGTAAGGGCGAGGATACGAGGCGGACGGCCTGCGTTATCTTCGTCTGGACCTGGAAACCGACCTCGACGGCGTCGCGGCAGGAAAGGACCTTGACCGTGGACGTGGTCTTCTGGACGTCGATCACGACGACGTTGCCGATCGCCTCCCGGGGAAAGCCCCTCTTGACGCGCTTGAACACGGTCAGCTGCTGGCCCTCGCGGATGCCCTGGTCGTTCCCCAGGTCGATGAGGCCCCAGCCCCCGGTGCCGGCGATATTGAACTCCGTCTCGATGTGGATCATGATCCCCTTTGAGCCCCTGGTTCTCGTCCAGCGCGGCGGAGTACCCTTCGTCCTTTCCGACCGGGCCTTCCCGCTCCTCGAACGGGACGAGATAGGCCCCGAGGGCGACTTCGCCGCAGGTCTTGTCGACGAGGACGACGCCCCGCCTCTCCTCGAGCCGACACGACCCGGGCCCGGCCCGTCCGCCGGGACAGGAGGCCATGATTCCCGATCTTGCGCCCGACGGAGACGACGAGGAACACCTGGCCGACCTCCAGGCCGTCCGCGCTCCCTTTGTCGACGTAGAATTTGTCCGCGTCGCTGAGGAGGACCTTTTCATCCTGCCTCTCGGCCCCGATGATCCTCATGGCGGGGAGCTCGCCGTTCAGGACGAATATGCTGCAGTAGAGGTCGGATTCGGTGCTGAGGGGATAGTTCTCCTGGAAGATCTTCGCCTTTTCGATCTGGTCCTGGGCCAGTCCCGTCCCGAGGAATATCACGCCCAAACCCAGAATGAGAAAAAAGAAGGATCTTCTCATGCGCTCACCTCTTGGCTGTTTTGATTCCGCTTGGGTTCATTATATTCGGGAGTTTCCCGCCATGTCAATCCCTCGACTTCCGGCTTGAAAGCCGGGGGCGGGGCTTCCCAGTCCCGGTCCTGGCAAGGCCAGAACCGGGGCCGGGCTTCCCAGTCCCGGTCCTGGCGAGGCCAGGGCCGGGGCCAGTCCGGGAACGAGCCCTGAGCCGGGCGTCGCGCCCCGGGCTGGCTTTTCCCGCCGGGTTCTTATAGAATAGCCTATCGAAAGAGGGCCCCATATGACGCCAAAGATACGGATCGGATTGATATTCGGCGGGCGCTCGGCAGAGCACGAAGTCTCGCTCGCCTCATCGGCTTCCGTGTACAAGAACCTCGACCCCGACAAATACGAAGTCCTCTGCATCCTCATCGGCAAGCAAGGCCTCTGGCGGGCCGTCGCCTCGCCGGCCGAGCCCGGGAAACCGGCTGCCTCCGGGGGGGCCGGCTCCTTCCTGCCCTGGGGAAAGAGGGCGGGGGACGGCGTCCTGGCCGCCGACGTCTATTTTCCGGTCCTCCACGGCCCGAACGGCGAGGACGGGACCATCCAGGGCCTCCTGGAGATGGCGGACGTCCCGTACATCGGCTGCGGCGTCGCGGCCTCGGCCGTCGGCCTGGACAAGGCCCTCTCGAAGTCCCTCTTCCGGGACAAGGGACTGCCTCAGGTCCGCTTCCGGGTCCTCCTCGAAGAGGACTGGAACCGCGACCGGGCGGCGGCCGTCAGGGAGCTCGGCGATGCCCTCCCCTATCCCATGTTCGTCAAGCCCGCCAACCTCGGTTCGTCCGTCGGCATCTCCAAAGCCAAGGACGCGGCGGGACTCGAAGCGGCCCTCGAGCTCGCCTTCCGCTACGACAGGAAGGTTGTCGTCGAGGAGGGCATCCGATGCCGCGAATTCGAGTGCAGTGTCCTCGGCAACGACGCCCCGCGGGCCTCGCTCCCCGGAGAGGTCCTCCCCGCCCGGGAGTTCTACGACTACACGGACAAGTACGTCGATGGCAAGACCGCTTTCGTCATCCCCGCCTCCCTCCCTCCGGCCCTCGTCAAGGAGATCCAGGAGGCCGCGATCGCCGCGTTCAAGGCCATCGACGGGGCCGGCATGGCCCGGGTCGATTTCCTCTACGAGGAAGCCTCCGGGACGCTCTTCCTCAACGAGGTCAACACCATCCCCGGCTTCACCGAGATCAGCATGTATCCCAAGCTCTGGGACGTGAGCGGCTTGTCCTTTCCCCGCCTCCTGGACGAGCTCGTCGGACTGGCGCTCGAGCGCCACGCCCGCAAGCGCCGGCTGACGGACCGGGAGCCCGGATGAGGATCCTCGGGATCGATTACGGGGACAGGCACATCGGCCTCGCCGTCAGCGACCTCCTGCAGCTGACGGCCCAGCCCCTCTGCACCTACGAACTCAAGGCTTCCGACAAAGAGAACAAGGCGTTCTTCAGGGACCTCGTCGCCGGCCGATCGATCGAGAAGATCGTCATCGGCAATCCCCTGCGGATGGACGGGACCGCGGGGACGCGGACGGAGAAGACGCGGGAATTCGCGGCCTGGCTCGAGGCGGCCGTCCACAAGCCCATCGTCTTCCAGGACGAGCGCCTGACGACCCAGCAGGCCCTCCACTTCCTCCAGGACCAGAAGGTCAAGGGAAAGCGGAAGAAGGATTGCGAGGACCAGATCGCCGCCGTCATCATTCTCTCGACCTACCTGGAGACGCTCCGCGCCGACGCCGATGGCTCGAAGAATCCTTAACGCCGCCCTGCTCCTCGCCGTCGCCCTCCTGGCCGCGGCGACCCTGTTCTTCGTCCGCGATTACGACCGCGTGCCCGCCGGGCCGGCGGGAAAGGTCCTCTTTGAGATCGCGCCCGGCCAGAGCGTCCGGACGATCGCCGGGAACCTCCGGACGGAGGGGATCATCCGCCGCCCCTGGGCCTTCCTGGCCGGCTATCGCCTCTTTCACGCCGGGCGGACCCTCAAGGCCGGGGAATACGAGATCGCCCTCCCGGCCGCCGCCCGCGACGTTCTGAGCAAGCTCCTCGCCGGAAAGGTCTTCCTGCGCCCGATCACGGTGCCCGAGGGGCTGACGGTCGCGGAGGTCGACGAGCTCTTCCGCGCTTCCGCCTTCCCGATCAAGGGGTCCTTCGCCGATGCCGCGGCGGACCCCGGCCCCGCCGCGTCCTGGGACGCCCGGGCCCCGGACCTGGAGGGCTACCTCTTTCCGGACACGTACCGTTTCGCGAAGGACACGCCGGCCTCCGTCGCGGCGGCGACGATGGCCGCGCGATTCGGGAAGGCCTTCGGCGGAGCGGAAGCCCGGCGCGCCGCCGAGCTCCGGATGACCGTCCGGGAGGTCGTGACGATGGCGTCCCTGATCGAAAAGGAGACCGCCGTCCCGGAAGAGAGACCGCTCATCTCCGCGGTCTTCCACAACCGGCTCCGGATCGGCATGAAGCTCGACTGCGACCCGACGGTCATCTTCGCCCTCAAAAGGGACGGTCTTTGGCGCGGCCGGCTTCTCCTCAAGGACCTCAGGCATCCCTCGCCGTACAACACCTACGTTTCTCCCGGCCTACCCCCCGGACCCATCTGCAGTCCCGGAGAGGGATCGCTCCAGGCCGCCCTGAGCCCCGCCCCCGGGGAATACCTCTATTTCGTCGCCGACGCCGAGGGACGCCATTCGTTCAGCCGGAGCTACCGTGAGCATCTTGCCGCGGTCCGGAGATACCGGGCGAAAAAGGGCCCGGACAGGCCCTGAGGGCGGCTATTTTTTAAGGTACTGAAGGAGCTGTTTCGCCAGGGGCGCCTTTTCGTGGGTCGGGGCGAGCTCGAGGAATTTCTCGAGGCTCTGGACGGCTTCCGGGACCATGTTCCGGCCGATGTAGATCGTCCCCATCTGGTAATAGGCATCGGCGTAATCGGCCTTGAGCTCGGTCGTCTTCCGGAAATGTTCCAGGGCGGCGTCCTGCTCGCCCGTGTTGGTCAGACAGGCGCCCAGGTTGAAGTGGGCGTCGGGATCGTCCGGGCTGAGCTCGACCGCCTTCTGATAGTACTTCTTGGCCTCGTCGAACGCGTCGCTCTTGGCCAGGAACTCGCCCAGCTCCTTATTGGCGCTGTAGCTTTCGGGGTTGAGCTCGACCGCCTTGCGGAAGGCGGCCAGCGACTCGTCCTTCTTGTCCAGCTTCTTGTAGGCCAGGCCGAGGTTCAGATAATAGCCCCAGTTGGACGGACTCATCCCGACGGCCTCTTCGTAGGCCGCGGCGGCCTCGGCGTATTTCTGATCTCCGTAGAGCTTGTTCCCCTTGAGGAAGACCTTGTCGGCGGCCGAGATGTTCATCAGGTCGACCGCGTCCGCCGTTTCGAGCTTGAACTCCAGGTTCGTCTCGCCCGCCAGGCTGACCCGGGCCTCGGTCGTCTGCGGCCTGAATCCGTCCTTTCTGACGGTGACCTGGAAATAGCCGGGCTGGATGCCGACCTGGAGGAACCGTCCATCCTTGTTCGTCGTGAGCTCGTAGGCGATCGACGTCGTCCTCGTCGAGACGATATGGACCGACGCCTTTTCCAGGGGATTCCCCTGCGCGTCGCTGACGACGCCCATCAATTTCCCCTGGACCTGGGGCCAGGCCGCCGCGGAAACGGCCAGGATTATCACGGCGGCAAGGAACGGCTTCCTGAACATGGCGTTCTCCTTCCGGACCGCTCTCCCGCGGCCCGCCTATTTTGTCATCGGGACTCGCGCCCGGGACCCTTCTTCGCCCTTTCTTCCATCTCCCGCATCGGGGGCTGGGACGGGTTGAGGGACAGGGATTTTTCGATGAGAGGCAGGGCCTTCTCCGGCTCCCCGAGGTTCATATGGCATTCCGCCGCGAGGTTGAGCACAGGGATCTCGGTGGCCTCGGACATGAGCTTTTCGAGGTAAACGAGGGCGGAAGCCCAATCCTTGAGCCCCGCGTGGTCCAGGGCGATGACCTTGGCCGTCTCCCGTTCGGGCGCCGCCTCGTAGCGGGGGACGAGCTCCGCGAGGGACTCGCGGAAGCGGCCCAGGGCGAACAGGGACTTGCCCACGTAAAGCCAGGTCGCGGGATCGTCCTTCGTTTTGAGGGAACGACGGAAGAGGTCCAGGGCGGCGTCGTATTCGCCGGCCATGAAGTGCTCCGAGCCCAGGACGCCGAGGTGCTCGGCGGAGGGGAACGGATCGTGGACCTTGGCATAGACCAGAGGGAGGACCGGGTAGGGCGTGGCCAGGACGATGAAATTCTCCCGTTCCGAGAGGACCGCCTTGTCCCGGACGACGAGGGAGACGTCGGCCCTGTAATAGCCGGGCTTGACGCTCGCAAGGGCGAAGGGCCCGAAAAATACGCTTCCTCCCGGGCCGGCCGCGACGTCGGCCAGGGAGACCCTCCGCTCGAGGACGACGGCGCCGCCGTCGAGCGAGGCGACCGCGAAGTCGAGCGCGGCCCCGGGGTCCGCCGCGGCGTCCTTGAGCCCGAAAGCCTGGACATAGGCCTCCAGGCTCTCTCCGGGGAGGAACTCGTTCTTCGCGCTGACGACGCACTGGACGCCGTCGAACGTGAAGGCCTTGAGATTCGCCCTCTGGCCGTCGGCGACCGGCTCGCGCCCGTGGAGAAGAAGGAGACTGCTGAGCTCCGGGCCGTCCTTCGGGCGAGGGACCGAAACGATCGTATCGAAGGACGTGAACTCCCTGGACGTCTTGTTCTTGAACAGGAAGAACAGCTTATGGTCGCCGGGGATGAGCGGCAGGAGGTCCTGGAAAGCGAACCGCCGGCGCTCGTTGGTCTTGTACTGGGCCGGCGTCAGGCGGACGGGGATCTCCTCGGTCCTTTCGAGGATGAGGTTTCCCTTGAGGTCCTCCATCCGGACGACGAGCTCGAACCCGGCGTAGAAGACGTCGCCGCGCTGGGCGAAGCTCATCCGGTCGGGCTCGATGGACCAGTGGAGGAAGGGCTGGCCGGCGGTCCGGAAGAGCCGGACCTTGGCGCCGGCGCCGATATAGTTGTCCACGTATTCGGTCTCCACGCGGTCCTTGTAATCCATATAGCCGCGGGCGTAGGCGTCGTTGAACTTCTTCTCGGGCAGGGCCTTGGCCGCCGCGATGATGTTATCCGAGGAAAAGGACCCGGAGCCGAGCGGACGGTCGCCCGGCAGATAGCTCACGGCGGCGCTCGCAAGCTCGCTGTTCGTCTTCCGTAGGATCTCGGCGGCCGAAGCCCGGGTGTTCGCCCGCGTGCCGACGTTCGGGATGACCAGCTTCTCGGGTCCCTCGATCCCGGGATAATACAGGCGGTAGTCCCCGATCCCCTCGGGCTGGTAGAAGATGAGGTAGAAGTACGCGGGAAGGCCATAAGCCTCCTCGCCCTTGTAGAACCACAGCTCGAGCGGCCAGAACTCGGAGAACGTCGCGAAGACGTTCCGCTCGAGGGGCTTCCCGAGGACGAGGTAAAAGAACCCACGCTCCGTCAGACAGCCCCGCTTGGCCGAGCCGATCCCGAAGTACCGGTCGGCGAATTGGACCCGATCCATGTATTCCTTGTAGAATTCGTTCTCCGAAGTGTCCGGCAGAGGGTCGCGCTGTCGCCAGAAGAACCGGACGAACTTGTCCCGCTCGGCGTCGGTCCGGAGCTTGAGGAAAACCTCCCGTTCGGTCTTGGTGAGGATCGGAGTGACCTCTTCGAGCCAGCTGCGTTGGGCGGGCGAGAGAGCATCGGCCGCGGAGCCGGCGGCCGCCAGGAAGCCGGCGAGGAGGACGACGGCCAGGGGGAGAATTCGTTTCATGATCAGCATCCTGGCCCCTAAAATAGCATACGGTCCGGCAAGATACAAATTTCCGGCCGGCGGAAATATCCAACGAATTGAATTCAATCCAATATCTTGAATCATCAGCTCCCTGCTCGGGAATCGCCCTGTCCGGCGGGTCCGGCGCGCTTTTCGGCCCTTTCGGCGCGGGGAAAGGCCCGACGGCACCTCATTGGCTTGAAATGCCCCCGGGGCCTGGCCTATAATGGCCGGGCAATGAAAAAAACCCTTCTCGCGGTGATCCTGCTGGTCGTATCCCTCTCCGGCTTCGGCATTTCCGCCTCTCCCCAAAAATCGAGCAAGAACCTCCCCCCGAACCACAGAAAATGGCTCGAGGAGGAGGTCGTCTACATCATCACGCCCAAGGAGAAGGAGGTCTTCCTCAAGCTGGAGAACGACCGGGAGCGGGAGCTCTTCATCGAAGCGTTCTGGAAACAGCGGGACCCGAATCCCAACACGCCCGAGAACGAGTTCAAGAAGGAGCACTACTCGCCGCATCGCCTACGCCAACCAGTGGCTGGGGCGGGACTCGCCGGGGCCCGGCTGGCGGACCGAGATGGGCCGGATCTACATCATCCTCGGCGAGCCGAACACCATCGACAAGTTCGAGAACCATCACCAATATCTACCCGACGCATCATCTGGTTCTACGACGGGAAGCTCGAATACGGGCTCCCGAACGCCTTCAACGTCGTCTTCTTCAAGCCGGGGGGGGACGTCGAATGGAAGCTGTACAGCCCGATCAAGTACGGCCCCCAAGCCCTGCTCATCCAATACGCCGGCGACCAGACGGATTACCTCTCGGCCTACCGGCAGCTGATGGAGGTCGAGCCGAGCGTCGCCTACGTCTCCATGTCCCTGATCCCGGGGGAATCCTCCATGGGGCTCGCGACACCGTCGATCGCCTCCGAGGTCCTTCTTCAATCCAAGATCCCCTCGGCGCCGCGGGAGAAGGTCAAGGACGCCTACGCCGAGAACTTCTACAAGTACAAGGACAGCGTCGGCGTCGAATACACCGCCAATTACATCGACAGCGACTTTGCCGCCAGCGTCATCCGGGACGCGTCGGGGATGGCGTTCGTCCATTACCTCATCGAGCCGCGCAAGCTCTCGCTCGAAGGGGAGGGGAACCGGTTCTATACGACCCTGCAGGTCAACATCCTCGTCTCCGATCCGAAGGGCGCCCCCGTTTACCAGGACGAGAAGTCCCTCCCCATCGAGCTCGACGGCGACCAGGTCGAGAAGATCGGGAACCGGCTGTTCAGCTTCCAGGACCTCTTCCCCCTCGTGCCCGGCGCCTACCGGGTGAACGTCCTCGTCAAGAACATGGTCTCGAAGGAATTCGCTTCGGCGGAGACGCAGGTCACCGTGCCCGCGGCATCCGGGCCGGGACTCGAGCCCCTCGTCCTGGCGAACCGCATCATCGAGAACTCCTCCTATCGGGGGATGAGCAAGCCTTACCTCATCCGGGGCGTCCAGCTCGTGCCGTCCCCGCGGAACGATTTCGCCCGGAACGAGACCCTCCACGTCTTCTTCCAGGTCGCGGGCATGTCCGAGGCGCTGAAGGCCGGAGGCAGTCTCCGGTTCACCATCGCCGACGACAAGGCGACGGCGTTCACGGCGACGAAAGCGCTCGCCTCCTACCCCACGGCCCCGGATATCTTCGAAGCGATCCCCCTGGCCTCGCTGACGCCCGCCATCTACACGCTCCGGGTCGCCCTCATCGACGCGAACGGGCGGAGGCGGGAGCCCGGGAAGCCCAATTCGTCATCTCCCTGGCGCCCGCCCTGCCGCGGCCCTTCGTCATGTCCATGCCGCTCCCGCCGTCCGGCGATCCCCTCTTCGCCAACATCATCGGGAACCAGCTCCTGAACAAGAAGGAATTCGCGGAAGCCGGGCCGCCTGCTCGAAAGGGCCTACAGAGCCGATCCGGCCTCGACCCGCTACGCCCTCGATTACAGCAAGTGGCTCCTCGCCTCGGGCGACCCCGCGGCCGTCCTGAGGGTCGGCGAGCCCTTCATGAAGGGGCCGCAGAGGGCCGAATTCACCGGGCTCCTCGGCCAGGCCTCCCAGGCCCGGGGGGACTACGAGACGGCCATCGCCTACTACCAGGAATATCTGAGCCACTACGGGACGAACATCAACGTCATGAACTCCATCGGCGAATGCCACCTCAAGCTCGGCCGGAGCGCCGAGGCCCTGGCGATCTGGGAGAAGTCCCTCGAGATCAGCCCCGCCCAGGAGAAGATCCGGACGCTCGTCGAATCCCTGAAGGAAAAGAAATGAGAACGGCGTTCCTCCCGCTGCTGGGGGCGGCGCTCGCCGTTTCCTGCGCGACGGGGGGGCTTCCGAAGGACATGGACGCCGGGCACCGGAAGTTCCTTTCCGAGGCCCGGTTCGTCATCACCAAGCAGGAGCGGCGGATCTTCCTGAACACCCCCGGCCCGGGCCGGGACGAGCTCATCGACGCGTTCTGGAAGAAGCGGGACCCCGTGCCCGCCACGGAAGCGAACGAGTTCAAGGACGAGTACTACCGGAGGATCGAGCAGGCCAACCGCCTGTTCTCGGACGGCGGGCCCAACGGCTGGCTCGAGGACCGGGGCCGGATCCACATCCTCCTCGGGCCGCCCTGGGAACGGCAGGCCTACCCGCGCGGCATATCGTTCTACGGAAAGCCGACCGAGATCTGGTACTACGGGAGCTTCCCGGTCGTCTTCGTCGACAGCGACTGGAACGGCACCTACGAGCTCAGGTCCGAAAGCGCCCGGGAGATCGCCATGATCAACAAGGCGCAGATGGACTCCAAGCCCGCTGTCCCGACGGAGAAGGGGGTCTTCGATTTCCGCGCCGCCGTCGGCCGAGGCCGCGGAGCGGCGGGATCCTGATCACCGTCCGCATCCCTTATCGGAACGTCTGGTTCACCTCGGAGGGAGAGCGGCTCACGACGGCGCTCGAGCTTTCCTTCGAGATCACGGACGGGTCCGGGAAGACCGCCTGGGACGCTCCGCGAAGACCGGGCGATCGAGCTCACGGAAGAGAAGCTGATGTCGGTCATCGGGACCGACTTCGTCCTCGAGATCCCCGCCCTCCCGGCGGGAGGCCGGGGACGCTACGCCTTGAGGGCCGAGATCGCGAACCGGGCCGACGGCGTCCGGGTCCGGAAGGACCTGGATTTCGAGCTCTGAATAACGGAGGTTGTCATGAGATCAAGAACATTAACACGATATCGCCCTCGTCGCCCTTGGCGTGGGGCTCGTCGTCGGGTCCGCGGCCGCCCAGGCCGGACGGGGCACCGGCCGCATCAAAGGCACGGTCGTGGACGAGACCGGCAAGGCCGTTCCCGGCGCCAAGGTCACGATCACCCTCCTCGATAACGACTCCGTCAAGCGGGAAGCCGTGACGGACAAGAAGGGCGAATGGGCGATCATCGGCCTCGGCACGACCCAGTGGACGCTCGACGCCACGGCCGAAGGATACCTGCCGGCGACGATGGACATCCAAGTCAAACAGCTCGAGCGGAATCCGGCCATCACCGTCACCCTGAAAAAGGCCGGCGCCGGCGGCAGGCCCGTCGCCCAGGACGATGCCACCCTGGTCCTCATCGAACAGGCCAACCAGCTCTTCACCGCCGGGAACTATGACGGCGCCCTGGTGACCTACCGGCAGATCCTGGCCGGCAACCCCGAGCTTTACCAGGTCAACATCAGCATCGGCGACTGCCTTCGGGAAAAGGGCGAGATCGACGCGGCCCTGGAGACCTACACGGGCGTCCTCGAACAGGCCAAGACCGACACGGAGGGCGGCAAGCAGATGACCGCCAAGGCCCTGGCCAGGATCGGCGAATGCCACCTCAAGAAGGGGGACCTCGAAACGGCCCAGGGGTTCTTCAAGCAGTCCATCGAGGCCTTCCCCGAGGACGAGGTGCTCGCCTACAACGTCGGCGAGATCTATTTCTCGAACCAGAAGCTCGACGAGGCGATCACCTACTTCAGCCTCGCGATCAAGATCAAGCCCGGCTGGAGCGACCCCTATTACAAGCTGGGGCTCGCGTACCTGAACAAGGCGGACTACGAAATGGCCCGGCAGAACCTGAGCAAGGTCCTCGAGCTCGAGCCCGAGGGCGAGCGCGCGGCCGTCGTCAAGGGCATCCTGGACACCATCGACAAGATCAAGAAGTAGGAGGCCGCCTTCCCCGCCGTCGCTTGAATTCCCCCGCGGGAAAGCATACACTGGGACCTCATAATTCCCCATGAAATTCGTCGCCGACCTCCACCTTCACTCGAAATTCTCGCGGGCCACGTCGAAGGACATGACCTTCGACGCGATGGCCTGCTGGGCCCGGGCCAAGGGCGTCCGGCTCCTGGCCACGGGCGACTTCACCCACCCGGAATGGCTCTTCCTGATGAAGGAAAAGCTCGAGCCGGCCGGGAACGGATTCCTCCGCTTCAAGAACGGCGGTCCAACCCCCGGACAATCCCCACCTCAAGGCGATCGCCCCGTCCGCCAGGGACGTCGCCTTCGTCCTCTCGACCGAGATCAGCTTCATCTACTCCAAGATGGGAAAGGTCCGGAAGGTCCATCTCCTGCTCCTCGCCCCGGACCTCGAGTCGGTCGAGAAGATCAACACCAAGCTCGCCGGCGTCGGCAACCTGCGCTCGGACGGACGGCCCATCCTGGGGATGGACGTCAGGCTATTCCTGAAGATGATCGCCGACACCTGCCCCCGCTGCGCGGTCATCCCCTCCCACATCTGGACCCCCTGGTTCTCGCTCTTCGGCGCCAACTCCGGGTTCGACGCGATCGAGGAGTGCTTCGAGGAGATGACGCCCTTCATCTTCGCCCTGGAGACCGGCCTGTCCTCCGACCCGCCGATGAACCGGCGGCTGTCGGCCCTCGACCGGTACGCCCTGGTCTCGAACTCCGACGCCCATTCGCCGTCGAAGATCGGCCGGGAAGCCAACGTCTTCGACACGGACTTCAGCTACGCCGGCCTCATCGACGCCCTGCGGTCGAAGGACCCGTCGAAGTTCCTCCACACCGTGGAGTTCTTCCCCGAGGAGGGAAAGTACCATTACGACGGCCACCGCAAGTGCGGCGTCGTCTTCACCCCCGGGGAAAGCCTGGCCCACAACGATATCTGCCCGAAGTGCGGCAAGAGGCTGACCATCGGCGTCATGCACCGGGTCGAGGAGCTGGCCGACCGGAGCTCGGACGTCGAGGCGCCGTTCCGGATCCCCGTACCTGAACCTCATCCCCCTCAACGAGATCGTCGCCGAGGCCCTGGGGAAAACGCCCGGACTGCCAGAGCGTCTGGGACGTCTGCCTTCCGGTTCATCCGCGAGTTCGGGGACGAGCACAAGGTCCTGACCGAGGTCCCGATCGCCGACCTCTGCCGCCTCGCCCCGGAGCGGGTCGGCGAGGGCGTCGACCGGATGCGGAAGGGCCGGGTCCAGATCGTCCCCGGGCACGACGGCGAATACGGCTGCGTCCGCCTCTTCGACGACGGCCCCGACGCCGCGGAGGATGGGCCCCAGATGTCGCTCTTCTGAAGGGCGCGGTTCCCCGGGGCCGTGTTGACAAGGCCGCCCGCCCCCCCTATATTAGACATATCATCCGGCAGAGGACGGCGACATGGAAATCGAGATGAAGATCAAGGGGTTGGTGGTCGACCCCATCTCCAAGATGCCCATCGTCGTCCTGGAAGACACGCATTCCGAGAAGATCCTGCCGATCTGGATCGGCGTCTTCGAGGCCAACGCGATCGCCCTGACCATCGAGAACGTCCCCACGCCCCGCCCGATGACCCACGACCTGCTCCGGAACTTCCTGGAGAAGCTCGACATCGCCATCGAGAAGATCGTCGTCAACGACGTCCGGAACAACACCTTCTACGCCCTCATCCACTGCCGCCACGACGACCACCGGATCGTCATCGATTCCCGGCCGTCCGACGCCATCGCCCTCGCCCTCCGGATGAGCTCGCCCATCTTCGTCGAGGACGAGGTCGTCCGCAAGGCCCACGGCCTCAAGTTCGACGACAACGTCGAGGGCTCGGAGAAGCTCCGGAAGTGGCTCGAAGGACTCGGTCCCGAGGACTTCGGCAAGTACAAGATGTAAGGCCGGATCGCCTGTCTCAGGGCTTCGGGAACATCCCTTGGAAACCCGAGACTCCGTCGTGGGCTGTTTTCGGGCTCGGACGGCCGGCCCTCGACTCCCGATCCGGGACTTTTAACGCCGTTCCCTCGCCGACTCTTCAGCGGCCTCTAACTCGCGATAACAGCTGGCCCCCTTCCATCTGATTATGTCTACATCGTGGTCCTTCTCGCCAGCTTCAGGCATCGCTCAGACATCACGAGCCCGAGTCTCCTTGCGTCGCCCCTGCGCCATCTTCTAACCTCCACGCGCTCGAGAACGCCCTGAACTGGACGCCAGCCCGCAATCATCTTGTATCCGGGTCCGGATATCCTCGGCGTCCGTACGCAGCGGAAGAAGCTCCGATTGAAACTTGCCTAGGGACGTACCGAACGGCCTCAGGTCCTTAAGCGGAAAAGAAGGTAGATGCCCGCCAGCCCGAAAACCAGGTTCGGCGTCCAGGCGGCCAGGAACGGCGCCAGGTAGGCGACGTAGCCGAGACTGCGGAACACGCCGATCGCCCCCCAGTAGACCATGGCGATGACGACGCTCAGGCCGATGCCGACCAGGGTGCCCTTCCGGCCCATGGAGAAGGCGAACGGGACGCCGAGCAGGGTCATGACGAGGCAGACGAAGGGAAAGGCGATCTTGCCGTGGAGGTCCACCCGGAAGCGCGTCGTGTCGAACCCCATCTCCGCGACCTCGGCCGTATAGGCCCGGAGCTCGGCATAGGTCATCTGGGAGGGTTCCTTCCACTCCTTGAGGAAATAATCCTTCCTCTCGATCCCCGGCATCTCCGTCTCGGCGGTCGTCTGGTAGCCTCCGGCCAGGTCGCCGGAAAAGCGCCGGGCCCAGCCGTCCTGCATCCGGAGGGTCTCTCCGGCGAGGACGGCCTTCTCGGCATACGTCCGCCCGGCCAGCGTCCAGGACGCGAGGTCGATGTCGAAGACCGAGAGCCGGCTGAAAACGGACCGCCCGGGATCGAAGAAATCATAATGATAGATGCGGTTCTTGTCCCGGCCCAGGACCCAGTGCCGGTTGAGGTAGCTGTAGCTCCGCGACGGGGCGTCGTTGATGCGGTTCCAGATCTCCTCCGCCTTGTTGTTGGCGCGGGGGAGGATGCGTTCCTGGAGGTAGAAGGCGAACAGGCTCGCCGACGAGGGCCATGAAGAGGACGGGGAAGATCAGGCGGTACAGGCTGATGCCGCAGGCCTTCATGGCGGTGACCTCGTTGAACTTCGTCAGGATGCCCAGGGCGAGCAGGGTCGTCGTCAGGGCCGTGACCGGGAGGATGAAGAACGCGAACTCGGGAACGCGGGCCCAGATGTACTGGAAGAACAGCGACAGGGGCTTGTCGTGGGCGTAGACGTTGTCGATCCTCTCGAAGAAGGTCACGATGACCGAGACCGAGACGAGGCCGGCGAAGATCAGGGCGAAGATGGCCAGGTACTTCCGGATGATGTACCGGTCGAGGATGTTGGGGAAGCGGACCGGGATGCGCGGGAATCGGGGCCCGCCCCGGCGCGGCCGGCGGGCCGGGCCGGCGAGCGCCCCGCGCTTTCGAAGGAAGCCCGCCAGCCCGGAAAAGAGGGCGGTCTCCCTGCAGCGACTTCAGGAACAGATAGAGGCCGGTCGCGAAGAGGAGGATGTTCGGGCCCCACATCCCCAGGAAGGGCGGGACCCGGCCGTCCATGGCCAGCTTCTCCCCGGCGGTGATCAGGATGTAATAGAGCAGGATGACGGCGATGCTGATGGTGAAGCCGCTCGTCCGCCCGCCCTTCTTCGTCGTCATGCCCAGGGGCAGGCCCAGGAGGACGAAGATGAAACAGACGAAGGGAAGGGCGAACTTCTTGTGGATCTCGACCCAGTGGGCGCGGAGGTCCCGGGTCTTGTCCCGGAGGGCCCGGTCCGGGGCCGCGGTCTCCGCCTTCTCCGCGCCGGGCTTCGCGACCGCTTTTCCCTCGGACTCACGGAGGGCGAGGTCCGCCCGAAGCTCCCGCACGCCCTCCCGGAGCTCCAGGATATCCTTCTCCCGGACCCGCTTCCGGCCGGCCATCGACGCGAAGAGGCTCTCGACGTCGATCCCCTCCTCGAGCCGCTTGAACGACGTGATGCTGTATTTCTCCGGCTGGGCCAGCGGATAGGAATGGACCGTGCCGTCCGTGAGGACGAGGGTCGCCTTCTTGGCCTCGGGGAAGAGGTCGAGCCTTCCCTCCCGGGCCAGGATCAGCCGCGGCTCGGCGGGGTCCTTGGTCAGGTAGACGAAGACGTTCCGCCACGTCTTGTCCCGGTCGATCTCCTGGATGTAGAGGACCATCTTGGGAACGGTCTCGTTGAACTCCCGGGGGACGATCCGAACCTGGACCTTGGCCAGGACCGAGCCGGTGATGGTCTGGACCCATTTATAGTTGGCCCGCGGAGCGAGGAAAAGGGTCAGGTAGGACGTCACGAGCCAGCCGGCGAAGGCGAAGACGAAGAGGGGCCAGGCCAGCCGCCGGGAGCTGATCCCGAGCGTCCGGAACGCCGTGATCTCGGAGTCGGTCGAAAGCCGGCTGAGGCCGGCCAGGAAGCCCATCAGGACGGCCATCGGGACGGCGAACGCCAGGAGCGACGGAATGAGGTAGATGAGGACCTCGGCCGCCAGCCCGAAGGAGACGCCCTTGGCGATGAAGAGCTCGGACAGGACGAGGATCTGGTTCATCAGGAGGACGAACGTGCAGAGGAGAAGGCCGATGCCGAAGGGCGGGGCGACTTCCCTCAGGATATAGCGGTCGAAGAACTTGAACATGCAGCCCAATTTATACCATAAAACCGGGGCCGGAGGTTTTCGCGGGACCGAAAAAAAAGGCCCCGGGCACGGATGCCCGGGGCCTGCGGAAATTCGATACCGTTACCGACCGCCTCAGTACATATCCCCGCCGGGAGGCGTGGGATACTTGGGTCCCTTCTCTTCCTCGGGGAGCTCGGCGATGAGCCCTTCCGTGGTCAGGAGCAGGCCCGCGATGCTCGCGGCGTTCTGCAGGGCGATGCGGACGACCTTGGTGGGATCCAGGATCCCGGCCTTGATCATGTCCTCGTACTCTTCAGTCAGGGCGTTGAACCCGAAGTCCTGCTTCATGTCCCGGACCTTCTCGACGATGACCGAGCCTTCGCGCCCGGCGTTGTAAGCGATCTGGCGCAGGGGCTCTTCGAGGGCCCGCCGGACAATGTTGACCCCGATCTGCTGGTCGCCTTCGACCTGGAGCTTGTCCAGGGCCTTCTGGGCCCGGAGCAGGGCCACGCCGCCGCCGGGGACGATGCCTTCCTCGACGGCCGCCTTGGTGGCGTGCATGGCGTCCTCGACGCGGGCCTTCTTCTCCTTGAGCTCGGTCTCGGTGGCCGCGCCGACCTTGATGAGGGCGACGCCGCCGACCATCTTGGCCAGCCGTTCCTGGAGCTTCTCCCGGTCGTAATCGGAGGTGGTCTCCTCGATCTGGGTCCGGATCTGCTTGATCCTCGCCTGGACGTCGCTCGCCTTGCCCTTGCCCTCGACGATGGTCGTGTTGTCCTTGTCGATGACGACCTTGGCGCACTCGCCGAGCCAGTCGACGCCGACGTTCTCGAGCTTGACGCCGATGTCCTCGGTGATGACCTTGCCGCCCGTCAGGATGGCGATGTCTTCGAGCATGGCCTTGCGGCGGTCGCCGAAGCCGGGCGCCTTGACGGCGGAACAGAGGAACGTGCCCTTCAGCTTGTTGACGACCAGGGTCGCCAGCGCCTCGCCCTCGACCTCTTCGGCCACGACGAGGAGCGGCCGGCCCATCTTGGCCACGTTCTCGAGCAGGGGCAGGAGCTCCCGCAGGTTGCTGATCTTCTTCTCGTGGAGGAGGATCAGCGGATTCTCGAGGACGCATTCCATCCGGTCGGGGTCGGTGATGAAGTAGGGGGACAGATAGCCGCGGTCGAACTGCATGCCTTCCACGATGTCGAGCAGTGGTCTCGAGCCCCTTGGCCTCCTCGACCGTGATGACGCCGTCCTTGCCGACCTTGTCCATGGCTTCGGCGATGATCTTGCCGATGGACTCGTCGTTGTTGGCCGAGATGGCGCCGACCTGGGCGATCATCTCGCCGCTGACCTCGCGGCTCAGCTTCTTGATGTCCTTGACGACCTCTTCGACGGCCTTGTCGATCCCCTTCTTGATGAGGATGGGGTTGCGGCCGGAGGTCACGTGCTTGATGCCTTCCTGGTAGATGGCCTGGGCCAGGACGGTGGCCGTGGTCGTGCCGTCGCCCGCCACGTCGGAGGTCTTGGAAGCGACTTCCTTGACCAGCTGGGCGCCCATGTTCTCCCAGGGATCCTTGAGCTCGACTTCCTTGGCCACCGTGACGCCGTCCTTGGTGCTGGTGGGGGAGCCGAACTTCTTGTCAAGGACGATGTTCTTGCCGCGGGGGCCGAGCGTCGACTTGACCACGTTGCTGAGGATATTGACGCCTCGCAGGAGGCCCTGCCTGGCGTCGTCGCCGAGTATGATTTGCTTTGCCATGATTTCTCCTTTACTTCGTGATGACGGCCAGGATCTCTTCTTCCCGGACGATGATGTGCTCGGCGCCGTCGAGCGTCACTTCCGTGCCGCTGTACTTGCCGATCAGGACCTTGTCGCCCTTCTTGACCTCGAGCGGGATGACCTTGCCCTCGTCCGTGGTCCGGCCTTTCCCGGCTTCGATGACCAGGGCTTCCTGGGGCTTTTCCTTGGCTGTGTCGGGGATGATGATGCCTCCCCTCTTGACTTCCTGTTCTTCCAGCCGCTTCAGAAGAACTCGGTCATGCAACGGTTGAACCTTCATATAAACCTCCGTTTTGAAATATTTAGCAGGACTATGTCCGTAGTGCTAATGTAAGGGATTTCGAGGGCCTTGTCAAGAGGAAAACGGCAAAATCTAGCAGTCTTGATAAGAGACTGCTAAGATTTTCTTCGTATCTTGAGGGATTGGCTCCTGTTGTGGAGCGTATTGCGGTGGATGCCCAGGGCCTTGGCCATCTTCGTCTGGTTGCCGTTGTACTTCTTGGCCGCGGTCTCGAAGAAGATCTTTTCGAATTCCTTGAGGGCGGCTTTGAGGTCCAGCTCCTTCTCGACCATCTCCTGGATGGTCACCTCGAGCTTCTGGTGGATGTTGAGGTCGCTAAATTTCCTGTCCATGAGACGCCCCCCCCTTCCGCGCCCCCTCGTAAGCCGACTTGAATTTCGCCTTGAGTTCCCCGGGAATAAGACGGACGACCGTCCTGGTCGCGTGGAAACACAAGGGCGCCAGTTTCGACCCCGCCAGCGCATCCCGCCGCACCTCGAACACGAGGAGGGCGAACACGATGACCCCGCAGATGAGGACTCCCTTGATGAGCCCGAACACCCCGCCGAGGACATGGTCGAGGAAGTTCAGCGGGCCCTTCATGAGCTTCGAGACGAGCAGTCCGATCAGCCAGCCCGCGGCGATCACCACGGCGAACACGGCCAGAAAGCCTACGAAATCGGCAACGATGGGGTTGGAGACGACCTTATGCACGAAGGCCCCGGCTCGCGGATAATACCGGGCGGCCAGGACGAGACCGGCGACGACCGCCACGAGTCCGATGGCCTGCCGGACCAGGCCCTTGATCAGTCCGAAGACCAGCGTGACGAGGAGAACGATCAAGAGGATGATGTCGAGGGTGCTCAGGCTCATTGCGGCCTCCTCCGGCGTAATTCTTCCACCATCCAATAGCGCCCGTCGGTGATAGCGCCGAAGCTCACGTGCGGCTTGATCTTGCCGTGGAAATCCGAGCCGGCCGTGGGAACGAGTCCGAGGTCGTCGGCCAGCGACCGGTAGAACGCGGTCTGCTCCGCCGTGTGGTAGAACGTATAGACCTCGATGCCGGCGAGCCCGCGCAACTTGAGGTCCTCGAGGTCTTCGCGGCTCGTCCGCTGGAAATCGGCGCCGGGATGAGATAGGACGGGGACGCCGCCCGTCGCCGGGGCGGCCGCCAGGGCCTCCTCGAGCGGGATGTGCCGCTTGGGCACAAAGGCGGGTTTGCCCTCCATGAAATAGTCCCGGTAGAACATGTACGGCCCGAAGGCACGCTTTTCCGCTTCGAAGTACTTCCCCAGCCCGGGCATCTTTTCGCTCCCCGGCTTGTCGAGGAGGATCTGGGCGATCTTGACGCCGAGGGGCGGGCAGGACTGCGCCCCCTCCCAGACCTCGTCCCAGCTGATCTCGAGGCCGCTGGCCCGGAGCCGCTCGACCCGTTCCCGGGCCTCGGCCATCCGCGATTCGGTCATCCGCCCGACGATCGCGGCCACGGCGGCCGACCCCCAATCGACGAACGGCAGGAGAAGATGGAACTCGCGGCCGTCGTAGAGCGTCGTGACCTCGATCCCGGGGATGACTTCCACGCCGGCCTTCTTCCCGTCCTCGAGGACCGCGGGATAGGCCGCGACCGTGTCATGGTCGGCGATGGAGATGGCCCTGAATCCCCGGGCCGCGGCAAAGCCGACGAGCTCGGCCGGGGAAAAGTCGCCGTCACAGCTCCGGTTGGAGTGGACGTGGAAATCGACGAGGCCGGTCATGAGAGGTCGTTCTTCTCCGTCAGGAGCCGGTAGAGCTCCAGGTATTTCTCGGACGTCTTCCGGACGATCTCGTCGGGCAGGACCGGCGGCGGCGGAGTCTGCTTGTCCCAGCCGGTCGTTTCCAGGTAGTCGCGGACGAACTGTTTGTCCAGGCTCGGCTGGGACTTGCCGGGGGCGTAGGTCTGGAGCGGCCAGAAGCGGGAGGAATCGGGGGTGAAGATCTCGTCGACGAGGACGAGCTCCCCGCCGATGAGGCCGAACTCGAACTTCGTGTCGGCGATGATGATCCCCTTGGACAGGGCGTGCAGGGACGCCCGCTTGTAGAGCTCGAGGGACACTTTCTTGATCTTCCGGGCGAGGTCGCCGCCCACGAGCTTCTGCATCTCCTTGAAGGAGATGTTGAGGTCGTGCCCTTCCTCGGCCTTGGTCGAGGGCGTGAAGATGGGCTCTTCCAGCCGGTCCGATTCCCGGAGGCCTGCGGCGATCTTGATACCGCAGATCTTCCCCGAGGACTTGTATTCCTTCCATCCCGACCCGGCCAGGTAGCCGCGGACGACGCACTCGATGGGGACGACCTCGGTCTTCTTGACGAGCATCGACCGCTTGTCGAGCGTCTCGGCGTAGGGCTTGAGGGCGGCCGGAAAGTCGGCCGTCTCGGCGCTGATGAGGTGGTTCGGACAGACCAGGGAGGTGAAATCGAACCAGAACTTCGAGATCTGCGTGAGGACCTTTCCCTTGTAGGGGATGAGCGAGGGCAGGATGAAGTCGAACGCGGAGATGCGGTCCGTGGCCACGATGAGCAGCTTGTCGCCGAGGTCGAAGACGTTGCGGACCTTGCCCTTCTTGAAAAGCGCGAAACCGCGGAGCTCGATATCGCCGATGGTTTTTTCCATGATGATAAAGGATAAAGAAAACCGCCGTTAAAAAGCAAATGCCGAAAAGGTCAGGCTTTCATCCCGATGAACGCGTACATCCGCCCTTCGGAAGTCCCGTCCCGGCGGTAGGACAGGAGCTCGGGACGGCATCGCGTGCAGGCGTCGAGAGACAGGATGTTCTCCGGACGGAGGCCGGCCCGCCGGAGCCCGAGGGAGTTCGCGGCCCGGATGTCCAGGAAATATTTTCCGGCGGCGGCCGGGTTTGGCCGGAAAAGGCTGTCCGGGAATCCGCGCGGCTTCGAATCGCTCCCGGACCTCCAGGCCGACCTCGTAGCACTCGGGGCCGATGCAAGGGCCGAGCGCGGCGAGGAGCGCCCCGGGATCGCATCCGTAGCGGGCCCGAAGCTCGCCGACGACCTGCTCCAGGATCCGCTTCCACGTCCCGCGCCAGCCGCAGTGGACCGCCGCGACAACGCGCCGGGTCTCGTCCGCGACGAGGACGGGAAGGCAATCGGCCGTCTTGACGACGAGGAACAGCCCGGGGGCCGAAGTGATGAGGGCGTCGCCTTCGAGCCGGCCGTCCGGCGGGGCGTCGACGCAGTGGATGATGTCCGAATGGACCTGGTCGAGGATGACGGGCCGGAACCCGTTCCACTCCCGCACCTTCGCGAAGTCGGCCTCGGTCCAGGCGGCCGTCCCGAAGCCGTGGATGAGCCACGGAATGCGCCCGAGGCGGGGCTCGGTCAGATAGGTGCGGTCAGGTCTTGAGACCGAGCCTCGCCGCATGCTCGCCCGGCCGTTCTCGATACCCAAGGCCGGGGCCGAGGTCAACGAGATCGGCTTGTTCGGAGGATCTGCCATGGTCGTCTCGTTATACTCAATGACGTCGGGCCGGTTGCCGGGCCCCGACAATCCCTCGCCACCTCTGCCGGAGACACGGGGAACAACCAGTCGCCCTTGCGCTTCCGAAGCGGGCCGGGGCGAGACCAGAAACGTGCCGCGGGCAGGTCGATGTGGCCGCAGGCTTCGCCGCGCTCGAAGAGACCCCCTAGCTCAGGCTAAGCCTGAGACTATCAACTCGGGCTAGAGCTCGAGTCCTGTCAACGGAGCCGATGCTTTGAGTACCCCCCCTTTGGAAAGGGGGGCGGGGGGGGGATTCAGGCGCCTTGAGAATTCCCAGTGACCTGGAACATAATTGGGCGGGCCAACAAGCCTTGAAGGAAAAGAAGATGAGAGTCTCGATGCTGATCATGATGGCTATTGCGGCGGCGGTCCTGGCGCCGGCTCGTCGGCCGACAGGCCGCGGGCCCGGGAATTCGGCGTCGACCTTGGAGTGCTCCCTCCCGGCCCGCTCAATGCCATCACCGACGTCGCCGGCGTCAGGGTCGGGCACGTCACGCTCATCGAGGGCAAAGCCGTCCGGACCGGCGTGACCGCGATCGTCCCGCACGAGGGCAACGTGTTTCAGGACAAGGTCCCCGCGGCCGTCGCCGTGGCCAACGGGTTCGGAAAGCTGGCGGGCTTCACGCAGGTGGAAGAGCTCGGGACGCTCGAAACGCCCATCGTCCTGACGAACACCCTGAGCGTTCCGACCGCGGCCGAAGCCCTCATCGACTACACGCTCGGGCTCCCCGGGAACGAGGACGTCCAATCGGTGAACCCCGTCGTCGGCGAGACCAACGACGGCTGGCTCAACGACATCCGCGGCCGGCACGTCCGCAAGGAGCACGTCCTCGAAGCCATCCGGAAGGCCGCCGGAGGCCCCGTCGCCGAGGGGTCGGTCGGGGCCGGCACAGGGACGACCTGCTTCGATTTCAAGGGCGGCATCGGGACGTCCTCCCGGCGCCTGCCCGCGGAGAAGGGAGGCTATACGGTCGGCGTCCTCGTCCAGACCAACCACGGCGGCGTCCTGAGGATCGGGCGCATTCCGGCCGGACCTCTCCTCGGCCGGGGCCTCGCGAAACGCGAGCTCGAAGGCACGGCCGAAGGCTCCTGCATCATCGTCGTCGCCACGGACGCGCCCCTCGACGCCCGGAACCTGAAGAGGCTCGCCCGGCGCGCCCTTGCTCGGCATCGCCAGGACGGGCGGGTATTATTCCAACGGCAGCGGCGATTACGCCATCGCTTTCTCGACGGCGCCGGGGATCAGGACGGCCCACCAGCCTTCGTCCCCCTCCGGACGACGACCGTCCTCGGCGACGAGGCGATGTCTCCCCTGTTCCTGGCCGCGGCCGAGGCCGCCGAGGAGGCCATCCTCGACTCGATGTTCAAGTCGGACCGCATGGAGGGCAAGGACGGCCGCGCGGCCGAGGCCCTGCCGCTCGACCGGCTGAAAGACCTCATGCGGAACGAGGGCGACCGGCGATGAGCGGCGAGAAACGAAAGACCCTGGGCATCCTGGGGGGCATGGGGCCCGAGGCCACGGCCTATTTCTTCGAGCTCGTCATCCGGCTCACGGACGCGGAGGAAGACCAGGATCACGTCCCCGTCGTCATCCGAAGCGACCCGCGGGTCCCCCATCGGACCAGGGCTATCCTCGAGGGGGGCCCGAGCCCCTTGCCCTGCCTGATCGAGGGGGCGCGGGCCCTGCGGGCGGCCGGAGCCGACTTCGCCGTCATGCCCTGCGTCACGGCCCACTATTTCCTGCCCGAGCTCGCCGCCCGTGTGAAAATCCCCTTCGTCAGCCTCCTCGACGAATCCCTGAAGTTCCTCCGAAAGGAACACCCCGGGGTCCGGAAGGTCGGGCTCGTCGCCACGACCGGGACCGTGCGCTCGGGCATCGTCAGTGACGCGTTCGCCCCCGGAGGGATCGAAGTCCTGATCCCGGCCGAGGCGGACCAGGCCAGGGTCATGGAGGCCATTTACGGCCCCAAGGGCATCAAGGCGGGCTTCATGACCGGAAGCTCGAGGCGCGCGGTGCTGGGCGTCGCCCGGCGTCTCGTCCGGAACGGGGCCCAGGCCGTCATGGCCGGATGCACGGAGATCCCCCTGGTCCTCCGGGCGGAAGACCTCGACGTGCCCTTCGTCGAGCCCATGCTCATCGGGGCGCGGGCCTGCGTCATCCGGGCGGGGGGCCGGCTCGGGCCCTCCCGGCCGCGAGCCGGCCGTCCTTGACATTGCGTCCGGAATCCAGTATAAAATCAGGTACTTTCCGAAAGAATGGAGGTGAATTTTTTGGCATTTGTAGTGCTCGATGAAGGTGAGAGCCTGGAATCCGCACTCCGCCGGTTCAAGAGGAAAGTTCAGCAGGAAGCGATCATCAAGGAGATCAAGAAACACTCCATCTACTTCAAACCCGGCGAGAAGCGCCGCATGAAAGAGGCTCAGGCCCGGAAGCGGATGAGGCGCCGGATCAGAAGAGAGCGCGACATGGAGTACTGACGGAACCTCCTTCTCAATTCGGAATTCTTGAAGAACGAATCGCACTTGTGAACACGACCGCACGAGAAACAGAAGTCCGTGGGGGCGGCGACGCCCCCCGGCAAACCCGGAAGCCCGACTGGCTGAAGGTCCGCCTGCCGTCGGACGCGGACTATTTCCGCGTCTCGGGGATCGTGAAGGAGGGCCGCCTCCACACGATCTGCCAGAGCGCCCGATGTCCCAACGTCGGGGAGTGCTGGTCCCGGAGGACGGCGACGTTCCTCATCCTGGGGGACACCTGCACGCGGACCTGCGGCTTCTGCGCCGTGAAGAAGGGAACGCCCTCGCCCCTCGATCCCGAGGAGCCGGCGCGCGTCGCCGAGGCCGTCAAGTCCCTGGGCCTGGGATACGCGGTCATCACCTCCGTCACGCGGGACGACCTCGCGGACGGCGGGGCTTCGGTCTTCGCCCGGACGATCGCGGCCGTGAGGTCGGCATCGCCGCGGACGAAGGTCGAGGTCCTCATCCCCGACTTCCAGGGGAGCCCGGAGGCCCTGGACACCGTCCTGGCCGCGGGGCCGGACATCCTCAACCACAACCTCGAAACGACCGAGTCCCTCTATCCCCACATCCGACCGCCCGGCGGCCAACTACCGAAGGTCCCTCGCGGTCCTGGCGGCGGCCAAAAAGAAGGGGGCCGTCACGAAATCGGGCCTGATGATCGGCCTGGGCGAGCGGGAGGAGGACATCCTCCGGACCCTGTCCGACCTCAGGCGGTCCGGAGTGCGACCTCCTGACCCTGGGTCAATACCTCAGGCCGGCGCCCGCGAACCCTCCCGTCGCGAAATACTATACGCCGAAGGAATTCGAACAGCTGAAGGCCATCGCCATGGACTTCGGGTTCGCCGACGTCGCCTCCGGTCCCCTGGTCCGGAGCTCGTATAACGCCGAGAAGCTGTTCCTCGCGGCCGTGGGGAGGGCCTGAGCGCGATGCGCTATCTGGTCTTCACCGACATCCACGGCAACCTGGAAGCCTCCTGGCCGTGCTGAAGTTCATCCGAAGAAGACGCATCGACCACTACCTCTTCCTGGGGGACCTCGTCGGCTACGGGGCCTCGCCCAACGAGGTCGTCCAGAAGCTCGCCGCGCTGAAGCCCCTGTCCCTCGTCCGCGGCAACCACGACAAGGCCGTCTGCGGCCTGGACTCGATCCAGACGTTCAATCCCATCGCCGCCTCGGCCATCCACTGGACGCAAGAGCCGCATCACCAAGAAGAACTTCGACTTCCTCCACCAGGCTCAAGAAGAGCCCGCGACGTCGTCCACGAGCGATCACCATCTGCCACGGCGCCCCGTTCGACGAGGACTACTACATCTTCGGGGAGTTCGACGCGGCCGAGGCCTTCTCCTATTTCCAGACGCCCGTCTGCTTCTTCGGCCACACCCACTTCCCCTTCGTCTACGCCGAAAAGGACCAGATCGTCGAAGGGACCTTCCTCGAGGGCGAATCGAACGAGGTCAAGCTCGAAAAGGGCGTCCGCTACCTCATCAACCCGGGCTCGGTGGGCCAGCCCCGGGACCGGAATCCCGATGGCCGCCTTCGCCATCTACGACTCCGACGCCCGGATCGTGAAATTCTACCGCGTCGAGTACGACATCGCCGAAGCCCAGCGCAAGATCCTCGAAGCAGAGCCTCCCGTCCGCGCTGGCCGAGCGGCTGACGCTCGGCATCTGAGAGCGCGAGACATCTGCGATTCGGGCATTGCCAGGAACTCTGGCGACGTGGCAATCCCCGAGATCAGATCATCGGTTCTGAATCCCCGCGTCCTTCGAACCTCGGGACGACATTTGCATTGTTAGTACCCTCTTCAGGTCGTCGGGTTGGCGTAACAGTAGATGCAGGAGTGCGGGCAGACCTGGGTGTAGCTGCCGATATCCTTGGATTCCGTGCATCCGCACTCGGGCCGCTGGGTCCGGTCCTTCCGATCGATACGGGCTCATGGCGCGGATGGAGCTCCCGGAGCCGCCGATCCGTCGATGCATGAGGAAGGCCTGAAGCCGGGGACTGCCGCCAGGAATTCCTGGGCGCAGGCATACAGGGACGAGGCCCCATTTCGCGGCGGTCCCGGCCATTTCCCGGGCGCGGGCCCGTTTTTCGCTTTCCTCCGGATCCACGAACTCGAAACCCCGTTTCTCCGCCCTCCGCTTCGCCTTGCCGTACCACTGGGCGAAGCTGACGCGGACGTCCTCGATCCCGGCGCCGGCGACCCGCGGAGCCAGGCGCTCGAAGAACGGGAGGTTCGTCAGGAGCTCGCCCCCCTCCCGCCAAAAAACGACGGGATCGAAGCGGACCGAGACCCGCGCCGGGGAGCCGGCGACCGCGACGAGCTCGGGAGCTGGGCCATCGACCTCGTCCGGGGAAGGGACGCCCTTTTCGAGGAGCGTCCCGCCGAGCCCGGTGATCGTGAAGTGGAAATAGGCCTGTTCATACTTGGCGACAAGCCCCCTGAGCCCCGACCGGTCGGCGAGGTAATTCGCGAAGTCCTTGGACCAGAGGACGAGGGTATGGACGTTCTCGGGCCGGAGGTCCACCTCATAGGCGCGGCCGCGCCGGCCCGAGGACGCGCGCCTTCTCCTCCCTCAAGGCGCCGCGGCCAGGACAGTCCGGGAAGGACGCCGCGAGGTCCGTGCGCCGGGATGCGCTGACAACGATGCTCATCGGTTCTTGACTCCGATGTGCCGGCTTGGCCCCATCAATCCCCGGCATTGCCGGGGAGGCAAGGGTTGACACCCCCGGAAAATGCCCTTAGTATTCTAGCCGACGAAAGGACGCCCCGCAATGTCGCTGCTTCGCGCCGAGAGGCTGACCAAGAGCTACAACGGCCGGGTCGTCGTCCGCGAGCTGACGCTCGAAGTCCGGTCGGGCGAGATCATCGGCCTCCTGGGCCGCAACGGCGCCGGCAAGACGACGACCTTCCAGATGATGGTCGGCCTCGTCAGGCCCGAAAGCGGGACCATTCTGCTCGACGCGAGCGGACATCTCCCGCATGACGACCTACCGGCGGGCCCTGAACGGCCTAACCTATCTCCCCCAGGAGGGCTCGGTCTTTCTCAAGGCCTCGGTCGCCGACAACCTCAACCTCGTCCTCGAGCTCCAGCCCCGGACGCGGCAGGAGCGGCAGGACGCCGCCCGGGGGCTCCTCGAGGAGTTGGGCCTCCTCGACCTGGCCGGCCAGTCCGCCGACAGCCTCTCCGGAGGCGAGCGGCGGAGGCTCGAGATCGCCCGGGCCCTCGTCCTCGACCCGAAGTTCCTCCTTCTCGACGAGCCGTTCACCGGCATCGACCCGCTGACCATCCTCGAGCTCCAGAGGATCATGGCCCGCCTCCGGGACAAGGGGATCGGCATCGTCCTCACCGACCACAACGTCCGCGATACGTTCAAGGTCGTCGACAGGGCGTATGTCATCGACGAGGGCGAGATCCTGATCGAGGGGCCGCCGTCGGCCGTCGCGGCGGACGGGCGGGCGCGCGAGCGGTTCCTGGGAAAGGGATTCGAGCTGGGGGAAGAAGTTCGCCCCTAATCCTCGTCGCGGAAAAGCCTGTCCCCGAGCGTCTCCCCGAGGAAGAAATAGAACAGGAAGAAATAGAGGACGAGGAGCGCCCCGAAGTAGGCCAGCAGGCCGGACGAGGCCTTTCCGAGCATCTGGAAAAGGGTCACGTCCATCGACCGCGCCGCGATCCACAGGGATGCCAGCCAGAAGACGGCCACGAAGAGGACGTCGAAGGACTTCGCCTTGAGGAAGACCGAGAGCTTGAAGGGCGGGCGCGGGCGGGCGACCCTCTCCGCGGTCTCCTCTTCCGGCTCCTCGACCCCTTCCTCTTCGCGGACGATCGACCGCCTCCCCGCGCCGGGAGGCGCGGCCGGCCGCGAGATCCCTTCGTCGCGGGGGATCTCCCGCTCGAAGGGCAGGGCGGCCTGGGACACCTTTTCAGGCAGGCCTATCCCCGAATCCGCGACCCGTGGCCTGCGGGCCCTGGGAAGTTCCTTTTCATCGAGCCCGGCCGGGGTCTCCGCCTCTTCGCGGGCCTCCGGTTCCTCGGGTTCCCGCCTGCTCTATGTCATCCTCGCGCATCATTTCTACCTTCACTTCCGGACCCGGCTCCCCGGCCGCGTCCTTGATCCCCGCCGCCCACGGCGGCAGGCTTTCCTCGGCCTCCGGGGCCGCCGTCCGGCCGAGCCGGCTCTCTTCCTCCCGGGCCTTCAGGACCTCCAGGAAATTCTCGACCTGGTCCTTCCCGAGCTCGGTCGTCCGGCCGATCTTGTCGAGGTCGCTCGTATCGAAGGTCAACGGTTTTTTGACGAGTGGGGCGGGCTCTTCGGGCCCAGGCTGAGCGGGGGCCTCTTCAGGCTCGGGGGCTCCGGCGGATTCCCCGCCTTCGCCGCTTGCGGGCCCGGCCGCTCCCCCGCCGACGGGCTCATCCGTCCCGGGAGCGGAGAATATCACCGGCATCTCGGAGGTCCCGGGCTTCGTGGATTCCGGGAGTTCGGGGTGGTCGCCCTCCGCGTCCTCGACGAGGACCACTTCCTCCGGCCCCTCGTCCTCCTCTTCATCCTCGTCTTCATCTTCAGGCTTCCCGTCATCTGCCGAGGCCCGGACTTCGTCCTCTTCTTCCTCTTCGTCCTCGTCATCGTCTTCGGGGTCTTCGACGGGCTTGTCCGCCCCGGGCTCGGGGATCTCGTAGTCCTTCTCCTCGACGTCGGCGTCGATGATCTTGTCCCCCGGGATCTCCTCCTCGACGGCCCCGTCCTCGGGGAAGAGCAGCTGGGTCCCGCAGTTATTGCAATACTGTTCTTTCTCGTCGATGAGCGCCCGGCAGTAAGGACACCGCTTGATGGCCATTAACTAATTTATATTGAGAATTTTGCCGCTTGTCAATCGGAGTTTCGCCGCCCGGCTCCCCGTCCGTCCGAGGGCCCCAGGAGAGGTATTGTCATTGGAGAGGCCGCGGAAGTAGAATGGTCGGGAGGAGGGGATCACATGGCAAAGGCGCTCGTCTGTTACTACACGAAGACCGGGAACGTCCAGGAAATGGCTAAGATCATTTCGGACGCTCTCAAACAATGCGGCGTCGAGGTCACTACCAAATCCGTCACGGAAACGGTCATCGAAGAGCTGAAGAATTTCGATTGCATACTCGTCGGCTCTCCGACCGTGTACGGTTCGATCGCCTGGCCCGTGAAGAAGTTCCTCGACGAGACCGTCAAGCTTCACGGAGAGCTGATCGGCAAGATCGGCGGGGCCTTCACGTCCTGCGCCTACCTCGGGGGAGGCAACGAATCGACTCTCATGGGGATCCTCCGGGCGTTTCTCATCCACGGCATGCTCATCCAGGGCAACCCGAGCCGGAACTACTTCGGCCCGGTCAGCCTTGGGGCGCCGAACGAGCAGGCGAAGGCGGATTGCATCGCTTACGCTGAAAATCTCGCCGAGGCGGCCAACAAGCTCTTCCCGTGATTCGCGGACGACGATCGTCCCCACCCCTGGCGGCATTCGAGCTCATGTTCGAAAAAACGATCACCGGCCGGAATCAAGAGCTGATCCAGAACATCATCGATGCCCTCGATTTCTACGTCCTGCTCGTGGATGATTGCCATCACATCGTTTTAGCCAATGATGCGACGAATAGGACCCTCGGCCTGGATAACTGTCAGATCGTCGGCAAGTACTGTCCCAGAGCTGATCCACGGTATCGAGGGGAACTTCCCCGGCTGTCCCCTGGAGATCGCTGTAAAATCGGGGAACGCCGAAATCGTCGAATTCTACGATCCTCGAGCATGGAAGATGGATGGATTCCAGGATCTATCCCACGATCTTCCGGACTCAGAGCGGTCGAGGGGTCTATCTCCATATGGTATTCGATATCACCGATAAGAAAACCTCCCAGGAACAGCTTCAAAGTACCCTGGCCAAACTGCGAACCGCGTTGGGGGGAATCATTACGGTCATCCAGGAGGTCGTCGAAAGAAGAGATCCGGGCACGGCAGGTCACCAGGACCGTGTGGCCGACCTGGCCCGCTCCATAGCGAAAGACATGGGGCTGTCCGAAATCCAAGTCGATGCCGTCCGCCTGGCGGCCACCATCCACGACATAGGGAAGATCTCGATCCCTGCCGAGATCCTCGCAAAACCGGGCAAGTTGACGGATGCCGAATTCCGCCTTATCAGACTTCACCCTATATCCGGATATGACATCCTCAAAACGGTCGATCTCCCCTGGCCGGTCGCCGACATCATCCTCCAGCATCATGAGCGCATTGACGGATCAGGATATCCTCAGGGCCTAAAGGGGGAGGACATATTGCTCGAGGCAAGGATCATCGGCGTCGCCGATGTCGTCGAAGCGATGGCGTCCCATCGCCCTTACAGGGCAACATTGGGGATCGATAAGGCGCTGGAAGAGATCTCGGCAAAAAAGGGGACCCTGTATGATCCCGAAGCGGTCGACGCCTGCCTCGAGCTGTTTCAAGAGAAGGGATATCGCCTTAAGGACTGAGTCCAAGGGCCGGCATTCATCATAGGACGGGGAAGAGGAGCGAGCAATGAATCGCGTCGTTCACTTCAACATCATGGCGGACGATACGGCCAGGGCCGTCAAGTTCTACGGGGAGGTCTTCGACTGGAAGGCCGAAGGCTGGCCCGGGATGGATTATTGGCTGGTCACTACGGGGCCGGATGACCAGCCCGGGATCAACGGCGGCATCGGCCCGAGACGGCAACCCTCGGACCAGACCCAGAACTCGATCCAGGTGCCCTCGGTCCTCGAGTTCCTGAAAAAGGTCGACGGCCGGGGCAAGGCTTGACGCCCAAGATGCCCATCCCGGGCGTCGGTTGGACGGCTATGTGCTCCGACACGGAAGGCAACACGTTCGGGCTGTTCGAGGAAGACCCGGCGGCCAAGTAGGGCCAGGACAGGGCCCCAGGAAATTGACTTCACCCCGGAATAACGTAAAATATCCGTGCCGTGGGCGATTAACTCAGAGGTAGAGTGCTACCTTCACACGGTAGAAGTCAGAGGTTCAATTCCTCTATCGCCCACCACTCCCTGCCCGCGAGGCTGACAAATGCCCCCTTATTGTAAGGGGGTTGGGGGATAAGATATGAACCCAGTCGGGAGCCTCGCGGGACCTCTTCGCCGTGAAGATGCCCTTCGCTGGAGTGCGCGAAGATTTCCGCGAACGGCCACGCCAGGAGCATGAAAACCCAGGCCCATGGCTTAAGAGGTTCGCAGTTTTTCAGCTAAAATAGGGATTGACCCCTTAAATTCGCCCATGATATTAATTCAACGGTGTTCGGCGATTTCGCTTTGAAGGAGACACGGCATGAGAGAATTGAAGATCATAGCCCTGATCATTCTCTGCAGCTCGTCCTTACTATTTCCGCAGGTGGATGAGAAGCTGAAGGACGATATCCGCGGCACGGGATACATTCACAGCCCGTTGCCGCTTGACTTCAGCAAGTCTTTCGAGACTTTTGGGCTCACGAAAATCGTGCTGATCTCCGATGTGCTCTGCGACATGGAAGACATGAGCCCATGGTCGCACAGCGGCATCGGAAGCATCTCTCAGACCGCCGAAAGAAGCATCTCCGGGAAGCACAGCCTGAGATTGACGGCGCCCAGCTATGTCGATGAAATGCCCAAATGGGGCCTTGGCCGGGGAACGTCCATGGCCACCTTCGACGTGGGCGGCAAGAACTGGGAGAAGTACAACCGCATCCATCTCTACGTTTATCCGGACTGCGAAGGCGCCCGCACGGTCTATCTGAACCTCTATGTGGAGAACGACGGGAAGACCAAGGTGCCGGACATCTACGGCCGGGAAGGGTATCATGAGATGAACCTGATCAACGGCCAATGGAACGAATGCTTTGTCGAGATGTCGGAACTGCCGCGCGACAAGGTCACCAAGATATCCTTTGCCATCGAAGTCTTTGGGAAGGAACTCACGATGGGGGATCTCCTGCAATTCGACGTTTCCAACGTGGCCTTGCAGGTCGTCGACGAGCCGGAGGTCGTGAGCGGGTGGAAGCCGGCTCGAAACAGGATCATCTTCTCGACCTCCGGATATCGCCCCGACAGCGAGAAATCCGCCATCGTCAATGTCGCCAAGCACAAAGGGACGTTCCAGATCGTGGATGATGCGACCTCTCAGGTCGTCTATGAGGGGGACATCAAGCCGGTCAAGACGAGTCTCGGAGGCTTCGATACGGCCGATTTCTCCTCGGTTGGCCGCAAGGGGCGATATCGGATCAGGGTCGGGGACATCACGACGGCGCCATTTTATATCGACGATAATCTATGGGATGACTCGGCCTGGCGCGTGCTCAATTTCATGTTCTGCGAGCGCTGCGGCTATCCGGTGCCCGGCAAGCACGGCTCCTGCCACACGGAGCTGCACGGCGAATACCGGGGGCGCGTCTATCCCGTGAACGGCGGCTGGCATGACGCCGCCGACATGTCCCAGTCATTCGCGCAGACGGGCGAGATCGCCTTCGCCATGCTCGAAATGGCGAACAGGGCGAAGGAAAAGGGCGACACGGATCTCTACCTGCGCCTGATGGAGGAGGCCCTCTGGGGGCTGGACGTGGTCATGAGGACGAGGCTCGAGAACGGGGACCGCTTCCAGGGATGGGGGACGAACCTGTGGACGGACGGCTATATCGGGTCCACGGACGACGCGGGCCGGCGCCAGGTGAGGGCCTCGAACAGCGGCTTTGTGAATTTCCTGCTGTCGGGCATCGAGGCCTATGCCTCGATGTCGATCGCGAACGACCCGCTGCTCGCGGCAAACCTCCGCAAGATCGCGAAAGAAGACTTCGGGTTCGCGGAAAAGCGTTTCGCCGAGCTCGGGTTCAAGGAGATGAGCTCGGGGAACCCCGGGCACAGCGGCATGACTTCCCGCAGCCAGTACATGGCGACCATGTCCTGGGCGGAGAGCATGCTCTATAAGCTGACGAATGAGAAGCCTTACGCCGACAAGGCGGCCGAGAGCATCAAGTACGCGCTTCAGTGTCAGCGGACGGAGCCGCTCAACGATGCCAACAGGACCGCCGGATTCTTCTACCGGGACCTCGACCGGAAATCGATCGTGCACTTCAACCACCAGTCGAGAGACCAGGTCTATATGCAGGCGCTGACCGCCCTCTGCGAGACGCAACCGCATCACTCCGATCACGCGGCGTGGGAGAACGCGATCCGGTTGTTTGGCGGATATTTGAAGAGTATCTATCGGTACGTCCAGCCCTATGGCATGATCCCCAGCGGCGTGTATCAGAAAGACGAGGCCAAGGACAAGGAGAATTTCCTCGCGAGCCATCCGAGGATCGGCCCGGACGCGGATCTTTCCGCCGATTTCAAGGAACAGCTCGAAAACGGGATCCGGCTGGATGAAGACCATTATCTTCGCCGTTTCCCGGTCTGGTTCTCATTCAAGGGAAATGCGGCCGTGCACCTCGCGACCGGCAAGGCCGCCGCTCTCTGCGGGAAGTTTCTCAACGACAAGGAACTGATGAACATCGCCGAACAGCAGCTCTTCTGGATCGTCGGCCGAAATCCTTTTGGGCAGTCCCTGATCTGGGGAGAAGGCAGCAATTATCCGCAGCTCTACACGGCCCTGCCGGGCGAAATGGTCGGGGCGATCCCTGTCGGCATGGAGTCGCGAGGCAATGAGGATACGCCCTATTGGCCTCAGTTCAATACGGCTACCTATAAGGAAGTGTGGGGCTCATCCGCGGGGAAATGGTTCTCCCTTATCGCGGAATTCTAACATTATTGGGTAGGAGTCAGAGGTTCAATTCCTCTATCGCCCACCACTCCCTGCCCGCGAGGCTGACAAATGCCCCCTTATTGTAAGGGGGTTGGGGGATAAGATATAGTTCAAAAGGGAAGTGGAATTGACGTCTATCGCGCGATCAGCCGTCCGTCAAGCCGTTGGTTCCACGCCGGGTCCGTTGCGCTTGCGCGCCGCGCGTCGAAACAGCATAGCCGATACGACCCACAGCGCGACGAAGAGCCCATTAACCCCCAAGATTTCTGACACGGAGCTGAACTCGGCATGCTGCATTCCGGCAATCAGCGCGATCACGGCGACCAACGCCTGAGCGGTCGCCGTCGCGAACAATGCGCGTGCCATTCCATGCGGCTGGAAGCGCACAATGATGGCACCGATGATTCCGACGGCAAGCACCCCGATATACATCAAGTCGGCGGGGTCGCCCTCGACTCCGAGGATGCCGACAGCAAGGGCCATCCAGACGAGGAAGAGCGCTGCCGCAAGCGCAACGCCGACGGCGGCGCGGTACGCAACATTGTCCCCCTTCCTCGCTACCAGCTCATACATGAGACCAGTGCCGAGCAGGAGGACGGCGGCGACAGCGAAATCGGCCAGGTCCCAGACCACTTCATCGGTGATCTGCATCGCCAACAGGGGCAGCAGCAGAATGAACGCGGTCGCGAGCACAATACGGATAATGTTCTTGTTTTGCATCATGATCCTTTGAGCGGTCAGGCGCTCTGCCCCTTGAATGCTTTGACCTTGGCGATGATCCAGGGGACGACCTCGTACACGTCGCCTTCCAGCGCGTAGGTGGCGATCTTCATCATCGGAGCGGCCGCGTCCGTATTGATCGCGACGATCACCTCGGATGATCCCATGCCGACCAGATGCTGGATCTGTCCGGAAATACCGCAGGCGAAATAGATCTTCGGGCTCACCGTCCGCCCTGTCTGTCCCACCTGGTGCGAGTAGGGGATCCAGCCCTCGTCCACCGCGGCGCGCGAAGCCCCGACCGCTCCTCCCAGGCAGTCCGCAAGGTCCTCGATGAGCTTGAATCCTTCCGGCCTGGCAAGTCCCCTGCCGCCCGAGCAAATGATGTCCGCTTCCGCCAGGTTGACGCGGGCGGTCGTGTCCTTGACGAATTCAAGGAAGCGGGTCCGGTTCCGGATCCCTGCAGGATCGACCTTTTTCCTGATGATCTCACCCGTCCGCGATGCGTCCCGAGGCGCCGGTTTGAACACCTTGTGGCGGACCGTGGCCATCTGGGGACGGTGGCGCGGAGTCAGGATGGTGGCCATGATATTGCCGCCGAACGCGGGGCGGGTCTGGAGCAGATTTCTCGTCGCCGGGTCGACTTCGAGTCCCGTGCAGTCCGCGGTCAGGCCCGTGCGGATCCTGGCAGCCACGCGGGAGGCGAACGACCGCCCGATATTGGTCGCTCCCATGAGGACGATCTCGGGCTTTTCCTCCTCGATCAGATGGGACAGGACGTCGCTGTATGGGTCATCCTGGAACTCCACGAACATCGGGTCGTCATAGATATAGACCTTGTCCGCCCCGTGCTGGATGAGATCGCGCGCCTTGGCTTCGATGCGGTCCCCGATCAGGATAGCGCTCAACGGGACGTCCAGCTTTCGCGCAAGGCGCCGGGCTTCGTTCAACAGCTCGTAGGCGACCGGAGAGATCTCCCCGTGGCGCTGTTCGGCGTAAACCCAGATCCCCCGGTAGCGGGCAGGGTCGATGTCGAGACGGACCGGTTCATCTTTGACGATCAGGATCGCGGAAAACTTCTTACAGGCGTCGACACAGGCCCCGCAGTAGGTGCATTTCTGGAGATCGATCACCGCCAGCTTGAATTTCCTGGGGTGGTCGGGACGTTCCGCCATGGTGATGGCCCCGAACGGACACTGAGGCACGCACAGGCGACATCCGCTGCATTTTTCCGGAATGACCTCGATCCGATGTGACATGGGTCCTATCTCCTTCGTTGGAACAGCCTCGTATCCCGCTAGATCATCTGTGCTTTTTTCAGGCGCTCGACAAGCCCTGCCGCCATTTCCTCGACGGAACCGGAAAGCGCTTCCCCACCCTGCCGGGGCGGAGGATTGAATATCTTCATCACCTGGGTGGGAGAGCCCGTGAGCCCTATGTTCGGAGCCTCCGCCCCGATCCGGGCCGCGTCCCATTTTTCGATAACGGCCTTCCTGGCCGCCATCATTCCCTTCAGGGACGGCAGGCGCGGGAAGTTGATCTCCTTGACCACCGTGATCAGGGCGGGCAGAGGCATTTCGATCAGGTCGTAACCGTCTTCCATCATCCGCTCCACCCGGATGCTCTCGGGCCCGATCTCTTCTATTTTTTTAACGTAGGCCACATGCGGGATGTCGAGCATTTCCGCGACACCGGGGCCCACCTGTGCGGTGTCTCCGTCCGAAGCTTGTTTCCCGCAGAGGACGAGGTCGTAGTCCCCTATCGCTCTTATGGCGCTGGCCAGGGTATAGGATGTCGCCCACGTATCCGCGCCGGCGAAGGCGCGGTCCGTGATCAGGACCGCCCGGTCAGCGCCCCGGGCCACAGCTTCCCGAAGCGCGGATTCCGCCTGGGGAGGGCCCATGGTCATGACGGTCACCCGTCCTCCCGTCCGTTCTTTGAGACGAACGCCTTCTTCGATGGCAAATTCATCGAACGGATTGATGACGGATTCGACCCCTTCCCGTTTCAGCGTCCCGGTGCCGGGATCGATCTCGACGTTGGTGGTGTTGGGAACCTGCTTGATACAGACGACAATATGCATGATGGGCTCCGATCAGAACCTCAGTCTCGCGCCGTCCCGTCGGCGTGTGTTGAAGCATCAGCAACGGCTTTTTTCTGTTTCGCCGGCATTATGAGCGTTTTTGGAACCGAGATCGTCTCATCCCCGAATTGTGCATGATAGATCGGGGGATCATCGGATGTCAATGACGCTGAAACCGGCGGGAAGGGGCCAAGGAGCCGTGGGCCGGCTCAGCGCGAGTCCGAGCGTTACTTCCCTTCGATCTTGAGGAAGCGGACGGCATTGTTATAGAAGATGTCGCGCTTTTCCTGTTTTGACAGGAACGAGGCGGATTCGATCCCCTCGATGGCCATTCCAATCGCTTCGGGCCAGAACATCTGATCCGAACCGAACAGCAGCCGCTTGCCGAAGCCCGCCACCATGAGCTCGTGGAGGTAGTTGTGGAACTCCTGGCGAGGCAGGATCCAATTAATCGTCGCGAGATCCAGATAAACCTGCGGATACACCGACAGGATGGCCTTCGTCTCCTGCAGGTATGGAGCTCCCCCGTGCATCAGGTAGACGCGCAGACGCGGATGATGGACGAGCACGTCCTCGACGAGAGCCGGATTCCCCAGGGTCACACGGAAGCCCTGGAGGCCGGGAAGATAGGGCGTTCCAGGGGGGCCGATGCCCGTATGGATGGCAACGGGGATGTCCAACTCTTCGGCCAGCTCGTAATATGGTTCCAGCCGCGGATCGTCGGGGCCCATGCCCACGTACTGAAGGACGAGCTCGCCGAGGACATGGACGCGCCCCGCCAGTATGTCAGCTCGGAGCGAGGCTAAGTCGGGCAGCGGGTTATTCTCATCGACATGCACGCCGACCAGCACACGATCCGGCGCCGCCGCACGCCACTGGGCGACCGTTTCCGGCGGACCGCTGGTGCAGGCCTTGACGATGTTGTAGTGCGCCAGCGCCGCCAGCGATGCCTCGCGAAGCTCCGCGGTTGTTCGGGAAGCGGACGGTCGCCCGGTCACCGGATTCTCCGGCGGGGCAGATCCGTCGGCCAAGCTGAACGCGTGCAGGTGCATATCGATCATGGGCGGGCGTTCCGTCTTGCCTCGGCCGCAGGACAGTCCGGCCGCGGCGAAAAAGATGACCGAAAGCTTCAGGAATTTCACGCGCGCTGCCACCCCGGACCTTTTATGCATCATTGATTATGGGTCCTGCCCTAGAAAAGCACAAGGGGCTCTTTTGTTCGGACTTTTCAGTTTGTGTCCAATTTGTCCCCAAAAAAGGCCTTTTTCAGCATCTCCTTGGGGTGAGGACATCGGTCGTTGGACCTTTCTTCAGAATCGAAACGACAGGGAAAATCCGACCGGCCCGCGCCCGCCCGCCGCGCCGGGAGAATCCGCCCCCCGGTGCGGATTGAGATGCCGCACCATTTTGCCGATGAAAAAACCCAGGACCGACCCCGCCAGGATGTCGGAGGCCCAATGGTCCATATCGTGCAATCGCGAAATGGCCGCCAATCCCGCCACGCCGTAGGCCAGGGCGCCGACGGCCCAGCTGTCGGCTTCCCCGGCGATGACCGCGGCCACGGAGAAGATCGAGCCGGAATGGCCCGAAGGGAAAGATGTCTTGGAGAAGTCGATCGAGAATGGATGAAAGGAATGGGGACCTTCGCCCGCTTCATAGCGCAAACGCCCCGTGATGAATTTTATGAAGCTGCTGGTGGCGGAGTGGAGGACATAGGCTTCCAGGCTGAGCAGGGCCGTTCGCCTCAGCCCCGGCTTGCCGAAGACCTCGCCCGTGGCGTACATCGTCGTGATCAGACCCAGCATGGCCGGCGGCTCGGCGAGATGGGTCAGGAAGCGGGTCGTGCCGTTCGACGTGAGCGATCGATGGTCCAGGACCCATCGACCGATGTCCCCATCGTAGGCATACAGCAAACCCGTAAGCGCCGCGGTGCCGCCGAATAGGAGCGCGTCTCGCCCCTTCCAGTGGAACGGGGAAACGACGATGTTCTTGAAATCCGGGGCGAAGTTCAAGAGATACTTCCCCCCGAGATGATAACCCGGCTGGAGGGCGCTGCCGGGTTCGCCCCATGGGGACGCGGGCGCGATCCCTGACAAGAGCCCGATCAAAAACATGCCTGCTATGAGTTTTCTGCCGTTCATTATCGCCCTCACCCGCCGGGGCATTAAGGCAGGATGGGGATCTGGGATGCGAAGGCTTCCACTTTCTTCTGCCAGCCCTCTTCCAGCGGCCCCTTGAGGCCGGTCACCAGGATCTTGCCCTCGGCGACCTTGACCAGGCCCTTTTCCTGCAGTATTTCGTTCATGATAGGGATGACGCGCTGCCACTTGGCCAGCTCCTCTTCGGTGGGCATCCGTCCGGTCTTCTTGTCCGGCCGAGGGGCGCCCTCGGTGGTCAGGATGGCGTACTTCGTTCCCGACGGCAGCTTGACCTTCTTCAGGAAACGGCGCATGCGTCCGATGGGCTTGCCCATGCGCCCCGGTGAGCTGAACAGGTACAGGTCGGCCGGCGGCATCTCCTTTGGCCTCGCATCCCGGATGTGATGGACGTTGACCGTGACCCCCTTGGCGGCCATCTGCTTCTTGAACTCCTCCGCGACCATGGCTCCGTTTCCATACTTCGAGGCATGAAATTCCTTTGGCCTCACATCCCTGACATGATGGACGATGACAGCGACCCCCTTGGCGGCCATCTGTTTCTTGAACTCTTCCGCAACCATGGTTCCATTTCCATACTTCGAGGCATGAAAATATTCGATCTTCCTGGCAACGTTGGTTATGACCATAGAGCAACCCTCCTTTTGTTTTCGCGGGCCCTTCGGGAATTCATCTTCTTTAAAAGTTGACCTGAAAATATCATAGAGAAAGGCGGCTCGCAACGTCAATGGCACTGAGCGGAACCTTGAACCCGGCCTTTTCCTATGCTATTGTCGAATCAACCTGATTTCATCGAACCGGATCGCGGAGGGAGGATAACATGACCCTAATGCGGACAAATGGGCGCGGGGCGCTGCCGGTAATGGCGGCGGGGCTGACGGTCCTCATGGCCGTGGCGATCTGCGGGTCCTTGCTGGCGGAACGGACCGACAAGCTCCAGGGCGCGGGCATCCGAAGCTCGACCTATGGCCGCCCGAACGACCCCGGCCCCGGGTATTGGGCGCGCACCGGAACCGAGATCGCGGCCAAGTTCCCCGGCGCGAAACCGGAAGCCATCTGGATCGTGAGCCGGCTGAAGGGCCGCGGCACCGAGATGTCGTTCCCTGTCCCTCCCGGCGGCGACCCGCTCATCACGGGGATGCCCGAAGACCTCAGCGAGCCCGTGCTCCAGCTCTTCGACAAGCTCGGCTACCGCGTCTGGCTCCAGACCGAGCCGGGCTGGGCGCCCGTCGATAAGGCCTTCCATGTTATGCTCGACCGCTACGGCCACCATAAGTGCGTCATCGGGGTCGGCGTCGACATCGAGTGGCACCGCTCCAATAACCCCGACCTCGGCGACCCGGTGACCGATGAGCTGGCCAAGACATGGCTGGCGGCAGCCCGGTCCCACAACCCCTCCTACCGCATGTTCCTGAAGCACTTCCGCGAGGACGTCATGCCCCCGACCGTCCGCGACGGCATCATGTTCGTCGACGACAGCCAGATCTTCAAGTCGTCGGACGACATGATCGCCGAGTTCGCCAAATGGGGCAAGACCTTCGCCCCGGCGCCCGTCGGGTTCCAGTACGGCTACCGGACCGATAAGCCTTGGTGGAGCCAGATGAAGGACCCGGTCAAGGAGATCGGCGACCGCATCCTGGCCGCGACGCCGAACACCGAGACGCTGATCTGGGTGGACTTCGCGGTCCAGGACGTCTTTCCGCCCGACCCGTCCAAAGGAGACCGCGTCCCTCCGAAGAAATAATGCCGGAGCCCGTCAGAGCTTCGGCATCACATCGATAGTGAAGCGATGCGCTTAAGGGGATCCTGATCCCGGCGCCGGCAAAGCCGAGAAAAGACGCTTCCTTTCAATCCAAGCTAACGCCGGCCCCAAGCGCGATATCTTTGATCATCGCTTTGACAAGATTTGCCTTCGTTCTCAGATCGGATCTATCCATTTTCTCACAGGCCAATTTTTCCTTTGCCATTTTTATCGATCTGTCGATCAGGTCGACAGGCATTCTCGCGCAGGCTTTGCAGTAAAAGCTCATCGATCGGCCTTCATTATAGTCCCGCAGCAATTCCTCGAGCATTGTCTGCCTTTCTTGCGGGGCCGGCTCAGGAGGTTTGCTGACTCCGGCTCCTGGCGAGCGCCAGGATCACGCCCAGACAGATCGAAAGCAATGCGGCGATGAGGATCCTGAATTCCGGCGGGAAAGAAAAGGTCACGGTCTGGGCCGGGATCCAGAACCAGAGCAGGGAAAAGCCCACGACCTTCCACATGTTGTCCCAATCGATGCCCTTGAAGATCTCGAGGAACGGCCTGGGACGACTGATGTAAGAATCCATGATCCTATGCAGGGTCATGAACTCGAAACCGAAGACGATATTGAAAAACGTCGATTTGTAGACGGCGACCAGGATCGTCCGCTTGAGCCCTTCTTTGAAAACGGGGAGCATTCCCGCCTCGACGAGGGCATTGACGCCCGCGTTGAAAAGCGGGAAGGCGTAAGTGACGAGGATCCCCAGAAAACCCCAGCCGAGGGCCTTTTTAAAAAGATGAATGCCCTTGAATGCCCAAGCCTTTCTTGTGATCCGGATGGCCAGAAGCTCGCCCATGGAGGCCAGGATAAAGAACTTGGAGAATCCCATGAGGATCGGATGGGCTTTTGTCGCCGAAACAAAAAGCTTAAGCCCTGCCGGATTCAGCAAGAACAGCAAAAGCAGCAGAAGGCAAGAATCCCCAGAGAATATCGAAGCCTATATTTCTTTTCATGAGACCTCCATCGAATAGCGGGAAATCAATAAATGGTCACTTCTCCCGTGGTGCCGTTCACTTCGACGATATCGCCGGTCTTTATGGCCTTGACCGGATCTTCGGAAAGGCGATCCACCATGGGGATGTCTTTGTTGTAGAACTTCTTGGCCATCAAGCCGCCGGCCGCGGTAATGGTCTCTATCTTCACGTTGATGATGGCCGCCGGAGCGCAGCCTGTGCGCATCAGCTCCAGAACCACCGCGGCGCCCACGGTCGAGCCCCTGCCTTCAGGGTATACCATGATCTTCCCTTTGATGTTCTGCCCATAAAGCTCGTGGCGTTTATCGATGACCCGTCCGGTCGACGGATCCACGCCTCCGAAAAAGCCGAAAGGCTGGGTCGAAACGATCGCCTCCCCCTTGGCCGTGCCTTCGATGACGCCTCTCCCCGATATCTTTCTCATAGCTCCACCCCTGTCCTACGATTTCGATAGCTTGCCCGAAACGGCGGCTTCCACGCATTCATCCACGCCGGCGAAGATCATCTCCGTGCCGCATTCCGCCGGGCCATAATAGGAACACTTCCCCGAATCCGTCATCAGCGTTTTGAAGCCCCAATTGGCTATCGGCGAAATGATCATGCATGTTTCCGCGCGGATGACGACGCCCGCTTCCTCCAGCGACTTGCGCAGACCCATTTGCTCCGCCAGGTCGATAGCGTAGCTATTGGCATAGATCCAGAAATGGGTCCCGGGATTCACCTTGCGCCCTTTGAGCAGATTGTGGACATTGACGATCTCGTTGATGGTGTAGTGAGGACAGCCCAGCGCGACAAAATCGATCTTGTCGCCTTTATAGGTGCACATATCATGGCGCGTTTGCATCAGATCATCGGCCGTGACCCGTGAATTCCTCGACGGGCTTATTGGGCCCGAACGCCTCTTCCAGCGTCCTGGCCTCCGGCGTCACGCCGACGATATGGAGCAGGGTCACGGAGCCGGCGGCGGCCGCCGCGGCGCAGAGAGACTTGAGGGCCTCGTGCTTCGGAGCGCCTTTCATTCCATGGACGACGCCGATCCGGCTGCCGAGCCTTTTGCCGAGGAGATAGCCGAGAGCCGGAAATTCCCATGACTCGAGCTCCCTGTCGACATCGAAGCGGATCAGGACTTCCCCGTAACGGTTCTTCTGAAGGTGCAACCCGGTCTCGGGGACCTTCCCCAGGATGCCGCAGCAAATGTCGACGATGGCCGTCTGCCTATTGGTCCTCGCGCCGATCACGGTGTTGGCATAGGCGACGGCGGACGATTCAGACCAGGCGATATGGTCTCCGAATCGCGGCACGTTGAACCCGTAATAAGGAGTGCATGTCCAAACCGGCAGGACGCCCATCTTCGACACGGCCTCATCCAGCCTGATCTGCTGTTTGGCATAGTGTTCCGGGGTCCTCGCCCCTTTCCAGTCCTCGGCGTCCATCCCGTAAGGGTCGATCGTGGTGGGCACGGTGAACTTGCCGCCCATCTCGGCGATCTTGACGGCCGCGTCGACGCCCGCGTCAAATGCGCTTTTGTAGGCGTGCAGGACAAGGTGCACGCTCTGGATCGGGATCAATCTCTCCGCCTCGTTGATCTCTCCCACCTTTTGCAGGATCTCCATGGCCAGCTTCGGGGCTTCCCCTTCCGCGCCCGCCAGGATCGCTTTTTCCTGTTCCGTTAAATGCATTTGAGTCCCCCTTTCATCCGGATCGCGCTCATCAGGACTTCTTGCCGGAATATTCCTTCAAGAGCTCCTGGGCATATTCCAATCGGACGTTCTTTTCTTTGACCATTCTGTCCACGATCGCCTCGAGGACGTCGCCCTTCGCTCCCGCGACGGAAGCGATGTTCCTCGCCGCTTGAGAGCCTCTTTAATAGCTATAGCCCCCAGCCGGACGGCCGGAGTACCCGATAGCGTGCCATTGAATTTTCCTATGGCCGTTCGGACGGCACCCGCGATCATAACGTCTTTCATGGGATCTCTCCTCACACGGTCTTGACCGGCGATGATTATATCGGAATTCCGTCTCCTTGAGGTAGAGCGGGGTTTTTCCGGGCAAACGCCGCGAAAGACGACAAGGAGCTGAGCCTCCTGCGGACGTCCTGGGTCGACAGCCGACGGCTCAGACGATCTTCTGGGACGTCAGGGCCGAGCCGAACGTCCGGTATTCTTCCAACCGGCAGGACGGGATGAGGCGGCCGCGGTGGATCATCATGTTGATGCAGTCGTCGCAGACGTTGGCCTCGCCGTCGAGGATCTCGAGGGGCTGCTCCAGGGCGATGGACTGGATGTAGATCCCGTCGAGCAGGCGCCACGGGCGGCGGACGGCAGAACGAAGGTATCGCCCCAGGGCACGCCGGACCTCCGCGTCGAAGGCCGCCAGCAAGAACGTCTTCCGACCCGCCTTGGTCCGCCGGGTGATGGCCGCGTAGCGGCCGCGGACGAGGTGGATGGCCGTCTGGACGATCTCCATCGACTTGGGGCCGAGCGAGCCGAAAAGCTCGCGCCGCGAGGCGATCAGCACCGAGACGAGGTACTTGTTGGTCTCGGGGAAGGCCGCGCCGTTGAGGTAGGCCGAGGGAACCAGGGACGGGTAGCGGCCGCGCAGGCTTTGCAGGAGATCGTCCGTCGTCAGTCCGACCGAGCCGGCGTCCGGGGCCGCCGTGGGGAGAAGCCCGTCCGGCAGGCGCCGACCGTTGGCGAACAGGGCCACGTCGTCGCCGACAGCGATCCCGCGTAAGGCGATCAAGGTCATGTGGTGGACGATCCGGACGTTGCGCAAGGCCCAACCCAGGACGTCCGGGAGGTCCGGCAGGTTGGCGGGCGAGACGGTGACGTTGAAGCCGCAGCCAAGGCCGCGCACCCCGGCCACGAGGTCGGCCAGGGACTGCCGCAGCCCGTTGAGTTCCGCTTCGGTCCTTCCCTCCCATCCCGGCCGGTTCTGACCCGAATCGACGTGGAAATTGAACTTGCAGAGCCCCGCCGCCGCCAGGGACCGGACCATCACCCGGTCGAGGCCCATGCCGTTCGTCAGCAGGAACGGCTTCATCCCGCGGTTGGCGATATGGCGGACGACGTCGAGCAGGTGCGGATAGGTCAGGGGCTCGCCCCCGGCGATCTTCATGTCGTCGCAGTTGGTCATGGCCCGGCAAGCGTCGACGTCGGCCAGGACCTCCCCCAGCAGGCGGTGCCCCTCCCGGGAGACCCGGTAGCAGAGCGGGCAGTGCAGGTTGCAGACGTCCGTGACGTCCACCCAGCCGCCCGGGTTGTCGGTCTTGGACCATGGAAACCGATAGAGTCGCCGGCGGTCTATGCTCAACGGGAGTCCTCCATCGCGGTCCTCATTCCGGGAACCCCAGGTAGAGCCCGGCGAGCGCGGGCACGAAAAGCATGCTGTTGCTGATCAGGAAGGCGTAGCTCTTCCGGTAGAGGGACGGCGTGTCGTAGGTTTTCACCGAGTGGTCGGTCAGCGCGGCGAGCCCGCAGAATGCGACATGGATCGCGGCCAGGATCGCGAGCGCCCCCGCGGTCAAGGCCAAGTCGACGGCGACCCGGCCGGAGAAGCGGGACGCCGCGAGCCAGACCAGGGCGAAGAAGAAGAACCCGTCGGAAACGGAGTCCAGGACCGCGCCGGCCCGCGATTCGAGCCGGAAGCGGCGGGCGATCTCCCCGTCCAGGCAGTCCAGGAGTTGCCGGACGATCATGGCCGCGGCGACCCAGCCGAATCGCCGGGCTTGGTGGAGCACGGGGATCGCCGCGCCCAATGCCAGCCCGGTCGCAGTGACCGCGTTCGGCCGCAGGCCGCAGCGGCCCAGGAAGATCACAGGGCCCCGCAGCGGCCGTTCCATCAGCCAGCGATCGAAGCGGGCTCGCATGGGCCTCCTCACAAATCCTTGCGGAAGATGCGGTAGGACTTGTAGATCCGGCCGCCCAGCCGCTCCATCTCGCTGCGGACCTTCTGGTTGTATTCGAGCTCGTGATGGCTGTCGACGAACTCGAACCCGGCCTCGATGGCCGCGGCCATGGTCGCGCAGCCGATCATCGCATCGATGCCCTTGCCCCGGAAATCGGCCCGGACCCCCCCGACAAGGGTGTCGAGCTGGTGCGTCCGGCGCCCGGCCCGGAGGAGCTTCAGGAAGCCCAGGGGCAACAGCCGGCCGTCGGCGCGGCGGAAGCCCTCGGCCAGGTTCGGCATGGCGATGTTGAAACCCACGACTTCTCCGCCTCGCACGGCGATCTTAACGAAGCGGGGGTCCAGGACGGGGAGGAAGCGGCGGGCCAGCGCTTCCATCTCCCGATCATCGAGGACGGAGTAGCCGTAGAGCTCTCGGAAACATTCGTTCATCAGGACCAGGACCGGACGGATGTGCGGCCGGAGCTCGCGGCGGCGCCGGATGTCGAGGAGGAGGACGCCGCTCTTGAGGGCCGCCCGCTCCGCCACCTTGCAGTAGAACTCGGGGACCTGCCTCGGCAGGTCGATCCGGTAGACGACGTATCCCATCTCCTTGTCGTAGCCCAGGGCTTCCATCAGGCGGGGCATATAAGGAAGGTTGACGTAGGTCCCGATGGAGGGCTCGTGCTCGTACCCGTCCATCAAGAAGCCCTGCGGATCCTGGTCGGTGAAGCCGAGCGGGCCGACCAGACGCCGCAGACCCAAACCGCGGGCCCACTCCTCCACCCGGCCGAGAAGCCGCCGGACGAGATCGAGGTCGTCGCCGCACTCGAGACAGGCGAAGCGGGCTTGGCTGTCCCCCTTAGCTTCGTTATAGCGGCGGTTGACGATGCCCATGACGCGGCCGACGGCGACGCCGTTGCGCCGGGCCAGCAGGAGAAGCGTATCGGAGTAGGCGAAGGCGGGGTTCGACTGCGCCCGGAAGAAGGCCCGCTCCTCGGCCAGCAGGGGCGGCACCCATCGGTCGTGGCCGGCATGCAGGGCCCATGGCAGGCGGATGAACGCCCGCAGCTCGCGCTTCGTCCCGACCTCACGGATCTCGACGGCGCCGCCCATGATCAAGACCCCTCGGCCCGGGCCTTGGGCACGAGCACGGCCTGGGCCCCGTACTTGATGTACTCGTCCAGGACGCAGGCCGAGACGAGCCGGTCGCCCCAGAGGGTCTTGTTGGGGCAGCCGTCGCAATGGTCCTGCTCGCCGTTGGGCAGGACGTCGAAGGCCTGCTCGATGTTGAGGCTCTGGACGTGGACCCGGCGGAAGAGGATCCAGGGGGCGCGGGCCGCGGCGCGCAGGTAGGCTCCCAGCGCCCGCCGGACCTCGGCGTCGAAAACGGCGAACAGGAAGGCGGACCGGCCCTTCCGGCTGAAGCCGGGGCGGGGAAAGGCCAGGTACGTCCCTTTCAGCCAGTGATGGGCGCTCTGTAGGAACTCCATGCTTCTCGGTCCCAGGTTGCCGAAGGACTCCCGGGTCGTTCCGATGCGTGAGCCCATGGCCAGCTTCAGGGCGTGCGGCCGGACCGTCCCCCCCAGGAACGCGCTCGGGCGGTAGTCCGGCATGATCCTTCGGACCTGGGCCAGGATGTCCTCGGACATCAGGTTGCGCCGCGGCCCCGGCGAGAAGTAGACGGTCCCGGCCAGGTCGAGCTTCCGGCCGCCCACATAAGCGTCGAACGGCAACTCCGGGTCGACCTGTCGTAGGGCGGTCAGAGTGTAGGACTGGACACGGTCGATGTTGCGCAAAGCCCAGGCCACGACATCGGGCATCTGGTCCAGGGTATCGGGGAAGACGGTCAGGTTGAACCCGCAGACCATCCCGCCGGCCTCGAGGACCATGTCGGCCAGCTCCTGCCGCAGGGCGTTAAGGGCCTTCTCATCCCTCCCCTTCCAGCCGGGCCGGTTTTGGTGGCTATCGACGTGGAAAGTGAAGCCGAACAAGCCGGCCAGCTTCAGGTCCTTCACCCGGACGGAAGTCAGACCGACCCCGTTCGTGACGAGGACGGGCTTATAGTCGCTGGCCCGGACGAGCCGGACGATGTCCAGGATCCGGGGATGGGTCAAGGGCTCCCCGCCCGCGATGAACATGCCGTCGGAGCGGCGCAGGCGGCGCATCGACCGGATCTCGGCCTGGATGCGCTCCAGCGGCTTCTCGCTTTGAGGATCGTTCGTGGCAAAGCAGGCGTCGCAGGCGATGTTGCACTTGCGGGTCGGCTCGAGCCAGGTCATGGCATTGTCCGAGGCCGACCAGGGCATCCGGAAAAGCTCTGCGGCGGCGCGGTCTTCATGGCCGCGTCTCCCATCCGTCCCGCGCCCGTCCCCGCCGGGTCCGGTAGCGCAGGGCCGCCCCTCCGTAGTTCCAGCCTGTCCCGAAAGCGATCAGGGCCACGACGTCCCCGTCCCGGACGCGGCCCTCCTCAACGGCCCGGGCCAGGGCCATCTGCACCGCCGGCGCGCCGATGTTCCCCACATCGTGCAGGCAGAGGAATACTTTCTCGGCCGGAATGTTCGCCAGCGCCATTCCGCGCTCGATGATCTTGATCCCGGCCTGATGAGGGATGACGACGTCGATATCGTCGGGACGTAGTCCGGTCGCCTCCAGAAGCCCGTGCCAACCCGCCTGGAGGCCGAGGGGGGCGAATTCGGCCACTCTCTTGCGGTCGACGAAGAGCGAGGCGTAGTCGGGATACCCGCCGGCCGCGTAGCCCCTCCCGTCGGTCCTGCAGTGCACGCCCAGAAGCTCGATCTCCGCCTCTCCGCCCAGGACGCAGGCGGCGGCGCCGTCGCCGAAGGTCATGGACACGTTCTTGTCGGTGTCCTCCAGGAAAAGCGAGTTCGAGGCCGCCCCCACGAGCAGGACCCGCCGCTTCATCCCCGACTTGATAAGCCCGGCGGCCATCTGGAGGGAGAGCAGGAAGGAGACGCAGCTCCCCGCGATGCCGACGCAGTCGCAGGCCAACGGCATCCCCGATTCAGCCAGGAGGTTCTGGAGATGGGCCGAGACATCATAGTAGATCCGCTTATGCTCGCCTCCCTCGGGCCGCGTCGGGGGCGTGTCCGAGTAGTAGATCAGGCTGTCGATGCCGTCCGGACCCGCCGCGGCCAAGGCCTCGAGGCAGGAGTCGAGAGCCAGGCCTTGAAGGGATTCGCCGGGTCCCAGCCAGCGCCGGCTGCGGATCCCCGTCAAACGCTCGATCACCCCCCGCCCCAGCTCGAGCTTGTCCTCGAGCTCGGCGCTCGAGACCGCCCGAACCGGCGTCCGATAGCTCATGGAAACGATGCCGACACCGGTAGCACCCATGACCAACCTCCCCCCGAGACAGGAGTATCATATAACAATTCATCTCCTCGATGTCCATGCTTGGCTGCAGCCAAAGGATAAAGCGGCCGGGCCGACGACTTGTCATGGATTCGTCAAGACTGTGTCAAGATTCGGGGCGGGGCCGTTACCCAGGGAGCGGCGGCGCCATAGAGGCCGGGCATAACAATCCCGGCCCTTGAATTCATGTCCGACGTCCGGGAGGACTATCGTCGTGACGTCCACGTCGAGCCATGCCGGATATCAAAGACCGTGAATCCGGCGGCTGCCGGTCCCGGGCCGAGACGATGGCCTTCCTGCACAGCCACCTGGACAGGTGAAAGGCGTGTTGAACGGATCGGGAGCAACGCTTATACTCGCGTTAAGGATAGAAGCGAAGGAGGTCTCGACCCATGGACATTCTCCAGGCCATCGGAAACACGTCGCTCGTTCGACTTCGCAAGGTCGTTCCGGCCGGTTGCGCGGCCATCTTCGTGAAGGCTCGAGTGGGAGAATCCCACCGGCAGCGTCAAGGACCGGATGGCGCGGGCCGTGATCTCGCGGGCGGAGGAGGACGGCCGACTGAAGCCCGGTGACACCGTCGTCGAGTACACGGGCGGCAGCACCGGGACATCGCTGGCCCTGGTCTGCGCCGCCAAAGGCTACCGTCTCCGGATCGTCAGCTCCGATGCCTTCAGCAAGGAGAAGCTGGATCATATGGCGGCGCTCGGCGCCGAGCTGACGCTCGTCCCGAGCGAGGGAGGCCTCACCACCAAGAAGCTGATCCTGGACATGATCGAGGCCGCCCGCGGGTTGAGCCGGGAACCTCACACCTACTGGACCGACCAGCTCAACAACCAGGACAGCATCGCGGGCTACTACCCGCTGGGCGAGGAGATCTGGAGCCAGATGAACGGGGAGATCGACGCCTTCGTTCACTGCGTGGGAACGGCGGCGTCCTCGCGCGGGGTCGCCACCGTGCTGAAGCGGCACAAGCCGGGCATCAGGATCGTCGCCGTCGAACCCGCGGAATCCTCGGTTCTGCTGGGAGGACCGGCAGGCCCTCACAAGATCGAAGGAGTGGGGATCGGCTACACTCCTCCGCTCTGGGAGCCGTCTCTTATCGACGATATCCTGCCGGTCAGGACGGACGACGCGAAGGAAATGGCGAGGCGCCTCGCGCGGGAGGAGGCCCTCTTCGCGGGGACGTCTTCCGGAGCGAACGTCGTCGCCGCGATACGCGTCGCAGAGCGGCTCGGGCCGAACGCCAGGGTAGTCACGCTGATGGCCGACTCCGGCCTCAAGTACCTGAGCACCGATGTGTACCGGAGAAGATAGGACGCTTTCCGCTCTCTTGAGCGGGACGCATGCTCCGGTCATCAGCGGCCTGGCATCCGGTCGGGAAGTCGCTTATAATTCGCGCAGAGAGATCTCGAGGAGGGTTGCCATGTCCGGAAAACGGATGATCGTCGCGATACCCGTATTTGTTCTCATGGCCCTGGCGGCCGCTTCATTTCGTGCCGGCGTCCGCCGCGCCCGCCGGCGAGGAGGATCAAGCGAGAATTTTCGGCCGGGTGACGGATTTCAAGAACCAGCCTATCGCCGGCGCCTCCATCGAACTGAAGGACTCCCGTTTCGAGACCGTGGCCGCGGCGACCTCCGGCCCGGACGGAAGCTATTCCTTGACCGCCCCGAAGGGGGAATATATGGCCCTTCTGGCCGTGAAAGACTACCAGACCAAGTGCCTCGAGTACTGGGCATGGAACGTTCCCGCGGACGGAGAGCTGGAGATCAACCCGAGGTTCGACCGGCTCGAGGTCTATGCTCTGAACGCCTGGCGGCCCCAGGGGGGCTACCCTTCATATCAGATGTATTTCCGGCCCATGAGCCTGACCCGGACCATGAAAAGGATCGAAGAGGCCGGCGGCATGGAAGGCCTCGGGAAGCTCGCGCTCATCGACATCGCCCCGGTCCTGGCCGCCGGGGACATCGCCGTGACCATCGACGGAGAGGCCGTGGGGATACTGAAGATCAACAAGGTCCTCGAGGCCGTAGGACCCGGGCAGGACATGATCGGCTATATCATCCAGACGGAGTTGCCGAAGCGGAATAAGTCCATTGGATGCCGCATCATCACGGTCACCATAACGGACCCTGAGACCGGCGAAAAAGGAGAGGGCAGTCTCTTCCTCGATCCGCGTCGGCCGATCTGACGGAGAGGGGCCTGATATGGGCGTCGAATTCACTTCGCACAACATCCGCCTCGACGACGGGACTCTGACCAAGCCCGATGACGATTATTCGATGGAGGTCCATCCCCTGGTCATTTCCACGCGGCGGATCCTGGAAACCGTGTTCCCCGGCGATAAGAGCCGCCTCCGCCTGGCCGACCTGGGGTGTCTGGAAGGGGGTTTCGCCGTCGAGTTCGCCCGCCTTGGATTTCAGGTCCTGGGGATCGAGGTCCGCGAGGCCAATATCGCGGCCTGCAATTATGTGAAATCAAGGACCAGCCTGCCCAATCTCGAGTTCGTCAAGGACAACGCCTTGAACATCGCCAAATACGGTTCCTTCGACGTCGTTTTCTGTTCCGGACTGCTTTACCACTTCGATAAACCCAAGTCCTTCTTGGAAACGCTTTCAGCCGTGACGAAAAAGCTCCTGATCCTGCAGACGCACTTCGCGACCAAGGACTTCAACGGGAGAGTCCTCCTGCCGACGTCGATAAGAAAGCTCCTGACCAGGTTGGGGAGGAATGATCGACAGATCGACAGATTTTATCTATCGCGGCTATGCCGGAACGAAGGGCTGATGGGCCGATGGTTCACGGAATTCTACGGCGACCGGTCATTCCGTAAGCGGGAGGCCTCCAAATGGGCTTCCTGGGACAATCGCCGGTCTTTCTGGATCCAGCGCGAGTACCTGCTTCAGGCGATCAAAGACGCCGGTTTTGACCTGGTGTTGGAGCAGTTCGACAACCTGGGTCCGGACATTGCGGCCAACCTGGTCCGCGGTTCCTATCACCTCGATAGCCGCGGGACCTTCATCGGCATCAAGGTTTAAGCTGATCCCTATCCGATCAAAATATCGTAATTTCAATTCCATCTGTCCATGATGCTTCAAATTGACATCCCCGTCTCCCCCACCATATAATGCGGCCGCATCGGCGAAAACGCCAAGCATGAGGAGGCGATATTGAGAAATTCAATAACCCGCACGGGATCGTTGCTCATCATCATGGTCTTGCTCATGGGAGCCCCGGGCCTCGCCCAGGAGAAGAAGCTCATGGACAACCCTCGCGTCAAGGAGGCGTTCAACCTTCTGGACAAGTGGCTCGATTCCGAAGTCGGATACAAGCGGTACCCGGGCTTGTCCATCGCGGTGGTCCATGACCAGGATGTCATCTGGACCGGCCGCTATGGTTACGCGAACCTCCAAGACCAGTTGCCGGCCCGGCCCGACACGATCTACAGCATCTGCTCGATCTCCAAGCTGTTCACCAACATCGCGATCATGCAGCTGCGCGACGCGGGAAAACTGCAGTTGGACGATCCGATATGCGAGTATCTCTCCTGGTTCGACATCAAGAAGACCGATCCCAAGGCGCCGCCGATCACCATCCGCAGCATCATGCGGCACTCCTCGGGCCTTCCGCGCGAGTCCGCCGAGCCCTATAACGGCGAACCGGACCTGCCCTGGGAAGATCGGGCGGACATCATCAAGAATCTCCCGGGCCAGGAGACGCTCTATCCCCCGGACACGTATTTCCAGTACTCCAACCTCGGCATGTCCCTCCTCGGGGAGGTCGTCGCCGCGGTATCGGGCCAGTCCTACGGCGATTACATCACCGAGCACATCCTTGGGCCGATCGGCATGAACGATACGACGCCCTTCCTGCCCGAGGGCGAGTACGGCCGGCGGCTGGCGGTCGGCTACAGCCGATGGGAGCGCGCGGGCGACCGGGAGAAATTGCCCTTCTTCCAGGCCAAGGGGGCCACGCCGGCGGCCGGCCTGGCCTCGACGCCCCTCGACCTGGCGAAATTCGCTTCGTGGCAATTCCGGGCGCTCGACAACAGGGACTCCTCGGTGCTGAGCGGCTACACGCTGAAGGAGATGCAACGGGTGAACTGGGCCGATTGGGATTGGAAGAACATGTGGGGACTGGGCTTCATGAACTGGCGCCATAAGAACGTAACCTTCGTCGGCCATAGCGGCAGCTGTCCGGGCTACCGCACCCAGATCTCCATCGAACCGAAGTCCAAGATCGCGATCATCTGTATGGTCAACGCCGCGGACGCCGCCGTCCATACCAACAAGCCATATGACATTATTGCCCCCGCGATCGCCGAAGCCCTGAAGTCTCCCGACGAGGCGAAGGCCGCCCCGGAAGAATTGAAGAAGTACGTCGGACTCTACCGGACGCACTGGGGCGAGACCGAGGTCTTCCCCTGGAAGGGCGCGTTGGCCATGCTGTCTCTGCCTTCGGACGATCCAGCGGAATCGATCGAAGCCCTCAAGCAGGTCAAGGACAACTTCTTCCGACTGGTGCGGGAGGACGGCGAGCTCGGCGAGGAGGTCATCTTCGAGTTCGACGAAAAGGGGAACGTCAAGTGGTACAAGTCTTCCAGCTTCTACTCGATGAAGGTGCGCTGACGTTCCCGGTTCTTGACCGGGTCAGTGCTTGGACGCGACCGGAGGCCCCTCGGGGATGAAGGGTTTATAGACCACGCCCTTCGACTTCTCCCGGAACTCGGCCTGGACGGCCTGGAGGAGTCTTCGGGTCCTCGATCAGATCCACGACCGTCGCCGCCAGGGCCTTGGCCGTGTAGACAAGCCCTTTGTGTCCGATCGACATCCCGCCGCAGGCGACCACGGGCCAGGCGTGCCAGGGAGTGCCCGTGGGGGCGGTCGTGGCGTCCATGCTCAGCGTGGGGACGATCCAGCTGACGTCGCCGACGTCCGTCGAGCCGCCCTCGGGATCCGCCTTCGGCGCCGCCCACGGCTGAACCGCGCCGTCGAGGCCCTGGGGCTCCACGCCCGTCGCCCGCTGGATCTCCTTGGCGAATTCCTGTTCCTCCGGCGTGAACGGGACCGGGCCCAGCCACTGGAGGTTCGCGAACATCACTTTTTCCCCGGTCAGGTTGACGAGGGTCTCCCAGTCGCCCCCCTGCACCGTGATCTTCGATTCGACCTCGGCCATCATGGCCGCGCCCTCGGCGATCCGGCGCGACGCGGCCGAGCAGGTGTTCGACCCCGGCGCCCTTCGAATCGCGCAGCCAGCACCAGAGCTTGGCGTAAGCCGGCACCACGTTCGGCACGTCGCCCCCGTTCGAGGATCGAGTAATGCATGCGGACGGTGGGCTTGACGAATTCGCGCATGCGGTTCAGGCCCGCGGTGAAGAGCTCCATGGCGGCCACCGCGCTGCGCCCGTTCCAGGGGTCCGCCGCCGCGTGCGAGGTCCTGCCGCTGAATTCGACGATGAAGTCGATGATGGCCTGCGAGCCGTCGACCGAGGCCCGCGTCTTCTCGTCGGGGTGCCAGGTCAGGCAGACGTCGAGGTCCTTGAACACCCCCTCGCGGACCATGTAGATCTTGCCGCCCACCGCTTCCTCGGCGGGCGTTCCGTAGAAGCGGATCGTCCCCTTGAGCTTTCCCTCGGCCATCAGCTCCTTGACGGCCAGAGCCGCTCCGAGGGAGGCCGCGCCGAACAGGTTGTGCCCGCAGCCGTGGCCCGGCGCGCCGGCCTGCGAGGACTTCCTTCGCGGACCGGGCTTTCTGCGACAGGCCCGGCAGGGCGTCGTATTCGCCGAGGACGCCGATGATCGGCCGGCCCTCGCCGTAGCTCGCCACGAAAGCGGTCGGCATTCCCGCGATCCCGCGCTCGACCGTGAAACCCTGCGCCTCGGCGTAGTCGGCGAGCGCCTTCGCCGAACGGTGTTCGACCAGGGCCGTTTCGGCGAAGCCCCAGACCCGATCGCTGAGCTCGATGAGCTCGGCTTTGTGCTTCTCGACGGAGGCCACGGCTTCCTCCTTTTTCTTCATGGAGGCGCCGGCCGCGAGCTGGGATATCACCAACAGTCCGGCGAGAAATACCGCGGGGCGCGGGAGACGTGTTTTCATGGGCATCCTCTCTTTCGTATCGAGACCGATTCCGCAAAGAAAGGACTATATAGCCCGGTCCGAGCCGCTGTCAATCCCCGGACTCCCGGCACGAAGGCGCTGGATTCTTCAAAGCCGCGCCTTTATAATTGGACCCGGAAAGGGGAATTAGCGCTTATGTCCGAACCGGGCGAAGGGAACAGCCGCAGGCCCAGGTTCAAGCGGAGTCTGGGGCTCTTCGACGCGACGTCGATGAGCGTCGGCGCGATCATCGGAGCGGGCATCTTCGTCGTGACCGGGATCGCGGCGGGCCTCGCCGGCTCGGCCCTGGTCGTTTCGATGCTGATCGCCGCGGCCATCTCGCTGTTCACCGCCCTGAGCATCGCCGAGCTGGCGGCATGGCAGCCGGTGGAGGGAAGCGTCTACGAGTACACATCCGGCTCGTTTCGCCGTTCGCCGGATTCCTCGTCGGCTGGATGTGGATGCTCTCCAACATTTTCGCCGGGGCCGCCGTTTCCCTGAGCTTCGCCCACTACCTGAAAGCCATGGTCCCCTTCCTGCCGGCCGGAGGGGTCGCGGTCATTCTGTGTCTCGGATTCACGGGCCTCAACCTTTTGGGCGTCAGGGAATCCGCGAGCTTGAACAATGTCATCGTCGTGACCAAGATTCTGATCCTGGCATTCTTCGTGATCTTCGGTCTGACGCATGTGCGGGCCTCCCATTTCACGCCTTTCGCCCCTTTCAGGGCCGGCGTGCTTTATGGAGCGTGTTTTATCTTCTTCGCCTACGGCGGCTTCGCCCGTGTGGCCATCGTCGCAGAGGAGATCAGGGACGCGAGGCACACCGTTCCCAAGGCCATCCTGCTCTCGCTCGGGATCTCCACCCTCGTTTATACGCTGGTCGGAACGGTTGCGGTCGGACTCGTCGGCGCCGCGGGACTCTCGGGCTCGGCGGCCCCCCTGACGCAGGCCATGAAAGCCACGCGGAGCACGGCCGCTTCTTCGATCGTATCAGCAGGAGCCCTGCTGGCGACGGCCAGCGTACTGCTGACGTCCATACTGGGAGTCTCGCGCATGGCCTATGCCATGGCCAAGAGGAAGGACGTTCCCGCCGCGCTCGGAAGGCTGGGGGCGAGACGCGGCACGCCTCATGTCTCCATCTGGATATCGGGAGCCCTCATGGCTCTACTTGCCTTGCTCATCGACCTTTCAAAGGTCGTCGCTATCAGCACGTTCGCCCTTCTCTTCTATTACGGATTCGCCAACATCTCCGCCTGGAGGTTGCGGGCCCGGAATAGGTTGTATCCGCGTTTCGTTCCCATGGTGGGGGCAGCTGCTTGTCTTGCCCTTTTGATCTTCCTTCTCTTCGCATCGCCCGGCTCCTGGATCATCGGCATAGCGGGCCTGACGGCGGGCATCGCCTACTTCGCCATCAATCAATGGCTCCGCTGACGGACAGCCGGGCCGATGGTCCCCGTATCCAGACTTTATCGGACAGGAACGGGTTGTTGCAAAAGCGCGTCCGGGCGGCTAAGATGGATGAACTATTATGCCGAAGATGCTCCGTGCCGCGCTCCCGGGCCTGCTCATCCTGTCCGTCCTCGTCCCCTGCCTTCGCGCGGAGGGATTGAAGGCCGTCCGCGTTCCGCAGGGGCCGAAGATCGACGGTCTCGTCACCGACCCCGTCTGGAGCTCGGCCGAGGCCTTCACCCGCTTCCGGCAGGCGGATCCGCGGCCGGGCGAGGACCCTTCGGAATCGACCGAGCTCCGGATCCTTTACGACCACGCGAGCCTGTACATCGGGGTCCTGTGCCGCGAGAGCGAGCCCGGACGCATCTCGGCCAACAACATGTCCCACGACGGCGGCGGCGCCCAGGAAGGCCAGCACTACGGGCATACGCCGCAGGGGGCGAGCGACGACATCATCCGGGTCCTCCTCGACCCGTTCCAGGACAAGCGGTCCGCTTATATCTTTTTCGTCAACCCGCTCGGCGCCCGCGGCGAAGGGCTCGCCTACGCGGGCGAGGCCAGCCTCAACTGGGACGGCATTTGGGAAGCCCGGGGGCGGATCCTCGAGGATGGCTGGAGCGCCGAGCTGAGGATCCCGTTCAAAACGATCTCCTTCAAGCCGGGCCTGGCGGTCTGGGGCATCAACGTCGAGCGCGTCATCGCCCGGAAACAGGAGACCATCCGCCTCGCCGGGACGAATCGGGACAGCAAGTTCGAGAACCCGATGGAGGCGGCGGCCCTGGAAGGCATCGAAGGCGTCGAGCAGGGCAAGGGCATCACGTTCCGGCCTTACGGTCTCTTGAGCGCCGTCCGGGAGCTGCCGGCGGCAGGCGTCCTGAAGGCCGACGGCGGCTTCGACATCTACAAGAACTTCACGCCTAACCTCGTCGGGGCCGTCAGCTACAACATGGACTTCGCCGAGACCGAAGTCGACGAGCGCCGCATCAACCTCACCCGGTTCCCGCTGTTCTTCCCGGAGAAACGGATGTTCTTCCTGGAGGGCTCGGAGACGTTCAGCTTCAGCTCGAGCATCAGCTTCATGCCCTTCATCAGCCGCAAGATCGGGCTCCACGAAGGCCGGCAGATCCCCGTCGTCTTCGGGACCAAGCTCTACGGCAAGGTCGGGGCCTGGAACCTTTCCGCCCTCGACGTCCAGACCGGCCGGTTCGAGGGCCTCGCCGGCCGCAACCTCTTCGCCGCCCGGATGACCCGGAATATCCTCTCCGAAAGCAAGATCGGCTGGATCCTGACCAACGGCAGTCCGACCGGCGAACGGAACACGCTGGTCGGCGTCGACCTGAACTACTCCACGTCCCGGTTCCTTGGGAACAAGAACCTGATGGCCGCGGTCTGGGGGGCCTACAACTGGAACGAGCAGAAGGAAGGCCGGCACCACGGCTTCGGCGCCCGGGCGGAGTTCCCGAACGACCTCTGGAACGGCGAGACGACCTACGCCTATTACGGCGAGGCGCTGGACCCGGGGCTGGGCTATATGATGCGGAAGAGCATCCAGACGTTCTACGTGCGGGCTTCCTACCAGCCGAGGCCCCGGGCCGGTTCCCTCGGCGGGCTCGTCCGCCAGTTCTACTTCCAGTCGAGCGTCGATTATTATTGGGACCTCGCCGGGAGGCTCGAGAGCCGGCGGGTCACGCTGGTCCCGCTCAGCTTCAGGACCGAAAGCGGCGAGCTCTTCCGGCTCGAGATCATTCCCAACCGCGACGTCCTGCCCTACCCGTTCGAGGTCTCCCGCGGCGTCGTCCTCCCCGCGGGACCCTACGACTTCACGAACGTCCAGGTCTCCTTGAATACGGCGACGCACCGGCCCGCGACCCTGGACCTGAGCTTCACCACCGGGGATTTCTATTCCGGCCGCCTGGACGAGACGAGCGCCGGATTGACCCTCAAGCTCAACGGGACCGCGAACCTGGGTGTCGACATCGACCTCGTCCGCGGCCGCCTGCCCCAGGGGCGATTCAACGAGAACGTCTACCAGATCAAGGCCGATTTCTTCCTGTCGCCCGACCTCGGGCTGATGAACTACATCCAGTACGACGACATCTCCCGCGAGCTCGGCTGGAGCGCCCGCCTCCGCTGGCAGGTCTCGCCGGGCAACGAGATCTACGTGGTCTACAACAAGAACTGGGAGCGGCGCTGGGACCCGACGAGCCGCTTCGTGCCCCTCGAGGAGCGAGGCGTCTTCAAGATCTCCCTGTCGATCCGGCCCTGAGGGCTCCTGACTAGCCAGCGGCCGGTCCAAGTGCTATATTTAATCGATGTATTTCCGGAGAGGTGCTCTGCCGAGGGCGATCGCCCTGGCCTTCGTCGGCCTGTTGGCGGCTTCGTGCGTCCGCTATCGTCCGAGGCCGGTCACGGCGGCCGGGACCGCGGCGGATTTCGAAGCGCGTTCGCTCCTGGCGCCGGAACTTCGTGGTCTTCTCCTCGCGAACAAGGAGGTCGGGGATTGGCCCCCGGCCGTCTGGGACCTCAAGGCCCTGACCCTGGCCGCCTTCTACTACAGCCCTGACATGGATGTGGCCCGCGCCCAATGGGGCGTTGCGCGCGCGGGCAGGATCACTGCCGGAGAGCGCATCAATCCGGTGCTGAACCCCCTGTTGGGATATAACGCCACGTCGCCGGTCAGCGAGGTCACTCCCTGGGTCCCCGAGATCGCGCTGGAAATTACCATCGAGACCGCCGGCAAGCGCGGCCTCCGGATCGCCGCCGCCAGACAGCTTTCCGAGTCGGCGCGCTGGAGTGTCCTGTCGGTCGCCTGGGACGTCCGGAGCCGCCTGCGCGGCGCCCTGCTCGACCTGTATGCGGCCGAGAGGACGGCGGCCCTCCTCGCGGACCAGCAGGAGATTCAGACGGAGATCGTCCGAATTCTCGAGGTCCAGAAGCAGGCCGGCGAGGTCTCCGCCTACGAGACTACGCAGGCGCGGGTCGCGCTCGACAACAGCCGGCTGGCCGCCGTCGAAGCCGCTAGGTCGGCCGAGGACGCCCGGGCCCGATTGGCCGCGTGCCTCGGCGTGCCGCGGAAGGCGCTGGAAGGCATCGTGCTCTCCTTCGATTGCTTCAAGCGCCCCTCCCCCGACATTCCGACCGGCGAGGTCCGCCTCCACGCCCTGGAGAACCGTACCGATATCCTCTCCGCCCTTTCCGAATATGAATCGACGCAATCCGCCCTCCGCCTCGAGATCGCGAAGCAGTACCCCGATCTCCGCCTCGGCCCCAACTACCAGCTCGATCAGACGGACAGCAAATGGACGATCGGCCTCTCCCTCGACCTCCCCATCCTCAGCCGCAACAAGGGCCCGATCGCCGAAGCCGAGGCCCGGCGCGCCGAAAGCGCCGCCCGTTTCCTGGCCCTCCAGGCCCAGGTCATCGGAGAGCTGGACGCCGCCGTCGAGGACTGCCGTTCGGCCCTCCTCAAAGCCCAGGCGGCGGACGATCTTCTGGGACACCTTTCCGCCCAGGAGGCCGCGGCCAGGCCCCGGCGGGAGCTCGGGGAGATCTCGAAGCTGGAGCATCTGACCATCAGGCTCGAGCTTAACGCGGGCGCCATGGCCAGGCTGGACGCCCTGGTCCAGGCGCAACAGGCCGTCGGCCGGCTGGAGAATGCGGCCCAGAGCCCGCTCGACGTGAAGGATTGGATCACGGGGGATATCCGGACGGACCCCGGGCCCGCGAAGGAGCGCACGAATGAGTAAACGCCGGGTCGTGACCGCGATCATCGTTTTGGCGGCGGCATTGTCGGCCGTCGTCCTCGTCAAGGCGTTGAGGCCGAAAGGCGCCGGCGAAGGAGAGGACGCCGGCTTCGGATGTGGCCGTCCACGTCGGCAAGATCGTCCGGGCGACGCTCCATCGTTTCGTCACGGCCTACGGGACCGTCGAGCCGGAGCCCCCGGGCGACGGGCGCCCCGCGGCAGGCGCTTTGATCTCGGCCCCCGTGGGAGGCATCCTCGCGGAGATCCTGGTCCCGGAAGGACGACCCGTGGTCAAGGGCGCGGTCCTGTTCCGCCTCGACACCCGGGTCGCGAAGGTCGCCGTCCTTAAGGCCGAGAAACAGCTCCAGTTCGCGGAGACGACGTTCGAACGCCAGAAACAGCTCCTGGCGGCCGACGGCACGTCCCTGAAAACATATCAGGAAGCGGAGCAACAGCTCAACGCCGCCCGGGGCGATCTGGCCGCCGCGAAGACCGACCTGGCCCTGCATGAGATCGCCGCGCCGCTTTCCGGCACGCTGGTCCGGCTCAACGCCCGCATCGGCCAGACCGTGGACCCCAGCGCCGTCCTGGCCGAGGTCGTCGCCCTCGACCGCCTCGTCGTCTCGGCCCGGGTGCCGAGCCGGGAAGCCGCCCTTCTCCAGCCCGGCCAGCCGGTCGAACTGGAGTCCGGAAGCCTCGCCGGCGGGACCGTGACGCTCGTCGGGAAGGACGTCGATCCCGCCAACGATACGGTCCTGGTCAGGATCTCGGTTCCGAAGAGCGCCGCGCTCCAGCCGGGCCGGTTCCTGAGCGTCCGTATCGTCTGCGAAGAGCGCCGCGACCGCCTCGCCGTCCCCGAAGCCAGCATCGTCTCCGGCGCCCGGACGGAGGAACCGTACTCGATGGTCGCTCGAAGGAGACAAGGCCGTCCCGAAGCCCGTCACCAGCGGGCCTCCGCGAAGGCGGCCTGGCCGAGGTCGAGGGAGAAGGGATTGAGGGAAGGGCTCGTCATCGTCACCGAGGACGCCTACAACCTCACCGGCGAGAGACGAAGGTCCACGTCGTCGGGGACAAGTAACGCGCATGCCCACGGATTCCGCCCTCGGCCGGTTCGCCACGCGCCACTCCGTGTCCGATCGTGTTCATCTGCGCCGCGCTCTGTTGCCTGCCGGCGCCTACGCGGCCCTGACCTCTCTCTTCGGTCGTTTCCCCCAGACGAACTTCCCGCGCGTCGTCATCCTCGTCGACAACGGCGTCATGCCCGCCGACGAGATGATGGCGACCATCACCCGGCCCATCGAAGAGAGCGATGAAGGACATCCCCGGCGTCGGCCACGATCCGCTCGGCCACGGGGCGCGGCTCGGCGGAGGTCAACGTCTTCTTCAACTGGAAGGTCGACATGGTCCAGTCGGAGCTCTATGTCCTGGGCCGGCTGTCCCAGATCCGCGCCACGCTGCCCGTCGACCGCCGAGGCCGAGGTCTATCGGCGTGACCTTCTCCGACTTCCCCATCATCGGCGTCAGCCTCATCAGTCCGCAAGCGGGACCTCACCGAGCTCTGGGAGATCGCCCGCTACGAGCTCAAGCCGCGCTTCCTCCAGATCCCCGGCATCGCCCGGGTGGACCTCGTGGGCGGCCGGACGCCCGAATACCATATCGTCGTCGATCCGGTCCGCCTGCGGGCGGCCGGCCTCACCCTGTCGCAGGTCACCGAGGCCTTGAACAGGAACAATTTCGTGGCGTCGACCGGCCTGCACGAAGAGAACCGCATGCTCTACCTGGCCGTGGTGGACGGCCGCGTCCGCTCGCTCCAGGACATCGAGAACTTCCCCGTGACGGTCGCCGGCGGGCACCCGGTCCTGCGTCCGCGATTTCGCCCGGGTCGAGCGGGGACCCGAGCCCGTCTTCAACGTCGTCACCGCCGACGGCCAGGACGCCGTCCTGCTCAACGTCTGCAGCCAGCCGGACGGAAGCACGCTGGACATCGCCAAGCGCCTTGAGGAAGGACCTCGAAGCGCTTGAAAAGGAGCTGCCCGCGGACCTGAAGCTGGCGTTCTTCTACGACCAGTCGCTCCTCGTCCGCGCCTCGGTCCGGAGCGTCTGGGAAGCCATCCTTTTCGGCCTCGTCCTGTCCGGTCTTCATCCTCTATTTCTTCCTGAAGGACTGGCGGACGACGTTCGTCGCCATCCTGGTCATCCCGGTCACCGTGCTCGTCACCCTCGTCGCCATCAAGGCCGCCGGGATGTCCTTCAACCTGATGACGCTGGGAGGCATCGCGGCGGCCATCGGCCTCGTCATCGACGACGCCATCGTCGTGGTCGAGGCCATCCACACCAAGCGGATGTGCGGCCTGGAGCCGCCTGACCGCGACGCGGGAGGCGATCGGCGAGATCGTCCGGCCGCTGGTCGGCTCGACCCTGACCCCGGTCGTCGTGTTCATCCCCCTCGCCTTCCTTGAAGGCGTCACGGGCGTCTTCTTCCGCGCCCTGGCCCTGACCATGGTCGTCGCCCTGCTGACGTCCCTCGTCCTGGCCGTCACGCTGACGCCCTCCCTGGCCGCCTGGCTCATCCGGATCGGCGAGAGGCCGAGGACCGGCGGAAGCCCGCGGCGAGACGGGCGGCCCCCTGCTCCGGCGCGTCATCGCGCGTTTACGAGACGGCGGTCCGCGCGGCGCTCCGGCACCGCATGGCTGACCCTCGGCGCCTGCCTCGCTCATCCTCGTCCTGGGAGGCGTCATCTACACAGGGCCTCCAAAGCGAATTCCTCCCGCCGATGGACGAGGGCGGGTTCGTCATCGACTACCTCACCCCTCCGGGGACGAGCCTGGCCGAGACCCATCGCCAGCTGAAGTACGCGGAGGACATCATCCGGTCCGTCCCGGAGCTCGAGAGCTACTCCCGCCGCACCGGGGCCCAGCTGGGCCTGTTCATCACCGAGCCGAATAACGGCGATTTCCTCCTGAAGCTCAAGCCCGACCGGAAGAGGTCCACCGAAGAGGTCATCTCCGACCTGCGGCGGAGGCTCAACGCCGCCCTGCCCGGTGTCATCTGGGAATTCCCGGGGATCCTGGGCGACCTCATCGGCGACCTGATGTACGCGCCCCAGCCCATCGAAGTGAAGCTCTTCTCCACGGACATCGCGTTCCTCAAGAAGAAAGCCCCCGAGGTCGAGGCCCAGGCTCGAAGAAGGTCCGGGGCGTCGTGGACACGTTCGACGGGCTCATCTATACGGGCCCGACCATCAGCCTGCGCGTCCGATACGTCGACGCCGAGAGGTTCGGCCTCTCCGCCGCCGACATCGCCGCCGCCGTCAACACGGCCATGCTCGGCGAGACGGCCTCGTCGGTCCTCGAAGGGGACCGCGTCGTCGCGATCCGGGTGAAGGCCGAGCCGAAGAGCGTCGACCGGCTGGCCAAGCTCCGCGACCTGCCGCTCCGCGCCGCGGACGGGTCGCTGGTCAAGCTTTCCCAGGTCGTCGACGTCGTCGAGGAGCCGGGCCAGCTCGAGCTTCGGCGCGACGATTTCCGGCAGGACGTCGCCGTCACCGCCCGGCTCGAAGGCCGCGACATGGGGAGCGCCATGGCCGAGATTCGCGAAGGCGCTCGGGCAAGGACCGCGACCATTCCGGCCGGAGCCATCGAGTACGGCGGGACTCTACCAGCAGCAGCAGAAGTCCTTCCGCAACCTGCGTCATCGTCCTGCTCCTGGCCATCTTCCTGGTCTTCACCGTCCTGCTCCTCGAGTTCGGCTCGTTCGCCGAGCCCCTGGCCATCGTCTTCGGCGCGGTGCTGGCCATGTTCGGGACGGTTCTTCGCCCTTGTGGGTCACCGGGACGTCGCTCAACGTCGTCTCGCTCCTCGGCGCCATCATCGGCGTCGGCATCGTGGCCAAGAACGGGATCCTGATGCTCGACCGCGTCAAGCAGTTCCGGGCCGAGGGGGTGGGGCTCTCCGAGGCGCTGGTCCGCTCCGGTGTCCGCCGCCTGCGGCCGGTCCTGATGACGTCGATGGCCGCGGCGCTGGGGATGCTGCCGCTCGCCTACGGCATCGGCTCCGGGGCGGACATGCTCAAGCCGCTGGCCGTGGCCGTCATCGGCGCCCTGGCCATATCCGTCCTGCTCTCCCTGGTGGCCACGCCGACGATCTATTCCCTGCTCGTCGAGCCGCCGTCAAGTCCGGATGACCCGCCTCTAGTTTCCGAGCTCCAACACCTGGAACGTGCCAGGGATGACGGCCGGGCCGGGGCCGAGGATTCTCCGTCGTGGGGGCCGGAGCCGGCCCGAATTCCGCCGTCACGACAAAGACATGGTGGGTCTTGGGATCGAGCTCCATCGTCCGGGCCCCCCGGGCCGTGGGCACGGTTTCGAGGACCTTGTAGACGTCGGCCGACTCCTGACGGATCACCGTCAAAGTCCCCTCCCCGTTGGAAGCGAAGAGCAGTCCGGCGGCCGCGTCGTAGCGCACGGCATCGGGCCCATCGCCGATGGGGACGGTCGCGACGAGCTTTCCGTTGTCGAAATCCGAGACGGCCATGACCTTGTCGCCGACGCTGAAGAGCCGCCTGTGCTCCAGATCGATGGCCAGGCCGCTCGGTTCCTCGCAGGGAGCGATCGGCCATCTCTTCTTGACCTCGAGCGTCTTCGCGTCGAAGGCCACCACTTCGGAAGTGTCCTCGTTGTTGACGAAGATGGTGCCTTTGCCGTCGGTGACCGCGAATTCCGGCTTGCCGCCGATATCGACCGTCCCGACGACCTTGTTCGTCTCCGCGTCGATGGCCGTGGCGTTCGCGGTCCCGCCGTTGAAGGTGAAGACGCGCCCCGAGAAGGCATCGTACATGATGCAGTCCGGGTTCTTGCCCGACGATGGGATCTCCGCCAACACGTCGTGCGTCGCGAGATCGAAAACGGTGACGGAGTCGCCTTTTCCGTTGGAGATGTATCCCCGGCCCCTCTCCGGGGCGAAGGCCACGCCGTGGGCGCCCTTGACGCCGGCGAGGGGTTTTCCCTTGATCCCGGTATCGACGTTCAAGATCTCGACGACGTCCCCGTGGGTCACGTACAGGAGGCGCGACCGGGCGTCCAAAGCCAGGTAATCCCATCCGCCTTCGCCGCCGAATACGTGCTTCTTCAGGAGTCGGTAAGTTCCCGGCTTCTCACATTGAACCGGCCCCGCGGATCCCGTCGCGCACAGGGTCAGGAAGACAAGGCTTATCGCCACCAGCATCGCTGACATGTGTTTCATCCGGCTCTCCTTGATCGAGTTATGGCCATGCGCCGCCGGGCGAATTCCGGGGGGAAAACGCCCCGCGCTTGTCTGAGAAGGATAGACTCCGTCCGGGCCGATGTCAATCCTCGCCTCCCCGGCACTGGTGCCGGGGCCGAGGCTTCCCAGTCCCGGTCCTGGCAATGCCAGGGCCGGGGCTTGTATGGGATTAACCCTGAGCCGCGCTTCGCGCAGGCGAATGGGTCAATCCTCGCTTCCCCGGCACTGGTGCCGGGGCCTGTATGGGATTAACCCTGAGCCGTGCTTCGCGCAGGCGAACGGGTCAGCTGGTCCGTCAGCGGATTTTCGAGAGGATCTCCCGGAATTCCGGCCTGTCCCTGATGGCGGCCAGGTCCGGATCGCGGAGGATCAGGGCCTTGTCCGAGAAGCCGCTTGCGACGGCCTTCCGCAGGCTGTCGAGGGCCATCCGGACGTTGCCGCTCCGCGCATGGGCGCAGGCCAGGTTATAGAGCATCACCCGGTGGCGGGCAGGATCATAGCCGCTCGCCCGGACGGCGAGCTCGAAACAGAGGATCGCCCGCGAGAAGGCCTTCGCCTCGAGGAGCGCGGCCCCCTGGTCCGACGCATGGACGGCGACGTTCAGCAGGACGCGCCGGGCGTGATCCTTGTCAGCCGTGTCCGGCGCGCTCTTCTCGTCCCGGACCAGCCGGTCGATCTCCGCGAACAGGTCGGAAAGGTCCCGGCGAAGGATCTCGGTCTTTTCAAGCGTGACAAGGGTTTTATAGAGCTCGGCCAGAAGAGCCTCTTCGGCCCGGGCGCGTCCCGCTTCTTTTTTGGAAGACTTCTTGAAATCCCCCGTCGCTCTGAGCCGGGCGGCTCGGGCGACGAGCTCTCCCGTATCCCCCAGGTCCTCAAAGGCGGACACGGCCGCTTCGAGCTCGGCGACGGCTCGGAAAACGGAGCCGGCCGCTTCGAGGGCCGCCGTGCGGGCGGCCGTTTTCGCGATCAACCCGTTCGCGAGGGTCCGGTCCGGCACCAGGCCGCGCCTGCGCGCATCGGTGAGCTCGAGCCATTCCAGGGCTTCCGCGCATACGGGGGCCGGCGGCCAGACGTGCCCGCCGTCGAAGGTCCGGAACCAATGAGGGATGTCGGCACGCCGGTCCAGGAGCGCGTCGAGCTCCATCACTTCCCGATAATTGAAATCGGCCGTCCCGGCTATCCCGCAGAAGGCCGCGGCTTCGAGATTGTCGACCCCGCCGGTCCCTTCGGCCAGGCCCGCGCCGCAGGCGATGACGCCCGCGACCGGCCGGCCGACCATCTTGGGAAAAAGGGCGGCGGCCCTGGCTCCGCCCGAGAACCCCGCGACGAAAACGCGATCGTCATCGATGGAAAGCCGGGCCCGGGTGTCCTCCCAGATCGCCGCAGCGGCCTCGAAGATAGGCTTCCAGGGGCCGTTCCGTGAGTTGTTTGAGCCGGCGACGATGAATCCGCGCGCTTCCGCCTCGTCCTTGAATCGGATCAAAGGCTCACGGCCCCGCCCTCCCGGGTCGAAGGCGTAAAGAATGGGCCATTTTTTTACAGGATCGTACTCCGGCGGGACATAGAGAGCGTAGCTCTGTCCGGGGGCATCCCGGCAGACGACCCTGTCCATGATCTTCCCCTTCTCGATCTCATCGGAAACGAGCCTGCCGGCAACGACGCCCAAAAGGACCAGAAAAACGACCTTTCTCATCGCTAAGTATTTAAGCATATTTCGTGCCAATTATTGACCCCTCCCTCCTCCGGATTTGCCAAAATCCTCCGGGTGGAGTATACTCCAGCCTCGAACATCTGGCAGGAATCGATCCCAGCGAATTGTTTTTCCAGCCCGGACGATAATTTCTTCGACGATCCCCCCGCATGTTTCAAATACCGTCAAAGGAAGTATGATGAAATTCGATCAATTGAGCATCGAGCCCCGTCTTCTGAGGGGGATCTCGGAAAGAGGCTACACGGAAATGACGGCCGTCCAGGAAAAAACCCTGGCCCGGTCGCTCCAAGGCGAGGACGTGGCCGTCCAGTCCCAGACCGGGACCGGCAAGACCGCCGCGTTCCTGGTCACGCTGTTCCACCGCATGGGCAAGGACGGCGCGGCGCGGAAGAAGATGGCGCTGATCATCGTGCCGACCCGGGAGCTGGCCGTCCAGATCGAAAAAGAGGCCCGCCTCCTGAACCGCCACATGCGATTCGCCATCGGCAGCTTTTACGGCGGCGTGGGCTACGAAAGCCAGCTGACCTCCCTGAGAAGGGGCCTGGACGTCGTCATCGGCACCCCGGGGCGGCTGATGGACCTCTCCGCCCGGGGAGCCTTGAAGCTCGGCGAGATCGGGTTCCTGGTCATCGACGAGGCCGACCGCCTGCTCGACATGGGCTTCCTCCCGGACATCAAGAAGCTCCTCCTGAAGATGCCTCCGGCCGCGGCCCGGCAGACGATGCTGTTCAGCGCGACGCTGAACCGGCTTTCGAGGAACATCGCCGTCGGGAACATGAATCGCCCGGTGTTCATCGAGATCACCCCGGAACGCCTGACCGTGAGCAACACCGTGCAGGAGCTTTATCACGTCAGGAACCAGGTCAAGACGAGCCTCATGATGGGGATCATAAAGGCCCAGGCCCCGCACAACGCCCTGATCTTCACGAACCAGCGGCATGCCGCCTCCCGGCTGGCCAAGAAGATGCAGGCCAACGGGTTCGTGAGCCACTACCTGACCGGGGACCTCCCCCAGAACCGGAGGCTTCGGATCATCGAGGACTTCACGGCGGGCCGGTTCCCCTTCCTGGTCGCGACGGACGTCGCGGCGCGCGGGATCCATATCGACGGCCTGGAAATGGTCATCAACTACGACCTCCCCATGGACATCGAGAATTACGTTCACCGGATCGGCCGGACGGCCCGGGCCGGGAACTCGGGCAAGGCCATATCCCTGGCCGGCGAAGGCACGGCCGACCGTCTCGCGGCCATCGAATCCTTCATCGGCATGAAGATCCCCGTCCAGAAAGCGGACGACGGCCTCTTCGCCGAGGACAGGAGCGGGGCGCCGAATCCCGCCCCGGGGCCCCGCGCCGAAGGATCGACGAGACCGCGGCGCTTTGTGCAGGCCTCCGGGAGGGGATGGGGAAAAAGGGCCGTGTCCGCCGGCCCCTATAACCGCTTCTCGAGGTCCGGAAACCGTTGAAACACGGCTCCGGCCCTTATCCGCCCTCGCCGCGGATCACGCCTTCTTCAGCTTCTTGAGATAAGCCGGGTCGACGTCCGCCCCGAGCCCGGGCGTCTCGGGCAGTGTGACCATCCCGTCCTTGACCGTCATGCCCCCGATGATCGGATCGACCGTGTGGGAGAAGTACCCGTCCAGGTCCGCGAAGATGATGTTCTTCTGGGCGGCATGGACGTGGGCGGCGGCCGTCAGGGCGAGGCGCGTCTCGTTCATGCAGCCGAGCATGCAGCGAATGTTCGCGGCCTCGGCGATCATCGAGATCTTGAGGGAGTTGGTCATGCCGCCCGCCTTCATGAGCTTGATGTTGAAGTAGTCGCAGGCGTCGGCCTTGATGAGCCTGATGGCGTCGGTCGGGGTGAACAGCGCCTCGTCCGCCATGATCGGGATGGGGCTCTCCTGCCTCACCTCTCTGAGGCCGGCGGTATCCGTCAGGACGACCGGCTGTTCGCAGAACTGGATGCCGAACGGCTCGATCTTCTTCAGGGCGTAGATCGCCTGGGGGACATTATAGCCCTGGTTCGCGTCGACGCGAAGGCCTATGCCGTCCCCGACGGCCTCCCGGATCGCGCGGAGGTGGGCGACGTCTTCGTCCGGATCGTGGCCCATCTTGACCTTCAGCGTCTTGAAGCCGGCGGCGACGTGGTCCTTCGCGCTCTGGACCATCTTTGCCATCGTGTTGATGCCCGTCGTGACGTCCGTCTCGAAGGTCGTCTTGTCCCCGCCGAGGAGCCGAAAGACAGGGAGCCCGGCGACCTTGCCGAGGATGTCGTACAAGGCCATGTCGTAGGCGGCCACGATGCTCGGGTTCGAGTGCAGGAACGTGCCGAACGTCGCGTTGGCGGTCTCGATGGCCAGGGGATCCTTGCCCTTGAGCATGTTCCGGATGCTCCGGGCCGCGGCGATGTTCGTCTCCTGGGTCTCGCCGGTGATGGGCTGGAACGGGCAGGATTCTCCGACGCCGACGACGCCGCCGTCCGTCAGGACGCGGACGAGGACGCCGTTCGTGCTCGTGACCGTCCCGAGCGAGATGGTGAAGGGCTCGTCGAGGTCGATATCGAAGTAATAAATTTCGACGTCCTTGATCTTGAGGGTCTTGGCGCCGGCGACGGCCGCTTCGACCTTGGACTGGGCTTCGCCCCACGGAACCGGCAGGGTCATCCCGAGGGCGCCGAGCCCCAACGTTTTCATGAACTGCTTTCGCGAAAAGGCCATGATGCTTCTCTCCTTCCTGATTTTCCCGGCCCAAGGGGTCCGGCCTTACGCCGCCATTCTTAGCGCAGAGGGCGTCTCCTGTCAACCGGACTTTGCAATCGCGGGCGCATTCTGATAAAGGGTAATGAGAAGGAGAACCGATCATGACTCACGTTTCGTGGGAACGGTGTTCCCGCCGCGCGGCGTCCCGCGTTTCCCTCGTCGCATTGGCTTGCTTATTGTCCGCGGCCGCGGCTCCGCCCGCCCGGGCCGGGCAGGCGTCCGTCGACAAGCGCGTCCTCAGCGTCGAGAACGGCCTTCTCTCGCCAGTCCGCCTCAAGGGCGGGCCGCTCGAGACAATGCGCCTCGCCGATCAGCTGGCCCGCTATAAGATCCCCGGAGTCAGCGTGGCCGTCATCAACGGCGGCAAGATCGAATGGGCAAAGGCGTATGGCGTCCGCGAGGCCGGAACGGACGCCGCCGTGACGCCGGAGACGCTTTTCCAGGCCGCTTCGATAAGCAAGGCCGTGACTGCCCTGGCCGCCCTTCATTTCGTCGAGAAGGGCGTCCTGAGCCTGGACGGGGACGTCAACGGCAAGCTGGTTTCCTGGAAGGTCCCCGCCAATGACTTCACGGCCCGGAAGCCGGTGACCGTCCGCGGCATTCTCAGCCACAGCGCTGGCCTTACGGTCCATGGCTTCCCGGGATACGCGCCGACCGTCGAGATCCCCTCCCTCGTTTCCGTCCTGGACGGCGTCAAGCCGGCCAATACCGCGCCCATCCGCGTCGATGCTATTCCGGGTTCCCTATGGCGCTACTCGGGCGGTGGGTTTACGGTCCTTCAACAATTGCTCATCGACGCCCTCCACAAGCCGTTCCCGCGGCTGATGGCCGAGACCGTGCTCGGCCCGGCGGGGATGCGGGACAGCACTTTCGAACAGCCTCTGCCGGAGGACAGACTCCCCTCTTCGGCCGTCGCCCACCTGACGAACGGGAAACCGGTCGAAGGGAAAAGGCATATCTATCCCGAAATGGCCGCTGCCGGGCTGTGGACGACGCCTTCGGACCTCTGTCGGTTCGCCATCGAGGTCATGAATTCCTGGAACGGCCGATCCCGTCGGGTCATCGGGCGCGACATGGCCAGGCAGATGCTGACGGCCCAAAAGGACCCGAGCGGTCTGGGGGTCTTCCTCTCCGGGAGCGGGAAGGGACTCCGGTTCGAACACGGCGGCGCGAACGAGGGATTCTCCTGCATGCTCGTGGCCTATCCCGAGACGGGGCAGGGCGCGGCCGTCATGGTCAACTCCGACGCCGGGGGGAAGCTGGACGGCGAGATCCTCCGCGCCATCTCGGCGGCTTACGACTGGCCCGATTTCAAGCCGAAGGAGAAGGCGCTAGTCCGGCTCGATCCGTCCGTCCTCGACCGGTACGCCGGCAAGTACGAGGTCGAGCCCGGCTTCTTCGTCACGGTCTCGAGGCAGGGGGACGGGCTGGCGGCCCGAATCCCCGGCGATAACGCGCCCATCGAACTGCTCCCCGAGTCCGAGACTCATTTCTTCGCCCTCGATCAGAACCTCGAGCTCTCCTTCATCCGGAAGGAGGACGGAACCGTGACCGGATTCGCGGCCGATGTCGGCATCAAGGCCCAGAAGGTGGATGACGCCGCGCTAGTGACCCGGCTCGCCGACGAATATGTTCGCGAATATATCGCCCGGAATCCGGAGACGGCCACGTTCGAGGGCCTGCCGGAAGCCCCGGACGACAAGCTGAGCGACAATTCCCTGGAGGCCCTCGCGGCCTGGCAAGCGAAGGAAGACGGCTGGCTCGCCCGGCTGGCCGCCATCGACGGCGCCGCCCTCTGGGGCCGGCCCGAATGGCTGACCTACGGCTTCCTGCGCGAAGCCCTCGAAGGATCGAAGGGATTGCGCGTCGCCCGGCTCGAGCTCTGGCCGGTGAACCAGATGTCCGGCTGGCAGGCGGGCCTGGCCCAGCTGGCGAGCATCCAGCCGGTGGGCACCCCCGCCGCCAGGGAGAACGCCCTCGCCCGCTTCGGCCGGGTGCCGAGATACCTCGATACGGAGAGTCATCAACCTCAAGGAAGGATTGAGGCTCGGCTATTCCACTCCGAAGCCGAACGTCGAGCTCACGATCGTCCAGTTGGACACCCTCCTCGAAACGCCGGTCGGGGACTCTCCCTTCTTCCTTCCGGCCAAGCGGGACGGGGACGCCGGATTCCGTGCCGAATGGCAGCGCCTGCTCGAGGAGGAGATCACGCCGGCCGTTCGACGGTACCGCGACTTCCTGAAGAACGAGTACCTGCCGAAGGCGCGGACCTCCATCGCCATCTCGGCCCTCCCAAACGGGACGGAAGCTTATCGTGCCCTTTTCCGGTCCATGGCCAGCCTGGACAGGGCCGCCGAAGAGACCTATCGCCTCGGCGAAAAGGCCGTGGCCCGGTACGAAGCGGAGGCCGCGGAGATCGGGCAAAAGCTCTTCAAGGTCCAGGGCCTCCAAGCCGTCAAGAAGAAGATGGAGGAAGACCCCCGGAACCATTTCCGGAGCCGTGAAGAGCTCCTGGCGTTCTCCAGGGAAGCCGTGGACCGGGCGCGCCGGGCCATGCCCGATTGGGTGGTCTTCATGCCCAAAGCCGATGTCGTGGTCGAGCCCATCCCCGGCTATCTCGAGAAGACCGCGTCGTCCGGCTACCAGTCGGGAGCCCTCGACGGGAGCCGGCCCGGCGTCTACATGATCAACCTTTATCGGCCGGAGGACCAGTCAAGGGCGCAGGTCGAGCTCACCGCTTTCCATGAAACCTACCCCGGGCACCACTTCCAGATCTCGGTCTCGGCGGAGCTTCCGAGGCCCCATCTCATCACGCGGCTCGTCGCGAGCGGGGGATATATCGAGGGCTGGGCCAGGTACGCCGAGGCCCTCTCCGAAGAAATGGGGCTCTTTTCAACGGATATCGCCCGGATCAACCGCCGCATGTGGCCGGCCCACGGCATGGTCGTCGACCCCGGTCTCCACGTCCTGGGCTGGACGAAAGAGCAGGCGGTCGCGTACATCATGGCGACGGGGCGATTCAGCCCGCACGAAGCGGAATCCCTGGTCGACCGCATCATCGCCTGGCCGGCCCAGCTGACGACCTATGACACGGGCGGGCTCGAATTCTTCGAGCTCAGGGCGAAAGCCGAGAAGGCGCTGGGCCCGAAGTTCGACATCCGGGCATTCCACTCCGAGGTCCTCCGGTACGGGGCCGTGACCCTGCCCATGCTCCGGGAGATCGTCGACCGCTGGATCGCGGGCCAGCTGAAATAGCCTCAGATGATTTCCAGCGAATCCTTGTCCGGAAGCGTCGGGAACTTCGCGTGCGGCTCGGTCTGGTACCAGAAGGCCGTCGAGGAGATATCGTCCTGGAGCGGGCAGGTAGCGGCCGCCGCTGACGCCAGCCGAGCGCCTGGATGGTCACCTTGAGGTCCTTCTGCGAAGCGGATGGGGTCCATGATGTGCCAGCGGTACAGGCCGAAGCGCTGCTGGACATCGTAGTGGCCGTCGCCCCGGATGACCTGGGCGAGCCCGGAGTAGGGCGTCGTGAACTCCGTGTACTGGACCGTGCCGTCCGGCCGCTTCGTGTCGAAGTCGTAGGAGCCGCAGAAATAATCCTCGGTCCCGGTGCCGGCGATGGTCGGGAACTTCGTTGTCGCCGTCGAGGAAGAACTTGATCTCGCCCTCGCCCCACCAGCCGTTGTTGTTGACGCCCCAGGCCATATACGTGCCGACGTAATGCCCCCAGCCCTTGACGCCGTCGAGGATGGTGTAAACCTCTTTGTAAGGCAGCGGGTTGACGCGGCGGAACTGGGCGTGGAAATAGGCCGCGTCCGTCGGGAACGTCGGTCAGGGTGTAATTGATCTGGTAATAGATGGTGAACTTCTCGTCGGCGATGTTCTCGAGGGTCATCTTGAAGGACTTGCGGAAGGGCATCTCCCAGTAGCAATTGAAGGCGCTGCCGGGATTGACGCAGACGGCGAGCGAGGAGATCTGGGCGTAGCGGCCCCAGCCGCAGGCGAAGAAATCGCCGAGCGGGCATTCGACCGACGGCTCGGTCTCGCCGTCCCAGTAGATGCGGAGGATGGCGAAGCGCCAGGTCCCCGCGGGCGTCATCCAGATCTGCTGGATGGCGCCCTGTGCCCTTGACGTCGGCCAGGACGAACGTGGACTTCGGCGGGATGACGACATAGGGCGAGACCTTCCACCCCTGCCCCAGGTCGCGGGCGGCGTTCAAGGCCGCCCCGTCCGTGGACATGCCGGCCTTGCCCTTTTCCCCCGTGAAGTTCTCCGGGCTGATCGAGCGCGTCTGCGCCTTCGAGAGGCGGCTCAGGTTGCCCATGGTCACCCCAAGGCCGTTGAAGCTCTTATCGTCGTCCGGCCCGGCGAGGGCGACGGACGAAGCCAGAAATATGAACGCGAGAATACAAGCCGCGGATCTATTCACGAAATCCTCCTTACCCGATAGAACGCTCCGTCAACACCCTCCCATTTTCCACGGATCGGGCGATACGGGCAACCCATATTTCGCGGCCAGCCCCTTCAATTTCATCAAGGGATCCCAGTCCGGGATCGCCATCGGGATCGTGAATTACGCTTTCAGCGTCAAGGGCGTTCAGATCGGGCTCGTCAATATCGTCCGCGACAATCCCCGGTCCCTGAGAATACTTCCGTATTCAATACAAGCTTCTAGCGTTGAGGCAGGATTCAAAGGACGCTTACATTCGAAGCCTGGTTTCGTCAATTTTCTTTACACTTCTCCGCTGAGCATCGGCCCGCTTCGAGGCTCATGACGAACTCCCTGTAGGCCTCGAGCTCGGGCAAGGAATACTCCTCGGCAAGCCGGCAGGCCGTCTCGAAAGCTCCCCTGGCGTCCTCGCAGTCATCCGTGTAGCAGGCGAACGCGCAGAGGTCCAGAAGGATCATTGCCTCCGTCTTTTCTTTGTTCATGATCTCTCTCCCGTCATCAGAGGACTAATGCAAGTCCCATGCCAGCGCGGTCTTGAAAATCGCGGGGCATTGGGCCATAATGAAAAATCTTTCGGAACGAGGTTCGGATGAGGAGTCCCGACGGTTGAACGAGTTCCTGGAATTCCGAGGCGTCTCGAAGCGATTCGGGTCCATTCAGGCCGTCACCGACGTCTCTCTGCAGATCCGGAAGGGCGAGGTCTTCTCCCTCCTCGGCCCGAGCGGCTGCGGCAAGACGACCATGCTCCGCCTCGCCGCCGGGTTCGAGCGCCCGGACGCGGGCCGCGTCCTCCTCGACGGCGAGGACATCACCGACCTCCCGCCCGAACAAGCGCAAGGTCAACACCATCTTCCAGAGCTACGCCCTGTTCCCCCACATGACCGTCCGGGAGAACATCGCCTTCGGCCTCCGCGTCGCCAAGCGGCCGAAGAGCGAGATCGACGACGAGGTCGACCGGATGCTCCGCCTCATCCGGATGGCCGACCAGGCCGCAAAGAAGCCGGACCTGCTCTCCGGCGGGCAGAAACAGCGCGTGGCCATCGCCCGGGCCCTCGTCAACAAGCCCCAGGTCCTCCTCCTCGACGAGCCGCTGGCCGCCCTCGACCTCAAGCTCCGCCAGCGGATGCTCATCGAGCTCGACATGATCCACGACGAGGTCGGCATCACGTTCCTCTACGTCACCCACGACCAGGGCGAGGCCATGAGCCTCAGCGACCGGATCGCCGTCATGGACTCGGGCCGGATCGAGCAGATCGGGACGCCCGTCGAGATCTACGAGGCCCCGCGGACGAGCTTCGTCGCGGCCTTCATCGGCGACACGAACTTCCTCGAGGGCGAGGTCACCGGGCTCGAGGACGCGGAATACAGCCGCCTCGAGATCGCGGGCGTCCCGGGCGTCGTCTGTTTCAACGACAAGGCCATCGCGGCCGGGCCAACCCGGTCTTCCTGAGCATCCGGCCGGAAAAGATCCACATCTCCCGGGACAAGCCCGAGGCGGCGAGGCTCCGGAACATGCTTCCCGGCCGTCGTCGAGGACGTCATCTATCTCGGCTCGACGACCAAGTACTGGGTCCGGGCCGGCGAGCATCCGGATCCAGGTCCTCCGCCAGCACTCCCGCTTCTTCCTCGACGAGAAGCCCATCCGCTGGAACGACGAGGTCTGGATCTGGTGGCACGGCGACGACGGCTTCATGCTCGAGCGCTACCGGGAGGTCGACGAAGACCTCCTGGCGGTCCCGCCCCGCAAGGTCGGCGAATCCGACGGGGGGAACGGGCGTTGAAGGCCGGAGCCCGGAAGCGGGCCGCGGAATGGCTGGCGTCCGGGCCTTCGCTTCTCTGGCTCGGCCTCTTCTTCCTCGTCCCGACCCTCCTCGTCTTCGTCCTCGCCTTCCGCCCGGCCGACCCCGTTCGGCGGCATCGGCGCGGGCTGGACGCTCGCGAACATCCGCCGCCTGGCCGACCCGGCTATGCTCGCGGTCGCCCGGCGGACGCTCGGATCAGCCTCGCCACGACCGTCATCTGCCTCGTCCTGGCCGTCCCCGTCGGCTACACCCTCGCCCGGGTCTCCGCGAAATGGCGGAACTTCTTCCTGATGCTCGTCATCATCCCCTTCTGGACGAACTTCCTCATCCGCGTCTTCGCCTGGAAGACGCTCCTCCACCCGGAAGGGCCCATCAAGCAGGTCCTCGTCTTCCTGGGCCTCGTCCCGTCCGGGGCCTCCCTTCTCTACACGGCCGGAGGCCGTGGTCCTGGTCTCGGTCTATACGTTCCTGCCGTTCACCATCCTGCCGATCTACGCCGCGGCCGAGAAGTTCGATTTCCGGCTGATCGAGGCGGCCCGGGACCTCGGGGCGCGGCCGTTCGCCGCCTTCCGCAAGATCTTCCTGCCGGGCATCCGCCGGGGCCTCGTCACCGCCGTCCTCTTCGTCTTCATCCCCGCCCTGGGGTCCTACGTCATCCCCGACATCGTCGGCGGCCCGGGCGGCGAGATGATCGGCAACAAGATCGCCCAGCGGGTCTTCGTCGACCGCAACCTGCCGCTGGCCAGCGCCCTGTCGGTCGTCCTCATCCTGTCGGTCCTCGCGCCTCTCGTCGCCGTCCTCGTCCTCCAGCGCAGGGGCGGAAGGGCCGGAGATCCTCTAGGAGAAGCGCATGAAGACGCAGTCGCCTCCCCATCTGGATCACGGTCGGCGGTCCTGGTCTTCTTCTACCTGCCGATCCTCATCCTCGTCGTCAACTCCTTCAACGCCTCGCGCTTCGGGACGGGCTGGCAGGGATTTTCCCTGAGGTGGTACGCCCGGCTCCTCCACGAGCCGGAGATCTGGCTGGCCGCCCGCAACTCGCTCCTCATCGCCGTCGGCGCCACGGCCCTGTCCGTCGTCCTGGGGACGGCGGCGGCCTTCGCCCTCCACCGGTTCGGCCGGAGCCGGCTCCAGCGCTTCCATTACGCCCTCGTCTACACGCCCCTCGTCGTCCCCGAGATCCTGATGGGCATCAGCCTGCTCATGGCCTTCGTCGCCGACGGGCGTCCGGCTCGGCCTCGTGACGATCTTCCTGGCCCACGTCACGTTCTGCGTCAGCTTCGTGGCCATGACCGTCCTGGCCAGGCTCCAGGATTTCGACGTCGCGGTCGTCGAGGCCGCCCGGGACCTCGGGCGCGGGCTGGTGGGTCACGCTCCGCAGGGTCGCTCCTGCCGATGATCGCCCCCGGGATCGCCGCCGGCGGCGCTCCTCGCCTTCACCCTGTCCGATCGACGATTTCGTCATCACCTTCTTCGTGGCCGGCCCGGGGTCGACGACGCTGCCCATCCGGATCTACAGCATGATCAAGTACGGCTCGCCCGCCGCTCATCAACGCCCTGTCGACGATCCTGCTCGCTCGTCACCTTCACCGCCGTCGTCGTGAGCCAGCGGATCTCGAGCCCGGAGGAGGATGACCCATGACGGAAGCCGATCCGTCCTCGCTCGCCCTGGCCGCCGCCGCGGCGCTCTCTCGGCCTGCGGCGAAGGCCGAGCCCGTCCTCCACATCTACACCTGGGCCGACTACTTCAAGCCGGAGCTCGTCGCGCCGTTTCGAGAGCGAGAACGCGCTGCCGGGTCGTCATCGACACGTTCGACTCGAACGAGGCGATGTACGCCAAGCTCAAGGCCGGCGCGTCCGGCTACGACCTCCTGACCCCCTCGAGCTACATGGTCAGCCTGATGCACGCCCAGGGGATGCTTCGGCCGCTCGACCACGCCCTCGCTCCCGAACCTCGTCCATGTCGATCCCGAATACCTGAAGATCGCGATCGACGGGACGATGGACCACTCCGTCCCCTACATGATCACCAACACGGGCATCGCCTACCTCAAGAGCCGGGTCGCGGACTTCGTGCCGTCCTGGGCGATGTTCGACCGGGCCGACCTCAGGGGCCGGATGACCATGCTCAACGACATGCGCGAGACGATCGGGGCCGGGCTCAAGTTCCTGGGCTACAGCCTCAACACGACGGACGAGAGGGAGCTCGGCCGGCCCGCGACGTCGTCCTGCGGCTGGAAGACGAACATCGCCAAGTTCGAGAACGAGCAGTACAAGACCGGCCTCGCCTCGGGCGAGTTCCTCCTCGTCCACGGCTACAGCGGCGACATCCTCCAGGTCCAGCAAGGAGAACCCCGACATCGCCTTCGCCATGCCCGGGAAGGGAGCGGCCATCTCGGTGCGACGACCTGGTCATCCCCGAGACGGCCAGGAGGTCGGACTGGCCCACGCCTTCATCAACTTCCTCCACGATCCCGCCGTCGCGGCCGAGAACACGGCCTTCCTCAGTTACCTCTGCCCCAACAAGGAAGGCTACGGCCTCCTCCCGCCCGAGCTTCGGAAACGATCCGGCGGTCTTCATCGACCCGGAGCTCCGGGCCAAGAGCGAGATCATCGCGGACCTCGGGGCGGCCAACGCGCTCTACGTCAGGATCTGGGACGAGATCAAGTCGGCGCAATGATGCGAGAATGTGCCGTCCCTATCCCTATACCCACGGGACGGGAAAAAGGGATATAATAGCGTCGCGATGCAAAAGGCGCGTATGAAATCACGTCGGCTCGTCCTTCCCGCGGTCCTCGTGTCCGGCTTCCTGGCCGCGCTCCTTTCGGGCCAGACCGATCCGGCCGACGCCTGGGAGCGGCGGCTCAACGAGCTTCAGCCGCCCGATAGGGTCCTCGAAGCCGTCGGCGTCCGGCCCGGCATGATCATCGGCGAGGTCGGAGCGGGCCGCGGCCGGTACACCGTGCACCTGGCCCGGGGCACCGGCCCGGAGGGCCGGGTCTTCGCCAACGACATCGATGCCGGGAGCCTCGCCTATCTCCGGGAACGGTGCCAGCGCGACGGGGTCGGGAACGTCGTGACCATCCTCGGGAAGATGGACGACCCCCTGTTCCCGCCGGCCGGCCTGGACCTCGTCTTCATGGTCAACACCTGGCACCACCTGGCCCGGCCCGTCATCCTCCTCAGGAACCTCGTCCCGGCCCTCAAGCCCGGCGCGACCGTGGCCATCGTCGAGCACGACCCGGAGAAGAGCGGGGCCGCCTTCCTCCGCGAGGCCACGTCCCGGGAGACGATGCAGGAGCAGGCCGCCGAAGCCGGCTTCGAGATCGTTCGTATCGAAACCTTTCTGGAGACCGATAACATCTATATCCTCCGCCCCAAGGCCGATTGACCCGGCCCGGTGCCCAGGTTTCTGGAGCTCAACATGAAACGAATGTGGATCGCGATAGTCCTTGCCGCTATCTTCGTGACCGCCGCCGGACATAGCCTCAAAGGTCGCGGGTTCGGGCGAAGAGAAACGGCCGGAAGGCTGTACGGTCATCGGGGTCGGGAGGGGCGCCACGACGGACGGATCCGTCATCACCTCGCACACCGACTGCTGCAGCGAATGCCGCATCCAGGTCATCCCCGGCCGGACCTTCCCCAAGGGCGACATGGCCCCGGTCCACTGGGGCATGGTCTATTTCGGCGCAGAGGACGACCGCCAGGCCCTGCCCCTCGGCGAATTCGGCAAGGTCATCGGCCGCATCCCCCAGGTCGAGAGGACCTTCACCTATTTCCACACCGGCTACTCCCAGATGAACGAGCATCAGCTGGCCATCGGCGAGAGCACGTGCTCGCAGAAGCCGGAGCTCGACGTCGCCTTCGTCGAGGGCGTCACCCGCCAGATCATGACCATCGAACAGGCCCAGGTCTTCGCCCTCGAGAGGTGCCGGACGGCCCGCGAGGCCGTCGGGCTCATCGGCGTCGCTCGTCGAGAAGTACGGCTTCCTGCCGTCCTGCGGCGGGTCCGAGGCCCTCTGCATCGCCGACCCGCAGGAGCTCTGGACGCTCGAGATCTGCAGTGTCGGCCCGGAATGGACGCCGGAGAGCGGCAAGCCCGGGGCCATCTGGGCGGCCCGCCGCGTCCCCGACGACCACGTCGTCGTCATCGCCAACTACTTCCGCATCCGCGAGATCGACCTCGAGAACCCCGATTTCCTGGCCTCGACGAACTACATGCAGGAAGCGGTCGACCGCGGCTGGTACGACCCGAAGAGCGGCCGGCCGTTCATCTGGCAGGAGGCCTATGCCCCCCCGATCCGGGAGGGCAACCTCAGCCGGCTGTGGCTCATCTACAGCACGCTCGCCCCGTCGCTCAAGGCCTGGCCGAAGCGCGCGCTCACCGGCGGCGCTTCGGACCCGTGCACGATGCTACGCCCAGGACCTTCGAGGGGGCCGCCTTCTATCCCTTCTCGTTCAAGCCGGAAAAGAAGCTCTCGGTCCGGGACGTCATCGCCTTCCAGCGCTCGGCCTTCGAGAGACACGATCTACGACATGACCTGCGACCCGGCCTGGATGGTCCCCGGGCCGCAGGACAGATTCGTCCGAAGAGCCCCCTGGCCACGCCCTTCGTCTCCCCGGACCTGGAAGCGGCTCCTGCGGATCGCCAGCCATCGGACGATCGCCACCCAGGGCTACGGCATGGTCGCCCAGCTCCGGTCCTGGCTGCCCGACGCGGTCGGCGGCGTCTACTGGTTCTACCTCGACAATCCCTTACGTCAGCGCGTATGTCCCGGTCTACGCCGGGGTGAACGGACGTGTCGCCTGCTCTACAAGACCTACGATTTCGCCGACTTCAGCGAGGACTCGGCCCGCTGGGCCGTCGACTTCGTCGAGAAGCTCCTGCTCCTTCGCTGGCAGGACGCCGTCAAGGACCTGCACGCGGCCCGCGACCCGCTCGAAGACGGGTTCTTCGCGAGCCAGGCCGAGGTCGAGGCGAAGGCCCTCGACCTCCATAAAAAGGACCCCGCCTTGGCCGCTAAATACCTAACCGACCTGACCGTTTCCAGGATGGACGAGATTGTAAGGATGTTCCGGCGCCTGCGCGACGTCCTGCTCTCCAAATATACGGGGGACATCGTCTAGGCACGACCGCCTGCCCGCTACCCGACGGGCGGCTGGAACCTTCCAGCCGCCGTCGATGACTATCGCTTCGATCCTTCCTATTACTCGGTGGACTGAGCGGGCACGATGCGGACCGCAGACCCGCCGCATCACGGAGAACCCCGCGACCTCCTGGCTCACGAATACCAGGTCGTATCGCCCGAGGAACCCGGGGCCCGGCATCCAGCTGAACATTCCGCCGGTCGGGTCGAGCGTCGCGCCCACGGGAAGGGGTCTGAGCTCATCGCCGACCACCAGATACCCCTTCACGGGGCCGGAGCTTCCCAGCCGGATCTCGATCAGGCCATCCTCTTCCAGGACGGCCTCGATGACCCCCTGGTCGTCGGGAAACGCCGGCTCGAAGATTCCCTCCGCCCCGAATCCGGTCCTCCGGAACAGGGGCGTCTTATAGTCCTGCGGGATGCCGGCGAGGTCGGAGAGAAGGCCGCAGGCGGCCGCCTCGGAAACTGCCGCTTTCATCGGGACGGCGGAGATCGACGCCAGAGGGCGCCCGACGGCGTGTTCAGGACCCTGAAATAGCTCGTCCCGGTGTTGCCGACGGCACCACCGCTGTCGGACGCGACCCATTTGATCGTATGGAGCGCGTTGGTGTAATTCCTCGTGTCGATAACATAGGTCCCCCCGGCTCCGGCCTTGTTCTTGCAGGGTCGGGAACTTCAGGGCGATATCCGCTCTGGCCTGGTTGTAGACGGGATGGGCGCGCTTGACGCCGTCGATCCAAACCCAGATCGTCTTCCCCGTGGTGGGGATGATCTTGGGACGCGGCGTGAGCATCCATGCCCTATCGGCGAAGGCCGTTCCCGAGATCGTCTCGCCCCAGGCCGGGGCGTCCACGACCCCGAAGGGCTTGGTGTTGTATTTGTTGCTGGCGTTGATGGTCCTCTTTCCGACCTCGACCCTGTTGCCCTCCTGGTCCGTTGCGATCGCGTGGAGAACGAAGGTTCCGTTCCCCAATTTCGGCAGGTCATAGCTCATCAGCATGTATCCCCAGCCGCTCTGCTGCTTCAGGGGGTAGTTCGAATACCGGGTTTCAATATCCGGGCGCGAACCCGGGATGAACGAGGCCGTTCCCACCGGGACGAGTCCATCACTGCCGATGTTCCCCGCGGGATCGTCCTTGACGGGGTTCCTGCGGATCTCAAGGCTCGCGATCCCGAGATCGTCGAGGGCCCACCCCGAAAGCGGGATAGTGCCCTTGACGCCGGCCTTGTCCTTTGGGGACTCGAACGCGCCGATCGGCCCGGCCGTGCTCACTTGGACTTCCAGGGTCACCGCGATCGTCTGGGGGCTGTTGAGGGCGTCAGGGTCCGTGATGGACACGCTCCCGGTAACCGTCCCCGCTGACAGCCCGAGCGGGTCGACGCCTATCGTAACGTAGCCGTCCCCCGTTCCGGAGGTCGGGCTGACGGTCAGCCAGGAATGGGAAGTGCTGGCGGACCAGTGCAGCTGTCCGCCCTTGCCGTCGTAGAGGAGGACCCTTTGGTCCTGCGTGCTGGCGCCCGTGGTGGATGCCCCGAATTTCAGGGCCGCCGGGCTCACCTCGATCCGCGGGACATTGGCCTCGAGGATCGTGAAGTCGGCGTTGGATTCGTCCACATTGGAGCCCTGTATGATCCGGACGCGGTAATCGGTCCCGGCCGCCGTCGACCTGGGGATATTCCATGAGTAGGTCTCGGCGTTTACCGGCGCCGTCCCGATATCGGCCGCCTTCGTCCCGCCCTTGTAGAGGGCGATGGAGGCCGTCCCGCTGAGATCGATCGCATTCCACGTCACGTTATGGCTTTCGCCGGCCTGCAATTGCTCCCCGCCGTTCGGATTGGTCACGGAGAGAGAGGCGCCGGAGATCGGGAGAGAGAAGAGGTGCATATGTGCCGTCAGCGCCCCGCCAGACTCCGTAGACATGGGTGGACGTGCGGGTCATCGCTACGCGATAGGCATTGGGCTTGTTCGAAATGCCCGCCGCCGGATCGATCGTATAGATGGACCACGTGCCGAGTCCCGGATCATAAAAGGAGGCTTTGACCTGGTTCGCCCCGGACGCGCTGATCTCGCCCCAGGCCACGATCACGCTGCCGTCCTCGCCCGCCACGACGGACGGAACGGGATCGCAATGCGCCAGGTTCATGAAGCCCAGGCTCGGGCGCGTGGGCACGGTGAATACCCCCCCGACGGGCTTCTTGGAATGATCGATGCTCATTTTAGCCTGGAGCGTTGCTGTATCCCCCGATGGACCGGTGGACAACGCCATGGCGGTCGACATAGAGGTCCCCGTAGCCGGAGACATTGTTGTCCGACCGTTTGGGGATCTTGATGGCGTCCGCGTAATTCAGCTTGCCGCCGCTCGGGGCCGTGCAGTAATAGGCGTCGAAGCTGTCCGCCCCGGAGCGCCCCGCGATGTCCCAAGTGGCGTGGATGCGGCCCGTGGAATCAGTGAACAGCATCGGATGCTTATATTCGGGAGACTGGGGAGTGAACATCTGCTTGGCTTCCCAGGCTCCGCTGGTCAGTTTCCGCTGGTAGAAGATCGTGGACCATTGATTGGAGGTATCGTTCCAGATGACGTACATCATATGGACCAATCCGCTCGAATCCACGGCACACGCCGGCTGGCTGAGCCATTGGGTCTCCGGCACGGTTTGGACAGTCTCGGAGTGCCAGCCCCCGCTGTCCTTCCAGGAGTGCCTCAGCTCGTTGCCGTGCCCACCGGTAGTGGTCCAGGCCACGTGGATCGAGCCCCCATCGGGCCGGACCGAGAGGTAGGGGCGCCAGAAGATCGGGTTGAAGCCTTGTCCGATCTCCACCTTGCCGACGATGGCGTTGTTGACGATGCGCCCATAATACAGAAAGCCGGCCATCGACCAGACGAGATGGACGGTGCCCGTGCTGTCCGCCTGGATATCCTGGGTCGCCACGGGCGCTCCAAGGTCGTAGATGTCATATTGGGCCGCCGCCGGGACGGCTATCAAGAAAGCCAGCGCGGCGACCGCCGCAAACAAGCGCGTTTGGCCGAAAAATGTCAGGGCTCTCATCGGCATACCTCCATAAAATCCTATTCTCTCGATAGCTATACCATACAGGGAAGCGCCAAATATTGTCAATCACCCCCGGCGATGAGACATGGGGTGAGATTTCACCCCGTGCCCCTCCCCTGGGGACGCCCTGGAAGCGGACCAGGCGGGCCAGTCCCCGGGGAAAACGGACCCTAAAAATTGACTTTGGGGCCTTTGTTCGCTACAATTCCAAGGATTTCTCGAACCCGGGGATTATTCGAACCCGGTTCGCAAGCGTTTTTTTGGAGGTTGTGATGAAGAAATGCCTGAGCGCGATCCTGCTGCTCGCCCTGAGCGTCGGATTGCAGGCCGCGGACTTCAAGGTGAATATCCGAAAAATGACGGCAGAGGGAGCCGCGGGCAACCAGCGGTTCCCCGTCGTCGCGGAGAACGACCTGGGGCAACGGTATCTATGCCTATCGGGGCGGCGACGGCTATGCTCATTCTTATTTCTACAGGAACGGCACCTGGACCGGAGGGGCACGGATCCCCGGGAGCCCGCAATTCGAAGATTACTGGTTCAGCGACATCGTCGCCGACAGCACGGGGACGTTCCACTTTGTCTGCGAGGACGCCGACTCGGCCTTGTATTACGCCTATTTCCAGAACGGCGCCTGGGCCACGATGCGCAAGATCGACGTCCGACACGAAGCCACGCTGGCGCTGGGCGTCCAGTCCAACGACACGATCGTCCTCGTCTCGGCGATGGTCGTGAGAGGCGCCAAGGGACGTCACCAAGGACGTCATCCTCGGGACGAAGCCGAAGGGGGCCAAGGAATTCTCCGGCTTCAAGAACATCACCAACGACTTCGAGAGCTCGACCATGGTGGACGTGGCGATCGACGCCAAGGACAATATCTGGATCGCCTATAAGGGGGCGATCCTCAAGGGCGGCGGCGAAAGCTCTTCAGGCCGTCCTCCTGGGGCGTGGACAAGTCCTTTAAGCGACGTTCTATTTCAAGAACGTCTCCGGGCAGGAAGGCGCCTGGTGCTGGTACCCCCGCGTCGCCATCAACAGCGAAGGCAAGATCATGGTCACGTGGATGATGTCCCAGCAACAGATGTACTTCTACCGCCTTTATGACACGAAAACGGACAAGTGGACCGAGGTCAAGCCCCTCATCAACGGCCCCATTCGCCCGTGGCCGACGATGTACAACAAGATCCTGGCCCGGGGCACGGATTTCTACTGGGTCGGCCTGAGCGGGGACAGGTACGTGCGGCTTTTCAAGTACAACGCCAAAACGGACGTTGGTCCAAGATCGCCGACGCTTCGAACGCCGGGGCCAACTGGTGTTCCGCCGCGAACGGCGACGAAAGCATCCTGATCTCCTGGGACAGCAATGCCGAACCCACTTCCTGTTTCCTGACAACCGTCGCCGTGGCGCCGACGGGTCCGGTCACCAAGAGAATAGCGGGGACCGTGGAGGAAGGGTCAAAGGGCCTGAGCGGGGTGACCATGTCCGGTCTCCCGGGGAATCCCGCCACGGATAGCTATGGAGATTATCGCGTGGACGTCGAAAGCGGATGGACGGGGACGGTCGTTCCAAAGAAGACCAACTATACCTTCAAACCCGCGAGCCGTGAATACCACAACGTCACATCGGCTCAGATCAACCAGGATTATGCGGCCACAAAGCAGTTCACGTTCACGATCAGCACGGGCGCGGGCGGAACGACGAACCCGGCGCCGGCGACTCTATTTCTACGATCCGAACAGCAGCGTGACCGTGAGGGCTCTCCCGAGCGCGAATTACCGGTTCACCAATTGGACGGGGGACGCCTCGGGGTCCGCCAATCCGATCACCGTGACGGTCGATAAGGACAAAGCGATCAAGGCGAACTTCTTCCGGCCCAAGTCCGTCATCAACCTCAGCGCGGAGAAGCGCGTCGAGCGCAGCTTCTTCAGGGGCTATAGCCTCAACGTCCTCACCTGGGCCGCCAATCCGGAGAATGCCGCGCACGGCATTACGGTCGCCAACCACCGCGTTTACCGGAAGACGCAGGAGGAAGACAGCACCAAGTGGGTACGCATCGCCGAGCTCGCGGGGACGGTCCTGAGATACGAGGACCGGAACGTGCCCCAGAACAGCGCTCTCATATACGCGGTCACCTGCGTGGACGACCTGGGCAACGAGAGCTCCATCTATTGACGGGATCCGAAGGAACGAGGAAAACCATGAGATCAACGATCACCATATGCCTGCTGGCGGCCTTCCTGGCCGCGGTTCCGGCGGCGGCGGCCGAACAGGTCCAGCCGAGGTTCCGGCTCGGGGTCTATTTCGAAGGATCGATGCTCAACGACAAGAACCTGACGGAGTTCTTCGGCCACTCGCAGAAGAACCTGCCGGGCTTCGAGGCGTCCGTGCACACCCTGTACAACATCGACGTCTGGGCCACCTACCGGATCTACACCGACGAGACCAAAACAAGCTTCTACGGCAGTGTGGACAAGCTCAAGATCAACCAGGCTTCGCTGGGCCTCATCTACAGGCCCATCGTCTGGAAGGTCCTCGAACCGTTCGTCGGCACGGGGCTCGAGATCTATTCCTACTCCGAAAAGGTGGAAGGCGCGACGGACATCCCCGAGACGAGCGGCAACGCCCTCGGTTTCCACGTCCAGGCCGGAACGTACGTCAGGATCTTCAAGTTCCTCGACGGCAAGGTCTTCTGTCCGCCTCAACGGGGTCAAGAAGACCTTGGCCGAAGCCCTGCCCGACGGGACAACGACGCTGAACCTCGGCGGCAAGGAATTCGGGGCGGGGCTGAGCTTCAAGTTCTGATCGCTGAGGCCGTATCCGAATCGTCGAACGGAACCGAGCCGGCGGAGTCCGCCTTACGCCTCTCCATCGGGCGCCCGCCGGTTCAGGCAGAGCATAACGAGCAGGGCCAGCGATCCGAAGAACAGGTGGGACTGCAGGAAGTTCAGGCGAGTGTTCGCGAGCGCGTTGACCGCCACATAAATATTGGATGTCAGGGCGAACGCTGCGGCTAGGGCCCACATCCCCCATCCCCCGCGCCCCCGGGCCAACACGACGGGAAGGGCGACCGCGAAGATCGGCAGCAGAATGCTGTAATGATGTTCCCAGGCGATGGGGGACGCGATCGTGAAGGTCAGCGCCGCCATCAGAAAATCGGCGTCCCCGGTCCGTCGGGACGCCCCGCGCTTCCGAAATAGAGCGGACGCGATGAGCGCGATCGAGGTCGCCATCGTGGCCAGATAGATCCAGCGGTTGAATGGGGCGAACGCGTGCGGGTTGCCATGGAGGTTCGTCCCGTTGAAGAACATTCGGTTCAGGAGGCCGTTCACGGACTGGTTCGTATAATAGCTCTCCCCGTGCTTCGCCATGTGCGATAAGGCTCTCAGATAATCCACATGGTTCGCCCAGCCGAAGAGGCCCAACGAGACCAGGCCCAGGGTCCCGGCCGTAGCCGCCGCCCCGGCGACGAAGCGCCATTCCCGGCGCAAAGCCCCCCAGACGACGAGGAGGCCGAGCTGGGGCTTGATGACGCAGATCGCGCCGATGAGGATCCCGGCGAGCGTCTTCCGGCCGCTGGTCCACGCCCAGACCGCCAAGACGAAAAAGAAGTAAAGCCACGTCTGGATCTGTCCCAACTCGTAGGATTTGACGAGGGGATAGAATGTCACCGTGAACCCGAGAGCCAAAGCCAGCCGGAGCCCCCGTTCCGCAAGGGACGGCCGGGATTCCCCGCCGTAACGGGCAAGGGCCCGCGTGAAGATCAGGTAAAGGAATATAACGCTGGCGGCGATTGCCGCCCAGGAGAGCATATTGGCCGCGGCCACGAGCCGGGGATAAGGCAGGCGCCGCAACGGCTCGAGGAGCAGGAGGCTCGTCGGGGGGTACTGGAACTTGTTTTTTTGCGCGAAGAAGACCTCGGCATAGAGCGTCCTGTCATGGGGGGACGCAAGGTAATCCAGGGCGTTGGCGATCTGCTTCCACGAATCCTGCCCGTCGTGGACGGGCGTCCGAATGTAGAACCTCGTATAGTCCAGGACCGTCCGCTCGGAAAAAAGGGAGAGCAGGAGGTTCAGGATGAGCCCGTTGAGCAGGAGGAACGCGGCGAGCTTGAGCGTCGTCCGGCCCGGTTTAGGACCGCCGGCCCCGGGTTCCGCACTTCCGGGGGTCAGGAGAAACCGGACCAGAAGGAATCCCCAAAGGACGAGGAGGGCGGGAAGAAGGATCCGGCGCAACCGATAGGCTGCGAGAGCCGAAGGGCTCTTCGAGGCCCGGGTGAACAGCGACGCGGACGAAAGCGGCCGCCGCGGCTTGCCGGGCGGTGTCCAGTAGGCCTCGAATCGCCCCTCCCCGGTCGTCCGGGAAATTCGTACGAGGATCTCATGGAATCCTCGGTCTAGCTCGACCGCCCCGGCCCGTTCTTCGGCCTCCCCCGCACCGGAGCCGTCGACGACGCTCCGCCCGTCGATCCGGACCTCCGAGCCGCCGTCCGCGACCGTCGAAAATCCGTATGTTCCGGGGACGTCGATGTAAATTCCGCCCGTCCAGAGGATGCTCGAGCCGGCCGTGCGGCGGGGATATTCCCGACGGAATCTATCGAGCCCGATGCGACTCTCCCGGGTCGTCATGTTCGGGAAGCCGGCCCACCGGGCGTTCAGATAGTAGGACCCGACCAGGCCTCTCCGCGGCGGGGAGATGCCGATAAGGACCGCCGTCACGAGCAAGAGGACGCCCAGGACGGGACCTCGGAACCGCCGCGGGCGCGGCTTCCGGGATCCTCGGGGTGCCGGCCTGCCGTCGGAGATCCTCATTGGGTCAATATTATCTTGACTGCGCCGGCGAAGTCAAAAATCCGGCGCCGCCGCGACCGTGTTTTCCCGCTTTACGGAGGTGCGCCCCTTGGGCTAAGCTTGTCCCATGCAAAAACGCTTTGATATCGCGGTCGTCGGAGGAGGAGCGGCCGGGCTGGTCGCCGCCATCAGCGCCGCGAGACGGGGGGATTCCGTCGTCGTCTGCGAACGGATGCCGCGCCTCGGGAAAAAGATCCTCGTCACGGGCGGAGGGCGCTGTAACCTGACCAACGAGGGCCTCTCCGCCGCGGCTTTCACCTCCACGAACCCGGGCCTCGTCGCCTCCGTCCTCGGCCGGTTCGGCAAGGAGGACATCCGCCGGTTCTTCAAGGGCCTGGGGCTGGAAACATACGCCGAAGGCGGTCGCGTCTTCCCGATGACCAACCAGGCCTCCTCGGTCCTGAAGGTCCTCGAAATGGAGATCGGGCGGCTCGGCGTCACGGTCGAGCTGGGCTTCGAGGCGGCCCGCGTCGGGCACACGGGGGCTTCATTCTCCGTCGAAGGTGGGGACGGACGCAGGCTCGAGGCCCGTTCCGTCGTCCTCGCCGGCGGCGGACGGTCCTATCCCGCCCTGGGCTCGAACGGGAGCGCCTATGAGCTGGCCGGGCGATTCGGGCACCGCCTCGTCACTCCCGTGCCCAGCGCCGTTCCCGTCCTGGCCAAGGACCGGATATGCCACTTTCTCCAGGGCCAGAAGGTCCGGGCCGCCGCCGTCGCTCTCGTCGGGGAGAAGCCGGCCGCGCGGGCGGAAGGGGAGGTCCTGTTCACCCAGTACGGGCTTTCCGGGACGGCCGTCCTGGACGTCAGCGAAGGCCTGTCGATCGCCATTCACAGGGATGGCCGCACGGACACGGCTCTCGTCCTCGACCTCGTTCCTTTTCTGAGCGAAGAGGCTTTGGCGGCCGAGTTTCGGCGTCGGGAGAAGGCCGGCTGGAGCGCCGGAGACCTGGCCGCCGGCATCCTCCCCGACAAGTTCGCCCCTGTCCTATCCTCCCTGGCCGCCGGGTCCGGACCGGGCGGCGTCGGCGGGACGCTCGCCGCCGGCCTCAAGGCGAAGCGATTCACCGTCCTGGGAACGCGGGGATGGAACGAGGCCGAATTCACGAGCGGCGGCGTGGACGCCCGTGAGGTCGACCCCCGGACACTCGAATCGAGGCTCCGGCCCGGGCTCTTCCTGGCGGGGGAGATGCTGGACGTCCAGGGCGGGCGGGGCGGCTACAACCTGGCCTGGGCCTGGGCTTCCGGCCACACCGCGGGACTCGCCGGGCGTTAGGCAAGTCCCGCCCTCGGGTCTTCGGATCAGTAAGCTTCGTGGAGCTGTTCGAGAATGGCCCTTCCGTAGCTCCCCACGTCGGCCAGCCTCGGGGTCAAGGCCATGCTCAACGTCGCGACCAGGTCTTCGAACGACTTCAGGTCCTGGGTGTCGCTCCAGTTGCCGGTCTTCAAGCGCTCCTGGAGGTCCATGAGCGTCTGCACGCTCAGGATATCGTTGGTGGGCAGAGGCAGGTCGCAGGTTTCCTTCTCGCAGATCTCGACCGCTCTCCGGATGACCTTTCTCAGGGAATCCTGCCGGCTCAGGATGTCCCGCTTGAAGAAATACTGCTCCTTGGCGGATTTGGCCGTGGCGAGCTGTTCGTGCAGGCTTTGGGCCTCCCGGATGAACCGCTCCGCCTCCTCGAGGACGGACCCGGCATCCAACACCGAATAACCGTCGTTCCTGTACATCCGGAACGCGCCGACGTCGGCGACCGCTTCGGTCTTCTGGAGGAGCTCGAGGGCCCGTGAAACGGCCTCCGAGTCGACCCCGTTCCCTCCGGGTCCGGGATCGGCGGCCGGGGCTTCCGCCTGCGCTTCCGGCTCCGGCGAAGCCGGGACCTCTTCGGCCGGAGGCCCGTCCACATCGAGTGCGACCAGACCGTCGCGATAACGGGACAGCCTTTCCAGGGCCTGCTCCAGGTCGGCCCCGATGCCGGCGCGGACCGCCATGTCCCCGAGAGGAACGCTCAGTCCGTACCGGTTCTCGAGCTCCGACCGGACGCGGGCCTTCTCCTCGTCCGCCTTCCGGAGCAGGTCGTCGATCTCCCGCCTGAGGTCCTCCGCGTTCCGGCACTCCTCGCCGATCTTCTCGGCCATCCGCCGGACCATGACCTGACAATGAACGGCCTGCTCGACGTGCTTGCCGATCCGCTCCCGGACGCTCTCGGTGGCCGTCTTCACGTCGTCCAGGATGGCCTGGAGGCCGCCGACGGCTTCCTTCCCCTTCTGGAACTCCCTCTCGAGCTCGGCGATCTTCTTCTGCGCCTTCTCGTGCTCCCGCTCGATGATCTCGGCGAGCGACTTTTCGATGTCGTCCTTCTTCTGGGCCAGAAGGTCCTCGATGCTCTGCTCCAGGTCTTCTTCGGTCCCCGGTTTCGTTTCTATCATCGTTCTTCTCCCGTTCTGTATTCGGCCGCCCCTCTCCCGCCTCCGGTCATCGGAGGACCACCGTGGGGACGCCCGCTTTTTTCTGGAATAGATGATTGATGAGCGACATGACGCTCCCGGGGATCTGGTGCAGGAATTCGATCCCCGCCTCGTAGAGCCCCGGTTCGATCTCCTTGGCCCATCGGACCCGCCCCCGGATCTTGACGATCTGCCGGGACCTGGAGAGGATGATGGTCAGCGCGAGCTCGACCCCCACGTCGAACGGCCTGTCGGACTGGACCCTGACCCCTCCCAGGGACAGGTCCCGGGTAAGGGCGTCGAAGGTCTCCAGCCCCTCGCCGCCCGCCGACCCTTGCTGTTCGATGACGACGCGGTTCTCCTCGAGGACTCGCGCGTCGTGTCTTCGCTCTTTCATATGCAACCCCACGCATCAGGATGCGTCCGGGCCGAAAAAGGGTCAATCACCCGGCGGGATGATAAGGGGGGGGATATTTTTTCGCCGGGCCTCACCTCCAGGGGGGAGGGCCGCCCCTGGAGGCGCCGGGGAGGGCCCGGCGGCCGCCTTCCCGGGGCCCGACGGCCCGGCCGCGGACCTTACAGGACGATCTTCTTTTTCCCCCACCGGAGCTTCATGGTCAGGACCCGGTCGGTGGAGAATATCCGGGCCGCGATGACGACCAGGACGACGAAGACGACGGCCATATAGAGGATCCCGTAAAGGACCGCCGGGTAGTGGCCCAGCATGATGTTCGGCGTGGCCAGAAAGGGATGGGAGAACGGGATGGCCAGGATGAGAAGCCGGACCGGCAGGGGCAGGGAGTTGATGTCGGCGAAGAAGGAAAGGAGGTAGGGGATCGAAGATCATGAAGCATGATGGGGCAGCATCAGGCTTTGGGCGCTCCGGAAATCCTCGGCCAGGACCCCGAGAATGGTGGCCATGGCCAGGCCGCAGAGGAGGGCGAGGAAAAGGGAGATGCCCAACAGCAGGTAGCCGTTGCCGGTCAAGGTCAGCCCCAGCTGCTTGATCACGGCGCTGACGGAGGCGCTCGCCCGGATATCCCCCATCATGCCGCCCATGTAGGACTTCATGCCGACCATGTAGATGACCGCCGAGAGCAGGCCGACGATGCCCGAGGCCAGCATCTTGGCCGCGACGATGGACGTCCGGGGGATCGGGACCGTGAGCAGGGTCTCCAGGGTCTTGTTCTGCTTTTCCATGGCGATGGCCGAGATGACCATCTGGGAGGAATACATGATGACCATCATCAGGATGATCGGCAGGAACACGCCCTGGGAATAGACGAACCCCGAGATGGCCGCGGCCGAGCCTTCGGCCATCTTGTCCTGGACGATCACGATAATCCTTGGTCTTGATGGGGCTCTTGAGGATGTCCGGGGAGACGTCGGGGACCTTCTTCCTGAGGACGTGTCGGAGAGATAGCCGTTCGTCGCCGTGATGACCGCCCTGAGGATCTCGGATTTCCGGATGCCGCCGATGGAGAAGCTCCTGAGGAACGAATAGGTGTAGATCTCCTTCTGTTCGAACCGGGCCACGGATTCGCCGAACCCCTGCGGGATGACGAGGAGGAGGGTGGTGTCGCTCTGCTTGGCCGCCCGGACCGCCGCCTCCGGGTCCGTTTCCCGGCTCCACTCGATCGTGAAGTTGGCCGCCTTCAGGCCGGTCGCGAGCCCCTGAGAGAGCTCGGACGCGTCCAGGTCCATGACGGTGATCTTCTGCGTCGCGGCCGCCTTCTTCATCTCCGTCTTGGCCAGCTGGCCGATGAAATAGAAGATGGCCATCATCATGAGGAGGGAGAGGATGAGCTGGGCGTTGACCAGCTCCTTGATCTCCTTGACGAGAAGGTTGGTGAATCTTCTTCATCGGAGGGCACTCCTGAAGACGACCTCCAGATTGGCCGCCTGGTACTTATCCTTCAGCTCCTGGGACGTCCCCGGGTCGAGGATGCGGCCCTTGTCGATCAGGGCCACCCGGTCGGAAAGGATACTCGATCTCCAGCATGTTGTGGGAGGAGAGGAGGACCGCGATCCCCTCCCGGGCGAATCTCTTGATGATCTCCCGGACCTCGAGCGAGTTGATGACGTCGAGGCCCGAGGTCGGCTCGTCCAGGATGACGAGGGCGGGCTTGGTCATCAGGGCCCGGGCCAGGAGGAGCTTCCGGACCATGCCCTTGCTGTAGGTCCCGACCTTGTCCTTGAGGCGCGGCCCCAGCTCGGCGATGCCCTCGGCCCGGCCGAGGAACTGTCGAGCTCGGCGGCGGACCGGGCATAGAATTTCGCCATGAACCGGAGATAATCCATCCCCTTGAGGTTCCTGTAGGCGCCGGCCTCCTCGGGCAGGTAGCTGATCCCTTCCCGGAACTTTTCGGGGTCCTTCTTCAGGTCGTTCCCGAGGAACGTGACCTTGCCCTCGGACACGGAGAGGAGTGTCGCGACGACGCGCAGCGTAGTCGTCTTCCCCGCCCCGTTCGGCCCGATGAGGGCGAATACTTCCCCCTCCCGGACCTCGAAATCGATGCCTTTGAGGGCCTCGATACGGCCGTAACGCTTCTTGAGCCCTTCCACCCGGAGAACGGCGTTCATTCCTGCCTCCTTGAATTCGCCCTGTTAGACCACATTCGAAGTCCCGTTCAGCGCGGAAATTCGTTGAGCGCGCTTATCGAGGCGCCAATTCCATAATACGCGTCAATATATCCCCGGGTTACAGCCCTGTCAAGACGGTGTACTGGGTCAGGACATTAGTGACACCTGGGACTTTTGGATTTTCTTCCATCGGCGATAATATTCGTTAGGGGTCAGATAGTCCAGCGCTTGGTGGGGCCGGACGCAGTTGTAGGTATGCTCCCAGCCTTCGAGCTGCCGGTTCAGCTCTTCCATGGTCAGGGCCAGGTCTTCCACCTCGTAGAACTCCTCCCGGCTGGTCCGGTTGGTGCGCTCCACGCCCCCGTTCATCTCCGGACATCGAGGAGGGTTGACGAACAGGGTGATCTCGAGCCTCCGGCAGGCCTCTTCGAACTGGTCCTTGAACTCCGAGCCGCCATCGATCTGGATGGCCTTGATCCGGAACGGAAACTTCGTCTTCAGGTGATGGAGGAAGTCGGCGGCGGCGGTGCTGGTCTGTCGTCTGTAGGCCCGGAACGCACCGAACTTCGCCGCCATGTCCCAGGCACTGAAGTGGAACCGCATCTGGTTGGCGACAAGCCGGATATGGAGCGTGTCCACCTGGACCAGGTCGCCGGGAGCCTCGACCTTGTAACCCTTGGGCTTCCTGACGGCGTAGCGGGGCTTCCGGCGCCTCTGGCGGGCCAGCTTGGCCTGTCGGATGTTCTCCGGTTCCACCAACTGCCCCCGGTCCCGGAGCCTGGCCATGACCCTCCCGACCGTCGAGCCCGATAGCTTGATCCCTTCACGGGCCAGCAGGATCGCCAACTTCTCCTTCCCCCAGCGGGGATAACGTTCCCTCAGCTCCAGGAGCCTTGTCTCCACGGCCCCTGGCGTCTCCCGAAGACGAACCTTATGGGGCCGCCGGGAGATCTCCTCCAGCTTCGTCAGGTCATAGGGGTCATAGCGGTTCTTCCACCGGTAGAACGTCGGAGCGCTTATCCCGAAGTACCGGCAGGTCAGTTGGGCGTTTCGATGTTCCGCATAGTGATCCATCCACCGGAGCCGCTTGGCGGCTCCCTGGGAGATGGTCCCCTGGCGAACTAATGACCGGATGTACTCGGATCCCGGGATCAGGGACCCATAACCCTGGGCTGAGTGTAAATACATAGTGCCTCATAGCTTATCCCAAGGTGTAACGGATGTATCTGACCCTGCACAGCCGGATGCCTCCCCGTCCGCCGGGGAAGGCCTCGTTTTCGGATCTGCCGTTGTGGATAAGTCCTGAAGTTTAGGACTTGTCCGGCCTTCCCGGACGGAATCGGTTCGCGGCTGCCCATGACCCTGGCGGCAATCGATCCGCGTCGGGGCTCCGTTGCAGGGAGAGGGCGAAGGGGGCCGGAGCTTTCGCAGATCCCTTGCTCGAATGGCACGATTCTTGGATAATTCGGGACGTCCGATCAAGCTTTGAGGAGGAAATGATGAAGACCACGCGTTTATGGCTCCTGGCCGTGCTGGTCGCCGGCCTGATGGCCCCGGTTTGGGCGCTTCCAGCAGACGTCCGCCACCCAGGAGATGTCGGCCCAGGACCGGCAAATGATGGAGATGATGGAGAAGTACGCCACGCCCGGGAAGGACCACGAGCTTCTCAAGAAGTTCGTCGGGGAATGGAACGTCGAGATCAAGTCCTGGATGGAGCCGGAGGGGACGCCGTTCACGAGCCAGGGCACGATGAAGTCGAAGCTCATTTTCGACGGCCGCTATGTCAGCTGCCATTTCGAAGGCCTGATGATGGGCCGGAAGTATATGGGCCTCGAGATCATCGGCTTCGACAATTTCCAGAAGAAATACGTCACCGTATGGATCGATAACATGGGAACGGGCTTCTTCATGACCAGCGGCATGCTCGACGCCTCCGGCATGGTCCTGACGGAAACCGGAACGATGCCCGACATGATATCGGGCGGAATGCAGAAGGTCAAGGACGTGACGACGTTCATGCCCGACGGGAGCTACAGGTTCGAAATGTTCATGTTCATGCCCGACGGCAAGGAATTCAGGTCCATGGAGCTTGTCGCCAAGAAGAAGATGTAGGGAAGTCCGCGCTCAGAGGGCCCTGAGGTTGGCGTCGATGAGCTCGATCTCGGCCCTGAGGTCGGCGGCCTTCTGCCGCTCCTTCTCGACGACGTCGGCGGGCGCCCGGCCGACGAAGCCCTCGTTCGCGAGGCGCGCCTCGGTCCTTCCGAGGTCCTCGTCGAGCTTCCGCCGCCTGGACTCCAGGCGCTCCCTCTCCTTCGCCGGATCGATGACGCCGGCCAGGTAGATCTCGATGTCGCCGACGACCTGGGCCGCCGCCGTCGCCGGCCGCGCCATGTCGGCCGCGACCTCGAGGGATTCGAGGGCCGGCCATGTGGACGACGAGGGGCTTCATGCGGGCCAGGATGTCCGCGGGCCGGCCCGCGGCCTTGACGAGAGCGGCGAGCTTCCGGCTCGGCGGGATGTGCTGGACGGCCCGGATCTCCCGGATGCCGCGGACGAAATCCTGGGCGAGCCCGAAGTTCGCCTCGAGGGCTTCGTCCTCCCGCCTCGGGCGCCGGGGCCGGCCAGCGCGGCCGAGATCAGCAGGCGCGACGGCGGGAGCGGGCTCGATCAGCCCGCGCACCGGGCACTGCGCGTTCAGCCGCTCCCAGAGGACCTCGGTGATGAACGGCACGAAGGGATGGAACAGGCGCAGGATCTGGTCGAGGGCGAAGGCCAGGACCGAGCGGGCGACGGGCGCCGACGCCTCGTCCTTGAGCCGCGGCTTGATGATCTCGAGGTACCAGTCGCAGAGCTCGCACCAGAAGAACTCCCGGGCCGCGCCGATGGCCGCCGACGGGATTGTAGGCCTCGAGCTCCTCGCGTGACCCGGCGCGTGACCCGCGACAGCCGCGAGAGGATCCAGCGGTCCTCCTCCGCGAGGCTCGCGGGCGCGAGCGGGACGAAGCCGTGCTCGCCGAGGTTCATCAGGGCGAAGCGGGCCGCGTTCCAGAGCTTGGTGCAGAAGGCCCGGCCCGAGCTCGAAGCGCTCGCTGATGATCTTGGCCATCGGGATGTCGGGCATCGTCCCCAGGACGTCGAACTCCTTGCCCGTCTTCGGACAGAGGTAGGTGAAGATCGACCGGCCGTGCTTGGCCGTGGCCAGGTCGACGAGCTCGCCCGTATAGGGCGAGACCGCCTGGACGGGCAGGCGGATGTCCTGGGTCCCGGTCTGCATGTCGCAGATGACGTAGCGCATGGCGTCGGCGCCGTATTTCTCGATGATGTCCTCGGGGTCGATGCCGTTGCCCTTGCTCTTGCTCATCCGCTCGCCCTTGCCGTCCTGGATGTTGGCGTGGATGAAGCAGTCGGTGAACGGGCACGTCGCCCGAGGAGGTAGAGCCCCATGATCTGCATGCGGGCGACCCAGAGGGTGATGATGTCGCGGGCCGTGACCAGGCAGGAGCCGGGGTAGTAGATAGCCCAGGCAATCGTCGCCGGCCGTCGACGCGGCCGAGGGGCCGCTGGCCGGGGTCGAGCTCCGCCGTCGCCGGGTCGGGCCAGCCGAGCGTGCTGAACGGCCAGAGGGCCGAGCTGAACCAGGTGTCGAGGACGTCGGGGTCCTGGGCGAGACCGGCCGCCTCGAGGCGCGCCGCGTGGAGTCCGTCTCGGCCTCCGCGTCCCGGAGACGAGACGAGAAGGTCGTAGCGCTGGCCTGGGTCCAGATGCCCGCGGCCGGTGACGGGCGGTAGAGGCGCCCCTCGGCGTCGGCGATCCAGGCATGCAGAGCCCGGTGTCTCCGGACCTGGGGAGCGCCGCGACGGCGCCTGTCGATCGCGGCGCCCGTCGAGACTCGCGTGCCAGATGGGGATGCGGTGGCCCCACCAGAGCTGGCGGCTGATGCACCAGTCGCGCTTCTCGGCCAGCCAGTTGAGGTAGGTCCCGCCGTAGCGGGCGTGGTCGGGATGGAAGGTCAGCCGGCGGCCCGCTCGGCGAGCGGTAGTCGTCGCCCGACGGCGTCGATGGCGGCCTGGGCCAGGCCCGGCGCGCGGAATTCCTTCCCCGTCCCGGCGCCGCAGAGGATGCCGCCCTCGACGTCGCCCATCCGGACGAACCACTGCTTGGAGATGATAGGGCTCGATCGGGGTCTTCGACCGGTCGGAGTGGCCGATCTCGATCTCCCGGTCCTCGATGTCCTCGATGAGCCCGCGGGCCTTGAGGTCGGCGACGACCTGCTTCCGGGCCTCGAAGCGGTCGAGGCCCGGCGTAGGGCCCGGCGTTGGCGTTGAGCGTGCCGTCGGGGTTCAGGATGTTGATGATGCCGATCGTCGTCCGTGTGGCGCTCCCAGACCGTCGTAGTCGTTGGGGTCGTGGGCCGGGCGTGATCTTCACGCAGCCCGAGCCGAGCGCCGGATCGGCCCACTCGTCGAGGATGAGCGGGATCGGCCGGTCGAGGAGCGGGAGCAGGACCTTGCGGCCCCGGGCGCGCCATGTCCCGGAGCTTGAGGAGGCGCGGGAGGACGGTCGTCCGGCGCTCCTCGATGCGCTCCAGGGCGGCCTCGAGCTCGGCCCTGTCCTTCTTCGACGCCGTCGCCATCCGTTCCTTGAGGGCCGCGAGCCTGCTGTTCGAGCTCGCCGGCCGGATCGGGATGGCACGGCCACGGCCGTGTCGCCGAGCATCGTCTCGGGCCGCGTCGTGGCGACCGTCGAGGAAGGCGGGCTCGCCCGGCCTCGGGTCGATGATCGGGTACTTGATGTGCCAGAAGTGTCCCTGGACCTTCTCGTAGACGATCTCGTCGTCGGAGACGGCCGTCTGGAGCTGGCAGTCCCAGTTGACCATGCGGTTGCCGCGGTAGATGAGCCCGTCGCGGAACAGGCGGAAGAACGCCTCGCGGACGGCCCGGGCGCAGACCGGCGTCCATCGTGAAGCGCTGGCGCTTCCAGTCGCAGGAACAGCCCATGCTCTGCTGCTGGCGGATGATGCGCTCCCGGTATTCGTCCTTCCAGGCCTGGATCCGGGCCACGAGCCCCTCGCGGCCGATGTCGTGGCGCGTCTTGCCCTCGAGCTCGAAGAGCCGCTTCTCGACGACCGCCTGGGTGCCGATCCCGGCGTGGTCGGTGCCGGGCATCCAGAGGGTGTTGTCGCCCATCATCCGGTGCCAGCGGATGAGGAGGTCCTGCATGACGTTGTCCATGGCGTGGCCCATGTGGAGGGCGCCGGTGACGTTGGGCAGGGGCATCATGATGACGTAGCGCTCGGCGCGGCGCGTCCGGGACGGCGGCGAAGGCGTCCGCCTCGAGCCATCGCTTCGTGATCGGCTCTTCGTGGAGCTTGTGGTCGTAGAGCTTCGGCAGTTCTTCGAACATGACAGTATTCCTCGCGATATTTGTACCATATCGATGCCCGCCAGGCAAACCGGCGGGTTGGCCTCCGACCGGCGTCAGCGGACGACGCGGAGGATGCGGTTCCACCGGGCGCGGGGAAAATACTGCGTCCAGCGGCGCAGTTTGTCCTTCACGCCCTGTTTGAGGTGCACGTCGTCTTCGGCCCGGTAGGAGAAGAACAGGACCCAGGGCCGGCCCCGAACGGCCGAGACCGGCAGGCTTCCCCAGTAACGGCTGTCGTAGCTGACGTCCCGGTTGTCCCCCATTACGAAGAGATGCCCGGGGGGAACGACGATCGGCCCGAAGTTGTCCCGGCATCCGGATTCGCCGAAGCGGGCGGCGTCCGCCGGGATGGTCGTCGCATCCTTGTGGCAGGCGTATCCCTCGTCCCGGGGAATGCCGTTCACGAAGACGCGTTTGTCCACGATCCGGACGGTGTCCCCTTCCGTCGCGACCACCCTCTTGACGAGCTCCTTGCCGCCGTCCTTGAGGAACTTGAAGGTCACGGGGTCGCCCTTTTCCGGGTCCCTGCGGGGCAGGAGGACCTTCTCGAAGGGCAGGACGGGCCGGGCATAGGCCATCCGGTTGATGAACAGGAAATCTCCGACGAGGATCGTATCTTCCATCGACGGCGTCGGCACCTGGGACGCCTGGGCGACGAACGTATTGATGAAAAGGACGAAGAGAGCGGTCTCGGCGAACAGCTCGACGTACTCGCGAAACGCGCTCCTGCCCTTGGTCTTCCGTTCGCCGCTCATGTCTTCGTGTTCTCCGGCTTTCTGCGCTCTCTATAATAACGAAAATTCATCGAATGCGTTCCGCCCCGGCCTCCCGGCCCCGGAAAAGCGTCAGGACGACCCGGGCCTTCCCGATCTCGTCCGGCGCGAGCGTGAAAAGGTCCTTGTCGAGGACGACCAGGTCGGCCGACTTCCCCGGCTCGATGGAGCCCGTCTCCTTCTCCAGGAAATTGGCGTAAGCCCCGAAGATGGTGAAGCTCGCGATCATCTGCTCGAGCGTCGCCCGCTCCTCCGGCCAGAGGACGTCGGCGGCGCCCGTCGCCCCGGGGGCCCGGCGGGTCATCCCGATCTGGATCGCCTGGAGGGGGTCGCAGGGGATGGTCACCGTGTAATCGCTCGACGAGGCGACGGAAACCCCGGCCCTGAAGAAGCTCTCCATGGGGTACTCGGCATCCGCACGCTCCTGGCCCAGGTAAGGGACCTGGAGGTTGCGGTAATAATCGTCCTTCATGAACCAGAACGGCTGGGCGACGGCGACGACGCCGAGGGTCCCGAACCGAGGATGTCGGCCGGGGACACGAGCTGGAGATGCGTGATCAGCGGGCGCGCGTCGCGGACGCCGTTGGCCTTGGCCGCCGCGGCGATCCCGTCGAGCGCCTCGGCCACGGCCGCGTCCCCGATGGCGTGGAAATGGAGCTGGAAGCCCGCCTTGTCCAGGGCGGCGCAGACGGCGTCGAGGGCCTCCGGCGACCAGAGCGGCTCGCCCCGGAAGCCCGGCTTATGGGCGTAGGGCTCCTTGAGAATAGGCCGTGCTTCCCTCGACGACGCCGTCGACGAAGATCTTGGCGGCCCCGGTCCGGAAGAGCGGGCCCGTATGCTTCGCCCTTTCCGCCTCGAGGGCCGCGACCTGGGCGGTCCCTTCCTTGGGGTCCGCATAAAGCGAAGCGCGAAATCTCATTCGGAGCTTCCCGGCCCGCTCGAGGGCCTCATAGGCCGCGAGGGAGCTTTCGCCCGGATCGAGCGAGGCCTCGTGGGCCGTCGTGATGCCGAAGCCCAGGGCCATCTTCTGGTATTCCTCGAGCCCCCGGGCGATCTCGCCGGCCGTGAATCCGGGGATGACGTCTTCCACGAGGCGGGCCGCGCTCTCGCGCAGGGTGCCGCTCGGCTCGCCGGTCTTCGGGTCGCGCTCGATGACCCCGCCCGGCGGGTCGCGTGTGTCCTTCGTCACGCCGGCCAGCTCGAGGGTCTTCGTATTCACCCAGGTCGAGTGCCCGTCCTCCGAGGACAGCGCCGCGGGGATGTCCGCCGACGACCGCGTCGAGGGCCTCCTTCCGCGGGCCGTTCCCGTCGAAGAGCGTGTTGCTCCAGCCGCTCCCGCGGACGACCTCGAGGCCGGGGTGGGCCGCCCGGAATTCCCGGACGGCCTTCTGATATTCGGCGACCGAACCCAGGCCGAACAGGGCGACGGCGCCGAACTGCTCCACGGCGCCCGACGGATGGCAGTGGGCGTCGATGAAGCCCGGAAGGACCAGCTTGCCGCCCAGGTCCGTGACCCGCGTGCCCTTGCCGATAAAGCGGGCGGCGCCATTGTTCGTCCCGACATAGAGGAACACGCCGTCCCTGACGGCGACGGCCTCGGCCCGGCTCCGGGCGCCGTCCACGGTGTAAACCGCGCCGTTCTTCAGGACGAGGTCGGCTTCGGGCCCGGGCACGCTCTTCGGCGCGCAGGCCGCAATGACGCCGACGGCGATGAGGACGGCGGGCTGAATAATCCGTCCTGGCTTCATCCGCATGTTCGCCCTCCTTGTCGCTCCGGCTCCGTTCCGCCCATGTATAGCAGAGCGGCGGCGGGCTGTCAAAACGCGGTCGGGACCCGCCGGACTTGAACCGGGCGCGGCATTCGTGATAATTCCTTTACGGACGTCCCGAAAGAACGGAGGCGACATGAGGATCCCCATTTACCAGGTCGACGCATTCACCGACAGGCTCTTCGGGGGCAACCCGGCCGCCGTCTGTCCGCTCGAAGCCTGGCTTCCGGAGGCGACGATGCAGGCGGTCGCCGAGGAGAACAACCTGTCCGAAACGGCCTTCTTCGTCCGGCGCGGCGACGCCTTCGAGATCCGCTGGTTCACGCCGAAGATCGAGATCGAGCTGGCCGGACACCCGACGCTCGCGACGGCCCATGTCATCTATACCCATCTGGGTTTCGCCGGGCCGCGGATCACGTTCCTCTCGAAAAGCGGAGAGCTCAGCGTCGAGCGGCGGGACGGGCGGCTCATCATGGACTTTCCCGCCTTCGACGCCGCCCCGGTCGCAACGCCCGAGGCGCTTGTCAAAGGCCTCGGAAAGAAGCCCTCGGCCACGCTGTTGGGCCGGGACTACCTCGCTGTTTTCGACAAAGAAGCGGACGTCGCGGGCCTGCGCCCGGACTTCGCCGCACTCGAGAGGCTCGATTGCCTCGGCGTCATCGTCACGGCCCCGGGCGACGCCTGCGACTTCGTATCCCGGTTCTTCGCCCCGCGGGCGGGGATCCTCGAGGACCCGGTCACGGGCTCGGCCCACACCCTCCTCATCCCGTACTGGGCCAAGCGGCTGAAAAAGAACATTTTGCATGCGTTCCAGATCTCGCGCCGGCGCGGCGAGCTTTTCTGTGAATATAAGGGCGCGCGGGTCGAAATCGGCGGCCGGGCCGTGACCTACATGACGGGGACGATCGAGATCTGAGGGGAGATTCGATGACACACAAAAAGGTTCTAGTCCTCATGGCGAGCCCCCGGGCCCGGGGCAACAGCACGATCCTGGCCGAAGAGGCCGTAAAGGGAGCAAAGAAAGCCGGCGCGACCGTGGAATCCTTTCGCCTTGCCAAGATGAACATCGGCCCGTGCCTGGCTTGCGACGGCTGTCGGAAGCCCGGCGCCGACGGCTGTGTCCGGAAGGATGATATCAGGATGCTCCATGCCAAGCTCCGAGACGCCGACGCCCTCCTCATCGCGAGCCCCGTTTACTGGTTCACGATGAGCGCCCAGATCAAGCTGTTCATGGACAGGCTCTATGCGTTCGGCGCGGAAGCCTACAAGCCGCTCAAGGGCAAGCGCATCGGCATCATCATGACCTACGGAGACGCCGACCCCTTTGTGTCGGGCGCGGTCAACGCCTTTCGCTCCTTCCAGGACGCCTTCGCCTACGTCGGCGCCCCGATCAAGGGCATGGTCTACGGGACGGCGGACAAGCCCGGCGAGGTCCGGGCGAACGCGAGCCTCATGAAAGAGGCCTTCGCGCTCGGCCGGAAGCTCGGCGCCTAGAGGAGTCCCGAGGCACGCCGGGCGGGGACTCGTTCCGGCTTTCCCGCTGGACGGCGACGGGGGACTCGGGATAGAATATAACGCGGTGGGGGCGTCGCGCGTATATGTCATCTTCATGGATATTTTTACTTATTTGAAATCACCAACGGAGGCAAAAGCATGCGTCACATGAGGCTCGGCACGGCCGTCCTGGCGGCCATCTTCGTCGTGTCTGGCCGCGACGGCGCCCGCCCGGGCGGCCGAAACGGCCAAGATCGACATTCCCTTTCAGAAATTCGTCCTCGACAACGGGCTGACCCTGATCGTCCACGAGGACCACAAGGCGCCCATCGTCGCCTTCAACGTCTGGTACCACGTCGGCTCGAAGAACGAGAAGCCCGGCCGGACGGGTTTCGCCCACCTCTTCGAGCACCTGATGTTCAACGGGAGCGAGAACTACAACGACGACTACTTCAAGCCGATGCAGAAGGTCGGGGCGACGGACCTCAACGGCACGACCAACGAGGACCGGACGAACTACTTCGAGAACGTCCCGACGTCGGCCCTCGACCTCGTCCTCTGGATGGAATCGGACCGGATGGGCCACCTCAAGGGGGCCATCAGCCAGGCCCGGCTCGACGAGCAGCGCGGCGTCGTCCAGAACGAGATCCGCCAGTACCTCAATGAGCCCTTCGGGGTCACCGAAGACCTCATCGTCAAGGGAACCTACCCGCCCGGCCATCCCTACTCCTGGTCGGTCGGCGGCTCGCTCGAGGACCTGGGCAACGCCAAGCTCGAGGACGTCCAGCAGTGGTTCGCGACCTATTACGGCCCGAACAACGCGATCGTCGCCATCGCCGGCGACATCGACGCCAAGACGGCCCTCGAGAAGGTGAAGCGATACTTCGGCGACATCCCGCCCTCGCCGCCCATCTCCCGCCACTCCGCCTGGGTCGCCAAGCGGACGGGCTCGCATCGCGAGAGCGTCCAGGACAGGATCTCCCAGCCCCGGATCTACAAGATGTGGAACGCCCCCGGCTGGGGAACGGTCTGCGCCGACAACCTCGACCTGGCGAGCTCCGTCCTCGCCGAAGGCAAGAATTCCCGCCTCTATAAGCGTCTCGTCTACGACGACCAGATCGCCACGTCGGTCAACGCCTATGTCAACGTCCGCGAGATCGGCAGTGTTTTCACCATCCAGGCCGACGCCAAGCCGGGCGTCGAGCTGGCGGCGGTGGAGAAGGCCATCGACGAGGAGCTCGCGAAGTTCCTCGCCGAAGGGCCGACGGAAAAGGAGCTCGAGCGGGTCCGGACGCAATACATGGCCCGCTTCATCCGGGGCATCGAGCGTATCGGCGGCTTCGGGGGCAAGTCCGACATCCTGGCCTCGAGCCAGGTGTACGGCGGGAGCCCGGACGCCTATCAGAAGACCCTCGACCACATGAACAAGGCCACGGCCGCCGCCGTCAAGGAAACGTCGGTCCGCTGGCTCTCCGACGGCGTCTACATCCTCGAGGTCACGCCCTATCCCCAGCTCGCCGCCGGGAAGAGCGACGTCGACCGGAAGACGATGCCGGCCGTCGGCGCCGCGCCCGAAGTGAATTTCCCGGCCGTCCAGCGGGCGACCCTGGCCAACGGGCTGAAGATCCTGCTGGCCGAACGTCATTCCATCCCCGTCGTCGGCTTCAACCTCATGCTGGACGCCGGGTCCGCGGCCGACCAGTTCGCGGTCCCCGGCACGGCCAGCCTGGCCATGAACATGATCGACGAGGGCACGGCGAAGACGGACGTCGCTCGAGATCAGCGACCAGCTGGATTCGCTCGGCGCCCGGCTCCGGGCCGGTTCGAACCTCGACACCTCGTTCGTCGGGCTCGACACCCTCAAGGACAAGCTCGACGCGGCCCTCGACATCTACGCCGACGTCATCCTCAACCCCGCCTTCCCGGAGGCGGATTTCCGGCGCCTGCAGAAGATCCAGATCGCCCGGATCGCCCAAGAGAAGGATTCGCCCGTCACGATGATCCTGCGGGTGTTCCCGGGCCTCCTCTACGGCAGCGGGGCACGCCTACGGGAACCCATTCACGGGCTCGGGCACCGAGGCCGCCGTGAGCAAGCTCGTCCGGGAGGACCTCGTCAAGTTCCACCGGACCTGGTTCATGCCCAATAACGCCACCCTGGTCGTGGTCGGGGACACGACCATGGCCGAGATCCGCCCGAAGATCGAGAAGCTCTTCAAGGATTGGAAGGGCGGCAAGGTCCCCGAAAAGAATATCGCCGCGGTCACGCTGCCCGCCAAGCCCAGGGTCTACATCATGGACAAGCCCGGCGCCCCCCAGTCCGTGGTCGTCGGCGGGCACACGGCCCCGCCCTCCGGAGACCCCGACGCGATCGCCATCGAGACCATGAACACCATCCTCGGCGGCGACTTCGTCTCGCGCATCAACATGAACATCCGCGAGGAGAAGCATTGGAGCTACGGGGCCCAGTCGATTCTCCTGCCCGCCCGGGGACCCGAGGCCCTTCGTCGTCCTCGCCCCGGTCCAGTCCGACAAGACCAAGGAGACGATGGACGAGATCCGGAAGGAGCTCGAAGGGATCCTGGGCGCGAAGCCCGTCACCCCCGACGAGTTCGCCAACGTCAAGAACAGCAAGGTCCTCGGCCTGCCCGGCCAGTGGGAGACCATGGAGGCGGTCGAGGGCTCCCTGTCCGAGATCGTCCAGTTCGGCCTGCCCGATGATTATTTCCAGAAGTACTCCGGCCGGGTCCGGAAGCTGGCCATCGGAGGATATGGCCAAAGCTGCGAAGAAAACGATCCATCCGGAGAGCATAACCTGGATCGTCGTCGGCGACAGGGCCCTCATCGAGCCCAAGATCCGCGAGCTCGGCTTCACCGAGATCACGATCATCGACGGCGACGGCAACATCATCGCGGACAAGAAACAGTAGCGTCATCGAGGGGGCGGCGGGGCATCCCGCCGTCCCCTTTCTTTTTGCCGTAACGTCCCGGGGCTCGGCGCGTCTAACAGGCCGGAAGACGAAATGGACAACGAGAAGATTTTCCGGGACTCGATACGGGATTATGGGGACAGGCTCTATCGCATCTGCTGCTGCCATATCCGGGACGCGGAGGAACGGAAGGACGCTTACCAGGAAACGCTCGTCCACATCTGGAGAGGGCTGAGCTCGTTCCGGCAAGGGGCGCAGGTTTCCTCGTGGGCCTACCGGATCGCGGTCAAGTCCCTGTCGCCGCCAGAAGAGCGCCGGGGTGGTGGCCGGAGGGACGGCAAGGCTCCCGCCGGAGCGGTCGACGGGGGAACTGCGGCGTGCCCGGGGCGAGGAGGACCGCCCCGTGATCCTCGGTCGGGAAGGGGGCCCATCGCTCTTCGCGCTGCGGGACCCTGACCGCAGGTTCCTGGGTCTGGGGTCAAGCGGTGGCCTCCGAACCCCGGAGGCACGCCCCGCGCCGCGAATTCCATCGGGCACGATCTCCCGAAATCAGGAGCGCACCTAAAATTAGAGGGGGACGCTGAAAACGTCCGCATCGCCGGGAGAGGTGGGGTCGGGGGGGAAGGGGCTGCCGTCAGCACCGATCCCGGCCATGACCTTGACCTCGACCTTGTGATAAGATAAGGCCCCATGATCGGTAAAAGGAGGCCCCAGTGAGGAAATCCCCCATGATCGTTATCTTCGGAGTCATCGGCCTATGCTTCGCGCTGAGCTTCTGCGCCAAGAAGCAGGCGGAACCGGAAACGGCCGCCGTCGTCGAGGCGGCGAACCCCTTCTTCGAAGCCTACGGCACGCCGTTCGAGACGCCGCCGTTCGACCGGATCAGGGACGAGCACTACATGCCCGCCTTCCGGGAAGGAATGGCCCGCCAGATCAAGGAGATCGAAGCGGTCGTCGCGAATCCCGAGCCGCCCACGTTCGCCAACACGGTCGAGGCCGTCGAGCGCAGCGGCGCGCTCCTGACCCGGGTCGCCAACGTCTTCTTCTGCCTGACGGAGGGGAACACGAATCCCTCCCTCCAGGCGATGGAGGCCGAGGTCTCGCCCCTGCTCGCCAAGCACCGCGACGACATCACCCTCGACCCGAAGCTCTTCGCCAAGTACAAGGCCGTCTATGACGCCCGGGACAAGCTCGAGCTGACGCCGGAGCAGGCGCGGCTCCTCGAAAAAGGCTACAAGAGCTTCGTCCGGGGCGGCGCGAACCTCGACGAGGCGTCCAAGGCGGAGTTCCGCAAGATCAACGAGGAGCTCTCCGTCCTGACGGTCAAGTTCGGCGACAACGTCCTCAAGGAGACCAACGCCTTCACGCTCGTCATCGACAAGCCCGAGGACCTGGCCGGCCTGCCCCAGGCCGTCGTCGACGGGGCCGCCGAGCGCCGCCAAGGAAAGGAGCCTGGAGGGCCGCTGGGTCTTCACCCTGCACAAGCCGAGCATGATCCCCTTCCTCCAATATTCGCCGAAGAGGGACCTCCGCGAGAAGATCTTCAAGGCCTACATCAACCGGGCGAACAACGGGAACGAACAGGACAACAAGGCCGTCCTGAGCCGGATCGCCGCCCTCCGGGTGAAGCGGGCCGACCTTCTGGGCTACAAGACCCACGCCGACTTCGTCCTCGAGGAGAACATGGCCAAGACCCCGGCGGCCGTCGCCGAGCTCCTCGACCAGCTCTGGACGCCGTCGCTCGTGATGGCGAAAAAGGAGGCCGCGAAGCTCCAGGCCCTCGCCGACAAGGAGGGAGCGAAGATCAAGCTCGAGCCCTGGGACTGGTGGTACTACGCGGAAAAGCTCAAGAAAGCCGAATACGACCTCGACGACCAGGTCCTCAAGCCCTACTTCCCGCTCGACAACGTCCGCGACGGCGCCTTCGCCGTGGCCGGGAAGCTCTGGGGGCTCCAGTTCGCCGAGCGGACCGACATCCCGAAGTACCACCCGGACGTCCGGGTCTTCGAGGTGAAGGAAGCCGACGGAACCCACGTCGGCCTCCTCTACACGGACTATTTCCCGCGGGCGAGCAAGCGGGGCGGCGCCTGGTCGAGCGTCTTCCGGTCCCAGTCCGCCCGCGACGGGAAGAAGGTGACGCCCGTCGTCTACAACGTCGGGAACTTCTCGATGCCGGCGGGCGACGCGCCGTCGCTCCTGACCTTCGAGGAGGCGTCGACGCTCTTCCACGAGTTCGGGCACGCCCTGCACGAGCTCCTCTCCAACTGCACCTACGAGGCCACGGGCGGGACCAACGTCCCGTCGGACTTCGTCGAGCTCGCGTCGCAGATCATGGAGAACTGGGCCGGCGACCCCGAGGTCATCAAGACCTATGCGAGGCACTACAAGACCGGGCGAGCCCATCCCCGACGCCCTGGTCGAGAAGATCAAGAAAGCGAAGCTCTTCAACAAGGGCTTCGACACCGTCGAATACCTGGCCGCCTGCTACCTCGACATGGACTGGCACACGCTCACCGAGCCGAAGGAGCAGGACGCCGCGGCGTTCGAGAAGGCCTCCATGGACCGGATCGGCCTCATCCCGGAGATCGTCGTCCGCTACCGGAGCCCCTACTTCAGCCACATCTTCGCGGGAGGATACTCGGCCGGCTACTACAGCTACATCTGGTCGGAGGTCCTCGACGCCGACGCGTTCGAGGCCTTCAAGGAGACGAGCCTGTTCGATCAGGCGACGGCGAAATCGCTCCGCGACAACATCCTGTCGCGGGGGAACACCGAGGACCCGATGGTCCTCTACAAGAAGTTCCGGGGCCGCGAGCCGAAGGTCGAGGCCCTGCTCAAGAGGCGGGGACTCCTGAAATAGCGGCCGCGCCGGAGCGGGAAGGAGCGGGATCATGGAATATCGCCTTCTGGGAAGGTCGGGGCTCCGGGTCTCGGCCCTGTCGTTCGGCTCCTGGGTGACCTTCGGCGAGCAGGTCGGCGAGGACGCCGCCTCCGCCTGCATGAAGGCCGCCTTCGACTTCGGCGTCAACTTCTTCGACTGCGCGGAGGCCTACGCCGCGGGCAAGGCCGAGACGATGATGGGAAACATCATCCGGAAGATGGGCTGGAAGCGGTCGGACCTCGTCCTGTCGACGAAGATCTTCTGGGGCGGCAAGGGCCCCAACGACACGGGCCTGTCGCGAAAACATCTCATCGAGGGGACGGAGGCCTCGCTGGCCCGGATGCGGGTCGATTACGTGGACCTGCTGTTCTGCCACAGGCCGGACAGGGACACGCCCATCGCCGAGACGGTCCGGGCCATGAGCCGCCTCGTGGACCAGGGCCTGGCGTTCTATTGGGGGACGAGCGAATGGGACGCCCGGGAGATCGCGGAAGCGTATCATATCGCCCGCGAGGAGCACCTCGTCCCGCCGACCATGGAACAGCCCGAATACAACATGTTCCACCGCGAGCGGGTGGAGAAGGAGTACGCGCCGCTCTACGAGGAGTTCGGGCTCGGGACGACGGTCTGGAGCCCCCTGGCCAGCGGTTTCCTGACCGGCAAGTACAACGCCGGGATCCCGGCGGGAACGAGATTATCCCTCAAGGGTTACGGCTGGCTGAGGAAGCGCTACGAAGGCCCGGGGGCGGAGGAGATGATCGTCAAGGTGAAGAAGCTCTCCCGCCTGGCCTCCGACCTCGGGGTCACCTTGCCCCAGCTCGCCATCGCCTGGTGCCTCAAGAACCCTGTCGTGAGCACGGTCATCACGGGCGCCTCGCGGCCCCAACAGGTGGTCGAGAACATGAAATCGCTCGATGCCGTGAAATCACTGATCCCCGACGTGACGGCCCGGATCGAGAAGATCCTGGAGAACAAGCCGGCTCCCCCCGAGGACTACCGGAACGAATGATCCTTCTCCCGTCCGCCATAAGGCGGGGAGGCCGAGAAACTAAAAAAAAACTTGACAAATCGGATATTCTGCTTATACTGTATATATGCAATATGAACAGAATAACCGGATGCGGATCATCATCTCCAACTCGTCGCCCGATCCCATCTATGAACAGATAACCCGCCAGGTCAAGGCGCAGATCATCTCAGGGGCCCTGGCCGAGGGGGAAGCTCTTCCCTCGATCCGTCGGCTGGCCCAGGACCTCCAGATCAGCGTCATCACGACGAAACGCGCCTACGACGAGCTCGAGCGGGAGGGCTTCATCAACACGGTCGGCGGCAAGGGGACGTTCGTCGCGGTCCAGAACGTCGAGCTCCTCCGGGAAAAGAAGATGAAGCTCGTCGAAGAGAAGCTCGCCGAAGCGGTCGCCGCGGCCCGGCTGATGGGACTCCCCCCCGACTCGCTCGTCCAAATGCTGAGACTGCTCTACGGAGAGGACGAATGACCGGGAACGCTCTCGAAATACGGGGATTGAGCAAGGGATACAAGGGCTTCCGGCTCAAAGACGTCTCGTTCGACGTCCCGGCCGGATCGATCATGGGCCTGGTCGGGGCCAACGGCGCCGGCAAGACGACGGTCATCAAGCTCATCCTGAACCTCGTCCGGCGCGAAGCGGGCGAGGTCCGGGTGTTCGGGATGGACAACCTCGCCGCGGAAAAAGCCGTCAAGGCGAGGATCGGTTTCGTTCCCGAGACGCCCGGCCTCGTCGAGGACGCGAAGCTCCGCGACATCAAGGCGGCCGTGGCGCCCTTTTATCCAAAGTGGAACGAGGCCTTCTTCACCAAGCTAGCCGGCGAATTCGGCCTGCCCCTCGACAAGAAGTTCAAGAAGCTCTCCCACGGGACAAAGATGAAATTCTCCCTCGCCCTGGCTCTCTCCCACGACGCTGACCTGCTTGTCCTCGACGAACCGACGTCGGGCCTGGACCCCGTCTTCCGCCGCGAGCTCCTGGAGCGGCTCTCGGGGGTCATCCAGGACGAGAGAAAAGCCGTTCTGTTCTCGACCCACATCACGACGGACCTCGAGCCCACGGCCGATCACATCACGCTCCTCTCCCGGGGAGCCGTCGTCTTCTCCCTGCCGAAGGACGAGCTGAGGGAGACGTGGGCCGTGGTCCGGGGCGGGCCGGAGCTGAAGGATGGCGCGGGCCGAGGCCTCTTCCGGGGCTTCCGCGAATCCGCGTACGGCATCGAAGCCTTGACCTCTGACATCCCCGGCGTCCGGACCGCGTTCCCCTCCGGCGTCGTTATCGAGAAGGCCTCGATCGAGGATGTCATGGTCTTCATGGACCAGGAGGCCTGCCATGCGTGAGCTTATCGCCAAGGACCTTCGCCTCCACAAGAGATATCTTTTGATCCTGGGAGTCATCTGTCCCCTGTACATGGGCGGCTTCGGCGCGCGGCTCGACAGGCCCGTGACTTTCGCGGCCTTCGGCGGCTTCGTGTGCGCCATCGGCGTCCTGATGCTTTTCACCCGCGAGGACAAGTTCAAGTCCGTGGGCTTCGGCCTCAGCCTCCCGGCGACGCGGCGCGAGGTCCTCGTCTCGAGGTACCTCCTCAGCTGGGCCCTGATGGTCCTGTGCTATGTCCTGGGCGCGGCCGTGGCCGTGGCCGTCCCCGGGAGCAAGCTCGGTGCCGCCGGCTTCGGGCCCGGAACGGTCCTGGCCGCCCTGGCACTAATGACTCTTTATTTCGGGGGACTGATGCCGCTGACCGTCCGGTTCGGCCCGGTCGGGATCATTGTCTTCATGGTCATCCTACAAGTCCTGGGCATCGCCACGCTGAGCTTCCGCTTCCTCATCAAAGACGCCCGGGCGTTCGCCGCGGCGGTCAACGCGGCCTTGAGCGCGGCCCAGGGGGCCTTGGGCCCGGCGGGATTCGCCGCGGCCCTTATCGCCGCGATCGTCCTCATAAATCTCGCTTCGTTCGGGCTTTCCCTGCGCCTCTTCGAAAGGAAGGATTACTGACGATGGGACCCGCCCTCGAGATCCACGGGCTTTCCAAGGACTACGGCGATTTCCGGCTGAAGGACGTCTCCTTCACCGTCCCCCGAGGCTATGTCTGCGGCCTCATCGGGCCCAACGGGGCCGGCAAGACGACGGTCATCCGGCTCATCCTGAATCTCGTCCGGCGCAGGACAGGCGAGATCCGCGCTTTCGGGCTGGACAACATCCGCGACGAGGTCGCCTTCAAGTCCCGCGTCGGGTTCGTTCACGAAACCCCCCGATTCTACGAGCACCTGTCCCTGCGCCGCATCCGCGACACGGTCGCCCCGTTCTACCCGAAATGGGACGACGCCCTCTTCGAGCGCCTCCTGCGGGAGTTCGATCTCCCGCCCGTTAAACGGTTCTCTCGCCTCTCCAGAGGGATGAAGACGAAGTTCGCCCTGGCCCTCGCCATGTCCCACGACGCCGACCTCCTCATCCTGGACGAACCGACGTCGGGCCTCGACCCCGTCTTCCGCCGCCGGCTTCTCGAGAAGCTCCGGGAGGTCATCCAGGACGAGGGCAAGGCCGTCCTCTTTTCGACCCACATCACGTCGGACCTGGAGCGGATCGCCGACACCATCACGTTCATCCGCGACGGCGGGATCGTGTTCTCTGCGACCCGGGACGAGGTCCTGGATAAATGGGGGGTCGTCAAAGGCGGCGACGAGCTCTGCGAAGCCGGGACCAGGGACCTCTTCCGCGGGGTCCGGAAGGGGGAGTTCGGGGTCCAGGCCCTCACCGATGACGTCGCGGGCGCGCGACGGCGACTGGGCCGGGACGCCGTCATCGAACGGGCCTCTCTCGAGGATATCATGTTCTATCTGGCGAAGGGGAACGGACGTGCTTAAGCTCTGCCTGAAGGACTGTGTCGCCGGACGCTGGTTCTGGCTGGCGGGCGTACTGATGTTCGCTCTCTATGTCGTCCAGCCCGGGGTGGTGGGATTCTTTTTCCCGGTACTGGGCGCGGCCCTCGTCTTCGGATGCCTGCTCGTGACGTTCGCCCTCGACGACCGGAGCGGGGTCGAGGCCCTGTATGGAAGCCTCCCCCTGAAGCGGGCGACCATCGTCCGCGGCCGCTACGTCCTGGCCGGATTACTCGCCGCCGCCGGGGCGGCGATCGTCTTCGGAGCCATCCCCCTGCTCGGCGCCCTGGCCAGGGCCCGGCACGAAGAGCCGGCTATGGCGTACCTCCTGTCGATCGACGGAGCGGTCGGCTTCCTCTTTGTCGTCGCCCCCGCGGTCCTCATCTTCCTTCCCCTATGCTTCCGATACGGATTCGGGCGCGGGAGCATCCGTTTTATCGCCGTCATGGGCGCCCTCGGCCTTCTGGCGGCGGCCGCCGCTGGACCGCTCATGCCGCATGGATTCGCCGGGAATCCGCTCCGCGAGGCCATCCGCGTTCTGGGGACCGTCCGCGCATCGATCGGGACGCCGCTCTTCGTCGCGGCCGCCGTCCTCGCGACGGCCGGCCTGACCTGGATCTCGCTCGCGCTCTCGCTCGAAGCCTACGAGCGAAGGGAGCTTTAAGCCATGAAAAAGATCATCCTTCTCATCATCATCGCCCTGCTCCTCATCGTCGCCGTCTTGACCTGACCGGCGCCTACTTCTTGAGCGGGAGCACGCCGGCCAGCTCGCCGATGACGTTGACGAGCTCCGTGTCCTGGCGGGACGACGATCTTGGCGTTCTGGGACAGCGCCTTCTCGACGGTCTCCAGCCTTCTCAGCAGCTGGGCGTTGCCGACGAAGTACTGCTCGGCGGCCTCGTTGACGAGCTTGATGGCCTGGGCCTCGCCTTCGGCCTCGAGGATCCGGGCCTGCCGGATGCCCTCGGCCTTCTTGATCTCCGCCCGCCGCTGGCCGTCGGCCACGGTCTCGGTGGCGGTGGCGAAGTCGATGGCCGCGATCTTCTCGTTCTCGGCCTTGACGACCTTGTTCATGGTCTCCTGGACGTCCTTGGGCGGATCGATCTCCTTGAGCTCCGTCCGGACGATCTCGATCCCCCAGTTGGCCGTCTCCTTCTTCAGGGTCTTCTGCAGCTCGTCGTTGATCTTGCCCCGCTCGCTGTTGGCCGACTTCAGGGTCAGGGTCCCGATGATGTTCCGGAGCGTCGTCCGGGCCAGGTTGACGATCTGGTAGCGGTAGTTGTTGACGTTGTACTGGGAGCTCTTGACGCTCTCCTCGTCGTCCTTGACCTTGAAGTAGACCTGGGCGTCGACCCGGGCGTTCAGGTTGTCGTTGGTGATGATCTCCTGGGGCTCGGCGTCCACCATGATCTCGGTGATGTTGACCCGGTACAGCCTGTCGATGATGGGGATGATCCAGTTGAAGCCCGGCGTGGGCGAATCTCTTGTACCTCCCCAGCCTCTCGATCAGGCCCCGGTGGGTCGGGCCGGACGATCCGGATCCCGCTGAAAAATATGAAGACGATGACGATCCCGGCAACGATGGCTAACGATGACATCCCTCACCTCCTAGTGACGAAGGGGATTGTACACCAGGTCCCCCCGGACGGGAAGGCCAGGCCTTCAACACGGAGCGGGCCGTCCGGGAAGGCATCGGCGTAAACAAACTTGACATGCCTGACCCGGGAGTCCCCCCTGGCGCCCCTGTCCCGGGTTGGTACGCGACTTGCATAGGTAACCTTGGCAACCTTTCCGCTCACGGCTCCGTACTAAGGATGAGGTCATCCATGAATAGATTCGCCGCCTGGACGCTCGTATTCACCCTGCCCGGAGTGCTTGCCGCCCGCGACAAGCAGGAGAAGAAGGCTCCCGTCCCCCAGGAGCAGAGAGTCGTCCGGGCCGTGCGGGTGGAGGAGCCCGTCGCGATCGACGGCGTCCTCGCCGAGAAAGCCTGGCAGGGCGCCGGCGCAGGGGACTTCGTCATGTCCGACCCGGTCGACGGCGGCAAGCCGACCGAGAGGACCGAGGTCTGGGTGGCCTACGACGACGTCAATCTCTATGTTGCCGCCCGGCTCTTCGATTCCGATCCGGCGGCCATAAAGAAGCTCCTGGGTCGAAGGGACGACGTGGTCGATTCCGACTGGTTCATCTTCGCTGTGGACCCCTACTACGACCGCCGGACCGGTTACATGTTCGCCGTCAACCCGGCCGGCTCCATCGAGGACTCCGTCCTGTCCAACGACGTCAGCGAGGACAACTCGTGGGACGGCATCTGGGAATGGAAGGCCCGGATCGACGCGGAAGGCTGGGCCGTGGAGATGCGCATTCCGTTCGATCAGCTCCGGTTCCCGCGGAAGGACGAATATGTCTGGGGCGTCGATTTCCGCCGGGTCATCAAGAGGAAACAGGAAAAGGACAGCTTCGTCTGGGTCCCCAAAGAGGAGATCGCCGCCGTCTCCAGGTTCGCCCGCCTGGAAGGGATCCGGGACATCCACCCCGGGCGCAACCTCGAGATCATCCCCTACACAGTCGGCCAGGCCCAGTTCAAGCCGGCCGAACAGGGGAACCCGTTCCAGCGCGGGCACGCTTACCTGGGCAACGCGGGGTTCGACCTCAAGGCCGGGCTCATGAGCAACCTGACCCTGGACGCCACCGTCAACCCGGACTTCGGCCAGGTCGAGGTCGATCCGGCCGTCATCAACCTGTCGGCCTACGAGACCTATTATGATGAAAAACGGCCTTTCTTCATCGAGGGGGCCAGCCTTTACAAAGGCTTCGGGCAGGGCGGGGTCTTCATCAACGCCAACATCAACTGGCCGAACCCGAAGTTCTTCTACAGCCGCCGGGTCGGCCGCGCGCCCCAGGGCTCCCCGACCCACGAGGGCTACGTCCGCTATCCCGACCGCTCCGCCATCCTGGGTGCCGTCAAGCTCACGGGGAACCTCGGCGGCGGCTGGAACATGGGCTTCGTCAACGCCCTGACCGCCCGCGAGTCCGCCGAGGTCGACGTCCTCGGAACCCGTTTCCGGGACCAGGTGGAGCCTTTCTCCTATTACGGGGTCTTCCGCGCCCAGAAAGACATCGACCAGGGCCGGAGCGGCTACGGCGTCATCGCCACGGGGGTCTTCCGGGACCTGAAGGACGATGGCCTCAAATCCATCCTGAACAAGAACGCCCTGAGCTTTGCCTTCGACGGCTGGACCTCCCTCGATAAAAAGAAGGACTGGGTCGTCAATGGCTGGCTGGGGGGGACGCGCGTCGAGGGGAGCCGGGAGGACATCCTGAGGCTCCAAACCTCTTCCATGCATTATTATCAGAGGCCGGACGCATCGCACGTCGAGGTCGATCCCATGGCGACGTCGCTCTCAGGCTGGGGGGCCCGGTTCAACCTGGCCAAACAGCAGGGCCGCTTCCTGTTCCTGGCCTCCTTCGGCGCCCTTTCGCCGGGCTTCGACCCCAACGACGTCGGATTCCAATTTTCGAACTCGGACAAGATCAATTACAGCATCCTGCCCGCGTACCAATGGACGAAGCCGGGGAAGGTGTTCCGGAGCTTCATGATGATGGGCGGACCGTTCGGGAACTACGATTTCGGCGGGAACAGGACATGGAGCGGGGCCCTGCTCTCGCTCGAGGGGCGGCTTTGGAACTATTGGTACGTATCGACGATGCTCGCCTACAATCCCGATGGAATGAGCGATACCCTGACCCGCGGCGGCCCCCTGGCCATCAGTCCCGGGGGATATCAGATGGACCTCATGGTGACCAGCGACAGCCGGAAGGCGGTCGTCATGGAATGGTCGAGCACGATCTACAGGAGCCCGTCGAGCGGCCAGGACTTCACAGGGAGCCTCGGATTGCGGTGGAAGCCCCGGCCGAACTTCAATCTCGGGTTCACGCCCGCCTACACGCGGAGCGTCTCCGAGATCCAATGGGTGACCCGGTCCGAGGATGCCCTGATGACATCCACGTACGGGGCCCGGTACGTCTTCGGCCACATCGACCAGAAGATGCTCTCGAGCGAGATCCGCCTGAACTGGATCTTCGACCCGAAGCTGAGCCTCCAGCTCTACCTCCAGCCCTTCATCGCCGTCGGCAAGTACGACAGATTCAAGGAGCTGGCCAAGCCCAAAACCTATGATTACAACGCTTACGGGGACGGGCCCTCGACCATCGTCCGCGGAGATGGCCGGTACACGGTCGATCCGGACGGCCCGGGGCCGGCCGCTCCCTTCTCTTTCGATGATCCGGATTTCAACATGAAGTCCCTGCGGGGCACCGTGGTCCTCCGATGGGAATACCGCCCGGGCTCCCTCATCTATCTCGTCTGGACCCAGAACCGGGCCGACTTCGCCAACCCGGGCGATTTCCGCCTGGGACGGGACTTCAAAGACCTCCTCCGCGCGCCCGGCGACAATATCTTCCTCATCAAGGTCTCCTATCGCTGGGACATATAGGCTAAGAGCGCGAGACGGGCGAGACAAGCGAGACATGTAGCCGCAGGCTTCAGACTGCGTTTTGGAAGCTCAGGCTGAAGCCTAAGTGTTCAATAAGATACGCCGCGCGTCCGTCCGACGAAATTAAAGAAGGGGATACGGCCGTCGCGGTGAGACCGGCGCACGGGCGCTTTACAAAGAGCCTTCATTGCATAAAAATACCGGAGAACACATGTCTTCGAAGCGCGCGATCCTCTCGCTCCTCGGCCTCTCGATGCTCACAACCCTCGCGGCGTCCCCGGCCGGCGCCAAAGCCCCGGCCACCCTCGAGCCGCTCCGGCCTGCCCGGACGGAGGTCCCGCCGAAGATCGACGGCATCCTCGACGACGAGATCTGGGCGCGGGCGCCCCGCGAATCCGGCTTCAAGACGTGGAACCCGGACTACGGCAAGGACATGACGGCCGGGACCGTAGTCTATTACGCCTACGACCGGGAAAACCTCTACTTCGCCTTCCGGTGTTCCGACCCGGAGCCCGAGAAGATCAAGGCCTCGGTCAGCGGCCGGGACACCATCAACGTCGATGACTGGGTCTGCATCAATCTGGATTCCTTCAACGACCAACAGGGGCTTTACGCGCTGTACGTCAACCCCCTCGGCATCCAGGGAGATTCCCGATTCGAGGGCGGCGTCGAGGATTACTCGGTCGATATCGTCTGGTACAGCGGGGGGCGGATCGACGCCGACGGCTACACGGTCGAGATCCGCATCCCGTTCAAGAGCCTCCGCTACCGGAGCCGCGAGCCCGTGGCCATGGGCGTCATCTTCGAGCGGAAGATCAGCCGCTTCTCGGAGAACGGAACCTTCCCGCCCCTCGACCCGGCCCAGGGCCCGAACTTTTTGACCCAGAGCCGTCCCCTGCTCTTCGAGGGCATCGCCCACTACACGCTCCTCGAGCTCCTGCCGGCCGTAACCTACGGCCGGACGAGCGCCCGCGAAGAGGGGGCCCTCAAGGCCGAGAAGGGGCGGGGCGATCTCAGCTTGACCGGCAAGTACGGCCTCACCTCCCAACTCATCCTCGACGGCACCCTCAATCCCGATTTCAGCCAGGTCGAAGTCGGACGCGGGCCAGGTCGATTTCAACCAGCGATACGCCCTGTTCTACGACGAGAAGCGGCCCTTCTTCCTGGAAGGACAGGAGAAGTTCAATTTCGCGGGGGGGACGGACGGCCCGCTCGGAGAGGTCGTCCATACGCGGACCATCGTGGATCCCACTCTCGGCTTCAAGCTCAACGGCAAGCTGGGCCCGCGGGACACCATCGCCTCCATCTACGCCATGGACGAGCTTCCGGACGGCGGACCGGAGGACTTCGCCCATTTCACTATCCTCCGCTACAAGCGCGCCCTGAGCGGCGACAGCTACGTCGGCGGGCTCTTCACCGGACGTTTCGCGGGCGCCGCGTCCAACGTGACGGCAGGGGCGGACGGACAGCTCCGCCTCAACGAGGCCAGCACCGTCGGTTTCCACCTCTTCGGGTCGGGAACGAAGGCGGGCGACGGATCGGCGGCCCGGGACGGGCTCGCCGCCGGCCTCCAGTACGACTACCAGACGCGGGACCTCATCATCCAGGGCGCCGCCCAGGACCTGGGAACGGACTTCGCGACCGAAGTCGGCTACGTCACCCGCACGGGTCTCACGCGCCTGAAGCTCGGCCTCATACCGATGTTCTACCCGAAGTCCAAGGTCCTCCTCCGCGTCGAACCCCTTTTCCACAGCATCCAGATCCGGGACAAATGGTGCCGGCTGTGGGAGACGATGAATTCCTTCGACCTGCGGCTCCGGATGGTCCGGAACACGACGCTCTCGGTCGGGGCGCGCTATTCCAACGAGATCTTCCTCGGCCGGAGGTTCCCGACGAGCATCCTCAAGCTTTTCGCGGCCACGCTGTTCTCCAAGCAGATCGCCTTCCAGGCTTCTTTGACCTCGGGGCAGAAGATCCGCTACGTCGACGACCCCTACAAGGGGCGCGGGACCGAAGCCTTGGTCGCCATGGACTACCTTCCCTCGGAAAACGTCGCCCTCAATCTCAGCCTTCGCACCTCGGACTTCACCCGTTCCTCGGACGGCGTCAGGGAGTTCGACTACACCATAGTTCGCGGCCGGGCGACCTACCAGGTCAACAAGTACCTGTTCTTCCGGGCCATCGTCGAACACAATTCGTTCCGGAAGCGCCTGACGTCCGATATCCTGGCGTCCTTCACCTATATCCCGGGGACCGTCGTCCATCTCGGCTACGGCTCGGCCTTCGAGAGGAGCGAGTGGCGGGACGGGGCTTATATCGCTTCCGACCGGTTCTTCGAGACCAGGCGGGGATTCTTTTTCAAGGCCAGCTATCTCTGGAGGCTTTGAGGCCGGGACGGGCGAGACTGTCGAGAGGAAAAGGGATCGGACCGCGCCCCCCTGCGCATTGCGTTTCGGCTCCAAGTCCACTAAAATGGGCTCAGGTCAAGGGGAAGAATATGATCATTCAAAAGACAAAGCGTTCGTTCATCCTGGCGGGTTTCGCGGCGCTCCTGACGATTTCCGTCCCGGGCGCGGCCGTCAAGGAGGAGGAGCCGGGGGCCGACAGGGTCGCCAAAGCCGTCCAAGTCCTCCGGGAAATGATCGACCTCCCGGAAGAGGGCCTGCCGTCGCGGATCCTCGAGAATTGCCACGGCATCGCCGTCATCCCGGGGGTCATCAAGGCGGCCTACGGTTTCGGCGGCCAGTACGGACGAGGCCTCGTCGTCATCCGGAACGAGGACGGCACATGGGGCAACCCGGCGTTCATCTCCCTCATCGGGGGGAGCCTCGGCTGGCAGATCGGCGTCCAGAAGGCCGACATCGTCCTCGTCTTCAAGACCGCGAAGAGCATCGACAACATCGCCACCGGCAAGGTGACCCTGGGGGCGGACCTGAGCGTCGCCGCCGGCCCGGTCGGCCGGAGCGCCGAGGCATCGACCGACCTCGATATGGAAGCCGAGATCTACTCCTACTCCAGGAGCAAGGGCCTGTTCGCGGGAATATCCATCAAGGGCGCTTCCATCCAGATCGACAAGGACGCCAACAAGGCTTTCTACGAGGACAGCGACCTGACCGCCCACGACATCCTTTACGACCGGACCGTCCAAGCGCCTCCCGTCGTCGAAGACCTGAAGAAAGCCCTGGCAAAGCGCACCGCGCCCCGCATCTGACGCGGCGCCCGCCGATCCGACTCCCCCCGCCCGGTCTTCCCGGGCTGCGATACGCTGACGCCGTCGCCCCGAAATCTACCGGGGACCCGTTTTCTGCTATTATGAACCCTGAGACAGCGCATAAGATGAATCCCGGAAAGAACTGGGCCAAGACCTCAGAAAGCCCTCGGCGCTCCCCTGCCCGGCCTCGCGGTCCAGCTCACGATGGCGCCGCGCCACGGCCCCGACCGAACCCTCACCCCCGCCATCGAGGCCTCCTGCCTGAAGGCCGGGGTCATGCTGCTCATCTACCTCCGCGGGAAGGAGCTCCGCACATCGTCCTCATCCGCCGGACGTCGAACGTCCTCCACCACAAGGACGAGATCAGCCTCCCGGGCGGGACAACTCGAAGACGGGGAGGACGCCGTCTCGGGCCGCCCTGCGCGAAACCGAGCGAGGAGATAGGGTCGCCCCGGGACCGCGTCGCGATCGTCGGGTGGCTGACGCCGCTCTACATCCCGCCGAGCAACTTCTGCATCTACCCCGTCGTCGGGACGGCGGAGGGCCCACTCGTCTTCGTGCCGGAACGAAGCGAGGTCGCGGAGATCATCGAGGTCCCGCTCGCCTGTCTGATCGACCCCGCCAGCGCCCGGAGGGAGGATTGGACGCTCTACGGCCGGGCCGTGGAAGTCCCGTTCTACACGTTCGGGCCGCACAAGATCTGGGGCGCGACGGCGATGGTCCTGGCCGAATTCCTGGCCCTGCTCAAGGCCGCTGATCGATCGCCGGGCTTTGACTGATCGTCGAGGCTCTTTAACTTCCCCCCTTTCCTAAAGGGAGGTTGAGGGATTTTTATCTTCCCCCTTTTCTAAAGGGGGGTTGAGGGGGATTTTTATTCGACGGTCCGCTTCCCGGCCTTCCGGTCCATGTACTGCTGTTCGATCCAGTCGTAGGTCTTCTTCAGCCCCGACCTTGAGCGGGGTCGACGGCTCCCAGCTTCAGGATGCGCTGGATCATCGTATTGTCGCTGTTCCGGCCGCCGACGCCCTTGGGGCGCCGAGAGGTCGTAGCGGCGCTCGAGCTTCACCCCGGCGATGCCCTCGATGATGGAGACGAGCTCGTTGACCGAGACGAGCTCGCTCGAGCCCAGGTTGATCGGCGTCGCGACGAGGTCCTCGCAGTGGGTGATCATGTCGATGCCCTTGACGCAGTCGTCGATGTACATGAAGCTGCGGGTCCGCGTCCCGTCGCCCCAGATCTCGATCCAGTTCCGGCCCTTGTCCTTGGCCTCGATGACCTTGCGGCAGAGGGCCGCGGGCGCCTTTTCCCGGCCGCCGTCCCAGGTGCCGTTGGGGCCGTAGACGTTGTGGAAGCGGGCGATGAAGGTCTTCAGGCCGCGCTCCGCCCAGTATTCCTGGCAGAACATCTCGGACATGAGCTTCTCCCAGCCGTAGCCGCGCTCGGCCATGGCCGGATAGGCGTCGGATTCCTTGAGGGCACGCGACGTTCGGCTCCTTCTGGAGATCGGTGTTGTAGACGCAGGCCGAGGAGGAATAGAAATACCGCTCGACGCCGGCCCGCTAGGCGGCTTCGAGCATGTGGGTGTTGATGAGGATGCTCCGCAGGCACTCGACGCGGAAGCGCTCGATGAACCCCATGCCGCCCATGTCGGCGGCGAGGTTGTAGACCTCGACGGCGCCTTCGCAGGCCCGGACGCAGTTTCGCTCGCTCGCTGACGTCCAGGCAGAGGCACTCGACGCCCGGGACCCGCTGGTACCAGTCGGACAGCGGCTTCTTGTCCACGGCCCGGATGCGGGAGAACCCCCGCTCCTGGAACGAGCGGGCGAGCGATCCCCCGATGAAACCGCCGGCCCCGGTGATGAGAATGAGATCCGATTTGTTCATGGCTTCCCTCCGCGCGCTCCCGAGCCTTGGCGGCTCAGGAGATATCGACGTAATACTCGTTGACGTACTTTTCCTGGACCTTGAAGGACCAATGGACGTCCCTGATCCAGGAGGCCGCCTCCTCCTTCTTCCCGCGCTTGATGAGGTCCAGGAGGCGGCGATGCTCCCCGATCGAGGCTTCCTCCCATTCCTTGACGAATCCCTTGGGACGGGGGAAATCGTAGAGGCGCTTTTTCAGCCGGTTGACGATCTTGGCCAGGCTCGGGTTCCCGCAGAGGTCGAGGAAGGTATCGTGGAACTCGAGGTTCTTATCGTAGTAGACGTCGAAGTTGTCGGCTTCGATGGCCTTTTTCATGCCTTCGTTCGCCTTTTCCATGCGCCTGAGGTCCGCTTCCCGGAAGCGGTCGAACGCCGCCAGAATGGCCGTGCTCTCGAGGGCGCCGATGATCTCGTAATAGCTCCGGACGTCCTGGATCGTCAGCGTGTTGACGATGATCCTCCGGCGCGGGAGGATGGTGACGAAGTCCTCCGCCTCGAGCTGGAGGAGGGCGTCCCGGAGCGGCGTCTTGCTCACGCCGAGCGTCCGCGAGGTCTCCTCCATATCGATCACCGCGCCCGGCATGAGCTCGCCCGTGCGCATCCGCTCCCGGAGGTACTCGTAGACCTGTTCCTTGAGGGACTTGATGTTCAAGATGGGCCTGATGTCCATGGATTCTCGCTCTCTTCCCCGCCGCAGGACTTCGCCCCGAGAATATTAAATATCAGATTTCAAGTCAACCCCTCGACGCGCCGGCGGGTCAGTGGTCCCGCGTGAAGTCGTCGATCTCCTTGTGCCACGCGTCGAGGTCGAGCGTCCCGGGGATCGTCGTCTCGCCGAACAGGAGGTCCACCAGGTAACGGGGGCGCTTCCCTCCGATGAACATGGCCTTGGCGCAGGAAACGCAGTAGACCACGACGTCTTCGGCCGGCATTTCCGACGCCCGCTTGACCATGAGCTTCCTGACGTCCTCGGTCGGGATCTCGCCGTAACAGCCGTCCCCACAGCAGAGGCCGTGGGTCCGCGTCCGCGCCGGCTCGACGACCTTGATGTTCATCCGACGCGAGCAGGGCCCTGATGGCGTCGTGGACGCCCGTCCTTTCGCGCGTCGGGCAGGCGTCGTTGATGGACATCTCCGCCCCGTCGTAATCGGGGAACGGAAAAGTGTCGCTCTCGGCAAGGAGCTCCCAGACCGAAACGGTTGACGCGTCGGGGTAATTGTTGCGATAGCGCTTGTCACAGCCGGGGCAGACGTTGACGACCTCGGTCCCGGGCTCGAGGACCGGCATATTCTTACAGCAGGTGAGGCTGAGCGCCACGCCTCCGGGCTCCTCGGCGAGGAACCGTTCCAATCTTTCCGCCAGTGCGGGCTTGTAGAGCCACAGCGCGCAGCCGGGAGCGAATATTTTTTTCTTGCTCATCGCGGGTGTTTTCCTTCCGGCCAACCGTTCTATTTAACCGCATTCCCCGGGGTTATGCAATCCGGCGCCCGGCGCGCGCTCCCGGGGCTCGCTCGGGGCGCATCCGATCTTTACCCCACATTTCGTTGACATCCCCCATTATGTGGGGTAATCTCAAGCCGTGCAGGACCTCAGAAACACTCTCGGCGAGAACCTGGAGTTCTTCAGGGAGCAGGAAAGGCTGATCTCCGCCCGCCTGGCAGTCCTGCCCAAGGGGCGCATCAAGGCCCAGACGAAAGGGCACGACGTCTATCACTACCTTCAATACCGGAAGGGCAAGACGTTCAAGAGCGATTATATCGGAAAATCCGTACCTTCGAACCTCCGGGCCCAACTCGAGGAGAGGGGCCGGCTGGAAAATGAACTGCGCCGCGTCCGTAAGGGTTTGCGCCTGCTGAGAGCAGGACAAAAAAAGGGGGCCGATCTGACCGAGCCCATGCGCTCCATCCTCAAGGCACTGACCAAAGAGGATCTCTGGGAATCCGGGCTCGAGATCATCGGCTCCTGGTGTTTTCTCCTCTATCAGAGGCACTTACCGATGGATAAGTATCCCCTGAGGACGGAAGATCTCGACATCCTGGTCCCGCTCCCATATAAGGGCAAGTCTTACGACATCGGCAATTTTCTGAAGGGCCTGGGTTTCCGGCAGGATTTTCACGCCGACGGTTCAATGTCCTTTTCGGGCAATATGATGAAGGTCGAGTTCCTGGCCCCCGAAAAAGGGGCCGGCCGGAGGCCGGTCCGGTTCATCCGGGAGATCGCGGTCACACCGCAACTGCTGAGATTCGTCGACATCCTCTTTTCGGAGCCCATCGTCCTGGGCGTGGCCAGGGGAATTAAGGCCAAGGTCCCTTCGCCGGCGGCTTTCGCGCTCCATAAGTTCATCATCGCCACTCGGTTCAAGCGACGGGACAAGATGGAAAAGGATCTCCGGCAAGCGGTCCTCGCCGTTAAGTACGTGCTCACCGAGAAGTCAGAAAGTGAAAAGCTGGCCAGACTATGGGCTTCGTTCCCGCGCGGCTGGAAGAATCGTGTTCTCTCGGCACTGATGACGGCGCGGGACCTCTTCCCGTTGGAGCAGGGCGCCATCCAATCGCTCCAGGAGAGTCTCGTGTAGCCTCGCCCCAGTCGCATCGACTCTCAATTCCTTTGCTATCCATAGTAAGCAGTCGATATAATATGGCTTCCGCCTTTAAGGAGGAGCCCATGAGAATAAGCATCGCCCGTGAGATTTGCCATCGGCATCGGAATCATTCTGGCTTCTCCCTGTTCTCCTTTGCCATCGATACGAAAGACACCGCGCTCCTGACCCAGCCGGCCATCAGCGCGAAGGCCATCGCCTTCGTCTACGCCAACGACCTCTGGACCGCCGACCTCGACGGCCGGAACCTCGCGGCGGCTGACGACCGACGTCGGCCTGGAATCGAACCCGGTGTTCTCGCCGGACGGCACGTCTCCTCGCCTTCAGCGGCCAGTACGACGGCAACGTGGACGTCTATATCGTGCCGGTTTCAGGCGGCGTTCCCAGGCGGCTGACGTGGCATCCGGGCCCGGACGTCGTCCAGGGCTTCGCGCCTGACGGCAAAGCGGTCCTGTTCACATCGCCCCGCTTCGTGTTCTCCAACCGTCACCAGCAGCTCTTCACGGTCCCGATCGAGGGCGGGGCCCCCGAACAGCTCAAGATCCCCCAGGCCTTCCGGGCCGTCTTCTCGCCCGACGGGACGAAGATCGCCTACAACCACCTCTATGACGCATTCGCCCAGTGGAAGCATTATCGGGGCGGCACCGTTTCGACCATCTGGATCTTCGACACGCGCGACAACTCCGTCGTCAAGGTCCCCCAGCCGGAGGGCCGGTCGAACGACCCCGGCCCGATGTGGATCGGGGACAAAGTCTATTTCCGGTCGGACCGGAACGGCGAGTTCAATATCTTCTCTTACGATACGAAGACCAAAGCCGTCGCCCAACTGACCGAACACAAGGACTTCCCGGTGCTGAACGCCTCGGCCGGCGCCGGGAAAGATCATCTATCGAACAGGCCGGCCGGCTCCACGTCCTCGACCCCGGGACGGGCGCAAGCACGCGGCTCGTCGTCGGCGTCGCCGCCGACCTCGCCGAGCTCCGGGAGCGCTTCGTCAAGGGCGGCCGATGGATAAGGAACGCCGACATCTCCCCCTCCGGCGCCCGGGCCGTCTTCGAGTTCCGAGGCGAAGTCGTCACCGTGCCCGCCGAGAAAGGCGATCCCCGGGTCCTGACCGGGACCCCCGGCGCCCACGATCGCTCGCCCATCTGGTCCCCGGACGGCAGGTCCATCGCCTACTTCACCGACGAGTCCGGCGAATACGAGCTGGCCGTCCGCGCCCAGGACGGGAAGGGGGCGGTCCGGCGATACAAATTGACCGGGGCCGGCTTCTACGAATCGCCGGTCTGGTCGCCCGACAGCGGGAAGATCTCCTTCAGCGACAATTCCGGGGCTCTCTTCTTCATCGACCTGAAGAGCGGGACGGTGAAGAGGGTCGCCGAAAATCCCATCATGCCGCCGGGCACCTCTTCCGCCTGGTCTCCGGATTCCCGGTGGATCGCCTTCACCATGAACCAGGTCACATACATCCAGAGGATCTACCTCTATTCGCTCGAGAAGGATGCCGCGACGCCGGTCACCGACGGCCTGAGCGAGGCGAGCGAGCCGGTCTTCGACGCCTCCGGCAAGTACCTCTATTTCTTCGCCTCGACCGACGCCGGCCCCGTCAAGCAATGGTTCGACCTGTCGAACGCCGACACGCGCCAGACCAACGCCATCTATGTCGCCGCCCTGGCCAAGGACACCCCGTCGCCCCTGGCCAAGGAGAGCGACGAGGAGAAGGGCGCTCCGGACAAAGCGGTCGATGAGAAGCCCAAGAACGGGCCGAAGGCGTCCGCGGCCAAGGACAAAGCCGAGGAAGCCAAGCCGAAGGCCGCGGAGCCCGTCCGCGTCGATTTCGAGGGCCTCGACACGCGCATCCTGGCCCTTCCCGTGCCCGCCGGGAACTACCGCTTCCTGCAGGCCGGCGAGACCGGACAGCTCTATTACGCCGAGTTCCCGTCCGATATGGGCCGCCGCTTCTACGGGCCCCGGCCGGGGGCTTCCCTCCACAAGTACGATTTCAAACAGCGCAAGGACGATGTCGTCCTGACGGGCATCGACGCCTATTGGTGTCCGGCGACAGGAAGAAGATAGGCTTCCTCCAGCGCGAATCCTGGTTCATCGTCCCGGCGGGACAGAAGCCCGAGCCGGGCAAGGGGAAGCTCAACACCGACGCCATCGAGGTCCGCGCCGTTCCGGCGGCCGAGTGGGCCCAGATCTTCAACGAGGCCTGGCGCATCAATCGCGACTACTTTTACGCCACGAACATGCACGGCGCCGATTGGAAGGCCATGCGGCGAAATACGCCCCCTTCCTGGCCGACGTCTCCTGCCGCAACGACCTCAACCGCGTCATCCAATGGATGTGCTCGGAGCTCGGCGTCGGCCATCACCGCGTCATGGGCGGGGACGTTCCCTTCGAGCCCAAGACCGTCGCCGGCGGCCTTCTCGGCGCCGATTATGAGATCGCGAACGGCCGCTACCGCTTCAAGAAGGTCTACGGCGGGCTCAACTGGAATCCCGAGCTCCGCTCGCCGCTGACCGAGCCGGGCGTCGGCGTCACGGCCGGCGAGTACCTCCTGGCCGTCGAAGGCCGCGAGCTTCGCCCGCCGGCCCCGCTCTTCAGTCTTTTCGAGGACACGGCCGACAAGCTCATCGAAATATCCGTCGGGCCGAACCCCGACGGCACGGGCTCGCGGACGGTCAAGGTCGTCCCCATCGCCAACGAATTCGGCCTGAGGAACCGCGACTGGGTCGAAGGGAACATCCGGAAGGTCCACGAGGCCACCAACGGCCGCGTCGCCTACGTCTATGTGCCGAACACGGCCGGGCCGGGCCACACCTACTTCAAGCGCTACTTCTTCCCCCAGGCCGACAAGGACGCCATCATCGTCGATGAGCGCTTCAACGCCGGCGGCCTCATCGCCGACTACTACATCGAGCTCCTGACCCGCCCCGTCAGCGCCTACTGGAACATGCGCTACGGGGCGGACCTGCCGACGCCGGCGGCCTCCATCCAGGGCCCCAAGGTCATGCTCATCGACGAGACGGCGGGCTCGGGCGGCGACATGCTGCCCTTCATGTTCCGGAAGTTCAAGGTCGGGACGCTGGTCGGCAAGCGGACCTGGGGCGGGCTGGTCGGCATGCTCGGCTTCCCGCGTCTCATGGACGGCGGATACGTGACCGCGCCCAACCTGGCCATCTGGACCGAGGACGGCTGGGTCGTCGAGAACGAGGGCGTCCCGCCCGACGTCGAGGTCGAGCAGACGCCGGCCGACGTCATCGCCGGCCACGACCCCCAGCTCGAGGCGGCCATCCGCATCATCCTCGACGAGCTCGAGAAGAACCCGCCGCAGAAGCCCGATGCGCCCGCCGTATCCGATCCGGGGGAACCGGTAGGTCGCAAGCTCCGGCCCGACCCCCCTTTCCTAAAGGGGGGTGTGGGGGATTTCCAGGTTTTCAACAAATCCCCCCGTCCCCCCTTTTCCAAAGGGGGGACTCGATAGTCTTAGACTTACGCCAGGTCCCGGCTCGAGATTGCTCTTGCCACTGGCCCTTGAGCACAATACCACTTAACTTACATGTCGCTGTGTCCTTTTCTCCTCGGCCGATCTTATAATCAGGCCAATGACCTCTATCCGCGTTAGATCCATCGCTCTGGGCTTCATTATTTTCGCCGGGTATTCGTATGGGCAAGCGCGCGGCCCGGCCGAGCGGACCCTGGCCTTTCGCACGAGTTCCGCCCAATGTGAATTCGCGGCCGGAAAGCTCCGCGATGCGTTGGGCGGAAAGGTCGCGCTTATCCCTCTGGCGAAAGCGACGAATACAACGAACGTCATTGCGGCCTGCGGTGAGGCCGAAACCACGCCGCTCGGACTCGAGCTCGACGCGTCTGTTCAAAAAGAAGGCTTTCAAATCGTCCGAAAGCTGAACCATATTTTCGTTCTGGGAAAGGACGAAAGCGGTACCATGTACGGACTGCTCGATGTGGCGGAGCAGGCCCGGATGCAGGGCGGACTGAACGGAGTCAAAGAAAAGATATCGAATCCGCGTTTCCCGTTCCGGGCGATCAAGTTCAATTTGCCATGGTCCCCTTACCGGCCCGGGCCGGCCGCCGCTGTGCATATGGAGACATGCCGCGACCTCAAGTTCTGGCAACGGTTTCTCGACATGATGGCCGAGAACAGGTTCAATGCCCTGACCCTTTGGAACCTCCATCCTTTCACCTTCATGATCCGCCCGACGAATTTTCCGAAGGCCTGTCCCCTTTCCGATAAGGAATTAGCGGATTGGCGGTCGTTTTGGCGATCGCTCTTCCGTATGGCCAAGGAACGAGGCATCGAGACCTATATCGTCAATTGGAACATCGTGGTTTCGCCCGAATTCGCAAGCGAATACGGCGCTAAGGAATACGAGGACACTTCGCCCCTTGTCCGCCGCTACATGCGCGAGTGCATCACCCAGGTCATCGACGAGTACGAAGACCTTACGGGCCTCGGCGTGACCCTGGCCGACTGGATGGACGGGCTCAAGCCCAAGGAGGCCGAGGATTTCGTCGAAGAGACGTTCGTGGCCGGGATGAAGAACGCCAAACGGCCCGTGAAATTCATCCATCGGGCGACTCTCGCCGGAGACCCGATGGAACTGCGCCGGATCATCGACCACGCCTCTCTCCCGGACCCGGTCTGGGTGGAGATCAAGTTCAATTGGTCGCACGGGCACTCCACGCCGCGGCTCGCCATCACCCACGACTACGAATCGGGCAAGCTGGACGAGCGCTTCTGGACCCCCGCGCCCGCGAACTACAAAATAGCCTGGATGATCCGCAACGAGGACTTCTTTATCCTTCGCTGGGGCGAGCCGGGATTCATCCGGTCGCATATCGCCGCGAACGGGCACGATTATGTCGGCGGCTATTTCGTCGGTTCGGAGGGGTATATCCCGGCGAGGGATTATTCGCATAAGCCCGGGCCGCATATCACATGGGACTACGCATTCGAAAAACAGTGGATGTTCTACATGCTCTGGGGACGGCTCCTGTACGATCCGCAGACACCCGACGCCGTTTTCGAAGCCGGGCTGGCCCGCCGCTACGGAGAAGGACTTGGGCCCAAGCTGTTGAGGGCGTACACTTTAGCCAGGCCGGATGCCCCTGAAGCTGGCTTCCTTCTACAGGGCCACGTGGGATTTCACTCTATATTCGGAAGGCTTCCTCGCCCCGGTCAAGCCCGACGGCGAGAGCGGCCCGTCTCCATTCATCTCCATCAACGACCTCATCGCCAATAGGACGCTCGATCCGGCCTGCCAATCGATCCGCGACTTCGTCTCCGGGGAGCCCGCCGGGCCCGGCCTGACGACGCCGCTTGGTCTGGCGGATGGGCTCGAGGCCGACGGCCGCGAAGCCCTCGAGCTTGTCTCTTCGTTGCGCTCCGCCAAAGCCGCAACGGCCGGCACGCTGGCATGCGAGCTCGACGACATCGAAACCTGGTCCTATTTAAGCTTATATTTCGCGGACAAGCTCGTCGCCGGGACGGCCCTGGAGACCTACAGGCGCCTCGGCGGAGCGGAAGTCAAGGCGAAGGCGGTCAGGCTTCTCGAACGCGCCGCGACATATTGGGATAAGGTCTGTAAGCTCACAAGCGCGCACTATGTCGAAACCCCGTACGTGAACGGCGATGGCTTTATATGGGAAAAGTACCGGCCCCGGGTCCTCCTCGACATCGAGACGGCCCGCCGCGCCGCCCCCAAGTCGTTTCCTTGAGGAGCATGAACCATGGACATCAACCGGAAAGCCCCCGTCCTGTCCAAGGGAGAGGTCGAGATCGCCGCGGATCCCGAGACCGTCTGGAAGGTGCTGGCGACGCTCGACCGCTGGCCGGACTGGAATCCCGACATCAAGGCTGTGTCCATCGAAGGGAGCGTGGCCAAGGGAACCCAGTTCCGCTGGAAAGCGGGGTCCTGGAAGATCGTCTCCGTCATCCAGAACGTCAAGCATGCCCGCCTCCTGGCCTGGACGGGCCGGATGATGGGCATCAGGGCGGTCCACACTTGGCATTTGGAGCCCCGGGGCGCCGGGACGCTCGTCCTGAACGAAGAGTCCTGGGAGGGGCTCCTGACACGCCTGTTCCGGCGCTCCCTTCAAAAGGCCCTGGACAAGGCCAGCGCATCGGGTCTTGCACACTTGAAGGCGGAAGCGGAGCGCCGGGCGAAGCCGAAGCCTTAGACCTGACGCGCGCCGGCGGCGGGTGCTAGCCCGCGACGCGTCCCAGCAACCGGCCGGCGACGGCGCGGAAGGCGCGCATATTGTCGTCAGAAGTATCCGGCGCGATCTCGCATCCCGCGGACACGATGAGGTGGCCCTTCGCCTCTACGAAATCCTCGCGCACCCTCCGTTCGATGTCCTTCGGCGCGCCGTCCTGGATGACGCTCACCGGATCGGCTTTGCCCGAGAAGACCTGGCCTTGGCGGAGCAGTCCGACGAACGGAGCCAGAGTCGGCACGAGGTGGTCCGCATCGATGATGTCGGCGCCGGTCGCGATCATGTCCGGAAGGATAGGGGCCGTATTCCCGCAGATATGGAGCTTGGCGAAGGCTCCCAGGGCATGGATGTGGTCGACCAGGCGCTTCTCGCGCGGAAGAGCAAGGTCCTTGTAGAGGCGCGGGCCGATCTGCGAGCAGAAGGAATCGCCGATGCCGACGGCGTGGGCGCCCGCCTTGACCTGGAAGGTGATGAGCTCGAGGGCGGCCTCGACGATGACGTCCAGGACCCGGGCGACGGCGTCGGGATCGTCCATGAGGTCGAGCGCGGCGCCTCCCGCCCCGCGGAGATCGACGTACTCGGCTATGGGGCCTTCGACCCAGCCGACGACGAACAGCCGGCCGCTCGAGAAGCGCGCAAGCTCGCGGACCTCGTCCACCCTGTTCCTCGTACGGCGGTGCTCATGGACGACGTACGGGCGCAGGCGTTGCGCCGCCTCGAGGTCCGGGAGCCGTCCCCCGGCCTCCCGCGGCAGGTCGTCCTCGGGATATTCGACGCGCACGCCGAAGGCCGACGCTTCGGCCCAGGGATCGGACATCGCCGTGGCCCAGTCGAAGTCGAAATCGTCGGCGCAGCGGACCATGGCCCCGGCCTTGGCCTTGGGCTCGAGGCAGAAGTCCCGGTAGCGAACGCCGGCGTGTCTCGCCGCCCAGCGCATGACGATGGGATGGAACGGCGGCCGGTCGATGGCCCTCCCCTCGAGGAACGCGCGCGTCCGTTCAAGACCGTTCATGGCCCCTCCTTACTTGATCAGGCGCTTCTTCATCAGCTTGATGCCGACGGTGAAGGCGACGGCCTCCAGGACGAGGATGAAGACGAAGTCGAAGATCAGCCCGGAGGAATATTCGCCGGAATAGACCGCCCGCGAGATCTTGACCGCGGGGGTCAGCGGCAGGAACTGGGAGAACGTCTTCATCCAGGCCGGGAAGTTGTCCAGGGGAAAGAAGACGCCGGAGAAGAACAGCATCGGCGTCAGGACGAGCTCGGTGTAGTAGCTGAAGAAGTCGAAGTTCGGCGCGACCGACGTCACGATCATGGCCAGCGAGCCGAACAGGACGCCGACGAAGGCCATGAGGACGAAGCTCAGGAGCACGGCTGGGCACGGAGGCCGGGAAGACGCCCATGAACATGGCGACGACCATCATCAGCGTCCCGCTGACCATGCCCCGGAAGACCGCCCAGGCGATGTCGCCGGCGACGGCGTCCTCGGCCGAGACGGGGGTCGCGATCAGGGAGTCGTAGAGCTTCTCGTGGATCATCTTGACGAACGTGCCGTAGAGGCATTCGTAGGAAGCCGAGAGCGCTCACGGCCGAGATGAGGACGCCCGGGACGAGGAAATTGAGATAGGGCTTGCCGCCGAAGAGGCCGACGTAGGCGCCCATGCCGATGCCGAAGGTGATGAGGTAGAACAGCGGCTGGACGAGGCTGGCGATGAACGTCGGCACGACGAACCTCTTGTAGGACATGAGGTTCCGGAAGAAGACGTAGCCGATGCGGTAGGAGAGGTTCATTCGATGAGGCTCCGTCCCGTCAGCTTCAGGAAGACGTCCTCCAGTGTCGCCGGCCGGTGGACGGTGTTCGGGAGGTCGAGCTCGTTGAGCTTGCGCCAGAGGTCCTGGCCGTCCCGGCAATAGAAGAAGAGCGTGTCGCCGACCCGCTCGTGGCCGCAGGACGTCCCGGCGAGCGCGGCGATGAGGCGCTCGTCCTCGTCCTGGGAAATGCGGATCTCGGCGACCTCTCGGCCGATCTCCTCCTCGATGAGCCGGGAGGGCACGCCCTCCTTCAGGATCCGGCCCTGGTACATGACGACGATGCGGTCGCAGAGCTGCTGGGCCTCCTCCATGTACTGGGTCGTCAGGATGAGCGTCGCGCCCTGCGCCTTGAGCTGGCGGAGCCTCTGCCAGATGAGGTGGCGGGCCTGCGGGTCGAGGCCGGTCGTCGGCTCGTCGGCGATGATGATCTTCGGCTGGTTGAGCAGGGCCCGGGCGATGAGGAGCCGCCGCTTCATGCCCGTCGAAAGCTGGTCGATCTTGCTGTCCCGCTTGGCCTCGAGCTCGACGAACTTCAGGAGCTCGTCGATGCGCCCGGCGGCGTCCCGGCGCCGGATGTCGAAGAACTTGGAGAAGACCATCAGGTTCTCCCGGACCGTGAGGTCGATGTCGAGGGTGATCTCCTGGGGGATGACGCCGGTGATCTTCTTGAGGGCCCGGTTGTCGACGCGGGCGGGCAAGCCGTTGACGGTGAGCGTCCCGGCCGTCACGGGCGAAACGCAGTGGATCATCCGGACGGTCGAGGTCTTGCCGGCGCCGTTCGGCCCCAGGAAGCCGAAGCATTCGCCCTCCGGGATATCGAACGAGATCCCGTCGACGGCGGTGAGGTCCCCGTACTTCTTGACGAGGCCGCGGGCGGAGATGATGGTGTTCATGATCTGGACGTCCGGACAATGATATCAGAATTGCCGCCGGCTTTGAAGTTCCGCCGACGGGCCCGCGGCGGAGGTGCCTAGCCCAGGATGTCTTTGAGGGCGAAAGAGGCCGTATAGAGACAGCCGACCCCGGAGAGGTGGAAGGCGACGCGCAGGGCCTCGGCGATCTCTTCCTTCGTCGCGCCGGCCTTCATGGCCTGTTCGGCCAGGGCCCGGACCCCGCCCTGGGCCCCTTCGGCCGCGTCGAAGGCCATCGCGATCAGGAGCTTGATCCGGCGCGGCAGGGCGCCGTCGGCAAAGACGAGCGCGTCCGTATCCTCCAGGTACTTCATGAATTCCGGGTCGAGCTTCCTCATCGTGGACAGCGGATGATCGGGCATGGCGAACCTCCTCGGATCTTGGGGCTATCATACCGCAGGAACCGCGCCGTTTCCAGTCTCGCTCCGCGAACCGGCGGAGCGGGGCGGAACGCCTTGACAGGCCGGGCCTTTTGGGACAAATTCATGGTATGAATAAGATCGTACGATTCGTCCTTCTCGCCCTGCTATTGCTCATCGCCGGATTCGACCTCGGCCTCCTGCTCGGCCCGTCGATGGCTCCCGTGAAACCGGTCAAGTTGAGCTCGCTGACGACTCTCCCGCCTGGGCTCATCTCGACCATCCCGGACGTGCGCCAGTCGACGTCCTATTCCTGCGGGGCGGCGGCCCTGCAGGCCGTCCTGAGCTACTACGGCGTCGACAAGCGCGAGCGGGCCCTGATGGACATGCTGAAGACGACCGAGAAGGACGGCACGTCACCCGAAAATATCGTCAGGGTCGCGAAGGAGCTCGGCTTCCAGGCCGATCCACGGGAGAACCTGACGTTCGAAGACCTGGAAAAGGCCTTCCGCGAGGGGATCCCGGTCATTCTGCGACATCCAGGCCTGGACCGATGCCCCCCTCGAAAAGCACGCCTGGGCCTCGGACTGGGAGGATGGGCATTACGTCATCCTCATCGGCATCGACGAGCAGTTCGTTTACGTCGAGGATCCGTCGCTCCTGGGGACGCGAGGCATCATCCCGAGACGGGAGTTCCTCGACCGCTGGCGCGATTATACGGGCGAGCCCCCCTACGATCCCACGGACCGCGCCTATACCAAGCTGGGCATCTTCATAACGGGCAAGGCGCCGGTCCGTCAGTTCTCTTTCACCAAGGTCGATTAGGGCCGAATGAAGACCATCTCCCGCGAGGCCGAGAGCGCCATCGAGATCAAGCGCTCCCGGTTCATCGGCCGGAGCCTCAAGTGCGCCACGCCCGAGGAGGCGCTGGCGGCCGTCAAGCGCGTCCGCGAAGCTTGGCGCGACGCCACGCACCACTGCTGGGCCTACCGTGTCGGGACGACCGGAGAACAAGCCCGCTATGACAACAGCGGCGAGCCGCAGGGAACCGCCGGCCCGCCCATCCTGGACGTTCTGAAACACAACGACCTCACGAACACGCTCGTCGTCGTGACGCGCTATTACGGCGGGACGAAGCTCGGCGCGGGAGGGCTCGTCCGGGCCTACAGCGAAGCGGCGAAAAAGGCGGTCGAGGCGTCCGGCGTGACCGAGCTAACGCTCGTCCGGGAGGTCCTCGTCCCGGTCCCCTACGCCCTTCTCGCGCCCCTCGAAGCTTACCTCGTCCGGGAAGGTTTCGAGGTCGCGTCCAAGGAATTCGGGGAGATCGTCACCCTGCGCCTGCGGATCCCTGTCGAGCGCGAGCCCGACTTCCGCGCCTTCTACACCGGCCTTGTCAGCGGCAAGCTTACGTATACGGTCACTTAATGGGGACAGCAATACCAATTTCCGCAATTTATAATTTTCTCCCCTGGAAAATCAGGGCGGACCCTAATAAATAATTCGGAAATCTGGTGATTGTGTCGCGCACGTCACAAGCAGGAGAGCGGGCCGTTCGTGAAAACAAATGCCGCCGGGCGGTCGATCTCATTCATGTCGCGGTAAGGGGGCAAGCTTGATGATCTTTCCCATCCTTTGGGGCCCGGTCTTCAAGCGCGCTTCAGTCGGCTTGAATAGCACGACCGCGTTCGGAAGCCAGGTTCGTGCGAGCGCGCTCAACAACGCCTCTGTCCGGCGATCCCCGATACGACCGACGACTACGACCTCAACCGCCGGGCCGAAGGCATAGTCCAGCCCGCAGAGAAATGCCGTATGGGCGCGCGGCTGGCTTGCGACCTTTACCGCGAAGGCCTCCGTCAGCCGCTCTGCGGCTTCTTCCAGGTCCCGACTCCCTGTCAGGCGTGCCAGCCGGAGGAGGTTCATCAGCATGACCGAGTTCCCGGAAGGGATGGCGCCGTCGATGACCTCTTTGGGCCGGACGGGAAGCTCGGTCGCCGCGGTTACCGAGAAGAAGCCGCCGTCCTTCGCGTCCTCGAAATCCTCTTTCACGACGTTCGTAAGCTCGATCGCCCGCTCCAGATAAAATGGGTCTAATCCCGCCTCGTAGACCTCGATGAGGCCCTTGATGAGAAAGGCGTAATCGTCGAGATAGGCGGGGATGCGCGCCTCCCCCTCCATGAAGGCGTGGAGCAGGCGCCCCTCCGGACCGCGCATCTTTTCGAGGACGAAGCGGGCTGCGGCCTCCGCCGCGCCAAGGAACCGCTTCTCACCCGCCGCCCGGAAGGCTTTGGCCAGCGCCCCGATCGCGAGTCCGTTCCAGTCCGCTAGGATCTTCGTGTCCCTGAACGGCCGGACCCGTCCTGCCCGGGCCCGGAGGAGCTTCGCACGGATGGACGTAACCTCCGCCTCGAGCTGCGCCGTCGGGATCCCGCGTTCGGCCGCGATTTCGGCGAGCGGTCGTCGCTTATAGAGGATGTTCCGTCCGTCCCTCGAGCCGCCCGGTTCGGAGAAGTTGCCCTCGGTCATGAGATCGAAAACGCGGGCTGCCAGCTCCGCTTCTTCGCCGTTCAGGACCGCCTCGATCTCTTCTCTCGTCCAGATGTAGAACCGGCCTTCGCTCGCCCGCGGAATCAGCGTCCTCGGCCGTGTAAAATCCTCCTTCGGGCGCCGCGAGGTCCCCGAGGACGTACTCCAGGGTCTCCGCGGCGGTTCGCCCGAACTCGCCATTGCCCGTTGCTGCCAGGGCTTCCGCATAAACGTCGGCCAAGAGAGCCTGGTCGTAAAGCATCTTCTCGAAATGCGGGCACCCGCCATTCGGCGTCGGTCGAATACCTGTGGAAGCCGAATCCCAGATGATCCCAAATGCCGCCGAGAGACATCTTTGCAAGAGTTCTTTCGGCCATGGCCAGGGCCCTGGCATTCCCCGTCCGCTTCCAATACCTGAGAAGGAAAGACACGTTGTGGGCGACAGGAAACTTGGGCGCGCTCCCGAAGCCGCCGTTCGGCTTCGTCGAAATCCGCCTCAAGATCCCGGAACGCCTCGTCGAGGATTTCCGTCGTGAGCTGCTCCGCCCCGTTTCCGCATCACGCCCCGCGGATCGAGCTTCCCCTTGTGATCCCCGGGCCCGCACAACGGCGTCGATGAGCCCTTCGCCGACCGGACGACCTCCTCCCGCCGCGTCCGCCGGCCTCTCCATCGCCGGGAAACGAGATCGATGGACGCGAAGCCGTCCCGATCGCCATCCTTCGAGCGGATTCACGTCGCCGCTGAAAAACCCGTTTGTCCGGGTCATCACGATCGTACGGCCGCCTCCCGCACCGGCATCATCTGACCGCGGTATATAGTGCTCTTCCCGGTTATTCCGTTCCCCTCAGTCGACCTTGAGCAAATATCCATATCCAAGGACAAGGAGGGAACCATGAGAATCGGTATCCTCGGATCCGGCGGCGTAGGCCAGGACCTGGGGCTGGGATTCATCGGCCTCGGTCATACCGTCAAGATGGGAAGCCGGAATCCGGCCAAAAGAGAGATCAAAGCCTGGCTGGCCAAAGCCGGGGAAAAGGCTTCGGCCGGGACGTTCTCCGAGGCAGCCGCTTTCGGCGAGCTGGCCGTCCTGGCGACCCGATGGACGGGGACGGAGAACGCGATCCGCCTGGCCGGCCCGGATAATCTCGCGGGCAAGGTGGTCATCGACGCGACCAATCCCCTGATGTCGCGTGCGAAAGCCCTGCCCCAACTGGCGATCGGCGGCAGTGATTCGGCGAGCGAGCAAATCCAACGCTGGCTCCCGAAGGCGAAGGTCGTCAAAGCTTTCAATACGGTCAACCACGCCCATATGGTCAAGCCGTCCTTCCCGGGCGGCCCCCCCGATATGTTCATCTGCGGAGACGACGAGGCCGCCAGGAAGACCGTCGCAGGCATCTGCCGCCAATTCGGCTGGGGGGTCGTGGACATGGGCAGGCTCGAGGCGGCCCGGCTCATCGAACCGCTCGCCCTGATCTACATCCAGAACTCCATCCGGACCGCGAACTGGAACTGCGCATTCAAACTGCTGATAAAATAGCTGTCCCGGCGATACCATTTGTATATTTACATTACAATCGCCGGAAAGATTTCCGTTCAGCCAAGGTTTGCCGGGAAGGGCATCCCGAAAGTCCCAGGAATCCTTCCCCATATGAAAGGCCGAGGAGGACCGAAAGGGCGCCGTGCCCATTCCCCTTTCGAGGAGGGCACGCTTTTTGCAGGAGAAGTGGATTCGTTCAATCAGCAATAGGAGGACAAGATGAACCGACGTGACTTCATGGGAAAAGCGGGATGCGGGCTGGCGTCGTGCCTCACCGTGGCAGGAGTGGCGGGTCCCTCCGCGGCGGCCGGCCTCCAGGAGAAACAGACCGCACCTCCCCCTCCCCCGGTCCGCAAGAGGTACGCCATCGAGATCGAGATCTATGAGGCCCGCCCCGACACCTGGTGCCACAAGAAGGGCGATAAATTCCAGTACCCGCAGGACTGGGGCAAGCTCTGCCCATGGCTGAGGGGAAGCATGAACGACTTCGTCCGCATCCTCGAAACCGGCGGGACTCTTCCCTGGAAGTACGAAGGGACGCCTTACGAAAAGGTCATCGACCCCGCGGGTGTCACGACCGAATATGTCCGCTGTCCGGACCCCACCGCGAACCTCGTCGCCAAGATCACGAGAACCCTGGTCACCGCCCCACCGAAATAAGCGCGTTGGCGAAGCCGGCGGTCCGCGAGAACGGGGCGATCCCCAAATGAAGCGCCGGACTGCAAGGAGAACACCATGTCAAACGATCCTATTCGAACGAACTGGCCAGGGAAAAGACTCACCCGAAGGGGATTCTTCGGCGCGTCCTTGGGCGTCCTCCCGGCGCTGGGCTTGAAGGCGGGGCCATCCGGGGAAGAGCGGGCCGGAGGGCCGGCGCTCCGAAAGCCCGCCGACCCGCCGAGGATCAAAGCCTTTCGGACGCTGGGCCGGACGGGGTGGCGTGTCTCGGACATCAGCTTCGGCGCGGGCAACCTCTCGAACGCCGGCGTCCTGCAGACGGCCCTGGGTCGCGGCGTCAATTATATAGACACGGGCGAGCACTACGAGCGGGGCGGGTCGGAGCGGACGATCGGCGAGGCCCTCCGCGGTGTGGACCGCAAATCGATCTTCGTGACGACCAAGCTCAACCTGAGCTTCGACAAGAGGATCGACAAAGCCGGCATCCGGGAGAGATACCAGAAATGCCTGGAGCGGATGCGGCTGGACTACGCGGACTGCCTGATGATCCACATGTGCACGCTGGCCCAGGTCAAGCACGAGCCTTACCACGAGGCGATCCGGGAGCTCAAGGCCGAGGGCCGGGTCCGGTTCTCGGGGCTTTCCAATCACGGCGCCGACCTCAGTCTCTACGGCCGGCTCGACGATCCGATGGACCAGGTCGTCCTGGCCGCCGCCGAGGACGGCCGTTTCGACGTCGTCCTGTTCGTCCACAATTTCCTGAACGCCGGGAGGGGCGAGAAGATCCTGGCGGCCTGCAAGGCCAAGAACATGGGCGTGACCCTGATGAAGATGGACCCCGCCTTCTACATCCAGGAGGACAAGAACACCTTCGCCTCCATCGAGGAGCGGCTGAAGTCCCAGGGCAAGGAGCTCCCGGAAGCCGTCCTCAAGCTGAAGGAGCAGTCGCAGGAGCGGGCCGCGAAGACCGAGGCGTTTCTCAAGAGCCACAACCTGTCCGGCCTGGAACAGGCGCGGGACGCGGCCATCAAGTTCTGCCTGGACAGCCCCGACGTCCACTGCGTCTGCCCGAGCATCAACTCCTATGAAGCCCTGGAGGCGTTCCTGTCGCTGTCCGGACAGGCGATGAGCGCGAAGGACGCGTCCGTCCTGGCGGGGTGCGCCGACGTGGCCGGAGACGCGACCTGCCGCTTCGCCTGCGGCGCCTGCGAGGCCTCCTGCCCGCGCGGCGTCCCGGTCAACTCGATCATGCGCTTCAACTATTACTACAGGGGGAAGCGCCAGGAGAAGGCGGCCCTGGCCGAATACGCCGCCCTGGGCGCGCGCAGTGCGGCCTCGTGCGCGGAGTGCGACGGACCCTGCGGCCGGGCCTGCCCCTACGGCGTTCCGATCCAGGGAAAGCTCATCGTCGCCCACGAAACCCTGACGCTGGCCTGAGCCGGAGCTATTCGCGGAACGGCCGCGAAACCCGTTCCAGGTGATCGATCTCGTCCGCCGTGAGAACGAAGTCCATGGACGCCGCGTTCGCGGAGGCCTGGGCGGTTTTCGACGCGCCGGGGATAACGACGACGAATTCCCCGTGGGCGCTGAACAGCCAATTGATCGCCACTTGGGCCGGCGTCGCGGCGTGACGCCCGGCCACCTCCCGGAGGGCCTCGATGACCGGCCGGCTTTTTTCGAGAAAGCGATCCTTATAAAACCCGCGCCACTTCCGCAATCCGGACAGGGCCCCCCGCGCCGAAGGCTCGTCATGAAAGCGGCCCGTTAGGACGCCCTGGTCGAGCGGTGAATAAGCGATGATCGTGATCCCCAGGTCTTTGGCCGCGTCCAGGACTCCATTGACCTCGATCTTGCGCCTGAGAAGGCTGTAATGGACTTGGTTGGAAGCCAGGGAAAGGCCTTCCTCGGCCAGGGACCGGTGCGCTTTGATCATCCGCTCGGCACCGAAATTCGAAACTCCCACGGTCTTGATCTTGCCGGCCCGGACAAGCCCCGCCATGGCCTTCATTTGGGCGGCCGTTGAGGAGAATGAGAGCGGATTGTGGATTTGGTAGAGGTCGATCGGGTAGGGATCCAAGCAGGCGAGGCGTGTATCGATCGTCGCCGCCCATGTTGGAGGCGCGCCTCAAGACGGGCATCCACTTCGTCGCGACGACAACCGAACCGGGCGGACGGCCGGTCTTTTGCAGGGCGCGGGAGAGCTCCCGTTCCGAAGAGCCCTTGCCGTAAGCTTCGGCCGTATCGAACCAGTTGATCCCGCCGGCGATCGAAGCCGCGACGATCCCATCGATCTCGGCTTCGGGCAAGACCGGCCAATATTTATTCAAGCCTTGTCCCTGGCCGAATTGCCAGCATCCTAGGCCGACGGGCGTGATCCGAATACCGGAGCTTCCCAGGGGGCGCAGAGTAATTTTGGGTATCGAGCTATTCATCCAGACGATTATCGGTTGCGAGCAAAATAGTTGTCAAGCGACGGGTGACCGGACGACGGGCGTTAGTAGTTCCCGCGCGGGACGAAGCTCGCCTGCTAAGCACCTTCGCCGGAGAAATAGAATTTCAACACAGCCAGGGCGCGAGCCGTTAACCATTTGCTCGGCGAGCCTTTCCGTTCGATATTCGTTCGGAAGCGTCCGTTGAACGTCTGTTCGAGCTTCCAGCGGCCTTGGGCGTCCTGCTTGGAGACGAGAATATCAATGGCCTCGCGCATGCGAGGGTCCCGGCACCCGAGACGGGTCAAGATATCCAGGATCTCCAGGATATCCGTCTGGTACATCAACGGAAACCCGAGCCTCCGCCAGCCCGGTTTCGAAACGGAGCTCAAATCGTGGCTCTTTTTATGAATGTGATGCATCAGCATGTATTCGACGCCCTGTTCTATGCCCTTTCTAATTTCCGGCGTGCGCTTTTTTTCGGGAACGGCCGCCAGGGCTTTAAGCGCCTTGACGGCTCCCATGTGGCAGGTATGCTTGCCCCAGCACTGCGGCCAGCTGTCATAGGGCCACCCCTTCGGCGCGCGGGGGATCCCGTCATCGAATCGCTGGTAGCGGGCGATCCAATCGATCCCGCTCTTCACCCGGGGATCATCCGACAAGCCCAGTTGGATCAGGCTCCAGACCATGTTGCCGGTGAGGCAGGGGATCACTTCGCCGGGACGTCCGCCGCCGGACTTGGCGCTCCTGTGGATCGAAAAACCGCCGCTCCCGGCGTCCTGCGAATTGTCCAGAATGAATTCGCACGCCCTGCGGATCCGCTCGTCGCCGCCGTCGGCGCCGAGCTCGGCCAGGATGATCAACTGCCAAGCCGTCCCTTTGTATTTGGCCGTGTAAAAATCTTCGGGAAACTCCCAACACCCCTGGGGGCGCTGTCCGGCCAGGATCCTGACAATAGCTCCTGTGTTCATGATGTCGCGTTTTGACTCCACGACTTCGGGATCATCGGAGCGGTCGATCCAGGATCCGGGTCAGGGCCAGGGCGCGCACGCCGGGGTTGTTCTTTTCAAGGAGCCATTCGGTCGGATCGGCCAAGAGGACGGACTTCCAGGAATTCATGTGACCTTCAGCCGGACGATGGTCGCGCCCCAGGCGCCTTCTTGGGGGCCGGCAAGTTCGAAGGACGCGACCTCCGGCATCTTCCCTAGGATCGAGTGAACCGTCAGCGCCAGGACGCCGGTCCCCTTCCCGTGGACGATTCGAACCCTGAGGATGCCCTTAGCGGCGCACTCCCTGAGGTATTCGGGGACGAGGTCCTTCACGTCCGAGGGCTTGAATGTGTGCAGGTCCAGAGTCCCGTCGATGGGGATCTCAACCGCGCCGTCGTCCTCTCTTTTCAAGCTTCTTCGACGACCTTCCAGCCTACGCGAGTCCTTAGTCTATAGATGGCTTTATCAAGTTATCGCGTTTGCCCTATATTGATCGTACCGCTGGGCCAAGAGCGCCGGATCAGGACGATGTACGGCTTGCGCGGGCAAGACAATGCGCTGCCCATGAAGCCCTTGAATGGCATGTCTCAACGTGGGCCCATCGCCCTCCCTTAATATGTCGGGGCGAATCTCGATAATATAATCAGGCCGGACGCCAATGAAGAATCGATCAAAAGCTGAATGATGCAGATTGCACAGGGCCAATCCATTCGCCACGACTGGCTCGCCCTCAGGGGCGGAGTCTGGAATGATATGGGCGGCGTCGAGTAATTCTTCATGCCGAAGCCTGCAAAAGGCGCATTGTCTCCTATAAGCCTCCAGGACCCGCTCTCTGAAAGCTCGTTGATGAAGGCGAACCCGGACCGTCGATGTCACATATGCTCTTCTGCCGGATTCAAATGGATCTTCAATTCTTGGATCATAACCTTTTGCGTCGGGACGGATACCGATGTGGATCGCATCATCAACAGCAACAGAAAAGGTGAGCTTCTCGGGCTCATCGCGGACGACGAACACCGGCCAAGTCGCGAAATATCTTCTCGGTGCTACGCAAAAGAAATATGCGAGTGGTATTTCTAGTTCCATCGCTAAGCGAAGGCCCTGATTATCTCTATGGTCCTGGTCCGTCCCTCGATATCGATAACGAATAAAGCCGTCTCCTCCATAGAAATCGTTATACGGCCCCTTAGGAACCGTTGTTATGGAAATGGGGATTTGGAGAATTCGAGGCTTGAAAATGCCTTGTGGCCCAATAAAGGGGACCCTATCTCCATTATAGATATAGCCGTTTTCTAGGATCTTTCGAGGAAGTATGTCGCCATACCTAATCACCTGCTCGCCGAGCCATTCAAACCCCGCGGTTCTTACGCTTGCATCACGAGCACGGTCGAGCACGTTAGCCCATCCTCTCTTATGAATCAATTCATAATCTAAAGACTATCCTAAGGTCAAGCTCTTGGTAGATCAAGACGCGCTTTAAGTTGGGACGATGGTCTTCGTCTAGGGCTTGAATCAAGCCCTGAGTAGCCGTGCATTGATAGCAACGATGACGGTGCTCAGGGACATAAGGACGGCGCCCATCGCGGGACTGAGGAGGATCCCGAACTTGTAGAGCACGCCCGCCGCGAGCGGTATGGCAAAGGCGTTATAGCCCGTCGCCCAGGCCAGGTTCTGGACCATCTTCCGGTAGGTGGCCCGGGCAAGGCCGAGGATGGCCACGGCGTCGAGAGGATTGCTCTTGACGAGGACGATGTCGGCGGTTTCCACGGCGACGTCGGTGCCGGCGCCGATGGCGATGCCGATGTCGGCCTGCGCCAGGGCCGGGGCGTCGTTGACCCCGTCCCCCACCATGGCGACGACGAGCCCGCGCGCCTGCACTTCCTTGATCTTGTCCGCCTTTTCCCGCGGGAGCACCTCGGCGAAGTAATCGTCGAGCCCGAGCTCTTCGGCCACCCATTTCGCAACGAGACGGTTGTCGCCGGTCAGCATCATGCACTGGATGCCCATCGCCTTGAGCTTGGCCACGGCTTCCCTGGACTCCGGCCGGATGACGTCGGCCAGGGCAAGCGCCCCGGCAAGCCTCCCGTCCACGAGGACGAAGATGACGGTCTTTCCCTGGGCCGAGAGGCGTTCGATCCGCGCGTCCGTCATTTCGATGCCATGCTCCCTCAGATACCCCGGGCTCACGACCTTGACAGCCCTCCCTTCGACGATCCCCTCGGCACCCCGGCCCGGAAGGGCTTTGAATTCCGTGACGGGAGGCACATCTTTAGGGCCCGCCCCGACAATGCCCTTGGCGATAGGGTGCTCCGAATGGGCCTCGACCGCCGCCGCATAGCGGACGAGCGTGTCTTCATCGATCTCGGCGTTCAGGACGAGGGTGTTCGTCACGCCGAACCGCCCCTCCGTGAGGGTTCCCGTCTTATCGAAGATGATAGCCTGGATCTTCCGCGCCCTCTCGAACGCGGCCCGGTCCCTGATGAGAAGGCCGTTCTTAGCGGAAATCGCGGTCGAGACGGCCACGACCAAGGGCGCGGCGAGCCCCAGCGCGTGGGGGCAAGCCGTGATCATGACAGTGACCATCCGCTCGAGGGCGAACGCGAGCGGCTTGCCCGCGAAGGCGAGCCAGGCGATGAGGGTCGATGCCCCGGCACCGATGGCGATGAGGGTCAACCAGAGTGCGGCGCGGTTCGCCAGGTCCTGGGTTCGTGAGCGGCTTTCCTGGGCTTGCCGGACGAGTTCAATGACCTGCGAGAGATACGAATCCTTGCCCGTCTTCCGGATCTCGACCACCATGGACCCCTCGCCGTTGATGGAGCCGCCGATGACCGCCGCTCCGGCCCCCTTGGCTACTGGCCTGGACTCTCCGGTGAGCATGGCTTCGTTGACGGATGTTTCGCCTTCGAGCACGGTTCCGTCGGCAGGAACCTTCTCCCCCGGCTTTACGAGGACCTTATCCCCCGCCTTAAGGTCGCTGAGAGGCACATCCGTCAATGTTCCATCCTGCCCTTGACGGTGGGCCTCCGAGGGCATGAGCCTCGCCAGTTCCTCGAGGGCCCGCGAGGCGCCCATGACGGACCGCATCTCGATCCAATGGCCGAGGAGCATGATGTCGATGAGGGTCGCGAGCTCCCAGAAGAAGTCCTCCCCTGAAAGCCCGAAGACGACGGCGGCGCTATAGACGTAAGCGGTCGTGATGGCCAGGGCGATAAGGGTCATCATCCCGGGCTGCTTGGCCTTGAGCTCGTCGAGGAGGCCTTTCAGGAAGGGGAAACCGCCATAGACAAAGATGAAAGACGCAAGGAGGAAAAGGAGATAGCGGTCGCCCGCAAATCGGAATCGCGCGCCGAGGCCCAGGAAGTGCTGGATCATCGGAGAAAGAGCGAGGACGGGGACGGTCGCGATCAAGCAGACCCAAAACCTACGTTTGAAGTCGGCGACATTGTGGGCGTGATGAGCGGCGTGTCCGGAGTCGTGATGGCCGCTCATGGGCATTGCGCCATGCGTCATGCCTGGGGCAGGGTGGCTTTCCCCGTGGCCCATGGCATGGCCTGGGTCGTGGTCGTGCTCGTGCTCGGGATGATGGCTATGGTCCATGAGGTGTCCCCCTGAACGGCGCCCTGATGATCTCAGCTATATAATACAGAAGAGAATCAGAAGAGGGAGCCTGGCGCGGCGAGGTCGGAGCGCCTATTAATTCGACTTCCTCATCGATTCCTGAAGATCACTTCAAGATTTCGCGAGCTTGTCGAACGATTCATTCCAGCCGGTCCGCGTTTGATCGAGCATCTCTCCCGCCGGGAGACCGGCATGCTTCAGGGTCATCCTGGTCTTGCCTTCGACGTCTTCGAACGTCGTCGTCACGAGCAACTCCAGCGGGAAGTCCGAGCCCATGCCGTAGTGCGTGGCCGGGACGACGACACCGTGTTCGTCCGCGAAGCTGTCCGTGACGACGATCCGCTCCAGTGGGACGATCTCGCGATAGATGCCCGTCCCCCAAAAGTCGCGGCCCTCGGGCGAGCGCATGCAGGAAAGAATGGTGCCGCCCACGCGAAAATCGATGTTGATGACGGGCGCGGTGAATCCCTTCGGCCCCCACCAGAGCTTCATGCGTTCCGGGTCCGTCCATGCTTTCCATACGGCCTCGCGCGGCGCGTCGAAAACCCGGGTGATAACGAGTTCCTGTTCAGTGGGGCTCTTGATACGACCTTCTTTGGTACTCATGGCATTTCTCCTATTAGTAAAACGAATTGCAAGAAATGCGCCATTTTCATGAGGCGGGGATGGGCGCTTCCCCGAGCCGGACAGGGAGGGGAACCGGGACGCCAAGCCGGCCGGGGCGGTCCGGACGGGACGCGTCCACTTCGGCAGGAAATTATGTCCTGTCCAGGCATCGGCAAATTTGATACGCTTACTTGGAGAGCGAAGGAGGAACCGCAATGACGAGAATGCGTTCGGTATTTCTTGCGGCCGCGGGATTCCTGATCCTTGCGTCGGCGGCATTCGGGACCGGCAATACGCCCGCCACGCAATTGCACCCGGATACTCATGATTGGCCTGCCCTCTTCAGCCCGGACCTCTCGGACGCCGAATTCCCGGCGGGCGTCTGGACGGTCGAGGACGGCGTCCTCACGGCGAGCGAGGACCAGGCCATCTGGGCCAAGCGCGATTACGAGAACTTCATCCTCGACATGGAATTCAAGACGGCGCCGGGGACCAACAGCGGCGTCATCGTCTATTGCACGGACGTGGCCGACTGGATCCCCAATTCGGTCGAGATCCAGATCGCGGATGATTATGCCGAGGAATGGGCCAAGGCCCCGGCGACCTGGCACTGCGGCGCCATCTTCGGCCATCTCGCCCCGACCCGGAGCCTGGTCAACAGGCCCGGAGAATGGAACCATTACACCATCACCTGCCAGGGCAAGAAGATCTACGTCATGCTGAACGGCGAGCAGGTCACGGCGATGGACATGGGCCTCTGGACGTCGGCCAAGTACAATCCGGACGGGAGCGAGATCCCGGCCTGGCTCAGCAAGCCGCTCGCCGAGCTCGCGACCCGGGGCCGCATCGGGCTCCAGGGCAAGCACGCCGGCGCCCCGATCTATTTCAGGAATATCCGGATCAAAGAGATCCGTTAATTGGAGACACAATACCAATTTCCCAATTATTAAATCGAGCCGTTTTTCCAGGGGAAATTTTCCTAATTCGGAATTTGGTATTGTGTCCCCGAATTTAGTATCATTCGGACATGCGCATCGATTGGATCACGTGGGGGGTTTGGGCGTTCGGGTTGAGTCTCCTGCTCTATTGGTGTTTTCAGACCGTCCGTGAATTCCGGGCCCTGTTCGCGAAGCGGCGGGGCCGGAAGCACGGGCACGCCTGCGGATTGAGGAGGCCTCTTGGAAGACCACCTTCTCAGGGAAATCCTCTCCCAGCCCGACGTCTGGCGGCGCACCCTTGACCGGATGTTCGGGACCAAGAGTCCGCTCAAGGGGATCGATGCGCTCGTCGGAGACGGCCCGGTCTTCTTTACCGGCATGGGATCGTCCTTTTTTCTTTCCATCGCCGCGGCCCCGATGTGGCAGCATTATACCGGCGGCCGGGCCCGGGCCCTGTCCGCGTCGGACGTCATCACCTACCCGCAGGACCTCGTCCCCCGGAAAGTGAAGGGCACGGTCTTCGGCATTTCCCGTTCCGGAGAGACGTTCGAGACGCGGGACGCCGTCCGCTTCCTGAGACGCGAGTATGGCTGGAGCTCCATTGGCGTGACCTGCCACCCGAACACCCCGGTCCTCGCGGAAAGCGAAGGCTCCCTGGTCCTCGAAGAGGCCGCCGAGACAAGCCGGTTCACCACGCGAGCCCTGACGACGACGGTTCTGGCGCTGGAGGCTCTCGCAGCCTTCCGGAGCCGAAATACAGAGCTCGAGGGCGAATTGCAGCGCCTTCCTGACCTGGCCGACGCCCTCCTCGCCCGTTACGGAGCGCTCGTCAGGGACAAGGCCGGGCAAGGGAGTTTCACGCGGTTCGTCTATCTCGGTCAAGGCCCCTACTTGGGATTCGCCCGGGAGCTTATGCTGAAGACCGAGGAGATCATCCGGGTGCCCGCCGAGGTCTGCGAAACCCTCGAATATCTCCACGGTCCGAAATATGCGGCGGACGGATCGACGCTCATCACCGTGATCCTCTCCGATTCCGGGGCGGAATATCAACTGGACGCATTGGCGAAGATCAAGGGCGTCGGGGCGAAGGTCGCGGTCGTCTGCGAGAAAGCGACTCCGGACATCGCGACGGGCACGGACTTCGTCATCGAATTGAGCTCCGGGCTGTCCGACTACGGCCGGATGCTCCTCGTGATGCCGCTCCTCCAGCTCTTCATCTATCATCGGGCGGTCGCGGCCGGCCGGTCGGCCTGGATCAAGGAGATGGTCTACGGGCCCAAATGACCAAAGGAGCGACGGGCATGGACATCGTCGTCGTCGGTGAGCTGAACGTCGATCTCGTCCTGACCGGGCTCGCCTCCCTTCCCGGCTACGGGGAGCTGCGCCTCGCGAAGGACATGCGGTTCGCTCTCGGAAGCTCGTCGGCCATCTTCGCCTGCAATGCGGCCCGGCTCGGGGCGAAGGTCGGCTTCGTCGGCAAGGCCGGCAAGGACGAGTTCGGGGATTTCCTCGTGCGGCGCCTCGAGGCGAGCGGCGTCGATACCTCGCGCATCGTCCGGTCCTCTGAGGGGCGCACAGGCATCTGCGTTCTGATGTCGTTCCCGAAAGAGTACGCGATGGCCAGCTTTCCGGGGATCCGGGAAACGTTCTCGCTGGCCGAGGTCGACCTCGATTACGTCAGGACCGCCCGGCACATGCACATGTCCAGCTTCTACATCCAGCCGGCGCTCCGGCCGGGCTGTCCCGAGCTCTTCCGCGTCGCGAAGGAGGCCGGCCTGACGACCTCGCTCGACCCCGACCAGGACCCGGCCGGGAAGTGGAACGGCGGGATCCGCGAGGCGCTGAAGAACGTCGATTTGTTCTTCCCGAACGAGATGGAAGCGGCGGCCCTCGGCGGGAGCGCGGACATGGCGACGGCCCTCGCCAATCTCCGAAAGCTCGCGAAGAACGTGGTCATCAAGCGCGGTTCGAATGGTCTCATGACCTCGGAGGGCGGACGGACGATCGTCGCGCCTGGGTTCGCGGTCAAGCCCGTGGACACGACGGGCGCCGGAGACAGCTTCAACGCGGGATTCGTATATCGATTTCTCCAGGGCGCCTCCCTTGCCGAATGCGCCGTCTGGGCCCATGCCTGCGGGGCGCTCTCGACGCGGGCCCTCGGCGGCACCGAGGGCTTCCCGACGCGCGAGGAAGTCGAGCGCTTCCTCGCCGAACGGACCGCCGAGACGGAGGCCATCCGAGCCGCGTTCCGGGCGCATTGAGGCCATGACGAGACCGAGGAGACCATCGTGGGCATAATCGACTACGCGATCATCGTCGTCTTTCTCGCCGGCGTCTTCTGGCTGGGGTCGCGCTTCTACCGCTGGATCGGCAGTCCCGACGACTTCTACGTGGCCGGCCGCCAGCTGACGCCCTTCATCCTGGCCGCCGCCCTGACGACCGCCAACATCAGCCTTTTCAGCCTGATAGGGGTCAGCGGCACGGCCTACAAGAGCGGCATCTCCATCATCTGGCTGACCTGGACGGGCAATATGGCCCTCGTCTTCAGCGGCCTGTTCGTCATCCCGGTCCTGCGCCGCCTGCGCATCCGGACCATCCCTGAGTTCCTGGAGATGCGCTACAACGGCGGCGTCCGCATCCTCGTCGGCATCCTCTGGGTATTCCGCCTGGCGTTCTGGATCGGCGTCGTGCTCTACGCGGGCGTGACGGCCGCCCAGCAACTGACCGGCATCCGGTCCTTCACGTTCTGGGTCATCGTCATCGCGTCCATCGTCGTCATCTACACGACCTCGGGCGGGATGTGGTCGGTCGTCCTGACCAACAACCTGGGGTTCCTGTTGATGATGACGAGCGTGCTCATCATCCTGCCGGTGGCGATGAAGGCCGTGGGCTGGTGGCCGGGCCTCGTCGCCCACGTCCCGCCGGGGCACCTGGACTTCCTGACGACGGCGGGCAAGTACAGCTGGAAGACGGTCCTGGCGTTCGTCCTGCTGGGCGTCCAATGGGCAACCCTCGACCAGGGCCTCCTGCAGTCGGCCTTCTCGGCCAAGGACCATCGCGTCGTATCGAAGGGCATGGTCCTGTCGGGCATCATGATCACGCCGTTCGCCCTGCTCTGGATCACTCCGGGGCTCGCGGCCCGCATCCTCTATCCGGCGCTCGAGAAGCCGGAGATGGCCGTGCCGACCCTTATCGTCAGCCTCATCCCCCTCGGGGTCCTGGGTCTCGTCACGGTAGGATTCCTCGCCTCGGGCCTGTCCACCATCGGCTCGAACCTGAACGCGGTCGCGACGCTCATCTCCAACGACATCTACGGCCGGGTCGTCAACCGGAAAGCGACCCCGAAGCAGCTGCTTCGAGCCGTCCGCCTCGCGACCGTCTTCGCCGGCCTGCTGATGATCGGCATCACCTACCTCGTCCCCTACCTCGGCGGGGCGGTCGACGCCTACCTCACCATCATCAGCATCATGGACATGCCGCTCTTCGTCATCGCCATCCCGTTCGGCCTGCTCTGGAAGAAGACCACCTGGCAAGGAGCGATGGCCGGCTACCTCGCCGGGTCCGCGACCGGGGCGGTCCTGCGGTTCGGGTTCAACGTGGATGTGGCGCCCGTCACGCTCATCAGCGGAGCCGTCGCCGCGATTCGTCTGCCCGGCCGTGAGCCTGCTGACCCAGCGGACCGGAGGGGGCGGCGGTCTGCGCCTCAAGGAGCTGTTCGTAACGGCGAAGGCCTCGGAGGAAATCCTCGTGCCGGTGTCGCCGCTCGGGAAGACTATCGGAGCGTGGATCCTAGGTGCGGGGTTCGCCGTGTTCCTCGCCGGGGTTCTCATGGTTGGCCGTTCGATGAGCTCCGGCTCCGCGGTCGCCGTCGCCGGGATGGTCGTTTATTTCCTCGGCGGCGCCATCCGGGCCAGGTCTCTGTAAAATGGGGACACAATACCTATTTCCGAAAATAAATAATTCCCCCTGGAAAAGTGCCCCAAATTATTAATTAGGGATCTGGTATTGTGTCCCCGATTTATAGGAGGAGGACATGCGCCGAATCATCTGCCTTCTCATCTTCTTGACGTTCGTCCCCGGGATCGGGAGCGTTGCTCTCGGGAGTGATGTGGCAATCCCCAAGGCCGCCTGGAAACGGGCCATCGGGGAGCCGTTGGCGAATCCCGGAACCAAGGAGCCGGGAAGCGACATCATCGACGACGGCATCTGGCAGGGGGCCCCGGTCGGCGGCTTCGGAGCGGGGACGTTCTCGCGGACCTACCGCGGGGATTTCGCGAGGTGGCACGTCAAGCCCGGCGCGCATCAGTACGTGCCGATCTGGGCAAATCAGTTCAGCGTCTATCAGAAGGCCGAAGGGGAGCCGCAGGGAGTGGCCCAGGTCCTCTGCGCCGCCCGCCCTGAGGGAGAAGCGCTGAAAGCCTGGCAGTGGGACTATCCGGTCGGCGCCGGAGATTATTACGCGCTCTACCCGAAGTCCTGGTATGACCATCGCTGGGAGAAATTCCCCGCCCACCTGGTCCTCGAACAGTTCTCGCCGGTCCTCCCCGGCAACTATAAAGAAAGCAGTTATCCGGTGGCCGTCTATCGGTGGCACGCCGAGAACCCGACAGACAAGAAGGTCACGGTCTCCATCATGCTGACCTGGCAGAACATGATCGGCTGGTTCCGCGATTTTTCGCACGACTTCAGGGACGCCAACAACATCTCCAATACCAATCGGTTCCGGCAGGAAAACATTCGGTCGGGCGGCGCCGACGGGTTGATGAAGGGCATCGTTTTCGACCGCGTGCGCCTCGAGAAGGTCAGCGAGGAATGGGACGGCCAGTTCGCCATCGCGGCCCTCGAGACGCCCGGCGTCGAGATCACTCATCTCACAACGTTCCGGGCCGAAGGCAACGGCAGCGAGGTGTGGGAGCCGTTTTCGAAGGACGGGCGCCTTCCGGACAGCGACCTGCGCTGGACGAGCGGAGGCGAACCGCTGGCGGGGGCCATCGCCGTGACCTTCACGCTGGCGCCCGGCGAGGAGCGGACCGTACCCATGGTGGTGACCTGGGACCTGCCCGTCGTCGAGTTCGGCGGCGGCCGGAAATGGTTCCGGCGGCACACGGACTTCTTCGGGACGAGCGGGACCAACGCCTGGGATATCGCCCGGACCGGCCTTCTCGAGGGCCCGGCCTGGAGCGGGGCCATCGACCGCTGGCAGGCCCCTTTCGTCAACGACGAGAGCAAGCCCCTCTGGTACCGAGGCATGCTATTCAATCAGAATTACGTGATCGCCGACGGCGGGAGCTTCTGGGGGCGGCCGGTGGGCGGACCCGAGGACGCCCCCCGCGTCTTCGGGTTCCTCGACATCGATTATCTTTCCTATTCGCCTCTCGACGTGCTGTTCTACGGGTCGATGCCGGTCATCCGGTTCTGGCCGGAGCTCGACAAGGGCATGATGCGCCAGTTCGCGGACACCGTTCCGACGGAGGACGGGGACAGGACGCTCTGGACCTGGGAGACGTATCGGACCGGGAAGCTCGCGTTCCGGACGCGCAAGGCCAAGGGCATCGTCCCCCACGACCTCGGGCATCCCTACGAAGACCCCTTCTTCGTCATCAACCAGTTCAACTGGCAGGACAGCGCCCGCTGGAAGGACGTCAACAGCAAGTTCGTTCTGATGGTCTACAGGGACTTCGTGCTGACGGGAGCGAAGGACCTGGATTTCCTGCGCTATACGTGGCCGGCCGTTCGCGAAGCCATGGAGCTCATGAAGACCTTCGATACGGACGGAGACGGCCTGCCGGAGAACGAGGGCTTCCCGGACCAGACCTATGACGACTGGACGATGCTGGGCACGAGCGCCTATTGCGGCGGGCTGTACCTGGGCGCCCTTCGCGCCTCCGAGGAGATCGCCAAGAAGCTGGACGATGTCGGAGCGGCGGCCGTATATCGCGAGCTCTTCACGCGCGCCCGGAAGAACTACATCGAAGAGCTGTGGAACGGCGAATATTTCCGGTATGACGAGGCCAGCGAATACCGGGACAACATCCAGTCCGACCAGCTGGCCGGGCAGTGGTACGCAAACCTGACGGGGCTTGGAGATCTCGTCCCCCGCGAGATGCGACTCGCGGCCCTGAAGAAGATCTTCGACCTCAACGTCATGAAGTTCGGAAACGGCGAGCTCGGCGCCATCAACGGACTGGCGGCGGACGGGAGCCTCATCCGGACGAACGGCCAGGTGCAGGAGGTCTGGACCGGGACGACGTTCGCCTTAGCCTCGGAGATGCTGGCCGAGGGCATGCGCGACGAGGCCTTCAAGACGGCCTGGGGGATCTACCACACCGCCTTCGAGACCAAAGGCTACTGGTTCCGCACGCCCGAATCGTGGAACGTCGACGGCTATTTCCGCGCCTCGATGTACATCCGCCCGCTGGCCATCTGGGCGATGGAGATGATGCCGGCGGCCCGTTGAATTCTGGGACACAATACCAATTTCCGAATTTGCTAATTTTCCCCTGGAAAAACGCCCCGATCGATAAATTGGGAAATTGGTATTGTGTCCCCGATTTATGGTCAGGCGCGGGCCCGGCGGATATTCGAGGCGAGGTCCTCGTATTGGCGGCGAATCTCGTAGGGGATGTGGCGGCCGAACCTGTCAAGGAAGACCTTGATGTCCTCGAGCTCCGTCCCCCACTCTTCCGGCTTGAACTCGAAGAGCTTCTTGAGGTTCTCGGGCGGGACGTTCAGGCCATAGGTCTCGATGTCCTCGACCTTCGGAACCAGGCCTATCGGAGTTTCTTTGGCGCCGACCTTGCCGTGGACGCGGTCGAGGATCCACTTGATGACCCGGATGTTGTCGCCGAAGCCCGGCCACATGAACTTCCCGTTCCCGTCGACGCGGAAGGCGTTCATGGAATAGATCTTCGGCGGCCGGCTGATGAGCTTCCCCATGTTGATCCAGTGGCGGAAGTAATCGCCCATGTTGTAGCCGCAGAACGGCCACATGGCGAACGGATCGCGGCGCAGGACGCCGACCTTTCCGGCGGCGGCGGCCGTCGTCTCCGATCCCATCCGCGCCCCGAAAAAGACGCCGTGGTCCCAGTCGAAGGCCTCGGTCACGAGCGGAATGAGCTGTGAGCGTCGCCCGCCCAGGATGATGGCCGAGATGGGGACGCCCTGGGGATTGTCGAACTCCTTCGAGAGCGTCGGGCAGTTGTAGAGGGAGACGGTGAACCGCGAATTCGGTTGGGCGGCCTTGGTCCCGAGCGACGGATTCCACGGATTTCCCTGCCAGTCGAGGAGATGCTCGGGGACGGGCCCGTCCAATCCCTCCCACCACGGACTATTCGTATCCGTATCGAGGGCGACATTGGTGAAGAGCGTCGGGTAGAAGTTCGAGGCCTTGAGCGTCCGGACCATGTTCGGGTTGGACTTCATCGAAGTCCCGGGGGCGACCCCGAAGAACCCGGCCTCGGCGTTGATGGCGTAAAGGCGGCCGTCGGGGCCGATGTTGAGCCAGGCGATGTCGTCGCCGATCGTCGTGATCTTGTACTCGGGGAGTGCGGATTCGAGCATGGCCAGGTTGGTCTTGCCGCAGGCCGAGGGCATGGCCGCCGTGATGTAGGTGACCTTGCCGTGGATATCCTCGATGCCCATGATGACCATGTGCTCGGCGAGCCAGCCCTGCTTCAGGCCGAGGTAGGAGGCGATGCGGAGGGCGAAGCACTTCTTGCCGAGCAGGGCGTTCCCGCCGTAGCCGGAGCCGATGCTCCAGACGAGGCCCTCCTCCGGGAAGTGCATGATGTAGCGCTTCGCCGGATCGAAGTCGCCGACGGAGTGGATGCCCTTGACGAAGGTCTCGCGGCTTCCGATCTTGTCGAGGACGTGGCGGCCCATCCGGGTCATGACGCGCATGCTGACGGCGACGTAGGAGACGTCCGTGACCTGGACGCAGGCCCGGGCGTACGGCGAATCCGGGTGGCCCATCATATAGGGCAGGACGTACATCGTCTTGCCGCGCATGGCCCCCCGGGAGAGCTTCGTCATCAGCTCCTTGGCTTCCTTGGGGGACTTCCAGTTGTTGTTGGGGCCGGCCGCGTCCTTTTCCGACGGGCAGACGAAGGTCAGCTGTTCGGTCCGGGCGACGTCGGTCGGGTGCGAGCGGTGAAGGTAGGATTTGGGCCAGACGGCATGATTGAGCTCGAGGAAGATATCGTTCTTCCCGATGTGCTCCTCGCTCATCCCCATCTCGATGAGCCGGCGGGCCTCGCCTTCCGAGCCGTCGCACCAATAGACCCGATCCGGCTCGAACAGCCGGGCTTGTTCTTCGACCCATCGTTCAACGGGTGTCGTCATGAGGGTTTAGAAATAACACAGGCCCCTGGAAATTGCAATTTCGGGGACAGGATATCCGCTTCCGAATTAATTTTTTCCGTTAAAATCCAGGGGGGAAATCGAGATCCGGGAAATTGGTATTGTGTCCCCGAATAATTGGCGCCCCGCCGGGGAATTGGCTATACTGGCGGGGATGAAAACGCCCCTCAGGCCGCTCCGCTTCGGGCTCATCGAAGTCGACTTCCCGGTCGTCCTCGCCGCGCTCGCGGGGTACAGCGACCTCCCCTTCCGGCTCCTCTGCCGTTCGCTCGGGGCCCCCTTCGCCACGACCGAAGCCCTGCTCGACCGGCAGGTCATGGTCGAGAAGCGTGTCCGGCGGCGCATGACCAAGCTCGACGAGGCCGACCACCCGGTCGCGGGCCAGATCATGGGCAACGAGCCGGAGATCATGGCCGAAGCGGCCGCGAAGCTCTCGGAGATGGGGTTCGACGTCATCGACCTCAATTTCGCCTGTCCCGTCCGCAAGGTGGTCTCCAAAAAGCGCGGCGGTTTCCTCATGAGCCGCCCCGGCGAAGTTTTGGAGATCGTCCGGGCGGTCGTCAAGGCGATCCCCGACCGGCCGGTCACGGTCAAGCTCCGGCGGTCGTTCCGCGAGGCGGACAGGAGCGGCGACGATTTTCGGGAGATCGCCCGAGGCTCGTTCGAGGCGGGAGTCGCGGCCGTCACCGTCCACGCCCGGAGCGTCGAACAGAAGTACAAGGGAAAGGCGGACTGGGAATTCCTGGCCCGCGCGAAGCGCGAGTTCCCGGGCCGGACGATCATAGGCTCCGGCGACGTCCACACGGCGGCCGACGCCCTGCGGATGATCGAGGAGACGGGGGTGGACGGCGTCAGCGCGGCCCGCGGCGCCATCGGCAACCCCTGGCTGTTCCAACAGGCGCGCGACCTGGCCGCCGGGAGGGAGCCCCGCAAGCCGGATATCGCGGCCCAGCGCGAGGTCATCCTTCGGCACTATGAGCTGGCTCAAAAATTCTTCGATCAGAAGCGCGCCATCCACATCATCCACAACTTCGGCATCCGGTACGCCAGGGTGCACCCTCAGCCGACCAAGGTGCGCGCGGCCTTTTACACCATCAAGACGGAGGCGGCCCTCCATCAGGTCCTGAAGGCCTGGTACGAGGAAAGCGCGGGCTGAAGCCCGCGGTCATAGATACTGCAGGAGCTCGACCGGCGCCCCGGCCTCTTCGATGAACGCCACAAGGACCCCCGGCGACGGGGAATTCGGCTCGATGATGACCTTCCTGCCGCGGATGGCCTCCCGCAGGTCCTTGACCTCGAACGCCACGTGGGCCACCCTGCGCACGAGCTCCGGGACGGGGCATCCCCGGTCGTACTTCATCCACTGGATCCCGAAGGGATTGGATTCGTGGTCCGTCGCGTGGATCCCGAGATGCCGGATATGCTCCATGCCCTCGACCTCGTCATCCGTCGGGATGCCGATGTGATGAAACTTGTAGCCCCCGTCCATCTTCAATTCCCCTGATCCCTTTTCAACCAGACGGTCATGGCTCCGTCGCCGCGGTTGGCCCAGGCGTAATACGGGATGGCCAGGAGATCGCGCTTCCCCGTGACGGCTTTGCCATCCGGGCCTTTGCCGACGGCCGTCGCCTGTCCCTGGATGAATTCGACGCCGCCGATGAAATCAGGCCGGAAGAATCCCTGGAGCTTCGCCCCGTCGGAGAGCGCGAGATCGCGGACGTCCTGGCCGTTGTCCGCGGCCTCGAAGCAATAGACGATGGGCCCGCGCTGGAGAGCGACCTTGCCGGCGTCTTCCTTGACCCGCTCGTCGGCGACGACGCGCCGGATGGGCATCGGGAACGAGACGGTCAGGACGTCGCCCTTCCGCCACGTCCGCTTGAGCAGGGCATAGCCCTTTTCGACGGCCGGCGTCACGGGCTTGTTGTTGAGCCAGATCTTGACCTTCGCTTCGTTCGCGTCGAGGAACCTGTAGAGCCCTCCCGACACGGCCTCGTTGCGGGCCCAGCCGGGAATGCGCAGGGCCAGGGTGAAGGAGGCGACGCGGACGGGATTGATGCCGATCCGGACGCTCCCCTCCCAGGGGTACTTGGTCTCCTGGACGATCTCGACGTCCTTCGCTCCTCCGATATCGATCTTCGCCGTGCTCGCCGCGAACAGGTTGACGTAAAGTGCGTCGTCCGTCATTCCGTAGAGGTAGCCGGGAACGGACGGCAGGAACCGGGCGACGTTCGGCGGACAGCAGGCGACCTCGAACCAGGGGCTCCGGGCGTAGCCGCCGGGGGACTCGAGCGGATTCTGGTAGAAGAACCGCGTTCCGTCGAGAGAGACGCCGGAGATGAGGCCGTTGTACATCACCCGCTCCAGGACGTCGACGTATTTCGCGTCGCCGTGGAGCAGGAAGAGCCGGTGGTTCCAGAGCGCGTTGCCGACCGAGGCGCACGTTTCGGCGTATCCCGCATTGGGGAGCTCGTAATCCGCCCCGAAACCCTCGTCGGCCTCGCGGGCGCCGACGCCTCCGGTCAGGTACATCTTTTTCCCGGCCACGTTCTCCCACAGCCGGTCGATCGCCGCAACGTACTCCGGCCAGCCGCCGAGCGCCGCCACGTCGGCCATGCCCGCGTACATATACATCGCCCGGACGGCGTGGCCCACGGCCTCGGCCTGCTCCAGGACGGGCTTGTGATTTTGCAGGTACTCGTTGGAATTGTAAACGGCGAACGGGTCGCCGGGGCCGTGCATCTCGCCCCCGAAATAATGTCCCCGCTCGTCGAGGAAGAACTTCGCCAGGTCGAGGTAGGCCCGCTCTCCCGTGACCCGGTAGAGCTTGGAAAGGCCGATCTCGATCTCCTGGTGGCCGGGAAACCCGTGCTTCTTTCCGGGACCGAACGTCCGGACCATGAGGTCGGCGTTCTTGACGGCGACGTCGAGGAAGGCTTTCTCCCCCGTCGCCAGAAAATGGGCGACGGCGGCCTCGTACATATGGCCGGCGCAGTAGAGCTCGTGACTCTGGCGGAGGTCCGACCAGCGCTCCTTGCCGGCGCCCGGGGCCGGGTTCTTCGGATCGATGGTCCTCGTCGTGTAGAGATATCCGTCCGGCTCCTGGGCCGCGGCGACGACCTCGACGAGGTCGTCGAGCTGTTTCCTGAGGCCGGGATCGGGATGGAGCCGGAGCGAATAGGCCGCTCCCTCCATGACCTTGTAAACATCGGAGTCGTTGTAGCGCTTGCCTTGGAAGGCACCCTTCTTGAGCTTCGCCGCCTTGCGGAAATTATCGACCCGGCCGGTCTCCTCGTTGAGCTTCATGGCGAAAGGGATGGTCGCCGACCGGTTCGTCTCCATCTTGGGCGCCCAGAACAGGTCCGTCATCTGGACCCTGGTGAAGTCCACGGGCCGGATGGGGTAATCCTTTTTCGCGGCATCCCCCCCCTGGGCAAGGGACCCGGCGGCGAAAAGACAGCCCAGGCAAACGGCTTTCATGGGGATATGTTTCATCGGTGCTTTCTCCTCGATCCCTCGGCGAACAAGGGTATTATACATAAACACGAGGGACAAACGTGATCCGACCGCCGCCTATGCCCGGATCGGGTCCCTATGGTATCCTGAGGCGGCAGGAGGATCCCATGGTCTTTACGTTCGCTCATAACAATTTCAACGTCCGCGACCTCGAAAAGAGCCTCGCGTTCTACAGCGACGCCCTGGATCTGGTCGAGGTCCGGCGGGTAGCCCCCAAGGACGGAAGCTTTGTCCTCGTCTTCCTCGGGGACGGCATGACGCCGCACCGCCTCGAGCTGACGTGGCTTCGCGACCACAAGGATCCCTACGACCTCGGCGAGAACGAGTTTCACCTGGCATTCGTGACGGACGACTTCGCCGCGGCGCGCAAAAGGCACGACGCCATGGGCTGCGTCTGCTACGAAAATCCGGGCATGGGCATCTATTTCATCAGCGACCCGGACGGCTACTGGGTCGAGATCCTGCCCAAGAAATGAGCTCGGGGATGTCGATCGGCGGGCTCCGCCGGCTGAAAGTTGCGGGAAGGGCGGCGCGGCGCTAGAATAGCCACATGAAAGCCGCGCTGTTGACGGGCCCCGGGAGATTCGAGGTCCGCGAAGTCCCCGAGCCCGCCGTCGCGCGGGACGACGACGTCCTCCTCCGGACGAAGCTCGTCGGGATCTGCGGCAGCGACCTCCACTACTTCTCCTTGGCCCGCGTCGGAGACCTCGATCTCCGCTATCCCGTCCGTCTGGGCCATGAATGCACGGCGGTCGTCGAGTCCGTCGGCCCGGCCGTCACGAAGCTCAAACGGGGGGACGTCGTCTCGGTGGAGCCGGCCGTCTCCTGCGGCACGTGCGACCAATGCCTGGCCGGGAGACCGCACACGTGCCGGCGCCTCCGCTTCATGGGCAGTCCGGGCCAGCTCGACGGCGCGCTGGCCGAATTCCTGGTGATGCCCGAGCGCAATTGCCATCCCCTGCCCGCCGGAATGGACCCGGTCCTGGGCGTCGTCGCCGAACCCCTGTCGATCGGACTCTGGGCGGTCGCCCTGGCCGGGAGGATCGAGGTCAAGACCGTGGCCATCCTCGGGGCGGGCCCGATCGGACTGAGCGTCCTTCTCGGGACGAGAGTCAAGGGCGCCCGGACGATCTATGTCACGGAAAAGGTCAAGGCCCGGCTCGCCGCCGCCAAAGAAGCCGGGGCCGATTGGACGGGAAATCCCGTCCGGACGGACGTCGCCGCCGAGATCCTGCGCCTCGAGCCCCTCGGCCCGGACATCGTCTTCGAATGCTGCGGCAAACAGGAAGCCCTCGACCAGGCGGTCCGCATCCTCAAGCCCGGCGGGACGCTGGTCGTCGTCGGCATCCCCGTAGAGGAGCGCATCTCGTTCGATTCGAGCAAGCTCCGCCGCAAGGAGATCCGCGTCCAGAGCGTCCGCCGCCAGAACGGCTGTCTGGAAAAGGCCCTCGGCCTCCTGGCCGGGGGGACGATCAACGCCGATTTCATGGCCACCCACACCTTCCCCGTCGACCGCGTCCAGGACGCCTTCGAAACCGTCTTCAATTACCGCGACGGCGTCATCAAGGCGACGATCGCCTTCTGATCGAGCCAAAGCCCGAGCCCCCCCCGGCCCCAAGCATCTTTCTTGACTATTTCTTGACACCTCTTTGACAATTCGCCGCCCCGGAAGGGGTAGATTCCCCTATGGAGCGAAGAGAGACGAGGAGGCACGACATGACAACATCGAAGGGGGATAAGAAGAGAGGCGCCCTGGCCGTCAGCCTGGCCCTCCGTCTTCCTGGCGGTCGCCGCCGTGGACCTTGGCGCGAAGAGCCGCACCAAGGGCGCGGAGGTCGTCGTTCAACGTGCGGACGGGACAGTCCTCGCGGGCGAGCTGCTCGCCGTTCAGGGGAGAACGCTCGTCGTGTCGGACCGCGTCTCCGCCCGCGACGTCACCGTCGGTATCGAAGATATCCGGGCGGTCCGAGTCGTCCGGGAAGCGAACGTCCTCAAGCGGGCGATGAACGGGTTCCTCTATGCGGGAGCCCCTGCCGGCGCCCTGATCCTCCTCGGGAAGGGGGACACGGCGGGCCGGCTCGCCGCCGTGGCCGGCATCGGCGGAGTGGGGGCTCTCATCGCCGCCCTGCGGGGCGTAGCCAAGGGGGCCGACGTGACCGCGGTCCTGGACGGGACGTCGGAGAAGAAGACGGACTTCGTCCTGAAGAAATTAAGGGCCCTGGCCCTGTTCCAGGGCGCCCTCCCGTCGAATTTCGACGGGCTCGGGCGGCAGCCGAAGCTCGGCGCCTCGTTGGCGGCGACGGACAGCCGCTTCGAGGATCTTACGGTCCTGCGCCCGGTCCGAATTCATCTGAGCTTTGAACCCGGCTATATCATGCCCAGGGCGGAGCGCGCTCATATCGGCCTCTTCAAGAAGATGGATTTCGGCGACACTCATCCCGGTGTATCCTTCCTGTTCATCAGGTCCGGGCCTACGGCATATCCCCGCCGGACCTCCGGAATTGATATCTCTCTGAGGGGATTCACGGCCGAGTATTCCCTTAACCGCTCTTTCGCCGTCGGCTTTGCCTACGCCTCCCTGGGAAAAGCGACGGTCAAAGGATTCCGGATGATCCCGGTGACGTGGAGAGGCGAGGCCTATTACTCGGAGCTTTATGTTGCCGCAGACTCCGCGGGCGAGGGCTATTTCCTCACGGCTGCCTGGAAACCCGCCCCGGACCTCTTCTTCAACAGGTACTCCTTCAAGCTGGGGGTGGAGCTCGGCCTCTGTGCCGCGCGAGTGAGGCTCGATACGTCGGAATACGCCTTCGGGGCCGCCATGGACAAGCGCTCCGTCGCCAAAACGGTACCGGCCGCAGGGATCGTCGCCGGGCTGGACGGCTACTACGGGAGGAACTTGTCCTTGGGCGTCTGGGCCCGCTATCGTTATGCAAGCGTCCGCATCGGGGCGTCCGGCCTCAACGGAGCCTACATCACACTTTCCGAACAAGCTGACGTGATCGACGTCCCGGTCGCCGTCGCGTTCCCGGCCCATAAGGTGGACCTCGGCGGCCCGGCGGCGGGCGTCAGTCTGGGATTGCACTTCTGATCGATCAATACTCCGCGTGCTCGGTCCGCTTGATGATCTCGTCCTGGAGCTCCCGGCCGCAGTCGACGAAGTAGTCGCTGAAGCCGGCGACGCGGACGATGAGGTCCCGGTATTTCTCCGGGTATCTCTGGGCGTCGCGCAGGGTCTCGGCCGTGACGACGTTGAACTGGATGTGATGGCCGTTCATCCCGAAGTAGCCGCGGACAAGGTGGCCGAGGGCGGCGAGGCCCTCGTCGTCGGCGAGAAGCTGGGGCGTGAACTTCTGGTTGAGGAGCGTGCCTCCGGTCCGGATATGGTCCATCTTGCCGACCGACTGACGACCGCCGTCGGGCCCTTCCGGTCGGCCCCCTGGACGGGTGAAACGCCCTCGGAAACCGGCTCCCCGGCCCTTCGTCCGTCGGCCGTGGCCCCCGTGACCTTGCCGAAATAGATGTGACAGGTCGTCGGCAGCATGTCGATGTGATAGCGGCCGCCCCGGACCGTCGGCCGCCCTTCCACGGCCTCGTAGTAGGCCTCGAAGACCCTCTGCATCAGGCTATCGGCGCGGTCGTCGTCGTTCCCGTACTTGGGCGTCCGGTTCAGGAAGAGCTGGCGCAGGTCCTCCCGGCCCTTGAAATCGGCGTCGAGAGCCGCGAGGAGCCTTTTCATTGATACCTTCTTCTTCTCGAAGACGTTCGTCTTGATCGAGGACAGGGTATCCGTGATCGTGCCGATCCCGACGCCCTGGATATAGTTCGTGTTGTATCGGGCCCCGCCGCCGTGGTAGTCCCTGCCCTTCTCGATACAATCGCTGATGAGAAGCGAAAGGAACGGCGCCGGCAGGTCCTCCATGTACATCTTCTCGATGACGTTGTTTCCCCGGATCTTGATGTCCACGAAATGCCGGATCTGCTTCCGGTACGCCTCGAACAGCTCGTCGAAGGTCCCGAAGCCCGCCGGGTCCCCCGTCGCGAGGCCGATCCGTGTCCCGGTCCTCGGGTCGACGCCGTCGTGGAGGGTGATCTCGAAGACCTTGGGCAGGTTGAAATAGCCGGTCAGGAGGTAGGCCTCCTTGCCGAAGGCGCCGGTCTCGACACAGCCGCTCGAGCCGCCGTCGCGGGCGTCCTCGAGCGGACTTGCCGGCCCGGACGAGCTCCTTGACGATGGCCTCGCTGTTGAAGAGCGACGGCTGGCCGAAGCCCGTCCTGACGATGCGCAAGGCCCGGGCAAGGAATGCGTCCGGGGCGCTCGGCGCCGATCTGGACCATCGAGCTCGGCTGGAGGAGGCGCATCTCCTCGATGACGTCGAGGATGAGGTAGGACACCTCGTTGACGCCGTCGCTCCCGTCCGTCTTCAGGCCGCCGACGTTGATCAGGGCGAAGTCGGTGTAGGTCCCGCTCTCCTCGGCCGTGACCCCGACCTTGGGCGGGGCGGGCTGGTTGTTGAACTTGACCCAGAAGGCCTCGAGGAGCTCCCGGGCGCCCTCCCGCGTCAGGCTGCCGTCCGCGAGCCCGTCCCGGTAGAAGGGCAGGAGGTGCTGGTCCAGGCGGCCCGGATTGAACGCGTCCCAGGTGTTGTATTCGGTGATGACCCCGAGGTGGACGAACCAGTAATACTGGAGGGCCTCATGGAAGTCGCGGGGGGCGTGGGCCGGGACCCGCTCGCACACCTCGGCGATCTTCCTCAATTCCTTTCTCCGGGCGAGGCTCTTCACGGACTTCGCGAGGGCGCGGGCTTTTTCGGCGTGCCGCCGGGCGTAGCCGACGATCGCGTCGGCCGCGACCGCCATGGCCTTCAGCTCCTCCTGCTTGTCCAGGGCCTCGGGATCGTTGAAGAAATCGAGCTTCGCGAGGGAAGCCTCGATGTCGTTTTTGAAGATCCTGCATCCCCTTCCGGTAGATCTTGCCGTCGAGGACCGTGTGGCCGGGCGCCCTCTGCTCCATGAACTCGGTGAAGATGCCGGCCTCATAGGCGTTCCGCCACTCCGGCGTCATCGCGGCCATGATCCGGTCCCGCATCGACCGCCCCTTCCAGAACGGGATGATCCGCTTCGCATAGAGCTTCTTCGTCGCGGCGTCCACCTTGAACGAGGTCTTGGGGCGGCGCGTCGAGGATGTCGAGGTCCTCGAGGCTGTGGCAGGTGACCTCGGGATAGGTCGGGGTCGCCTTGGGGGCGGGGCCCCGCTCGCCGACGATGAGCTCGTCGTCGCCGATGACGACGGTCTTCCGGTCCAGGATGTACTTGAACGCGAGCCCCCGCCGGACGGGCGTCGAAACGCGCGCGGCCTCGTCGCTCGCGTAGAACTCCGTGACGAGCGCGGCCCTTTCGCCCGAGATCGACGGCACGGCGTCGAGGCTCCGTTGCCTGAGTCTCCGGATCCTGTCGTTCATTCTAGGCTCCTTTGGCCGCCGGAAGCCCGTGGCCGGCCAGGTCCGCGAGGACCGCATCCACGGCCGCCGCGGACGGAACGGCGAACTCGCGGAACTCCTTGCCCCGGCCGATGCCCTCGGCCTTCGCCCTCCCCCCCTTGTGATACGGAAGGACGCTCACCCGGTCGATGTTCTTCAGGGGCTTCAGGAATTCCGCCGTCCGGCGGATGTTCACGGCGCCGTCGTTGACGCCCGGGACGAGCGGGATCCGGACCCGGATCGGCCGGCCCAAAGTCGAGAGCCGCCGCAGATTCTCCAGGATGAACCGGTTCGAGGCCCCCGTATATTCCCTGTGCCCGGCGTCGTCCATGAGCTTGAGGTCGTAAAGGACGAGATCGACCTTCCGGGCGATGCGCTCCAGCACCTCCCAGGCCGCGAATCCCGAAGTGTCCAGCACGGTCCTCAGGCCGCGGGCCCGGAGCTCGTCGGCAAGGCCCGAAAGGAACTCGGGCTGGAAAAGGGGCTCGCCTCCGGAAAATGTGACCCCGCCTTCGGACGTCTCGTAGAAGACCCTGTCCTTCTCGATCTCGGCGACGAGGTCCCCGACGCTCACGCGCTTTCCGACGGGACGGAGGGCGTCGTAAAGGCAGGCGTCGGCCGCGCGCGCCATGCCGCCGGCGTCCCGGACCGACCGGTCGATCGCGACAGCGCCCCCGGTCTTGGAGATCGCGACCTTGGGCGCGGCCTTGACGCAGGCCCGGCAGTCGTCCGCGCAGCGGGACGGGAAAAGCATGAGCTCGGGTTCGCGCGAGATCCCTTCGGGATTGTGGCACCAGGCGCAGTGGAGGGGACAGCCCTTGAAGAAGATCGTGGTCCGGATGCCCGGGCCGTCATGGACGGCGAATCGCTTGATGTCGAAGATCACGCCCTTCAAGGTTCTCACCCTCTTGGACTGTAATATATCACATATCAGGATTCAAGGGCAAGTCAAGCCGCACTTGATCGTTTTCGGGAGCAGGGGCCGGGGCCGTCCCCCGTTATTTCTTCATCTTCTCCAGGGTCGCGATGATGTTCTTGACGTTCGGGACCTCCGGATTCTGGGGGTCGAGCTCGACGAACTTGTTCAGGTATTCGAGGGCCTTGGGGTAGTCCCCCTTGTTGAGAAAGACCAGGCCCAGCCGGTAATAGGGCTTGGGCCAGGTGTTCTTGATCTTGATCGCCAGCTCGAAATACTTGACGGCCTCGTCGTTCTTCTGGTTGGAGAAGAAGATCTCGCCGACGTTGTAAGCCGCGGCTTCGTCCTCCGGGGAGATCTCGAGGGCCTGGGAGAAATGCTTGCTGGCGTTCTCGAAATCGCCGCTCCTGAGGGCCATCTCGCCCATTCCCGAAAGGGCCCGGATGGCCGAGGTCTTATCGGTCCTGGCCGCGGGGTCGGCGGGGAGGGACTTCTCCAGGACGATCCCGTACTCCTTCTCGGCCCGGGCCGTGTCCCCCTTCTTCACGCAGGCCGACGCGATGTTGAGACGGATCTGATAGAGGTCCGGATACTTGACGAGGAACTCGTCGAAGATCGCGATCGCTTCGTCGAACCGGCCTTCGGCGGCGAGCGCGTTCCCCTTGTCGATCGCATCCAATCCGGCCGTATCCGACTGGAGGGCCTCGGCGTCGGAGGCCTTCTTCAGGATGAACTCCACCGGCTTGTTCGCCCGGAGCTGATGGACCTCGTGGCTCATGGTGGCGGTGACGAAGCCTTCCTTCGAGGCCGTGAACAGCCAGACGCCCGTGCCGAAGCCGGCGATGGCGAAGTGGCCTTTCTTGTCGGTCTTCGATTCGAATTGCACGTCCCCGCCCTGGATCTTGGCGACGATGAGAACGCCCTGGAGGGCGGCGCCGGATTCGTCCTTGACGTCGCCGCTGACGCGGCCCCGGCCCAAGCCTTCCTGCGCGGCGAGGATCGCCGGAATAGCGATCACGATCAGGGCCAGCCCGGCGACGAGCAGGATCCCCCGGGGGCGCCGTTGTGCGTATTGTTTCATGATTTCCTCCTAGGATGATCAGGGATTTTTCTTGGACTTGAGGAGATCGACTTTTTTGCTGATCTCGGGTTGGTTGGGATCGGCGGCAAGGGACCGCTCCCAGACCGCTCGGGCCTCCTCGAACCTGCCGAGGCCGAAGTAGCTCTCGCCGACGAAGTTCAGGAGGGCGGTATTGGCGCCAAAGTGGGCGACGGCATTATCGTAGATCTCGAGGGCGCTTGCGAAGTCCCCGGACTCGAGGGCGGCCCGGCCCGCCATCAGATAGGCCTCGTACCGGGCCGGCTTCTCCTGCTTGAGATAAGGAGCGAGCAGGGGACCGACCGCGGCGAAATCCTTCAGGGCCAGGAGGGTCCTGGCCAGCTCCGAGGCGGTGTCCTCGGACGGTTGCCGGCTGTGGGCGGACACGAGGCTCGCCTTGGACTCTTCGAATCTCCCCATGTTGTAGAGCTGGAGGCCCATCAGCCGGGCATAGAGAGGATCGGTCGGTTCGGGGAGGACTCGGGCGTAGATCCAGGGCCGGGGGATCGCGTCCGCGAACGTCACGTCGAACTCGTCCTTGGCCGTGACGATCTCGGCCCCGTCGGCGACGATCGAAACCTGGACCCTATAGTGGTCCGGCGGGAAATCCGCCAGCGGGAAGGGCTCGATGACGTCGGGGAGGGTCGCATAATCGGACGCGTTCCGGACCGTCTCCCTGAAGGGCAGGTCCTGGCGGAAGAACGCATACTTGACCTGGCTTTTGGCCCGGAGATCGTCCCCCATTCCGAGGAGCTGGAAGGCCACCGAAAGCGTGTCCTTCTGGAGGAACACGCGGCCCGGCTGGCAGAAGAGCTGTCGGTTCGCCATACGGAAGGGGCGGACCTTCACGTTCGCGGGGTCGGCGGGGCCGACGTTATAGGCCAGGATGGGCGCGGTCATCAGGATGCCGGCCGATTCGGCGGGAATGCGGAGGGTCTGCTCCACGGACGTGAACTCCTTGGAGACTTCGTTCTTGACGAGGATGGAGAGCTTGTAGTCCCCCGGGATGAGGGGAAACACGTCGTGGAAGTCGAAGGGCTGGTTGCTCCGGGCGGCCATGTCCTCCTCGCCCCATTCGAGGTTGACGGTCTTGTCGAACTGATAGACGAGCCGGCCGTCCGGGGTCGTCACGTTCCCGTTGACCTTGAGCACCGTATAATATTTCTTCTCGAAATTGTTGACGGAAAGACGCCGGGGCTCGATGGCATAGTGGACGAAGGTCGCTCCGGACGGAGAGCGGAGGGCCCTGATCATGAAATCGCTGTCCAGGTAGTTGGCGCTGTATTCGACCTCGACGACGTCCTTGTATTCCAGGAACTTCCGGGCGTACTTTTCCTCGACCATCCGCTGGGCGGCGCTTTCCACTTTCTGGAGCATCATGTCCGACACGAGCGAGGGCCGGCCGTAGGCGCTGGTCTGGTCCCCGGGGATGAGGGACAGGGACGTGTCGGCCAGCATCGGGTCGATGTCCCGGAGCTTCTTGTACGCCTCGTAATAGTCCGTCGAGCTTCCGAGGTACCCGGCCATGAGGGCCTGGGGGCCGTCGTTGGTCGGGCTGTACAGCTTATAGGACCCGCTGCCGCCTTCCTTGAAGAAGAGAAGGTTGAACCCCGGAGGGAGGCCCATGTCCGTCTTCCCCTGGTAGAACCAGACCTCGCAGTCGTAGAGCTCCCCCTTGCCCTGCATGCGGTTGATGTCGTTCGGCTCGCCCAGGATGATGTAGATCCGGCCGCGGTCGGTCCGCCAGCCCGCCTTGGGCGCTTCCCGGCCCAGAAAATGGTTGGCATAGTTGATCCGGCGGTAGTGCTCGGTCTTGAACTCGTTCTCCGGGGAGGCGGGCGTCGGGTCCCGGTGCTTCCAGAAGGCCTCGATGAAAAGGTCGCGCTCCCTGTCCGTCTGGAGCTTCTGGAAGACGTCCCTCTCCGTCGGCGCGATGATATAGGTCACCTCTTCGTCGAGCCAGACCCTATAGCGCTCGGGGAGCTTGGTCGCGGCGACGGCGAAGCTGGTCAATATGACGGCGGCCAGGGCCGCAAGCGATAAAACACGGGCTTTCGTTCTCAAAAAGATCTCCTCGGGCCGAGGGGCCCACACCCATGATATAGGATATATCAACGCTCATCAAGGGAGCTCCGTTCCGGCGGGCGCCGCTTCAGCGCCAGGAGGTCTTGAGCCGGGCCAGCTCGGCGCCGTCGGATTTCCGGACGATATCGTGGAGGAAGGGGCCGTCCGAGCCGTCCGGGAGCTGGACCCCGGCGACAACCTCTTCGCCGTAGAAGGCCTCGGCCTTGTAGACGACCTCGACCTCGGCAGGCCGCCGCGTCCGGAGGACCTCCTCCGGCATGCCCTCGATGGCCCAGTGGACATAGACGACGTTGTTGACGTGCCGGTTGAAATCCAGGTCCCGGTCGAGGACCCTGAAGGACGCTTCCCGGTCCCTCCGGTCGGGCGAGGGCAGGCGTCCGAAATCGTCCGCGACCGCCCGGCGGTCGAGGATATGCTCGTCGAGGAAGAGCGTGTCCACGCGGACCGGCTGTTTCGTGTCCAGCGAGATGATGAGCCATGAGGTCGTCGCCTCGAGAAGCAGGCCGCCGTAGCCGTCCCGGATCTCAAAGTCCCGGAGGGCGAAGATGCCCTTCTTGCCCGACGGCCAGGTCAGGACCTCGACCGTCTCCCCCATGACCGGATAGCGGGACGCCCGGATATGGTACCGGGAAAGCACCCACGTCAAGCCCTTGGCCTGGAGGTCGAAGATGGAGACCTTGAGGAGGGCGGCATGTTCGCGGGCGACATCCTGGAGGAGGTCGAGGAGGAACGGCAGCCGGGCTTTCCCCTCGAAATCGACGTCGAACGTATATACCGGGAAGCTCTTCGTGAACGTCCTGTCCATGGGTCAACCCCTCTCGTTCCGGCCGCCCGTCCCCGGCGCCGCCGCGTTGGCGACGAGCTCGAGGACCTGGACGACCCTCATGCCCAGATCGTAATGCTTGATGACGTCGGTGAGACCGTCCACGCAATTGTGGCACATGGTGCAGACGACCTTGGCCCCGGTCGCCCTCAGCTGGTCGGCCTTGACCTTGGCCGCTTCGAGCCGGAGGGGCCTGTATTCGGGCATCGACAGGAGCCCGCCGCCGCCCGAACAGCAGAAGTTCTCGGTCCGGTTCGGGTGCATCTCGCGGAAGTCGGCGCAGACGGCCTTCAGGACCCTGCGCGGCTCCTCGGTGATGCCTCCCGACCGGGCGATGTTGCAGGAGTCATGGAACGTCACCGGCTCCGGGTTCCGGGTCCGGTCGACCCTGATCCGGCCCTCGCGGAGATATCGATCGAGCGTCTGGACGACGGATTCCATCGGGAGCTTCTGGTCGAGCCCGGCCCAGTCGTATCCTTCCCAGCGCGTCGAACGATAGCCGTGGCCGCACTCGGAGATGACGATCCGCTTGACCCTCAGCCTCTCGGCGGCCTCGTAGACGTTCTTCGCGATCTCCGCGCCGAGGGCGTCGTCCCCGGAGAAGAGGCCGAAGTTCGTCATGTCCCAGCCGCGCTCCGGCAGGGTCCAGGATTCCCCCGCCAGGTGGAAGACCTTGGCGGCGTGGGCTATCGAGCGGGGGTCGAACTTGATCTCCCGCGGGTTGATGACATAGAGGACGTCGCGGCCGGGTTTCTCCAGGGGGATCTCGACGGTCGGGTCTCCGAGCTCGGTCCGGAGCTCGTCTTCCATCCATTTGAGCGTCTCGACGTAATCCTCGCCGGAGACGGCCATCTGGTTCCCGGTCTCCCATTGGTCCCGGCTGACGTTGAAGACGCCTTCCGGGACGATCCCGAGCTCCGTGAGGAGGCCGCGGGCGAAACGGACGACGAGCGCGGTGTCCACGCCCATCGGGCAGTTCAGGGTGCAGCGGCGGCAGGCACTGCAGGTCCCGAAGACGACGTCCTTCAGGCGGACGAGGTCCTCGTCGGAGGCGGGGGCCAGGGCTTGGACCCACCAGGGGAATACGCGGCCCGTCCAATCGACGCTTCGCTTGAAGACCTTGCGGATCTGGTCGGCCTTCCAGACAGGCGTCATCGTCGGATCGTCCGGCCGGGCCAGGAAGTAGTGGCAGGACTCGGCGCAACGGCCGCAATGGACGCAGGCGGCCAGCGAGCTCGCGATGCGCCGGTTCATCCGCCGGCGGAGGAGCTCGACGAAACGGCGGGCGTTGTCGGCTTTCGGGTCGTAGGTTTTCAGGCGTCCGGAGGTCACCGACTGGAGCTTCTCGGCCCGGGCTTTTTCCTGCGACGCCGTCGCGAGAGGCGCCGATACCGCGGACCGAGCTCCGGCCTTCCGCCCCTTCACGGAGTCTCTCCTTCGGCGTGGCGCTTCGCGGGGAGGACGCCCCGGTGTCCCATGGTCCGGCCCAAGTAGAAGTGTGTGAAGGGGTAATACAGGTAGTGGCCGATCTTGGTGAAGGGCACGTAGACGAGGAAGAAGGCCGTCAGGCCGAAGAAGGCGATGAGCGGGGCCTCGGAGCGGTGGAAATCGTTGGGGACGGCGACGACGGCGGCCGCGAAGAACAGGATCATCAGGACGAGGGACGCAGTAGTCGTCGGGGGTGCTGACGGCCCTGAGGGCCGGATTCCGGAGCCTCCGGACAAGCCGCATGAGGGCGACGACGAGGGCCGCTCCGATCAGCGCCTGGAAGAAAAGGACCACGGCCCGGCTCTCGAGGATATGCGGGGGCATAGGGGATGATGAACGTGGCGGCGATGGCCACGGCCACGCCCAGGTGGAAGACGACGAACTGGATGTAGAGGCCGGGCTTCGTCCGGGAGGACTCTGCGTCCCGGGGCCGGGCGATGTTCAGGAGAGAGCGGCCGATCCCGGCGCCTTCGCTTCCCTCGGCAGAGGCCCGTTCCTTCCGGGACCGGAACCTGAAGAGCCAGACGAGGCGGACGGTGTAGACCGCGGCCATGAAGAGAAGGGCCGCGATCTGGACTTCGTTCTCGAGCACCCGAAGTAATTCGCTCATTTCAAGCCGGTTGCGAATTATACCAAATTTAGGGGGACACAATACCAATTTCCGAATTTGCCCATTTTCCAGGGAGAAATTAGCGTCCTTTTAAAATTCGGCGCCGCATATCGTGTCCCCTTATAAAGCGGGACACCATACCCGGTTCCGGATTCCCGATCCGGAAAAATTCTCCCCTGGGAAACTCATTAAAAAGGAAATTGGTATTGTGTCCCTAATTGAGGGGGAACAATAGGAAGACGGCGAGGTCCCAGAGCGTGTGGCTTACGGCCACGAGGAGGACGGATCCGGAGCGCTGGTACAGGACTCCCCAGAACAAGCCGCAGACGGCCGCCGCGAGGACGAGGACCGGGTTGCCGCTCGCGATATGGACCGCCGTGTAAGCGGCGACGGCAAGCGGCAGGGCCGATGCGTTCCCGAGCTTCTTCTGCCACGTCCTTTGGAGATATCCTCGCCAGAACAGCTCCTCGCCCGGGCCGATGACGAGCAGGAGGAGGAGTCCGATCCTCAAGGCCGGGGCTCCGGCTCTCAGCGCATAGACGGCGCCGATGCCCTCGCCCCCCATCGGCAGGAACCTGCGGACGAGCGCATTGCCGAGAAAGAAAACGCCATAGAGGGCGGCGGCCGAGAGGACGCCGAGAGCGGCCTTCCGGAGCGGGCGTGTCCGGACGTCCTCACGGAGAAGGGCCGCGTAGGCCCCGTCGGCCGCGAACGCCGACACCACGAGGGCGCCGACGATAAGGCCCATCGCCCACCAGAAATCGAGCGGCCCGAGCCTGCGGAAATGGAGCAGGAAGGGAAAGAGCGTCAAGCCAAGGACGACGGGGACAAAAGGCCGCAGGCGGCCCGGCCGCTTCACCGGAGGACTCCAAGGGCGTTGGCGCCGGCGTAAAGCCAGAGGGCCGCCGTGCAGAGGAGCCCGAAGAGGAGGTTATAGGACGCCGTCGCCCCGTCAAGGATGATGAAGTCCATCGGCTTTTCGGGCGCATGCCTCAGCCTCGGCTCTCTTCCAGAGGACGAGGGCGCGGGGCAGGGCGGCGAGGACGACGAGGAACGTCGGAGGGAGGGCCGGGATGGGGACCGCGGCTATCCGGGGCAGGATCATGAAGCACAGGACGAGCCCCATGGAACCGAAGAGGAGCAGTCCGTAATAGACGAGAGAGCCCCGGTCCCCCAGCCGATAGGCCGTCGTGAAGACCTTGAGCCCGCTGTCGGAGACGGAATCGCGCCAGTTGTTGGCGTGAAGGATGGCGGCGACGAGCATGGCCATGGGGACGGTCCAGACGACCGGCAGCCAGGAAAAGGAGCGCGTCTGGACGACCCACGCCCCGAGCGAGCCGAGGATGCCGAAATTCAGGAAGACCGCGAGGTCGCCGAGCGCCCGGGACTTGAGAAACGTATAAAGAGCCCCGACCGCGACTCCGGCCGCCCCGACATAGAGCAGGACCGGCCCCGTGAGCTTGGCCAGCCAGAGCCCGATGGCGATCCCGACCGCGAAGAGGACCGCCGACCCGGCCGCGACCTGCCGGGCCGGGAGCCAGCCGCGGACGATGGCCCCGCTGACCGGCGTGACCTCGGTGTCCAGCCCGCGCCGGAAATCGAAGACGTCGCTCAGCATGTTGGCGGCCGAATGGAGGATCATCATGGCCAGAAAAGCCAGGACAAAGCGGAACGCGGCCAGGGGCGCTCCCCCCATGACGACGGCCAGAGACGTCCCGAAGACGACCGGCATGGTCGAGGCCGGCAAAGCCCAGGGCCTGCCGGCCGTGACCCATTTCCGCACCGGCGACGGCGCCGACGCATTGACCTCGCTCATGCCTTCGTCCTCACCTGTCCTATATATCGGGTTCAGCCCGCGATTTCAAGCGGTCCCGCCCGGGGGAATATTGACTTAGCATCCGGGAGCCGCTATATATGGATGAACGCGGAAAAGGAGATATGCCATGAAATCCACGACCCATGGACTGGACCGGAGGGCGTTCCTCAAAACGCGGGCTGATCGGCCTCGCGGGGGCGGGAGCCGCCGCCGTGCCCTTCGCCTCGGCCAGCGGCCGTCAGGCCGCGACCGCCGGGAAGGGCCCGGTCATCACCCGCAAGCTCGGGAGGACCGGGATCGTGCTCCCCGTCGTGTCCATGGGCGTCATGAACGCGGACATCGACGGCCTCGTCCGGGGGGCCCTCGATGCCGGGATGGTCCACCTGGACACCGCCCACGGCTACCAGCGCGGGAGGAACGAGGAGATGATCGGCCGGGTCCTCAAGGGCCGTCCCCGGGAATCGTTCGTCGTCGCCACCAAGGTCTGGGAGGACAAGAATTTCGCCGGCCTGCTCGACCTGAGCCTCCAGCGCCTCGGGCTCGACCACGTCGACATCATCTACGTCCACGGCCTCGGCTCGCGGAAAGAGGTGATGTCCGAGCTCAACCTCCGCAACATCGAGGCGGCCAAGAAGAGCGGCAAGGCCCGCTTCGTCGGCGTCTCATGCCACGGCAACGAGCCCGAGGTCATCCGGGCGGCCATCGAAGCCAAGGCTTACGACGTCGTCCTCACCGCCTACAATTTCCGGAAGCAGAACCTCGCCGACCTCGACAAGGCCATTCACGAGGCCGCCCAGGCCGGAGTGGGGATCGTGGCGATGAAGACCCAGGCCGGCGCCTTCTGGGACAAGAACCGGAAGAACCCCATCAACATGACGGCCGCGCTCAAATGGGCCCTCGGGAACCCCGAAGTCACGACCGCCATCCCGGGTTTCACGACCTACGATCAGCTCAAGACGGATGCGGCGGTGCTGACCGACATCGCGCTGACCGAGGACGAGAAGAAGGACCTGCGGCTGGGCCGGCAATCGGGCGGGCTCTATTGCCAGCAGTGCGGGACGTGCCTCGCCCAGTGCCCCCGGGGTCTCCCAATCCCCGACCTGATGCGCGGCTATATGTACGCCTACGGCTACAGGAACCTCGAGGCCGCGCACGACACCGTCGCCTCGCTGAAGCTTCCCGAGGACCCCTGCAGGGATTGCTCGGATTGCTCCGTCCGCTGTGCTTCCGCGTTCGACGTCAGGGACAGGGTTTCCGACATCGCGCGCCTCGGCCGGCTGTCCGGCGATTTCTTCGCCTGACGGGCGCCGCCCGACGAACAGGCTAGAGGCGAACGGGCCGCCCGGTCCGGATGGATCTGAAGGCGGCATCGATCGTCCTCATGTTCGCGACGGCGTCGGCCGGCGGGAACCGGAGCGGGCGCCCGCGCCGGACGGCATCCCCGAAATGCTCGACCATCCGGGCGTATTGGTCCGTGGCGGGGAAGGAAACCGTCCTCGCCCTGTCGCCGGCAGCAAGCCGGATCTCCGTATCGAAGTGCTTGGCCGAGAAAGCCCGCTCGAGAGACAGGACACCCGCGCTCCCGGCAACCTCCAGATAGCTCCGGAACTGGGACTCGAAGCCGCCGGTGAGCGAGGCGAACCTTCCGCCCGGGAATTCAAGGAGGAGCTCGGCCTCGACGTCCACGCCGTGCTTCGGGTGGAAGCGGGCCCGGGCGAAGACCGAGACGGGCTCGGCGCCGAAGACAAGGCGGGCCGCGCTGACGGGATAACAGCCGATGTCGTAAAGGGCTCCGCCCCCATGCTCGGGCTTCCAGCGGTAGTCGCCGGGATCGGCCTCGAACAGGAACGTGAACACGGAACGGACGGACCGGACCTCGCCGACGGCGCCCGAGGCGAGGAGGCGGAGCGCCCGCTCCATCCGCGGATGGAAGCGGTACATGAACGCCTCCATAAGGAGGACGCCGGCCGCGGCAGCCGCGGCCGCCATCGTCCGGACCTCGGCGGCGTTCATGGCCATCGGCTTTTCGCAGAGGACATGCTTCCCCGCCCGGGCGGCCCGTACGCTCCATTCCCGGTGGAGGTGATTGGGGAGCGGGATGTAGACCGCGTCGATGTCGGGGTCGTCGAGGAGCGCCGCGTAACCCGCATAGGCCTTGGGGATATCGAACCGCGCCGCCCATTCCTTCGCCTTGCGCGGGTCGCGCGAGGCGATGCCCAAAAGCCGCCCGTTCTTCGCTCCGTGGATGGCCGGGATGAGGGCCCGCTCGGCGATCCCGGCACACCCCAAGATCCCCCAGGAGACTTTCTTCGGCATCCCCGGCCCCTTATCCCCTTTCGCCGTCGCTGTATCCCGGGCGGTCCCAGGGCAGGCCGTCGTTCCCGAAGAACGGCTGCAGGCCGGCTCGGACCTTCTTCATCTCCTCCGCGTCCATGGGCCTGAAGTCCCGCGCGACCGCGACATTCTTCTTCACGATCTCGACGCCGTCGGTCCCGATGACGGCCGCCGAAACGTGGGGCAGGCTCAGGGCATAGCGGATCAGCGTTTCCGGCGCGACGTCCTTCACCGTTTCCCTGGGCCGGATGACCTTGATGACGTCGACCCCCATCCCCTTCCGCGCCGCCGCCGGGATGGCCCCGCGCTCGAGGTCCCCCTCGGTTCCCTCGTAATGGTTGAGGGAGATGAGCATCGCGTCGAGGTCGTGGCGTTCGGCCATGGCGGCCATCGCCGCGGCGGACTTGTGGCCCGAGAAGCCGATGAAGCGGGTGACCTTTTCGTCGCGGGCCTTGAAGAGGGCCTTGAGGACGCCGTCGGGGGCCCCGATAGCCTCGACATCCTCGAGGGATTCGACCTGATGGATCTTCCAGACGTCCAGCCGGTCGGTGCGGAGGCGCTTCAAGCTCTCTTCGAGGTCGCGCATAGCTCCGTCGTACGACCGCGCATGGGTTTTGGTGGACAGGAAGACCTCGTTCCTCCGGCTCTCGAGGACGAGCCCCAGGCGCTCTTCGCTCACCGTCTTCCCGTCGGCATAATCATGGGCCGTGTCCCAGTAGTAGAGCCCGTTGTCTAATGCGCAGGTCAGGATGGCGGCGCTCTTTTCCGGGTCGGAGACGGCGCAGAACCGGCTGCCGGCGCCGAATCCGATGAGCGGAACGGCGACACCCGTCCTTCCGAGGGGGCGAGTCGGCAGGCCCCTGGGATCGAAATCCCTTTTGGGGGCGCTGCCGGCGCTCCGGCCGGAAACCGCACCGACGGCTGCGGGAGCGGCCGCACACGTCTTGAGGAAGTCTCTTCGTTTCATCGGCGTTCTCCTTTTCTTCAAAAAGACGACGTGAACGAAAGCCCGACCGTTCGACCGGCCGCCGGGAAGCCGTAGCGCTCCTGATAAGCCTCGTCCAGGACGTTCCGGACGAAGAGCGCGGCCTCGAGACGCCGGAAGATCGGGAGCCGCCCCTCGATGTCCACGCGGACGTAGCCGGCCTGGGTCCGGATCCTGAGGTCCGTATTATAAAGCGTGTTGTCGTTATAGACGACCTTCTGTTTCGAGACGACTTGGGCGAACACGGCGAGGCTCGCGTTCCGGCGGGTCCGGAACCGGAGCCCGGCGTTCGCCGTGTGCCTCGGGAGCCCGGGGATCTCATCGAAGCCCTGGTCCGTCGCGGCCACGAAGAGGCTCCGGAACGTGTCCCCGGAAGTCCGGCTCCGCTGGAACGTATAGTTCGCGAACGAGGACCAGCCGCGCCCGAGGGGCTGGACCGCTTCCGCTTCGAAACCGTAGATGCGTCCCTCGCCGATGTTGTAGGCGACGTAATTGATGAGGTCGAACTGGATATAGCGCCTGATGTCGTAGTAATAGGGAGAGATCTCGACCCTGGTCCCGGTCGGAAGGGTGCCGCGCCATCCGGCCTGGGCCATGATACCGTCCTCGCCGCGGAGCGGGATGGCGCCCGTGTAAACTCCGGCGTCGATGGAGTAATGCCAATAGTGCTCCGGGGCGGACGGCATGCGGAGGGCCCTGGCCAGGCTGACGTAGAACTGGCTCCCCCCCTTGCCGTTCCGGACCAGCTTGATCGATGGCGCCGGCCCGCTCAGCTTGATGTCCGGGATGCCTTCGAGGCGCCCCGAGGGTCCCGCCACCCCCCGATAGGAAAGGAACCGGACCCCCGGCGTGAGGGACCATGTCCCGTCCCCGAAATGGATGTCGTCCATCGCGTAGAATTCCAGGTTCTTCGCTTCGACGTAGGAGCCGAGGCTATAGGTCTCCCGGAAATCGTCGAAATAATTGCGCTCCCCGGCGTCCTGGAGGTGCGAGTACTCCAGCCCGGCCGAAAGGACGTGGGTCCCGAGGTCATGGCGGTATTCCGCCAGGAATCCCTGCGAGCGGTCGTCGCGGAAAAGCTTGTGGAAGGTCCTGTCGAGGGCGGCGCGGGTGTTGAAAGCCTCGCGGTTCCCGACGTTTTTCCAGAGGGAGACCCTCAGGAGCCCGGCGTCCGCGACGCCCTGCTCGTAGCCGAGGTTGAATAGCCACTTGGACTTCTTCCAGCGGCTTCCCGGCTCGGGGTAGGCGCCCATCCCCCCGTACATGAACTCTCCGTCCGAGGCGCGGAACTCCGGGTCGAGGGGCTTGGCGTAGTCGGGGCTTTCCGGGCTCCGGACCGCCCGGTTGGCCACGATGAACCCCTTGCGGATCCGGATGAAGGAAATGTCCGCCGTGAGGCGAGCCCGGCCAGGGAGATCGTAACCGAGGCGGAGGTCGGCGTTCCCCTGGACCATGTTTCCGTTCCGAAGGTACCCGTCGCTCCAGGCCGAGCCCGCGGCGATGGCATACTCGAGCGCGCCCGGCTTGTAGGCGTGGAAGAGGTTGACCCCGCCCGTGCCGTAGCTCGCCATCGAAGCCTGGAGCTCGGTCACCGGCCGGCCCGTCGGCGGCCTCCGGGGGACGAGGTTGATGATGCCGCCGAGCACGTTGCCGTAGCGGGGGTCACCGACGCCCTTGACGATCTCGATGCGGTCCACGTCAGCCAGAGGCATCATCGTGAAGTCGATGAAGTAGCCGCCCGCCGCGCCCGAGGTGTTGAGGGGCCGGCCGTTCCGGAGGACTTTGATCCGGCGGGCGCCGAGCCCGCGGACCTTGATGGAGTCGTCGTCCATGGCCGCGCCCACTTCCTGGATGCGCTGGACGTCCACGCCGGGCTGACGCTCGAGGGCCGTATCCACCGTCGTTCCGATGCTGAGCGGGAAAAGCTCGGGCTTGACCACGGTCATGTTCGGGACCTCGGCGTCCCGGGCCTTCTCGATGACGTCTATGACGATCTCGTCGAGCTGGAAGAGCTTGGTCTCCCCGGATTTCTCCTCGGTCTTCGGCTTCTCCGGAGGCTTGTCCTTCTTCTTCCGCTTGGCGTTCTGGGCCGGACCGCCGAAGAGGAGGCTCGAACAGATGAGGGCGACGACGGCTCCCCTGGCGACCGCGATCCCGACCCTCATGGAAGTCCTCCTGAAGATATCTCCCGCACCGTTCCTCCGGGCGAGGCTAAGGTAACAAGCAGGAAGGACCTTGTCAAGGAACCCGGCCCGTACGGGAGGGGATTGCGGCGGACCGGCCTCCATGAGATAATCCCGCCAAGCATATTTCCCATGTATTGGGGAGGAGGGAGTTCCGTATGAAAAGAACGATCGTCGGTCTGTCCATTCTCTTTTGCGTTTCCGCCCTCGTCTGGTCCCAGGCCATCCAGGTCACGTCGCCCCAGGGCGGCGAGACTTGGTTACTGGGAAGCTCGAAAACCATCACGTGGACCGCCAAAGGGTTCCCTGCGGGCACGCTGGCCCGGCTGACCCTGCTCCTCAACGGGAAAAAGGTCGAGGACGTCGCCGTAAAGGTCCCGATCACCCAGGGGACATGGAGCTGGGCCAAGGCCGGCGACTATATCGGGGGGACGGCGACGGCGGGGAAAGGATATGCGATCAGGGTCCGGGATATGAACAACCAGTTCCCGGGCGCGAAGAGCGCCGGTACGTTCACCCTCGAATCGCTCTCGTTCATCAGCCAGTCCGCCCTGGGGAAGAACTTGGGTCTCGCGCAGATCGGCGCGATCCCGGTCTCGAGTCCCGGCGCGGGGCTGGCCTTCAAGCCGGGAGAGGAGCTCCTGATCATCTGGGACAAGTCCAAGATCGCGACGTACCCTCAGGTCGCCCTGGACGTCTTCGCCCCCGACAAGAAGACCAAGATCGGGCCGATCGGCACCGCGGCCAGCTCCCTCCGGGATAACACGGGGAAATACGAGGCCGTTATCTTCAACGCCCGCTATGCAGCGGGCAAGGACTATATCATCCGCGTCGCCACGCCGGACGAGAAGCAGATCGGCTGGAGCGGGGTCTTCCACATCACCCCTCTTCAGGCCGTGCCCGAGACCGAGATCTTCACCGGAGCCCACACGGTGGCCTTCCTCCAGACGGGCGAATCGAAATGGCCCGGATGCCTGAACACGATGGGGCAGGGCGCGAACATGCCTCCCGCCGGTTATTGGGCGGTGGGCTGGGACAATGGCTTGGATGATCCGTTCGGGCCGTGCTGGACCTACGTCGGCCACGTGTACCGGACGATCGTCGATCCGTCGGGCATCTATAAGGGATTCGAAGTGACGAAGGCCTCGCTCCGTTTCTCCGTCGATCACGGGACGAAGCAGGTTCTGTATATCCAGCGGCGCGACGCCCCGGGCGACGCGTTCAGCGTCCCGGCCACGACGGTGGCGACCATCGGCGCCTGGGAGTTCGGCCAAACCATCGAGGTCGACGTGACGGCGGTGGTCCAAGCGTGGTGCACCGGACAAGCCCCGAATCACGGCCTCATCATCAGGGGGGGCAACGAGAGCTACAACCACGACAACGTCGAGGCCCGCTGCCTCATCACGCAGCCTCAGATCGTGATCACCAAGATCAAATATCAATAGCCGCAGGCTGCGGCCCGCGGCGGACCCATGATCGCTCCCGCCGCGCAAAAAAGGGGCCCCGCGGGGCCCCTTGAGTGTTCGTTCGAGGTCGAAGCCCGGCTTCAGACCTTGGCGAGCTTCTTCAGGAACGCCGGGTCGACGTCGACGCCGAGGCCGGGCGTTTCCGGGAGGCTGATCACACCGCTCTTGACGGTCATCCCGCCGACGATGGGGTCGATGACGTGGTCCGCATTGCCGTCGAGGTCGGCATAGATGATGTTCTTCTGGGAAGCGACGACGTGGGCGGCGGCCGTCAGGGCGATCTTGGAATCCAGCATACAGCCGACCATACAGCGGATATTGGCCGCGTCGGCGATGTGGGCGATCCGGACGGAGTTCAGGATGCCGCCGGCCTTCATGAGCTTGATGTTGAAGGTGTCGCAGGCGTCGGCCCTGATGAGCTTGATGGCGTCGGCCGGGAGGAAGAGGGCCTCGTCGGCCATGATCGGGATGGGGCTTTCCGCCCGGACGGCTTTGAGCCCGGCCGTGTCCCAGGCGACGACGGGCTGTTCGACGAGCTGGATCCTGTACGCATCCATTCGCTTGAGAGCGTAGATGGCCTGGGGGACCGACCAGCCCTGGTTGGCGTCGATCCGGAGGCGGATGTCGGGGCCGATGGCCTCGCGGACGGCCTTGATCCGGGCGATGTCCTCGTCGGGATCCAGTCCGACCTTCACCTTGAGGTTCTTGTAGCCGTTATCCGCGTGCTTCTTCGCCTCGGACGCCATGGCCTCGGGCGTGTCGATGCCCGTCGTGATGTCGGTCTCGAAGGACGTCTTGTCCCCGCCGAGGAGCCGGAAGACCGGCAGGCCGGCGGCCTTGCCCAGGATGTCGAACATGGCCATGTCGTAGGCCGCGACGACGCTGGGGTTCGAATGGGCCATCGGGCCCATCTCGGCCACGAGGCTCTCGATGGCCAGGGGATTCCGGCCGATGAGCATGTCGCGGATGCTCCGGGCCATGCTCAGGTTCGTGTCCTGCGTCTCCCCGGTGATGGGGGGGAAGGGGCAGGCCTCGCCGAATCCGACCAGCCCGGTGTCGGTGTAGACCTTGATCAGGACGTCGTTGGCGGCGTTCAAAGTCCCCAGGGAGATGCGAAATGGCGACGTCAGCTGGAGGTCGAACTTGAAGATCTCGATCGCCTTGATCTTCATCGTCCCGACGGCGGCGCGGGCCGGCTCGGCCTTTTCCGCGGCCAGGCCGCTCTTTTGGAAGAATCCGGCCGAGGCGACGCCCAGTCCGAACATCTTCAGGAAATCCTTTCTCGTAACACCCATGTTCTGACTCCTTATGATAAAAATGGCCTTTTCATTGTATTGGAAAGCCCGGGCGGCCGCAAGCCATCAGCTCCCGGCCTTGGGCGCCCGGTTGCCCCGGGCCAGCGAAGCGAACACGCCGAGGACGCAGAGGGCGCCGAAGACGGCAAAGGCGGTACGGGCGCTCTTCAGGAAGAGGGGGAGGTTCGCGGCGCCGATCCGGACGTTGCCGACGAAAAGCGCGATGATGAGGACCGAGATGCCCAGGCTGAGCATCTGCCCGGTGAGCCTCATCGTCCCCAGGGTCGAAGCCGCCACCCCGTAGGCCCGCCGTTCGACCGAGCACATCACCGCGTTCGTGTTGGGCGAGGAGAACAGGGCGAACCCGAATCCCAAGCCGATGAGGGCGGCCGTGATGAAGCCGATGGGCGTCGCCGGGCCGAGGAAGACAAGGGCGAAGAGGCCCGCGCTCGAGAACGCCATCCCGGCCGAGGCGACGATGCGCGGCTCGATCCGGTCCGAGGCCTTCCCGGCCAGCGGCGAGAACAGGGCCATGACCACCGGCTGGGCGACGAGGACGAGCCCGGCCTTCTGGGGAGGCAGGCCCTTGACGTATTGGAGGTAGAGGCTCAGGAGGAAGGAGACGGCCGAAGTCGCGCTGTAATTGATGAGGGCGGCGGCATTGGAGAAGGCGAAGACCCTGTTCGCCCGGAAGAGGCGGACGTCCAGGACCGGAGCGGACACCCGCTTCTCCCACAGGACGAAGGCCCCGAGCAGGGCCAGCCCGGCGGCGACCAGGCCGACGCCGAGGTCAGAGGGGAGCCTGGAGAATCCGTACATGAGCGCGGCCAAGCCCACGCCGAAAACCGCCGACCCGGCCGCATCGAACTTTTCCCCCCGGGCCTCGTCCCACTCTCCGCGGAGCCGGACCAGAGTGAGGATGACGCCGGCCAGGCCGACCGGGACCACGGCGACGAAAACGCTCCGCCAGCCGAAGCGATGGACAAGGAAGCCGCCGAGGACGGGCCCCAGGGAGAGCCCCAGGTAGACCGCCGCCGTGCTGATCCCGATGGCCCTCCCCCTCTCGCCCTGGGGATAGACGCAGGTCAGGATGGCCATGCTCGTCCCGAAGATCATCGCCCCGCCGAGGCCCTGCAGGGCCCGGAACGCGATGAGGGCGGCGGCGGACGGGGCCGTCGCCGCGAGAACGGACGCGAGCGTGAAGAGCGAGACGCCCAGAAGGAATATCTTTTTCCGGCCCCGGATATCTGCCAGCCGGCCGATGGGAACCAGGAAGATCGCCGCGGCGAGGAGGTAGGCCGTCGCCACCCAGCCCAGGGTCACGGCCTTCAGGGAGAACTCGGCCGCGATGGCGGGCAGGGCGACGTTGACGGCCGAGCCCATGAAGGGCGTCAGGAAGCCGGCCAGGATGGAGACGACGAGCGCGGCGCGCTTGAGGTCGTCGTCGCGGGTCGGTGTCGGCTCGGTCATTAAATTGCCACTCGGCCGTCCATTATACATGGCGGAAGGGGTGCGTCCACAAGGGGTTTCGGTTCACGTATGCCCCTCCAAGCCATTGACATCATTCGAAGCCGGGGGCTAAACTTGAATCAAGATCGGCAATCGGGTGAGTGCGCACACCTTTCGATCGGAGGAAAAAAGCATGAAAAGATCTGTCTGCCTCCTAGTCGCCTTTCTGTTCGTCCTGGGCGGAATCGGATTGGCCCAGGAGATCAAAGTGACCCACCCTTCGTCCAGCTCGAGCTGGAATATCGGAGAATCATGGAACATAAAATGGACTTCGACAGGCGTGACGCAACCCTTCGTCAAAATCATGCTCTGGCAGGGGACGACCTTCATCATGGACATCGTGGATAATGCGCCCAATAACGGCCTGCGCCATTGGGTTGTTCCCGAATCCCTCGCGCCGGGAAGGTACAAGGTCCGGGTGAAGACGATCGGCGCCGATATCATCGGCATCAGTGACGCGTTCGACATCGGCAACGCGAAGATCACCGTGACCGAGCCGAGTCATGACGTGACCTGGAACCCCGGCGAAACCCACCTTATCCAATGGACGCATACAGGCCCGATGGCCAATGACGTACGCATCACACTCTGGCCGAATCAGGGCGGGCCTCTCTATTTCCCCGCTGATTCAACCGACAACGACGGCTCATATTCGTGGACGATTCCCTTGAATGTGATTTCTACAGAGTATAAATTATTGATCAGGTCGGTCGATGGCAATCCGCTCGGCGTGAGCCCCAACATAAAGATCGGCGCCGTCGGCCGCGTGCCCATTACCAAAACGGAGCGGCCTCCGAGCTTCCTAAAATTGCCTGCCCTGTCCATATCCGACGCTAAGCTGACGGCTAACGACGATGGGTTCGTGATCACGTTCGGCTATAAGAACTCCGGAACGGGCCCTCTGCCCAAGAGCTCCGAGATGCCGGTGAAGCCCGATTTCCGGGTGCTCATCGATAACAGGGAAGTCGCCCGGGGCAATCTTATCTTCCCCGCCTTTCAAGCTCCGCCCGGATGGGAGGTCCCGACGTTTTATGGGTGCGAGATCAAGTACCAATCGAGCGGACTCTTCGACTACGACTGGACGATCGGCAACCTTGTCACCGTGAAGATCAACGAGAACAAGGTCAACGGTATGGCCAGCGATTCCAAATCATACAATCTGAAAGCCATGGCCCTGAACAACAGCTATGACGTCATGATAACGGGCGCGACGCTGGACTGGAACACCGGGATCCTGCGAACCGATATCCGGATCGACGGCAATTTCGGGTCATACGACCAAATTCATCGTATTCGATGCCCATACGAACGTACTGGCCGGCACTCCGGTCTGGGAGGTCAAAGCCTTCGTCGTCCCCGGACGGCGTCTCTATACGCTTTCCAGGAAGCGGGATGGGTTGAAAAACCAGACCGAGCACAAAGTTTCCCTCGGAGTCATTCTCAAAAAGGGTTCCGACGCTCGGGCTCATATCAAGGATATCGATCACCGGAACAATATTTTCGAAAAGACCTTCCATCGATAAAAGGCGCCGCCGGCCGTCCGCCGGGCAGGAGGACGGCCGGACCGGCCCCAGCCCTCTACGATTCCTATAAAAATACTATATAATAGGGTCATCCCCGAAGAAGGAGTCAGATATGGTGTCCCGGACGCACGAAGATCACGGATTCTCCCCCAACGCCATTCGCATCCTGAAAGCCCGCTATTTCCTGAAAAACGACAAGGGCGAGTTCCTCGACAAGTCCCCGGCCGACCTCTTCCGGCGCGTCGCCGGATTCGTCGCCGCGGCCGAGAAGGGCGCGGCCGACCGGGAGCGCTGGGCCGAAGCCTTCTTCCGGGTCATGATGGACCGCGACTTCCTCCCCAACAGCCCGACCCTGACCGGCGCCGGCCGCGACATGTGCCTCAGCGCCTGCTTCGTCCTGCCCATCGAGGACTCGCTGGACTCGATCTTCGACACCGTCAAGAACGCGGCCCTCGTCCACAAGGAGGGCGGCGGCACCGGCTTCGACTTCAGCCGCCTCCGGCCCAAGGGCAGCTTCGTCCGCAAGACCCAGGGCATCGCCTCGGGCCCGGTCTCCTTCCTCAGGGTCATCGACGCCGCGACCGAGGCCGTCAAGCAGGGCGGCACCCGGCGCGGCGCCAACATGGGCATCCTGCGGGTCGACCACCCGGACATCGAGGAGTTCATCCAGATGAAGCGACGACAGGAGCCTCGTCCAACTTCAACATCTCCGTCGCCGTCACCGACGACTTCATGGCGCGCCCTCGAAGGCCGGCGCCGCATACGACCTCCGTCGACCCGTACCACGGCACGGAAGGACGGGCCGAAGAACGCCCGCAAGATCTTCCAGCTCATCGTCGAGTCGGCCTGGGCCGTCGGCGACCCGGGCCTCATCTTCATCGACCGGATCAACCGGCGCAACCCGACCGCAGGGCCTCGGCCCCATCCGGGCGACGAACCCCTGCGGCGAACAGCCCCTCCACGACTACGAGTCCTGCAACCTCGGCTCGATCAACGTCGCGAACTTCTTCGATCCCGCAAGGCCCAGGACCGCTTCGACTGGGACCGGTTCGCCGCGGTCATCGCGACTCGCCGTCCGCTTCCTCGACGACGTCATCGACGTCAACAAGTACCCCCTGCCCCAGATCGACGAGATGACCCGGTCCAACCGCCGCATCGGCCTCGGGCGTCATGGGCTGGGCCGACCTGCTCCTCCTGCATGAAGGATCCGCTACGACTCGCCCGAGGCCCTGGCCTTCGCCGACAAGCTCGTCGCCTTCCTGAGGAACGAGGCCGACGGCGGCCTCGCCGCGAGCTGGCCGCCGAACGGGGCAGCTTCCCGAACATCGACAAGTCGGTCTACAAGGGCGGCAAGATGCGGAACGCCACGGTCCTGACCATCGCCCCGACCGGGACGATCTCCCGCATCGCCGGCTGTTCCTCGTCGATCGAGCCCGTCTTCGCCTTCGAGTTCACCTCGAAGATCCTCGACGGCGAGCTCAAGGACGTCCACCCGCTCTACGAGGAGTGGAAGGAGAAGAACCCCGACGCGCCCCTGCCCGACTATTTCGTCACGGCCCACGAGATCGCGCCCGAGGGGCACATCCGGATGCAGGCGGCCTTCCAGAAGCACGTCGACAACTCCGTCTCCAAGACGATCAACCTCCCCCACGACGCGACGCGAGGACGACATCGAGAAGGCCTACCTCCTGGCCTACGACCTGGGCACCAAGGGCATCACCATCTACCGCGACGGCTGCCAGGCCGAGCAGGTCCTGTACAAGGCCGGCGCCGAGGAGCCGCGCATGCCCAAGGAGCGGCCGGACTCCCTGCCCTCGATCACCGACAAGATCAAGACCGGCTTCGGCAACCTCTACGTGACGATCTCCTTCTACAACCAGAAGCCCTTCGAGGTCTTCGCCTGCATCGGCAAGAGCGGCTACTCGACCATGGCCGACGCCGAGGCCCTCGGCCGCCTCATCTCGCTGGCCCTCCGCAGCGGCGTCGAGCCGCAGGAGGTCATCTACCAGCTCAAGGGCATCGGCGGCGCCGAGCCCATCTTCACCGAGGGCGGGCTCGTCCAGTCCATCCCCGACGCCATCGCCAAGGTCCTCGAGCGCCACCTCGGCGAGGTCAAGGACGAACCCCAAGGACTTCTTCAAGAACATCTGCAAGATGTGCGGCGCGACCCTGCCCGACGAGAAATGCCCGACCTGCCCCAACTGCGGCTGGAACAAGTGCTCTTAGCGTCGTGATGGCTATCACGTGACTCCGGGCTTATCCTCGACAGGATCGCCTTCTTCAGTCCGGCTTCGTCCGTTCGGGAGCGGCGTAAGCGATATCCTTGGCCCCGAGATTGAACCTCAATCCCACCCGGATCGAAAACCCATTGAGGCTGACCTCGGTCTTATGGACATTGAGCCCTCCCTCTTCCGGGGATATTATGGGGACCTGGGAATTGACATTGTGAAGGTAGTTGGTGCCCTCGTCGGTTCCATAGTGCCAGAGATCGCCTTCCCAGGAGTAGCTTGAGTCCCACGAAAAATCTTGGGTCCCGCGGAATTGGTAAGTCACCGTGCCGCGTCGAATGTAACTGGATTCGGCTTTCGCCTTCCAATCTGCGAAATTGGCAGACCTATATCGGCCTTCGACAACGAGGCCCAGATTCTTCGATATCCCGATCTCGATCCCGAGGCCGCCATGAAACCCGCGGCTGCGGGAATTCGCGTTGAATCGGTAATCGCTGTCAATGCTATAGTTATATTCGGAATCCTCCCTCCAATCGGCGTAATAATCCGTCGACCGTATCACCTGCGACAACGAATGGTTGCGATAGAACAACTTGCCCCGATAATAGGCCCATCCTCCATTAGCGAAGATCGCCAGCGCTCGGCTGATGGGAACATTCAGATGGATGTTCACGGATGTGGCCAAAGCGGAAAGCTTATATGTATATTGATCGGTGGGATATTGATAACTGGCGACGCTGTAGAAGGAACCGTAATCCACCCCCTGATAAGAGCTATACCCCAGGTTTCCCACACTTTGTTTTGACAGGGACTCCACGCCGAGGCCTATCCCCAAGTTCCGGCTCAGGTTGAAGATAAGCTCCGCTCGAAGATCCGGCATGATCTTGAGGGGCTTCCATTCCCCCCCATGCAACGTATAGGCCGGATCCGAGCTCAATGTGCGGTAAAACCTGACTTTATCTTCGATCTCCTTATTGATGTCCCCATCACCGAGAGTCGAGATGCCGCCTGAAAAAGAGAAGCTCAGGAACCCCTTTTTTCTTTTGGTCTGATCGTTCTCCGAAAAGAGGCCGACGCTGACCAAGGCCATGGCACACAAGAAGATCACGGTCCTGTCCATAGCTTTGGATATCATATTCCTCTCCCTTCTCATTTTTCGATCAGTCCGTTCAATGGAATATCGACGGCCGATCTAATCTCTCCGGGAGCCGCGGAGGAAGCGGCGGAGGAAGTCGCGCGTCTCGGTGATGCCGAGGATGCGCGAGGCTCCATAGAAGATACTCAAGCCGAGGAGCCCGCTCGCGGCGACGCTCGCCAGCGCCGCGAGAAACGAAGGCCCGAGCCGGGCGAGGATGAACCCGTTGGCGAACCAGCCCGCCGCCCCTCCCGCGGCCGAGGCCGCGGCGATGGCCAGGAAATAGGAGCCCATCGGCCGCATATCGATCTTCCCGATCTTCCCGGGCAGGAGGACGATGAGGATCGCCACGTTGAGGACGGCGGCCAGGGCGGTCGACAGCGGGAAGGCCAGGAAGCCCATGACCCACATCAGGCTCAGGTTGAGGACGATGTTGAGGCCGATCGAGGCGAAGCTCGCGTACATCGGCGTCTTGGCGTCCTTGAACGCGTAGAACACCGACGCCACGTTCCTCAGGGCCGCCATGAAGGGAATGCCCAGCGTGTAGAGGACGAGGGCCGCCGCCGTGGCCGCCGTGTCCTCGGCCGTGAAATGGCCGCGCTGGTAGATGACCCGGGTGATCGGCCGGGAGAGGAACGCGATGAGGACGGAGGTCGGCACCGTCAGGAAGAGGACCATCTTCAGGGAATCCTCGAGCGTCGACCGGACGGCGGCGATGTCCTTATCGAGGACGAGCCTCGAGAGCGACGGCAGGGCCACGGTCCCGACCGCGATGCCGAAGAGACCGAGCGGGAGGTGCATGATCCGAAAGGCGTAATTCAGCCAGCTCACGCTGCCCTGGGCCAGCGGCGTGACCAGGATCGTGTTGACGAGGACGTTGATCCGGGTCCCGGCCAGCCCGATGGCGACGGGAATGAACAAGGCCATTATCCTGCGGAACCCGGGGTCCCGGAAGCTGAGGATGGGGCTGTAGCGGAAACCCTTCTTTCGGAGGAGAGGGACCTGGACCAGGAACTGCATCAGACCGCCGATGAGCACCCCGACGGCCATGCCGAAGATGGGTTCCTTGCCGCGGGCGACGTACCAGCCGTAGGTCAGGAGGGGGAAGAGGATGGAGAACAGGTTGAACAGGGCCGGAGCGACGGACGGCAGGAAGAACGACTTCTCCGTGTTCAGATAGCTCATGGCCCAGGCGCCGAGGCTGACGAACAACAGGAACGGGAAGAGGACGGACGTGAGCTGGGCCGTGAGGTCGATCTTCCCGGGGACCTTCCCGAAGCCGAAGGCGATCCCCCTGGCCAGGAGCGGAGCCAGGAGCAGGCCCGCGACCGAAACGAGCCCGGTCACGACGAACAGGACGTTGAAGATGTTCGAGGCCAGCCGGTTCTCCGCGTCCTTCCCCTTGGCTTTTTCTTCCGTCAGGACCGGGACGAACGCGGCCGAGAGGGCGGTCTCGGCGAAAAGGTCGCGGAGGAGATTGGGGATGCGAAAGGCGACGTTGAAGGCGTCGGTCGCCGCGCCGACCCCGAAGAGGTGGGCGAAGACCGACTCCCGCACCAGGCCCATGACCCGGCTCAGGGCGGTGCCGACGGTGAAGGACCGCACCCCTTTGGAAATGTCTTCCACGGTTTCCCGATTATATCAAAATCCCCGGCGGGGAGTCACAGGAAAGAGGGGCCGGGAAAACCGGGCGCGATTGACACACTTTTCCGCCATTTGATATATAGATGAAAGGGTGGATCTTCTGGGGAACGAATCGCAGAATAGCCCTGTTCTTCACCTATGCAGGGCGGGTACCAATCCGGGGGCGGACCGGTCCGCCGGGAGGATGACATGGAAAACGGGAAGAAGACTCATTACCGCGGCGGCTCCCGAAAGCTCCGGGCCCTGCCCCTCGGCCTCGGCGGTTTCGCCGCCCTCGCCGTCGCGCTCCTCCTTGGCGGCGCAGCGCTGTCCCGCTCCGGAACGGGCCCATCGCCCGAAGGTCCCGGCATCTTCGTCGCATCCCCTGACCGGTCGGGGCAGGACGTGAACCGCAAGCTCCTCGACCGGCTCATCGACGAGCAGAAATACGAGGAGGCCGCCAAGGAAGCCGCCCGCATCCGCGGCGAGGCCCGGCGCGCCGGCGACGAGAAGCTCTGGGCCTGGGCCCTCATCCGGGAGGTCCAGCTCCGGACGGCCCTTCACGGCTACGAAACCGCCGTCCGGTTCCTCAAGGAAGAGCCGTGGCCGAACTCAACCGTCCCGCGAGCCATGCTGGACCTCTTCTACGCCGGTTCCCTGGCGACCTATCGCGCCGGCTATTCCTGGGAGATCGGCAGTCGCGAGCGCGTCGAGTCCGCGGGCCCCGTCGATCTCAAGGCCTGGACCACGGACCAGATCAACGAGGAGGCCTGGAGCGCCTTGATCCGCGTCTGGAAAGACCGGGAAAGCCTCGCAGCCCTCAAGGCCAAGGACTTCCCCGATATCTGGGACCCGGGAGACTATCCGGCCGGGATCCGCGACACGCTCCGGGATTCCGTCGTCTATCTCATGGCCCGGTTCCTCACCGACACGAGCTCCTGGACCCCGCGCCAGTCGAACGAGACCTGGCTCCTCGACCTCGAGCGCCTGGCCTCCCCCGAGCCCTCCGACGCCGGGAAGGCCGCCGCCGTCCTCGAATCCGCCGACGCCCATCCGCTCGAGAAGCTCCGGGCCCTGCTCGCCGAGCACGAGGCCTGGTGCCGCCGGTCCGCCGGACGTCCCGAGGGCGCCCTCGAGGCGCGCCTCGAGCTCTTCGCGGCCCTCCAGGCGTCGTTCTCCAAGGAGGACGACCGGGCCCTCATCCGGGCCCGGCTCGCCGATTCCCTCGCCTCCGCCCGCAAGTATCCCTGGTGGGCATCCGGCCAGGCGCTCCTCGCCGAATTCACCCGGGCCGAGGACGCTCCCGACGCCCTCGTCCGCGCCCGCAAGATCGCCCTCGAAGGGGCCGAACGCCTACCCGAACTCCCCCGGCGGCCGTCGGTGCCTCCATGTCGTCAAGAGCATCGAGGCCCCCGATTTCTCCGTCGAGATGATGGCCGCGGACGCGCCCGGGCGCCGCTCCGTCCGCTTCACGCACCGGAACCTCGCGGCCGTATTCCTCCGGGCCTATCCCGTCGACCTCGAGGCGCTCATCCGGACCTCGAAGGACTACAACCTCTTCCCGCAATGGGACGAAGCCCGGGGCATCCTCGAAAAGAGCCGCCCGGCCGCGGCCTGGAAGCTCGACCTGCCGGCCACGCCCGATTTCCGCGACCACCGGACCTATGTTGAACTGCCGGCCGGCCTCGCCCCGGGGCTCTATCTCATCGGTCGCCTCGGCCCGCGACGATTTCGCCCGGAACGCGAACAGCATCCGGGCGCTCAACGTCGTCGTCGGGGACCTGGTCATGCTGAGGCGCGCCGCCGGAGACGGGAACACGGAGGCGATCGTCCTTGCCGGCGGGACGGGCCGGCCCGTCGCGGGCGCCTCCGTCGACCTCTACGCCTTCGACTGGCAGAAGGGCCACACCCGGGTCGAATCCAAGATCGACGGACGCGGAGGGGCGGGTCTGGTTCGCGCCGCGTTCCGAAAGGCAGGGGCCCTACTTTCTCCTCGCGAGCAAGGGCCGGGACCTGGCCTTCGACCCGGACTACCTCTATCTCTATGCCGGGTCGAAGCCGTCCGAGACGAGCGCCGCGCTCATCTACACCGACCGGAGCATCTATCGGCCCGGCCAGAAGCTCTTCTGGAAGATCCTGGCCTTCCGGGGCCGCCGCGACCTCGGCAAGCTCCGGCCGGCGGCGAACGCCGGCGCGTCGATCTGGCTCGAGGACATCAACGGCCAGCGCGTGGCCGAGGCGACCTGTCGCTACTGAACGCCTTCGGGACGGCGAGCGGCGAGTTCATCATCCCGGCCGCCGGACGGCCCCTCGGCGCCTGGCGCCTGCGGACCTCGCCCGACGGCTACGCCCAGGTCCGGGTCGAGGAATACAAGCGGCCGACCTTCGAGGTCACGGTCAAGGACCCGGAGAAGCCCCTGCGCCTGAACCGCCCCGCGACGCTCAAGGGCGAGGCCCGCTATTATTTCGGGCTCCCCGTGGCCTCGGGCAGCGGCCGTCTGGCAGGTCAAGCGCGAGCCGGTCTATCCGCGCTGGTGGTGGTGGGACACGGCGGCGGCCGAAGCGCCAGGTCGTCGCCGGGCGGCAGGGTCCCGCTCCGCGAGGACGGGACCGTCGAAGTCGACGTTCACGCCGCGCGTGGACGAGCGCGAAGGCGGCGCCGGGTTCGGGCCTGTCCTACCGCTATACGCTCTCCGTCGACGTCACCGACGAGGGCGGCGAAACCCGCTCGGCGTCGCGCTCCTTCCGGCTCGGCTTCGTCAGCGTCGAAGCGGCGATCGCCGCCGCGAACGGCTTCGTCAGAGCGGGCGTCCGACCGGCGCGTTCACGATCACGCGCGCCGACCTCAACGGCACGCCCAAGGCCGGGAAAGGGATCGTGGCGCGTCGTCCGGCTTCGTCCAGCCCGAGACGACGCTCCTTCCGGCCGACCAGCCCCTTCCCGATCCGCCGGAACAGGAAGGGCGCGAGGCGTTCCGGACCGCGGGCGACCGCCTGCGGCCGCGATGGGAGCCGTGCCCGGCCCCGGAGACCATCCTCCGCCTCTGGAAGGAAGGCGCCGAGGCCGCCCGGGGAGCGGTCGAGCACGACGCCGACGGCCGGGGCGCCGTGTCCGTTCCGGCGCTCGAGGCCGGAGCCTATCGCCTGCATCTACGAAACGAAGGACGATTTCGGCGCCGTCTGCCGTGACAGCCTGGACTTTCTTGTCGTCGGGCCGAAAAGCCGTCGGCGCGCCTGCCGCTTCTCCTCGTCGCGGAAACCGTCTTCGGTCCCGGTCGGCGGGACCGCCCGGCTCCTCCTCCACAGCGGCTGGAGCGGACCAGCCCATGCTCTTCGAGACGTTCCGGGGCGGCGAGACTCTGGGAGCGCCGCTGGATCGAGGCCGGGAAGGACGGCGGCCTCCTGGAGATCCCGGTCACCGAGGACCTGCGGGGCGGCTTCGGCGCGCGCGTCACGGCTGCTCAGGGACCATCAGTTCATGAGCCGAAGAGGCCTAGGTCTTCGTCCCCTGGGACAACAAGGAGCTGGGCCTCTCGTTCTCCTCGTTCCGGGACAAGCTCGCGCCGGGCGGCCGCGAGACCTGGCGCGTCACGGTCAAGACCCCGGGCGGGAAGCCGGCCGTCGAAGGGCGCCGCCGAGCTCCTGGCCTACATGTACGACCGGAGCCTCGACCTCTTCGCCCCGCACGGCCGCCGCGCGTGTCGGGGCTCTATCCCGACCGGACGGGGACGGTCGGGTGGGACCCGACCCTCGGCCTGGCGCCCAGGCCTATTCGGAGGACCCGGCTGGGCACGACGTCCCCGGCTTACCCCGACGTTCCAGGCCCGACGAGCTCGTGACGCTCGGCGGGTACGGCATCGGAGGCCCGGGCCGGCGCGAGGGCGGCGATCGTCGGCGGCGTCCTCGGGAGGACCGGGTCGCCATGCCCGATGGCCGCCCGAAACGAGCATGGCCGCCAAGGGCGTCAAGGAGGAGGCCGAAGGACAAGGACGCAGCCAGGGAAAAGGACGATGCGGGCGAGGCCCCGGAGGCCGCCGAAGCGGCCGTGCCCGCTGCGCTCGAACTTCTCCGAGACCGCCTTCTGGCAGCCGCATCTCCTGACCGGGCGCGGACGGGACGGCGACGATCGAGTTCACCGTGCCCGATTCCGTCACGGGCTGGCGCGTCTTCGTCCACGGCGTGACCCGGGACCTCGCGGGCGGGCACGCTCGAGAAGGAGGCCCGCACGCGTCAAGGACCTCATGGTCCGGCCCTACCTGCCGCGCTTCTTCCGCGAGGGCGACAGGGCCGAGCTCAGGGTCGTGGTCAACAACGCCGGCGACGACGGACGCTCTCGGGCGACGTGTCCGCTCGAGATCACCGATCCCGCTGACGGGCGAGAACCTGGCCCCGGCGTTCGGGCTCCCGGCGAGCGTCCCGGCCGCGGCCGTTCACGGTCGAGGCCGGGCGGCGGCGCGCCGGTCGTCTTCCCGCTGGCGGCGCCGGCGCGGGTCGGCACCGTGGCCTTCAAGGTCACGGCCAAGGCGGGCGCCTTCTCCGACGGCGAGCTTCGGCCGCTCCCGGTCCTGCCGGGACGGATGCACCTCGTCCAGTCGCGGTTCGCGACGCTCAAGGAAGGGCAAGACGCGCGAGCTGCCGCTTCGACGACCTGGCGAAGACCGACGATCCCGACGCGCATCAACGAACAGCTCGTCGTCACCGTCGACGCCCAGCTCTTCTACGGGCTCCTCGAGGCCCTCCCCTACCTCGTCAACTATCCCTACGAATGCACGGAGCAGACGCTCAACCGCTTCCTGTCGACGGGCATCCTGACGAGCCTCTACGACAAGTATCCCTCAGGTCGCGCGCATGGCCCAGGAGCTGAGCAAGCGGGAGACGCGTCTACGAGACGTTCGACGCGGCCGACCCGAACCGGAAGATGGCGCCTCGAAGAAACGCCCTGGCTCGACACGGCGCAGGGCGGCAAGGACGCGGGCTTCGGCATGGAGAAGGTGCTCGACCCGCGCGTGGCCAGGGCCCAGCGCGAGGCGTCGCTGGCCAAGCTCCTCAAGGCCCAGACCTCGCTCGGCGCCTTCCCCTGGTGGCCGGGCGGGCCGCCGTCGCCCTACATGACGCTCTACATCGTCCACGGCTTCTCCAAGGCGCTCGAGTTCGGCGTCGACGTGCCCAAGGACGCCGGTGGTCCGGGCGTTCGGCTACCTCCACCGCCACTACCTCGACGAGATCGTGAAGCGATGCTCATGGCCCACGACACGGGCTGGGAGTTCGTCACCTTCCTCAACTACACGCTCTGCAACTTCCCCGACGCGTCCTGGACGGGCGGCGTCTTCACGGACGCGGAACGGAAGCGAGATGCTCGATTTCTCGTTCAAGCACTGGAAAGAACACTCCCCCTATCTCAAGGGATTCCTGGCGCTTACGCTGAAGCGGGCGGCGACGGCCCAAGGACGCGGCGCTCGTCTGGGACAGCGTCATGGACAGCGCCAAGACGACCGTCGACGAAGGCACGTCGCTGGGCGCCGGAGGACCGCGGCTGGCTCTGGTACAACGACACCATCGAGACCCATGCCTTCGCCCTGCGGACGCTCATGGAGCTCGAGCCGGCCGACGCGCGGTCGCGAGGGGCTCGTCCAGTGGCTCTTCCTCAACAAGAAGCTCAACCACTGGAAGTCCACCCGGGCCACGGCCGAGGTCATCTACTCGGTGGCCTGGTTCCTGAAGACAGACGGGCGCGCTGGGCGTCCGGGAGTCGGTCGTCGGTCGACGCCTGCGGCACGAAGACGACGTTCACCTTCGAGCCGGACAAGTACACGGGAAAGAAGAACCAGGTCGTCATCCCGGGCGACAAGCTCGGCGCCGGAGTGCGCGACGGTCCGGGTGACGAAGGACGGCAAAGGCATGGCCTTCGCCAGCGCGACGTGGCACTTCAGCACGGACAGGATGCCCGACAAGGGCGAAGGCGACCTGTTCGCGGTCGAGCGGACGTACTTCCGCCGCGAGAAGAAGGGCGACGAGGTCGTCCTGAAGCCGCTGGCCGACGGGCGCGGCGCTCGCCGTGGGCGACGAGATCGAGGTCCATCTCTCGATCCGGGCGCGGCACCGGCCGAATACGTCCATCTGCGCGACCCGCGGCCGTCGGGATGCGAGCCGGTGACGCTCACGTCGGGCTACAAATGGGACCTGGGGCTCGTCCGCTACGAGGAGATCCGGGACAGCGGCACGAACTTCTTCATGGAATGGCTGCCCCAGGGCGAATACACGCTCAAGCACCGCCTGCGGTGCGCGATGGCCGGGACGTTCAAGGCCGCGCCGGCGACCCTGCAGTCGATGTACGCCCCCGAATTCGCCGCCTATTCGGCGGGACGCCTCATCGAGGTGCGGGGAGAATAGGCAGGAGCCCAGTCTCGATCCAGGCCCGGATCTCGTCCCGGCTCCGGCGGAAGCAGGCGAGGACCTCCTCGTCCGTTCCCTTGCATGCCGCCGGATCTTCGAAGGCCCGGTGGATGTATTCCTTTCCCCCGAAGAAGAACGGGCAGTCCGCCTGGTCGTTGTCGCAGACGGTCACGACGACGTCGAACTTCCGGCCCGCGAACTCGTCGATGCTCTTCGAGCGGTGGCCGGAGATGTCGATCCCGATCTCGGCCATGGCCGCGATCGCGGCCGGATGGACCCGACCGGCTTCCGTGCCGCCGCTCACGGCTTCGAACCTGTCCGCGTACAGGGCATTGACCAGCCCTTCGGCCATCTGGGACCGGGCGGAATTGTGGACGCAGATGAATAACACGGTCATGGGCATTGGATGACTCCTTGGGCCCACAGACAGCCGCCGCAGGCCGGGAACGAACTGCCGAAGCAGTCGTCCCTATTGGCTTCGAGGTGGTAGACAGCCGCCGCAGGCGTGGCACGGCGAAAAGTCGAAGGCGTCGACCTTCTCCCGGAACGCCCGATATTCTTGCGAATTCCAAATCGTCGAAGAGATCGCCGCGTCCCGACGTCCCCGACGATCCAGGCCTCGATCTTCCGCTCGTTCCCGTTCAGATATGTCGTGTGGTCGTGGAGCAGGCCCATGCAGGGGCTGACCTTGCCGTCCCAGCGGACGAACGTGCATCGCTCCCGGATGAACCGGCAGGACTTGATCTCCGTCCGGACGGGGTTTCCCATCAGGGTCAGGTTGTCGTAACCCCGGAGAAGCTCGAAGATGGCGTCCTTCGTCAGGTTGTTGATGTCGAGCCGGGGCAGGCTGATCTCGACTTTCCCCGGGACCGACGAAAATGTCTCGAGGGACAGGGCCAGGCCGCAGACCATCTCCCGCTCCATCTCGGCGCTGTACGGGAGGACGTTGCTCACCGAGACGCGGCTCGCCCCGACGGCCTCGATGAGCCGGTCGATCCTCCGGAGGTCGCCGATGTTCCTCCTCATGACGACGAAAGCGATGCCGACCTCGATCCTGCCCGGGCCCTGCGCGTTCAGCTCCCGAAGCCGCATCAGGCTCGAGACGACGCGGCCGATAGTCCGCGCCCTCGCGGATGTCCTCGAAACACGCCTCCGACGTCCCGTCGAACGAGACCCAGAGCGTGTCGAGGCCGCTTTCCATGAGCCCGGCGAGCATCGCGTCGTCGAGCCGCGTTCCGTTAGTGACCATCTCGGCCCTGAGGCCGAGCCCTTTCACCGCCGCGATCATGCGGAGAATGTCCGGATGGACCGTCGGCTCCCCGAAACCGCCGAACATGACGGACTCGAGATGGGGGAATCGCTTCAGTTGGGCTGCGAGCCGGTCGAAGTCGGCGATATTCATGTCCCCGAGGGGCTCCTTCCAGGTGTTCCGGATGCAGGTCTCGCAGGTCAGGTTGCAGCGCGACGTCGGCTCGATGTACAGCCGGGACAGGCTGTGGATGTTGGGCCGGACCTCGACGCGTCCGCCGTCGAAGATGAACTCCAGCTCCGCGCCGGGCTCGAGGCCGAGCTTCCGGGCCACGTCCGGGGGGACCTCCAGGCAAGCGCCTTTCCCGGACTTTACGCGGGTGCTCTTCTTGCGCGGCTGGACGGGCGCGCTGTCAGGGGACCTCGTCTCGAGCTCCCCCTTCTCCGTATAGTTCCGGCCGCCTTCACCCATGATGCTTCTCTATGCTCATTCTAAGCCGCGATCTTGTTGTAGCCTCAGGCTTTAGCCTGAGATCTTTCCCGGACGCAGGCTGAAGCCTGCGGCTACACCCGCGCCTGACCCGCAGGCGCCGCCACCGCTCCAAAATACCTCTTTTTGAAATAGAGGGCCACGTTGACCAGGCCGATCATGACCGGCACCTCGACGAGCGGCCCGATGACGGCGGCGAAGGCCTCGCCGGAGTTGATGCCGAAGACGGCCACGGCCACGGCGATGGCCAGCTCGAAGTTGTTGCTGGCGGCGGTGAAGGACAGCGTCGCCGTCTTGGGATAGTCCGCCCCGACCTTCCGGCTCATGAAGAACGAGACGAGGAACATGACGACGAAGTAGATGAGCAGCGGGATGGCGATGCGCAGGACGTCGAGCGGGATCTTGACGATGTATTCGCCCTTGAGCGAGAACATGACGACGATGGTGAAGAGCAGCGCGATGAGCGTGATCGGGCTGATCCTCGGGATGAACTTCGTCTCGTACCAGGTCCTGCCCTTGAGCTTGAGCAGGGTGAAGCGGGTGATGATGCCGGCGAGGAACGGGATGCCCAGGTAGATGAAGACGCTCTCGGCGATCTGGCCGATGGTGATGTTCACGGCCGTCCCCTTCAGGCCGAACCAGCCGGGCAGGACCGTGATGAAGACATAGGCGTAGACCGAGAAGAACAGGACCTGGAAGATCGAGTTGAAGGCGACCAGGCCGGCGGCGTATTCGGTGTCCCCCTTGGCCAGGTCGTTCCAGACGATGACCATGGCGATGCAGCGGGCCAGGCCGATCAGGATCAGGCCGTACATGTACTGCGGGCTAGTCGCGCAGGAAGAGGACGGCCAGGGCGAACATCAGGAGCGGCCCGATGATCCAGTTCTGGACGAGGGACAGGGCGAGGACCTTGACGTTCTGGAAGACGTCCCCGAGCTCCTCGTACTTCACCTTGGCCAGGGGCGGGTACATCATCAGGATGAGGCCGATGGCGATGGGGATGTTGGTCGTCCCGGACTGGAACTTGTTGATGAAGCCGACGACGCCGGGGACGAGATAGCCCAGCCCGACGCCGATGGCCATGGCCAGGAAGATCCAGAGCGTCAGGTAGCGATCGAGAAACTTGAGTCGCATGTTGCCGGGTGTCATGAAGGCTCTCCTTTCCGAACCATCCGTTTCATCTCCCGAGCAAGAAGTACGCCCCGACGCCGATGATGAGGACGCCGGCCGCCTTCTGGAAGACGGCATGGGCCTTGCGCAGGCCTTTCGATTCGAGCAGGCCCTTCGCCGCGCCGACGGACGTCCCGGCGACGAGAACGAGGGCCGAATGGCCGAAGGCGTAGACGAAGAGAAGGAAACCGCCGTAAAGGACGTTTCCCTTCTCGCCACGAAGGCCAGGAGCACGGCCAGGATGGGCACGGCGCAGGGCGTCGAGACGACGCCGAAGAGAAGCCCAAGCAGGAAGCGCCCCGAGGTGCCCTTGCTTTGATACCTTGAGCCCGGACGGGACGGGCAGGTTCCACTTGAACAGCCCGAGCAAGTTGGAGCCCCATGACCAGGCAGACAGCCGCCACGAGATACTTCCAGAATCCCCCGACGTCCCCGAACATCCGGCCCAGCAGATCCGGAGATGAGGCCCAGGGCGGTGAACGTCACGGCCAGGCCGAGGACGAAGAACAGGGAAAAGACGAGCGACCGCCTCACGGTCGTCGTCTCCCTGTTGCCGGCGACGACGCCCATGAGCAGCGGGATCATGGCCAGGACGCAGGGATTCAGGGCCGTCGTGACGCCGCCGAGGAAAACGGCGACGACCGCCAGCCAGGGATTGTGCTGGAGGAGCTGGGAGATATCGCCGAAAAGGCCCGCCATGTTCCCCGTCCCTACTTCTTGGCGCCCTGCTTGACCAGGAGCGCGACGATCTCTTCTTTAGGGAAGAAGCCGACGTGACGATAGACCTCCTTCCCGGTCGAATCCACGAAGACCTGGGTCGGGATGAGCTGGATGCCGTATTTTCGGCCCGGTTCGGGGTCCTTCCAGACGTCATAGAAGACGACTTGGACGTCCTCCGCGAACTCGGCCGCAACTTCCTTCATGATCGGCTGCATCGTCTTGCAGGGAATGCACCGGTCCGCTCCGATCTCGATGAACGTGACCTTATAAGGGGCGAAATCCACGTCGAGCCTGTTCGTGACCAGGACCTGGCCTTTCTCCGCCTTGATCGGGGCAGGGCCTCCGGCAGACCGGACATCCCCGTAGGCTTTCGCTAAGAACCCGCACAGGAGGATCCCCAGCAGACCCGTGGTCGCGCGCCTCATGACTTGGCCTCCAGGATCCAGGCCTTGATCTCCTCCGGCCGCGGGATACGGCCCGAGGCTTTGACCTTGCCGTCGATGACGAGCCCCGGGGTTGAGAGGATGCCGTACTCCATGATCTTTTTAATGTCGGAGACCTTTTCGACGTCCGCGGCGACATCGAGCTCGGCCAGGGCGTTCTTCGTCCGCCGCTCGAGCTCTCCGCATCGGGGGCATCCGGGTCCGAGGACTTTGATTTCCATATGACTCTCCTTGATCTGAATTTCTCAATGAACGATGGCGCCGAAGATCATCCCGGTCACCGTAGCCATAGCGACGACCAGAACTATGTAAACGAGCGCCTTCTTCGCCCCCATGATCCTGCCGATGACGATCATGCTCGGGAGAGAGAGGGCCGGGCCGGCCAGAAGAAGAGCCAACGCCGGCCCCTGCCCCATCCCGGAGCCGATGAGCCCCTGGAGGATGGGCACCTCGGTGAGCGTCGCGAAGTACATCAGGGCCCCGGAGACGGAAGCGAAGAGATTCGCCCAGAGGCCGTTCCCCCCGACCAGTCCCGCGATGGCCGAGCTCGGGAACGATGCCCTCGTGGCCTGGACGCCCCAGCAGGAAGCCGGCCAGCATGACGCCCCCCAGGAGCAGGGGAAGGATCTGCTTCGCGAAAATCCAGGTGGACGCCGTCCATTCCTTGAGCTCGTCCTTCGTGAACCACTTGACGAGCATCCAGGCGAGGGCGACGGCGAGGCCTGCCGTCAGGACCCATTTGATCCTGTAGACGAAGTACCAGGCCTTGATCGACGGGTCGCCCTTGGCCCAGTTCATGAAGACGAGGATGCCGACCATCGTGCCGACGTAAAGGGCCGTTTTCCAGAGCGGCCTCTCCCCGTCGCCGTCGCCTCCGGCCTCGAATTCGGAGCCGTTGCGGATCGCCTCGTCGTGCTTTGGGAAGATGGCCTGCATCAGCAGGCCGATAACGACCGCGAACCCCACGGCCCCGAGGACCCTGGCAAGGCCTATCTGCAAACCCAGGACCTTGGCCGTCATGGTGATGGCCAGGACGTTGATGGCGGGACCCGAATACAAGAAAGCCGTCGCCGGGCCGATTCCCGCCCCTCGCGTGTAAATCCCGGCGAAAAGGGGAAGGACCGTGCATGAGCAGACAGCCAGGATGGCGCCCGAGACAGAGGCCACACCGTAGGACAGGAACTTATTCGCCTTCGGCCCGAGATACTTGATGACCGATTCCTTTCGGACGAAAACGGAGATGGCCCCGGCGATGAAGAAGGCCGGAACGAGACAGAACAGGACGTGAAGCCTGGCATATTCCTGTACCATCAGAAACGCTTCGACGAGCGCGCTCTGGACGGGGAGCTTCGAGAACGGGACGAAATAGGCCCCCAGGAAGACGGCCAGGAGGACCAGAAAGATCCTTTTTTCCTTCAATGAAAACTCTCCTTAGACTGTCACCGATCGCCCGGGCTTCTTGCGAACATCGTCCCGGAGGCAGATGTCGAGCCGTTCGAGGTCCTGGAGGACGTTCCGGGACGCGGTCAGCTTATCACTGGCGAACTGTTCGATGAGGGGTTTCAAGGTCGTTCTCACCTTGTCCGGGATCCTATAGACGATCCATCGGCCATCCCGAACGTCCTCGACAAGGTCCGCGTCCCTGAGGAGGCGCAGCTGATGAGAAATTCGGGACTGACTCATTTCCAGAATAAAGGTCAGTTCGCAGACGCATAGCTCTTTCTCCATGAGGAGCAGAAAGATCCTGAGCCGCGTCGGCTCCGATAGCGCCTTGAAAATCCTAATAATGTCCTTCATTTTCTAACACAGGCCTTATATGAACATATATTCATATATTAAATCCGAGGGCTTGTCAAGAGCAGTCATCGAAAGGCATTGACTATATGGCCATATAGCCATATTCTATCACGGGACACACCGGAGGAGGACATGAAAGACGCGGAAAGCCTGTGCATTCAAGCACAGCTTTTAAAAGCCCTGGCCAACGAGGCACGGCTGAAGATCATCGGTCAATTGGCCGGGGGGAACGTTCTGTCAGCCATCTCACCCGGATCGTCGGCTTGGACCAGTCGACCGTTTCCAAGCATTTGTCGTTGCTCAAGGCCATTGGCATCGTCCGGGCCCGGCGGGAGAAGAATGTCGTTTATTATGAGTTGCTCACGCCCTGCGTTCTGAACTTCTTCGCCTGCGCCACCCAGGTACTGAAAGAGCGGGCGGGACGATGAGGGTTCCGAGCGATATCGGACCGACGCCTGCGGTATTCACGAATCTCGCTAAAGGAGAGTTCTCATGAATAACGCCACGAAACCGACACCCATGGAATTGCTGAAGGCCATTTCTCCGGACGGGGCCAAGACCTACATGGAACATCGGGCGGCCATCATGGATGACCCGCGATTCCAGGCGCTGCCCCTCAAGATCAAACTCCTCGTCGGCTTAGGGGTGGCGGCCGCGCTCCAGTCCAGCACGTGCACTCTGATGTGGACAAAACAGGCCAAAGAAGAGGGCGCGACCGACGCTGAGATCGTCGAAGCGATCCTTGTGTCGCGGTTGATGAAAATGGCCACCGTCAACGATACGGCGGCCGAGGCGCTCGCCTGGCTGAAGGACACGGAAAAAAACAAGTGATGTCACTCTGGTGATGAAACGCATCGAATTTTTAGGGACGATCGCCTGCGGGGACAGCCGATTTGAAGCTTCGGTCCTCTTCGAACAAGGAGCGGTCAAGGTCCGCCGGATCGAACTGGCCGCCGGAGCCCGCATCCCCCCGTGCCGGATGCAGGAGGACGTCCTCTTCGTCGTCATCGGGGGCCGGGTTACCTTCCGGACCGAGGATGAAGTAGCCTTCGTCGAGGCTCCCGGCGCGGTCTTTATCCAGGGCGGCGCGACGACGCGCAGTATGGAGGCCAACGAACCTTCATTGGTCCTTGCCGTGCTCTGCAGACATGAAGCGCCTTTCCTTGCGAATGGGCGCCCGGAGGGCGAGGCGTGAGAACCCTCTGGATCATCGCGGGGATCGCTCTGTTTGCCTCCTTTGCCGCCGACCGCCGCAAGACGCGTGCCGCCGCGCTTCAGGGGCTGAAGATGTTCCTCGGCATCCTGCCGATGCTCCTGGGGGTCCTCGCCGCCGTGAGCCTCGTTCTGACGGCCGTCACGCCGGCCATGCTCGAGCGGATCCTGTCAGGGACGGGTCTCCTGCCCTTCTTTTCCGCCCTCACGATCGGCAGCATCGCCCTCATCCCCGGCTTCATCGCCTACCCTCTTGCCGCCCTGCTCCGGCAGAACGGCGCCTCAATGCCAGTGCTGGCCGCGTTCATCACGTCGCTTATGATGGTCGGAATCCTCACTCTTCCCCTCGAGGCGCGATACTTCGGCTGGCGGGCGGCGCTCCTGCGGAACTGGCTGGCCCTGTGCGGGGCCGTGCTCGTCGCCGTGGGAATGTCGTGGGTGCTTCGGTGAGCCGCCTGGCCGTCCGAACGACAGGACGGGCCTTGGGAAAGGCCGGGCCTTTCGTCCTCTTCGGCGTCGTCGCCGCGCTTTGGGCCTACAGCTTGCCGCACGCCAAATTCGCTTTCGGGAAGAAGACCGGAGAGAATCTGCTCTCGTTCCTCGTCGAAATGGGTTCGGTTCTCCCTCCCATGTTCCTGCTCGTGGGTTTGTTCGAGATATGGGTTCCCAGGAAGATCATCGAGCGCCACACCGGCCTCCGGTCCGGCTTCCGGGCAGTCCCCTGGATGATCCTCCTGGCGACCCTCCAGGCCGGCCCTCTCTATGCCGCATTCCCGGTCGCGATCGGCCTCTGGCGGAAGGGCTGCGCGCCTCGAAACGTCTTCATTTACCTGGGCGCTTTTTCAGCTTTGAAGATCCCCATGTTGACCTTCGAGGTCGCCTTCCTCGGCTGGCGGTTCTCCCTCGCCCGGACCTTGATCAGCATTCCCGTGTTCATCGCCCTCGCCCTCGCGATGGAGAGATTGCTGCCCGACGATTACCGCCCTCCCGCGCTGGAAGGACCCGACCAAGCCGGGGCCCTCGAGATCGACCGCGCCCGGAACACGAAATCCTCCGAGGCCTGACGCATCCGCCTTTTTCAAAAAGGCTCCGGCTGGAACCGCCATTTTCCTATGGCGAAATCCCTCTTGACATCGGCAATGCGGCCGCCTATATTATCTGCGTATATGCGCAGATATACTATTATAGGAGCCTTCATGAAGGACGAGACTGCCCTGTTCAAAGCGCTGGCCGATCCGACCCGGCTGAGGCTGGCTACGCTTCTTTCCATTCGAGGCGAGACCTGCGTCTGCTATCTGGCGCAGGCCCTCGATGAACCGGACTTCAAGATATCGCGTCATCTCGGGATCATGCGTTCGTCAGGGATCGTGGAAGCCCGGAGGGAAGGGACCTGGATGTACTACAAACTGACAAAACCAAGGTCAGGCCTCGAGGGCCGCATCCAAAAAGGGCTCCGGGAATGCCTGGCGGCCGACACGCGGGTCCAGGCGGACCTGAAACGTCTGGATATTGCGACGATCCCGAAATGACGGATGGCAAGCCGTTCCTTGCCTGCGGATCGACTCCAAGAAAGGATGAACGATGAATTCCCTGTGGGTTTCGCTTCGGTTCTTTGCCCTGATCCTCGCGGAATTGACGGTGCTTTTCCTTGGCATCAGCACCCTGGTGGGTCTCGTGTTCGAGTATCTATCCAATGAGACGCTTCGGAGATGGCTCTCGAGAAAGGGTTGGCTCGGCAACTTCCTCGGGGCGGCCCTGGGGGCGGTAACTCCGTTTTGTTCTTGCTCGACGATACCGATGACCGTCGGTCTCCTCAGGGCCGCCGTTCCATTCGGGGCCACCATGTCCTTTGTCCTGGCCTCTCCCCTGCTGAACCCGATCATCCTCACGATGCTCCTGGCCCTTATGGGGTGGAAGGCTTGCGTTGCCTATGGGACGATCACCTTCATCGCGGCCATGATAAGCGGATCGGTTCTGGCGAGCCTGGGCTTGGAGAAGGACGTCAAGGCCGTTCGCGTCAGCGGAGGTCCCCAGGAACGGGAAAAGCTTCCGACGTTCGGCAAGAAGCTTGGACGGGCATTCTCCGGGGCATGGGGCGATTTCCGGGGGGTTCTCATCTATCTCATTGCCGGCGTCGCCATCGGAGCGGCCGTGTATGGCTATGTCCCCGGCAATTTCGTCGTCAAGATCGCCGGGCCGCAGAACCCGCTGGCGATCCCTGTGGCGGCGTTAATCGGCATTCCCCTGTACGTTCGAGCCGAGACGGTCATCCCCATCGGCCTGGCCCTGACGCAGAAAGGGATGAGCCTGGGGGCGGTCATCGCTCTTGTCATCGGCGGGGCCGGCATGAGCCTACCCGAAATGAGCATGCTGGCCAGCATATTCAAGGTCCGGCTGGTGGCCGTCTTCGTGGCCGTAGTGTTCACCACGGCCGTTCTGGCCGGATTCCTGTTCAATCTGATCGGATAAGGAGTTGAGACCATGACGGAAGAAAAGAAGAAAGGCATCTTGTCGAAGCTCTTCGGGACCGGAAAGTCCTCCTGCTGTGACGTGAAGATCGAGGAGGTGACCGAAGACAAGAAGGACAAGGACGACAAGAAGGGGGATTCGGATAAGAAGACGACTCCGCCGAAATCGTCCTGTTGCGGGTGAGGGTCCGGGCCCGTTCCCGTTCTAGGTCCGGGTCTTGGCGGGCTCGGGCCCGTAGACCCTGTAGGCCAGGGCGGAGACGCCGGAGATGAGGCTTTTGGCCGTCCGCGAGCCGCGCAGCGTCCTGGTGAACACGCTGATGAGGAAGTCGCCGCGCTCGGTGAAGACGATCCCGGCATCGTGGCAGACCTGCCGCTCGAGGCCCGTCTTGTGGGCCACGACGACGTTCTTCGGGAGGAGCCTCGGGATCCGGTCGTTGACCTTCTGGGATTTCAGGTAATCCAGACACATCCCCGAGACCTCGGGACAGAAGCAGTCGCGGCGGTACATCCTCTCGAGGATGTCCGCCATCTCCCGGGCGGTCGTGTAGTTCTCGATCCCCCGGCCCCGGGAACCGAAGTCCATCATCTTGCGGGCGAGGTTCGTCGTCTCGAGGCCCATCTCCCGGAACGCCCCGTTGAGGTAGTCGAAGCCCAGGCGGTCGATGAGCATGTTGGCCGCGGTGTTGTCGCTGTGGGCGACCATGAGCTCGACGAGCCGGTCGACCGTGAAGACGGACCCGGACCGGTTCCTCCGCAGGAGCCCCGAGCCGGTCGTCTTGTCCGAGCGCTTCAGCGTCACGCGGTCGTCGAGGGACAGCCGGCCTTCCCGTTCCGCTTCCAGGCAGGCCGCCATGATGGGGACCTTGACCATGCTGGCCGAGGGAAAGATCTTGTCGGGATCGACCTGGAAGGTCCAACCCGTCCCGAGGTCGCGAATGACCAGGCCGACCTCGCCCCGGAAGGCGGCGACCTTCTTGCGGACGGCGGTTTCCATCGCCGCCCACTTCACCTGCTTCTCGTCGAGGCCGGACGAACGGAGACCGGGAGAAACGCTCCCGGACGCCGAAACGACGTTGGAGGCCGCTCCGGTCCGGGCCGCAAGCCCCAGGACGAGCAGGATCGGGATGATCTTATTTCTCATGACCATAATCGGGTACCAAGTTCCTTTTTATAGCCGCATCCGGCATTCCTGTCAACCGGATAATCCGATATAATATCCTCAATAAGGAGGGGATCATGCTCGTTCGCAAATCCACGGCCGTCTGGCAGGGAAACCTCACGGAGGGCAAAGGCCGTATGTCCGTGGGGAGCTCTGGGATCGAATTCGCCTTTTCATTCGGGACCAGGTTCGCCAATGAGCCCGGATCGAACCCCGAAGAGCTCATCGCCGCCGCTCACGCCGGGTGCTTTTCCATGGCCTTTTCCCATGCCCTCGCCCAGGCGGGATACACGCCGCTCAGCGTCGCAACGGAGGCGCGGGTCTCTATGGACAAGACCGCTGAGGGATTCACGATCATGCGCTCGGACCTCGTCACCGAGGCCGACGTGCCGGGCATCGACGCCGCGCTGTTCGCCCGGCTCGCCGATGAGTCCAAGAAGGGCTGTCCCGTCTCGCGGGCACTGAAGGCGATCGAGATCTCCCTTCAAGCCACCCTGAAGCCGCGGGGATAGCCCTCGTCAGGGACGCCGGCGGCGGAGGCTCGCCAGGGAGAACCCCAGGGCGAAGCCCGCGAGGAGAGTCAAAGGCAGGAGGATCATCTGGGAGAGGCTTATCCTCCAGAAATAGATGCGGTAGATGACTTCCCCCGGGTTCTGGAGGAAGACGATGGCGATGAGGACGAGTATGACGGCGAACAGGATGAGTTTGGCTTTCATGGCTTCTTCCTCCCTTTCATACTATCCGGCCGACGCGTTCTCGAAGTCAACCCCTTGACGCCCCGGAAAGATCGCCGGGGCTTATTGGTGGTTAACCCTGAGCCTCGCTTCTCGTTCCTGCCTTGAAAGGCAGGGAGCAGCGCCGGCGAACGGGTCAACCCCTCGACGCCCCGGTCGGATATGAGGAGGCGCTTCTGGTCCTTCTTCTCGGCATAGGAGCGAGGCACGACGACTTCTTCGCCCGTCACGGGATCCTTGCCGGTGTGATACATGGACGTCGAACGGGTCATGGGCGTCGGCGTGAAGATCTGGACGCCTTCGACCGGCTTCTCCCCCTCCCGCTCCAGGCGACGGACGGTGGCCGCCAGGGCTCGGGCATCGGCGTCCGTCGTCCCGGGGTGGGCGACCATGAAGTAATACTTCAGGTGCTGCTTTCGCCCCGGGTTGAGCTTCGGGAAGAGACGACGGAATTCCTCGAGGGGCCGCCCTTCCTTGTTCATCAGCCGGAGGACGCGCGGCGACGACGTGCTCCGGCGCGATCTTGAGAAGGCCGGAGACGTGATGGCCGGAGAGCTCGCGGACGTACTCCTCGCTCTCCAGGGCCAGGTCGTACCGGATGCCGCTCCGGACGAAGACCTTTTTGACGCCCGGGACCACCCGGGCCTTTTTCATCAGCGCGATGAGACGCCGATGGCTCCGGTCGAGGCGCGGGCACGCCAGGCATTCCCTTCCGCGGCAAGCCGAGCGGCAGTCCATCCCGTACATGTTGGCCGTCGGTCCCCCGAGGTCGTCGATGTAGCCCTTGAAATCCGGATGCCGCGTCAGGCGCCGGATCTCGTCGAGGATCGACGCCTCGCTCCGCGAGACGATCCTGTCGCCCTGATGGAGAGAGAGGGCGCAGAAGGAGCACCGCCCGAAGCAGCCCCGATGGGTGACGACCGAGAATTGGGCCATCGCGAACTCGGGGAAGTCGGCCGGGACCTTCCGGGAGAACGGCAGGCCGTAGATCCGGTCCAGGTCGGCGGGCGCGTAATCCGGCGCGGCGTACTGGAGGACGAAGCGCTCCGCGTGCGGCTGGGCAAGATCGAGCCGGTTGGAGAAAGCGTTCTGGGCTTCGTTGAATCGCTCCGGGTCCGTGCGCACGTCCTCGAAGGAGGGCAGCTCCCGGAAGCCGGGCGGGCACTCCGGCCGGACGACGCACGTCCCGGGGATCCCGTCGAGGTCCCCGCCCCCGTCGAGCCGCCCGGCGATCTCGACGGCCTGGAGCTCCCCCGGCCCGTAAACGAGGATATCCGCCCGGGAATCGAGGAGGATGGACCGCCGGACGGCGTCGTCCCAATAATCGTAGTGGGCGAACCGGCGGAGCGACGCCTCGATGCCGCCGATGACGATCGGCGAGCCCGGAAAGAGCCGCCGGAGGATGTTGCAATAGACGATGACCGCCCGGTCGGGCATGGCCGAGGCATAGGGGGCGTGCTCGTCCTTTTCCCGGCGCCTCTTGAGCGGGGTGTAATTGACGAGCATGCTGTCGATGGAGCCCGAGGTGACGCCGAAGAACAGGCGCGGCGCTCCGAGCTTCAGGAAATCGCGGTCCGTCCTCCAATCCGGGCGGTCGATGACGCCGACCTTATAGCCCTCGGCATCGAGGACCCGGGCGATGACCCCGGCCGGGGACAGGGGGTGGTCGACGTAGGGCTCGCCGCTGACCAGGATGATGTCGAATCCCGTGCCCTTCCGCGCGATCATGCCGGATTCATCTTATCACCGAAATTGGAGACACAATACCAATTTCCCAATTTCTCCGGATCCCCCTGGGAAAAGGAAATTGGTATTGTGTCTCCAAATAAAAAAGGGGGCGTGGCAAGCCACGCCCCCCGGATCGCTGGCCCGCTCAGGACTTTTTGAGGTCGACGGAGCCGCTGAAGGTCGAGAGCTGGACCTCGGCCCCGCCCCCGTTGATGGTCCCGTGGACCTCGCGAGGCGAGATCTTCCCGGACACCTCGATCTTGAAGTCGGAATCGACGACGCCGCTGAAAGTCTCGGCGTCGAAGGAGAAGGCCGAGTCCGCGGGCAGGAACATCCGGACGTCCCCGGAGTGGGACTTGAGGCTGTAACGCCCGTTGGTTTCGAGCCGGCCCCGGTAAGCGACGTTGCCGCTCACGGTCTTGGCGCTGACCCCGGCGGCGCCCGATACCTCGCGCATATCGATCCCGCCGCTGACGGATTCGGCTTCGATCGAGCCCTTGACCCCGACGGCATCGATGTCCCCGGAGACGGTCTTCAAGTAGACGTTCCCGGTGACGTTCTCGACCGTGACCTCGCCGCTCACCGTATTCAGGTCGGCGCCCGAGGAGCCCTTCCGGAGAGCGATCGAACCGCTGACGACCCTGGTCTTGACCGCTCCGCCGAGAGCCTCGAGGTCCACGTCCCCGCTCACGGATTTCACTTCGACGGCGGCCCCGGAGGGAACCCAGAGCTTGTAATCGACGGACACGTTGATCGAATCCCCTCCCCAGAACTTCTTCATGTGAGGGTATTTCGTGTCGATCCGGAGGACACCGGATTCGCGGCTGATCTCAATGGTCACGAGGCCGCAGTTCTCCTTGGCCTTCGCTTCCGAGGAGGCTTGGGACACCTTGAGGGCCTCGATCCGGACCTCGGCCTTGTCCCAGGTCTTGACGGCGACGTCTCCCGAAACGTTCCCCAGGAAAACCTTGCCGTCCCGAGCCAGAGCTTCCGTCCGCTCGAACTTCTCTTCGTACCTGTCCTTGGCCAGGGCGGTCAGGGAGAGGGCGCCCAGGGCGACGACCGCAACGATCATCCCGGTCCTTGTCATGCGTCCGTATCTCATATTTCACCTCCTCCGGTGATCTTCGTATTCACAGGGCTTCGCCGGGTCTGTCCGCGGCCGACGCCGTTCTGTTCATGTCCAGGAGGTCGTCCAGGAGAACGACCTTCTCCTTGTAAGCGGCCAGGAGAAAGTCCCTGGCCCTCATATCGTCCGGCTCGTTCCGGACGGCCTGCCGGCATGCCTGGATCGTCATATCGACGACCTCGAGGTTCCGGGCGAACATCTCGGCGACCTGGGGCGAAAGCCTGCCGCCCTGCCCCGCCAGTGCCTCGCCCAGGGATTTAATGGCCATTTCGTAATGCCATTCGGCCTCATCCAGCTTGGCGAGCGTCGCTTGCTCCTTCATGTCCGGCGAGAGGGTCATCGGCTTCCGGCCAAGCCTCAAGCCGATGAAGACCCCTCCGGCGGCGACGGCCATCAGGGCCAGGGCTGCCAGAGCGGGGGCCAGGCGCGGTCGTCCGAAAAGGCCCCTGGCGCCGCGGCCGGCCGGGGCTCCGGATTCCTTCAAGCGGGCCCGGATCAGGGACCAGGCATTCTCCGGGACGGGCGGCGTCTCGAGCCCCCCGGCCTCCCGGACGAGGGCCCTGAGATCGGCGAGAACCGCGCGGCAATCCGCGCACGTTTCAAGGTGCCCTTCCAGGGCGGCCGCTTTCCGGGGAGCGAGCGTCCCGTCCGCGTATTCGCTGATCATGACCCTGGCTTTGCGGCATCTCATGGCTTGTTCTCCCTCAAAATACGCCCTTCCCCTTGAGCTTTTCCCTGATCCTCATCCGGGCTTTGAAGAGCTGGGACTTCGACGTCCCCACGGAACAGCCGAGGATCCGGCCGATCTCGCCGTGTTTGAACCCCTCCACGTCGTGGAGCACGAAAACGCTGCGGAGACGGGCGGGGAGGTCCCGAAGGGCCTCCTCGATGGGTTTCCTGAGCCCCGCCTCGTGGGTGTCGTAGGTCGCTTCGCCCGGACCGCCTTCGACGGCGCTCAACGGGACCATGGTCCGGGACCGGAGCTTTTTGTTCCGCAGGTAGCTGAAACACGTGTTCAACGCGATGCGATAGACCCACGCGGACATGGTTTCCACGTCCCTAACATCCTCGAGGTGGGTGAAGACCTTGACGAAGACGTCCTGGAGCAGGTCCTCGGCGGCGACGGGATCGTAAGTATAACGGCAGGCCAGGCCGAAGACCCGGGCCTTGTACGTTTCGTACAGGGTCCCCAGGGCCCCCTCGTCGCCCGCTTTCGCGCGCTCGAGGAGCCGCTCCAGGGCGGCTTTTTCCGCAGGCTCGAAGGGAGGTCTCCGCGCTTCGTCTTCCGTCATGAAGGGCAAGGCTCCGAGTATCCGGCTCAGGGTATTATCCCCGATTTCCATACGGAGCGCCAGGGTCGCGGATAAAGCCGGCATTTCCTCTTTCCTCGTACAGTAGAGATGCCCGAAGGAGGAAAAAGGTTGCCTTGCCCGCCTCCCTATTTTTAAGGGGTTCCGGGCTTGCGCGTCGTCAGATCGAACGTATCGCCGGCGACCAGGGCGTGCATCACGAGCCCGGTGAAGGCGATGTTCGCGTTCGGGAGGATGCGGAATCTTGCGTTCGCCGGGTCATAGACGACGACCTGCTTGACGCCGACGACCTCGAAGGTCTCGTCGGGCCGGACCAGGACGGCCGTCGACTCGTCGATGGCGACGCCCAGGAGGTCGGGATGCTCGGCGAGGAGGCTGATGAGCCGGTTGTGGCGCTTCCGCGTCACGAAGTGCTGGTCGATGACAGCCTTCCGGACGAACCCGAAGCCGCGTTGCGTGATGACGTTGGCGGCCTGGATCGTTTCGAACTCGTGCCCGGCTTCCGGCTTCCGGACCTCGTCCCCGGTGATCATGACCTCGCTCATCACGGCCGCCCCGGCGCTCGTTCCCCCGATGACGGCGCCCTGCTCGTAAAGCTCGAGGAGCTTCTTGTGGACGGGCGTATCGAGCAGGACCGCGGTCAGTCGGGCCTGGTCGCCCCCGGAGAAGAACACGCCGCCGGCCCCGTCGAGGAGCGCGGCGCTTTCGGGCAGGAGGGCCTGCTCCCGGGTCAGCATATGGGTCACGACATCCTTGGCCCCGAGCTTCCGGAATCCGTCCGTCTCCTCGGCCGCGCTCTCCTCGGGGACGCTGGAGGCCATGGGAAGGATGACGATCCTTCCGGTCCCGAAGCGCCCGGCGAGGTCCACGAACCGGTTCATCATCCCGTCCGGCCAATCCCCGCCGCCGACGATGAAGAGATGTCCCTTCGGGCCCGCCAGGGCGCAGAGCGGCAAGGTCAAAAGGAATGCGGCGATGGCTGCGCGTGTTCTTGTCATGGGACTCCTCCTCGATCCGATGGCCGCGGTCGTCCGGCCGCGAGGGGGGATTATAACCCCGGACGCACCCGATCCTCAACTCCGGCCTTCGGACGCGGCGAGGATCGCGGGATCGGCAATTGCAATTTTTCGAATCCGAAGCTATGATACCACGATAAAGGCGGAGGGGGATCATGATGAGCGATTCTCGAGGCAGAGCGGAGTGAAGGCGAAAGCAAAAAAGGCCCGCGGCAAGGCGGGCGAGGCCGGGATCAAGGCACCCAAGAAGGACGCTCCTTCCGTTCCATCCCGCCTCGAAGACATCGTAACGAAGCTGAGCTCCCTGCTCCAGGCCATTCCCGACGTCGTCTATTTCAAGGACGCCGATGGGCGCAACCTTATCGTCAACAAGGCCTTCGAGGAGCTCGCCGGACGGCCCGCGGCCGAGATCCTCGGCCGGACCGACGATGAGCTCCTGCCGCCCGACCTGGCCGCGAAGTGCCGGGAGAGCGACGTCAAGGTCCTGAAAGACCGCAGTCCCATCCGTTTTGAAGAAGTTTCGACCGGCCCCGGCGGGGGCGCTCGCTGTTTCGAAACGGTCAAGTCCCCGATCTTTGACGAGGCGGGGGCCATTCTCGGTCTCGTGGGAATCAGCCGGGACATCACCGAACGCAAAAGATGGGAGGAACGGGTCGCTGAGAGCGAAGAGCGATTCCGGAGCCTCTTCGAGAACGCGACCGTCGGGATCTATCGCACGACGCCGGGCGGCCGCATCATCATGGCCAACCCGACGCTCGTCAGGATGCTCGGCTATTCCAAGTTCGAGGAGCTTTCGGCCCGGAACCTGGAGGAGAACGGTTTCGAGTCCACCTCCCCCAGGCTTCAGTTCATCAAGCGCATCGAAGAACAGGGGGATATCCGGGGACTCGAGTCCGCTTGGAAAAGGCGCGACCGAACGACCATTTTCGTCCGGGAGAGCGCCCGGGCCGTTCGAGGCCCCGACGGAAAGATCCTCTATTTCGAGGGGACGGTCGAGGACATCACGGAGCGGAAGCGGGCCAAAGACGCCGTCGAAGAGAGCGAGCGCCGCTTCCGGGCGATCTTCGAGACGGCCCAGGAGGTCATCTTCCTCAAGGACCGGGACCTGAGATACACGCTCGTCAACCCGGCCATGGAGAAGCTCTTCGGCGTGCCGGCCGGCGACATCGCCGGGCGCACCGACGCGGGCCTTTTCGGCGGCGAAGACGCCAGCCGCATCGGGGAAGCCGACCTCCGGGTCCTTGCGGGCGAAGTCGTAGAAGAGGAGCACGAGCTTCCGATCGGGGAGAGGAAATTCGCGTTCCAAACGATCAAGGTCCCGATGAGGGACGAATCCGGTGAGATCATCGGCATCTGCGGCATCTCCAGGGACACGACCGAGCGCCGGCGGATCGAGGAGGCCCTCCGCGCCTCGGTCCGGGAGAAGGAGCTCCTCATCAAGGAGGTCCACCACCGGGTCAAGAACAACATGCAGATCATCTCGAGCATCCTCAGCCTCCAGTCCGGGAGCGTCCGGGACCCGGCCGCCAGGGAGTGCCTGGCCGAATGCCAGAGCCGGATCCGGTCCATGGCTCTCGTCCACGAGAAGCTTTACCGCTCGGGAAACCTTTCGAGGATCAATTTCGCCGAATATCTCCGGAGCCTGTCCGCGGCCTTGTTCCATTCCTGTCGGACCGACGCCGCGCGGGTTCGACTCGATTTCAAGGCATCGGATGTCTCCCTGGACGTCAACACGGCCATCCCCTGCGGGCTCATCGCCAACGAGCTCATCATCAACGCCCTCAAGCACGGTTTTCCGGCGGGACGCTCCGGGTCCCTCCGGGTCGGGCTCGAAGACCTGGGCGACGGGCGCTATCGAATGTCCGTGGCCGACGACGGGGTCGGGTTCCCCGAGGATCTCGACATCCGGATGACCGATTCCCTCGGCCTCCAGCTCGTGACCCTTCTCGTCGACCAGCTTGGGGGGAGGATGGAGCTCGACAGGACGGGGGGGACCGCGTTCATGATCACGTTCGGCGAGCAGAAATCCGGCGAAACGCGCCTGCCCTAGCTCCCGGCCCTCAGGCCCTCAGCCTCTTTATGATCTTGTCCATCCTCGCGTCCATATCGGAGGCGTGGCTCCCTTTCCAGTAGAGGCGCCCGCAGGAGGGACAGAGGGCGAAAGCGTCCCCGCGTTCGACGACGAACGGCGAGGCCAGGTTCCGGGCCCGCTCCCTGGAGACGGGCTTGAGGGGCGCGTTGCAGTCGAGGCAGCGCGTATGCGGCGCGAGGCGGTTTTTCAGCCCGAACGTTTCGAGGACCTGGACGAGCTGGTCCTCCCATTTCTCGCTCGCGACGAGGAGAGCGGGGTGGCCCGCGGTCCGTTCGAGGAGCCCCCGGTCCCGGGTCAGCAGGACCCGGCCCTCCCGCCGGGCGACGCCGAGCAGGGCGCCGTCCTCGATCCGGGGGAAGTACAGGACGTCGAATCCGAAGATCCTCAGCCACCGGGCCAGCCGGCCCAACATGCAATCCGCGACAAAGATCATATCCCGAGGAGTTGAACGGCCAGGCCGGAGGCGAAGATCATGGCGCCGGCGAGGGCATGGGAAAAGCGCTCGAGACGCCCGAGGCGGACGAAGCTCAGCCCCCAGGAGGAGAGGGCGATGATGACGAGCATCGTCAGGATCGTCGTCAACCCGAACGCCCCGGCGACGAGGGCGATGCCCGCGGTGTCATGATGCGCGGCCGGATACATGACGAGGGGGATGAGCGGCTCGCACGGCCCGAAAACGAAGATCGTGAACAGGATCCAGGGCGTGATGTTGGCCTTGCCCTCTTCGACGTGCGGATGGCAATGCTCTGAGACGTGGGCATGGGCGTGCTCGTGTTCTGTTTCGGACAGGTGGACGTGGGAATGCCGGTGGGACCGGTTCCTCAGGGCCCGTCGCAATCCCCAGACGAAATAGGCCAGCCCGAAGCCGATGAGCAGCCAGGACGCCAGGCCGCCGCGGAAGGATTCCACGCCCTCGAGCTTTGTCACGGCGATCCCCAGGGCCAGGCCGAGGAAGCCCAGGACGACGGAGCTCAGGACGTGGCCCAACCCGCAGAGGAAAGAAACAGTAAGGGTTTTCGGGAGGGGCCATTTTCTAGCCCTGGCCATGACGATGAAAGGCAGATAATGGTCGGGCCCGATGACGGTGTGGATGAACCCGATCCCGGCCGCCGTCCCCGCCAATACCCATATCCCGTTCGGCATGCGGCCATTATACCAGAATGGGGAACGGTTGGAGACTCGAACTCCCGACCTCAGCGTTGCGAACGCCTGGCGGGTCGTCAACCACGGCCCCCCACCCTAGCCGCAGGACGTCCCGTATGCCGGTGGCGTGCCAAGACCGACTGAAAACGCCGAAGAATTATGGTTTCAGACGTTTGCACCGGCACTCCCCTTCTTGACAATCCCAACCCAACGGACCTAGAATTTATCTAGAAAAACAGCAACTTGGGGGCTGAAATGCTTATAGGTATCCTCCGTCAAAAACTACGCCTGCGCGTGCATAAATGCGGCCATTTAGGCCCAACAATGCTTCAATAAGGGGGAGGGTTATGAAAAAATCAATGAGGTGTTTTTTCCTTTTGACGGCAGCCATTATCTTATTAGCAGGCATCACTTTTGGACAAACTTTACAGAAGGGGAACGTAATAGGAATTCACGTAGCGACCATAACCCTTGAACCGGGGGTGACCATGGAACAATTCATTGCGTTCTATACTAATAAATTGATTCCAGAATTCGAAAAGAACCGGATAGGCTGGAAGGCATATTTTGTAAAGAGCATCAGAGGTGATATCAAAAACGGTGTTGGGTTGGTCATTGTCATCAAATCAGAAAAGGACTGGGAAAGGTACTATAATGCCGACCGGAGTTATACCGAATTAGGCAACTCTGCAAATGAAAAACTTAAGCCTATCCTCGAGGAATTGAAGAAGTTCGGGACGCTTACCACCTCATATACCGACTGGGTCATTCAATAGCATTTCATATAGTTAGACGACGAGAGCATAGGAATCTCCAACTTTATCCCCGCAGCCAGGCGATCATAAATTCGAGGGGTACGCCGCAGATGCTCGCTGCTATTTTTTAGGATATTTTCGAATTATGCGAGGCTACACATTGCCAACGACCGGCCTTCTTGATCCACGTATCGGTCCACAGATACTGACCGCTAGCGTCCTTACCTTTAATCGTCTCTTTTCCTGTCCAGCGGCCAGTGACTACCGCCGCATCTCCATAAACACGAACCTTGTAATCATCGCCCGCCGAGTAGGTAATTACGTCCTCTTTAGACTCTAGAGAAGCGAGAATCTGGGCCTTGGTGACCGAGGTCCCATCCCAATTTGATTGGACGTAGTCATCTGCCAGAATCCGATCAAGGAATGCCAAATCAAGTTTGACTTGGACTTGGGCATCTGCCCACCCCTTCTCGAGCTTTAGCAACTCCTGTTCTACACTCCCGCTCGTTGGCTGGGCTGGTGTCTGGGCAATGATGGTGACCAAGAAAAGCAAGACAACCAGGGAGCCTGCAATAGCAATGCGTTTCATAGAACCCCTCCTTTTGAACTGATTTAGAGACGATTGGTAATGACCATACTTGTAGCGGCTCCAATATTTTTCTTTCCCCGTTCATTTTTTTTCAGTAACCGTAAAGACAATCCAATCACTTTCAATTTTTTGTTTATACTCCAGTCCCAGAGAGTCTGCTAATATTTCTGCATATTTCCCATAATAACTCGCATATTCTTCAATTGTTACACCAAGGTCTGCCATGGCCTTAATATAAGTCTCTCCATACACTGTCATTTTTGCTTTTACCGATATTTTCGACACACTCATAATTTCCATCTTCGAATATCTATCTGTTTGCAGAAACCGATTCCAGTATTGTACAAATGACACGGGCCCTTTCCCCTTGATATCCGCCCAGAAAAAAGCAGTCAGTCCACCAATAAACTTGCCATAGTCTTCTGGCGTTTTCCCCATGGACTTGGCGAAAGCAATGCTTACAATATCCCTGGCAGTAGTATTCCTCACAGAGCGTTCCAGCTTCTGTTCAAGGCTCAGTTGAGGTAATTCAATGCTCTGCTCTTTTTTCTCTTGGGCGAGTATGGAGAAAGACAGAATAAAGACAACCACACAGACTGCAAAAGCAATTCGTTTCATAGAACCCCTCCTATTCTTTCTTTGCCTCTACTGGCTTCAGTTCATAGCCGAGCTGGGTCATTAACCCAAGGGTATCTTCTAATTTCCAAAATATTCTGCTCTTCCCATCAGAAATTGCCATCATGTGTATCGCTGAATTCGTAACTTTCTTCCCGGTCGCCGGGATCCCTCCATAGTCCTTTTCCTGAGTGCCGGAGGTGGTTATCCTAACCGATATTTTGTCGCCTTCAGATATTATGTCTTCAATCATATGAGTGTTATCTGGAAAGACCGAATAGAATTTCTTGATGCCTTGAATGAGTTCATCGACCCCCCATGGTTTGGCAAGGCCCGGAGCATACAGGGCGAAATCAACGGCAGTGAGCTCTTTGACTCTATCAAGATCCCCGTTGTCAATTGCCGCGAAGAAATCGCGGACGACTTCCTTATTCTGTTTCTCAAGCGTCGTCCGGGCCTTGTACTTCTCCAACTCTGCCCGAGCCGCCTTATCCTGGCAGGCAAGCGTGAAACAAAACAAGAGGACCAATGAGACGATAAAAAGTAACTTTTTCATAGTGCCCTCTAATTGAGCGGCTTGCGGTTCAGTTCCTACCACCAAAGGCCTGATAATAGGCCTTGTCCCCGTATAACTGAGGCGGCAAGATCGCTCAGTCGCCGGGATGCCTGACGCGGCTGGTGGCTACTTCTGAGCAATTTTCGAACCGTGCGACGCCACGCACTGCCAACGGCCGTTATTTCTAATCCAGGTATCCGTCCATTGATACTGACCGCTGATATCCTTGCCTTTGAACTGGACTTTGTCGGTACTCCGGCCAAAATACACGGCCGCGTCTCCATATACGTGGACCTTGATATTATCCAGCACCGTAGATACGAGCACGTAATCGCCAGATTTTAGGGCGGCGATTTCCTGGGCCTTATTCGCCACAGTCCCTTCGGAGTCCGTTGACATATAATCATCCGCCAAAATCGTGTCAAGGAATGCCAAGTCGGACTTGACCAGGGCGTCGGCCCATTCCTTCCCCAGCTTTATCAATTCCTGCTCCACGCTCCCGCTCTTTGGTTGAACCGGCGCCTGTGCCCAGGCGGCGACTGCCAAAACAAGGACAACCACGCAGACGGCAATAGCAATGCGTTTCATGGAACCCCTCCTTTTGAATCGATTCAGAGACAAGGAGATGGCAAAGAGGGATATTCCGAATAGGTTGCCTTCGATTTCCCCCAATCTCTTGCTGGCCAAATCATAACGCCGCAAAAACGCTAAGTCAATCCACAAAGTGACCATCCCCTCTCGGGGCTCGGAAATCGGCTTGCTCAGCGCGTCCGGGCGGGAGGGTAAACAAATCCCCAGACCCAACCGTGGGAACGCGGTGTGGACAAAACCGCTAAAAACGGCTCAGTTTAGATAGCTCAGGCTAAGAATTGAGAACCGACTAAATAATTGAAATATCGGGGAATAAGATGGTGGACGGTAGGAGACTCGAACTCCCGACCTCAGCGTTGCGAACGCCGCGCTCTCGCTTGTCAATTAGCTGAAACCAAAACACTTGAGGACGGCCTCAAGAGCCCGTGGACATTACCGCGACCATGATATCCATCGGCCACTGAGCCACAATGAACGGAGCCAGACGGCGGGTGCGTAAATATATGAGCATCGTACAAATCACCCCAGGGACTATCATGACAAAGCGCCAGACGACGATGCGCCAGTCAGGGACGAACGGCAGAAAAATATGCTGGAGCGACCACCAGAAGCCGACCACGACCAAGGCCACCCAAGAGCGCCCTGTCAGCGCGCAAAGCCGGGGCAGCACGTAACCTTGGTAGGTCATCTGCTCGGTGGGCGTCCAGATGATCCACCAGACGCTCAAGCTATAGATCATGCCCCAGAGCGGGAGTGTGTGGTGCCCGGCGCCGGCGGGGCCGGGTAAGGCGCTCATCCTGCCGAAGACGAGCAGGTTGCTCAATATTCCCCCAACGATGAAGAGCGGGAAGATGAGCAAGAGGATCCCGAGTCCGGTCCACAAGTCTCGTCCGTGCCGCCAACGAATCGGACCGATCAGGTCGCGAAGATTCGTGCCCTCGGCCCGCGTGAACTTCCAGAGGAGCGCGAGGCACCCGACATCGGCCAAAGTCCCATACACCGTCCACCAGCGCCCTGCGGAGAGCCAAGGCGATTGATCACGATGCAACATGTAAATGAGTGCCACGGCGGCTTGCGACGCCAGAATCATTGCACTCCGGCCCACCGTGAGGAGCAGAGGGCCGGTCCACGAGACGAGCCCGGAAGAGACGCGCGCCCGGATGGCAGATTGGGAGTTTGCATGCCGGGCCGTTGAATCGCCAACTTCACTTGTGGTCGGCATTGGAGTTTACCTCCGGCTTATAGTAATTTGGCTTTCGGCTGCGCCAGCTGAGCCGGCATTTTCGCCTTTATTGCCCCCTCCAATTATTATAAGTGAGCATAGATCAAGACATCAAACACTGTCAATGCCGTGTACTGGGTCAGGACATTAGTGACACCTGGGACTTTTGGATTTTCTTCCATCGGCGATAATATTCGTTAGGGGTCAGATAGTCCAGCGCTTGGTGGGGCCGGACGCAGTTGTAGGTATGCTCCCAGCCTTCGAGCTGCCGGTTCAGCTCTTCCATGGTCAGGGCCAGGTCTTCCACCTCGTAGAACTCCTCCCGGCTGGTCCGGTTGGTGCGCTCCACGCCCCCGTTCATCTCCGGACATCGAGGAGGGTTGACGAACAGGGTGATCTCGAGCCTCCGGCAGGCCTCTTCGAACTGGTCCTTGAACTCCGAGCCGCCATCGATCTGGATGGCCTTGATCCGGAACGGAAACTTCGTCTTCAGGTGATGGAGGAAGTCGGCGGCGGCGGTGCTGGTCTGTCGTCTGTAGGCCCGGAACGCACCGAACTTCGCCGCCATGTCCCAGGCACTGAAGTGGAACCGCATCTGGTTGGCGACAAGCCGGATATGGAGCGTGTCCACCTGGACCAGGTCGCCGGGAGCCTCGACCTTGTAACCCTTGGGCTTCCTGACGGCGTAGCGGGGCTTCCGGCGCCTCTGGCGGGCCAGCTTGGCCTGTCGGATGTTCTCCGGTTCCACCAACTGCCCCCGGTCCCGGAGCCTGGCCATGACCCTCCCGACCGTCGAGCCCGATAGCTTGATCCCTTCACGGGCCAGCAGGATCGCCAACTTCTCCTTCCCCCAGCGGGGATAACGTTCCCTCAGCTCCAGGAGCCTTGTCTCCACGGCCCCTGGCGTCTCCCGGAGACGAACCCTATGGGGCCGCCGGGAGACCTCCTCCAGCGTCGTCAGGTCATAGGGATCGTACCGGTTCTTCCACCGGTAGAAGGTCGGAGCGCTTATCCCAAAGTACCGGCAGGTCAGTTGGGCGTTCCGATGTTCCGCATGGTGATCCATCCACCGGAGCCGCTTGGCGGCTCCCGGGGAGATGGTCCCCTGGCGGATCAGCGACCGGATGTACTCGGACCCCGGGATCAGGGCCCCATACCCTTGGGTTGGACGTAGATACATGGTACCTCATAGCTTATCCCAAGGTGTAACGGATGTATCTGACCCTGCACATGCCGTGGAAACACGGTGTGGACAAGACCGCGAAAAATGGCTCAGTTTAGATAGCTCAGGCTAAGAATTGAGAACCGACTAAATAATTGAAATATCGGGGAATAAGATGGTGGACGGTAGGAGACTCGAACTCCCGACCTCAGCGTTGCGAACGCCGCGCTCTCCCAACTGAGCTAACCGCCCACCCAAAAGCGTGTAAAGAATGTACCATAAAAAGGGGGCTGTCGCAACGGACTCGGAACGGACGGAGACGGGCTTGACGTCGGTTGGCTTCTCGCATTTGGGGCCCCTCGTCCCCCCGGGCGGGGGGCCCCGCGATCAATAATAGCAGACCGGCCTCTCACGGCGCTTGGCCGCAAAGGCCGACAGGAGGAGGAAGGCCCCCACGAACATGGTTCCCAGGCCGAAAAGCGTCCAACCGGTGATGGACGGCTTCTTCTGCCGTCGCTTGAGCGTTCGCACGAAACGGAAATTAACATAGTTTGGCTCCCTGTCAACGGGACGGGGCTCTTCTGTCCGATATTGACCGTTAATGTCCTATCGTGTCCGCGCGGGCGGCTCGTCCGTTCTTCCTCAGAGCCCCGGAAGGAGGGCAATTCTCTTGACGCCTTCCGCCGATTTCGTTTATAAATATGGTTTTAAGCCGGTAAAGGGACAGGATTCATGGCCAAAGACAACGGGCCGCGAAAGCTGCTGAGCTCCTGGAAGGAGGTCGCAGGCCTACCTCGGGTGCGACAAGCGGACCTGTTATCGTTGGGAGAAATCCCTCGGCATGCCCGTCCGCCGGGTCGAAGGGGCGTCCAGGTCCCGGGTCTTCGCCTATGCCGAAGAGATCGACCGGTGGCGGGAAGAGCGATTGGGACTCGCCCCCGGCCCCGGAGATCGGCCGGCGCCAAAGGTCGTCGCGAAGGTCCTCCCGTTCATAGGGCTCGCTACAGTCGGGCTCGTCGCCGCCCTTATCTTCCTCCCGAAGCTCTTCGCGTCCCGCCGGCCGTCGGATTTCCATATCCGGGGGTCCGTCCTCTCCATCATCGACGATAAAGGGAGGGAACTCTGGCGGTACGACACGGGGCTCGAGAACCTCTCGGAAGAAAGCCGCTATAGAAGCCACTTCCAGTTCCGGAGGCAGGAGGACGAGACCGGGGCCGAGGTCCTTCCGCATCTCGTCATCAAGGACCTCGACGGCGACGGGCGCTCCGAGGTCCTCTTCAGCACGCAGACCCAGGACGAGCTCAACGAAGGGGATCTCATCTGCTTCGGCTCCGGCGGAGATGTCCGCTGGAAGGTCAGGACGGGACGGGAGATGCGGTTCGGCGAAGAAGACTTCTCCGCCGATTACCGGATCAACGGCTTCGATGTCGCCGACCTGGACGGGGACGGGCATTCCGAGATCGTGGTCGTTTCGATCCATCGCCCGAATTTCCCGTGCCAGCTCCTCGTCCTTGACCACGCGGGGAAGTCGCTCGGGGAATACTGGAACTCGGGGCATATCAATGATATCGTGATCCACGACCTGGACGGCGACGGGAAGCCTGAGATCATCGCCGGCGGCGCCAATAACGAATATCGGTCGGGTTGTCTTGCGGTGTTCCGTCCGGACCGGATCCGCGGTGCTTCGCCGCAATCCATGGACCGATACATATGTCCAGGGCTCGACCCCGGCACCCAGAAATTCTACGTCCTCCTCCCGAGGACGGATATCGATGACCTCCTCATCCATCAGGACGGCGTCGCCGCGATCGGGATCCAAAAGAACGACAGGATATCGGCCTTCATGTTCATTTCGGGGCTCTTTTACGAATTCGGCTTCGATTTCAGGACGATGGAAGCCCGGCCCAGTCATAAATTCGAGCGGCTCCACGCCCGAGCCATGTCCGAGGGGACCGTCACGAGCGTCGTCGATGCCGGATACTTCGAGAACATAAAGGACCGGATCCGATTCTGGAATGGGACAGGCTGGGCCCCGGCGCCGGAATAAGGAACGACTTCAAATGGTCCAAGAGAACGGGAACGGCGGTCTGCTTTCTTCATGGAAGGAGATCGCCGCCTACCTGGGCTGTGATGAGCGGACCTGTTCGCGCTGGGAAAAGAGCCTGGGCCTTCCCGTCCACCGGTTCGAAGGGGCCCAGAAGTCCAGGGTCTTTGCCTACAGGCATGAGCTGGAGGCCTGGCGCAGGAGCAAAGAAGACAATCATTCCCTCGATCGACGCAAGCCCGGAGGGACGCCGGTCTGGAGGATGGCCTTCATAGTCCTTTGCCTGGCCCTGGCGGGGACGGCACTCTTCTTCGGCTACCAAAGAGCCGTGACCCCCCGGGAGCCGGCGGATTTCCGCATCGATGGAAGCACCCTCATCGTCCTCAACAAGAAGGGCGACGAGCTCTGGCGCTTCGAAACGGGGGTGGACGGCCTCGTCGGCGAGGCGGGTTATCGGAGGCATTTTCAGGTCAAGAAGGAAGATGCGAATGGGATCGACCTTCCCTGGCTCTTCATAGGGGACGTCACCGGGGACGGCCGCGCCGAGGTCCTCTTCGCGCCCAGGACCGACGACGAATACAGGGAAGGCTTCATTTTCTGCTTCGACAGGCGGGGCCGGGAACTGTGGCGTTTCCGTTTCGGCCGCCCGATCCGCTTCGGGCCCCAGGAGTACGCGGACTTCACGATCCGCGGGTTCGTCGCGGACGATCTCGACGGCGACGGCCGAAAGGAGGTCGTCGTCAACTCGAACGCCCGCGGCTTCTTCCCCGATCAGCTGGCCGTCCTGGGTCCCGACGGAAAGCTGAGGGGAGAGTACTGGAACTCGGGGCAGCTGCTCGATATCGCGTGCTTCGACCTGAACCGCGACGGCCGGAAAGAGATCGTCGTTTCCGGCCAGAATAACGAATACCGGAAGCCGTGCCTGGTCGTTTTCGACGCGGACCGGGTCTCCGGCTGTTCTCCTCAAAGCGTTGACAGATTCGTTTCCCCGGGCATTCCCGCCGGAACACAGCGGGCCTACGTGCTGTTCCCGAGGACGGACGTAAGCTTGAGCGAATCTCCCGCGGAAACCGCCGGCCACATCGAGGTTCTCAGCAACGACCTCATCCTCGTCACTATGAACTCCTGCAGGATCATCTTCGAATTGGACTTCGGCCTCGTCCCACGGCTCGTCCGGACGAGCCACCCGTTCGAGCAGTTGCACGCGATCGCCCTTCGCGAGGGCCGGGTCGCGAGCGTCCTCGATGACGCTTATTTCGACTCCCTCAGGCGCGGCGTGCTCTACTGGGACGGGACAGGTTGGTCGCCCGAGCCGACGCCCCCCGTCCGCTGAGGGAATCTAATCCTTTTTCGGCCTCTCGTCGAAGCTCAGGACTTGGTCCCTTTAGCGATGGAGATGATGGCTTCGAGAGCGCGGGGATCCCGGCATTCGCCCAGCCAGAAGACGGCCTTCGCCCGGATATGCGGGTTGGGATGCGTTCGGGCGATCCTGATGAGCGGTTCGACGCCCTGGTTGTCGGGGAGCTCCGAGAGGGCGAAAACGGCCTGTTCCTGGACCTCGGGATCCGCGTTCTTGTCCACGAAACCCACCAGGGCCGCCTCCGCCTTCTTCGACGCCCGCTGGCCGAGCCAGAACACCGCTTCGTGCCGGACTCCGGCCTGCCCCGCGGTCCTGGCGAGTCCGATGAGCTCGTCGACGGCCGCCTCGAGCTCGACCTGGCTCAGGCCGAAGACGGCGCCTTTCCGGACCCCGGCCGAGGGGTCGGTCCGGGCCGCAACGCTCAGGATCTTCAAGGCCGCCGGGCCGCCCTGTTGGCTTATCCAGAAGGCGGCGTCCTTACGGACCTCGTCGGTATCCCGGCTCTTCAGGACGGACTCGAGGAAAGGGATCGCGAGTGCCGGCGTGTCATGGATACCGGCGGCGACGACGATGTCTTTCTTGAGCTCCGCGTCGCCGCCCGCGTCATAGAACCTGCGGACGAGCGCCAGGCTCTCGTCGTCCGGCGCATCTCCCAGCCAGACAAGGGGCCGCCCTTCGAGGTCGAAGGAGAGGTCCATGTCGCTGATGCCGACGTGGTCGGGCATCGCCCTGCCCGCGTCCTTGAAGCGGAACAGGAGGGCGACATCCCTCCGGACCTTCTTCGCCGGCGCCTTCCTGCCCTCCATGTCCTCGAGGACCTCGCGGGCCGTGACCTGGACGCTCCGCGCGGCGGCGACAGGCCCGTCGAGCTTCTTCCCGGCCACGATCTCCCCGAGGGTGAGCTCGGTCTCCCGCGACCCGAAATGGAACGAGCCGATGTGCGAATCCGCCTCCATCATTCGTGAGATGCTGTAAGCAGCCCAGAAGCCCGTGTTATATCCCCGGGCGCGCGCTTCCCCCCGCGCCCACTCCATGCGGGCCGCCAGGGCGTCCCCGGGCCGGGGGTTGCGGACGACCTCCCGCGGGAGCTCATGCCCCCCCAGGATCGCCGCGAGGATCAGGGGAAGCGCGGCGCCAAACGTCCTCTTCCCGCGCATGGTCAGTTCTCTTTCCTGTCCAGGATCTCGACCAGGGCCGCCTTGGCCTTGGGCGTCCCGATCTCGCCGAGGGCCTGGACGGCCGCCGTCCGGACCCCGGGATCCTTATCGACGCGGACGAGGTCGAGGAGGACGGGGACGGCCTCGTCGCTCTTCGTCTGGCCCAGGGCGAACACGGCCATGCGCCGCGTCTCGGGGTCCTTCTCGGACTTGAGGAGCTCAACCAGTGTTTTGACGGATCCCGCCCCGCCTTCCTCCGAGATGTTCATCAGAACAGCCCGGCGGATCCGGGACGACCGGGCCTTCTTCATGAGATCGAGCAGGGCATCGGGGCCGAGCTTGGCGTCGCCGTCCATCAGGGCGAACACGGCCGCTTCGGCGATCTCTTCATCCGGATTGTTGAGAGCCGCGTCGAGGAGGATATCTTTCACGCCCGCCCCCTCGTGCTCGGCGATGGCGAACAGGGCGGCTCTCCGGAGCTCCTTATCCTTGCCCGAGGCCACGACCGCCTTGAGAAGCGCCAGCGATTCGCGGCCCGCCGATCTCGGCGACCTGGAAGAGCGCGGCCCGGGAGAGCTCCTTGTCGGACTCGCTGAGAATGATCTCTTTCAGGACGGGAAGGGTCTCCGTCCGCCCTTCCTCTCCGAGCGAAAAGAGCGCCGCTTTGCGGACTTCGGGGTCCTTGGCTTCTTTGAGGATGCGCAGGACCCCGGCCCGGGCCTCCTTCGAATCGACGCTTTCGAGGGCGAAGGCGGCCGTCCGGGCCATCTCGAGGTCGGCGTCGGTCAGGGCGACGTCCACGAGATAGGGGACGATCGAGGGATCGTCGGCTTCGCCGAGCGCGAAGAGGGCGGTCTTCCGGACCTCCGGATCGGCCTTGGATTTGAGGACGTCCTTCAGGACCTGGAGGGACTCGGCGCCCTCCCGGTCCGCGATGGCGAAAAGCGCGCTCTTCTGGACCTTGGGGTCGGGGTCGGCGAGGGCGAGCGAACGGAGCTTGGCGAACGCCTCCGGGGACTCGAAATCCTGGAGCATGAAGACGATCCGGCTCCGGAGCTTTTCGTCCTTGGACTTGTCCAAGAGGTCGATGACGGTCTTGAGAGCCTCGTCGTCGCCGATGTTCTGAAGGGCGTAGAGCGCCGCGAGCTTGACCTCTTCGTCGCCGCTCTCCTCGAACGACTTGACTGACGGCTTCGTATTCGGGCTTGCCCGTCTTGGCCAGCTCATGGCCGAGCCGGACCATGTTGGACCGGGCGTCGTCGGCCCAGTCGCTCTTGGGGAATGCGTCGGCGAACTCCTTGTAGCACTTGAAGACGGTCTCCATGGACTGGCCGAGCTTCTCCAGGGAGTAGCACTTCCAGAACCGGGCGTCGTCGACCCAGGAGCTGGACGGGAAAGTCGACGGCGAGCTTCTCCATGGCCTTCCGGGCTTCCTCCCACTTCTCCTCGAGGACCAGGCTGTAGGCCTGCTTATAGGCGACGGCGTCTTTCTCCTGCGGATTCTCCGGCGGCGGAACGGCCCCCCGGACGGGCAGGGCGGCCAGGGAAAGGCCCAGGACAATGGCCAGGCGCAAAGTTCTCGTTTTCATGATCTTCTCCTTCACATCGGGGATTTATCGGTCCGGGCCTTCGGCGAAGGCCCCATTTCGGTCAGGTTGATCTTCAGGAAGATGCCCTTTTCCTCGACCCCTTTCTTGACCATCTCGACGGCGGCGAGGTCGTTCGCCGACTCGAGGTTGGCGATCTGGACGAGGATGGTCTCGAGGTCCGCGACAAGCTCCCGCAGGCGCTTATCGGCCGGGGCCTTGAGGTCGCTCTTGAGGCTTCCCGCCTCGTTCACGAGCTCGCGGGAAAGCTGCTTCTGGCGGGGCATGTCCAGGCCGTAGACGTCCGACGCCCCTGGATCGTAATTGACGAGCCCGAGGAGGATGAGCTTGGACCGCTCGAAGTAGTCCCGCGCCCGGAGGACGGGGGCCGATGCCTGTTCGACGCCCGGAACGGGCACGATGGCCGGGGTCGTCGCCCGGGCGACCCGGGGGGCCGGCGGCCGAAGCAGGGTCCGGCCGATGAGGATGCCGACGACGAGGAGGGCGGCGGCCGCCGCAAACTGCAAGCCCCATGCCGGGAGGAGGGTGAACTGCCGGCGGGCCCGTTCGCGGACGGGGCGAGGGGCGGGCGAGGGCTCCGCCTCGAGGCGCTGCTCCAGCCTGTCCCAATATCCTTCCCAGAAATCGGGCCCGGGATCCTTTCGTTCCCGCGTATCGAGGATCCGGCGCGTTTCGGTCATGGCTTCATACTCCGAGGCGCAGGCGGGACAGACCTTGAGATGGGCTTCGAGAGAGGCCCTCTCCTCCGGAGTCGGCTCGCCATAAAGAGCCTCCGCTATCCGGTCGCGGCACTTCGCGCACTCATTCATGGGAAACCTCCATCCCCGCGGGCAGAGAGCTCCTTCCGGAGCTTCCGGACCGCGCGGAAGAGATAGCTCTTGACCGAGCCGACCGACAGGCCCATGGCCTCGGCGATATCCCCGAGGGCCAGGTCCTCGTAGTGGCGCAGGAGGAAGACCGCTTTCTCCTGCGGGGAGACGGTCTCGAGGGCCCGCTCGATCCTTTCCCGGAGCTGGGCATGTTCGGCGGCTATGGCCGGGTCCGTCGCCTCCCGGGGGCCGGAAACCTGGGGGTGGCTCCGGAAGCCCGCCTCGAGGGCATCGTCCTCCATCGGCTCGGGGGTCGACGCCCGCTTCCTCAGATGGTCGATGCAGGCGTTATAGGTGATCCGGTAGAGCCAGGAGCCGAGCTTCGCCCCCTGGCGGAACGTGTCAAAAGAGCGGAAAACCTTCAAGAAGACCTCCTGGGAGACGTCCTCGGCGTCCACGGGATTGCCGACCATGTCCAGGGCGAGGAAATAGACCTTTTTCTTGTGGGTTTCGACCAGTTCCCGGAACGCCGCGCGGTCGCCCCGCGCGAGCCCCGCGATGAGCTCGTGTTCGTCCGTCAATCGTTGTCTCCGGTTTCACATACTTTAGACGAGCGGAAACCGGAACGGGTTGGCAGCTAGATGACGACCTCTTTTTTGCCCCGGACGACGTCGCCGATGACCCAGGCCTTCAGGCCGAGCTTCCCGAATAGGGCCACTGTCCGCGCGGCGTCCCCGGGCGCAACGACGAGGACCATCCCGACCCCCATGTTGAAGGTCCGGAACATCTCGGCGTCCCCGAGCCCCCCCTTCTCGCGGATGAGCCGGAAGATCGGCGGCACGGTCCACGAGCCGCGGCGGATCTCGACGCGCCGGCCCTCGGGGATGACGCGGGGGATGTTATCCGTGAAGCCGCCGCCGGTGATATGGGCCATCGACTTGATCGCGACCGACTTCAGGACCTCGAGGACGGGACGGGTATAGATGCGGGTCGGCTTGAGGAGCTCGCGGCCGATCTTTCCCCGGATCTCCTTATCCGTGAACACTTTGCGGGCCAGGGAATAGCCGTTGCTATGGAGGCCCGAGGAAGCCAGGCCGATGACCTTGTCCCCCGGCCGGACGCGGCGTCCGTCGATGATCCGGTCGGCGTCCACGAGGCCGACGCAGAAGCCGGCCAGGTCCCATTTTCCCGGGGCGTAGAGCCCGGGCAGCTCGGCCGTCTCCCCGCCGAGGAGGGCGCAGTTCGCCTGGCGGCACCCTTTGACGATGCCTTTCATGACCAGGGCCATGGCCCCGGCGTCCAGCCGCCCGACCGCGATGTAATCGAGGAAGAAGAGGGGCTCGGCGCCGAGGACGACGACGTCGTCGACCGACATGGCCACGAGATCGATGCCGACCGTGTCGTATTTCTGGAGCGCCTCGGCGACCAGGAGCTTGGTGCCGACGCCGTCGGTCGACGAGACGAGGACCGGCTTCCGCATGCCCTTGAGCCGGGGTGCGAAGAGGCCGCTGAAGCCGCCGATCGTCCCCATGACCTCGGGACGGGCGGTCGACCTCACCATGGGCTTGATCTTCGCGATGAACAGGTCGGCTTCGGCGATGTTCACTCCGGCTTTCCGGTAGGTCATGGCGGGCATCTTCAGCTCCTGGGTCCCCGATTTCCGGTATCAAAATAACATCCCGACAGGGGCAAGTCAAACCGGGTGGCGTCCGCCCGTTGACATCGGCCGGCGTCTCGCATATAAATCGGCTGGAGTTCCCGGAGGAGCCTGATATGGACAAGACGCTGACCCTGAACGGATACGGAAGGCGGTTCCTGAGCTTCCTGGCGGGCGCGGGGATGATGACCGCCTCCATCATGACGATGCGCCATTTCTTCCTGGCCAACTATCCGTCGTCCATCTACGAGGGGGCGTTCTGCGACGTCAGCGCGTTCTTCAACTGCGACAGCTCGGCCTTCTCGGTCATCTCCCAGGTCCTCGGCATCCCCATCGGCTACTTCGGGCTCTTCGCCGGGGCCCTGGTCGCGCTCGGCGCCCTGTTCCCGTCCGAGGCCTTCGAGCGGACGAACAAGTCCATCGCCCTGGCCAACGTCCTCGGGGTCCTGGCGCTCTTCTCCTATTCCGTCTTCGTCCTCAAGAGCCTCTGCCTCCTCTGCAGCGGCTATTATGTATTCTCTATCCTCAGCTTCCTCCTCTTCTGGCGGTACGGGATCGACCGCGACGCGCGCGGCTTCTTCGCCAGATACGCCCGGTTCTCCTGGAAGCTCGTCATCGTCTTCGGCGTCGTGGCGGCGATGGGCGCCTACGGCGTCATCCTCTTCCATGACGCCAAGAAAGAGGCTCAGACGGGGACGGCCCAGACCATCGTCCGGCAGTTCTACGAGCTCCCCAAGGTCGCCTGGCCGAGCGTCGTCTCACCCTTCTGGACGGCCCGGTCCACGGAGAAGTTCGAGGACGCTCCCATCCAGGTCGTCGAATACGTCGATTTCCTCTGCCCCGACTGCCTCTACCTCACCCAGCAGATGGACAAGCTCAAGAAGGAGTTCGCGGGTAAGATCAACGTCGCCTTCCAGTATCTTCCCGCTGGAAACCAAATGCAATAGGGTCGTCGACCAAGGACCTCCATCCCGGAGCCTGCGACCTCTCGTTCATGTCGGCCTATGACCCGGCCAAGTTCCTCGCCATCCACGACGAGATCTTCGCCAATTTCCGGACGGCCAAGACCAGTCCCGAGTGGCGGCAGGCGCTCGCCCGGAAATACGGGGTCGAAGCCGCCCTGACGGACGCGAAGACCCAGGCCCTCGTCGTGAGCATCATCAACACCGGGATGGAGTACGAGAAGACCTCGGATAAGTCCGCCTTCGGCATCCGTTCGACGCCGACCATGATCGTCAACAACCGGATGGTCATCGGAACCCTCCCCTACGGCCACCTCAGGGCCATCTTCCAGGCCCTCGTCGACGAAAAGGAAGGCGGCCGCAAGTACCTCGAGAACTGGGTCCCCGTCCCCAAGAAGACCCTCCAGACCGTAAAATAGGAGACACAATACCCGTTTCCGGATTCCAGGCAGGAATGGCCTAATTCGGAAAATGGTATTGTGTCCCCGAATTACGCAACCTTTTCGGCGAAGGGCGGTCTTGTATCATGAGCGACAGAGAACCCATGGCCCCGAGCGATAACGAACTCATGGAAGCCGTCCGGGACGGCCGGATCGAAAAGCTGGCCATCCTCTTCGAGCGGCACCAGGTCCTGCTCTACAACTTCTTCCTCCGCCTGACGGGGAACCGGGCGCGAGCGAGGACCTCGTCCAGGACGTCTTCATGCGGATCCTGAAATACCGGGCCGGCTATCAGGGGCGGGACCGGTTCGTCGTCTGGATGTTCCAGATCGCCCGGAACGCCCACATCGACCACCTGAGGAAGCGCAAGGACGAGCTTCCCCTCGACGAGTCCTTCGCCGAGCCCCCCTCCCGGGAGCCCCGGCCCGAACTGGCGCTCGAGGGGGAGCAGGAAGCCGCCCTGATGCATCGGGCCCTGGGCCGCCTGCCGTGGAAGAAGCGCGAGGTCCTGATGCTCAGCCGCTACGAGGGTCTGAAGCTCCGGGAGATCGCGGAGCTCCTGGGGTGCGAGGTCGGGACCGTCAAAGCCCAGGTCCATCGGGCGCTCAAGGACCTCGGCCACATCTACCTGGAACTCCGGGACGGGAGGACGATCATGAACTGTGATGCCGCAAGGGAACAATTCGCCGAATATCTCGCCGACGATATCGATGCCGCCGCGAAGGGCGCGGTCCGGAGCCACATCGCTTCGTGCGCGCCCTGCCGGGAGGAGCTCGAAGGACTGAGCGCCATCTGGGCCAGGCTCGGCGTCATCCCCAACGAACAGCCTTCGGGACGTCTGCGCGAGAACTTCTACGCGATGCTCGAGGAGGCCAAGAGGATTGCCGACGCGAAGGGCGGTATCCATCAGCCGGGCCGGCTCCGGGAGTTTCTGAGGGGGTTCCCGGCGTTCCGGAAACCCGCTTACGTCTTTGCTTTCTCGCTCGCCTTGCTCGTCGTCGGGGCTCGGTGCGGGGTACTTCCTGAGGGAGGCGGGCACGGCGGGCCGGACGGCCGCCCTCCACCAGGAGCTTCAGGACATGCGCCAAACCATCGCCCTGTCGATGATCGACCGCCCGCTGGCCTCCGACAGGCTCGAGGGGGTCGGCATGAGCGCGCGTCTCGACAGCCCCGACCCAAAGACCCTCCAGGCGCTCGTCGACACTCTCGACGGCGACCCCAACGTCAACGTCCGGCTGGCCGCCGTGGACGCGCTCTACCTTTTCCGGAACGACCCCGGGGTCAAGGACAGCCTTGTCCGTTCGCTCGGAAGACAGGATTCGCCTATCGTCCAGGTCGCCCTCATCGACCTGCTGGTCGAGATCCGGGAGCGGCGGGCGGCGGACGCCCTGAAGAAGCTCATCGGCGAAGCCCGGCTCGCGCCCCAGGTCAAACAGCACGCCGAGCTCGGCCTCAAGCAGATCATCTGAAGGAGGATCCGATGAAGAAGATCCTGTTCGCTCTGCCGGCCCTGGCCGTCTTCGGAGTGCTTGCCGGCGGCCCCCTCCCCGGCCGCGACCATGACCGTGCCTACCCGGTCGTGGAAAAGGACGAGGTCCGGAAAACGGTCCGGATCTCCGGCCCGGCCGCGGCCGTCGAGGTCTCCGTCGACAACGTCTGGGGCGGGATCGCCGTGGAAAGCCACAGCGGCTCGGACATCGAGATGGTCGCCCGCCGGACCATCATGGCCGAGTCGAAGGAAAAGGTCGAGCTGGCCCGCCGGGAGGTCACGCTGGACATCCCCGAAAAGCCGAACGCCCTGAGCGTTTACGTGGACGGGCCGTTCCGCTGCGACGAACGCGACGGGCGCCATGGGATCCGCTCCCGCAAGGACCCGGGCTACATCGTCAAGTACGATTTCGAGCTCAAAGTCCCATTCCGGACCAGGCTCGTCCTCTCCACGGTCATGGACGGCGACGTCTCGGTCCGGGGCGTGGAAGGCGACTTCGACGTCTCGAACGTCAACGGCGAGGTCCGGATCGCCGACGCGGCGGGTTCGGGCGAGGCGTCCACGGTCAACGGCGGGGTCCGGGCATCGTTCCGGCGCTCCCCGGCCGGCAAGTGCGCGTTCGTGACCGTGAACGGAGAGGTCGTCCTGAGCTTCCCCGACGGGCTTTCGGCCGACTTCCGGATCAAGTCCATGAACGGCGACGCCTACTCGGATTTCCCGGTGACTTCCCTGCCGGTCGCGGCAGCCGAAGCCCGGAAGGAAGGCAGCCGGACCGTCTTCAAGAGCGACCGCTTCTTCGGCGTCCGCGTCGGAAAGGGCGGCCCCGAGATCAAGCTGGAAACCCTCAACGGGGATATCCTGATAAAGAAGAACGCCTGAAATTAGGAGGAGAATATGAAAACATCGTATCGCATGACACTTCTGGGGCTGGCCCTGCTCATCGGCGCCGCCGCCCTGGGGCTGGCCCAGGACGCCAAGGTCGACCGGGCGGTCGTGCCCCTGACGACTCCGGGCAAGCCGGCCCTGATCAAGGCCGGTGTCCTCACGGGCGGGATCACGGTGAAGGGCTACGGCGGCAAGGAGGTCATCGTCGAGGCCCGGGTCCGCGAAGAGAAGCTCGGCGAGGGAGAAGATCATCTCGAGGTCGAGCCGAGGAGGACGAAGAGGACAAGGATAAGGCCGACAAGTCCGCGGGCATGAAGCTCATCCCCGTGGTCGGAACGGGCCTCGAGGTCGAAGAGGAGGACAACGTCGTCACCATCAGCTCGGAGTCGTGGAAGAACGCGGTGGACCTGGTGATCCAGGTCCCGTCGGCTTCGAACCTCGAGCTCAGCTCGACCAACGACGGCGACATCGTCGTCGAGAATGTCAGCGGGACGATCGAGGTCGGCAACGTCAACGGCTCGAACACGCTGAAGAACGTCTCGGGGAACGTCGTCGCCCAGACCGTCAACGGCGAGATCCTGGTCACGCTGTCCCGGGTGACCCCGGACAAGCCGATGTCCTTCAGCACGATGAACGGGGACATCGACGTGACCTTCCCGGCCGACGTCAAGGCCTCGGTCCGGATGAAGACCCAGCAGGGCGACATCTACAGCGATTTCGACGTCACGCTCAAGCCCGCCGCCCAGAAGCCCGCCGAGGAGGCCACGAAGTCGGGAAAGGGCAAGTACCGCATCAGCTTCGACCGGTTCCTGACCGGCGCCATCGGCGGCGGCGGCCCGGAATTCACGTTCAACACGTTCAACGGCGACATCTACATCCGCAAGGGGAAATAGGTCCTCAAGAGCGGGCCCGGCCCGCTCTTGAGGGCCTGGCCTGATTCCGAACGGGCGGCGTCCCCCGTGGGGGGGGCCGCCCCCTTTTTTTCCCGCCGCGGGACTTCCTTCTCCTCCCCCGCCCGCCGTCAGCCGCGCGCGGAATTTAGGTCTTGACACGACAATTCCGATGTTTAAAATTGGATATGCGCGGCTCGCAATGAACAGTCCCTCTCATTCTCTCCCATCGACCGGCAATCATCCATAATTTCCGATCTTTCCGATCATCGGAGAAGGAGGGGACATGGGGGAAAAACCCGCAACACTGTGGGACGTTTTCAGGTCCCGGGGCTATTCGCGCCGGGAATTCCTTCGCTTCTGCGCCGTCGCGGCGGCCGCCGCCGGGATCGACGCCAGCGGCCTGCCCGCCGTCGTCAGGGCGCTCGAGACCAAGCCGCGGCCGCCGGTCGTCTGGCTCCACTTCCAGGAGTGCACCTGCTGCAGCGAGTCCTTCATCCGGAGCTCGCATCCCGTCGTCGCCGACATCATCCTGGACAGGCTTTCCCTCGACTACACCCAGACGCTCCAGGCCGCCGCCGGCGCCCGGGCCGAGGAGGCCCTTCAGGCGACGATGAGGAACCATCGCGGCGAGTATATTTGTCTCGTGGAGGGTGCGGTGCCGGTCAAGGACGGCGGCATCTATTGCACGATCGCCGGCCGGACGGCTCTCGACATCGTCCGGGAAGCCGCCGAGGGGGCGAAGGCCGTCATCGCCTGGGGCAGCTGCGCCTCGAACGGCTGCATCCAGGCCGCGAGCCCGAACCCGACCGATGCCAGGCCCGTTCACAAGGTCCTCCGGCGGACGGTGGTCAACGTCCCCGGCTGTCCGCCCATCGCCGACGTCATGAGCGGCGTCGTCGTCCACCTCCTGGCTTTCGGGCGCCTGCCGGAGCTCGACGGCCAGGGCCGGCCGAGGGCGTTCTACTCGAAACGCGTCCACGACTCCTGCTACCGCCGCCCCTACTACGACGCGGGGCTGTTCGTCGAGAGCTTCGACGACGCGAACGCCCGCAAAGGTTATTGCCTGTACAAGACGGGATGCCGGGGGCCCGTGACCTACAATTCCTGCGGCATCATCCGCTGGAACGAAGGCGTGAGCTATCCCATCCAGTCGGGCCACCCCTGCATCGGCTGCAGCGAGGCCGGCTATTGGGACAACGGCCGGATCTACTCCCGCCTCGAGTCCTTCCCGGGATTCGGGATCGAAACGACGGCGGACCGGATCGGGGCCTACGCCGCCGCGGCCGCGGCGGGGGGGATGGCCGTCCATGCCGTCTCGACCAATCTCAGAAAACGGAAGCTCATCCGCCGCGCGAAAGAGACGAGCCTGTCGGACAAGGACGTCCGGACCGCCGGCGCGGAGTCCGAGCGCAAGGGAGGTGAGTGATGGCTTCGCGAGTCGTGATCGACCCCGTGACGAGGATCGAAGGGCACCTGCGCATCGAGGCCCGAGATCAAGGACGGCATGGTCGAGGACGCCTGGTCCTCGGGGACCATGGTCCGCGGCATCGAGATCATCCTGAAGGGCCGGGACCCGAGGGACGCCTGGGCCTTCACCGAGCGGGTCTGCGGCGTCTGCACGACGGTCCACGCCCTGGCGTCCGTCAGGACGGTGGAGAACGCCCTGGGCATCGCCGTGCCGCCGAACGCCGAGCTCGTCCGCAACCTCATGTTCTGCGCTCATTATCTCCAGGACCACGTCGTCCACTTCTACCACCTGCACGCCCTGGATTGGGTGGACGTGGTCAGCGCCCTCAAGGCGGACCCGAAGGAGGCGGCCCGGATCGCCCAGAGCCTGTCGAGCTGGCCGAAGAACTCCGAGGGCTATTTCCGGGACGTTCAGAACCGCCTCAAAGGGTTCGCCGCGAGCGGTCAGTTGGGCATCTTCGCCAACGCTTATTGGGGGCACCCGGCTTACAGGCTCCCGCCCGAGGTCAATCTGCTGGCCGTCGTCCATTACCTCGACGCCCTCGAATGGATGAAGGAGATCGTCAAGGTCACGACGGTCTTCGGCGGCAAGAACCCCCACCCCAATTACCTCGTCGGCGGCGCGCCCTGCTCCGTCAACATCGAGGACGCCAACGCCCTCAACGCGGAGCGCCTGGCCTTCGTCAAGAAGCTCATCGACGACGCCGCGGCCTTCGTCGAACAGGTCTACCTGCCGGACCTCCTGGCCGTGGCCGGATTCTACAAGGACTGGTTCGCGGTCGGCGGCGGCCTGCCGAACTACCTGTCTTACGGCGACCTGCCGACCCGCGGTTACAACGATCCAGCGGGGTTCAAATTCCCCCGAGGGGCCATTATCGACAGGAACCTGGCCGAGGTCCTGGAGGTCAAGGGCGAAGACCCCGACCAGGTCCGGGAAGCCGTAGCCCATTCCTGGTACAGGTACGGGGCGGGCGACGCCGCCGCCCTCCACCCGTGGGACGGCGAGACCGAACTCGCCTACACGGGACCCCGGCCGCCCTACGAGGAGCTCGATGTCGCGGGCAAGTACAGCTGGCTCAAGACGCCGCGCTGGAAGGGCCGGCCCATGGAGGTCGGGCCTCTGGCCCGCCTTCTCGTCGCTTACGCGTCGGGGAGCGAAGAGGTGCGGGACGTCGTGAACGGGGCCCTGGCGAAGCTCGGTGCGCCCGTGACGGCGCTCTTCTCGACGCTCGGCCGGACGGCCGCCCGCGGCCTCGAAACGCAGCTCATCGCCCGCTGGATGCTCGGCTTCTACGACGACCTCGTCGCCAACATCAGGAACGGGGACACGCGGATGTTCGAGGGAGCGAAATGGGACCCGAAGACCTGGCCCAAAGAGGCCCGGGGCGTGGGGATGAGCGAGGCGCCGCGGGGCGCCCTCGCCCACTGGATCGTCATCAGGGACGGGAAGATCGCCAATTACCAGCTGGTCGTGCCCTCGACGTGGAACGCTTCGCCGCGCGACGCGGCGGGGCAGCGGTCGTCCTACGAGGCCGCCCTCATCGGCACCCCGGTGGCCGATCCGCAACAGCCCGTCGAGATCCTGCGTACCGTCCATTCGTTCGATCCCTGCATCGCCTGCGCCGTCCACCTCCATGACCCCGAAGGGAAGCATCTCAACCGGCTGACGTTCTTCTAGGAGGCGACCATGGCCAAGGAAAGGATCCTCGAATACAACCAGGTCTATGTCTGGGAGCTTCCGATCCGCCTCCTCCACTGGCTGAACTTCGCCTGCGTCTTCGCCCTCGTCGCGACCGGATTCATCATCGCCGACCCGCCGGCCCTGCTGAGCGCCAGGGAGGCTTCGGGCCAATACTGGTTCGGTTGGGCTCGATTCATCCACTTCACCGTGGCCTACGTGTTCCTCCTGGGGTTCCTGGGCCGCGTTTACTGGGGGTTCGTCGGGAACGAGTTCGTCCGGTGGCGCAACTTCCTGCCGCTCACGAAGGCCAAGTGGCGGGAGATGGGAAAGGTCATCTGCCTCGACGTCTTCATGATCTGCAAGCTCCCCATGGAGTCCACGGCCTCCAACCCCCTGGCGGCCGTGATCTACTCCGGGGTCTTCCTGGTCATGCTCTTCCAGATCGCCTCCGGCTTCGCCCTCTATTCGGCCATGAGTCCGGGTTGGTTTCCCGGGATCTTCGCCTGGATGACGCCTCTGTTCGGCGGCGAGGCGGCCCTGCGCCAATGGCACCACCTGGCCTCCTGGGCCTTCATCGTCTTCCTCATGGGACACGTCTACCTGTCGTTCTACCACGATTACATCGAGGGGCGGGGGACCATCTCCTCGATCGTCGGGGGCTGGAAGTTCATCGAGAAGCGCGACAGGGACCGGTGATCAGCCGGTCCGGGCCGCGGCGAGGACCTCGAGGGTCCTGACGACGGCGGGTTCGACGGCCGCCTCGACGGCCGGCGACAGGTCGAGCGAAGGCGCGTCGACCGCCTCGACGACGACGGTCACGAGCCAAATCTCCGGCCGACGGTCCATAAGAGCCACCGCGTCGAGGACGTCCTTCAGGCCGATGTCGTGGGCGACAAGCGTCCGGGGGTAATCGCGGCCGTAGACCGGCTTCGAGACCGAAACGGACCCCGGCGCGCCTCCGTCCATGACCCCGTCCACCAGGATGACGCGGTCGTGGTCCAGAAAATATTCCAGGAGATGCAGGCCGCCCGTCCCGCCGTCCACGATCTCCGTGCCGGGATCGCTCAGCCGCTCTTCGAGGCGCCGGACGACGCGGATGCCGATCCCTTCGTCCCCCATCAGGAGGTTTCCGACGCCCAGGATCAGCGTTTTCACCGTCGGTCCGGACACGTCGCGGCGCCCCGGACTTGGGCGGGCAACGGATTATTGCTTCCAGTACTTTTCCGCGGCCTTCTCCATCTTGTCCAGCCGCGTGTAGTAATCGGGGAACTCGGCGAGGTGGGCCAGGGCGATCTTGGCCGTCAGGCCCTCGTCGTCGTCCGTGACGTTGGTGAAGAGGTTCCGCGTCCCGTGCTCGAGCTCGACGTTGAGGCCCATATGGAACTGCCTGAGGTCCACTTTCTTCCAGCTCAGGCCCAGGTCCTTGCCGATCTTTCTGGCTTCGTTCAGAGAGAATTTTTTGCGGGTCATGCGCGCCTCCATATGTTCATGATATCACATCCCCGGCCCGGCGGCGGAAGCGTCCAAAGAAGTTGACTTTAGCCGGGGCCGCACTTACACTGAAGCCGCCCGGTCGGGAAACCGCGCGGGTGGAATTGTGAACGAACGGCCCGTCCTGGATTCCTGGAAGGAGATCTCCGCCTATCTGAAGCGGTCCGGGCGGACCTGCAGAACCTGGGAGGTCGAGCTCGGGCTCCCGGTCCACCGGCTGGAGGGCTCGGCCAAGGCCCGCGTCTTCGCCTATCCGGAGGAGCTCGACCGCTGGCTCCGTCAGAAGGTCTCCTCTCCTTCCGCGGGATACCCCATCGCGGTCCTCCCCCTGCGGAGCCTGTCGGCCGGAACCGACCAGGACCATCTGGCCGATGCCCTGACGGAAGGGTTGATCGCGGAGCTCGGGTCGCTCAGCGCTTTTCGCGTCATTTCGTCGCGGTCCGTCCGACGCTTCAAGGATTCGCCGAAGGCCCTCTCCGAGATCGGGCGGGATCTCGATGTCAAAGCCGTCGTCGACGGCTGCGTCATCCGGAGCGGGAACCGGGTCCGGGTATCGGCCGCCTTGTACCAGACGTCGCCGGAGCGGCGCCTCTGGTCGCAGGATTTCGAGAAGGGGATGCGGGATATCCTCGACCTCCAGCGGGAGATCGTCCGGGAGCTGGCCGGGAAGGTCCAGGCCGTCCTGACCCCCCATCAATCGGCCCGGCTGTATGCCCGGCGGCCCGTAGTCCCCGAGGCTTATGAGGCGTATATGCGGGGGCAGGCCGCCCTGCAGCGGCAGTCCCTCAAGTCCAACATCGAAACGGCGGTCAGCTATTTCGAAGAGGCCATCGGGATCGATCCCGGATTCGCTCCCGCCTTCGCGGAGCTCGGCTGGTGCCACGCCCAGCTCGGCTTCTACTCCTTCGCGTCCCCCTCGGAGGCCTTTTCCAGGCAGAAGGAGGCGGCCTTGCGGGCCATCGAGCTCGATCCGACGCTGGCCAAGGGCCACGCCGTGCTGGCCAGCGCCGCGGCCCTCGGAGACTGGGACTGGGCTTCGGCCGAACGGCACTTCCGCCGCGCCCTCGAGCTCAATCCGAATTCCTACCGGACCAACTACAGCTACATGTACTTCCTCTGCTGGATGGGGCGGCTCGACGAAATGGCGGGAACCCTGAAGAGGCTTCTCGAGCTCGACCCCATCGACCCTCAGAGCCGCCGGACGGCGGGCTGGGCCCACTTCTGGGCCCGCCGCTACGATGATTCGATCGCCGTGCTCGACAAGCTCAGGGACGCGGCGCCGTCGGACCCTTGGATCCAGATGATCCTGGGGACCGACTATTGGTTCAAGGGCGCGCCCGTAGAGTCCGCCCGGGAGTGTGAAAAGGCCAAGGCCGCCATCCCCGTGGGCACGGACACCGCCTTTGACGCGTTCCTCGCCTTCGTCGGCGCGAAGAGCGGCCGGAGGGAATGGGCCCGAGAGACGCTTGAGGTCTGGAATCGGATCTCCGGCCGGAGGCGCATCGACCCGACGCTCGAGGCGATCGTCCGTGCGGGGCTCGAGGAGAAGGAAGAAGCCCTGAGATGCCTGGAGAAGGGATACGCGGATCATGCCCCGATGATGGTCTTTCTCGAGGCCGCCGCTTTCTTCGACGGGTTCCGCGACGAGCCTCGCTTTCGGGAGCTCCTGCGCCGCATGACATTCCCTCACGCCTCCTAACTCCCGCCGGCATTGCGCCCCAGCCCCGGGGAACGTATAATCCTTCCCATGAACGGATACGGAAGCCAGAGCATGGTCGCGCCCCTCCGGCGCGTCGTCGTCAAGCGGCCGAAGGACGCCTTCCGCGACGCGGCGGCGATCGAAGCCCAGTGGAAAGCCCTGAACTATACGGCCCCGCCGGACCTCGGCGCGGCGGAGGAAGAGTTCGACGCGTTCGTCCGGGCCCTCGAGGCCTGCGGCGCCGAAGTGCTCAACCTGCCGCCGGACGGCCGGACGGGCCTCGACTCGCTCTACACTCACGACCCGGGGCTCATGACCGACGCCGGGGCCGTCCTGTTCCAGACCGGCAAGATCGCGCGCCGCGGGGAAGGGCCGGCCATGGCCGACGCCTTCAAGGCCTGGGGCATTCCCGTCTTGGGCACGGTCGACGGGCCCGCCACCGCCGAAGGCGGGGATACGCTCTGGCTGGATCACGACACGCTGGCCGTCGGCCGGGGATTCCGGACGAACGCCGCCGGGATCGAATCCCTCCGAAGGCTCCTCGCCCCGCTCGGCGTCACGGTCCTGGACTTTCACCTCCCCTTCTGGAGCGGCCCGTCCGACGTCCTTCATCTCCAATCCTTCATCAGCCTCCTCGACACGAACCTCGCCGTCGTCTTCCGGCGCCTGCTCCCGGTCCCCCTCTTCGAGCGGCTCGCCGATCGCGGAGTGACGCTCATCGATATCCCCGACGAGGAGGTCGCCACCCAGGCCTGTAATGTCCTGACCCTGGCGCCCAGGCGGCTGGTCATGCTCGAGCGCAACCCCGTGACGCGCCGGCGCCTGGAAGCCGCGGGATGCGAGGTCCGGGTCGTCAAGGGCGACGAGATCGCCTTCAAAGGGAGCGGCGGCCCGACGTGCCTCACACGCCCGGTCCTGAGGGCCGAATAGCCTTCGCCCGCCCGCCCCTTGACAGACCCCCCCGCCATTTGATAGAAAAGACATCGACTCCGAGTCCCCGGGGCTAAAGCGCAAAGCCAAGCCCCCCGGACCGATAGGGTGGAGCCGGAAACAGCTCCGCCTCCCAAGCTTGGAAAGGAGGAACGATGAAGTTCCCTAAACGCCTCACACTCCCGCTCTCTATCGTCGTCGGATGGACGATGCTCGCCGCCGTCCCCGGCATCTTCGCCCAGGAAGAAACTCAGGAAGAAAAGGAAAAAAAGGCCCGGGTCCGGACCGAAGAGATCGTCGTGACGGCCCCGGCGCCGCAGGACCGGCCGCTCGCCTCGACGTCGGTCATCCCGCTGGGGATCCTGGTCCCCCTGGCCCCAAGGAACCTGTCCGACGTCCTCTCATATGCCCCGGGCGCCTACGCGACCTCGGGCGGCAAGGGGGAATCCCACGTCAAGATCCGCGGCCTCGACACCGATAAGTCCACCCTGCTCATCGACGGCATCCCGGTCTACGACCCCTATTTCAATTCGTACGACCTCAAGACCGTGCTCACCGAAGACATCGAAGCCGTCAAGGTCGTCAAAGGGGCCTCGTCGGTCCTCTACGGGCCCAACACGCTCGGCGGGATCGTGGACATCCTGACCCTCAAGCCGAGAACGCCTTCCCTGACGCTCAGGGCCGCCGGCGGCCGGGACTCTTCATATATCGTCTCGGCGTCGGGGGCGGTCGCCTGGCGCAAGACCGCGTTCATGGGCGCCGTCACCCGCGATCGATCCGACGGCCTGAGGATAAAGACAGGGGATTCCACGGGCCTCCTCAGGAATTCCGACTACGGCAAGTGGGCCCTGACCGGGAAGATCTATCTCTATCCCGGGGAAAAGAGCGAGATCCTGGCCCAGGCGTCCTATTATTCCTCGGAATGGGGGATCGCCGACGCCACGCAGTACTACAAGTCCCGTTACTGGAGGTTCAAGGACTGGAAGCGGCTGACCCTGGGGCTCGGCGGGACCTTCCCCCTGCTCGCGAAGGGGTACCCTCAAGGTCCGGACCTATTACGTCCGCCTGGACAACACCCTGGACCAGTACAAGAACGCCTCGATGACCACGATGGATTGGGAATCCATCTACAAGAACTACGACGCCGGCGCCTTCATCCTCGGCTCCCATCCCCTGGGCTCGAGGAACGAGCTGCGCTTCAGCCTCAACGCCCGGCTCGACCACGTCGAACAGCAGGGCTCGGCCACGGCCCCCTGGGAGACCTACGAGCACCGGACGTATTCGGCCGGACTCGAGGACGACTTCCGGCTGTCCGACAAATGGCAGGTCACGGGAGGGTTCAGCGTCGACCGCCTGAAAAAGCAGGGCGGCGGCTCCAGGAACTCTCTGAACCCCATCGCCGGGATCCGGTTCACACCGACCTCCGACCTTGGCTTCCACCTCGCCCTCTCCCGCAAATCGCGCTTCCCGTCCATGCGCTCTCTGTACAGCACGTCGGGCGGGAACCCCGGCCTCAAGGACGAGATCGGGACGACCGTCGAGGCGGGAGCCGTTTGGAGGGGCCTGTTCGAAGGAGCCCTGACCGTCTTCACGACCGAGGTCGAGGACATGATCTATTCGGTCCGCCTGCCCTCCGGGTACAAGACCTACATCAACATCGGCAAGGCCGCCGTCAAGGGATTCGAAGCGGAGGTCGCCAAATACTTGGGCCTCTTCGACGCCCGCGTGTCCTACACCTTCCTCGATACGAAGAACAAGGACGAGGACCGCAGGCTGGACCTCGTGCCGCAGTCCCAGGTCAGCCTCGTGGCGGGCTTGGGCCGGCCCGACGACTACCGCTTCTCCCTCTGGGGGATCGCGGCGTCGAGCGCCGAGGTCCTCGTCAACGGCGTCAAGATCACGGCCCCCGGCTACGTCGTCGCCAACGCCTCGTTCGAGAAATATTTCGGCTCGTTCTCCCTGTACGTCAAGATGGACAACATCCTCGACAAGGCCTATGTCACGGAGCCCGGCTACCCGATGGCCTCGAGGCGGTTCGAGGCAGGCTTCCGGCTCCGCTTCGGGCCGAAGGAACGTTGACCGGGGCGAAGAGGACGGCGGGCGATCTCCGGGTGTGCCCTCATTGACAGGGAACGCGCCCCCGGTCTAAACTCGGACCTCGAGATCACGCGGCCGGCGCATCGCCCGCGCCGCCGAGGAGGTTCCCATGAAACTGATCCGGAAGAACGGCCCGGCCTTCGTCGCCGTTATCCTCGCCTTCGCCCTGCCGGCTCTCGCCCTCGCCCCGGAAAAGCCGGTAAAGGCCGAGGAGCCCCTGACGGCCCTCGTCGGGGCCACTCTCATCGACGGAACGGGGGCGGCGCCCGCCCCCGACGTCGTCGTCCTCGTCCAGGGCGCGAAGATCAAGGCCGTAGGTCCGGCCGCTTCGGTCAAGGTCCCGAAGGGCGCGAAGATCATCGACGTCAAGGGCAAGTTCATCCTGCCCGGGCTTCATCGACTGCCATACGCACATCACGACGGAGAGCAACGACCTCGAGTCCTTCACCGACAGCAAGAGCCTGGCGACGCTCCGGGCGCTCCAGCTGATGAACCGCTACCTCGCGAGCGGCGTCACGGCCATCCGCGACGTCGGGTCGCCCATCGAGCCCATGCAGGCCCTGGTTAGGGCCCGGAGGGCCGGCTATGTCGACACCATCCGGCTCTTCCCCTGCGGCTACCTCATCACGACGACCGGCGGGCACGGGGACGGGATGGACGGCGCTCTGGCCGTCGACGGCCCCTGGGCGTTCCGCAAGGCCGTGCGCGAGATGTTCAAGGACGGCTTCCATCACATCAAGATCTCGCCGACCTTCACCCTTGAGGAGGCTCAGGCCGCCGTCGAGGAGGCGAAGACGCTCGGCATGCACATCACGGCCCACGGCGGGGGCTTCTCCGACACCATCCCGACGACGATGACCCGCATCGCCGTCCAGGCCGGCGTCGAATGCGTCGAGCACTGGAACGAGATGGAGGACGACGTCCTCGACCTCATGGCCGCGAAAGGCGTTTACGACGTCCCGACCCTGACCATCTATCGCGAGAGCTACAAGCTCGACGACATCAACCGCTTCCTCATCGAAAAGAGGCATTGGTCCCAGGCCCTCCACGAGGAGCTGTTCCGGAAAGCCCGGGCCCGGAAGATCGTCATGGGCATCGGGACCGACGCCGGCGGGGCCCTCTACCGGGAGATGTATCCGAAGATATACTTCGACGAGATGAAGTACTTTGTAGAGCTCGGCGCGACTCCCATGGAAGCCATCGTCGCCGCGACGAAGAACGGGGCGCTCATCCTCGGGATGGCCGACGAGCTCGGCACGATCGAAGCCGGGAAGCTCGCCGACCTCCAGGTCGTTTCCAGGGACCCGCTCAAATCGCTCGAAGCCCTGGGCACACCGGAGCTCGTCTTCGTCAACGGCAAGGTCCACAAGTTCTAGCCGCAGGCCGCCCGAGGATCGGGGAAGCCCGACGGACGGGAAGCCTCCCATGAGATATCGGGTGATCGAAGCGCATCGAGGCCCGGACCGCCCGCCGCTTTCCCTGCGGCCGGGCGAACGGGTCACAGTGGGCGAGACCTACAAGGGGCCCGAGGGCTGGCCGGATTGGGTTTGGTGCGTATCCGAAGCCGGCCTCGGGGCCTGGGTCCCGCTCCCTTTCCTGGAGATAGCCGGAGAGGGAACCGCCCTGGCCCGCGAAGCCTATGATTCGAGGGAGCTCGACGCCGAGGACGGCGACGAGGTCACGGGAGAGCGGGAGACGTGCGGCTGGCTGTGGTGCGCCCGGGAAAGGGACGGCGCCTCCGGCTGGGTCCCGCGCGAAAAGCTCGTGCCCGTCAGGTGAAGATGATGTGCCCGCCGGCGGCCTTCTCATAGAACTGGCCGACGGTGATGATGGAATCGACCTGCGGGCAGAAGTCCTCTTTCTTCAGCTTGAACATGTCCACGGTCGCCTTGCAGGCGTAGAGCTTGCCGCCGGCGTCGGAGATCATCTCGATATATTCCGGCACGGGCGGGATGTCCAGCTTGTCCATGGTCTTCATCATCATGGCCGTGGCCATGGAAGACATCCCCGGCAGGATGCCGAGGAGGGAGGCCATGTGCATCCCGGGGTTGCCGACCGTGGCGACCTTGATCCGCCCCATGCGTTTCTTGATGATCGCGTCCATGCCGAAGAAGGTGAAGAAGAGGCTGGCCTCGATCCCTTCCATGCGGGCGCCGTTGGCCATGATCAGGCCCGGGTACACGCCGTCGAGGGAGCCTTTCGACACGATGATGGAAACTTTCTTGATCTTTTCTTCCATGGTTCCTCCTGGGTTCGGGGTCGGGGCCCTCAGACGCAGCCGACGGGCTTGGCCAGACCGGCGATCTTCGCGGCCTTCTTGGCCGGGCCGCCGGGGAACAGGTCGTAGAGCTCCTTGGTGCTGACGACGCCGGACTTGTTGATCTTCCGGATCGTCGGCACGGCGCCGTTCTCCTTGAGCTCCTTCTGCATGAATTCCAGGACCTTCCAATGGGCCGGGCCGAGCTCGGCGATCCCCTCTTCCCGGGCGATCGCGGCCGCGACCTCGCGCGTCCACTGGGAGTGATCGGTCATATAGCCTTCGTCGTCGACGTCGACCGTGGCGCTTCCGAGCTGTTTCCTGGGCATGGGCCCCTCCTTAGGCGTTGGATTGCGTATCTTTCGGGAATCTCTTCCCGGCCTTTTTCATCTTCGCGGGGATGAACGGGATCGGACGCCCCTTCAGCAGCATGTTCCAATAGACCCAGCGAAAGGCCAGCTTCCCCAAATGGTTCAACCGGCTCGGCTTGAGCAGGGGCAGGGGGCCGATGACGGGGAACGGGAAGCGGCCGGGCAGGGGCTCGACCTCGGAGTTGAAATCGATGAGGATGGCCTTTCGGCCGCCGGTCTCGATGAAACAGTTGGAGTGGCCGTCGAACTCGGCGGCGAGGGGCTCTCCACTGATCGTGCGCAGGACGTTCCCGACAAGGAGCTCGGACTGAAAGTGGGCCACGGAACCCGCCTTCGAGCTCAGGAGGTCCGTCGCGTCCCCGAGAACGAAGATGTTCTCATGCGCCTTGGACCTCAGGGTTTTCGGGTCGGTGGGGACGAACCTCAGCTCATCGCCCATCCCGGAGCGTTCGATGAGCGGGTCCCCCATATTGGTGGGGACCGTGATCAGGATATCGTAGGGGACCTCGCGGCCGTCGTAGGACACGAGCTTTTTCGCGGTCGCGTCCACCCGTTCGGCGCTGAAGTCCGGGACGAGGCGGATGCCCCTCTCCTCGAGCAGAGAGCCGAGGACCTTCGACGCGACCGGCTTGGTGAAGGCGGCCGAAAGCGGCGTGACGAAGACGACCTCGGATGCCTCGCGCAGGTTCCTGCGTTTGAGGCAATAATCGGCAAAGAACGTGAACTCCAGGGGAGCGACGGGACACTTGATGGGCATTTCGTTGATATGGATGACGACCTTCCCGCCCTGGAACTCGCGAACCTTCCCGGCCAGGGCGACGGCGCCCTCCGCCGTGTAGAAATCGAAGATGGATTCCCGCCAGCCGTCGAGCATGCCCGGGGTCTCCGCGGGGACGATCTCCGCGCCCGTGGCCACGATCAAAAGGTCATAGGCGATCTTCCGGCCGTTCTCGAGGACGACGGCGTTGCCGGACGGATCGATGCGTTCGATCCCGGAGACGACGAAATCCACCCCTTTCGGCAGGAACTCCGACCTCTTCCGGGTGATCTTCTCGAGGCTGGTGAAACCGAACGGGATGAACAGGAACCCGGGCTGGTAATGATGGACGTCGTCCCTGTCGATGACGGTGATGGACCAATCCTTCCGGTCGAGCCGGCCGGCGAGGCGGTTGGCCATGATCGTCCCGCCCGTCCCGGCGCCAAGGATCACAAGTTTTTTCATGGGACTATCCCCTCAAGCCTTGGAATTGGGGGTGCCGACACCCGGGAGATTACGCTCCCGGCTTCCTTACTGTCAAGCCCTCCGGCCCCTCGCGTCGCGGGCTTCGCGTCCAAGCCTACAAATAATATCTAAATTATAGGCTTTGGTCAAGGCCTGGGACATGACGGGCCCGGAGGCATCGGGGCTGCATAAGGCCTCGGGCCCAGGTTCGAGCCCGGGTCGGCATGTCGCGGCGGTCGCTTTCCCCTCTTTGGGAAAGGGGGCTAAATCGTATCGACGCGCCGGCCGTCGATTCCCCCCTTTGCAAAAGGGGGGCACCGGGGGGATTTGGATCCTACTCCTTGAAGACCTCTTGCTTGAGGGTCGCCCGGCGGATGCGCTCCTCGACCGGGTTGACCCCAATGCCGGGACCGTCAGGCACCCGGATCTTCCCCGGCCCGCTGAGCTCGATGAACGGGTCGATGAGGTCCTCCTTGTAATAGCGCCGGCTCGCGGAGAGGTCGTTGGGCAATTTGAAGTTCGGGAGCGAGGCGATATGGAGGTTGTGGGCCCGGCCGATGCCGCTCTCGAGCATGCCGCCGCACCAGACCGGGACGCCCTGGGCCTCACAGTAGTCGTGGATCTTCCGCATCTCGGACGGACCCCCGACCCGGCCGACTTTGATGTTGACGATGCGGCAGCTCCCCATCTCGACGGCCGCCCGCGTCGTTTCGAGCGACAGGATGCTCTCGTCGAGGCAGAGCGCCGTCCTCATCTCCTTCTGGAGCTTGTGGTGGTCCCAGAGGTCGTAGGGGGGGAAGGGCTGTTCGACGAGGAGCAGGTTGAAGGCGTCGAGCTTCTTCAATTGTTCCTTGTCGGCCAGGCTGTAGGCGCCGTTCGCGTCCACCTGGAGCAGGATGTCGGGATATTTTTCCCGGACCGCCGCGCACGCCTCGACGTCCCAGCCGTGCTTGATCTTCAGCTTGATGCGGCGGTACCCCTCGCCGATGAAGGCGCCGACCCGGTCGACGAGCTCGGGGATGGAATTCTCGATGCCGCAGCTGACCCCCGCCTCGATCTCGTCCCGGACTCCGCCGTAGAGCTTCGCAAGGGAGACGCCGGCCTTTTTGGCCTTGAGGTCCCAAAGGGCGAGCTCGAGCCCCCCCTTGGCCATCAGGTTGCCGCGAAACCGCTTCGCCTTGGCGGCATAATCCCCGGGTTCCGTGATCCTCCCGGCGAAGACCATGGGGATCAAGAACGTTTTCAGCACATGCCAGGCGCCTTCGGTCGTCTCGCCGCTGTAGAGGGGGGCTTCCTCGGCCACGACCTCGCCGTAGCCGCAGACGCCATCCTCGTAGACCCGGGCGATGATGAACATCCGGTCGTAGTCACGGCTGAAGCTCGTTTCGAAGAAGTGTACGTAGGGGAGCTTCAGGAGCGCCATCTCGATGCGTTCGATCGTCATGGAACCTTCCTTTCTTTGATGTTCTGGGCGGGCCGAATCCGGCCTCTATCGTTCGAGCACGTAGTAGCATCGCTCGCCGTAGAGGAAATCCACGGCGACGTAGCCGCGCTTGAAGTAGCTCTGCAGGACCCGGCGCAGGTCCGCCTGCCAGGCGGCGATGAGGTCGGGCCGGTCGCGGAGCGAAGCGACGTTCGGAGGGACCTCGGCCAGGACCGCCCGGTCCCTGAGGCCGAGCCGGGGCGGGGCCGGCATCGGGAACCCGTCGCCGCTCCGGGCCGTCCGCTCGAGCGCCCTGGGCGCGGAGGCCGCGGACGCGGGCTTTCTCCGGTTCGCCGGGCTCCCCGCCCCTTTCTTCTTGCCGATCTCCCATTCTATGAGAAGCCGGTCCGTGGGTATGCCCGTCCCGAGGCACAGCGACGGCACGTTTCCGTAGAAGTTCGGAAAGTAGGTCCGGCTTCGGACGCGGAGCGTATGCAGGTTGAGGTTCGCGTTCCTCGCCTGCATCGGATCGTACGTCCAGGTGATGAGCCCGACCCCCTGCTTCAGGGCCTCGCGCTTCTGGGCCCATTTGAGCTTCTTCCCGAGTCCCAGCCCTTGGAATTCCGGCAGGACCGCCAGCAAGTGCGAATGCTGGGTGCGGACGCCGTCAAGAAGGGCCGGGAAGGAATAGACGAATCCCGCCAGCGTCCCGTCGACGAAGGCTCCGAGGAGGATGGCCCCCATTCTGACATGGACGCAGAACTGGTGGGCGGGCGTCAGATTGGTTTCGGTGTGCCCCCAGACCACCCTCTGGATATGGACAAGCCGATCGAAATCTGCATGTTCCTTGAGCTTACGGATGAGGACTTGGACCGCCAAGGCGGACTCCTTTCTCGGAGGCTATACGTTCGTAGATATCGATGATCTTCATGGCCATCGCCTCGGCCGAGAACCTCTCGTGGACGACCTCGAAACCGCGCTGGGCCAGCCGGCCGGCCAGCGCCTTGTCGAGGTACAGCTTCAGGATCGCCTGGGCCAGGGCCTGGAGGGTCCCGGGGCGGGACGAGGAGGCCCGTCTCCCGGTGGATGACGACCTCGGGGATGCCGCCGGCCTGGGTGGCGACGACGGGCAGGCGGCTGGCCATGGCGTCCATGATCGAGCTCCCCAGCCCTTCCATGCGCGAGGACAGGACGAAGAGGTCGAGCGAGGCGAGGATGCGGGGGACGTCCTCGCGAAAGCCCAGGAAGTAGACGACGTCGTCGACGCGGAGCTCATGGGCCTGCTGGTCGAGCTGCATCCGCAGGGACCCCTCTCCGACGATGACGATCCGGACCCGGGGGGCGTGATCCTTGAGGATCCTCGCCGCTTCGATGAGGTCCCGGTGCCCCTTGTGGTCCTCGAGCTGGGCCACGATCCCGACGAGATAATCCTCCGGGCCGAAGCCGAACTCCTTCCGGAGGAAATCCCGTTCCTTGATCTCCCGGAACGGGGCGAAATCGATGCCCGACGGGACGACCGAGATGAGCCGCTCCGGGACTCCCCCCTTGACGAGGACCTCGCGGACCCCTTCGGAGATGGCGATGACGGCGTCGATCCCCTTGATGTACTTGCGCCGGGACCGGATGGGGAAATCCACCCGCCGCGAGACGATGCGGATGGGGACGTGGGCCCGGGCCGCGGCCCGCGAGCCGACGGCGGCCCCGTGGGCGTCGTGGAAGTGGGCCAGGACGCAGCGCTCGCGGCGCATGGCCCGGGCAAGCCGGTGGACGGCCCAGAAGTCCGCCTCGCCCTTCATGGCGATCGGCAGGACCGGAAGGCCCGCCTCGACGGCCTTGGCCTGGAGCGGGGAATCCGGCTGGACGACGAGTTTGAAGGGGTAGCCTTTCTTCTGGAGCTCCCGGGCCAGGAAGAACGCCTGGCGCTGGCCGCCGCGCCATTCGCGCCCGGCGTCAATATGAAAAAGGCTCAATTCTCTCCCCTTTTTTCCAGATCTCCCGCAGCTTGGCGTAGCGGATGAAGATCGAGTAGCCGTTGAGGACGGCGATCACGAACCCGGGGAACCCGTCGAGGAACCCGAGCTTGAGAACATAGGACCTGATGAAGCGCCCGGCGGGCCAGCCGACGAGGTGGACGAGCCGGCACTTCCTGCCCTTCGCATAGAGCTTCTGGGCGCCGAGGTCGGAGAACCGGTTGATGCGGGCGACGTGGTCCGCGATGCCGGCGTAGGTGAAGTGATGGATGGGCCCCTCGAGCCTTTCGACGGGGCCCGAGAGGACGAGCTCTTCATGGACGTAATCGCCCTCCCAGCGGGCGCGGTCGGCGCGGAAGAGCCGGAGCTTCCGGTCCGGATACCAGCCGGAGTGACGGATCCACCGGCCGAGATAATGGACCTGGCGGGGGATGGCAGAAGGCCGCGCAGGAGGGCTCGACGCCCTTGAGGGCGAGGATCTCGTCCCTGAGCTCCGGCGAGACCCGTTCGTCGGCGTCGAGGGACAGGATCCAGGGCCGGGAGGCCTGGGAATTCGCGAAGTTCTTCTGGTCGGCGAAGTTCGTCCACTTCCGCTCGAAGACCTTGTCGGTGTACCTTTTGGCGAGGCGGACGGTCCCGTCCGTGCTCCCGCCGTCGACGACGACGATCTCCGAGACGACTCCCTGGACGCTCTTCAGGGCCGCTTCGAGCCGCTTTTCCTCGTTGAGCGCGATGAGGACGGCGGAGATTTCCACGCGGAAATCTTAACACATTCGCCCGCGAAGTTGAATGGTCCCCGACGAGGGCTCACTTATTGAAATCGGCCACCGTGATGTTGCGCGTCCTGAGGCTCGCTGCCGACGGACCTTCTCCAGCCGGGAGAGGGAGAGGTTGTAGTCGACGAGGGCTTTGATCTCCCTCGAGCGGGCGTTGGCCAGCTCTTCCTGGTACTGGAGGACGAAGTAGTTCGTGGTCAGGCCGACGTCGAGCTTCTTCGTCTCGGCCTCGAGCCGCTTCTCCGCCAGCTCGCGGGCGATGCGGTAGGCGTCGACCCTCTTGGCGTCGGTCTCGACGCTCCGGACGGCGTCGCCGACCTCGAGGGAGATCTGCTGTTCCTGGTTCTTCAGCCGGGCCATGTTCTGGTCGAGCGCGATCCGGGCCAGGGCCAGGTTCGCCCGGCCGACGACGTCGCGACGGGGACCGACAAGGTCAGCCCGACCGTCCAGTTCTTGTAGAGGAACTTCGTGGCGTCGCGAAAGGCATTGGAGCCGCCGCCCTTTTCCGTCCCGAGGATGACGCCCAGGAACGGATCGTCGTTGAGATAGATGATCCGGTCGCCGGAGATCCCGGGGCTCCAGTAGGAGAGCTTGAGGTCCAGCTTGGGAAGAAGCTGGTTCCGGGCGACGCTGAAGTCGATGCGGCTGTTCAGGATCGTCGTCCTGTTCGCCGCGAGGTCCGGGCGATTCTCCAGGGCCTGGGTCAGAGCCTCGTCCAGGGAGATGACGGTCGGCTTGAAGTCGGGCTTGTCCGTCGGGACGAGCCTCAGGGCCCGCATGTCCCCCTCGGCCGAGGGATTGACCAAGCTCTTGAGGACGTCCTCGCCGCGCCGGATGAGGGCTTCGGCCTGGAGGATGTCGGCTTCGCGCTGGGCGACGGTCGCTTCCGCGTTGAGGACCTCGAGCGGGGCCAGGGTCCCGACCTCGACCTCCTTCTTGTTCTTCGCCAGGAGGTCGCGGGCCAGCTGGAGCGACTGCTTCTTGACGTTGAGGTCCTCGATGGCATAGACGAGGTTCCAGTAGGCTTCCTGGACCTGGTAGACCGTGTTCATGAGGGTCGTTTCGAGCTGGCTCCGGGAGATGTCCAGGTTGTTCCGCGAGACGAGGATCTCCCGCCGGGCGACCTTGGGCCCGAAGTCCCGCAGGAGCGGCTGGGTGAAATCGAAGCGGAGAGTGCTCCCGTAGCGGGGGTTGATGAGCTGGAACGCCTGGTTGGTGTCGGATTTGTACCCCTGGAGCGAAACGGAGATGTTTCCCCCGGTCGGGATGCGCTGGACGACGGACGCGCCGTAGCTCGTCACCTTGGACGTCAGGGTCCCGGCCCCCTGGATGAACCAGTAAGGCGGTTCCTGGCTCTTCTGATTATCGTAATTGAGGTCCAGGCTCGGCAGGAAGGCCTCTTTGGCCCGGGAGAGCGTGGCGTCGGCCAGCTCGGGGTTGAAGACCTCGACGGCCAGGTTGAGATTGTTCTTGAGGGCCCTGACGATCGAGTCCTCGAGGGTCAGGGGGATCTCCTTCGCCTCCTCGCCGGCGACGGCCGTGACGAAGAGCGCCAGGAGAGCGATCGCGGTCAATGTCTTTTTTGCCATCGGGGGGCCTCCTTCGGCCTGTTGCAAAATACAGCCATTTAAAATATACGTATATTTACCCTCAGGGGTTCTCACTTCCGAACCGATGGACATGAAAAAGACCATCCTCCGGGCCGCCGCCCCCGCCGCCCTCGCCGCCGCCGGGCTGGCCATATATGCGCGGTTCACATCCGAGCTCCCCGGATTCACGATCTTCGAGCACGCCTTCCGGCCGCGCCTCCCGGCCCTCCTGGGAACGGCGGCCGTCATCGGCCTGACGCTCTTCGCCTTCCAGGCCCTGTACGCACGGGCCGTCTCCCGGCTCGCGACGGCGCCCTTCGAAGAAGTTCTCCGGCGGGACGCCTGGACCCTCCTCCCCCTCGCCGCGACCGCCCTCGCCCCTATCACATTGAATCGCTATATCGGGGCCGCGGACGTCGCCCTCCGGTCACGCCTGCTTCTCGGGGCGGCCGTGGCCCTTGTCGTCTATCTCAAGACCGCAGGCTTCCGGGACTGGCGGAAGCGGGCTTCCGGAGCGCGGCCGCCGCTCCTCTCCGCCATCTCCGGGTTCTCGTCCCGAAAGAAGCTCGGACTCCTGGCCCTGGCATCCATCGTTGCCTTCAACTTGGGGGCGGCGATCATGCTCGGGAAGGGCGTCGGCTTCTCCGGCGACGAGCCCCATTACCTGCTCATGACCCACAGCCTCCTCCATGACGGGGACCTGGACCTGGCCAATAACTATCGAGCCAGGGATTACAACGTCTACATGACGAAGCCGGTGACCATTCCCCAGCTCCACGTCGTCCGGGGGAGGAAGCCCGGCACCGCATATTCCTTCCATTCACCGGGGACCGCGTTCGTGATGTTCCCCTTCTACGCGCTCGGTTCGCTGTTCGGGAAGACCGGGCTTATCCTCTTGGTGAAGTTCGGGATGAGCCTCTTCGGAGCGCTGTTCGGGCTCCAGGTGTTCCTCTACGCCCGTGACGCCTGGAAGGACGAGGGGCTCGCACTCGCCTTGTGGGCCGGCGTCACCCTGGCGACGCCGGTCTATTTCTACGCCGTCCACGTCTATCCCGAGCTCATCGTCGGAGCCCTGGCCTTTCTTGTGTTCAGGCTTTTTCGGACGCCCGACCGGCTGACGGGGAAGCGCCTGCTTCTCTGCGGGTTTCTCGTCGCGACGTTCATCTGGTTCCACGCCCTCAAGTACATCTTCCTGGCCGCTCCGCTGGCCGCCTTTTGTCTATGGGGGCTCCGGCGGCGGCCCTCGAAGGGGAGGGATTTCGCCTTGTTCCTCGCCTTCCCCGTCGCCCTCACCGCTGCTTATTTCGTCTTCCAGAAGGCCCTCTACGGATCCTATTCCCTTTCCGCGGTCTCCTGGAAGGGGAGCCTCGGGGCCGGAGAGACCCTCTCCTACGCGAAAGAGCTCCTCACGGGCATCCCCTTCCGCTTCCGCTGGGAGACGCTGGCCGGGTATTTTTTCGACCAGAAGGATGGGCTCTTCTTTTATGCGCCCATCTATCTGTTCGCGGCCCTCGGGCTCGTGGAAATGGTCCGACGGAAGACCGCGGAGCTTCCGGCCCTCCTGTTCATCGCCGCGCCCTACGTCCTCGTATCGGCTTTCCTGACACAGAGGACGGGTTACGCGCCGCAGGCCCGCCCGCTCGTCGCGGTGGCCTGGGCTCTTGTGATCGGGATCGGCTGGTTCATGGCCAGGAACGGGAAAAGATCCTTTTCGGGAATGTTCGCCTTCGGTTTCCTGTATTCCATGGGCATGACGGTCCTTCTCCTCATGAATCCGCTCTGCCTCTACCAGGAGACGACGATGGGGACCGCTGAAACGGGCGGCGGGATCTTTTACGTCCTGAGCAACCTGCACCTGCGGCTGACCGATTGGCTCCCGGCCTTCGCCAAGAGCCGGGAAGGCCCCTGGCCGCCGAACTTCATCTGGCCGGGCCTTTTCGCCGTCTTCGTCTTGGTCTACGCCCTGCACCGGAAGGAGGGCGCGAACAAGATGCGCCCGAGACGCGCCCATGCGGCGCTCGCCCTGGCCGGCGGGATCGTATTCTTCGTCGGATTCGTCCTCTATCCGAGAACGGTCCTCTACGCCCCTCAGCGAACGGCGTTCCCCGGCGGGGGATCCCTGACCTTCTATTCGATGTCCCGGGTCGTCCGCCAGCCCGAACCGGGCCGGTTCCTCCTCCCCGACGGCGGCCGGAATTACGTGTTCACTTTCTCATCGACCCGAAAGCTCGCCCGCCTCGGTCTCGAGTTCGGATCGGAGACGGCGGACGGTCCGATGGTCCTGGAGTATTTCGACGCTCCGGTTTTCAAGGGGATGACGGCCCGGGAGACCCGCTCCATTGCGCTCGAAGATCCTCCGGCCTATGCGTACCGCGGAGAGTGGCTATATTTCCTCACCGTCAAGATGGCGGAATTAAGGACCGGAGTGTCGGCCGCATCGCCGTTTCTGTTCAGGCTCGAAGCAGAAGATCCCCCCAAACACCCCCCTTTAAGAAAGGAACGGATCGTTCGACGGCCGCACTCATGATGAGTTCTTGATGGCCCAGGCTTTAGCCTGACCGACGTCAACAGACCCTCCGTCTCGATCGGCTGGCCAGTCTCGCGGCTTTCGGGCACAGGCTAGGCGAAGATCCGGAACCGGGCGATCCTCTTCTTGTGAAGCTTGTACTTGACGAGCGTCTTGAGGATGGAGAGCCCGTAAACCGAGCTCCGCCAGAAGCCGACCGTCGAGGCCTCCTTGAAATAGCGCGTCTCGATGGGGATCTCGCGGATCCGCATCCCGTGGATGACGCCCTGGGCGATGATCTCCGTATCGAAGACGAAATCGTCGGAGTTCGCCATGAAGTTGACCGTCTCGAGGTAGCGCCGCGAGTAGGCGCGGAGCCCGGAGTGGTACTCGGTGAGGTACATGTAGAACGTCGCGTTCTCGAAGGCCGTCAGGTAGATGTTGGCCAGGTACTTCCACTTGGGCATGCCGCCCTCGAGCGGGTGCCCGCCGAGCATCCGGGAGCCGAACACGGCGTCGCACGTCCCCTCGAGGAGCGGGGCCACGAGCTGGGGGATGACGGTGGGGTCGTACTGGTGGTCGGGGTGGACCATGATCATGATGTCGGCGCCGAGCTTCATGGCCTCGGTGTAGCAGGTCTTCTGGTTCCCGCCGTAGCCCCGGTTCTCCGCGTGGACGAAGACGCGGAGGCCGAGCTTCCGGGCGAGGGCGACGGTGCCGTCCCGGCTCGCGTCGTCGACGAGGATGATCTCGTCCACCCATTCCCGCGGGATGTCGTCCAGCGTTCGCTCCAGCGTCTTTTCGGCGTTGTACGCCGGCATGACGACGACGACCTTCTTGGCGCGTTCCATGGGCAACTCCGGCCTCAGTTATAGCACATTCGTCGGGGCGGGTGAATGGCTTTCCCGCACGGCGGCGGTCAAAGGGTGAAGCGGATAAGGACCCGCGCGCCCTTGGCCCCGGGCGGGCAGGTCAATTCGGCGCCGATCTCCTCGGCCAGCATCCGGATCAGGCTCCATCCCATGCCGCCGGAGGTTTTCGGGTCGAACCCCTCGGGCAATCCCGGGCCATCGTCGGCGACTCCGAGGGTGATCGCGTCGCCGGACCGCTCCAGGTCGATACGGATCTCCCTCGTCGCCCCGCCCGGATAGGCATACTTGAGGGAATTGGTGACGAGCTCGTTGAGGATGAGCCCGACGGGCACGGTTCGCTTCGTGTCCAGCCTGATCTCGTCGAGCCGGGTCTTCCAGACGATCTTCCCCGATCCCGCGACATAGGTTTTGAAGAGCGCTTCGGCCAACCGCTGGATATAGCGGCCCAGGTCCACGCTGACGGGGTCATCCGTGCCGTACAGCTGTTCATAGAGAGCGGCCACGGAGCGGATCCGGGAACGTGTCTCCGCGATGATCCCCCTGGCCCGTTCGTCGGTCACGGCCTCCAGGCCCAACCCCAGCAGGCCGGAAACGACGGCCAGGCTGTTCTTGACCCGGTGCTGGAGCTCCTTCATCAGGATCTCCGTCTGCTTGACGGAATCCCGGAGGGCTTCCTCCGCCCGCATGCGCTCGGTGATGTCCTTGTCGGCCCCGCGATAGCCGAGAAGCTCCCCGGACTCGCCGAGGATGGGCGAACCGCTGGTCTCCAGGATCACGCGCGCTCCGTCCTTCCGGAGGTTCGGATTCACGAAATCCCGGAAAGGGGCTTTGGCGGCGAAGGCCCCCATGGCACCCGCCGTCAGCTCTTCCCGGACGTCCGGGGCGAACAGATCGTAGAAATGGAGCTTCCCGACCAGCTCTTCCGGAGGATAACCCAGTATCTTCTCGACCACGGGGTTGGCGTATGTATAGAGGCCGTTCGCATCGACCTCCCAGATGAAATCGCCCTCGGTATCGGCGATCTGCCGGAACCGCTCCTCGCTCTGCCGCAAGGCCTTTTCGGCCCTCCCTCGCTCGGTCACATCATGAACGATCGAATAGAGGAGGGGGCGGTCCCCCAGCACGATCGGTCCGCTGAACACTTCCACGTCCCGGACGGAACCGTCCGCCCGGCGGTGGCGGAAGAAAAAATGCTTGCGCAGTTCCAGGCGCGCCCGGTTCATCTCGGCCAGCACGTCCGGCACGGGCAGCATATTGATCTCGTTGATATTCATTCGCCGGAGCTCTTCCTCCGTCCAGCCGTAATAGGCCGCCGCGGCCGGGTTGGCGTCGGTGATCGCCCCGCTTTCGGGGTCGATGATCAGCATCACGGCGTGGTTGTTCTCGAAGAGACTGCGGTAGCGCTTTTCGCTTTCCCTGAGCTCCTCTTCGGCCCGTCGGCGCTCCGTGACGTCGAGGAAGGAGGCCATCATGCAGACGGGCCTGCCGTCGGAAGAGGTCACGACGTTAGCGGACAACTGGACGACGTGCTCCTTCCCGTCCTTCAGGCGGGCGACCTTTTCGCCGACGTACCCCTTCCCTGCCATCAGGGCCCCGAGGACCTCCCGAACCGGTCCTTCGTAGCCGGAGAATGCCGTGAGGGGTTTCCCCAGGAGATCTTCGCTCCGGCCGCCCCCCCAGAGATCGATATAGGCTTTATTGGCATAGATCAGGACTCCGTCCATGGAGGCGAGTCCGATGGCGCTCATCGAGGAGGCCAGCGCGGCCTCCTTGATCAGGAGTTGTTCCTCGGCCCCCCTCCGCTCGGCCTCGGCTTGCTCGGCGCGCCGGAAGACGCTCCGGGCGGTCCGGACGACGACGACGACCGTCACGGCGATGAAGAAGAGCGTCAGGACGGCGGCCAGGAGCGCCGCGTTGACGTTGAAGGCGTCGGCCAGTCTCGTGCCGAGAAGCCCCTCGAGGAGGATGGCCAGGACGATGATGGGCAGGATGGCCCGCAGGAGCCGGGCGCTCGCCGACGGTCCCGAAAGCTCGCGCGCGAGGATGCGGGTATCCCTGCCCGCCGTGGCCGCCAACCCGAGCCCCAGGAAAAAGAACGCCCCTGAGGTAGTGGCCGCCAGGGGAACGGTCGCGCCTCCGTAAAGGAACGGGGTCCCGAACAGATAGCCCGTGACCGCGACGGACCCCACGACGAGGACGACCACGCCCAGGCCGCTCGCCACTTCCCGCGGCAGTCGGCGGGCCCGGCAGAGGAGGCAGGCAAGGAGCGCGATCCCGCTCAGGAAGAAGAGAATGCCCGTGACGGGCGACATCCGTCCGAGAACGATGGCGCCGAGTCGCTCTGTGTCGGGGAATAGAATGCGTTGAAACGTCAGGTCGATCCCGAGGAGAGTCTCGACGGCTTTAAGCGCTCCATAAAACGACGCCAGGCTCGCCAGGGCGATCGCGAGCGAACGGCCGAGCCCGCGGCTTTTCTTGCAGGCGCCGGAGAACAGGATCGCCCCCAACGCCATGAACAACAGCCCCGTATCCGGGGCCATCGGGACATATTCGGGCCGGAGGCTGGCGAGCGTCCGCAAACCCGTGATCCAGCCCGCCAGCCCCGCCGCGCCCAGGACAAAGGCGGCGCCGCCCGAGAGCGTCGCCACCTTCGCAAGGGTCATATGGATCTTCCTCATGGCCTATGCTTCTTTCAGGTCGAGAACCAGGGATACCCGGCAGCCGCGCCCGCTTTCGATGGACACACGGGCGTCGAGTTCATCGGCCAGCATCCGGATAAGGCTCCAGCCCATCCCACCCGATGTTTCCGGATCGAACCTTTCGGGGAATCCAGGTCCGTCATCCTCCACGCGGAGCGCGACCCTGCCGGCCGACCTTTCGAGCCCGATGCGGATCTCACCCGCCGCGCCTGCGGGATAAGCATACTTGATCGAGTTCATCACGAGCTCGTTCAGGATGAGCCCCAGGGGCACGGCCCGCTTCGTCTCCAGCGTGACCTCGCCGAGCTCGGTCCTCAGCCGGATATTCCCCGTCTTCGGAGCATACGTATCGAATAGCGACCCGGCCAGGCGTCCGATATAACTCCCCAGGTCCACATGGGCGGCATCGGCCGTGCCGGAGAGCTGTTCGTAGAGAGCGGCGATGGAGCGGATCCTGGAGCGGGTGTCGGCGAGGACGGACTTGGATGGCTCGTCGGTCAGGGTCTCCAGGCCGAGGCCCAACAGGCCCGAGACCACGGCCAGGCTGTTCTTGACGCGATGCTGGAGCTCCTTCATGAGGATCTCCTTCTGCCTGATCGATTCCTTCAGGGCCTCCTCCGCCCGCTTCCGGTCGGTAACGTCCCGGGCGAACGCCGTGGCGCCGATGATCTCCCCTCGCTCGTTGGAAATGGGGCTGTAGAAGGTCTCATAATAGAGGCGCTCCAGGTCGCCGTATTCTTCGATCGTCGAATGGGCCTCTCCGGCCAGGGCGCGGTCATAATTGAGCCTCGCTTTCCGACGGTCTTCGTCGTTGGTAACGCATTCGAGCAGGTCCATCCCGATGCGCACGTCCCGGCCGTACGCGGCGCGCATCACCTTCCGGTGCCATTCGTTGAAATATAGGTATCGATGCTGTCTGTCGATGGACAGGATGATCATCTGCTGGGGGCTCTCGATGCTGGATTTCAGGAGCAGCTGCGCGCTCTTGATCTCCTCCTCCGCCTTCTTGCGCTCCGTGATGTTATCGAAAACGGCGACGAAGTGTCCTTTCCCGGGGCTATACACCGAGACGGATAGCCATACACCCAGCGGCGTGAAATCGATCTCGAACTTTTCCGGCCGTCCGGTCGACGCGACCCGTCCGTAGGCTTCGAGGAGCTCCGGAGTCTGCTCTTTGATCCCGGGAATGACCTCGGTCACCGGTCGGCCCTCGACATCCTTCAAGCCGGTCAGCCGCTCGAACGCAGGGTTGACCGTCAGGTAGACGAAGTCCGTCGGGCGGCCTTGTTCATCGAACACCATCCGGCAATAGGCGACGCCTTCCTCCATGTGCTCGAAGAGGGAACGATAACGCGATTCGCTCTCCCGCAGGGCTTCTTCGGCCCGGACGCGCTCGGAGATGACCTCGGTGGAGAGGATGATGCCGCCGATGGCGCCGCCGGATTCGAACCATGGGCGGCATTCCCAGCGGCCCCACGCGGTCGTGCCGTCCGGCCGGACATAGGGTTCCTGCTCGGCGCCGACCACCTCGCCGGCCAGCGCCCTCCGGTGAGCCTCTTTCCACTTTTCGGGGAGGTCCGGAAAGAGATCATAATGACGCCTGCCGATGACGTTCTTTTCCGGAACCTGGTACTCCCTCAGGAATTGACCGCTGACAAAGACATACCTCATGTCGCGGTCGAGGACGGCGATCGCGCTCCGGGCATGGGAGATGATATAGGCCAGGAGATCGCGGGAGTGGCGGAGTTCGGCCTCCGCCTTCGTCTGGTCGGTGATATCGACCGTGTAGCCCGCCAGGTACCGGGGGACGCCGTCGATGAGGATGGGGAACTTGGTCGTGGAATAGGTACGCCCCTCGAGGACCTCGATGATGCCGTTGACGGGATTCCCTTCCCTCAGGATCCGCTCGTCGTCGGCGATCATGCTTCTCGACAGCTCGGACGGGAAGAGATCGTCCATGGTCCTGCCGAGGATCTCGGAGAGCGGACGGCCGAGCATCGTCTCGTAGTTCCGGCTCAAGTAGATGGGCCGGATATCCTTGTCCTTGATGAACACGTAGATGGGACTATGTTCCATGAACAGGCGGAACATCTCGGACATCTCGCGCAGGGATTCCTCGGCACGCTTGCGCTCGGTGATATCCTGGATCTGGGCGATGAAGTAGAGAGGGCGTCCCGCTTTGTCCCGGATGGCGGCTACGGTCAGATGAGCCCAGACGACGCCGCCCTTCTTGTGAAGGTACCTCTTCGTCAGATGGTACGAAGACGTGTCCCCGGCGAGCAGGCCGCGGTATGGGGCCAGGCTCGCCTCGAGGTCATCCGGATGAGTGGTCTCCTGGAAGGTCTTGGCCAGCATCTCCGCCTCGGAATAGCCGAGGATCCTGCAGAGCTGGCGATTGACCTTGAGCCATCGCCCCTCGGGCGAGATCAGGGCCATGCCGATCGCCGCGTGCTCGAAGGCGTTGGAGAACCGCTCCTGACTCTCCCGCAGGGCTTCCTCGTGCCTCTCGAGCTCCCGGTGAGCGTGGTGGAGCTTGAACGCCATCCGGATGGAGGCCGACAGCACGGTGATGCCGGAGTCCTTGACGACGTACCCGTAGGACGTGATCTTTTCCGTCTTTGCGACGACCTCCTTCTCGGTATGGGAGGAGAGGAAGACGATGGGGATGTCGTGCTCTTTCAGGATCGCCTGCGCCGCCTGGGCCCCGTCCATGCCCTTCCCGAGGTCGATGTCCATCAGGATGAGGTCGACGGCGCCCGGCCCGGAGTTGACCGTCTCGATGGCCTTCTTCGCGCTGGCGGCGATCAGAACGGCGTAGCCTTCGCCCTTGAGGAGCCTGCGCCTCATCCATCGCGACGATCGCCTCATCCTCGACGAGCAGGATCCTCTTGGGTGAAGACGGCCCCGGTTTCCGTTCAGGTTTGTTCCCCATGGGGATTGTTTTCAGAGTAACAGAGCCTTCGACAATATTCAAGGGAACCGCTATAATCCCGGTAAATGACGGGCAAAGAGAAGACCTTCTCCCTGGCCCTGCTGTTCGTCCTTTCGTTGGGGCTCACGGCCTTCCTCACCGTCTGCCTCCAGTCTGGGCGCTACACCTTTCTTGACCATGCCCTCCGGATCGCGCCCCTGGAAACCGCCGCCCTCGCCGTCGCGGCATTCCTGCTCATGGCCGTACTCTGGATACTTATCGGCCGGGCCGAGGCCCGGATGACCCGAGAAGCCCCGGTGAAAGCCCTCGGCAAGGGGCTTTCGGCCTTCCTGCCCTTCGCGCTCTTCCTCCTGTCGCCGGTCCTCCTCGCGCACTACACGACGCGGGAAGACCTCCGAACGCGGCTGGCGATCCTCGGGGCACTCGTCCTCCTCGCCTTTCTGGCGCTGACCTTCGGCCGCCTGCGCCGAAGCTCCGCACCTCGAGAGCACCGGTTCGGCCTCGCCCTGGCCCGGTTCGAGGCCTGGCCCCGGCGGAAAAAGATCGCCGTTCTCTTCCTCGCGGCCTTCCTCATCTACAATCTGGCGGTCCTCGTCCTCGTCCTGCAGGGCGTCGAATTCTCCGGCGACGAGCCGAACTACCTCATCACGGCCGACAGCCTGACCTACGACCACGACATCGATCTGGCGAACAACTACGCCGACCAGGACTGGTTCCATTTCTACTCGAGGGAGGAACACCCCCGCCTGAAGCTGGGGATCTACGGCCGGTACGGGAAGGGGGGAAAGGACCATATCTATCCCATCAACCTGCCCGGAGTATCGGTCCTGACGCTCCCGTTCTACGCGCTCGGCCAGCTTCTCGGGGGAAAGCTCTCACGTTCGTCCTGAAGGGGAGCCTCTCCGTATGGGCGGCGCTCCTCGGCGTCCAGCTGTTCCTCTTCGCGGAGGAGCGCTGGAAGAAGACGCGGATGTCGCTCGCCCTCTGGGCGCTCTATGCATTTTCGGCGCCGGCTTTCTTCTTTGCCATCCACCTTTATCCCGAGGTCCCCATCGCCTTCATGAGCCTCCTCATCTACAGGAAGGTCTCGTCGGATCGGCCGCTCAAGCCCGCCCTCTATCCCGTCCTGGGCTTCCTGCTGGCGACGTTCTTCTGGTTCGGGGTCAAGTACAACATCATCTTCTGGCCTCTCCTCATCGTCGCCTGCTATCACCTGTGGAGGACCCACGGAGCCCGGCTCCGGATCGCCGCCTTCCTCGCCTTCCCGCTCGTCTCGACGGGGCTGTTCTATCTCTATGTCCACAGCCTCTACGGGACGTTCTCGCCGTTCTCGATCTACGAGGGGGTCATGTCGGCGGAACAGTTCCGGGAATGGCGGCAGATGGTCATGGCCATCCCGCTCCGGGAGAGGCTCGACGCTTTCCTGGATTATTTCCTCGACCAGCGGGACGGCCTGCTCCTGTATTCGCCGATCTATGTCTTCGCCTTCCTCGGCCTGGTCGAAATGTTCCGGAAAGCGAAGCGCGAGTTCTTCGCCCTCGTCCTCATCGCCCTCCCCTTCGTCCTGAACTACGGCTTCTTCACCCACCGTCAGGGATATTCGCCGCAGGGCCGGGTGCTCATGCCCGTGTCGTGGGTCGCCGCCATCGCCCTTGGCTATTTTCTCGCCCATAACCGGAAGCCCTTCTTCGCCGGGGCGTTCCGACTCGCCGCATTCACGGGTCTCGCCCTCGTCATCGTCCTGCTCCTCCATCCGTCGTTCCTCTATCAGCCGACGACCCATGACTTCACCGAGAGGCCGGGGGACCTGTTCGTATTCCTGGGGAACATGCACACGTTCCTGCCGCCGTTCCTGCCGTCGTTCATCAAGGTCGACAACACGCGTTACGCCCCGAACTACGCCTGGGTCGCGGCCCTGATCGGCTTCATCCTGCTGTACGTGTTCCTGAAAAGGGAACGCGAAGCGCCGCCCTTCGCCCGGACTGCGTTCGTCCTCGCCCTGACCGCCGCCGGCGCGTACTTGTGGGTCCTATACCCGAGGGCGCCTCTCTATCCGGCCGAGACCGTCTCTTATTCGGAAACGCGGCGGCTCGGGCTCCACACGTTTTCCATGGGGAAAGGCGTCGTCGTCAAGCCCGGAGGAGAGCTTTACCTTCACGCCCCGAAGCGCTACAGGTTCCTCTTCAGCTCGCGCCGCCCGCTCGAAGAGCTGAAGTTCTCGTACGGCTCGGAGAAGGGGGAATACGGCGTCGCGGCCCGGTTCTTCGACCTGCCGCTCTTCGAGGACCGGACGATCCTCGAGAGGAAGGAATTCTCCCTCGAGCCTCCGGCCGCCTACCGGGTCAAGGGGCTGTACTTGTACGAGATCGAGGTCGACCTCGTTAAGTATTCGAGGGAGAACATGCAGCTCGACCCCTACTTTTTCTCCATAACGCCTGTAAGGTAGGGATCTTACTGTAGCCTCAGGCTTTAGCCTGAGCTCCAAAAAGCGGGTTGCCTGCGATCCGGGGTCATTCGGGGAGAAGACGCGGGCTAAAGCCCGCGGCTACCTTGGATAAGCGTCGAGGTCGAGGTCGACCGGGGCCGTGAGGCCGGCGTCCATCCGTTCGAGGGCGACGGCGGCGATCATCGCGGCGTTGTCGGTGCACATCTTCGGCGAAGGGATATAGGCGGGGACCTTCAGGCGCGCGGCCTGCTCCTGGAAACGGGCCCGAAGGCGCTTGTTGCGGGCGACCCCGCCGCAGAGCACCAGGGACTTCGGGTCGTGCTCCTCGACAGCCCCGGACGACCTTCTCGACGAGGGCCCGGGCCACAGCCTCCTCGAAGCTCGCCAGGAAATCGGCGAAGCCGCGGGCCGTCCTTCGCGACGCCGGACTCGCGGATGTGCCTGATGGCGGCCGTCTTGAGCCCGCTGAAGCTGAAGTCGTACGGCGCGTCCTTGATCCGCGGCCGGGCGAAAGCGAACGCCTTCGGGTCGCCGCCGCTCGGCCAGCTTCTCGATGACCGGACCGCCCGGATAGCCGAGGCCCAGGAACTTGGCGATCTTGTCGAGCGCCTCCCCGGCCGCGTCGTCGCGCGTCTTGCCGAGGAGCCGGTAGGACAGCTTCTTTTCGAGCCAGATAAAGCGACGTGTGGCCGCCGGACACGAGGAGCGCCAGGGCCGGGAAAGCGATATCCCGGTTTTCCAGGAAGGCGGCCTCGATATGGCCCTCGAGATGGTCGACTCCGAAGAGCGGTTTCCGTGGATAGTAGGCCAGGCCCTTGGCGAACGAGAGCCCGACGAGGAGCGAGCCGATGAGCCCGGGACCCTGCGTCACGGCGTAGGCGTCGATGGCCGCGAGCCCGACTCCGGCCTTCGCCAGCGCCTCGCCGACGACGAGGTCGATGGACCGGATGTGCTGGCGCGAGGCGAGCTCCGGAACGACGCCGCCGTAAGGGGCGTGGACCTCGTCCTGGGACAGGACGATGTTGCTCAGGACCTCGTACCGGTCCGTCAGGACGGCGGCCGACGTTTCGTCGCAGGACGTTTCGATGCCGAGGACATACATGGGAACACCAGTATACCAGAATCGCGGCGCCCCGGCCGTTCACCGCTTGAAGCGGTAGGGCGGGCGGAAGACGCCTTTCTCGGTGATGATGCCGGTGATGTATTTCGCCGGGGTCACGTCGAAGGCCGGATTGCGGACGGCGATGCCGGGGAGCGTGACGCAGCGGCCGCCGGCCTCCCGGACCTCCCGCGCGCTGCCGCTCCTCGATGGGGATCCCGGCGCCCGTCTCGAGGCTCGCGTCCACCGTGCTCATGGGCGCGGCGACATAGAACGGGATGCCGTGCTCCCTGGCCAGGACCGCGACCGAGTACGTCCCGATCTTGTTGGCCGTGTCGCCGTTCCGGGCGATGCGGTCCGCGCCGACGACGACCGCCTGGATCTCGCCCTTCTTCATGAACCAGCCGGCCATGTTGTCCGTGATGAGGACGACGGGGATGCCGCGCCGGTCGAGCTCCCAGCAGGTCAGCCGCGCGCCCTGGAGGAACGGCCGCGTCTCGTCCGCGAAAACGCGGATCTTCTTCCCCTGCTCGTGGGCCGCCCGGATGACCCCGACGGCGGTCCCGTAACCGGCCGTGGCCAGCTCGCCGGCGTTGCAGTGGGTCAGCACGGTCCAGCCGTCCTTGATGAGGTCGCGGCCGTGACGGCCGATGGCCTTGTTCGTCGCGACGTCCTCCCGTTCGATGGCCCTGGCTTCGGCGACGCATCGCCCGCTTGAGGCCGGCCAGCGCCGCGGCCCTTGTTCGCCTCGAAGGCGCGTCGCATCCGCTCGAGCGCCCAGAAGAGGTTTCGGGCGGTCGGCCGCGTCCGCTCGAGCCGCCGATAAATCGGCTTCGAAGCGCCGGTCGAGGCCGGCCGCGCTTTCGAGCTCCAGCACTCCGAGGGCGACGCCGTAGGCCGCGGCGACCCCGATGGCCGGCGCCCCGCGGACGACCATCGTCTCGATGGCCCGGGCGACGGCGCTATGCTCCGAATATTCGAGGTAGATCTCCTTCAGCGGGAGCTTCCGCTGGTCGATCATGACGAGCCTGTCGTTCCTCCATTCGAGCGCGGGCAGCATCGTTCACTCCTTCTTCCAGCCCGGGGTCCGGGCGTCCTTCCACCCCCACTTTTTCGTCCAGCGCGCGTAGAGCGCGTCGAATTCCCGCCAATCGTCCGGCGGAAGCTCCTCCTTCAGGGCTTCATGGCAGAAAACGGCCTGCAGGTCGTTGTCGCGCAGGGCCTTCTCTGACGGCAATCCAAGGTCGCGGGCCACCGCGGCTTCCTCGAAGCTACTCCGGTAGTCGCGCGAGTGACCGAGAGCCTGGGAAAGGAGGTAATGATGGAATCCGCAGGTGAAATCGCTATCGACGAGCTTCTCGAGCGTCCGGACGATGGCCGCCAGGCCCTTGGCCCTTTCCTTGTCGTCCATGAGCGCGGCCCGGGCCAGGTTGAGGTCGAGCCACCGTCGCGCCGCCTCCGGAACGACCGGCCTGAACGTCGACCGGTCGAGGAGGCCGGCCAGGCAATGGAGCGCCGCGTCCTCGAAGCCCAGCTCCTCGAGCGAGATGCCCAGCCCGAGCCGCGAGACGTCGGCCGCCCACTCCTGGCCGTCCGGGAACCCGAGGGCCGACGCCTGAAGGAAGCTCGCTTCGGCGTCCGCCCATTTCTCGAGGCCCGTCTCGGCCAGGCCCTTGATCATGAAGGCCTGGGCGGAGGCGCCTGAATCGGCGGCCTTCCCGGCCTCGGCGAGGGCTCGTTTGTATGAAGCGGCGGCCTCGACCGTCCGATAGGTCCGGGCGAATTCCTGACCTTTGGAATAATGGAGCTTGGCCCGGTCGAGATGAGCCGCGCAGGCCGCCAGGAGCAGGGCCGCCAGGCATACCGATACGCGGAGAAGGCGAACAGACGCGCCTCCCGGTCTCATGAACACGTCCCCCCGAGTCCTTCTCATCGTCGATTTCGGCCTCCCCCCCCACTCCACGTCAGGATAGCCGGCCGCCGCGGCGGCGCCTCAATCCTCCGACTTGACCCGTTTGCGGATACGGTCGAGGATGAGCTTGCGGACCTGGGCGTCGGACATGACGTGGATGCCGATCCTGGCCATATCCATGCCGAAGCCCTGCAGGCCTTTCCAGAACTCTGGGACCTCCGAGGCCGGTTTGACGTCTTCGATGGCCAGGCGCGCCCTCTCCTCGAACTCGGCGGCGATCTTCCGGTAATCGTCGGCCTCGAGCTCCTCCTTGAACAGGGCCAAGAGGAACGCATCTTCGAGGCCACAGACCGGATAGAGGGCCTTGAAAGGCCGCGTTGAGGGCCGTCATGTCCCCGGCCGCGAGCTCGGCGGCATACGCCGCGCGGACGCCGATGTGGCCCTGGAAGAAATTGAGGACGAACGCTTCGGGCTTGGTCTCGATCATCCCGGGGTCGAGCCAAACCTGCCAGGCGAAGACCCTCTCCCTGAGGTCGAAGATCCGCCGCACCGCCCAGACGCAGATGGAATAGAGAAGGGGGAAATAGAGGTAGGTCTTCAGGGGCATGATGTCAGCCAGGATTTTGACCCCGTTGTCGAGAACGTGTTCGGCCCTTTTCTTGTCCATCAGATATCTTTTACTTTATTCGGGATGACAAATCAACGGAAATCCTCCCCTCGTCCCGGCTATTTCTCCGAAAGGGTCCCATGTTAATGGTCGGGAAGGAGGGCGCAGGCTGAAGCCTGCGGCTACTTATCTTTAATTTCGAGGATGGCCAGGAACGCGTCCTGGGGGATGTCGACCTTGCCGACGCGGCGCATGCGCTTCTTGCCTTCCTTCTGCTTCTCGAGGACCTTCATCTTGCGCGTGTAGTCGCCGCCGTAGAGCTTGGCCAGGACGTCCTTGCGGTAGGCCTTGACCGTCTCGCGGGCGATGACGCGCTTGCCGACGGCCGCCTGCAGGGCGACCTCGTACTGCTGGCGGGGGATGACCTTGCGCATGCGCTCGACCAGGGCCCGGCCCATCGTGTAGGCCTTGTCCTCGTGGACGATGAGGGACAGGGCGTCCACGGGGTCGCGGTTGATGAGGATGTCGAGCTTGACCAGCTTGTCCGGGCGGTAGCCGACGAGCTCGTAATCCATCGAAGCGTAGCCGGAGGAGATGGACTTGAGCTGGTTATAGAAATCGAAGACGATCTCGTTGAGGGGGACCTCGTAGGTCAGGAGGATGCGCTGGGCGCTGATGTATTCCATCTTCCTCTGCTCGCCGCGCTTGCCCTCGAGGAGCTTGAGGATGTTGCCGAGGTACTTGTCCGGCGTGAGGATGAGGGCCTTGATGACCGGCTCCTCGATCATCGCGATCTGCTGGGGGTCGGGAAGCTCGGAGGGGTTGTGGACCTCGATGACCGTGCCGTCGGTCTTCGTCACCCGGTAGCTCACGCTCGGGGCCGTCGTGACGAGGCTCAGCCCGAAATCCCGCTCGAGGCGCTCCTGGACGATCTCCCGGTGGAGGAGGCCGAGAAATCCGGCCCGGAACCCGAGGCCGAGCGCCGGCGAGTTCTCCGGCTCGTACTGGAACGAGGCATCGACCAGCTTCAATTTCTCGAGCGCGTCCCGGAGGTCCTCGATGCGGCTGTCGCCGGCCGGGAACATGCCGCAGAAGACCATCGGCTTGGCTTCCTTGAACCCGGGGAAGGCATGGGCCGTCGGCTTCGACTTCAGGGTGATGGTCTCCCCGATGCGGGCGTGGCTGAGCTTCTTCATTCCGGCGATGAGGTAGCCGACCTCTCCCGTCATGAGCTTGTCCGTCTTGACGGGCTTCGGGGTCAGATAGCCGACCTCTTCGGCCTCATATTCGGCGTCCTGGACCATGAGGAGGATCCTGTCGCCCGTCTTGAGCTCGCCGTCGAGGACCCGGACGAGGACGACGACTCCGCGGTAGACGTCGAACCAGGAGTCGAAAAGGAGCGCCTTGAGCGGGGCGTTCGGGTCGCCCTTGGGCGCCGGGATGCGGTCGACGATCGGCCTGGAGGACGGCCTCGACGCCGGTCCCCCGCTTGGCGCTGACCATCAGCGCGTCCTTGCGGTCGAGGCCGATGATGTTCTCCATCTGGTCGAGGGTCTGCTCGACGTCGGCCGCGGAGAGGTCGATCTTGTTGACGACCGGGATGAGGACAAGGTCGTTCTGGACGGCGAGGTAGGTGTTGGCCAGGGTCTGCGCCTCGACGCCCTGGGAGGCGTCGACGACCAGGACGGCGCCGTCGCAGGCCGAAAGGCTCCGCGAGACCTCGTAGGAGAAATCCACGTGGCCGGGCGTGTCGATGAGATTCAGGATGTAGTCCTCGCCGTCTTTCGCCCTGAAGGTGAGCCGGGCCGTCTGGGCTTTGATGGTGATACCGCGCTCGCGCTCGAGGTCCATCGTGTCGAGGACCTGTTCCTTGAGCTCTCTGGCCGAAAGGGCCCCGGTCAGCTCGATGAACCGGTCGGCCAGCGTGGACTTCCCGTGGTCCACGTGGGCGATGATGGAGAAATTCCGGATGTTCCTCACGCGGACAGTATATAGGAATTCTGCGGGGCGCGCGAACCGGGGAAGGGCGCCGCGGGGCATGGCGGGCGCCCCCGGGAACAGATGGATGACGCCCGGGCGCGCTTCTTGGTAGAATGGGGGGACAAGGAGGCCTCATGACCAAGAAAGCTTTCAACGTTCTCATCGTCCTGGCTGTCGCGGCGGTGCTCGCGGCCCCCGCATTCCCGGCTTCGCCCGAGCCTCCGTCCGCGAGAAGGGCTATTTCGTTGACGGACAAGCCCGCGGACACTCCGTTCTCCCCGGCCATCCTGGTCAAGGATACCCTGTTCATCTCCGGCCAGCTCTCGGTGAACCCGGAGACGGGGAAGTTCGAAGGCGCGACGATGACGGAGCAGGCCGACCGGATCATCAGGAACATCGAGGTCCTCTGCAGGAAAGCGGGATTGGACCTCTCCCATGTCGTCGAGACGACCGCGTTCATCACCGATTTCGGTGAATTCGGCGAGTTCAACACCGTGTTCCGGAAGTATTTTCCCGCGGTCCCGCCGACCCGGGCGACCGTCCAGGTGTCCAAGCTTGCCATGGGGGCGAAGATCGAGATCTCCGCCGTCGCCGTCAAGTGAATGGCGACGGCATCCTATAGCCCGCCGCGCCCGGCCGGGGACGCGGAGGCCCCCCCGGCCCTGCCTGGCTTCCTTGACAATTCCCCACCGGTCAAGTACCTTTGGGATGGAGATTTACGGAGGAAAACTATGTTATTTCTAGGTTCGCTCGGACCGACGGAGCTCCTGCTCATCCTGCTCATCGTCATCATCATCTTCGGCGCCCGCAAGCTCCCGGACCTCGGGAAGTCCCTGGGCGACGGCATCAAGAACTTCAAGAAGTCCATGAACACCAAGGACGACGACAGACAAGTCCTCGAAGAAGAACGACCCTCCCGCCAACTGACCCGTCATGAGACGGACCCTCGAAAAGCTCGCCGAAGAGCGCCGGGCGAAGGACGAGGACCTCGCCCGGAGCGCCGCTTCGCTGAAGGCCGGCGCTCTCGAGGAGCTCAAGGCCGGGTCCGCCCGCCTCGCCGAAGCCGTAGCGGCCATGGAGCAGGCCGCCCGCGCCCTTCACGCCTTTCCGGAGCAGAAGAGGTCGATCTTCGGCTCCAAGCGCGCCGCCGTCCCGGCCGCGGATTTCGGCCTGGCCGTTTCGGCCGTCCGAGAGCTTTCCTCACTTCTCGAAGCCCATATTCGCTCCAGCCGCGAAGCCGTTTCCGGCCTCGTCGACCTCGTCGGCAAGCAATCCGCCCTGGGCGACGCCCGCGACCGGGAATTCGACGCCCTGGGCAGCAACCACGTCGGCATGATCTTCAAGAGCATGGAATGGCGGGTCGACAAGCTCGCCGCCGAGTACGAGGACGTCCAGATCCTCATGAAGAAATTCCTGCTCCTCGAGGAGAAGCTGGACGCCCTGCTCGCCGCCTTGGAAAAGAACGAGCCGCCGGCCGCGGCGGACGTCCGCCCGCTCCTCGAGCCGCTCGAGGACTGGCGCTACGCCGGTTTCGAGAACCGGTTCCGGGGCTCCGAGGAGGACATCCGCAAACAACAGTCCGAATACGCCGCGCTCTTCCCCGCGGGCGGAAAGGTCCTCGACCTCGGCTGCGGCCGGGGGGAGTTCCTGGACATCCTCCGGGAGAACGGCATCGAAGGCGCCGGGGTCGACCTCAACGGCGCGATGATCGACGCCTGCCTCGACAAAGGCCTCGACTGCCGTCAGGGAGATATCCTCGAGCGGCTGGCCGAGGCGCCGGACGGCTCCCTCGACGGGGTCTTTTCCTCGCAGGTCGTCGAGCACCTGCCGCCCGCCTACCTCCGCAAGCTCGTCGAGACCGCCTTCGCCAAGCTCGCTCCGGGCGGGACGATCGTCCTCGAGACCGTCAACCCGACCTCGGTCTTCGCCCTGGTCCAGATCTATTTCCTCGACCTGTCCCATGAAAAGCCCATCCATCCCCAGGCCCTCAAGTTCCTGCTCGAGAGCTCGGGATTCGCGGAGGTCGAGGTCCGGTACTCGGCGCCCCTCGGGGAGGAGCGCCTGAGGGAGCTCCCGGGGGCCGACGAGCGGACGGCGGTCCTGAACGACAACATCGACCAGCTCAACGCCCTTCTCTATCGCGCCGCCGAATTACGCGGTCGCGGGGAAGAAGCCATGACCGGTCCCCTGTACGCCGGGTTCGACCTGGGCGGGACCCAGCTCAAGTTCGGTCTCATCGACGGCCGGGGGACCCTCGTCTTCAAGGACAAGGCCCCGAGCCCGGCGTCCATCGAGGGCCTGATGGGCCTCATCGGGGACGTCTGGAGGAAGCTCAGGGACGGAATACGGGCCGCGGCTCGCGAGCGCCGGCTTCGGGTTCGCCGGATTCTTCAGCCTTAAGGACCGGAAGATCCTCCATTCCCCCAATTACCCGAGCCTCGACGGCTTCGACCTCGTCCCGGCCCTCGAAAGGGTACTGGACGTGCCGTTCCGGATCGACAACGACGCCAACATGGCCGCCTACGGTGAATGGAAGCACGGCGCCGGGCGCGACGCACATTCCCTGGTCCTCCTGACCATCGGGACGGGCATCGGCTCGGGCATCATCCTCGACGGAAAGCTCTGGCAGGGCCGGTGCGGGTTCGCCGGGGAGATCGGTCACATCACGGTCAATCCGGGTCCCACGGGCTCGCTCTGCAACTGCGGGAACTATCGGCTGTCTGGAGACCGAGGTCTCCGCCCCGAAGATCGTCCGGAACTACGCGGACATGGTCGGAAGCGACGAGGATCTCACGGCCGAGGACATCTACAAGCTGGCCAAGCAGGGCGACGCGGCCGCGCTCGAGAGCTTCGCCCATTGCGGCTACTACCTCGGCATCGGGCTCGGGATCGTCATCAACCTCCTGAATCCCGGAATCGATCCTGCTCGGCGGCGGGGTCATGACCGGCGGCGAGTTCCTCATGGAAGCCGCCGTAGAGCAGGCGCGAAAGCGCTCCCACCGCGTGTCTTTCGCCTGCGCGACCATCGCTAAGGCCGGCCTGGGGAACGACGCCGGGCTCATCGGCGCCGCGGCCTGGGCGCGCGATCAGGCGTCGCGCCCGGCCTGCTGACCCCCGTTTTTCTCCGGGCGCATTGAAACCGGCCCGGTCCCCGGAGCGTTAAATACATGGATACCCGGGACCGGAAATATTGTATAATGAGCCCGTTCAAGGAGGCCCCTGTGGTCAAGAAATCGGTTCGCGCCATGCTCGCCCTGGTCATCGTTCTCGTCGCCGCGTCATCGGGCGTTCGCGGAGCGGCAGACGGGCTCCATCAAGGGCCGGATCACGGATAAGGCCGGTTTCCCGCTCCCCGGCGCCTTCATCTACGTCTCGTCCCCGGCCCTGCTCGGCGTCCAGAACTACATCACCGCCGACACGGGGAATTATGCCTTCGTTACCCTCCCTCCCGGGGCCTATAAGCTGACGGTCGAAATGCCCGGTTTCAAGACGGTCAACGTCGACGCCCTCAGGGTCCACGCCGACCGGATTCTCTCCCTGAACATCCGCCTCGAAGCCACCGAGATCGAGGAGGAGATCACGAGCCTCGACGCCGCCCCGACGATCGACGGCCGGTCGGCGGGAGCCTCGTTCGTCGCCGACGGTGACATCCTGCGCCACGCCCCCCTCCCCAGGGACCTTTCGGCCATCCTGGGGATGGTCCCGGGGGTCGTTCCCGTCGGGGACGGCTCCTCCGGCTATCTCTCTTTCTCCGGATCCACCGTCCGGGCGAACACGTTCAGCCTCGGCGGCACCGACGTCACGAACCCCCTGGACATGGCCCCCCTCGCGGCGATCAACACGGACGTCATCGAAGAGGTCGAGGTCGAAGACGCCGCCCTCCCCGCCGAGACCTACCCGGCCCAGGGCGGCTTCATCAACATCGTCACGAGGTCCGGCGGGAACTCGTTCCTGGGAGAATTCAGGATCTATCACACGAGCTCCGGCCTTTCCAAGAGCCTCTGGTCCAAGGACGATTATGCGGACAATAACCTCGGGGCCCCCCCGACGAATCCCAGGCTCTGGGACTTCGCCCTCGGCATGGGCGGCCCGATCATCGAGGACCGGGCCTGGTACTTCGCCGACTTCCGCATGTCCTTCAATTCCATGCCGGCGCCCTTCGTCCCCTGGACGGACCCGCTGGGGACCGAGAATCCCTCCTATGACTGGCGGAACCGCGACCTCATTGTCCTTCCTCAAGGTGAGCACCCAGGTCACGTCCCAGATCCGGGCGACGATCTCGATCAACTATCAGGACCGGAACCAGCCGGTCGACGAATCCTATCTCGCCTGGAACATCCCGGAACCGGCCACCCGCGCCCTCAAGCACGACAGCCTGATCGCGGCCGCCGGCTCATTCACCTACCGCCTGGACCATAACACGTTCGTCGACCTCGGGGTCGGCCTCGCCCAGCGCCAGCGGCCGCTGTCCCTCTACTCCGGCGGATCGAACCTTCCGTACTACACGGACGCCGCGACGGGCCGGGTCTGGGGGAACGCCCCTTACTACGAGACGTCGACCCACCGGCGCTTCAAGGGATCGGCCTCGATCACCCGGCTCCAGGACACCTTGGGGATCAGCCACGAGCTCAAGGCCGGGGCGGAGTACGAGGACGGCTACGCCGACCTCTCGACCTGGAAGGACGACAATCTCGCGGTGACCTGGTTCGACGGAAGCCCCTATTACTTCGGGACGGGCGTTTCGCCGAAGACCGGCAATACCGTCGGCAAAGGACTGGTCTCGTTCTCCACGGCCTCGAAGGCCGAAGGGGGCTTCATCCTCAAGAACGAGATGAAGCGCCTGGGCTTCTACGCCCAGGACGCCCTGACGATCGCCCAGCGGGCCACCCTGCACCTCGGACTGCGCTTCGACCGGTCGTCGGCCCGCATCCCGGCGATGACCAGGTCCGTGTCCGGGAACGCGATCTCGGTCACGATCGGCGACTCGCTCGCCAAGCCGACCGCCGGCATCAATCCGTACGGCGCGATCGGCGTCGCGGAATGGGATCAGTTCCTGGTCTGGAACGCCCTGTCGCCCAGGATCGGCCTGAGCCTGGACCTCTTCGGCGACGGCCGGACCGTCCTGAGGTCCTCCTTCTCGAGGTATACCGATTACATGTCCCTGGGATACGTCCGGGGACTCTCCCCCTTCCTGCCGACCCGGTCCCACAGCTTCATCTGGTACGACGAGGACGGCAAGGGGACGGTGGATTCGACGGATACGTACGCCCTCGCCCAGGACGATTTCAGGATCTACAAGCCCGAGTTCGCCAGGCAGAGGATCGCGAAGGACGCCAAGGCGCCCTCCGTCGGCGAGCTCACCTTCGGCCTCAGCCAGGAGATCGTGAAGGACCTCTCGGTGTCGGCCCGGTACGTGTCGAAGACGCAGAAGAATATTCTAGAGAACGTCCTCTATGATCCGGACACGGGCACCGCCTGGTATCAGGCCGCCGGGACGTCCTCCGGATGGTGGGTCCCCTTCAGGACGACGGTCCCGGCCGCGGCAGAGTACCCGGCGACGCCGGTGACGGTCTATTACCGGTCGACCGCCGCTCCGGCCGTCTTCGACCAGCTCAGGAACGTTCCCGAGCTCGAGCGGAAGTACTCGGCGTTCGAGCTCACGGTCCGGAAGCGGATGTCCGACAACTGGCAGTTCTTCGGCTCCGTGGTCTGGAGCCGGGCCACGGGCAACGCGGGACTCGGCCCGGACGCGAGCTCGGGTTATTCATCGATCGGCGGAAGCCCCAACTCGTTCGTCAATCTCCCCGGGGATTCCCGCCTCGACCTCGACCGGCCGTCGGCGATCCGCCTCCTCGCCACCTACAGGTTCCCCCTGGACGTCTACCTGACCCTGATGTACGCCCGCCGGAGCGGGGCTCCCTGGGCCAGGACCGTGACGATCCTCCCGCCGGACGACTGGGCCGCCGCGAACAACGCCGTGGCCGAGCCCGTCACGGTCTATCTGGAGACGCCCGGCACCCGACGCTACGCTTTCGAGCAGAGCCTGGACGCGAGGCTCGAAAAGGAGATCGTGTTCCGGAACAGGAAGAGGCTGACCCTCACCATCGACGTGTTCAACCTGCTGGGGAACAAGACGGGCCTCCTCGACCTCGACGACGGCGGATTCTGGTACCCGGCGGCGGCGGACGCGAGCCTGGGGACGCGGCTGATCAGCCCGACCTTCGGGAAATACGTCTCGCTCCTCGGGACCCGTTCCGTCCGGTTCAGCCTGAGCGTGCAGTTCTAGTTCTGGCCGAGGCGGAACTCGACGGCCTTCCGGAGGAGCTCGCCCTCGGTCGAGTTCTTCAGGCTGACCTGGAGGAGATTCTTCCCTTTCCTCAGCTCCCCGAGGTCCCCTTCGAGGACCATCGGAAGCTCCATCCTGTAGGATTCGTCCCGGCGCTTCTTGAGGTCTTCCTCGTCGGCGAGGATGTCGAACGACTTGACGTTCTTCCAGAAGGTCTTCCCGGCCGAGGTCTTCAGCTCCGCCTCGAAGGTCAGCGTCGTCGAGAGCTTCTCGTCCCTGGCGGTGAACCATAGGCTCCGGTACGGGACCTCGATGACGAGGCTCCCTTCGTAGCGGCCCTCGCCGACGAGCTTCCCCAGGACCGTGACGTCATAGTCGAACATCTTCTTTTCCTGGGTGAACGATTTCTGGAAGTGGGCTTGGGCGAGGTTAAGCTCCTGGAGGTGCTCCAGGTTGACCGCCGTCAGGACGAAGCTCCCCGAGCAGTGCTCGTCGATGAAGATGACCGGGAAGCTCCCGTAGTACCAGATCTCGCGGCAGAATCCGGAAGCGTCCATGGGGTAGGTCATCCGCTCGCTCGGCGAGCCGAAGAGGATGAAGATGCGGCCGCGGTCGGTCAGCCATCCCGCCCGCCCTTCGCCGTGGAACATCGTGGTCGCCCGTTCCACCCGTTTGAAGTACTCGGTCTTGTATTCGTTCTCGGCGGTGTCGGGATCGGGATCGCGGCGCTTCCAAAACTCGTCCTCGAAGGCGGGCCGCTCGGACTCCGGGAGCTCGAGGAAGATCTTCCGCTCCTCCCCGGTTATGATGTACTGGACCTTGGAGAAGAAGGCGGCGTCCTCGGGCTTCAGCTTCCGTTCGAGGTTATAGAGCCGGCAGGAGGCCGCGAACGCCAGGGCCATGGCGATGACGAACAGCGGAGTCTTTTTCATGTCATTTCTCCCCTGAGCCATTGTACCATAGATTCAGCCCCCCGCTTCAGAAACGAACCCGTCCCGCTAGTCCCGCGCGTCTTGCCCGTCTCGTCCGTCTCGCGCTTTAAGCATGCCCTCCCGTATCTCCGAGAGGTCGTCCGGGGAGAGGCTCCCCCAGAGCCAGGGCCCGACCGTCTTGTTGTGCAGCAGGGGATCGGCGTCGGCGGCCAGAGCGCCCCGGCGGACGAGGGTTTCCCAATCCGGAGTTCCCGGGATGGGAGAATAATGGGCGAGCCGCGGCATGGCTCCGAGGCCGAGGACATGACGGACGGATTCCCGGACGGCTTCCGCGCCCTGCCCGGGCAGGCCGGCGATCAGATAGACGCCGATCGTCGCCGCGGGAGTATCCCGCTCCCTCCAGGGCCGAGAGGGCCCGCTCGAGGTCCTCCGGCACGGCCTTGGGGGCGCGGGCTTCGAGGAGCCCCTCGTCCGTGGATTCCTGGCTCAGAAAGAGGGACCTGACGCCTGCCCGTCCGGAGGAGGCTGGCCAAGCCGGGATCGATCTCGCGGACGTGGACGCCGTTCGGCGCATGGAAGCTCACCCGCGGTCCGGAATCGACGATCTTCTCCAGGATCGGGACGAGATGCCTCGCCTTGTTCAGGAGGAGCGCGTCGTCGTAGAACGCGAAGTGCCGGGTCCCGAAGCGGCCCGCCCCGTCGGCGATCTCGGCGACGACGGACGCCGGCTCCCGCTGTTCGAACCCGTCGAAGAGCAGGCGGCCGGCGCAGAACGTGCATCGGTAGGGACAGCCCCGGGACGTCAGGAGCGGAAGACAGGACCTGTCGCGGAGGAGCCCGAATGCCGGACGCGGCAGGGAGTCAAGCGTCGGGAATCCCTCGGCCTCCGCCGGAGTCCCGCCCAGGATCTCCCGGACGAGGGGGAGGATCTTGTTCTCGCCCGGCCCCTCGACGACCACGTCGGCGCCCGAGTGCCGGCGGGCATGGTCGGGCACAAGGGTCGGGTAGGCCCCTCCGAGGACGACGGGGACCTGCCCGAACCTTTCCCGGACGAGGCCGACGGCTTCCTGGACGCCCGGGTACCAGTAGGTCATCGCCCCCGTCACGAAGACGATGTCGGGGACCGGGAGCCGTCCCAGGGCTTCGCGGAAGAGGGCGACGGGGATGCCGTAGCGCGAGAAGCGACGGGGGATGCCCCTGAGGACGGAGGGTTTGGGAACCGTCTCCTTGGGGAAAGGCCCCCGGCCGTCGGGGCGGGACCGGCGGCCCCGGGCGAGGGCGGGATGGGCGCGGTCAAGGCAGTCGACAAGATGCACCCGGCAGGGGAATGTCCGCTCGAGGACGGCGGCGATATAGAGGAGGCCGAGCGGTCGGGCCCAGAAATCGTAGGCCGCGAAATCGTGGATCCAGGGATTGATCAGCAGGAAATCGCGCTTCGGGTCCATGGCGGGAGGAAAAGCTGGTGCGGAAGGGGGGACTTGAACCCCCACGGCCTTGCGGCCATAAACTCCTGAGGCTTACGCGTCTGCCAATTCCGCCACTTCCGCAACCGATCCGTCTCAGGAATCAAGGCGGTATTATATCCGGAACGACCTCGGGTGTAAAGCCGCCCGAAGCCCGCGGTCGCGGACTTGACAAAAGTCCGCCCGTCTCTTATCTTTAGACCAGTGACTTTATCCCTTCGCTTCCCTTCTCGGGAAACCCGCTTTCGGACAAATCCAAAGGAGGTTCCATGATCATCACCGGCCGCGCCCAAGTAGAAACGCTTTCGAACTTCGACGGCGGAGGCTTTCCGTCCACGTCGTTCTATCTGGATACGGACAAGGGGCGGCTGTCGAAGAAGGAGATCGCCGTCTCGCTCAAGGGCTCCTCCAGGAGGGCAAGGTCCGCCTCGAGGCCTCGGACCTCCCCCGGGACAAGAAGGAGTCCCTGGCCGGGGACCTCGAGGCCATCGCCGCCTTCGGCGTCCAGAGCCTGGCCGCGCACAACTTCGCGGGCCTGGCCATATTCTCGTGCTCCGCGAAAGGCTTCTTCGAGACCCTGGACCTGCCCCATGGCCCGCGGAACCGGATCGTCTTCGACCAGAATTTCTATGTCCGGCCGCTCCTGGCCATCCTGGAAAAATACCGCCGGATCTGCGTCCTGCTCCTCGGCCGGAGAGAGGCGCGGCTCTACGACGTCCATATGGGCGGGATCACGCCGCTCGAGTGCCTGACGAGCGACGTCCCCGGCCGGGTGAAGCACGCCGGTTTCGAGGGTTCCGCGTCCCGGCGGATCGAGCGGAACCTCGAAGCCCACGTCCTGGAGCACTTCAAGAAGGCGTCCCAGCTCGCCTTCGACCTGTTCCGGAAGGGCCGGTTCGATTGGCTGTTCCTGGGATGCGAGGACGACTCCAATCCGCACGCGGAGTCCGTCCTCCACCCCTATCTGAAGGAGCGCGTCAAAGGCCATCTCAAGGCCAAGACGTCCGACGCGCCGGCGAAGGTGCTCAAGGAGGCCCTCGAGCTCGAGGAACGGCTGAACGCGGAGGAGGAGGTCGAGGTCGTCGCCAGGCTCATCGCCGAGCTCGAGCGCGGCGGCAAAGCCTGCTCCGGGATCAAGGAGACCCTCCAGCGGCTCAACCAGTTCGAGGTCCAGTCGCTCGTCGTGACCCACAACTTTTCCCGCGAAGGCCATGTCTGCCCCAACGACCGTTTCCTGTACCTGGATGAGACGGTCTGCCCGGTGTGCCTGAAGAAGACCGTCGCCGTCACGGACATCATCGACGAGGCCATCGAGACGGCGGCGAAGCGATCCTGCGCGGTCCGCCAGGTCTCCGAGCCCTCGAAGCTCGACCACTACGGCAAGATCGGCGCCTTCCTCAAGTATAAGATCTAGTCTCGCGCTTTTTTGAACGACACCTTCTCGAACATGCTGTAGATGATGGGAATGACGAACAGGGTCAGGAACGTCGTGGCCGTCGAGGCCGGCCAGGACGGTGACGGCGATGGGGGCACGCATCTCGGCGCCCGAGGACTTGGTCATGGCCATCGGCAGCATGCCGAGGATGGTCGTCAGGGCGGTCAGGAGGACCGGCCGCAGTCGGGTCGCGCAGCCCCGAAGGATGGCCTCTTTCTTCTCGACCCCGCTTCGGACGAGCTGGTTCACGTAATCGATCATGACGATGCCGTTGTTGACGGCGATCCCCTCGAGGAGGATGAAGCCGATGAGGACCGGCAGGTTGACCGTCATCCCCCAGAGGAAGAGCCCGGCCACGACGCCGATGAACCCGAGCGGGATGGTGAACATGATGATGAACGGATGGAGCAGGGACTCGAACTGCGACGCCATGACCATGTAAACGAGGAGGGTCGCCAGGGCGAAGGCCGCGAAGAGGATCTTGAACGCGTCGATCATCTGCTCATAAGCGCCGCCGTACTCCAGGAAGTAGCCCGAGGGCAGCTCCTTTTCGAATCCGGCCAGACGCGACTTGACGTCCCGGATGACGCTGCCGAGGTCGCGGCCGATGACGTTGGCGGTGAGGGAGACCCGGCGGGCCTGGTTCTCGCGCGTGATCTGGATGGGGCCGCTCCCCGACTCCAGGGTGGCGATCTGGTCGACGTAGACCGTCTTGTTGGCCGCCGTCACGAGAGGGATGCTGCGGACCTCGTCGATGCTGTCACGGTACCGCTCCTGGAACCTGACGCGGACATCGATCTCCTCATCGGCGTCGCGGTAACGGGTGGCGACCTTGCCGATCGTGGCGGTCTGGACGGCCGTGCCGACCTGCCCGACCATCAGGCCGAGCTGGGCCGCCCGGACCCGGTCGAGACGGATATGGTATTCGGGCTTGCCGGACGCAAGGCTGTGCGTCGCGTCCCGGATGCCCGGGACGTCCCGAACACGCTCGACCATCCGATCGGCCAGCGTTTTCAGGAGGCCGAGGTCCTTGCCGAACAGCTTGATGTCCACCGGCGTCCGCGAGCCGCCCATGAAGCCCGACGAGACGTCGAGAGTGTCGAACTTGAGACCCTTGATCTTGGGCAGGCCGCTCCGGAGGGCTTCCAGGACCTGCGGGCCGGAGCGCTTCCGGAGCTCCTTCTTTTTCAAGCCGATATAGAGAATGGCCTCGTGGGTGCCGCTGGCCGACATCTCGGAGGCCGAGTCCGAGGGACTGACCTCGGCCTGGGACCCGACCTGGGCCGTGATGATGTTGACCTCGGGCTGTTTCCGGGCCAGCTCCTCGACCATCAGAGAGACCCGGTTGGTCTCTTCGAGGGACGTCCCCACGGGCATTCCGAGCTTGATGAAGAGCATGTCCTGGTCCATGACCGGCATGAACTCCGTACCGAGGAACGGGACGGCGGCCAGGGACAGGACGAAGGCGAGGATGACCAGCCCGAGGGCGAGCTTGCGCCGGCGCAGGGTGGCCTCCAGGGCCCTCCGGTATTTCGCCCGGGCCTTTTCGAAGCCCTGCCAGCTCATCAGCCGGCCCTTGAGGCCCGTGGCGGAAGCGGCGTCGGCGTCGGAGACCACGCCGATCTTCCCCTTCCGGAACAGGAACGAGGCGAGGAGCGGGACGACGGTCAGGGCGACAAAGAGCGAGGAGACGAGCGAGAAGGCGACGGCCAGGGCCAGGCCCCTGGTGAATTTGGCCGTGATCCCGGTGGCGAAGACCATGGGCAGGAAGACGACGATGGTCGTCAGCGTCGAGGCCGTGATGGCCATGCCGACCTCCGAAGCGCCGACGGATGGAGGCCGTCTTGTGGTCCTTCCCCTCCTGGACGTGACGGAACGTGTTCTCGATGACGACGATGGCGTTGTCGACGAGCATCCCGACCCCCAGGGCCAGGCCGCTCAAGGTCAGCATGTTCAGGGTGTAACCGGCCGCGTACAGGGCGATGAACGTCGTGATGATGGAGATGGGAATGGCCAGCCCGATGATCAGCGTCGGCCGCCAGTTCATGAGGAAGAGGAAGATGAGGACGATGGCCAGGATGGCTCCCTGCCAGGCGTTGTCGGCGGTCCGCTTCGTGACCATCTTGATCATGTCGGACATGTCCATGACCGTGTGGAAGGCGATGTCGGGCGGGAGGGTCCGGAGGACGGCGTCGAGCTCCTTGTGTACGGCGTCGCCGACGATGGCCGTGTTGGCTCCCGACTGTTTGCTGACGAGGAGGAAGACGCCCTTTTCGCCCTGGACGCGGGCTTCGTAGCGGACGTCCTTGAGGGTGTCCTTGACCTCGGCCACGTCGCCGAGATAGATGGGCTCGCCCGTCGGCGAGGCCCCGACCACCGTGCGCCGGATGTCGTCCAGGGACTGGAATTCCCCGAGGGTCCGGACGAGGAGGTCGGAGTGGCGCTCGATCAGGTTGCCGGCCGGCATGTTCGCGTTCGAGGCCTGCAGGGCGAGGACGATCTGGTCGAGGGTCAGGCCCCGGGTCTCCAGGGCGGCCTTGTCCACGTCGACAAGGATCTCCCGGACGTCGGTGGCGAAGACCGGGACGGAGGCGACGCCGTCGATGCGCTCGAGCCGCGGCTTGACCTCGTCCTCGAGGAGCTTCTTCAGCTGGAAGGGCGGCATGTCGGACGTCACGCCCCAGAACATGACCGGGAACTGGCTGAAGTTGAACTTGACGACCAGCGGATCCGAGGCGTCGGGCGGGAGATAGTTCTCGTAGAGGCCGATCTGGTCGCGGATGTCCTGGGCGGCGAAATCGAGGTTCGTCCCCCACTCGAATTCGGCCATGACGGCGGAGACGCCCTCCGAGGTGATCGAGGTGACCTTCTTGATGCGGTTGACCGAGCTGACGATCTCCTCCAGGGGCTTGGTGATGGTCGTTTCGATGTCCTCCGAGGAGGCCCCCGAATACGTCGTGACGACGGAGACGGTCGGGAACTCGATGTCGGGGAAGAAATCGAGCCCCAGCCTCGAGAATGAGATGCCGCCGATGACGACCAGGATGAGGACCATCATGGTCGCCGTGACGCGGCGATTGACCGAGAATTCAGGGAGTTGCATGATCTTACCTCTCGGCGATGCGGACCGGGGCGCCGTCGCCGAGGCCGTAGTTGCCCTCGACGATGACGACGTCGCCCTCGGCGAGGCCCGTCAGGACCTCGACCACCGTCGTGTTCTGGAGTCCCAGGGTCACGGGGCGCTTGACGGCCTTGTCCGCCTGGACGACGTAGACATAGGAGTTGTCGAGGACGGCCTTCTGGGGCACGGCCAGGGCGGACTCATGCGTGCTGGACTCGAAAACGACCTCGCCGAACGTCCCGGGCCGGAGCTCGCCTCCGGCGTTGTCGAACAGGGCCTCGACGCGGAACTTCTTGGTGGCCGCGTCCGCCGTCGAGTTGGCGATGGTCGACCTCGCCCGGGAATTCCCGGCCGGGGAACGAGCCGGCATGCGGAGGAGGGCCGGCTGGCCCTTCCGGAGGCGGAGCGCGTCGTTCTCGGGGACGTCGATGACGATCTTGACCTTGGCGAAGTCGATGAGCGTCAGGACGCCGGAGGCGCCCGAGAAGCCGCCCATCATCGGGTTGATGACGTCGCCGACCTCGGCGTTCTTGGCGGCGATGACGCCGGAGAAGGGCGCCTTCATGATGGAGATGTTCAGGGCGTACTTCGCCAGGTTCAGGGCGGCCTGGGCCTGCTCGCGCTGGGCCTTGGCCGCGTCGAAGGCGAGGGTCACCTTCTCCGCCTGCTGTTCGGACACGGCGTTCTCCTTGATCAGCCGGTCCATGCGCTCCTTGTTCTTCAGGGCGTCGTTGTAGCCCGCCTCGGCGACGGCCACGCCGGCCTCGGCCTGCCGGAGCTGGAGCCGGGTGGATTCGGTCTCGAGCTCGGCCAGGACCTGCCCCGCTCTCACGGAGTCGCCCTCGTGGACGAGGATGCGGGCGATCTTCCCGCCGACCTCGGGGGTGATGCTCGTCTTCCGTGCCGCTTCCAGGGTGCCGGTGTAGGAGATCTTCTCGGAGATCCTCTGCCGGACGACCTTGTAGGTCTTGACGACGGCCGCCTGTTCGGCGTCCGGCGCCTGGGCCGCGTCCTTCTTGGCGGGCTTGCAGGAGACGAGGGCTATGACCATGGCCGCGACGGCCGGGATGGTGACGTATGCGTTGCGTTTCATCGGGGTTCCTCCGTTAGTTCGCATCTTCGGTATCGACGTTCTCTCCGAGGGCCTTTTCAAGCTGGGCCAGGGAGACGACGCAGTCGTAGAGCGCCTGGGACCGGTTGGTCTTCGCCTGGCTCAGGGCCACCTGGGCGGTGCTGACGTCCAGGCCCGTCGCCAGGCCTTCGGCGAAGTTGAGCTCGGCGATCCTCACGGCCTCGGCCGCTTCCTCGACGTTCTTTTCCTGGGAGGCCAGCGATTCCTTGGCCTGGCCGTAGTTCAGGACCGCCTGCCGGACCTCGAGCTTGATGGTCTCGGCCAGGCCCTTGCCGGTAAGCTCGAGCTCCCGGAGGAGGGCCTTGGACTGGCCGACCTGGGCGTGGCTCGAGAAGCCGTTGAAGATCGGGATATTGAGGTTCAGGCTGATGGTGTAATAGCTTTCCCAGTTCTTGTTCCTTAAATTGAGGTTGTTCGCCCACCAATTGTAGGCGCCCCCGACGGCGACGGACGGGAGCCTCGAGCCCCGGGCGATCTTGACCATCTCCGCGGCCATCCGGCGCTGGAAGTCGAGCTGGCTGAGCTCCGGCCTCTGCCGGAGGGCCCGGACGACCGCCTCCTCGATCTCCATGTCGAGCGGGACGACGCCTAATTCCCCGCGGACCTCGACGGCCTGGGACAGGTCGAGGCCGAGGAGGTTCTTCAGGGCGAGCTCGCCCAGCTCGAGGCTGTTGCGGGCCCGGATGAGCTGGGGCTTCAGGTTGGCCACCTGGACCTCCGACCTCAGCAGGTCGAACTTGGAGGCGAGCCCCGCGTCGTAGAGGTTCTTGACGTTCGCGGCGTGCTTCTCGGCCAGGGCCACGGCCTCGCCCGCGACCGCCGAGAAATCGCGCGCCAGGAGATACCCGTAGAAGGCTTTCTTGACGTTGAAGGCCGTCTCCTGCTGGGACTGCCGGATGGTCTCCCGAGTGGCCTTCAGGTTGTAGTTGGCCTGCTTGAAGCCGGACACCAGCCGGCCGCCGGTGAAGATGGGCATCGAAAAGTTCAGGGTGAACTGGTAGGTCTTGGTGAAATCGAACTTGACCCTCTGCGGCGGCTCCCCGGGGACGAAAGACGGGAATTCCAGGGTGAAGACCTTCTTGTCGAGAATATCGGATCCCTGGCCGTTGACGGAAGGGAAGAACCGGGACGCGGCGTCCCGGACCTGCGCCTCGGCGGCGGCCTCCTTCTCCCTCGTGGCCAGGACGAACGGGTTCCCGGACAAGGCGAGCCTCAGGCAATCGTCCAAGGTCAGGACGAGCTTCTCCTGGGAATGCCCGGGCGCCGCCAGGGAGAGCCCCAGGACGACGGTCAGGGCGATCGACGCGATTTGCCTCATATCGATTCTCCTTTGAGCGGACCTGGCGCGGCCGCGATCCCTTTCAGCAGGAACTCCATGATGATGTCCGTTTTCTCCCGGGGGCCGAGCCTGGGCAGGTTCGACACGCTGATGTGGGACAGGCCCTGGAGGACGGCGCCGAGGAACGTGACAGCGGCTTCGACGTCCATCTCCCGGAACGCGCCGCTCCGGACCCCTTCCCGGAGGATGGACGCGCCGATGTCCAGGAGCGCCTTGAGCTTTCCGTACATGACCCGGCAGAGGCGCTTCTCTTCGGGGGAGAGGCCCTCCTTCCCGCGCGAGAGGAAGACTCTCATGCGGCCGCGGAAGGCGTCGTCCGACATCAGGACGCGGGAGATGTTCTCCTTGGTTTCATAGAATTCGATCGAAGCCCGGATGAGCCGCCGGACCTTTTCGACGGCGTCGAGGTCGCGCTCCCGGATCTTCTCCAGGATCGTCCGCATGTCGTCGTGATAGTGCAGGACGATGTCGTCGACGAGGCCGGACTTGCTCGGGAAGTACTGGTAGAGGGTCGCCTTGGAGAACTGGGACTCGCGGGAGATGTCGTCCATCGTCGCGCCCCGTACGCCTTTGCGGATGATGACGGACTCGGCCGCATGGAGGATGGTCTCCTTGTTGGCCGCGCGCCGTATCCGCTCGCGCTCTTTCTTCAGGTCGATTCCGCTCATATTGAACTCATTCGTTTACTTACTGAACTCCCCGGTTTATTTGCTTGACCCTAAAGTTCACTCAGGATACCCGAAAGCCCAGGGCTTGTCAAGAGGTTTTCGAATCGTCTAGAATATGTACGGAGAAAGAACCGATGAGGTTTCCGAAACCCTCCCTGCCCCGGAGCGTCGCCTGCCTCGGGCTGGCCGTCCTGGCCTTCCTCCCCGCCCCATCCCGGGCCGCCCCGGGAGAGGAACGCCCGGGCTGGTGGGACGTCCGGATCCGGCTCGAAACACGGGGCCGGTACGCCCTCACCCGGGACGCGGCGGAATACGCCGGGGATTATGCCTACGAAGCCGTCTGGACCGGGAGCATGGAAAGGGACGACCCCGATTACCTCCTGTATCACGCCTCCCTGGAGACCGTCCGCTGGGAGATGAAGGAACGCTCGAGGCGCGACGGCTCCGACACCCTGCTGTCCGAGAAGGATTTCCCGGTCCGCCCCGTATTCCGGATGAACTATGTCCTCGTCGAGGAAGGCCGGCTCTTCTTCTTTTTCACCGTCGAGGGCTTCCCGGTTCCGCGGAACGATTCGCCGGAAAAGTTCGCCCTCGTCCTCCCCTGCTCGCGGAAGGAGGCGGCGGCCTCGGCCGCCGCGGGATACGACGACGCCGTGTCGGAGGGGTCCAACGACGTCTCCCTGGACGCGAAGGAGCTCCGGGACGGGCCCTTCAAACGCGTTTTCCGCTGGGCCTGGAAGCGTTACCAGCCCTCGTCCAGCCCGCCGCCCGCCGGCCCGCTCCTCAGCACCCACGAAGCCAAGGTCACCCTCGTCATCAGCCCCCGCCGCTGAGGGACCGGGAGGGGTCAGGCTCTCGGGTGAAACTTGTCGTAGACCTGGCGGAGGCGGTCCCGGCTGACATGGGTGTAGATCTGGGTCGTCGTGATCTGGCTGTGTCCGAGCATGAGCTGGACGGACCTGAGGTCCGCGCCCCGCTCGAGGAGATGGGTGGCGAAGGAGTGCCTCAGGACGTGCGGGCTGATCTTCGCGGCGAGGCCGGCTTTCTTCGCATAGCCCTTGAGGAGCTTCCAGAACCCCTGCCGCGTGAACGCCCCGCCGCGCCGGGTGAGGAAAAGCGGCCCGGCCGCCCCCTTGTCGAAGAGCGGGCGGGCCCCGTCGATATAGGCCCGGACCGCGCCGCAGGCCGCCGCCCCCAGGGGCACGATCCGCTCCTTGCCGCCCTTGCCCCGGCAGATAAGGAAGCCTTCATCGAGGCTGATGTCCGCGGGCTTGAGGGAGACGAGCTCCGAGACCCGCAGGCCCGCGCCGTAGAGGACCTCGAGCATGGCCCTGTCGCGGACGCCCCGGGGCTCTTCGCCGTCCGGAGCGGCCAGAAGCGATTCGATCTCCTTGACCGTCAGGAACTTGGGCAGCGAGAGCCAGACCGACGGGGACGAGAGTCTTTCCGCCGGGTCCGCGGCGACGGCCCCGTCCATGAGGAGATACCTATAAAATGACCGGACCGCCGAAATGGTCCGGGCCAGCGACCGGGCGGAGAGCCCGCTCCGGCTCTGCGCCCGGACGAATCCGACGAGGTCCTCTTCCTTCGCCCGCGTCCAGGACATCTTTTCCTTCCCCAAATAGAGGAGGAGCTTATCGAGGTCGCGCCCGTAGGCGGTCACGGGTATTCGCCGACAGCCCCTTTTCGATGGAAAGGTAGTCGAGGAACGCGCGGACGGCCGCTTCGGCCGGCGACGGGAGGTCCTTCATGTGAGGGACGGGTTGATCTCGATCTCCCGGCCGATCGTCGTCAGGGGACCGTGGCCGGGGAGGACCAGCGTCTTCGCGGGGAGCGTGTGGAGCCTGGTCCGGATGGAGCGTTCGAGGTCCTTGCGCGACCCTCCGGGGAGGTCCGTCCTCCCGACGCCCTCGCTGAAGAGCGTGTCCCCGGAGAAGAGGGTCCCGTGGCCGTGGAAGCCGACGCTGCCCGGCGAATGGCCCGGCAGGTGGATCACGACGAACGAGGCCTTGCCGACGGCGATGGCCTCGCCGTCCTGCAGGAACCCGTCGGGCGCGGGGGACTCCTTCGCCCCGAGCAGGAGGCTCAGCTCGGAATCTTTCATGGCCTCGAGGAGGGGCAGGTCCAGTCGATGGATGAGGAGGGGGACGTCGAAGCGCTCCTTCATGTCGAGGTTGGCCCCGACGTGGTCCGTGTGGCCGTGGGTGTTGAGGATCATCTTCGGCTTGAGTCCGAGGTGGGCGATGACCGGGAAGATCTTCTCGGGCTCGGCGCCCGGGTCGATGATGGCGCATTCGAGCGTCCGGGCGTCGTAGGCCAGATAGCAGTTGGTCTCGAGCGCCCCGACGATCACCAGCTCCTGCTTCATCTCCCTTGCCTTTTTCATATCATAATTCCGCCCGCTCGCAGGAGTCAAGCGGGTAACGGAGACCAGATCGGAGGGCTTCGCGCCCACCCTCGCGTCTCGCTCGCCTCGCCCTTCTCGCCTGTCCCGCCTGCACGACGGCTTGCGAATTCCGGGCGGCGAAAATATAATGCGGGCATGAAGGACGTCCCCTGGCAGATCCGGATCGCCGAGAGGTCCATCAAGAAGAGGGACAAGCTCCGGCTCCTCGACAAGTGGCTTGACGTGACGACCCCGCGAGGACCGCCCTGGACCTCGGCTGCGCCCAGGGGATCCTGAGCTGGTTCCTCAGGAAGAAGGGCGGGGTCTGGGTGAGCGCCGACCAGGACATGGCCAACCTGAAGGCGGCCAAGCGAGCTCCTGGGGAAAGATCTCGTCCGGATGCCCGAGGCCGTCCTGCCGTTCCGGTCCGCGGCATTCGACCTCGTGACCTGCCTGGACTACCTCGAGCACATCGACGACGACGACCGTCTGCCTCCGGGAATGCCGCCGGGTCCTCAAGGACGGCGGCGACGATCGTCGTCGTCACCCCGCACACGGGGCGCTTCTTCCTCCTCCACCGGCTGAGGTCCGCCCTGGGCATGAAGCTCGAATTCTACGGCCATAAGCGCGAGGGGTATGCCGAAGAAGGAGCTCGTCGCCAAGCTCGAGGCCGCCGGTTTCGAGGTCGTCAGGACGAAGACCTATTCCAAGTTCGCGTCCGAGCTCATCGAGCTCGTCCTCAATCTCGCCTATATCAGGCTGACCGCCCGGCGGGGAGTGAAAGAAGCCCTGCGCGACGGGCACATCAGGCCCTCCACGTCCGAAGAATATCGACGCCCAATCCGGAAAGCTCAGGGTCTATTCGGCCGTCTATCCGCTGGTCTGGCTCGTCTCGCGCCTCGACCTGTTGCTCTTCTTCCTCAAGGGCTACAGCCTCATGATCCTGGGCCAGGAAGAACAGGATATAATGCCCTCATGGATGCTTATCTGACCGCGGAGAGCCCGGCGGTCCCTGGAAGCGCTCGCCCTCCTGGGCGGGGCGCGGGGCTATCTCGTCGGTCACAGGCGCGGCCCGAGGTTCGTCGTCGAAGCCTTCGTCCCTGCGGCCGGAAGCCGGCGCCTTCTCGGGCGCCGACCTCAGGGCCCTGGACCGCATCTTCGGCGGCCCGGCGGTCGGCTTCTTCGTCGTCGGCCCCGGCCGGTCCGCCGTCCGGAGAGAGGTCCTTCGGCCGTTCGGATGCGGGAAGCTCCTTCTCGAAGCCCGGCCTCGACGCCGGAAGGAGCTGGCCCTCAAGGCGTTCTCCGTGGAATTCGACGGCGAGTTCGCCCTGTCGCCCGTCCCGATCGCCTCGCCCGGAGGAAGGAACGGACGATGAGCGCCGAGCTGACCCGGGACGAGGAAAAGGCCCTCCTCCGGCTTGCCCGCCGGGCCATCGAGAGCTATTTCGCGGCCGGCGGCCGGCCTCGGCTCGAGGACCGCGACCCGGCGTTCAAGGAGAAACGGGGCGCGTTCGTGACCCTCAAGATCGGCGGCGAGCTCCGCGGCTGTATCGGCTACCCGCTTCCCTATAAGGCGCTCGACGAAACGGTCGCCGAGATGGCCGTCGCCGCGGCCAGCCAGGACTATCGCTTCGCGCCCCTGACCCCGGAAGAGCTCGAGCGGACGACGATCGAGATCTCCGTCCTCACCGTTCCCCGGCCGGTCGGGAGCCCCGACGAGGTGGAGGTCGGGCGCCACGGGATCATCGTCGGCAAGGGATCGCGCCAGGGGCTCCTGCTTCCCCAGGTCCCGCTCGAATACGGCTGGACCGGGAGGAATTCCTCCGGCACGGCTGTCTCAAGGCCGGCCTTCCCGCCGACGAATGGAAGAAGGGGGCCCGGATCGAGGTCTTCGAGGCCCGGGTCTTCTCCGAAGAACGCTGAGGCCGCCGGGCCTCAGCCGAGCTTCTGTTTTCTCTTCGCCTTCTCGATCTCGACCGCGGCCTCGGCCTTGAGGTCCTTGTCCTTGGAGCTGGACATCGGGAGGTCGATCGTCTTCTGATACTCGGGAACCGCTTGGTCGAACTTGCCCATCGACATGTAAGTCCGGGCGAGCTCGATGTGGTGGTTGACGTACTCCGGCTTGAGCTCGACGGCCTTCAGGAAGGCCTTCTCGGCCTCGGGAAAGCTCCCCTTGGGGATGGAGCCGTAGATGATGCCGCCGAAGAAACGCTTGGCCCCGCCGATCTCGGCCATGCGCCGGTGCCAGCGGCCCAGGGCGTGATAGGCCAGGTCGTTGGCTCCATCGAACTCGATGGCCTTGTCGATCTCGGACCGGATCCTCTTTGAAGCGTCGATCTGGTCCTTGGTGCTCATCGAGAGCGCCTTGTTGCCCATGGCCGAGGACAAGAAGAAGTGGCCCCAGGTGTCGTTGGGGTTGGCCGCGACGGCCTTACTGGCGTAGGAAACGGCGTCGTTGTACATCTTCTTCCGTTTCTCGGTGGACTCCTTGTCCGTCCCGACGATGAGGTCCGAGACGATCAACGATCCCGCGGGCCGCCTTCCACAGCGCCTCATAATTCCAGGCGTCGAGCTGGACGGCCGCGAGGTACTCATCGAGCGCCTTCTGGTCTTCGTACGCGGTGAAGTATTCATCCCCCTTGAGGATGTGATCGGCCGCCGTCTGCCCGAACCCGGCCCCGGCCAGCGTCAGGACGGCAACGAGACCGACCGCAAGATACAGCGTTCTTTTCATTTTTTCCCTCCGATGCCTATAGACTCTTATGGATTTCGGCCGAAAATGTCAAGAAGCGGGGGCGAAAGAGGCATCCGCCCGCTCGTCCAGGTCAACGAGAAGTCCGCTCGATGCGCTTTCGTTCGGCTTCCAGGGCCTCGCCGCGAAGGGAGGGATCGACGGCGATGGGATCGCCGAGGACCGCCCGGACCCGGGCGAACGGCATGAAGATGAGGAACCGGTCCCAGCTCGCGAAGACCTTCGTCCTCGAGGCCGAAAACGTGAACGGAACGAGGGGGGCGCCCGTCTGCTGGGCGAGCTTGAGACAACCCGGCTTGAGCTCCCGGGCCGGCCCGCGCGGGCCGTCGGGGACGATGATGACCTCCCCGCCCGCCTCGAGCTCCCGCTTCATCTCGAACCAGGCCCGGACGATGGCGTGCGAGCTCGAGCCCCGCGAGACCTTGTAGCCCCAGCGGAGGACGACTTGGGTTACGATCTCGCCGTCCCGGCTCGGGCTGACGAGCGGCATGATGCCCCGGTTCCGGAAGAAATAGGGGGCGAGGAAGATGCGGCCGTGCCAGACGAGCAGGATGACGGGCTTCCGCTCCCGGCGGAGGGCCCGATAAGCTTCGCCGCCCGAGACCTCGATCCGGGCCGTCTTCGCCCACAGCCAGAGGAGCGCCTTGCCCAGGGTCCCGACGAAGGCCCAGCGGAGGTCCGTCAGCAATTTCATGCGCTCGAATGATAGCCCAAGCGCGGCGCCGTCGCAAGGCCGGACCGGCGGCGACCTGCCGCCGGGGCCTTGTGTTATAATGAGCGGCGATGATATTCCCGGCGATCGCCCTGACCCTTCTCGGCGCCGCGCTCCCCTCATCCGCCGTGACGCCCCGGGAGGCCGCATCCCGCATCGAGGAGAGGCTTCAGGCGGTCCGGTCCCTCCGCTCGGAGTACGAACACCTGTACTTTTCGATGACCGCGTCCGAGCCCCTCCGCGAGAAAGGACGGCTCCTCTTCCAGAAGCCCGACCGGATGCGCTGGGATTCGCGGGAGCCCGAGGCGCAGACGTTCATTTACAAGGACGGTCTCATCCTGTTCTACATCCCGGGGAGAGACAGCTCATACGGAGCCGGGCTTCGTCCGACCGGTCCGAGTTCGAGATCCTGGCCCTCCTTTCGGGGCGAAAGAGCCTCACGGACGCCTATCTCGTCGACGAAAGCCCGTTCCCGACGGAGGCCAAGGACGCCGTCCAGGTCCGGCTGACCCCGAAGGTCGAGGGGGAGTTCACGTACGTCCTCATCGAGACGGACGCCGTGACCTGGCTCATCCGGAAGGCCATCTTCTTCGACTGGGCCGGCAACAAGCAGGAGTTCAGGTTCAGCCGGATCGAGGTCGATCCCAGGCTCGCCCCGGACCTCTTCGAGCTCAAGGTCCCCCCCGGCACCGAGGTCATCGAGGACGACGCTTCCCCCGAACAGTGAACCCTTTCCCCAGGAATCCGTATAGAACCATGCATGACGATAACACGTTGGTCAGGAGGACGCTCCGCGGAGATAAGGGGGCTTTCGAGATGATCGTGTCCCGCTACCAACAGCCCCTCCTGAACTACCTCGGCCGGATGACCGGGGAGAGGGAGCTCGCCCTGGACTTCACCCAGGAGGTCTTCCTGAAGGTCTACGCCTCCCTGCCGTCGTTCCAGCCCCGGTACAAGTTCAGCACGTGGCTGTTCAAGATCGCCTCGAACTTCATGATCGACCACTGGCGGAAAAAGAAGGTCGGCGCGGTCTCCCTGGACCAGCCCGTTTCCGACGGGGACGATTCGTACATGATCCAGGTCCCGGCCGACGAGCCGCCGGTCGCGAAGGCTTACGAGCTGGCCCAGATCCGGAAGCGCATCGAAGCGGCCCTCGCCCGCATCCCTGAGGGTCTTCGCGAGCTCTTCGTCCTGAGGCACGTCAACGAGTTCTCCTACGAGGAGATCGCCGAGATCAAAGGCCTCCCCGTGGGCACGGTCAAGAACCGCGTCTTCCAGGCCAAGGAACTCGTCCGCGGCATGCTCGGAGGCGCCGGCGTGAGTCACCTCCGTCCCGAGGAGATCGACCTCCTGCTCGAGGGCGCGACCGAGCCCTGCGCGGCCGCCCGGATGGAAGAGCACCTGGCTTCCTGCGCGGCCTGCGGCGCCGTCCGGGAGGACCGAAAAGCCTTCCTGGAAGCCCTCGGAGGACTGCCCGATCTCGAAGTCCCGCCGGACCTCGCCGCGCGGATCGTCGCCCGCGCGTTCCCACGGAGGTCCCGCCTGCCGGAGGGGCTGGTCGCCATGGCCGGCACTTCGGCGCTCTTCGTCTTCGCCGTTCTCGCCTATGTCCTGACGACCGGCGGGAACTTCGCCGGCCTCCTTCTCGGCGCCGGGAAAGTCTCCTGGGGCGCGTCCCGGGACTTCTCGCTGGCCCTCGTCAAGCTGACGAAGCTCACCGTCCTATCCCTCACCCTCCTGGCCCAGTATGCCAAGGACTTCTTGAAAGCGACGGGCCGGGTGACATCCATGATCAGCCCCGAAGTCTATGCCGCCGCTCTCTTCATCACCCTGGCCGCCGCCGCAGCCTGCTTCCTGGGACTTCGAAGAAAATTCGCCCATGGAGAACGCCCATGACGCTTAAAAAGACCCTTTCCCTCCTGGCTGTCTTCGCCCTTGTCGCGACGGGCCTCGCCGCGCCCCTCGCCGCCCAGCAGGAGGTCAGCGTCAAGCGGGACGTCTTCGTCGCCGCGGGCGAGACCCAGGACAACGTCATCGCCTTCGGCGGCAACGTCGTCATCGAGGGCCGCGTTCAGAAGAGCGTCGTGGCCTTCGGCGGAACCATCACCGTCAGCGGCGAGGTCGGCGAGGCCGTCGTCGGGATCGGCTCGGATATCACCCTGAAGCCGACGGCCGCGATCCGTGGCGACGTCATCTCTCTCGGCGGACGACTCGAAAAAGAGCCCGGATGCACTATCACCGGGGACACGGTCTATTTCAAGGCCTCCGAGCTCGGGGGCCGCTTCTTCAAGCACGGCCTGTTCAAGGGGATCTTCGCCTTCCCCCTGTTCCCCCTCCTTCTCGTCATCAAGCTCATCGGCGTCTTCCTCTGGCTCATCGCCGCCATCGTTGTCGCGGCCATCTTCCCGCGCCCGATCGTCCGGGCGGCGGCCGCGGTTCGGACGTCCTTCTGGCCCGTCTTCTGGACGGGGCTCCTGGCCGTCGTCATCTTCACCGGCCTGGCGATCTTCGCCGCCCTCCTCTGCTTCATCCTCATCGGGATCCCCATCGCCATCGCCCTCTTCTGGGCCGGCCTCATCGTCAAGGTCTTCGGCCGGGTCGTCCTGTTATACGTCCTGGGCGAGAGCCTCCTCAAGGCCTTCGGCGCGAAGAACATCCGGGTCGTCGGCGCTTCCCTCCTCGGCCTCCTCATCGTGAGCTTCGTCGGGTTCATCCCGTTCATCGGCTTCCTCTTCACGCTCGTCCTCAGCATCCTCGGCTGGGGGGCCGTCATCCGGACAAAGTTCGGGACGACCGACCACTGGCTCGGCCGGAAGCCGCCGTCTCCCGCCGCGGTTTAGGGATCGCCTTCGGTGGGCTCGGAATTCGGCGATGAGGGTCACCCCTCTCCCCCCGACCCCCTGGAACCAGTCCCGGCGCACCTCTGTCGGCGACACGGACCATCTCACGGCCCCCTCCGTTTGAAGGAGGGGGTAGGGGAAGGCAAGAAATACAAACAAAGTCTTGGGCGTGTCGCCGCGAACGGCGGGGACCCCCCTCCGCTACGGGGGGCTTCAGGGCGACCCTCATCGCCGTGTCCTCCGCATACCCCTCCGTCCCTCGCGCGGCGATCCCATGCGGACCCGTCGGAATCGGGAGAACGATCGCCTTCCTTTAAATTTTGGAAAGAGCGCGAACCGAGGCCGCGGGCGGATTCCGAGCCCAGACCAGTACAAACGGCATTGTTTACCGGAGGAACGACCCGAGGTCCTTCCGAGGCCACTCTTGCCCCCGATTTACGACGAGCGCGAATCGAGGCCGCCGAGATTTCAGAATGATTCGCCGAAGGAAGGACCGAGGGGATATCCCGCGGAAATCAGGCGAAGCGGGTGAGAAGTGGGCGAGGAGGATCACCCCGTAAACCCCAGTCGGGAGGGGGACCAGCCGTCAAGGCCGATTGGCCTTGACGGCAGGGGAACCTGCCTGCAGGTTCCCGGGTCTGGGGTCAAGGGGTGGCCTCCGAGCCCAGACCAATACAATTGCCTTGTTTTCTAAAGGGATATCTCCGAAGTCCTTCTTGAGGCCACCTTTGCGGCGGCGGAGGGTCAGCGCTCGAGGATCTCTTTTTCCTTGGCCGCGGCGTATTCCTCGATCTTCTTGACGTGCTCTTCGAGGAGCCCCTGGAGCTTCTCGAGCCCCGAGAACTTGTCGTCCTCGGTGATCTCCTTTTCCTTCTCCAGCTCCTCGATGAACTCCTTGCTCTCCCGGCGCATGATGCGGAGGGCCGTCTTCTCCTCCTCGAGCATCTTGCCGATCCGCTTGGCGATCTCGCGGCGGCGCTCCTCGTCGAGCGGGGGGATGGGGACCTTGAGGACCTTGCCGTCGTTGATCGGGTTGAACCCGAAGTCCGAGCCCCGGATGGCCTTCTCCAGGACCTCGAGGACCGACGGGTCCCAGGGCTGGATGACGATCAGGGTCGGATCGGGCACGCCCAGCGTCGCGACCTGGTTGATCGGGGTGAGGGTCCCGTAGTAAGGGACCTTGATGTCCTCGAAGATGTTGATGTTCGCCCGCCCCGTCCGGAGCTTGGTGAGCTCCCGGCGGAAGTGCTCCGTCGAGACCTTCATCTTCTTCTCGAGTTCCTTGAGCGTGTCCCTGACCATGTCGAGCCCCCTGATCCCGGCTATGAGACCTTCGTCCCGACGTTGTGCCCCAGGACGGCGTCCCTGATGTTCCCGCGCGCGTTGAGGTTGAAGACGACGATGGGCATGGCGTTGTCCTTGCAGAGGGAGATGGCCGTCGCGTCCATGACCCGCAGGCCCTTCTGAAGGACGTCGAGGTAGGAGATGGTCTCGAACTTCTCGGCCGACCCGTCGGTGACGGGGTCGGCCGTGTAGACGCCGTCCACCTTGGTCGCCTTGAGGATGATCTCCGCCTTGATCTCCAGGGCGCGGAGAGCGGCCGCGGTGTCCGTCGTGAAATAGGGGCTCCCGATGCCCGCCGAGAAGACGACGACGCGTCCCTTCTCGAGGTGGCGGACGACCCGGCGGCGGATGAACGGCTCGGCCACGGACTTGATCTCGATGGCGGATATGTGGCGGGTGACGACGCCCTGTTTCTCGAGGGCGTCCTGGAGGGCGATGCCGTTGATCACGGTCGCCAGGAGCCCCATCTGGTCGGCCGAAGCCCGGTCCATGCCGGCCTCGGTCCCGCGGTTGCCCCGGAAGATGTTGCCGCCGCCGATCATGATGGCGAGCTCGACGCCGAGGTCCCGGACCTCCTTGAGCTCTTGGGCGATGGCTGTGATCCGCTCGAAATCGATGCCGTGGCCCCGGGCCCCGAGAAGGGCCTCGCCGGACAGCTTCAGGAGGACCCTCTGATAAGCGGGTTTCGGCTCCGGCATGGCGCGCCCCCTTCCCGTCTGGATTATTTGCCGATCTCGTACCGCGTGAAGCGACCGACCTTGATGTTCTCGCCGATCTTGGCGACGGCGGACTGGATGAGCTGGCGGATGGTCACCTTGTCGTCCTTGATAAAGACCTGGTCGAGGAGGCAGACCTCCTCGTAGAGCTTGCCCAGCTTGCCCTGGACGATCTTCTCGACGATCTCGGCCGGCTTCTTGCTGTCCTTGAACTGGGCCCGGACGATCTCCTTCTCCTGCTCGATGACCTCGGCGGGGACATCCTCGGCCGCGACGTACTTCGGGCTGGCGGCGGCGATCTGGAGGCAGATGTTCTTGACGAGCTCCTGGAACTCGGCGTTCCGGGCGACGAAGTCGGACTCGCAGTTGACCTCGACGAGGACGCCGATCCGGCCGTTCGAGTGGATGTAAGCGCCCATCAGGCCTTCGTTGGCCCGCCGGGCGGCCTTGTCCTGGGCCCGGGCGTATCCCTTCTTCCTCAGGATCTCGATGGCTTTCTCGATGTCGCCGTCGGCTTCCTTGAGGGCCGCTTTGCATTCCATGACGCCGATGCCCGTCCGTTGACGGAGCTCCTTGACCATTTCGGCGGTGATCTCCATTGGGTACTCCTTATTCCGGCTTCCCGGGTTCGCCGGCTTCGCCGCCGGCCGCCTGGTCCACGGATGCGGCCTCGGCCATCTTCTCCTCTTCGAGCTCCCGGCTGATCCGGCTCTTCTTGCCCTCGATGATGGATTCGGAGATCTTGGCGGCGAACAGCTCGATGGCCCTCACGGCATCGTCGTTCCCCGGGATGGGATAGTCGATGTTGTCGGGATCGCCGTTCGTGTCCACGACGGCCACGATCGGGATCTTCATCTTCTGGGCCTCGGAGAGGGCGATGTCTTCCTTGGAGGAATCGATGACGAACAGGGCGCCGGGGAGAGAGGTCATGTTCTTGATGCCGCCCAGGTTCTTGGACAGCTTCTTATAGACCTTCTCGAGCCGGGACTGCTCCTTCTTCGAGAGCAGGTCCCAGCGCCCGTCCTCCTTCATCTCCTCGAGCTCCTTGAGCTTCTCGACGGAACCGCGGACGATGCCGAAATTCGTCAGGAGCCCGCCCGAGCCAGCGCTGGTTGACGTAGCTCGACTCGCTCTTTCCGGCGTAGTCCCGGACGATGTCCTGGGCCTGCTTCTTGGTGCCGACGAAGAGGATGTCCTTTCCGCTCTCGGACACGCTCTTGACGTACTGCAGGGCTTCCTTGAAGTTCTTGATCGTCTTCTGCAGGTCGACGATGTAGATGCCGTTCCTCTGGCCGAAGATGTATTCCTTCATCTTGGGGTTCCAGCGCTTCGTCTGGTGGCCAAAATGAACGCCGGCCTCCAATAGCTCTTTCATGGTTACGGATACCAAGTCGACTCCTCCCTGTTATCTCTTGTGGTACTGGGGTGCCTTGCGGGCGCCGAGCAGACCGTACTTCTTGCGTTCCTTGATCCTGGCGTCCCGCGTCAGGAGGCTGGCGGCCTTAAGGACGGGCCTGAGCTCGCGGTTGAACTCGATGAGGGCCCGGGCGATGCCCAGGCGGATGGCCTCGGCCTGGCCCTTCGCCCCGCCGCCGTTGACCCGCATGAAGATGTCGAACTTGTTCTCCGTCTCGGTCAGGAGAAGCGGCTGCTTGATGATGTAGCGGAGCGGTTCCATGCGGAAATATTCCTGAAAGGGCCGGGGCCTCTTGTTGACGTAAAGCGTCAGATCGCCTTTCCCGGACCTCAGAAAGACCCGGGCGATGGACGTCTTTCTTTTGCCTGTCCCGTAATACTGGATTAGACTCAAGGGGCCTCCTAGATCTTGAATTCCTGGGGGTTCTGGGCTTCGTGGGGATGGGCCGGACCCTTGTAGACCTTCAGCTTTTTGATGACGGCCCGGCCGAGCGTGTTCTTCGGGATCATCCCCCTGACGGCCTTCTTGATGACCTCTTCGGGCTTCTTGGCCAGGACTTCCTTCAGGGTCTGCTCCCTCAAGCCGCCGGGGTACTGGGAGTGATGGTAGTACATCTTCTCCTCGAGCTTTTTCCCGGTGACCCGGACCTTCTCGGCGTTGATCACGACGACGAAATCCCCCGTATCGACGTGGGCGGCGAACGAGGGCTTGTTCTTTCCGCGAAGCAGGACGGCGATCTCAGTGGCCAGGCGGCCGAGGACCTTGCCCTCGGCGTCGATCAGCCACCACTTGCGCTCGATCTCTTCTTTCTTCGGATTGTACGTCTTCATGCCTGTCAACCTTCAAATAGAACTTTAGTGATTGATTACAATACTCAATCTGATCTTAAAAGTCAAACTCATACGGCAATACGCTCGGTCCCGGCTTCGGTTATTCACCCGGAAGGGGAAAGACGGGGGTTCAAAGAGCCAATTACCCGTACAGGATACGGTTTTCGCCGGGAAAAGTCAACCCTCGACTCCCCGGTATATCTGCCGGGGCTTGTATGGGAAGGCGGGGAAGAGTCAGCGAACGGGTCAATACGGATTTGCGGGTCCGGCGCCCGACGTCCGAAGGGCAAAAAAAGAGGCGGACGCCGCGAAGCGTCCGCCCCTGGAATGGGCCGAGCTTTACTGGGCCTTCTTGAGCTCTTCCTCGAGCTTCTTGCGCTCGGCGGACCTCTTCCGGAGATCCTGGAACTTGTCGAGGTTCTTATCGCCCTCGGCGGTGTACCGGGCTTCCTTGTCGGGTTCGAGCTTGGCGAGAACGCTCTTGTAGATGACGCTCAGCCAGCTGTAGGGCTCGGGATAAGTTGGGGTCCAGGTCCCGGGCCTTCTCGACGGACCGGAGGGCATCCTGGGCCACGGCGAGCCTCGCCTCCTTGGACAGGTTCTGGAACCGGAATGCCTTGGACCAGCGGTTGATCCCCTTGGCCAGCCAGGCTTCGGGGTTGTCCGGCTGGAGCATGATGCGCTTGTCCTGGAATTCGTCGGCCCGGTCGAAGTTATTCATGGCCTGTTCGATGTTGTCGGCCGAGGCGGGCAGGTTCTCGTAATAGTTGGCGATATAGGCGTAGCCCTGGGGGTTCTCGGGATCGGCCTCGAGCCTCCGGAGGTACATCGATTCGGCCTTGGTGGCGGCCTCGGGCTTCTCGCCGGCATATCTCTTGTAGAACTCGGCGACGACGTAGTAATTGCTCATGTTGCCCGGCTCGAGCTCCACGATGCGGAGATAAAGCTTCTCGGCCTCGTCGAACTTCCGGAGCTTGTCATACATGTCGCCCAGGGAGTAGATGATCTCCTTGTTGTTCGGGTCGATCTCATGGGCCTTGGTCAGGGCGGCCAGGGCCTTCGTCTCGATGTCCTTGTTCAGGGCCGTCTCGACGGCGGGCTTGTAGAGCTGTTTGTAGCTCTCGCCCAGGAACCGGTAGGCCTGGATCAGGTTGGGATCGAACTTCAGGGCGGCCTCGTACTCGGCGATGGCCTTCCGGTACTGGTTCTCGGTGAAGAGCTGGTTGGCCTTATTGAAATGGTAGTTCGACCTCAGCTTGCTGACCTTCAGCTTTTCGCACCCGACGGCGGAAAAGACGAGGATGAGCGCGAGGGCTGTTATCAGAAGACCGTTCGTCCTTTTATGAAACATCCTGACCTCCTTGATCGTCGTATATCCTGTCCGTAAAGCCGCTAAGGACTGAACTTAATTTATAAACGAACAGGCGTTCAAAGTCAAGAAAAAGCCGAGAAAAAGCGGGCCCTCGCCTCTTCAGCTCTTCCTCAAGAAGATCCGGATCGGCGTCCCCCAGAGGTCGTATTCCTCCCTGAGCCGCCCGGCCAGGGACTTTTCGTAGGACGGCGAGAGCGTCGTCCGGGAATGCCCGAAGAGGACGAACGTCGGCGGAGCCACGCCCTGCTGGGTCATGTACTTGACCTTGATCTTCGACCCGTCCTTCCCCCGCGGCGGATGCTCTTCGTTGAGCCGGGCCAGGAACTCGTTCAGCCGGGCCGTATCGACCCTCTTCCGGGCGTCCCGGTGGACCCTCTCGGCCATGTCGAGGATCTTGACCACCCGCTGGCCGGTCAGGGCGGAGACGAAGAGGAGAGGCGCATAGCCCACGAACTCGAGCTTGGTCCGGACGAGGTCCCGGACCGCTTCGGGATCGACCTTCTGGCGGTCCACCAGGTCCCACTTGTTCAGGACGAGGATGAGGGGCTTGCCCGAATCCCGGGCCATCTTGGCGATATGGGCGTCCTGGCGGGTCGGGAATTCCCGGGCGTCGAGGACGAGGACGATGACGTCGGCCTCGAGGATGTTCTTCCGGGACTTGACGATGCCCGCCTTCTCGCGGGAATCGCTCGCCCCGGCCGGCTTCCGGATCCCCGCCGTGTCGACGAGGCAGAACGGCTTTCCATCCCTCAGGATGATCGTATCCGTGCTGTCCCGGGTCGTGCCGGGAGTCTCGCTGACAAGGAGCCGCTCGTCGCCGCACAACCGGTTGATAATGGATGATTTACCGACGTTGATGCGGCCGACGATCGCGATGCGCAGGGGCTCCGCCGCATCGTCCTCGGCCGCCGGCGGGAGGAGGGCGGCGATCCGCTCCCGGAGCTCGTCGATGTTGACCTTATGCTCCGCCGAGACCGAGATGATGTCCTTGTCCCCGAGCCTGTAGAATTCGGCAAGATGGTCCTCGCCGCTCGGGGCGTCCATCTTGTTGACGACGACGAGGACGGGACTGGCCGAGCTTCTTGAGGCCGATATAGAGCTCTTCTTCCGCAGGGGCCAGGTCCCTTTTTCCGTCGAGGACAAAGACGATGACCTCCGCCGCGCGGGCGGCTTCCCAGGCCTTGTCCCGGACCTTCCCGGACAGCGGCTCATCGGGCGTCCCGAACATCCCTCCGGTGTCCACGAGCTCGAAGGCGCGGTCGCCGAACCGGTGCCGGGCGGCGACGCAGTCCCTCGTCATGCCGGGGAGGTTGTGGACGAGGGCCTTCTTTTTGCCGAGGAGCCTGTTGAACAGCGTGGACTTCCCGACGTTGGGGAAGCCGACGATGACGACCTTGGGCGTTTTCTTCATGGCGGTGCCGTGTCCCCTATCTGGCGACCAGGGAATACTGGGGGAGGAGGGGCCGGCTCAGGTCCACATGGCCCCCCAGGGTCTCCCGCTCCCCGCCTTCGATGAGGAGGGAGACCCGTTTGACGGCCTTATGATTGACGGCCACGGAATTGACGACGGCATAGACGGCCGCCATCTCCGAAGAGGCTCCGAAAGCCGCGTTCTCCGCGAACTCCCTCGAGAAATCGACGTAGGCCGTCCCGTCCTCGTCCAGGAAGACCTGGCGGATCTTCGTGTCCGGGGGGAACGGGGAAACGAGGTCCCCCGACGGGCCCTTGAGGAGCTCGCCGACGTCGGTTTCGATGTCCTCGGCGACGGACCTCCCGGCCGGGACCTCCCGTTTCTCGGCATGGAGGAGGTCATCGGCCTCCGAAAGGAAGAAGAGGGTGATCGTCCTCGTCGGCGCCGTCTCGCCCCGGGCGGGAGGCGTTCCGGCCGCGGACGGTTCGGTCTCGTGCCGGATCCTCTCACGGCCGCCGCCCGTGAAGTAGATGACGACCAGGACGACGAAGGTCACGGCGAGCGCCGCGAGGAGCAGGAGCTTGGGGTCTTTTTTGCGTTTTTTAGTCATGTCAGGGATAGAGCTTGAGATATTCCACGAGACTCAGATAGATGGCCTGGGCGACGCTGTCCTGGAACGCCTCGGTCCCGAGGGCCCGTTCCTCCTCGGGGTTCGAGATGAACGCCGTCTCCACGAGCACCGCCGGGCACGCCGCTCCCGTCAGGACCTTGAAGGGGGCCTGCTTGACGCCCCTGTTCGCGGTCCCGAGAAGGGCGTTGAGGCCGGCCTGGATCCTCTCGGCGAGCTGGCTGCTCTGTTTCAGGTACGCGGTCTGGGCGAGGTCCCAGAGGATGAGCTTGATGTCGTCCTTGCCGTCCTCCTCGATCCGCCCTTCCAGGGCCCCGGACGTATTCTCCAGGTAGGCCAGCCGGCGCGACTCCTCATCCGTGGCGTTCAGGCTCAGGAAGTAGGTCTCGGAGCCGTGGGAGTTCTTCCGGGGGGATCCGTTGGCGTGGATGCTGATGAACAGGTCGGCCTTATGGTTGTTGGCCAGGGCGGAGCGATTCTCCAGGCTGACATCCGTGTCCTTGTCCCGGGTCATGAACACCCGGAAGGCGAGATTCCGCTCGATAACGGCCCGGAGCTTCAAGCCGATGGCCAGGGTGATGTCCTTTTCCAGGGCGCCGAACTTGCCCTTGGCCCCCGTTTCGATGCCGCCGTGGCCGGGATCGATGACGATGGTCTTGAACCTGGAAGATTGGCCCCCGGGCGACGGGACGGGCCCGGACGCGGCCGGCGCTTCCCCTCCCGCCGATGCCGTGGCCGCGGGGACCGTCACGGGCGTCGGGGCCTCGACCGGAGCCGGCCCGAGGTCGATGGAAAGCTCGAAAGGATCCTCCCGGAGGGACGGCTTGTAGGAGAACGAATCCGAGGCGGTCTCTATGTTGAAAGCGTAGTTGCCGCGTCCCTGGGACCAGCCGACGGACGTGACGAATCCGCCCGCAAAGGCGGCCTGCCGGACGCGGAACGTCTGCGCCGTCTCGAAGGTGACCTGAAGAGCCCCCGCCTTCTTCTGGAAGGAATACGGGAGGGGAACGGTCGAAGTGAGCGTCACCCGGCTCGTACCGCCGAGGTCGCGGACGGAAACCGTCAGGACGGCCGGCCCGCGCGACCGGCCCCCCTGACCGTAGAGCGGCCGGGTCCGGCCGACGACGGACAGGAGAAGAAAGACGCCCAGAAACGCCAGCGTCCCTTGTCTTTTCACGTCGCTCAGTCCTTCACCCTCGTTTTAAAAAATGGAGGCGGCGGGAATCGAACCCGCGTCCGAAGACATTCAACCGAGGCCTTCTACACGCATATCCCCTTCATCATTCTCGTCCCCCGGGCTCCGAAGAGGAAGGAGACCCGAAGGACCAGCCCTGCGGAAATTTCGCTCCCGGGCTCCAGGACTGAACCCGCTCGCTATCCTGCTGGTTCACGCTCCCCGGGAGCCGCAGGAGTGAACCCGGGGAACGGCTGCCTATTCTATTAGGCGGCGACTGCTAAAGGTTGTGCAGTTAATTTTTTTTCCACCTGTTTTGCGAGGTTGGTGGGACCTCGACGTGCAGCCCCGGTCTCAATATCTCCGTCGAGACCAGTTCGCCCCCATAACCTTACTCGCTCATTATAGGAGCCCCCGGCTGGCTTGTCAATCCAAGGGCGAGACAGGCAAGGCAAACGAGACAAGTGAGGCGTCGAGGCTCGTCTCGTTTTACAATTGACGTGCTCGGAAGAAACGGCGAGAATAGGGCCCATGCCCTGGAACCAAATCTACGACCCCTTTGGCAGCCGGGTTTTATCGACGGCGCTCGCCGCCCTGCCGGTCCTTGTCCTCCTCGGCTCGCTGGCGTCCCTGAGGATCAAGGCCCACCTGGCGGCCCTCCTCGGCCTTGGCTCGGCCCTGGCCGTCTCGGTCCTCGCTTTCGGGATGCCGGCGGGAAAAGCCCTCGGCGCCTCCCTCTTCGGGGCCGCCTACGGCCTATTCCCCATCGGCTGGATCATCCTGAACGTCATCTTCCTCTATAACCTGGCCGAGGAAAAGGGGCATTTCACGGTCCTCCGCGACAGCCTTACCGGCATCACCGGGGACCGCCGCCTCCAGCTCCTGCTCATCGCCTTCTCGTTCGGGGCCTTTTTCGAGGCCGCGGCCGGGTTCGGGACGCCTGTCGCCGTGACCGCGGCCATCCTCATCGGCCTCGGCTTCTCCCCTCTCATGTCCTCGGGGCTCTCGCTCGTCGCCAACACGGCCCCCGTGGCCTTTGGCGGCCTCGGCACTCCCATAATCGCCCTGGCGGGCGTGACCGGGATCGACATCCTCAAGCTCTCGGCCATGGTCGGGCGGCAGCTGCCCATCTTTTCCATCATCATCCCCTTCTGGCTCGTCTGGGCTTATGCCGGTTTCGGCGGGATGATCGAGGTCTGGCCGGCGCTGATCACGGCGGGAGTGGCTTTCGCCGTCCCTCAGTTCCTCATCTCCAATTATCACGGGCCCTGGCTCGCCGGGATCGGGGCTTCGGTCGTCTCCATTTTCGCCCTCGTCGGCCTCCTGCTCGTCTGGAAGCCGAAGCGCATCTGGGGGCACGACGGGCCCTCGGACGGCGCGGAGGCCCGCGCCCGACACGGCCACCGGAGCGCGGCGGTCCTCAAGGCCTGGCTGCCCTGGCTCATCCTGAGCGCCATCATCTTCGTTTGGGGGATCCCGCAGGTCAAGGCGTTCCTCGACCGGATCTTCAGCCTCAGGATCCCCGTCCCCGGGGTCGACGGGCTCATAAGCCGAGTGCCGCCCGTCGTCCCGGCGCCGGCGCCCGAGCGTGCCGTCTTCGCTTTCAGCGCCTTATCTTTCACCGGCACGGGGATCTTCGTGACGGCGATCCTCTCCGCCGTCATCATGGGCTACAGGTTTCGGGAGGCCGCGGCCGTATGGCTGAGGACGCTCAAGCGCGTGCGCTTCTCGCTCGTCACCGTGGCCGCCATGCTCGCCCTGGGCTACGTGACCCGCTATTCAGGGCTCGATGCGACCCTGGGGCTGGCTTTCGCCGGGACGGGCGTCTTCTATCCGTTCTTCGGGACCCTGCTCGGTTGGCTGGGTGTCGCCTTGACCGGTTCGGACACCTCGTCCAACGTCCTCTTCGGAAGCCTGCAGACGATCTCGGCGGGGAGGCTGGGCTTGGATCCCGTCCTCATGGCCGCGGCCAACAGCTCGGGCGGGGTCATGGGAAAGATGATCGATGCCCAGAGCATCGTCGTCGCCTCGACCGCGACGAAATGGTACGGCCACGAAGGGGAGATCCTCCGCTACGTCTTCTTCCACAGCCTGGCCCTGGCCTCGCTCGTGGGCCTGTTGGTCACGCTCCAGGCCTATGTCTATCCGTTCGTGAAGATGGTCGTCAAGTAGGTTTTTAGGGCCTTACTGCCCCGCGGCCTATCCGCGAAAAACCCGAAAGGCAAAAAAAAGGGCGAACTCCCGTTCCCGGGCGTCCGCCCCGAATCTCCGATGGATTCAGACCGCTGGATAAGCGATCAGTACCGGCCGCCGCCGCCGCCGAAGCCGCCCCGGCCGCCGCCGCCGCCGCTGCCGGCCACGCGAGGCTTGGCCTCGTTGACCTTGAGGCTCCGGCCCTTGAGGTCCTTGCCGTTCAGTGCGCTGATGGCCTTGACCGCTTCGTCCTTGTTCGGCATCTCGACGAAGCCGAAGCCGCGCGCCTGGCCGGTCATCTTGTCGGTGATGATGGCCGCTTTTTCGACCGTCCCGAAGGCCTGGAAGGCCGTCCGGAGATCATCCTCGGTCGCCGTGAAAGAGAGGTTGCCAACATAGATATTCATACTCGTCTCCTTTGACGATGGGCCGCCCGGGGAGCACCCGTGACGCCCGTGAAAAAAAGTCGATCGCAATAAAGGAGAGGAGTAAGTCCGCAGTCAGGGCCTCTGCCATCTGTCCCTTTATCCGACCCGCGCCCCCGTTACGGGGAATTTTCAGAAGACAGGATACCACAAAACGCCCCGCAAATAAAACAATTTTTTAAAAGGGGGCACGATATCCGTTTCTTTTTTTCTTCAGTTTCCCCTGGGAATAGGGAAATTGGTATTGTGTCCCTAAATGGGCAGGGCCACGAAGAACTCGACCCAGCGGCCCGGCTCGGACTCGGCCCAGATACGGCCTTTGTGCTTGTCGACGATGGTCTTGCAGATGTAGAGGCCCAGCCCCGAGCCCTTGACGCCCTCGGTGCCCTTCTGTTTCAGGCGCTCGAACCGCCTGAAGAGCCGGTCGCGGATGTCCTCCGGTGAGATGCCGACGCCCTCGTTGCGGACGGAGAGGACGACCTCGCTCCCCTTGACGGCGAGACCCGGACCCGGACCGGCGTGCCCTTCGGCGCCCGTACTTGATGGCGTTGTTGACGAGGTTGCCGACGACGATCTTCAGCAGCTCGCGGGTCGCCCTCGATGACCGGGTCGCCCTCGACCTCCGTCGACGATGGGCATCCGCCGGACGTTGTCCTGCACTCTCCGGCATGTCCAGGGCCTCGGCTTGACGATCGCCGGAGACGAACGGGATGCGCTCCTTGAACGCGTCCAGGCCGTCGAGCTCCATCTTGGACAGGTCGATGTAGCTCCGGATGATGTCCTCGAGGTATTCGCAGTTGCGGATGATGGTCTCGACGATCTTCTGCTGCTCGGGCTCGAGCTTGCCGAAGTAGCCGCGGTGGAGCGTCGCGGCGGTCGTCTGGACGGTGGCCAGCGGGCTCTTGAGCTCGTGGGAGACGATGGCCATGAGGTCGAGCATCTTGGCCCCGGCGGCGTTCTTCCGGGCCTCGAGGGCGTTCGCGACGACGCTCCGGAGCTCGTCGGGCGTGAACGGCTTCGGGACGTAGTCGAAAGCCCCGTTCTTCAGCGCCTCGCGGGCCGTCTCGACGTTGGCGTACCCCGTGAAGATGATGACGACGTACGTCTCGGGCCGTTCCTGCCGCAGGGCCTTGAGGACCTCCATGCCGCCGAGGCCGGGCATCTTCAGGTCGGTGACGACGACGTCGTAGTCCCTGCCCGGGCCATCTCCAGGCCCTCGTCGCCGGACGCGGCGGTGTCGATCTCGTAGTCCGGAGCCGGCGAAGATCCGGCGCGAGCTCCGGAGGACGATGTCCTCGTCGTCGATGAACAGCAGCTTGTTCGGCCATGGCCGATCTCTCCCGAGCGCCCGCCCTCACGGCAGCGGGCAGCTTGATGATGAATTCCGTTCCCTCGCCCGACCTGGCTCCGGACGTCGATCGTCCCGTTGTGCCGCTGGATGACGCCGTAGGTCATGGCCAGCCCGAGCCCCGTCCCCTTGCCCCCGGTCCTTGGTCGTGAAGAAGGGCTCGAAGATCTTGGCCAGGTTCTCCGGCGGGATGCCGACGCCCGTGTCCGCGACCCGGACGACGACGATCCCTGCCGCCCGGCTCCCGCGCCGGTCGTGATGGTCAGCCGGCCGCCGTTCGGCATGGCGTCGGCGGCGTTGACCGCCAGGTTGTTGATGACCGACTGGATCTCGCCGGCGTCGACGCTGACCGGCGGCAGGTCCGGGTCGAGGGCCCGGACGATCTCGACGTTCTGGAAGTTGACGTGCTTCTCCAGGATGCGCAGGCTGTCCTCGATGATCGCGTTGAGGTCGGCCGGCGGCCTTCTCGGGCTTCGTGTCGCGGGCGAAGTCGAGGATGCCCCGGACGATCCGCCGGCAGCGCAGCGTCTCGTCCCGGATGACCTTGAGGTCCTCCTCGTACTTCGTCCCCTTCATGTCCTCGAGGAGGAGGCTGCTGTAGGTCAGGACGCCCGGTCAGGGGGTTGTTGATCTCGTGGGCGATGCCCGAGGCCAGCCGGCCGATCGAGGCCAGCTTCTCGGACTTGAGGATGGTCCGCTCGGCCTGGTCCTTGAGCTGGCGGTCGCGCTCCTCGATGGCCGTCGACCATGCCGTTGAAGGCCCGCCCGAGGTTCCGGGCGTCGTCGTCGTCGTGCGGGTCGGACCTCGATCCGGTGGTAATCGCCCCTGGCCATCTCCGTCGAGGCGGCGATGATCCGCTTGACGGGCTTGGTGTAGACGTTGATCAGGTAGACCGCCAGGAGCGAGGGCGATGACGACCGTGACGAAGATGACCAGGAGGAAGGACAGGGTCGTGCTCCGCAGGATGAGGTCGTACTTCTGCTTGAGGATGCCGACGTAGAGGATGCCCAGGGTCTTGTGGTCGATGTCGAAGAGGGGGCTGTAGCCCGAGATGTACCAGTTGTCGACGACGAAGGCCTTGTCCACCCAGATCTGCCCCTCCTCGAAGACCCGCTGGTAGACCTCCTCGGAGACCTGCGTGCCGATGGCCCGCCGGCCCTGCGGCTGTCGACGACGTTCGTGGCGACCCGGATGTCGCCGAGGAAGATGGTCGTCGTCCCGACGTCCTTGCCCCGGATCTTCTCTTCCTTGAAGACCAGCCGCTTGAAGCGGTCGATGAACTCGGTGTTGTTGTTGAGGAGGACGGCCGCGTAGAGGATGCCGGTCATCCGGTCCCCGTCCAGGATGGGCGCGGCGATCTTGATGACCATGGCCTTGTCCTCGAGGGGCGAGGACCCGCGCCCGGGCGAGGGGCGTCGGGACGACCGGGATGAGCGTCCGCTCGGCGAGCGTCCGGCCCTTCGTTCCGGATGTTCTCGAGCGTCGAGGACGCCCGTCCCGGCGGCCGGGGCCTCGCGTTCGCATGACCTCCTGGATGGTCCGGTAGTGGGCCATGCTGTCGCCGAAGGCGTCGAGGTTGTTGGCCCGGACCAGGACCGTCCCCTCGCGGGTCGACGACGTTGACGATGTCGAAGCCGAAATCGCGTCTTGATCTGGACGAGCCTCTCGTAGAGGGTGGCCCGGTCGCCGGCCGGCCGTGGCCCGGACGATCTCGGACGTCTTGGCCAGGTACTGGATGGTCCGCGACCGCCGGGCGATCTCCTCCTCGTAGAGCTCGTTGGTGGCCGCGAGACTGCGTCCGGACGTTGTCGTAGGCCTCGCGGATGACGTTCTTGTTGATGATGTTGATGCCGACGATGATCGACAGGGTGCCCGTCAGGAGGACGATCGGACAGCAGGCTGACGACGAGCTTGAAGCGGATGTTCGAACGGAGGATGCGGCTTGATCATTTCAGGGCGCCGGCGATCTTCGCCAGGAGCTCGTCGAGGTCGACGGGCTTGGTCAGGAACTCGTTCGTCCCCGGAAGGAAGCTCTCCCCCTGGTCCAGCGAGAAGCGGGAGTTGGTGACCTGGTCGATGGCCGTCAGGATGACGATCGGGACGTCCCGGAACTCGCGGTAGCGGGACGACTCTCGCGCGGCTGCGGATCGGCATCGGCCGCCTCGAAGCCGGCCGTGTCGGTCTCCATCATGACGTCGAGGACGACGAGGTCCGGCCGCTCGGCGAGGAGCGCCCGGAGCCCCTCGGCCCCGCTGTAGGCCGTCGCGACGTCATAGCCGTTCCCGCGGAGGACGCGCTCCAGGCTCGCGACGAGGTCCCGGTCGTCGTCGACGATCAGGATCTTCTTGGCCATGGCTGCTCTCCTCTACGGCACTCGTTGAGGATCCGTAGATGACGTTCCGCTCCTCCCAGGCCTTGTTCCGCTCGTACATGTCGATCGGGAACTCGACCTGCTTGAGCTCGACCGGCGCGGCCTTCTTGTCGACGAGGCCGAGGGCCAGGGCCACGCCGTAGATGATGGCCTCGGGCCGGGGCGGACAGCCCGGGATGATAGTAGTTGACCGGCACGGCCGTCGCGCCGCCGCCGGTCACGTTGTAGGTGTCGAACCAGCAGCCGCCGCCCGCGGCGCAGGAGCCGATGCCGAAGACGAGCTTCGGCCCGGGCATGGCCGCGTAGGCCTTCTTGACGAGCGGCAGGGTCGGCCGGGTGACGGCCCCGGACAGGAGCATGACGTCGGCGTGGCGCGGCGAGCCGACGAGCTTGATGCCGAACCGCTCGACGTCGTAGTACGGGGTCAGGATGTTCAGGATCTCGATGTCGCAGCCGTTGCAGGCGCCGCTGTTGCAGTGGTAGACCCAGAGCGACTTGGGAAAACACTTCTTCGAGATCTTGGCCAGCATGTCAGTCTCCTGTCTCTCGAGGGCCGGACGTAGCGCTCGGTCCGGGCGAGCTCCTTCGGCTCGAACTGGTCGGTCGCCCGGCGGAGGACCGTCCGGGCCTCCAGGCTGTCGTACCGGTATCCCGTGAGCCCGAGCTTGTCGATGACGTTCTTCGTCTCCATGTCGTAGCACCGGCCGCACCGCTGGCAGGTCAGCATGAAGAGCTCCAGGTTCTCGGTGATGTCGTTCCGGTCGTCCGTCGCCAGCTCGAACCGCTCGGTCATGGTGATGGCCTTCTCCGGGCAGACGTCCGCGCAGCGCCCGCAGTAGGTGCACCGGGCCCCGTCGTAGAGCAGGATGCGGACCTCCTGGCAGATGTCCCGGACCATGATGGTCCGGGCCGGGCAGTGGTTGGCGCAGCCGCCGCAGCCGATGCACTTCGTGTGGTCCCAGTGCGGGGCGCCGCGGAAATCCTTGGGCGCCGGGCGGGGCTCGAAGGGGTACTTCAGGGTGACGACGCCCGGCTTCAGGACCATCAGGACCTGTTTGATCTTGCTTGTCAGCCACATGTGAATCTCTCCCGGCCCGCTTAGAGTCCCCTCACGGTCAGCCCGACCGCGCCGAGCGCGGCCAGGATCAGGACGGCGTAGTACTTGACGGCCTGGTCGATCCGCAGACGGGGGTTGGTGGACCCGACCAGGGCGATGAGGACGAACACGACGAGCGTCCCGGCCAGCTGGACGGCGAGTCAGCCGGGATAAAGCCGGTCTTGAGGACCGGGACGAACACCGACACGAAGAGCCAGGCGTAGAACATCTGCTTCATCATCATGGAGTACCGGAACAGGGCGTAGTCCGGCCCGCTGTACTCGATGAACGGCCCTTCCAGGATCTCGATCTCCGCCTCGGAGATGTCGAACGGCTGTTTGGCGACGAAGGCCTGGAGGGCCAGGAGATAGACGACGAGCATGACGACCGGCGAGATGCCAGGCGCCCGAGCCGAACGCGCCGGACATCGCCGCGCCCAGCCCGAGGCTCCTCGTCCGGACGGCGCCCAGGATGAGGGTCATGGCCAGCACGGGCTCGACCATGATCATGGTCACCATCTCGCGGCTCGCCCCGATCATGGCGAACGTGTTCCTGCCGGCCAGCGCGCCGAGGAGCACCGAGACGCCGCCGAGCGTCAGCAGGTAGATGACGGTCATGGCGTCGACCCTGGCCCCGAAGGCGTTCAGCTTCCCGCCGAGCGGGATGAGGGCGGCCACGGTCAGGATCGAGGCGAAGGCCGCCAGCGGGGCGAGCTTGAAGGCCCAGTTCCGGCCGAGCTCATCCGCTCCTTGCCGAGGAGCTTCAGGAGGTCGTAGTAGGGCTGGATGACCGGCGGACCCTGTCGGGACTGGACCCTGGCCGTGATCTTCCTCATGACGCCGTCGAACAGGGGCGCCAGGAGGAGGAATAGGACGACGTTGACGAACGCGTGAACGATGCTCATGGTCATCTCCTCCCGCCGACCGGGCCGCGGGCCCCTCCCTCGAGCTCCGCCCGGCCCGCAACACGGCGCGCGCCCGACCGGATATCGACGACCGCCACCCGGTCCGTGCAGGAGAAGCAGGGGTCGATGCTGCCGACGATGATGGGGAAATCGGCGAACTGGTTGTCGAGGAGCATCAGCGGCACTCCCTGGAGGTTGGGGTAGGTCGGGGCCCGGACGCGCCACCGCTCCGGCCGGTTCTCCTCGCCGGTGATCACGTAGTGGACCGATTCGCCGCGGGGCGCCTCGACCATGGACATGGCGTGGCGGAGCGGCGGCAGGGCCTCCGGGACCTCGACGCAGAAGAGGTCCGTCCGCCGGCATCTTGGCCAAGGCCTGGCGGAGGATCCTGATCGACTCGAAGATCTCGAGGACGCGGACGACGAGCGTCCCCCAGACGTCGCAGGTGTCGGTGACCGGGACGTCGAATTTCATGTCGTCGTAGGCGGCGTAAGGGTGGTCTTTCCGGACGTCGATCCCGATGCCCGCGGGCCCGGGCGACCGGCCCGACCAGGCTCCAGAGGACGGCGTCCTCTTTCGAGAGGCGGCCGACGCCCTTGGTCCGCCGATGGATGGCGGTGTCGCCGATGATCGCGTTCTTGAGGACGAGGACCTCTTTTTCGAGGGTCCCCAGGGCTGCCTCGATCTCGGCCCGGATCTCCGGGGTGATGTCCCGGCGGACGCCGCCGATGACGATCATCCCGTAGGTCTTCCGGTTCCCGGTGATGCGCTCGGCCAGCCACATGATCTTCTCCCGGACGCGCCAGGCCTGCATGAAGACCGTGTCGAAGCCGATGAGGTGGCCGGCGACGCCGAGCCAGAGGAGGTGGCGAGTGGAGCCGCTCGATCTCGAGCATGATGGTCCGGATGTACTCGGCCCGCCGCGAGATCCTGATTCCGGCGGCCGCCTCCACGGCCTGGGAGTAGCAGGCGGCGTGGACCGATCCGCAGATGCCGCAGATCCGCTCGGCGACGAACGGGACCTCGTTGTAGCTGACCTGGGTCTGGCAGAGCTTCTCGATGCCGCGATGGGTCATGAAGCCGCGGTAGTCGCAGCCCTTGATGGTCTCGCCGTCGACGTAGACGGCGAAGTGCGCGGGCTCGTGGAGGCTCGAGTGGAAGGGCCCGATGGGGACGATCGTCGTCCCGGGCGGGGCCTCGTCGAGCTGGTAGGCGACGTCCTCGGCCGCCGGCGGCACGAGGTTGTAGGGGACCTCCTTGCGGAGCGGGTGGATGCCCGCGGGCCAGTCGTCGGCCAGGATGAGCCGCTTGGGCTTCGGGTGGCCCTTGAACCTCATCCCGAGAAGGTCCATGTACTCGCGCTCGGACCAGCCGGCGTTGGGGATGTCCGGCGTGATGGATTCGAACGACGGGATCGCCGGCCGGGGCGGACGTCCGGAGCAGGACGACGACGTGGTCGGCGTCGAACGCAAAGGAATGGACGAGGCCGAGCGTCCCGTTCCGGGAGATCTCGTCGTAGCCGATGCCCACCTGATACCGGGCCCCGAGCTCCATGAGGGCCCTCGAAGCGGCCCTCAGGGAGCCGCGTTCGATGTCCACGAAGAGCCTGTTCCACGACGGGTGGGATACGGCTTTCACGCCGGCCCCGAACCGGGCTTTGAGCGACTCGGTGACCCTGTCTAAGATGCCCATGGGCGTGTTCCTCTCTTCCTTCATGTCCTCACCTCCCGCCCTTCCCGCCGGCCCATCGGAAGAGGCTCCGCAGTCCGGCGAACATGCTCCGGTCGGCGTACCGGTTGGCGTCGTTGAGCTCCTGGTAGCCGCAGAGCCAGGTTGCCGCGGGGACCTCCTTCGAGCCGGCCGACCGCCGAAGGAGCGCCCCGGCGCCCAGGGCCAGGCCCAGGACGAGCAGGACGGCCAGCGGCGCGAAGGCCGAGTTCAAAGCCCTCCCGTCGAGTCCTCCCAGCCGGATGCCCAGGAAGCCGATCGACATGGAATCCCGGGCCGCCGCGAGCCCGTCGGCCAGCAGGAACCCTTCGGAGCGCCGGAGGACGGTCATGATGAGGCCGTAGAAGGCGGCCGGAAAGAGACCCTGGATCAGGCAGATGGCCGTCAGGACGAGCTTCGGGGCGAGCATCGAGGCGGGGACCTCCCGGACCTTCCCGGCGACGTTCCATTCGGAGCCGGACGACGTGAAGGCCATCCCGAAGAACTTGACGTAACAGGCCAGGGTGACGGCGCTCGTGAAGAGGGCGACGATCCCGAACAGGACCAGGAAGCCGGTCGCGTCCCCCGCGAGCAGAGAGCTCGTGATGATGCTCCACTTGCTCGCAAACCCGCTCGTCGGCGGCATGCCGGAGATGGAGAGCGAAGCGATCCCGGCGACCAGGGCGGTCACCGGCATGAGGTTGATGAGACCGCCGAGCTTGTTGAGGTCCTTCGTCCCGGTCGCGTAGAGGATGCTGCCGCTCGTCAGGAACAGCAGTCCCTTGAAGACCGCATGGTTGATGACGTGGTAGAGGGCGCCGACCGCCGCGACGACGGCCAGGACCCGGAGCGCGGGCTCTCCGGAATTCCCGAGCAGGAGGACCGCCCCGACGGCCAGGACGATGTAGCCGATCTGGCCGATCGAGCTGTAGGCGAGCAGCCGCTTGGCGTCGCTCTGCTTCATCGACTGGACCGTGCCGATGAGGAGCGTCGCCGCGCCGAGGGCGGCGATCCCGAGGCCCCAGGCCTGCGCGTCGAACGCCGCGCTCCCGGCCGGGGCCATGAAGAGGAAGGTCCGGATGAGCCCGTAGATCCCGGTCTTGAGCATGACGCCGCTGAGCAGGGCGCTGACGGGCGACGGGGCGATGGAATGGGCGTCGGGCAGCCAGAGCTGGCCGAGGGGAAAGACGCCGGCCTTCATCCCGAACCCGGCGAGGAGGAACGCGAAGAACCCGAGGAGCGGCAGGCTTCCGGTCCCGGCGATCTTGGCGGCCGTCTCGGCCAGCGGCTCGCCGAACGGTAGCCGCGGACGAAGAACGCCCCGCCGACGACGAGCAGCCAGGCGAGCTCCATGAGGACGAGGTACTTGCCGGCGTTCCGGACGTTCTCCGGCTTCCGGTGCTCGAACCGGATCAGGAAGTAGGAGGCGATGGTCATGACCTGCCAGGACAGGGTGAAGCCGATGGCCAGGTCGTCGACCGTCACGAGCCCGGCCATGCCGAGGATGAAGAGAGGGTAGCAGAGGTAATAGCCCCGCAGGCCGTAATCCGGATAGTGCTCCATGTACCGGATGGAATAGAGGGCGCTCGCGACGGCCATGAGGGCGATGACGGCCAGGAAGATGCCGGCGAATGCCGTCGACGAGGAAGGGGATCCCGACCGGTCCGATAGCGATCGTCCGGGCCGCGTGCCCGGCGCCGCCGAAGATCGAGGCGTAGCTCACCGTGAACAGGACCACGGAAGCGGCCGTGACGAAGAGGAGGTTGACGACGCCGGCGAGCTTCCTCTTGCCCGGCGAGGAGCGGGGAGACGACCGCCGAGGCCGCCAGGAGCCCCAGGGCGACGAACAGGTTGGTGACGATGTCAGCGTTCATGAACACACTCCTCGTGATTCGCGGCGCGCCCGGAGGATGAGGTCCCGGACCCTGGAGGCCGCTTTCGCGACGTCCGGAGTCAGCCCCCGGCCGAAATCGAGGTCGCGCGGGACGATGCCCAGGAGGAAGGTCCGCTTGCCGTGGGCTTCGAGGATCTTCCCGCAGAGTCCGAGGGCGAGCTTGTGGGTGGACGGGCCGGCCGGCTCCCCCAGCCCTTCGAGGGGCTCGAAGACGACCGCCCCGGGCTCGAGGTCCGCGGCGACGGCGTCCATGATGACGACGTTGCGGCAGGCCGTCCGGGCGATGTCGAAGACGTGGTTCTCGAGGACGTCCTCGGCGTTCCGGACCTCGAAGCCGGAACCGGCGAGGCTTTCGGCGAGCCACGGCCCGACGCCGTCGTCGTGCCGCCAAGGATTTCCCGTCCCGACCAGGCAGGCACCTTCCGCGAGCACGTCTTCGAGCCTTGTCATGGCTTCCTCTAGATCTGCTCCCCGAGGGTCTTGATCTGCCGGTAGGTGTAGACCGGGCCGTCCGTGCAGACGAGCGTCCGGCCGATGGCGCAGTGCTGGCACTTGCCGATGCCGCACTTCATGTGCCGCTCGAGGGTCGAGATGATGGCGTCGTCCTTGAGGCCGTTCGCCAGGAGCTCCTTGATGACCGAGTTGAACATGACGGGCGGCCCGCAGACGAAGGCCATCGTGTCCTTGACCGGGACCCGGGCCTTGGCGATCAGGGTGTGGACGAAGCCGACCTCGCCCGTCCAGCCGGGCTCCGCCCGGTCGATGGCGATGTAGGTCTCGAAGCCGGGGATCTTTGTCCACTCGTCGATCATGTACCGGTACATCAGGTCCTTCGAGGACCGCGCCCCGTAGAGGAGGATGATGCGGCCGAAGTCCTTCCGGTGCTGGAGGACGTGGACGATGGACGAGCGCAGCGGGATGATGCCGATGCCGCCCGCGGCATAGACGACGTTCTGGCCCTTGATCTCCTCGAACGGGAAGCCGTTGCCGAAGGGCCCGCGGATGCCGATCTTGTCCCCGACGCCGAGCGCGTGGAGGGCCCGGGTCACCTTCCCGACCTGCCGGACCGAGAGGTGGAGCCGGTCGTTCTCCGGGCTGAACGGCAGGGAGACGGCGAACTCGCCGGCCCCGAAGACCGTGCACATGACGAACTGGCCGGACCGGACCCGGAAGTCCGTCCCGATCTCCTTGTTCTCGAACGAGAAGTAGAACGTCCGGACGTCCTCGATCTCGTCCCTGATCTCGTCGATGACCGCGACCTCGGGGACGGTGACGATCGCGCGCGGCGTTCGCGGTCGTTCATCGGGCACCTGCCTTCGTGATCTCTCTTCGGATATAGGTGACGACGTTGGGCAGGCCGATGTCGCCGGGGCAGACCCGGGCGCACCGTCCGCAGCCGACGCAGCCCGGCCTCAGGTACTTCTTGGACTGGGAATAGGACAGCTTGCAGAAGAAGCGCTTGTTCCGCCGGTCCTCGACGGGCTTGCGGGGGTTGTGGTCGCCGGCCATCCGGGTGTAGCCCTCGAAGGAGCAGGAGTCCCAGGTCCGCAGGCGGTCGGTCCTCGTCCGCGCCGGCGGCGACGTCCTCGATGTTGAAGCAGGAGCAGGTCGGGCAGACGAACGAGCAGGCCCCGCACTCGAAGCACTGGTCGCCGATGTACTCCCAGATCTCGTTGCCGATGAAGCCCGGTGGTGATCCGGTTGACCACCCGCGAGATCCAGGCCTTGTTCTGCGTCGCCTCGGCGTCGAAGCGGGCGATCGAGGCGTCGACGACCCGGGCCTTGCGGCCGGCCGCGTCCGGGCCGGCTTCCTTCAGGCCGAGCCGGCTGCGCCAGGGCCTCGCCCTTCTCGCTCCCGGTCTCGAAGAGGTAGTCCTCGCCCGTCCGTCGGTCAGGTTGACGTCGAAGCCCTCGGCGGCCGTCGGCCCGCTGTCGGTGCAGACGCAGAAGCACTGGGGGAACGGGTCGGACGCAGGTGTTGGCGACGATGAACATCTTCTTCCGGTGGTCGCGATAGACCTCGTCGACGTATTCCTGGCCGAGGAAGAACCGGTCGAGGCAGAGGAGGCCGGTGAGGTCGCAGGACCTCAGCCCGACGAGGGCCTTGGGCCGGACGAGGTCGTCCCGGTCGATCGACAGCCTGCCGGCTCTCCCGGTCGTAGGTGATAGGACATGATCCGCTCGGTCTGCGGGAAGACCGCGCCCTTGGGCGGATTGTATGGGATTGCGGCGTCCAGCCGGATGTCCGCCGGGTCCGCGGCCTTGTCGAACAGCGGCTCGCCGGAGACGTCCTTGAGGACGGGGCCGTAGAGCTCGTAGTCCTCGGCGAGGGCGGCGACGAGCTTCCGGGCTTCGTTTTCTGGGGAGGAGATACATGGTCACACCTTCTCGATCCGCACGGGGATGACGGAGTCCTCGCCCTGCCCGACGGCGGCGCCGTGGGCGTTGAGGAAGCCGGGGACCATGTCCCCGATGAAGTAGGGGACGTAGGCCGTCCCGGGTCTGATGTCCCCGGTGACCCGGGCGGCGACCTTCATCGAGCCGGCGGCCGAGACGACCGTGACCGGTCGCGCGGTCCCGGACGCCGAGGGCCGCGGCATCGTGCGGCCGCGATCTCGACGAACCCTTTCGGGTACAGGAGGAGCAGGGCGTTGTATTCCCGCTTGGGGATATGGGTCTTCTTCATGATGTTGTTCTGATGCCAGAAATAGTTGGCCTTGCCGGCCATGAGCAGGAAGGGGAATTCGTCCGAAACGGCGGGCCCGCCGAATTCGCCGCCGGACCGGGACGAAGCTCAGCCGGCGGGAGCAGGTCCTCGACCGACAGGCGGACCGTGCCGTCGGGATGGGCGGCGTCCACGGCCACTGCAGGCCGAAGCCTTTCTCGAGCGTGGCGTAGGTGACCGCCGCGTACGCGGGCACGGGCGGGCGATCTCCGCCATGACGTCCTCGGCCGAGCATAGGAGCCAGGAAGCGCCCCGCTTCGCGGCGATGTCCGCGTAGATGCGCCAGGCCGGACGGGCCCCCGCCGGAGGCTCGACCTTCTCGCGGTTGAGCTGGATCCGGCGCTCGGTGTTGGTGTAGGTGCCGTCGGCCTCGGCATAGGTCGCCGTCGGCAGGACGATGTGGGCCAGGTCGGTGAACGGATTCCTGTACGCGCCGAGGTAAACGACGAACTCGAGCCCCTTGATCCGCTCCGCGTTCCGGATGATCTCCTCGTCGTGGTCCGCGACGACGAGGGCCTTGAGCGGCGTGGGATCGGCGGCCAAGAGCTCGTCCGGCGTCTTCCCGGCGGCCTTGTCTTCGGCCCGGCGATGACCCGGGAGAAAGCCGCAGGCGGCGCCGACGTCGTAGCTTCCGACGATGTTCGAGACGCCCGTGACGGGATTGACGCCGCAGCCTCGCGTCCGACCTTGCCCGAGAGGAGGAACAGGTCGTAGATCATGGCCACGGTTTCCCGGTCGAGGCCGGAAATGCCCGAAGAGAAGAAGGCCATGGCGCTCCCGGCCGCGGACAGGCGTCGGGCCAGGTCCTCGATCGCGGCCGCGGACAGGCCCGTCGACGGCCTCGATGCCGTCGAGGTCAAGCCCGTCGAGGGAGCGGGCGAACGCGTCGAACCCCTCGGTCCGCGTCCGGACGAAGTCCCTGTCCTGCCAGCCGTGCTTGATCATCAGCTTGGCGACGGCGGCCAGGGCGATGCGCTTGGTCCCCGGCCTGAGCCAGAGATGGGTGCGGCTGAGCTCGGCGATCTGGGTCCGGCGACTGCTCAGGGTGACGAGGTCGGCGCCTCCCGGGCGGCCATGTGGATCTCGCTCCCGACGATGGGGTTGAGCTTCGTGATATCCGCGCCGACGACCAGGATGAGCCCGGCCTTGCGGATCTCGGTCAGGGCGCCGGTCATGGCGGGCATCCCGGTCCCCTCGAGGAGGACCTCCGCGCTGGGAGCGTGGCCCTGGTCGGAGGCGAGGGCGACGTTGTTCGTATGGAAGACCGTCCGGGCCAGCCGGGCCATGAGGAAGTTGTCTTCGTTCGACGCGCGGGGCGAGGCGAGGAACGCGATCTCGTCGCCGGAGAAGCGGGAGAGGCGCTCGGCCGCGAGCGAGACGGCTTCATCATATGGGACGGGCTCGAGCCGGCCGCCTTTCCGGATCATGGGCGCGGCGATCCGGTCCCCGGTCGCGAGGAGCTCGTGGATATGCCAGCCGCGGACGCACAGCCTCCCCCGGCTGACGGGATGTCCGGGGGATGCGAAAACGCCCCGGACCGCGCCGTCGCCCACCTTGAGCAGATGGCCGCATCCCGTCCCGCAGAAGTTGCAGACGCCTGTTCTGTAGATCATGCCGCTCGCTCCTCGGTGAGATCGCCCGAGCCCCGCGGCGGCCCTTCGGACGAGGGACGACACCCTCGTGTGGTTCCGCTTACCTTTTTCGGAGGACGTCGAGTCGTCCGCCGCAGGGGTTAATTAAGAAGAAAGATAACAGATTTTGGGCTTTTTGTAAAGGGCGGGAGGGCCGGATAACGGCCCCGGGCGCTCTTTCGACCGGTCAGGGCGGGTCCGGCCGCGGCGCTTTCATCCGGATCACATAGAGGATATTGAAGAGGTTCGAGATGCCGCCGACGAACCGCTCCTTGACCATGCCCTTGGGAATCTCGTCGATGGTCGCCCGCAGCGCGGTCAGGGCCGAGGAGAGCCGTTCGATGTCGGAGGCAAGCGCCTCGGGACCGGCCGAACCCAGGAGCCCTTCGACGGCCGGCCCGACCCGGGAGACGTCGTCGAGCATCTCCCGGAACGCGGGCCTCCGCTCCGGGGCCAGCCCGAGGACGGTTTTCTCGATGACCACGGTCCGGACGATGGCGTAGCCGAGGCGGACCTCCTCCGCGTTCCGGTCGTGGACGCGGTCTGGGAAGCGCTCGAAATAAGCGGTCCCGAGCTCGATCATATCGGCGCTTGAAAGCGGGAAATCCCCCCCGAGGACGGCGACGGCCCTACGGAATGAGGCGAGGTCGGGTTCGCGGCGGAAGAGCTCGGCGAGCGAAGCGCTCATGGCCCGGGACCGGAGCGCCTTACTTGGACGTGGCGAACCGCCCGAGCACGGCCAGAAGCAGGTCGAAGTTGACGGGCTTTTGGAAGACGCCGATGAAGCCCAGGTCGCCCAGGCCGATCGTGTTGGCCGTCGCGTCGCCGATAGTGCTCAGGAGGAACACCGGCACGCCCGGCCTCTCGGCCTTCATGAGCTTGGCCACCTTGGCCCCGGCGTCGATATCTTCCATCATCATATCGCAGAGGACGATGTCGGGGGCCGTCTTCCGGAACGCCTCGAGGCCGTCCTTGCCGCTGAGGGCGTAGGACGCGTTGAAACCGCTGCCGTCGAGGATCGCCTTGACGGACTCGCAGATGGCGGGGTCGTCGTCGATGATGAGCACTTTCTTCTTGTCGGCCATGCCGTCCTCCGATAATCGTTGAAGAGATACTTTATATCACAATTTCCCCTGTTTTTGAACTTCGCCCCCGGAGGGAGACACGATACCATGCTCCCAATTTCGTCGGTCCCCCCTGGAATTCGGGAAACGGGTATTGTGTCCCCTAATTCAGGGCGGCGACGCGCTTGGCGGCGTCGACGTATTCGGGAAGGTCCCGGTCGGCGTCCTTCCAGAGGACAAGGAACCGGCTGTACTGTTCGAGCGCCTTCGCCGCGAGCCCCTTCCGCTCGTACAGCTTCGCCAGACGGTAACGGTATAAGGGGTTGATGAGCGACCTGTCTTCCTTCCCCGGGTCGAACGTCGTGAGCCGTTCGTATTCCGCGACGGCCCTGTCGAGCGCCCCCTGCGCCAGGTAGGCGCGGGCCAGGCCATCCTTGGCGAATGGCGCGTTGTAGAGGGACAGCATGTCCTGCATGACCGGGGGCATGCCGGGGGATTGCGTTTTCTCGAGGACCGCGACGGCCTTGTCCGCGGCGCCTGCGGCGAGGAGAGCCTCGCCCTCGAGGCGGTCATGAAGGATTCCGACAGGGGACTTCATGGAATCCGTGATCCCGGAGTAGACGGCCGCATACGCGGTCAGCCGCGACCGTGCGTCCTTCGCGCGACCCTGGGCGAGATCGACGGCCGCCATCATGAGGTGATAAAGAGCTTCCCCTCCCTTGTCCTTGGCGGGGGATGGGCCCTTCATCCCGCTGTTCCAACGGTCGAACCCGGCCCGGGCCGCGTCGAATCGTCTTTGCCGGAGCCGGATGAATCCCAGAAGGAATTGCGAGGAGGCCTGGCCGTCGGCGTTTCCCAGCGATCCCGCCAGGTTCTCCATCCTCTCGAGCTCGGAGATCGCCTCGGTCATGCGACCCGTCCACATGAGGAGGTACGCCTTCCCGAAAGTCCCGCGTCCCTTCATGCCCGCCGACGGGGCCCTGGCGATATATTCGTCGATGCTTTTCAAGGCCTCCGGATATTCCTCGCGGAGCGCTTGGATATAGGCAAGCCCCCAGAGCGATCCGGAGAAATCCGGCGCAACCGCGAGCGCTTCTCGATAATAGTCGACGGACCTTTCCAGGCTCCCCATCCGAAAGTAGGTCTCGGCCAGGGAATCGAGGGGGTTCGGGTCTCCCGGGAACGCCGCGGCGTACTTCTTGAAGGTCTCGACGGCCTTCGCGTATTCGCCCATGTCGGCGTACGTATAAGCGAGCATGTTCAGGGCGTAGCCGTATTTCGGGTCGAGGGCCAGAGCCTGTTCGAACTGCTCGACCGCCTGAGCGAACTTCATCCTGTTCCGCAACAGCTGGCCCAGCTCGAACCGGACGAGCTTCTCCTTGGGGTATTTGACGACGATCTCTTTGAAGGTCCGGAGGGCCTTCTCGGGGTCATGTTCGATGGCCCCGGCATAGGCCCCTTCTATATAGAGGCGCTCTTTCTCGGGACTCCGCGCCGAAAGGGCCTTGGCCTTCCGGTAAGCCTTTTCCATCGCGGGCGGATCCCCCAGGGCGCCTTGGACGCGGGCCAAGCCGAGATAGGCAACGGCGAACTCGGGGTCGAGCTCGACGGCCTGCTCGAGGGCGTCCAGGGCCGGGGCGTAATAGAACCGCTCGAACAGCTCCGTGCCCTTCAAGTAAAGGTCGTACGCCTTCATCGACGACGTCGTATGCTCGGCGATCCCCGCGCCCTTGGCCACGACCTTCGGGCCCGAAAGGCCGACGCCCCGAACGATCTCGCGGCTGAGCTCGCCGATCTGCCGGTCAAGGATGCTCCGGAGCCCGTCGCCCCTCGAACCGGCGCTCTTCAGGAGGCGCTTGCTCTCGACGTCCAGGACCTTGACGTCCGTGGCGAACATATCGCCGGCCTTGACGTAGCTTCCCAGGACGATGGTCGAGACGCCCTCCCGGCGGCAGAGCTCGAATCCCAGGTCCGAGTCGATCACCGCCGCCTCGTCCCTGCCCATCTGCTTGAGGAGGTCCCGCATCCGTTCCCAGGTGACCACCGAACAGGTCCCGGGACTGCTCGAGGCTCGTGATGAGGAGGCTGGAGATGGCCTTCCCCAGATAATCATAGGACGTGTCCCCCGTCTGGTTCTCGAACGTCATGACGGCGACGGAATGGCGGTGCGGGGGGATCGGGGGCACGCCCTTCCTGATCACGAAGAACCAGCCCGCGGCGGCCAGGGCCGCGACCCCGATGAGGAGGACCGGGACGGGGGTCTTTTTCAGGCCGAAGGCTCGGCTCGCCCTCCGGGCCGTCGACGGCTTGCGCCGGGGGAGGAGCCGTTCGGTCGTGGGGATGCGCTTCGCGATCCGCTCGAGCTCGGCGCCGAGCTCTTCGGCCGTCCGGTATCGCTTGTCCGGGTCCTTTTCCAGGCATTTGAGCACCAGGCGGCCCAGATCCTCCGGGATATCGGGATTGAGCTCGCGGGGATTGTCCGGCGTTTCGGTCTTCTGCTTGACGCCGACGGAGAAGGGTGTCTCCCCTTCGAACGGGACGCGGCCGACGAGACACTCGTAAAGGATGATGCCCAGGGAATAGAGGTCCGAGCGGGCATCGACCTCCCCTCCCTCCACCTGCTCGGGGGACATGTACTCCGGCGTCCCGATGATGACGCCGGCCTCGGTCAGCCCCTTCGTCCGGATCGAACGGGCGATGCCGAAGTCCAGGATGCGGACCTGGCCGTCGCGGTCGATCATGACGTTGCTCGGCTTGAGGTCCCGATGGACGATGCCGCGGCGGTGGGCCTCGGCCAGGCCCTCGCAGAGCTGGCGGGCGAGGGTGACGGTGGTCCCGATCCCCAGGCGCCCGGACATCCGGATCATCGCCTTGAGGTCCTCGCCGGGGACGTATTCCATGGTGATGTAATAGAGGCGGCCTTCCCGTCCCAGGTCGTACATCCGGCAGATGTGCTTGTGGGAGATGTCCCGGGCCATGCGCAGCTCGTTGCGGAACCGCTCGATGGTCCCCCGGTCGGCCGCGACATCGGGCTTGATGAGCTTCAGGGCGATCTTGGCGTTGACCTCGCGGTCGAAGACCTTGTAAACGTGGCCCATCCCGCCCTTGCCGAGCTCCTCGATGATCTGGTACCGTCCGGCGAACGTCGATCCGGTGGCCAATTCATCTCTGGGAGTCTCGAGGGTCATGGTCTGGGAAGCGACCCCCGGGGTCTCGCGGAGCGGGGCCCCGCAATCCGCGCAAAAACGCGCGCTCTCGGGATTATCGAGGCGGCATTTGGGGCAGTTCACAGCGGCTCCATCGATAGCTACTTACATATACGTACGGAGACGGCGAAAGATTAACAAGAACGGGGAGCCGCGTCAACCTGGAAATGGGCCCGGCGGGAGGCGAGCCGCCGCCCGTCAATCGGCCGTCGATGTCTTGGGCAGATACCACTCGTTCCGGATCAGCCCGTCCCTGATCTCGTAAACGACGGCGCCGTACGACGGGCCCGCTCCCCCCATCAGGCCGGATACCTTCTCCCGGTCGATCACGTAGTCGCCGTGGACGATCCGGCCGACGATCTCGATATGGATCCCGGGGTTCTTTGCGAACAGCACCGCAAATTTCGCCCGGATATCCGGGTGGCCGCGAAGGAACTCTTCGCCGCCCGGCAATCTCCGCGCGACGGAGTCCGGGGCGTACGTCCGGAGAACGGCGTCGAGGTCATGGGCGTTGATGGCGTCGATGAGCGCCTGGGCGACGCCCCCGGCCGAGGCCGGCTTCCCGCCGGGAACGTCCCACCCAAAGGCGACACCCGACATCTGGAGAGCGAGGGTGAGCGCAAGAGCGAACGGGATCCGGCCTCTCATGAGCCGCTGCGATCTCCCTCTCCGCCCGCTCATTCTCCCGTCAACTCCCTTAAGCGGGCCGTTGCGCGCTCCAGGACCTCGGCCATTTCCGAAATGCGCCCGTCAAGAAGGGCGAGCCGCGCGCGAAGCGCGGCCTCGAGCTCCGGAACGGCCCCGGCCGCGTCGCCGGACTCTATCTTCCGATACTGGGGCATGATATCGAGCGGGGCGGGAAGGCGGCCGAGCTCTCCGAACCCGAGCCGCGGGAAGCCCGGAGCCAGGCGCAGGAGCTGTTTTTGATAAACGGGGTAGCTGAAGCGCAGGCCGAACCGCGTCGTCCCGGTCCCGGCCAGCGCCTCGAGCGCGGCGGCGCGGTCGGGTTTCCCGGCCTTGAGGGCGGCCAGCGCCGTGCGCAGCCCCTGGACTTCCTTGAGAACCGCCTGGTGCGGATAGACCGTAACATCGTCGTCGGCCGGAGAGAGGGCCGTGAGACCGCCGTTGATGTCCTTCTCGACCGCGAGGAGGACGGCGTTCGCGGGCTCCACCCGGGCGGCGGGAACCGCGCCCGGATCGAACGCCGCCGAGGCCTTGAACGCGGCCACCCCCGCGACGAGCCGGGAGACGCGGGCTGGATCGGCGCCGGCGGCGGAAAGCTCGTCGGCGCTCACGGACGCGGCAATGTCGTCCGCTCTTGCCGGCAGATCGTAAGGCAGGAGGCCGCGGTCAAGATCCTCGACGATGCGGTAGGCGAACTTCGCGAGCCGGGCCAGGTTGTCCGCGTCCACGAGCCCGGATGTTTCGCGGTTCGAATGATAGAGCTTGTCATAAGCCTCGTCGGTCGTATCGAACTTCAGGCTGGGGATTCCGGACGCCGTGAACGGCCATTGGTCGTTCCAGCAGCTGACGGGGACGATGATCTCGAAGCCGTCGGGCAGGAGTCCCCTATTCCGCGCGGCGAGCTTCGCGAGCCAGGGCTCGAGCTCCGGGGTAGCGCGGATGGACAGCGCCGTGCCCTTCAGCGCCATGCTCTCGAGATTGAGCATCGCCCGGACCCGGCCGGCCCAGTCCGGATGGGCGCGGGCAATGACCCACCAGGCGCCGGCGAGCCAGTCGTAATAGGAATTGGTCCAGCCGAACTCCTCGCCCGCGGTCGCGAGGAACACGACGGTGCTCTTCGGACGAAGGCCCGAGGCGCGCATCGCCTTGGCGACGGCGAGCATGTCCGCGAGCGCTCCCGTATCGTCGACGCCGGCGCGGAAGTGGGCGTCCTGATGCGCGGCCAGGACGATCATCTGGCCGTCGCCCCGCTCGCCGGGGAGCTCGCCGACCACGTTATAGGCGACGCCGCCGTCGCGCTCGATCGTGAGCTTCTCCCTGAGGGTCAGGGTCGCCGTCACGGGACCCGCCGCGAGCCGTGCCTTGAGCCAGTCGCCGTCGCGTCGGGCGATATAGGCCCACGGCGGAGCGTCGATGTCGTACTGGCCGTCGAAACTGCCCAGCGTCCCGTCGTCGAAAGAAAAATACTTGGGATCCTCCGGGGTATATGTGCAGATGATGCCTGCGGCGCCGCGATACCCGGCCTCGAAGGCCGGCCAGAAGAACCACCACGAGCTCATCCGGGCGTCGACGAGGACGAGCTTCCCGGCGACGTCGCCGGCCGCGTCGAAGTCGGCCGCCGTGCCGCCCTTGACATAGACGACGGGCGCGGTGACGCCCGCATCCGCCGTCGGGGGGACGCCGGCGATGGTCGAGGCGATCATCGTCCGGTCCCCGACCGCGACGCTCGCCGCCTCGAATTCGAAGACGTCGACGGGGACCGGCTCGAGGCGCACGTTCGAGAGGCCCATGGCCCGCATCTCGGCGGCCACCCGTTCGCCGACGGCCCGCTCGGCCGTCGTCCCGGCCCAGCGGAAACCCAGGTCCGGGTTGGTGCCCTGAGCGCAGAAGAATTCGACAAGGCCCTGCGGATAGCCCTCCGCGAACAGCGTGTCGATGGCCTTATCGAACGCGGCCGCGTCGTCCCGGCCGCCGCAGGAAACCAGCGCCGCCGCCAGCAGGAATACGAATGGAAAAAGCCTGGAGTATCTTTTCATGGCCGCCTCCGCGCGCCGGTCACGGGACATGCGGTCAAATTAACAGGAAACCCGCGGAGGGTCAATCCGTGGCCGCGCCGGCCGGATCGACAGGCCTCTTGACTTAGGGCAGCCGCCGGGCCATCATCCTACGGGGAAGAGAGGCCGAATCGCATGAAAAGAACCGAGCATGTCTGCACGCCCGGGCATTCCTGGATGCTTATCAATCCCGTCCGCAGCCTGTTCCAGAATCCGACGAAGACCCTGCGGCCCTTCATCCGTAAGGGCGACGCGGTCCTCGACGTCGGCTGCGGTCCGGGCTATTTCACCGCCGCGATGGCCGGGCTCGTGGGAGAGAACGGCCTCGTCATCAGCGCCGACATTCAGGAATGGATGCTCGAGAGGGTCCGAAGGCGGCTGGAGAGAGCGGGCTTAGCCTCGCGGGTCCGCCTGCATCTCGCCCGGGCGGATCGCCTGGATATTCCCTCGGACCGCGTGGATTTCGCCCTGGCCTTCTGGATGGTCCACGAAGTGCCGGATAAGGAACGGCTGTTCTCGGAGATCCTGGCCTGTCTCGTGCCGGGCGGGACTCTCCTCCTGGCCGAACCGCGCATGCATGTCGACGCCCGGGCGTTCGCCGAGACCGTCGAAATCGCCGAGAAAGCGGGTTTCGGAGCGGCGGGCCCGGCGCCCGTCCGATTCAGCCGGGCCGCGGTCTTTCACAAACCGGCGCCCCGATAAGCGCCGGATCCTCCCGCCCCGAAGATTGCCCCTTCCGCCCTAAAGTGCTATTAATCGTCTCCATGAAAAGAGCGGTCGCCTTCATCGTCTTAGCGGGAGCCCTGTCCCCGGCGTTCGCCCAAGAGCCCGTTAAAAAGGCTTCCGCCTTGCGCATCGACGAGGCCGTCCGGGTGGACGGCGCGCTCGACGAGCCGGCCTGGCAGAAGGCCGGCGAACTCACCGATTTCATCCAGTTCCAGCCGAGCCGCGGGAAGCCGGCTTCGGTCCGGACCGTGCTCAAGGTGCTCTATGACAGCCGCTCTGTCTATTTCGGATTCCTCTGTTACGACGCCGAGCCGGCGAAGATCGTCAGCCGGGTGACCAAGCGCGACGCCGACCTGGAGACGGACGACGCCGTGGCCATCGGCCTCGACACCTTCGACGATCGGCGCACCTGCTATGTCTTCATAACCAATATCCTCGGGACCCAGTACGACGGCCGCATTGTCGACAACGGGAACACGAGCGACACGACCTGGGACGGGGTATGGCTTTCGGCCGGCCGGAGGACCGACTTCGGCTGGAGCGCAGAGATCGCCGTGGACCTCCAGAGCCTCAAGTTTAAGCCCGGCAAGGACAGGACTTGGGGGTTCCAGGCCGGCCGTACCCTGCCGAGGGCGCTCGAAAAGAGCTACTGGACCGGGCCGCTCGAACAGCCGGCGAGGGTCTCCCAATTCGGAGCGCTAACGGGAATGGACCTGGAAAAGGCCGGGAAGAAATACCAGATCATCCCTCACGTCATCGCCAGGCTCGAGGAAGGAAAAACCTCCGATTTCGAGGTCGGATTGGACGCCCGCTACGCGTTCTCGCAAACGGTGTCGGGCAACTTGACCGTCAATCCCGATTTCGCCACGGTCGAGGCGGACCAGGAGCAGGTCAACCTCACCCGGTTTGAGCTCAACCTCCCGGAGAAGCGGAACTTCTTCCAGGAAGGCTCCGAGATCTACAGTCAAAGGATCAACCTCTTCTACTCCCGCCGGATCGCCGACATCGACGCGGGAGTCAAGCTCTACGGAAAATCGGGACGCTTCGAGTTCTCGGGGCTGAGCGCCCAGACGAAGAAGGACGACGCCCTCGGCTTGGATTCGGCGAACTTCACCGTGGTCCGCGTGAAGGGGGATGTCATGAGGTCGTCGAGCGTCGGGTTTCTCGCCGCGAACCGCCTGGAGGGCGGCCGGAACCGGGGCACAGCCGGAGCGGACGCCAGCCTCAATTTCTCCGACACGCTCCATTTCACCGGCCAGCTGGCCCTGAGCTACGGCGACAAGATCAAGGAAGACTTCGCCTTCTACCTCAGGCCGAGCTACGACACGGCGACGTTCCACGTTCACGTCCGCTACAGCCAGCTCGGCGAGCGGTTCGGCGACAACGCCAACGCGGTGGGCTTCGTCCAGGACGACAACCGCCGAGAGGTGGATTCCGCCCTGAGCAAGACCTTCTGGCTCCGGAAGGGGCCGATCGAGCGGATCAATTACGAGTCCAACTACAACATCTACTGGGGCTTCGACGGGATCCGGCGGAGCTGGCAGATCGATCAGGAACTCAAGCTCGACCTCAAGAACAAGTTCAGCCTGGGCCTCGACCACACGCAGGAATACAAGCTCTACGAAAAAGGCTTCCGGAACGACGCGACCGAATTCTCCCTGAGCTATAACGAACGCGAGTGGCAGTCAGCGCAAGTCGCTTACTCGTTCGGCAGGAATTTCGACAGGGACTTCCGGCTGTTCGAGGGAAGCGTGAACTACATGCTCGCCAAGAACCTGAGCCTTGAATACAGCCTGGAGCGGCTGGTTTTCGAGCCCGACCCGGAAGGGGAGAGCACCTGGATCCACGTTATCCGGGCGACGAGCTATTTCACCAAGGACCTGTTCCTCAAGGTCTTCTATCAGACGAACACGTCCATCGATAAACACAACATCCAGGTGCTTTTCGTCTGGCGGTTCCAGCCGCCGTTCGGCCTGGTCCAGATCGCCTTCCAGAAGGGCACGGCCCGCTTCGGCGTCCGCGGGAACCAGGGGAACACCCTGTTCCTCAAGTTCGCCTACATGTTCTGAAGATCGGGAAAACCGCGGGATCATCCTCCGGCATCACCACCGATCGATATGCAGTCTCGCGTCGAGCCCTTCGCTTTCCCACGGTTCCGGGATCCTCGCGGGATAGCCGAACGGGATGACCGAAGCGATCTCGAAGCCGGCCGGGATTCCCAGGTGTCTTTTCAGGCCCTCGGAATCGTGGGGCGTGTATGTACAGCCGAAAAGCCCTTCCGATGCCATCGCCAGCATGATGTTCTCGATGCACATCCAGACGGAGGCCAACGGGTTCAGCTCGAAGAGGCTCCGGCAGGCGCCTAGCGGCTTCATCCTATAACAGACGACCAGGAGCTCGGGGGCGTCCAACATCATCGTTAGCTGGACGGGGAGGGACTTTCGGTAGACGCGCTTGAGCATTTCGTCCTCGAACCCCGCGAGGAGGCTCTCGATCTCGCCCTTGTCCTTGAGGTCCCTGGCCCGCAGGCCTTCGACGACGGCTTTGCGGCGCAGGTCCTTGTCGCGGAGCAGGATGAATTCCCAATACTTGAGATGGGCGCCGGACGGGGCCGCCAATCCGGCCTGCAGGATCCGCCGGACTTTCCCGTCTTCGACGGGCCCGGGTCGGAATTCCCTGATGGTCCTGCGCGTTTTGACGACTTCATAGAATTCCATGTGACCTTCCTTTCCCATATTATATCCAAGAACGCTCCCCCATGCCGTTCTCGGGGTGAGATGATCTTCTTGACAATCAAATGACCAATATGTAATATTGGTCATAAGTCACGATGAGAAAGATCGCTCAACGGGAAGATATCCGGGACTTGATCCTGGACGGGGTGGATTCCCTTCTCGCCAGGTTCGGATACAGGAAGATGACCATGGAGGACCTGGCCCGGGAGGTCGGGATCGGGAAAGGGACGATCTATCTCCATTTTCCCGGAAAAGAAGAGCTGGTCCTCGCCCATATCGACCGCATCGCCGTCCGCCTCCTGGAGCAGCTCCGGGCGATCGCCCGAGGTCCGGCTTCTCCCGAAGAAAAGATCCGGCGCCTGCTCGTCACACGGGTCCTCTTCCGGTTCGACAGCGTTTCCCATTATTCCCAGAACCTGAACGACCTGCTGGCCTCGGTGCGAAGGGAGCTACTGGTCCGGCGCCAAGCCCATTTCGACAACGAAGCGGCCGTCCTGGCGGAAGTCGTCGGGGAAGGCCGCGAACGGGGGGTTTTCGACTGCCCCGACCCTTCGGCGGCGGGCCGGGTCCTTGTCTGGAGCACGAATTCCCTCCTGCCGTTCAGTCTGACGTCCAGGGAATTGGGGGAAAAAGAGGAGTTGGCGGGACGCGTCTCCGCAATCGCCGACGCCCTGCTCATGGGCCTGGTCCATCGGCCAAAACAAGGTTGACCGGATCGCGGGATCCGGCCCGGACACCTACTGAATAAGGAGGCATGATATGCCGGTAAGAAAGAACCGTTTGATCACGATCGTTGGACTCCTCGCGTCGATCGGAGCCGCGTTCGTCTTCGCCCGGCCGGCCGAGGACCCCGTCATCGACCCGGCTAAAAAGCAGGTGATCGTGGACGAGATCGCGACCCAGCTGAATAAGAACTATATCTTCGCGGACACCGCGAAGAAGATCGAGGAACGGCTCCGGGCCCGGCTCTCGGCCGGAGAATACGACAAGTTCGCCCGGGCCGGAGAGTTCGCCGACGCGGTCTCCAAGGACATCCTGGACGTCGGCCACGACAAGCACATGGGCTTCGCGTTCGCGCCCGAGCGGGCCGCGAACATCGCCCGCCTGAGAAGCCGCAACGAGGACGAGGTCAAAGCGGCGCGCGCCCGCGAGCTCGAGGAAGCCAAGCGCGACAATTTCGGCTTCCGCAAGGTCGAAAGGCTGGCAGGGAACATCGGCTATCTGGACTTCCGCTATTTCGCGGGCGCCGGCGACGCCGGCGCGACCGCCGTGGCCGCGCTGAACTTCCTCTCCTATTGCGACGCCGTGATCGTCGACATGCGCCAGAACGGCGGCGGCGACCCGACCCAGATCCAGCTCGTCTGCAGCTATTTCTTCGCCGAGCCGACCCATCTGAACGACCTCTATTACAGGGCGGCCGATACGACCGAAAACTACTGGACGCTTCCCTACGTCCCGGGAAGCCGGATGGACAAGGCCGACCTCTATATCCTCACCAGCAGCCGGACGTTCTCCGGCGCCGAGGAATTCACCTACAACATGAAGAACCAGAAGCGGGCCACGATCATAGGCGAAACGACGGGCGGGGGCGCTCATCCCACCGACGCCATGATCGTCCAAACCGATTACGTCCTTCGAGTTCCCGTGGCCAGGGCCATCAACCCCGTCTCCAAGACCAATTGGGAGGGCACGGGAGTGGCGCCGGATATCCAGGTCCCGGCGAGCGAGGCGTTCGACAAGGCCTATACCCTGGCCCTGGAAAAGCTGGCCGCCAAGGCCAACGATCCCGGGAAGAAGGCCGAGCTCGAATGGGTCCTGGCCGGTCAGAATGCGAAAGCTGCCCCCGTCCGCCCGGACGCGAAGATCCTCAAGGAGTACGCCGGGATCTACGGGGAACGGAAGATCTTTTTCGAGAACGGAGGCCTGGTCTATCAGCGGACCGGCGGGAAGCTCCGGCTGACGCCCATGACGGCGACGCTGTTCTCCGTCGAAGGGCTCGATTATTTCCGGATCGAGTTCGTCGTGAAGGACGGGAAGGCGGTCGAGCTCATCGGCCTGTACGACAACGGGGAGCGGGAGCCCTCTCCGCGGACAAGATGAGCCGCCTCCCCGGGCGGAGATCTCCCGACACTCATCGGCATGAAACTTGCAGGTTAAAAGGGGGGAGAATACCATGAACGACGACGACCTGCTGAACGACGGGGAAGAGGGATCTCGGATCGACGAGCTCGACAACGAGGATCTGAGCATCGAGGAACTGCTGGACATCGAGGACCGGATCGAGGAGAGGATCGAGAGACTGGAGGAAGAATCGGAGGCCTTATCGGGAGAGCTCTACGGGGAGAAGATGGCGACGGGACAAAGAAAGAGCAATCTTTCCCGAAAGGGGGAGATCGCTGAAGCCCTGGAGGAGCTGGAAGGGCAGATGCGGATCGTCCGCTCCCGGCTGAAAGGCCTGGGGTATGATGTGGGAGAAGGGAAGAACGACTGAGCCTGTGGGCCCGGGACGCGGACGGCTTTTGGCACGCCGGTTGTCCTGTTCCCTGGAAATAATCCTGTCCGGCGGGAAGCGCGGGAATTCGGGGACAGGGCTCCCCGGCGATCTCCCCAGGGCGAGGCGATATCGGCGAGAGGGAGCTCATCAGGGATGACGCCGAGACGATCAGCGGCCGGGGTTCTGTCATGCCTCCTTCTCTGTGCGGCGGCCTTCATCCCCGCCTGCGGGCCCCCGCCGGTTTCGCCCGTCGAGGCTACGCGGGGGGTCCTCGAGGCCCGGATCGGGCCGGCCGAAGCGGAAGGGCCCGTCTATTGCCGGTACGACCAGATCTGCGGCTCCGACGTCCTCCCGTCGTTCTACAGGGCCCGGGATTTCCGCCCGGCCTGGATCGACGACGGCCTCACCCTCGACGATGCCTCGTCCTTCCTCGCCGCCCTTCGCCTCGTCGATGAGGACGGGCTGGACCCGGCGAACTATCATCTGGCCGCCATCGAAACCCTGATCACCGAGATCCGGGCTAGCCGGGAAAAGAAGCGCAATAAGATCGGACCCGATACCCTGGTGGACCTGGAGATGCTCCTCACCGACGCCTTCTTCCTCTGCGGATCGCACCTCGTCCACGGCCAGGTCGACCCGGAGACCGTTCAATCGGATTGGTTCATCAAGGGCCGCATCGAGGACCTCACCGCCGCCCTGGAAAAGGGGCTGGCGGGCAAAAGACATCGCCGCGGCCCTCGAATCCTTCCGGCCGCAAAACGCCGTCTACAAGGGCCTGAAAAAGGCCTATCGGGACCTCGAGGCCGTCGCCGAGGCCGGCGGCTGGCCGGGATTCCCGCCCGGTCCGAAGCTCGGGAAAGGGAACCATGACGCGAGGGTCGAAACCCTCAGAAGCTCTCTCGAAGCGAGGGGAGACCTCGCCCCGACGGAGGGTGGCGCCCGTGCCGTGTTCGACGAAGGCCTCGAAGCCGCCGTGAAGGCCTTTCAGCGCCGCCACGGCCTCGAGCCCGACGGCGTCGTCGGCGCGGCGACCGCGGCCGCCCTGAACGTCCCCGCCTCCCGGCGGGCGGCGCAGGTCCGGGCCAACCTCGAGCGCTGGCGCTGGATCACCCAGGACCTTGGAGAGCGATACGTCCTGATCAACATCGCCGATTTCCGGGTGAGCGTCGTCGAGGGGGGCCGGGAGGTCCTGTCCATGCCGGCCGTCGTCGGGCGCGACTACCGGCGCACTCCGGAATTCAGCGGAAAGCTATCCTATCTCGAGATCAACCCCGCCTGGACCGTCCCTCCGAAGCTCGCCCGCGAGGACATCCTGCCCAAGATCAGGAAGGACCCCGGCTATCTCATGGAAAAAGGCATCCGGGTCTTCAGGAACTGGTCCGCGGGCGCCCCGGAGATCGACCCGGACGAGATCGATTGGTCCAAGGTCAAGGGTGAGACCATGTCCTTCAAGTTCCGCCAGGACCCGGGTCCCGAGAACGCGCTGGGCCTCATCAAGTTCATGTTCCCCAACAAGTTCGACGTCTATCTGCACGACACGCCGGAACGGGGCCTCTTCTCCCGCGCCGCCCGGAACCTCAGCTCGGGCTGTATCCGGATCGAGAGGCCCGTGGACCTGGCCGAATACGTCCTGAGGGACGACCCGGAATGGAGCCGGGAGAAGATCCTGGAGGCCATCGAAGACGGGACGACCCGCGTCATCGTCCTCCGGAACACCATCGGCGTCCATCTCCTGTACTGGACCGCGTGGCGGGCCGAAGACGGCCGGATGGAATTCCGGGAGGACATTTATCAGAGGGATGCGGCCCTAAATAGGGCCCTGGACGAGCGAGCGTCGTCGCCGGAGGGGATGGATGCTCACCAGGTCCGAACGCGGCCGACGTCGACGTGAACGAAATCCGACACCGGATAGAAACCCACTCCCCCGCCCCGCAGGGATAGCGCCGCCCGGTAGAGGTCCCGGAGCCCGAGGCCGGGCAGCCGGATGTCGACGGCCTGCCCGAGGAGATGGAGGCTGTGCTCGGCGACGCCGCTCCCGTTGGACCGCAGGAAGGCGTTGGTCCGTGGCGACCGGTATCCCGAGATGACGTGGAAGGGCCGGTCGGCGGCGATCTTCCTGGAGAGCGCGTTGAGCAGGTCGAGGAGACGGATATCGATGTCCCTCATTTCGCCGGTCCGGTGGTCCCTCAGGATATGGTTGATCGTCTCGAGCGACGGGGCGACGAGACGGCCCGAACGGCAATACGCGACGGCAGCGGTCTCCCCCGTATGGATGTTGTATAAGGAGATATCGCGGTCGGGGGGAAGGGGCGCCGGTTCGGCAAGGGCCGGCACGCGGGAGAGGATCGGCAGGGCCAGGGCTGCCGCGCCCAGGCCGAGGAACCGCCTCCGGCCCGGGATCTCGGGGGCCGGGGTCCTCATGCTCTTCTTAGGTCGGATCATCATATTCACGGGCCCCATCATACCATAAAGGCCCCCGTTGCCCCCCTCGACTCATTTCACCTCGATAATGCCTTTGACGGCGTCCTTGTGGACCATGAAATCCATCATCTTCAGCTTCACGTAATCTTCCGTCAGGAAATAGTATCCCTTCGGCTCGAAGTTGATACGCGCTCGACCCGGAATCCTTGATCAGGAACCAATCCCTGCTCTTCGTCTCCTTGTAGCCGATGAGATGGACGCCGTGGTCATCGGTCGTCGACCCGTTGCTGAAGCGGTACTGGCGGGCGTTGTCGTCGATGTACTCCGAGGGAATGTCGAAGGTCGGGATCATGAAGACCTTCTTCTCGGCGTTCCTTCCCGGCTCGGAGACGTCCCCGCCGAGGCTCGCCGAATAGCCGCGGCGCAGGGCGTTCTTGAGGATCTTCATATAGGTATCCAGGGGGACGTTGTAGTAATCCTTGCTGTGCCACCAGTTGTCCGGGACCTCGTATTCGACCTGCTGGCCGAAGGGCTTCTGCATGTAGGACAGGACGTCGACGTAATCGTCGGGGTCGATCTTCAGATAATCCCTCAAGTAGCTCTGGGGGGTGTACTCCCTCCCCTCGACCGTGAACACCGCCGGAGGCATCCCCAGATGGTGATTCAGGATCGACCGGACCGTCGCGACCGCTTCGTCCTCGTTCCAGGCGTTCGCGCTCTTGAGGTGGTCGAGATAGGACGAGACCTCGGCGATCAGCTTCTGAGTGGTCATGGAACTTCTGGCCGGGCTTCAGCCCGGAATAGGCGTCCCACGGCATGCAGCCGTAGAGCTTCCAGTCCCGGGTGACCGCGTTGGCCTCGGAGCCCTCGGCGACGGCCGAATCGCCCCGCTCGCGGACGAACCTCCTGGCCCGTTCGAGGTACTCGCCGTAGACCGTATACGCTTCCGAGAGGCGGACCTTCTTCCCGTGGATCCTGTAGACCTCCGATTCGAAGAAGGAGGTCGTCGAAAAGCACCAGCAGGTGTTGGTGGCGCCCTGCGAGGTCGGCGGATTGTGCCAGACGGCGTTGAAGCCGTCCAGGCTCTTGGGCGCCTCGAACGCCGCGAGATCCACGACAAAGGCTTTGTGCGGCTCCGGCTTCTTCTTGCCGAACTCTTCGGTCGCCTTCTGGATTTCGTCCCAGAACGCGTTCTTGGGCTCGACGAATATCCCCTTGTCCTTCTTTTTCTCCTGGGAAACGGCGATCGCCGGCAGGAGAAGCACGACCAACAGGACGGATACGATCTTTTTCATGCGGCACTCCGATGAAGCTCGAGATCGGCTCGTTTCACGGCGGGGCGATTTCCGACTCGGGGAACCGCATCTCCCCGTCCGAGCACTTGAGCAATATAGCGCCTGCCGTACCGTGCTGTCAATAAACCCATTCGACACCCCGGGCTGAAGCCCGGGGTATTTCTTGGGTTAATACTGAGCGGCGCTCTTACCCCGGTTTGAAAACCGGAGTTTGGTGCCGCGAATGTATCAAGCGTGGGGATCGATGGACATCGGATTTGACAATTGGCCGGGGACGCGCCTATATTTCCGCTATCGACACAAGGAGGGAACATGACCCCGAAACATATGCCCCGGAGGGACTTCCTGACGTCCATGCTGGCGGGAATTCCGGTCGTCGCCCTGGATTGGGAGAGCTTCCCCAGGGGGAGGCAGGAGGCCGCGGCGAAGGGGAACGGGCAGACCTATGACGCCGTCATCATCGGCGCCGGCCTGGGCGGCCTGAGCTGCGGCGCCGCGTTCGTCAGGCAGGGCTTCCGGCCGCTGGTCATCGAGAAACACATCAAGCCGGGCGGATATGCCACGACGTTCGGACGCCCGGGCGGTTTCGTCTTCGACGCCTCCCTGCACTCGACCACGGTCGGCAAGCGCGACGGGGTCTACGACCTCCTCCCCGGATTCCCGGAGATCAAGGGCGTCGAATTCGTCCCGCACAAGGTCCTGTACCGGGCCATCTATCCCGGGCACGATATCCGTGTGCCGAGCTGCGACGTCCCCAAGTATGTCCGCACGCTCTCGGACCTCTTCCCGGAGGAAAAGGCAGGCATCGAGGGTCTCGTCGGCGACATGCAGGGCCTCGCCGCCGAGATCGGCAAGTACTCCGCCGCCGAGGGGAAGGTCGACATGTCCCGTTTCCTCCAGGACTTCCCCGTGCTCGCCAAGACCTTCGGCAAGACGTGGGGCGCCATGGTCGACGCCCGCGTCTCGGACCCGAAGCTCAAGGCCGTCTTCTCCGCGCTTTGGGGCTATTACGGGCTCCCGCCGTCGAGGTTATCCCCTTATTACTACGCCATTCCGACCATCGGCTATCTCGAGGCGGGCGGCTATTATCCCGTGGGGAAATCGCAGAAGATCAGCGACGCCTTCGCCCAGCGCATCAAGGACGGCGGCGGCGAGATCCTCCTCGGGACGCGCGTCGACAGGATCCTCGTGAAGGACGGCGCCGCCGTAGGCGTGAGGACCGCGGACGGCCGGGAGTTCCGGGCGAAGGTCGTCGTTTCGAACGCCAACGCCCCGGACACGTTCGGCAGGATGCTCGGCGAGCCGGACCTCGCCAAGGAGAGCCTGGCCCGGATGGAGAAGCTGAGCATCAGCCTCTCCGCGTTCCAGGTCTTCCTCGGGCTCAAGAAGGACCTTTTCGGAGAGCTCGGGGTCAAGGACACGGAGGTCTTCTACAACGCGGGCTACGACATCGAGGCCGATTATGGCGCCGCCGTCCGCGCCGACGTCACGGGCGGGGGCTTCGGGGCCACCTTGTACGACAACCTCTATAAAGGGTATTCGCCGGAGGGGAAGAACACCCTGTCCATCATGACCCTCCAGGGCTTCGACCACTGGGAAAAGTTCGCCGCCGACTATTTCGCCGGGAAGAAGGACGCTTACCGGGCCGAAAAGGAGCGCCTGGCCGATATCCTCATCGACCAGGCGGAGAAAGTGCTCCTGCCGGGCCTGCGCAAAGCCATCGAGGTCCGGGAGGTGGCGACCCCGCTCACGAACATCCGCTACACGGCGAACCCGCGCGGGGCCGTCTATGGCTGGGACCAGACGCTCGACAACTCCGGCCCGTCCCGCTTCCCGCAGAGAACGCCCGTCAAGAACCTCTATCTCTCGGGCGCCTGGACGTCTCCGGGCCACGGCTACGGCGCCGTCATCCCGAGCGGCCTCATGTGCTTCGCGGAGATCATGAAGAGCTGGTAAGGGAGGGGCTGGATGTTTATTCCTGAGGACGGCCCTTACAGCGATCCCGGGCTGTCCTACCGGTTCGGGCTGTAAAGGATGATCGGCCCCCCCGCTCAGCGGGCGGCCCGGGCCGGGCCGCACCAACTGCGGATGAACCCGGCGAGCACCGCAGTGAACTGTATGAGGCTGTCGGGGGCAACCCACTCGAGGTCTTCGTGAAGGCCCTCTCCCGTCGGGCCCAGCACGACGGCCGGCGTGCCGTGCTCGGCGTGAAGCGCGGCGTCGGTCCAGTACGGGGCCGCCTTGAGCACGGGCTCACGATGTAGGACGCGGCGGAGAGCTGCGGAGAGCTCGGTCACGAGAGGATGCCCGTCGGCGATCCCCAGCGGCGGTCTCGCCATCACGACCTTGGCGTCCACCTCCACGTCGGCCGCGGCGCCCACCACGGCCCGGATCGCTTCGTCGATCTGGTGCGGGGCCTTCCCCGCAGTGGTGCGCACTTCGACGGTGAGCTCGCAGCGCGCCGGCACGGTGAAGGTTTCGCCCGTGCTGCGGACGCGGTTCACGAGCGCCGCCGGGCGCTCGACCGGGTCGCCCGACTCCCGGGCCCACCGCGCATCGAGCTCGACGACGGCCAGGGTCGCGCGTGCCGCGGCGTGGACCGCGTTGACCCCGCGCTCCGGCCGCGAGGAATGCGCGGAGCGGCCGGTGAACGCGACCTCGACGACGGCGAAACCGCGGTGGCGCGGGATGATCGCGAACGAGGTGGGCTCGAGCATCACGGCCCCGTCGGCCGGCCATTCGGCCACGAGCGCCTCCGTGCCGATGCTTCCGTACTCCTCGTCGGCCACGCCCGCTAGGATGACGTCGCCGGCGAGCTCGCCGGCGGCCATCGAGGCCGTCGCCAGCATCCCCGCGGCGAGGCCGCCCTTGGTATCGAGCACGCCGCGGCCCTCGAGACGCCCGTCGACCAGCCGCACCCGCTTCGTGTCCGGGCCGGTCGTGCCGACGGTATCGAGGTGGCCGTTGAACAGGAGCGACCGCCCTCCCCCGCTGCCGCGCTTGATCGCCACGACGTTGAACCGGCCCGGCGCAAGCTCGCGGCGATGGACCTCGAAGCCCCGCTTTTCGCACCAGGCCCCCATGAACTCGGCCATTCTTGCCTCGCCGGGCGCCCCGGGCACCAGGCTGGGATTCACCGAGTCGATCTCCGCCAGGCGCGCCGTGAGGCCCACCGGATGATCGAGCGCGTCGAGCTCCATCAGCCAGCAATCCCGGGCCTGCCCCTCGTGGACCTCGTGCCCGGCGAGCACCTTGCGTCTGCGAAAGCCGGCCTTCTCATACGAGCGGATCGCCCGCGCATTGTCCACGAACGGGTCGACGAGCACCCGTTCGGCGCGGCGCTCCACGAAAAGGTACGCCACGAGCATCGACAGCACCGTGGTGCCCAGGCCGCGGCCCCACCGCTCCGGATCGCCGAGAAACAGGTCGAAGGCCCAGAGGCGCGAGACATCGACGCCGGCGTCGATCTCGTACTCGCGGGCGAACGGCGCCACCGGGTAGAACTGGAGATAGCCGACCGGCTTATCTCCCTCGGACACGATGCACGGCTCGACACCCTCTTCGGCCAGGACCCTCGGCGAGTAGGACTCCCGGACGCGATCGAGGTCGAACGGCCGGTCGCGGCCTTCGTACCACTCGAGCACCCTCGGATCGCTGAGCCATGAAGCGATCAAGGCGTAGTCACGGTCGTCATCCCGCATGAGCCGGATCGACAGCTCCCCCTGGCGCATCAACGTCATGTTCCGCTCCTCATGATGCGGGAATACTATCGCCGGCCGAGCGTCCGTGTCAATCGTCCCGAACCGGGCGGGGCGGGGACCGGCGGCACGGTCCGGCCCCTGCGATTGACCGGCCCTATGGGCTGTGATAATAACCATACCCTGGAGGGTGCCCATGAAGAAGATCCTTTGGCCGATCCTGATGCTCGTCGGTTTGATCGTCATCGCGTCCGCCCAGACCCCGCAGGTCCCCGGCCCGGCGTTCAAGGACGTCCTGAGCCTCGGGTCCGTCGGAAGCCCGGTCATCTCTCCCTGCGGAAAAAGCGTCCTGTTCACAGTGCGCCAGCCCGATTGGGAGAAGAACAAGTACGACACCGAGATCTGGCTCAGCCTGGACGGCGCCGCCCCGATCCAGCTCACCCGAACGATCGATGACAGCAGTGACTCGCCGTCCTGGGCGCCCGACGGCCGCTGGATCGCCTTCCTCGCCAACCGCGACGGGAAGAGCCGCCAGATCTACCTCATCGACCCCGCCGGCGGCGAGGCCTTCAAGCTCACCGCCCATAACGAAGAGGTCGACTCCTATGAGTGGTCTCCCTCGGGAAAGCAGATCGCCTTCACTTCGACCGACCCCCAGAGCAAGGAGCTCAAGGGCCGCGAGAAACAATACGGCAAATTCCAGGTCGAAGACGCCGATTACCGGATGACGCATCTCTGGGTCGTCGCCGTCGAACCGGGCAAAACACCGGAGGCCAAGCGCCTGACCTCGGGCTCGAATTTCACGGTCGGCGATTTCGCCTGGTCGCCGGACGGGAAGAGCATCGCCTTCGACCACCGCCCCGACCCACTGATCAATTCCGCGCCAAAGAGCGACATCTCCATCCTCGAAGTGGGATCCGGGAAGATCATCCCGCTCGTCAGCCAGCCGGGCTGGGACGGCGGGCCCAATTGGTCTCCCGACGGTCGATGGATCGCCTTTTCCACTACGATGGGGGACGACCGCTACTACCTTAACGGCAAGATCGCCAAGATATCGGCCGCCGGAGGCCCGGTCACGGTCCTGGCCTCGACCTTCGATGAAAGCCCCGACCTGCTCAAATGGACAAAGGCCGGCATCGCATTCATGGCCGGCGAGAAGGTCTTCAGGCGGCTCTATCTCCTCGATCCGGAAAACGGAAAATATGCCCGGACCGCCTCCACCCCCGAAAATATCGGCGGCGTGAGCTTCGCCGAAGACGGCCGCACGGTGGCCTTCGCCGGGTTCGACCGGACGACCCTCACCGAGATCTATCGCACGAAGCTGGATCCCTGGAAGCCCGAGGCGATCACCAGGATGACGGAGCAGGTCGCCGGCTGGAAGACCGGAACGCGCGAAGTGATCCAATGGAAGAGCAAGGACGGAACGGCCATCGAGGGCGTCCTCTGGAAGCCCGACGGGTTCGAACCCGGCCGGAAATATCCCCTGCTCGTCATCATCCACGGCGGACCGACGGGCACCTCGTCCCCGGTCCTGGTCAGCGCCTACGTCTATCCCTGCCTCGAATGGCTGGCCAAGGGGGCCCTGATCCTGGAGCCGAACTACCGGGGTTCCGCGGGCTACGGGGAGAAATTCCGCTCCCTGAACGTCCGCAACCTGGGCGTGGGCGACATGTGGGACGTGGAATCCGGGGTCGACAGCCTGATCGCGGGCGGCCTGGTCGATCCCGGGCGGGTGGGAGCCATGGGCTGGAGCCAGGGCGGCTACATCTCGGCGTTCCTGGCCACCAATTCCACGAAGTTCAAGGCGATATCGGTCGGCGCCGGGATATCCAACTGGGTTACCTATTACGTCAACACCGACATTCATCCGTTCACCGTCAATTATCTCAAGGCCACGCCCTGGGCCGACATGCCGATCTACCTGAAGACATCGCCCATGACCAACATCAGGAAGGCGCGGACCCCCACCCTGATCCAGCACGGCGAGCTCGACAGGCGCGTGCCCATCCCCAACGCCTACGAGCTTTTCCAGGGCCTGCGGGACATGGGCGTCGAGACCAAGCTCATCGTCTACAAGGATTTCGGCCACGGCATCACGAAGCCCAAGGAACGGCTCGCCGCCACGTGGCACAACTGGCAATGGTTCGCCAAGCACATATGGGGCGAGGACGTCGCCATTCCCGTCGAGGTCGAAGAGGAAAAGGAAAAGGGCGAAAAGGCGCAAAAATAGGGCATCCGTCCGTGGCGTATGAACCGCGATCCCCGGGACTCGGCCCGAAGCCCAGGATCCTCGAGCTGGGCATCTTCTCCCTGTTCAAGCGGGGCCTGCCCGATCAGACGACCCTCATCTGGACGGGAAAACGGATCGACGACGTCCCGGCCAAGGACGGACGGCCGCTTTCCTTGCCGGTCGTCCGTCGGCTCCGGAACGGCCTGGCTTCAGGAGCCTTCGACCTTATCGTGTGTTATCCTCCGGTCCTGCCGCCCTGGAGAGAAGCCCGATCACAACAGGCGCTGGGGAGAAGACTGCTTTTCCACATCCTCCTCCGCCATCCCATGCTCACGGGATCCGCTCCCTTGGCCGTCCTGGACTACGGCGACCGAACGCCGATCCTCCGGCACAACCATCACCTTCTGAAGCAGGGCCTCGTGGTATTTCAAGAGGGAGCTTCCCGTCTCCCGCGAGAGAGCTCCTGCTGGGAACGGCCCCGGGGTTCGATTCGGCCGATTCCGTCCTGCAAAGCCGGCTCTACCGCGACAATGAACACAAGCTGATCCCGACCTCGCTCGGGATCCCCTGCGAAAGGCTGGCCGACGTCCCGGAAAGGCCGATGGAAAAGACGACGGACATCTTCTTCTTCGGGGGGCTGAACTCGGAAGTCGCGGCGCCGCGGCCTTCCCGAGCTGCTCGAGCTCGCCCGCTTCGGGATCAAGGTCGATGTGCCGCCCGCCCGGCTCCCCCGGAAGGAATTCTACGAACGCTGTGCCCGCGCCTGGCTGGTCTGGTCCCCCGAGGGATTGGGCTGGGATTGTTTCCGGCACTATGAATCGGCGGCCTGCCGTTCCGTTCCCGTCATCAACCGGCCGCGGATCGTCTGGCACGAGCCGATGCAAGAGGGTGTCCACTGCTTCTTCTATGAACCGTCCGGCGGGAACCTGGCGGCCGTGGTCAAGGCCGCGCTCGCCGATAAAGAGAAATTGCGGACGATGGCCGAGGCGGGGCGGGAGCACGTCCTGCGTCATCAAACCCCGACGGCGATCTGCGAATACATACTCCAAGAATGCGCGCGTTCCTGTCGCCCCGACGGCCGGCCGGGTTCTTGAGACCGCCGGGTCACGGCGGGATCAACGTTCCTGAGCGCGCTTGAGGACGCAGGTGCCGCGAACCGTTCCGGCGCGGAGGTGGCGGGCCGTCACGGAGACGGCGCCTCCCTCGGGCGCGGCGACCAGCCAATCGAGGACCGCGCGGTCGGGAGTCCCGGGCTCATAACCCCACCAGGTGGCGATCGAGCGCTGTTCACTGCGGCCGGCCAGCTGGCCCGCGGAGCGGCGAAGCTCGCCTTGGACGAGGCGGGCGCCGGCCGGAAGCGTCAGCTCGGCTCCCAGCTCGCCCGCGGACTTCCCGTCGAGCGCCCGCAGGGAGCCGGAGGTCGGCAGCCAGCCGGTGTTCTCGACGACGAGCCGGACGCGCCATTGCCCGTCGGCCGTCGGGGTCGCCTCGAACGAGCGGATCTCGAGCCGCGGCGTCGCGAGCCCGAGGTAGATGAGCCACTCGGCGTGCCCCGCGACCTCCCTCTCGAGGCGGTCGAAGGGGACATTGTACCAATAGTGTACCTTGTCCCAACCGCCCACCTCGACCGGCCCCAGCTGGGGGTGGTTGAACGGATGCCAGGCGACGAAGCCTTTTCCGCCGAGGGACTCGTCATTCCATTTGAGAAGCTTGAGATCGTCCTCCACGGGATGGAGGCCGCCCAGCCACGAGGACATCTGCCCCTCGAGCCGGATGCCGGCGGCACGGAGCGGATTCCAGAACTCGGTGATGAACGTGAAGATGCCGCGGACATTGTATAGCCAGCCTATCTCGGTCGGAATGTGAACGTCCAGGTTTCGGCCGGCGCGGAGGTCTAAATAGGATATCGCGCTGTAGGTCGTCAGCTCGGTCCCCTTTTTTCCGAACGTCTCGTAGGCGATCCGATCGGCATCCGGCATCTTCTCGTCCGGATTGACCGGGGGCATCAGGATGGCCCCGCCGAAAGTATGGCAGGTGACGTGGGCGACGATGTTCGGACGACTCGTGATGGCCGCCGCGTAGGCGGCGATCTCGGGCGGCACGGCGGCGCGGGGGGCGGGCGTCCCTTCGGACGGGGGCGTCCCCCGGTCGTCCGGGAAGAACATCCCGAAGTCGAGCCCCTCGAGGGCTGGGGGGACCGCGATGGTCGCCCCGTCGTATCCCTCGATGACGCCTTCCGGGACCACGCGCCAGGCGTCGCTCCCGCCGGGCTCCTCGGGCTGTCGCTGGACAAGGAGGCGCGGCTCGCCCGGGTACGTTTTCCACGGTCCGTTCGGGTCCCGGAAACGCATGAAGACGATCCGGCCGTCGCCGTCGATATCGCGCATCCGAAGCCCGGGACCGGGCGCCTCGCCCGCGCCCGGCCGGACGGCGGAGCGGATGATCCTCCCCTCGCGAAGGGTCGCCTCGACGCCGTCAGGGCTCATGCGCGGCAGAACGTAGACACAGCGCGTGTCGAGGAGGCGCGTGACGCGCTCGTCCTTTCCGTAGTCGCGCAGGATCCGCCGGACGAAATTGAGCGCGGCGACGCCGCCCGTCCACTCCAGGGCGTGCATGTTGCCGTCGACGAGCAGAGCCGGCTTCTCGTTCGCAGGTCCGGTGGCCCGGTTCGTCAGGGTGAGAAACCATAGCTGGCGCCCCTCGGGAGTGTTGCCCAGGCTCTCGATCTGGACGATATCGGGGCGGGCGTTGGCCCAAGCCTTCAGGAGCGCGGTCAGCTCATCGTAGCGGAGGATATGGTCGAACGGAAGCGCCGGAAGCTCGGCGACCGCCGGAACGGAGGTTTCGGCAAGGGCCGCGGCATTTCCGGCCTGGACCTGCACATTCATGACGACCGGTCCGAGCATCACGAACATAGCCCAGATGAAGACCGGAACCGGGCGGGGGCGGATGGATCTTGGGCTCAATTTCGTCTCCTTCCTGCAGGCATTGGCAAGTTCATAATCGGCGCGCAGGTGCTTCGCGCGCGCCGGGATTGTAGCAGGCAAGGAACGACAGCGTCAAACGCGTTATAGTCCCCCTTATCAGAAGCGATCCCGGAAATTTTTTTTCCGCGTTCTACCGATCGAATGCGTTCACTCGGTCCCTAAGAGGCCTTCCCGAAAAAGCTTATCAGGGCCCGGACGATGATGTAAACATAGAAGACGAATCCCGCGCTCAACACGATCACCGAAAGCAGGCTCGGCCTCAGCTCCTTAGGAAAGTTCCTGTAGAGGACGATCTTGCCGATGATCGTGGCAAAGACCGAAACGACCAGGCTGACGAGCGAAAGCATGGCCGAGTATGTGACGAAGCTGAACGGGTTGATCTTCCCGCCGAAGAACTGGAGCGCGATCAGGACGAAGGAAATGGCCAGGTAGATCCCCCACCAGACGAAGTAGACCTTCTTGATATCGTACCGGCGCAGGAAGGTCATGGTCGCGTCGGCGTTCTGCCGGACCACGGCCTCGGAGATGGCCATCTGGTTGTTGAAGAAGAAGAGCCAGGCCATAACCAGGAACAGGACCGCCCCGAACGCTCCCAGCGGCTCCTTGAAGAACAGGGCCTGGTGCTTGATGACATCGAAGCCGCTCGGGACGAGGCCGAGGGGCCTCAGGATCGAGTCCGAAAGCCCGACCACGATCAGGATCGTCATTAGGCTCCCGACGAAATAGGCCCCCCACAGGACCAGGTTCGACCGTCTGAGCCAAACCCTGAGGCGGGACACGTTCGCCTGTGTGAATTCGGGGAACAGCCCCTCGGACCTGATCTTGATGGCCTGGCCCCTCCCTCCCGGGATCGAGCCGAAGTTGCAGGCCATGCCCCAGCCGGCATCCTTCATCCAGTACGTATACCAGAGCAGGGTCGGCCCACCGCCGACCCAGGACAACGTCGAACCCAGGATCCACCAGTTCATCTTCTCCGGGATGTTCCAAAAGATGAGGTGCCTTCCGATGTCGGCGACGCTGCCGGACTTGATCGTGGTGACGGCCGCAACGATGAGGAGGCCCCAAGCGAGGAGCGTGGCCCCTGTGGCAATGCGCTCGATCCAACTGCGGGCGACCTTGGACATGAAAACGACGGCGAAGACGAGAAGGAACGACACGTAAGCCCAGAAGACCGTTCCGATCTCCTTTGCCGCCGGCCACTTGACGAGCTCGAGAAGGGCCGTGGCGGCGACGCTCGCCCAGGCTGGGATGGCGAAGGCGATGAACATGAAGAAGGTGATGGAGACGAGGGCGCCGACGGACGAAATGATCCGCGAGTTGAACTTCACTCCGTGCTCGCCGGTCAGGACCGTCCACCGGGCCATCTCCTGGGCCCAGACGGTCTGGAAAACGAGCGAGAGGACCATCATCCCGACCCAGCCGGTGCCGAACTCGGCCGTTAGCCGCGGATAGAGGATAAGCTCGCTCGTGCCCAGGCCCAGAGCGATGGTCATCATCGCCGGCCCGATGTACACCATGAATTTCCGGAAGGGGAGCGGAGCGGGGACTTCGGGATGGGTTTCGACGTCCTTGCCGAGGATCTTCATCGGTCGGGCCTCCGTTGCTCGATTTGACGATCCCTCGATACGACGGGTTTCCGAAGGTCGTCGATCTTAACCCGCTCAATGTATCACTCCTGAAACGGAACTTTCAAGCCATGGAGTCGCCCGGATGGCAGGATCGGCACCTGGGTTCTTCCCACATTAACTAAATTTATAGTTGACAAACTAGAAAATTAGTTTTATATTGGGGGTGCCATGAAAGAACTCACCCGCGCCGAAGAGCAGATCATGCAGGTCCTGTGGTCGCTCGGGAAGGCTTACGTCAAGGACATCATCGAACGCCTGCCCGCGCCCAAGCCCGCCTACAATACGGTCTCAACGGTCGTCCGGATCCTCGAGAAGAAGGGCTTCGTCGGCCACGAGGCCTTCGGAAAGACCCATCTCTACCATCCGCTCGTCGCCAAGGAGGACTACACCCAGGCCTTCCTCAAGAGCTTCGTCAGGAACTACTTCGACGATTCCTACCAGGAGCTGGTCTCCTTCTTCAGCCGGGACAGGAGCCTGACCGTTTCCGAGCTCGAGGAGATCCTGGCTTCCCTCGGCGAAGAGATCCGGAAACAAAAGGCGGAATAAATGAGCGACCTCGTCATTTATCTCCTCCGGTCCGGGGTGTGCCTCGCGATATTCTACGTGTTCTTTCGGCTCGTTCTGGAGAAGGACACGAACTTCGCGCTCAACCGCGCCTTCCTGCTGGGGTCGGCCGCGCTTTCGCTCGTTCTCCCCTTGGTCCGGGTCCCGTCGCCGTTTGGCGAGACGGTGATCCACTCCCCGTCTCCCGCCCTGTCGATCTCGACGGAGGGGGCGGTTTCGGTCGCCCGAACCGCGCCCGCCGCGGACCTCGCCGATGCCCTGCTCGTGGTCTATGCCGCCGGCGCCGCGCTGTTCCTGCTCCTTTTCCTCTTCAGGATCGGTCGCCTCGCCCTCATGGCCGGTCGGTGCGGGTGCGAGCGTCAACGCGGCCTGAGGATCGTCCTCTGCGGCCGGGCGGGGGCGTCGTTCTCGTTCTTCAATTTCGTTTTTCTCAACAGGGCGAACATCCCCGCCGGCGACATCGACCGCGTCCTGGCCCACGAGCTGGCCCACGTCCGGCAATTCCATTCCTTCGATATCGTCTTTTCGGAATTTCTGACCGTCATCCAATGGTTCAATCCTTTTGTATGGCCATACAGAAGATCGCTGCGCGAAACCCACGAATACCTGGCGGACCGAGCAGTCATAGCGCAGGGCTGCGGTCTCGCCCGGTATCAGCTGCTCATCGTCGAACAGCATGTGGGCGGACGTCTGCTCGAGCTGGCGAGCAGCTTCCGGACATCCCAAATCAAAAGGAGAATCGCCATGTTATCCAAGCAAGAGACAAAAGGATTGGCCCGGTGGAAGCCGCTTCTGATCCTTCCGCTGGCCCTGGTTTTCGCCCTGGCCTTCGCCGAATCGCGGACGATCGTCGTCCAGGAAGCCCAGGAAGCCGTCAAGCCGACGCCCGCTGTCGAGGCCACACCCGCCGCCGAGGCCGCGCCCGTCGCGAAGCCCTCCGAGGAAGAGATGATCCAGGCCCTCAAGGAAAAGTGGGCCGAGCTCGAGCAAGCGAAGCAGAAGAACGCTGAATTCCTGGAGAAGCTCAAGCAGAATCTCGAAGGGACGACCGATCCCGCAGTGAAAGAAGAGCTCCTGGCCAAGATCAAGGAGCAGAAGATCATGGGGCTCCAGATCGGGGCGAAAGAGCGCATGCTCCGGATGAAGAAGCTCGAATGGGCGCTGGGGAAGGAAACCGACGCGGGCAAGAAGGCCGAAATGGAAGAGAAGCTCGAACAGCTCAGGACGGAGGCCGACGAGTACATGAAGAAGCTGGAGGCCTTGGGGGGCAAGGTCATCAAGTTCAAAGAGAAGAAGGTCGAGAAGCCGTAGGGCCGGACCCACTTAAAAGCAGGGACCGATCATCAGCGGCTGGGCCGGAGGATACCGGACGAACGGCGTCCGGGATTCCTCCGGCTCAGGTGGATCATGACACGCATCGTCATCGCGGATAGGACCAATCATTACGATGGACGGGATCCGGCGTTCCGTCCGCTCGGCGGTACGGAAACTTCCGTGATCTACATGGCCGAAGCCTTGTCCCGGCGCGGGCACGCCGTGACGTGCCTGACCCACTGCGATGAGCGCGTGGTTCATAACGGCGTCACATGGTCTCCGCTCGAAGCGGGAAGCCCCGGTCCTTGCGATCTCTTCCTTGCCGTTCAGCATCCGGACCTCCTCGACCTGGCGCGCCGCCCCCGCCGGCGCGCGCTCTGGCTGGTTTGGCCGCCGCATGATCTGCGCCGGCGGCCTATGTTCGTTCGAATGTGGCTCCGTCGTCCCCTTCCGATCTTCGTCAGCCGATACCAGGTCGGAGTTTACGGGCGCTTTCTGCCGAGGCCCCATCCCCTCCTTGTCCTGCCCTTCGGCCTCCCCGAGGCCGTGCGCGGGCGGCCTCCCCTCGACGCTCCGCCTCCGCCCCGCGCTGTCTTCGCGTCCAACCCGATGCGCGACCTGAGGTGGCTGCTCGGGATCTGGGAGGAACGCATCCTGCCGCGGGTTCCGGACGCCGAGCTCCATATCTACGGCATCCGCGATTATGCACACCGATACGCGGACCGCTGGGAGGAGACTCCCAAGCGTCTGGGTCAATTCGTACCCGAGGGCTATTCGGCACGAGCGTTGAAGTCCCTGAAGCCGCATCCTCCGGCGCGACCGGAGGACCTGTGGGACGCGATACATTCCAGCCGCGTCATGCTATTCGGAGGGCATCATGTCGAAGCGTTCTGCCTGGCCGTCGCCGAAGCGCAGGCCCTGGGCGTCCCGGCCGTCGTCAGGCCGATCGCCGTCATGCCGGAGCGGGTGCGCGACGGAGTGACGGGCTTCGTTGCGGCGGATGACGAGTCCTTCGCCGGGCGCGCCGTCGAACTGCTCACGGACGACGTCCTCTGGCGGAGTCAGCACGCCGCCGCGCTCTCCCTTCAGCAGGGGTGGAGCTGGGACGACATGGCGGCGGCGTTCGAAGCCGGCGTCATAACCGGAGCGCCCGCAGGTCATCCGGATGGATGACGCGCCGGAAGGGTTTTCCGACGCCTTGGGTCACCGGCTGGCCCCGGAGAACGGTCCGGACCCATGCGGGACCGGTTTGCCGCGCTCGCCGATCTGCTGGCGCCACATGGCGTAGTATAGCCCCTTCTGCCCGAGAAGCTCCTCGTGGGTCCCGGTTTCGACGATCTTCCCCTTTTCCAGGACGTAGATCACATCGGCGTGCATGACCGTCGATAGCCGGTGGGCTATCATGATGATGATCTGTTCCCGGCCGGCCGAGATCCTGCGAATGGTCAATGCGATGTCCTCTTCGGTGAGCGAGTCGAGGGCCGACGTGGCCTCGTCGAAGATCAGCAGACGGGGCTTTCGCAGCAGCGCCCTGGCGATGGAAAGACGCTGTTTTTCGCCGCCGGACAGCTTGATGCCGTTCTCGCCGATGATCGTATCGATCCCCGCGGAGGCGCGGGCGAGAAACGGGGTCGCCTGGGCTTTGCCCAAGGCCTCCAGGATCTCCGCGTCGGTGGCGTCCGATCTCACGAAGAGCATGTTGTCCTTGATACTGCCGGCGAACAGCTGGGTTTCCTGGGTGACGAATCCGATCTGCCGGCGCAAGGGGTTGTAACGGATGTTCGCGGACGAGGCCCCGTTGAAGAAAATGGACCCGCTGACCGGCTTATAGAGCCCCACGAGCAATTTGACCAGGGTGGACTTTCCCGATCCCGAAGGGCCGACGATGGCGATCGTCTCTCCGGACCGGACATCGAACGAGACGCCGTCGACGGCGTTGAACGAAGCGGTCCTGTGCCGGAAGACCACGTCCTCGAAGCGGATCCTCTCCAGCGGGCCGATCTCGTCGGGGTCTTCGGGGCGGCGCTCGATGGGCTTGTTCATGAGCGTGTCGAAGCTCTGGATGGACGCGTCCACTTCCCGGTACTGCAGGATGATGTTCCCCAGGTCCTGCAGGGGCCCGAAGATCGTCGTGGAGATGAACTGCATGGCGATCAGCTCGCCGGTCGACAGCACGTCGCGGAAGATGAGCCAGAGCAGGATGAACAGGATGGAATTCTTGAGCAGGTTGAGCGCGCTCCCCTGCAGGAACGTCAGCGTCCGGACCTTCCGGGCCTTCTGCATCTCGAGCTCGTAGATGCTCCGGGTCTGCCCGCCGAGACGCTTGATCTCCTGGAAGGTCAGGCCCAGGCACTTGACCAGCTCGATGTTCCGCAGGGATTCGGTGATGATCCCCGACAGGCGGTTGGTCTCGCGGTTGATGGACCTCTGGACGGTCTTGATCTTTTTCGAGAGCAGGCCCGTGAGAACGCCCAGCACGCCGATGCCTATGAGGAAGACGGGGACGAGCAGCCAGCTTTTCGTGATGCTGTACCAGACGAGGAATCCGATGCCGATGATCGAGGCGAACACCACGTTGATCAGGGAATTCACGAACCGTTCGGTATCGGTCTTCACCTTCTGCATGACGGAGACGGTTTCGCCGCTGCGGCTTTCTTCGAACTCCTGGAAGGAGAGCCGCAGGGTCTGCTTCAGGCCGTCGTTGAAGACGTCCATCCCGAAACGGGCCACGGCCATGCGCGAAAGATATTCCTGCAGGGCCCTGAACAGCCTGGCCAGCAGGGCGATGGCGATGGCCAGGGCCAGCCACAGGAGCACCCCGCGGACGAGCTCGTTCTCCGGACGGTCACCGCGGCCGGTGGCGTAGTCGTCGATGATCTTCCCGAAGATGATGGGGTCGATCAGGCTGAGCAATTGCGCCAGGAGCGCCGCCGCTAAAGAGACGAGAATGAGCCCTTTATGGGGTTTCAGGTATTTCCAGAGGATTCGCACCTATCTCATGTTAATCGCGGCCGGGGAGGCCGTCAAGGAGCTCCGGGAGCGGCGCGGGGACCCGATGCCCGCCGGCCGGCTATTTGAACAGGATATGGATGAGCAGGATCTCCGAGAAGCCGACCGTCCTGACCGGCGGGCCCCACAGCTGGACGCCGCTCGTCACGAAGACGTGCGTCCCGTTCTTCCTGATGTGTCCCCAGCTGAGCTCGTACTCCAAGTTCGTGATCCAGTTGACGGGAAAGAGCTGGCCGTGATGTGTATGGCCCGAGAGCTGGATGTCGGCGCCCGCGCGGCTGATATTTTCCAGGTCCGTCGGGCGATGGTCGATGAGGACGATCGGCAGGTCGCCGGGCGTGTCCTTCAGGAGTTCGGCGACGGGCTTCCGGTTCCGGGAATGAGCGTCGTTGCGGCCGGCCAGATAGATCGCATCGTCGATCTTCACGACCTCGTCCTCGAGCATTCTGATCCCGGCCCGCGCGCAGAAATCCGTCCTGCCGCCGCCATGGTCCTCGTGGTTCCCCGGAGCTGCGTAGATCCCGTACTTCGGGTGGAGGCGCCGGAATTGGGCTTCGAACCTGCCGGTATCCTCGTCCCGACGATGGCCTTCCAGGATGTCCCCCCCGATGAGGACCAGGTCGGGAGCCGCGGCGTTGACCTTGGCGACGAACCTCTCCATGAAATGCCCGGCCGTGGTCGTCCCGAGATGGAAATCGGCCGCGAAAGCGATCGTCAGCTCCTTTTCCGACGAAGACCTTCGCGGAACGTCGACGGTGTATTCCCTGACCCTGAGGTGATGATAATTGGCGATCCCGGCGGCGACCACGAGGGTCGGGACGATCAAGGCGACGGCAAGCCGGAGCCGCCGGAAGCCAGGGCAGCGGACCGTCTCCCGGGAGAGGAGCTTGAGCAGGCGGGCCGCGGCGATGACGAGATCGGACAGGATGACGGTCATGACGAGATACAGGAGCAGGGGCAACGCGTGGAATCCGACGATCATGACGATCTTCGTCCAGCCGCCGGCCCCGCGGTGGGACAGGGTCTCCGCGACGGGAAAGCCGGCGAGAAGGACGGCGAAGACCGCCGTGAAAAGCAGCTTGGCGGCGGTCCGCGCGAACAGCCTGAGGACGCGGATGTACGCATAGATAGCGAACGGCAGTGAGAAGATCAGTTCGTTCAGAAGGTACATCTCTATATGCGTCCCCGGGACCGACCATTATATCCGGAGGGGGCTCGCATGGAAAGCGTTAAGGAGCCGGAGGCGGGCGCTTTCAGACGGCGAGTTCCTCAGGGCTTGACATCTCGGGCCGGGCTGGCCTAGTATTCCGGCAAAAGCCCGGAAGGGAGGGAACGTACCCTGATCATGATTGAACCAATCTTTGTAGCGGCATTTTTCGTCCTGTTCTTGGTCGTGCTGTTTGCCGGAGGGGCGGAGTTTCGACGCCGACAGATCGACATGGGCGGCGTGCCTCCCATCGATAAAGATCTCTTTCGCCTCAGCAAGCTCGCGCTCTTCATTCCCTGGGCGGCAATGATCCTGCAAAGTTTCGGCCTGAACTTGTCGCTCATCGGCAGGCCCCCGCTGTTGAAATGGATCTCGTTGGGCCTGTGGGCCCTCGGTTTCACGCTTCTTCTGACGGGACGACTCGGGATGGGCAGTTCCTTCAGGATCGGAAGCGCCAAAGAAACCACGAGTTTAAAGGTCGGCGGACTGTTCCGCTACAGCCGCAATCCGATGTATCTCGGAATGTACGGAACGCTCCTGGCGTCGGCGCTTTATACGATGAATCCCCTCATCCTTCTCGTGGGAGCTTTCGTGGTCGCGGTTCATCACCGGATCGTCCTGGGCGAGGAGGCCGGCCTGCGTAAAACGTTCGGAGAAGAATACGAGGATTATTGCCGCCGGGTCAGGCGTTACCTCTGACCGGAGGGCATAGGGATGCAGCGCGAAACAAATCCGCTCGCAGCGCGGGATAACGGATCCCGGGATGAATTCCCCTCTCTCAGCCCGAAAAGAAAATGGAGCTTTCGCGGGCGGGCGCTCGGGAACCTGCTCAGGATGGGCCACTGTGCACCGTCCGTCATGCGGACAGGTCTCCAAATTTGCCGCATCGACGAAGATTGGCCGGTCAAGCTTGCCGCCGGGCTTCCCGGAGGCATCGGCGACACGGGAGGCGAATGCGGCGGGATCACTTCGCCTCTGCTTCTCCTCGGCATGCGTTACGGGCTCGGCAGTCCGGAGGACGGCCTGCCGCTCGTATTTTATAAGGGCCATGATCACCTTCGGGGGTTCCTGGAGCGCAACGGCTCGCCTCTGTGCCGGGAGATCCGGGGCGATCCCTATCGTCTGAGGAAGTGTATCAAGGCGGTGTGCTGTGCCCCTGAGATCGCCCTCGCGGCTGTCGCCCGCGACAGCCGCGACGCCATCACCGGGGAGCAACGCGAAGCGTACCGCCGCCTGTACTCGTACTTGGGCGACGCGGGCTTTCATTGTTCCCACGAGGTGCTTCGCCGCCTGGGCCCGGGCATTCCGTTGACCGGGGAGATCCTGGATGCGGCCTCGGGGTTCATTGGGGGAACGCTTTTCAATGGCATGACGTGCAGTGCGCTCGCCGCCGGGGTCATGGCCCTCGGCTTCAGGATGCGCGAATTCGAGGACGATCTCCCCCGGGTGGTGCGGATGATAGTGCTCATGAAGACCGGCGGGCACCCCTTCGACGATCGCATCAACAAATTCAATGTCATCATGAACCGGGGGAACAGGCTGTCGCTCCGGTTCGCCGAAGAATTCGGCGACACCCAGTGTCGGGCGCTCACGGGCTGCGATTTTTCATCGGTCGCCGGCGTCACCAGGTACATCGAGACCGGCGCCCTGGACCGGTGCCGGGTCCTCTCGAGAAGGGTCGCCGAGGAGGTCCAGGGTATGATGTCGGACCAAACTCGACCCAAAGGGGAGATGCCCGGGAATATCCGGAAGGACCGCTGAGGCCTGTCGCCGGGACTGCAGGGGGCTTCCCGCCGGGCCGGATGATCCGCGGGAGTTCGTCTATTCCACGACCTCGAGGATACCCTTCATCCCGTGGTCCTTGTGGCTCTTCAGGAACAGGAGACGCTTGGTGCACCAGAAGGGATATCTCCCGACCTTCGTGGGCGTGAACGTGATGCTTTTCGGCTCTTTGCCCAGGGAGACGGAGAAATCGATCCCGGCCTCGGGAGCCTTGAGCGCGATGCTGTGAGGAGTGGCTCCTCCCGCCTTCTTCACTCTCAGCTCGACCGGGACGTTGACCTTGACCACGATGACGTCCGGGTCGAAGTAATAGCTCCCTCCCGTGATCTCCACCCGCTGGACCCCGTCCGCGTCGATGATCGCGACAAACGGGTTTTCCTCGACATCCTGCGCCAATCCGGCGGACCCCAGGAGGAGGATCAATACCGCGGCCGATACGTACAAGATTCTCATCTTTCCCTCATTTTCTTCCTAGAACCACTTGGTGATCGTGAAATCATGGGTGTGCGCATCGGTCGTCCCCGTGGTCACCGTGACCGACCCGCCCGAGTTGACCTGCTGGAGCTGGGCCTGGGACATGGCGAACGCATGGGTATGGCCGCTCGACGAAGAGGTCGTAGCCCGAGATGCCGGTGGACGGCGGGGATTGGACGTCGGCTTGGTTGACGGTGAACGTGTGGCTGTGCCCGTTAGCGCTTGTCGAGGTGAATGTCCCGTTAGGCGTCGGCACGGGAGGAGTGGTGGGGCTCGACGAACAGCGCGACAGGCCAAGGGACGCCAGGATCCCGGCAACACTCCAGGCTCCGAACGAAAGGAAGTCTTTGCGTGTCATGGAAGTCTCCTTCTATGTGCATGATATGCACGAATCATGCCAGTCGCGAGAAGACGATTCCCGTCGTTCCATAAGGGGCGGGCAGGCAGGAACCCGGCAAGCTGCCCTGCCGGATTCCTATGAATTGGTACGAATTCCCGGGAAAGAGGAAGGCTCCGGCGCTGGGGCCCCTATCAGCCTAACGTTAAGCCGATGACCCCCGCGCCCGGCACGGGGACTCGATCCAGGGGAGACGCAGATCTAAGCGCCCTCCCGTCGAAAAAGTCATCATTGCTTAACGCGATAGTCCTTATCCGCCGTGAGAAAAACGATTTTCTTATTAGGTTCGTCCTGAACGATGATCTGGAGCCTTTGTTGCGGAGACGAGTATGCTTGGCCCGGGGGTTGGAAATAGTTCTCTTTGAGCGTGATGGAGCAGGTCGCTTTGCCGTTCACGGGAGTTACCACCTGGAAGTACCAAGCGTTTTCTCTCTGTGCCGGCGGATCGGAGGGCAGGCAAGCGTTCCCTGGGCTAAACCAGGAAAACTTCAGCTTTGAGACCGATGCCGGGATGTTTTCGACCGTGGCGGTCAGAGTGAACGTCTGGCTCGGCCTGAGGTTTTCGAGCACGGACAAATCAATATGCAGGGCAGACTTGCTTCCGCCGCTTATTGTGACATCTGCCTTCGCTTCCTGGATTTCCTCGCCGGCGCTATCGATGAGCTTTACGGAGACCTTGTGACTGCCCTCCGACTTGAAGCTGGCTTCGTAGCGCGTTGAAGTGCTGCTCTGCGTCCTGGAACCGTCCAAGTACCAATCGTAGCGTGCTCCGGCGGGAGGGGAATCCGCCTTTGCCGTGAAGGGGTACGGTTTATTGGGTTCCCCGGCGAGGGTGGGGGGGGCTATGCTGAGGCTGATGGAGTCTCCCGCTTTGAGAGTGTAGGTGGTTTGTGCAATAACATATTCTTTCTCATTAAAAGTGATAACCAATTTCACCGGAACTTCAAGTTCGCGCTCTGGGACTGGAGTGAGATCGACGGGGTTGTCATTGCTGACTTTCGCATCCGGCTTCGTCCATATGAATTTGGGCTTCAGTTCTTCCGGTACCGGCAATTCATTCATGTCCTCATTAACCAAGACGGCTTTCACCCTCACCGGGTCGCCGGGTTTTGTCCCCGCCTTTTCGTCGATCTCCAACCTTGGATTGACCTTCGGGAGCATGAGGGAAAGCTTCGCCATATCCTGCAGATAGCCGCCGCATTTTCCGTCGAGGTAGCGCTTCTGGATGTTTTCGAGCTCCACGTTAAAGCCCGTCAATGCTTGCAAGTCTTTGTCGGGCAGATGTTTGCCGGCAGAAGATCCCTTTTTCAATAAGGCCATTTCAGTTTCAAATGCCTGCCAATCTCTTATGGATTCACCCATTATCGAAGGTCCCGATTCTCTGGAGGTTTTTGATTTTCTCGAAGGATTTACCTTTGTTGGGTCTCCAAGGATGATCAAATTCCACAATTGATTGACCACCCGATCCTGGTAGTTGGTGTTTCGCTCTGAGATCGGGTTGTCGATCTTCTTATTGGTTTTCGGGTCCACTATCTTTGAAAGGTGCTTCCTTCCTTTCAGCCACTCGATGTGGTGCGTCAATTCGTGCATCATCGTCTGGCGATTCGTGTAACCGGCTTCACCTTGGGCGATCGTTTGCGGGTCGAAAGCGAATACCAACTGCACATAGTCAGTCTTCCAGACAATCCCTTTCTGAGCCGCATTGTGATAAGCGAGCGATTTCGGCGCATTTTTCGCTATCTCACTTGCCCCTTGCTCTCCGACGATAATTTCGTCCAGCTTCTCGGAGATCTTCGCTTTAAACACTTCCGGGTCACCAATGCTGAAGCTATCATCGGCAAAACAAGCGCCCTTGAATTGCTCTAAATAGGCCGTTATTTCTTTTATGATGGCCTCTTTGACAGGGTCGTTACCTTGGGGAGAAGCTATATTGCCGCCTGCGTAGCCGGGATCCCCATGAACATCGATGCGTTCTTGCGCCTGATCTGCTGCGCACAGGGAGCCGATCATTAAGATCATCAGTAAAGACCCGAGAATTGGCTTTTTCATTCCTCCGCCTCCTTCAGTCCCGATCCTGTCGTTACGAGTTTCCGTGAGCGATACAAACAACCATTCCGTTATAGGAAAATAGCTTTGCCCAAGCCTGCACTTTGAGGATAGTTACCCGAAATGTCAAGGAAAACGAGAGGCTCGCGAGGGATGGGAAGATATGATCTGAGGTGGCTCTATAACGATTAGTGTGGTAACCATGGGAGAAGGACAGTAAAAGGGAGGATGAATAGGAGCCTCTTCCGGACATAGATAATTCATCCTGGGGCATGATAGACTAGGGCCCTCGCGCGTCCGGCTTTGACCGTATGACAAAGGAGGATGCTCCGTGATCAAGCCTGTGCCCTGGAAAACCCGCCTTGAGCTTTTATCCGGCCCGGAAATCCAAGCCATCCATGAGGCCAGCTTGAGGATCATGGAGCGCACCGGGCTTATAATGCCTCTCAGCCGGGAGCGCCGGGACGCGGCCCGCGACCTGGGCCTCCGGGTGGACGAGGAAAGCGGGCGGATTTACTTTCCGCCCGCGGTCGTCGAGTCCGCTATCCGAAAGGCTCCGCGAAGCTACACGCTCTGCGCCAGGAATCCGGAAAACGATATCGTCCTGGACGGCCGGCAGGGCTACCTGTCGCTCGACGGCAGCGGCACCGACATCGTCGACCTGGAGACGGGCCAGGTCCGACCCTCCACCCTGGCCGACCTGGAGGCGGCGGTCCGGGTCGCCGACGCCCTTCCGGAGATCTCCTTCCTCTGGCCGGTTATAAGCGCCCGCGACGTCCCCGCCGTTGTGCAGCCTCTCTACGAGCTCCAGGCTATGCTGAGCCAATCCAACAAACACTCCCAGGCCATGACCATCGTGGACCCGCGGAACGCCCGGGCGGCGGTTGAGATCGCCGCCGAGGTGGCCGGAGGCCGAAAGGCCCTGCGCGAGCGGCCGATCATCTCCACTTTTCAATGCAGCTTCAGTCCTCTCTCGTATGAACAAAACGCGCTCGAAGCGGCATTCTTCTTTGCCGACGCCGGAATCCCGACCGGGTTCGTTGTCATGCCCATCGGTTGCGGCACGGCTCCGGCGACGCCCGCGGGGATCGCCGCCCTGGCCAACTCCGAGGTGCTGGCCGGGATAACGCTCCTCGAGCTTTTCTATCCCGGCACACCGACTTTCTACGGCACCTGCGCGACCATGATGGAGCTGCATATGGGAGGAGTCACCTGCGGAGGCCCCGAGGACCTGCTCCTTCAGGCCGCGGGATGCCAACTCGCCCGCTTCTACGGCCTGCCCTCGAGCATCGGGACGTTCGCGACGGGCGCCAAGACGGGTGGCTGGCACGCCGGTGTCGAGAACGCCCTGTCCGGAGCGGTGAGCCAGCTCTGCGGCGCGGACCTGATGAGCGGCGCCGGCCTACTCAACGCCGCCCGCGTTTTTTCCTTCGAGCAGTTGATCATGGACTGCGAAATCTTTGACCTTGTCAGGGCTATGGTCCGGGGTGTTGCGGTCAACCCGGATACCCTGGCTGAGGACTTGATCGATGCCGTCGGCCCCCGGGGCCACTTTCTGACAGCCGCGCATACCCGGGCCCATCTGCGCGGGATCTGGCAGCCCAAGGTGATGGAGCATACATCCTGGGACGATTGGATCAAGAAGGGCCGTCCCGGCGCAGACGACAGGGCCCGGGAAAGGGCCCGGCAGATCCTGGCCTCCCACAAGCCCGAGCCGCTTCCCGGCGCGGAGCACATCCGGGAAATCATCGAGGACTATTCCAGACAATAGTCTTTTTGCCCACTCGAGGAGGAAGTCACCATGAGTTTTGTCTATGCGGTTCTCGGCGGCGGCCGTCAGGGGACGGCAGCGGCCTTCGACATGGCCCGGTTCGGCGATGCCGAAAGAGTCTTCATCGGCGATATCAGCCTGGAAGCGGCGCGGCGGTCCGCCGCCCGCGTCAATGAACTCCTCGGCTCTCCCCTCGCCGAGGCACGCGAAGTGGATGTGACCGATCACGACCGGCTTAAGGCTTTCCTCGACCCGGTCGATTCGTTCCTCTCCGCGGTGCCGTATTGGAACAACCCGGGCATCACCCGCGCCGCGATCGAGGCCAAGGCCTCGATGACCGACCTGGGCGGGAATACGGACCTCGTCCGGGAGCAGATGAAGCTGGGCCCTCAGGCAAAGGAGGCGGAGATCGCCGTGATCCCGGACTGCGGCCAGGTTCCGGGCATGGGCACAAGCCTCACCGTATATGCCATGTCGCTCCTGGACCAGACGGATGAGGTGAAGATGTGGGACGGGGGGAACCCTCTCCATCCGAAACCGCCCTTCAAATATATCCTCACGTTCAACATCGCCGGGCTGACCAACGAATATTACGGCGTGGCTCACTTCATCCGCGACGGCAGGCGCGTCGAAGTGCCCACGTTCCTGGACGAGGACTACGAAACCGTCGATTTCCCGGAGCCGATCGGCCGGATGGAGGCCTTCGTCGCCGGCGGGGGGACGTCGACGATGCCCTGGACATACGAAGGCCGCCTCAAGACACTCTGGAACAAGACGCTGCGCTGGCCCGGGCATTTCGCCGAATGGAGAGCCTACATGAACGCCGGCCTTCTCGAGACAGAGCCTGTCGAGGTCGGTGGCGTCAAGGTCTCGCCGCGCGAGGTGCTGCATACTCTCCTCGACCCGAAGCTGCGGGCCAAGCCCGGTGAGCCGGACTTGGTCATCGTCCGTGTTCAGGCGGTTGGCAAGAAGGACGGTCGCCTTGCCCAGGCAGTCGTCGAGCTCATCGACCGCTACGACGAAGCGACGGGCTTCACCGCCATGCAGCGGACCACGGGATGGGACGGCTCCATCAAAGCGATCCTTAATGCCCGGGGGGTGACGCCCCGCGGCGTCCATCCCGCCGAGACCGCCGTGCCCGGCCCGCTCTATGCCGCAGAGCTGCGAAAGCGAGGTTTCAACCTCACCGAAACACTCAAAGACCGCGGGCCCCGGCCGAAAAGGAAATTCTTATAATTATTTATGGGAAGATGTGATCTGAGGTTTGACTCGGAAGGACCTGGTGCTCCATAATGCGGGCCATGATCGCAGGCGCCCGGGTCTTTTTCCGCGAGGGCCTCATGGGAGCGCGGCTTGTGAGCAAGCTTCCATCCTACCTCAGGCGGCCCATCCCGGCCGATGAAGCCAAGAGGACCGTCCGCGCACGCCTGGACCGGAGGGAGGAGGATTTTCTCGATCACGTCCACCGGTTCGTCTATGCCCGGCCCGAGAGCCCTTACCTCAGGCTCCTCGAGATCGCCGGCTGCGAATTCGGCGATGTTCAATCCCTGGTCCGGAAGGAGGGGTTGGAAGGCGCCCTCAAACGCCTTTGCGACAAGGGCGTGTTTCTGACGTCGGGAGAATTCCACGGGCGTTGCGAAGTCGTCCGTGGCGGCCATCGCTTCCGGATCAAGCCTTCCACGCTCATGAATCCCGTCTCCGGGGCCCTTGTCCCGTTGAGGAGCAGCGGAAGCCGGAGCAGCGGCACACCCGTCATGATGGACCTGGCGTTCTTTCGTGATACGGCCGTCGACACGGTCCTTTACCTGGACGCCCGAAAAAGCATCGCCTCCGAAAAGGCGACCTGGGAAGTCCCCGGCGGCGTGGCCTTGTACCGCATTCTCACGTTGAGCCTGTCGGGCGTCCCTCCGACGCATTGGTTCTCCCAGCTCGACCTCGCCGGGCCCGGATTGGATCTCCGCTATAAAGGAAGCGCCCGCGTCCTCGGGCTGGGAGGATGGTTCGGGCGAATCCCCATGCCTCGTCCCCGCTACGTATCGCTCGAGGATCCGCTTCCCATCGTCCGGTGGATGGAGGATTCCCTGCACAGGGGCAAAACGCCCCACCTGTTCACCTATGCCAGCTCCGCCGTCCGCTTGAGCCTCCGGGCTCTGGAGATGGGGGTCGATCTCGAGGGCGCTCAGATCACGATGTCCGGGGAGCCGACGACGGAGGCCCGGCTCAAGACGGTCCGCAGGTGCAACGCCGAGGTCTTTCCGGCCATGGGAAGCGCGGAATGCGGCTACATCGGGTATGGATGTCTCGATCCGGGATCTCCCGACGACATGCACCTGCTCAAGGACCTGCATGCGGTGATCCAGCCCGACGCCGGCGATGACCGCTACGGACTGACAACGAAATCCCTGCTCCTATCCTCACTGCGGCCTACGGCGCCGTTGATCATGCTCAACGTCTCTTTGGGCGATCAGGCCGAATTGATAAGGAGAAACTGCGGTTGCCCCCTGGGGGATATCGGATTGGATGTCCACCTGGGGCATGTCCGAAGTCCCGAGAAGCTCACGTGCGGAGGAATGGCCTGCTTCGACAGCGATATCATCAAGATCCTTGAAGACGTCCTGCCGACCCGATTCGGAGGGGCTCCGACCGATTACCAGCTCGTCGAAGACGAGGCGGAGGACGGGAAGCCCCGCCTCAAGCTGATCGTCCATCCCTCCGTGGGACCTATGGATGAGGCTCAATTGAAATCGGCTTTTCTGGAAGCCGTCGGCGCCGGAGCCGGGGCCGAGAAGCTGACGTCGCTGGTCTGGAGAGATACAAGCATCTTGACCGTCGAGCGCAGCCCTGCGAAAACGACGGCGACCGGCAAGATACAGCTCATGCATCTGCATAAAAGCGGGGGCATGAGCCGATGAACCCGAGTTCTTGACCCCCCTGCCCCCCTCTGTAATTAGGGGGGACCAAAGGTAGGTAGCTTTGACAGTGGAGTGGCGGGCTTAGCAGTCCGTTTATAAAAACTGTTTTCCCAGCCCCAGGTCTGTTACGTAGTCACCCAAATTTGAGAAATCTTTCAAGAGGCAAGCTTTGCCGGCTAATGAATGGCACACGCAAACTGAAGGCGGTCTTGTTATCCACTGACGGCGGGAATAACTTGGTTTGTATCCGGCAATATTATTTGTCGGACCCGACGACTCGCGTCCCAGCCGTGGGTCGCTTTTACGGCCCTATTACTTTTCCTTTGAACAGACTCGATACGATGTCGAATCCAAATAGCACTCGAAAATCAGAAAACCCGGCAATGGGGTTTTTGCTACCAACGTAAGAGAATCGAATAAACGGTTTGAGCTTGTTTATTCTCAAAAAAATACTGGCCTCGAGGCCGATAAAATTTTTCTTCTCAACGCCCAATACCTTATTGTCCTTTCGAAATGCATTCGCTTGGCCCAGATCTCCTGTTATCCACCTTATTACGGGCCCAATTGTCCCGCCCCATTGAAATGATTCGTCTTGATTTCCGAATTTGATTTCGCTCGAACATAATATGAACGAAGGCGAAAAATACAGAATTTGGCCTTCGACGATCTTAGTTTCTTCTAAAATCGGAGCTTCCCATTCAGTAAGAGAAGCTCCGACACACCAACCAACCCCGATCAGCGTATTCTTTATCAGCTTATTCTTTGCTTTCACAGGAAAGAGCCTGTTTCCCGAGAGGATAAAAGTTGAACCATTACTGATCGGGTTTAATAGGAAAGATCCGAAATTCTTCGGACCACCGGAAATTCGCGCGTTTCCCGCATAATTGAAAAGGATGGAAAGGAAAAAGGTATTCGATTTACTGTATTCAATTCCGATGATGCCGCCGGCATTACCCTTGGTTGCGGCGTCTAGATCCAGATTCATGGAAGCACCGGCAGGGAGACAAACATACGCGGCCTTATCCTCGTTAGGAGTTGAGTTAGTGGAAATAGGCTGTTGTTGAGAAAACAACATGAGCGGAATTGTAAAGAAAACCAAAACGGACGCATAAAGACTTTTCATCAGCTTTCTCCCTTTGAGCTAATTTGATGCTCCGGAAGGGTGGCCAAGTCAAAGAGATCTAAAAAAGAGAGGATTTTCATTATTGTGCGGCGCCGAGAACGCCCCCTCCGTTCGACAAATCACCCTCCCCCTCCGTGTCAATAATTTAACATCGACCGCGCGGCGATGTCAATCATCGCTATAAACGGCAGCGGAAGGGCAAGCTGGGGCAAGAAGACCTCTCACGCAAACAGCCGAGAGATCTTCTTCCAAACCCTAGAGTTAGCCTCCTGGCACCGATGGAGGACAAAGAACTCGTCGGACCCACAGAATCCCTACTAACCCGTTAAAACGAGAGCTCAAATGATGGTTGGAGCCAGTTTTAAAAATAGCACTCAGCAAAAATGATCAACGCCCCTCCGAGACAAAGGCGGCGGCGCATAATTCGAAGTCGAAAAGGAAAAGAGAACGTGCACGGAGAAATAATAGTCGCCTCATATCTAATGTAATTGTTAAAAAAGGTTTTAGATTTTGAATAATGCTAAATCGAGGAAATATAAAGGGTGAATAATTGGATGCTTTTAACCTTCTCCAAAAAAATCGGTCCTGGCAAAATAAACAGGCGAACAAACCTTGGTCTTAAGCGCCGACTCAGTAAACCCTATTCAACAATTGGGCGTACCCAACATTGTCCTGTGATGTGATTCTTAATTTACAGCCAGCCTTGGTAGGCGTATGCCGGTTACTTCTTTTCGTGATCTCGGGCAATCTTGAAGGCCGTCCGGGGTCTTTTCTTTTCTTTCGTCTGCCCTTCATTTGGCATGACCAGACAATCCGTGCATTCCTTATGCTTCACGCATTGGCATCCACATTCAAACTTAACACATTGGCATTTGCATCCGCGTTCGTATGCTTCCAATGACTTTCCGGAAAGCAGGACGAGCCGGATTTTCGGACCTTGTTTCTTGGTCATAACAATCCTCCATTTCTATTTGAGGCTTGAGTTTAAAGACAAACAATTCTTGTGTGTTCGACATCACGGGGCTCAATAACGCCGTCGGCCAACCAGGCGATGAGTTGCTTATTGACCTTTTTAGCAATCTGACAGCGGTAGGGATCCGGGGAATAGAGGTCGCGATTGGAATGCCTGAAGCTCTTGACCGGACAATCCCCCGCGCAATGATTCTTGAGGAAACAGTCAATGCAGGATTCCATGTTCTTAGCAACTCTCTGCTTCAATTGCTCAATACGCCTATGGTTCAACTCCACCCGTCCACGAATTGGATCGAGCTTACCTATGAAAAAGGCGCGTGCTGCAGGATCTTTTGAATCGAGCACCTCATAGCACGTTGTGATGTTGCCGTCGGGCGTGACACAAAAATTATGGCCGCAGGCGGCGCAATATCTTTGGTTGCTATCTTCAAAACAGCGCATACCTGAGTAACGGACATCGACGTCTAGTTTCAGACCTAAAAGAAAACACTCTAGGAACTTATCGGCGAATTGCTGCGCATCCGGTCTCGAAAGAACACTAGTAGCGCACCGGCCCGTCAGGGAGACGGGCTCGAAGTGAACAGTGGCCACACCGAGTTGACTCGCCAGTTTGGTGGTCGCCTCCATGGTTTCAAGAGACTCGTTCGTAATAGTGGCTCGAACGGAAACGCTTATGTCCGCCATAATCAGATTTTGCAGGTTGCGCACCACGACATCGTAGCTCGGTTGGCCGGAGCGAAAGGGGCGCAAGTGATTCTGGATGTCGCGAGGGCCATCTAGACTAATAGTTACATTAATTTTGTTCTCAATGATCCACTGTTGAACTAAATTACCGTAAGTCCCGTTGGTGCCCATGGCCACAGACGGCCTTAATCCGGCCGACCGCGTGCGGTTACAAAACTCCGCAACGATTTCCTTCAATGTGGCAAATTCAACCGTCGGCTCTCCGCCGCCATGGATTACCAAGTTCACACTTTTTTGGTTAGCTTGCCTCTCAGCAGCGTCTGAACTGAGTCTCGAAAAGAAATGATCCAACGCGAGGTGCCATATTTCTCTACTAATGGTTTTCTCAGTTTCACCTCCACGTGCGTAACAGTACGCGCATCGAAGATTGCACTTCGTCGTGATAAAGAAGGCTAGATTGATCATTGAACCCAGATCATCGGAAATATCCCGCCCTTCGTCTTGATTGGCGGCTTCTGGCGCAATCAATATTCCTAGTTTGCACAGTTGCTCGTTAACTTCCGACAATTTCTTGTAATCTTTGTCGCAAAGTTCGTCGAGTGAGTTGGCATTGTCCGACTCCGTAACGAATGCTAACATCGCTTCATTCATAGAAGCACACGTGATTGTGACGGGGTCGAAAAGGTAAATGCCGTCGTTATGCCTGAACACCGACACCCGCGGATTCAATGTGAGTCTCATTTCCGGAGCCAGTTCTTGATTTCATCACGATTCATTTATCGTCCCTCTTACCCGTCAAGCATGTTGCCCAGCTACGGATATATAGTTTCCGGGCGAAGTGTTTATGTCTGGCACTATGCCAGAGAAAACCCCGTCAGGCAGATCGTAATCAACGCGTGTGATAGGAGCTTCCTTTTGTACGACGAGCCGAATTCCCGTTCCGGATAATGGACAATGAATCTACCCCCCCCAAACCATATTTAAAAGTATATGGCCGCCGCACGGTCCTGTCAATCATCACGAATATCGGCAAGGTCTCCGTTCCTAAGAGATCACACTGCTTAGGGCCGAGAGCATAGGCAGGGGTAGACGCTGATCATAGCTCCTACCCCGTCGTAAAGGATTTCATTGTTTAACGCTATAATCCTTAGCCATGGAAAAAAGACAATCTATTTATCGGGTTCGTCATGAACGAAGAGCTGGAGTTATTGTGGCGGAGATGAGTGCGCTTGGCCTGCGGATTGGAAGTAGTTCTCTTTGAGTGTGATGGGGCAGATCACTAGCCCCAATGGAGGATAGAAAACTCAATCGGATGCGTAGAACTCTGCTCGGCTCTCAAGCGCTTTATTGGCCGAGCACTTTTTCAATTGAATATCGTCTTCTAAACAGAAGAAAGAAAATTAGGTAATTGCAAGCAGATATGGTCTATCTAATATCAATAGTTTATCGCGCATCATTTTTTATATTTCTTTAGATTATCTATCAATTGTCGAACATATGTTTTCACGCTGCTATTAACATTAGCCTGAGCCAGCCAAGTCTCAACGTCATCAAATATCCATGTTATCTCGAACGGTGCAGAAGTTAGTTCTTTTAATTTAGCATCAATGCTATCTGTGTCTTTCCCCTGCAACTTAAACGAAATGCCTAGTAGATAGTATGCAATTGCTGAATTCTCAGGAGAGCTGGCAAGCTCGATTGCAGTAGTAGCGACCTTTTCTGAAGCAGAAACCTGCGAGGTAATAATATATAGCTCTGCTAAATTTAAATAGGGAGGCAAATATTTTGGATCCAGATTTATTGCCATCTTGAAGTCTTCAATTGCCCTGAAATGTTTGCCTGAATACCAAAAAGCAATTGCACGATTGTCGTAGTAAGAAGCATCCTTAGAGTTCAATTTAATGGCAATATTATAGTCCGCAATAGCGCGGGCGTAATCCTTCCGTTCAACATTAGCAAGCCCTCTGTAAACATAGGTATCGCTATACGTTGGATTAAGGTTGATACTTGTGCTGTAATCTGCAATAGCCTGTTCATATTTCTTTTGCGTTAGGTAACAATTCCCTCTGTTAAAGTAAGGCGCGTAGAATTTTTGATTCAATTCGACAGCCTTATTATAATCGGCAATAGCCCAATCGTAATAATCCAATTTAAAGTAAGCGTTCCCACGATTATTATAATAATAAGGGTCTTTTTGATTTAGTTTGATGGCAATACTATAATCTGCAATTGCAAGATCATAATTTTTAAGTTCATGGTTAGCGAATCCCCTGTTATTATAGGCTTCGTCATACTTGGGAGTAATTTTGATGGCCATATCATAGTCAGTCAGAGCCTGTTTATATTTTTTTAGGTGCATATAAGCGTTGCCTTGGTTGAAATAGCTTGCTGCATAAGGTTCAGACAGTTTTATGGAATAATCGTAACTCGAAATAGCTTCCTCATATTTTCTTGTGTGGTATAACGAATTCCCATGAAGCAAAAATATATAGCTTAGGTTAACCGGATTAATTGTCCGGCTTGCTTCATTAATTGCTTTTTTAAAATATCTTTCAGCGCCTCCATAGTCCTTATCAGAATAACAGATCAAACCAATGGTAAAAAGGGTAAGGGACGCTAGCTCGTTAGAAAGATTGATTTGAAGTCTATAGCTTTGCAGTTCATTAATTTCTGATATCGGATATTCTGGTTCATAGTTTAGTAATCCTGGTACTTTTCCTTTAATCTCAAAATGCACAGAAAGTGTGCAATTCTGTTCATTAACGGCGTACCAACCCCAGATAACAATAGTAGCATGGTGCTTTCGCCCCAATTTCATTACAGTTTCTCTTCCATCTTGTTGAGTGATGGTTTGTCTCAGTGGCAATACTTTTGCTTTACGTTCGTCTACCAGAGCTTTTCCTATTTTTTCCAAGACAAAATCTGTCACTGCCCATTTGTTAGAGTCAGGCCCAGAGAAATTTGCTACTGCTACAATAATTCTATGTGACGGCAAATTCTTAATATAGAAAAACAAAAAGGTTCCAAGTATCATAATGCTTATGCCAATGATTCCAACTTTCGTTGCTGCAATAAAGGGTTTATTAATTATTAAGTAGATTGAGAACGCTATTAAAAGCAAAGCAAAAATAATGGAAGCAACTCCCTGATCACTCTTAATAGCCTTGTATAATCCCAAAAGTGTAAGAACCGGAGTGCTCAAGATAATCACATATTTGTGGACTTTTCGCCAAAAGTTAAGGATTGCGCCCATCATATTTCTGTTATCGCTCAATTTAAAATCCCGTTTTAATTGGAATTAGTTTATATATTCTTTCGTTCATCTTTTCCCCATATTCCTGAATAAAGCAGCTAAAACCCTTGTGGATTTTTTAATTAAACCCACGTAGATCAATATACCTCAAAAATCCCTCTTTTTTTCATCTATTTGCCTAACAAATCGTCCTTGAGTAGTGGAAGATATTCCGTTGCTCTTGGCGCTTAAGGACGCATATTAGGGTTAAAAGGTGACCAATATGGTGGACGCATTAGGAGAATAAGATGAAAAAGCTCAAGTCTACGGCCTTAAAAGTGGACGATTGAAACATTTTAGCTAAGAAGAGGTGGCGCTCTTCCTACCCGAAGCCGGGCGGCCTAAATATCACAAGCGCCAGGGCTCCAAGTTGGATCTTATTTTCGGCTTGATGTACTACCTGAGCATGCGAGAAAGCGAGGCGGTTTGGATCAAGTGCACCGATTTCCATAAGTCTCCTGCGGGCGACATGCTTACGATTAAGTGCCAAGATGAGCGTTGTGCCGACCGGGCTCGCCGACGCTCTCAGCCCACGGCCAGTGCCAGCCGAGTTCGTCAATGCGCCACAGTCGGCGATGAACAAAATTCGGGCGCCCAAAACCGAACCTGAAATTCAGACGCCCAAGGCAGGACCGTCGCAGGCGGCCAATGACGGCGCGCGGCCCGCAAGTCTCCTCGCCGGTGTCTCAGGGCCATTCCTCGTTGCGGAGCAGCCTTCATCATCGAATGCGGGTAAAGAGGCGCCGCAGAAACAGGCGCCGCTTGAGAAAGAGGCGCCTCAGCTGCAAGCCCCCAAGGCTGCGCCGTCGCCCAACGCGCTTCCCGCTCAGCTGGGTGTCAGACTTCGCCGTCGGCTACATGCTGAACACGACTAATTCATCGTGGCTCATCTTCCGCGCGCTCGGCGATGAGCAGTCTCGGCTATTCCCAATCGTCTCCGAGAGGGCAAACTCGCCGCTGCGCGTGCCGGTTTGGAACGGTGAGAGGTTCGGTCTCGTCGTTACAGACCGTAGCGGCCTATGGAATCTACATTACCCAAGAGACCTTCCCTAATTTCGGTCTCGCGCATTTCCTCCCGACCCGACGTTAGGGGGCTGCCACGCTTCTACTCGGCGACATTTGCGCCGGGCGTCGGCGGCGCCTGGTCGGTCTGCGGGCCGGCAGCGACAAGGGCTTGCTGGAGATGCGGGCACCTGTGACCGATTCGGCTGATCTTGTGTTGCACAATGTCCCGACCACCGCACTCATCCGCTCGATCTTCTTTCACTCCGCGACGAGGGGCTGGGCATCGTCCGGCTGGGAGGGCGACCACCGGCCTGTCGTGTTCGAGACTAGGAATGGAGGCCAGACCTGGCATGTCATCCCCTATCGCTGGCTGCCGGCGCCTTGGGTCTGCCTCGCCTTTCTGCTGACGTTGGGAGCATCCAGCCGCGCAATAGCGGAGCACGAGGAATCTCGCGCCTCAGCGAGAAGGCCGGCATCGCCGAGCACGGCGTCAGCGACAACCCGATTGGCCTCGACGACCCTGATGCGCTCGGGCTGACGCCGATTGCGCGCGCCATGTCGCGCTTCCTGCGCAATGTGCAGACCACACCGAGCCTTGCTATAGGCGTTGCCGGCCCCTGGGGCTCGGGCAAGAGCTCGCTGATAAATCTGGTGCGGCAGGACCTCGAAGATCGCGGCATCCGTCCGGTGTGGTTCAACGCCTGGCACCACCAGAAGGAAGACAGCCTGCTTGCGGCGTTGCTGACCATCATCCGCAGCGAGGCCGTCCTGCCGGCCTCGTCGTGGTCAGGCTCGCGCGTGCGCTTCTTCAGTTTCTGGAGAATCGCATGATGGCCAATCCATCCGCACCGGGGCCATGCTCGCCGCCATCTTCCTGCTGATCGCCGTGTTGTGGTGGCTGCTTGCGACCTTCGGTCCGAGACTTGTGGCCGGCGTTCAAATTCTGATCACAACCTTGATCAAGGGCGACCAAACGGCTGGGCCCCACCTTCCGTCGCGGACCGCTCTGCACGTCTTTATGACTGGCGCGGAGCTGCCGCAGCTTGCCGCATCCGCCCGGGACCCGACCGGTCAAACCTCATCGCCGATCATCGCTGGCGCGGCGGAGACCCAAGGCGGCAAAACTAGTACTGCGACACAGCCGACGAAGCTCGCCGAGGTGCGCAATCCCAATTGGATCAAATCGCTGCCGCGCTCTGTCATAATCGTGTTGATCGTCATCCTCCTGCTCGTCCCCGCCGTTTGGATGCTCCGGCGCTACTATGCCCTTGAGCGGCTTGTCGACGACAGCCCCGATTTCCGCAAGGCGCTGGAAATCTGGGGGCCGGTGGTCGCACTTCGGCGCGAAACACCGCGCGGCATCAAGCGCTTCATGAACTGGGTGCGGTTCCTGGCCATGCGCGTTCGTGACATCGAGCAGGAGCAGCGCGCCAGAGGCAAGACCTCACCTCTCGACGAGCCGCTACTCGTCGACTTTGCGGCGACGGACGAGACCAGCGACGATGGTCCATGGCCTCCCGGCGATAATGCGGCGGCCGAGGCCGAGCTCCGCAAGATGCGGGACAGTGCCCGACAGAAGTTTGCCGATATATTTCCGGAGAGTTTCGAGGCGAGCAAGCACGCCCAGGAAATCTATGTCCGGATCGCCGGCCTCATCGAAGAGCGTTCGCCGCGGCGGCTGGGACAACGGCGCTCGCCCAAACCTCATCCACAAGGGGTCCGGCGCTAGTTTGGACTAGGCGCGCCGCATCGGGCGACGCCAGCTGCCAATATAGCCTTTGCTGCGCAAGTCAGGTCTTTTTGCGCACTCCGCACCGTGCGAAGAAAAGGAACCGCCTCGCCTCCTATTTCTGGTTTCTGCCTCAATCCTCCACCGCGGATTTTCAGACCCCGCAGCGTTTTTGGTGTCTTGTTACCCAAATTGACACCCAAGCGTCGCCGCGGACCGCCCGGCACGATCAACAAAAGGCCCATGGCATTGATCGGATTGGTAGCGGAGGAGCAAATCCGCCGTAATCATCCTTTCCTGAAAATCGAGGTGTAGGTTCAAATCCTGGACTGGATTTGTTCAAGAACGTACTAAGTGGGCGCTACGAAAATCCGTCTAGGCCGCGTGGAGTTATGGGCTGGCCGTGATTTCGCCCGGAGTCGATCGCGCGGTGGGCCAGTTGTATGGCGACATTCTCGGCGCCTATTGGCCGCCCGAGCGACGGTTGATCGAACAGCGGTATGCGACGATCGCTTTTCCGTTCGAGGAGCTGCCCGCGCCGCAGTTCAGCATGGTGGCCGAATGGACTCTGGCGGAGTTGATCGGCTATCTCGGCACGTGGTCGTCGGTGCAGAAGTACATTGAGCGGCACGGGGCCGATCCGCTCAACGAAGTGCTCGATGATCTTTCTGAGGCGTGGGGTGCCGCCCCAACGCGCCCAATCCAATGGCCCCTTTATCTGCGCGTGGGCCGCGTCGGCTAGCGCGGCACGCAACCTTCTGGCAGACACCTTGCGACCAGTTCCGTTCACCGGTTTTTCACAGATCTTGTTCGCGGCGAATCCCATTTGCCAGGTGCTGGCTCACCCCAGAGCGTCAACTCCATCAACACAGGGCTCACACGCCTGACCAACAATGACGATGGACGAAACGATCGAGCGAGCGATTGAGCATCACCAGGCCGGCCGCCTGATGGAAGCCGCCTCGCTCTATCGGCAGGTCATCAGCGTCGAGCCGCTCCATAGCGATGCGCTTCGGCTGCTGGGACGGATCGAGCTGCAACAGGGCCGCGCCGACCAGGCGGCCGATCTGTTTCGTCGGGCCATCGCCGCCAATCCCACGGAGGCAAACCTGCACAATAGCCTGGGCGATGCGCTCAAGGCCCGGGGCCAGTTCGCGCCGGCCGCCGCCGCATATCGCGCCGCGGTGCAACTGAAACCCGACGACCCCTTGGGCCACAGCAATCTCGCCAACCTGTATTTGGCGGGCAAGGATTTCGTCGCGGCCGAGACGGGTTATCGCGCGGCGCCGCGACTCAAACCCGATGTGTTCGAGCTTTATAACAACCTGGGGGTCACGCTCCGCGAGCAGCGTCGCTGGTCCGAAGCTGCGCGAGTGTTTTGCGACGGCCTTGCGGCTCAAGCCACACTGCGCGGAAGCCGAAAGCAACCTGGGCAACGTGCTGTGTGACGAAGGACAGAACGAGGCCGGCATCGAGGCTTATCGCCGCGCGTTGAAAATCAATCCTGCTTACACGCCCGCACTCTTCAACCTGGGTAATTCTCTGAAGCGCGCCGGTCGACTGGCCGAGGCCTTGGCGGCATATCGACGGGCAGTCGATCTCGATCCGGCCGATGCCGAAGCACGCACCAACCTGGGAGCCCTGCTGAACGCCACGAGCCAATTGGACGAAGCCGTCGACGAATGCCGCAAGGCGGTCGAGCTCAATCCTGATTTTGCCCTGGCCCACAATAATCTCGCGAGTTGCCTGCACGCCCGCGGCCAGATCGAGGAGGCGCTGCCCCACTATCGCCGGGCAGCGGAATTGAGCCCCGACGATCCGCTGCTGCAAGCCAACCTGGCCCACGCGCTTCTCGATGCCCCGGTATCGACGCGCAGACGATTTTCGATGAGCACCGCCGCTGGGGCTTGCGACATGCCGATCCGCTGCCGCGTGTCATCCGCCGGCAACCGCTCGACCGCAATTCCAACCGGCGCCTGAGGGTGGGCTATGTCTCGCCCTATTTTCGCGAGCATGCCATCAGCGTCTTCACCGAACCGATGCTCGCGCACCACGATCACGAGCAGTTCGAGATCCTCTGCTATAGCGACCTCAAAATGCCCGACGGGCCACCCCGCGGTTTCGAGCCGCCGCCGATCGCTGGATCGACATCCGCCGCAAAGCGACGCCCATGGCCGAACGCATCGCCGCCGACGGGGTCGACATCCTGGTGGATCTGACCGGCCACTTGGAGGGCAATCGACTGTTGGCCTTTGCCCGCAAGCCGGCGCCCATCCAGGTGACCTACATCGGCTATCAGAACACGACCGGCATGGTGGCCATGGACTATCGCCTGACCGACGCATGGTCCGATCCGCCGGGCATGACCGAGCTATTACATACCGAACGTTTGGTTCGGCTGCCGCGGGCCTTTTTTTGCTACCAGCCATCCGACGAAGCGCCCGAGGTGAACGAGTTGCCGGCGCTCGCCGCGGGCCGCGTCACCTTCGGCTCGTTCAACAAGCTGGCCAAGGTGACGCGCGAGGTCTTGACCACGTGGGGCCGGATTCTGGCGAGCGTGCCCGATTCCAGGCTGCTCATGCTGGCCGACCCGAGTGGCGAGGCCCTGCGACGGATGCGAGAGGCGTTCGGCCGACAGGGGGTATCGCCCGAGCGGGTGGAGTTTGTCGCCAAGCGGCCGCGGGCCGGGTATCTGCGACTGCACCACGAGGTGGATATCGCGCTCGACGCATTTCCGTTCAATGGCCACACGACCGTCTGCGAGGCGCTGTGGATGGGCGTGCCGGTGGTGATGCTGGCGGGCGCGACCTACGTGACGCGCTTTGGCGGCACTGCGCTCTTGAATCTGGAGCTGGAAGACCTGATCGCGACGACCGAGGTGCAATATATTGAAGTAGCGACTCGCCTGGCGACCGACCTGGGGCGGTTGCGGGAGCTGCGCGGACATTTGAGGCAGCGGATGCTCGCTTCGCCCCTGTTGGACGCTGTCGGGTTCACGCGACATCTGGAAGCCGTCTATCGGCCACTGTGGAAACATCGGCCGCGGTCGGATTCGATGAACGAGCCGATGCGACGGGAAATTCGATTCGAGAGAGAACGACGAATGATGTTATCCGTCGCCGAAGCAATGGCCTTAGGCACCCGCCACCACCAGGCCGGCCAACTGGCCGAGGCCGAGCGCATTTATCGACAGGTCCTGGCCGTCGAGCCGGACAATGCCCACGCGTTGCACTACTTGGGCGTGCTGGCCCTGCAGGCCCGGCAGTTCGCGGCGGCCGTCGACCTGATCGGCAGGGCAATCCGTGTCGACCGTATGCAGGCCGCGTTCCACGCCAACCTGGGCGAGGCACACCGACACTTGGCGGCGTTTTCCGAAGCCGTCAAATGTTTTCAGACGGCCCTCAAGCTCGCGCCCGACGTGGCTCAATTGCACACCATGCTGGCCGGCGCACTGGCGGCCCAGGGTGAATGGACCGAGGCCGCGGCGGCGCTCCGCGAGGCCTTGCGACTCAAACCCGAGGACGTCCCGAGCGGACGCAACTGGGAAATGTGCTTTTGGACCTGGGTCAAGCGGCAGACGCCGAGACCTGCTTTCGCCGCGTCGTGCGCAATGACCCTCAAAATGCCCTGTCGCACATGCAATTGGCGGGTGCCTTGCACGCGCAAGGCAAACGGGCCGAAGCCGTCACTTGTTATCGCGAGGCGCTGGCAATCGATCCGGATCTGGCCAACGCGCACAATAACCTGGGCACAATTCTCAAGCAACAGGGGGACCTCGACGAGGCGATCGGCCATTTCCAAGCGGCCCTGCGACTCAAGCCGGGTCATGCGGCCGCCTTCACGAACCTGGGCCTGGCATACGATGGCCTCGACCGCTGCGATGAGGCGGCCGATTGCTATCGCGCGGCTGCCCAGGCCGATCCTCGTGCGGTGTCCCCCAAGTACAATCTGGCGCAATGCTACAGCGTCTCGACCAACTCGACGCTGCGCTCACCTGGTATGAAGCGGCGCCGGCGCGCGATTCCCAATCATGGTCCGTCGCACGCGGCGGTCAGCCACGTTCTGCAATTGCAGGGAAAGTTGAACGCGGCCGTCGCGGCTTGCCAGCGCGCCGTGCGTGTCGATCCGAACAATGCCGAAGCCTGCAATAACCTGGGCGTCGCCTGGAGTGAGCAGGGACGCCGCGACGAAGCCATCGGCGACGGTCGAGCGGGCCATCGAGCTGCGGCCCGATTTCGCCATCGCGCATGGCAACCTGGCCGTCGCGCTACAGTCGCTGGGCCGGTTGGACGAAGCCATCGCCGCGCATCGCAAGGCCGTCGAGTTGGCACCCGACAATGCCGGGCTGCACAGCAATCTGCTCTACGCGCTCAACTATCATCCGCGCTATGACGCGGCGACGCTGTTTGCCGAGCACCGCGCCTGGGGCCGACGGCATGCCGATCCGCTCACCGCCGCGAATCCTGCCCACGCGAACGATCGCACGCCCGATCGGCGGCTGCGGGTCGGATATGTCTCGGCCCATTTCCTGCGAGCACGCCGTCAATTTCTTCATCGAGCCGATTCTGGCCTCGCACGATCACTCGCGAGTTCGAGGTGTTTTGCTACTCCGACGTGCCCGCGATGCCGACGAAACGACCGCACCGTCTGCGACCATGGCCGATCACTGGCGCGAGACGTCACGATCTGACCGACGTCAGCAACTGCGCGAGCTGGTGCGTCAGCGACCAGATCGACATCCTGGTCGACCTGACCGGGCACATCGGCGGCGGCAAGCGGATGCTCGTCTTTCGCCCGCAAGCCGGCCCCGGTCCAAGTCACGTACATCGGCTATCAGAACACGACCGGCATGGCGGCGATGGACTATCGGCTGACCGACGACTATTCCGATCCGCCGGGCCTGACCGACGCGCTACTACACCGAACAAGCTGGTGCGCCTGCCGACGGACTTTCTTCTGTTACCTGCCGTCGCGCCGATGCGCCCGCCGGTCGAGTTCGCTGCCGGCGCTGCCAGCGGCCACGTCACGTTCGGCTCGTTCAACAATTTCGCCAAGGTGACGCCGCAAGTGCTGGACAGCCTGGGCCGAGATTCTGCGGCGCGTGCCGCGATCGCGGCTGATCTGTCTTGGCGACATGACCGACTCGCTGCAGCGCGGCTGCAGCGAAACGTTTGCCGAGCCACGGCATCGGCGCCGAGCGGCTTGAGCTCGTCGAATCGCCTGCCGCGGCCCGAGTATCTCGAGCTGATCGGCCGAGTCGACATCGCGCTCGATCCGTTTCCGTTCAACGGCCACACGACCACCTGCGACTGCCTGTGGCAGGGAGTGCCGGTCGTCACGCTCTCGGGCGAGACGTACGCCTCGCGGTTTGGCGGCAGCGGACTGGTGACGCTGGGGCTCGAAGAATTGATCGCCCACTCGCTCGAGCAGTATGTCGAGATCGCCGCGCGACCTGGCGGGCGACTTGGACCGGCTTGCGCGCATTGCGCGGCACGCTGCGCGAGCGAATGGCCGCGCTCGCCGCTCTTGGATCTTCGAGCTTTCACGCGCAATCTGGAGGCCGAGTACCGGCGAATGTGGACCGCCTGGTGCACGTCGTAGCGGCGGCACGCGCCGAGTCGAGCGCGAGCATGGCGACCGTCACGCCTCGTCGGCCTCGACCAGCTCTTGCAGCTCGCACCACCGCTCTTCGATCGGCGTCAGTTCCTTGGCGATCGCGGTCAGCTCCTCGTGCAGCCGCAGGGCTTCGGCCGGATCGGTCGCTTCGAGCAATTGGCGCGTTGAGCTCGCGCTTGCGCTCGTCGAGCCGGGCGATCGTGCGCTCGAGTGCCGCGACTTCCTTGCGCAGTTCGCGCTGCTGCTGGCCGCGCTGCTTTGCGGTCCGACGCGCGCGGCGGCCGGCCTGGCCTTTGCCTCGAGGCGAGCTTGGCGTCAGCTCGCGCTCGCCGTCGTCGATTTCCTTGTTGACGTAGTACAAGATAGGCGTCGTAGTCGCCGCGATAGTTGACCACCCGGCCGTCGCGCACTTCGACCACGCGGTGGCCACGCGCTTCATGAAGTGCCGGTCGTGGCTGGTGAACAGCACCGTGCCCTGGTAGTCGATCAGCGCTTCGGCCAGCGCATCGACCGTGTCGACGTCCAGGTGGTTGCCCGGCTCGTCGAGCACCAGCACGTTGTACTGGCTCGAGCAGCAATCCGGCCAGGCACAGCCGGGCCCGCTCGCCGCCGCTGAGCACCGAGATCGGCTTCTTGCACGTGGTCGCCGCGAAACAGGAAGCTGCCGGCCAGATCCAGAATGGCCTGCGTCTTCGTGCCCGGCGCGGCCGCGTATTCCAGGTACTCGAGCACGGTCCGCTTCTCGGGCAGGCTCGGTGTAGACGTGCTGGGCATAGATGCCGATCTCGCAGCCGTAGCCCCAGCGGACCTGTCCGGCCAGCGGTTCGAGCGACGAGACGACCGTGCGCAGAAACGTCGTCTTGCCCTGGCCGTTGTCGCCGACGATGGCCACGCGCGTGCCGTGCTCGATCTCGACGTCGATGTCGCGGGCCACTTCGTGGTCGGGATAGCCGATCGCCAGGTCGGCGCAGCGCACGCGCCGGCCCTTGCGCGGCTCGACGGCCGGCGCGCGAATGTTGACCGTCGGCTTCGGCGCCGGCAATTTCGATCGTCTGCAGCCGTTCGAGCTGCTTGCCCTTGCTGCGGGCCCGCGAGGCCGTGCTGGCCCGGGCGCGGTTCTTGTCGATGAACGTTTCGAGCTGCCGGCGCTTGGCCAGGATGGCGGCGTTGACCCGCTCGTCGTGCTCGCGGCGCTCGCGCTGGTATTCGAGAAAGGCGTCGATCGGCCCGGGAAACAGCGTCAGCTTGCCGCGCGACAGCTCGAGCGTCTGGGTGCACGTGGCGCCCAGGAACGCCCGATCGTGCGAAACGATCAGGCAGGCCTGCGCGAAAGTCGCGCAGAAAGTGCTCCAGCAGAATCTGCGTCCGCAGGTCGAGAAAGTTCGTCGGCTCGTCGAGCAGCAGCAGGTTCGGATCGTGCAGCAGCAAGGCCGCCAGCTTGACGCGCGTCTGCCAGCCGCCGGAGAGCTTTTGGATCGGGCCTTCGAGGTACGCGGCCCTTGAGCTCGAACCGGCCGGCCACTTCGCCGCACTGCCAGTCGGGCTGGCCGCTGTCGCGCATCAGGAACTCGAGCACCGTCTCGCCCGGCAGAAACGGATCGTGCTGCCGCAGATAGCCCAGCCGCAGCTTGCGGATGGCGGACGACCTCGCCCTTGTCCAGTTCTTCGTCGCCCAGCAAGACCCGGCACAGCGTCGACTTGCCGGCGCCGTTGCGGCCGATGAAGCCGACCTTGTGCGCATCGGTCAGCGTCACCTCGGCGCCGTCCAGCAGGACCTGGTCGCCGTAGCTCTTGTGGGCGTCGAGAAGTTGCAGCAGCACTGCCATGGCAGTCGCGTTCCTGGCGAATCGAGTGCGACGGCCGACGAGGCTGCGAGCGAGAAAAATAATCCAGACCGGCGGGCGGCGTAAAGGGCGAATGCGGCGCCGCAAATCGCCGGCCAGCTTGCGATGCCAGCTGCGCGATGTGGCCATGCGCAGGCGCAAAACGCAGGGACGCGATCCGACCGCAGCGGCAAGATCGCGTCCCTGATGTTCTTGCAACGCTCGATCGAGCAGACTTCGGCCGGCGCGATCGCAGTCGCGGTTACTTCAGGATCTTGCCGGTGTCGGCAATGATGCTCTTGATTTCGTCTCGCGTCAAGCCGCCGGGGCCGACCGCGTGGCTGGCCGCGACCTTGCCGTTGCGATAGATCGTCACGGTGACTTCGGCCTGCGGGATTGATGTTGAACTCGGCCGGGCCGTTTTCGTTGTCCTGCGGCACGACCAGGGCCACGTTCTCCAGCTGGTTCTTGGCGGCGAATTCCTTGGCCGTGGTCTTCAACTCGTCCGGGTTCGTTGCCCGATCAGGTTGACGAACGACGACAGCTTCTGGTCGGCGTTCTTGGCCACGTGCTTGTCCAGTTCCTTGACCAGCGCGGCCAGCGAGCTGTCGGCCTTGCGGGCAAAGACCATCACGACCGGCTTGTTGCCCAGCATGCAGCGATAGCAGAAATTGGCGCCGACTTCCTTGCCGTCGTTGACCGCGCCGCCGCACTTCTCGACGTCGAACGCGCCGACCAGATCGCCCGGCTGCAGACCGCTCGTCAACTCGGCGGCACGCACGGCCGTAATGCCCGCCAACAACATGGCGGCCAAACCCAAGGTGACTGAAGCTTTCATCGTGCGAACTCCTCCTAGTGTAGTGGTAAAGTCAGATTCCGGAAGATAAACCGCCGTCGCTCGATTGTACGCAGCGATCGGATGGTGGGTTCGTGGCGGCTATCGCGTGAGAATCATCGGGCGCAGCACCTGGCCTGGAGTCTCGCAACATTGTACGGCGGTCCGCGGTCGGCGGATGCTGGCCAACGCGCCGGCATGCGCGGTCATTTTAGGCGGCCCACGGCCGTATACGCAAACGCAAAATGTCGCTAAGGATCGTGAAGATCTGACGGCTGCCGACCCGCACGCGTTTTGCCTTGGCTTGCGCGCCAGGCCGGCTAGATTGGTGCGGTCGACGGCCTGCAGCCGCTGGACCGCGCCCGGTCGCAGCTTGGCACGACGATCCTTTGGCCGTAAGCAAGTCGCGATGAAATCGCTCACCTTTCTGGCACTGTCGTTGCTGCTGTGCGTTGCCTGCGCTTCGGCCGGCGACGGCCGCCGACAACGAGCTGACCGACGCCGAAAAGCAGGACGGCTGGCATTCTGCTGTTCGACGGCAAGTCGCTCGACGGCTGGATGACCAGCAGCCAGAAGCCGAGCCAGCGGCCGGTCGAAGACCACGCCATCAATCCGCACCAGTGCGGCGGCTACATGATGATCCACGAAAAGCCCTGGGGCGACTTCGTCCTCTCGCTCGATTTCAAGATCGCCCAGGGCTGCAACAGCGGCGTCTTCGTCCGCACGTTTCCGCTCACGCCGCGGCCCGGCAAGGACGTCGGCTTCAACGGCATCGAAGTGGCCATCGACGACACGACCGGCGCCGGCTATCACGACACCGGCGCGATCTACGACCTGGTCAAGCCGCACACGCAACGCCATGAAGCCGGCCGGCGAGTGGAACCACATGCGAGTCACCTGCGACAAGAACCGGATCGCGGTCGAGCTCAACGGCGACGCAGGTGACGCGAGATGGACCTGGACGAATGGACCGCGAAGAACAAGCGGCCCGACGGCACGGACCACAAGTTCGACGTGGCCTATCAAGGATCATCCGCGCCAGGGCTACATCGGCCTGCAGGACCACGGCGGCGACTGCTGGTACAAGAACATCAAGCTCAAGCCGCTGGCGCGATAGGCATCCGCCCGGGCCGGCGATTATAATAGGAGCTTGCCGCCTGTGACGATCGCCGCCAAGCCTCGCGCCCGCCCGTACAGCCTCGCACCAACACTGCCTGACCATGCCAAGCTTGCGGCCAACTGTTGATCGCGAGTGGCGGCCTGTGGCTGGCTGCATTCGGCCGGCTGCACGGCGCACGGGTGCTGGCCGGCCGACGAGCCGGTCGCCAAGCCGGCGCCGGTCGATTTCGTCCGCGATATTCAGCCGATCCTCGCCGCGCACTGCCACGAGTGCCACGGCGGCGAGCATGCAGGAAGGCGGCTTGCGGCTGAACGCGCGCGAAACGTGCCCTGGCCGGCGGCGACTCGGGCCAGAAGGCGATCGTGCCGGCCGATCCCAAGGCCAGCCGGCTGGTGCGGGCGATCGACGGCTCCGATGCCGAATTCAAGATGCCGCCCGAGGGCGAAGGCCAGCCGCTGACGGCCGAGCAAGTCGAGTTGATCACGCGCTGGATCAGCGAGGGGGCCACCTGGCCGGCCGACGCCGACGCAGCGCCGCCGAAGCCGATCATTGGGCCTGGCAGAAACCGCGAAAGACGCCGCTGCCGAGCGTCCAGCACGCCGACTGGCCGCGGCATCGCGATCGACCATTTCGTGCTGGCGCGGCTGGAAGCAGCCGGCTTGGCGCCGGCGCCCGAGGCCGATCGCTACACGCTGGTGCGCCGCGTGTATCTCGATCTGATCGGCCTGCCGCCGACGCCCGACGAGGTCGACGCGTTTGTCAACGACCAGCGACCGGGCGCCTACGAGCGGATGGTCGATCGCGTGCTGGCCGATCCGGCCTACGGCGAGCGCTGGGCCCGCGTGTGGCTCGACCTGGCGCGCTATGCCGACTCGAAGGGCTATGGCTCCGATCCGCTGCGCACGATCTGGCGCTATCGCGACTGGGTGATCGAGGCCTTCAATCGCAACCTGCCGTACGACCAGTTCACGATCGAGCAGTTGGCCGGCGACCTGCTGCCGCAGCCCACGACCGACCAGATTCTGGCCACGGCCTTTCATCGCAACACGATGGCCAACGACGAGGGGGGCACCGACGACGAGGAGTTTCGCGTGGCGGCCGTGAAGGACCGCATCGAAACCACGATGCAGGTCTGGATGGGCCTGACGATGGGCTGCGCCAAGTGCCACAGCCACAAGTTCGATCCGATCACGCAGCGCGAGTACTACCAGGCCTACGCCGTTCTTCAATCAGACCGAGGACGCCGACCGCGGCGACGAAGCGCCGCAGATGCCGACGCCCACGCGGCTCGAGCAGCCAGCGGATCGCCGAACGGCGAGATCGCCTGTCGGGCTTGCAATCGCAAGTTGCCGCGCCCCAGAGCCCGCCGGACGAAATCAAGGGAATCCTGGCCGTCGCCCCCGCCGCGCGGTCCAACCCGGTCAAACGACACAAGCCCGCCGCGCGGCAGAGGGATTCTGCGTCCCTCAATCGCGCGTCGGGCTTGTGCTGCTTTCGAGCTTTCTCGCTTACCGCCGTCGCGAGGGACGGTCATCGGCGTTGGGCAACACCCGCACCTCGTTGTCGTTGCGGTCCAGGCAGGTGAACGCGAAGTGCTCCGGCGGCACGTTGTGCAGGCCGCGCACGCCGACCGCTTAGCACGGCCCCGCCTCCTCCATCGTCACGATCTCGCGCCGCTTCTTGTTCAGCAGGTACTTCGCCACGTCCTCCGGCACCCGGACCTCGATGCGCTGGACCGCCTCCCGGTACGAGGCGGCGAGCTGCAGCATGCGCATCACGTCGATGCTCATGCTCTCGCGTCTTCACCTGGCCGGCGCCGAGCAGTGCGGGCAGTCCTGGTAGACGCTGCGCTTCAGCGACGGCCGGATGCGCTGCCGCGTCATCTCGATGATGCCGAACTGGCGAGATGCTGCAGGATCTTGGTGCGGGCCCGGTCGCGCTTGACGGCGTCGCGCATGGCCCGTCTCGACGCCGCGGCGGTGCTTCTCGTCGCGCATGTCGATGAAGTCGTTGACGATGACGCCGCCCAGGTCGCGCAGCCGGAGCTGCCGGGCGATCTCCTTGGCGGCCTGCAGGTTCATCTGGTAGGCGGTCTCCTCGGCGTTGTTGTCGGCGCGGAAGTTGCCGCTGTTGACGTCGATGGCCACCAGGGCCTCGGTCTGGTCGATGACGATGCGAGCCGCCGTTGGGCAGCGGGCACGTGCCGCTGCTGGATGCGGGCGATCTCGCTCCTCGATGCCGTACTTGTGGAACATCGGCTCGGTGCCGTCGTAGAGCTTGATGCGGTTGGCGTAGCGCGGCATGACGATCTGCAGGAACTCCTGGGCGTGCTCGAAGGCGTCGGTCTCGTCGACCCAGATGGTGTCGATGTCGCTGGTGAAGATGTCGCGGATGGTCCGCGTGATCATGTCGCTTTCCTGGTAGATCTCGGCCGGCGCCTTGAGCTTGCTGGATGCGGCGGACGACGACCTGCCAGAGCCGCGACAGGTAGGCCAGGTCGCGCTGCAGTTCCTTCTTGTTGCGGTCGAGGCCGGCGGTGCGGATGATGAAGCCGAGGCCCTTGCGGCGGCTTCAGCTCGCTGAAGCATCTCGCGCAGCCGGCGGCGCTGCTCCTCGTCGGTGATCTTGCGCGACACGCCGATGCGGTTCAGGCCGGGCATCAGCACCAGGTAGCGGCCGGCGATGCTGATGTAGGTGCTCAGCGTCGGGCCCTTGGTGCCGATGCCTTCCTTGATGACCTGGACGAGCACTTCCTGGCCGCGCTTGAAGATGTCCTGGATGAGCGGCTTGGGCCGGCCGATGCCGCGGCCGGCCCGCCGGGGCCGGCGGCCGCCGCGGCCGCGCGGGCCGCGCGGCATCGCCGTCGCGGCCGCCGCGGTCGTCGCGTCGCCGCCGGCCGTCGTCGCGGCGGCCGCGCTCGTCGCCGACGACGCCGCCGAAGTCGGCTCGTCGTCGTCGGCGACGTCGTCGGCCAGCTGCGGTCATCTGCGCGTCGGCTCCGAGCGAGCGGTCATCGTCCTGCGGCTCGCAGACGGCGGCAGTCCTCGTCCGCTCGTCCGGGTCCGGCGTCGGCGTCTCTCGCCGGCTCTCGCGGGGCGACGTAGGCTCGACTCCGCGGCGGCATGCTCGCCGGCGACGAGCGGTCGTCGTCGCGACAGCGCACGGCTCCGTCGGCGTCCGGCGCGGCTTCGATCCCTCGGTGCGGTGCTCGGCCGAGTCCATCGAGCTGCGGCTCGCGGCGGCTCGACTCGCGGCGGCTCCGGCGAGCTCCGGCGGCGGCTCCGGCTCGGCTGCTCGGCCGTGGGCGGCTTCGGCTTGGCCCGCTGCGCGGCGCCGGGATCACCGGCCGCGACGCCGTCGGCGCGGCTCGCGGCGCCGGCTCGGCCGCGATCTTCGGCTCGGCGGGCTCGGCGGTCGCGACCTCGGCCGGCGGGCTCGTCCAGAGCTGGCTCGCGCGCGTCCGACGTCGTCGGACGCCGGGCTAGCGTGCTTCGCTCGAGCGTCGAACCTCGGGCGATGCGGGCATCGGCTGGCTGTCGGCTCGGCCGGCCGCAGGGTCGCCGAGCTCCGTCTCGACTCGGCGAAGTCGTCGGGCTCGCGGCCGCGGCCGGCGCCGGAGCGGCGGCGGTCGCCGCGGCCGTCGTCCCGCTCGGCCGGCGCCGCGGTCCGCCCGCCGCCGCGGCGGTCCGCCGTCCTCGCGGCGCGCCGCCGTTCCAGGTGGCGGTAGTAGGCCGGCTCGACGTCGGAGACGTGCAGGAAGCCGTTGCGGCCGACGCCGAAATCGACGAACGCCGCCTGGATGCTCGGCTCGATGTTGACGATGCGGCCCTTGTAGATGTTGCCGACGTAGCTCTCGTGGCTGGTCCGTTCGACGTACAGCTCCTCGCAGCACGCCGTCCTCGAGGATGGCGATGCGGCACTCCTCGGGCTGCAGCACGTTGATGAGCATTTCCTTTTTCATGCGTTCTCTCTTCCGAGTCGGATGACGGACTTCTCGCGCGACTCGCGGAGTCGGCGGTCGCCGGCACGTGTCCGGCGGTCGGGATGTCATCGGTCCTCGGTGGTGGTTCTCCGTGCTCGAAGTCGCGCGAGGCCTGGGCGGCAGTGGTCATCCGACGGCGCACGGCTGCAACTGCTTGGCGGCTGCGGACGGCAGCCTCATCGTCAGTTCGAGCCGGGTGCGCTCGAGGACGGCGCCGGCCTCGAGCAGGTCCGCCAGGCCGAGCAGGCCGAGCACCTCCTCGGGCCGGGCGGTGCCGTTCGGGCGTGACCCACAGGTCCATCTCCAGCATGCGCCGCGGTCCAGACGCAGCTCGCTGACAGATAAGGCCGGACGTTGAAGCGGCGCGGCTGCGGCCGGGTGCGCTCGACCCAGCACTCGGCGCGCGCCAGCAGCGTCGGCGATGCGGTCGGCCAGGCCGTGCCAGCGGTCGGCGGGCAGGGGCACGCGATAGCAGGCGCGGCGGACCTGGGCCGACGCTCCGGAGGTCGATGCGCGCAGACGCTCGAGAATCTCCAGGCCGGGCGGGGCCTGGCGGGCGAGGCGGTCGTGGACCTCGTCGGGGGGCAGCTCCTCGCGTCGAGCTCCAGCTCCACGACCTCGTCGCGCCGACGATGCCGAGGGCCAGCGACAGGGCGAAGACCATGCGCGGCTTGGGGATGGAAGCCTTGCGGTGCGAGCGGAAGGGCAGAGCGGCGCGGCGCAGCATGCGCTCGAAGCAGTGCATGCAGGTCGTGATGGCTGACCAGGCGCAGATCGCCGGCCTTGCGAAAGCGAATGCGGACCTTGTCGCGGACCATGCGACGTGGCCAGGAGCGTCGACGCAGGTGGTCGCTCGACCGGGTCGACCGCAAGTTGCGTCGGCCATGCGATTGGGGGATGCGTCCACAGAGGTGGAGCCCACGGGTGCGCCGAACGGCGCGACCGAGCTCGGTGTGCCCGGCCGCGGCGACTGGGCGAACGGCATCCGGTCGTGCCGCCGATGGAGCGTCGGGTCGGGCACCACTGCTCGCGCTGCGATCATGCGGGACAGGCATGCCGACTGCGCCGGGTGTGTCCAGGGAGCGGTGGACGGACCGACTGCGCAGACGCTACTTCATCGGGTTCGCATCTCGGCAGCCTCGCCTCATCGCGCTTCCCGACCTCAGTTAACCACCTCGGGGAGGATTCGGCGGGTCTGTTCCCGCAAGTAATTGTTCACGTCGCGGCGCCGTTTCCAGGCGCATGGCTTCCTGGGCGACCTGGTTGGCTTCTTCGATGGTGATCGACCGGATGATCTTCTTGATCTCCGGGATGTTGTGCGGCGTCACGCTCAGCTGCCGCAGGCCCATGCCCAACAAGTAGCATGGTGTAGATCGGCTCGCCGCTCATCTCGCCGCAGACGCTGACCTCGATGCCTGTGCTTCTGGGCGGCCTGCACCACCATGTCGATCAGCCGCAGCACCGCCGGGTCGCCGGGGCTGTACAGGGAGGCCACCGTTCTCGTTGGTGCGGTCGGCGGCCAGGGTGTACTGAATCAGGTCGTTGGTGCCGATGGAAAAGAAATTCACCTCGCGGGCCATCTGGTCGGCCATGATGCGCCGCCGAGGGCACCTCGATCATGGTGCCGACCGGCAGCTTGCGGTTGAAGGCGATGCCTTCTTCTTCCAGGTCCTCCTTGACCTCGGCCAGGATCATCTTGCACTGGCGCAGCTCCAGCAGCGTGCTGACCATGGGGAACATGATGCGCACGTCGCCGAACGCACTGGCCCTTAGAATGGCACGCATCTGCGTTTTGAACAAGGTCAAATTCCGCAAGCACAGCCGGACGCTGCGCAGGCCGAGGAACGGATTGCGCTCCTCGGCGGCGGCCTCGGCGCTGGTGGCGAACTTGTCGGCGCCCAGGTCGAGGGTGCGGATGACCACCGGCCGTTCGGCCCAGGGTGCGCAGCACGGTCAGGTAGGCGTCGAGGTGCTCGGCCTCGGTCGGGTCGGTCTGCTTGTCGAGGTAGAGGAACTCGGTGCGGTACAGGCCGACGCC
>CAVQXL010000004.1:0-1982546 GCA_963717865.1 Candidatus Aminicenantota bacterium | reverse complement strand
TGGCCCTTAGTTAAGGTTTCGATAATTGCGGGGGCGGCCTTTCCAGTAGCGATTGCGGTGGGAGATTTCCTTGAAGCGACGGCGCGGTTGGTTGAGCAACGGGTAAGGCTTGGGGCGCCGTTTGACGGCCCGAGGTTCGGTTCGGTTGGGCCGAGTCGGGACCAAGTCGCGCGCCAGGTTGAGCAACAAATCCTCCCAGAGTTGGCGGCGCAGTTTGCGGTTGCGCGCTTGGGCGATGGCGTCGCTGTACTGGCGCAGGGCATCGACGCTGCCCTTGAAGCTGACCCGTTCCAGATCCACCTGGTGACGGGCCACCGCTTCGGCCATCACGCAGCGGATCAGGTTGTGAGCCGACCAGATAGGCCAGGAGTTCCTTTTCGGCCATGTCGGGGGTCTTGCAGCGCAATTGTTCCATGCCCATCGTCGTCTTGAGATCGCGCAGGCACAGTTCCAGTCGCCAGCGCCGGGCGTAGAGGCGATCAGCTCCTGGGCGGGGTAGAGCTTGGGGTCCAGCAAGGTGGTCACCAGCGTGATGCGGCGGCTGCGAAAGCCCCGGATGGTGGCGGTGAAGCGGATAATGCGCACGGTGATCTGGGCCGGCAAGAGCGCCCATTCGCTGGCCGAAAGGATTTCGGATTGCTGGTAGCCTTTGGTCCACACGAACAGGCCGTCGTGCTTGGCCCAGGCGCTGGGCTTTGCGGAAATCCACTTTGCGGCGCTGATGCAGGCGTGCCACGACATCCACGCCCTGTTGGGGCAGGTCGGCCAGGGTGGTGTATTCGCCGATAGGCGCGATCGCCCAGGAGAATGTCTCCCTTTTTGAGTTGCTCCCACAATCCACGCAGCAAGCGCAAGTCATGGTGGTGCAGGCTGCCCAGGATGACGTTGAGGATGGCCCCGCTGGTCAGGGAGAAGAGCACCACCAACTTCATGACGGGAAAGCCGCAGCCTGGCTTCTGCGGCCGGGTTGGGGATAGCGTTTTTGGTTCGCCGGGGTATCGGGCAGTTGCGTGGTGGAGCCATCGACCACTTTGACGGGGCGGCCTTGCAGCTGGCCGATCTGAGCCGACGCGGCGATCGGCGGCTTGGGCGGTGGCCGTCAAGACCTTTTCCAGCGTTCCCGGGGCAGTCGGTGTCGGGCTTGGACATAGGCCGAATCGCCCCTCATCGACGATCGGCCCCGGCCATGCAAGCGGAAGAGGGCTTGCACCTGGCGGACGACCTCGCGGCAGGAGGTCTTGGGTTTGAGCATTTGCCAGAGGAAGCATTCGAAGGTCAGGCGCAGGCTGAAGATGCGCTCACGGCTGTTGGGACCGTCCTCTTCGGCGGAGAGCAGCGGGGCGGGCAACAAGTCGCGGAGGTGTTCCTGGAGTTGGCCCAGGGTGGTTTGGCGCACGGTGTGGGCGGTGCGGCGGCCCAGGGCGGCCAGGCGGGAGCGGAAGGCGGGAAATAAGGAGTGTGCATAGGGCGGTATATATACCGCCTTATTGACAGATCTGCTAGACTTTTCTTCATGAAAGTCAACTTGCCCCAATGGAAAGCCCAGTACGCCCGGCTGCGCGCCCGGTTCAAACACCTGGGTTGGATCAGCGAAGGCTACGTGCAAGACCGCGGGCCGGGCGCGGGCGGTCCCTGCTACCAATGGACGCGCAAGGTGCAAGGCAAAACCGTCAGCGTGGCTCTGTCCGGGAACAATATGAATGGTTACGCAAGGCCATTGCCAACTGGCGCGAAGTCCAACACACCCTCAAGGAAATGCAGCGATTGTCCCGCGAAGTCCTCTTCGCCACCGTGCCCCATCCGCCTCGACGTAAGCGACTGGGCAAAAGAGTTTTAGGCCTTATCTAAGGGCCATTCGTGTCAGTCAATAGTAACGTAGTATTTCCCCCGATTGCGGGCCCGGGCTGTCATGCTGTCTGAATGAGGAAGGCCAGGCAGCGCGCCAGCACACGACCGGTCCGCCTCAAAGACAAAGGGTGTGCGCCTTCGCCGGGACCTGTGTCTGAGGATCAGCAACCGGTTTGACGCGTTTCTGCGGCGCGCGACCAACGGGGTGTTGAGCTTGGCGGTTTCGCAGGCATCCTCGCCGCTGAGACACGGCCCGATGCAGCCCAGGCCGTCTTGAGCCTGGTCATACAAGCGGACGCTCGTTGTGCTAGCGACCAGTTCATGAGAGCAAATGGAACAGGAAAATGGTTGACACTTCAATGTTAGAGAAGTGTCAACATGAACGAGAATGAACCTGTAGCAAAGAAGAACCCCAACACATCCGCCCCTAGGGGCGGACCGCGCGAAAAAAATATTGCCCGAACTTTTGACGAGCGCTTCCGCGCCGTCACCTTGCACCTCCAGGAGGGCTTCAGCCGCCAGTTGATCGCCCAGGAGATGGGTGTCAGCGTCGGGGCGGTGGACAGGTGGGTGCAGCTTTATCGGCTGCATGGTCAAGAGGGATTGAAGAGTAAGCCCCGCGGAGGTGGCGGGCCACAAGTGCCTCTTGCAGTCCGCGACAAGATCATCCAGCTCAAGCAGGAAGACCCGGCGCGGGGGATCAAGCGCATCTCCCAACTGCTCAAAAAGGTGTCAGTCCTGAATGGCCCTTAGTTAAGGCCCCGATAATTGCGGGGTCGGCCTTTCCAGTAACGGCTGCGGTGAGAGATTTCCACGAATTGACGGCGCGGTTTGTTGAGCAATGGATAGGGCTTGGGACGGCGTTTGACGGCGCGAGGTTCGGTTCGGTTGGGTCGCAGCGGCACTAGATCGCGCGCCAGGGCCCGCAGCAAGTCCTCCCATAATTGGCGGCGCAGCTTGCGGTTGGGCGCCCGGCTGATGGCGTCGCTGAACTGGCGCAACGCATCGACGCTTCCCTTGAAGCTGACCCGTTCCAATTCGACCTGGTGAACCGCCACCGCCTCGGCCATCAAACAGCGGACCAGGTTGTGAGCCACCAGGTAAGCCAGTAGTTCCTTCTCCGCCATTTCCGGAGTCTTGCAGCGCAGTTGCTCCATGCCCAGGGTCGTCTTGAGATCGCGCAGGCACAGTTCCAATCGCCAGCGCCGGGCATAGAGCGCCGCCAGTTCCTGGGCCGGGTAGAGTTGGCAATCCAGCAGGGTGGTCACCAGCGTGATGCGGCGGTTGCGAAACCCCCGGATCGTGGTGGTGAAACGCAGGATGCGCACGGTGATTTGGGCCGGCAGCGAATCCCATTCGTCGGGTGAAAGAATCTCCGATCGCTGAGAGCCCTTGGTCCAAACAAACAGGCCGTCGTTCTTGCCCAGACGCCGGGCCTTGCGAAAATCCACTTTGCGGCGTTGATGCAGACGGGCCACCACATCGACGCCCTGTTGGGGCAGTCCGGCCAGCGTGGTGTACTCGCCATAGGCGCGGTCGCCCAGGAGAATGTCGCCCTTTTTGAGCTGATCCCACAACCCCCGCAACAGGCGCAAGTCATGATGCTGGAGGCTGCCCAGGATGACGTTGAGGACGGCCCCGCCGCACAGGGAAAAGAGCACGACGAACTTCATCAAGGCAAAACCGCAGCCCGGCTTCTGTGAACCGGGTTGAGGGTATCTGAGCTGGTTGGCGGGCGTGTCGGCCAATTGAGTCGAGGAGCCGTCCACGACCTTGACGGGACGGCCTTGGAGCCGGGAACTGGGGCCCACGCGCAGATCGGCGGTTTGGGCGGTGGCCTCGAGGGCTTTTTCCAGCCGCTCCTTGGGCAAACGGAGGCGGGCTTGGATGTAGGCCGAATCGCCCCCCGAGATCGGCGGCAGGCCGTGCAGAGCGCGCAAGGCTTGGACTTGGCGGACCACCTCGCGGCAGGCGGTCTTGAGTTTGAGCATTTGCCACAGAAAGCATTCGAACGTCAGGCGCAGGGGGAAGTCGCGTTCACGGCTGTTGGGACCGTCCTGTTCGCTGGACAGGAGCGTGGCGGGCAACAAGTTGCGGATTTGGTCTTGGAGCTGGCCCAAGGTGGCCTGGCGCAGGGAGTGGACGGTGCGCCGGCCCAAAGCGGCCAGGCGGGAGCGGAAGGCGGGAAAGAAAGGAGTGTTCATAGGGCGGTATATATACCGCCTTATTGACAGATCTGCTAGACTTTTCCGCATGAAAAGCAACTTGCCCCAATGGAAAGCCCAATACGCCCGGTTGCGGGAGCGGTTCAAATACCTGGGTTGGATCAGTGAAGGTTACGTGCAGGATCGCGGGCCGGGCGCGGGCGGTCCCTGCTACCAATGGACGCGCAAGGTGCGAGGCAAAACCGTCAGTGTGGCTCTGTCACGGGAACAATATGAATGGTTACGCACGGCCATTGCCAACTGGCGCGAAATCCAACACACACTCAAGGAAATGCAGCGCTTGTCCCGCGAAGTCCTCTTCACTACAGTGCCCCATCCGCCTCGACGTAAACGACTCGGCAAAAGAGTTTTAGGCCTTATCTAAGGGCCATTCGGGTCAGTCAATAGTAACGTAGTATTTCCCCCGATTGCGGGCCCGGAAAAGGTGTCAGTCAATAGTAACGTAGTATTTCCCCCGATTGCGGGCCCGGGCTGTCATGCTGTCTGAATGAGGAAGGCCAGGCAGCGCGCCAGCACACGACCGGTCCGCCTCAAAGACAAAGGGTGTGCGCCTTCGCCGGGGCCTGTGTCTGAGGATCAGCAACCGGTGTGACGCGTTTCTGCGGCGCGCGACCAACGGGGTGTTGAGCTTGGCGGTTTCGCAGGCATCCTCGCCGCTGAGACGCGGCCCGATGCAGCCCAGCCATCTTGAGCCTGGTCATACAAGCGGACGCTCGTTGTGCTAGCGACCAGAGCGACCAGTTCATGAGAGCAAATGGAACAGGAAAATGGTTGACACTTCAATGTTAGAGAAGTGTCAACATGAACGAGAATGAACCTGTAGCAAAGAAGAACCCCAACACATCCGCCCCTAGGGGCGGACCGCGCGAAAAAAATATTGCCCGAACTTTTGACGAGCGCTTCCGCGCCGTCACCTTGCACCTCCAGGAGGGCTTCAGCCGCCAGTTGATCGCCCAGGAGATGGGTGTCAGCGTCGGGGCGGTGGACAGGTGGGTGCAGCTTTATCGGCTGCATGGTCAAGAGGGATTGAAGAGTAAGCCCCGCGGAGGTGGCGGGCCACAAGTGCCTCTTGCAGTCCGCGACAAGATCATCCAGCTCAAGCAGGAAGACCCGGCGCGGGGGATCAAGCGCATCTCCCAACTGCTCAAACGAGTCTTTTTCCTCAAAGCCAGTTCGGAGACGGTCCGCCAGACCCTCCACAAAGAAGACTTGATTCAAAGTCCGCCCAAGCCGCGGCGCAATCTGGTCCGTCCCCGCTTCTTCGAGCGGGCCACTCCCAACCAGATGTGGCAGACCGACATCTTCACCTTCCGTCTGGGCGGTCGCTATGCCTATCTGATTGGCTTCATGGACGATTACTCCCGCTACCTGGTCGGCGCCGATGTCTTCCGCAGCCAGACCGCCGAGAACGTCTTGGAGGTTTTCCGCATCGCCATGGGCGAGTACAACCCTCCCAAAGAGATGCTCACCGACAACGGCCGCCAATACACCTCCTGGCGCGGCACCAGCCGCTTCGAGGCCGAACTCAAAAAGTCTGGCATCGCTCACTTCAAGTCCCGTCCGCATCACCCCATGACGCTCGGAAAAATCGAGCGCTTCTGGGAGACCATCTGGCAGGAGTTCCTGTCCCGGGCTCAGTTCGAGAGCTTCGAATCGGCCCGCGAGCGGATCCGCCTTTGGATCAAATACTACAACCACAAGCGTCCGCATCAGGGCATCGAAGGCCTTTGTCCAGCGGACCGCTTCTTTGAAGTCGCCAGCCAGTTGCGCAAAACCATCGAGTCCGGCATCCGGGACAACCTGCTGGAGATGGCCTTGCGCGGCCAGCCACGCGCTCCCTTCTACATGGTCGGCCGCATGGAAGGGCAGTCCGTCATCCTCCGGGCCGAAAAAGGAAAACTCAAACTCTCAATTGACAATGGAAACGAAAACAAAGAACTCACCTACGACCTCAAACCAGACCCGGCGTCCGCGCCAACCAGTCCCGTCCTACCCGGCGAGCGAAAAAGTCCAGGCGGTCCTGGCGGTGTGGACCGACCGGTGCAAGGCGGCCGAAGTGTGCCGCCAGCTCAAGATCAACTTCATGACCTTTCAGCACTGGCAGCGCCGGGCCATGGAGGGGATGCTTCAGGCCCTGGAGTCCAGGGTCAACCTGAGCAAGGGACAAGTCTTGAGCCCGCGCCTGCAAGCCCTGCTGGCCAGCCGCCAGAGACAGCTCAACACGGGCAAAATCGCCAGCCGCCTGGAGCAAATCCAGCTTGCCAGCAAGGAGGAGCTTGCGGCAAAACCGCAGTAGATGACTCCCTCAGAACTGCGAGCCAGCCTGATCTTACAGGTCAGAACCGGACAGATGACGGCCAAGGAAGCGGCGCGCCAGTTGGGCATCTCCCGCCAGGCGTACTACAAATGGGAGAAACGCGCCCTCCGGGCTTTGCTGCAATCACTGGAGGACCAGCCCAAGGGCCGGCCTCCCTCGGAAACGGACCCGCAGAAGGACCAACTTCAGAGCCGGGTGAACGAACTGGAAAAGAAGGTTCGGCTCTATGAGGAGCGCGACCAGATCCGAATCTTGCTAAAACAAATGGAGGAGTCGGGCCCACCCGGCTCCTCCTCTAAAAAAAACTCGAAATGATTCCACGCATCCTCGAACACTTGAATCTGGCCCGGCGGGAGTTCACCTGGGCCGAGCTGTGCTATGGGCTCATTCCCTGCGCCACCGTGCTGCGCTGGCGGGCCCGCGCCCAAGCCGGGCAACCGCTCATCGAACCGGCCGGTCCCAAGAAAAGCACGCCGCTGGACACTGAAGCTCTCAAAAAGAAAATCCTGCAGCTTCGGCACGGGCGCCGGCGCACCGCCGGAACGACCGCGCTGATGGAAGAACTTAAAGATGAGGTCTCTCGCCGCCGCTTTCAGGAAATGGTCGCCGAAGAGCGCCAGAATCGAATCAATGATATGAAACGCATTCAATGGCTCAAACCGGGGACCGCCTGGAGCCTGGACACGACCGAATACGGCCCCGACAAAACCAAAATCACGCCGCTGCGCGATCTGGCTTCCAAATACCAGGTGCCCACTCCTCTGGTGGCCCCGCAGGAAAACGGAGAACAAATCGCCCTGTACCTGGACCGCATGTTCCAGCAGGAAGGCCCGCCCATGTTCCTGAAAAGGGACCTGGGTTCACCTCTGAACTGCTCCGCGCTGGATCAGGTGTTGGAGCGTCACTGGGTTCTTCCCTTGAACAGCCCGCCAGCCTATCCCCAATACAATGGTTCCATGGAGCGGAGTATGAGGGATTTGAAGGAAGCCCTGGACGCGCGCCGAATGGACTCCCTGAGCAAGGAAACCCCTTTCGTCCTGGAAGTCGAACTGGTCACCCATCAGCTCAATCACCGGCGCCTGCGCAGCATCGGAGGATTGACCCCCTGCCAGTTCTATCACGATCCCCGCCGCCGGCTGCGGCTCCACGCCGCCACCAGAGAAAAGATTTTCCGTGAAGTTTTCGACCAGTACTGGCAGTATGTGAAATGTATGACCGAAAGGAACCGCCACCACGTAAACGCCGCTTGGCGCCTCGTCGTGGAATCCTGGCTCCGCCGCCAGGGATGGATCTCCGTCCGGCAAAACAACCAACCAAAAGTGTCAACCAATTCCAAACGCATTTTCTCTCAGAATTAGTTTTGCACTACAGCATACCCCGATGCCTTTCCGGTCGAAAACGGGTATTTCTACCCACAGACGGCGCAGCCCCAATTTCAAAATGTGGGGTATTACTTTGCGCATCCGGGTTTCGACCCCTTGCCTGGCCACGCCGAATTTTCGCCGACAAATGCCCCACCGCTGCTGATCGCTTCCGTTGGCCGTTCATACAACATTGCTGGCTACTCCAAACTGGCGATCTCCAACGACTACACGAACGTGTTCGGCTTTTTGGGCCAGTATTTCGACCAAGCCTACACGGTGGATATCAATGGAATCGTGACGACAAACAGCGCGGGTGTGATATCCCCCTACGGAGAATTCTTTCCGACGATGCCTGGCCCCGCGGCCCTCGTAACGATGCCCGATATAAACACAGGTCAGCGCGGGGCCGCAATGGTGTCCGTCGTTTCAATGGTTCTCGATAAGAACCATGACGGCACGATGGACATGAGTTTCACGGGACCGGATAACACGTCCCAAACTCATCCATTTGTGTTCTGGATCAATAATGACTTTGATCGGATGGATCTCTCAGGCCTCGCCGATGATCCCGGCAAGGATTACCAGGGATGCAAAATCTGCGATCCAGATTATGCAATGATACAACCGGGTAGAGCCGGGAAAATCAATTGCCAAAGGGATTTGGAAGACTTTGCCCGGCTTTGGATTTGCGGCGTGCCTGCCCTTACCAACGGTGAGTGCCAAGTAACGCTGAGTTGGGCAAACGTCAGCAGAGGCAATCCGGTCATCAAATTGTTTAGGTCAGCCGAGACCAACGGCGGCACGCTTTACCTGACTGATACGAATGTGGCATTGGCACAAACGGTGCTTGAAACTTACGTGCCTTATTTCGTTCCCGGACCAGGATTGAGCATCGGCACCATTTCCCCCGACGCAGCCTTCAATTTTCCGGCCAGCTATTTCACCAACAGCGGGAATAAATACTTCCTGTTTGAAGGCGCAGGCATTGGCAGCGGCGAATTGGTTCTGACGATCTCGCAAAGCAGCAATGTTCTTTGCCAAGCGTCGGCATGGATCGAGTTGCACGACATTGAAAATCTTTATGAGCGGGCTCGGGCGACGAACGTGACTCACAGCCTGCCGCCAAGCGATTGGGTTAGCGAATACCCGGGGCCATGTTCGCCCCGACCGCCTCGGAGAAGATCAGCAACTGGGTCCTTTCTTCGGCCCACTATTTTTACGACGCGAGGATCCCCGCCCTGGCCAACGACTTCCTGAAAGGGAAGCTCGCCGACGCCGCGGCGTACCTCTCCATCGCCCAGGCGCAGGACGCCTCCGTCACGCTGGAGAGCCTGGGACGGTTCTCGGAAAACTACATCAACGCCCTGAGCAAGTCCTACCACTTCGGCTTCGGCGTGGCCTGCATCAGCCTCGTCATCTCGATGATCATCTTCTGGGCGTTCCGGAAGTACTACGCGCATGCGGACCTCACGGAAAAGCAGAAGGCGAAGTCCGACCTGCACAAGGCCGAGGTCGTCACACTCACCCCCCAGGAGACCAAGGAACGCCTCCTCGCCCTGGGGCTGGTATTCTTCGTCGTCATCTTCTTCTGGATGGCCTTCCAGCAGAGCGCCGCGACCATGACCTTCTTCGCGAGGGATTACACCGTTCCCAGCGTCGGAAAGATCTCCAACCTCTGGCTCGACCTTGCCGGGCTCCTGTCGATCTCCTTCGCCGTCCTGGGGCTGATCCTCCTTCTGAGAAAGGGGGCCAGGACGCGGGGCCGCGTCGTCGGGGGGGTCCTGTTCGCGGTCTTCGCCGCCGCCGCCATCCTCCGCTACAACGGCTATCAGGACGTCAATCCCTTCACGCCCCAGCGTTTCCAGCATTTCAATCCGTTCTTCATCGTCGCCCTGACGCCTCTCGTGGTGTACTTCTTCGGTGTCCTCAACAGGAAGGGAAAGGAGCCTTCGGCGCCGCGGAAGATCGCCATCGGCATGCTGATGACGGCCCTCGCGTTCTCCCTCCTCGTCATCGCCTCTGTCGGCCTGCCCAGCCCCAAGTCCCTCGGCGGGCTCGTCGCCCCGCCCGAAGCCCAGGTCTCGGTCTACTGGCTGATATCGACGTACTTCCTCGTGACCATCGCCGAGCTCTTTCTGAGCCCCATCGGCATCTCGTTCGTGTCCAAAGTGGCGCCGCCGAAGTACAAGGGGCTCATGCAGGGAGCCTGGTTCGCGGCCACCGCCATCGGCATCAACCTCATCGGCGTGGTCGGTTACCTCTGGATGCGGGTCCCTCTGGCGACGCTCTGGCTCATCCTGGTCGTGGCGTGCCTCCTCTCCGCCGGCTTCATGATCGCGGTCATGAAGCGGCTGGAGAAGGCCTCGGGGATCTGAGCCGGTGCGCTTCCGGGCCGTTCTCTTCGACCTCGACGGGACCCTCGTCGATACGCTCGAGGACATCGCCCTGACGATGAATTCCGTGTTCGGGCGGCGCGGCTACCATCCCTTCTCGATGGCCGAGTGCCGGCTCATGGTCGGGGAGGGCATGGAGGTCCTCGTCCGCCGGGCCGTGCGCCCTGAAGATGCCGATGACGGGACGGTGGCCGCCATCGTCCGCGAATACCGCGAGGAATACGAAAGCGCCTGGCGGGCCCATTCGCGCCCGTATCCCGGCATCCCCGGGCTCCTCGAAGGCCTGAGAACCCGGGGCGTTCGCACGGCCGTCCTGTCCAACAAGTCCCACCCGTTCACCGAGGACATGATCCGGGAGCTCCTGCCCTTCGATTTCGACGTCGTCCGGGGGGCGGTCGCCGGCGTCCCCTATAAGCCCGACCCGGCGGCCGCCTTCGCCATCGCCGCGGAGATGGGCCTGAGACCCGGCGAGTTCGCCTTCGTCGGCGATACGAGCGTGGACATGGAAACGGCCCGCGCGGCCGGGATGTTCCCCGCCGGGGTCCTCTGGGGTTTCCGGGACGCGGAAGAGCTCCACTCCTCGGGCGCGGCCGTGCTTCTCGCGTCCCCGGCGGACCTGCTGAAGGTCCTGGACGAAGGCTGAAGCGCCGCGCCTCCGGGGGCTCAGTAGTACCGGCCGATGAGCGGGTGTTCGACGATGAACTTCCGCAGGGCGACGGGATCGATCTCCCCCTGGTGCCGGAGGACCGTTTCTCCTCCGGGCTCGACGATGATGGTGTAGGGAAGGGCGCCCTTCCAGTCGGGGTCGATCGCCTCGATGAGCGGATAGACGGTCGGGCCGCTGAAGATGAAGTTCCTGTTGGACGCCTCTTTCGTCCGCAGGAACTCGAGCGCCTTGTCCCGTTTCTCGAGCCTGTCGGCCGAGATCGAGACGAACTCGAAGTCCCGCTCGCGATACATCCGGTCGGTCCGGACGAAGTCGGGGAACTCGGTCCGGCAGGGCCCGCACCACGTCGCCCAGACGTTGATGAGGAGGAGCTTCCCCGTCGGGTTCGCGAGGAGCGCCCGGACGCCGGCGACGTCGATCGGCTCGAGGGTCACGGGGCGGGCCGCCCATTCCTTGTAGAGCTCCTTCGTATAGGCGTCTTTCCAGGCCCACTTGACCGAGCAGCCGAAGACCTTGGTCACGGCGACGGCGGGGGACTTCCCGGCCAGAACGGCGTCGAGGGCGTTCCGCAGGTCCTCGGCCTGTCCCGTCCCCGGCCGTTCCTTGGCGTCGACCCGGCCTTCGTAGCGCAGGCGGCGGCCCGCATCGAAGACGAAGACATGGGGCGTCGCGACGGGGCCGTAGGCCAGGGCGGCCTTCTGATCGTCTCCGTCATAGAGGTAAGGGAACGGGAACTTCCTGTCAGCCGCCCGGACCTTCATCTCGGCCAGCGTATCGCCCACGTCGGTATAGCCCAGCTCCGCCAGGTTGAGGGCCTTGGGGCTGTTGGGGGAGATAACGACCATCCCGACGCCCTTCGGCCGATAGTCCCGGCAGACGTCGATGAGCCGGTCCTCATAGGCCTGAGCGGTGGGGCAGTGATCACAGCTGAATACGACGACGAGGGCCTTCGCGGACGCGAAGTCCTTCAGCCCGTATGTCTTCCCGTCCACGCCCTGGAGGCTGAAATCGGGGGCCTTCGCTCCGATGGCCAGGGTCGGCGGGTCGGGGCGCTCCGCCGGGATCACCGGCACGATCAGCGCGCATACGGCCGCGAGGGCCGCTAAAGTCCGGATCATCGGCTGACCTCCTGTCCTTTCGGGCCGGCCGCCCATCGGATCGCGCCCTCGAGGTGGGCGACGAAGACGGGGTCGGCGTAGCTTTCGACGGTATGGCCCAGGGCCGTCTGGAAGGCCCGGCCGCCGTCGTATTCATGGCACCAGATCATCGGGTGGTCGCCCATCCTCTGCTTGATTCCGGGGAACCACTTGTTGTCATCCACGTCGTACGAGGATTCGTCGATGGACGCCAGCACCCGGACCTTGCCCCGCGGGTTCCGGTCGAAGGAATACCACTCGTCCTCCCGGGACCAGGAGTCCGGCATCGCCGCCGGGATCGAAGGGTGGTCCCGGTCCTCGATGACGAGCCGGCCTTTCTGGCTCGGCGGATGGCCGACGAACTTCGCCCCGACAAGCTCGACGAACCAGGGCCAGTCCGATTCCGTGATGGTGGCCGAATGGACGCCGACGAATCCCTTCCCGGAGCGGATGAAGCGCGCGAAGGCCTCCTGCTGGGCGGCATCGAGGACGTCTCCGGTGGTCATCAGCCAGACCGTGACGTCGAACCCCGCCAGGGTCGCGTCCGAAAAGACGGCGGGGTCCTCCGTGCAGGCGACTTCCCAGCCGTTCCTTTCGGCCATCGCCTTCAGGCAGGCGACGCCGGCCGGGATGGAATCGTGCCGGAAGCCCGTCGTCCTGGAAAAGACCAGGACGCTCATGGGAACGGCGTAAGTTGATAGACCGCCGAAAGCCAAAAGGACCGCGAGGATTCTTTTCATGCCATCAACGATACACCAACATTCAGGCGTCCGACAAGACCGTTTCGGCGGGCCGGGAAGGCGCTTAGAGGGCGGCGACGGCGCGGGCGATCCGCTCGAGGGCTTCCCGCAGGACGGGCCTGGGGCAGGCGAGGTTCATCCGCTCGAATCCCTCGAGCTCGGGGCCGAAGATCGTCCCCCTGTCGAACAGGACCCGGGCCTTCCTCAGGAAGAATTCGTCGAGGGCGGCCTGGGGCAGTCCGAGGGCCCGGCAGTCGAGGAGGGCGAGATAGGTCCCCTCGGGCGCCCTGAAGCGGACCCCGGGGACACGGGCCCGGAAGAACTCCGCCGCGAACGCCATGTTCCCTTCGAGATAGGGCAGGAGCTGGTCGAGCCAGTCGGCCCCGTGCCGGTAGGCGGCTTCGAGGGCGACGATGCCGAAGACGTTCCCGCCGTTCAGGCCGACGCTCCGGACCTCCGCTTCGAAGGCCTTGAGCAGGTCCGGGTTCGTGGCGACGACGACCGAAGTCGACAACCCGGCGATGTTGAAGGTCTTGCTGGGGGCCAGGAGGGTGATCGTCCGCTCCGCGAGGGCGGGGGAAAGCGTCGCCGTCGGGACATGCCGCCGCCCGCCGAAGACGAGGTCGGAGTGGATCTCGTCCGATACGACGATGAGCTCCCGGCGGACACAGACCTCTCCCAGCCGTTCGAGCTCCTCCCTCGTCCAGACCCGCCCCACGGGGTTGTGGGGACTGCAGAGGAGGAGGACCCGTGTCTCCGGGTCGATCGCGGCTTCGAGGCCCTCGAGGTCCATAGCCCAGCCGTCCCCCGCGGCTTTCAGGGGGTTCCGGACCAGGCGGCGGCCGTTCCCCTCGACGGCGGCATAGAACGGATGGTACACGGGCGTCTGGATGGCGACCTTTCCGCCGGGGGGCGCGAAAGCCCGGACGCAGAAGTTGAGGGCCGGGACCACGCCGGGAGACCAGGACAGCCACTCGCGGCGGACCTCCCAGCCGTGCCGGGTCTTCAGCCATTCGACGACCGCCCGCCAGAAGGACTCCGGGAAAAGGGTGTATCCGTACGCGGGATGCTCGGCCCGCTTCCGGATGGCTTCCACGACCGGGGCCGGGGAGGGGAGGTCCATGTCCGCGACCCACATCGGGATGACGTCCGCGAGCCCGTGCTCGAGCTCGCAGAAATCGCACTTCAGGGAGGCCGTGCCCCGGCGGTCCAGGGCCTGGTCGAAATCGTAACGCACGCGGCGCCTAGATGAGGAATTTCCCGTTCCGGGCGATGGTCTTCCCCTTGGCCCGGATCGTGACCTTGTCCACCAGGGCGTCGTAGTGGTGTTTGCTCTTGTTAAGGCCGATGCCGTAGGAATCGCCGATGGCGAAGTGGACCGTCCCGAACGCCTTCTCGGCCTCGAGCATGTTGGCCGAGATGCGGGCGCCCCGGTTCGTCCCGATCCCGAACTCGCCGATGATCCGGCCCGTCGGGTCGGGGCCGATGTTCTTGAGGACGGCCTCGATGCCCTTGCCGCTCCACTTGACGAGCTTGCCCTTCTTGAACTCCATGACGCCCCGGCCGAGGTACTCGTCGATGAGGCTGATGACGAGCTTCCCGGTGAACGTCTCCTCGACGGGGCAGGTGTAGCATTCCCCGGCGGGGAGGTTCCCGTGCTTCCCCTTGCGCGAGATGTCGCCGTTGTCGTTGTCCCACCGCCGGCCCTCGACGCTGAACGCGATGTGCGTGCCGGCCGCGTTCTCGATGACGACGTCGCGGGCGTCCTTGACCGCTCGGATGACCTTCTTCGTGAAGAGCGTCCATCTCGCCGAAGTCGATGTTGACGAGCCGCTCCATCATGTCCCGGGTGATCCCCGGCATCATGCAGATCCGGCTGCGCTTCATGCCCTCGGCGACCATGAAGCCCCGGAAGGGCTTTTCGGCGCTCCGGGCGTCGAGCATATAGACGAAGACCTTGGCCCGTTTTGAGAGCTCCTTGAAGAGCCGGGTCGGCTCGGTGATCGGCCGCAGGGTCTCGGTCATCAGGTAGGTCGTCGTTTCGGCCCCTGCCCGCTTCGCCCAGTAGGCCATGGCCTCGGCGATCTCGAGCTTCTGCTTGTCGGTGACGAGCAGGAAGCTCTCGCCGGCCCGGACCTTGAGGGACTGGTTGACCGCGCGATCGGCGGCTTGGTAGAGCTTGATCACGGGCATGGCGTCTCCTCCTTTATTCCTGGCCGGCGAACCGGCCCAGGACGTCCGTGTTGACCTTGAGGAAGAGGTCGTAGTTGACCTTGACCTTCTTGTCCTCCCGGGCCTTGGCCAGGAACGACTGGAGGAATTTGTTCCTCTGCGTCTCGAGGAGGGTGGCCTTCTCGGTGTCCCGGACCTTCTCGAATTCGGCCCGGTCGACCTCCTTGCGCTCGAGGACCCGGAACAGGGCGTAGCCGCCCTCGACCGCCACGGGGCGGCTCGGCTCCCGGAGCGGCAGGGAGAACACCAGGCTGTCGACCTCGGCGCTCTCGCCGACCAGGCTGATGTACTGCTCCCGCTTGTGGGCTTCGACGCTCTTGAGCTCGAGACCGTTCTTCTGGGCGGCCTCCTCCCAGTTGTCGCGAAGCTCGGCCCGGACGCCGTTGAGCTTCTCCAGGGCCTTGTCCTTCTTCTTGACGTCCAGGATGATCCTCGGACGATCCGGTCCCGGACCTCCGCCAGCGTGGCCGGCCGCTCCGGCTCGATCTTGCGGAGCTGGGCGAGCGCGATGCCGGTGTAGGTGTAGATCGGCGCCGAGATCTCCTTGTCCTTCAGGCCGAAGAGCGCCTGGCTGACGGAGCCGGACGGGTCGAACTCCTCGAGGGCGTCCCCCTGCTTGAGGGGGCCGGTAGGTCTTGATCTTCAGCCCCTCCTTCTGGGCGGCGACATCCAGGCTCTTCTGCTTCCGGGCGACCTTCTCGATGCGGGCGGCCTTTTCGACGGCCAGCTCGCGGGCCTTCTGGTCCTCGAGGATGCCCTTGACCGTGGCCCGGACCTCGGTCGAGCGGCCGGGTGACCTCGGCGGTCTTCTCGGTCACCTTGAGGACCGCGGCGCCCGCCGTCGATCTCGACGACGCCGGACACGCGGCCCGCCTCGAGCTTCCTGATCTCCTCGGTCTCCCGGGGGGTGAGCGAAGCCCAGGCGGAAACGCCCCAGTCCCCGCCGTCCTTGGCCTTGTCGTCCTTGGAATGCTTCCGGGCCAGCTCGGCGAAGTCCGCGCCCGCCTCGGCCTGCTTCTGAACGCTTTCGGCCTCGGCCAGGACGACGGCCTTGTCCTGGCCGGGGTGAACGGCAGCCAGACGCGGCTGACCCTGATCTTTTCGGGGTCCCGGAACTGGGAGATGTTGTCCCGGTAGTACGTTTCGATCTCGGCCGGATCGGTCTTGACGTCCTTCTTGAGGTCGTCGGTCCTGAAGAAGACGTAATCGGCCGTCCGGGTCTCGGGGATCCGGTAGCGGGCCTTGTCCTTCTCGAAGGCGGCCTGGACTCGCGGCGGCGTCCGGGCTGTTCGGCGACCTCGATCTTGCCGGTCTCGGCGACGAGATATTCGATCTTCGCCGATTCGTTCTGCTTCAGGTAGTTCGCCCAGACCTCGTCGTCCGAGACCGCGACCCCGGCCGTGAGCAGCTGGACGACCTTGGTGATCGGCGATCTCCTTCTTGAGGCCCGACTCGAACTGGGTCAGCGGGATCCGGTTCCAGTCCAGGACCTGCTTGTATTCCTCGAAGCCGATGAAGCGGCCGTCCTTCTGGAAGACGGGATAGGAGACGATGCGGGCCCGGACCTCCTCGTCGCCCGCCCCGATCTTCATGTCGCGGGAGATCTGGAGGAGGAGCGACTGCTCGACGATCTGCTGGAGGACCTGCTGGGGGACGTTGAGCTGCTGGATGAGCCCCCGGTCGAGCTGGGGGTATTCCCGCTTCATGGCCTCGAGCCGCTGGCGCAGGGTCTGGAAGTAGGTGTCCGAGGAGACGCGCTCGTGGCCGATCGTCACGAGGGTGCCGGCGTTGTCGGACTCGCCGAGCCGCCCGGCGCCTCCCCAGATGGCGAAGATGGCGATGATGAAGGTCGCGATGATGATCCACAGCGTGGGCTTGAGGGCCTTGACGTTCCGTCGCATCGTTTTTAACATGGTGTCACTTCTCCTTTTCGAACAGGGGCCGCAGGCGTTCGTAGGTCGTGTCGAGGTCCTCGGTCACGGTCCTCGTGCCGCTGACCAGCGGAAGGAAGTTGGAATCGCCCGTCCAGCGGGGGACGACGTGGAGATGGTAGTGCTTGGTCACTCCGGCGCCGGCGCTCCGGCCGAGGTTCATCCCGGCGTTGAAGCCGTCGGGGCGGTAGCGGTTCCGGAGGACCCGGATGGCCATCTGCATCAGCCCGGCCATCTCGGCGGCCTCGGCCGGGGCTGGCCCGCTCGAAGGCGGTCGTGTGGCGGTACGGGGCGATCATCAGGTGCCCCGGCGTGTACGGGTACTTGTTGAGGATGATGAAATGCGCGTCCCCCCGGAAAAGGATGCGCGCCTTCCGGTCCGACCGGAGCTTCAGGGCGTCGCAGAGGACGCAGCCCTTCGCCCGGCCCGCGGTCCGGATGTAGCGCGCGCGCCAGGGGGTCGTGATATAACGCGTCACTTGTTGATGAGCTCCTTGAGGAGCTTGCTCGGCTTGAAATAGAGGACCTTCTTCGGCGGGACCTTGACCGGCTCGCCCGTCCTCGGGTTCCGGCCGGAGCGGGACGTCCGCTTCCGGAAGCGGAAGCTCCCGAAGCCCCGGATCTCGATCTCGTCCCCCTTGAGGATGGCCTCCTTGATCATGTCGAAGAAGAGGTTCACGCCCTCCTCGGCCTCCTGCTTGGGAATGTTCATTTCCTGCGAGATCTTGTTGATGAGATCGGCTTTGATCATCTCACTCCTCCTTTTTGACGACTCTCTTAGGAGAATGGATTTTGGCGAGCTGGTCCTTCATCAGTTCCCCCAGCGTCATCCCGTGGTCCTGGGATTCCATGTATTTCTGGAAATCGGCCCTCTGCATGTCGAACTGGGCCTGCTTGAAGCTCAGGGAGATCTTCTTGGCCTTGGGGTTCATCTTGATGATCTTGGCGTTCCGCTCGTCGCCGACGGCGAAGGCGTCGGAAGGCTTCTCGATCTTCTTCTCGTCGAGCTCCGAGGTGAAGACGACGCCCTCGATGCCCGGCATGATCTCGACGAAGGCGCCGAAGTCCGTGAGCCGGACGATCTTGACCTTGACGATGTCCCCCATCTTCTGGCGGGCGAAGAAATCCTCCCAGATGTCGCCCTCGAGCTGCTTGATGCCGAGGGAGACCTTCTGGCGCTCGACGTCGATGTTCAGGATGACGGCCTCGGCCTCGTCGCCCACCTTGAGCTTTTCCGAGGGGTGCTTGATCTTCTCCCAGCTGATGTCGGAGATGTGGATGAGGCCCTCGATGCCCTTCTCGACCTCGAGGAAGGCGCCGAAGTCGGTGATGCTCGTCACCGTGCCCTTGATCCGGGCCCCGACGCCGTATTTCTGCTTGAAGACCTCGAGCGGATGGGGCATGGCCTGCTTGAGGCCCAGGGAGATCCGCTTGGAAGTCGGGTTGATCTCGAGGATGGTGACGACGACCTCCTGGCCGGGGGTGAGGACCTTCTTGGGGTGGACGAGCTTGCGCGACCAGCTCAGGTCCGAGATGTGGACGAGTCCCTCGACGCCCTTCTCGAGCTCGACGAAGGCGCCGAAGTCGGTCAGGCTGACGACCCGGCCGGTGATCTTCTGGCCGGCCAGGTACCTCTGGTCGAGGTCGAGCCAGGGGTCGGGGGTGAGCTGCTTGGTGCCCAGGGAGATCCGCTCGTCCTTCTCGCTGAAGTCGAGGATGACGACGTCGATCTCCTGGCCGACCTGGTAAAGCTCCGACGGGTGGGCGACCTTCCCCCAGGTCATGTCGGAGACGTGGAGAAGGCCTTCCACCCCGCCGATGTCGACGAACGCCCCGAAGCTGGTCAGCGACCGGACCTGGCCCTTGACCTTCTGTCCCTGGACGATATGGCTGAAGACCCGGCGGCGCTTCTTGTCGCGCTCGTCCTGGAGGAAGAGCCTCCGGGAGACGACCGCGTTCTCGGTCTTGCGGTCGAACTTCATGACCTTGAACTTGAAGCTCTGCCCGACGAGCGCGTCGGGGTCCTTGATGGCCTTGATGTCGGCGTGCGATTCCGGCAGGAACGCCTCGATGCCCACGTCGACGAGGTAACCGCTCTTGGAGCGCTCCTTGATGATGCCCGTGACCCAGCCGTTGTGGGTGAAGGCCTTTTCCAGGTTGTCCAGGGCCCGGAACGCGTCCGCCCTCTTCTTGGAGAGGATCATGTAGCCGTCCTTGCGGTCGGTCCTCTCGAGCGTCGCGTCGACCTCGTCGCCGGGGTTGAGGTCGGCGATCTCCTGCTCACGGAAGTCCTCGAGCGGGATGACCCCCTCGGTCTTGAACCCGATGTCGACGAGGACGTGGGTCGGGGTCTTCTTGATGACCCGGCCCTTGACGAGCTTGCCCTGGGTGATCTCCGTCGTGCTGAACTGGTAGCGGTCCAGCAGGTCCGCGTAGTCCTCCTGGACGACATCTTTTCGTTGGTTTCGGTGTGCTTGGGTACGTCTGTCATTGGACTCTCTTCTCCCTTGGAATTTTATGTTCGGATCGTGTCTTTGATCCTTTCCACGACTTCCTTGAGGACCGCGGGCGGGGTCGACGCCCCTCCCGAGATCCCTATGGTCTTCGCTCCCCGGAGCATCTCCGGCCTGATCCCGGCCGCGTCCTCGACGAGGTAGGTCCGGGGCCGGATCCGCCGGGCGATCTCGGCACAGCTTCGCCGTGTTGGAGCTCGTTCGGCCCCCGACGACGAACATGACGTCCACCCGGGCCGCGAGCTCTGGCCGTCGCCTGCTGGCGCGTCCGGGCGGACCGGCAGATCGTGTTGTGGACGCGAGAGCTCCCCGTCCTCGGGACCAGGGCCGCCACGACGCGGCCGAAGAGGTCCTCGTCCTGGGTGGACTGGGCCAGCACGGCCCGTTCCCTCCGCCAGGGGAGGGCCCGGGCCTCGGCCTCGTCCTCGACGAGGACGACGCGGCCGCGGCCATAGCCGAGGAGCCCGAGGATCTCGGGGTGTCCCGGATTCCCGACGAGGACGACCTCCCGGCCCGGCCGGGAAAGGCCCTCGACGAGCTTCTGGATCCCCGCGACGATGGGGCAGGTCGCGTCCACGACCTCGACCTTCTTCCGGAGGAGGCGGCGGCGGATCTCGGGCGGGACCCCGTGGCTGCGGATGATGACCGTCCCCCCGCGGATGTCCGCCGGCGAGGCGACGGAGCGTACGCCCCGCCGTTCGAGGTCGGCGATCACCCGGGGATTGTGGATGAGGTCCCCGAGGGTCGCGACGGGTCCGGCCGCGGCGTCGCGCGTCCGCCGGACGATGGTCAAGGCTCTCCGGACCCCGTAACAGAGTCCGCGTGTTCTCGGCGATAATGATTTCCATTCCTTCATAAATCAATTCAAGAATAGTGCTTTATACTATACGAGACAGGCCCCTTTGTCAACTCTAAGTGCAGGTGATATCTGAACTTAGGGGCTACGGCTCGGACGTCTTGTCTTCCTGGAGGATCCGGCCGATCTCCTCCTCCGAGGGAAGCTCTTCGAGGCTGTTGAGGCCGAAATACTGGAGGAATTTATCCGACGTCCGGTAGACGAGCGGATTTCCCGGGGCCTTCTTCCGGCCGACGATCCGGATGAGCTTCTTCTCGAGGAGCGTCTTCAGCGTCCCCGAGGCGTCCACGCCGCGCAGGGCCGAGATCTCGGCCTGGGTGACGTCGGGGTGATAGGCGACCGTGCACAGGGTCTCCAGGGCGGCCGAGGAAAGCTTGTTCTTGCGCTCGATCTGGAGGAGGCGCCGGACCCATCGGTCGTGGTCCGGCCGGGTGGCGAAGACGTAGCCGCCGCCGACCTGGATGATCCGGATCCCGCCGTCGGGCGCAATTCCTGCGCCGGCGACGAGCTCGTCGACGGCGGCCTGGATCTCCTCGGCGGACGCGCCCTCGAGGACGCTCTTGATCCGGTCCACGGTCAGCGGGTCCTGGGAGATGAAGATCAGGGCTTCGATGATCCCCTGGAGGTTCTCGAAGACGGGAGCGGGGGCGGGGGCTGAAGTTTCATTCATGGGGGTGCGTCCTGCGGGGGTCCCGGCGCAGCTGGACCCGGATGGTCTTGAAGATGCTCGTCCTGGACGGCCTGGACGGTCCGCGACTTGATGAGCTCGAGGAGGCCGAAGAACGCCACGAGGGCCTCTTCGATCGTTTCCTGCCGCTCGAAGTATTCCAGGAAATCGAGGGCGCCCTCGGTCTCGAGGGCCGCGACGATCTCCTTCATCTTGTCCTCGAGCGAGACGTCCTTGCCCTTGATGATCCGGAAGTCCTCGGGCGGCCCGCCTCTTCATGATCATGAAGAAGGACTCCGCGAGGTCGAACAGCGAGACCTCGGTGAAGTCCAGGTCCTGCTCGCCCGGCAGGGGCGGGAGGAAGGTGCGCTTCCACTGCCGGAGCTGGTCGTCCTCGCGTCTCCCGGAGGAGGGAGCAGGCGGCCTTGACCTTCTGGAACTCGAGGAGCCGGTTGACGAGCATCCGCCGGGGGTCTTCCTCCTCGGCCAGGTCCTTCTCGCGGGGCAGGAGCATCTGGGACTTGATGTAGATGAGGAGGGCGGCGACGAACAGGAACTCGGCCTCCCGGTCGAGGTTGATCTGCTCCTTGCGGTCGAGGTACTCCAGGTAGTCCCGGGTGATCGCGGCGATGGGGATGTCGTGGATGTCGATCTTCTTCTTCCGGATGAGGAAGAGGAGCAGGTCGAGGGGGCCCTCGAAGATCTCGAGCCTGACCTGGTAGCCTTCCGTCGTCTCGGGCGCGTTCATGGGGGTTTCGGGTCCGGAAGGCACGGCTAGAATCCGATGGCGGACCGGACGTCCTCCATGGTCTTCCGGGCGGTCCGCGCGGGCCTTGGCGTTGCCGTCTTCGAGGATGTCCCAGACCCGGCCGGGGTTCGGCTTCGAGGGCCGTCCGCTTCTCCCAGTACGGGGTCGAGGAACTCGATGAGGCTGTCGATGACGACCTTCTTGCACTCGAGACAGCCGACGGTCGCCGTCCGGCAGCCGCCGGCCAGAGCTCTCCCTGCGCGTCCTTGGCCACGAAGGCCTTGTGCAGGGTGAAGACCGGGCAGTCGTTCGGGCTCCCCGGGGTCCGAGCGCCGCTTCCGCCGCGTGTCGGTCACCATCGGGAGCGATCTTCTTGCGGATGACCTCGGCCGTGTCCTTGAGGTAGATGGCGTTGCCGTAGGACTTGCTCATCTTCCGGCCGTCCGTCCCGGCGAGCTTGGGGACCTCGGTCAGGAGCATCTGCGGCTCGGGGAAGACGGGCCCGTAGAGCCGGTTGAAGCGCCGGGCGATCTCCCGGGCCAGCTCCAGGTGGTAGGCCTGGTCCTCGCCGACGGGGACGACGTCGGCCTTGTAGATGATGATGTCGGCCGTCTGGAGGAGCGGGTATCCCAGGAAGCCGTAGGTGTTGAGGTCCTTGTCGGCGAGCTCCTGCTGCTGTTCCTTGAAGGTCGGGACGCGCTCCAGCCAGGGGAGGGGCGTGATCATGGACAGGAGGAGGTGGAGCTCGGCGTGCTCCTTGATCGCGGACTGGACGAAGAGGACGCACTTGTCGGGGTCGAGGCCCAGGCTCAGGAGGTCGCAGGCGACCTCGAAGACGTGTAGCTCCTGGATGGCCTTCGGAGTCCGCGTATTCCGAGCTCAGGGCGTGCCAGTCGACGATGGAGTAGATAGCAGTCGTGTAGTCGTCCTGGAGCCGGACCCAGTTCCGGAGGGCGCCGACGTAGTTGCCCAGGTGGGCGGGCCCGGTGGGCCGGATGCCGCTGAAGACGGTCTTCTTGGATCGTTCGCGTTCATCGTCAGAAGAAGATCAGCGTGAAGATGAAGAGCTGGAGGGGCCGGATGATGATGTCCAGGAACCCCAGGTAGATCAGGACGAGGACGATGATGAAGCCGAAGGGCCGGATGCGGTCGTACCTCCGGGCGGCCTCGTCCGAGAGGAGACCCGAGCAGGACGCCGCTCCCGTCGAGGGGCGGGATCGGGATGAGGTTGAAGACGGCCAGGTAGGTGTTGATGAGGACGGCGTAGAACAGGATCGAGGGCCAGGCCCTCGAGGGGGTAGAAGCCGCGCGGGAATCCCTGCTTGTAGACGAGGAAGCTCCTCAGGAAGCCGGTCAGGCCCGGGCTCAGGAGCTTGAGGATGAGGATGGAGACCAGGGCGACGGCGGCGGCCGTCAGGTTGGCGGCCGGCCCGGCCAGCGAGATCCAGAGGTTGTCCCGGCGGGGGTTCTTCAGGTTGTAGGGATTGACGATGACCGGCTTGGCCCAGCCGAAGGCGGGGGCGCCGGCCAGGACGAGGAGCAGAGCGGGAGGAGGACCGTCCCGATCGGGTCGATGTGGGCGATGGGGTTGAGCGAGACCCGTCCCATGCTCATGGCCGTCGGATCGCCCATCCTGTTGGCGGCCCAGCCGTGGGACGCCTCGTGGATGGTGATGGCGAAGAGCAGGACGAAGAGGCTGATGACGATCGACAGGGCATCCATGGTGAATCCGCCGCTATTTATAACATATCGCGGCGGCCCTGTCCATCGGGATCAGCCGTCTCAGGTCCGTCCTTCGCGCGGCGATCTCCCTTTGTAATCTCGGCCCCGTCACGCCGCGCTATGCCTAAAAGCGGCTTGGAGAGAGAACTGAAAAAAAGGCTAGCCCTTGAGGATCTTGTCGACCTCGTCCTTGTCCACGTCCAGGATGTAGGGAATGCCGCTGATCTCGGCGGCCTCCTTGGTCAGGGCGGCGATGTCGTCCCGGGTGATGTAGTTCAGGGCGAACTTGCGGTTCCCGGCCATGAGCTGGCGCAGGCCCTGGTTCAGCCGCTTGAAGTAGGAGTAGACGCCCATGGCGCCGGTCGGGAGCTCGGCGAACCGCTCGCCGTACTTCAGCTTGAGCTCGGGCGAGGTGACGAAGATCTCCTCGCGCGGAGTTCCCGAACCGCTCGACGTAGACCGGGATCTGCCCCTCGTCGATCCGCTTGCCGATGGTCTTGCCGACCATGGCCGCGGCCAGGGGGCTGCGGGCCATGCCGACGGCCTTGACGTAGGGCGCGCCGAGGGCGAGGGCCTTGAAGATCTGGTCCTCGAAGGTGATGCCGCCGGCGAAGACGATGTCGGGGACGTATTCGCCCTGCTTGGCCAGCTGGTGGGCGTACTGATAGGTCAGCGACCAGATCTCGACGCTCGGGATGCCCCACTCGTTCATCATCCGCCAGGGGCTCATGCCCGTGCCGCCGCCGGCGCCGTCGACGGTCAGCATGTCGAGCTTGGCCTTGGAGGCGAACTTGACCGCCCGGGCCAGGTCGGCCGGCCGGTAGGCGCCGGTCTTGAGGAAGACGTACTTGGCGCCGGCCTTGCGGAGCTCTTCGACCCGCTTCATGAAGCTCTCCTCCTCGACCATGCCCAGGCGGGAATGGCGCTCGAACTCCTTGAAGCTCCCCTTCTCGAAGGCCTGGATGACGGTCGGGTCCTCGGGGTCGGGCAGGACGATGTAGCCGCGCTGCTTGAGCTCCTGGGCCTTCTTCAGGCTCTTGATCTTGACCTCGCCGCCGATGTCCTTGGCCCCCTGGCCCCACTTGAGCTCGACGGCCTCGACGCCGAGCTTCTCGATGGCGTATTCCTGGACGCCGAGCCGCGTGTCCTCGACGTTGGCCTGGACGACGACGGCGCCGTAGCCGTCGTCCTGCCAGTCCTTGAAGAGCTTCGACCCGGTTCTCCATGTCGGGCGAGCGGAGGACCCGGCCGTTCTTGATCTCCGAGCCTTCGTCCATGGCCGCGACGTTCTCGCCGATCGGTCAGGATGGTCCCGGAGATGGCCGCCCCGATGGCCAGCCCTTCCCAGTTGTTGCTTGGCCACGTTGGTCGAGCCCATGCCCGGGATGACGAACGGGACCCTGAGCTTGATCGACTTGTCGCGGCCGATCCGGGTCTCGATGGTCGACCTTCTCGAAGGTGGCCTTGTCGCTGTCGGCCTCGACGCCGTAGGCGCCGACGGCCGTCCCCATGATGCTGAAATGGGACAGGTCGTACGGGATATTCCTTCTCCGACGCCGGCCGTGATGATCCCGAACGGCTGGGGATAGAGGACCTCGGCCCCCCGGTAGGCCGATTTCCCGATCTCGCACATCCCGATGCAGCCGTCCACGCAGGTCACGCACATCCCGCTGAACGGGCTGATGGACCCCTCGGTCCGGTTCTTGGTCAGTGTCGCCGCGCTCCGATTGAGTTTCGTGTAAGACATGTTCATTACCCTCCTTGTCGACTTTTGGTCCTGTTTTCCCTTATCCTTGACCGTGGACGCACGTCCCGCACCGGCCGGCGTCGTACATCCAGCACTGGAGCTCGTCGTACTCCTCCAGGCAGGTCGGCTCCATCGTCAGGCAGGCATTGCAGATGTCCGTGTCCGCGTTCGGACCCTGGCAGCGGAGCGAGCAGGCCGGGCAGATGTACATGCAGGCGCCGCACAGCCGGCAGTCCTCCGACCGGATGTCGAACGGCGTCGAGATCTTCCGCTTGTGGCCGCGGTTCTGGAACCCGATGGCCCGGGCGTCCATCTGCTCGTCGCACATCCGGACGCAGAGGCCGCAATACACGCACTCCTCGTTGCGGGGCTTGAACCGCTGCGGGTGACCCCGAACTTCGAGGCCAGGTCCTGGAGCTTCTTGGAGCTGGGGGCCGTCGAGAGCATCAGCTCGATCATCATCCGCCGGGCGTCGACGACCCGCTTCGTGTCCGTGCGGACGACGAGCCCCTCCTCGACCGGGTAGGTGCAGGAGGTGACGAGCTTGGCCCGCGGGCCCTCGCCGATCTCGACGAGGCACAGCCGGCAGCGCGCCGTACGCGCTCAGCCCCTGCATTGTGGCAGAGGTCGGGGATCTCGAGCCCGTAGAACTTGGCCGTCTCGAGGAGCGTCGAGCCCTTCCTCCGCCTGGACCTCGAGGTTGTTCATCTTGAACGTGATCATGCTGGCTCCTCCACGATCGCGATGGCCTCGTCGCGCTGGGTTTCGACGGCCTCGAACCGGCAGGCTTCGAGGCAGGCCCCGCACTTGATGCATTTCTCATGTTCGATGATGTGGACGCCCTTGAGGACGCCGCGGATGGCGTCCTGCGGGCAGGAGTTCTTGCAGGCCAGACAGCCCGTGCACTTCTCGGGGATGACGGCGTAGCGGATGAGGCTCTTGCAGACGCCGGCCGGGCAGTGCTTCTTCTCGATGTGGGCGTCGTATTCGTCGCGGAAATATCGCAGCGTGGAGAGGACGGGATTGGCCGCCGTCTGCCCGAGGCCGCACATCGACGCGTCCTTGCAGGCCCAGGCGAGCTCTTCCAGAAGCATCGAGGTCGCCCTTCTTTCCCTTGCCTTCGGTGATGTCCCGGACGATCTCCCACATCCTCTGCGTGCCTTCCCGGCAGGAGACGCACTTGCCGCAGGACTCGTCGCGGAGGAAGTTCAGGAAGTACTTGGCCACGTCGACCATGCACGTCTTGTCGTCCATGACGATCATGCCGCCCGAGCCCATCATGGACCCGGCCTCGGTCAGGCTCTCGTAATCGACCGGCGAGGTCCATGAGCTTCGCCGGGATGCATCCGCCCGAGGGCCCGCCGATCTGGACCGCCTTGAATTTCCGGCCGTCGGGGATGCCGCCGCCGATGCCGAACACGATGTCCCGGAGCGTGATCCCCATGGGGACCTCGACGAGACCCGTGTTGTTGATCTTGCCGACCAGCGAGAAGATCTTCGTACCCTTGCTCGTCTTCGTTCCCAGGCCGGAGAACCACTCCGCGCCGCGCCGGATGATGTTGGGGACGGTGGCCCAGGTCTCGACGTTGTTGATGACCGTCGGCTTCCCCCAAAGCCCGTGCTGGGCGGGGTAGGGCGGCCGCTGGCGCGGGACCGCGATCCGCCCTTCGACGGAGGCGATGAGGGCGGTCTCTTCGCCGCGAGACGAACGCGCCGGCGCCCTGGACGATCTCGATATCGAAATCGAACCCGGTCCCGAGGATGTCCTTTCCCAGGAGGCCCGCCTCCCGCGCCTGACGGATGGCGATCTCGACGCGCTTCAGAGCCAGCGGGTATTCGTTCCTTATATAGATGAAGCCTTTCTCGGCTCCGATGGCCCGGGCGCCGATGACCATGCCCTCGAGGACGGCGTGGGGATCGGCCTCGAGGACGGAGCGGTCCATGAAGGCCCCCGGATCCCCCTCGTCGCCGTTGCAGATGAGGTATTTCGGCGTTCCCTTCGCCCGGCGGGCGGCCGCCCACTTCTTGCCCGTGGGGAACCCGGCCCCGCCCCGGCCCCGGAGACCGGAACGGTCGATCTCGGCGACGATCTCCTCGGGGGTCATCTCCGCGAGCGCCTTGGCCATCGCTTCGTAGCCGTCGAAAGCGATGTATTCTTCGACCTTTTCGGGATCGATCCGGCCGCGGTTGCGGAGGACGATGAGCCGCTGGTGCTTGAAGAACTCGATGTCCTTCATCTTCGGGACAGGTTCCGTTTCCTCGGGCGGGACGTACATCAAGCGCTTGACGGGCCGTCCCTTCAGGAAATGCTCCTCGACGAGGACGGGGACGTCCTCGGGCTTGATCTGCTGGTAGAAGATGCCGTCGGGATGGACCATGACGATCGGGCCCTTTTCGCAGAAACCGTTACAGCCCGTCGCGACGACGAGGACCTCGTCCTCGAGCTTCCGTTTCCGGATCTCCTGCTCGAGGGCGTCCTTGATCCCGAAAGACCCGCAGGAAACGCACCCGGTCCCGGCGCAAACCAATACGTGAGTTCGATGATGTTTCAAGGATCCCCCTCAGTACATCGTTTCGCTGCCGATCGCCAGGGCATACTCGGCGATGAGGCGGCCGCCGAGGACGTGTTTAACGAGGATCTGCCTCATCTTTTCCGGAGTGAGGTCGGCGTACTTGACGGGCGGCCGCGCCTTGAGCTCGACCGTAGCCATCGGCTCCCGGTTGCACAGCCCGGCGCACCCGGACGTCGTCACGATGACGTCCTTGACCTTGTGCTTCTGCATCTCGTCGAGGAGGGCGTCCATGACGTCGCGGGCTCCGGCCGCGATGCCGCACGTTCCCATGTGGACCGTGATCTTTGCCCGTCCCTCGTTCTCCCGGATCGCCATCATGGCCTTTGTTTTGTCCCGGATCCTGGCCAGGTCCTGGATATTCAGTTTTTTCTTTTCAGGCATCAGGTGTCCTTTCTTCCGAAAATTGACCCGAAAATCCCGGTCAGTGGGCCCCGGCCTTGGCCCGTTTCGTTCCCTTGGGCTTGGTCGCCTCGGGCTTGGCTTCCGCCGCCTCCGGCTTCTGATACCGCTTCAGGATCTGGCGGACGCTCCGGATGGAGGTGTGGCCGTGGAAGTTGCCGTCGATCTGGACGACGGGCCCGATGGCGCAGCATCCGAGGCAGGCCACGGTCTCCAGCGTGAATTGGCCGTCCGCCGTCGTCTGCCCCTCGACGACGTTGAGCTGTCGCTCGAACTCCTCGAGGACCTTCGGCCCCCCGCGGACGTGGCAGGCCGTGCCCATGCAGACCAGGCATGTATGCTTTCCCCGGGGCGTGAGGCTGAAGGCCCGGTAGAACGTGGCCACGCCGACGATGTCGATGAGGGGCATGTCCAAGGCTCCGGCGACCTGGCGCAGCGATTCAGGCGGGAGGTAATTGTACTCGGCCTGGATGTCCAGGAGCGTTGCGATGAGGTTCTTTCGGAGGCCTCCGTGCTTGTCGATGATGGACGTGATCTTCTCCGTGCTGGCGGTCAAGCTCTTCCCTCCTGTCAAGACGAATTATCGACTTACGGGATAACGGGAAATAACCAAGCGAACCGCCGGGCGTGCGGGGAACGGCCCGGAACGGGGAAACAGGCGCGGACGCTTGGGACGGCTGACGAAGCTTCGAGCTCTAATAAGGCACCCGATACGATATGATCATCGCCCATAAAATATGAAGAGATTTATAACAGAACGAAATCGCCTTTGTCAAGCGGAGAAAGCCCCCGCCGATCTACGTCCGCCCGATCCTTGCGAGCCCGGCCCGGAGCTCGTTCCGAAGGCGGCGGAGGACGGCCGGGTCCGTCGGGCCGGGCGTGCCGGAGCCCGCGAGGGAGCGGCGGCTCGAAAATTGGAAGGTCCGTCCGTTCCGCCGGTGGCGGTAACGGAAGTCGATGTCCGCATGGCCGACGGCGAGGACTTCCATCGTCGCCCGCATGTTCGTCAGCGGCGGGCGGTCCACGTGGCCGCAGCGGAATCGGGCGACGATCCTGACCCCTCGCCCGGGAGGCGCCGCGATCGTCACTCCGCCGCCGCACTGTTCGGCGGCCTGGGCCAGGAGGGGGAGGCCGAGGCCGGTCCGCTTGTCCTTGGTCGTGAAGAACGGGTCGAGCGCACGGCGGGCGGCCTCTTTCGTCATCCCCGGCCCGTTGTCCGAGACGCGGATCGTCAGGAGATCCCGCGCTTCGTTCTCGTTGACGAGGATGGTGATGCGCGTCGCTCCCGCGGCGACCGCGTTCTCGGCGATGTCGAGGACGTGGAGGGACAGGTCCTCCATCATGGCTCGCAGACCCTCCTCCCGTCGGCGTTCCGGAGGGCCTTGCGGATCTCCTCGAGCCGCGGGGCCGCCAGCCGAAACGCGGTCGACGCCAGGCCGATCTCCTCGGGCCTGTGGGCGTCGGAGAAGCGGACCAGGGGGAGACGGCTCCCGAACACGAGACCCGCGCGGGCCTCGGAGAACGTCATGAGCGGGGAGACCTCCAGGGCGTCGAGATCGAGGTCGGGCGGGACGAAGCCGAGCTGGGAGATGACGCTGAACGACGGCACGGTCCACGTGCGCCGCGATCGCCAGCCCGCCGCGTCGGTGGATGAGGTCGACGATCTCACGGACGTCGAGCCGCGTCGCCGCCATGAGGAAATGCGGGCTGAAGCCCGTGACGCCGTCCTCCGCGTCGACGATCACCTGGTCCTGGACGAACGGGGCCAGGGGAGGGACGTCCGGAAGGCTTTCGGAAAACTTCGTCCTGAACGGGAAGGATGTCGTCCAAGGTCTCGAACAGGCCCAGGACGTGGACCTCCTCCGCGGATGCGATCTCCATGCCCGGAAGGACCGTCAGCCGCGTTCCGGTCGCGGCGCGGACCGTGGCCGCGGCGTTTTCCGCGGTGTTGTGATCGGTCACGGCGATAATGTCCAGTCCCGGCCTCGAGGGCCCGCTCGACGATCCGGCGGGGGTAAATCGTCGAGCTCGCCGCACGGCGAGAGGCATGTGTGGATGTGGAGGTCGGCCCGGAACCGCCTGAGCGCCATGAGTTCATCGCCGCGGATCCCGAGCCCGTGGAGCCTCCCGGCGATCTCGAACGCGGTGAGCGTCGTCCCGAGGATCGGCACCTGCTCCTTCCGCGCCCGGTCGACCGTCTCGGCGGCGGGCTCGCGGCCGTTGGCGACGACGATCGCCGCGAGCTCCTTGAGGACGGCGACGGCGACGATATTGGGGTGGATCTGGATGGTGACCCAGACCTGGTCCTTCCGGCCGTGGGCGATGACGTCGCTCAACAGGTCGCCCGCATAGCCGCCGCCGACGGTCCGGGCCAGCTCGTCCCGGCCCGTGTAGATCGTGAGGTCCGAGACGTTCGACGAGTTCCGCGAGATTCATCGCTTCTCCTCCCTCATGAACGGGCAGTCGGCGAGGTCCGCCTGGCCGCGGACGACATCGTCGGCCAGGCTCCGGCAGTCCGGGGCGCCGCAGGCCCCGCAGTCCTTGAGCGGGAGCTTCTTGAAGATCCGCGTCCGCCGCCGGGCCTTCCGGATGGCCCGCGCCGGGTCGGCGTCGAGCGGCGGCGCCTTGACCGGCCGGCACGGGGTGCCGGAACGACAGAAAATCCTTGTGATAGAGCATGGTCATGTCGGAGCTGTCGACCACCGTCCGCTCCCCGAGCGTGTTGACCAGCCGCAGGATCCGGCTCTTCGCGAGGAACCGGTTCTCGACGGCCAGGGGCCCGCCGACGCAGCCGTCCGGGCAGACCGTGCATTCCAGCAGGTCCACGTCCTTGAGCCTGCCCATCTCGACCTGGTCCAGGACGCGGATCGTGTCCCGGACGCCCGACACGGCGACCGTCCGGTGGTTCTTGAGCCCCCGCGTCTCCCCGCCCGAAAGGGCCGTGCCCATGCCGATCCCGCTGAAGATGGTCTCCGGGAAGAGCTGGCAGATGACGGTGTCCTTCCGGCTCTGGCGCATCGCCTTGAGGACCGGTCCGTGGATGTCCCGGATGGAGACGGCGCCGTCCAGCCAGGACCGCTCCATCGTCGCGGGGTGGTTGATGGAGACCATCTTGGCCGGGCAGGGCGTGATGTGGATGATACCGATATCGGCGGCCGGGACCTTCAGCAGGCGGGGGAGGTTGGCCCTCAGGATCTTGGCCGCGATCTCCCGGGGCGGTTCGATGGGAACGATCAGGTCGCAGAGCGAAGGATAGCGGCGCTGGATGAGGCGGACGACGACGGGACAGGTCGAGGCGATGAGCGGCCGGGGCCCGGGGTGATCGTCGATGTACTTGGCGATGGCGGCATTGTTGAGCTCGCAGATGGTGCTGAGCTCGTAGACATAGTCGAACCCGATCCGGCGCAGGGCGAAAAGGATCGCGTTGGGCAGGGTCGAATTGTCGAACTGGCCGTAGAGGACCGTCGCCGGGATGGCGACCTTGAAGCGGAACGACTTCAGGTCGGCGAAGGAGGTCGTTTGGGCCGCGATGGCGTCCCGCGGGACAGAACCGGAGGCACTCTCCGCAATCGATGCACAGCTCATCGATGATGCGGGCCTTCCCGTTCGTGACGCGGATGGCCCGGGTCGGGCAGGCGGTCAGGCAATGGACACAGCCGATACATTTCGCGGTGTCGATGTTCAGGGCGTGGCGGTTCGTCTCCGTCATGGCTTGCTCCCGTTCGCGAGGATTGTCATCTCGAGCCGCGTTCCGTGTCCGACCTTCGAGGTGATCCTCAGGCGGTCGGTGTTCTTCTTGATGTTGGGGAGCCCCATGCCGGCGCCGAATCCGAGCTCCTGCATCTCCGGCGTGGCCGTCGAATAACCCTCGGTCATGGCCAGGGGGACGTCCGGGATGCCGGGGCCGCGGTCCTCGACGACGATCACGACCCGGCCGGGAGTGACCGCCAGGTCGAGGCGCCCCCTGCGGGCGTACATGATGACGTTCATCTCGGCCTCGTAGGAAGCGATGGCGGTGCGGCGCACCGTCGCCGGGTCGAGGCCGATCTCCTTGAGGAGCTCCTTGACCTCGCAGGACGCCTGGCCGGCCTTCGTGAAATCGCCCCCCCGGAGCGCGAACCCCTGGCGGAACGCGGTCTTCCCGGTCATCGCTTGGATCCCGAGAAACAGGAAAAGATCCTGGAGCAGGCATCGAACATGGAGAGCCCCGTCGTGATAATGGGCAGATTGTGGGCCCGGGCCTCGTCCAAGGCCTCGGGTCGGGCCGTTTCCCGTGAACGATGACGAGGGCCGTGGCGTCGAGCAGGCAGGCGGTCCGGACCGCGTGGGAGTTCGCCAGGCCCGTCAGGAGCACGGACTCGGGTTCCATGTAAGCGAGCACGTCGCTCATGAGGTCCGAAGCGAAGATCTTCGTGCACTCGGTCCCGGACCCGACTCCCGGCGTCAGGCTCATTCCACCGAGCAGGGCCGTGATCTCGTTCAGGCTGGCCATAGGCGTCGACGGGAGGATGGTTCGCACCCTCCCCGTCGCGCCGTTATTATAGTCCCGCCTCAGAGCATCGGCAAGTATTTTCGTATCTCGTAGTCGCTGACCCGCTTGTCGAAGTCTCCGGAGACGTTCTTGTCGTACTCTTCGATCTCGCGGCTCTTGTTGGCGAGGAACCTCTCGAAGATGTGATCGCCGAGGGCGTCCTTCATGAGGTCGCTCTTCTCCATGAGCCGGACGGCCTCCTGGAGGTTCCGAGGAAGGGTCCGGATCTCGCGCTTTTTCTGCTGCGCGTTGCTCATATGGTAGATGTTCTCTTCGACGGCCTCCGGCAGGGCGGTGTTCCCGCCGATCCCCGCCAGCCCCGCCGTCAGCATGACGGCCAAGGAGAGATAGATGTTGCATCCCGGGTCCGGGCACCGGAGCTCGATGCGCGTCGCATGCTCCTTTCCGGGCTGGTATTCGGGGACGCGGATATAGGCCGACCGGTTCTTCTGGCCCCAGGCGATGTAAACGGGGGCCTCGTAGCCTTCGATGAGCCGCTTGTAGGAGTTCATCCACTGGCTGAAGACGGCCGAGGTCTCCCGGGCGTGGGCCATAAGGCCGGCCACGTAGCGGACGGCGGTCTCGGACAGGTGGATAGGGCTCTTCGGGTCGAAGAACACGTTCTTCCCTCCCTTCCAGAGCGATTGGTGGACGTGCATGCCGCTCCCGTTCTGGCCGTTGATGGGCTTGGGCATGAAGGTCGCGTAGAGGCCGTGCATCCGGGTCACCTTCTTGACCATGTAGCGGAAGAGCATGGCCGTGTCGGCGATCTCCAGGGCGCTCGCGTACTTCAGGTCGATCTCGTGCTGGCCGTTGGCGGCCTCGTGGTGGTCGTACTCGGATTCGATGCCCATCTTCTTCAGGAGGAGCTGGATCTCCTTGCGAATCTCCCCGTAGCGGCCGGAGAAGAAATATCCGCCTTCGTCGGTCGGGGCGGCGGTCCGGTCGTCCGGGAAGATGAAGAACTCGAGCTCCGGCCCGCACTTGAAGTCGTCGAAGCCGAATTCGTCCCGGCCCTTCGCGAGGGCCTTCTTCAGCCGGGCCCGCGAGTCGCCCTCGTACGGCTTCGCCGTCGGGTGTCAGGATGTCCCCGAACATGACCGCCTCCCGCCACCGGACCTGGTCCTCGAAGCCCTTGTATTCCCAGGGGAGGAGGCGGAACGTCTTCGGGTCGGGTTTGATGACGAGGTCGCTCTCCTCGATGCGGACGAATCCCTCGACCGACGAGCCGTCGAACCCTTTGCCTTCCTTGAAGGCCTTGTCGAGCTCCGAGCTCGGGAACGAGAAATCCATCGGCCGGCCGAGGATGTCCGGGAACATGACCCGGACGAATTCGATCCCGTTTTCCGGGGCCAGGACGATGTCCAGGACCTCCTGCTCCGTCGTACAGCCGAAGGCCTTGATCGCGTTTCTTTCCGTTTCAGGCATGTTCTTCCTCCATCGCGAAATGCTTAATTTTGTTAAATATTAGCGTTGTAAAAAGCATTTGTCAATAATTATTTAAATAATAGTTGCAATTGACATTCAGAAGTCTATAATAATAGACAATGGAATACCAGCCGCAAGGAGGCCGATGATGATCGATGAGCTCGACAGGAAGATCGTGCGCGCGATGAACCGGAACGCCCGAAAGAGCTTCCGCGAGATCGCCAAGGACGTCGGGAGCTCGGCGACCGCCGTCATCAACGCCGTCAAGAAGCTCGAGGCCGCCGGGGCCGTCAAGGGGTACGTGCCGGTCGTCGACCCCGCCTACTTCGGCCTCCATCTCGCGGCGATCGTCGCCGTCCGCATCTCCCAGGGGAAGCTGCTCGAAACCCAGCAGAAGATCGCCGACGACCCCCACGTCACGGCCGTCTATGACGTCACGGGGGAATGGGACTCGTTCATCATCGGCTATTTCACCGACCGCGAGGACCTCAACGGGTTCATCAAGAAGGTCACCTCGCTTCCCCACGTCGACCGGACGGTCACCCACCTTGTCCTCAACGTCATCAAGGAAGACAAGCGCCTGCCCGTCTGAGACGCCCGGCTGAATCGATGTCTTGACAGATTCAACGGAGTTGTGACATAATCGATTTAGAGCCCGTTCCTGGGAGGAAAATCATGACCAAATTGATCCATGCGTCGATCGGTCATCACTATATCGTCGAGGCCTCCGGCTGCGACCCCAATATCATCGGCAGCGTCGAGAAGGTCCAGCAGATCCTCGTCAAGGCCGCCGAGATCGCCGGCGCCCACGTCTGGTCCATCTCCTTCAACCGCTTCCCGCCGAACGGCGTGAGCGGCGTCGTCGTCATCTCCGAATCGCACATCTCCACCCACACCTGGCCCGAGTTCGGCTACGGCGCCCTCGACATCTACACCTGCGGGAACAACATCGATCCCGAGAAGGCGGTCGTCTTCGCCGTCGAGGCCTTCGGCGCCTCGACGTCCCACATCACCGAGATCACCCGCGGGATCGACGAGGGGGACTAGCATCTTCTACCACAGCTTCGTGACCTGGGAAGAATATATCAAGAAGGAAGGCATGAAGAAGGAGGAGGCGAAGCCATGATCGCCGAATTCAGCGTCGTCCCCGTCGGCGGGAGGGAGGAGCTGGCCGGTCCGGTCGCCGCGGTCATCGACATCATCGACCGGAGCGGTCTGCCCTACCAGCTGACGGCCATGGGGACCCTCGTCGAGGGGGAGTGGGACGCCGTGCTCGGGCTGATCAGGGAATGCCATCTCAGGATGCGCCGGGATTTTCCGCGCGTCATGACCCGCGTCTCCATCGACGACCGGGAAGGGGCCAAAGGCCGTCTCGCCGGCAAGGTCAGCGACGTCGAAGCGGTCCTGGGTAGAACCGTCAAAAAGTGAGCCGAAAACGTAAATAACATTTACGTTTTGTAAACGTCATTGGGCGTATTCAACCGCCTGTTCCCGACATCACCTCTGGCACGAATACTGCAATTGGTCTCGACGGCGAATCCAATGATGCGACGAAGCTTGTTCCTGTGTTTTGCGGCCGTCCTTTCGGTCCTTCCTCTCCCGAGCCGCTGTGAGGAGCCGACCGCCGAGGAATTCATCGGACAATTCCGCGACGCCCTCGAATCGAACGACGTCCCGCGCTACCTCGAAGCGTTCGCGCCGGATATCCGGGAACGGGAGGGTCAGATCCTCGCCTCGATCTTCGAGGGGCTCGGCATGGAGTCCGTCGTGTCCAGGTCGGCGGGCCTGCAGACGGACGTGCCGGGCGAGGCCAGGGCCTTCCTCCAGGTCCTCTTCAGGAGCTCCTATTCGGCGATCGTCCAGACCTGGCAGTTGGGTCTCGCGAAAGCCGACGGCCGCTGGCAGATCGTCCGAAAGGACGTCACCGGAAGCCTCGACAGGCTCTTCAGGGTCGTGCTTCCGCCCGAAGGGGCCGAGCGGGTCTCCGGCGTCGAGATCGCCCACGCCGACATCCGCATCTCATTCGGCGACGCGACGATATTCCATGACAACGTCCCCGGGCTCGAGACGGCCTTCATCGTCATCGGCCGGGGCCGTGTCCGGTTCGCGCCCTCCGATCCGGTCGAGCGGCACCAGCTCAGTCTCATCTACAAGAGCCAGGTCATCGAGGACCGGATCAGCTACGCCTATGTCCGATGCTCCGACACCTTCTACAACACCCACGTCGAGATCCGCCGGGAAGGGCCGCGGCCCGGTCCCCCCATCCCCCAGGCCGAGACGGACAAGGCCGAGGCGATCTTCGCCGCCGCTTATCCCCGCTCCTTCACCATCCAGAACTCGCTTTCGGGCGAGACGCTTTCCTTCCTCCCGCAGGGCGATGAAGCCGTCTTCGAGTTCGCCACCGCCCGCACGGGCGCGCTGACCTACGTTTTCTATCCCTTCTCCGACGAAGAGGTCAACCTCTACGACCGGGGCAAGGAGAGGATCGTCAGCCTCTATTCCCCCCAGGACGAAGATGAGCCGAAGGGTCGCCGGATGTTCATCAGCGTGGGCGAGAGGACCGACGTCCAGCATTATCGGATCGACGTGGAATTCGATCCGGCCCAGTCCTACCTTTCGGCGAAGGCCGTGATCCGGGTCGCGCCCAAGTCCGATGGCGTGGAAGGGATGAAGTTCCGGTTCAACCCCGATCTCGAGATCCTGCGCGTCCTCGACGAAAAGAAGAGGGACCTTTTCTACACGGTGGACAAGGGGCGGAAGTTCCTGTACGTCTACTTCGTCGAGCCCGGGTCCCGCGACACGCCCCTCCAGCTCGAGATCCTCTATCGGGGCAAGCTCCTTCCCGCCCCGCCGACGAGCGACGTCGTCGGCCAGTCGTCGCCCGGGGACAACCGCTTCACGTTCCAGCCCCGGTACAGGACCTCGTTCTACACCCATGCCTCGTTCTGGTATCCGGGGCCCACGACCGAGGACTATTTCACCTCGGAGCTCAGGGTCATCATCCCTCCCGAGTTCCAGTGCGTCTCGAACGGCGAGCTGGTCGCCACGGGGCGGGTGAAGGACACCGGGGAAGTGTCCGGGATCAGGAACCTGGGGAACACCGTGTACACGTACCGCACGAGCCAGCCGGTGAAATACCTGTCCTTCATCGTCGGCAAGTTCAACAAGCTCAAGGAAGGGACCGACCCCATCCCCCTCCGGGCCATCAGCTCGGTGGAGATCGTCCCCCAGAGGAAGGCCTACTTCGACGAGGCCCGGGACATCCTCAGGAGCTACATCGAGTGGTTCGGTCCCTATCCTTATGAAGGGCTGAGCGTGGTCCAGAGGCTCTGGCCCGACGGCGGCGGCCATAGCCCGGCGGCCTTCATCGTCCTCAACGAGCTTCCATTCTTCGGCGACCGGCATCTCGGCGCCCCCGGGAACAGCCCGGTCGACCTCTCGCGCTGGAAAGAGTATTTCATGGCCCACGAGATCGCCCATCAGTGGTGGGGGCAGGGGGTCACCTGGGGCGGTTACCGGGACCAGTGGCTCAGCGAAGGCATGGCCCAGTTCGCCGCCGCCTTCTACCTCCGCAAGCGCTACGGCGAGGAGGTTTACGCCTCGATCCTGAAGAAGTTCTCCCAGTGGACGGAGAAGAAGTCCGTCAAGGGGCCCATCATGCTGGGCTCACGGCTGAGCTTCTTCGACTTCAGCGCCTACCAGGCGATCGTTTACGACAAGGCGGCCCTGGCCCTGAACATGCTCCGCGACCTGCTCGGGGACGAGGTCTTCTTCCGGGGCCTGAAGGAGCTGTTCGAGTCCCGCAAGTACACCGCCATCCGGACCGGCCAGTTCCGGGAAGGGCTGGAAAAGGCCTCGGGCCGGGACCTGGGGCCGTTCTTCGAGGGCTGGTTCTATTCCTACGAGCTTCCCAAGGTCCGGACCTCCTGGGCCGTGGAGCCGGACGGGACCGGGGAGACGCTCCGGGTCGACGTCCATCAGACCGAAGGGGTCTTCGTCTTCCCGCTGTGGATCGAATGGCAGAGCGGCATCACGGTCCACAGGGAGAAGGTCGTCGTGGATTCGGAGAGCGCCACTTTCCGCCTGAAGCTCAACGGCAAGCCCTCCAAGGTCCGCATCAATCCCGACAAGGCCGTCCCGGGGAAGTTCGACTGACGCCTCTTCGTCTCTCCCTAATTGGAGACACAATACCAATTTCCCAATTCCGTCAGTTCCCCCTGGAAAAGGGAAATTGGTATTGTGTCTCCAATTTCACATTGGCTTCAAATTTCTATTAAGTCTGTCAATAATCTTTTCCAGTCGGTTTTGACGGGTTTTGTCAGATTTGGCATCAAGATAAAATCCAGTATATGTACGCTGTATCGAATGCGACATAGCCATTAAATTGGTATAAGCAGACTCATATGGCTGAATGATTTCCTTAAACATCTCTATTTGTTCATCGTTAATAAGGATACGTTTAGCATTATCCCATGAACCGTTTTTCTTGGCACGTTCTATGGCTTCTAAACCCTGCTGGGTCATTAAGCCCTTTCCCATAAGAGTTTGTGCCAGCTTTTTGTTTTTAACAGACCATTTGCTTTTAGGTATACGTTGCGCAAAATACTTTTTGTATGTAATATCATCAAGGGATTGCATTTGTCCGTCTATCCATCCGTGACAAAGCGCCTCTTCCAATGCATCGGCGGCAGAGAGTGTGACAAATTTCCCTTTTTTACTAAAAAGTAACCATATGCCATCGCTCACTGTACCATACTTGCCAAGCCATTCCCGGAACGCTTGTCTGTCAGTGAATGTCAATATTTTATCCATAAGCAATCTAATAAATGAATGGTGTATTAAACATAGGGAGAAGGATTACCATTGTGCCATGCATCGAGAGCTGCTATCTCCAAAGCAATTATTGTTTCCGTAATAGTACGCTTATCCATGACATTCATGTATCAAGCCAGTATTCGGGCGAGCAGGAATAAACCACCGCCGGTATTCATCAGAACGTGAACCAAAATACCGAATCGGATATCTCTCTTTTTCGATACAAGGTAACCAAGCGGAAGGAAGGCCAAAATCCTGATGGGATTCTCCCAAGGAGAAAAGTAGTGGTATAGCGAAAAAAGGGCTATGTTTAGAGCCGGGGACCATCTCCCTGCATATCCATTCATGCGCGGCAGGAGGTAGCCCCTGAAATAGAGTTCTTCGACAAGCGGACCCAGAACTCCATTAACGAGTATATATAAGCCCAGCAGCAGATATATTCCCTCATGGCCGGAAAGGTCTCCCGGATGAGCCATAATGTTTTGAAGATTGTATTCCTGTGGATACCACGCAAACAGGGCTTCGGTAATAGAGGGAGTTAAAAGAGGGGATACAAGGACGAATAACAGTATCGCATAAACCAGCAAAAGAGGGACAAATATCAGGTAGCTCTTCAAAGGGCTCTTTTCCGTAAAACCGACAACGCCTTTCAGCGACAGTCTCCCGTTAAGCTTCTTACCTGCATAAAACAGGATCCCCAATTGAACCGGGATAAGAGCGATCAATAGGGATAGAGTGAATCCGAATACGACCCGCAACTCGATATCTATGCCAAATGATCCGGGGAAGAAAGGCTGAGAAAATAAAAATAAGCCTGCGATGATCGGTATTCCAGGAATTAAGTGAAGTAATATGGATCTTATCGCTGAATGCTGCTTACATTGATTTTCGTCCATAGCTAAATCCTTATCCGGATCAATATCCGGTCTATCCGTCGGCGTATTGACGGCTCCCGCTAACTCGTCGACATGACCTTCCATACTGATCTTGCCTACCTGCGAGGTTGTTTCGGCTCGAACATCCTTTTTTTCTTGGTTGTAATATCACAGATTTGCTGGAGCCGCAATCTCCAAAAGAACATCGGGGTCCGCAGGATGTCCCTGAGTCCCGAGCCGGCGATCTCCTTATAGATCGTCCGTGTCGATCTCGAGGCGCTTGATCATCTCGTTGAGCGTCGTCGGCTTGATCCCGAGAAGCTGGGCGGCCTTCTTCTGGACGCCCTTGGTCCTGCGGAGCGCCGTCTGGATGATCTTCTTCTGGTAATAGCGGGTCCTCTCCTTGAAGTCGAGAGTCCCCGCCGGGGATTCCGGGACCTCGTCGGCCGCGCCCTCGTCCTTGAAGAAGAAGGGCGGCAGGGTGTCCCGGGTGATGACCGGCGACTTGGAGAGGACGACCGCCCGCTCGATGAGGTTCTCGAGCTCCCGGACGTTGCCCGGCCAGGAGTGCCGGTCGAGGATCTCGTAAGACGTCCTCGCTCACGCCCTCGATGGTCTTCCGGTTCTCCGCGGCGTAGACGTCGATGAAGTGCCTGACCAGGAGGGGGATGTCCTCCTTGCGGTCGCGGAGCGGAGGGAGCTCGATCTTGATGACGTTCAGCCGGTAGAAGAGGTCCTTGCGGAAGGTCTTCAGCCGGATGAGCTCCTCGATGTCCGTGTTCGTCGCGGCGATGATGCGGGCATCGACCTTGATGGTCTTCGTGCCGCCCAGCCGCATGAACTCCTTTTCCTGCAGGACCCGGAGGAGCTTGGCCTGGGTCTCGAGGTTGAGCGAGGAGATCTCGTCGAAGAAGATGCGTCCCCTTGTCGGCCGCCTCGAACAGCCCGGTCTTGAGGGTCACGGCCCCGGTGAAGGCGCCCTTGACGTGCCCGAAGAGGTGGCTCTCGAGGAGGTCGGGCGGCAGGGACCCGCTGTTGACGGTGACGAAGGGGAATTCGGCCCGCTCGCTGTGCTCGTGGATGGCCCGGGCGACGAGCTCCTTCCCCGTGCCGCTCTCGCCCTGGACGAGGATCGTGCTCCGGGTCGGCGCGGCGGCCTTGATGAGCTCGAAGACGGCCTGCATCGGCTTGCTCTTCCCGATGATGTTCTCGAACCCGAACCTCCGCCGGAGCTCGTCCTTGAGCCGGATGTTCTCGTCCCGGAGCCGCTTGTGCTCGAGGGCCCGGCCGATGGTCATGAGGAGGTCGTCGTGCTTGAAGGGCTTCTGGATGTAATCGAAGGCCCCCATCTTCATGGCGGCGATGGCCGATTCGACCGAGGCGTAGGCCGTGATGATGATGACCACGGCCTCGGGGTCGATCTTCTTGAGGCGCCGGAGGACCTCGATGCCGTCCATGCCGGGCATGAGGAGGTCGAGGAGCGTCAGGTCGAACGTCCGGTCGGCGAGCTTGGCGAGGGCCTCTTCGCCCGAGGTGGAGGGCTCGATGTCGTAGCCCTCCGACGTCGAGCAGCTGGCCCAGGACGTCGTGGATGACGGGCTCGTCGTCGATGATGTGGAGGAGGCCTTTGGGATCCATGGTCATTTCCTTGTCGCGGGGTTCTCGTCCGTCCGGCGCCGGGGCTGGTCGAAGGGGATGAAGACGGTGAAGGTCGAACCCTTCCCGGACTCGCTCCGGACCTGGATCCGGCCCTCGTGCTCCTTGATGATGGCGTAGCTGATGGACAGGCCGAGCCCCGTTCCCTTGCCGACGCCCTTGGTCGTGAAGAAGGGGTCGAAGACGCGCGGCAGGTGCTCGGGCTTGATCCCCGCCCCGGTGTCGGTGATCGGACACCGCGGCCTCCCGGCCCGCCCGGAAGAGCTCGATCCGGAGCTTGCCGCCTTCGGGCATGGCGTCGAGGGCGTTGAGGATGATGTTGATGAAGACCTGCTGGAGCCGCTCGCCCTGGGCCTGGACGGGCGGCAGGGAGGCGAGCTCGAGCTCGAGCTCGATGTTCATGGTCTTCAGCTTGTAGTCGATGAGGGAGATGATCTCCTCCAGGCTCTCCTTGAGGTCGACCCGGTGGAAGGAGGAGTCGGAGGGGTTCCGGGCGAAGTTCAGGAGGTTCTTGATGATCCGTCCGACCCGGTCGGTCTGGGCCTCGATCTTCCCCAGGATCTGGGCGTAGTGGGTGTCGGTGAGCTTCTTCTGGAGCATCTGGACGTAGCTCGAGATCCCCGTCAGCGGCGTGTTGATCTCGTGGGCCACGCCCGCCGAGAGGAGCCCGATCGAGGCCAGCTTCTCCGACGTCAGGAGCTGCTGCTGGAGGCTGATCTTCTCGGTGATGTCCTCGAAGACGATGACGGTCCCGTAGGGCTTCATGGCGTTGTCGAGGAGGGGCGTCCTGGCGATGTCGAAGATCCGCTTCGCCCCGCCCGGAAGCTCCAGCCCGATCTCGCGACAGGAGGCGGAAATCCTGCTGGGTGTCGGAGGGGAAGATGGCCGCGAAATTCCTCGCTCCGAGGATGTCCGAGAGCTTCCCGCCGAGCACGCCCGCCTTCTTCAGGCCGAACTGGCCCTCGAGGACGCGGTTCCAGCCGATGACGGCTCCCGTCTGGTCGATGACGGCGACGCCCACGGTCAGGCTCTCGATGATGTTCTCGCTGTAATCCTTGAGCCGCTGCATCTCCAGGGCCCGGACGCTCTCCCGGCTGTAGAGGTAGGCGTTCTCGAGGGCCAGGGCGACGGAGGGGGAGATGGTCGTCAGGAGCTCCCAGTCCTCGCTCGTGAGATAGGTGCCGTCCTGCTTCCGTCCCATGGCCAGACAGCCGATGATCTTTTCCTCGACCTTCAGCGGGAGCACATGGTAGAAGCCGAAGGGGATGAAGCGCTCGATCCTCTTCTGGGCGCCCCTCCGGTCCGAGGCGGAGTAATACGAAAGGTAATCGTTCCGCAGCATCTGCTCGAAGAGGGCCTCGTCGAAAACGAGGGACCGGGGGGCGGCGTCCGCCCCGCCCCGGCTCCGGAGGAGCTGGAACGTCGAGCGGCGCGGCCTCGTCGGCCAGGTAGAGGGCGATGGTCCGCAGGGACAGGGCGTTGGCGATCGAGTCCAGCAGGGCGGTCGAAAGGTTCTGCAGGTTCCTTTCCCGGCTGATCTCCCGGCTGATGAGAAGGAGGGTCTTCCGGTACTCGTAGCTCCTCCGGTAGATGGCCCTGTCGAGAAGCGTCTGGACGAGCTTTTTCAGCGGGCCGAAAAGGGCGGCCCCCAGGGTGATGGCCAGGATGCCGAGGATGATGGCGTTGAGCCGGTACTCGGAGAAGATCCGGGTCTGGGAGCTGACCACGTAATAGACCAGGGAGATGACGAAGAACGAGATGATGAGCGTGACGGCCTTCTTGAGAAGGATCTCGAAATCCATCAGCTTGTAGCGCGAGATGGAATAGGCGAAGGTCAGGGGGATGAGGGCCTGGAGGAGGACGGTCAGCTCGGCCGGGGTCGAGGGCGCCCGGCCGGCCATGAAGGGGACGACGTAGAACAGGGTGAAGGGGACGATCCCGAGGCTGAGCCCGGTGACGATGAACTTGAGCTGTTTCTTGAGGAAGAGGCTCGCCGGGTGCCGAGAGCTGTGGATGACGGTCGCCAGGGTGAAGAGGGTGAACAGGGCGAAATGGAAAAGGTCCAGGCGCTCGAGCCGGGCCTGGAAGCGGAGGGCCTCGGCGTCGTTCCAGGCCGGAGCGAGGACCGTATGGAACAGGATGCGGAACGCCAGGAGGGCGGCCGCCGGCAGATAGATGACGGCGAGGATCGTCGGCCGGCGCTTGAGGAACCTCTTCCGCTGGGGGAAGATCATGAAGAAATGGAGGAGCAGGGGCGGGAAGGCGAGGAAGGCGACCCGGTCGATCCAATAGAAGACGCTGTCCAGGAGATCGAAGTTGCCGGTCGGGGAGAACGTATAGAATCCGTAGAAGGCCGCCGAGAGGAGATAGAAATAGACGTAGGGCAGGGACAGCCGGCGGCGGGAATTGAAAAAGACGATGAGCCCGATGACGAGCGTCGTCAGGCCGACCAGGGCCAGATAGAAATAGATGAGGTTCACGCCCTTCTTCTGGAGGTAGAACGAGGGCGTGATGAGCTCGCCCTCCCGGCCGATCTGGTAGCTGACCTTCTGGTCCACGTCCCGGGCGATCCAGAGGGTCTTGACGAGGTCGATCTTCGTCTTGATGGGGATATTGTTGATGGCGTAGAGGATGTCGCCCTTCTTGATGCTGGCCAGGTAGGCCGGGCTATTGACCGCGACCTTGAGGGCGGTGAGCCCGTTGGGGCCCTCGCCCCAGGTCACGCCGTCGGTCGGCTCCGACCAGGTGAGGTTCTTATAGACGTTGAGGGCGCTGAGCGCGACGAGCCCCAGGAACACAACGATGGCCGCCCAATATTTCGTCTTCATCCAAAAAATTGAATCCGCATCGCAAAAAAAAGAAGCCTAGTCCAGGATGTGGCGAGACCCCGCCCGGATCGCCCAGCTGGCCCGGGGCTGTTTGAGGAGTCTTTTCATGATGACGTCCTCTTTCAGCCCCAGCGGTTTCCTTCCCCTGAGAAAAGTGCTCATGTAGTCGAACTTGGGCTTCTGTTCCGGGAAGTCCTGCGGGGCGGGGCCCGCCGCCCCGGCCATGAGGACGAGGGCGATCGGCAGTGCTTTGAGGCTCCCTTTCTTCACGAACTCAAAATAAGGCAATCCACGGGCAAAGTCAATCCCGTCAGTCCCCGCCTCTCGAGGCGGGAAGGGCGGTCGCCGGCGGACGGGTCTGCCGTTTGACAAAGCCCGCCTGATGCCCTAACATTCCTCCAGATGCCCTATTATACCTGTCGATTGGCCGCCGAGGACGGGAGGCTTCTCTCCAGGTCCGTCCTGGCCGCGTCGAGCGACGAGTGCCGCCGGCTCATCGAAGCGGACGGTCTCTGCGTCCTCTCGGTCGGCCGCGACTGGAAGAAGCTCCGGCTCGGGACGCGGGCCCTCGGCCGGAAGGTCCGGTCCAAGGATTTCATCCTGTTCAACCAGGAGCTCATGGCCCTCATCAAGGCGGGCTACCCCATTCTCAAGTGCATCGAGACCCTGGCCGCCCGGGCCACGGACATCCGCCTCAAGGAGATCCTCCTCAAAATAGAGAAGGACGTGCGCTCCGGGAAATCCCTCTCGGAGGCCTTCATGCCGTTCGAGGACCGGTTCTCCAAGGTGTACACGGCCTCCCTCATGGCCGGGGAGAAGAGCGGCAACCTGGCCGGGACGATCGGCCGGTTCGTCCAGTACGCCGGGACCATCGCCCGGACGAAATCGAGGATCCGCTCGGCCCTGGTCTATCCGACCCTGCTCATCGTCTTTTCCTTCATCCTCCTCGGCATCCTGGTCAACTTCATCCTTCCCCGGTTCGCCGTCTTCTACAAGGATTTCGAGAGCGACATGCCGGCGCTGACCACGGCCCTCATCGCGCTCGCCATGGGCGTCCGCCGCTTCATCGTGCCCATCCTTCTCGCGGTCGGCCTCGGCGTCCTGGCGTTCCTCCGGTGGGTGAGCAAGGAGGAGGGACGCGTCGCCTTCGACAGGTTCAAGCTCAGGATCCCCTACGGCCGGATGCTCTGGCGGGAATCGGCCGCCTCGCTCTTCAGCCGGACCCTGGGGCTCCTTCTCGAGGCCGGGATCTCGCTCCTCTCCGCCGTCGGGATCGCCTCCCAGGCCGTTCCCAACCACGCCCTGGCCCTGGACCTGAAAGGCCTTCCCGATTCCATCAAGAACGGCCAGAGCCTGACCGATTCCCTGGCCTCGACGCGAGGTCATGCCGGGCCTGGCCCTGGACATGGTCCGCATCGGCGAGACCTCGGCCAACCTCCAGGGGATGCTGGCCGACGTCGCGGACTTTTACGACGAGCGGGTCCGGGCCAGGATCGATACGCTCGTCTCCCTCATCGAGCCGCTGGTCATCATCTTCATGGGGCGTCGTCGTGGCGGGCATGCTCCTGGCGGTCTATCTGCCCATCTTCAACATCATCCGGGTGGCCCGATGAAAAAAGAAGAGCACGACAGCCTCATCCGGGCCGAGGAGAAGGAGGTCCGGAAGCTCGCCGAGCGCTACCGGGTCCCGTTCATCGACCTCGAGACGGTCGCCATCGACCGGGACCTCATCCAGTCCTTCCCCGTGGATTTCCTGTACCGGCTGAACTTCGTCCCCCTCGAGGACGACGGCTCCTCGGTCAAGGTCGCCGTCGCCGACCCCTCCGACATCGCCACCATCGACGCCATCGAGTCCTTCCTCGGGAAGAAGGTCCAGGTCTTCGCCGCCTCGCGGCGGGCCATCCAGGAGGCCCTCCGCAAGAGCGAGACGGCCCTCCAGGTCCTCAGGGACGCGACCGAAGGCTTCATCATGCAGGTCGTCGAGAAGGAGGGCGGCGAGGAAGAGGACGTCATCTCCATCGAGAAGCTCGCCGACCAGGACGGCTCGATCATCAAGCTCGTCAACACCATCATCTTCACCGCCGTCCAGAAGCGGGCGAGCGACATCCACATCGAGTCCAAGGACGAGTCCGTCATGATCAAGTACCGCATCGACGGCGTCCTCAGCGAGGCCATGGAGCCCATCGACAAGAAGTTCCAGTGCGCCCATCATCTCCCGCATCAAGGTCATGTCCGACCTGGACATCTCCGAGCGCCGGGTGCCCCAGGACGGCCGGTTCCGGCTCAAGATCAAGGACAAGACCATCGACTTCCGCGTCTCCATCATGCCCTGCATCTACGGCGAGGACGCGGTCATCCGCATCCTCGACAAGGAGATGATCACCGAGGCCATCTCCGAGCTCCGGCTCGACCTCCTCGGGTTCTCCGACGAGATCCAGAAGAAGTTCCGGAAATACATCACCCAGCCCTACGGCATGGTCCTCGTCACCGGGCCGACGGGCATCGGGCAAGACGACGACCCTCTACGCGGCCCTGACCGAGATCCAAGAACCCCGAGGACAAGATCATCACCATCGAAGACCCGGTGGAGTACCAGATCGACGGCATCACCCAGATCCCGGTGAACGAGAAGAAGGGGCTGACGTTCGCCCGCGGCCTGAGGTCCATCCTCCGCCACGACCCCGACAAGATCATGGTCGGCGAGATCCGCGATCCCGAGACCGCCCAGATCGCCATCCAGTCCGCGCTGACCGGCCACCTCGTCTTCACGACCGTCCACGCCAACAACGTCTTCGACGTCATCGGCCGATTCCTCCACATGCAGGTCGACCCGTACAGCTTCATCTCGGCCCTCAACGTGCATCCTGGCCCAGCGCCTGGTCCGCGTCCTCTGCCCGGCCTGCAAGGTCCCGGTGCATTACGATGACCAGGTGCTCGCCGAGTCGGGGCTGAACCCGGCCGCCCACCGGGGCCGCGTCTTCTACGAGCCGAAGGGCTGTCCGGAATGCGCGGGCACCGGACTACAAGGGCCGGACGGCCATCGCCGAGATCCTCGAGCTGTCCGACACCATCCGGGAGATGATCCTCGAGAAGAAGCCTCTCTCGGAGATCCGGAAGCAGGCCAAGGCGGAGGGGATGGTCTTCCTGCGCGAGGTCGGGATCGACAAGGTCCTGGCCGGGACAACGAGCCTCAAGGACCTGAACAAGGTGACGTTCGTCGAATGAAAACGCCGAAGATCCTCGGCCGGGTCAGGGAACGATTCCTTGAAGCCCCCCTGCCCGACGCCGTATTCCAGGTCGCCGCGCGCTCCCTCGCCGGGATCCGGGTCTTCCCCCGCGAAAGGAGCGTCGGCGGCCGCTTCATCATGGCGCTCCCGGACGGCGCCGTCCGCCCCGCGTTCGAGGGGGCGAACATCGGAGACCCGGCCCTCCTCGAATCCAAGGTCCGGGAAGGGATGGCGAAGCTCGGGCTGGGCCAGGGAACCGCCGCCATCCTCTTCCCCGAGCTCTGCGCCCGGGTCTTCCTTCTCCCGCTGGAGTCGTGCCCGGCGTCCGACAAGGAACGGGACCAGATCGTCCGCTGGCGCATCGGCAAGATGATGCCCCAGCTCCCCGAAGACGCCCGCTTCGCCTATCAGAGCATCGGCTCCGGGAACGGGGAACGCATCCTTGCCGCGGTAGCCCGCCCGGAGGTCGTCCGGGAGTACGAAGAGGTGTTCATCCGCGCGGGGCTGGCCCCGGGGAACGTCACCCTGCCGTCGCTGAGCCTCCTCGGCCTCCTGCCCGCGGGAAGCGAGGACGCCCTCGTCGTCGACGTCGAGGACGATTCCCTGAGCATCACGGCCGTCGTCGGCGCCGAGCCCGCGCTCTTCCGGCAGAAGCCGTTCGTCCTGGAACGCGAGCCCGGGACGCCGCTCGCCGGCCGGGTCAACGCGCTTGTCACGGAGATCGAGAACACGGCCATGTTCCTCGAGGACAAGGAAGGGAAGAAGGTCCGCGCCGTCTGGCTCCGGGCGCCTTCCGAGATCGGCGACGACGTAGCCGCCGAGCTGGGACGGCGGTTGGCCCTGCCGGTCCGCGAGACGGGGAGCCTGGTCCCCGGAGAGGCGGGAGGCCGGGAAAAGTCCATCCTTTCGACGCTCTACGGACAAATGTCATGAAGACCATGGAGACGATCCGGCTCAACCTGGCCACGCGCCCCCTCCGGAACAGGCGCTTCTACCGGACCGCGTTCGCGGTTTCGGTCCTCATCCTGGCCGGGCTCGCGGCCCTGGCCGTGTTCCTCTCCGTCAAGTACGGCCTTGCCCACAAGAGGGCCAAGGCCGAGGTCGTCAGGCTCGAGGACGGCATCGCCCAGGCCGGCGCCGCGACGAGGGCGTTCCGGTCCAAGGCCGAGGCCGTGGCCAACGCCGAGCGGGAGACGGTCGAGCTCGTCAACGCCGTCATCATGAGGAAGACCTTCTCCTGGACCGGCCTCCTGTCCGAGCTCGAGGGCGCGCTCCCGGAATCGAGCTATGTCACGTCCCTGGCCCCGAGTTTCGTCGGCGAATCCGCCGTGGACCTGAGGATCAAGGTGGTTTCCCGGAGCCTCGAGGACCTCCTGGCCCTCGTCGACCGGCTCACGGAGCGGAAGTTCACGAGGATCCGTGTGGAAGGCGAAACGACCGACGAGCGGGGGCAGATCATCTCGGAGATCACATTCAGCTATGAAAGAGCTCATTAGGCGTCTGAACGAAATGGAACGGCGGACGATCGTCGTCCTCGCCGCGGCCTCGGGCCTCGCCCTGCTGGCGCTCATCTTCGTCGCGGGCGCCGAGGTGAGGAGCTTCCGCCGGGCCGACGCGTCGGCCCGCGCCCGGGCCGCGGAACTGGTCGAGGCGGAAGCCGCGCGGGACGCGGCGGCCGTCGAAGCGGGCCGTTGGGAGGAAGCGGGGCGGGACCTCGCGAAGCTCCGGACGGAAAGGTTCTATGACGAGTCGCGCGAGATCAGGGACCTCCGCCTCGACCTCGAACGCGTCTTCGACGAGGCCGGGATCCGCGTCTCCCAGATCTCATACAAGTACAGCGACCTGGCCAAGGGGAAGATGAGGAAGGTCGTCGCGGGATTCACCTTCGGAGGGACCTACGTCGGGCTGAAGAGGTTCCTCTCGGTCGTCGAGCGGTCCCCGAAGTTCCTGACCCTCGAACGGATCGATTTCCCGTTCACGGGCACGGACATGGCCATCCTGCAACTCAAGATCGAGCTGGCGGCGTATTATGCGATATGAGCGCTTTCCTCTTTCGGCCGCGGTCCTCGCGGGGGTCCTTCTCGCCGCCGGCGTCGCCGCCGGGGAGAAGCCCGACGCCGCGAAGAAGCCGGCCCCGCCGCCCCTCGTCCGCATGGACCTTCTCATGACCCGCCCGGCCGACCCCGCGGCCCCGATCAGGGACATCTTCAGCCCCGGGCGGGCGGTCGCCCCGACCGGATCCGTCGCGGTCCCCGACATCCCCGGTGGGGAGGAGCCCGGCCTCGCGGGCTCGCCGGAGGCGGTCCCCGAAGAGCCCGTGCTCGACCTCGTCTATATCGGCTGGGTGACGTCGGGCCATAAGATCGTCGCCCTCATCATCTCGGAAGGGCAGACCATTGCGGTCGTCGAGGGCGAAGAGATCGTCCCCGGGCTGAAGGTGGACAAGATCGGCCCCGACCGGATCGAGGTCGTAGGTCCCGACGGAAAGAGGACGAGCGTCCCCGTTCAAGGAGAACAGTCATGAAAAAGTCGATCCTGTTGGTCCTCGTCGCCGCCCTTCTCTGGGCATGCGCCCCGCTCAGCCATACCTACCGCCTGGGCAACGAAGCCGAGATCAACAGGAATTGGGACGAGGCCGTCCGGTATTACGAAAAGGCGTCCCTCGAAAATCCGAAGGAGGCCGTCTATCGGCTGGCCCTCATGCGCGCCCGGACGTCGGCCGGCCTGGCCGCCCTCCAGCAAGCCCGGGAGCTGGCCGGAGTGAACAAGCGGGAAGAGGCCATCGCCGCCTATAAGAAAGCTCTCTCCTACGATCCGATGAACCGGGCCCTCCTGGCCGAGCTCGAGGTGTACACGGCCAAACCGGAGGCCTTCGGCGCAAAGGTCGAGGAAAAGCCCATAGAAGCTCCGATCAAGCTCAAGGTCAACGCCGAGAAGGTCCGGCTGAGGTTTACCAACGCCGCCCTCCGGTCCATTTTCCAGGCCCTGGGCAAGCACGCCGGGGTGAACTTCCTCTATGACGAGCAGTTCCGCGACGTCCCGCTGACGATCGACCTCGCGGACCGGAGCTTCGAACAGGCCGTGAGCTTCCTCTGCCTCGCCAGCAAGAACTTCGCCCGGCCGATCGACGAGAAGACCGTCATCATCGTCCCCGACCAGCCGATGAAGCGCCTCCAGTACGAGCTGAACGCCATCCGGACGTTCTACCTCTCCAACCTCAACGCCCAGGAGGTCCAGAACTCGCTGGCCATGATGATCCGCACCCAGTACAAGGCGCCGAGCATCATCGTCGACAAGAACCTGAACTCGATCACCGTCCGCGACACGCCCTCGGCCGTGAACCTGGCCGGGAAGCTCCTCCGGACCTGGGACAAGTCCAAGGGCGAGGTCATCATCGACGTCGAGATCATGGAGGTCTCCCGCATCAAGATGCAGAAGTTCGGGATCGACCTCAACCAACAGCAGATCGGCGGCCGCTACAGCGGCGGGACCACGATCCCCGAGGACGGCTGGTTCGGGCTGAAGGACCTCGACCTCTCCAAGGGCGACCAATTTCCAGATCAGCCTGCCGACGGCCTACCTCAACTTCCTCCAGACCGACGCCGACACCAAGATCATCGCCCAGCCCCGGCTCCGCGGGATCGGCTCCGAGGAGATCAAGTACCTCGTCGGCCAGAAGGTCCCGGTCCCCCAGACGACGTTCACCCCCTTCGCGGCCGGCGGCGTCAGCCAACAGCCCATCGTCAACTACAACTATCAGGACGTGGGCATCGACATCAAGATCAAGCCGCGCATCCACACCGAGCGGGAAGTCACCCTCGAGCTCGAGATCAAGATCACCTCGATCTCGGGCGCGGGCATCGCCGACATCCCCATCATCACCACCCGCGAGGTCAAGAACGTCATCCGGCTCAAGGACGGCGAGACGAACCTCCTGGCCGGCCTGCTCAAGGACGAGGAGCGCCGGTCCCTCAGCGGGATCACCGGCCTCAGCGACATCCCCGTCCTCGGGCACCTCTTCTCGAGCACGGAAAAGAACATCGACCAGACCGACGTCATCCTGACCATCACGCCCTACATCATCCGCACGGTCCCCATGACCGAGGAGGATTCCCGGCCGCTCTGGGTGGACGTCGAGGGCCTGTCGAGCGGGTCCGGCGGCGACGCCCAGCCCGTCGACGAGGAATACATCGCCGAGGCCGAGCCCGAGGGAGAACCCGCGCCCGAAGAGGAGGTGCCGGGCAAGGGCTATGTCGTCCTCAACCCGGCGAACTTCGAGGTCCCGAAGGGCCGGGAGTTCCGGATCAGCGTCGAGATCCGGTCGGAGCTCGAGATCGGCAGTCTGACCGTGAACCTCGGCTTCAACCCCCAGATCGCCAGGCTCAAGGAGGTCACCGAGGGCGGGTTGGGCCGCAAGGTCGGCGAAAAGGTGCCGTTCCTGAGCAACATCGACAACAGCTCGGGCGCCTGCACCATCGGGCTGTCGAGCCCGACGCCGGGCCAGGGGATCAAGGGCGGCGGGATCCTGGCCGTCCTCGTCTTCGAAGCCCTCGAGCCCGGCGAAGGGGTCATCTCCGTCTCCGGGGTCACGGCGAACGGGCCGACGGGCGAATCCATCCAGTTCGAAACCAACGAATCGCGGCTCATGGTCAGGTGAGGACCCGGGAATCGCTCTTCGTCCTGACCGGCCCCGTGCATTCGGGAAAAACCACGTTCCTCGCCGGGGCCTCGGCCCGATGGAAGGCGTCGGGGCTCGACGTCGGGGGGTTCCTGAGCGTCCTGCGGCGGGACGACGGCCGCGGCCCGGGCTACGATCTCTTCGACTTGAAGGACGGAACGTCTCTGCCGTTCCTGGCGCATAAAGGGGAAGCGGATGGACCGTCCGTCGGGCCGTGGCATTTCTTCCCCGCGGTCCTCGAGAAAGCCAAAGCCATCCTGGGCCGGGATTCCGGAGCCGACGTCCTTGTCGTCGACGAGATCGGGCCGCTCGAGCTCGGCGGGGAAGGCCTCTGGCCGGCCTTCGAAAAGGCGCTCGAATATGGCGCCCGGTGCCTCTGCGTCGTGCGGGACTCCATCCTCGACGAGTTCCGGACCCGGGTCGGCTCCCCGGAGCCGCTGGTCTTCCGGCACGGCACGCCCGGGCTCCTCGAAGCGCTGACGGAGGCGCTGGCCGCCCATCCCGCGAAGCGCCATCCTCCCGGAGGCGGCGCATGACCATCAAGGTGAAGTTCTTCGCGTTCTTCAGGGAGATCTTCGACGCGCGGGAGAAGGCCATGACCTTTCCGGCGGGCGCCACGATCCGGGGAATGCTCGAAGCCCTCGCGGATTCGCCCCGGCGCCGGGACGAGCTCTTCGCGGGGACGGCGCTCAAGCCGCTCGTCATCGTGATGAAGAACGGGACGGCCGATCGGCTCGCTCCAGGGATTGGATACGCCGCTCGCGGAGGGCGACGTCATCGCCGTCTTTCCCTTCGTGACGGGGAGGGTAGCCGCAGGCTTCAGCCTGCGGCCGGGCCTTTTGTGTGCTAAAATGCGCGTGATACGACGATGTCCGATATCTCCAAGTACGGCTATCACGGCAGGATCCTCGAGGTCGATCTGACGGAAGGGCGCGTCGAGGCGAAACCCCTCGACCCGGACCTCGTCCGGGATTACCTGGGAGGCCGCGGGCTCGCCACGCGCCTCTTCTATGACGCCGTCGACCCCGCCTGCGACCCGCTCGGTCCGGACAACGTCGTCGTCATCGCGACCTCGCCGCTCGTCGGGACCAACGCCCCGACGTCCTGCCGCGGCCACATGGTCTTCAAATCGCCGCTCACCGGGTTCATCGGCACCTCGAATTCCGGCGGTACCTGGGCGAACGCCTTCAAGGCCACCGGACACGACGTCCTTATCATCAAAGGGCGGTCGTCCGAGCCGGTGACGCTCGACATCCGGCCGGGCGCGGCGAAGCTCATCCCCGCCGGTCCTCTCTGGGGCAAGGATATCCACGAGACGACCGAAGCGCTGAGCGAGGGCGCGGAGCCCGGGAACCCGTACAAGGTCCTCTGCATCGGCCCGGCCGGCGAGAACCTCGTCCGCATCGCGGCGGTGGCCAACGACCGCAACCGCGTCTATGGCCGCTGCGGCCCGGGCGCCGTGTTCGGGAGCAAGAAGCTCAAGGCCGTCCGGGTCTCGGGCCGGGAAAAGACCGCGATCAAGGACCGCGACCTGTTCAAGTCCGGCCTGGACCAGGCCGTCTACCTCATGAAGCAGGCCCCGGTCACGAAGCGGCTCCTCAGGGAATTGGGAACGGCCGGGCTCGTCGAGCTCATCAACCTCATCGGCATGCTCCCCCACCGGAACTTCCGGGACAGCCTGCACCGCGACGAGGACGTCGGACCGGATCTCCGGCGAGACCCTCGCCAGGACCTTCCTCGAACGCGCCGGCGGCTGTTACCTCTGCCCCATCGGCTGTCAGCGGCACACGTCGATCCCCGGCAGGGGCGGCCCGGACGAAAAAGGGGAGGGCCCCGAATACGAGACGACCATCCTCATGGGGCCGGTCTGCGACATCTACGACCTCGAGGCCATCACCCGGGCCAATTACCGGTGCAACGAGCTCGGGATCGACACCATCAGCTACGGCGGGACCGTGGCCTGCGCCATGGAGCTCTTCGAGATGGGCCTCATCACGCCGGACGAGACCGGAGGAATGGACCTCGGCTTCGGCCGGGCGGACGCCCTCGTGAAGCTCGTCCGGATGACGGCCCTCCGCGCAGGGGATCGGCGACAGGCTGGCCGAGGGGTCCGGCCGCCTGGCCGCGTCCTGCGGGAGCCCCGGGTACTCCATGACGGTCAAGCGTCTCGAGATCCCGGGCTACGACCCGCGCGCCTCGTTCACCCAGGCCCTCGGCTACATGACGTCCCCGACGGGCGCCTGCCACCTGCGCGGCGGCTACGCCGTGTCGCTGGCGTTCTTCGGCGGGACGAAGGAGATCCCCCGCTACAGCCTGCTCCAGTCGCCCATCGCCATCCGGAACATGCAGAACGTCGGCATCCTCCAGGACAGCCTGGGCGTCTGCCGCTTCACCGGGTACGCGTTCGCCACCGACCCCTGGGCCCGGATGGTCCGCGGGGCGACGGGCGGGGACTTCTCGGTCGCGAAGCTCGAGGAGATCGCGAACCGCGTCGCCTCGCTCGAACGGCTCTTCAACATCGAGGCCGGCGCCACGGCGGCGGACGACGACCTCCCGGAGCGGTTCAGCGAGCTTCCCATCGTCGTCGAGGGCAAGGAGCGCCGCATCTCGCGCGAGGACAAGGACCGGATGCGCCGGGACTACTACGGCATCCGCCATTGGGACGCGGACGGCCGCCCGGCCCCGGAGCTCCTCGACGCCCTGAATATCCGGAGGAGGGGACGATGAGCGCGGTCAAGTGGACGGCGGACGACGACCTTCTGAAGATGTTCCAGGCCGTGGGCCGGGCCTCCCTCCTCGTGGACATCCAGGACAGCCACAGCGGCAACATGGCCGTCCGCTGGACCGACCGGACGGGGGAGGAGCGCATCGTCATCACCGCGACCGGCTCCCAGAAAGGGGAACTCGACCGGTCGCAGATCTGTTTTCTCTCGCCCTCGGAGACCGATTACGGCTATTACAAGGCCTCGTCCGAGACCGATGTCCACGCCAGGATCCTTTCGCTTCCGGGCGTCGGGGCCTCCATGCACGCCCACGCCAAGGAACTCGTCATCGCCACGCTCGACGACGGCCCGAAGCCGCCGGCCGCGCTCCCGCCGTTCGTCCCCGTGGACCCGCTCGGCTACTATCATCTCGGAGGCTCCGTGCCCATCGACTGGTTCGCCGTCCCGAGCGGCTCCCCGGAAATGGCCCGGACCGTCCCCGAGCGCCTCGCGGCGAACGCCTTGACCCTCATCTGGGGCCACGGGGCCATGGCCCGCGGCCGGACGCTTCCCGAGGCCTTCTTCCGGCTCTGCGTCGCCAACAACGCCGGCGCGATCGTCCGGCAGATGGAAGCGCTCGGCGTCGATGTCGGGGCCCTGCGGGCGAAGGTGGCGGCCGACCCGGCCGCCGCATTCTCCTACCCGCCCGTCGAATACGGGGCTGTGGACGACGCCCGCAACGACTTCCCCGAGGAAGAGGAGATCCGGGCCGAGTTCGTCAAGGCCGGGCACCGCATCTTCGAGTCCCGCCTATCGCCCTTCCATACCGGCTCGATGTCCGTCCGCGGCGTCGAGGCCATGCTCTACGCGCCCAAGGCGTCCATGCCCCGGGAGATCGGCGGTCCACTGCTCAGGGTCCCCCTGGCGCCCGGCCCCGCCGACGATCCCGAGCTCGCCCTGCACAAAGCCATCTATGCCGCGAGCGATTTCCAGACGGTCCTCCATTGCTACGTCCCCGAGGCCGAAGCCCAGGCCCATTTCGTCTATCCCGGAGAGACGGCCCCCGGCGACCGCATCGTCCCGGTGGACGCGGAAGGCGGGTTCCAGTATCTCGTCATCCCCGTCATCCCGCCGAAGTCCGACGCCGCGACGCTCGTCCGCCTGCTCCACGAATACAAGGTCGTCGTCGTCCGGGGCGGGGGCGTCTGGGCCGTCGGCGCCCAGTCCCTCTCCGAGGTCCTCCACCACCCCTCCTCGGTCCGCGAGATATGCCTCTACCGGACGGGCGCCTTCATGCGCGGCCTCGACCTACGGAAGATGGAGCCCGAGAAAGCCCGGCGCTGGTAGTGAGGGGGAAAATGGCGGCGGAGGGACTTGAACCCCCGACACTGCGGATATGAGCCGCATGCTCTGACCGACTGAGCTACGCCGCCAAGAGTGTCCCAAATTCTAGCGAAATCGACGCCAAAGGTCAAACGTGGCGAGGAATTCCGGGACATGAACGAAATCTCCGGATTTCGTATCGTGTCCCGCGAATTCCTGTTACAATGAACCGGCGATGATCTACAGGCGATTCCAGAAAACCGTCACCGCGGCTGGGGCTCATCGAGCCGGGAGACAAGGTCCTTGTGGCGCTTTCGGGGGGACAGGATTCGATGGCCCTCCTCGAACTCCTCTGCGAATTGCGGCGGGACATGCCCATCGGCCTCGTCGTGGCCCATTTCAACCACAAGCTCAGGCCTGGAGCCGGCGCGGACGAGGCGTTCGCGAAGGCCGCGGCACGAAAGCGCCGCCTGCCGGTCGTCACGGGCTCCCGCAACGTCCGCCTCTACGCGAAGCGCCGCAGGCTCAACCTGGAAGAGGCCGGTCGCGAGCTCCGCTACGAGTTCCTCCGGAAGACGGCCCGGCGGGTCGGGGCGACGAAGATCGCCACCGCCCACACCCTGACCGACCAGGCCGAGACCGTGCTCATGCGCATCGTCCGGGGGACGGGACTGCAGGGGCTCGGCGGGATCTCGGCTCATCCGGATGCCCTCCTCATCCGGCCCCTCCTCGGGATCGAGCGCGCGGAGACGGAGGCCTTTCTCCGCCGTCGCGGCATCCCGTTCCGGACGGACGAAACGAACCTCGACCGCCGCATCCTCCGCAACCGCATCCGGCTCGAGACGCTCCCGACCTTCGCCCGCGTCGATCCCGCCGTCGTCCGCCACCTCGGGCGCCTGTCCGAGCTCGCCCGGGACGAGGAGGAACTGCTGGGGAAAGTGACGACGACCGCCTGGCTGGAGCTCTCCCGTCCCGACGGCGATTTCTTTTCGCTCGACGCCGTCGCCCTCGGCGGATTGCCCCGGGCATTGGCCCGTCGCGTCGTCAGGATGTTCCTGTCCGAGCTCCTGGGCGGCCTGCGCGGCGTCTCGTTCGACGACGTCGAGGACATCCTGGCGCTCAAGGAGGGGAAGGAGAGGCCGCTCGGGAAACGGCGCGTCTTCCGTCGGGAGAACGGCCGCATCTTCCTGAAGCGCCCCGGGGCGCGCCCCCCAAGGAAGCCTTCGAGGTCCGCTGGGACGGGAAGGGGATCCTCGAGCTTCCCGGACAGTCGGGGAAGTTCCGGGTTTCGACCATCGAGCGCAAGAAGGGAAAACTGCCTGCCTATGACGACAGGACAAGGGCGTTTCTGAATGCCGCGTCCGTGGAATTTCCTCTGACCGTCCGGAGCCGTCGCCCGGGCGATAAGTACCGCCCTCTGGGAGCTCCGGGCACCAAGAAGCTCAAAGAGATCCTCCGCGCCAAGAAGATCCCGCGCGCCGAGCGCGATATCCTTCCGGTGTTCCTTTCCGGAAAGAAGATCGCCTGGGTTCCGGGCCTGCCGGTGGCCGAGCGCTGTAAGCTCAAGCCGCGCACGTCGATCGTGTTTTGCTTATCGAAAAACTCTGATTACCGGAAATCCCCCCAACCCCCCTTTAACAAAGGGGGGTATCTGAGCATGCCCTCCCTGTCCCCCCTTTACAAAGGGGAGTAGCAGAAAAATTCTCCCTTGGTAAAAGGGAGCTAGGGAGGAACCGAAATATCTCCCCATGTAATAGAGGCGTCAGGGAGTTTCAGCTCCCCCCTTTGTAATAGGGAGCTAGGGGGAACCGAAATATCCCCCTTTACAAAGGGGACTAGCAGAGAAATCCCCCCTTTGTAAAAGGGGGGTTGGGGGGATTTTAGAGATAATTCTCTTTCCAGATCTCGAAGACCAACAGCGCCCACAACTGGTGGCTGTAATTCTCGCGGCCCTTGAGGTGGGCGTCGATCATGGCCGCGACCGTCGCCGGCTCGAACAGCCCTCCCTCGCGGATGCGCTTCTCGTCGAGATAGCCGAGCATCATGTCCTTGAGGTCGGTCGCCAGCCAGTGCTTGATGGGGATGGAGAAGCCTTCCTTCTTCCTGTAGAGCGTCTCGTGCGGCAGGAGCCTTTCCATGGTCTTCTTGAAGATCCACTTGGTCTCGTTGCCATGGAGCTTGAGGTTCCCCGGGAGCGAGAAGGCGAACTCGACGAGCTTGTGGTCGAGGAGCGGCACGCGGGCCTCGAGGGACGGGGCCATGCTCATCCGGTCCACCTTGACCAGGATGTCGTCGGCGAGATAGGTCTTGAGGTCGAGGATAGAGCTCGCCGTTTATCTGGTCGAAATCCCCCAGCCGGGCGTAGAGCGCCCGAAGGGCTTGTTCTCCGAAAGATCGGTGAGGCCGCCGAGTTCCGCCTTGAGGCCTCTCGAGTAGAGCTTCCTCCGGTCCTCCCTCGACAGGAACATCATCCAGCGCAGATGCCTCAGCGAGGCCGGGTTGTCGAACCCCTGGGCGAACCGCCGGAGCTTGTTCCAGGCCCCCTTCTTCTGCGCCGCGGGAGGCAGTCTCCGGACGACCGCCCCGACCGCCCGCCCGAGCGGAGCGACCGGCCGGAACCGCGAGAGCCTCTGGGCCTGGTAGGTCTCGTAGCCGCCGAAGACCTCGTCGCCCCCGTCGCCGGAGAGGGCCACGGTCACGTGGGCCCGGGCCATCTTGGAGACGAGGTAGGTCGGGAATATCGAGAAATCGCCGAACGGCTCGTCGAGGTGACGGACGAGCATCTCGGTGAGCTCGAGGGCCTTGGGCTCGAGGACGAGCTCCTCGTGCTCCGTCTCGAACAGGCGGGCGATCCGCCGGGCGTGCTCGAGCTCGTTGTAGGAGGCGTCCTTGAAGCCGATGGAGAACGTCTTGAGGGGCGAGGCGCCGAGCTCGCGCATCAGGCCGACGATCGTCGACGAATCGATCCCGCCGCTCAGGAAGGCGCCGAGGGGCACGTCGCTGATGAGGCGGAGCTTCACGGATTCCTTGAGAAGGGCGTAGAGCTCGTCGCAGACGGCCGGCAGATCCTCAGGCTTGACGATGCGCTCCGCCTTCCGGTCCGGCACGTCCCAGTACTTTTCGGAGGACGATCTTGCCGTCCTGATAAACGAGCAAGTGCCCGGGCGGGAGCTTATAGATGCCCTTGAAGATGGACCAGGGCGCGGGAACGTATTCCAGGGTCAAGATAGAGGTCCAGGGCCCGGGGCTCGACCTCGCGCTTGACGCCCGGGTGGACGACGACGGCCTTGAGCTCCGAGCCGAAGACGAGCGTCCCGTCGTCGAGGAGCGTGTAGTAGAGGGGCTTGATGCCGAGCCGGTCCCGGACGATGACGAGCCGGCGCCGGTTCCGGTCCCAGATGGCCGTGACGAACATCCCCCGGAGCTGCTCCGGGAACCTCATCCCCCAGTGCTCGTAGGCGTGGAGCACGGCCTCGGTGTCGGTCCGCGTCCGGAACTTGTGGCCGCGCCCCTCGAGCTCCACCCGGAGCTCGGGGAAGTTGTAGACCTCGCCGTTGTGGGCCGCCCAGACCGTCATGTCCTCGTTCGCCAGGGGCTGGTGGCCGCCGGCGAGGTCGATGATGCTCAGCCGCCGCGTCCCCAGTCCGGCGCCCGCCTCGATGTGGATGCCCTCGTCGTCAGGGCCGCGGTGGATGATGGTCCGGCACATGGCCGCCATGAGCTCGGGCGGGATGGGGGGACCGTCGGCGCGGGTCGCGACGCCGCAGATGCCGCACATTATTTTTTCCCCGCGGCGGGGATGAACTCGAGCTCGAAGAAGACGCCGAGGTAACGCCGCTCGCCCGAGGCCTCCTGCTCGAAATAGGGGAGGGACCCCTTGGACGCCCCGATCTTCATGCGGTGGAGATAGTTGTCCTCGATCGTGAACCCCTGCCCGACCTCGAACTCGAGCACGGCCTTCTCGAGCGGCTGGAGGACGACCTTCCGCGTCTTCCCGTCCACCGTGACCCGGATGCGGTTGTCCCGGCGGGGGTTATTGGTCAGGTGGACGACGATGCGGCTCATCGGGTCGTAGGTCTTGAGGACCATCTCGAGGGTCCTGTCCCCGAGCGTCCAGGTCCCGCCGGGCTCGGCCCGCTTGTGGAAGTTGTCGTTGAGGAAATAGGCGACCGCCGGCGAGGGCTCCTCCCCGAACGGGACGCGGAAGCCGTTGGGGTTCGTGTTGGTCGGGAACTCGTTGTAGAGGGTCATCTCGAGGGGGAGACACTTGATGGGGAAGCGCTTGGCGTGGGTGGCCGGGCTCCCCGACGACTGGAACGGCGTGACGAGGATCTGGGCGACGAAGACCGCGGCGAAGACCCAGGCCAGGGAGAGGGGCTTCTTGCCGAGCTTCGGCCCCGGCAGGAAGAAGAAGAGGGGGAAGATGTTCATGAAATACCGGTTGGCGAGCGAGCCTCCGCCCCCGCCGTAGTTCGTGGGCATCAGGACGATGTAGGCGAGGATCTCGACCGCCAGGGCGGCGAAGAGGAGCCATTGCTCGCGGCGCCGCCGCCCGAGGAAGAACAGGACGAGGAAGAGCAGGGCCGGGAAGAAGTACCAGGCGAGGCCCGTGAACCGGCCGAAGAAGTAATAGAAGATGTTATAGGCGATGAACTTGACCGGGATGAGCATCCGGGCGAAATAGCCCTCGGAGGTCATCGAGGACCCGGTCGTGTCGAAGGTCATGCCCTCTTTCTGGAAGGGGAAGCCGAAGTAGAACGTCTTCCGCTCGCCGCCCATGAAGTTCCAGTCCGAGGTCAGGAGGTAGTTCATCCCGAAGAGGAAGAGCGCGCTCGCCAGGAAGAACACGACGATGAGAAACGCCTTCTTGTATCTCTTCCCCAGGACCGCGGCCAGGAAGATCGGGCCCATGAGCACGACATTCGGCGGCTTCGAGAACGTCGCGATCCCCGCCAGGAAGGCGGCCAGGTAATCCGAGCCGTCGGAGAGCAGGAACCTCTTGAGGCGCCCGGGGGCTTCCTCGCCGGGGTCCTTCGGGACTTCGCGCGCCCGGAGCTTGTAGGCCCAGAGGAAGACGATCGTGAAGACGAGGCACAAGTTGAAGAAATCCGGAGATATCCAGACGAAATAGACGCAGGCGACCGAGGCGAAGAGGAAGGTCACGATGCCGTAGCAGGGACATGTCCGGCTTTTCGGTCAGGGAGAGATAGGCGAACCCCATCAGGAGGATGAGCAGGAGGAGCACCGAATGGAAGACGGGGAAGCCGTTGATCCCGAAGACCCTGACGAACGGCGCCGCGAACAGGGAATAGGCCCAGGACTTGGCGAAGAAGATCTTGCCGTCCGTGCCCCTCTTGAGGAATATCCCCTGAGGGCCGGAATCGATGTCCTGGTAGTAGCGGATGAGGTCCTTTTTCGTGTACTCGATGTCCCCGTCGAGGGCGATGCTCCGGGTCATGGCGAAATAGACCGCCTGGTCGGCGATAGAGGAAGTTCCGGTACATGGCCGGCAGGTTGACGAACAGGGAGAAGCCCAGGGCGAAAACGAAGATGAGCGCGATGAGGCGGAGGGCGGATTTTCGGTCCTGCATGGTCCCCTATGCAATAGCATAATTCGGGTCAAAAATAAAGGTGGCCGGGCCCCGGCACCAAGGGGTTCGAGTCACCTCTTAGCCTGTTTTGGGAGGCGCAAAGGGACGAATGGGGTCGTTCCCCAGTCCGGCTTCAGCCGCCTGCGAAGCCTTGGCTATGACGGCTGTTTGGACCCCATTTCGCGGACGTATTGGGCGATGGCGGTCAGGGCATCCATGTCTTTCCAGCCGACCCAGACGAATTGGGCCCCGCTTTCATAGGACCCCTCCTGGCCGCGGGTCCAGGCAACCCGGGCCACCCCGACCATGGGCTTGAAACGGTCCGTCGGCCGGATGTCGAATTGAAGGAGGGCGTCAGGCGGGCTGGCCGATTCCGACCTGAAGCTGAACCCTCCCGCGCCGAAATCGCGGATCCCGCCCTTGAGCGAGACCGGTTGGACGGATTTCGATTCGGATACTTGAAACTCGATTTCCCAGTCGCGGCGGAGGCGCGGGAACGATCTCTTTTCGATCATGAATACCCCCCACCCATGAAATAGCTTATTTATATAATCACTCACATGCGGTTATTAGCAAGCTTTTTTTGTTCGCAGTCGAAGACTCTCGCCTCGGGGGCGCCGGCTAGCCTTTAGGGGTGAAATTCCGGGTCCGGGGGGTTAGTCCGGAGGGGCGAAACTCCCCCCCTGGATTCATCCCAAAGGGGGGTTGAGTCCCGGGCCGGGCCCATCGCATAATGAGTCAGGAGGAAAGGCCGCTGGGCCGGGGGTCGATCATGGGCTTGATATCAGGGTGCGTTGCGAGTAAGATTCAATCAGGCATTGCTTTGCAAAGAGGGCGGTCGAACATGAACCATACGGAAAAAGGCTTCACTCTGCTTGAGCTCCTCGTCGTCCTCGGGGTCATGGGCATCCTGATGTTCGCTTCCTATCCGAGCATCATGAACGCGCTCGCCTCGAGGGAGCTGGAGGGCACGGCCCGGGACATACAGGCTTCCATGCAGACGGCCAAGTTCCAGGCGGTCAGCACCAAGCTCAACCACCGGATCCGGTTCGATAACGCCTCGGGGCCCTGGACTTTCGTCATCGAGCGGGAGGTCACGTCGGGCACCTGGACCTCGATGTCACGCTACCTGGCCAAGAGCATTTCCCCCAAGCTGGTCGTGACCTTGGTCCTGCCCAACGTCCCCGCGGCCCGGACCGTGGTCTTCGACTCGGTCGGCATGGTCTCGAACTTCGACACGACGAAGAACACCATCACCCTCCAGAGCCCGAAGCTCAAGCTCCGCGGCCAGCCCGACCTGAGGACGATCGTCTTCTACAACGGGGGCTCGGTGAAATACATCAAATCTTCTTCGTAATGAGGCGACGCCCATGAAAACGCGAAAAAAAGGCTTCTCCCTGGTCGAGGTCCTGGTGGGCATATCCCTTGTCGCCGTCGCCCTGGTGGCCCTGGCCGAGCTTTTCACGCTCAGCGTCATGAACAACCTCCGCTCGAACGACGTCAGCAATGCCACGTTCCTGACCCAGCAGAGGATCGATTATCTGCGGACCCTGACCGCGGCCGAGCTCAACGACTTCCCCCAGGTCTCCAGGGGAGAATCCAGCGACGAGGCGATCGACCTCAACCAGGACGGGACGGTCGACTGCCGCCGGCTCACCGAGGTCAGCCACCCGGGCAACTTCTACGAGATCTCCGTCCTCGTCTTCCCGACGAGCCAGCTCAATATCCCGAGGGCGACGCTCATCGCGTCCCCCGACGCCCACAAGGTCAAAGCCCGGGTGAATACGCTGATAAGTAGGTGACCCCATGACCCACCGATCACACTCGAGACTGCGGAAGGCCGAACGGACGGGGGGCTTCACCCTCATCGAGATGCTCATCGGCAGTTCCCTTATGCTGGTGGTCATCATCGCGGCGCTGGCGATCTACTCCAGGAGCAACAAGGTCGCCGTGGACCAACAGCAGTACGCCGAGCTCCAGCACGATGTCCGCACGGCCCTGTTCCTCGTCTCCCGGGACCTCCGCATGGCCGGCGCCGGCCTGCCCATTGAATTCAACATGTATTCCCTGGAGGCGGTGGACAACGAGAACCAGGGAACGCCCGTCACCCCCGACCGGCTGAGGATCCTGGGGAACCTCGACGACCCCCTGGATCTGAGGATCCAGGACTACGATGGTTCCTCGGCCAACCTATCCCTTGACGATTATAGCTTCGAACAATACCCGTATCCGGACGCATATTTCGCCAACAAATACGCCCTTGTCCTCCCCAATCCCGCATCCACATGCCGCTTCGGCCAGATACGGGTCATCACCCACGTGACCCACGACGCCGGCGGCTCGAACGAAAAGCTCAACTTTTCCCCCGGGCTGGCCCCCGGGATCAATCCGCCGGGCGGCCTGTCCGGAACCTGCTCGAGCTCGAACGACTATGCCGGCGGGACGGTGATCTTCGCCGACGCCCGGGAATACTGGCTCGACCTCAACGGGGTCGCCCCGGGCCTGACGGCCGGGGTCAACGGGTACATCGGGGGGCCGGGCGGCATCGGCGTCCTGTATATGACCAAGAACGGCGTCCATCTCCCCCTGGCCCAGGACATCGAGAACTTCCAGTTCGAGTACAACGGCGACCTGAACCAGGACGGGACCATGGACGGCTTCCAGCCTTGGAACGCCGTCTGGACCGGCGACCTCGCCCTCATCGGCCGCATCCGCCAGATCCGCATCCAGATCCTCGGCTGTACGGCGACCCGGTTCGTCAGCGTCTCCGGCCGGCCGTCGGGCGGCATCCTGAACTACCGGCGACCCGCCGTCTCCAACACCGCGGCGGCGGCCGCCGACGACATGCGCCGGAGGTTCCTGCTGGAGTCCACGTCCAATATCAGGAACCTATCGCTGGCGCTCTACAACACGGGCGAGAGATAAGAACATGAAGAGTCAACAAAGAGGATCCACCCTCATCGTCGTCATCCTGGTCATCGCCTTCATGCTGGCCGTCGGGATCGCGGTCCTGACGGTCACCAGCACCGGCCCCAAGATCTCGGGGAACGTCCGGGACCAGGAGGAGGCGTTCAACGCCGCGGAAGCCGGGTTCGACGCTTCCCGGAAGGCCATCGAGGACCTCATCATGTCCGGGACGTGGGTCAGCTTTTCGGACCACAGCCTCGATCAGCCGGTCGGGATCGATATCCCGTTCATCGCCGGGGCCGTGAATCCCCTTTATTTCCGCAGGAACACGGATGAAGAGGTGCTGGCGATGATCGAGCCTTACAAGGCCGACATCAACCAGGTCCTCTTCTACGACCAGCCGTACGTCAAGGACACCGCCGGTGCGGACGACCTCCGGTACACGTACTCGGCGTTCCTGATCGACGACGAGGCCGGGGGCGGAACGCCGGACCCGAACGACATCCTGCTGGTCTGTATCGGGGTCATGAGGTCCGGCAGCCGGGTCCTGGCGACGGCGAGGCTGGAGATCGTCCTGGCGATGCAGGCGCTCGGAGCGAATCCCTGAGAGAACAGGTTGGGAGAAAGAGCATGAACGCGAAAACCATTATCCGTTGGGCGGCCGTCGCGGCGCTGGCCTTCCTGGCCATATGGGCCATCCGGGTCTGGGCCCAGGTCTCATGCAACGAGACCCCGGGCACGTTCACCGAGAACTTCGATAATGTGACCTTCAAGGACGCCCAAAACTCGTCCGTGGGCCTCTGGCCGGCGGGCCCCATCCAGCTCAACCGCCTGGGCGCGAATTTCGCGGTCCTGGCCCCGACCGGGATGGGGGCCCAGATCTACGTCTGCGACGCGGGCGACTTCACCGGCGACGGGCGGCCCGACCTCATCGGGCTGGACATCGGCGGCGGCATCAACCGCCTGATGCTCGTCCGCAACGTGTTCTTCGACGGCAACCTGGACGGCGACGACGACGACGGGGTCATCTTCCAGGCCGACCCGACCGAGGTTTACGAGCAGAACCTGGCCTGCGGCCCCGCGTCCATCACCGTCGCCGACTACAACGGCGACGGCCTCCTCGACTTCTTCTTCTACAAGAACGGGGGGGACGGCTATTACTACGACCGCTTCGTGGCCGGGTTGTACATCAACATCGGAACGGCGACCAACCCCGCGTTCCAGGCCCATAACGCCTCGCCTTCGCTGGACTTTTCCGGCCGCTTCCAGACGGCGGGGATCTACGCGAACTGGGCGGCCGACCACCTTTGCTCGGTGGACATCGACAAGGACGGGGATAAGGACATCCTCGTCATCAGCCGGGAGAAGATCTTCCTCCTCCGCAACCCGGGGCCCTCGAACTTCAACCTGGCGGCCTGGGGCGTCGCGGAGCTCAACTACGACCTGAACACCGGCTTCCCGGTCGGCTCCGACAGCCAGCGCGGCGGCTCGTCCATCGACGCCGCCGACTTCGACAACGACGGCGACATCGACATCATCGGCGGCACGGTCATGAACGTCGCCTACCTCGTCTATTACGAGAACGACGGGCTGGGATACTACACCCGGAAAGAGATCGCCATCCCCAACCCCGACTGCACGGGGACCGTCGCCACCTGCGTCGCCGATTTCAAGAACGACGGCCATATGGACATCTTCGCCGGAACGGACGCCTGGAACGCGGGCAACGAGGCCCACATGTGGTTCCTGAAGAACAAAGGGTTCGTCGAAGGCGTCGACCCCGACCCGGGGCACGTGGACTGGGAATTCAAGTGCCTCAACAACTGCCAGCCCATCCTGCCTCCGCCCCACGACGTTGACATGAGCGCCTGCCTCGACTTCGACAACGACGGCGACATGGACGTCATCCTGGCCGACGCCAACCATTCCGGCGACTATTACCTCATCGTCAACGAGCTGGCCCCCGTCTTCGCCCTGAACGGCGTGGCCACGTCCACGAACGTGACGGAAGGGATCCTCGACCCCCGCGAATTCGCCATCACCAGGGTCCAGTTCACTTACCTCCAACAGAGCGTTATCGGCGCGTCGAGCACCGGGCTTACCGTGAACTTCGAGGTTTCGAACGACGGCGGTCAGACGTGGGAACCCTACGCCACCTATACGGGCTCGAACATCCACAATTATTCCGGCAGCATGCCCATGCACAATTTCAACACCTTCGGCGCCCAGCTCAAGTGGCGGGCCACCCTGAGCGCCACGGAAGACGCCATGGAGGAATACGAGGGCGCTTCGTACGAGACCCCCGCGGTCGGGGAGATCCGGATGACGTACTGGTACGTCGCGCGCCAGGAGTATTCCCGGTCCTCCGCCTCGGCCACCATCATCGACCACAGCGGCCAGAAGCGGAAGCTCATCGTCGGCTCCTCGTTCATCTTCCCGGGGTGGGAGGGACAGCTCCGCGCCTATGACGTCACGGAGATGGGCCTGACCGGAGGCCAGTACTCCACCCTGAGGACCGTGACCACTTCGGACCTCGGCTCGGCGTCGGGCCGGACGACGACCACGGGCGTCGATATCCTGTGGGACGCCGGCCAGCTCCTGGACGACCGCGCTCCCGACGACCGGCTGGTCTACACGGTCATCCGCTCGGGGTCCTCCGCCCCCTATACCTGGACCCGGAGGGATTTCACCAGGGCCAACGTCGGTACGCTGGGCCCCATCCTCCAGGACCAGGACAACGACAACACCGGGCTCATCGATTTCATCCGCGGAGAGGACCGCGCCTGGAAGCTCGGGGACATCAACCATTCCTCTCCCGTCGTCGTCGGGCCCCCGGAGGAGGACGCGACTTACATGGGCGCCGGATACGCCGCATTCAAGCTGGCCAACGCCGAGCGGACCAAGGTCATTTATGCCGGGGCCAACGACGGCATGCTCCACTGCTTCGACATCGCCACGGGCGTTGAGCTCTGGGCGTATATCCCCAATAACCTCCTGCCCAAGCTCAGGAACATGAGGGCCAGGGACGCCGCGACCGGTCAGCGTTATTTCAAGCGCGACGTTTACGTGGACGGTTCGCCGTCTGTCGCCGACGTGATGATCGGCGGCGCCTGGAAGACGGTCCTCGTCTGCGGCCAGGGCGCCGGCTGGGGGAGCACCGGGGCGAACTACTACTTCGCCCTCGATATCACTTCTCCCACGAACCCCGTCCCCCTGTGGGAGGTCACGGACGCCAACATGGGCGAGACCTGGTCGGTCCCCGCCATCGGGAAGGTCAATCAATCCGGGACCGACCGGTGGGTCGCCTTCATGGGCAGCGGCTACGACAACCTTCCCGTCAACAGCGCGAGCCCGACGACGACGAATCCCGTGGCCGGGAACCGGTTCTACTCGGTCCGGCTGGACAACGGCGCGATCATCAGGAACGTCACCATCACGGGCAACGTCAATACCAACTCGATATCCGGGCACCAAGGCGGGCTACAGATACACGGACATCCGCGCCGCCGTTCCCGGGTCTCCGACCGCGGTCGATAAGGACAGCAACGGGTACCTGAATTTCGTTTACGTCGGCGATCTCGACGGGCGGCTCTACAGGATGGACGTCACCCAGGCGAACCCCTCCAACTGGAGCCTGGCTGGCCATCTATACCGACTGGCTGAACTATCCCATCATCACCAAGCCCGCCGTCTGGCTGGATCCGCTCTCCGGCTCGACCGATCCGCACATCTATTTCGGAACGGGCGGCCACGACACGGCCCCCGCCGACCGGAAATATTCCTTTGTCGAGCTCGTCGACGACGGCGCCGGCGCCGCGACCGTGGGCTGGTACATCGGCGATCCGCTGGTGCTCGGAGCCATCGGCGGCACGGACGTCGGCGACCTCGATCCCGGCGACAAGGTCTGGGCCGACCCGGTCATCGCGGACTACATCGTTTACTTCAGCACCCTGCGCGGCAACATCGAGAACAACAATCCCTGCGTGAACCTGTCCGATCCGTCGGGCAAGCTCTTTGCCCGTTACATCAGGAACGTGGCCGGCGTCTCCATGGGGGGGACGGCCTTCAAGACCTCGTCGCCCACGGCGCCCCAGTACCTCCAGATGGTGAGCAAGGCCCGGCGGGCCGTGACCCTCGGCGAGAGGGCGGCGACGGCGGGCATCAACAAGCGCGAGGTTTACATCCAGGAATACGACTCGACCATCGAAATGCTCGAACAGCCCGTCGGGGCGCTGATGCGGATCAAGTCCTGGAGGGAAATTTTCAAGATCTTCAGATGACGGACGGCTCCCGCGGGGCGTATTGACCGGCTTCCGCCGGTGTGGGACAATGTCCCGGGAACGCGCCATGAGAAAGATCGTTCTGGGGGCCCTAATCTTCGGCTTCGCCCTCTCCCTGCAGGCGCAGAGCCTCGTCGAGGTCTCGCGCCGGGAAAAGGCCAGGAGGGAGAGCCTCAAGGGCCGCATGCCGGTCGTCGTCACCAATAAGGACCTGGACGCCGAACGCAGGGCGCCCGCCGTTTCAACTCCCGTGTCCCCCGAGGCCGCCGAGGGGGTCCTGCCGTCCGTCTCCCGCGGGCCTCAGGCCCCGGCGGGCGGGCCCGACCGCGCCCCCGCGGCGCCGACGGGAAATCGCCGGATCACGCCGCGCGTCGCGCCTTCGGGGCCGAGCCTTGTCGGCGACGACGGCTCTCCCGGCGGGGTGTCGGCCGGGGACCTGGAATCCCGCCTTCGGGCCGCCCGTGAAGCGGTCGAACTCCTGACCACGAAGATGAACGCCCTCCGGCAGAAATTCTACCGGAACGACGACATGACGCCCCGCGAGCTCATCGAGCGCCAGATAGCGGAGACCTTCGATCAGATCGAGCAGGCCCGGGAGACGGAATCGAAGCTCCTGGAGGAGATCGAGAAGCGGAAGGCCGCCGACGACAGGAAGCGCCGGGAGCTCGATTCCGTCCCGAGATAGCTTACAGGAGAACGGCCACCTCTCCCGAGAGGTCGGGCACGTTCTTGGCCTTCACCCGGATGACGATCTTGTCGCCCTTCTTGAAGCCGGGGTTCTTGAAGTAGCACTTGGTCACGAACCCGAGGAAGCCGCTCATCGAGCCTTGGTCCGTCTTGCTCAGGGTGCGCCGGGTCAGCGGGGGGAAGAAATCTCCTTCGTTGGGGAACTTGTAGAACCTGATCCACGAAGAGGCGATGCCCTCCTTCCCCAGGTGCCTGTAAAGGGCGATGTCCCGGAGCTCGGCCTCGTAGCCCTTCCGGAGCTCCTTGTACGAGGGCATCTGGAGCTCCTGCCCGTTGTAGAGCAGGGTCACGCCCTTCCGGTCGACGACGATGTTCCGGCCCTGGTCCTTGGACGCCATCCAGACGACGAACAGCACATAGGGGCTGGAGAGGTCCTTGATGGCGACGCCGGCATCGACCGCCAGCATGAGTTGAGCTTCGTCGTTGGCGAAGGCCCCGAGTCCCAGGTCCTTTGTCTGGCCGAACGCGGCCGCCGAGAGAACGAGGATCGCGAACAGGATCTTGATGCTTTTCATGTTGTCCTCCTAGACATGCGAAGGACTAATGCAAGGGACGTGCCAAGCCCCGCCCGGCGAATATCCCCCTGAACCCATAGGAAATATAGGATATTGCGCCCCCCGCCGTGTCCCTTTTTTCGGACACGGGTAGTGCCGTGCGGAGGACGATGCCCGTCTCGCTAGTCTCGCCCTTCTCGCTCCCTATTCCTTGAATAAGCCGAGATAGGCCGCGATGATCCGCTCCCCCCAGATAAGGGCGACGATCGCCGCCGGGGCGAGGAACGTGCCGAAGGGCAGTGCGTACTGCATGTCCTTCTTCCGGACCAGGATGAAAAAGACCCCGACGAGCGCCCCGGCGAACGAGGCCAGGATGAGGGTCAGGACGGTCGGAAGCCAGCCCAGGTAGGCCCCGATGACCAGGAGCATGGCCACGTCGCCCATGCCCAGCCCCTCCTTCCGGCGGACCAGGAAGTAGGCCCCGTAAACGAAAAGCAGGAATCCGGACCCCACGGCGGCCCCGACGAGGGCCTGCCGGAAGCTCATGTCCTGCCGGACCAGCCCGTAACCGAGGGCGAGCACCAGGCCGGGCACCGTGATCTCGTCCGGGAGGATCTGATGGTAATAGTCGATGAAGCCGAGAGCGATCATAATGCTGGCGAACACGCACGAGGCGAAGAACGGGACCCCCGCCGTCCGCCCGTAATGAACGTAGAGCGCGACGAACACGGCCGGCGTCAGGACCTCGACGAGGAAATAGGAGAAGGGGATGTGAAACCCGCAATGCCGGCACTTCCCGCGGAGGATGAGATACGACAGGACGGGGATGTTGTCGTAGGGCTTGACGCCCGTCCCGCACTTCGGGCAGGTCGACGGCGGTTTGAGCAGGCTCATCTCCCTGGGGATGCGGAAGATGACGACGTTGAGGAAGCTGCCCCAGACCAGTCCGAAGAGGATGATGAGGGTGAGGGTCATCGTTTCCACCAGAGCGACGGGGCCTTCACGTCCCCCGTCGCGGGATCGTAAACGTAGTCCCGGCCGTCCAGGTCCTTCGGGAGCGCGGCAAGGATGCCCGTCGCGGCCAGCTGGTCGAGCGCTTCGGGGAGCCTGCCGTACCTCTCCCTGAACTTCGCGACGGCCTCTTTCAGGGCGTTGACGTCCATCTCGGCCCGGACCTGGTACAGGTGGTTCGAGGCGATCTTCTTCACCCGCTCGTCCGTGGCCGTGTCATAGACCTCGAGCCACGTATCCCAGGACGTCTTGTAGTCCGTGACCTTGAACGCGGCGTTGGCATAGAGCCTCTTGGTGAAGTCCGGCGCTCCCGGCAGGCCCATGGCCTTCCCGAAGTACTCCCGGGCCAGGTCGAAGTCCTTGAGCTGTGTCTGGGCGATGTGCCCGGCCTCGAACGGAAAGATCCACATGTCGGGGTTCTTGGCGAAGCCCCTGTCGAGGATCCTGAGGGCGAGCGGGATGTCGCCGGCCTCCCGGTCGGCGATCATGGAGCCGATCTCGTAGGGGTCCACGTAGCGGGGGTCGAGCTCGGCGATGATGGAAAAGATGTGATCGAGATAGTTGTACCGGTCGGCGATCTCGGGAGTGCCGTAATACTGGATGGCCCAGAGATAGACCAGGTCGGCGGCCAGCGCCGAATAGCCGAACGTGGCGTACTTCAGGAACTTCCCCGAGGGGATGTAGATGATGGACGAGCCGGGGACCTTTTCCCGGAGGACCTTGTCGGCTTCGAGCTTCAGGCCCATGAACCCCGCGCCCGTCGCCACGAGGAAGAGAGTCAGGGCGAAGCCCCCGGAAACCCGCCGCGGGCCGGTCGGTCGTGTGGTCATTTCAAATGAAATCCCGCTTCCGGAACACCCAGATGGCCAGCCCGAGGACGAACGCCGCGTAGAGCAGGCCGTAGGCGGTCGAATAGAGGAAGATCCGCGGCGGGATCGGCAGTCCGTGAACGACCTCGGTCCTGAAGTTGAAGTTCTCGAGGTCGGGGAGGAACGTATAGAGGGCCCGGGCGAGCGTCCGGCCGCCACCGGGCCTCATCTTCCGGATGAGCGTTTCCAGGCCCCAGGAGAGGTGGCCGATGAGGACGAAGGAGAGCGAGAAGATGGAGCTGAGGATGGGGGTCGAGAACGTCGAGAACAGGACGGCCACGGCCGTGATGACGAGGAGCTCGAGGAATATGAAGAGGATGGCCGTGAGCATCGGCCATTCGACCCGGAACGTGTGGACGTAGAGGACGGCCAGGAAGATCACGGCCATGAGGACGGTCATGACGAAGAGCGTCAGGACGAGGCCCAGGTACTTCCCCAGGATGAACTGAGCCCGGTGGATGGGCTTGGCGAGGAGGGTGAAAATGGTCTTCTTGTCGATCTCCTTGTAAACGAGCCCCGTCCCCATGAGGATGGCCATGAGCACGCCGAACAGGGAGATGGACGCGAGCCCGACGTCCTTGATGATCTTCACCCGGTCGCCGACCGTCAGGACGGCCAGGGCCCGGGCAAAGACGATGCAGACGGCGGCGAAGAAGAACAGGAGGTAGAGGACGCGGTCCCTCTTGGCTTCCTTGAACGTGTTCCGGGCGATGGTCCCGATCTTCACTGGTTCCTCACCATGCTCACGAAGATGTCCTCGAGCGTCTCGGTCCGGGGGACGAGGGACTCGATGCGGCCCTTCTTCGCCCGGACGAGCTCGATGACGCGGCCGAGCTTGTCCTCCTCGGTGACCTTGAGGAGGACCCTGCCGCCGCGGACCGAGAGGCTCTCGCCGAGCCCGGCCAGCTCGCCCGGCTCGAGGCCCGAAACCGTCACCTCGGTGAAGAGGACCCGCTCCGAGATGAGGTCGTGGAGGGGGCCCTGGCTGACGATCCGGCCGCCGACGATGACGGCGACGCGGTCGCAGATCATCTCGATGTCCTGGAGGATGTGCGAGGAGAGGAAGACGGTCTTGCCCTCCCGTTTGAACCGGACGATGATGTCGCGGATCTCCTTCCGGCCGAGCGGGTCGAGGCCGCCGAGCGGCTCGTCCAGGATGACGAGCGAAGGGTCGTTGATGAGCGCCTGGGCCAGCCCCACCCGCTGGAGCATGCCCCGCGAGAACTTCCGGAGCTGGAGCCCGGCCGCCTTCTCCAGGCCGACGAGCTCGAGGAGCGAGGCGATGCGGGCCTCTTTTTCCGCCTTCCCGAGGAGGAAGAGGTCCGCGTAGAAGGCGAGGAACTCGCGGGCCGTCAGGTAATCGTAGAAATAGGGGTTCTCGGGCAGGAAGCCCAGCCGTTCCCGGGACCTCGGCGCGAGGTGCGGCTTCCCGAAGATCTCGACGGTCCCGGAGTCCGGAAAGATGAGCCCGAGGATGCACTTGATGGTCGTCGTCTTGCCGGCCCCGTTCGGCCCGAGGTAGCCGAAAATTTCGCCCTCTTCGACCTCGAAACCGACGCCTTTGAGGATCTCCTTCTTTTTGGGGATGAACCCCGTCCCGAACGACTTGTGGAGGTCGGCGATCCTCAGCGCGCTTGCCATCGCGCCCTCACTCGAGCCCTGGGATCTTCCGGGCGTCGGCCAGCAGTTTTTCCTGGGTGTATCGGTGCTCCCGGTTCGAGGCGAGATGGAGCTTGATCTGGTCCTTGTTCTCGCCGTCCGGGACCACGGTCAGGAGACGCTCGTACTTGGGCGATGAGAAGCTCCTCGGCGGGGACCAGCCCCTCGAGGGCCGTCAGGCGGTTCGTGCCCGGGTAATCCGGCGGCATCGGAGCGCGACTGCGCTCGACCCCCCCGGCGTCGATGACGGCGTTCTCGATCCGGACGACGTCCCCGAGCTTGACGAGGATGCCGGACATCTTGTCCCAGTGGCGCATGTGGTCGATGGAGTTCTTGAACAGGCGCTGGCCGAGGTCCTGGTGGTCGCTGAAGAGGAAGACGTACTTCAGGTAACGGTGCATGATCTCGTTCTCGAGGCGGGCGATCTCGTGGATGAGCCGGACGTCCTCCCGGCCGTCGTTCTCGGGCTTCGGCCGGAAGATCTCCGTTCCGGCCGCGCCCTGGGCGTGCATCGCCGCGATCATCGCCCCGAACTGTTTCGAGTGGCGAACCTCGTCGTAGGAGATGTTGAGGACCATGTTCTGGACCTTGGGGTAGGCCGCGCTCTTGAACTCGGCGGACTGGTAGAGGTCGGTGACCAGGTCCTCGGTCTTCCGGTCCCGCTCGAGGTTGTCCACGACCTTGGGAAACCGGATGACCTCGTCGGACTTGAACGACGGGGTCCCGCCCATCTGGCGGACGAGGAGCCCGAGCTGGAGGGCATGGTACATCTCGTCGATGCCGATCTGGATCCACTGGCCCCGGACGTCGTTCCGGAGCTTCATGATCGGGTCCTCGTAGAAGAACTTCCCCTTGGGCATGGCGTAGGCGTGGAAAAGGTACTCGATGCTCACGGCCCACTCGTGCTCCAGGGCGATGGTCAGGTACCTGATGAGGTCCCCGTGCGTCTCGATCTTCAGGAATCTCTCCATATCTTCCTCCCGGCGGTCCTCATTATATCTTTTTGAGGGGCGGAAAAAAAGGTATACTCTCCGGAGGAGGTGGCGATATGTCCGACTTCGGCGGAGCGCTCAAGTCCCTGGCGGAATTCCCGGATTACCGGATGGCCGTCCTCGGCGTCCCCTTCGACGAAAAATCCTCGTACCTCAGGGGAACGGCCGGGGGGCCGGCCGCCATCCGCAGGGCGTCCACCGGGAAATGCTACAACGAATACTCCGAGCTCGGCGTCAGCCTCTCCGAGGAGACCGTGCTCGTCGACCTCGGCGACGTCGACGTCTCGGGGGACGTGGACAAGACCTTCGCCGCGATCGAGAAGGGCGTGGCGGCGATCCTGGCCAAGGGGGCCGTCCCCATCGTCCTCGGCGGGGACCATTCGATCACCTATCCCGTCCTCAAGGCCTTCGGGCCCCGGTACAAGGCGCTCGATATCCTGCATTTCGACGCCCATCCTGACCTCTACGAGGACCTCTACGGCGACCGGCTCTCGCACGCCTGTCCCTTCGCGAGGATCATGGAGGACGGCCTGGCCAAGGGCCTGGTCCAGGTCGGGATCCGGGCCGCGGTCCCCGACCACAAGGCCCTGGCCCTGAAGCACGGCGTCCGGATGATCGAGATGAAGGACATCGCCGAGCCGCTCTTCCTCAAGTTCAAGAACCCCCTCTATATCTCCTTCGACCTCGACGCCCTGGACCCGGCCTTCGCGCCGGGCGTGTCCCATCACGAGCCGGGCGGGCTGTCCACGCGCCAGGCCATCCAGGTCATCCAGAACCTGAAGGCCCGGATCGTCGGTTTCGACATCGTCGAGCTCAACGCGGCCCGCGACCCCTCCGGGACGACCGCCGCGGCGGCGTTCAAGCTGATGCGGGAGATCATGGGGAAGATCGTCAAGCCTTAAGGTGAGCCCGTAAGGAGGGACCATGCGCCGTACGATCATCATTGGAGCGATAATCCTCTCGCTGGCCGCGGGGCTTTCGGCCCAGGCCGTCCGGTTCGACGAATATTTCGTGGACAGGACCATGCGCATCGACTATTGGCACGCCGGGGACGCCGCGGGGGAGACGGCGACCCTGGACCGCGTTTACGACCAGGGGATGTGGGCGGGGAGCCGAACGCACCTCGTCGACCCGTTCAACGTCGGCCGCTACCTGGTTACGATCGCCGACGCCGCCTCGGGAACCCTCCTCTTTTCCCGGGGGTTCGATAGCTATTTCGGCGAGTACAAGACCTCCGGTCCGGCCCTCGAAGGCGTCAAGCGGACCTATCATGAATCGGCCCTGGTGCCCTATCCCAGGAAGAAGGTCCGGTTCACGCTCGAGGCGAAAGACCGGCAGAACGTCCTCCACCCCGTCTTCTCCTGCGAGATCGACCCGGCCTCGACCTCGATCGTCCGCGAGACCCCCGCCCCCGGCGTCAAGGTCTTCGAGCTCGTCAAGAACGGGGACCCGCACGCGAAGGTCGACGTCGCTTTCGTCGCCGAGGGCTACACGGCGGCCGAGGAGGCCAAGCTCAAGGCCGACCTGGACCGGTTCGTCGGGGTCCTTTTCAAGGGTGAGCCCTACGCGAGCCGCAGGAAGGATTTCAACGTTTACGGCGTCTTCAAGCCCTCGGCCGAGAGCGGGACCGACGAGCCGAGCCACGGCGGCTGGCGGGCGACGGCCGTCGGGACGTCGTTCGACTCGCTCGGCTCCGAGCGCTATCTCCTGACCGAGGACAACCGGAGCCTTCACGACATCGCCGCCGCCGTTCCCTACGACACGCTCTTCATCATGGTCAACCACAAGCGCTACGGCGGGGGAGGCATCTATAACTTCTTCTGCACCTTCACCGTGGACAACCAGTGGCACGAGTACCTTTTCCTCCACGAGTTCGGGCACTCGTTCTCCGGCCTGGCCGACGAGTACTACACGTCCGACGTGGCCTACAACGAGTTCTATCCGCGGGGCGTCGAGCCGGCGGAAGCCAACATCACGGCCCTCCTCGATCCCGGGAACCTGAAGTGGAAGGCCCTGGCGACGCCGGGGATAGCCGTCCCGACGCCGTGGGAGAAGGCGGCTTTCGATGCCCAGGAAGAAGCATCCCAGAAGATCCGGCGGGAGGCGAACGCCAAGCTCGCCGGGCTGAAGCGGGCCGGCGCGCCCGCGGCCGAAGTCGCGGCGGCCGAGGCCGATGTCGAGCGATTGTCGAAGGAAGCCGCCAAGCAGGCGGACGCGTTCCTGGCCGCGAGCAAGTTCGCCGGAAAGGTCGGGGCGTTCGAGGGAGCGGGGTACGCGTCCGAAGGGCTCTATCGACCGCAGATCGACTGCCTCATGTTCTCCAAGGGGGATAAACCGCTGTGCCGGGTCTGCGCGGCGGCGGTCGTCAAGGTTATCGACCACTATTGCGAATAAAGGCCGGGTTCCGGGGAGGTTCCCAGGGGGCCGAGGGCCCCTGGCCGCTGTATGATATATCTTGGAGTATGTAAAGGAAAGGCGGGCTGTTGTCAGCAAAAGGGGGGTTGATGATGGGAACCAAAAAGGTGGGGGCTTTCTCCAGCCCGCTCAAGAAAGCCAATTTCATTATAGCATCGGAACGTCGAAAGTAAAGAAAAAAGTGCAAGAAACACAAAAGAATTGATAATTTCTTCGGCGCGGCCGATTGTTGAAATCTCAATTAGCGAGGAGGAAGGATGGACGACAAGAAGATCGATATCAAGGTGGATGAGCACGTCGCTCTCGGGCAATACTCCAACCTGGCCGCGATCCGCCACACGAAGGAGGAGTTCCTGTTCGATTTCGCCTTCGTCTTTCCCGACGGCCCGCTCGGCAAGCTGGTGTCCCGCGTCATCGTCAGCCCGGCCCACGCCAAGCGGTTCATGGAGGCGCTGGAGTCGAACGTCCGGCGGTACGAGGAGAATTTCGGCCCCATCGTGCCGGCCGATATCCCGCCTTCGATGGGCTTCATCCAGTGAGCCGCGGCCGGGTGCGCGGCCAGAATTGTCTTGACAAAGACCCCCTTTTTTTATAATCATTGAACCAGACTGATTCATCATCTTAAGGGTTTATACCGTCTCAGGCCTTCATAGCGAGTCAGAAGAGTAACTCAAAACAATAGGAGGTGCGCTTGAAAAAACATTTGGGGTTCGTTTTGTGCCTCGCGCTGTCCCTGGGACTTGCGCCGCTCGCCCATGGTTCGGGATTCCTGATCTACGAGCATGGCGCGGCCGCGATGGGGATGGCCGGGGCCTTCGTGTCCATCGGCTCCGACGCCACGACGGTTTTCCATAACCCGGCGGGAATGTCCATGCTCAATGGCACGCACATCGCCCTCGGCGGGACGGTCATCATCCCCAAGGGCTCCCTGGCCCTGCCCAACTGGCCCGTTCCGACCTACAAGAACGTCAAACAGGCCGACCAGACGTTCCTGGCCCCGAACTTCTACCTGACCCACAAGTTCGGCAAGAAGTTCGCGGCCGGGATCGGCGTCTTCGCCCCGTACGGGCTGGGGACGAAATGGCCCGAGGAATATCCCCTCCGCTATCTCGGCACGTCGAACGAGATGCAGACCATCTTCATCAACCCCTCGGTCTCTTACCTCGTCAACGACAACCTGTCCATCGGCGGCGGCATTTCCTACATCACGTCGAAGCTGTCGCTCAACCTCGTCCGCGGCGCACGATATCGGCCCCTACGATGGTCGATGTCCCCGCGTCCGTCGACGGCGATCAAGGGCGATGCCCTGGCGTTCAACCTCGGAGTGCTGTACAAGGCCGAGGGCTATTCTCTCGGCGCCACGTGGCGCAGCACCTTCGACATCAACTACAAGGGCGAGCCTGGCCCTCGACCTCGTCAATATCCCGGCCCCCTTACAAGCCCTACTTTCCCACGACCGGCGACGTCAAGACGACCTTCAAGTTCCCCGACATCTTCACCTTCGGCGGCTCCTTCAAGCCCGTCGAGGACCTGACGGTCGCCGTGGACGCCCAATACTTCACGTGGAGCCGTTACGACAAGTACGTCATCGACATCACCTATCCCCCGGGCTTTCCCGAAGCCGAGCCCGAGACGGTCCTGGAGAACTGGAAGAACACCTGGATCTTCCGCCTCGGCCTCCAGTATGATCTCAACGAAAGCCTGGCCCTCAGGGGCGGGTTCATTTACGACTGGACGCCCCAGCCGGTCGAAAGCATCGACCCCAACCTCCCCGACGCCAACCGCTATGCCCTGACGGTCGGGATCGGCTACAAGATCGGGCGCATCCACATCGACGCGGCCTATCAGTACGAAAAGTTCTCCGACCGGGAGAGCCCGAACCGGAGTATCCCCGGTTACCAGCATCCGCTCCTGGGGAACCTCGGGCTCAGGGACCTACAAGACCACCGGTCATCTTTTCGGCGTCAGCCTGGGCTACGGATTCTAGAGGAATTTTTTTTGGAGGTATATCCAATGGCCTATGAGTTCAAGAATTCGAAAGGGACGAGCTACTACCTGCACTCCAAGGATGTCGAACTCAAGGGCGGCCGGAAGCAGACGATCTACTTCTTCGCCCGCGACATCCGTCCCGGCGCCCTGAACGAGGTCCCGGCGGCTTACAAGGTCATCGAGACCACCAAGACCGGGATGCCGATCCTCAAGAAAAAGTAACTTCGGCATTTCTTTTTTTCGTAAGAGGGGGGCCTGCCCGAGCGACGAGAAAGCCCGGGCGGGCCTTTGTCTCCCCGTCCTCCCCGATTCTTTTTGACGGCCCATTCCTATCCGAGTATACTTCCGGACATGAAGCCGAACGGCCGTCTTTTCCCTGTCTGCTCGTCGCCGTCCTCCTGGCCGCCTCCCTCGCCTGCGGGACGCGGGACCGGACCGGAGCGCCGGAGGGCGCGGCGAAGAAGCTCCGGATCGCCGTCATCCCCAAAGGGATGACCCACGAGTTCTGGAAGTCCATCCACGCCGGCGCCGTCCAGGCCGCCCGGGAGCTCGACGTCGAGATCATCTGGAAGGGCTCCCAGAAGGAAGACGACCGGGCCCAGCAGATCACCGTCGTCGAGGACTTCATCAGCCGCGGCGTTGACGGCATCGTCCTCGCCCCCCTCGACGACCGCGCCCTCACCCGGCCCGTCGCGGACGCGGTCCGCGAGGGGATCCCCGTCGTCATCATCGATTCCGCGCTCCAGGGCGGGGACTATACGAGCTTCGTGGCCACCGACAACTACATGGGCGGGGTCCTCGGCGCCCGCCGGCTCGGCGAGCTCCTCGGCGGGAAGGGGAGGATCTTCCTCGTCCGCTACCAGGAGGGCTCGGCCAGCACCATGGAGCGCGAGCGGGGCTTCCTGGAGACCGTCCAGAAGGAGTTTCCGGGATTGACCCTCCTCGTCCAGGACCAGTATGCGGGCGCCACGACGGAGACCGCCTACCAGCTGGCCGAGAACCTCCTCGGCCGGTTCCCGGACGTCGAGGGCATCTTCACGCCCAACGAATCGAGCACGTTCGGGACCCTGAGGGCCGTCCAGGAATCGGGGATCGCCGGCAAGGTCCGGTTCGTCGGCTTCGACAGCTCCCCCAAGCTCATCGAGGGGCTCCGGCGCGGGGACATCCAGGGCCTCGTCCTCCAGAACCCGATGAAGATGGGCTACCTGGGGGTCAAGTACATCGTGGCCCATCTCAGGGGCGAGACGGTGCCGAAGCTCGTGGACACCGGCGTCGGCGTCGCCACTCCCGAGAACATGGACGCCCCGGAGATCAAGGCGCTTCTCGAGCCGGACGTCTCCCGATACCTCGAGCGATGACGGCCCAGGGCGATCGCGTTCCCGTCCTCCGGATGAGCGGCATCCGCAAGGATTACGGAGCGACGCGCGCCCTCGACGAAGTCTCCTTCGAGCTCGCGGCCGGCGAGGTCCACGCCCTCCTCGGCGAGAACGGGGCGGGAAAGAGCACCCTGGTCAAGATCCTGAGCGGCGCCGTCCGTCCCGACGCCGGCCGGATGGAGATCGACGGCGCGCCCTACTGCCCGGCCGACCCCCTCGACGGCCGGAAGCGGGGGATCTCGATGATCTACCAGGAGCTCAACCTGGCCCCCCACCTGACCGTCGAGGAGAACATCATGCTCGGGCGGGAGGCCCACACGGCCGGGTTCCTCGCCCGGAAGGCGATGAAAGCCGCCGTCCGCGAGGCGCTCGCGTTCGTCGATCACCCGGAGATCTCGCCGGACGTCCCGGTGCGGAAGCTGAGCGTCGGGGCCCGCCAGGTCGTCGAGATCGCCCGGGCGGTCATGCGGCGGGCGAAGATCCTCGTCATGGACGAGCCGACGAGCTCCCTGTCCCAGGAGGACGGCGAGAGGCTCTTCGACATCGTCCGGCGGCTCAAGACCCAGGGCGTGAGCGTCATCTACATCAGCCATTTCCTCGAGGAGGTCCGGCGGGTGGCCGACGCCTACTCCGTCCTCCGGGACGGGAAGAACGCCGGGTCGGGGAGCATGGAAGGGACCTCGCTCGACGGGCTCATCCAGCTCATGGTCGGCCAGAAGGTCGACGAGATGTTCCCCAGGGCCCCCCACGCGGTCGGGGACGTCGTCGTCTCGCTCCGCGGGCTCAAGGGACGGACGATGGGGGCCCCCGTCAGCCTGGACCTCCGCCGCGGGGAGGTCCTCGGCGTCGCCGGCCTCATCGGGTCGGGAAGGACCGAGATGCTCCGGACGCTGTTCGGCCTCGACCCCGTCGAATCCGGGAAGGTGGAGGTCGGCGGGGCGCCCGCGGCCGGGCGCTCGCCCCGCTCGCGGATCAAGCAGGGGTTCGGGCTCCTCAGCGAGGACCGGGGCGGGGAGGGCCTGGCCCTGAGCATGACGGTGGCCGACAATATAGCCCTGAGCGATTTCCGGCCGTTCGTCCGGCGCGGGCTGATCGATCTCGACGCCATGAAGAAAGCCGCCGAGGGCTGGATCGGCGAGATGAAGATCAGGACCGGGGGGCCCGGGCAGAGGGTCTCGAGCCTTTCGGGCGGGAACCAGCAGAAGGTGGCCCTGGCCAGGCTCATGCACCAGAAAGCCGAGGTCCTCCTCCTCGACGAGCCGACGCGCGGCGTCGACGTCGTCAGCAAGGTCCAGATCTACGAATGGATCGGCGGCCTCGCCGCCCGGGGGAAGGCCGTCCTCTTCGTCAGCTCCTACCTTCCGGAGCTCCTGGGGGTCTGCGACCGGATCGCCGTCTTCCACAGGGGGAACCTCGTCGAAGCCCGGCCGGCCGCCGAGTGGGACGCGGCCGCCCTGATGTCCGCGGCGACCGTGGGGAGAACGACATGAACGGCAACGGCAAGCGTCGGATCAAGAGCGCCCTCAACATCCTCGGGCCCTTCATCGGCCTGCTCCTCGTCATCGCCATCTTTTCCGCGCTCCCGGAGGTCCGGGACCGCTTCCTGAGGGCCGCCAACTTCCGGAGCGTGGCCACCCAGTCGGTCATCGTGGCCCTGGGCGCCCTTGGGATGACGCTGGTCATCATCGGCGGCGGCATCGACCTTTCGGCGGCGTCCAACATCGCCCTGGCCAGCGTGATCTCGGCCCACGCCATCAACCAGGGGGCGTCCCCGCTCGCCGGCCTCGTCCTCGGGGTCCTCGCGGGGGGCCTCGTCGGGTTCGTGAACGGCGGGCTCATCACCCGGCTCAAGCTGGTCCCGTTCATCGTCACCATGGGCATGATGGGCATCGCCCGGGGGGCGGCGAAGTGGATCGCCGGGAACCAGAAGATCGACGCCCCGCTGACCTGGGTCAACGATCTCATGGCCAAGAGCCCCAAGCCGTCCTGGCTCCTCATGGCCCCGGGCATCTGGATCATGATCGTCTTCGCCGTCCTGATGGCCGTCGTCCTGCGGTCCACGGTCTTCGGGCGGCACGTCTTCGCCGTCGGCTCGAACGAATCCACAGCCCGGCTCTGCGGGATCCGGACCGACCGGACCAAGGTCCTCATCTACACGATCGCCGGGCTGTTCTGCGGCCTCTCGGGCGTCATGGAGTTCTCCCGGCTGACCGTGGGCGACCCGACCGTGGCCGTCGGCCTGGAGCTCGACATCATCGCGGCCGTGGTCATCGGCGGCGGGAGCCTCTCCGGCGGCGAGGGGAGCATCCTGGGCACGATGATCGGCGTCTTCATCATGTCCTTCCTGAGGAATGGCTGTACGATGATGGGCTGGCCGAACTACATCCAGGAGATCATCATCGGCGTCATCATCGTCGCGGCGGTGAGCCTCGACCGGGTCCGCCACCGCCGGGCCTCCTGAACCCCCCAGAGACACCTGTCCTCGATCCAGGACACGCCTTTGCGCCCGTCGTCCGCCAACAGGGAGGGATATGGGGAAAACAAATGGCACGGTTCTTGCTTTTTTATGGGGCGTGAGGAGAAAGAAGATGAGAAAGACCTGGATTCCCGGAACGGTTCTCGCGGCTCTCGTGGCGTTGGCTCCGTTCGCGGCTTTTGCCCAGTCGGACGGGTCCGTTGACCAGAGCTATGCCCGGTTGAGCTACGTCAAGGGCGAAGCCACCCTCGAAAAGGGAGCCGAGCTCGGGACGGAAGCGGCCGAAGTGAACCTCCCCGTCGCGGAGGGCAACAAGCTCGTGACCGGCGACGGCCAGGCCGAGGTCCAGTTCGGCCGGAGCAATTTCCTCCGGCTCGGCATCGCGAGCGAGGCCGAGTTCGCCGCCCTTCCCGTGAGGGGCGACGATCCCTTCAAGATCCATATCCGGATCGGGCAGGCCTACCTCCGGGTGACGACCCTCGAAGCCGAGAAGGGCATCGAGGTCCATACGCCCGACGTCTCCTTCTATATCCTCGAGGCGGGGCTCTACCGCTTCGACGTCGCCGAAGACGGCGCCACCGAGATCATGGTCCACGAGGGCTCGGCCGAGGCCGCCGGCGAGGGCGGCTCGGCGGTCGTCCGGGCGAACCAGCGGCTTGTCGCCGCGAACGGGGAGTTCCGGTCCGACCCCGAGACCTTCAGCGCCGCGATGGACGGCTTCGACCGCTGGAACGAGACGCGCGACGCGCTTCGCGACCGGCAGGCGTCGTCCTCCTATCTGCCTTCCGCCATCTCCGAATACGAGAACGAGCTTGACGACAACGGCCGCTGGGTGAACGAGGCGTCCTACGGCTACGTTTGGGTGCCGACCATCCAAGACCTCGAGTGGAGACCCTACTATTACGGCCGGTGGGCCTGGTATCCCATCATCGGCTGGACCTGGGTCTCTTCCGAGCCCTGGGGCTGGGCCACGTATCATTACGGGCGCTGGCAGTGGCGGTTCGGGATGGGCTGGTACTGGATCCCGACGTCCCATTGGGGCCCCGCTTGGGTCCATTGGTATCACGGCCGCGATCACTACGGTTGGTGCCCCCTGAGCTACTACAACCGGCCCGGGGTCATCCTCAACGGCAGGTATCACGACCGCTGGCGCGGCGACGATTACCCCTGGAATTCCCGCGCCCTGACCGTCGTTCATAGGGACCGCCTGCAGTCGCCCGCGATCTCGCGGCACGCGCTCAGGTCCTCCGAGCTCGGCTCTCTCGGCCGCATCAGCCTGAAGGCCGCACAGCCGACCGCCCGGCCGTCCATCGGCCGCGCGGGCCTGTCCTCGTCGCTTTCGGGTCGGACGCTCTCCGGCGCCGGCTCGCGCGCGACCATCAAGGAGAGGGGGTCGATATCCAAGGGGACCCTCAGAAGCCCTTCGTCGGCAAGTCCTTCGGGCATCAACTCTAAGAGCCGCACCCTGACATCGCCGGGCCGAACGGCTTCGGCGGGGAGCCTCTCGGGCTCCGTGTCGGGGTCGATATCCAGGGTCCGGTCGAACGCCGTCGTCGAGCGGCCTTCGAGCCTGAGCTCCAGGAGCTTGTCCGGCGGGACAAGGTCCGTAGTCCCGAGATCGTCGAGCAGGTCCTATACGCCGTTGAGCAAGTCCTCGTCCAGAGGCGCGGCCATGGGGTATCCTTCGACCATCAAGAGCAGGAGCACGGGCACGTCCTCTTCGAGAAGCACGAGCGGCGTGCGTCAGTACTCGTCGTCTCCTTCGGTCAGATCCTATAGCTCCCGCTCCTATTCATCCGGTTCCTTGTCGCGTTCCCCCAGCGCCTACTCGGGTTCCAGCTATTCCCGCGGCGCCAGCGCCCCACGCTCCGGATCCTATTCCGCGCCCTCCTATTCACCCAGGTCCTATTCGTCCAGCCCGAGCTATTCCCGCGGCGCCAGCGCGCCCCGTTCGTACTCCTATTCGGCGCCTTCTTATTCGGGCCGCTCCTATTCCCGTCCCTCCGGCTCCGTTTCCCGATCCTCGGGGTCCTATTCCGGCTCGAGCTCGTCCCGGAGCTACAGCGCCCCCCGGTCGTCCGGCTCGTCCAAAGGCTCCTCTTCCTCGCCGTCGCGCTCATCGTCCTCCTCCCGCTCCAGCTCGTCGTCCAGGTCCTCTTCCTCCTCGGGACGGTCCGGGAACGTCCACAAGAGATAGCCCCCCCCGGCGAGGCGGCTTCCGGGCGGATTTTTCCTCTTTACTTTTCCGCGCCCGGGTGGTATAAAATCCTTTAGCTTTCATGTATGCCGAAATCTCAGAAAAGAGACCATATGGAGGTTAGGACTATGACATCCGGAAGAAAGATCGTCGGAATCTTGGCGCTCAGCCTGTGCGTCGTCCTGACGCTGGCCGGGATCGCCTTCTCTCAGGAAAAGGCCGAGGAGAACGCGCCGGCCAAGCCCGCCAACGAGTTCGAGGGAACCGTCAAGATCGGGCTCGGGAAGTACTTCTACCTGCCGCCCGCCCAGGGCTACGACATCGCCGTCCAGGGCCAGATCGAGGGCGGGGACGCCTCGAAGCTCACCGGAAAGGATGTCAGGGTCAAGGGCGAGCTCCTCATCGACAAGCCCTCGGTCTTCCGGGCCGACAGCATCGAGATCAAGGAAGCCGGGTCCTACCGGAGCGTCTTCACCCGGACCGAGGACCTGGTCCTCGACGATTACCTCGACGCCCAGACCCGGGATTCATTCCCGGTGCTCGACATCACGAGCGCCCTCAAGAACGAGGAATGGGAAGGCAAGGGGAAAGCCAAGGTGTACGGCACCCTCCAGGCCGGCGAAGGCGTCAACTACATCCTCCTGGTCGACGCCAAGGGCAAGGAGATCGGCAAGATCATCACCGGCAAGTACTCGGATTACGCCGCTTATTACCTCAAGAAGCTCCGCCTGTTCGACAAGTTCTGGTTCTATCTGAACATCAAGGACACGGTGGACAAGAAGGTCCGGACCAAGAGCCGCGAGCTCTTCCACGCCGACGTGGTCCTCTGCGGCCTGTACTGACCCGAGAGCGGCCCGGGGTTTTCCGGGCCTGATAGCGCATCCAAAGGGAGCGGAAGGCAACTTCCGCTCCCTTTTTTTTTACCTGAGGGAGCTTATGAGTCCTTTGAGGCCGGCGCCCGGGTTGGCGCCCAACTCCAGGCGGAGGACCCGGCGGCCCGCTTCTCTGAGGGCCAGCAGGTCGCCGAGGGCTTGGGCGGCGATGAGCGTCCCGAAGGACGGGGCGGGGCGGGCCCCCTCGATCTCGGGGATGGGGAGGTCGGCCTTCTCCCGGCCGATGAGCTGGACGAATAGCCCCCGGCCGGCGTCTCCCTTGTGGAGCTGTCCCGTGGAATGCAGATATCTCGGCCCGAATCCCAGCGTAGCCGGTAAGCGAGTCGCATCGCGGAGCGCGACCCTGAGCTCGCGGAGGGCCGAGACCGTCGCGGGGGAGGGATCAATGAAAGCCTGGAGGGCGATGTAGGCGCCCTTGGGGGGGTTGGATAAGAATCGTTTCAGCGCCGCGCCGTCGGACGCTTTCGGGCCGGCGGGCGAGGGCCCTTCGGAGATTCCCGAGCCCGCCGCCCGGAGCGCCTCTCTCGTCTTCATTTTGGTCGCTTCGACGTTCGGCTGGTCGAAGGGATTGATGCCGAGGATGCGGCCGGCGACGGCCGTCGCCATTTCCCAGAGATAGAATTGGCCGGGCAGGGACATCGCGTCCGGGATGTCGATCTCGATCACGGGGAAACCGCGCCTCGAGAGGGAGGCGATGCTCTTATCCAATGTGGTATCGGTCCCGAACCGGATGTAAATGAAGACCCTGTCGGGCCCGTAGGCGCGGGGCGGGGCCGGGTCGTCCTCCGGGACGGGCAGGATGCCCTTGCCTTCCTTGCCCGTGCTCTCCGCGACGAGCTGTTCGAGCCAGGCGCCGAGCGACCGGACGCGGGCGGATGCGAATATCGTTGCCTTATCCATTCCGCGCCGGGCCAGGACGCCGAGGATCGTTCCCAACAGGGCCGCGGGATTGGCGTTCGGGTCGGTCGAACGGCATCCTTCGATGATCGGCTCGCTGTGGGCGAGGGCCTTTCGGACATCGACCCCGGCGAGCGCGGCCGGGACGAGCCCGAAGACGCTCAGGGCCGAGAACCTCCCGCCGACGTTCGGGTCGCCGAGAACGATACGCCGGAATTCGTGGCGTCGGGCGAGCGCTTCCAGGGGGGAACCCGGGTCCGTGATCGCTATGAAGTGGCGCCCCGCCTCTTTTTCCCCGAGCGCGTCGCAGGTCCGCGCATAGAAATAATTGAACAGGGAGGACGTTTCCGCCGTGGTCCCGGATTTCGACGAGACGATGAACAGCGCTTTGCGGAAGTCGATGCCGCGGGCGGCCCGGCCGACGGCGTCCGGAGCCGTCGTGTCCAGGATGTCGAGCCGGGGATATCCGGGCCGGGCCCGGAAGACGCGGCTGAAGACCTCCGGGGCGAGGCTCGAGCCTCCCATGCCGAGAAGGAGGACGCGCGCAATGCCGTCGTGCCGGACGCCCTCCGTGAGGGCGTCGATCGCGGGGAGCGCCGCGAGCGCCTTCGGCATGGGGTCGAGCCAACCCAATCGCGTCGAGATGCCCGCGTCCTCGTCCTTCCAAACCGTGAAATCTCCGGCGAGGATGCGATCGAGGACGCTGTCCCGGGCGATCGAAGCCAAGGCCCGACGAATGGGCTTTTCCAGATCGTTCAGGCCGGCGGTTCGGATCATCGTTTTGTATATAACATAGAAGCCAAGGCCCCACAATGGACGGGCCGAACGGCGGACTGCGGGCCAAGCGGACGGATGCCTGAGCGCGCCGGTCATCCCCCGTGTTTGTTGCCCGGGGGGCCGGATTCTGCTATAAAGGCTCCTGATGATACGCGCCATTATTTCCGACATGGGAATGGTCGTCCTCTGGTTCGACAACGACGTCTTCATCCGGAAGCTGGCGTTTTCCGCGACGATCCCCGAGGACAAGATCAAGGAAGCCGCCCACTGGAACCTGGACCTGCTGACCGAGTTCGACAAGGGGGCCCTCTCGCCCGGGGATTTCTACAGGCGCGTCGTCCGGGCCGTGGGCTCCGGGATCGGCGAGGCCGAGTTCAACGCGATCTACAACGACATCTTCCGGCTGAACCCGCCGGCCCTGGACGTCCTCCGGAAGCAGAAAGCGGCGGGCAAGACCCTGGTCCTGCTTTCGAACACGGACATCCTGCGGTTCGGGCACATCCGGCAGAAGTATCCCGAGATCCTCATATTCGACGATTATGTGCTTTCCTATGAGCTGGGGATGGTCAAGCCGGAGCCGCGGATCTACCTCGAGGCCGCCCGGCGCGCCGGCTGTCCGCCCGAGGAATGCGTCTTCATCGACGATATTCCGGAGAACGTCGAGGCCGCGAGGAAGCTCGGGATGGCGGGCATCGTTTACCGGCCCGAAACCGATCTCGCCTCGGAGCTCGAAAAGCTCGGCTTGCGCTCGTAGGCGCTTATCCCCCGACTTCAGCCCTTGACGATCTTGACCCAGACCTTGCGCGCCCGCGGGCCGTCGAACTCGCAGAGCTGGATGCCCTGCCAGGTCCCGAGGCGGAGCCGGCCCCCCTCGACGATGACGGTGACCGACGACCCGACGAGGCTCGCCTTTATGTGGGCGGGGGAATTGCCTTCGCCGTGCCGGTAGGGGAGACTCGTCCGGGACGGTGCGGCGCAGGGCCGCGAGGATGTCTTCCCGGACGTCCGGGTCGGCGTTCTCGTTGATGGTGACCCCGGCCGTGGTGTGGGGGACGAAGACCGTGCAGAGGCCGTCCGCGACGCCGGAAGCGGCGACCACTGCCTCGATCTTGGGGGTCAGGTCGACGCATCTCTTCCCGGGCATTTGTCCTGATATCAAGGGTTTTCATGGGGCCCCCGGACTATTTGAAAAAATCGTTCGGAAGGGGCTTGACAAGCCCGGCGAACGGGAGTAAATTCTGGTTCGTTCATACAATATTTAGTGTCTTTAAAGAAAGGCACACACAAGATGTGGGAGGGTCCGGCGGAAAGTCTTTTCGTCGGTCATAACTGGGAACCTCGACCGATGTTAGCATTTTTCATTGGTCTTGGGTAGCTTGGCTTCGCCCAAGCGGGGATAGGGACAAGGAGGCTTCGGATGATGACGGTGAGAGGGATCTCGAGGATCAAGAAGAGGGACGGGACGGTCGTCGATTTCAACCAGGACAAGATCACGAAGGCCATCGCCAAGGCGATGGAGACGCAGGGGATCACCGATCCGGCGACGTCGAAGACGACGTCGGACATCGCCGCCTTCATGATCGAGGAGAAGTTCGGCGGCTACACGGTCCCGTCGGTCGAGCAGATCCAGGACATCGTGGAAATGGTCCTGATGAAGCAGGGCTACCACGAGGTCGCCAAGTCCTACATCCTCTACCGCGAGAAGCACAAAGGCATCCGCGAGGCCAAGAGGACGGGGCTCAACCTCGAGCGGCTCATCAAGGACTACATCAACGACGCCGACTGGAAGATCCGCGAGAACAGCAACGAGGGCGTGATGAGCTTCTCCGGCCTCAACGCCCGGGTCTCGGGCGAGGTCCTCTCGAACTTCGCCCTCAACCAGATCTACACCGAGAACATCAAGAAGGCCCACGTCGAGGGCGCGTTCCACATCCACGACCTGTCCTATCCCATCGTCGGCTACTGCGCCGGCTGGTCGCTCGACAACGCTCCTCCGGAGGGGTTTCGGCCACGTCCCGAACCAGGTCCACTCGAGCCCGGCCAAGCACCTGGAGACGGCGACCCTCCACATGGTCAACTACATCGGGACCATGCAGGGCGAGTTCGCCGGGGCCCAGGCCTTCTCGTCCGTCGATACGCTCCTCGCCCCCTTCATCCGGCACGACAAGCTGAGCTACGAGCAGGTCAAGCAGGACGTCCAGAAGCTCATCTTCGGGCTCAACGTCCCCTCCCGGTGGGGCTGGCAGACGCCGTTCTCCAACCTGACCTTCGACTGGACCATCCCGGCCGACATGAAGGACAAGAAGGTCGTCGTCGGCGGGCGGGAGCTCGAGGCGACCTACGGCGAGCACCAGGCCGAAATGGACATGATCAACAAGGCCTTCCTGGAGCTCATGATCGAAGGCGACCAGAAGGGCCGCGTCTTCACCTTCCCCATCCCGACCTACAACCTGACGAACGATTTCGACTGGGATTCGCCCAACGCCGACCTCCTCTTCGAGGCCACGGCCAAGTACGGCATCCCGTATTTCCAGAACTACATCGGCACGAACATGAGCCCCGGCGACATCCGGGCCATGTGCTGCCGGCTCAACCTCGACCAGCGCGAGCTCATGCGCCGGCCGGGGAGCATCTGGGGGCCCGGCGACTCCACGGGCTCGATCGGCGTCGTCACCATCAACCTGAACCGGATCGGCTACGAGGCCGGCGAGCCGGGACGAGTACTTCGACAAGCTCAAAGAGCTCATGACCCTGGCCAAGGACGTCCCTCGAAACGAAGCGCGAGATCGTCAACAACATGCTGGCCCGGGGCATCATGCCCTACACCCAGGTCTACCTCGGCCACTTCGACAACCACTTCTCGACGATCGGCATCTGCGGCATGCACGAGGCCTGCCTGAACTTCCTCAAGAAGGGCATCGGCACGCCCGAGGGCAAGGAGTTCGCCATCGAGACCCTGAACTTCATGCGGGGCGTCCTCCGGGAGTTCCAGGAACGAGACCGGCCACCTCTACAACCTGGAGGCGACGCCGGCCGAGTCCACCTCCTACCGCCTGGCCCGGCTCGACAGGGAGAAGTATCCCCAGGATCGTCACCTCGGGCACGGACAAGCACCCCTTCCTGACCAACTCCACCCAGCTCAACGTGGACGCGACGCGGGACGTCTTCGAGGCCCTCCAGCCACCAGTCCGACATCCAGCCCCTGTACACCGGCGGGACGATCTTCCACACCTTCCTCCCCGAGGCCATCGACGCCGAGACCTGCAAGAAGCTCGTCCGGAGGATCTCCGCGACGAAGCTCCCGTACTTCTCCATCACGCCGACGTTCAGCGTCTGCCTCGACCACGGCTACCTCAAGGGCGAGCACCACGCCTGCCCGGACTGCGGCGCCCAGACCGAGGTCTATTCCCGGATCGTGGGCTACCTGAGGCCCATCCGGACGTGGAACGACGGCAAACAGCAGGAATTCAAGGAGAGGACCCCGTACACCAAGCTCGCCTGAGCGGGCGGAGGCCGGACTGCCGGACAAGGACGTCAACATGGATTATCTGCTGTTCACCTACCCGAACTGCGAGAAGTGCGAGAAGCTCAAGAAGCTGCTCGCCGGACGCGACATCTACTACCAGGAATACAGCCTCGACCCAGCCCCAGGGGAAGGCCCGGATCAGGGACTTCGTCAAGATGCTCAAGCGCGACGACGCGGGCGCGATCATCCTCCCGACCCTGATCCTCAACGACCAGGGGATCGTCCGGGCCGTCCTGAACAGCGCGGAGGAGTTCGAGGCATGGTCGAGATCCGGGGCCTAGAGAAGTTCTCGAGCAGGGACTTCCCGGGCCACATCTCCTCGACGGTCTTTCTGGGCGGCTGCACGTTCCGCTGTCCGTTCTGCCACAACGCCGACCTCGTGCTGAGGCCGGAATCGTTTCCGGTCCTGCCGATGGACCTCTTCATGTCCTACCTCGACTCGCGGAAGGGCTGGCTCGAGGGGGTGTGCGTGACGGGCGGCGAGCCCCTGCTCAGCGACGACCTCGAGGACCTGGTGAGGATCGTCAGGGAGCAGGGGCCTCCTGGTCAAGATCGACACGAACGGGTCGCTCCCGGGACGGCTCGAGAAGCTCGTGGGGGAGGGGCTCGTCGACTGGATCGCCATGGATATCAAGGCGCCCCTCGAGCGCTACAGCGAGGTCGCGGGAGTGGCGGTCAGGGGCGAGGACATCGCGCGGAGCGTGGAGATCGTGAGGGGGTCGGGGCTGAAATATCTGTTCCGGACGACGGTCGTGCCGGGGCTCTTGGGGCGCGAGGACATCCGGAAGATCGGCGTCTGGCTCGAGGGGGCCGAGATCTACCAGCTCCAGCAGTTCGTGCCCCACGACACCATCGACCCCGCCTGGCTCGACGTCAAGCCGTATCCGAGGGAAGAGTTCGTCATGCTGCAGGAGATCGCCCGGCCGTTCTTCAAGGAAGTCCGCGTCGAAGGCGCCTGATCTTAATATTGGTGACACAATACCAATTTCCGAATTAACGAATTCCTGCCTGGATTTTTCGCAAGACAAATAATTCGGAAATTGGTATTGTGTCACTGAAAGAGGGCTGGCATGGAGATCAAGATCAAACGAATTACCCCGGGGGCGAAGATCCCCGTCTTATGCCCACGCCGGCGACGCGGGTATGGACCTATTCTCGTGCGTGGATGTGATCCTGGCGCCCGGCGAGACCAAGCCCGTCCCGACCGGCATCCAGATGGCCATCCCGGCGGGGTACGTGGGCCTCGTTTGGGACAAGAGCGGCATCTCGCTCAAAGGCGTCCATCGGCTGGCCGGGGTCGTCGACGCCGGCTACAGGGGCGAGGTCCGGGTGGTCATGGTCAATCTCGGAACGGAGCCCTTCGAGATCAAGTCCGGCATGAAGATCGCCCAAATGCTCATCCAGCCCGTCGAGGCTCCGACGATCGTCGAATCCGACACGCTCGACGACACGTCGCGCGGCGACGGCGGCTTCGGTTCGACCGGTCTCTTTTAGGGACACAATACCAATTTCCGAATTCTCCGTTATTCCTCTGGAGTTTTTATCGTTTTGGGAAATTCGGAAACAGATATCGTGTCACTGGGCCGCCCCCTTTTCTTCGGGGCCAGGGTTCTTCCGGTCAGGGCCTCGAGCTTTCTGACGAACGCCTTGTCTCCGAGAGGCCGGCCTGTGCGCTCATGGGCTACCAGTTTTCGGACCTCCGCATCCTCGTCCTTTTGGCCGAGATATGCCGCCCAGTCGGTGATCTCCCGCATCAACGGGCATGGCGACAGCAGCTTGTCCTGGGATTTGAGGACGTGGGCCGGGGCGCTCGACCACTTGTATTGCTCGGCCCTGGCGACGAGCCGGGCCCTGACGGGATTCCGTTCGATATATCGAATGGCCGCAAAGAGATGCCCCCCGTCCATCGGATACGAAAGGAATCGTCCCTGCCATAAATAGCCTCGCCAATTCTCCCGGATGTTGATGAGGCTCGTGTATTTACGGTGGGCCTCGCCGAGCCCGCGAGCCAGGCTGTCCTTCTCCTTGGGGATAATGACCAGATGGACGTGATTGTCCATCAGGCAATAGGCCCATATGGACAAGCCGCATTTCAGGGCGTGCCGCCGGATGAGCTCGAGGTACACTCCCTTATCGTCGTCCGAAAAAAAGACCCTGAGGCGCCGATTGCCCCGTTGGACGACGTGGTGCGGGCACCCGGGGATGACGACGCGCGGGATCTTTGGCATAGGACAATAAGGACGCGCCGCGGCCCGGGATTTTCTCAGGGGACACGATACCCGCTTTCGAATTGTTTATTTTGTGCTGATTCCAGGGGAAAAGATCATAAATCGGAAATTGGTATTGTGTCCCTGAATTTGCCGCCGAAGAACTCGGGGCCGCGCGGGAGATAGAAAAGGAAGATGGCCAGCGTCAGGACGCCAGTCAGGATGAAGGGAAACTGGATGCCGACGGCGTCGGACAGCAAGCCGGCCCCGAGCGAGATGAACGCGCCCGAGAGCAGCTGAATGTTCGAGATCCAGCTGAACGCCTGTGTCTGCCCTTTTTCCGGGACCGTGGACCCGACGAACGTGTGGAGAGACGGGTAGGTCATCAGCAGGAAGCCTCCGAAGGAGACGAGCCCGATGACCGCGAGGGCCTGGTGTCGGGCAAAGCCGATGAGGAACAGGCTGACGGTCCCTCCTCCCAGGCTCGTGAGGAAGACCAGCTTCCGGCCGAACCTCCGGCTCCATATCCCGTAGCCGTACCCCGTTATCGTCCCCAACCCGATCCAGAGGGCCAGAAAGAGGCCCGTGCGTCCCATCGGCACGCCGAACCTGTGGTTGAGGAGTGATGGGGCGTAAAAGACCGTGACTGACCAGCCCATGCCGCCGAAGAAGAACCCCGGGATGTACCGCTTGATCCCCCGGAGCGAACTGATCCAGGAGGACGCGCTGAGGGAGGGCCTGTCTTCGGCCCTCGACGAGATCCCCCTCAGGATGATGAGCCCGATGGCGCCGAGGACGAGGCCGAATAAGGCTCCAGGCGAAGAGGGGCGTCTTCCAGGTCCACCTCTGGGCCATGAAGCCCACCGTGAGGTAGGCGAGGATGACGCCGAGGTTTCCCGAACCGCTCTGGATGCCCATGGCGTCGTCCAGCTCCTTGCCGGAGCCGGCCCGGGTCTTGGAGATCCAGGCGATCATGACGGGATGATAGAAGCTGGCCGCGATCCGGAGGAGGAGGAAGAGGAGAAGCAGGGCGGCGAACGTCCGGGCGAACGGGATCAGGGCCATCGCCGCGCAGATGCCGAGCCCGCTCGCGAGGAGGAGGGTCCGGTATTCGTGTTTGTAGGAGATGCGGACGACGAGGAATTGGACGAGGACCGTCGCGACGAGACCGAGGTTGGACAGCAGGCCGATCTGGGAGTAGCTCGTGATGAGGAACTCCCGGTTGTAGAGGATGGGAAAGACCGTGGGGATGACGACAGTGGCCGCGTCCGTTAGGGCGTGGAAGAACGAAGCGGAGATCAGGATGCGCTTTTTCATGTTCGAAGCGCGTAATTTAACATAATTAGTGACACAATACCAATTTCCCATTTCTTCAAAATGCGCAAAATCCAGGGAGGAATTTCATAATTCGGAAATTGGTATTGTGTCCCCTAATTTGCTAGGCTGTGTCCTATGGGCGAGAGCGATTTCGACGTCGCGGTGATCGGAGGCGGGGTCGTCGGGTGCGCCGTGCTCCGGGAGCTCTCGCGTTACCGTCTCCGACTCCTGCTCCTCGAGAAGGAAGCCGATGTCGCCGAAGGTATCAGCAAGGCCAACAGCGGGGTCATCCACGCCGGATTCAACGTCCCGCCGGGGACTCTCAAGGCCAGGACCAACGTCGCCGGCTTGAGCTTGATCTACCGGCTGGCCGAAGAGCTCGGCGTCCCGCACAGGAAGACGGGGAAGCTCGTCGTGGCGCTCGACCGGTCCGACTTCCCGAGGCTCGACGAGCTCAAGGCGCAGGGGGACAGGAACGGGACACCCGGCCTGGCCATCGTCGACGCGGACGCCATCCGGGCCATCGAGCCGGGGGTCCGCGGGCTTAGGGCGCTCCATTCGCCCGAAACGGGCATCGTCTCGCCCTACGAGCTCACCATCGCCCTGGCCGAATCCGCCCGGATGAACGGAGCGGTGATCGCCCTCGAGGCCGGCGTCACGGGCGTCGCCGTCCGCGGGGGCGTCTTCACCTTGACCACGCCGAAGGGGGAGTACACGGCGCGCTGGGTCGTTAATGCCGCGGGCCTGTTCGCCGAGGACGTCGCTACCCTCGCGGGCGCCCCCGCGCCCCGCATCCGCCCTTTTCGTGGGGAATACCTCGTTTCCGACAAAGAGGCGGGTTCCGTTCTCAGGATGCCGGTTTATCCCGTGCCTCCGCGGGACGATTCCTTCCTCGGCGTCCACATCACGCCGACCATGGAAGGCAACGTCCTCTTCGGCCCGAGCAGTGAGCCCGTCGATGACAGAAGGGACACGGCCTCGACGGCCCCCGTTGCGGCCCGGCTCAAGGCCGAGGCCGTCGCGCTCGTCCCGGACCTGGCCCGATTCCCGTTCATTCATGCCTACGCGGGCATCCGGCCCAAGCTCGCCGATTTCGTCGTCGAGGAAAGCCCCTCTCTCTCGCGTTGGATCGACCTCTTCGGCATCGAATCTCCCGGCTTGACGGCTGCCCCGGCCATCGCGGAGATGGTCGTGAACATGATCGGGGCGAAGGAAGATCTCGAGCTCCGGAAGGACTTCGAGCGAGGTCTTCCCGCGCCCGGGCGTTTCGCCGGCGCCGACGACGTCGAGCGCGCGCGCCGCGTCGCCGGGGGCCGGGCTTGGGGCGAGATGGTCTGCCGGTGCGAGCATGTGACCCGCGCCGAGGTCATCGCCGCGCTCCGGTCCCCGCTCGCTCCCCGGACCTTCGACGCGATCAAGCGCCGGACCCGGTGCGGCATGGGGCGTTGCCAAGGCGGCTTCTGCACCCCTCGTCTCGTCGAGATCTTCGAAGCGGAAGGTCTGTCGCCGAAACAGATGACGAAGCGCGGGGCGGGCTCAGGGCTGTTCTATGGGTATGCCAAGCCTCCCCATATATCCCCCGCAACCCCCCTTTTGCAGCGGGGGGATCTGTCTGGAGGACTTGCACAGGACGTCGGCATCGTCGAGCGTCATGATGTCGTCGTCATCGGCGGCGGGCCGGCCGGCCTGGCCGCGGCCATCGGGGCCCGGCGCGCCGGGGCGTCGGACGTCGTCGTCATCGAGCGGGACCGCGCCGTCGGCGGGATCCTCAACCAGTGCATCCACGACGGATTCGGGCTGTTCCTATACAAGGAGACCATCAGCGGTCCGGAATACGCCGAGAGGCTGGCCGAAGACGCCGTCCGCGAAGGCGTGCGGTTCCGGACCGGGACCATGGTCCTCGATCTCTCCCCGGACCGGCGCCTCCGCGTGAATTCCCCCGACGGCTATCGGGTCGTCGAAGCCGGGGCCGTCGTCCTGGCTATGGGCTGCCGGGAACGGACGCGGGAGATGATCGGCATCCCGGGGACGCGTCCGGCCGGAATTTTCACGGCGGGCGCGGCCCAGAACCTCGTCAATCTCCATAACGTCCGGATAGGGAACGACGCAGTGATCCTCGGCTCCGGGGACGTCGGCCTGATCATGGCCCGGCGCCTCGTCTTTGAGAAGATGCGCGTCCGCGGCGTCTTCGAGATCCTCCCCTGGCCGAGCGGCCTCGAACGGAACGTCCGCCAGTGTCTCTTGGACTTCGCCATCCCCCTCGAGCTCGGCGCGACCGTCGTCGAGGTTCGGGGACGGGACCGGGTCTCGTCGGTCGTCGTTGCCCGCGTGGACGGGTCGCTCCGCCCGGTCGCCGGGACCGAGCGCGAGATCCCCTGCGACACGCTCCTCCTCTCGGTCGGCCTCATCCCCGAGAACGAGCTTTCGAAGCGGGCCGGGATCTCGCTGTCGCCCCTGACCGGCGGGGCCGAAGTCGATGAGACCCTGATGACGTCCGTGCCCGGCATCTTTTCGTGCGGCAACGTCCTGCAGATCCACGACGTCGCCGATTGGGCGTCTTTCGAAGGCCTGGCCGCAGGCGGGGCCGCCGCGGAATTCGCCGCGGGCCGCCTGAGAACCGGCGCCCGGGTCCGCGTGACCCCGGGCGAGAACATCCGTTACGCTCTGCCCCAATCCGTCCGGGCCGGGGCCGAATGCTTCGAGATCGCGTTCCGTGTCACCGCCCCTTGCCGCGACCGCTGGATCGAGGTCCGGGGCCTGACGACGGGGAAGGGCCTCTTCCGGAAGAGGGCGCCGCGCCTCGTCCCGTCCGAGCTCCAAAAGATCGCGGTCGCCGGTCCGGCCGCCGAAGACATGGAGGTTTCGTGCCATGACTGAGCGGCTGACCTGCGTCCTATGCCCGATCGGCTGTGAGCTCGAGGTCGGGCACGCGGCCGGCGACAGGCTGGACGTGCGCGGCAACCAGTGCGACAAGGGCCTGGACTTTGCAAACGAGGAGGTCCTCCGTCCCAAGCGCAACCTGGCGACATCGGTCCCGCTCGCGGGGACGGCGTCGCAGATGGTCTCGGTCCGGCTCAGCGCCCCCGTTCCCCGCGACATGATATTCCCCATCCTGGACGCGATCGCCGGCCTACGGCCCGAGCCGCCGGTCGTGCGCGGGCAGATCCTCATCCCGAACGTCCTCGGCACGGGCGTCGACGTCATCGCGACCAGGGGCCAGGTCTCAGTTTCTCAATTTTCGGAGCTCACCCGAAATGGAAAAGTTGAGACCTGACCCCTCCCTGGATTAGAATCGGCTCATGGAACATCTCGCGGTCGGCATCGATCTCGGCGGGACCAAGGTCGAAGCTTGTCTTGTCGATGCCAACAGAGAAGTCCTTGCCCGGGAGCGCATCCCATCCGAGCCCGGCCTCGGCAAAGAGCGCGTCGTGGCAAACATCCTCAAGCTCATAGCGGACACGACCGGCGGCCGGAAGTACAAGGCGGTGGGCCTGGGAACGCCGGGGACCTACAGTCCCGCTGACGACATCATGTACGGGGCCCCGCATACGCCGCTCTACGAAAAGCCCGGCCTCATCAGCCTGCTCCGGGCGAAGCTCTCCGTGCCTCTCATCGTCGAGAACGACGCGAACTGCCTGGCCCTGGCCGAATTCTATGAATCCTGCCGCGGGAAATATACGTCCATCATGGCCGTCATCCTGGGGACGGGCATGGGCTCCGGGCTCATCCTCGACAACAAGCTCTACCGGGGCGCCCGGGGGAACGCCGGGGAGATCGGCCATGCGACGATCGACATTGGCGGGCGCCTTTGCGAATGCGGCCGCCGCGGTTGTGCCGAAGCCTACCTCTCCGGGCCGAGCCTGAGCCGGCGCTTCGCCGAGCTCTCCGGGGAAAAGCTCACCCCTCGCGAAATCTTCGTCCGTTACGAGAAGGGGGACTTTCTCGCCCGGGAGTTCTTCGAGGAGAGCTTCCGTATCATGGGGGAGGTCTTTGCCAACGCGGTCAACATTCTGGACATCGAGGCGATCGTCCTCGGGGGCGGCGTCTCCAATATTCCCCTCTGGTACGAGCACGTCCCGCCCTATCTCCAAAAGGGGCTTTTCGGCGTCCCGGGACGCGAAATCCCCATCCTCAAGGCGAAGCTGGGCGATTCCGCCGGCGTCATCGGTGCGGCCTATCTCGCGCTCCTAAATGGAGACACAATACCAATTTCCTAATTTGTTCAGTTTCCCCTGGAAAAAGGAAATTGGTATTGTGTCTCCAATTGGGGGGGACGCTTGAAATGGCCCGGGGTTCCCGATAAAATGTCACTATTCTGAGATATTTTGGAGAAGGGGAATACGAACATGCCTAAAAAGACCCTGCTTATCGGTTGCCTGGGAGTCCTCATTCTGCTGGCGATCCTCATCTTCTCGATGGGCACCGGGACCTATAACTCGCTCGTCAAGCTGGACCAGGCCGTGCGCAGCCAGTGGGCCCAGGTCGAGAACGTCTACCAGAGAAGGGCCGACCTCGTCCCGAACCTCGTCGAGACGGTCAAGGGCGCGGCCGACTTCGAGAAATCGACCTATACGGCCGTGACCGAGGCCCGGGCCAAGGTGGGCCAGATGACGATCGACGAGAGCGTCGTCAACAACCCCGAGAGCCTGGCCAAGTTCCAGCAGGCCCAGGACGAGCTCGGCTCGGCCATCGCCCGGCTCCTCGTGGCGGTCGAGAACTACCCCGACCTCAAGGCGACCCAGAATTTCCGGGACCTCCAGGTCCAGCTCGAAGGGACGGAGAACCGGATCACGGTCGAGCGCCAGCGCTTCAACGAAACGTCCCAGGCGTTCAACACCAAGCGGAACAGCTTCCCCACGGTCATCATCGCCGGGTTCTTCGGCTCGAAGTTCGCCGAGAAGGCCTACTTCAAGGCCCAGGCCGGCGCCGAGACCGCTCCGAAAGTGCAATTCTAGGCCTTGAGTCGCCCTTCCCTGCGCCGCCTCCCGCTCGGGGCCATCGCCCTCCTCGTCCTGGGGATAGGACTGGCCGCTCTGAGCGAAACCCCTCCGGCCCCCGACCGGTGGGTGACGGACAAGGCCGGGTTCCTTTCCGCTTCGACGCGCCGACTCTCTGGACGTCGAGCTCGAAAACTACGAGCGGAGCACCGGTCGCCAGATCCTGGTGTATATTGACCGGTCGACGGGAGGGATCCCCCTCGAGGACTGGGCTTCGCGGGCCTTCCAGTCATGGAAGGTCGGCCGCAAAGGCCTCGACGACGGGCTGGCCATGTTCATCATGGCCGACGACCGCAAGCTCCGGATCGAGGTCGGCTACGGCCTCGAGGCGCTCGTCCCCGACATCACGGCGGGCCGGGTCATCAACGACGTCATCGTCCCCTCCATCCGGAACGGGGAGAACGACAGGGCCGTGCGGGAGGGCGTCGCCGCCCTGCTCACCGCGATCTCGGGAGAGGCCGGCGCGGCCGAACCCGGCGGTTCGGGCGCCCGTGCGGCAAGACGCCTTTCGACCGGAGAGAAGATCTTCGCCGGGATCGCCGTCCTGTTCTTCCTCTTCCTATTCATCACCAACCCATCCCTGGCCTTTTGGCTTCTCTTCAATATCCTTTCCGGGGGCAGGGGCGGCGGCGGGGGGTCGGGCCGAGGCTCGTTCAGGGGCGGCGGCGGCCGGTCGGGGGGCGGGGGAGCCTCCGGGTCGTGGTGAGAGGCGGGAGGATAAGATGATGAGCCGGGGACGCCGCAAGCTGATGAAAACGATCGACTGCGAGCGCGTGCTCGCGGCCATCCGGGAAGCCGAGCGCCGGACCTCGGGCGAGATCCGCGTCTCGGTCGCCCGGTTTTTCTGGGGGAACGTCCGCGGGGTCGCCGAAAAGGCCTTCGTCCGGATGAAGATATCCGGGACCCGCGACCGGAACGGCATCCTTTTCTTCATCGTCCCCGCCCGGCGCCGTTTCGCCGTCCTCGGCGATTCCGGGATCCACGCCAAGGTCGGCCAGGAATTCTGGGACGCGGTCGCCGGCCTTCTTTCGGAGAGCTTCCGCAAGGGCGAGTTCACCGAAGGGCTCGTCCGGGCGATCGCCGCCGCCGGCGAAAGGCTCGCCGAGCACTTCCCGTACGACCGCTCGGCCGACGTCAACGAGCTCCCCGACGAGATCGATTTCGGCCGTCTCTGACGTCCCTCGCTTCGTGCCCCGCCCCGAAAATAACGCTTGACAGGTCTTTCGGGTTCTGTATAATTATGCGGAAAATATGAATATGAATACAAAAACGAAACAGGCCCGCCAGCTTCTCCTGAAGGAGCTCGTCGGGCGGACGGACGCCGGCGACCAGGGCCTCATTCGGCGCGAAATGCGGAAACGGGGCATCCGGACGACGCAGGCGACGATCTCCAGGGACCTCCGGGAGATGGGCTACGTCAAGGTCCGTATCGGGCCGGGAGCCTCCCGCTACGAGGTCTTCGACCCGGCCGCCCGGGGCGGGCTCCGGGAGCGGCTCAAGGTCATGTTCCAGAAGCTTCGTCGTCGATATCAAGGGAACGGGCCAGCTCCTCCTGGTGAAGACGTCGCCGGGAAACGCCAACGGCGTGGCCAGCCTCATCGACTCCCTGCGCAAGGAGGAGATCCTGGGGACGATCGCCGGGGACGACACGATCCTCGTCGTGGCGGCCGGCGAAAAGCAACGGAAGGACATCGAACGTGAATTCGCATCCATGCTCTAGGAGGCGTAGAACGCCCGGACCGCGCGGCCGCCGTCCGGGCCGATCCAGGCGCGGCTGAGCCGGCTCTTCATCGTTCCCGGCCCCGCGCCGCGACGCGGGGACCGGGCCCCCTGTCGGACTTGAAAGGAGTTCCTTATGGAAAAAGTTGTGCTCGCTTATTCGGGAGGGCTGGATACCTCGGTCATCCTGAAATGGCTCGATGAAAAGGGCTATGAGGTCATCGCTTACGTGGCCGACGTCGGCCAGGGCGACGACTTCGAAGCCGTCCGGGCGAAGGCCCTGAAGACCGGAGCCTCGAAGGTCTTCGTGGAGGACCTCAAGGAAGAGCTGGTGACCGATTACGTCTTCCCGGCCGTCAAGGCCAACGCCATCTACGAGGGCCGCTACCTGCTCGGGACGTCCCTGGCCAGGCCGCTCATCGCCCGCAGGCAGATCGAGATCGCCCATCGGGAGAAGGCCGGGCTCGTCGCCCACGGCGCGACGGGAAAGGGCAACGACCAGGTCCGTTTCGAGCTGAGCTATTATGCCCTGGATCCGTCCATCCGGGTCCTGGCGCCCTGGAAGGACCCGGAATTCCTGGCCCGGTTCCGCGGCCGGACCGACCTCATCGCCTATGCCCAGGCCCACGGCATCGAGATCAAGGCGTCCCAGGACAAGCCGTACAGCGAGGACGCCAACCTCATCCACATCAGCCATGAATCCGGCATCCTCGAGGACCCCGCGGCCGGGGCCGACGAGTCCATCTACTCGATGACCAAGAGCCCCCTCGAGGCGCCGGACGAGGAGACGCACCTGGAGATCCGGTTCAAGGACGGCATCCCGGTCAGGGTCGTCGACCTGACCCACGGCGTCGAGGAGACGACTCCCTACGGGCTTTTCCGCCTCCTGAACGAGGTGGGCGCCGCGAACGGGATCGGCCGGGTGGACATGGTCGAGAACAGGTACGTCGGCATCAAGAGCCGCGGCGTTTACGAGACGCCCGGCATGACCATCCTCAGGGCCGCCCACATGGACATCGAGGGCATCGCCATGGACAGGGAGGTCATGCGGCTGAGGGACATGCTGGCCCCTAAATTCGCGGAGTTCGTCTATAACGGCTTCTGGTTCTCGCCGGAGATGGATTTCCTGATGGCCGCCGTCGACAAGAGCCAGCAGGTGATCGACGGGACGGTCCGGATGTCGCTCTACAAGGGAGGCGTCTACATCCTCGGCCGGGAATCGCCGAGCTCCCTCTACGACAAGGACCTCTCGAGCATGGACATCGAGGGCGGCTTCGACCAGCAGGATTCGCTGGGGTTCATCAGGATCAACGCCATCCGGCTCAAGGCCCACAACGCCATCATGACGAAGAGGAGGATGAAAGTGACGGACTTCATGAGGAACGGCTCGCGATGAACGCCAACGTCTGGGACAGGCGGTTCGCCGCGCGGGAGGACAACCCCGCGATCCGCGCCTTCAACGCGTCGATCCGGGACGATCGCTTCCTGCTCCGGGCGGAGCTCGAGGCTTCCGCGGCGTACGCCCGCGGCCTGGCGGGGGCTTCGGTCCTCGACGGGCCCGAGCTGGAGAAGATCCTGACCGGCCTGGCCGCCGCGGGGACGCGGCTCGAGGCGGAAGCGGACCTGGACAGGTTCGAGGACGTCCATTCCGCCGTGGAGCTCTCGCTCATCGAAGAGATCGGCGAGACCGGGAAGAAGCTGCATACCGGCCGGAGCCGGAACGAACAGGTGGCCACGGACGAAAGGCTCTACCTGATGGACAGGATCCCCCGCATCCTCGAACGCCTGGCGGCGGTCCAAACGAGGATCATCGATCTGGCCGAGACGTACGACGACGTCGTGATGCCCGGGTACACGCACCTCCAGAGGGGCCAATGCATCCTGTTCGCGCACTACATCATGTCCTTCTTCTGGCAGATCGAGCGGGGGAAGGGCAGGCTCGCGGACGCCTGGAAGCGGGCGGACGCCCTGCCGCTCGGCTCGGGCGCGCTGGCCGGGTCCACGATCGGCCTCGACAGGGACTACGTGCGGGTCCTCCTGGGATTCGGGGCCCTGACGGAGAACTCCTATGACGCCGTTTCCGACCGGGGCTTCATCCTGGAAACGCTCTTCGCCCTGGCCCTTGTCCTCCTGGACATGAGCCGCATGGCCGAGGATTTCGTCATCTTTTCCTCGGCGGAATTCGGCTTCCTGAAGCTCGACGACAGCATCGCCACCTCGAGCAGTCTGATGCCGCAGAAGAAGAACCCGGACATCTTCGAGCTCATCCGCTCGAGTCCCGGCAGGCTTTTCGGCTGTCTCAGCCAGCTCTTCCTCGTCGTCAAAGGACTCCCTTCCTCCTACAATAAGGACCTCCAGGAGGACAAGACGGCCCTCTTCTCGGGCGTGGAGCAGGCCTCCGCCGTCCTGGAAGTCGTCGGGCTGGCGCTGGCCCGGATCGGCCTCGATAAGGACCGGATCCGGGAAAAGCTGAGCCCGGGGCTCTACGCCACGGACCTGTCCGAGTACCTCGTGGACAAAGGGATCCCCTTCAGGGAGGCCCACGGCCTGGTCGCGGAGATCGTCAGCTATGCCGAGATGCGGGGACAGCGCCTCTCCCTGCTCAGCCTCGAGGAATACCAGGCCTTCCACCCGGATTTCGAGCGGGACGTCTTCGAGGTTTTCGATCCGCTCCGGGCGGTGTCGAAGAAGAGGACCGAGGGCTCCACGAACCCGGAGATGGTCAGGCGCCAGATCGAGGCCGCGAAACGGCGCCTCGGAGGGTCATGACGGGCGTTTCATCCGGGGCGGTTATTGGTACTTGCCCATGATGTAGTTCTCCAACTGCTGGATGGTCACCTTCTGGGCGGATATGACCGCCTTGACCACGTCGCCGATGGAGACGATCCCCGTCAGCTTGTCCTTTTCGAGGACGGGGAGGTGCCGGATGTGCCGGTCCGTCATCAGCGCCAGGCATTCCTCGGCCGTGGCGCTGGGGTGGACGCCGTAGACCTGGGAGGTCATGATGTCCTTGACGGGCGTGTCCTGGGAGAACCGGCCCATCAGGGCGATCTTGCGGGCGTAATCGCGCTCGGACATGATGCCGACGAGCTGGCCCTTCTCGACGACGACCAGGGCGCCGATGCCCTTCTCGGCCATGAGCTTCAGCGCGTCGAAGACCTTGGCGTCCGGCTCTATCGTCCAGGCCTGGTGCCCTTTTTCATCGAGGATCTGTTTCACGGTGATCATGGTTGGGCCTCCTGTTTCCCCGGTCTGTGTCTCATTAATAACCAAAACCGGGCGGGTTGTCAATTCGTGGAGAACCCTCGGCGCCGCCTAGTCGAAATATCCCGTCAGGTCGTCCCGGTTGAGCTTCTGTTCGAGGGCCGTCCTGGCGACCGCCTGGGCGACCCGGCGGTGGAGGGCCTTGTCCAGGGGGTCGGGCACGATATCGCCCGGGGGGGCCGATTCGGCGATGACCCGGGCCGCCGCGATGAGCATCTCACGGGTGATCCGGGGGACGTCGGCGTCCACGGCGCCCCGGAAGATGCCGGGGAAGCCGAGGACGTTGTTCACCGAGCTTCCGTCGGCGGCGAACGCCGCGCCCGCCTTCCGGGCCGTTTCCGGGTCGATCTCGGGATTCGGGTTGGACAGGGCCAGGATGATCTGCCCCTTCCGGACCATCCCCGGCTTGATGAGCCCCGGGACGCCCGGTCGTCGCGACGACGACGTCCGCGGAGGACATGATCTCCTCCAGGGTCGAGGGCAGGCCTCCCGCCTTCTCGAGCCGGTCGAGGGCCGACGGCGCGATATCGGCGCCCCAGTACGGGATTCCCCAGGAAATACATCAGCATCCGGGTCAGGGCGAAACCGGCCGCGCCGAGGCCGACCACGCCGATCCGGCATTTCTTGAGCTCGACGCGGGCGATCCGGGAGGCGTTCATCAGGGCGGCCGTCACGACGCAGGCCGTCCCGTGCTGGTCGTCGTGCATCACGGGGATGTCCACCGCGTCCTGGATGCGGGATTCGATCTCGAAACAGCGCGGGGCGGAGATGTCCTCGAGCTGGATGGCGCTGAACGTCGGGGCGATGTTGACGACCGTCCGGACGATGGCGTCGGGGTCCTTGGTGTCGAGGAGGATGGGGATGCCCGAGAGCCCGGTCAGGGTCTCCATCAGGCAGGCCTTGCCCTCCATGACGGGCATCGCCGCCCGGGGCCCGATATCCCCGAGGCCGAGTACGGCGGTCCCGTCGGTGACGATGGCCACGAAATGGCGGATGGCGGTGAAGCGGCGGGCGAGGGCCGGGTCCTCCTTGATCTTGAGGCAGACTTCGGCCACGCCGGGCGTATAGACGCGCCGGAGCGTGCCGATGGTGTCGATCCGATAGCGGGAGCGGATGGCGATCTTCCCGCCCTGGTGCATCTCGAGGACCTCGTCGCGGACCTCGAGGAGCTCGGCGTCCGGATACCGGTTGACGACGGCGACCAGGGCTTCGAGATGGGCGGGGTCGTCCGCGAAGACGGTGATGTCGCGGACCATGGATTCACTGCCCATGTGGATGGTGCGGATCTCGCCGATGTTCCCCCGCTTGTCGCCGATGTCCGCGAGGAGGCCGCCCAGGACGCCCGGCGATTGCACCAGGCGGACCCGGAAGGTCCGCAGGATCTTATCTTCCCACCACATATCTATTCTCCTTTGGTCGAGGGGTCGGCCGCGACCCGGCCTCTTATTCGATGAGCAGTATGGCGTAGCGGTTCATTTCCTGGGTATAGTCCGAGAGGACCTGGATGGGGTAGCCGATGGCGCGGACCGTCGAATAGACGTCCACGGCCAGGGCCTCGGGCGTCGGCCGGGCAAGCAACGGTTCCTTGCAGGTCGTCCGATCGACCGTGCACGTCTCACAGAGGGAACAGCTGTCGAGACGCAGGAGGAAGGCCTTGGGGTGCCCGGATATGAATACGTCCCGTTCGAGGTCGATGAGCTTCCGGCCGGCTTCCCGGGTCCAGGCGTGACGATCCTCGGGCCGGGCGAGCTTCGTCGCGAAATGAAAGACCGCGGCCGCCGAGTATTCCCGGAAAAACTCGCGGCATTCCGGGACCGACGGGACGTTGGGAGGACAGCAGGCGTTGCGCCCGTACTCGCCGCAGCCGAACCGGCATTTCATCCGGACCCATTCGGCGACGACGATCGACGCCGGGTCGATCCAGCGGTAATCGGCGAAGCCGCGGTCGCGGAACATGTTTTCAAGCTCTTCTTTGGTCCGCATGGTTTTCCTCCGGGGCATACTTATATCATCGGCTCGGGGGGGCCGTCAACGCGGCCGGTCCCGGCACTGGTGCCGGGAACGTGGGTCGTGCGGTTCGGACTACCCCTAACCCCGGCACTGTGCCGGGGAGGCGTGGGTCTGATGCGATAGATTGAGTCCCGGAGCGAACATGAACAAACGCCAATATGGACCCGGCATCGTCGCCCTTCTTCTCGCCGCCGCCCTTCCCCTCGGGGCCGCTTCCGTTTACAAGCGGTCCGAAGCCATGGTCGTCATGCGCGACGGCGTCCGCCTGCACACGGTGATCTACGCGCCCGAAACAGCCGACGGGCCCCTGCCGTTCATCCTCAACCGAACCCCCTACGGAGCGGGCGGCGACGAAAAAGGGCATCCCAAGCTCGCAACGAGCTACAAAGAGCTCGCCGATGAGGGCTACATCTTCGTTTTCCAGGACATCCGCGGCCGCTACGGGTCCGAAGGCGGATTCGTCATGATGCGCCCGCCTCGCGACGCGAAGCTCCCCAAAGCGGTCGACGAGGCGACCGACGCCTACGACACGATCGACTGGCTCGTCCGCAACGTCCCCGGCAACAACGGTCGCGCGGGCATGCTCGGCGTCTCCTACGACGGCTGGCTCACGGTCCAGGCCCTGATCGATCCGCATCCGGCCCTCAAAGCCGTCTCTCCCCAGGCCTCGCCGGCCGACATGTACATGGGGGACGATTTCTTCCACGACGGCGCCTTCCGGCTGAGCTACGGCTTCGAGTACGCGGCCCAGATGGAGACGTCCAACATCGACTATCATTTCCGCTTCGACGCCTACGATACCTTCGAGTGGTACCTGAAGCTGGGCCCCCTGGCGAACATCGACGCGAAGTATCTGCACGGGAAGATCCCGACCTGGAACGATTTCGTCGCCCATCCCGACTACGACGCCTTCTGGAAGAAGCTGGCGGTGACGCCCCATCTCGCCCGGGTCTCGGTCCCGACGCTCAACGTCGCGGGCTGGTGGGACCAGGAGGACTTCTCCGGGCCCCTCAAGATCTACGCGGCGCTCGAGGAACACGACACCGGCCGGATGAACTCCTTCGTCGCCGGGCCCTGGAACCACGGCGGTTGGGCTCGCGACGGGAGCCGGCTGGGGAGGATCGCGTTCGGCGACGACACCGCGAAATACTTCCGGGAGAAGGTGCAGGCGCCCTGGTTCGCCCGCCACCTCAAGGACAAGGGCTCCTTCGAACCGCCCGAGGCCCTGACATTCCAGACGGGGGCGAACCGCTGGGAATCCCGCGACGAGTGGCCGCCCCGCCGGTCCTCCCGCGAGCTCCGACTCTACCTCCGGCCGGGCGGGGACCTTTCCTTCGACCCGCCGGAGGCGGACGGCGGCCGGGACAACGACGGCTTCGTCTCGGACCCGTCCCGTCCGGTGCCGTACCGGATGCGCCCGGTCGAGCCGACCTACGACCCGCGCGGCTCCGGCTGGCCGGATTGGCAGGTCCAGGACCAGCGCTTCGCCCACCTTCGCCCGGACGTCCTGAGCTGGGAGACCGGGCCGCTCGCCGAAGATGTCGTCCTCACCGGCGACGCCTCCGCCCGTCTCTTCGCCTCGACTACCGGGACGGACGCCGATTGGGTCGTCAAGCTCATCGACGTCTATCCGGAGGACGTCGAGGCGGACCCCGGGATGGGCGGGTATCAGCTCATGATCGCCGGGGAGGTCGTCCGGGGCCGGTTCCGGCGGGGCTGTGAGCGGCCGGAGCCCGTCCCGGCCGGCAAGGTCGAGGAGTACGCGGTCGACCTCCGACAGCACGACCACCGGTTCCTCAAGGGCCACAAGATCATGGTCCAGGTCCAGAGCACCTGGTTCCCGCTCATCGACCGCAACCCGCAGACCTATGTCGGGAACATCTTCCTGGCCCGGGAGGAGGACTATCGTCCGGCGACCCACCGGGTCTACGGCTCGAAGCCCTTCCCCTCGCATGTCAGGCTGATGGTCCCGGCCCGCTGATCACCCGGAGCCCGTGGACGCGCGGGGGAATTCCGGGACATGAACGGAGTCTCCGGATCTCGTATCTTGTCCCGGTAATTCCTTTGGACGCCGGCGCGCGACCTTGAGTATAATGAGCCCATGCGGCTCCCGCACGGGGAAAGGGACCAGGACGGCATCGGACGCGGCCGGTTCGCCGTCATCCTCTCCCGCCCGGAAAACCACGAGAACGTCGGGCTCGTCGCCCGGGCCATGAAGAACACCGGCTTCGGCGACCTGCGGCTCGTCGGCGTCGACGCCCTCCGGCCGGAGGCGTTCCGGACGGCCGTCCATTCCGAGACGATCCTGAAAAAGGCCCGCTATTTCCCGGACCTCGCCGCCGCGACGGGATCCCTTAACGTCGTGTTTGCGGCGACGGCTCGGGTGCGGAGCACGTTCGCCGTGCAGACGTTCGCCGAAGCCATCGACACCCTTCGGACGTTCCCCCGGGAGTCGCGGATCGGGCTCCTCTTCGGCAACGAGCGCACCGGCCTGATGTCGGAGGAGCTCGGGGCGGCCAATTACGTCTTTTCCCTGCCCCAGGCGTCGCGCCAGCCTTCCTATAACCTGGGGTCGGCCGTCCTCCTGACGCTTTTCGCCTTATTCAGCCTGCCCACGTCCGCGCCCGCGGATCCGGAAGCCGTTCCGGCGACCCGGGCCGCCCAGGACGATTGCATTCGCGTCGTGTTGATGAAGCTCGAGAGAAGCGGGTTCATCCAGGGCGCCAACAGGGCCCATGTCTCCGGGATGGTCCGCAGCCTGTTCGGGCGGCTCGCCCTGACGGACAGGGACCGGAAGTTCCTCATGGCCGTATTCAATCAAAGCGTGGAGCGGGACAGAACATAAGGGAGGTCAAGCCATGGCTGTGAACGAGATCAAGGTCGTCTTCGGCGGCGGGCTGAAAGTGGACGCCGTGCTCCGCGGACAGGTGATACGAACGGACCAGCCCGTGCGCGAGGGAGGCGAAGGAACGGCGCCGGCGCCGTTCGACCTCTTCCTGGCATCCCTCGCGACGTGCGCCGGTTACTATGCCCTGGCCTTTTGTATCGCTCGCGGTATCCCGACCGAAGGCTTGGCCCTCTCCCTCGTGACCGAAAAGGAGGCGGGCGCCAAGACGATCGGCCGGATGACGATAAGGATCGGCCTGCCCGCGGGCTTCCCCGAGAAATACAAGGACGCCATCGTCAAGGCCGTGGACGCCTGCGCGGTCAAGGCTCATATCAATAATCCGCCGGTTTTCGAGGTGGTTGCCGGTCCGGCGATATGATCCGGGCCGGAAGGGGGGAACCATGGATCTTCGCAAGCTGAAGGGCGCGATCGCCGCGCATTTCGAGGGGTTCATTCTCGCGGTGGCCCTCTCGGGCATCCTCGCCATCGCCTTCCTCGTCCGATCCCGTATCTCGTTCCTCAATTTCTTTTTCCTCCCGGTCATCCTGGCCGGATATTACCTGGGGAAGCGCAAAGGCGTTCTCCTGGCCGTCATGTGCATCCTGTTCGTCGTCCTCTACTTCGTATTCGAGGAGAAGGTCTTCGGCGGCCGGAACCCCCTGTCGTTCGACGAGATCATCAACATCGTCACCTGGGGGGGATTCCTCGTCCTGACGGGCGGGCTCCTGGGATCGGTCGCGGAACAGCGGGAGAACAGGATCCGCGGCATGAAGAGGGCCTACGTCGGGGTCCTGTCGGTCCTCCTGAGATATCTCGAGGTCGCCGACGAGAAGGAGACCCGGCCGGTCCGCGTCGCCAGGCTCGCGGGGGAGATGGCCGGACGGGCCGGGCTGTCCACGCGGGAGATCGAGAACGTCAAATCGGCGGCCCTCCTCTGCGACGCCGGGGAGATCGGCGCGAGCCTGTCCCTCTTCGAGGACGTCGTCGGCTTCATAGAGCTCGACGGCGTGGCGGGGCAGGGGCTTTCCGACAGGGAGCGGGTCCTTCTCAAGACAACGGCCTCCCTGCTCAAAGAGATCGGTCCGCTCCTCGAGGGATACTTCCGGCATTATGTGAAGGATGCCGGCGTCGCGGACAAGGACCTCGACGCCGTCCCCCTCGGATCCTCGCTCATCGCGCTGGCCGGCATTTGCGACAAGATCAGGGAACAGGGGGCTGCCCACGTCGGACCGATGGAGGTCCGATCGCTCAAGGAGCTCGGCGTCCTGTCGGGCCGGGCCTTCTCCGCCCGGGCTCTTGGAGCCCTTCCCGAAGGGGCCGTTTGAGCCTTGTCGTCGGGCGTCTGTTCCTTGAAGGGGCGGCGGAGGCTTACGGCGACTTCGAAAGCGGGGCCGTCGTCATGCCGAAGCGGCCGGCGGCCGCCCGGCGCTGATCACTTCTTGACGACGATCCTGAGCGCCTTGGGAATGACCCGGAACGTGACCTCGTCGAGCTCGCCCAGCACCTCGCCGTTGTATTGGACGGGGAGGGCCTTGCCCCGGAAGACGACCTTCCGGGCCTTGAAGTGGCGCTGGGTCCGCTGAAAGAGCCCGAGGTAAAGCAGGGGGAAAGCGAGGAGGAACCCGACGGGCCCTATCTCCCAGAGCGTCACGTCGAGGTAGCCGTCCCCGATGTCGGCCAGGGGGGCGACCCTCCAGCTGTAGCCGAAGAAGTTCGTTTTAGCCACGATGCAGTCGAAGAAGCGTGTTCGAACCGTCTTACGGGCGAAGGACGCGCCGCGGTCGTCCACGCCGTCGAAAAGCTCGACGACCTTTTCGTCGGCGGGGATGCGGAAGAGCTTCCAGGTGGCGAGCAGGTGGCCGAGAAGCCCCTGGACCGGGCGCCGGAGCTTCTCCAGGGTGACCCCGGCCGACGCCCCGACGCTGGCGAAACCGGCGTAGCGGCCCTCGACCTCGATGACGTCGGACCGCACCACGGCCCCCCGGGCCAGGACCCTGGCGGCGCCCCCCGGGCTCTTGGGGATGCCATACGTCTTGCGGAACCCGTTGCCCGAACCGAAGGGGATGATGCCGAGGACGACCTCGTCCGCGCGCCCGGATTCGATGATGCCCTGGATGACGTCGGCGATGGTCCCGTCCCCGCCGACGGCCACGATCGTCCGGGAATCGCCGCAGGACTTGCGGGCCAGCTCGACGGTATTCGTCCGGTCGCCGTAGAGATCGTAACAGCGTCCGGAGAGCCTTTTTTCGAGGGCCCGGCGCAGGATCTTGTTGCGGACCCAACGGCCGTTGGCCGCCCTGGGATTGACCAGGAAAGTGGTGCCGGGGTCGATATCGTTGCGGTTCATGATCGGGTGAAGACGTCCATTATGGCATCCCGGCCCCGGCCTGTCAAAGGGACGGGGAGGCCCCGCCGTCCCCTTCGACGGGCCGCGGCCGCTTGAAGAGCTTCTTCAGGATGGGGACGTTCGCGGCGACGATAAGGACACCCGTGATGACGAGGATCAGGTAGTCCGGGAATGCGGATGGCCCGGGCGGCGAGGGCGATGAGATACATCCGGGGCGCCCGGGAGGTGAGAACGGCGAGAAGATACTTGGCGAAGGGATAGCGGGCGATGACGACGAGGAAGCGGAACGGGTAGAAGGGGATGGGCGTGAACCCGGCGACCCACAGGGCGGTGAAAGGGGCCTTGTTGAACAGGTGGACGGTCTTCTGGACCGTCCGGCTCGCGAGCATCTTCCGGAAGACCTTGAGGTCCGCCATGTACTTGAAGACCGTGTAGTTCAGGACCTCGGTCAGGAGCGTCCCGGCCACGGAAACGAGGGCCACCGTCAGGGGGGAGTAGAATTTGGCGAAGTACAGGAGCACCGGCTCGTGGGGGACCGTGGCGATGATGAACTCGGCGGGGAAACAATAAAGGAAGAGCACCCAGAGGCTCTTGCTCTCTCGGAGCGGGGCCGAGGTCAGCCACCAGACGAGAAGTCCGACGACGAATACCACCTCGAAGGCAAAGACGCAGGTCTTCACCCACGGCGGCATGGGCCGGGTCTTGATCTCGGGAATGCCCTTCGAGTCCGGGAACGGCGTTCGGGTCGTCGGCCATGGCGCGGCGTCAGCTCCGGAGCGACCTCAGGTTGTCGGTGATGGCGTAGCGCACGGGCTTCTCGGTGTTGGCCCGGATGCTGGTGTAGCACTCGGCGCAGGTGTTCGTCTTCAGGAAGTCCTTCCGGATCTCGGCCGGAGTGCCGTATTTCCGGATGATGAGCCCGCACGGCGAGAGCGTCCCGTCGGGATTGACGACGAAGAACCGCTCGCCGGCCCGGCAGTCCTTGACCGCGCCGTCCCGGAAATAGTCGGGGATACGGCCCAGGACGTAATCCGAGGTGAAGACCGTGCCGTGGCGCTTCTTGAATTCCTTGACCTGCCCGAGGACCGCTTCGAGCTCGCCGAGCTCGTCGGCCGGGATCATGTAGTCCATCCGGTGGGTCCGGAGATGGGTGTAGGAGCTGAAGTTCATCCGGAGGCCCCAGCTTCTGGCGAGCTCGGCCAGCTTCACGAGCTCCCGGAAATTGTCGCGCTGGATGACGCAGGAAAGCGTGATCCCCGAATCTCCGTTCCCCTCGAGGGCCGAGGCCAGGTCCCGGATCTTCCCGAAAAGCCCGGGGATCCCCCGGAACTCGTCGTGCCGCTCGTCGGGGTAATCCAGGGAGAGGGAGAACTCCTCGACCCCGGCGTCGCGGAGCCGGGCGTGTTTGTCCTTGGTGAGGAGGGACCCGTTGGTGGTCAGGACGATGAAGGGCGCCCGGCCGGGGCGCCGGATGGCCCTGACGATGTCCTCGACGTCCTTCCGGAGAAGGGGCTCTCCGCCCGAGACCTGGGCCACGACGGGCCTGAGGTTCCGGGCGATCCTGCCGAACTCCTCGGGCGAGGCCCGCTCCTCCTGGACCGGGCCGCCCAGATGGCAATGCCGGCACCGGGCGTTGCAGCAGTACGTGATCTCGAACGATACGCAGAGCGGGCCGCGGCCCATGTAGTTGGCGGCTCCCCGGGCCGCGAGGGAGAGCGTGCGCGGGATGAGCTTCATCCGGTCCGTGCCTTTCCCGGCCGGATCCGGGCCAGCCGGCGGATGGAATAGACCTTGACGGCGATGAGCCCCCCGGCCAGGACGGCGGCGGCCGCCTGCCAGGCGGGCAGGAAGATGAGGAGCAGGGTCACGACGGTCGAGTTCATGAACTTGCCGCCGGGGCTGTAGTTCAGTAGATAGACCCTCCGGTCGACGCGGCCGAAATAGTTCGGGGATATCAGGTCGAACTTGATGAATTGATAGCTCAGGTAAAAATCGACGAACGCGAAGTCCAGGGCGTAGACCGCCGCGGCGACGGCGACCCCGGGATGGAAGTGGAGGAAGTTCACATAGAAGAAGAGGACCTCGACGCGGTCGGCGATGATGTCGATCTCGGCGCCGAGAACGGTCTCCTGGCGGGCCTTTCGGGCCAGGGCGCCGTCCAGGACGTCCCCCAGCCAGTGGATGCCGAGGCCGATGAAATTCAGCGTCGGGTCCCCGCGGACGGCCGCGAGGACGAAAAAGACGAGCGACCCTCCGAGCCGAAGGAGGGTCACCAGGTTGGCCTCGCTGTAGGCGCTCCCGGGGTCCCTGGGTCCGAACGGACGTCCCGTCATCGTGCCGGAGCCGCTCCTCTCGTTCCGGGCCCATCCGGCCCTTCGAGCCTCGTTTTTTGGAAGAGCATGATTCGTTGGAAGTAACATATAACAAACCATGGCTTTTCGTCAAAGCCGGACCGGCGGAGGATTTTCATTTGAAACCTCGGCGGGGTTCGGATAGAATGCACTTTCCGGCCACGACCTGCCGGAGAGAAAGGTTGCACTCATGAGAGAGATGGAAAAGGTCGTCACGGTCAAGGACAAGCGATTCCTCCTGAGGGTCGAATCCTCGGCCGACGACGGCGATTACCAGAAGTACGAAGACCTGCGAAACGAGATATGGGGCTTCCCCGAGGATCACATGGCGGGCCCGAGGAACCTCTCCTGCGAAAACTTTCTCCACTATGGGACCAGCCTCTTCATCGGCGCCTTCGTCGAGGACGGCGGCCGCTTCCCCCTGGACCTCGCCCACATGGCCGGATTCAGCTACGGCTTCGTCGGCATCCGCGACAAGGAAGCCGGCTTCAGGGACGCGGCGAACTTCCGTTTCTACTCCCAGTACGCCGGCGTCCGGGAGTGTCACCGATCCCTGGGCCTCGGTATCCTGATCAAGGAGTACCAGAAGGAGATCCTCCTGGATGTCTATCACCTCGATCAGGTCCTCTGCACGTTCGACCCCCTGACCGGCGTCAACGCCCACAGGAACATCCACCAGCTCGGGATGAAGGTGGAAGATTACCTGGAGGCCGCTTACAACGAGTTCGGCGGCGAGCTGAACCGGGAGGACGTGCCCAAGGACCGGCTCCTGATGTCCTGGGACCTCAGGAGCGAGGTTCGCCCCCCTGATCGCGAAGCGGCGGTTTCCTCGGGTCCGGAGCGTCGCGTCATCCGCGCCGGAACGAGGACGTTCGCCGGCCCGGGCGGGACGATCGGGCTCGAGGCGGTCCAGGACGTAAAACCCGGCCTCGACGCGGACGGCCTCCTCATCCAGGTCCCCCGGGACTTCTACCGGATGCTCCGGGAGACCGACGTGGACGATCCCGATATCCGGCGGATCCCGTTCGACTGGAGGATGGCGACGCGTCAGGCCTTCCAAGCCCTGTTCCGGAGAGGCTATGCGGTCGCGGATTTCCTGCGGGCCGGCAAGGACCGTACGGAGAGCTTTTATCTCCTGAAAAAGAAGGCCCCGTGAGGAGGAATGATATCGATGAACATTAAGGCAACCCGGCAAGCGGACATCGTGCGGACGGCCCTCGCCGCCGCCATCCTGATCGGAACGGCCGGGTGCCGGGCCAAGCCCGAGACCGTCGACCTCGCGGCGAAGGCCCGCGCGATCCACGAGCGCATCCTGACCGTGGACACGCATTGCGATACGGCCGTCAACCTCCTGCGGAAGGACTGGAAGATCGGGGACCGCCATGACCCGGCCCTCCGGTCGAGCGGCAAGCTCGACTTCCCCCGGATGGCCGAGGGCGGCCTGGACGCGGAGTTCTTCGCGGCCTTCACGGCCCAGGGCCCGCGGACGCCCGAGGGGAACGCCAAGGCCCGGAAGGAGGTCCTGACGATCATCGAGGCCATCCACGCGATGGCCCGCGAATACCCGGGACTCGTCGGCATCGCCCTGACCCCCGAAGACGCCTACAGCCTGAAGAAGGCCGGCCGGCGCGCCGCTTATATCGGCATCGAGAACGGCTACGCCGTCGGCAACGACCTCGGGCTCATCCGGGATTATTACGAACAGGGCGTCCGGTACATAACGCTCTGCCATCTCCAAGGACAACGATATCTGCGACAGCTCGACCGATCCCGCGGACCCCGAGGACCGGGGATTGAGCGCTTTCGGGCGCGAGGTCGTCCGCGAATGCAACGCGTCGGGCATGCTGGTGGACGTCTCTCACGCTTCGGACCGGTCGTTCTTCGAGGTGCTCGCGGCCTCCGAGGCCCCTGTCATCGCCTCTCATTCCTGCGCCCGCGCCATCTGCGACAATCCCCGCAACCTGACCGACGACATGCTGAAGGCCTTGGCGAAGCACGGCGGCGTCATGCAGATGTGCTTTCTCTCGGCCTATATCCGGAAGCCCTCCCCGAACCCGGCCAGGGAAAAGGCTCTCAAGGAACTCGAGGAAAAATACGACCGCGCGGGAATGCGCGACGACGAGGACGCCCGGAAGCGGATCCATGAAGAATACGAAGCCATCCTGGAGAAATATCCGCGGGAGAAGGCGACGGTCAGGGAGCTCGTGGACCATATCGATCACGTCGTCCGGGTCGCCGGCATCGATCACGTCGGGATCGGCACGGACTTCGACGGCGGCGGCGGGGTCCTCGGCTGCGACGACGTGAGCGGGATGGTCCATGTCACGGAGGAGCTCCTCCGGCGGGGCTATTCCGAGCCGGACATCGCCAAGATCTGGGCCGGGAACTTCATGCGCGTCTTCCGGAAGGCGATCGAGGTCTCTGAACGCCTCAGGTCCTGATTGTAAAGAATATTTACATTCAAACCCGCCTTTTCCCCTTATAGCCGGACGTCTGCCCAAGGACGTCTTGGCATAAAGATTGCTTTTCGGTTATATTCAAGGCAAGCCCATGGGCAAAAATTCGGCATTTCCACTGATCGTCTTCTTTACAATGGCCCTGTCCGGCGCTCCGCTCCCGGGGTCCGGGCAGAACGCCGTTCCCGGCCAGCCCCGGCTGGGAGGGACCCTCCGGATCAAGCCCTTCTCCAAGGTCTTCAAGCCCAACCTCGACCCCGCTTCCGACGCGCCCTATTACGTGCTCGAACAGCTTTATGACGGCCTGGTCCGGCTGGACGGCAATTACAACGTCACGCCCTCCCTGGCCGAATACTGGGTGATCTCCGGGGACGGCCGGAAGCTCACGTTCACCCTCCGCAAGGGGGCGAAGTTCCACCACGGGCGGGAAGTGACGGCGGACGACGTCAAGTTCTCCCTGGAGAGACTGCTCAGGAAGGACGTCGGGACGCTGTACTATCAGTACTTCGTCTCCAAGGTCGTCGGCGCGGAGGCATTCTGGGCCGGAAAGGCCGCGGAGGTCGCCGGCTTCAGGGCCCGCGACCGCACCACGTTCGAGATCGAATGGAAGAACCCCTATGTCTCCGGGCTTTACCTCCTGAGCATGTTCTTCTGCAAGATCCTGCCCCGGGACCTCGTCGAGGCCCAGGGCCGGTCCTTCTTTCAGAGGCCGTCGGGGACGGGAGCGTTCCGGTTCGGCAACTGGCTGAGAGACACGAGCCTCGAGATCACCGGCGTCCGCCTGGAAAGGAACCGGGATTATTTCGGCGAGATCGCCTACCTGGACGCCGTCGAATACAGCCCCGCGTTCACGATGGAGCAGTTCCAGAGAGGCGAGGTCCAGATCATCCCCCTGGAATCCGAAGACCTGGCTTCGGGCCGCTACCAGGTCCTCGAGAACAATTCGCTCGATGTCTTCTTCCTGGGCATGTCCTGCCGCATCGCCCCTCTGGACAGGAAGGAGGTCCGCCAGGCCCTGGCTTTTGCCCTGGACAAGCAGAGGCTGGCCCGGGCCGTCTCTTCCATCTCGTCCGTGCCCCAGGTCGTCCACAATTATATCCCGGCCGGTCTCCCCGGCTTCTTCCCCCTGGAAGGCCCCGAGCGGCCGAACCTGGCGAGGGCCGGCGTCATGCTGGCGGACGCCGGATTCCCGGAAGGGAAGGGGTTCCCCGAACTCTCCCTGTGCTTCGTCCTGCCCCGGACGCGCCAGCATCTCCGATTCCACCAGGAGCTGAAGAGCCAGCTGGCCGCCCTGGGGATCCGGCTGGAGCTGAGGTACTTCCGGTCGTTCGACGAGCTCCGGGCCTTCGGGAAGCCCCGGCTTTCCTTCTTCGAGTGGCGGATGGATTTCCCCGACGCCGAGAACATCATCCTGCCCCTCTTCTCGTCCGGCTCGCCGACGAACGGATTGTATATGGATTACGCGAACTCAGGGCTCGACGCTTTCCTCGCGGCGTCCGAGGTCGAGGCCGGCTGGGAAAAGCGCACGAGCCTGTTCCGCAAGATGGAGAGCGTTCTGTTCGAGGACGTCCCGGCCGTTCCTCTCTTCCAGCTCCGCCTTCGGATGGCCCTCCAACCCAATGTCCGCGGCGCCGCGGCGCCGCTCCTGGCCTTCCATTTCCTGGACGCGAGGGAAATATGGATCGACCGATGAGGCGCCGAACGTGAAGCTGAAACCCACCCTGTACACGCGTTTCCTGGCCTGGACGATGCTGCTCCTCGTGTTCCTCGTCGGGATCATCCTCTTCGTGATCCAGAGGAAGGAGGTCCGGACGATCTTCGAGGAAGCCAGGAACCGGGGCATCCTGACGGCGCAGTACATCGCGAACATGAACCTGAGGGCCCTCGTCCTCTGGGACGAAGAGACCCTCCTGACGAACATCGAGGGCCAGGCGGACGACAAGCTCGTCTACATCGTCTTTTACGACCGGGACGGGAAACCCCGGGCGGCCAACCGCCTCGTCGCCTCGAACAACGAGATCGTGTGCTGCAGCGGACTCGCCGGCGAGGCGCGCCCCGACAGCTCTTCGATCCGGACGCGGGAGGTCCGCATCCGGAGCCGGAGGCTCAACGTCCTCGAGATCGAGCTGCCCGTCTTCGTCACCGGGTCCCCGACGCGATGGGCCTCCATCAAGATCGGCCAGTCCCTCGAGGACATGAGGGCCGACGTCCGCCGCACCCGTAAGGTGCTCATCCTGATCGGCCTCGGCGGCCTCCTGGTCGGCCTTCTGGGCTCGTCCGTCCTGGCGAAGAGGATCACCCGGCCCCTGAAGGAGCTCGTCGAGGGCACGGTCCGGATCTCCCGGGGCGATTTCAGCCATCGGATCCGGCTGGAGTCGGCCGACGAGATCGGAGACCTGGCCCGGAGCTTCAACGAGATGACGGGCCGGCTCATCGAGGCCCGGGAGCGAATGGAAGCCGTCCATAGGAAGCTCGTCCAGGCGGAAAAGCTGGCCTCCATCGGGAAGCTCGCCGCGACCATCGCCCACGAGATCCGCAATCCCCTGACGTCCGTCAAGCTCAACATCCAGAGGATCGCGGAGAGCGAACACCTCGACGAGCTCGAGCGGGAACACCTGGACATTTGCCAGGAGGGGGTCGGCCAGATCGAGAAATTCATCAAGGAGCTCCTCGAATTCACCCGGGTCCCGGCGCTCTCCCGCGAGAGGTTCCCCGTCGAGCAGGTCCTCGAGGAATCCCTCAAGATGTTCCGGGACGCGTTCCGCGGGAAGCGGGTGACGGTGGAGAGGTCCTTCGCCCAGGGGCTTCCACCCGCCAACGTCGACGGGGACAAGATGAGGCAGGTCTTCCTCAACCTCTTCCGCAACGCCCTCGAGGCCGTGGACGAGGGGGGCCGGATCTCGGTGACGCTGGGGTCCGTGGCCGTCCCGGGCGGCGGGGGGACCTACGTGATCCGCGTCTCCGACAACGGCTGCGGCATCCCGGAGAAGGATTGGGAGACCATCTTCGAGCCGTTCTTCACCACCAAGTCCTCCGGATTCGGCCTCGGACTGGCCAACGCCCGGAAGCTCGTCGAACAGCACGGCGGCACCATCAAGGTCGCCAGGAAGAAGGGAAAGGGGAGCGCCTTCATCGTCACCCTTCCCCGCGAGGAGGGACAATGAGATCCATTCTGATCATCGAAGACGACGCCCTCGTCAGCCGGACCGTGGCCTCCCATCTGGCCCGGAAGGGCTTCGAAGTCGCGACCGCGAACGACGGGGAGAGCGGCATCGCCCGATACCGGGAGGTCGGCCCCGACCTGGTGATCCTCGACATCCGGCTCCCCGACGCCAACGGCCTGGACGTCCTCAGGCGCCTCCGGGAGGAGCGCCGGGAATCGGTCTTCCTCGTCATGACGGCCTTCGACGACATGAAGACGACCGTCGAGGCCGTCAAGGCCGGCGCCTTCGAGTACCTGGTCAAGCCGCTCGACTTCCTCGAGCTCGACCTGACCATCGAGAAGGCCTTCCAGGTCCGCGCCCTGGAGGCCAAGGTCAGCTACCTCGTGGAGGAGAAGCAGAAGGAATACACCATCGACAACCTCGTCGGCCGCTCGCCGCAGATGCGGGAGGTCTTCAAGCTCATCGGGTCGGTCTCCGGCACGCGGACCAACATCCTCATCCAGGGCGAAAGCGGCACCGGAAAGGAGCTCGTCGCCAAGGCCATCCATTACAACAGCCCCTTCCGCGACGAGCCGTTCATCGTCATCAACTGCTCGGCGATCCAGGACACGCTCCTCGAAAGCGAGCTTTTCGGCCATGCCCGCGGGGCCTTCACGGACGCCGTCTCCGAGACCCGGGGAAAGTTCGAGATCGCCGGCCGGGGGACGCTCTTCCTGGACGAGATCGGGGACGTCTCTCCCAACCTCCAGTCCAAGCTCCTCCGGGTCATCGAGACGCGGGACTTCATGAAGGTCGGCGGGGAGCGGGTGCTCAAGACCGAAGCGCGGATCGTCGCGGCGACCAACCAGAACCTCAACGCCCTTATCGAGAAAGGGCGCTTCCGCGAGGACCTGTACTATCGGCTCAAGGTCGTCGAGATCGCCCTGCCGCCCCTCAGGGAACGGAAGGACGACATCCCCGCCCTCGCGGCCTACCTCCTCGAAAAGATCAACCGGGACCTGCGGAAGAACGTGCGCAAGGTCCCCGAGGACGTCATGAAGCTCCTCACGGACATGCCCTGGAAGGGCAACGTCCGGGAGCTCGAGAACGCCCTGACCCGGGCGGTCATCCTGGCCAAGGGGGACGTCGTCCTCAAGGAGAACCTGCCGCTCGAGCCCTCCGAGAAGCGGGTCTTTCCCCGGGAGCTCGTGTCGCTCAAAGAGGTCGAGAAAGGCTACATCCAGCACGTCCTCGCCGCGACCCGGGGGAGCAAGACCCGGACGAGCCAGATCCTCCAGATCAGCCGCCCGACGCTCGACAAGAAGATCAGGGAGTACGGCCTCGAGCTGCCCCCTCCCGCCTGATGCGTCCGCGGCGCTGAATTCCGGTCCTCAGACCGGGGTGAAAGGCTCCGCCCGGCATCGGCCCAAAGCACTTCCCCGGCGGAAGGCGCCGTAAATCTTCTTGGCCGGGTGTAAATTTCGCCCTCGGGAGCGGCTCCCCGCAAGCCCTTGCTGTGGGCGTTTCTCCCTGGGCCGGACGGACCCCGAATTGGCATGAAATGTGCTTCAATGATTTGGTCGTGACTATGAGAGACACTAAGATGCTCGGCAGAAAGATCGTTATCGTCGATGATGATGAGACCATCCGCAAGACCTTCTTCCTCCTCCTCAGCAGGAAGTACCGCGTCTACCTGGCCGCCGACGGCGAGGAGGCCCTGGCCAGGTTCAGGAACGCCGGCGTGGACCTGATCATCGCCGATTATCGGCTCCCCAAGGGGAGCGGCCTGAGCCTCATCGAAGAGTTCCGCCGGTCCGGCTACCGGGGCGATGTCATCATGGTCTCGGCGTTCCCGGACCTCATCCGGCTCGAGGACCTCCAGCGCCTGTCCATCAGCCAGTTCTTCGTCAAGCCGATGGACCTCAACGTCTTCAACAGGTCGATAGACGCCCTGCTCGAGATCCGGGACGCGATGGAACGGCGGGCTTGAGCGATCGGCGACCCAGGGGGTGACGACATGAGCGAAGAGACCGGCCTGATGATCGAGAAAGCGCGGACCCGTCCGCAGCCGCGGGTCCCGGGAAAGGGGGAGGGCGTGGAAGGCGGGGCGGACGGCCGGGAGGTCTTCAATCTCTTCGTGGAATCCCTCTGCCGGGAAAGGCCGATCCTCCTGAAGGAGCTCATGGACCGGATCGAGAAGGACATCATCATCCGGTCCCTTCGGATGGCCGACGGGAACCAGAAGCAGGCCGCCGGGATCCTGGGCGTCAAATACACCACGCTCCATGAGAAGCTGAAGAAGTTCGGCATCAGCTTCCGCAAGACCCCGGTGCCGTTCGCGTTCTGAGCCTCCTTCCCATTTCTGGCTTAACTTCGTCCCCGGGGGTAGTAGAATCCCTTCGACGGACGATGATGAGAACCTTTCCGGATATCCTGGCCGCTTCTCTCCTCCTGTTTTCCGGCGCTGAGCTCACGGTTCTCGAAGCGCGGGTCCTGCGCGTCCCTTCGGAATACGCGACCATCAGGTCCGCCGTTGCCGCCGGGCTCGAAGGGGATACGGTCCTCGTCGGCGAAGGCGTTTACATCGAGGAGAACATCGTCGTCGACCGGAAGCTCCGGATCACGACGACGACGGCCTTACGGAGCGGTGATCTACGGTTCCAAAGAGCGGGGCGTTCCGATCTTTTCGGTCATGGCCGACGCCGAGATCGACGGGCTCATCCTCAAGAACGGCGGCTGCGGGATCGAGGTCCGGAGCGAAGCGGAGGCCAGGCTCACGGCCCACGACCTGGCCATCCTGAACATGTCGGCCTCAGGCATCGCGGTCGACGCCAGGCAGGGGAACCTCGGGCAGGCATGGATCACGGACGTGATCGTGGATCACTGTTTGTCCGGCCTCCTGACGAACGACGCCGGCGGGATCGACGCGAAGCGTTGTTTGATCAGCAATTGCCGTTTCGCATTCTCGGGGTTCGATCATCTCTTTTTCAGGGTCGATAAGGTCCAGGTCTGGAATTGCCCGACCCTGGTCAATCCGACCTCTCCCCCCCCGCCGCCTCCCGCCACGAACCGGATCGAGTTCGGAAAGGATATCTCCCGCCCGGATGCGGCCCCGGCCCGCGTCGGGGGTAAGGCAGCTTCGCCCGGGACCTCGACCGTGGACGTCGGGGACGGTCGGCGGCTCAATATTCTGGGAGGCATCTGCCTTTCCGTGAAGGAATATGACCGTGCCGCCGCCTGCTTCCTGAGCGCCCTTCGGCTCGCCCGGTCGAGCGGGACGGACCGGGCCGAGCTCCTCTGGGAGGCCCAATACGGATTGGGTCGGGTCGCCGAGGCCCGTCGCGATCTTCCCGGCGCCCTCTCCCGCTATCGGCGCGCCGTCGAGGCCCTCCAGGCCCTTGGTCCGAAGCCTCCCCCCGAGGGCGGACAAGGCGGATTTCTTTCTCGACAAGCTCGACGTCTTCGAGCACTTCATCGGCCTCCTCGTCCGGATGCATTCCGCCGACCCGGGCCGCGGCCATGCCCGGGAAGCGTTCGCTTGCGCCGAGAAGGCCAAGGCCGGAGGGTTCCTGGAGCTCCTCCGGAGCTCGGGCGTCGATCCCGACAGAGGCCTGGACCCCGCGCTCCGTCTTCGGGAGCGGGCGGCCCGCGATGCCATCACCGACGCTCAGCTCGGCCTTCAGGAGGAGGAACTTGGTCCGAAGGAGGCCCTCGCCCTGGGGGAGCGGCTCGCGGCGGCCGAGACCGACTACCTGGACGTCCTTACGCGCATCCACCGTTCGAGCCCCGCCCGGGGCGGGCTGGGCCATGGGACTCCCTGCGACTTCGACAGGCTTCGGGCGGGGCTCCCGGACGACAGGACCGTCCTGGTCGAGTATCTTGTCGGCAACAGAGCCTCCTATGCGTTCTGCGTATCCAGGAAGGGCATCACCCCGGCCGTGCTTCCCCGGGCGGAGGAGCTTGGCCCCCTCATCGAAAGATACCAGAGACTGCTCCGTATGGAGGAAGGAGGGGCGTTTTCCGGTCTCCGGGGAGGGCGCCGGCTCTACGATATCCTGTTGGGGCCTTTCGCCGCCGAGCTCGAGCCGGCGAGCCGTATCATCATCGTCCCCGACGGCAAGCTCTTTCTTCTCCCGTTCGAGGCTCTCGTCAGCGATGGGGATCGGGCGGGGACGGGACGGTTCCTGATCGAAGACTTCGAGATCTCTTACGCTCCTTCCGCGACGAGTCTGCTCGAGCTTGCAGGCCGGCGTCCCGCCGGGCCATACGGCGCGGACCTTTTGGCGGTCGCCTGCGCCGGGCCGTCCCGATCGATGCCAGGCCTTACTCCCCTTGTCCACGCGACGCGCGAGGTCAAGGACATCGCAGGCTCTTTTAGGGCCGGCCGGCGGAAGGTCCTTTCCGGGGGGAGCGCGACGGAGGACGCGATCAAGAAGGCCACGCTTCACGGCACGAGATTCATCCATTTCGCCGCGCACGGGATCCTCGATCCCGAAAGGTGGATGCGTTCGGCCGTCCTCCTCCGCGCGGACGCCGCCGGCCGCGAGGACGGCTTCCTCCAGCCTTCGGACATCGCGACCCTGGACCTCGACGCGGAGATGGTCGTCCTCTCCGCCTGCCGGACGGCCGGAGGAAAGCTGGTCCGGGGAGAGGGGGTCCTGGGCCTTTCGGCGGCTTTCCTGGCCGCAGGGGCGAGGTCCGTGGTCTCAAGCTTGTGGGAGGTCCCCGACGAGTCCACGGCCAGCTTCATGAGAGATCTCTATGCCGGGCTGGCACGGGGGGAAAGAGGCGCCGCGGCCCTGCGAGCCGCCAAGATAGCGGCCCTTCGGTCGCGTTACGGACACCCGAGACGCTGGGCGGGCTTCCTCCTGATCGGAGCGGACGGCGCCCTTGTCCCGCCGCCGGGCGCGATGACGAAAGACCTCTGACCGGACACGAGCGAACGGCCCTCGTCGTCGATAGCTTCCACGCTCCAAAAATAGGGCTGTCCGGCCCTAAGGGAGATCCGCTCCCCGGGAGACAGGGTCACGGACGTGCTCTTGGTATTGCGCACGAGGACCGAGAGGAGCTCCTCGTCGAAGATCTCGAATCTATAGATGTCCGCGTTCGGAACGGCGGCCCAGCGGAAGTAAGCGGGAGCCCGGTCCAGAGTCGCGGCCGGTTCGATGAGCCGGATGTCGCTCCGGTCGCCCCGGTCGGCATCCCGAGGCCCGGGCTTCGAGAAAAAGAAGACGCCGGCGGCCACCGCCGCGACGAGGATGCTCGCGGCGGCCATGGCCCGAAAGCGGATGATCCCGGGGGTCCGGCGCGAAGGATCTCGCCCACGAAGCCTCCGGACCTCGGCCCGGGCCATCTTCCGGAAGGCCGTTTCCTCCTCGGGAGCGATGTCGGCCGGGAGAGCTTCGGCCCGGGCCCGGAGCTCCTCGGCAATCTCGGCGAGCACGGCCTGCTTCCGCCGGCAGACCGGGCAGATGTCGACATGGGCCGCGACCCGCGCTCTCTCCTCCGCATCGAGCTCGAGAAGAAAGGCCCCGAGGAGCCGCTTGTCTCCGGGGCACTTCGATCGTCGGGCCGTCCTCATCACCGTCCTCTGGTCTTTCCCACGGGTCGCCCCGCCTCGAGCCTTTTCCGGACATCGCCGAGCCCCCGATAGAGGAGATGGCGGACCCTGTTGGAGCTCCAACCCAGGCTTCCGGCCATCTGGTCGATGCCCGCCCCGCCCAGGTGGAGCCTCAGAACCTCCCGGCGCCTTTCGGGCAGTCCGTCGACAGCCGACCGGATCCGGTCCCTCATCTGGCTCCGCTCGGCCAGGGCCTCGGGCCCCGGCCCCGCGAAGTCGACGAGCGCCGAGGACCGGCTCTCCGAGGCCGGGTCGTCGAGCGACATTTGGTTTTTCCTTTTTGCGATCACGTCGAGCGCAGTCGTATAGACCATCCTCCCTAGATAGGACTTGAGATTCCGGATATTCTTCCCGGCCAGGACCATTTTCCAGAGCTTGAGCTTGATCTCCTGCTCGATATCCTCGCGCTCCTGGCCTGCGATGCCCGGGAACGTCTTCATGACGATCGCCCGGACGGACCTGGAGATCTCGTCGAGGAAGCGTTTCGTTTGAAGCAGTTTTTCCATCCGTACCGCCCTGAGCCATGGATGAATATAAAACACAACGGCGGGGAATACAACCTTGTGATCCAGGGACGATTGAGAAAAACGGGAATAAAAAGACATTCGGAGGGTCTATACTAGGGAATCAATTCTCAAGGTGGGGCTTTCTTCTCCCGGTCCGACTTTCTGAAAGGTCGGACTTTAATCCTCCAACCAACGTAAAATATCTTTACGCATTGACGGACTGTCAGGAATTTGTCAGGGAGCCTTCCAGGGAGAGCCGGCCCTTCGGGCCGTGGCACGAAAATCGCATTTACATGGGCATACTATTCCCCCTCCTTCCTTGTTTCTGCGTGGGGCGGGACCGGAGCCAAGCGCTCCCCCCGCCCCGGATTCTCCCCGGCCTCGCTTCCCTTCCGGGATTTCCGGGTCGAGAACGGGCTTTGCCTTTCCCCTGGTCGCGGTGATATCATCGGGCGGAAAGGAAGGGACCTGCGTTGAAAGCCCTTTTCATCGCCGCGGCCGGTGCGGCGGCGTTCCTGCTCTTCCTCGCCGTCGAGCGCCTGGCCCTCGATGCCCGGAGGAAACGGGTCCCGATCCGGGTCGGCGTCACCGGCACGCGGGGAAAATCGAGCGTCACGAGGCTCCTCGCCGGGGCCCTCAGGGAATCGGGAACGCGGGTCCTGGCGAAAACGACCGGCTCCAGGGCCGTCCTGATCTATCCCGACGGCTCCGAAAGAGAGATCAGGCGGCGGGGCCTGCCGACAGTCCTCGAACAGAAGCGGGTCGTCCGGCTGGCCGCCCGCGTCGGCGCGCGGGCCCTGGTGACCGAAATGATGAGCGTCCGCGAGGAATGCCTGTCCGTGGAATCGAGGCTCCTCATCCGGCCGAACGTGCTCGTCGTGACCAACGTCCGGCTGGATCACGTCGATCTCATGGGGGCGTCCCGCGACGAGATCGCCTCCTGCATGGCTGCCGCCTTCCCACGGAACGGGATCGTCGTCATTCCCGAGGAAGAGGTCCTCTCCGTTTTCACGGAACGGGCGGCCAAGCTTGGCACGAAGCTCGTCCTCGTCCGGAAGGAAGCGGCCGGCGCCGAGGCCGGGGTCTTCGCGAAGAACCTGCGGCTGGCCGCCGAAGTCGCCAGGGTCCTGGGAGTTGACGAGGACACCGCCCGCCGGGGAATTCGAGGCGCTCGGCCGGATTTCGGGAGCCTTCGGGCGTGGGATGCGCCCGACGACGGGACCGGCCGGCCCATGAGCTTTGTCAACGCCTTCGCGGCCAACGACCCCGACTCCACGCGGGAGGCGCTGGCCGAGATCCTGGATGCTCCGCCGTTTTCCGGACGGACCGTCCTCGGGCTCCTGAACCTTCGATGGGACAGGGGCGATCGGACCCTCCAGTGGGCCCGGTCGTTCGAGACGGGAGCGTTCGACCAGTTCGGGCGCGTGGCCCTCATCGGGGGTCCGGCCCGGGCATTCGTGCGCCGGATGAGGCGGACCCGAGCCGGGAGGAACGGGAGATTCGTGGTCCTCGAGGAGAGGTCCCCGGAGGGCATCTTCCGGCGGCTCGCCGCCCTGACCGCCGGGCCGGCCCTCGTCGTCGGGATAGGGAACATCGGGGGCCCGGGCGTCGCCATCGTGGAGCATTGGGAGAGGCAGGGGAGGCTTCATGGTCTTTGAGACCCTGCTCATAGGCCTCCTGCTTGCCCTTGTTTACACGGAGGCGACCGGGACCTCCCCGGGCGGACTCGTCGTCCCCGGCTACCTTGCGCTTTACCTCGATCAGCCCCTCAGGATCGCGGCGACGCTTGCCGTCGCCGGGCTCTCGGTCCTCGTCTATCGATGGCTTTCCCGCCGCCTGATCCTCTTCGGCAGGCGGCGCTTCGTCCTCATGATCCTCCTCGGCGCGGTCCTCGCCCAAGCCTGGTTCTTCGCCCAGCCGCGGCTCTTCGGGGACCCGCTCGAGCTTCGCGTCATCGGCTGGGTCATCCCCGGGCTCCTGGCCTCCAACCTGGAACGGCAGAAGACCCTGCCCACGCTGGCTTCGCTGGCCACGGTCGCCGTCATGACCTACTTCGTCGCGCGCCTGGTCGCCCTGATATGAGAACGGCGTCCTCCCCGCGGAGACTCTATCTTCTGGGCGCGCTCGGCCTTCTGTTTTTTGCCCTCTTCAAGCTTGTCCCGCCCGGTTCCCCGCCGGACAAGGCGGCGATGCTGAGGGCGGCGGAGATCATGGCCTCGGCAGAGGGGGCCGTCCGGGAGTGCCGGAACGCGAGGGGGATGGCGCCCGATCCCGCGAACGACATCAACCTGACGGGCCTCATCGGGATCGAGACCTCTCCGGTCACGACGACGCTCGGGAACCTCGAGGCCAAGAGGACGACCACCAACCCGAACGTCGCCGGGCTCGTCGTCCGGCTCCTCGTGGACGCCGGAGTGAAGGCGGGGGATGTCGTCGCCGTCGGGGCTTCGAGCTCGTTCCCCGCGTTGATCGTCGCCGTTCTCTCGGCCGCGCGAGCCATTGACGTCGAACCCCTCCTCATCTGCTCTCTGGGCGCGTCCCAATGGGGAGCCAACGACCCCCGTTTCGACGGGCTCGACATCCTGAATTGCCTGGAGCGCGGGCCGGGCCCGAAGGGAACGGTCCTCGCGCTCGCCGTCGGCGGGGACGAGGACAGGGGAGGGGATCTGCCCGCTTTGGGCCGGAATCTCCTCGAGGACAGGATCCGGCGGGCCGGACTGCCGGCCGTCGAAGAGCCCGTTCTCGAACGCAACGTCGAGCGCCGGGTCCGCATCTACCTCGACGGCGCCGCCGGCCGGAGGATCGGGGCTTTCGTCAATGTCGGCGGGAGCTGGGCCAATATCGGCACGGACGCGTCGGTCCTGCATGTCGCGCCCGGCCTGGCCCGGGTCGCGGAGATCCCGGCCGCGGGGAGCCGGGGCGTCCTCCAGGAGATGGCGTCGCGCGGCGTTCCCGTCATTCATCTTCTCAACATCAAGGGGCTGGCCGCGGCCCACGGCCTTCCGTGGGACCCGAGCCCTCTTCCGCAACCGGGGGAAGGGGACCTCTATGCGCGGCCGGAGCGCCTGACCGTCGCGCTGGCGGCCTTCGGCGGCATCTATGCGTGCCTGGCGGTGCTCATTCTCGTTCCCCGGCGGCGGGGCCCGAAAAGCCGTCCGGGACCCATTCAGGGAGTATGCGATGGATGAACTCGAAAACAGCATGAGATCCGGATTGTCCGAACACGGGCCCCTGATCTTTTTCTGGGGGGTCTGGGTCATCCTGGCCATTACCGGAATGTATGCCCTCGAGCTCCTGGGGAAGAGGGGCTGGGTCGGACTCAATTGGGTCGTGTTCCTCGGCCTGGGATGGATCTATACGGTGGCCTGGGTCGTCAGAAGGTCCCGGCGCGGAGCGGCGGACTTCCCGGCGGCGGCAAGGTCACTCGGAACCGCGTGCGGCATCGCGACGGTCCTTCTCGGGCTGATCTTCCCCCTCGTCGGACTTTATCCCTTCGGGACCGTTCCGCCTCTCGTCGCCGCGGTCGTCGGAATCCTCGTCTACGGGGCAGGAGGGCTCTCCGAGGGGAATCTTCTCAGGGCATGCGGCGTCCTGTGGTGGTTCGGCTCGCTGGGCATGATCTTCGTCCCCCGGGGCACGAGGGCTCTTCTGCTCGCGCCCCTGATCCTCGTCGGGCTCCTCCTTCCCGTCCTCGTCCTGCGCCGGGCTATTCGTAATAGCGGCGCCCGGGCGCGGCCTTCGACGGGTCCTTGAGAAAGGCCCCGATGGTCTTGGCGACTTTAATAAAAGCTCTTTCTCGTGACGACCATCAGGGCCGCCGCCAATAACGCGAACGCGAGCCTTCTCATTTCAGCCTGAACAGCCTCAAAACGAACGGCACGAGGACGACGAGGTAGAGCAATTCCTCCTGCCAGCTCTTTTCCTTGATGAAGCTTCAGATCAGAAGGACCGCGACATAGGCCGCGATCGCGTAATAGGCCAGGGAGACGAGCGCGCTCATGGTCCCGGCGCCCTACGAAGCGGCCGCTCCCGGCCGTTCGCGGGCCTTGTCCGTCATCGGCCCTGGATCGTCAGGCAAACGAGGCAATGATACCGCTCCAGGCCGTCCCTGTTCTGGCAGAGCCCCCGCTCGGCGGTGAGGACGCCCAGCTCGTAATCCTCCCAGCGGTAGTAATTGACGTCGCTGATCTGGCCCGTGATGACGGCGAGCTCGCGGGCCCCGGTCTTGACCGGCGGGAGCCCGAGGTCCCGCAGGACGCGGTTCAAGGGCTCGATGTCCGTCATGTGATAGCTCCGCCCGTTGGGATCGAGGGCCAGCTTGAGCTTCGGGCTGGGGCCGGGCTCGGACCCTTCCGGCCCGGGCGCCGGAAAGAGGTAACGGACGCGACGGGTCACTCCCGGGACCGACTCCTCCTTGACGTACGAGTAGAGGCTTCCCTTGGATGGGAAAATGTCGGCCTTGACGATCTTCCACGAGATGGACGGATGGTCGGTCCGCTGGAGGTAAAGGAGGGCTCCTCCGACGAGGGCGGTCACGAGCAGGGCCCGGAGCAGGGTCTCGAATTCCCTTTTGATGACGACCTTGAGCACCCAGAGGACGCTCAACCCGAAGAGGACAAGGAAGACGGTTCTCAATGTTGCCGTGGCGATCATCGTTTCCTCCCGCGGCCCGGGTCCTCCGGGCGATGGCCCTATTCTATCAAAGGAGCGGCGGGACGGACAAGGGCCGTCGCGGCTCCGGGGGGAGTGGCCGGGAAGCCTATTTCCCGAAGAGCTTCCGGCGATCTTCGGATGCTGTTCATGAAGGACTCCTCTGCCGGAGGCACGCCTCATCCTAGCCCAAGGTCCGGGAAACGTCAAACCGGCGCGGCGGCCGTTCTATAATCGATAGGTCACGCCGGCCTGAAACACGTTCGCACGAAATCGATCGACTTTTCCGGGCGAAAGGTGGAGCTTGGCCGAAAAGCCCATTTCCAGATGTCCGATGGACAGACCCAGCCCGGCGCAGAAATAATCCCGGGAATAGTTCGACAGCTCCGAATCCAGGAAGTATTGGGGATCATGGATATAACCTGCCCGCAGATAGAGGTCCTTATTGGAGGGAAAAGGAAGACGAATCCTGTATTCCGCCCCGAGATTCAGCTTAATGGCGCTTAGGAAGTTTTGAAACGGATACCCGGACAGGATGAGGTCCGAAGTGACATGACTCCAATCCCAATAAGAGACATCGGCCGTGAGCTCGAAGGAGTCGGCCGGCCGGTAAAGGACACTGCCCACGACCACAAGAGGCTGCCGGAAGGAAAAGTGCGATGTCCTGAGCGGGGCCCAAGCCGGATTCGAGTAATCCAACTCCATTTCGGATTCGACATCGAGGGAGAACGGCGGCCTCAATGCCAGTCCGATCTTCCATTTCCCACCCGGTTCGAAAGCGGCCCCGAAGCTAACATAATGTCCTTTCATATGGAGGTCATATGTGTTCGAGTGACGGTAGCCCGGAATGCGGCGGTTGATATCGCCAAAAACATAGGACGCGGAAATCCCGAGGGACAATGATGATATCGGACGGAAGGAAAGGGCACCGTTAAGGCCGCGCGTGGTGCCGGACTGTTGAACCGTCTCCTGGAAGCCGTCCGAGAAGACGTCGATTTCGGGAAAATCATACTCTTGAAAAAGGAAATAACTCGCCGCGAAGCCCCAGTCACCGAGAGGCACCGCCACGTTGATGGAATCGACGTAATCTATATTTCGCTTAAAGGACTTTCCGAAATACTCGACATCCGAGTACGGATTGGGCCTGATCCCGACAGTTGTCTTATATTCATTCGCAGAATGACGGAAGTTCAGGGAGAGCTGAGGCCGTTTGACGAGGGCCAGAACGGCAGGATTCAAGTAGCCGGACGTGCCATCGGAAGAGGAGAACATGGTCTCCCCCATGGCGGCGCTTCTCGGCCCAAAAGAGCCGAGCGTGTTCCAGCCTCCGACCGGAAGGGGGAAGTATTCGAATTCATCGGACACGTTCCAGAAATAAGTCTGGCCGAAAACGGGATTTAGAGAAATAAGAGCCAATACCGCGAAAAGTAGGAGAATAACCCTTTTCATCGTACCCCTCTCTTCAGAACGCCGATTGATTATAGTCTGCCTTGAGGCTCGAAATAAAGAGACACATCCTCCCTAGTATGGACCGCGGGCGGGCGGGTTCTTTCCCAAGGTTACGGAAGTCCTCCGGGTGACGGGCGGATCTTTCGGTTGCGCTCCCCGGGGAATTCATGTATTTTGGCCAACCGGAGGCATGTCAATGGCAAAGAGAATGAACCGGCGGGAATTCATCGTCAAGGGCTCCTCGGCCGTTCTCGGAGCGGGCCTCGCGGCGAACGCGGGCCCCGCGTTCGGAAAGCCGGGCGCGGCGGGGGAGACCAGCCGCGTCATCGAGGTCGCTCATCCCGGGGCCGTCCTTGCGGACCGCGTCGTCGACCCCGCGATCGCCCGGAAGATGCTCCGGCGGGGGATGGAGACACTGACCGGCTCCTCGAACCCCTGGCGGAAATTCCTTTCTCCTTCGGACAGGGTCGGCCTCAAGATCAATACGCTCGGCCGCCCCCTCCTCTACACCCACCACGAGCTCATCGCCGCGATGGTCGCCGAGCTCGAGGACTTCGGCGTCAAGAAGAACTCCATCATCGTCTGGGACCGCTTCGAGACCCAAATGCGGGACTGCAAGTTCGAGTTCAACACGTCGGCGGACGGCGTCTGCGTCTATGGCACCGACGCCCTCGACGAAAACGTCCGGCGCTACGATCCCGACGTCGCCTACGTCTCGGACTTCGACAACCCGGACCAGAGACAGAACGGCTCGACCGCCTCCCGGCTCTCGTCGCGTCTTCACCAGGGACTGCGACAAGGTCATCAACATGGCCATCCTCAAGGACCACGGCACTGTCCGGCGTGACCCTGACCCTGAAGAACCTGGCTTACGGGCTCTGCGACAACAACCGCCGGTTCCACGGGCCGAAGCACATCGGGCCGTTCATCGCCGACTTCTGCGCCCGCCCGGACGTCCGGAAGAAGGTCGTCCTCCATCTCATCGACGGCCTGGAAGCCTGTTACGACCTCGGCCCCGCCCCCAAAAACCCGAAGGTCATCTACACGGCCGACACGCTTTGGCTCGGGACGGACCCCGTGGCCCTCGACGCCGTGGGCCGGGCCGTCATCGACGCCAAACGGAAACAGGAAGGCCTCGTTCCCATAAGGGAAACGGGCCGCGCCTGGGACCATATCGAGCTCGCCGCCCAGAAGGGAGCGGGGACCGCCGACCTCGACCGGATCAGGGTCGAGAGGCTGGATCTGGGGACGGGGGCTTTTTGACCGCCCGCTCCCAATGTGTTATATTGTTTCACTTTAGATGGTCTGTATCACCCGGTCTTTGGAGTGTGACCCATGACGAACATGATCTTCTGGCTAGCCCCGCTGGGCTCCGCGAGCGCCCTATTCTTCGCCTGGTTCTTCTACCACCAGATGAAAAAGGAGAGCGAGGGCACCGAGCACATGGCCCGGATCGCCTCCTATGTCCGCAAAGGCGCCATGGCCTACCTCAAACAGCAGTACAAGGTCGTGGCCATGATCTTCGTCTGCCTGGTCGTCCTGCTGGCGTTCATGGCCTTCGTCCTCAAGGTCCAGAACCCCTGGGTCCCGGTGGCCTTCCTCACCGGCGGCTTCTTCTCCGGCCTGTCCGGCTTCTTCGGGATGAAGACCGCGACCTACGCCTCGGCGCGGACGGCCAACGCGGCCAAAAACTCCCTCAACGCCGGCCTCCGGATCGCCTTCCGCAGCGGCGCGGTCATGGGCCTCGTCGTCGTCGGCCTGGCCCTGCTCGACATCTCGCTCTGGTTCATCATCCTCCGTCAATTCTATCCGCTGAACGACGGCGGGCATAACCTCATCATCATCACGACCACGATGATCACCTTCGGCATGGGCGCCTCGACGCAGGCCCTGTTCGCCCGCGTCGGCGGCGGCATCTTCACCAAGGCCGCCGACGTCGGCGCCGACCTCGTCGGCAAGGTCGAGGCCGGCATCCCCGAGGACGACCCCCGCAACCCGGCGACCATCGCCGACAACGTCGGCGACAACGTCGGCGACGTGGCCGGGCATGGGCGCCGACCTCTACGAATCCTACGCCGGCTCCATCCTGGCGACGGCCGCCCTCGGCGCCTCGGCCTTCTTCGGCCGCGGCGACCTCCAGCTCAAGGCCGTCATCGCCCCGATGGTCATCGCGGCCATCGGCACGCTCCTCTCCATCCTCGGGATCTTCCTGGTCCGGACGAAGGAGGGCGCCAGCCAGAAACAGCTCCTGAGCGCCCTGGGCCGCGGGCGTCAACACGAGCTCGGTCCTCATCGTCCTGTTGTCGTTCGGCGTCATCAAGCTCCTGGGCCTGCCCATCGGGCATCTGGGGCTGCCCTCGTCGGCGGGCTGGTCGCGGGCATCGTCATCGGCAAGGCGACCGAGTACTTCACCTCCGCCTCGTTACCAGCCGACGATGCGCATCGCCGAGAACGCCAAGACCGGCCCGGCGACCGTCATCATCGCCGGGCTGGGCACGGGCATGATGTCCACGGCCATCCCGGTGCTCTCGGTCGTCGTCGGGACCGTCTTCGCCTACCTGTTCGCCGCGAACTTCGACATGTCCAACGTCGGCCAGGGCCTCTACGGCATCGGCATCGCCGCCGTCGGCATGCTCTCGACCCTGGGCATCACCCTGGCCACCGACGCCTACGGCCCCATCGCCGACAACGCCGGCGGCAACGCCGAGATGACCGGCCAGGACGCGGAGGTCCGCCAGCGCACCGACGCCCTGGACTCGCTGGGCAACACCACGGCCGCCACCGGCAAGGGCTTCGCCATCGGCTCGGCGGCCCTGACGGCCCTGGCCCTGCTGGCCTCCTACGTCGAGGAGATCAAGGTCGGCCTCATCCGGATCGGCCACGCGACGATCCAGTTCGCCGACGGGCTCAGTCCTCGAGACGGCCAAGGCGGGCTTCACTCGACTTCATGCGCTACTACAACGTCAACCTGATGAACCCGCTCGTCCTCGTCGGCATCTTCCTCGGCGCCATGATGGCCTTCGTCTTCTGCGGCCTGGCCATGACGGCCGTCGGCAAGGCGGCCGGCCGGATGGTCGACGAGGTGCGGCGGCAGTTCCGGGAGATCGCGGGCATCATGGAGGGCAAGGCCGAGCCCGACTACGCCCGCTGCGTCGAGATCTCGACGCGCGGCGCCCAGAGGGACATGGTCCTGCCCTCGCTCCTGGCCATCATCGTCCCCGTCGTCACCGGCCTCCTCCTGGGCGTTCCCGGCGTCATGGGCCTGCTCGTCGGCGGGACCTCGACCGGGCTTCGTCCTGGCCGTGTTCATGGCCAACGCCGGCGGCGCCTGGGACAACGCCAAGAAGTACATCGAAGAAGGGAACTTCGGCGGCAAGGGCTCGCCGGCCCACAACGCGGCCGTCATCGGCGACACCGTGGGCGACCCCTTCAAGGACACGGCCGGCCCCAGCCTGAACATCCTGATCAAGCTCATGAGCATGGTCGCCATCGTCATGGCCGGCCTCACGGTGGCCTTCTCGATCTTCAAGAAGGGGATCGCTCAGCGGCCCGGGCCGGGAGCTTCGGTCCTCCCGCTCGCCCGGGAACGATATGCCGGAGGACCGGCGGGATACCGTCGGTCCGGGGCCGAGGACGGAGAGGACATGCACAACGCCCGCGCCGGAGTCGCTCTTGCCTCGGTCCTGATCGCCGCGTCCTTTTCCGCCTCGTGCCGGGACCGGGGGACGGCTCCCGAGCCGGTGACGGCACGGGAGATCGAAACGCATATCCGCTTCCTCTCCGACGACCTCCTCGAGGGGCGGGCCGTCGGGAGCCGGGGCATCGCCGTCGCCGAGCAGTACCAGGAGGACCTTTTCCGCACCTTCGGGCTGGAGCCTGTATTCGGCCGGAGCTACCGTCAGCCCTTCGACCTTCGGGGGACGGCCCCGGACCGGAACGCGGCCCTGGAGATCGTCTCCGACAAGGCGAGGATCATCCCGGCCCTGCTCGACGATTTCGTCGTGGGTTCCGAGCGCCCGGACCTCCCCGGAGAGGTCTCCGGCGAGCTCGTCTACTGCGGTTACCTGATCCAGGCCCCCGAGCGCGGCTGGGACGACGTCAAGGGCACCGATCTCAGAGGGAAGGTCATCCTCTGCGAGATCAATGAGCCGGGCAATTTCCCCGGGCGGGATCTTCGAGGGCGAAGCCATGACCTACTACGGCCGCTGGATCGCCAAGTTCGAGAAGGCCGCCGAGCTCGGCGCCGCCGGGATCCTCATCATCCACAACGACAAGGGCGCCGCCTACGGCTGGGATGTCGTCCGGGCCGGCTGGTCCAGGGAATCGTTCTTCCTGCCCGAAAAGAACCCCTCGCTGGCGTTCCAGGGATGGATCTCCGGGGCGACCGCCGAGACGGTCTTCGGCGCGGCGAAGCTGAGCCTCGCGGAGCTCCGGGCGCGGGCCGAGGGCCCGGCCTTCGTTCCTATCCCCTTGGGCCTGAAGGCGAAGGTCCGCCAGTCCCCGAAGTTCCGGAACGTCTCGGCCCAGAACGTCGCCGGCCTGGTCCGGGGCGGGCACAAGGCCGCCCGCGGCCGCTATGTCGTCATCTCCGCCCACCACGACCACCTGGGACGGGACGCGACCCTCGCCGGCGACCAGATCTACAACGGCGCGGTGGACAACTGCTCGGCCACGGCGGCGATGCTGGGCCTGGCGGCGTATTACGCCCAGCGGTCCGAGGCCCTCAAGGTCAACCTGATCTTCGCGGGGTTCACGGCCGAGGAAGAAGGCCTGCTGGGGTCGGCCTATTTCGCCCGCCACCTGCCTTTCCCCGCCGGGTCCGTCATCGCCGATATCAACCTCGAGATGACGAACGTCTGGGGGGAGACGGAGGACGTCTTCGCCATCGGGGCCGGGGAATCGGATCTCGACGGCGTCTGCCGGGAGGCGGCCGAAGCCCTCGGGCTCCGCTACATCCCCGAGCGGAACAAGGAGCTGGGGTTCTTCCTGCGTTCGGACCAGCTGAGCTTCGCCCGCGTCGGCATCCCCGGCGTCTGGCTCCATCAGGGCATCGTCTCGAGGACCGGGGACAAGGACCATGCCCTGAAGAAGTTCGAGGAATACAGGGCTTTCAAGTACCACAAGGTGACCGACGAGATCTCCGAGGACTGGGACCTCGCCGGGACCCTCCAGATCATCCGCTGGGCCCAGGAGATCGTCCGGAAGCTCGGGGAGCGGCCGGAGCCTCCCCGGTTCCGGCCTGAAGTCCACGCTGGCTCAGATCTCCCCGCACCTCGAGGCGAGGCCCGTTCGAAAGGCTCAGGGTTAATCCCATACAGGCCCGCACCAGTAGCGGGGAGGCGAGGATTTTATGCTTTCGCCCCGAAAGATCCGCCCGTTGGGTTGGCAAACTGAATAAATTGTGTTAGAATCATCGCAAATGGAGACATCGAGCCATCATAAAAGCTCTCATTTCTCGGATTACCTGAAACCGGCCCAGATCGTATTCGACCTCAAGTCCAAGGACAAGGTCGAGGCCTTCGAAGAGCTCCTGGACATCCTGGTCAAGCAGAAGCTCGTCGCCAACAAGAAGCTCACCCTCACCCGGATCATCGACCGCGAGCGTCTCGAGAGCACGGCCGTCGGCGAGGGCGTCGCCCTTCCCCACGCCCGCGTTGACACGGACGGCGAGATCGCCATCGCCGTAGGGCTGTCGGAGAAGGGCATCGCCTTCGACGCGGCGGACAACAAGAAGGTCCATCTCATCATCCTGGTGGTCTGGAACCCTTCCCTGCCGGGCCTGTTCAACCACCTCTTCGCCGGATTGGCCCGCTTCCTGATCAGGCCGGAGTTCCGCCACCGGCTGTTCCACGCCAAGGACAAGGTCGAGCTCACCAAGATCCTCTCGGAGATCGAGCTCGTCCTTCCCCATCACGAGGACAAGATCATCAATCGGGCCGGCCTCCTGAACAAGCTGCAGGAGCTCGAAGTGAAGAAGAGGAAGGCGACCAAGGACCAGCAGAAGGAGATCCAGAAGCAGGCCGGGCTCATCCGAGAGGAGCTCGACGAGGCCCTCCTGACCCGCTTCGACCGGCTCATGGAGCGGTACGGGTTCGCGGTATCCGACGTCATCGACGGCGTCTGCCAGAGCTGCAACATCAACCTCTCGACCCAGATGTTCTCCCAGATCGAAGGCAGCAACGATATCTACATCTGCGAGAACTGCGGCAAGTACCTGGCCTACGGGAAGAAAAAGAAGAAGTAGGCTCTCTCTCCCGCCCTCTCAGTCCCCGATCGCCGTCGTGACCAGGTTCGCGGGCGCGAGGAGCTTGTATACCGGGACGGGCAGGTAGCCGCGCTCCCATTGGCCGGCGAGGCGCCGGTCGAAGAAGTTCCAGGCGACGAGGCCGTCGTCGCTTTCCGGCTCGAGCAGGCCGGCCCCCAGACAGCCCAGGGGCTGGCCTGTCCTGACCACCACCGTCCCCGCCGCAAACTCATGTTTTTCCGTCAGATAGTCGCCCTTGACCGTGTTCAGGCGGTGGCCCTGGAAGGCGCGGTCCTCGCCCTTGACCTCCTTGGGCAGGAAGCTCTCGACCTCCAGGGTCGCCGGCTCGGCGAGCTTCTCCACGACGAGGCCGTGCCGCAGGAGCAGGCCGACGACCTCGGCGTCCGGGGAGGGGAGGAGATAGGCGAAGGGCAGGCGGACGCTCCGCTTGGGGGCGTAATCGGCGAAATAGGGGACGGTATAGACGCGCCTGCGGTCCGTTTTTTTCAATTCGGGCCGGGTCCCCGGCTGCCAGGAGATCTCGGTTTCGTAGCCGTGGATGGTCACGGGCCCGGGGAGGGCCTTGAGCTCGTATTCGACGCCCACGAGGTCCGTCGCCTTCGGATCGAGCCCCCTCCGGACCGTCCTCAGGTCGGCCTCGGCGACGCGGCGGCCGAGCTCCTCGGCATGCTCCGCGGCGTAATCGAGGATGGCCCTTAGAAAAGCATAGTTGCCGAGGACGCGCGTCCGGTAGTCGGCGTGGACATAGTTCTCGTCGAGGATCGAGAGGCGGTTCCGGAGCCCGACGTAGTTCGTGACGTAGCGCGACTGGGCGCCGAACGTCTCCCAGCCCTTTTCGGGCGCTTTCCAGTCCCGGAACGTCCCGTAGGGCAGGCCCAGGGTCCCGTACTTCTCTTTCATGATGACGTTGATGGCCGGGAGCATCGTATCCCGCTGGAATTCGAGGAGAGGCAGGTCGCCGTTGGGGTTCAGGGGCCAGGACCAGGTCACCGTCTCGTCGTGAAAGGCGCCGTCGGTCGTGTGGCAATCCACGACGAGGGCCGGGTCCCAGCGCCCGAGGACGTTGCGGACGAGGCCGCGGAGCTCGGGACTCTCGAGCTTCATGGAGTCGCGGTTGAGGTCGAGGTTCTGGCCGTTCGGCCGGACGCCCACCCCCTGCGCCGGCCCGGGCTGTTGGGTCCGGTTCTCGGGGCTGATCCGCTCGTTGCCGTCGGCGTTGAAGATGGGGGCGATGAGGAGGACGAGCTTGTCCAGGCAGGCCCCGGCAGGGCCGAGGACGACGTCCCGGGCGAGCATGAGCGAAGCCTCCTTGCCCTCGACCTCCCCGGCGTGGATGTTGGCCTGGATGTAGACGACCATGCGCTTGTCGGCCTTGAGGCCGTAAGGGGATGCGGGGACGGGCCGGCCGATGACGAGGAGCGGGACCGCGCGGCCTTCCGTGCTCTCGCACAGCGTCTCGACCCGGACGAGCGGGCTCAGTCGCTGAAGCTCGCGAACGAAGGCCATGACGTCGGCGTATCGCGACGTCGCGGCGTAGTCCGTGGATTCCGCGATCGTCTTCGGCCCCGGCTCGGCCGCGGCTGATATCGAGCCGCCGCCGCGGAGCTTGAGCCGGACAATACCGAGAGCATCAAGACAGATGGGCAGGATCGCTCTAAACACGACTTGATCTTCATGGATCGATCTCATGGGGCCTCGTCTCTCCGCGGATCGAATGTAGCCTCAGGCTTGAGCCTGAGCCCAATTAGAGCTCAGGCTCAAGCCTGAGGCTACAATGCGGGCGAACCTGCTGCCTTCATTTGACAAAGCCCGGCCGTTCCCGGAAAATCAGGGAAGCGGATCATAAGGACCGGATCATGGCAATAACAGGCGTGAGCCCGGACAAGGAAGAGGCCCTGCGCCTCCGCATGGAGGGCCTCGGCATCTTCGAGAAGGATATCGAGGAGTCGTTCGTCCGCTCCGGCGGCCACGGCGGCCAGAACGTCAACAAGGTCGCCACCTGCGTCCGCCTCAAGCACCGCCCCACCGGCATCGAGGTCAAATGCCAGCAGGAGCGCTTCCAGTCCCTCAACAGGTTCTTCGCCCGGCGCATCCTCACCGACAAGATCGAGGCGCTCGTCCGCGGGAAGGAGAGCGCGGAGGCCCAGAGGATCGCCAAGATCCGGCGGCAGAAGAGGAAACGCTCGCAGAGGGCCAAGGAGAAGATGCTCGCGGACAAGCGCGTCCACTCGGAGAAGAAGCAGGGGAGGGCGTTCCGCCCGGGCCCCGGCGAGGATTGATCTTTATGTCGCCAGCTTGACGAGAGCTCCGAGCAGGACGTTCGCCCCTTTTTCCAGGTCGTCCCAGCGGATCGCTTCCTCGGGCGAATGGCTGGCGCCGTCCGGGCTGGGGACGAAGATCATGCCCGCGTCGCAGGCGGACGCCAGGATCTGGGCGTCGTGCCCGGCGCCGCTCCGTACCCTGAGGAACGGGACGCCGAGCCTTCCGCATTCGCCCTCGAGGATCCCCAGCAGGCGTTCGGGGACGAGCACCGGGTCGGTCGCGTCCATGAGCTTGGCGGCGAAGACCAGTCCGCGGGTCGCGGCCACGTCCTCGGCGATCTCAGCGAGCTCCCGGTCGAGATCGCGGAGGACTTCGTGGGATGAGCTCCGGTAATCCAGGGAGAATTCCACCCGGCCGGGGACGATGCTGAACGCGCCCGGGTGGACCGCGACCTTCCCGATCGTGACCATGGCGCCGTAGTGATGCGTCGCGACGTGCCGGGTGCTCCTGAGCGCGATGTCGGCCAGGCCGAGGAACGCGTCCCGCCTCAGCTCGAGGGGGGTCGTCCCCGCGTGGGACGCCGTTCCCGCGAACGAGCCAAGGAGATATCTCTTGCCGGCGATGGCCTCGACGACGCCGACGGGAATTCCCTCGTCGTCGAGGACGGAGCCCTGCTCGATATGAAGCTCCAGATAGGCGTCGAGGTCGGGCCGGCCGACGTGGGCCGAGAGGATCCCCTCGATCGTGAATCCCGTCCCCTCGAGGACCTCCGCGAGAAGGGGGCCGAACTGGGTCCGCTCGCGCCGCAGGGCCTCTCCGTCGAGGAGCCCGAGGAACGCCCGACTGCCGAGGAAATCGCCGACGAGGTTCCCTTCCTCGTCCGTGAACGAGGCCATCTCGAGGGCCCTAGCCAAGGGGAGCTTCTCTTCTTTGATGCGCCGCAGGCATTCAAGGGCCGCCAGGACGCCCGCCGCGCCGTCGAACATCCCGCCGTTGAGGACCGTGTCGATATGCGAGCCCGCCATGACGGTCTTTCCGGGGCCGTCGAGCCGGCCGAAGATATTGCCGGCCCCGTCCTCCCGGCAGGCCAGGCCGGCCGCGGCGATCCTGTCCTTGAGCCATGCCCGGGCTTCGAGGTCGGCCCGGCTGAACGACGGCCGGCTGATCCCGCCCTTGGGGTCGCGGCCGAATTCCGCCCAGAGCCTCGATGTCCGCCCGGAGGCGGCCGGCGTCGATGCGGATGTCCATGGCGTTCTTACTCGTTCTCGAGGAGCGCCTTCATCTCCCGGACGGCCCATTCGATGCCGACGATCGCGGCCCGGGCGACGATGGAGAATCCGATGCTGAGCTCGGCGATCTCGGGGATGGCCAGGATGGGGAAGACGTTCCTGTAGTCGAGGCCGTGGCCGGCGTGGACCTCGAGCCCGAGCTTGGCCGCGAGCTCGGCGGCGTCCTTCACGGCCGCGAACGCCTCGTCCTGGGCCCGGCCGGGCTTGAGGTCGGCGTAGATCCCGGTGTTGATCTCGACGAGGTTGACGCCGAGCGCCGCCGCGGCCCGGATCTGGTCGAGGTCGGGGCCGATGAAGATGCTGACCCGGATCCCGGCCCGCTGGAGCTTCTTCACGAACGGGCCGAGCGCGGCGCGGTTCGCGACGACGTCGAGCCCTCCCTCGGTCGTCAGCTCCTCGGGACGCTCCGGGACGAGCGAGGCGACGTCGGGCCGGACCTTGAGGGCGACCTTGAGCATGTCGGCGGTGGCGGCCATCTCCATGTTGAGCTTCGTCTTGACGGCCTCGCGGAGGAGGAGGAGGTCGCGTTCCTTGATGTGGCGGCGGTCGCTCCGCAGGTGGCAGACGATCCCCTCGGCGCCCGCCTGCTCGGCGAGGAGGGCCGCGAGAAGCGGCTCGGGCTCCCGGGCCTGCCGCGCTTCCCGCAGGGTCGCGAAATGGTCGATGTTGACGGCTAATCTCATGTGTGCCTCCGGCGCCGGCCCTTCCGTCCGATCCTAGGCCAGGTGTTTTCTGAGGATCGAAGCCAGCCTGTTCGCGTGTTTTTCGATCTCGCCCCGGTCCCGCCCCTCGACCATGACCCGGGCCAGGGGCTCGGTGCCCGAATAGCGGAGGTCGATGCGGCCGCTCGCCCCGAGCGCGCCCCGGATCTCGCTGAACGCCCGGCCGATCTCGGGGAACTCGTCGAACGCGGCCTTCCGGGCGACCCTGACGTTGAGCAGGACCTGGGGGAACTCCTCGAACCCCGCGACGAGCTCCGAGAGGCGGGATCCCCGGGCGATCATCGCTTCCGCCATCCTGAGAGAGGTGAGGATGCCGTCCCCGGTCGGGCAGTCGTCGAGGAAGATCGTGTGCCCGGACTGCTCGCCGCCGAGGTTGGCCCCGCAGCCGGACCATTTCCTCGAGGACGTACTTGTCGCCGACCTTCGTCCGGACGAGGTCGATGCCGCGGTCGCGGAGCGCGATCTCCAGGCCCATGTTGCTCATGGTGGTCGCGACCACCCGGGCCGCGCGGAGGCGGCCGCGTTCGGTCATGTACGCGGCCTGGACGAAGAGCGTGTGGTCCCCGTTGAGGACGCGCCCGGTCTCGTCGGCCCAGACCGCCCGGTCGGCGTCCCCGTCGTAGGCGACGCCGAACGCGGCTCCCGTCTCCCGGACCTTCGCGGCCAGGCTCCGGGGATGGAGCGATCCGCAGTCCCGGTTGATGTTCCGGCCGTCGGGGGCGTCGTTGAGGAGGACGACGTCGAAGCCGAGGTCGCGGAAGACGCGTGGCGCGACGACCGAGCTCGCGCCGTTCGAGCAGTCCAGGACGACGCGGAGTCGGGCCGGCCGCAGGGCGGCGGGAAACAGGCCTTCGAGGAAAGCCGCGTATTCGTCGAGGAATCCCGTCCCGGCGAGGACCTCGGGCCCTTCGGTCCGGCCGGCTTCCGTCCCGCCGAGGAGGACCGCTTCGAGACGGTCCTCCCAATCCTCCCTGATCTTGGTCCCGGCCGAGGAGAAGATCTTGATGCCGTTGTCGTGATAGGGGTTATGGGAAGCCGAGAGGACGATCCCGGCCGCGAAGGCGTGCTTCCGGGTCAGATAGGATACGGCCGACGTCGGGAGGATCCCGGCGGAGACGGCATCGCCGCCCCCTTCCCCGAAGCCGCAGACGAGCTCCCTCTCCATCCAGGCCCCGGATTCGCGGGTGTCCCGGCCGACGATGACCCTCGGCTCGAGGCCTTCTTCGCGGAGCAGGGAAGCCAAGGCCCTGCCCAGGGCGCGGACCGAAGGTGGGTCGAGGGGGAACGTGCCCGCGGCGGCCCGGATGCCGTCCGTCCCGAAGAGCTTCGTCATTTCGCCTCGGGGTCCTTTCCGTTGGCGGCCCGCTTGTCCTCTTCGAGCGTAAGCTCGACCCGGACGCGGGTCAGCGGGGTCGCGAGCCTGATGTCGGGCCTCGGCAGGATGATATCGGCCTCCAGGGTCGCCGACTGGGCGAGCCCGGAGACGTCGATCGGGCTCGTCGTGATGCGGTCGCGCGTTCGGATCTTGCTCTCCGGGCCCTTGACCGGGATGCGGGCGGGGAAGACCTCGATCTTGGCAATGTGGAATCCGGCGCCGACCTTGCCCACGATCATGGGCGCGACCTCGAGGTCCATCTGCCGGGTCTTCTCGAGCTTCAGGCGGACCATGTTGGGGGAGATCGCGACGACCTCGACGCCCTGCGGGACGGCGACCGCCGATGCGTTCAAGGGATACATCTCCTGGTAGATCGAGGCCCGTTCGAGGTCGAGGCGGGCCGTGACGGCCGCCGGCGAGAGCTCGTTGAGGACCCGGTTCGAGGCCCGGACCGTGACATCGACGGTCCCCGCCGGCCTCTCCACGATCTCCATGTCCACGGGGACGTTCCGCGTCTCGAGGGGCACGGTCAGGGTCCTCTCGGAATAGGTCTTTTCCTCCGGGATGAGGATGAGCCAGAGGACGAAGGCCAGGAGAAAGGAAAGGAGCTTGAGCCCCCGGTTCCGCGTGAAAAGGTCCCTGAAGAATCTCATCATCCTTTCCTCAGGTATTCGATGAGCCGTTCCCGGAGCTCGTCCCGGCCGCGGAGCTTCCGAAGGTTCCCCTTGAAGGCCAGGGAGATGTCCCCCGACTCCTCCGAGACGACGAGGACCGCGGCGTCCGTTTCCTGCGACAGCCCGAGCGCCGCCAGGTGGCGGGTCCGGGCGACGTATTCCTCGCTCAGGTTGTGGGACGCGGGGTGGGGCAGGAGACAGCCCGCGGCGACGATCTTGTTCCCCTGGATGATCACGGCCCCGTCATGGAGGGGGGAGTGGGGGTAGAAGAGGCTGACGAGGAGGTCCTTGGACAGCAGGGCGTCGATCCTCGTCCCCCGGTCGGCGAAGGGCGAGAGGGAGATCTCCTTCTCGATCGCGATGAGGGCCCCGATCCTTTTCATCGAGAGATACTCCAGGGCGATGAGGACGTCCTCGAGCTTTTCCTGGAGGGAGCGCAGGGCCAGGGGCTTGCGGAAGGTCCGGGAGCCGATCCCGGTCAGGAACCTCCGGATCTCGCCCTGGAAGAGGACGATGACGGCGATGATGATGTAATTGATGAAGGCCCGGATGAGCCTGTTGGAGACGACGAGCTTCCCCCACTGCGTCAGGAGGAAGAGGATGCCGACCAGGCCGAGACCGATGGCCATCTGGTAGGCCTTGGTGTCCTTGATGAGCAGGAACATGGAGTAGAGGATGAGGGCGATGAGGAGGATGTCGAGGAAATCGCCCAGGGTGGCGTGGCGGATCGTGCTGACGACGTTGGTCAGGGTCGGCATGCGTCCCTCCCTTCCTCTCGGCCAAGGCCCGCGGCGCCCCGGGAGAGGATGGCGTCGGCCATGTCGGCGGCCCGCCGGATGGACCGGACGTCATGGACCCTGACGATGTGGGCGCCCCGGGCGACGCTGAGGACCCCGGCGGCGAGCGAGCCCTCGAGGCGGTCGTCGGGCGCGAGGCCGAGGGTCTTTCCGATGAACCCCTTGCGCGATGCGCCGACCAGGATGGGGCGATCCAGGGCTTCGAGGAATCCCAGGCCGTCGATCAGGGCGAGATTGTCTTCGGCCGTCTTCCCGAACCCGATCCCCGGATCGACGATGATCCTCTCCGCCGGGATCCCGGCCGCGCGGGCGGCTTCGATCCGCTCCGCCAGGAAGGCCGAGATCTCCCCGAAGAGGTCCGCGTAGGCCGGGAGGGACTGCATGGTCTCCGGGGTCCCCCTCATGTGCATCAGGACGACCGGGGCCCCGCTCGCGGCGACGACCTCCGCCATGCGCGGGTCGAACCGCAGGGCGCTGACGTCGTTGACGATATCGGCACCGGCGGCGAGAGCCTCCCGGGCGACGGCGGCTTTCGTCGTGTCCACGGAGATGAGGGCGTCGGTCCGCTCCCTGAGGGCGCGGATGGCGGGGACGACGCGGTCGAGCTCCTCGGCCTCGGGGACGGGGCGGGCGCCCGGGCGGGTGCTCTCCCCGCCGACGTCGATGACGTCCGCGCCTTCGCCGATCATCTTCGCTCCCCGCGCCGCGGCTTCTTCGGGGCCCCGGAACGACCCCCCGTCGGAGAATGAATCCGGGGTCACGTTGAGGATGCCCATGACCCAGGTCTTCCGGCCGAGGACGTACCGGCGGCCGCGCGCTTCCAGGGCGTAAGTCTTCCTCACCTTCGTCCTTAAGTAGGGTCGGGGATCTTGGTCTCCGGGGCCGCGCCGCCGGCCGGGATCTCCGCGGCGGCGGGCTCTTTCTCGGGCCCCTTCTTGGCTTCGGGCTTCATCTTCCCGTCGACGATCTGGTTGATCTCGTCCGAGCTCAGGACCTCCTTGACGAGGAGGGCTTCGGCGATCCGGATGAGCTTGTCCTTGTTCTTCTCGACCAGCTCCTGGGTCCGGCTGTAGTTGCGCAGGACGATCTTCTTGACCTCGTCGTCGATGCGCTCGGACGTCCGCTCGCTGTAATTCTTGTTCACGGCCAGGTCGCGGCCGAGGAAGATGAGGTCGTCGCGCTCGCCGAAGGTCAGCGGCCCGAGGTCGGACATGCCCCACAGGCAGACCATCTTGCGGGCGATCTCGGTGGCCTTCTCGAAGTCGTTGGCCGCGCCGGTCGTCGTCTTCCCGAGGAAGATCATCTCGGCCACGCGCCCGGCCAGGAGGACCGAGAGCTGGGCCTCGAGATAGTCCTTGGTGTAGGTGTAGCGGTCGTCGAGGGGAAGCTGCTGGGTGAGGCCCAGGGCCATCCCCCGGGGGATGATCGTGACCTTGTGGATGGGGTCGGCCTCGGGGATGAGGGCCGCCATCAGGGCGTGGCCGGCCTCGTGATAGGCCGTGTTCTTCTTTTCCTCGTCGCTGATGATCATGCTCTTGCGCTCGACGCCCATCAGGACCTTGTCCTTGGCGAACTCGAGGTCCTTCATCGTCACCTTGTCCTGGCCGTTGCGGGCCCCGACGAGGGCGGCCTCGTTGACCAGGTTGGCCAGGTCGGCCCCCGAGAAGCCGGGCGTCGAGCGGGCGATGACCTTGAGCATGACATCGTCGTCGAGCGGGACGCGCTTGACGTGGACCTTGAGGATCTCCTCCCGGCCCCTGACGTCGGGCATGGCGACGACGATCCGGCGGTCGAACCGGCCCGGCCGGAGGAGGGCGCTGTCCAGGATGTCGGGGCGGTTGGTGGCCGCGATGAGGATGATGCCCTCGTTCGAGTCGAAGCCGTCCATCTCGACGAGGAGCTGGTTGAGCGTCTGCTCGCGCTCGTCGTGGCCGCCGCCGAGCCCGGCGCCGCGCTGGCGGCCGACCGCGTCGATCTCGTCGATGAAGATGAGGCAGGGGGCGTGCTTCTTGCCCTGGTCGAAGAGGTCGCGGACGCGCGAGGCGCCGACGCCGACGAACATCTCGACGAAATCCGAGCCGCTGATCGAGAAGAACGGGACGTCGGCCTCGCCGGCCACGGCCCGGGCCAGCAGGGTCTTGCCCGTCCCGGGAGCGCCGACCAGGAGGACGCCCTTGGGGATGCGGCCGCCGAGCTTCTGGAACCTCTGCGGGTCCTTGAGGAACTCGATGATCTCGCTGGAGCTCCTCCTGGGCCTCGTCGACCCCGGCGACGTCCTTGAACGTCACCTTCTTGGCCAGCCCCGAGAAGAGCTTGGCCCGGCTCTTGCCGAAGGACATGGCCTTGTTCCCCCCGGCCTGCATCTGCCTCATGAAGAAGACCCAGAAGAGGATGAGGAGGATGATCGGGAACCAGCTGAAGAGGAGGGAGAGCCAGCCGTTCCGGGCGGTGTTCTTGACGATGATGTTGACCTTGTTCTGGCGGAGGACCTTGATCAGGTCGTCGTATTGGGCGGGCAGGATCGTCCGGAAGGCCCCGCCGTCCTTATATTTCCCGCGGAGCTCGCTGTCGGCGATGGTGGCTTCCTCGACGTTCCCCTGCTCGACCTGGTCCATGAACTGGGTGAACGTGACGTCCTTGCGGGCGACGTTCGGGTTCTGGAGCAGGCTCCAGAGGAGAATGATGAGGACTCCGGCCGATATCCAGAAGAAGACGTTCCGGAACGATCTGTTCCTTTTCTTGGGCATGTCGATATCCTTTTCTTCCGCATTTTATCATGTTTCCCGCCTCAAGGGAAATGGGCGGCGGGCGGCCCTTGACGAACCTCGCCGGGCCGGGTTAAAGTCTCCCATGAAAGGCGGAAGACCATGAATCGGACGGCGCTGAAAAGGATCGTCGGCATCGGGGTCCTGGCCGCGGCGGCGACGGCCGGCTGGGCGAACGGCGGCCCGACGGACGCCTTCGAGCAGAACCGTCGGCTGGGGAGGGGCGTCAATATCCTCGGCTACGACCCCATCTGGACGTCGAAGGAGAACGCCAGGTTCAAGGATAGCTATTTCCGGATGATCAGGGAGGGCGGCTTCTCGAGCGTCCGGATCAACCTGCATCCCGTTCAAGTCATATGGACGAAGGCTCCTGCCTGAGCGAGGCCTGGCTGGCGACGCTCGACCGGCGTCGTCCGCGGCGCGACGGAGGCCGGCCTCATGGTCATCCTGGACCTCCATGAATACAACGTCATGGCTGCCGACCCGGTCGGGAAGAAGCCCATGTTCCTGGCCTTCTGGAAGCAGGTGGCCCCGCGCTACAAAGACACGCCCTCGTCGGTCCTCTTCGAGATCATGAACGAGCCGGCGGAGAAGTTCACGGCGCCTCTCTGGAACGCCTACTTCCCCGAGGCGCTGGCCATCATTCGGGAGACGAATCCGGACAGGACGGTCGTCATCGGGCCGGCCAGCTGGAACAGCCTGTTCGCCCTGGGCTCGCTCCGCCTGCCTCCGGACGACCGGAACATCATCGTCACGGTCCATTATTACGATCCCTTTCGGTTCACCCATCAGGGCGCCGATTGGATGCCGGAATTCAAGGACCTCTCGGGCATCGAATGGCTCGGCACGGACGCCGAACGGGCCGCCATCCGGACGCATTTCGAGGCCGCGCAGAAATGGGCCGAGACCGAGAAGCGTCCCCTGTTCCTGGGGGAATTCGGCGCCTATGACAAGGCCGAGATGGCCTCGCGGGCCCGCTACACGGCGGCCATCGCCCGGACCGCGGAGAGCCTCGGCTGGAGCTGGGCATACTGGCAGTTCGATTCGGATTTCGTCCTCTACGACATCGATAAGGAAGCGTGGGTCGGGCCCATCCATGAGGCCCTGACCGGGTCCAAAGGAGATCGCCATGGCTATTGATGACACCGAAAAGGTCCTCGCCCTGTTCAAGGAAAGCGACGCCCTGCTCCGGGGGCATTTCAAGCTGACCTCGGGCAAGCACTCCGAGTGGTATTTCGAGAAGATCCGTCTCATCCAGAAGCCCGACGTCCTCGAGAAGATCGTCGACCTGCTCGTCGCCCGGATCAAGGCCGTCGGATTGGACTTCGACTATGTGGTTTCCCCCGCCTACGGGGCCATCGCCATAGGGTTCCTGGCGGCCCTCAAGCTCGGCAAGAAGTTCGCCTTCAGCCAGCGCGTCGACGGCAAGATGTCGTTCCGTTCCGGATTCAACGGCCTCGACGGCTCGCGGGCCATCGTTGTCGAGGACATCCTGACCACCGGCGGCTCCATCCTGGAAGTCCTGGCCTGCCTGAGAGAGAAGCAGGTCGAGGTCGCCGGGGTTTACGTCCTCGTCGATCGGAGCGCCGGCTCCGTCCTCATCGAGGGGCGGCCCGTCGGGAGCCTGCTCGCCCTCCAGGTGGAGGCGTTCGAGCCGGAGGAATGCCCGCTCTGCGAGGCCGCCACGCCTCTCGTCAAGCCCGGCGCCTCGGACAAGAAATAGGGGGTGCGGGCTCAGAACTTGTAGGCGACGCAGAACGAGTAACGGTCTTCGAAATCGCGGCGGCGGACGTCCTTGATGATCCCGCGACGGCCGATCCCCTCGTAGGTCGCCAGGAGCTCGACCGGAGCCCAAGGGAGCCGGACCGCGGCTTCGAACCGGCAGGCGAAGCGCTTGTCCTTGAGATGGAAGTCGTCCGTGACCTCGTCCTGGAAACGGTCGAGCCCCTCGATCGAGCCGTAGGCCGAATAACCGAGACGGCCGCCGAATTGGAGGGCCCGGTACCGATACGTCACGTCCGAGGCGACCGTCGTCCCGATCCCGTAATAATACCCGTAATAGAGGAGCGTCGTCTTGACGCCCCGGATGTCCGCCGCTTCCGAGTACGGGTTGAGGGCGAAGGAGTTGATGAGGCCGAAATCCAGGTAAGCGTCGAGGACGAGGCGCAGACGGGACTCGGGGGTGAACGCCGTATAATCGAACACGGGCCCGGCGATGTGGACGGCGGCCATCTTATCGGTGAACCGGCGCGGCTCATCGAGGTTCAGGTCATCGCCCTGCTTGACGGTGATGATGCTCGAGTCGTAGATCGAGACGGACTTCTTCTTGAAGAGGGAAAAGGCCGAGCCCAAGCCGACGTAATAAGCGTAGCCCCTGGCATCGGGGCCGATCTCCTGCCGATAATAGCCCAGGCCGGCGACGCGCGTCGAGAAGTTGAACTCCTCGATCCTGCCGTGCCGCAGGGCGAAATCGACGTCCAGGTCGCTCGCGAGGGTGTCCACGACCTTCCGGCCGCTCCGCTCGGGCCTGCCGTATTCCGGGGCGTGGACGATCCGCGTGTGGAAGCCGAGGAACATGGTGCTTTCCGGCCCGGTCCCCGATGAGGTCGGCATCTTTTTCCGGCCGAGGAAGAGCTGGAAATCGTGCCAGCCGGGCTCCGGGCCGAGCGAGCGGTTCTTCCCCTGCCTCAGGTCGAGCCAGTGATTGAATTTCATGACCGGGTTGACCGCGAAGCTCAGGACGCGGTTGACGAAGCCTTTCCGGCCGATGAAGAACTTCCCCAGCTGGAACCAGGCCTCGCCGGCGGCGAACCCTCCGAGCGCGGTCATGATGTTGTCGTTCAGGGAGATGATCTCGCGCCATTCCGCCACGTATTCCCACCAGAGGGATCCCCCCAGGGAAAAGAGGAACGAGCGCGGCCAGCTCAGGCCGTTCGTCCGCCCGAACTGGTAGTAGAGAACGCCGGCGAACGAATGGGTCCAATTCAGGCTGAAGGCGTTGGAGTCGAACATCCAGGCCTTGAAGCTGAAGAAGCGCCTACGCTGGTCCTTCCAGCTGAGATGGAATTGCCAGTCTTCGATGAACTTCGCATAGTTCAGCCAGTATCGGGCCTGGGAGTAGGCCATCAGGGTCATCATCTCGGCCGCGGCCCGGCCCTTTCTGGCTTGAACGGCGGGCGGGGTTACCGGCGGGGTCTCACTGTCCTTTCCCGAGGCCGCCCGGGACATGGTTGCTTCGGGAACGAAGGAGAAGCTCAGGGCGAGGGGAGGGCCCGGCTCCGACGAGCCGAGCGCGGGCAGGACCGTGGTCGCGGCGAATACGAGGCCGGCGAGCGCGGGCAGGGATTTTCGCATCCACCTCTTGGACATCTGACGATCGCCGTTCCTTGAATCACTACAGCCTGATTTTGGCTATAATCAATACACGGAAAGGGGGGATAAGTCAATCCGGATCAGCCGGATAAGGGCGGACGCCGTCGCTCCCTTGACGCGCGGGGGTTCTTTTTGTAATATGGAGTCCACCTCGTGGGGCTGTAGCTCAGTTGGGAGAGCGCTTGAATGGCATTCAAGAGGTCGCCAGTTCGATCCTGGTCAGCTCCACCAGAGAAATTCCCTGATCATCAGTCTCTCCCTTGATGCGGTTATTCGGCTTTCTTTTGAGGCAGTAAGAAATACCCGAACCCGAGGGTGAAGAAGAGGTAGATGGCGACAACGCCCCAGCCGAGCAGATTCATGCCGCCGGAGAGCTGGATCAGCAACATGGCCAGAAACGCAACGGCGTCATAGACGAACAGGTTCAGGACGATGGCCCGGCGCAGCACCGATGCTTCGCCGTTCCTGGCGAACCAGGCAAGCATCAAAGTGCCCATGAGCGCTGCCCCGTACTCCCTCGCCGTGATGGCAGCTCCGGGCCCGAACGAGCTGCCCAGCAAGGTCAGCAGCGGACCGGGGAAGAACAGCAGCAGGGGCCCGAAACCCAGGCATACGACCGCCTTGATCACCATGAGCGTCTTGAATTTCATTGGTAACCTCCCCCCTCCATGAATCGAACCCTCCTGCCCTTAGCAGGATAATATCTCCGGCCGGGCGGCAGTGTCAATGACCATGAAGAGCGGCTAAGCCTCATCTGTGAGACAACAGAACGGCTATACCGGCAAATTTACAATAGTCGATAAAGAAAAGTGGGAACAGTTTAAAGAACCGTTGAGGACTTGAACGATGCGGCGGCCGTCTCATTTTCGATGAAGGCGCCGATGCGCTTATAAGCCTCGTAGGCGGAGCGATAGGCCGCCGCCGACTCCGGACGGGGATGATAGGTCTTCTCGAAACCCTGGCCCATCGCCCTTTGCGCTTCCTCCAGGCTTCCGTGGAGCCCGGCGACCGCGGCGGCGCACATGGCCGCCCCCAGGGCGCAGCTCTGATCGGAGCGGGCGATGCGGATCGGCATCCCGAGAACGTCGGCCATGACCTGCATGATGAACGGCGATTTCTTCGGGATGCCGCCGAGGGCGATGATGCCGCGGATGGGCAATCCCTGGTCGATGAAACAGTCATTGATCTTCCGGGCCCCGAAGGCGGTGGCTTCGACAAGGGCGCGGAAGACCCGCGGGGCGTCGCTGGCCAGCGAGATCCCGGCGATGGCCCCGGTCAAGAGCTGATTGGCGAACGGCGTCCGGCGGCCGTTCAGCCAATCGACGGCCAGCAGTGCGGATTCGCCGGGCGGGATCGCTTCGGCGTGCCGGGAGAGCTCCGGCAGTATGCGGCTCGAAATATCTGCGGTCAGGGCTTCCCTCTGCCGGCCGTCGGGAACGGCGGAGCTTCCGGGCAGGAGGGACAGCGGCCAAAGCAGTAGCTGTTGGAACCAGGCATAAACGTCCCCGAAGGCCGATTGACCGGCTTCCAGCCCCATGTACCCCGGGATGATGGACCCGTCGACCTGGCCGCAGATGCCGGCGACGGTCCGCTCGCCGATATCGGCCAACGGGGCGATCAGCATGTCGCAGGTGGACGTCCCCATCACTTTGGTGAGCACATAGGGTTCGATGCCCCCGCCGAGCGCCCCCATGTGGGCGTCGAGCGCGCCGACGCCGATCGTGACGTCGGGGCGAAGTCCGAGCCTCTTGGCCCAATCGGGGCTGATGGTGCCGGCCGCATGGTCGCTCGTGAGGGTATCCTTGTAAAGACGGCCGCGAAGACCGGCCAGCAGGGGGTCGAGGGCGGACCAGAACTCTTCGGCGGGCAGGCCATGAAAGGAGGCGTGCCAGATCGCCTTGTGCCCGGCGGCACAGCGACCGCGACGGATCTTCGCCGGATCGGTCACTCCGGTCAGCAGGGCCGGGATCCAATCGCAATGCTCGACCCAGGTGTGGGCGGCCCTGCGGACCGCTTCGTTCGCCCGCAGGGTGTGCAGGATCTTGGCCCAGAACCACTCCGCGGAATAGACGCCGCCGACATAGCGGGTGAAGTCGCCCCCGGGCCACGATCCGGCGAGGCGGTTGATCGCATCGGCTTCGGCGATCGACGTGTGGTCTTTCCACAGGATGAACATGGCGTCCGGGTCGTCGGCGAAGCCGGGCGACAGCGCCAGCGGCCGGCCCGACGCGTCCATCGCGGCGGGCGTCGAGCCCGTGGTGTCGACGGAGATGGCGCGGATCTTTTCCGCCGTGCCGCGCGGCGCGCGCTCCAGGGCCTCCCGGACCACGTGACAGAGGCCCTCGATGTGGTCCAGCGGGTGCTGGCGGAACTGATTGCGGGCGGGATCGCAGTAGCGGCCCTCTTTCCAGCGCGGGTAATCGAAGGCCGAGCTGGCCGCCTCGGCGCCGTCCCGGGCGTCGACGATGACCGCCCGGACGGAATCGGTCCCGAAATCGAGGCCGATCACGCTTCCCGTCGGCGCCGCTTTTCGAGCTCTTTATTTCCGTTTTCAAATTCGGGCCCATTTTACCTTTCGCGGGACGATAATATCGCCAGCAACCGGCCGCCGTCAAGAACCGTTGACTTCTCTGTTCCGACCGCCTTATCATCCTGACCAGGGGAGAGAATCATAGCTATTCAGGAGGCAGGATGAAGACCATGCGCCATAAGCTCTGGATCACTTTCATTTTCGCGGTCCTCGGGCTGTCCGGAGGATGGGCCCTCGCAGGCTCCAGCGGCGTGCCCGAAGCGCCCGCTCCCATTACTCTTACGGTCCTCTATGACAATACGACGGCGGTCCCTGGAACGAAGGCCGATTGGGGCTTTTCGTGCCTCATCCGGGGGACGGATGAAACCATCCTCCTGGACGCGGGCGGCAGGCAAGAGGTCCTCTTCCAGAACCTCGAAGCCCTGAAGGTCGATCCGAAGGAGGTCCGGATCATCGCCCTCTCCCATGCCCATACCGATCACACGGGCGCTCTCGTGCCTTTTCTGTTCAGGGACGAAGAGGCGAAGCTCTTTGCGCCCTTCGATTGGCCGGAAGAGTATCTTGAGAACACGACGACGGTCCGTTCGCCCGTCGAGATCTGCAGGAACGTCTATCTGACGGGCGCCATGGGCGGCTCTCCCGTTGAACAGGCGCTCGTCCTGAACACGGAGGACGGCCTGGTCGTCGTGACCGGATGCGCCCATCCCGGGATCATCGGCATGGTCGAGCGGGCCAAGGAGATGCTCGACAGGCCCGTCGACCTCGTCTGCGGCGGCTTCCACCTGCTGAACATGTCGGACGACCAGGTCAAGGAGATCATCGGCGGCTTCAGGGCCCTGGGGGTCAAGCGCGTCGGCGCCACGCATTGCACCGGGGAAAAGCAGATCGCCCTCATCCGGGAAGCTTACGGCGCGGATTTCGTTCCGCTCGGCGTCGGCCGCGTCCTGGAATTCCGGAGCACGCCCATCGGCCGGGACCTCGTCGTCAAGGACGGGAGCGGGCGCCTCGTCGATAAGCTCCACGGACATTACCTCGAGAGCGTCGCCCGTTTCGCGGAGGAGAACAAAGGCGCCAAGAAGGGCGGCGTCGTCCTGCTCGGGGATTCGATCACCGAGGGCTGGCCGGCGGCGCTTCTCCCGGCCGCAGGGAGCATCGCGAACCGGGGCATCGGCGGGGACAAGGTCGGCGGCCGGTATTATGGGGTCCGCGACCGGCTTCGGGAGTCCGTATTCGAACTCGCGCCGCGCAAGGTCTATATTCTCATCGGCGTCAACAACCTCATCTTCTGGCCGGTCCCGGTCCCCGAACTGCTCGACGATTACGACAAGCTGTTGACGGAGCTCGCGGCGGGCGCCCCCGGAACGAAGGTCGTGGTCCAGTCCCTCCTGCCCTTGAGCCTGGGCTATGCGTCCTTCAACCCGACCGTCGTCAGCTTCAACAAGGGCCTGAAGAGGCTCGCCGCGAAGCACGGCTGTGCGTTCCTGGACCTCCACGCGCGGTTCGCGGACGCCCGGGGAGAGCTCCCGGCGGACCTTACGGAGGACGGCCTTCACCTGAACGCGAAGGGCTACGCGAAATGGGCGAAGTCCCTCCCGGAGATCGCGAAAGCCCGTCCCCGGTCCTGACGGCCGCGGCCGATTTGACTTGATGTGTGCCTGCCGCTAAAATGCGTCCTGGATATGAACGCCATGCCGGACGCTTGTGAAGAAAGGGCGCGGGAGACGGTCGCGGAGAGGCCGGCCCGGTTCGGGACGCTGATCTTCGACTTCGACGGGACCATCGCCGACACCCTCTCGGCCATCGTCCGCCTTGTCAACGAGCACGCCGACGAGTATCACATCCGTCCTCTGGCCGACAGCGGACGTCGACGAGCTCCGGGGCATGTCCAACCTCGACATCATCAAGAAGTACAAGGTCCCGCTGGTCAAGATCCCCTCGCTCGTCCTCCGTGCCCAGAAGGAGCTCAACCAGCGGATCGACGAGATGGCCCTGTTTCCCGGGATGAAGGAGCTTATCCTCGGGCTCAAGAATAGGGGCGTTCGGTTGGGCATCCTGACCTCGAACTCGCGGGAGAACGTCCAGAAGTTCCTGCGGGCCCAGGCGCTCGACGTCTTCGACTTCATCCACGCCGAACAGAACTTCTTCGGCAAGAACTGGGCCCTCCTCCACCTCCTCAAGAAATACGGCCTGAAGAAGAACGAAGTGCTTTACGTCGGCGACGAGGTCCGGGATATCGAGGCCTGCCAGAAGGTGGGCGTCCCGGTCATTGCCGTGAGCTGGGGGTTCCACCGCCGCAAGCTCCTGTCCGACAAGGCCCCGACCTACCTCGTGGACGCCGCTCCCGATATCATGACGATCGTCGCAGGCTGACCGTCCGTCCCCCAGCGGCCCGGCCGGATTGACATCGGCGGGGACCTCCGCTATATAACCATTATCGACCGTCGGGGATAACTTCGAGGAGGCGCACATGTCCGAAAAATCGCGGCTGGTCGCCCTGATCCTGGGTTCGTCTCTCGGGATGTTCGGCGTCCATCGATTCTACGTCGGCAAGACGGGGACAGGGATCGTCTGGCTCCTGACCTTCGGGGTCTTTTTCATCGGCTACCTGGTCGACTTCATCCTGATCGCCACCGGCAACTTCTACGACAAGGACGGGAAGAAGGTCCTGGCCTGGACGCGGACCTGCGACGCCGAGGGGAAGGTCCTCCACTACACGGTCTGACCGGTCCGGGCCGCCCGGCCGGGAGCTATTCGCCGGTCGCCAGATGGCGGAGCGTGCGGGGCTCCCGCTCCAGGTGATAGACGATCAGCGCCTGGAGGACCTTACGGATGCCGTTCCGGGCCCCGGCCTCCAAGGCGGGCGGGCAGGCTTCCGGCGGCGGATTGCGCCGGACCCATTCCAGGAACGGGCCGGTCTCGGGGGGGACGGCATCCTTCTTCAGCGGGGCGCACTCCCCGCAATAGGCCCCGTCCCGCTTCGGGGACGAGCCAGGCCTCGCCGGAAGCGGCTTGCGGCATTTCTTGCAGCGCGCCGAGGTCCGGCAGGAAGCCGTTGATCCGGAGGAACCAGGCCTCGAAGTAGCCGGCGAGGACCGCCGACGTCCCCGCCCGCGGCGAGGCACCGCAGGATCGAGAGGAGGAGACGGAAGAGGACGTCGTCCCCGCTCCGCACGGGGGAGAACTCCTCGATGAGCTCCGCGAAATAGCTCAGGGTGAACGAGACCTTGAGGTCCTTCTGGACGTCGAAGAAGGACTCGAGGAGGTCGCAGTTGCTGACCGTGACGAGGTCCTTCCGCTCCTTCTCGTAGTAGAAGGCCCGGACGAGGGACATGGGCTCCAGGCTGCTGCCGAACCGGTTGCCGAACTTCCGGGCCCCCTTGGCCACGCCCCGGAGGACGCCCTTGTCCCGGGTCAGGAAGACGACGATGCTTGTCCTGGTCGCCGAGGTCGAAGGTCCTCAGGACGATGGCTTCGGTCTGGTCGAGCGGCATCGGCGCGGCTCGCTATCTCCGGCTCGTCCGCTCAGTCTATGAAGGTGATGCCGTGCGCCTTGATCCTGGCCTCGAGGTCGGCTTCCTCGATCTTGAGCTCGGCGGCGGTCCGGGCGATGTCCCAGCCGTTCCGGACGAGGGCCCTGTGGATGTACCTCCGCTCGAACTGGTCCCGGGCCGCTTCGAGCGAGCGGCCCTCGGACGATCCCGGGCAGGTGCTCGATCTCCCGGGTCTCGACGAGCAGGGCGAGGTGGGAGGCGCTGATCTCGTCGTCCGGGACCATGATGACGAACCGCTCGATGACGTTCATGAGCTCGCTGACGTTGCCCGGCCAGGAGTAGTTGAGGAAGGCCTTCTCGGCCTCCGGGTCCATCGTCTTGGGCTTCTTGCCGTATTCGGTCGAGAAGTATTCGAGGAAGTAGTCGATGAGCAGGGGGATGTCCTCCACCCGCTCCCGGAGCGGCGGGATGTTCAGCGGGATGACGTTGAGCTTGAAGAACAGGTCCTCCCGGAACCGGCCCTTGGCGATGAGGTCCTTCAGGTTCCTGCTCGAGGCGGCCAGGATCCGGGTGTCGACGGCGACCGGTTCCGAGGAACCGACCGGCTCGAACTTGCCTTCCTCGATGACCCGGACGAGCTTGGCCTGGGTCTTGAGGCTCATGTCGCCGATCTCGTCGAGGAACAGGGTCCCGCCGTCGGCCAGGAGGAGCTTGCCCTTCTTGTCCTTGGCGGCGTTCGGCGAGACTGCCCCTTGACGGTAGCCGAAGAGCTCGCTCTCGATGAGGTCGTCCGGGATGGCGGCGCAGTTGATGCCGACGAACCGGTTGTCCTTCCGCCGGCTCTGCTGGTGGATGAGGGGGGCGATGTGCTCCCGGCCCGTCCCGTTCTCGCCGTAGATGAGGACGCGGCCGCTGGACGGGGCGGCCATCTCGATGTCCCGGCGGAGCTTCTGGATGGCCGGGCTCTTGCCGATGAGGGGGTACTTGATCCGGACCTTCTCCCGGAGCTGGACGTTCTCCTCCTCGAGCCGCTTCTGGCGGAGGGCGTTCTGGACGGTCAGGAGCGACCTTCTCGAGCGACAGGGGCTTCTCCAGGAAATCGAAGGCCCCGAGCTTGGTCGCCTTGACGGCGGTCTCGATCGTCCCGTGGCCGGAGATCATCACGACCTGGGGGTTCTCCTCGCCGGCCTTGATCCTCTCCAGGACCTCGAGGCCGCTCATCTCGGGGAGCCAGATGTCCAGGAGGACGAGGTCGAAGTTCTGGCTCTTCAGCGCCTCGAGCCCTCCCTCGCCGGATTCCGCGGTCTTGACCGCGAAGCCCTCGTCCTCGAGGATCCCCTGGAGGGAGGACCGGATGCTCGCTTCGTCGTCGATGATCAGGATCTTTTCGTTGCTCATGTGTGTCCTTTCATGCGGGGATGCTGGATGGTGAATTTCGCCCCGTGGGGCTTGGTGTTCTCGATGTCGATGGACCCGTTGTGGTCCCGGATGATCTGGTTGACGATGGCCAGCCCGAGGCCCGTGCCCTTTCTTCTTCGTGGAGAAGTGGGGGAGGAAGAGCTTGAGCTTGTCGTCGACCGCGATGCCCGGGCCCGAGTCGGTGATCTCGATGTTGACGCGCCGCGGCTCCGCGTCGAAGGCGGTCCGGACCTGGATCTTCCCCTTCTTGTTCATGGCGTCGATGGCGTTGTCCAGGATGTTGATGATCGCCCGCTTCATCTGCTCCGGGTCGGCCCGGACCGGCGCCGGCACGTCGGGGGCGTAGGCGACCTCGAATTCGATGTCGGTGAAGATGCCCTGGAAGAGGGCGACGGTCTGGTCGATGATCTCGTGGATGTTCGCCGGACTGGAGGTGGACCTTGGGCATGCGGGCGAAGTTCGGAGAACTCGTCGACCAGGGACTTGATCGTCCGGGCCTCCTGGATGATGGTCCGGGCGCCCTCCTCGATGACCTCCCGGTGGCCGGGCTCGGACCGCTGGAGGTTCTTGATGATCCGCTCCGCGGAGAGCTGGATGGGCGTCAGCGGGTTCTTGATCTCGTGGGCGACCCGCTGGGCGACTTCCTTCCAGGCGGCGATCTTCTGGGCCTTGATGAGCTGGGTCAGGTCGTCGAGGACGACGATCAGCCCCGAGAACTCGCCGTCGGTCTGCTTGAGCGGGGACAGGGCCAGGGCGAGGTGGGTCACCTGGCCGTCGGCGATGACGCTGATCTCCTTGTCGGCCAGCTTGTACCTGTTCTTCATCCCCCAGTCGATGTTCTTCAGGAGCTCGGCGTACCGGGCGGCGCCGAGGATGTCCCGGTACGCTCTTCCCGATGACGTCCTCGTCGGCCAGGGCCAGCATCTCCCGGGCCGAGGGGTTCATCGTCGTGATGGCGCCCTTGCGCGTCCAGGGCGATGACCCCGGTCGTGATGTTGTTGAGGATGGTCTCGATGTAGCGCTTGCGGCCCTCGAGCTCGGAGGTCTTCTGGGCGATGCTCGCCTGGCCCGCCTTGAGGTCGAAGATCATCTGGTTGAACGAGTCGATGAGCGTCCCGATCTCGTCCGAGGCCGGGTCCTCGACCTTGACGTCCAGGTTCCCCCGGGAGACCTCCCGGGTGGCCTGGGCGAGCTTCTCGATGGGCACGGTGATGCCCTTGGCCAGGTGGAACCCGATCCAGCTCGCGGCGAAGATGATCAGGATGCGTGATGAAGATGAGGGTCATCAGGTAGAAGGTCTTCACAGGGTTCTTCTGGGTCTTGAGCTGGCGGTAGCGCTGGACGTAGGACGAGATGTTGCCCATCTTCTGGGCGTAGTTCTGGGGCAGGAACTTGCCGGTGGTCACCAGGACGCTGCCCGACCGAGGGGATGGTGAAGGACACGCCCCGGCGGATCATCTCGCCGCTCCCCATGGGCTCGATGCTCCGGAACTCCTCGCCGAGCTGGGCCCGCTTGATGATGTTGGCCTTCAGGTCCCGGTAGTCCTGGAGGGGCATGTTCGGGTTGATGTAGGAGAACAGCTCCTCGTCGTCGAGGAAGATGCCGATCTCGTCGAGCCTGTATTCCGTCAGCTTGTCCCGGATGAAGTCGCGGAGGGCCGGCCGGTTCTCGGGGTTGATGAGCCGTCCGGCGATGATCGCCCGGCTGAGCTGCTGGGCGTAGTGATAGGCGAGCTCCTCGGTGCTGAGGGTGAAGCCGTCGGCGACGCTCTTCGTGTCGTCGAGGAGCTTGTCGAGCGGCGTCTGGAACCACTGCTCGATGTTCCGGCTGACGAAGTCGCTGGCGAAGACGAAGAGGAGGAGGGTCGGGATGAACGACAGGGCGATGAAGAACGTGACGAGCTTGATCTTGAAGTGGGAGCCGACGACCTTCCTCTTCCGCTCGAGGTAGAGCTTGACCATGTTCCGGCCGAGGACGAAGAACAGGATGAGGCCGAGGAGGAGGACGATGATCTGGAGCGAGGAGAGGAGGACGTTGGTCAGGCGGGTCGGCGAGAACTCCTGGGATTCCCGGATGAAGAACTCGATGGCGAAGAACAGGACGATGAGGAGGATGATGATCGCCCCGATGACGCGGGGCCCTTTTTTTCTAGGGTCGGCCATCGGTCGCTCGCCCCCTTACCCGGCCCCGGTCCCGTCCTGCTGCTGGAAGGTCGCTCATGTTCTCCGGGGTGATGCGGATGTTCTTGACGACGGCGCCGGAGCGCCCGAAGGGCTTTGCCCGGCTTGCCGTTGAGCGTGAAGGCAAGCCCGCCGGCGTTGCCGAGATGGACGAGGAGCTCGGCGTCGGCCCGGACCTCGGCCGTGTCCCCGGCCGCCCGAAGGCCGTCGAGGGCGAGCCGGCCGTCGGCATAGACCTGGATCCACGTCTTCTCGGTGAACGAGATCTCGATCCGGAGCCCCTTTTCGGGTTCGGGGGGGACGACCGCGGCCACGGCCGTCGTCGTCTGAGGGATCGGCTCGGGCGGGGACCGCGACGCCGAGGGAGGTTCGGTCGTCCGCTCGGGGGGCGGTTGTCCTCCCCGGCCGGGTCAGGAAATAAGCGGCGAAGCTGGCGATGACGATGAGGACGGCCGCCGCGCCGGCCATGGAGAGGGTCCGCTTCCTCGATCGGCCTCCGTCGGCGGAGCTGTTTCCGCGCCGTGTCCTGAGGCCCGGCGGCCAGGACGCCGGCCCGTCGGTATCTCTCGAGGACCGCGGCCTCGTCCAGGCCGACGGCTCCGGCGTAGGCTCTCAGGATGCCCTTGATGAAAAAGCCTCCCGGAAGCAGGTCCAAGCGGTCGGATTCGACGGCCTCGAGGTATCTTCGGCTTATCCGGGTCGTATCGGCCACCGCTTTGAGGGAGATCCCGCGGGCCTCGCGATCCTGCTTGAGCTCCTGTCCTGGGGAAGTCATGTCGCCCGGAATTTTATGGCAATCACCGGGTTATGTCAAACCCGGGGGGCTTTTCCGTCCCGCCTTTTCCTCTCGTCCCGCCGTCAGATCTTCAGGAACCTGGATACCGAGCTGGCGCTGCCCAGGACCCCGATGGCCGCCCCGGCGGCGATCAGGCCGAAGCACTGGGCCGGGCTGAGGTACCTGAAGCTCAGGACCTGCTGGAGGGCCCCGAGGGACCCGACATAGACGGGGAACAGCTCGACGGCGATGAAAAGAAGGACGAGGGAGGCGAGGCTTCCCAGGATCCCCAGGACCATCCCCTCGAGGAGGAACGGGATGCGGATGAACAGGTTGGTGGCCCCGACGAGCCGGAGGATCTCGATCTCGTTCTTCCGGGCGAAGACGTTGAGCTTGATGACGTTGGAGATGATGAAAAAGGACGCCAGGACGAGGATGCCGCCGAGAAAGAACCCGACGGCCCGGACCAGCCGGCTCAAGGACTGCATCCGGTCCACCCAATCCCGGTTGTACTGGGCGTCCGCGACGCCCCGAGCCGTCCGGAACTCGCGGACGAAGGCGGCGATATCCTCGGAGGCCCGCATCGTGTTCTTGAGTCGCGCCTCCAAGGACGCCGGGAAGGGGTTGGAGGCGAGATTGTCGAGGATGTCGCCGAGCTCCGGGAAGTCCTTCCGGAACCTCTCCAGGGCTTCCGCCGGGGGGACGCTCCGGACGTCGGCGACGTGAGGCGAGGCCCGGACGCGGCGCTCGAGCTCCTGGAGGTCGGCGGGGGCAACGTTCTTCTGGAGGTAAAAGGTGACCACCATGTCGGCCGAGACCTGGCGGGCGGCGTGCTGGAGGTTGTTCGCGAGAGAGAGAAAGACGCCGACGATGAGGAACGAGAGGCAGATGATCGTCGTCGAGAAGACGTTCCTCCCCCTGTACTGCCAGAGGCTGCCGGCGGCGGAGCCGGCGAGGTACTTCAGCTTGCGGGCGTTCAGGATGCGTCCTTTCGTATGAGCTTTCCCTTCTGGAGGAAGAGGATCTTGTCCCCGAAGTGGCGGATGAGCTCCCGGTCGTGGCTTCCGATGATGACGGTCGTGCCCCGGGCGTTGATCTCCTTGAAAAGGGCGATGATCTCGAACGCCAGCTCCGGGTCGAGGTTGCCGGTGGGCTCGTCGGCCAGGATGATCTTCGGGTCGTTGACGATGGCCCGGGCGATGGCCACCCTCTGCTGTTCGCCGTAGGACAGCCGCGACGGGAGGTCCCACATCTTGGTGTGGAGGCTGACCAGGCGGAGCGTGTTGAAGACCCGCCGCCGGATCTCCTTGCGCGGCTCTCCCAGGACCTGCAGGGGCAGGGCCACGTTGTCGAAGACGGTCCGGTGGAAGAGGAGGCGGAAATCCTGGAAGACGATGCCCATCGACCTGCCGGAGCTCGTGGATCCGGTGGTTCGGCAACTTCAGGACGTTGACGCCGTCGATGACGATCTGGCCCTCGGTCGGCAGGATCTCCCGGAAGATGATCTTGAGGAGGGTCGTCTTGCCCGAGCCGCTGGGCCCGGTGATGAAGTGGAAATCGCCGCTTCGGACCTGCAGGCTGACGTCCGACAGGGCCCACTGGGGGGGTTGATACTGCTTCGAGACGTGAAACAGCTCGATCATCAAATGAAGAGGTACATGAACCAGCCGAAGGCGAGGGCGCCGGCGACCATGATCAGGAAGAGGGTCACCCCGTACCGGATCCGCGCCTTCCGGCCTTCCCGCCTGAGCAGGGCCATCACCAGCGACACGAAGAACGCGTAGAGGACCATGGAGAAGAGATGGCTTTCGAGGATCATGACTTCTTCCCCGCGGCGATGTCGTGCGCGTCCAGGGCGACGAGGTAGTTCAGGAGGCCGGCGCCGGCGATGTAGGCCGTCCCGAATTCGAAGGTCGTCCGTTCGAGGGCGCCGGGGCCGATGGCCAGGAGCCTGGCCAGGGCGTAGAAGAGCCCGTTCCCGATGTCGGCGAAGAAGGCCAGGATCGTCAGCGGATTCTCCGTCTGGAAGGGATAGACACTGGCCTCCCATGGCCAGGCCGAGCCCGGTCATCGCGAAGATGGAGACGAAGAAGACGGCTCCCCGGGCGTATTTCTTCTGGAGGACATGACCCAGGCCCGGAACGAGCCAGCCGAGCACCATGGGCACAATGGCTTTCAGTTTCATGAGTCCCGAATCTTAATCGAAAACAGCCCTCAAATCAAGTACAATGGCGCCATGCCCGAGCTTCCCGAGGTCGAGACCATCGTCCGCGGCCTCGCTCCGCGCCTCGAGGGAGCCGAGCTCGGCCGCGCCCGGCTCCTGTTCCCGCCCCTCCTCCGCCGGCCGTCCGGCCCCGGGCTCGCCGTTCTCGAGGGGAAGCGTGTCCTGGGCGTGCGGCGCCGGGGGAAGATGATCCTCATCGCCTGCGAGGGGGGGTGGACGCTCGTCTTCCATCTGAAAATGACGGGTCAGCTCCTCCTGGCCGGGCCCGTCGTCCCCGTCGACAGGCATACCAGGCTCATCATCCCGCTCCCCGGCCGCGGACTGGAGCTTCGGTTCCGCGACGTCCGGAAATTCGGCTTCCTGTGCTGTCTCGGGCCGGGTCCGGCGTGTTCCGCCCCGGAGTTGGACGGGCTCGGTCCCGAACCCCTGGAAACGAGCAGGGCCGCGTTCGCGGGGCGCTATCGCGGCCGGAAAGGGCGCATCAAGAGCCTCCTCCTCGACCAGGGGGTCGTGGCGGGCATCGGCAACATCTACGCCGACGAGATCCTCTTCCGGGCGCGGATCCATCCGTTGACCCCGGCCGCCGCCCTCGACGACGCGATGCTCGGGACGCTGTGGAGGTCGACGCGGGCCGTTCTCCGCAGGGCCATCGACCGGAAGGGCTCGACGATCCGGGATTTCACGGACCCCGACGGCGAGCCTGGTGATTTCCAGTCCTTACACAAGGTCTACGGCCGGGAGGGGGAGGCCTGCTTGGCCTGCGGGACGCCGGTCCGGCGCATCCGGGTCGGCGGAAGGAGCACCTTCTTTTGCCCGAATTGCCAACGCAAGCCCCGGCGCCGCCGGTAGCTTTAGCGCTTCTCCCCCCTTTGAAAAAGGGGGACAAAGGGAGATTTTCCGAGTCCGCATAAATCCCCCCCGACCCCCCTTTAGGAAAGGGGGGAAGTCTTGCCCGTCTCGCTCTTCAATACGTTCGCTGGCACCAAAGCCCCCAGTCTTCAAATTGGGGTAAAAAGCGCCGCTCAGTATCAACCCGGAGCATGCCCCGGCTTCAGACCGGAGAGCCGAATGGGTTGATTGACATCCCCGACCCCTTTTACCTATTATTTAGCCAGACGTGTCAAGGAGGATAGGATGAAACGACCCCACCGGCCGGCCGTGTTCGCCGGCGCCCTTCTGGCTGTCGCGGTCCTGCTTCTGGCCGAGACGGTCGTGGTCAAGGTCCAAACGACCAGCCTGCGGAAGGAGCCCAAATTCTATGCGGCCGCGGTCGCCGCCCTCAAGGCCGGGGACTCCCTGACGAAGCTCTCCGCCCAGGGCGGATGGGTTCAGGTCAAAACCGCCTCGGGCGTCGTCGGCTGGGTCCATTCGAGCGCGGTCGAGACGAAGAAATTCAACCTGACCTCCGTCGGCGGGACCATGAAGACCCAGGCCTCGGCCAGCGAGGTCGCCCTCGCCGGCAAGGGATTCAACAAACAGGTCGAGGACAGCTACAAGACGAAGCACGCGGACGCGAACTTCGCGGCCGTCGACAGAATGCTCAAGATATCCGTTTCGCCGGCAGCGGTCGAGGCCTTCGTCAAGAAAGGCAAGCTGGCCGGGTCCGGAGGCGGAAAGTGAAGGCCCCGCGCTTCGGTTCGCTCGTCGTGGCCGCTGCGCTGGCGAGCCTCTTCCTGGCGCAGTGCTCGGTCGTCCAGCAGGGCGCCGGCGTCCTGGGCGATGCAGGCAAGATCTCCGAGAAGGACAAGGATTCCATCGTCAAGACGAGCGAGGCCGTGCGCTCGACCTTTTCCGAGATCACGGAGCAGGAGGAATACTATATCGGCCGGGCCGTTTCGGCCCTTATCCTTTCCAGGTACAAGGTGCTCGGAAATTCGGGCCTCACGGATTATGTGAACGTCTGCGGCAAGACGGTCAGCTATTCTTCCGACCGGCCGGAGACCTTCGGCGGGTATCACTTCCTCGTCCTGGACACCGACGAGGTCAACGCCCTGGCCGCTCCCGGCGGGTTCATCTTCGTCACCAAGGGCCTCGTCGAGCGGTGCAAGGACGAGGAGATGCTGGCCTCGATCCTCGCCCACGAGATCGGCCACGTCTCGGCCAAGCACGGCCTGCAGTCCATCAAGAAATCGCGGCTGGTCGACGCCTTCAAGGTCCTGGGCAAGGAAGCCGCGACCCGCTACGGGTCCAAGGAGCTGGCCGAGCTCACGGGCATCTTCGAGAACGTGCTGGGCGACATCGTCGAGAGCCTGGTCGAGAAGGGGCTACGACCGGAAATACGAATATGAAGCCGATAAGCTTGGCGTCAAGTTCGCCGCGGCGACCGGCTACGACCCGAACGGGCTGGCGCGGTTCCTGAAGACCATGACCGGCGGCCCCACGGCGGGCGGCGCCAAGGGCTGGTTCAAGACGCATCCCTCGGCCGAGGACAGGCTCGGGAAGGTCAACGCCCAGATCAAGGGCATGGGGGCCGTTCCCAAAACGCTGGACGTCCGGACGGCGCGGTTCCTTCAAGCGGCGAAAGGACTGAAACCCTGACCGGACCGGGGCGGATGTCCAAAAAGCTCGTCCGCGGCCTCGCCGTCGGCGGGGCCGTTTTCCTCGTCGCCCTCCTCGTCCATTCCCTGGGCGTCTTCGAGCCGCTCGAGTGGAAATCCTGGGACCTGAGGCTGAGGCTGTTCGCGTCGGCGTCCCGGGCGGACCGGGATATCGCCCTCATCCTCATCGACCAGGAAAGCCTCGACGTCTACGAGAAAGCACAGAGCCTTCCCTGGCCCTGGCCGCGCCAGATCTACGTGGCCCTCGTGGATTACCTCAAGGCCGGCGGCGCGAAGGCGGTCTTCTTCGACCTCATCCTGAGCGAGGGCTCGCGGTACGGGGTCGAGGACGACGAGATGCTGGCCCGGGCGATGGCCGCCGCGGGCGACGTTTTCATCCCGTTCTTCCTGAGCGACGAGCCCAAGGACAAGGACGAGGGCGCCGTCCGCGAGCTCGGGCGATTCGCCCTCCCGCGGGAGTCGGTTCCCGCGCGGGCCGTCGAGCCGCTCCGCTCGGTCTCCCTTCCGATCGAAGTCCTGCTCAGGGCGGCCGCCGGCTCGGGGAACGTCCGGTTCGCGCCGGACGAGGACGGCATCTTCCGCCGTATCCCCCTTGCGTTCGGCTACGAAGGCCTCGTCCTTCCCTCGCTCCCGCTCGCGATGAAGGAGTTCGTCGGCGGGGGAGCGGCGACGAAGGACGTCCCTCTCGACCGCCGGGGGCGCATGATCATCCGCTATCACGGCCCGGCCGGGACCTACAGGACGTATTCGGCGGCGGCCATCATCAACTCCTGGGCCCAGATGGACGAAGGCAAGGCGCCGCAGATCGATCCAAAGGAATTCGCCGGCAAGACCGTCCTCGTCGGGGACGAGCGCCCCCGGGCTCCTCGACCTGCGGCCGACGCCCTTCAGCGCCGTCTGCTCGGGGACCGAGATCCAGGCCGCGGCCCTGGACAACCTCCTGAACCGCGACTTCGTCCGCGTCCCCCCCGGCGCCGTCGCGCTCCTTTATATCTTCGCGCTGTCCCTGCTCGCCCCAGTCGTCATCTCGTTCGCGAGCGGGACCTGGAAGATCGCCGGCCTGTTCGCGCTCTTCGCCGCCCTCCCGGCCGCGGCCTCCGCGCTCGCCTTCGCCGCGGGGACCTGGCTGCCGTTCGTCGTCCCGGTCTTCGCCGTCGCTCCTCGGCTTCGTCGGCGCCTCGCTCCTCAACTACGGCGTCGAAGGGCGCCAGCGCCGCTTCATCAAGAGCGTCTTCCGCCACTACCTGAGCCCGGACGTCATCGAGAGGATCCTCGAGAACCCCGCCCTCCTCGACCTGGGAGGGGAGAAGACGGGAGATCTCGGCCTTCTTCTCCGACGTGGCCGGCTTCACGTCGATCTCGGAGAAGCTCTCCCCCGAGGAGCTGGTCGAGCTCCTCAACGCCTACCTTTCGGAGATGACCGACATCATCCTCGAGCCCGGGCGGGACGCTGGACAAGTACGAGGGCGACGCCATCATCGCCTTCTGGAACGCGCCGCTCGACCAGCCGGACCACGCCCTGAGGGCCTGCCGGGCCGCGCTCGCGCTGCCAGAAGCGGCTGACGGAGCTGAGGCCGGAGCTCGCGCGCCGGTTCGGCAGTCCACGTCTTCGCCCGCATCGGCATTCAATCCGGGCCGGCCGTCGTCGGGAACATGGGCTCGCGCAAGCGGTTCGACTACACGGCCATGGGCGACACGATGAACCTGGCCTCGCGGCTCGAGGGCGCCTGCAAACAATACAAGATATTCCATCCTCATCGGCGAGGAGACCCGGGAGGCCGTCAAGGACGCCATCCTGGCCCGCGAGATCGACATGATCCGGGTCGTCGGCAAGAAGCGGCCCGTGCGCGATCTTCGAGCCCGTCGCGGAGCGGGACGACGGCCTCGGCGGAGGAGACCGAAAGGGTCGCGACGTTCGAGCGCGGGCTCGACGCCTACCGGGCGCGGGATTGGGACGCGGCCGCCGCGCCTGTTCGGCGCCATTCCGGATGACCCTCCCGTCGGCCGTCTATCTCCGAGCGCTGCGCGGCGTTCCACGCAGTCGCCTCCGCCCGCCGACTGGGACGGGGTCTTCGAACTCGGGGAGAAATAGGGGAGGGACGTCATGGACGTTCAATTCTGGGGGGTCCGGGGATCGTTCCCGTCGCCGGGAAAGGACAAAACGCGTTACGGGGGCCATACGCCCTGCGCTTCGGTCCTATCGGGGTCGGGAGAGATCATCATCGTCGATGCGGGGACGGGCATCAAGGACCTCGGCGACTGTCTTATCCGGGAGCGCGGGGTGGATCCCCTTCGGATCACGCTCCTCCTGACCCACTTCCATCTGGACCACGTCATCGGTTTCCCCTTCTTTGCGCCGCTGTTCCTCGAGGACGCGGAGATCACGATCTATGCGCCGGCCCTTCCGTCGGAGACGGAGAAATACCTCGGCGGCCTCGTGGCGGGCAGGTATTTTCCGGTCGATCTCTTCGAGACCAAATCGCGAAAGACCTACCGGGAGATCCCGCCCGACGGCCTCGTCCTGGGCGGAGTCAAGGTCACCCATCACAAGCTCTGCCATCCGCAGGGGAGCGTCGCCTACAGGTTCGAGGAGGACGGAAAGAGCGTCGTCTTCGCCACGGACACCGAGCATCCGGAGGACGAGATCGACCACGACCTGGCCGAGTTCGCGGCGGGTGCGGCCCACCTCGTCTATGACGCGACCTTCACCCCGGACGAATACGCGAACGGGAAGCGGGGCTGGGGCCACTCGACCTGGCTCGAGGGGACGCGGCTGGCGGCGGCGGCCGGAGCGGCCGACCTCCTGCTCTCGCACCTGAACCCCGACCACGGGGACGACCTGGTCGACGGCCTGGCCGCTTCGGCCAGGGAACATTTTCCACGGACGTCCGCCGCCCGGCAGGGCCTGCGGCTGTTCGTTTGAGGAGGGGCTGAATGCCCGACGCAATGCTGTCGAACTGGACCCTGTACATCGAGATCGGCGCCGGATTCGCCGTCCTCGGGATCGCCGCGTTCCTCACGGCCGCGTTCCGGCGGCCGCTTCGCGGGAGCCCTTCGCTGTCCCGGCTGGCCCTGCCGGCGTCGTTCATCCTCGTCACGCTCGCGTTCTCGTCCGGCACGGCGCGACGGCTCCTGCCCGTCCGGGACCGGTTCTTCGATTTCGTCCGGGCCGGCCTGGTCTTCTTCGCGGTCGTCTTCCTCGTCTGCCTCGTCGACGCCTTGATCCAGGCCTGGTACAAGAAACGAAAGGCGCGGTATCCGGTTCCCGGCGTCCTCCACGGCTTCATCCTGGCCGTCATCTACCTGGCCCTCGTTTTCATGATCCTCAAGGGGATCCTCGGCATCAACATCACGCCCTTCCTCGCCACATCGGCCATCCTGACCGCCGTCCTCGGCCTCGCCCTGCAGGGCGTCCTCAGCAACATCCTGGCCGGGCTGTCCCTGCATTTCACGCGGTCCTTCAGCCGGGGCGATTGGGTGAAGATCGGCGAGACCGAAGGGATCGTCATGGAGACCAACTGGCGCGAGACGCGCATCCTCGACCGGGCCTCGAACATGATCGTCCTCCCCAACAACGCCGTGGCCTCGGGGACCATCACGAACTTCTCCCAGCCCGACCCGAAGGCCGCGATCACCTTGCCCCTCAAGGTCGGCTACGAAGCGGCCCCGGCCCTCGTCCTGGAGACGCTCAAGGCGTCCGCCCGGGAGGTCTCCGAAGTCCTGGCGTCCCCGGCACCTTTGGCCTACATCCTCGGCTACGACGACCTCGGGGTCTCCTACCTGCTCAAGTTCTGGATCCAGGATTACCAGCGGAAGTTCTCCATCACGACCGAGGTCGGACGGCGCGTCTGGTACAAGTTCAAGAGGCTGGGCATCGAGATCCCGATGCCGGTCACCGGCCAGCTCGCCCGGGTCCTCGAGACCGTGGACAGGGACGGGGCGGAGGAGGCGGCGGAGAAGGCCGTTGGCCGCAACCTCGTCGACCTCCTCAACTCCTCGTTCCTCAGGCATCAGGAAGGGGACCTGGCGGGCCAGGCCCTCCTGTCCGACGCCGAGGCCCGGGAGCTCGCGTCACTAGCGCGGCGGGTCGTCTTCACGCCGGGGGAGATCCTCTTCCGGCAGGGAGAGAAGGGAGAGGCCTGCTACGTCGTCGCCCGGGGCAAGGTCAAGGGCCGGGTGACGACCGAGGAGAACGGGAAGTCCTATTCGTCGGAGTTCCAGACAGGCCCCGGCGGCATCGTCGGCGAGATGTCCCTCTTCACCGGGATGCCCCGGACGGCCACGATCACCGTCGAGGAGGAATCCGAGCTTCTCGAGATCGGCGCCGCGGCGTTCGTCGAGATCCTCGCCCGAAACCCCGGCCTGGCCGAGGCCGTGGCCGAGATCGTCAGCCTGCGGAACAGGAACAACCTCGAGTCGCTCCGGAAGATCAAGGAGCTCTCGGCCGCCGACCTCGAGGCGGGGAGCAGCAAGAAGACCGTCCTGGAATACCTCAAGAAGCTGGTCGGGCTCTTCAAGAAATAGCCCTGTCCATTTTCCCGGGAGTGCGTATAATCGGTTCCTGCGGCAACTTCGGAAGGAGGTATCGGATGCGCGAGTGGAATTCGGATTTCCGGAAAAGGCGTTCTCGTCCTGATGGCGGTCGTGGCCCTGGTCCTGTCGTTCGCCTGCGGCAAGAAGAGCGATGCGGAGAAGGCTTTCTCCGCGGCCAAGGAAGCGGCCCAGGAAGCCGGCTCGACGGTCGCTTCGTCGGGCGCCGGCGCCCAGAACGACTATATGAAGCCCTATCTGACCGACGCGAAGATGGCCAAGTTCATCGAATCCCTGCAGGAGGAAGTGAACCCCTTCGAGGTCCTCTTCAAGGGCGGCCAGATGATGAGGATGTCGGACATCGAGAAAAGGGCCCAGGAATACAACGGCTTCGCCCGGAAGTACGGCTTCGCCGACTTCGGGGATTACATGGCCGTCTGGGGGCGGATCATGGTGGGCGAGATGACGATCAGCGCCGAGGAGTGGAAAAAGAGCTCCGTCAAGATGATGGAAGAGTCGATCCGGAGCGCCGAGGAGAGCCTCAAGCAGACCGACCTGAGCCCCGAAATGCGGACGATGTACGAGGAGCAGATCAAGAACAGCAGGACCTCCATCGAGGAGACGCAGAAGCCGGACGAGAATCCCGGCCTGAACGCCGAGGACCTGGCCCTCGTCGCGAAATACAAGGCCCAGATCGACGAGGCCACAAAGAAGTACAAGAATAATCCGGGCAGCTGATACCGGGCCCGCGACGGGCCGGTCGGGAGCGCCGGGTTCTATTGAAAACCCGGGGGTATTCGGCTATAGTTTACGCATCGAACGGGGCTAGCCCTGTAGCTCAGTATGGATAGAGCAACGGATTCCTAATCCGTGTGTCGGGGGTTCGAGTCCCCCCAGGGCTACTTCACTTATTTCTCTGATTCCGATGCCGGGATGCCAGAGGGGGCGGGACTACTTCTGAGCTATTCTCGAACCGTGCGAGGCCACGCACTGCCAACGGCCGTCACGCTTAACCCACGTATCCGTCCATTGATACTGGCCACTGATATCCTTGCCTTTGAACTGTGCTTTGTCGGTACTCCGGCCAAAATACACCGCCGCATCTCCATAAACGTGGACCTTAAAATTATCGAGCACTGTAGAAATTAGCACATAATCGCCAGATTTCATGGTCGCAATTTCTTGGGTTTTAGTTCCCACTGTCCCTTCGGAGTCCGTTGAGATATAATCATCCGCCAAAATCCGGTCAAGGAAGGCCAAGTCACTTTTGACCAGGGCCTTCGCCCAGTCCTGCTCGAACTTTATCAACTCCTGTTCCACACTCCCGCTCGTTGGCTGGCTTGGCGTCTGGGCAATGACGGCGACTGCCAAGACCAGGACAACCACGCAGACTGCAATAGCAATGCGTTTCATAGAGCACCATCCTTGCTTAAAACGAATTTCCATAAAGATACTTTCAACTCTATTCCAATAGCCAAGCCATCTCCCTCCAATGTGATTTTAGACCTCTCCTATTTCTTAACGGGTTCACTCGGCGGCGGTATCGGGAGGTCGGAGTTGAAGATATCGCAGGACACTTTCCAGGAGCCATCCTTCTGCTTCTTCCAGATTTCCATGCCCTTGCCTGTATCCAGGATCGGCTCCGTGGCTCCTGGCATCTTCATTTTCAGGGAGTAGGTCAATCGCGCGTAAGCGATGTCTTCCCGTCCGTCGAGCTCGATAACCTTTTCCTCGAGTTCGAAGGGAGGATATGCACTGTACCAGGCAATTTGGCTGGCTCGACCCTGCACCGCAGGCTCATTTGGCGATAGCGTCATCGCATCCTCGGTATAGTAAAACTTTACAGCGGCTTCAAAGTCCCTCTCCGGGGCATTAAAGAGTCTTATCCCATCTTCGGAAACCTTCAGGATGGCGGCTCGGTCCTGGGCAGTCAAACCTGTAGGCTCAGGTGTCTTACAGGAGCTTATTAAAACCCCAAAGAAGACAACAAAGAATACCCAGACAAATTTGTTCTTCATAAAAACCCTCCTCTTGAAGCAATTCAGAGACATGGGGATAGCATAGGTAGATTTTTCGTAGGTGCTAACCTTCGCCCCCCCCCAATCTTTTGCTTAATGATTACTTGAGCAAGCCCAGTTGTTTCATAAACGCCAAATTATCGAAGTAGGACCTGTCTTCGGCAATTAACCCGTCTGGTGAGATTTTAGCGATGAACGCAACCTTGAAACTCACCTTATTGCCCGTGGGCGCCACTTCGCCTTCAGGTGTGGCCAGGGGACCCGTGAATGTTCCGCTTCCGACGCCTTCAAAGACGATCGTGTCGCTGGAGAATGCGACCACAGAAAAATCGACCTTAAAATCCGGGACGGCCTTATACATCCCTTTATAATATTCTAAAAGCGCCTCACGGCCGTGCATTGGCGACGATAAGTCCGCTTGGATCATGACGGCATCCGGCGCATAGAGGTTTGTGACGGCGACGGGATCCGAGGATTTCATTGTCTTGATGATCTTGTCCGCGACCTTCTTTAGGTCCAACTTCGGCTTTTGCGCGTAGCCCTGAGTGAACACCATGAGCAGAAAAAGCACGGCCAGGCACACTGCGGAATATTTGGTTTTCATGAACCCCCTCCTTTTGATGCGATTCAGAGACGAGGGGACGGCAAAAAGAAATGTTCCGTAAAGGTTGCCTTCGCCTTCCCCCAATCTCTTGCTGATTAACTTATAGCACCGCAAAAATATTGTGTCAATTCGAAGGTCAGCACGACTCCCCGGGTGAACAGGCAGACTCTCCCCCCGTGTCATCCGGGCGTCACAGGATTTTGCTAAAACCCGCCGACTTCGGACTAAAGGTGCTCAAAGGAAAACGTTGAAAAATCAGGGGGAAACCAGACTTTCCAGGGGAAATGGGGGTCCTCATTTTGCGGATTCCTAATGCGTGTGTCGGAGGTTCGAATCCTCTCAAGCACGCCGCTGATACATCGTTGGTTCGCGGGGGCCGACCCCGTCACTGCCATCCGCTTTGTGTAGGGGGATTTCAGCCGCCAACGGCGATAACCACTTTCCCCCGGGCGTGTCCTTCTTCAAGATACCGGAGAGCTTCGGGGACCTCGATCAACGGGTATTGTCTGTCAATGACCGGGACGACTTTGCCCGCTTCTAAAAGCTCTTTAAGAATCATGAGGTCCTTTTGGCTTGTTTTTGCCACTATGATCCCCATTGTTTTGCCGCCGATAAACGACATCCACGGCCCCATGAGCATAGACTGGAACAGTTGAGCCTTGGAACCGCCGGCCATGACATAAACGCCCCCGTGAGCCAGGGCGCGCTTATAAGCCGTAAGCGGATGATATCCGTTCACGGCAAGAATCAGATCATAACGCTGCCCGTTCCGGGTGAAGTCTTCCTTGGTGTAGTCGATAACGTGATTAGCCCCGAGAGAGCGTGCCAGGTCCATCTTGCCCGTGCTGCAAACAGCCGTGACGTCGGCCCCAAACGACCTGGCAATTTGGACCGCGAACGACCCCACCCCGCCCGACGCCCCATTGATCAAGACATTATGCCCCGGCTGAATCCTCCCTTTGTCGCGTAAGCCCTGCAAGGCCGTGACGGCTGCCATGGGGACCGCCGCCGCTTCCTCGAACGACAGATTGACCGGTTTCGGCGCCAGGAAGCGTTCAGGGACCGACACATACTCGGCAAAACCGCCATTACCGGCCCCGGCGGTGTCCCCGAACACCGCATCGCCCGGCTGGAACTGCTTGACGTTTCCGCCGATCGCTTCGACCCGCCCCGCGATGTCGGCGCCGAGTATTGTGTGCTTCGGCTTGAGCAGTCCTCCGCCCATAAGGCGAACCAGGAACGGATCAGCTCTCAGAAGATGCCAGTCATAGGCATTCACGGACGCCGCATGGACCTTCACCAGGACTTCGTCGTCGTTCGGGACCGGCTTGGGGATCTCTTCCAGCTTGAGGACGTCGGGGGAACCATATTCACGATAAACAACGGCTTTCATACGGGTATGCCTCCTTGGGTGAACAGTGATTATAATGACAAATTGATACTTTTATTGAAATCATTTTTTTCCGAATTGTCCATATAAATGGGCCTCGTGTTTTTGTGTCACATTTTGGGCTCGAACCGCAACCTGGTCATAGTCCCATTTCGCCCGCCCTGCTTCTTTGTCCAGCCCAGTTGTGCGAGCCGGACGAAAGGCTTACAATCGCATCGAACCCCACCTTAGCACCGGACGAGGAGGCCCGCAAATGAGATATCAGGACGGCTTGGCCAAGGTGAGAGCTTCTCTGGCTTCGGTTTCGTTGGTCATGGCCGTCGTCTGTCCGGCGCTCTCGGCCTCGTCCGGGCCCCTGAATGATTCTCCGGCAAATTCGATCGTCCTTCGCGACGGCTGGCGCCTCCAGACGTCCGTCCTGGCCGGGGAAAACGGCGAGCCGATCTCGCGTCCCGATTTCAAGACCGACGGCTGGTACACGGCGTCGGTTCCTACGACCGTCCTCAACGCCCTCGTCCGCAACTCCGTCTATCCCGACCCCTACGTCGGCATGAACAACATGCGCATCCCCGACGCCTCGGACGAGTTCAACCGCGAGTATGGCCTGGCGAAGTTCAGCCATCTTCCCGGCGGCCGGAATCCCTGGTCCGATCCGTGGTGGTTTCGGACGTCGTTCCAGAGTGCCCGAGGATTTCCGCGGCAGGAAAGTCTGGCTGACCTTCGAGGGCATCAACTACCGGGCCGAGATCTGGATGAACGGCCGGAAGATCGCCGGCTCGAACGAGGTCGTCGGCATGTTCGGCCGCTGGACGTTCGATGTCACGGAAATCGCCTTGCCCGGCGGCGAAAATGTCCTGGCCGTGAAGGTCTTCCCGCTCGACTTCCCCGGGTTGCCCGGGGAGCCCCAGCTCAAGGCCTTTGGACCCTTCGGCCTGAACGGCGGCCCGACGGGCGATATCGGAAAGAACGTGACGATGCATTGCTCTGTGGGCTGGGACTGGATGCCGGAGATCCATGACCGGAACATGGGCATCTGGCAGGACGTCGAGGTCTCGGCGACCGGGCCCGTCGATATCCGCGACCCCCAGGTCGTCACGGACCTGCCGCTGCCCGACGTCTCGAAGGCCGACATCGTCGTCAAAGCCGACGTCTGCAACGTCTCCGATGCGCCCCAGGAAGGAATTCTGACCCTCCGCGTCTTCCCGCCCGCGGGCGGGGGCAAGGAGATCGCCGTAATTACGCGAAAAGTCTCTCTCGCCCCGCACGCGACGTCGAACATCCGATTTGCTCCCCAAACCGAACCGGAACTGAAGATCAAGAGCCCCGACCTCTGGTGGCCCAACGGCCTTGGCCGGCCGGCGCTTTATCGGCTGGAGCTCGAATTCGCGATCGGCGGGCGCGTCTCCGCATCGGAGCGGATCCCCTTCGGCATCCGCGAGTTCTCGAGCCGGGCGGAAACCGTCGACGGCTGGGCCCGCCGCGAGTTCTTCGTCAACGGCGTCCGGATCCCCGTCCGCGGCGCCGCCTGGGTGCCGGACATGATGCTCAACCACTCCCCGGAGCGCCTGCGCAGGGAGCTTTCCCTCTGGAAGGAAGCCCATCTCAATCTCGTCCGCATCTGGGGCGGAGGGACCACGCCGCGCGAGGAGTTCTTCGACCTCTGCGACGAGCTCGGGCTCCTCGTCTGGCACGACTTCTGGATCACGGGCGATTGCCAGGGAACCTGGGACAAGGGAAGTCCGGATTACCCCTACGACGCCGGCGCGTTTCTCGCCAACGCCGTCGGCACGGTGAAAAAGCTCAGGAACCATCCTTCGCTTCTCGTCTGGACGGCGGGCAACGAGGGATATCCGCGGGAGGAGATCTACCGCCCGCTCCGCGACGACATCGTGGCCGGGCTCGACGGAACGCGTCCCTTCATCCCTTCCTCGGGCTACCGCGAGCCGCCGAAGGGCTGGGGGCTTTCCTGGCCCGATAACGGGCCCGCCGGCACCTACTCGGGAGGGCCGTATTACTGGGTCGACCCCGGGCAATACTACCGTCTCGTGGCCGGCGGCAAGGACTGGCTGTTCAAGAACGAGGCCGGGATCCCGTCCGTGCCCGTCCTCGAAAGCCTGGGCGAATTCCTTCCCCCCGAACCGGACCCGGCCGTGAAGTTCCCGCTCAACGACGTCTGGGGCTACCACGACGCCTGCGAGGACAACGGCAAGTATAGCCTCTACGACCAGGCGATCCGCGAACGTTACGGAGAGCCCGCGAGCCTGGCCGACTACGCGCGCAAGGCCCAGCTCGTCAACGCCGAAAGCTACCGGGCGCTCTTCGAAGCCGTGAACCAGGCGGGATCGAAAACCTCCGGGGTCATGCTCTGGAAAGGGAACCCCGCCTGGCCGAGCGTGAGCTGGCAGATCTACGACTGGTACCTGCGGCCCCACGCCGGCTATTATTTCATCAAGAAGGCCTGCGAGCCTCTTCACATCCAGCTCAATCCCTCGGACGGGAGCGCATGGGTGGTCAACGCGACGCGCGAAGACCGGAGAAACCTCGAGGCCCGGATTCGGATCTATGACCCGGCGTTCAAGCTGACGCGGGAGTCATCGGCGACGATCGACGTCCCTGCGGGTTCCGTGCGGGAGGTTCCGGACGCTTCCGCTCGGGAGGTCGCCCGGTCCGCGCCCGACAGCCCATCCGTCGGCCTGCTCCCGCCCGGAGGCGCCGGATACGTGGCTCTTCGGCTCTACGATAAAGGGAAGCTCGTTTCGGACAACTTCTACTGGCTGTCGCCGGACGGCCGCTTCGGCTTCCTCGCCTCCCTTCCTCCGGCCGGCCTCGAGGTCTCGGCGAAGCGCGGACTGATCGAAGGCCGACCAGGAGTCCGGGTCCGGCTGAGGAATGGCGGGAAAGCCCCCGCGTTTTTCGTTTCCCTGCGCGTCGTCAAGGGCGGCAAGGAAATCCTGCCGAGCTTCTGGAGTGACGACTTCCTGACCCTCCTGCCCGGCGAGTCGCGGGACGTCACCTGGAGATCTATCGAAGAGATCCCGACCCAGGAACCGCTGCGGGTCGAGGTCGAGGGCTGGAACGTCCCGGCCCAAGCTGCGGCAGTGAAGTAGCCGGATGAATGGCCCTGGGAACCGGGCAAACCCATAGTTCCGTCGTCGGAGACGGAGGGCCGACCTGCGGTGGCCCGGATTGCCCGGCTGCCCTATTTCTGCAATATTCTCGAGAGGTGTGTAGCCACACACTGCCAACGGCCCTCGTTCTTGATCAACACGTCTGTGCATTGATACTGGCCGCTGATGTCTTGCCCCTGGAACATCTGTTTGGCAGTCATGCGGCCGGTCACCACCGCCGCATTCCCATAGATTCGGGCCTTCATGTTGTCAAGCTCAAAGGATATGACCGCGCCCTCCCCGGACTTCCGGCCCTCCAGAAACTGGGCCTTGGTCCAGACGTTGCCTGCAGGGTCCGTTACTGCCCAGTCCTCCGTGAGGAGCCGGTCAATGAAAGCCATGTCGCCCTTGACCTCGGCATTCATCCATTCCTCAAAAAGATCCAGCAGTTCCTGTTCCGGGGTCCCCGTTTTCGTTTGGGCCGGGGTCTGCGACCGGGAGACTGCGGCGAAAACCAGGACGGCCATGCTGACAGCGATCATTATGCGTTTCATCGATCTCTCCTTGATAATGATGGCCATATTTCGTTTCAATTAAAGATACGAATTCCGCTGAGCTCTTGTTCCCTTGTTTGAAAGACAATGCCGCCTTTCCCCCGGCCGGCCTCGAGGTCTCGGCGAAGCGCGGACTCATCGAAGGCCGACCCGGAGTCCGGGTCCGGCTGAGGAATGGCGGGAAAGCCCCCGCGTTTTTCATTTCCCTGCGCGTCGTAAGGGGCGGCAAGGAAATCCTGCCGAGTTTCTGGAGCGACGACTTCTCGATCCTCCTGCCCCGCGAGTCGCGGGACGTCACCTGGAGATCTATCGAAGAGACCCCGGACCAGGAACCGCTGCGGGTCGAGGTCGAGGGCTGGAACGTCCCGGCCCAAGCCGCGGAAGTAAGGTAAGCGAGGCTAATGTTGCCCCGAGGGCAGCCTCCGTGATCACGTCATGGAGCACCCGGTAGAGGACCGTCCGCCCCTTCCTACGGTGATAACGACATTGCCCTTTTTATGTCCTTGCTCGACATAGCGATGCGCTTCGACGATCTGCTCCAGCGGATAGACCCGGTCTATGGCCGGTTTGAGCTTGCCCGCCTCGATCAGTTCTTTGAGCAAGAGCAGGTTTTCGAGCTTATCGCCGCCGGCCTGAGTCGGTAAGGACGTTGATGTAAATGCCGGTCGGCTTGAGCGCCTTTTTGCCCTGCGCAGGGAGTAGTTTTCCGACGGCGTCAAAAACCACGTCGTAGATTGCGCCGCTTTGGGTGAAGTCCTCCCGGGTGTAATCGATAACCTGACTCGCCCCCAGGGATTTGACCAATTCCAAATTCGTGCCACTGCACACCCCGGTCACGTCTGCCCCGAAGTGGCGGCTGGCCAGCTGTACCGCATAGGTGCCCACCGCGCCGGACGCGCCGTAGATCAGCACTGTTTGCCCGCGCTGGATCTTTCCCTTTTTGAGACACAGCCAAGCCGTCTCGCCCTGCGCCGGGGACGGCGGCGGCCTCCTCGTAGGTGAGATTGGCCGGTTTGAGCGCCAGCATCCCGTTTTCGGGCAGGCATTTGTACTCGGCATAGCCTCCAAAATTGACGGCGAAGGTGGAGGCGAAAACCGGGTCGCCAGGCTTGAAGCGGGTCACTTTCCTGCCGACGGATTCAACGTCTCCGGCCAGTTCCATCCCCAGGATGGGGCGTTTGGGTTTGCTGTATCCCCAGGTATATGCGCGCCAGGAGCCGCTTCAAGCCGTGGATGGGCATGTCGAGATCGCGCATGATCGTGTCGCCGATGGTGACGGTGGTGGCATGGACTTTGACCAGCACTTCCCTGTCCCGGGGCGCGGGTTTCTCCACTTCCTGCAGCCGCAGCACTTCCGGCGGTCCGTATTGGGTGTAAACGATGGCTTTCATCTCAATCCTCCAAATCGAGCTTCAGGACCATCTGCTGCCACGTCGCGCCGCCGTGCATGGATCGCGATAGCCCTGCATGAACGAAGCCGAAGCGTTCGTAGTACGCGACCAGATCGGATTTGCAGATCAGGAGCACATTTTCTTTATTGAGCTCTCTGGCCAGCCTGATGAACCTCGACATCAGCGCCGCGGCGACTCCCTGCTTTCGAGATCCGGGGAGAACGCCCAGCGCGAACACGACCATGTTCCGGCCGTCGACGTCGTGGCCGACGAGCTGTTTCAGCTCTTCATCGCCGAGGTCCTCCCTGTTCGTGCAGCAGCTGTTGAGCATTCCGATAACCCTGCCGTCGGATTCCGCAACGAAGAAACCCTGGGGGAACGCGGCGATGCGGCGCTCCACGGTCTCTTTGGCCGCCGCCTCTTCGGGCGGCCAGCAGGCGATCTCGACCTCATAACAACCGTCAAGGTCCGCCTCGGTGACATTCCTGATATTCACATCATGCATCCGCAGCGTTCTCCTCGAGGATCTCCTTCACGCGCGCCGCCTGTCCGTCCATCGAACGAACCCCTGAGGCGGGGAGGATGATCCTTTGCGATATCGGGCCGATGATAGACCGAGGCATGGAAGATGTCAAAAGGGTGACATGAACACATCCATTGATGAATCCGGCGAGCAAGAGATCTCAAAGCTCAAACTCTTTGTGAAATATGCTTTATTGGTTTATGATATTCATAGAGCTTTATTTTAGGTCAGGGGGAATAAAAATATGGCGACTATCGAAAAAAAGAGCCTCAATCGACCGGACGCAACGCAGACGCCCGAAAAGCAAAGGGTTGAGATCGTTACGATCGACGGCATTAAGATCCAGCGGATCACGGCTGAGCCCGGGTGGAGGTGGTCCATACACGTGAAGCCGGTCGTCGGGGGTGAAAGCTGTCAGAAACACCACCTCATTTATGTGCTTTCGGGCAAGCTGCGCTCCAAGATGATTGATGGAAAAGAAGAAGAATTTGGCCCGGGCGACGTGGGCGTGATCCCTCCCGGCCATGACGGTTGGAACGCCGGAAACGAACCTGTCGTATGGCTTGAAATTCCGCATTAGGGGTGGAGATGCCGGATCCGCACTCCGCCCACCGGCGAGGGCGAGAGAACAGTCTCCGGCGCGCTGATATCTGAGTTCTTGACTCCGATTCGTGGTCGGGAATATCATCCTTCTCTGGAGAGGCCAATGTCAAACTTAACGCAACATGAGTATCCTATTCACCGCGCTCGAAAGCTGATCCTCCTCGCGCCGGCACTCTGCGCCCTACTGGCTGGCGCATCGCAGCCCGGGCAGAATCCGCCGCAGGTCAAGTCGCCGGCCCTGCCCTCCGAAACCCCGGCGCAGTTCCAGCCGGTGACCGACGGCTTCGATTATATGAGGCGTGATGTGATGATCCCGATGCGTGACGGGATCAAGCTTCATACCGTTATCCTCGTTCCGAAGGGCGCTAAAGGCGCGCCCATCCTCCTGACGCGGACGCCGTACAACGCGACCGAGCTAACCAGCCATTCCCAGAGCGCGCACCTCGGCCGCGTCCTCGACGGCTACGACAACGCCGTCGACGTCATCGTCGAGGGCGGTTACATCCGGGTCGTGCAAGACGTGCGCGGCAAGTACGGCTCGGAGGGCGATTACGTGATGAACCGCCCGCTCAGGGGACCGCAGAATCCGACGTCCGTCGATCACGCCACGGACACTTACGACACGATCGAGTGGCTGGTGCACAACGTCCCGGAGACGAACGGAAAAGTCGGCATCCTCGGGATTTCGTACAACGGCTTCCTGAGCCTAATGGCGCTCGTCGATCCCCACCCCGCCCTGAAGGTCGCCGTGCCCATGAACCCGATGGTGGACGGTTGGATGGGCGATGACTGGTTCCACAATGGCGCGTTCCGCCAGCAGATGATGCCGTACATGTACCGCCAGGGGGCGACTCGGGCCTCGGAGCTCAAATGGTGGGAGACCCATTTCGATCAGTACGACGCATTCCTGCAGGCCGGAGCCGCCGGAGAGCTCGGGCGCCGGCGCGGTATGGAGCAGATCGGGTTCTGGAAAAAGATCCTCGAGCACCCCGCCTACGATTCGTTCTGGCGGGATCAGGCGGTCGACCGCGCCCTCGCCGCGCGGCCGCTTATCGTTCCCACGATGCTCGTGCATGGCTTGTGGGACCAGGAGGACATCTACGGAGCGCTGGCGGCTTACAGGGCGATCGAACCGAAAGACACTGCGAACGACAAGGTGTTCCTGGTGATGGGGCCGTGGTATCACGGACAGGAGATCGGGAAGGGGAGCAGTCTGGGGGCGATGACGTTCGGCAGCGATACCTCCCTCACGTTCCGCCGCGAGATCCTGCGTCCTTTCCTCGATCGATATCTCAAGGACGGCCCGGCCGCGACGGCAGAGGTGGCCCCGGTGACGGCTTTTGAAACCGGGACGAACACATGGCGTCGCCTGACGGCATGGCCGGCCGGATGCCCGAGCGGATGTCAGATCAGGCCGACGCCGCTTTACCTGCGGGCCGGGTCGAGAGCGGGCTTCGCGGCCCCGGAGGCCGGTGACGATGATTTCGATGAATACGTTTCGGATCCCGCCAAGCCCGTTCCTTATCGCGCTCGTCCTATTGAATCGATGGATAACGAGGAGGCATGGTCAAGATGGCTTGTGGATGACCAGAGGGAAGCGTCCGGCCGTCCCGACGTCCTGGCTTTCGTCTCGGACGTCCTGACCTCGCCGTTGAAGATCAGCGGCGGACCGCTCGTCAACCTCGTCGCCTCCACGAGCGGGACGGACTCCGACTGGGTGGTGAAGCTCATCGACGTGTATCCCGACGAGGTCGGAAGCCCGCCCGCGCTCGGAGGCTACCAATTGATGGTCTCGGCGGACATCTTCCGCGGCCGTTACCGCGAGAGCTTCGAATCGCCGGTCCCCATCGAGGCCAATATGCCGCTGGCGTATCGCTTCGCGCTCCCGACCGCAAACCATGTCTTCCTGCCCGGGCACCGGATCATGGTCCAGGTTCAGTCCAGCTGGTTCCCGCTCTACGATCGCAACCCGCAGACGTTCGTCCCGAATATATTCTGGGCCAAGCCGGGCGACTACAGGAAGGCGGTGCAGCGCATCTACCACGCGGCGAGCCGGGCGAGCTTCATCGAGCTGCCGCTCGTCGTGAACGACGCGCGATGATCGCCCGGCTATTGTCTTGATTCGTACGGCGGCCCGTTGGCATCCGCCTTATTGTTGTAGCCGCGGCTCTCCCAATAGCCCCGGAATCCGGCATCGGCCGATAGCTCGATGCGGGTGACCCACTTGGCCCACTTATAGCCGAATTTGCTCATGGCGACGATCTGAAGAGGGAATCCTCTGTCAGGCGGCAGGGTGATGTCATTGATCTTCAAAGCGATGATGATATTCTTATCGGAGATATACCCTAAGTCCAGCGAGCTATATCCGCCGGGGACGTCGGCGGAGTGGAAGATAGCGATCTTAGCCTCGGGCTTGACCTTGGCATCGGCAAAGATAGCGCCGAGAGCCGGGCCGGTCCATTTGGCCGTGAAATCCCAGCCTTCGACACAATCCAGGTCCATGAGCCGGGATATCTGGGGATATGCCTGCAGATCGGCGTAACTCAAGCTCAGGGGATTGTCCACCAGGCCGTCGACCGCCAGCGCATAGGTCGCCCTATCGATATTTTGCGTGCCCTTGAGGGCGTTATTTTTCTGCCGGCTCAGAGGGGTCAACTTGGAGCCCATATACTCCGTGGCTTCGATCTCACCCTTGGGATTATCGGTCGAAGTCGCCTTGACACAAGCCGTTAACATCAGAGGGACGACCAGCGCCGAAAGAGCCGCCGAAACGAGGGGCCTGTTTCTCATGCATCCTCCTTGGCAAAGCGGGCCGCCGCTCATCGGTGAAAGGAATAATTGTATTCATTGTTCCGATGCTCGATATCCCGAAAATCGGCATAGGCGTTCTTATCCGCCTTCAGAAGGGCCCAAAGCCTGCCCTTGTATTCCTGCCAACGAAACAATCCGTCCAGCTTATGGGTGATCGTGTGCGAACGTTTTCCATCAGCAAGATCGATGTACTTGGCAAACTGTCCGTATGGCTTATCGTTGACCACCATGAGTGTCTTCAGAGCACCGATCTTTCCGTCGATCCGGATATTGACCGTCAGGATCTCCTTGGCCCAGTCCAGTGTCACTCCCGTGATCAGGACGTCATAGCTATGATGCAGGGCCATCGGCTTCAGATTATAGGACTGGGAATCGCTCGCCATTCCGTTGACGGCGTTCTCATTGATCTTCACGGTGACGAGATTGCCGACCGTCCAACTATAGTCAAAATTGGGAAGCGGCGGGCACTTGATGAAGCACCCATGATATGTTGGGACTTCCCATCCGGGCGGGGCCGGAAATTCGGGAATGAAAAGGCTGCCCTGGTTGACCTCCCTGTTGTCGATGAGCACCCGGAAATTGGGTTTCACCGGCATCTCGGAACCCTTGGGAAGGGGGCCCGTTCCGCTATTCTTGTAGCCGAACGTGACCACGAAACCCTCCACGTTGGGGCTCAGCGTGACATCGGAGATGGACAGGGCCGGGAATTTCAAGAGCCTTTGGGGCCGCTCTTTATTGATAATAACCGCTCGGGCGCCGGTGTTGATACCGAATCTGGGGCTCCAAGCTGACACATTAAGATCGACCGTTTTAACCTGGATCTGATAAGACGTTCCCGCCGGCAAGCCCGCGGGAACCGTCCACGAATAAGAGCCGTTATTGGGCGTGCCCAATTCGACGGAATATTCCCGGCCTTCGGGGAACTGGTAGAGATCGATCCTGACATACTCGTGCATCGGACCCGAATGGGTCCATTGGATGAGGTGGTTTTCGCCCGTGTTCCAAGTCACGCCGGCCGTCGGCTGGGTCACGACGATCTTCGCATTGCTGATGTCGAAGGCGGCACTGATGCCGACGATATTATCCCCGACCGTTCGCACACGGACCTTATAGGTTCCCGGGGCCAGGGATGCGGGGATCTTCCATGGGTACATGCCGTTATTGGGCGTGCTGTTCACGATGTCCATGACATTGGCGTCCCCCTGCCAGAGCATGATCTTGACGGAAGGCTGTGTCGTCCCTGTCGACGTCCACCGTATCGGCTGCGTATCACCGATATTCCAACTCATTCCCGAGGCGGGCCGAGTCACCTTGATCTCCTGGGCCAGCCCGATTCCACAAAAGATGAATAGAAAGGCGACGATGCAAACAGATTTTTTCACACCCTCTCTCCTCTGGCCTGGAGGAAGTGGACGCCCCCCAGGCCGCCCGACTTGATTAGAATATTATCCCCGGCTCCGTGTGCTGTCAATAAGTCGGAATACGGCCGCCCGGCGGCGGATGCCCAGAGAAGGCGCCCTTATCTTGACGCAGAGCCGCAGTCGGATTATCTTTATTTTGTGGCGGCAAGGGCAGATTCCGATGTCCAAAAGGAGATCTTCCATGAGCTGGAATGAATCTTTCAATCGATCGGGGTTCTCGAAATTCCTCAACAGCCCGGCGGGCCGCGTTTTTCGCCTGGTCGCCGGCGCGGGGTTCCTCGTGGTCGGCTATGTCTATCGGAGCCATACGCTCGGGGTTTTCTCCATGGCGTGGGGGGCTCTCGCGATGATCGCCGGAGGGTTTGACATTTGCTTCTTCAGTGCTGTGCTGGGGGGCCCGCTATCCGGCCCAAAGATCCGCAGTAAGTACAAGTAAGCATTTGTCGGTTGACGCCCGGAGGAAACCGACGCGCCCGTAATTCAATTTTGGCGCCGGCGCCCCCTCACTCGGCCTTGGCTCTCCGGATGACGTCCCGGAGCTTTTCCCGGGTCTCCGCTGGCAATGGTTCCGGGCGATGCTCGGCAAGGATCCGATCGACCGTCCCGGCCGCCCGTTCGACGCACGTCCGGCCCCCTTTGTTCTGCCAGGTCTCGAAATTCGTCCGTTCGAAGGCCGAGGGGTACCACCGCTCGCGGAAATGCCGGAGCGTGTGATCGCTGCTCAGGAAGTCGCCGTCCGGGCCAAGCTCGGCGATGAGGTCCAGAGCCAGAGATTCGTCGCTCACTTCGTAACCCCTGGAAAAAGCCTTGATCCAGCCGACGATCTCGTTGCAGATGACGAGCTGGGCAAAGGAGAACGTCAGCCCGGACTCCAGGTAACCGAGGTCGTGGATGATATGGCTCCCCGCAAACGTTTCGACGGCCAAAGTGAGCGCGGCTTCCGCGGCGGCCTGCCCGTCGACGACCTTGGATTCCGAGGCGCCGGCGATGGCGAACATGGGGAGCCCATAATAGCGGGCGAGGGCCGTGGTCAGCGTGCGCTCCGGCTCGGCGTAGGAAATGACGAACGTCTTCATGTCCAGCGTGCCGCCGGGCGGCATTCCCGGCACGATGACGGGCGCGCCTTCTCTCTTCAGCTGGGAGAGCACGAGTCCGGCGAGGACGCCGGCAAAGTCCATGGCGACGATGCCGGCCGGGGTCACCGGGCCCGTGGCGGCCGCCGTGGTGGACGGGATATAGAGCGAGGGAAGGCCTTTTTCGGCCAGGAAGAGGAGCTTCTCCAGGGCCTCCTTGTTGTGCTTCAGTCCCGAAGCCGCGTTGATGTAGCAGGCGATCAGGGGGGTCTTCCGCAGGGCCTCCGCATCGCCCATGACGGCCTCGGCCATGGCGACCGCGTCCCGGCAGCCCGCGTAGTCGTAGGTCACATAAATGACGGGTTTGGCCGTGGACGAAAGCATCGCTCCCATTTGGTAGCGGTCGGCGACGGTCCCGTCGACATCCGCGGGAAGGACCATGGACATGACATAATCGATCTGAGGCAATGCGTCGCAGACGACGCAGCCTTCCTCGACGTCCTTGACGACGGGCTTCCGGCGTTCGCCCGTTCGGTGATCGATGATGTTCAGGCAGTCGGAGCCCGGTCCGTAAAAGCAGAGAGGCCCTCCCACGGGCATGACGGGCCGGCCGCCGCGGTCGTAGAGGACGACCTGCCTGGGGACGGTTTCGAGGGCCCGCTCCACGAGGCTCGCGGACAGCCGGACGAGGTTGCCGTCGGATACGCGGGCCCCGGCCTTCCGCATCATCGCGACGGCTTCTTCGAGATACAGCCGGACGCCGACCCGCTCCAGGATCTCCAGGCAGGCCTCGTGCATCCGGCGGCCCTGCGCCTCCGAGAGGACGGGGAAATTGGGGCATCCGCCGGCGGCGGCCTCGGTCACGGGTTTATTCATGATCATTCTCCCTGTTCCGGATACGCCCCGCGGACACGGAACCGCGCCGTTCCGGCCTTCCCTTCCTGAGGATGACGAGGCTCGCGAGGAATCCCAATGCGCAGAGGATAACGATGAACCCGAAGAGATAGCGGTAACCCGGGGCCCCGGGATAACGGTCCAGCAGGACTCCGCCGAGAAGAGGCATGAAGACGTCGGGGGTGAAGCCGACGGCCGACATCAAGCCTGCCGCCGTGCCGGTGACGGCCAGGGGAATGCCGCCTTCTTCGAGTAGGGCGAAATAGATGCCCCTGAGCGCGAAGATAGCGAGTGAAGCGACCGCGGTGTTCACGACCAGGATCGCCACCAGCTTCGGGTTTCCCGGCGTCAGGGTGAAAACGGCGAAGCTGGGGATGAGGATGCCGAAAGACCAGGCCACGGTCCTCGCGACGCCGACCCTGTCGGCCAGGAAGCCCGCTCCGAGGGCCGCAAACGGCTTGATCCACATCTTGCCGACCCCGATCGCTCCGCCGAACACGACGCTCATGAGAAAAACGTCCGTCGCGTACGGAGTGAAGAAGTAGGCCCCCCAATAGGCCGAGTAGGCGGCCAGGATCACGACGGACATCAGCCAGACTGCCGGCATTCTCAGAACGAGGAGCATCTGTTTCAGCTCGATCTTCGGGCCGTTATCCGGGCGGCTTCTTCCGTATTGGCCCGAGTCGACGAGCGTGAACCACGCCATCACGGCCAGAAGGACGTCGATCACGGAAAAAAGGATGATGACGCGTGCGAGTCCGGGCTTTCCACCGCCCAGTCCGGCGAAAACAGCCAAGAGGGCCGTCGAGCCGGCGAGCTCGGCGATCCCCCGGCCGCCTTCCAGGATGCCGAACGCGCGCCCCTGCTCCGCGGCCGGCGCCCAGTTCCGGGTGGCCTTGATCATCGCCCCCCAGAACGTCAGCGAGCATGTCATGCCCCAGAATCCGTGGATGGCGATGGACAGGGGATAGGAGGGGAATGAGGCGAAGGCGAAACCGGCGAGCCCCGTGGCCAGCAGGGAGAACGAGATCAGTTTCCTGGGCGAGACGCGGTCGGCCAGCCAGCCGCCCGGAAAGTAGGTGAGCAGGGAGACCGCTCCGAAGACGCTCATCAGGACGCCGAGCTGGGTATTGGTCAGGCCGAGGGCCTTCTGCAGCGGAATGTAGTAGACCTCCCGCAGGAACGGGAGAAGAAAGATGATCCCGCCCGAGAGGCACAGGCAGGCCATCACCAGCCAGCGGCGGAATCCGCTCATGACGATGCTATGGCCATTATAGGTAAGGCGCGATTCCAGCGTCAAGGCGGCATTGACATCGATCATCGCCCGGGAATATCCTCATTTCAACCCCGCATGAAAAGGAGGCTTTATGTCAGACACCCGTGATCGATCGATGTTCCCGGCCGGAAGGTCCGTCGGGCCGCGCGGCATACTGCGAACGGCGCTCCTGGCGGTGGTCCTGTCGACGATAGGCTTCGTATCGGCGGTCGCCACCGACCCGATCGACTTCCCCGCCGAGCCCCTGATCTCGGTCTGGGAGCACAGCGACAAGGTGGATATCGCTCCGGTGGTCAAGGACGTCGGGTTCAATACCGTGTGGACCCACGACAAGCCCTATGACGGGACCATGAAGCTCGAAGACACCCTGATGTACAGACACATGAAGACGCCAGGCGTCAAGTACATCATCGCCAAGATCGAGAGAGGCATCTGGGGATGGACGTTCGATCAGGCCATGCGGCACGCGGCCTGGATCGCGGAGCTATCGCTCGCCCACAAGGAGATCATCGGCCTGTACCTGAACGACTTCTACGAAGAGACGGAGAAGCCCGGCGAGGGCGGCCATTCCGCGGACGAATTTCGCCGGATCATCGCCCAGGCCAAGGCCATCAATCCCCGTCTTGCGATATGGGCTCCCTGCTACCCGCCCGACGACCTGGAGAAGCCGTACGATTTCGACATCGACGCGATCATCTTCAGCTTCTACGACCAGAAACAGCTTCAAAGCCACGAAGAACTGCTAGCCAAGGTCGTACAAAAGTTCCCGGGGAAGCCGATCCTGGGGTCGCTCTATCTGAATTCCGGCACGGAACACCGGTGGCTGACCGAAGAGGAGTTCAAAGGCCTGATGGACTTCTTCGTCGAGAAGATCAATGAAGGCAAGTTGGCGGGGATCAGGGTTTTTCGCGTCGAAAACCTTATCGAGAAGCCCGAATATGTCACCTGGCTCAAGGAGTCGCTCGCCAAGCTCAAGCGATCCTAAGAAAGGGAAACAGCGTACCGGGGGAGCGTGAAAAGGGGATTGGGTCTCGGGGGGCTCCCCCCACCCCGCAAAATCCCCCGGAGATTCACCTCAAAGGGTGATATACACGAGGATAGCGGCGGAAGAACCTATAAGCAATGGGCGGGAAGCATCGATGAATTCTCTTCTTAAGGATGGGGCCATGTCCAAGATCGTCCTGATCGATTTCGAGGAAAAGGACCGCGAGCGACTGCGGGGGGAGGGTTTCGACGCCGAGCTCCTGGCCGCGGGGCCCGGAGAGTCGGCGCCTCCGGGCGTGCCCGAGGACCTCGGGGCGCTCTTCTTCCAGATGGGCCGGCCGGGGCAGGAAGGCAGGGCCCGGAACGGGCTCGCTTCGGAGCTCGCCCCCCTCGTCGAGGGCGGCGCCCGGGTCGTCTGTTTCATCGGCCCCGGAAACCTGGCGGACCTCACAGGCGTCGTCGGAATGCTCCCCGAACTGCACCTCCGGGCCGCCGACGCGGCCGAGGACGTCATCCCCAGGCCGAAGGTCCCCTTCAACCTCATCTTCGATAAGTTCCGGCCGTCGATCGTCCATGCCTATAAGCTTTTTCAGGAACCTGTCCCCGAGGGATCGTGGGAGGAGGGCTCGAGCGCCAACGGAATCTTTGAGTTCCTGGCCAAGGGCCGGGACGGTCGCCCCGTCTCCGTCCTCATCCGCAAGGGCAAGGGCTTCTATCTCCTCCTCCCTTCGTTCGGCTCGAGGAATGCGGAGGTCGCCGGCTACTTCCTCAAGGACGTCGCCCCTCTCCTCGACCTGAAGGCGACGGAACCCCCGGAATACGGCTGGCTCGACGGCGGAGAATACACGTTCCCCGCCCTCAAGGACCTGCTCGTCCGCCGGGAAGAGGAGGACCGACGCCACGCTCAGGCGCTCCGGGAGATCGAGGAAGGGCTCAGGGAGGCCCGGGCGACGGAACAGGAATCGTTCAACAGGCTCCTCAGGTCCGAAGGCCTCGAGCTCAGGAAGGCCGTCATCCAGGCCCTTCAGTACCTCGGCTGGGGAAAGGTCGTGGACGTCAACGAGTATTGGAAGAAGGTCATCCGGAGCAAGGAGGAGGATGTCTGGCTCATCGAGGCCGGCGACCCGCCCATCGAGGTCAGCCTCCAGAGGGAGCCCCTCATCCTCGTCCTCGTCCGCGGCGGCAGGAACTGGGCCACCGACGACGAATGCGCCTTGCTCCAGAAATTCAAAGGGCGCCGGATGCAGGAGTTCGACAACACCAAGATGAAGGCCGTGCTCGCCGGGAACTACTACCTGGGCCAGGAAGCCGGGGCGCGCCCGAGCCCGTTCTCCCCGATCCAGATGCGAAGAAGCCCAGAAGGACGGCAACGGCCTGATCACGACCTTCGAGCTGTTCAAGGCCGTCAAGGCCGAGAAGGAAGGCAAGGTCCGTAAAGAGGATATCCGGGGACAGCTCGCCGCGAAGACCGGTCTGGTCCGGTTCGAGTGGTGATCAGAACCGCCAGAGGTAGCTGATCTTCAGGAACAGGCCGCGCTTGGTCTCGATGAGACGGGGCCCGGCGACGTATTCGCCGTCTTTCCAATCCAGCCGCTCGAACGCCGACCCGTACCCCACATAGAAGACCGTCCCCGGGATGTAGGTGAACGAAACCAGCCCGTCCACGGTCAGCCGCTTCCGATAGAAGTTGTACTCGACGATGGCCCGCAGGAAGAGGTACTTGTTGACCTGGAACGTATTCCGGCTGCGCAGGATCGTATAGTCGTAGACGCTCTCCCCGCCGGGACGACTGGAGAAGACCCTGTTCTCCAGGCTCAGGCTGAAATCGAGCTTGTCGACGGGCTGGTAGCGCAGATAGAGGCTGCTCCTGGTCTCGGTGCCCGCGTAGGGGGCGTCCGGATCGTAATAGATGCCGCCCCATCGCCGGAAATACGTCTCGAAGTAGACCTGCTTGAAGACCTGGGTCTCCGTCCTGAGCCCATAGCCTGCCCGCCCGAATCTCCGGCCCGCGAAGATCTCGTTGCCCAGGATGCCCTCGAAGCGGACCTGGGTGTTCCGCGGCAGGTAGAACCGCACGACGAAGAAGTTGATGGTCTCCCACATATTGTAGATCGTGTCGTAGAGGTGATAGCTCCAGTAGAAGGGCTCGATCTTCTGGAAGAACTTCGATCTCGGGTAGATCTGTACATGGCGAAGGCGGCCAGCCGCCGCACCCCGGTCCGCGTCAGGAAGCCCGTGTCGACCTGGAAGTCCTGAGAGACGTCCTGGTAGCCGAGGTCGACGTGCCATTTCCGGCTTTGGTAATTGTAATAGAGGGAGAGGGCGTGGTCCTTGGCATCGGGGGCTCCGCTTCCCGGGGCCGGGTCAGGGAGCCGAAAAGATGGAAGGAGAGGACCGAGGCCTGGCTCAAGCCGGAACCGGCCGTCGAAGCCGCCGACGCGGTTGTATCCCCGGCCGTATTCCCGGCCGGTATAGAAGCCGCCGATATAGGCATCTCCGTGACAGCGTATGCTTGTAGCGGGCGATCGTGAAATCGAGGATGCTCGTCCACGGCGTCGCCCGGGAGCTCGTCCCTGGCGTAGATGGCGGCGATCGTATCCGCGACGGCCGAGCTTTCCGGTCAGCCGGAAGCCGTAGGCCGGGTCGACGATGGTCCGCGTGTAGACGACCGATGACAGCGGGGCGTCTTCCATCTCCCCGCCGAACCTGCCAGATGTCCTGGCCCTCCAGGAAGAACGGCCGTTTCTCCTGGTAATAGAGGGCGTAGCGGAGGTTGATATCGACCTGGCCGGCGTCGGCCTCGACCTGGCTGAAGTCGGGATTGTAGGCGCCGTCCAGGGTCAGGTCGGACGTCAGGCCGATCTTGCCCGTCAGGCTGATGTCGCTGTTCTCCTCGGTCCTCCGGAACTTGCCCCCGCTGGCCTCGTGCCGGGAGCCGTACGTGAACGCCGGCAGGAACTCGATGACCCGCTTGTGGTGAAGCCCGGAGACCTGAAGGGGCTGGGCCTGGGCCATGAGGTTGCTGTTGTCCGGGTCGAGGGGCGGAAAGGAGAACTGTTCCGAGGTCCGGGTCTGGAACCGGAAGAACAGGCATTTCATCATCAGGGACTTCCCGGCGGGGAACCGGAGGCTCTGGAGGGGGACCCGGGCCTCGACCGTCCAGCCGCCGTCGTCGATCAGGCCCTTGCTGTACCAGACCGTGTCGTGGCTGTCGTCGACGTTGCCCTGGACGTCCATGATGCCGTCGCCCTGGATGCCGAGAGGGTTGAGCATGAACGTGAAGCCGCTCTGGTTGTCGTTGAACGTGTCGAGGATGAGGCCGACCATATCGTCCTGGCCCATGGCGTCGCGCTTGCAGACGGAGGACTTGATCTTGGCGGGCTCGGTGTCCTCGCAGCGGAAGGCGAAATAGACGTTGTCGGGGTCGTAGGCGAGGTAGGCCTCGGTCCGCTGGGAAGGCTCCTTTCCGTAATCGGGCTTGAAGGTCTTGAAGGCATCGAACCGGGACGCCGACGACCAGATGGCGTCGTCGAGCCTGCCGTCGATGACCGGGACGCTCCCCGACGGGGGCATGACGAGGGGGGCGGGGGCTTCGGCTTTGCGGCCGCCGGACGCATAAGCCGAGGTGGAGGGGACGCCCGCCGCCAGGATCATGGCGGCTGCCGTGAAGATCCTGAACGCCCGCGGCAGGCTGGACTTCTTCTTCATTGTTTTCATCGCTTTCATCTACGAAACTCCGTCCTCGAAAGGTTCCCTCGCCGCCTTCGTCCGGCTGACCGGCGCCAAGCCGGCCAAGGACGTTCATCTCGCGGCCGATCAAGCCGGGCCGGCCCGCCGTCCTTGGCTTTTGGGCCCGATTGTGCTAAAAGAGAGGGCTGTGGTCTAGGAAGACGAGGAGACATCCATGAAAAGAGTGGAACGCCGGCAGCTCAAGGAAGACGAATTCGTAACGGGCATGAACTGGTTCCTCGACCTCATGAAGAAGTGGGAGCGGGAGCTTCTCATCGGCCTGGGCGTCCTCGTGCTTCTGGTGCTGGTCTTCCTGGGGATCACATTCCTCAGAAACCGGGGGCTCAAGGCCGAGAGCCGGGTCGTCGGCGAGATCGTCTCCCTGAGGGCGGACCTCGACGCGAAGCCGGAGAATCTGGCCCGGCTGGAGAAGCTGGCCGGACCCGGCAAGTTCGCCCGCGTGGCCTATATCGCCCTGGCCACCCATTGGCTCGAGAAAGGCGACCTGGACAAGGCGGAGAAGGCCGCTTCCGCCATCAAGACGACGCGCCGGGATTTCGTCGCCTACGAGGCCCAGGACCTCCTGGCCCAGATCCTCGTCCGGAAGAAGGATTTCGGCCGGGCCCTGGAGATCTATACGAGGATCGAGAAGGAGAAACCCTCCTCCTATCCTCTAGACGCGATCCTGTTCCACAAGGCCGAGGCCCTGGAGCTCAAGGGCGACGTCCGGGAAGCGCTGGCCGTCTTCAAGAAGCTCCAGGAGGAATACACGCAGACCTATTATGGATACGAGGCGTCCCTGAAGGTCGGCCGGCTCGAGAGCGCCAAGTAAGGCGTTCCCTGGAAAAAGCCGGGCGATTTGACTATAATGGTCCCGTAATTCTCGAGGAGGAACCCGATGGCTTTCATGATCACCGAAGAATGCATCAACTGCGGCGCCTGCGAGCCCGAGTGTCCCAATCAGGCCATCACCGCCGGCGAAGAACGCTACGTCATCGATCCCGAGAAATGCACCGAGTGCGTCGGGCATTTCGAGGAATCCCAGTGCGCGGCGGTCTGCCCCGTCGATTCCTGTGTGTCCGATCCCAACCACAAGGAGAACAGGGAAGAGCTGATGGCGAAGTTCCATAAGCTCCAGGGTTGACCCGGACCTTTCGCGGATGGCCTTTTCCATGAGGTTCATGGAAAGGATCCGATCGAAATCCGGGCCCTGGCTCAACATCTTCCTGTTCGTCCTGACGATCGCTTCCACGTTCTTCGTGGGCTTGAGTTGGAGCCTGAGCTACAGGTATGGGAACGCGGTCGACCAGGACTTCCCGTTCAATTTCAGGGCGGGGCTCTTCGGCGACCCCGCGATCGTCACGTTGAGCGTCCTCTATTCCGTCGTCCTCCTCGTCATCCTGCTCGGACACGAGTTCGGCCATTACCTGGCCTGCCGGCGCTACCGGATCGACGCCACCCTGCCGTACTTCGTCCCGGCCCCGACCCTGATCGGCACCCTCGGGGCGTTCATCAAGATCAAGTCCCCCATCACGCGCAAACACCAGCTGTTCGATATCGGGGCGGCCGGGCCGCTGGCGAGCTTCGTCCTCGCCCTCCCGGCGCTCGTCGTCGGCCTGTCCCTGTCGAAGATAGCCCCTCCGCCCCAGGGGGAAGGAGCCCTTGTCTTCGGGGAGCCTCTGCTCTTCAAGTTCATCGTCGGGCTCCTCTTCAAGGATGTCCCGGCCGGATACGTCATTCTTCCTCATCCCGTCGCCTTCGCGGGTTGGATCGGCATCCTGGTCACGGCGCTCAATCTGTTCCCCATGGGACAGCTCGACGGCGGCCACATCTTCTTCGCGATGTTCGGGAGGAAGGCCATGACCGTGGCCAAGGTGTTCCTGGTCGGCTTCGTGGTCATGGGCGTCTTCTTCTGGGTGGGCTGGTTCGTCTGGGCGCTCATCATCCTCCTTCTCGGGCTGAAGCATCCCCGGGTCGCGGACGAGGACGTCCCGTTGTCGCCGGGGAGGAAGGCCATCGGTGTCCTTATGGTCCTGATCTTCGTGATCTCGTTCATCCCTGCTCCCATCCTGGGCTTCGATCTCTTCGATCTTCTGAGGCAGTTCGGCCTATGAATCCGACGGCGATGCGCAAGAAAAAAGAACCCGAGTTATTCACAGGAAGTGTGGAAAAAGTGTGGATATCTCCGGGGTCGCCGACTAAGAAGGCCAACGAATCCTTGAAGATACGGCAGTTTGCACAAGAATTCGTCATGGCATGTAAGTCGCTGATTATAAAATAAATAATATGTCATTGAAAACAAACGAAATGCGTTTTCCGTGTGACGGGTCCGGTTCGGAGGGGGGAAATGAACGATAGGTTCAGGGACGTGAAGTCCGATTTCGAGCGGATGACCGTCCGCTTCCGCGCCGGAGAGATCTCCCGTCACGAATATGTCGAGAGTCTCAAGCAGATGCGCTTCAAGGACGAGGAGGGCCGGTTCTGGATGATCGGGGCCCAGACCGGGAAGTGGTATTACTTCGACGGGACGGGATGGGTCCAGAGCTCCCCGCCCTCCCTCGGCGAGAAAAAGGCTATCTGCATCTATTGCGGCTATGAGAACGACCTCGAATCCGAGGCCTGCGCCGGATGCGGCGGCCGCGTCGCGCCCGGGAGCGAGGGCCCTACGGAAGGCGAATGTCCCGCGTGCGGCTCTCCCCTGGACCCGGAGACGGGAGCTTGCCCGGCCTGTACCGCCCCGGCTATCCCGGAGCCCGGCGATCCCGCGAGAGCCGAAGCTTCCCGGATCGCGGGAGAGGGGGAGTATATCGTCCGTTCCGTCCACCCCCTCTCTTATCTTTGGTTTTGGGGGGGCATGGGGATCGTCATCGGGATCCTGTCGGGACTGCTGGCCGGAGCCACGTCCTTCATCCCCGGGGTCGCCGACGCGCTGCCCGCGTTCTTCAAGGAAATGCAGGGCCAACTGCTCGGGGGGATGGTCTATGCCGCCCTCGGCGGCGTCGCGGGATTCGCGCTCTTCGGCGCCGCCGGATTCCTCATCGCTCTCCTGGCCAACGCGATCCTCTCCTTCACGGGGGGAGTGAAGATGCGGATGACGCGGCCGGCGGGGAAAGGGCCTGAGACCCGGGACTAGGGTTTCAGGCGTCTCGCCCGGGCCAGGGCGAAAGCGATCTGCCCCACGGAGACGGACTCGTCGTTCGGCGAGTAAGCTTCGGTGCGAAGGGTCCGGAATCCGGCCCCTTCGAGCAGGCGCTCGGCGGCGAGGAGGAGCCTCCGGTTCAGGAAGCACCCCCCTGCGAGGGATACGATCCCGATCCCGAATTCGCTCCGGGCCCGCCCGGCGACGTCGAGGATGATCCGGCCGAGGGTTTCGTGGAATCTCGCCGAGATCCGCGACACGGGGACCCCGCGTCCGAGCTCGGCCACGATCTCCCGGATGGCGGGGACGAAGGAAATCCGGAGGGGAGGCCGGTCGCCGATCAACTCATAAGGATAATGCGCCGAGGTCCGGGGCCCGGCCGCGTCTTCGAGACGCATGGCCGCCTCGGCTTCGTACTCCATCTCCAGGGGTGCAAGCCCGCACAGGAAGGAAACCGCATCGAACAGGCGGCCGCAGCTCGAGGCGGGAGGGCTCGCGATCCCGTTCGCCATCATGGCGAGCACGGCCTTGACCTTCGCCGGATCCGCGGCCTTCAGGGCCCCGACGGGTGGGATGTCGTCGCCGAACGCCGCGCGCAGGTAGGACAGGGCCATCCGCCACGGCTGGCGCGAGGCCAGGTCTCCCCCGGGCAGAGGGACCTCCTCGAAATGGGCCAGCCTCAAGGACGCCTCGTAGTCCGCGACGAGGAACTCGCCGCCCCAGGCCGTTCCGTCCGTCCCATAACCGTAGCCGTCCAGGGCCACGCCCAACACCTTCGTGCCGGGAGGAATCCCTTGTTCCAGAAGCGGGGCGAGGACGTGGGCATGATGGTGCTGGACCCGGACGTGGGGCAGGCCGGACCGCTCGGCGAACCGCGTCGTTCGAAAGTCGGGATGGAGGTCGGTCACGAGAAGCTCCGGCTTGGCGCCGAAGAGCCGCTCGAGATGGGCAAGGGTCTCTTTGAAATAGCCGAAGTTCCTGTAATCGTCGAGGTCGCCCAGAAACTGGCTCGTGATGACGTAGCCGTCCTTGTACAGGGAGATCGTGTCCTTCAACTCGCCGCCGAGGGCCGCGATCACGGTCCTGGCCCTCAGCCCTTCCGGGACCGCCTGAGGATAGGGGACATACCCCCGGGCCCGTCGGACGAAGAGGGGCTTCCGTCCCGCGGCCTTGACGACCGAGTCGTCCGACCGCATCTCGATCGGACGGTCGTGGGTCAGGATGACGTCGCACAAGGCCGCCGATGCCCTCCTTTTCGGACTTCATGATGGGAGCGTCCTTGGCGTTCGAGCTCGTGGCCACGATGAGCGGGACGCGCTCGAGGAGCAGCTCGTGGAGGGGCGAATACGGGAGCATGAATCCGATCTCGCCGAGGCCGGGAGCGATGCCGGCGATGTCCTTCTTTTTTTCAAGGAGGACGATGGGCCTGCGGGCCGAGCGCAAGAGCCCGGCTTCGACGGACGACACCCGGGCGTATCTCCGGATCGTCGCGAGGTCCGCGGCCATGAGAGCCAGGGGTTTCATTCGGCGTTCCTTGATGCGTCTCAGGCGCCGTACGGCCCCGGCGTTCAGGGGGTCGCAGACCAGGTGGAAGCCGCCGATCCCCTTGATGGCCAGGATCCTGCCCTTCCGGATGAGGCCCGCCGCTTCGGGGACGTCTCCGGCGAGCTTGCGGCCCGTCGCCGGGTCTATCAGGCTCAGGCGCGGACCGCAGGCGGGGCAGGCGATAGGCTGGGCATGATATCTCCGGTCGAGGGGGTCCCCGTACTCGCGGGCGCAGTCCCGGCACATGGGGAAGCCCGACATGGTCGTCGTCTTCCTGTCATAGGGGAGGTCGCGGACGATGGTATAGCGGGGGCCGCAGTTCGTGCAGTTGGTGAAGGCATAGTGGTAACGGCGCTCGCCGGGAGTCCGGATCTCTTTGAGGCATTCGTCGCAGATGGCGATGTCCGGGGAGATGAAGACGAAGCCGGCCGCCCGGCGGGTCTTCCGGATCTCGAAGCTCCCCAGGCCCCGGAACCGGGCCGGGACCCGGTCGATCCTCTCGATCCGGGCCAGGGGCGGTTTCCGGTCCCTCAGGGCTTCGATGAACGTCTCGATCGCCGCGGGCCCGGGCGCCTCGAGCAGGATCTCGACGCCCCGTCCGGCGTTCTTGACCCACCCCGATAGGTTCAATTCCCGGGCCAGCCGGTACACGAACGGCCGAAAGCCGACGCCCTGGACGACGCCGAAGACCGTGAGCGCGACGGCGCGCCCCGTCCCGGCGCGCGGCTCTTTCCCCGGCTTTTTAGCCTTCACCCTCTGACCTCGAACCTCGGGCCTTCCGGCTGTACACGCATCCGCAAAAATCCTGCCTGTAAAGGCCCGCTTCCCGGCTCAAGGCCACGCTCTTGCGGAATCCGTCCTTTTTCTTGAAATCGGCCTCCAGGAAGCCGATCCCGTGCCTCCGGGCGAAGAGCTTGCCGATCCTGTTCATCGTCCCGGCCTTCTTCCACGGGCTGAGGCTCATGACCGTCGTGAACAGCCCGAACCCCCGTTCGCGGGCCGTCTCCGCCGTCTTCCCGAGACGCAGGGCGTAGCAGACGTCGCATCGGCGGCCCTTCTCCGGTTCGTCCTTGAATTTCCGGGTGACCGTCATCCAGCGGTCCGCGTCGTACGGGCCTTCGATGAGCTCGAAGCCGAGCATCCCGGCGACCTTCCGCGTTTCCCGGAGCCTCAGGTCGTATTCCTCCCGGGGGTGGATGTTGGGATCGTAGAAGTAGCCCGTGACGTCGTACGTTTCGCCGAGGAGCCCGGCGACGTAGAGGGCGTCCGGAGCACAGCAGATATGAGCCAGGATCCTCGGCTTGGTCATAGGACTATTCTAGACGGATGCGCCGGAGCGGTAAAGCCCCGGCTAGCTGAGCTTTTCGATCCGCGCCTGGAGGTCCCGGATGGCGCGGTCGACGTTGTCGATCTGAAAATAGACGAGGGCCAGCTCCTTGTGCTCGACCCGGGCCTCGTCGAGGGCCCGGCCCAGGTTTTCGTAGAGGGGCTCGGACCTTTTCTTGATGTCGATGATCCGGCCCTGGACCTCTTCTTTCCTCTTCATCAACCCCCCGAGCTCCCGTTCCTCGGCCCGTTCCGCGTCGCCGTGCGCGCGGCGCATTTCCCGGGCCCGCTCCCGAAGGCTTTCGATCTCGGCCTTGACCGCCGCGATCTCGGCGGCCACGCGCGCCGCTTCCGCTTCGTCCGGGTCGTCCGTTCCGGGCTTCCCGTCGTCCGCCGGGGGGTGGCGTTTTCCGAGGTCCTTCTCGCGCCCCGGGAGCCCCGTCAACCTTTCTTCCAGGGGGTGGCGCGCCTCCTCTTCGGCGTCCAGGGCCGCCTTCCGGAGCTTCCTGGCATTCTCCTGGTCCGTTTCGAGCGCTTCGATCCTGCCGTAGGCCTCCTGCCATTCCGCCTGTCGCCGGTTCATCTCCTCTTCCAGGACGGAGAGGCTTCGGAAGGTCTCCTCGGTGCCTTCGATCCGGACGTCCTCGCTCCATGCCTTCCGGCCGAGCTCTTTCCAGAGGGCCGCCTTCTTCTCTTTTTCGTGCTTGATCCGGGCGGCCAGCCTCATGCGGATCATCTTTCGCTTGGCGCCCGAGAGGAAGGCGCTCAGCCGCCGCCTGAGGTCCTTATCCCTGAGGAAGATGAAGAAAAGGAGAAGGACGATGACGCTCAGGAGCAGCCAGAAGGCCCAATAGGGGAGCCCTTCCCGGGCGGGGTCGGGAACAGCCCCGATGCGGGCGAGCAACGCGTTATCGTCGATCATCGTTATCCGCGACGCGCGGTTCCTCCTAATTATGCTTTTGGCTTCTTTTTGTCAACGGTGCGGCCCGCGGCTCCTTCTCCGGGCGGGCGACGCGGTCTCCTCCCGGCGCAAGGACGGCCCGTCGGGCGAGGGATAGCATGGCGGGGAGGTTCTCCCGGAAGATGCCGTCGATATCCGCTTCCGCGTTGAAGAAAGAGCCGTGTTCGACATCGACGGGCGGGAGCTCCACGGTATATGAAGGGACGCCCGCCTCGGCGAACGTCCAATCCGTGGCGTCCCCGTTCGTCAGGTACAGAGCGGACGCCGCCCGGCCGCAGGCATAAGCCCGTCCGTTCACGGCCTCGATGAGTCCGGCCATTTCCGACCCGATCTCCTGGAGCAGGCCGTCCCGGTCGGTGGGGACATCGGCGTAGCCCCAGGGATAGAGGATGGTCTGGGAATAGCTGTGGAAGGAGACGACGGCCCTGAAGTCCCGGCCCTGGAACAGGTCGCGCACGGCCCGGGTCTCGGGCTCGGAGAAGGCCGAGGGCCCCCGATAGACTTCCGAAACCGGCGACGGGCTCGAGCCGACGTCGTCCGTGCCCCACATATAGCCGTAGTTCCGATTGAGGTCCACGCCGAAGCTCCCGTCCGGATTCGCCCGGCGGTTCTTCCGCCAGAAACGGTAGACGTCGATGGAGTACTCGAGGCCGTCCGGGTTGACCAGGGGGACGATCCAGATCTCGCCGCGGGCGACGAGGTCCGCGACGGCCGGATCGGACTCGGAGTTCTCGGCCAGATACCGGGCGAGGAGGAGCGGCACCTCGACCGAGATCCATTCGCGGGCGTGGTGGCATCCGAGGATGAGGACCCCGGCCTCGCCTTCATCCCGCTCCGGGGCGTCGCTGATCTTCACGGCGTAAATATTCCGCCCCTCGAGGCTCGTTCCGATCGTTCGGAGCTTGACGGTCCGGGGATGGGCGGCCTCGAGGGCCTTGAGGTCGGTCTCGAGCTCCCGATAGGAATGGAATTCCCCGTTGATGCCCCCCCCGGCGGATGTCGCGACGGGCCGCGCCGGGGCGAAATGCGCCGTCTCGACGGCGAACGGGATGCCCCGCGTCGACAGCCCCCCGAGGTCCCCGGCGGTCGCCACGATATAGATCCGGCCGGCGGCGCCTTTCAGGACGTCGGCCCCCATCTCGGCGAGGGCCTTCAGGTTCGCTTCCGTCGCCGCCACGCTCACGATCTCGATGGGTCCATCCTGGGAGGGGAGGGCCGGGGCCCCCGGCTGCAGCACCCAGAAAACGGCCAGGACCGGGACCAGGAGCCTCCTCATGGCCGATCGCTCCCGAGGTCGTAGCGAAGCGTTATCACGCTCCGGCGGACGGATAGCCCGTCCCCCGAACCGCTCTCCCGGCCCAGGGCCGCCGCGACGTCGATACGGACCCGCCCCAGCTCCAGGCCGCTCCCGAACGTGAGATAGATATATGAGGACCTCACCGCCGTCATGGGCTGGGGATCCGCGGCGACCCCGAGCCGGAGGGGAGAGCGGACGTTCCGGCCGAATAGGCGGTATGAGCTTGTATATTCGACCCCCGCGGCCGCCGTCCAGACGTCCCTGAAATCACGGGTTTTCGGCTCTCCGAAATAGGAGGCTTCGTAGGAGGACCATTTGTGGAAGCGGACGTCGGAGACGATCCGGAGGCTCTCCGCCGGCCGCCAGGAGATCCCCGCGCCCGCGATCCAGGGCTGTTCGTATCGGTCCTCTTCTTCCGCGGCGATCGTGATGTCCGTTCCCGCGGCCGGTGCCGTGTACTCCAGCAGGCTCCGGCTCGACGCCTTCTTGACGAAGGGAGACTGGAAAACGAGGCCTCCGGAGACACGCGCGGAGAACGCATAGGTCAGGCCCGCGTTCCAGCAGGCTCCGGAGAATGCCTGCCGTCGGCCGTCGTCGATCCGGACCCCGTCCGCGGCGAACGTCTCCGCGATCGTCCTCTCGAGCTCGCCCCGCAGGACGCGAATGCCCAGGCCTGCCGCGAGCCGCCGCGAGATCGTCCGGGCCGCGGTCAGGTCAAAGCTCCGCAGCCATCCGGTCTGTTCGACCCGGATGGAATAAACCGGGACTCCCTGCTCCTCGGCCTTGTATTCGAGCACGGGCCTGCCGTAGTTTTCCGCGAGGCCGACCGAAGCGGCGAAGGCCCAATCTCCGAGCCGGACCGCCAGTCCCCCGAAATCGATGCCGTAGGACAGGTCCTTCAGAGGGCCGGGAGTCGTGAATACGCCGGTATTCAGGACCGAGAACCTCATCAATGAAGCCGAGAGGTAGGATGCGCTCACGGCCGCCGTGAACCGGGGGAGAGCGCAGGCGAGGGCCGGGTTGACGAGGACGGCCGATGCGTCCCAGGCCGCGGCGATGCCGGCGCCCCCGCAGGCGAGCGACGGCGCCAGGGAGATCCCCGGCGCGTTCCAGCTGCGGAGGGGCGCTTCATCCTCGTACTGGCCCAGGACGAGCTGGGGCCAGGCCCTGCCGGCGAGGAAAAGGAGGGCGACGACGGCCCCGGCCGGGAAGAAGCGCTTTTTCATGACCCGGCGGAGATTCTATCACCCCGGGCGCCCTTTTCCAAACGGAACTCCCTATGCTATGATACGGAGCAATTGGAGCGAACATGGAGCCAAAGGAACGCAGAAAGATCAAGATCGTCGGCCAGGGAGTCGCCATACCCGAAAAGGTCCTGACCAACGCCGACCTCGAGAAGATGGTCGAGACGACCGACGAATGGATCGTCAGCCGGACGGGGATCCGGGAGCGCCGGATCGCCCGGCCGGACCAGGCGACGTCCGACCTGGGCGTGGAAGCCGCCGGGAACGCCCTGCGCGCCGCCGGTCTCGGGATCGGGGACATCGACCTCATCCTGGCCGCCACGAACACCCCGGATACGATCTTCCCGTCAACGGCCTGCCATATCCAGAGGGGGCTCAAAGGCGGGCCGATTCCCGCCCTGGACATATCGGCCGGATGCTCGGGGGCCCTGTTCGGGCTGATCGTCGCCGAGAGCCTCATCCTGTCGGGGACCGCGAAGCGCATCCTGCTCGTCGCTCCCGAGATGCTGAGCCGGGTGACCAACTGGGAGGACCGCTCGACGTGCGTCCTCTTCGGTGACGCCGCCGGCGCGTTCGTGCTCGAGGAAAGCACGGACGCCTCGGGGATGCTCTCCCATTATTGGGGGGCGGACGGGAACCTCGCCGACCTTCTCTCCATTCCCGCGGGCGGGTCGAGGCTCCCCGCGTCGAAGGAAACGGTGGAGGGCAAGCTTCATTTCCTCCAGATGAAGGGGAACGAGGTCTTCAAGTACGCCGTCAAGAGGATGGGGGAGGCCGCCGTGGAGGCCCTGAAACGGGCCGGGATCGGGAAAGAGGAGATCGTCTACCTCATCCCCCACCAGGCGAACATCCGGATCATCACCGCCACCGGCGAGCGGCTGAAGCTTCCGAAGGAAAAGGTCTTCATCAACATCCACAAATACGGCAACTGCTCCGTGGCCACGATCCCCCTGGGGCTGGAAGAGCTCAGCCGGGAAGGGAAGCTCAAGAAGGGGGACATCATCGTCCTGGACGCCTTCGGCGCCGGATTCACCTGGGCGGCGATCGTCTACCGCTGGTAAGGGCTTTTAGCTCTATTTTTCAGCGGCGAGCTCGTCGAAGAGCTTGACCAGGGCGGCCTTGTCCAGCTGGCCCACCTGGCGGAATCGGATGACTCCCTTCCCGTCGACGACGATGGTCGCCGGGATGTACTCCCCGGGTTCATAAGCCTCGACGATCGTCTTGTCGGCGAGGGCGACGGGGTAATTGATCCCCGCCTTCTCGACGAAGGCGAGGAGCTTTTCGGGAGACAGGCGGTCCACGGACAGCCCGAGAATTTCCAGGCCGCGGGACTTATTCTCCTTGTAAGCTTCGATGAAATCGGGGATCTCGGCCCGGCAGGGCCCGCACCAGGTCGCCCAGAAGTTCAGGACCAGCACCTTGCCCTTGTAGTCGGCCAGGGACAGGGCTTTCCCCTGGAGGTCCTTGACGGTGAAATCGGGGGCGGGAACGTTCTCGGGCTCCTTGGCCTGGGCCGGGACGGCGAGGGCGAGGGCGAGGACGATGGCCAGCGCGAGGGCTGCGGTCCAGATGTTCTTCACGGGCGCTCCTTATTCTCTCGTTCGGAGATAAATCTCTACCATTAAAATAGGAATTATATTCGGAAACCGGGCTTTTGGCAACTCCGTCCCAGCCGGAGGAAGCCCGGCCCCGCCGGGTCAACAGCTCTTGAGCAGGCGCTCGTTCTTCCGGTCGACCTCGGCCTGCATCGCCGCGATGTCCGGGTCCTTCAGGTGGCGGAAACGCCCCTGGAGCCTCAGGTATTCGTTGATCGGCTTCCTCTCCTTGACCTTGATGCTGATCGTCGTCCGCTCGCCGTCCTCGATCTCGTAGAGGGGGAAGATCCCCGTCTGGACGGCCAGCCGGGCGAGCTTGACGGTGTCCTCGGGCCGGCTCTTCCAGCCGGACGGGCAGGGGGCGTAGATGTGGAGGAATCGCGTCCCCTTGATCTCCTTGGCCTTTTTCGCCTTCTTGAACATATCTTCGGGAAAAGCCACGCTGGCCGTGGCGAGGTAGGGGATGCGGTGGGCGGCCATGATGGCGTCGATGTCCTTTTTCGGCCGGTTCTTGAAGTGCTTGACCGGGGTCGTCGTCGTCCAGGCGCCGTAAGGGGTTGCCGAGCTCCTCTGGATCCCGGTGTTCATATAGGCCTCGTTATCGTAACAGACATAGATGATGTCGTCGTTCCGCTCGGCCGCTCCCGAAAGCGCCTGGAGGCCGATGTCGAACGTCCCGCCGTCTCCGGCCCAGGCCAGGACGGTCGTCTCGGTGTCGCCCGTGATCTCGAGGCCCGCCTTGACCCCGGCGGCCGTGGAGGCGGCCGTCTCGAAGGCGCAGTGGAAGATGGGCACGCCGAGCGAGGAATGGGGGAAGGGCCCGTCGATCACGGCCCAGCAGCAGGCCGGGATGCAGACGATGGTCTTCGGCCCCAGGGCCTTGAGAACGTACCTCATGGCCATCGTCGCGCCGCAGCCCTGGCAGGCGAGATGCCCGGGGCTCATCAGCTCCTCTTCGGGCAAGCTCAGCTTCATCGTCCGTTCTTTCTTCATCGCTTGACTCCTATCCAGCCGATCTCTTCCGTGGGCCGGTCCGAGGCTGAAGCCGACCTGTATATCTCCTTGAAATCCCCGGGCGTGATGTCGCGTCCGCCGAGCCCGGCGACATAGCCGAAGACCGGCGGCATCCCGTCCTGGCCGTACAGGGCCGATTTCACTTCCTGGTAGAAGATGCCGTGGTGGCCGTAGGAGAGGTTGCGGTCGAGCACGGCGACCTTCCGGGCCTTTTTCAGGGCCTCGCGGACCGCGGCGAAGGGGAAGGGCCGGAAGAGAATCATCCTGAAGTTTCCCGCCTTGACGCCCTCGGCGCGCAGCTCGTCCACGGCGACGCGGGCCGTGGACCCGGCCGTCCCGGAGGTGACGAACAGGAACTCGGCGTCGTCGCACCGGTAGGCGTCAACGAGCCCGAGGCGGCGGCCGAAGCTCCGCTCGTACTCCCGCCCCGTCTCCTCGACGAGCCCGGGCACGAGCTCCATGTCCTTCTGGAGCTTGTAGCGGAGCTCCATGTAGTGCTCGGGGGCGGTCAGCCCGAAGAAGGCGTGCGGGTCGGCGGTCGTCAGCTTGTACTTCGGGCGGAACGGGGGCAGGTACGCGTCCACCTTCGCCTGGTCCGGGATCTCGACGACCTCGTAGGTATGGGAGAGGGCGAACGCGTCCAGGATGACCATGCTGGGGATGAGGAGCTTCTCGGAGACCTTGAAGGCCTGGATGACCGTGTCCACGACCTCCTGGTTCGAGGCGCAATAGAACTGGATCCAGCCGGTGTCCCTCTGGGAGAGGCTGTCGTTCTGGTCGGTCCAGATGCTCCAGCCCGGGGCCATGGCCCGGTTGATGTCGCCCATGACGACCGGGAGCCGGCCGCCCGAGGCCCAGTGGAGCAGTTCGTGCATCAGGGCGAGCCCCTGGGACGAGGTGGCCGTGAAGGTCCGGGCCCCGGCCAGCGAGGCGCCGAGGCTGGCCGCCATGGCCGAGTGCTCGGATTCGACCTTGATGAACTTGGCGTCGAGCGTCCCGTCGGCGCACATCTCCGAGAGGAGCTCGACGACCTGGGTCTGGGGTGTGATCGGATAAGCGGCGATGACCTGCGAACGGGCGAGCATGGCCCCGTAGGACAGGGCATGGTTGCCCATGATGACCTTTTTCATTTCTCCTCCTCGACCATGGCGATGCACTTCGTCGGGCATTCCTCGGCGCAGATGCCGCACCCCTTACAGTACACGTAATCGACCACCGGCCAGTTGTCGACGATGTCGATGGACGCGTCGGGGCAGAACTTCCAGCAGATGCCGCACTGGATGCACTTGGAGCGGTCGACCTCGGGGCGGATGTTCCGCCAGGCTCCCGTCCTGTTGTAGAGCATGGAGCCGAGGGACATGGCCGTGACGGGCATCTCCTTTTCGGACACGAAAACGATCTTCTTGACGTCTTTTTTCCTGGTCATGCTGATCTCCTCGTTGCGGCGGCCCTCACGCCTTGGCGAAGGCCTCCTCGGCCGCCCGGACGTTCTCCTCGCGCTTGATCGGCACCCCTTCGCTGATGGCCGCGGTCAGGGATTCGAGCTTCGCCAGGCCCAGGATCTTGGTCACCGCCCCGACGATCGCCGTGTTGACGATGGGCGCCGCCAGCGTCCCCAACTTGTTGCGGACGGCGATCTCGGTGGCGTTGATGGTGGCCACCCGGAACCGCGCCGGGAACTTAAAGTGCTCCGGCGGGTTGTCGCTGTTGATGATGATCCAGCCGCCGTCCTTGAGGCCCTCCGTGACGTCGATGGCCTCGACGAGCGTCGGGTCCACGACGACGACGTGGTCCGGGGCGTAGATCCGGCTCTTGTCGTAAATGGGCTTCTTATCGATGCGCAGGAAGGCGAACACGGGGGCGCCGCGCCGCTCCACTCCGAACTCGGGATAGGCCTGGACGTAACTGCCTTCCTTGGCGACGGCGTCGGCCAGGACCTTCGAGGCCACGACGGTCCCCTGGCCGCCGCGCCCATGGAAACGGATCTCGACCATAGCGTTCTCCTTTTTATAACTCGAATCCGAGCACTCGGTGCGAATGGCATTGGATGTTCACGGCGGCCGGCAGGGAGGCGATGTGGCAGGGCGCGGCTTCGACGTGGACGGCCAGGGCCGTCGCCCGCCCGCCGAGGCCCTGGGGGCCGATGCCCAGGCCGTTGATCCTCTCGAGCAGGCGTCCTTCCATCGCGGCGTAGAACGGGTCGGGATGGGGGGCTCCCAGGGGCTTGCGGAGGAGGGCCTTTTTGGCGAGGAGCGGGGCGCCTTCGAAATTGCCCCCGACGCCGACCCCGACGACGAGGGGCGGGCAGGCGGCCGGGCCCGCCCGGTCGACGGTCTCCACGACGAAGTCCTCGACGGCGTCCCTCCCGGCGGCCGGGGCGAACATCCGGATCGCGCTCCAGTTCTCGGCCCCCCCGCCCTTGGCCATGAACGTGACCTTGAATACGTCCCCCGGAACGATGTCCCAGTGGATGAAGGCGGGCGCGTTGGTCCCCGTGTTGTTCCGGCGCAGGGGGTCCGCGACCACGGATTTCCTCAGGCAGCCCTCGCCGTAGCCGGCGATCATGCCCTCTTCGATGGCCCGGCGAAGGCCGTCCGAGGGCCCCGCGCCCTCGAGCCGGACGCCTTCGCCGACCTCGACGAAGAAGACGGCCAGGCCGGTGTCCTGGCAGAGGCCGAGGCCTTCGGCGGCGGCGATGGCGGCGTTCTCCCGGAGCTCGCGGAAGACCTCCTTCCCCGAGTCCGATTCCTCGACGGCGGCCATCGCCTCGAGGCGGGCGGCGACGTCCCGGGGCAGGACGAAGTTGGCGTCCTGGACCAGGCGCCTGACCCTGTCCCTGATCTCGTCAAGACGAATGCTCTTCATGCCTTAACCGTCGAAATCCCCGGTCAATGGGAAGCCCTAGTTTATAAGCCCGGCCGGGGAGTGTCAAGATTCCGAGGGCGCGGACGGATCATCCGTTTTATCTTTCAGGCCCCAATAGAGCTTCTTCAGCATCAGGGAGTCCTCTTCCCGGTTCGGGCTCTCGCAGATCACGAGGCCCCGGACGTCGAAATCCACGAGGGCTTCGATCCAGTCGTCGAAATGGAAATCCGACTGCATCAGGTCGAGGTGCTTCAGCTCTCCGGCCTCCCCGAAATGGCTTCCCGAGATGTGGATGTGGGCGTTCTTCAGGGCGGCGCGGCCGAGCTTCTTCTCGACCTTGGAGAGGACCCGGGCGAACTCGTCGTAGGAATTGATCCGGCCCTCCCGGGCATGGAGGTGGGAGAAGTCGAGACAGGGCTGGAGGCCGTCGATCTCCCGGCAGAGGTTCAGGACCTCCTCCAGGGATCCGAACTGGGACCGCTTGCCCATGGTCTCGATGCGGAGCGTCACCGGCACGCGCTCCGAGCGGAGGATGGAGACGACCTGGGAAAGCTCGCCCTTGATCTCCGCCGAAGGTCTGTTCCGGCGCGCTCTTGCCATAAAAGCCGGCGTGGAAGACGGCGCTCTCCGCGCCGCAGGCGTGGGCGATCCTGGCCGTCGCCAGGATCCGCTCCTGGCTTTGAAGGCGCTTGCCGCGGTCCTCGGAGTTGAGGTTGATGAAGTAGGGGGCGTGGGCGCTGAGCCTGACCTTATGGGCGGCCGCCCCGGCCGCGATCTTGCGGGCCGTGTCCAGGCCCATTTTGACCCCGTTGACGAACTCGATCTCCTGGCAGTCGAGGCCGAGGGCGAAGGTATGCTCGATGCCCCGGACGGTCGAAGAGTCCTCGCTCCCGAGGGGAACCCCGGCCGTGCCGAAGAGGAGCGCGTCAGGAGCAGGCAACATCGGCCTTCCCCGCGGGGTCCAGGAACTCGGAGACGATGCGCATGGCGCAGAATTCCCCGCACATGGAGCAGGCCTCAGTCTTCGTTTTCCGTTCCCGCCGGACCGCGCCGAACTTGCGGGGATCGATGGCGAGCTTCCTTTGGCCCTCCCAGTCGAGCCGCTTCCGGGCCCGGGAGAGCTCGAGGTCCCTTTCGCGCGCCCCGGGCACGCCCTTGACGATGTCGGCCGCATGGGCGGCGATCCTCGACGCCACGAGGCCGTCCCGGACGTCTTCGACGGAGGGGAGGCCGAGGTGTTCCGAGGGCGTGACGTAGCAAAGGAAATCCGCGCCGGCGGCGGCGGCGATGGCGCCCCCGATGGCCGCGACGATATGGTCGTAGCCGGGAGCGATGTCCGTGACGAGGGGCCCGAGGACGTAGAACGGGGCTTCGTGACAGACGCGTTTCTGGAGCTTGACGTTCATTTCGATCTGGTCCAGGGGAACGTGACCCGGTCCCTCGACCATGACCTGAACGCCCGCCTCGAGGGATCGCTTGACGAGCTCCCCCAGGGTCAGGAGCTCTTCGATCTGGGGGCGGTCGGTGGCGTCCATGATGCTGCCGGGCCTGAGCCCGTCCCCGAGGCTGAGGGTCACGTCGTGACGGCGGGCGATCTCCAGAAGGCGATCGAATTGGGCATGGAAAGGATTCTCCTTCCCGTTATGGAGCATCCAGGCCAGATGGAAGGCCCCTCCCCGGGAGACCACATCGGCCACCCGGCCCTGCCGTTTCAGGCGTTCGATCGCTTTCAGCGTGAGCCCGGCATGGACGGTCATGAAGTCCACGCCCTCGCGGGCCTGACTCTCGATGGCGTCGAACAGGTCTTCCTCGGTCATGTCGACGATGGTCCCGTGCCCTTCGATGGCCTTGATGGCGGCCTGGTAGATGGGGACCGTGCCGAGGGGGATGGGCGTCGCGGCCAGGATGCGCTGACGGATACGCCGGATGTCGCCCCCCGTGCTCAGGTCCATGAGGGCGTCCGCCCCGTATTCGAGGCTGACGGCGACCTTCCTGAGCTCGACGGGGAGACGGGGGAAATCCTTCGACGTGCCGAGGTTGACGTTGACCTTCGTCCGAAGGCCGCGGCCGATCCCCGCCGGGCGGGCGGGCGCATGGGCGGGGTTCCAGGGTATGACGACCTTGCCTGAGGCGACGAGGTCGGCCAGGTCGTCGGGGGAGACCCGTTCCTCTCGGGCGATCTTCCGCAGCTGGGGGGAGACGATTCCTTTTCTGGCCTTGTCGATCTGTGTCATGATTTCATTCCAGAGGACGAAAATTCAGTATAGATGAGGGGGTCCTTTCCTGTCAAGGAAACGGGGCATGGCCTGGGGCCCTTCCGGCCGATGACCGGGACTACTTTCTGCCGGACCTGAGGAGGCCCCAATCCCTCGAGAGACCCTCTCCTGCGATGAGCTCTCTGAGCTCGGACCGCGGGACATTGCGCTCGAGGTAATCGCGGTAAGAATCCCGGCTGTCTTTCTGGCCCAGGGTATCCAGGCACAGGACGAGATATATGGTCGAACGGAGGACGGCGTCCTTCGTGACCTTCATTTCCGAGGCGGGGCTGATGATCTTATGGAATCCCTCGATGGCCTTCCTGTGGTCCTTCATGAAGAACAGGGCCCGGGAGAGCTCGAAGGTCGCCATGATCTCTTCCGGATCCTTCTTGAGGAGGTCCCGCATGAGCTTGGCGGCTTTGCGGTGGCTCCCTTGGCCAACGTATCGATCCGCCAGGCTCAAGCGCAGGGCGACGTTATTGGGTTCCGAATCGAGGCGGCCTTCCAGCTCTTTGACCTGAGCCGGATCGACCGCGGGCTTGGCCGCAGGGGGAGGCGCGATCTCCCTGGGCTTATCCCAAACCGGGGGAGCGGCGTCCTTCGGATTGGCTTCGGGGGCGGCGGGGAGCGCCCCGAGGAGTCTTTCGTAGGCGCTCAAGGCTCCTGCGGCCAGCCCCATCTCCGCCGGGTCGTTCGTCCCGATCAGTCCGATAGCGCGCCGCAGGAACTGGCTGGTTTTGTCGGCATTCTTCAGGGCGGAATGGCTCAGGGCGAGATAGACGCAGGCCTTTGCGGACCGGACTCGGTCAGCCGAAAGCCCGAAAAGGGCCACTTCCAGGTCCTTAACGGCCTTGCCGTGGTCGCCGGCGACGAACGCGGCCTCTCCTGCCTCGAACATCCTGAGGTAGAAGGGATCGATCGCCTGGGCGGCGGCGAGGTCGGCCGCGAGCGGGAGGAGGGCCGCCAGGGCCGCGGCAAAGAGAAAGGGAGTTTTTCCAGGCTTTAAGATGCGCTTGGGATGCATGGGGAATGCCTCCATTCCGGGTCATTTATAGCCCGTCGGCGCCCGTTTGTCAAAGGCCCGAAAGGCCGGGGGGGTCAGGGAGCGCTCGCGCATCACCTCTATGGGTGAGGGGCGAGGGAGAATTTTCACCCCGGGATTCATCCCCCCGGACGATTGCGGCCCCCCGGGGGACCGGATTATGATTCGCCCGGAAAACGAAGATGACAAACCCGTCGATATCGAGCCCCGCTTCGGATATAATCAAGGCCGCTCGCTTTTTGGTCTTCGCAAAAGCTTAATATTTTTTCACAATTGAGATAGACGGATTCTGCCAACGGCGGTAGCCTGCGCGAATTCAACCACTTCCGCCCTAACGACTCCCGGAAAACCGACACGATGACCCCGAAATCCGAACCCTTCGTCGTCAAACTTCACGGCGGCGCCCTGGTGAAGAACACGATCATCAATTTCGTAGGAATGGGTCTGCCGTTGGTCGCCGGATTCGTGGCGATGCCGTTCGTCATCCGCGGCCTCGGAACGACACGCTTCGGGATCCTTTCCATCGTCTGGGTGGTCTTCGGATATTTCGGGATCTTCGACCTGGGGCTCGGCCGGACCACGACGAAATATGTCGCCGAAGCCTTGGGGAAGGGAGAGGAAGAAAAGCTCCCGGGATATCTCTGGACCACGGCCCTCCTGCAGGTGGCCCTCGGAGTCGTCGCCCTCCTCGGCCTGGTGCTGGCGGCGCCGATCCTTACTCAAGGCTACCTTAAGATCCCGCCCGCATTCATCGGGGAAGCCCAGCTTACTCTGAAGCTCGTCGCCATCTCCCTGCCGATCAATTTCCTCTCTTCGTCCTTTCGGGGGGTCTTGGAGGCGGCGCAGAGATTCGACCTTGTGAACGCGGTGAAGATCCCGCTCAATGTCGCTTTTTATGTCCTGCCGTTGGCCGGGGTCCTCTTGGGGCTGAGACTCCCGGGCATCGTCATTCTCCTCGTGGCTTCACGCATCGTCGGACTGGCAATCTGGTTCGTCCTTTCGATCCGGGTTTTTCCCGTGCTCAAGACGCGGCCGAAGTTCTCCCGCGAGTATATGGGGCCCCTATTCGCCTTCAGCGGCTGGTTAGCTTTATCGGGCGTCCTCTTTACGGTGATCAGTTCCCTCGATCGGCTGTTCATCGGGAACCTGGTCGATATCAAGGCGGTCGGCTATTATGCGGCTCCTTTTGAGGCCATCAGCAGGCTCGGGATCGTTCCGGGAAGCCTCTCCCTGGTCCTTTTCCCGGCCTTCAGCTATTTGAACGGGGGAGGGGATCGCGAGGCCACCGAAAAGATCTTCTCCAGGTCCGTCAAATACCTCCTTGTCCTGGCGGGGACGCCGCTTCTGCTCTTGATCTTTTTCGCGAAGGATTTCCTGCGATTGTGGCTGGGGGGAGATTTCGCCCTTCACAGCACGCAGGTCGTCCAGTTGTTGGCCCTCGGTTTTCTGGTCAATTGCGTCATCACGGTGGCCTTCAATTATCTCCAGGGGATCGGGCGCGTCGATATCACGACGAAACTGCAGATGATCGAGCTTGTCTTCTATGCCCTCCTGGCCTGGCTCTGCATCCGACGCTGGGGGATCGTGGGAGCGGCTTTCGCGACATGCATGCGCTTGTCGATCTTCACGTTCTTCTATTTCTGGGCCTCGTTCAAGGCCGGCAGGATCCGTTTCAAGCGCTTCAAGGAGTTCGGCGGCCTGAGGCCGGCGGGGGCCCTTGTGGTCCTCGGGGTGGGACTCCTGGCGAATCAGGCCGCCGGTCTGGGCATCGCCGGGGCAGCCGTGCTGTGCGTGGGATTCGTCCCGTTCGTATATTTTTATCTTCTGGATGGGCAGGAGCGAACGTTCGTGATGGAGCGCATCCGCTCCGCGGTCCGTCCCGGCCACGGGGACCTAGGGAGCCGCGAGAAATAGGCGGATAACGGATGATCGCCGAGAATCGCTTCAGCCAAGTTCAGGGACCGCCAACGGCAGGGAGCCAAGGGCCGACGGTGAGCGTCATCATCCCGACCTATAACAGGGCCTCCTTGATCGGCCGGGCCATCCAGAGCGTTCTGGACCAAACATATCAGGATTGTGAGATCATCGTGGTCGATGACGGATCCACCGACGATACCGGAGCCATACTCCGGAGCTACGGGGAAAGGATCCGAACGATCCGCCATTCCCGAAATAAAGGGGCGGGTTCGGCAAGGAACACGGGGATCCGCCAGGCCAACGGCCGGTATATCGCTTTCCTGGACAGCGATGACGAATGGCTGCGCAAGAAACTTGAGATCCAAATGGAGGCGATGAGAACGGCTCCTTCCGTGGTCGGCGTCGTCTATTCCGGGACCTGGAGGGTTAAGGGGGAGCGAAAATGGCTGATCCCAAAGCCGGACCAGATTCCCAGCGACGAGAGACTTCACAGGTCTCTTCTTTCGGGGGCCTATATGGTGCTGACCCCCGCCGCGCTGGTGAAAAAGGAGTGCTTTGAGACATGGGGAGTCTTCGATGAACGGCTTCCGGCACTGGAGGAATGGGAGCTGTGGATCCGGCTCTCCAAGAGCTTTCGTTTCCTGTTTGTCGGTGAGCCCCATGTGATCTGGCATTCTGTCCCCGGGAGCCTGTCCACTGACCGGAAAGTGTTTCTTGTGGGCACCTTCAGAATCATGAAAAAACACGCCGCCGAGATATTCGGGAATCCGGGAGTCTTGTTCCGGTACCTTTCTTCTCTGGCGCGATTGGGCCTCGGACATGTCCTGGGTCGACGGGGATCCCGGGGCAATGGTTGATTCCGCCATGGTGTCCGATTCCTCTGAAGGCGGCATTGCTTAAGGCAGCGATCATGAATGATCCCAGGATCGAGGTTTCTGTCGTCATCCCCGCGTACAACGCCGATCGCTTTATAGGGCAGGCCATCAAGTCGGTCCTCGATCAAACCTGCCCCGACTTCGAGCTCATAGTTATCGACGACGGATCCACCGACGCGACGAATCGGATCGTCCGCCAGATCCGGGACCCCCGGGTCCGGCTGATCGAACATGAAAGGAATATGGGCTTGTGCACTTCCCGGAATGATGGAATGAGGGCCGCGGCGGGGAGATGGATCGCGCCCATGGATGCGGATGACGTCTGGCACAAAGAGAGACTCGCGAAGCTTTTGGCTGTAGCCCGAGATCACAGGAATGCCTTCGTGGGAAGCGATCTTATGTTATGCTTTTCCGGGAACCATAACGAGCTAATCCCCTGGAGGACGCTGTTCGATGTTCGGGGCATAAGGGCGCATGCCCTCCATCGCGTGACGCCCGCGGACTTTGTTAGGCACGGTTTGTCCGTCCTGCCCATGTTCCCAACGGATATCGTCCGAAACAGGAATATCGTTTTCGTCGAGAAATACAAGGGACACGATTGGCTTTGCTTCCTGTTCGAGCTCTTCGGATGCGGACTCGAATATGTGATCCTGAACGAGCCTCTTTATTATTATCGGATCTCTTCAGGGTCCGACAGCACCAGCATTAAGAGCATTGCGACGCAGATAGGAGCCTGCAAGTACTTGAGCAGCCTTCCCTGGATCGATCGCGAAACCCGGTCGCTGATCAGGAAGAGCGGAAGGGTGTCGAAACATAGACTGTTCACGATCGCCCTGCGGGAGAAGCGCTGGATTGAAGCCCTACAGCACGGTCTGCGTGACCCGCTCAGCCTCGTGTATTCCTTAAGAAGGCTCCCTTCCTGGGCTTTGAGACAAAGAACCGTCCGGAGGATGCAGAAACGGGCCTCGTCCGCGGACGCCGCAGATCATGATTCGTGAGAAATTAGCCCTGATCGTCGCGACCCGGGACCGGCGACTCGAGATCGGACGCATGCTGGAGAGCCTGAACGGCCAAACACGCAGGCCGGACCGGGTCATCGTCGTCGACGGCGGCAGCGATTCCATTGAAGACGTGGTCATGGGATTTCCCGGATTGAACCCGATCTGTCTGAAGACCTCGAAGCCCTCCGCCGCCAGGCAAAGGAACTCGGGAATGTCCCTGGTGGATGAGGATATCGCCTATGTCGGATTTCTGGATGACGACGTCGTCCTGGACTCCGGGGCCATCGAGGCCATGATGGTGTTTTGGGGCATAGCTTCCGAGCGGGTCGGCGGTGTCGCTTTGAACATGGCCAATCATCCTCCTCTTGATTGGCGGTTCCTCAAAACAACCCGACTGGCCGAGAGCCTTAGTCTTTATGGCCCCCGGAAGGGAGTCGTGATGCCCTCGGGCTTTCAGACGATGATAGGCTCCGTCCAGGCCGTGACGCACTCCGATTGGCTCCCGTCGACGGCGGTGGTTTGGCGGAAGAGCGTTCTCGAGTCGTTCCGGTTCGACGAATGGTTCGACGGTTATAGCTATCTGGAAGACCTCGACTTCAGCTACAGGGTCGGGAAATCATTTCAGTTGTTGGTGATTCCCGACTCGCTTTATCGCCATCTTCCCGCGGCCCACGGCCGAGGGAGCGGATTCGTCTTTGGGCGCCGGGAGGTCCGCAATCGGCTCCATTTCGTTAGGAAGAATCCGGAACTCTCGGTGGCCCGGTGCGTCTTTGCGCTCTGGCTCAGGGCCTCGTTGAACCTCGGTCTTGCGGTTCGGAAGTTGAATGCATATCAATTTCTGCGCTTCTTTGGGAACCTGGCGGGCTTGGCAACGGGTGGGTTTTAAAGGGTTCATTCATGGAACTCGGCACCCCTGGCTCCAGCACGAGGCTTTCTTGAACATGGAATCCCTTCGCGAAGTGATAGGCACTAGACTATGAAGGTTCTTGTTTCCGCTTATGCATGCAACCCTTCGGGATCACTGGGTCTCCATCCGGGAGAAGACCTGACGGGATGGAGGCTCATGGAACAGTTAGCCCGGTTCCATGAGCTCTGGGTGATCGTGCATCGATACAACGAGGCGGGAATATCGGCGGCTCTGGCCGGGAAGCCCCTGCCGAACGTCCGGTTCGTCTTCATCGAACTTGCCCAAGGCGCTGAAATGGCTCTACAGGATCGAGTTCGGACAACGGATCTATTATTATCTTTGGCAGATCCAGGCCTGGAGAATGGCCGCGAAGCTGCACCGCGAGGTCCGCTTTCGATCTAGCGCATCATCTGACGTTCGGCAACGATTGGATCCCGAGCTTCATCGGAGCGTTCCTTCCGGTCCCGTTCGTCTGGGGACCCGTGGGCGGAGGCCAGAGAACGCCGAAACCTCTTCTCGGGGAATATTCCCTGTACGGGAGATTCGCGGAGTCCACCAGGAATTTCGCCCAGGGCATCGGCCGCAGGATGCGGGTCCGTAAGAGATGCCTGAAGAAAGCCAGCGCCGTTCTCGTCTGTAATCGGGAAACGCAGGCGCGGATGCCGCAAAGGCTGCGGGATAAGATCATTTATTTCCCGGTGAACGGGATTGCCGCCGAGGATCTCATGGACGACGGCCTAAGACCGGCCGAAGCGGGGATCGGTTCAAGGTCATCTACGGCCGGAAGACTCCACCGTCTGAAAGGGTTTTCATTGGCCGTCGAAGCCTTCGGCGCTTTCGCCAAAAGATGCCCGGCTTCCGAGATGATGATCATCGGGAGCGGCCCGGAAGAGAAACGGCTTCTTCGGCTCATCTCTCTCCTTGGCCTTGAGGCCAAGGTCCGGATCCTTCCCTGGCTCCCGCGCCGGGATGTCCTGGCGAACATGCGGTCGTCGGACGTTTTCCTCTTCCCGAGCTTCAGGGACGGAGGAGGAGCCGTTGTCGTCGAGGCGATGGGATCCGGACATACCGGTCATCGTACTGGATTCGGGCGGCCCGGGAGCGCACGTGAGGACCGGACTGGGGGATCAAGATCGCCCCCGAAAGCCGCGAGTCCGTCGTCGGGGGAATGGCTTCGGCCCTTGAGGCGCTCTATTCGGACCGCGACCTGGGGAGACGACTTGGAGAAGCGGGGCGCAAAAGGGCGCGGGAATTCTATGCCTGGGACAGACTCGGCGAGCGGATGCGCGATATCTATGAGCGCGTCATGAACCGGAAGAGTTTTTCGGACCTGATCACGAAGGATCATTAGGGATATGAACTTCATCGCGATCCTGTGGCTGCTCGTCTGGGGAGGCATGTTCACGGGGATCTATAATCTCAAGGGCGCGGGGTTCTCCGATCCTTTAACCTTTTCCAGGCCGTCAGGGCTCTGTTTCCCCTCTTCGCCGTTTATTTAAGCCTTATGTGGATGCTGGTCAAGAGGCCTGGATTCTCGTTCTTGCGGATGCCCACGGGCTTCCTGTTCGCTTATTTCGCGGTCGGCGCCGTCTCCTCCGTTTTTCTCTCTCCGAACCGGATGACGGCTCTGTACTGGGCCGGCGAGTACGTCGCGCCCCTGCTCGTCATCTGGGTCGCGATAGAGATGCCGGCTCCGCTCGCCGTGCTGAGGAAGATCCTGGTCCTGAACAATTTCATCGTCGTCATCATCGCTTTTGCCATCCTTCCCGACTTGATTCGAGTCGGGGGCTCGGACCAGCGTTTTTCCCAGTTCTACCGGCTTCCTTTCAACCTGGGCGACATGAGAGCCAACGGCGTGGGCCGTTTCGCGCTCGTGACGATCATCATTGCCTTCACCTATCTCATCTGCCGGCAGGGGAAACGGAAGTTCTTCTGGGGGATTCTGCTCCTGCCGGCCCTGTTCATGCTGGCCCAGACCCGTTCGCGGACGTCCCTGTTGGGCCTGGCGATCGCCAGCGCGCTTCTCGTCTTCATCCTCGGGATCGATTGGAGATTCCTGTTGGCAGGCCCCGCGGCGACCTACCTGATCTACCTCTCCGGCATCAAATGGCGCCTTCATGGCCATGTCGAGAATCTCATGTTCCTGACGGGAAGGGACTATACGTGGCGCAAGGGGCTGGCCCAGATAGAGCATTCGCCCTTCCTGGGTTGGGGATTTCACGCGGACCGACTGATGCTCAACTCCGAACATATGCATAATTCCTATCTTCATTCGGCCATCCATGCGGGCGTCATCGGGGCCGCGCTCTTCCTGGCGGCGCTCATCGCCGTCTGGGTTCTGATCCTGAGGTCCGGGATCATGATGAGGGTTCGCCGGGTCACGGGGCCCGACCTGCCGTTGCTCATGCAATCCATCCTGATCATCGGGTTCCTGACGGGCCGGAGCTTTTTCGAATCGACGGCGGCGTTCTACGGCGTCGATCTCCTGCTTCTCGTCCCGGCCATGGCTTACGTGTGGGTATGGATCCAGGAGAATCCCGCGGGGTCCGAAGAACGGCGGCGCTGAAATGAGGATCTCCATTCACACCATGTATTTTCTGCCTGACTTCGGCAGTGCGCCGATCCTCATCAACGAGCTGGCCTCGGACCTGGCCGCGCGGGGGCATGACGTCGAAGTCGTCACGACCATCCCGAGAAAGCGGCCGCCGGAGCTCAAAGGGCTCTTTGGCTCGCGACGAAGGGAAAACGGGTTCGTTGTCAAGAGGTTCTGGACCAATGCGGCTCCACACCCCATCGCCCGGCTCCTCGCCTGGAACATCTATACGGCCTGGACGATCCTCAATGCCCTGACGCTCCGGAAGGGGGACATCATCTTCCTGCGCACGCCGCCCCTCCAGCTCGGTCTGACGGGATTCCTCGCCGCGAAGCTCCGGGGCGTCCGGGTCGTGCTCAACGTCCAGGACATCCATCCCGACCTATCCATCGAATCCGGGATCCTGAGGAACCGCGCCGCCATCAGGTTCGCTCAAGGCCTCGAAAAGTGGGTCTATCGGATCTCCGATCATATCATCGTCATCGGCGAGGGCTTCCTGAAGAACCTTCTGGATAAGGGGGTTCCCCGGGCAAAGCTGAGCGTGCTCCCGAATTGGGTGGACACCGATTTTCTGAAGCCCGTTTCCAAGGACAATCCCGTCTCCGGGAAGTACGGCCTTCGGGACAAGTTCGTCGTGATGTACTCGGGGACGATCAGCATCTCCAGCAACCGGGCCCTGGAGCGCGTCCTCGAGGCGGCCGTGTCCATGAAAGAGGATAGGGACGTCGTCTTCGTGATCGTCGGCGAGGGGTTGAAGAAGCCGGAGCTCGAGCGGAAAGCCGGGGATCTCGGGGCGGATAACGTCCGATTCCTCCCGTTCCAGCCCTACGAAGACCTGCCCCGGCTCCTGGCCTCCAGCGACATCCTCCTCGTCCCCCTGGACGCGGAAAAATCGCAGATGTCCGTTCCGTCGAAGCTCTACAACTTCCTGGCCGCGGGACGGCCGGTCCTGGCGCTGGCGCCCCGGGATTCGGAAGTCGCCCGGCTCATCCGCGATCATCGCTGCGGCGACGTGGCCTCGCCCGATGATGTCGCCGGGATCAGGGAGGCCGTGCTCAGGCTGAAACGCGACGCCGGCGCGCGCGGGGAATTGGCCTCGAACGCCCGTCGATACGTCGTCGACAACTTCTCCCGGAAGATGATCATGGACCGGTATGAATGCCTGCTGGAATCCATCGCCCGAGCCGGGGAAGGATCATGAGCCCGACGAAACGGTTCCTCAAGTACTGGCTTCTGCCGGTCCTCTGGATGGCGTTCTTCTTTCCCGTCGGGAATCGCGCCCTGGCCAGCAGTTTAATCTACACGATTTCGACAGCACGTGTTCCTATGGCTGTTCCCGCACGCCTCCTATGGGGCCGTAGACGTCTTTTATATCGTCTTCCGGAAATCGCTCCATTTCCTGGAATACGGCGTCCTGGCTCTATCTGCTCTATCAGGGCCTTCCGGGGACCGGACGTCCGGAAGTGGGACCCGGCCTGGGCGCTCAGGGCGGGGCTGATCTCCATCGCCTACGGTTTCCTGGACGAGTACCTTCAGAGCTTCGTCCCGAGAAGGAAGGGCAGTCCTATAGACTGGGGCGTCGATACGGCCGGGGTCGCGGCCGTGTTGGGGACGATGTTCCTGCGGCGAAACCGCGCGCGCCCCGGTCCGCTGGCTCGGGCGTTGTTCTTCAAGCGCCCCTTCGATATCGCGCTGTCTTTCGTCGGCCTTGTCCTGTCCTCGCCGCTCTGGCTCCTCTTCGGGTTCTTGATATGGATCCAGGACCGGGGGCCCGTTTTTTATGGGCAAGAACGCGTTGGAAAGAACGGCCGGATCTTCAAGGCTTTGAAGTTCCGCTCGATGATCGCCGACGCGGAGAAGGGGACCGGAGCCGTCCAAGCCGTAGCCAACGACCCTCGGGTGACCAAGGTCGGCCGCATCCTGAGGGCCACGGCCATGGACGAGCTTCCCCAGCTCTGGAACATCTTCAAGGGCGACATGAGCTTCGTCGGCCCCCGGGCCCTGAGGCCCAACGAGAAGGAGGTCCATGGAGACCCGGATACCCGGGCCATCGAGGATATCCCCGGATACCATCAGCGCCACGCCGTCCGGCCCGGCCTGACGGGCCTGACCCAGGTCTATCTGCCCGGCGAGACCCCCCGGCGGAAGAAATTCCGTTACGACCTCGTCTATATCAAGAAGAGGTCCTTCTGGCTCGACTTGAAGCTCATCGTTCTCTCGTTCTGGATCACGTTCAGAGGAAAATGGGAGTCGAGGTCGCAGAAGATCTGACCGAGGCCGGGCGGTCGTGTTGACATTCCCCGGGTGAATCGCTTAAATAAAGACAAAAAATGAAGAGTTCGGACGTTCTCATCGTCGGCGGCGGGCCCAGCGGGCTGCGTCTGGCCGCCCGTCTGGCCGGAGCAGGGCTCCACGTCCGTCTCCTCGAGAAGAAGGAAAGCATCGGTTCCAGGGTCGTCTGCACCGGGATCATCGGAAAAGAGGTCTTCGACTCTTTCGGGCTGGACAGGGACTCCACCCTGGGAGAGCTCCAGACCGTGCGCCTGGTCTCTCCCTTCGGCACTTCCGTGGTCTACAGGCATCCCGAGCCTTTCGCCTACGTCGTGGACAGGGAGCGGTTCGACCGGAATCTCGCGGCCGGCGCCGCGGGAACGGGGAGCCGACATCGAGCTCTCCGTGAAAGCCGAGGACGTCATCGTCTCCGACGGATGGCGTCAAGATCCGCGCCAAGGAGGCGGACGGAAGCCGGCGCAGTTATTCCGCGCGGATGGCAGTCCTCGCCTCCGGGATCGACTACGGGCTCCAGGCGAAGCTCGGACTGGGAAGGCCGAGGGAATTTCTGAACGGGGCCCAGGTGGAGATCGAAACGCCCGACCCCGCCGCGGCCGCCATCTTCGTCGGACGCGACGTGGCGCCCGGGGCTTTTGCCTGGATGGTCCCTTCGGGGCCGGCCCGTTTCAGAGTCGGCCTTCTGACCCGGCGCGAGCCCCAGGCCTATCTCGCGAGGCTCGTCGGAACGATCTTCCCGGAACGGTTCGGGAACTCCGCGCCTCCGGGGATCAGGAACAAGGCCATCGCCCAGGGCCTGCTCTCCAGAACCTACGGAGAGCGGGTCATCGCCATCGGCGAGGCTGCGGGCCACGTCAAGACGACGACGGGCGGGGGAGTCGCCTACGGGCTCATGGGGGCCGACATCGCCGCGGACGTCATACGGCGGGTGCTTCGCCGGGAACAGCTTTACGGCGAAGGACCTGGCCGGGTACGAGAAGGCCTGGCGGGCCGCCATGCAAAGGGAGATCGTCCTCGGGCGCATGGCGCGCAGGGTCTGCGCCCGGCTCACCGACGCCCAGATGGAACGGATCTTCTATCTGGCCCAGACGGACGGGATCATCCCCATCATCCGCGAAAAAGGGGATTTCGACTGGCACGGCGACCTGATCCTGGCCCTCGTCAAGAGGCTGTCCTTCATGAAGGTCTTCCGGGGGATTCCCCAGGTCCATTCATAGAACCGAAGTCGATATTCCGGGTTTCGTCGATGAAAAGATTCCTTCTGTCAAAATGGAAGAACATTTGGCCATGGGTCGTCGTCGCCGCCTTGGCCTATTTCCTGGCGAAACAGATCGTCCAATGAAAAAGCTCCGGTTTTGCGTCGCCGCAGTCCTGCTCGCGGTTCTCTGGGCGCCCGCCTTCGGACAGAACTACGTCAGTTTCGAGGCCGAGCGGAACGACATTACGTCCCGGGCCAAGCTGAGATTCGGGCCGTTCCGGTTCCTCCCGGCGCTCCAGCTGAAGAACATCGGATACGACAACAACGTCTATTACCAGCAGGTCGGAAAGACCCCCGTGGAGGATTACACCGGCACCATTTCACCGGAGATCAAGGGCTTCCTTCTGTTTGGCCGCTCGCTTATCCTTTCGTTTACCGAAAATCCTGAATATCTCTATTATGCCAGGCAGACGCGCTTGAGGACGTTCACGAACAGCTATGCCCCGAAGGCGCGTCTGCATCTGTTCAACCGGTTCACGCTGTCGGGCGAGTATCATTTCCGGAAGCATCTGCGGAGGATCCTCAGTGAATTCTCGAGCCTCGTCACCGATACGACCAAGGGCACGACGGCCAGCTTCTTCTATGAAACGCCGAGAGGGACGTCCATCGGAGTGACGGGGACGATCGACCGCTTTCTTTACGGGGACGTCATCCTTCCCGAGTTCGAGGCCCTCTTTTCGAGGACCCTGAACCGGAAGGAAACGACGGGAAGCGTCGAATTGTATTATCCGGTCTTCTCGCAGAGTTCGTTCTTTGTAACGGCCGGCGCCACGAAATATGAATTCGAGCATCCCTCTTCCCGGTGGCGGGATTCCCGCTCCGTCCAAGTTGCCGCAGGCATCCGTTTCCCGCTCATGGGCCGGGCGAGGGGGAGGCTGTCCCTCGGTTACAAGAAATTCGTCCCCGAGGAGGCCGGACGCAAGAGCTTTTCCGGGCTCGTCGCCGATACGGATATCAATTTCCGATTCGGACGGTTCAGCCTGCGATTCGGACTCGGCCGCGACAACTATTTTTCCTACCTCGAGAACGCATTCTATTACGTCGAGAACAGGGTCAGCCCGGGGATCTCGTTCTATCTGACCCGGCGGTTCAGGCTGGATTACGACTTCCGGTACGGATCGCTCCAATACCCGGAGCCGTTCCCGATCATCGCTCCCGAGGCCGGCCCTCTGGAGATCTCCCGGCGGGACACCCACCGGACGCATATCGATCGGCCTTTCGATATTCTTCCTCCGAAAGACCGGCATTCAATTGAGCTACAATATCCTGGAGCGGACCTCCAACGCCCCCGGGTTCACTATCAACAGGAATTTCATCGGGCTCAGCCTGACCCAGGATTTTTAACCGCCTCAACAAGGAGTTTGACATGGGCGCAAGATCGATCAAGTTCGCGGCGGCGGGTCTTTTGGCCCTGTGTGCCGTCCTCCTGTCAGGGCAGGAGAAATTCACCCAGGAATACCGGGTCGGGCCCAAGGACCTCCTCGAGATCAGCGTCTTCGGGGCGGACGAGCTGAGCCGGACGGTCCGCGTCTCGGAGGACGGGAAGATCACCCTGCCGCTCCTCGGCGAAGTGCTCGTCGACGGCCTGACGAAGTCCGAGCTCGAGAAGAAGCTCGCCGATCTCCTCGGGGAGAAATACGTCCAGAACCCCCAGGTGACCGTCTTCATCCGCGAGTACCAGAGCAAGCGGGTCTCCGTCCTCGGGGCGGTCGAAAAGCCCGGGCCCTACCAGCTCCTCGGCCGCCTGACGCTGATGCAGATCGTCTCGGAAGCGGGCGGCCTGACCCGCGACGCGGGCAGTGACATCATCATCATCCGCCAGCTTGCCGACGGGACGAGCACGTCGCTCCGTATCTCCATCGACGACCTTTTCCTCAAGGGCGACGCCAAGCTCAACGTCCCCCTGGAGGCGGGCGACATCGTCAACATCCCGGTGGACAAGCTCGTGGCCATCTACGTCTTCGGCCAGGTCAAGAACCCCGGCGCCCTCCAGGTCAAGAAGTCCGCCATCCCGACGCTCCTCCAGGCCATCGCCCAGGCCGGCGGCTTCACCGATCGCGCGGCGCGGGGCGGCGTCGTCATCAAGCGGAAGGACGAGACCGGCAAGGAGCAGGAGATCAAGGTCAACGCGAGACGCATCCTCTCCAACAAGCAGCCGGACATCCCGCTCCTCGAGAACGACACGGTCTACGTCCCGGAATCCCTCTTCTAAGGAACACGGCCATGAACACAACGCTCGAAAGAAAAGAGATCGACCTCCGGGAATACGTCCGGATCGTCCTGAAGAGGAAGAACATCCTCATCGCCTTCACGGCGGTCCTCCTCGTCTTCGTGGCGATCTTCTCGTTCACCGCGACGCGGCTCTATCGCGCCACGGCGACGATCATGATCGACGAGCCCAGCTCGAACATGCTCAACATCCAGGACATCCTGAGCTCCGGCGCGTATTACCGGTCCGATTACCTGGGGACCTATTTCAGCACGCAGCTCAGGCTCCTGACCAGCCGGTCGCTGGCCGAGCGGGTGGCCCGGAAGATGAATTTCCCCGCCCGGCCCGAGTTCCAAGCGGCGGCGCGCCCCCGCCCGAGCCCCCTCAAGGGCGTCAAGGACCTCGTCACCCTGCGCTGGCTCTTCGGCTCGAAGAAGGCCGCCGCCGGAGGCGAGCAGCCCCTGTACAAGCCGAGCCCCTATTCGGCCTACGCCTTCACGGTCCTCGGCGGCCTGAGCGTCTCTCCCGTCGAGGAGACCCGGCTCGTCGACGTCAGCTACACGTCCATGCATCCGGTCCTCGCCGCGGACGTCGTGAACGCCCTGGTCGAGGAATTCATCACCTACTCGATCGAGACGCGGTACGAGGCCACCCAGCAAGCCTCGGAGTTCCTGAGCGAGGAGATCGCCAAGCTGCGCGAGGACCTCGGCGCGAAGGAACGGGACCTCCAGCGGTACGGGGAGGAAAAGAAGCTCCTCTTCCTCAACAAGGACGAGAGCTCCGTCGTCACCAAGTTCGCCGACGTGAGCTCGGCCCTGACGGAAGCGCAGGTCGACCGCATCAAGAAGGAATCCCTCTTCCGGGAGCTGAAGGGCCTGAGCGTCGACACCCTGCCCCAGTTCATCAACAATCCCCTCATCCAGGGCGTCAAGACGTCCTACACCCAGACCAAGAACGAGTACGACGAGAAGATCAAGGTCTTCAAGCCCGATTACCCCGAGATGGTCAAGCTCAAGGCCCGGCTGGACAGCATGAAGTCCGAGCTCGAGAGCGAGATCCGCAAGGCCGTGGACGCCGGCGAGGCCGATTTCCGGTCCGCCCAGAAAAAAGAAGCCTCCCTCCAGAACATGCTGGAGACGCAGAGGACCGAGGTGTCCAGGACCGACAGCAACGCCATCCTGTACAACAGCCTGCGGATCGAGGTCGAGAACATGCGGGACCTCCTGAACAATCTCACCGCGAAGCAGAACGAGACGCTCGTCTCGGCCAGGCTCGGAGGCCTCCGGACGAGCAACATCAAGATCATCGACCGGGCCCTCGTCCCGGGCGGTCCGTTCACGCCCGACACCAGGCGCAACCTCCTCATGGCCCTCCTCGTCGGCCTCATCGGCGGGCTCGGCCTCGTCTTCCTCGCCGAGTACCTGGACAATACGGTCAAGGGCCCCGAGGACGCCGAAAAGCTCACCGGCCTCCCGTCGCTCGGCATCATCCCCTTCCTCGAGCCCGACAGCTCGAAGAAGCGCGGGGACGTCTACGGGACCTATTCCTACGGGGCGGAGAACGCCCCGGCGTCCGAGACGATGCCCGAAGTCAGCGATATCGAGCTCATCAACCATCTGTATCCGAAGTTCTCCATCTCCGAGGATTACCGGACGGTCCGGACGTCCATCCTGTTCTCCAACGCCGAGCGCCAGCCCAAGACCATCTGCTTCACGAGCACCCTGCCCCAGGAAGGGAAGACGGCCACGGTCGCGAACATGGCCGTCTCGTTCGCCCAGCTCGAAGGCAAGATCCTGCTCATCGACTGCGACCTGCGCAAGCCGCGGCTCCACAAGGTCTTCAAGGCCCGGAACCTCGTCGGCCTGAGCGGATGCCTGACGGGCAAGGTCGCGTTCGACGACGCCATCCAGAAGACGGCTATCGAGAACATCTGGATCCTCCCCAGCGGCCCGCACCCCCCGAACCCGGCCGAGCTCCTCAACTCCAGGCGGATGAGGGACCTCCTCGAGGTGGTCAAGGACCGGTTCGATTTCGTCCTCCTGGACACCCCCCCGGTCCTGGCCGTCATCGACCCGGTCATCATCAGCTCGCTCGCCGACTGCACGGTCGTCGTCATTCGGGCCGGCAAGACGACGCGCAAGCCGCTCGTCCGGGCGGTCGTCGAGCTCCGCAAGGCCAAGTCCGATATCATCGGCGTCATATTCAACGAGGTCAAGCTCGGTCGCCAGGGGGCCGCCGTGCCGTATTACCAGTACTATCAATACGAGTACGCCTCGAATCCGGACGACCGGAAGCGAGCGCCGGAAGCGAAGGACACCGGAGGCGGCGGCAAGGCCGGGAAGGACGCGCGGGCCCAGGGATGATCGACCTCCACTGTCATATCCTGCCGGGACTGGACGACGGGGCCAAGGACCTGGCCCACGCCGTCGCGATGGCCCGGATCGCCCGCGATGACGGCATCACGCACATCGCGGGCACGCCGCACCTGTTCAAGGGGAGCTTCGAGTTCCCCGACCTCGGCGTGTTCGACGAGGCCCGGGAGCGACTGTCCGTCGCGCTCCGGGAGGAGGGCATCGCCGTCACCATCCTTCCCGGTGCGGAGGTCCACATCACCCACGGCCTTGTCGAAGAGGTCCGGTCGCGGCGGAAGAGCCTGACCCTCGCGGGAAGCGCGTACCTCATCGTGGAATTCCCCCCCGACCACGTGTTCTCCGGGGCCAAGGACCTGTTCTTCGAGCTCATGAGCGAGGGTGTCGTCCCGATCATCGCCCACCCCGAGAGGAACACGATGTTCGCCCGGTTCCCGAAGCTGCTCTTCGAGCTCGTCGACCTGGGCGCGCTGGCCCAGGCGAACGCCGGGAGCCTGCTGGACGCCCACGGCCTCGAGGCGGGAGAGGCGGCCCGGAGGTTCCTGGAGCTGGGCCTCGTCCATTTCATCGCGAGCGACGGGCACAACACCCATTCCAAGGCCCCGAGGCTCGCGGCCGCCGCGGCGGTCGCCGCCGCGGTCGTCGGAGAGGCCGGCGCCTCGGCCCTCGTCACGGACAATCCCCGGGCCGTCATCGAGGATCGGGATATCCCGTACCATCCCGACCCGGTCGATCCGGCGGGAAAGGAAAAGAAGCTCAAGTTGAGGATCCCCGGCTTCCTGAGGCCGGGAAGATGAACGCGGCGGAGAACGGAGAACCATGAAGCTCAAGATCACGCGCAGGGCGCCGTTGCCCCGGCCGGGGTCGGCCCCGGAGCCGACGGGAGCGGCGAAGTTCGTCCAATTCGGCCTCCTGGCCCTGATCGTCCTCAGCCCGCTCCCCATGGCGTCGGTCCACGAATGGTCGATCCTGGGCATCGAGCTGGCCGTTCTCGTGATGACCGGCGCCTATGTCCTGGCGAGCATCAAGCCCGCGATAAACCCCCGCCTCGAAACGAAGCTGGGGGTTCCCCGCGCCGCGCTCATCGCCCTCTTCGCCTTTTTCGTCTTCCAGATCGTGCCGCTCCCCGCGTTCCTGGTCCGCATCCTGTCGCCGGGGACATATGGTTTCCATAGGGCGTTTGCGCCGGGCTTCACGGGAAAAGGGCTTATGAGCCTCTCGGTCGTCCCCGCCCGCACGTTCCAGGAAGGCCTCGAGCTCGCGGCCTACGTCCTCGTCGGATTCCTCGTTGTCAGGACGGTCACCCGCGGCCGCGAGATCCGAAAGATCATCGCCTTCCTTGTCGCGGTGGGCGCGTTCGAGGCGTTCTACGGGCTTTATGAGCTGACCAAAGCCCACCCGCGCCTCCTCTTCTACAAGAAGATCTACAGCCTGGGCTCGGTGACCGGGACCTTCGTCAATAGGAGCCATCTGGCCGGCTACCTGGAGATGATCATCCCCCTGGCCATCGGACTGCTCATCGCGAGGCTGGACTTCCTGTCCCTGGGAGGGGAGGGGCTCAAGGCGAAGCTCATCCATATGACCGGCAAGGGCCTCGTCCCGAACCTCCTCCTCTTCGCCGCCATCGTCGTCATGTCCCTGGGCGTCGTGTTCTCCCAGTCCCGGTCCGGCATCTTCGCCCTGGTCCTTGTGTTCATCCTGTTCGTCGAGTTCTTTGCCGTGCATTTCGGGCGGCTCGGCCGCCGGCGGCGGTGGCTCAAGAACTTCATCTGGATCACCTTTGCCCTGGTCACCATCTCGGCCCTCTATATCGGCGTCGGTTCCACCATCCAGCGTTTCGCCCTCGACGACCTGCTCCGGGAAGGCCGGCCGCTCCTCTGGGGCAACGTGGTCCGGATCATTGCGGCCTTCCCGCTGTTCGGCACCGGCCTGGGCACGTTCGTTTCGGTCTACCCCGCCTACGAGAAGACCGCCGGGCCCGAGCTTCTCCTCACCCATGCCCACAATGATTATCTCGAATACATGTCGGAGCTCGGGGCGATCGGCTTCACGCTCCTCCTCGGGGCGGCCCTCTATATCGCCATTGTCTCCTTCCGCGCCTGGCGCGAACGAAGGAATCCCGACGTCAAAGGGATCGCCCTCGGCGGGATCATCTCGCTCATCGTCATCCTGGTCCATAGCCTGACGGACTTCAACCTCCACATCCCCGCTAACATGCTTCTCTTCTCGATCGTCCTGGCCCTGACCTTCGTCACGGCGTTCTACAGAAAGACATAGGGTCGCACCATGAAAAAAGCGCTCATCCTGGCCGCCCTCGGGCTTCTCGGGCTCGCCGCCGTCGGCTCGTACGCGAACATCCACCTCTATTACCGGGCGAAGTCCGTGACCGGCGATCCCGGGGCGCGGATCCGCCTGCTCGAGAGGGCCGATCGTTACTTCCCCTGGAACGGCCTCGTCCATTTCGAGCTCGGCAAGGCCTATTTCGAGCGGGGGATCGAGGACATCGGGAACGTCGGCCGCCGCGACGCCGACCTCAAGCGGAGCTTCGCGAGCTTCGAACGGTCCCTCCGCCTCGACCCCGGGGCCCTGCAGACGCATTTCGAGTTCGCCCAGTCCCTCCTTTACATGACCTATCTCTCGCTTCCGGCTCCGGTCAGCTGGTTCGAGGAATTCAAGAAGGCCGCCCTCCTGACCGGGCACAACGGCCAGATCTTCTTCGAGGTCGGCAAGGTCCTGCTATCGCGATGGCCGAGCCTGTCCCCGGGGGAGCGTGTCTTCACGCGCGACATCCTGCAAAAGATGCTGGCCGGGAAGGATAAGGAAAGACTGGCCGTCGTCCTCCAGGTCTGGGACCTGAATGCCCGGGATTATGCGCTCATGGATGCGGTCCTGCCCGAGGACTCGTCCATATTGCGCCTCTATGCCCGCTTCCTCGGAGAGAAGGCCCTCTCCCTGGAGGCCAGGCACCGGGCCCTATCCCGTGCCGAGCGCCTGGATTACGCGACGGCCGCGAGGGAGTCGGAGGCGGGCCAGCGGGCCCTGGATTCGTTCCGGATCGTCGAGGCCGCCGCGCACTATTCGGCCTGCCTGGACATACTCAGGAACATCAAGTTCTTCCAGGTCCTGGCGGGCGAGAGCCTGATCGACCCGAAGGAATACGCAGACATGCGCCGGTCGGCTTATCTCAACCTCGCCAAGTGCCGGATCGAAGAGACGCGGAGCCTCGAGAGCGCGGAGGCCGACCTCGAAGCCTATTTGTCCCTGGAAGACCGTCCGACGGCCATCGGCGACCTCGAAACATACCTCAAGGAGCGGAACGTCCTCCCGGCGGAGCCGGCCCTGAACGCCAAGGGCCTCAAGGCGCTCGCTTTCCAGCTTCGACTGAGCTTCCGGCTGAACCGGTACCGGGACATCACGCGCTTCGGCGCGTCTCTTGAACAAGGTCTCGTCTTCGTCCCCGAGGCCCAGAAAGCCGATCTCCTCGAGACGTACGAGGTCATTGGCGACGCCTTCCAGAAGCTCGACTACATCTATGAAGCCGAGCGGTTCTACGACAAAGCGCAGGCCGGAGGGACGGGGAGCCTCGGCCTCCTGCTCAAGGTCCGGAAGGGCTACGAGCGTCTGAACGACGACCCCAGGGTGAAAAACGCCGACGAGGCCATCCGGGCGGCTCTGACCCCGGGGGAACAGATCTTCGACGGCGCACCCGTGCCGAAAGGGAAGGAGCGGGCCTTCCCGCTGGTTCTCGAGTCCGGCCGGATCGCCCTGGAACTCGCGTTCGGGGCGTCCGGGGAAGGCCCCGGTCCCCTCGCGAGCCTCGAATTCAACGGGCGGGTCATCTGGGAAGGCTTCCTCGAGCCTGCCGGGTGGACGGCAGAGGTGGAAGCCGCCGCCGGGGCGAACAGCCTCGTCCTTGGGGCCGTCAGCGGCCCTGTGTCCCCCCTCCGGCTTGCCTGGCGACCTCTCCTGCAATCCCGCTTGACATCAGCAATTGAATGACTTATGATTAAAAAGGGCTTACTAAGGAGGATCTTATGGGTATTCGTATGAAGAGTAGAGTTGTCTGTCTTGGGCTTGTTGCGGCGGTACTCGTCTGCTATTCGCCGCAGGTCCTGAAGGGGCAGGTTCCTGCCAGGGGCAATCTTTTGGGGTTCGTCTACGGCCAGGACGGGACGACGCCTCTCGAAGGCGCCGTCGTCATGGTCAAGAACGTCTCGTCGGGCAGGATGTATGAGAGCGCCGCTTCGGACGGCCTGGGGGTTTTCAAGGTCCAGGGATTGGAGACGGGGCTGTACGCCCTCGGCGTCACGTCGCCGGACGGCAGTTTCAACTCCACCGACCTGGTCGGGGTCTCGGCCAACGAAACGGCGAAGATCGCCATCGCGCTCAACCCGTACGAGAAAGAGGTCCGGGAAGCCATCCAGCCGGTCAACAAGGATCAGCAGGACCACGGGGAATCCCGGATCGGGCCCGTCTCTGCGTTCCTGCCGGCGAACGCCCGGGCGGAGGTCTTCATCGAAAGAGGCCTCCTGCAGGCTGGCGACAGGATCCGCGTCAAGGGTCCCTCCACCGATTTTTATCAGGACGCCAAGGACCTGATGGTCCAGGGCACTTCCGTCAGGAAAGCCCTGGTCGGGGAGAGCGTCTCGATCAGCCTCAAGCAGTCCTGCGATCCCGGCGACATCGTTTATGTCGTCTGCAAGCGGGGCATCCCCCCCTTCTTCCTCGCGCCGCTTGGCATCGCCGCCGTGATCGCGGGCAGCGCCGCCCTGACGCCGGGCCAGAACGAACAGCCCGCCAGCGCGATCAAGAACTGACGTATCGATCTTTTTAGAAAGCGATTTCCACGGCCCCGTCCTGAGGGACGCAGTCCGAGGGACGGGCCATTTCCCAAAGCCGTATCCCCGTAGTATCACCGCTATGCTTTCCGCCCAGTCCCCGACCGTGACCGACCGGCTTCTTGTCGGACTTTCCCGCATCACGCCGGCGGCCGAGGACCTTGTTCGGATCCGCGGCTTGAGCCCGGGCGCCGTCGATTGGAACGAGCTGGTCGGGCGAGCCGTCCGCGAGGGCGTCTCTCCGCTCGTGTACCACAGTCTCAGGTCCGTCGGGGCTTCGGTGCCGCCGGAAGCCCTGGACACGCTCCGGACGAGATACTACGGGAACGAGATCCGCAATTCCCGACTCTATCGCCGGATCGCTCCCCTGATCGGGGCCATGGACGCCGCGGGCCTCAGAGCGGTCGTCACCAAGGGGGCCCGCCTCGCCTTGACGGTCTATCCGGACATCGGGCTCAGGCCCTTTACGGACATCGATCTCGTTGTCCATCCGGGGGACTGGCCGGGACTGGAAAAGATCCTCGGCGGGCTGGGCTACGTCCCCGATTCCCGCGGCTGCATCCGCCTCCATCCGGAGAACCGGGCGCTCGACTGGACGTTCGCGCCCTACTATCGGCTGGGGGACCTTCTCGTCGAGCTCCATTTCGCATATCTCGGCCTGCACGTGCCGTTCCGGTCCGAGGATGATTTTTGGGAGTCGGTCGGGACGATCCGCATGGACGGCGCCGTCGCCCGCATCATGTCCCCGGAGTACGAGCTGTGCTATCTGTGCCTGCACGCCCTCCAGCATTCCTATGCCCGCCTGATGTGGCTCACGGACATCGCCGAGCTCGGGTCGCGGCCGGAGATCGACAGGGACAAGCTCGTGCGGATCGCGCGGCGGGAGGGGATCGAAGCCGTTGTCCGCCACGGCCTCGAGCTCGTGAACGCCCTGTGGCCGGGAACGATCCCGAACCGGATCGTTTCGGCATTCCGCATGGGGGCGCTCGAATCCGTTCTCCTGCCCGCCCTCTGGGCTCCCGGCAAGGTCTTCCGTCGAGCCAGCCATGTTCCCATGCCTTATTACACGCCGACCTTCTTTTCTCTCGTCTCCAGGAGAAAGCCCCTGCTCGCCGCCAGGACGTTGTTGAGGATCCTTTTCCCGCCCATGGACTGGATCGCCGATACGTACAACGTAGCCCCCTGGTCCCCGAAAGCCTGGTTCCAGTACCCCCGGCGGCTCGGCGAGCCGCTCGCCCGGCTCCTCAGGAAAAAGGAAATCGAAACATGAACGGAACCCCCGGCGCCCCGGCCGTCTCGGTCCGCGGGCTCGTCAAGAAGTACCCGCTGGTCCGGGGATACAGGGAGCTCCTGACGCACCCCTTCCGGAGGAAGTTCGTCACGGCCCTCACCGGCGTCGACCTTGAGGTCGGGGCCGGCCGATGCTACTGTCTCCTCGGGCCGAACGGAGCGGGAAAGACGACCCTGATCAAGATCCTGGCGAGCCTCGTCCTTCCCGACGGGGGGGAGGCCCGAGTCGGCGGCTTCGACGTCGTGCGCGAACCCGGCAAGGTCAAGGAGGCGATCGGCCTGGCCGTCGGGGACGAACGGAGCTTCTATTGGCGGCTGACGGGACGGCAAAACCTCATGTTCTTCGCCGCCCTGAGCGACATTCCGAGCGCACGGTCCCGTCGCCGGGTCGACGAGATCCTGGCCCTGGCCGGCCTGGAGGAGGTCGCGGACCTGCGTTTCAACGCCTATTCCACCGGCAAGCGTCAGATGCTGGCCTTCGCCCGGGCGCTCCTCACGAACCCCGGCATTCTCTTCGTCGACGAGCCGACCCGGAGTCTCGACCCCGGGTCCGCCCGGAAGATGAGGGCGTTCATCAAAAAGGACCTTGTCGAGGGCCACGGCCGCGCGGTCCTTTGGGCCACGCACAATTTGGCGGAAGCCGCCGAAGTGGCCGATGACCTGGCCATCATCGACAAGGGGAGCATCCGGGTCTCCGGCAGGACGGCCGACCTGACCCGCGGCGGAAGCGTCTCCCTTCAGGAGATTTATGACGGCGCGGTCGAGCCGGGAGAGCCCGACGGTCCCGGACCGGATGAGCGGGGGAGATCGTGAAGCTGTTCCCGGGGCTCCGTTCCGCCGAGAGACGCCCGGGCCTGCTCCGCAAGATGGGGGCGTTCCTCCATCGCGACCTCCTCGAAGCGGCCAGCTACAAGTTCTCGTTCATCTTCTCGGTCGTCGGCATCCTCATGTCGTCGGCGACGTTCTATTTCATCTCCCGGCTGATCGCCCCGGGCACCGCCTCCCTTGCGGCCTACGGCGGCGACTACTTTTCCTTCGCCCTGATCGGCATCGCCTTCTCCGGCCCTCTGGGGGTCTTCCAGGAAGGCCTTCCCCAGGTCGTCCGGAGCGCCCAGGTCTCCGGGACGCTGGAAGCCCTGCTCGTGACCCGGACCCCGATGCCCGTCATCCTCTTCGGGTCCTCCCTGTACCCGCTCGTATTCGCCCTTCTCAGGACCGCCGTCCAGATCGCCCTGGCCGTGGCCGTCTTCGGCATGAGGCTGGGCCACATCAACGTCCCGGCCTTCCTCGTCGTCCTCATCCTGACTGCCGTCTGTTTCGTGAGCCTGGGCATGCTTTCGGCGAGCTTCCTCCTCGTCTATAAGCTGGGGAACCCCGTTTCCTGGTTCTTCGGGAGCGTATCCGGGCTGTTGGGGGGACTGCTCTTCCCCGTGGCCGTGCTTCCTCCATGGCTTCGCGGCCTGTCCTTTTTTCTCCCGATCACCCACGCGCTCGAAGGCCTTCGCCTGAGCCTCCTCTCCTCGACGACGTTCGCCCGGGTCCTGCCGAGCATCGCCGCGCTGGCCGTATTCGCGGCGGTCCTTCTCCCGCTAGGCTTCTGGACCTTCCGCCTCGCGATCCGCAAGGCGAAGAGGGACGGAACGCTGACGCACTACTGACACATCCGGCGTCGCCCCCGGCCCCGTCCTTCTCCTCCCCCCGAAGAACCCCATGGCGGAGCCTCTTTTCCGGAGGGCGGTTTTACTTGGCGGGGGGATTTTGCTAGCATGGGGGACATGCGGATCCTGCGGATCGGAGCCTTCATCGCCGGCGTCTGCGCGGCCCTGCCCGCGGCTTCCTTGGGCCTCGGCACCGAGCTCGCGCCGGAGGTCCAGGCCGACGCCCGGAAGGTCCTCCAGGTCATCGAAATGATCCGGACGGAGAGTGGCGCGGCGCCCCCCCTCCGGCCGCGCTCGGTCGCGGTTTCAGAGCGCGAGCTGAACGCCTACATCGCTTACCGGATCGATACGGAGGACGGGGACATCCTGAAGGACCTGCGGCTGAAGCTTTTCCCCGGGAACAGGATCGAAGGGTTGGCCGTCATCGACCTGCGGGAGCGCAAGCTCCCCGCTTTCATCAAGCCGATGATGAACATCACCTTCGCGGGGGTCGTCGAGTCCCAGCCGGGGAAAGCCCGGGTGCGCTTCGAGAGCCTCTATCTTGAACAGCAGCGGATCCAGACGGCCCTCCTGGACATGATCATCTCCACGGTCTCCGAGCTCGAGGGGACGGAGCCCGTCCGGCTCGACGACTGGTACGAGCTTCCCTACGGGATCCTCGGCCTGGAAACGCGGCAGGGGCGGCTCGTCGCCGCCTATTAGGAGCTCACGTCAAATGATCCGGGTCATCGGCGGCGATTTCAAGGGGAGGAGGCTGAAGTTCATCCGGAGCCCGCTCGTCCGGCCCATGCAGGACAAGCTCAAGGGCGCCCTGTTCAACATCATCCGGGACGACGTCCCGGGGAGCTGGTTCCTGGACGGTTTCGCCGGGACGGGGTCGGTGGGGATCGAGGCCCTGAGCCGGGGCGCCGAACGGGTCGTCTTCGTCGAGGAGCTTCGGCCCGCCGTGAAGGTCATCGCGGCGAACGTCGCATCGTGCGGGGCGGACGACAGGGCCCTCGTCATCGAGAAGGAGTTCAACAGGGCGGTCATCGACCTCGCCAAATCCGAGGTCCTGTTCGACATCGTCTTCCTCGACCCGCCGTACCGGCTCCTGGAAACCCGCAATCCCCTCAAGGTCGTCCGGAAACGCGGCATTCTCCGCCAAGGGGGGATGCTCATCCTCCGCCATTATTTCAAGATCCGTCCCAAGACGGAGGGCTTCCGGCTCCGGCGCACCGTCTCGTTCGGGGACGACATCATCTCGTTCTTCGTCCCGGCGCCCCCGGGCTCCGAGCCGGATCCCCCGGCGACCCGGTTCTGACCGGTCGTTCCGGTTGCCAGGCCCGGGGAAATCGCATAGAATCCTTCCATGAAGCTCTTCGGCCCCAAGGTCAGACCGTTCGGGACGGATGTCCCCCTCGTCGAGGAAGGGGAGATCTTCGCGACGCTGGCCGAGCGTAAGGGCAGCTTCCTCTTCCTGGGCCGGTATTCCCTGAACGAGGTCCTGGCGGTCATGAAGAAGAGGAGCTTCCTCAAGGACGCCTTGAAAAGGAAGCTCTGGCCCCTGGATTACGAGCTGGACTCCCGGGAGTACCCCCTCCAGAGGCTCCAGATCTTCTACAAGGACAAGAGCCCGGAGAACCTGATCGTCGACCTCAAGATCCGGGAAGCCGAATATCCCCTCAAGGTCCGGCTCGGCGGCCTCAACGCCGTCCTGTCGCCGAAGAGCCTCGTCCTGGAATGGCTGACGCTCCAGAACCCTCTCGAGGAATTCACGGATAAGTCCATCCCCCTCCCGGGACAGCTGCGCCCGGGGCTCAGCCTGTCCAAGAAGGTCATGGACACCTTCATCTATCTCGCCCGCCTGACCCGCAAGGACTGCCTCCTGGCCTTCCCCGCCTTCTTTCACAATGCCCTTCTGTTCTCGAGGTACTTCCGTTTCATGAATCCCGAGAAAGGAGGGCGAGGTCGTCGCCATCCGCAAGGCCTTCAGCCACATGCCGTTCAAACAACTGGCCTGGATCGTTCACCTCAACTGCCTCAGGAGGAGGGACGGCTCGGTTTATGAGTGGCGGTCCGAGGAGCAGGTCTATCCCCTGAACAGGGCGCTGAAGGAATATTTCGAGTCCCGGGACTACCGGGAGAGGGTGAAAGCCGCCCAGAGGGGCCTGGAATTCGTCGTGGACCGGGAGGGCTTCCGGAAGAAGGCCGAAGGGATCCCGGCGCTTTGCGGTCCGGGCGGAGAATCTGCTATAATTGCCGCTTCAATGAGGAGATGAATCCATGAAGAAAGATATTCATCCGGAATATCAGGAGTGCCTTGTGACCTGCGCCTGCGGCAACACTTTCAAGACACGGTCCACCAAATCGGAGATCCGCGTGGAGATCTGTTCCCAGTGCCATCCGTTCTTCACGGGCAAGCAGAAGTTCCTGGACAGCGCCGGGCGCATCGAGAAATTCCGGAAGAAATACGGCGATGCCAAGAAATAACCGCGATGTTCCGAGAACTCAAGAACCTCGAGGATAAGTACCGCCAACTCACCCTGTCCCTTTCCGATCCGGCCTGCCTCGTCAACCCCCAGAAGCTCCGGGAGATCTCCAAGGAGCGCGCCGAGCTCGAGCCCGTCGTCCGCAAGTACGAAGAGTATAAGAAGGTGGGCCGGGATATAGAAGGGTCGCGGAAGATCCTGGCCGATCCCGGCGTCGACCCCGAATCTGAAGGCGCTGGCCGAAGGGGAGATCGCCGACCTCGGAGAAGCGCGAGAAAGCCCTGGAGGGCGAGCTCAAGATCCTCCTCCTGCCCAAGGACCCCTTCGACGAGAAAGAACGTCATCCTCGAGATCCGGGCCGGGGCCGGCGGGGACGAGGCCTCGCTCTTCGCCCAGGACCTGTTCCGGATGTACTCCCGGTACGCCGAGAACAAGGGCTGGAAGTTCGAGGTCCTGGACGTCAGCCCGTCGCCCGTCGGCGGCGTCAAGGAAGCCGTAGCCAATATCCGCGGCCAGCGCGTCTACTCCTCCCTGAAGTACGAAAGCGGCGTCCATCGCGTCCAGCGCGTCCCGAAGACCGAGGCCGGCGGCCGCATCCACACGTCGACGGCCACCGTGGCCGTCCTTCCCGAGGCCGACGAGATCGACGTCCGGATCGACCCCAAGGACCTGAAGATCGAGGCCTTCGGGGCCTCCGGCCCGGGCGGTCAGAACGTCAACCGGAACTACACGGCCATCCGCGTCACCCACAAGCCTTCCGGGCTGGTCGTCTCCTGCCAGGACGAGAAATCCCAGCACCGGAACAAGGAAAAGGCCCTGAAGATCCTCAGGTCCCGGCTCTTGGACGCCGCCCAGAGCGAGCAGCAGCAGAGGATCGCCGCGCGACCGCCGGTCCCAGGTCGGCACGGGCGAGCGGAGCGAGAAGATCCGGACCTACAACTTCCCGCAGTCCCGCATCACCGACCACCGTCTCAACGAGAGCTTCCACCAGATGGAGGCGATCCTGGACGGCGACCTGGACGACCTGACCGAGGCCCTGACCCTCCGTTCGCAGTCCCCGGCCCGAGGCGGGGGAGCGACGGGCGGGGAGCCTGCCGACGATCTTGAAGCCTGAGTCCCTTCACACGCTTTTCCTTCGAGGGGTCCGTCTGCTCGCCGGAGGGACCCGGCCGGACATCGACGCCCGGGTCCTTCTTCTCCATGCCGCGGGGATCGCCGAGAGAGGTTTTTCATGCCCACCCCGATCGTTCGGCCTTCCGCCAAGGCCGCCGAAAAGTTCCTCGGCCTGGTGGGACAGCGCGCTGGCGGGCGTCCCCTGGCCTACCTGACGGGCCGGAAGGAATTCTGGTCTCTAGACATTCCGGGTAGGGCCCGGCGTCCTCATCCCTCGCCCCGAGACGGAGCTCCTCGTCGAAAAGGCCGTCGGCTTCGCCGGCCGGAGGGAAAGCGTCCATTCTGGACATCGGGACGGGAAGCGGCAACATCGCCATCGCCCTGGCTCGCGAGCTTCCCGGAGCTCGCATCACGGCGTCCGACATCTCCGCCCGGGCCCTCAAGACGGCCGCGGCGAACGCCGCTGTCCACGGATGTCCCGGCATCCGGTTCGTCCGAAGCGACCTCTTTTCGGCCTTCGGGCGCCCAGGGCCGCGTTTCGACGTCATCGTTTCCAATCCCCCTTACGTCGGCCGGGAGGAATGGGCCGGGCTTGCCGGCCGAGGTCCGGGACCACGAGCCGCGTCGGGCCCTCGTCGGCGGCGTCCGGGGCACGGAGTTCATCGGACAGGCTCATCTGCGAGGCCCGGCGCTTTCTGAAGCCACGGCGGCCGTCTCGTCCTCGAGATCGGCGCCGGACAGGACGAAACGGTCCGGGCGATGTTCGGGGCGGGCTGGGACGCGGTGGAAGTCGTTCCCGATCTGGCCGGGATCCCCCGGGTCGTCGCCGCCCGCAAAGCCGCGGCGGCGAAGGGAAGGCCTATTTCCCGGACGCCAGGCTGTGGTAGTCGATGATCGAGGGCAGGAGCCGGGTCGTCTCGAAACGGATCCTCTCCCATCTCTCGAGGGGCAGTCGGCCGAACGCGTCGACGACCTGGGGATCGAACTGCGTCCCCGCGTGCGTCCAGGATCTCGTCCCGGGCGGCCGCAAAACCGCGCTCCTGTCGATAGGGGCGGTGCGACGTGATGGCGTCCAGGGCGTCGGCCAGGGCGAAGATCCGGGCTTCGATGGGGATCTCCTCCCGGCGCAGGCCCTCGGGGTAGCCCGTCCCGTCGAATTTCTCGTGATGGCAGAGGATGATGTTCCCGGCCTCCTTCACGAGCTTGATCTCCTTGACGAGGCCGTAACCGAGGGCGGGATGGAGCCTGATCTTCTCCCATTCCTGGTCCGAGAGCCGGCCGGGCTTCTTCAGGATGGAGTCCGGGATGGCGATCTTGCCCACGTCGTGGAGGAGGGCCCCCTTCCGGATGTTGTCGAGGATCTTCTCGTCCTGGATCCCCAGCAACCCGGCCAGGACCTGGCTGTACTTGGCGACGGTCTGGGAATGGCCGAACGTCTCGACGTCCCTGAGGTCGAGGGCGGTCATCAGGTTCTCGAGGGTCGTGTCGTAGATCTCCTCGAGCTCGAGCGCCCGGCGGACGTTCCGCGACCTCTCGATCCTCGACTTCGCCAGGCTCTTCCGGCAGACCTCGTTCTCGGCGGCCAGGCGGATAAGGGACATGCCGCACTTGACGGCGGAATAGACCGCGACGTCGTTCCCGGGGCTCGCGACCTGGTCGATCGCGCCTTCCCGGAGGAGCAGGAGCAGGGTCCGCGACCGGGAGGCGGCCGAAAGAACGATGATCGCGGGACGCGGCTCGGTCGCCCCGATCGCCCGGAGTCCTTCCGCCAGCCCCTCCGTCGGTTCCTCGGCCTCGACGACGATGAGCGAGACCCGGCCCGAGGCTCCGGAAAGGACCGAGGGCTCGGGCAGGACGGCGGACCTTTCGACGTCCAGGTCCAAGCCGGACAGGAACGCGGCCAGCTTCCGCGAATTCACGCTATTCCCCCCGACAAGTAGGATCCGGGGCCTGCTCATGGACGCTTCCTCATGAGTTCCCTTATACCCCATATGCCCGCCTGGATTCAAGGAGATTTGCTGCGGCCGTGACCCATTCGCCGATGCTATGTCCCGTCTCTTAAGACGGGACGAGAAGCAAGGCTCAGGGTACCCCCGTAAAGGCCCTTGGGCTTTGATGGGGTTGACAGCCCGGACGCCGGATATTATGATACCGCCAGGGGCAAGGAGATTTCGAATGTCTGAATCCCGGGAGACCGAGAAAGAGTCCTCTCTTGTCATCCAGGAGATCGAAAGCCAGCTGGAGAGGCTTCTCGCCAGGAAGAAGGAAGAGATCCACGATGAGCTGGCCGCCCGGATAAGGGAGGAGGAGGAAGCCGCCAGGGTCCGGATCGACGGCGTGGAGAAGGACGTCGACCAGGAACGGGAATCCCTTCGGGAGTTCCAGGCCATGGTCGTCCAATCCGAATCCGAAAGGCAGGCGGCCCTGGACGAGATCCAGGCGGGATTCACCCGGGCGCTCGACCTCCAATCCCAGATCGAGAGCCTTGTCAAGCGGTCCGTCGAGGAGATCGGCAAGGTCCGGGAGCTCCAGCAAAAGGTGGAGTCTTTGAGACTGCGGACCTCGGAGCGAGCGGCCTTCCTGAAAAACGACCTGAAGGAGAGGTTCGGGATCGTTGCCCCTGCCGGGAATGGGAGGGAGCTCCGGCGGGAAGCCGCGCCCGATCTCGACATCGAGCTGGAAAAGCTGAAGAGGATACGGACGCTCCTCGCCGGGGCGACGGAGATCCGCCCCGGGCCCGAGATTCCCCAGGCAGCGGAGCGGGAGAGCGCCTGGCGGGCCCGCATCCCTGAAATACAGGAGCTCCTCCAGGCGTCCAGGCCGGTCGAAGACCTCAAGCCGGAGGATTCCCTGCCCGAACCCAAGGCCGAGGACCCGGCCGTGACCCTGGAACACTTGCGTCGGATCGAACCCGTCTCGGGAAGCGGGGAGATCAGCTATTTTCAGCTGGGGGATAAGGCCGTCCTGGATGCCGGGAGGATCCTGGACGCCCTGGACCGGGCCGTTGAAATTGCCCGGAAGCTCTCCGGAAAGCTCCTGGAGACGGACTCGCCGAGGGACCGCTTCTTCATCAAGCAGGAGCTCATCAACGGCCAGGAGGGTCTCCGCAACCTCGTTCTCAGGGCCTCGAACCTGTGCGAGAAGGGGTCACTGCGAATCCCCTCCGTGACCTTGGACGTCATCGACGCCGCCGTCCTGAGGGGGCTGTTCGAGCGGCTGAGCACCGGGAATTGGGCGAATGCGGACGATTTTGCCGCCTTCGCCGGGGAAACTAAAGCGCTCCGAGCGGCCTTCCAGGAACGGACGATCTCCGCAGACCGGTACGCTCTGTCGGTCCTCGATGATCTCGGCGGCCCGGGCTCAGTTGAGCGCCCCGGCCTTCCTTAGCGACTGGAAGTATTCCTCGAGCGCCTTCTGACAGGGAGGCGGCAGCTCCTTGAACTTCAGGCCGGAATAATAATAAGGGGATTCTCCGCCCGCTTTGTCCGAATAGATGACGTCGCTCGTGACGCGATTCGCCTTATTCCCCAGCACGATGATCAGGTCGATGGCCTTGGCGAGGGGAAGCCGGGTGTCGGAAAGGACTTTCGCCCCTCCGAGGCTCATGTTGATCGTCTTCGCCACCTTGAACCCGCCGTTCTCCTGGACCATCATCAGGGTGCTCGCGTGATATCGCTCGGTCTTCCTTTTCTCCCGGTAGGACGTCTCCTTGTAGGTCTGGATCGCCCGGCCCTGCATCTCTTCCATCCGCTCCCGCGAATAACAGCAGACCTTGTTCTTCATGAGGACCCGTTCGTCGGTCCCTCCCGACCCCGGCTCGAAGGACCGCTTCCCCTTGGCTTCGGCCATAGCCATGTCCGCCTCTCCGGCCAGGAGCCGCAGGTCGGACCTGGCGATATTCAGGGCTTGTCCGGGCGCGGGCGCGGGAAACATCGTCACGCCGAAGGACATGGTCAGGTTGTTCCTGGGCTGGAACTCCTGGAACTCGAAGTAGTGCTCCTCGATCTTCTTCCGGATGCGGTCTGTGAGCATGCAGGCGTCCTCGAGGCTCTTGACCCCCGTCAGGAAGAAGAGGAATTCCTCGCCGCCGTAGCGGCAGAGGAGGTCCTCTTCGCGGATCGGAATCCTTCATGACCCCTGCCAGCTCGCGCAGGAGCTTGTTCCCCGTCTCGTGCCCGTTGCGGTCGTTGTAGTTCTTGAACCAGTCCACGTCCCCCATGACCAGGGCCGAAAGGCCCTCTTCGCGGCGGCGCTTCCCCCGGGAGCTGATCTTCTGGCAGACCTTTTCGAAGAAGGGATCGGGCCGGAGCAGGCCGGTCAGAGCGTCGTACTGGATGAGGTTCAGCTTCGTCATCGCGATGGCGATGTGCTCCGACAGCCCCGCGAGGATCTCCTGGTCCTCCCGGGAGAATCCGGTCCGGACGGGCTGCCCCTCCGAGGTCTTGTTGTAGACCTCGACGACGCCGATGACCTCCTTGTCGTGGCGGATGGGGACGGCCAGAAGGCTCTTCAGCGGGGTCCGGAGATGCTCGATGTATCGGCGCGAGAGGCGGCGGTCGAAGGAAAGCTCGGTGACGTTGATCTCCCGGCCGTGAAGGGCGACGGACGCGGCGAAGTCCTGGGCGTCGAGGCGGGTGACGTACTTCAGGAACTGGGGATGGGTGAGGAAGGTGTCGTCCCAGACCAGGGGCTTGAGGTATCGGCCGAGCGTCTCGTTCTCGTCCAGGATGTAGATCGTGGCCCCGGCCGCCTGGACGATGTCCTTGAACTCCGTGACGATATCGAGGAGGCTCGAAACGTCGTTGGCCTCGTAGATCTTGCGGAGGACCGTCTCGATCCTCTGCCGCTCCTTCCGGAACCAGACGTACTTGGCCTCGATGGCGACCCGCTTCTCGAGCTCCTTGATGAAATTCTCGTTGATGAGGTTCTTGACCTCCTTGATCTCGGCGTAGACGTCCCGGACCCGGGACTCATTGAGATCGAGCGCTTTCCTGAGGGCGGCGACCTCCGATTTCATCGCGACATGGGCGAACGCCCGTTCGAGCGACCTCGTGAACTGGGCCTGGTCCTGGACCGGGAGGGACAGGGCGAACGTGTCGACGTATCTGTCGGACGGCCAATTGCGGGCGATGGCCCGGAGCCTCGAATCGTCGCTTCCGGTGATGATGACGGCCGGAGCCTTGCCGAACAGGCTTCGAGCGGCCGGCAACTCCGCGGCCGAAGCGTCGAGGACGGCGATCAGGGTGTCGGGAGTCTCCGGCAGGGCCGCGGCCGCTTCGAGCGAGGACGCGACGACGGCCGTTCCGTAAGGCCGGCAAAGCCGCGACAGGAGCTCGGATTCGAGCGGATTCGGATTCAAAACGAATATCGGTCTCGGATTCATACTCCCGCCCCGGCGTCATACGACCCCCCGCCCGCCGCGGGCCCAGGGGATCGACCGTGTCCTTTTCCTTGAAAACCCTCCTTTAATCTACACTAGTGTTTTCGGCCCCGTCAACTCTTTTTTGAGCCGTTTTTGAAGTCGTCCCGGGGGATATGATATATTCGAACGGTCGAGGAGGCGCGCATGAACGAGCGAACGGGAGTCCCATCCAAGCCCATCCGTGCCTACCGCGGGAACACCCTCCACACCAAAGGCTGGTCCCAGGAGGGCGCGCTCCGGATGCTGATGAACAACCTCGATCCCGAGGTGGCCGAGAAGCCCCGCGAGCTCATCGTCTACGGGGGCACGGGCCGGGCCGCCCGCAACTGGGAATGCTACCGGGCGATCGTCGAGTCCCTCAAGCGGCTGGGGAACGACGAGACGCTCATCGTCCAGTCGGGCAAGCCCGTGGCGGTGTTCCGGACCCACGACCAGGCCCCGAGAGTCCTCATCGCCAACTCCCTCATCGTCCCCAAGTGGGCGACCTGGGACGAGTTCCGGAGGCTCGAAGCCATGGGCCTGACCATGTACGGGCAGATGACCGCCGGCAGCTGGATCTATATCGGGACCCAGGGCATTCTCCAGGGGACCTACGAAACCCTGGCCGCCGCGGCCCGACGGCATTTCGGCGGGACGCTCAAGGGAAGGCTCACTCTCACGGCCGGGCTCGGCGGGATGGGCGGGGCCCAGCCGCTGGCGGTCACCATGAACGAGGGCGCGGCGATCGTCGTCGAAGCCGACCCCGACAGGATCCGTCGGAGGCTGGACACGCGATACGTCGATGTCATGACCGACAGCCTCGACGAGGCGCTGAAGCTCGCCGGCGCGGCCATGAAAAAGGGAGAGCCTCTCTCCGTCGCCCTGCTCGGCAACGCCGCCGACGTCGTCCCCGAGTTCGTCCGGCGGGGGATCGTCCCCGACGTGCTGACCGACCAGACCTCGGCCCACGACGAGCTCAACGGATATGTCCCGAACGGCATCCCGTACGCGCAGGCGCTGAGACTGCGCCGGGACGATCCCCGGGATTACATCCGGCGCTCTTACGACGCCATGGCCGCCCACGTCCGGGCGATGCTCGAGCTCCGGAAGCTGGGCGCGCGGGCCTTCGATTACGGGAACAATATCCGCGGCCAGGCCCAGAAGGCCGGCGTCGCCGACGCTTTCGACATCCCGGGTTTCGTCCCGGAGTATATCCGGCCGCTCTTCTGCGTGGGCAAAGGCCCGTTCCGGTGGGCGGCCCTATCCGGCAGGGCCAGGGACATCCACGCCACAGACGAGGCGGTCCTCAAGCTGTTCCCCGAGGACGAGGCCCTCGCGCGATGGATCCGGAAGGCCCGGAAGCAGGTCCGTTTCCAGGGGTTGCCGTCGCGGATCTGCTGGCTCGGCTACGGCGAACGGGCCGAGTTCGGCGCCGTGATCAACCGCATGGTCCGGAAGGGCGAGATAAGCGCCCCCGTTGTCATCGGCCGCGACCACCTGGATACGGGGTCGGTGGCCTCGCCGAACCGCGAGACCGAGGGGATGAAAGACGGTTCCGACGCCATCGCCGACTGGCCGGTCCTCAACGCCCTGCTCAACGCGGTGAACGGAGCTTCCTGGGTCTCCGTCCACCACGGCGGGGGCGTGGGCATCGGCCTTTCCCTTCACGCCGGGATGGTGATCGTCGCCGACGGAACGCCGGCCATCGGCAAGCGGCTGGAGCGGGTCCTCACCGGAGATCCCGGGATGGGGGTCGCCCGTCACGCCGATGCCGGGTACGAGGAGGCCATCCGGTTCGCCCGGGAGAAAAAGATCGATCTGCCGATGGCCTGACGGTCCCGGTCCCCGAATCCCGGTTCACAGCTTGTGCCCTCATCCGCACGCGGAAGCCTTTGCCTCTGAACGGCTTACGGGCCGTGTCTCATTCTGAGCGCTTCCGGCCGCGCCGGCCCGGGCGCGGCGTTCGGAAGAGGCTCCCGGTCTTCCGGACAATCCATTTCTTGTCAATAGGATAGCCTGCCTTCGGTCCGGCCGCCGCTCAGGCACGGAAGTTGCATCGGAACCGGTCGAAAGGAGGTTCCGATGAAAAAAGCGGTTGCCCTCGCCCTCGCGGGGCTGGTCATGTTCTCGGTCGTGTGTTTCTTCCCCGGTCTGGCGGAGGCCCGGGACAGCGGTGAGTGTTACAGGAACCACAGCTCGTGCCGGGCCAATGCGTTCAACCTGGACATGGGCTGGTTCAGGACGTCGCTCTATCTGACGGTCTGCGACGTCGGCCTCGGGAGGTGCCTCGTGCTGGCCTGAAAAAAGAAAGGGGCCCCTGAGAAAAAAGGGGCCCCTTTCACGTCTCTCTCATTGACCGGTGGAGGTTTCCGATGAAAAGGACAATGGTTCGTCCGGCCGCGTTCGCCCTGACCGGCCTCGTTTTCGCGGCGGTTCTTCCGTCCGCGGGGAGTGCGGAGATCAGGCGCTTTACGGCCCTGGACGTCAAGACGGATTTCCGGACGGATGCCGAGGCCGCGTTCGGCCGGCCGGTAGCCATCTCCCACGATAAGGACGCGATCTACGTCGTCGACGCGGAAGCCCACGAGGTCCGCGTTTTCTCCAAAGGGGGCGCCTTCCTCGGGACCCTGGGCAGGAAAGGGCAGGGTCCGGGCGAGTTCGACACGCCCGCCGGACTGGACGCCCGGGACGGCCGGATCTTCGTCGCCGACAGGTTCAACAGCCGGGTCCAGATCCTTGACAGGGCGGGAAAATACCTCGGGGGCTTCAAGGTCCCGTTCGACCCCGACCAGATCCGCGCCCTGAGCGGGGGGAAGATCGCCGTGTCCCATCTCCCCCTCGGCTTCAGGGGATCCGAGCCGATGGTCCACTGCTACTCCGAAGCGGGAGAGCTTCTCTGGGAAGGGATGCCGTCCTGCTCATCGGGGGAGAGGACCTATGATGCGTTCCGCAACCTCCACGTCATGGTCGGCGGGGGGCGGGACGACCTCTATGTCGTCCGGAAGAGCGATGACAACGCCATCCGCCGCTTCGATGGGACGGGATCGGCGCTCGCCCCGATCGTCGTCCCCCCCGAGTACGCTTTCAAGTCGATCACCCTTCCGCTCCCGGGGCCGAACCGGGTCCTCAAGGCCTTCTGCTGGGATGCGGCCGTCGACGGGGACCGGATCGGACTCCTCGCCCCCGACTACACCGAGGACGGGGACATCGGGCCGGGGCGGCGCGTCTATCTCGTCGGCCGCGGAGGAAGCCTCGACGGGCTGGTCGAGTTCCCCGCCGTCGTGCGGAAGATCGACCTCGATGGAGATGCCGTCTACGCCATCGACGACGATTACAACCTGAGGGTCTTCAGGACGGCGCCCCGATGATACGCATCCCGGCGCTCGTCGGCTGTACGGTCCTGCTTGTCTTCGGCGGCTTCGGAGCGGGGCCGGGTGACGGCCGCCCCGTTCAGGGCTCCCTGGAAGAAGCCCTGCCGGCCGACGGGCGGCCGGCCCTGTTGGTGTTCTTTTCGACGAACTGCCCGGCGTGCTTCGATGACCTCCTGGAGATGGCTGCGTTCGTCCGCCGGAATCGGATAGACCTGCCGATCGTCGGCGTCTGCGGCGACCCGGAAGCCGACATCGAGGCGTTCGTCGAAAAATATTCCCTCCGCCACCCCGTGGTCCGTGACGGAAGGGCGCGGATCCGCCGTCGGCTCAAGGTGGATCTCCTTCCCTGCAAGATCGTCCTGGCCGGGGGGAAGGAGGTCTATCGGGATGATTATCATCTGCCCCTGGGCGAACGTTCGAGGAGGGCCCAACGATGCCTGATGGAGCTTTCGGCCGGCTCGCGCTCCGGCTCACGGTCCTGAAGCTCCGGCGCTCCCCGGCGGTCCTCGGGACGTCGCTGATCCTGCCGGCCCTCGTCGCGTTCATCTGGGCCCAAGAGTCGTATAGGGCCGGCATGAAGACCTTCCTCTTCCTTCTGCCCCACGTTTTCCTGGTCGCGACCCAGAACATGTTCAAGGGCGAAGCCGCGGGGGGCACGCTCGAGAACGTCCTTTTCATCCGCGGGGGCTTCAAACGGTATTTCCTCTGGAAGAACGCGGTCCTGTCCGCTCTGGGAGCCGGATACGGGCTCATCGTGTTCTCCTTGATGCAGGTCATCGGCCCCGGACCTTTAGCGGGAGGGCCCTCCGAACTATACGGATCGGCCGCCTCCCTTTTGGCCGGTGTCTATTATGTCGCGCTCGGAGGACTGCTGGGTCATTTCCTCGCGGGGGGAGCCAATGTCCTGGCCTTGTTCATCGCCCAGGCGGCCGCGTTCATCGGCCTTCTCCAGGACGCGGCGGGAGGTCATTCATTTCTGGATTCCCTGGCGTCCGGCACGATCTCCGGCGTTGGAAACTGGCTGAGATTCCTCGCTCTCGCGGGTGTCTTCCCCAACGCCCTGGTCTCAGGCCCCCTGCTTCACTACGCGATCGGGCTCGTCCCTGCGGCGGCGTCCTTATTTCTCCTCCAGGCGCTGTTCATCCGGAGGGCGGAGTTGAAAGGGCGATGAGCTCGCCCGTCCTGGCGGTCCGGGGCCTCGCCAGGAGATTCGGCGCCGTCAGGGCCGTCCGCGACGTCGGGTTTTCCCTGGAGAGGGGGCGGGTCGCGGTCCTTCTCGGAGAGAACGGCGCCGGCAAATCCACGACCATCCGGATCATCCTTGGATTCCTGCGCCGGGACGAGGGCGAGGTCTCCCTCGGCGCCGGGGCCATCGGCTATGTCCCCGAACAACCGTCGTTCTTTCCTTGGGCCCGCGGAGAGGACCTCCTGGCCTGCACGGCCCTCCTCCACGGCGTCCCCGCGAACCAAGCGAGACAGCGCGCCCTGGAGTGGTGTGATAAGCTCCCCTTCGCGCCCGACCTTCTCCGCCGCAGGGTCTCGTCCTATTCCCAAGGGAATCGGAAAAAATTCGCATACCTCCAGAGTCTCATGATCCCGCCGGAGCTCTTCATCGCGGACGAGCCGTTCGCGGCCCTCGACCCGGTTTCCATCCGGAGCGCCCGGGGCCTCGTCCGCGAGCTTGCCGCTTCGGGGGTCGCGGTCCTCCTGAGCTCCCACCTCATCTCGGAGGTCGGGAAGGTCTATGACGACGTTATAGTCATCCATGGGGGAGCGGTCGTGCTCCGGGAACGGCGCGAGCACCTGGGTCCCGGGGCCGACCTCGAAGCCCTCTTCCTGCGGGCGATCGGCCGGGAGGGGCCTCGCCCGGCCTCCGCCGCGGGACCCGGACCCGGCGTGTTTAGATCACCGTGCCGTCGGGAATGACGGCGTTCTTCGGGATGACGAGGATACCGTCGACGATAACGTGATTGTCGGAGCTGTCCGAGGTCCTCTTCCGGACGTTGACGAGCTTCGTCCCGGCGCCGATCCGGGCGTTCTTGTCGATGATCGCGTTGCGGACCTCCGAGTCCCTCCCGACGCCGACGTCGGGGATCCCCTGCGCCCGGTTCGACCGCAAGCCTTCCACGGATTCGAAATAGTCCGCCCCCATCATGACGGTCCGCTCGATCCGGCAGTTCTCGCCGATCCGCGACCGGACGCCGATGATGGAGCTCCGGATCGTCGAGCGGTTGACGATGCTGCCCTCGCAGAGAATGGACTCCTCGACATCCGAGCTCAGGATCTTCGAGCCCGGGAGGAACCGGGCGTGGGTGAAGATCGGCCGCTCTTCGTCGTAGAAGTTGAACCGCGGCAGGGCCGTGGTGAGGTCCATGTGGGCTTCGAAGAAGCTCGGGATGGTCCCGATGTCCGCCCAGTAGCCGTCGAAGGCGTGGGCGAAGACCTTGCGCTCCCGGATGGCGAAGGGGATGACCTCCCGTCCGAAATCCTCGGAGGTCGTCGTGGCCAGGAGGTCGTTGAGAACGCCGGAATCGAAGAGGTAGATGCCCATCGACGCCAGGTGCGTGCATCCCTTCGCGGAGTCGCCGAGCCGCCCCAGGACGTCCTCCGGGGCCTTCGTCCGCTCGAGCTCCTCCGCCGTCTTCGGCTTCTCGTGGAAATCGACGATCCGGCCGCGGCGGTCGACCCTCATGACCCCGAGCTCCGGGGCCTTGTCCGGGCCGACGGGAGTCACGGAGATACTTATTTCGGCGCGCTTCCGGAGATGGGATTCCACGAACTTCCTGTAGTCCATCCTGTAGAGATGGTCCCCCGACAGGACGAGGACCAGGTCGCCCGCCTTTTCGATGAACTTCAGGTTCTGCCGGACGGCATCGGCCGTCCCCTGGTACCAGTTCCGGTTCTCGAGGGTCTGCTGGGCCGAGAGGATCGTCACGAAGTCCTTGGTGAAGTTGTCGAAGCGGTAGGTCAGGAAGATGTGCCGGTGGAGGGATTCGCTGGCGAACTGGGTGAGGATGAAGATCTTCCGGAACCCCGAATGGATGCAGTTGCTGATCGGGATGTCGATGAGGCGGAATCGCCCGGCGATGGGAACGGCCGGCTTGCTCCGGACCTGGGTCAGCGGGAAGAGGCGGCTTCCCTGACCGCCGGCCATGATGATGGTTACGATCTTGGCCACGGGCGTCGTCCTTTCGGCGGATTCGGCCCCAGTATACGACAAAACGGGCCGCGCGTCTGCCTTCCGGGCTTCCCGAGAGTTGACATCGGGGCCCTTTCCTTCTATAAGGAATTGGATGAATATTCCCGCCTTTCCCGAAGGAGAACTCCGATGAAAAAGCATCTTGTCTTCCTGACCGCCCTGGCCGTCCTCGCGGCGCCGGCCTTCTCGGGCGTCGTCAAGAAAAGCCGGTCCGAGGTCACGTTCAAGGGCTTCGGCAAGCTGACCATGACCCAGTCCACGAGGCTCGTCCCCGAGAGACAATGGGTCGAATCCCAGAACGATTTCAAAGGCAAGGGCCTGCTGGGAGGCCTGGCCGGGAAGACCGTCCTCCGGTCCGGCAGCTTCGGCGAGATCACCGATCTCCCTGCGCTGACCGTCACCCGGCTCGATCCCAAGAAGAAAGAGTACACCGTCTCGCCGATCAAGAAGTTCGAGGAGGAGAAAGCGGAGGAGGGGGCGGCCGAAGGAAAAGCCGAAGAGAAGGCTGAAAAGCCCGCCGAGAGCGACATCCGCATCGTCAGGAGCGAGTTCCGGGTGGACGACACCGGAGAGGCCTTGGACGTCAACGGCTTCCCCACGAAGAAATATGTCGTTTCCTGGATCGTGGATTGGGAGAACGTCCGGACCGGCGAGAAGGGGACGAACAAGCTCGAGACCGACGTCCGGACGACGCCCCTCACCGACGCCATCGTCAAGGCCCAGGCGGAGGAAGCGAAATATTTCCGCGGCTACATGAAGGCCGTGGGCCTCGACCAGGAGAAGCTCCAGCAGGACGTCCTCGGCACGAACTGGATGACTTTGCTCAACAGCATGAACGCGGCCAAGGGGCGCCCGGCGGCTTCGTTCGACGCCTCCAAGACCGCGGCCGAGATGAAGAAGATCAAGGGCTATCCCGTGCTCATCGACGGGAAGTACACCGTGACCTCCGACAAGCCCAAGGGCGAGGCGGCGGAAGAGGGGAGCGGCGGCTCCAAGGGGCTCCTTGGCGGCCTGGCCAAGAAGGTCATCAAGAAGAAGCCGGCCGAAGCGGGGCCCGCCGAGCCGTCCCTGGCCTATCGGGTCGAGACCCTGGAGCTCGCCCCGGCCGACTTGGGCGAGGCCGATTTCCAGGTGCCTCCGGATTACAAGAAAAAGGGCTGATAAGGAAGGACGTCCGTCCTAAAAGGAGGAAACATGCGATCCAAGAGAACATGGAGTGCCGTCAAAGGCGGGCTCGGGCTTACGCTGACCGCCCTCGCCCTTTTCCAGGTCCGCTGCGCGCCGAAGCCGGCCGTCGTGACGACTCCGAGGCAGCCTCTCATCTTCGCCACCCACGTCCTGCTGGACCGGACGGCCGGGGCCAGCATGGCGGGCCTCAGGAAAGAGATCCCGGCGATGGCGAAAGCCGGCGTCAACCTGCTCGTCCTCGAGGTCGATTACAACTTCGAATACGTCTCCCATCCCGAGCTCCGCGGCCCCGATCCCCTGTCCATGGTCCAGGTCAAGGAGCTCGTCGGGCTCTGCCGCCGGCACGGGATCCGGCTCATTCCCGAGTTCCAGTCCCTCGGCCACCAATCCTGGGCGGAAAAGACCTACTCCCTGCTCGAGAAATACCCCCAGTTCGACGAAACCCCGGGGAAGTACCCGGGCAACAAAGACATCTACTGCCGGAGCTGGTGCCCTTTCCACCCCGACCTCTATCCGATCGTCAACGCCCTCTATGACGAGCTCATCGACGCCTTCGAGGCCGACGGCCTCCATGTCGGGATGGACGAGGTCTTCCTGATCGCCGACCCCGATTGCCCGCGCTGCAAGGAAAAGACCACGGCCGAGTGCTTCGCCTACGCCGTCAACCGCGCCCACGACCACCTCGTCGGGGAAAAGGGCGTCGAGATGTTCATGTGGGCCGACCGGTTCATCGACGGGACGAACACCTACGGCGAATGGGAAGCCTCGATGAACAAGACCGACCCCGCGGTCGACATGGTCCCCAAGGACATCGTCATGTGCGATTGGCATTACGAGAGCACGTACGAGCGGATGAAGACGCCGGGCTTCCCATCGGTCGACATGTTCATCGGGAAGGGCTTCCGGGTCCTGCCGGTCACCTTTAGGGATACGAAGGCCATCAAGATGTTCATCGATTATTCCATGAAGTTCCCCTCCGACAAGATGCTCGGCCACATGTGCACGACCTGGGGCGGCGTCAAGGCCGGCTCGATCTACAAGTCGAAGCAGTTCAAGACGATCGCTAAAGAGCTCAGGAAATACGGGCTCAGGCCCGCGAAATAGCGGCGCACCGCAAACCGATCGCAACGGGCGCGGGATCTCTCGAGGGATTCCGCGCCTTTTTTTTGTTTTCCCGGATCGGGGAATGCCCGGACGGGCCTCAGGAAAGGACCTTCAACAGATCGTAATCGGTGCCGATCTCCATCGTCTTGGGCCGGATGGCCGTCGCCAGCGGGATCAGGACCGGTTTGTCGTCCTTCAGGCTGACGCAGACGTCCGATCCCCCTTCGGCGAGGGTCAGGACGGCCCGATGGCCGAGCTTGGCGGCCAGCAGTCGATCGATAGCCGTCGGACGGCCGCCCCTTTGGATATGTCCGAGGACGGCGATCCGGGTCTCCAGACCCGTGTTCAAGGATATGGCCGTGGCCACGTCCTCGGCTTTGGCCACGCCCTCGGCGACGATGAGGATCCAGCTGACCTTGCCCTGGGCGTTGCCCGCCCGGATCTCGTTCGAGATGGCCGTCATGTCGAACGCCCTTTCGGGAAGGAGGACCTCTTCGCATCCCCCGGCCAGGGCGACCTGCATGGCAAGGTAACCGCAGCTCCGGCCCATGACCTCGACGACGAAGATGCGTTCGAGGCTGGTCGCCGTGTCCCGGATCTTGTCCACCGCGTCGAGGGCCACGTTGACGGCCGTATCGGCGCCGATGGAGAGGTCGATGCCGTTGATGTCGTTGTCGATGGTCGCCGGGACCCCGACGACCGGCACGCCGTACCGGTCCGCCAGGATGTGGGCGCCCGTGAGCGAGCCGTTCCCCCCGATGACGACGAGACCTTCGATGCCCTTCGCCCGCACGGCGGCCAGGGCCTTCTTCTGGCCCTCGTCGGTGAAGAACCCCTCGGAGCGGGCGGACTTGAGGATGGTTCCGCCGAGGTTGATGATCCCGGAGACGGAGCGGCGGTCGAGGGGGACGAAGTCGCCCCGGATGAGGCCTTCGTAGCCCCGCATAACCCCCACGACCTCGAGTCCCCGGGCCGAGGCGGTCCGGACGACGGCCCGAATGGCGGCGTTGACGCCGCCGCAATCCCTGGTGACGATGCCGATCCTCTTCATGAAGAACCTATTCCTTTCGGCCGCCGGCGCGCGGCTTGGCCTTGAGCACTTCGAAGATCCGGGTCTCTCCGGCATCCACGGCGTGGGCCCTCGGGAAGGAGGACGCCTTTCCGTAGCCGGTCAGGATGAACGTCCTGAACGGAAGCCGACCCTTCGCGACCGAGACCTTCACGACCATCTTATCCCGGACCGGTTTCACCTCGACCGTGCCGTAAGCGGAGCCGTTCGACCAGAACCGCGTCCCCTCCGCGGCCAAGAATTCGAGGGTCCCGTCCACGGCCGAATAGCGGAATCCGGTCAGGGCGAGGACCGCCGACCAGCTGGCCATGGCCCGGCCGTAATGGTGGCCGCACTCGGCCTCGTCGTAGGGATTGCGTTTGAGCCCGTCGTAGCGCGCCCGGACGTCGGAGATGCATTTCAATCCGTTCCCGACCTGCCCCTCGTAGAGCATGCCGGCGGCCGCCGTGTATTCGAGACCGGTCCAGACCTCGGCGAAATAGGGGAAGGGATTGGCCGGCCGCCCGTCCGGATAGCTCGCGATGAGCAGGCCGGATTCGTCGCCGAGGGCGAAGCTTCTCATGGGGTTGAAATGGTCCGCGAGCGAATCGCGGCGGTTGTACGTCCGGACGCTTTCCAGGGCCGTGCGCACGTTCTCCGGCCGGGCCAGGTAGCCGAGGCCGCAGACGTGGGCCATGAGCTGGCCGACGAGCTGGTCGACGAGACAGCCGTTGCCGAGCTGGTAGTCGGGGTTCGCAAGGTCGGTCGAGCCCATGCCCACGAGCAGGCCCGGCGCGATGTTAGCCGCGTCCATGGGCGGGATGATCTTATGGATGTAATAGCGGCCGTTGAAGAGGTTCGCGTCCGTCCAGAGACTGCCTTGGGCGAACAAGGAGGCGCACGTCTTGGCGAACGCCTTGTCCCCGACGCGGGCGGCCATCCGGGAGGCGGCTTGGAGCGCCCCGAGGTACCAGAATTCCATCTCGGGGTTCGGCCCGAAATACTCGACGTCCATGGTGTTGTGCTGACAGCCTTCCATGACGCCGTCCTTGTTCGCGTCCCAGCCGCCGGGGATCCAGCAGAATTCCAGGGCCTTCCGGGCGTTCGGCCACAGGGCCGTGAGCATCGCCTCGTCCCCGGAAAGCTGCCAGTCCCGGTAAAGCTTCATGATACAGCCCATCTGCCCGTCGGCCGCGGCCTTGCCCCAGGGCTCCGCGCCGAGGGGCAGTTTCGCCCGGAAGCTCATCCGGCCGTCCGGTGCGGTCTCATGTCCGAACTCGACCTCGCGCAGGGAGCGGGCGATGTCCCCGAAAAGGAAGGCGATGGCCTGTTCGTAGTTCCAGACGTGGGTGCAGGAACCGAAACAGCATCCCGACTTGTCGTTGCAGCCCTCCCAGGCGTAGAAGCGCCCGTCCTCCGTCCGGAAAAGCGTTTGGCTCCGGAGCGTGCTCAGGTTGAAGAGGGCGGCTTCCTTGACGGTATCCGGAAGGTTGCTGCGGGTGAACGCGGACACGAAGGCGATCGTCTCCGCCTCGAGCTTGACGGCCTCGGCGGCGGTCCTCTCGGCCGCGTCCCAGGCGTCTTTGTACAGGGTCGTGTAATAATTGCCGATACGCGTCTCGGACCAGGCGAATCGGTTGGGGAAATGCCAAGTCAGGAAGAAGCGGAACTCCCTCTTGCCGCCGGCCGGGATGGAGGCCCGGACGGCCAGGGAGGCCCGGGGTGTGTCGCCCGCGGCGGCGCGTTCGACGAGGTCGCCGTCGTCGGCCAGGTCGTCCCAGAAATCGAGCAGGGGCGTCCCCCAGGCGTCCTTCAGCCAGGACGTCCTGAAGGTACAGGCCTCGGCGACGGGGGCCGTCAGGGCTATGGTCCCCCAGGACTCGGCGGCCGGGTCCACGCCTTCCGAGGACATCAGGATGCCCCGGACGAACCGGCCTTCGCGATAGGCGTTCCGGTTCCCCTTCGCCAGGGTGTTCGTTCCGTCGTTGCCGATGAAGTTCGGGAGCGAGCCGCAGACCGTGACGTCGAGGGCGGCGTCCGAGGCGTTCGTGACCTCGTAGGTCAGGATCGCGACGGGGATGCCGCTCGACTCGAGATCGGCCGGGACCAGGGGATTGAACGCCCGAAGGCGGACCTTCACGGGGAGGGCGGGATCGGCCAGGTTGACCTGTCCGGAGGGATAGGAGGCGTCGAACGAGCATTCCCGGAAACAGGGGAGGCCCGGGTTGGCGGCGTCCTTGACGCCCTCGGGCCCTTCGTACTCGAAGGCCTCGACCGGACCCTGCAGGGCCCGGAGGATGGGCCGGCCGCCGTCGGCCTTGACCCGGATGGCGAAGAACGCCCCGGCCGGGGTGAGGCCCTTGGCGGGGCGGTTCGCGATCTCCCAGTCCCGGAGGTCGCCCCGGCCCCCGAGGGAAACGGTCCCGGTCCCGATGCCGCCCAACGGGAGCGCGATCCGAGCCAGGTGGCCCTGGTCGTAATGTTTCAAGAAGGTCCACTCCGGGGGGGCCTGGGCCGGGGCCGGGGAGACGAGAAGGAGGGCGGCGAACGCCGCCAGGAAGCCGGATACGGGTCGTTTCGTGTTGCTCATGATCGCTTCCTACTCTATTCGAGACGTGCCGGAAGTTCAAGGCCGCCGGGGACCGCGGCCGGCCGCTGTTGACCCTGCCGCTCGGGTTGTGGTAGAAAACAATGTCCACGAATACTCATCGGGAGGGCGTAATGAAACAAGGGCTCGCGGCGCTCGCCGTTCTGGCGATGATCATCGGTCTCGCCGGCTGCGCGAAGGAGACTCCAAGCGTGAAATATCCGGTCACGAAAACGGTGGAACAGGTCGACGATTATTTCGGGGTCAAGGTCCCCGACCCGTACCGCTGGCTCGAGGACGACAACGCCGCCGAGGTCAAGGAATGGGTCAAGGCCGAGAACGAGGTGACCTACGGCTACCTCGGCAGGATCCCGTTCCGGGAGAAGATCAGGGCGCGCCTGACCGAGATCTACGATTATCCCAGGTTCTCGCCCCCGGTCCGGGCCGGTGAATACTATTTATTCTCCAAGAACGACGGCCTGCAGAACCAGTCCGTCATCTATGTCCAGAAAGGCCTCGAGGGGACGCCCGAGGTCTTCATCGACCCTAACGCCCTCTCGGCCGACGGGACGGTCCGCGCCAACCTCGCGGGCTTCTCGCCGGACTTCAAATACGTCGCGGTCTCTCGCGGCGAGGCCGGCTCCGACTGGTCCGAGCTCCGGGTGATGGAGATCGCCACGAAGACGGAGCTCCCGGACGTCGTCCGCTGGCTCAAGTTCTCAGGGGCCGCCTGGCTCAAGGACGGATTCTTTTACAGCGGCTACGACAAGCCCGCTCCGGGCCGCGAGCTGACGGCGAAGAACGAGTTCCAGAAGGTCTTCTTCCACAAGCTCGGGGACCCCCAGGAAAAAGACGCCCTGGTCTACGAAGACAAGGAGCATCCCCTGCGCTACCTGAACCTCGGTGTCAGCGAGGACCGGGCGTACGCGTTCCTGACGGTTTCCGAAGGGACCTCGGGGAACGAGCTCCTTTGGAAGCCGCTCGCCGATAAAGGCGCGGAATTCAAGCTCCTGGTGAAGGGATTCGACACCGACAGCGCCGTCGTCGACAACGTCGGGGACAAGTTCCTCGTTCACACGAACCACAGCGCCCCGAATTTCCGCGTCGTCCGGATCGACCCGAAGGACCCGGCCCCCGAGAAATGGGTCGATGTGATCCCCGAACGGCCCGAGGTCCTGCTCTCGGCGAACACGGCCGGAGGCCAGCTTTTCTGTTCTCACCTCAAGGACGTCCTGACCCGGTTCTCTCAGCACGGGCTCGACGGTAAGCTCGTCCGCGAGATCGAGCTTCCCGGGCTCGGATCGGCCGGGGGCTTCGACGGCTGGAAGGACGACAAGATCGTTTTCTATACCTTCACGTCCTATACGCACCCGCCGACGATCTTCAAGTACGACGTCGCTTCCGGGACCTCCGAAGTGTTCCGGAAAGCGGAGGTCAAGTTCGACCCCGCCGATTACGAGACCAAGGAAGTCTTCTATGCCAGCGCGGACGGGACCAAGGTCCCGATGTTCATCGTCCATAAGAAGGAGCTCGAGCTCGACGGGAAGAACCCGACGTTCCTGACGGCCTACGGGGGGTTCAACATCAGCATGCGGCCCGCTTTCAACCCGTCCCTCATCGTGCTCCTCGAGAACGGCGGGGTCTATGCCGAGCCCGCCCTCCGCGGCGGCGGGGAATATGGAGAAGCCTGGCACAAGGCGGGGATGCTCCTCAAAAAGACCAACGTCTTCGACGACTTCATCGCGGCGGCCGAATATCTGATCCGCGAGAAATATACCTCGAAGGACCTCCTGGCCATCGAGGGCGGCTCGAACGGCGGCCTGCTCGTCGGGGCGGCCATGACCCGGCGGCCGGACCTGTTCCGGGTGGCCTTCCCGGCGGTCGGGGTCATGGACATGCTCCGCTACCACAAGTTCACGGTCGGCTGGGGCTGGGTGGTGGAGTACGGCTCGAGCGACAACGAAAAGGATTTCCGGAACCTCTACGGCTATTCCCCGCTTCACAATATCAAGCCCGGCACCTGCTATCCCGCGACCCTGGTGACCACGGCCGATCACGACGACCGCGTCGTTCCGGCCCATTCGTTCAAGTTCGCGGCGGCGCTCCAGGCGGCCCAGTCCTGCCCCAACCCGGCTCTCATACGGATCGATACGCGCTCGGGCCACGGCTCGAGCAACGTCACCAAGGCCATCGACCTGCTGACCGACCAGTGGAGCTTCATGTTCCACAACATGGAGGTCGTTCCGAAGTATTGACGGGAGCGCCGCGCGGGGGCGCGGCGGGCGGCAGTCAGGCCGGGGATCGGCCTGCGGAGGTGCGAGATGAGATTCCATGTGGGCAGAGCCCTTGTCTTCGCTGCGGGCCTCGTCTTCGCCCTGGCCGGGGGACGGCCGTCGGCGGCGCAGGACAGGGGGGCGGGGCTGGGAGTCGTCCTTGGCGAGCCGACCGGCGTGAGCCTGAAGCTCTGGACCGGCCGGAGGACGGCCATCGACGCCGCGGTGGCTTGGTCCTTCGGACGTAACGGGTCCCTGCATCTCCACGCGGATTACCTGGTACACGATTTCTATCTCCTCAAGACCCGGACGGGGCGGCTCCCCGTGTATTACGGGATCGGCGTCCGGATCCGCTACGAGGACGCGGCGACCGGCCGGGTCGGCATCCGGTTTCCCGTCGGCATGTGCTATTTGTTCGCGGACGCGCCCCTCGACATCTTCGTCGAGCTGGGGCCGGTGTTCGATCTGGTCCCGCGTACGGAAGCCACCATCGCGGGCGGGATCGGGATCAGGTATTATTTCTGAGCGCTCCGGCGTTTCCGGCCCGGGGAGGGGGAGGGGCGGCGCCGAGGGTGCCCGCGGAGTTTCCCGGCGCTATCGGCAATCTTCGGAAATTATCGGAAACCGAGCCGATCCTGCCTTGACGTCCTGCATGGTAGTGGGATATCGGTTAATAGCAAAAGGATTCCCCTTCTTCGGCAAGGGGTGAGGGAGCCGGGGGGCTCTCCAGACGGAAGGGGGGCGCTTGAGAATCCGGATTCTCAAGCGATTGGGGCCAATTCGGTATAGAACTGCGTTCGCTTCGATTCCTGCCCCCGGGCGTCGGTTGTCGGAAGGCCCCTGCTTGCTGTATGATAAGGGGCCATGGTGAGAGTACGTTTCGCCCCGAGTCCGACAGGCTTCCTCCATATCGGAAGCGCCCGGACAGCCATCTTCAACTGGCTCTTCGCCCGGCATTCGGGCGGCCGGTTCCTCCTCAGGGTGGAGGATACGGACCTCAAGAGGTCCGACGTGCGTTTCCTTGACGAGATCCTCGACGACCTCCGCTGGCTGGGCCTCGATTGGGACGAAGAGCCCATCTTCCAGAGCCGGAGGTTCGACGTTTACAGGGAGAAAGCCGAGAGCCTCCTGGCGGCGGGCAAAGCGTACCGCGAGGGCGAGGCGATCCTCTTCCGGGTCGAGCCGGGCCGGACGATCGAGCTCAGGGACATGGTCCACGGCGTCATCACGTTCCAGACCGAGGCCTACAAGGACCAGGTCCTCATCAAATCCGACGGGTCCCCGGCTTACAATTTCTCCTGCGTCGTCGACGACGCCCATCTCGGGATCACCCATATCCTCCGGGGCGACGACCACGTCTCGAACACTCCCAAGCAGATCCTGTTCTACGAGGCCCTGGGGCTCCCCATCCCCGAGTTCGGCCATATGCCCCTCATCCTGGGGCGGGACGGGGCCAAGCTTTCGAAGAGGCACGGCGGGGTCTCCGTCCGCGAGTACAGGGACGAAGGATTCCTGCCCGAGGCCCTGGCCAACTACCTCATCCTCCTCGGCTGGATGCCGAAGGACGAAAAAGAGGTCATGACCCTGGACAGGGCCGTCCGCGAGTTCGAGATCACGTCGATGAACGACGTCCAGGCCAAGTTCGACCTCGACAAGCTCCGTTGGATCAACAGCGAATACATCATGGCCGCGGCCGACGAGCGGCTTCTTCCCTTGGCCAAAGACCGGCTGAGGGCTTCCGGACTCGACATTTCCGGCCGGGACGACGCGTATATCGCCAGGGTCCTCGACCTTTACAAGGTCCGGATCAAGACTCTGGGCGAGCTTCCGGCAATGACGGACTTCTTTTTCCGGGACGATTTCGCTATGGAGGAGGAAGGGAGGAGCCAGCTGGAGAAGCCCGGGGCCCGGGAGAGCGTCGGCCTCTTCGCCGCGAGGCTCGAGGCCCTGGCCGACTTCCGGCACGACGCCCTCGAGAGCGCCTGCCGGGAGCTCGCCGCGGAGAAGGGGCTGAAGCCGGCGGCCGTCATCCACCCGACCCGGGCGGCGGTCAGCGGGAAGACCAAGGGAGCGGGACTCTTCGAGATGATGGAGGTCCTCGGAAAGGAGACCGTCATGAAGCGGATGAGGAGCGTGTCCCATGGATGAGACGCCGAGGCCCAGGACGAACTTTGTCAAGGAGATCATCGACGAGCACCTGAGGACGGGCAGGTTCGGCGCCCGCAAGGTCCACACCCGGTTCCCGCCCGAGCCCAACGGCTATCTCCATATCGGCCACGCGAAATCCATCTGCCTCAACTTCGGCTTGGCCGCCGAGTACGGCGGGCTCTGCAACCTCCGCTTCGACGACACGAACCCGGAGACCGAAGAGACCGAATACGTCGGAGAGCATCAAGGAGGACGTCCGCTGGCTGGGATTCGACTGGGAGGACCGTGAATTCTACGCGTCCGGCTACTCCAAGGAGCTCTTCGAGCTGGCCGTCGACCTCATCAAAAAGGGCAAGGCCTACGTCTGCGACCTCGACGTGGAGAAGGTCCGGGAGTACCGCGGGACGATCAACCGGCCCGGGAAAGAGAGCCCCTGGCGGAACCGGACGGTCGAGGAGAATCTCGACCTGTTCGATCGCATGCGCAAGGGCGAGTTCCCGGACGGCTCGAAGACGCTCCGGGCGAAGATCGACATGGCCGACCCGAACCTGCTCCTCCGGGACCCCCTCATGTACCGCATCCGGAGGGCGACCCATTACCGGACGGGGGAAGCCTGGTGCATCTATCCGACCTACGACTGGGCCCACGGCCAATGCGATTCCCTGGAGGGCGTCACCCATTCCATCTGCACCCTCGAATTCGAGGTCCACAGGCCGCTCTACGACTGGTTCCTGGACCGGCTCGGCATCCACCACCCCCAGCAGATCGAGTTCGCCCGGCTCAACATCAGTCACACCGTGCTGAGCAAACGGCGGCTTCTCGAGCTCGTCGAGAAGGGCTTCGTTTCCGGCTGGGACGACCCCCGCATGCCGACCATCTCCGGCTTCCGGAGGCGCGGCTATACGCCGGCCTCGATCAGGGCCTTCTGCGACCTCATCGGCGTGTCCAAGGCCAACAGCATCGTCGATGCGGGCGTCCTCGAGAACTGCCTGCGCGAGGAACTGAACAAGACGGCGCCGCGGGTCATGGCCGTCATCCGGCCGCTCAAGGTCGTCCTGACGAACTATCCGGAGGGGAAGGTCGAGGAGTTCGAAGCCGTGAACAACCCCGAGGATCCCGCCGGCGGGACCCGGAAGGTCCCGTTCTCCAGGGAGCTCTACATCGAGCGCGAGGACTTCATGGAGGACCCGCCCAAGAAGTTCTTCCGGCTGGCCCCGGGGCGTGAGGTCCGGCTCCGGTACGCCTATTTCATCAAGTGCGAGGAGGTCGTCAAGGACCCGGCGACCGGCGAGATAACGGAGCTCCGCTGTACGTACGATCCCGCGACGCCGGGGCGGGGACTCCCCGGACGGCCGCAAGGTCAAGGCGACCCTCCATTGGGTCTCGGAGGCCCAGGCCGTCGAGGTCGAGGTCAGGCTGTACGAAACGCTCTTCACCGTCCGCGATCCCAACGACGTCCCCGAGGGCGTCGACTACAAGACGAACCTGAACCCGAAGTCCCTCGAGGTCCTCAGGGGATGCCGGGTCGAGCCAGCACTGAGGGCCGCGGAACCCGGGAGCCGGTGGCAATTCGAGCGCCTGGGCTACTTCACGGCGGATTTCCGGGATTCGAAGCCGGGCGCGCCCGTCTTCAACCGCACGGTGACCCTCCGAGACGAGTGGGCGAAGCTCACCCGGACCGGAAAGACCGGAGAGTAGGCTCCCGGCCGACGAGCGGGGTCCACGGACGGCGGCCGGAGCAGGATATCCTGTCCCGAATTATTACAGATCCCAGGCCGGAAAAGGGACAGGGTATTGTGTCCCCGATTTACTTATCCGCTATGGTGAAGGCCGCGACGTAGACCAGGCGCGAGATCCTTTCCATCAGGTCGCCGCTGACCTTTTCCACGCTGTCGCTCGTCTGGTGGTAATCCTCGGTCATGGCGGCGATGCAGAAGGCCCAGGGGACCTTGGCCGCGGAGAAGGACGAGTGGTCCGAGCCGCCGCCGGCGCGATCGTTGGCTCCCGATTCCCGCAGGAACAGGCTGAGGCCGATGTGCCGGTCGGCTTCCCTGAAGACTTCCCCCAGCCCGGCGCCCGCCACGAGCGAGATCGGGAGGAAATCGGCCGGATTGATCTTCTTCATCAGCTCCTGAGCCGCCGGGAAGTTGAACATCCGGCCCATGCGGACGATGGTCTTCTCGTCGTACGGCCGGCTGATCATGTCCAGGTTGATGTAGGCCACGGTCTTGTCGATGGGGAAGGCCGGGTTCCGGACGTAGTACCGGGAGCCGAGGAGGCCCTCCTCCTCGCCGGTCCAGAGGCAGAACACGACGGTCCGCTTGGGCTTCACGGGGTTCTCGGCGAACGCCCGGGCCAGGTTCATGACGCCGACCGAGCCGGACCCGTTGTCGTCGGCCCCGTTGAAGATGTAATCGCCGCGCTTGCCCAGGTGGTCGTAATGGGCGCCGATGACGACGACCTCGTTCTTCAGGACGGGATCCGAGCCTTCGACGTACCCGACGACGTTCCGGCACCGGACCAGGGCGGTCTTGGCGGTCGTCGACAGGGTCACGGTCGTTCCGGGAAGCGCCATGGACGCCGGCTTGTAGGTCGCCTCGATCTTCTTCTGCAGGTCGTCGATCTTCGTCCCCGAGTTCTCGAGGATGGCGTCGGCCATCTCCCGGGTGATGGTGATGATCGGCGAGCTCTCCCACGGCATCCTGTCCCCGGCGCCGGGGATGAGGAGGCGCCGCCGCGGCTCGTTGATGATCGGCCGGGCGTCGTCAACGGGCCGGGGGCCGGCCATGGCCTTGTAGAGGTCCGCGTCCTTGCCCGAGGCCTGGACCTGGAGCACGGCCAGCGGCGCCGAGCTTCGCGATCTCGCGGGCCTTGTTGAAACCGCCCATCATCCTGAAGGCGAAAGGCCCGTCCGGCGGGAAGTATTTCTCCTTGAGCTCCTTGGCCTGGAAGGGCGACTTGGGATCGTTCTTTCCCGGGGCTTCCGAGAGGACAAGGACGATCTTCCCCTTGACGTCGAAGCCTTTGAGCTCGTCCCAGCCGGCGGACTTCTCCGTGATCCCGTAGCCGGCGAAAACTACCGGGGCCGAGACCGACTCCGCGGTCGAGCTCATGCTCTGGAAGTCGATCCCGGACTCGAAGGCGCGGGTCTTGACGGTCCCCTCCTTGCGCAGATCGAGCGTGAGCCTCCCCTGGACGTCCGAGAGCTCCTTCATGACGAACTCCTGGAGGTAGCCCTTGACGGGAGGGGCGGGCGGGGTCCCGCCGAACATCGAGGACATCGACCGGGCAACGACCGGCAGGTCGCCGGCAGCCTGGACCTTCCAGAGCTTGAACAGGGACGCGGCATATTCGGCGGCCAGCTGGATGCCGCGCGTCGCCGTCTCCCGGCCTTCCATCAGGTCCGACGAAATATAGGAGAGCAGGGCCAGGGAATCCCGGGCCGTTATGGATTCGAATCCGGGTTTCATCTTCTCGGGCACGGGCTCGGTCTTGTCGACGAGGACCATGTTCTTCATGACGTCCTCGGGCTTCGGCGCGGGGGGCTGTTGAGCTCCGAGGGCGAAGGCCATGACGAGGATCATGAGGACGGAGGGGACGGCTTTTTTCATGGACTCAAGCTCCTTTAGAGATCGGATTCAGCGCGAGATCATTTAGACGGCGGCCAGCCGGATTTCTTCCGGCAGGACGTTTTTAGCGACATCCCGGCGGCTAGCTCCGGCCGGAGGCTTCGAGCGCCGGCTTGGAGGAAGGCGCCCAGAGCCTGTTGACGACCCAGATCAGGATCGCTCCGCTCACGAGGAAGACCCCGAGGAGGACGAACGCGTAGGTCATGCGCCCGTACAGGAAGTTGCCCACCGTGAACAGGGCCGACCAGATCGTCGCGCGTGCCGGCCGCCCAGCCGATGAGGGCCAGCGGGAAGTTGTCGCCGGGACTGCGGGCCTCGGCCTTGGAGATCCCGGCTTCCTTGCGGATGGGCTCCCAGCCCGGGCCGAAGGGCCGGACCTTCTTGTAGAACGTCGATGAGGGTCTTGCGGTCCGTCTGGGGCGCGAGGTACGTCGTCAGCACCCAGCAGACCGTGGTGACGACGATGGTCAGGATGAGGGCGTAGTGGGTGCGGGATGATCACGCCGAACTTCCGGAGGACCAGCAGGACGGATGGAGAAGCCGAAGGAGCTGATCATCGCGTTGACCTCGCACCAGGCGTTGACCCGCCACCAGAACCACCGGACCAGGTAGAGAAGTCCCGTGCCGGCCCCGACCTGGAGGATGATGTCGAACGCTGTCCTTGGCCGTATCCAGGACGAAGACCATGCTCGAGGAGCAGAGGAACAGGCCGATCGTGGCGAAGCGCGCCGCGCGGACGTAGTGCTTTTCGCTCTTGTCCTTCTTCGGAGGAAGCGGCGGTAGAAGTCGTGGACGAGGTAGGACGCGCCCCAGTTGAGGTGGGTCAGGATGGTCGAGGAGTTGGCGGCGATCAGGCCGCCGACCATCAGGCCGATGAAGCCGACGGGCAGGAACTTGAGCATGGCCGGGAAGGCGATGTCGTGGCCGATGAGGCTCGGGTCGAGGTGGGGGAAGGCCTTCTGGATGTCGGAGAGCTGGGGATAGACGATGAGCGAGCAGAGGCCGACGAGGATCCAGGGCCAGGGGCGGAGGACGTAGTGGGCGATGTTGAAGAAGAGGACCGAGCCGAGCGAATCCTTCTCGGATTTCGAGGCCAGCATGCGCTGGGCGATGTAGCTGCCGCCGCCCGGCTCGGCGCCGGGATACCAGACGGCCCACCACTGGACGGCGATGGGCATGATGAAGACGGCCACGGCGATGTCCCAGTTGTTCTTGAAGTCGGGGAGGATGTTCAGGTAGTTGATGCCGTTCGGGCCCGCTTTCGCGGAGAGCGTGGCGACGAGAACGTGCATCCCGCCGACGTGCTTGACGGCGAAGTAGGCGGCGGCGATGACGGCCGTCATCTTGATGAAGAACTGGATCATGTCGATGACCAGCACGCCCCAGAGGCCGGAGACCGTGGCGAAGACGACGTTGAGACAGCCGACGAAGAGGCAGGGTCTGCCAGCGGGGCAGGCCGAACAGGACGGCGGCGATCTTGCAGGCGGCCAGGTTGACCGTGGCCATGATCATGCAGTTGAAGAAGAAGCCCAGGTAGACCGAGCGGAAGCCGCGGACGAACGCGGCCGCCTTGCCCGAATAGCGGAGCTCGTAGAACTCGAGGTCCGTCATGACCCCGGAGCGCCGCCACAGCCGGGCGTAGAAGAAGACCGTGGCGACGCCGGTCAGGGTGAAGGCCCACCAGACCCAGTTCCCCGCGACGCCGTTGCGGCGGACGATGTCGGTGACCAGGTTGGGCGTGTCGCTGCGGAAGGTCGTGGCGACCATGGACAGCCCGGCCAGCCACCAGGGGACGGCCCGGCCGGAGACGAAGAACTCCGAGGTGCTCTTGCCCGACCGTTTGCCGAAGAACAGGGCGGGGACGAAGCAGATGAGGAGCGAGATCGCGACGATGATCCAATCGAGGAGCTGAAGATGCATGCCTGAGCTTCCTTTCAGGTCGATTCCCGGAAAGTATATCGCCCCGGAAAAAGGCCGTCAATACAATAAATTCGGGCGAAAACCGCCCGCGGCGGGGCGGGATCGGCATGCGGCGCCGGGCTCCGGCCTCTTCGGTTTACTTCGGTCCCGGGATGTTGAAGAACGGCAACCCTGCGCGCCTGTAGCTCAGCTCTATGAGCGGTTCTTATGTCGTGGAAGAGTTCAATTAATTGATATTTCCGATGCCCTCACATACAATGAATCCGGTCATGTCCTCCCTGATAGATCCTCCGAATCCCTTCTGATAAGAACGTCGCGGAAAAAGACAAGGTCGTCTGGGCGCTTAAAGAGCGCGTCAAGGAGCTGACCGCGCTCCACGGAGCGGCCCGCGTCCTCGAGCACGCCGGAAGACCGCCGGCCATGATCTTAAGGGAGATCGTCGCTCTCCTGCCCCCGGCCTGGCAGTATCCGGAAATCACCGCCGCCAAGATCAGCCTCGGCGCCGTCGAAACGGCGACGCCCAACTTCCGCCGAACCCCCTGGTCGCAGACCGCCGCGTTCTCCGCCGGCGAAGGAGCCGAGGGCCTGATCGAGGTCGTTTACCTTGAGGACAGACCGGTGATTTTCGAAGGGCCTTTCCTGAAGGAGGAGCGGGCGCTCATTCAATCGCTGGCCCAGATGCTGGCATCCTATTTCGAGCGCCAGGCGGCCGAGGAAAAGGCCAGGAACGCCTACAACGATCTGGAATGTCAAGTCCGGGACCGGACCGCCGACCTCGAACGGATGAACCAGACCCTTCGGGACGAGATTTCCGAGCGTATGAGGGCGGAGGAGGCGATCAGGCATTCCCAAGCCCAGCTCAGGCGCCTGGCGACGGAACTGACTCTGGCGGAAGAACGGGAACGCCGGGCCATCGCCTCCGACCTTCATGATCATATCGGCCAGGCGTTGGCCGTGATCCGGGCCCGCCTCCGGCAGATGCAGAGCAATGCCATGTTCAGCGGCATGGAAAAGGACATCGAAGAGACGCTCGCAGCTCTTGGACCAGACCATCCAGAGCACCCGGACCCTGACCTTCGAGATCAGCCCGCCCGTGCTCTATGATCTGGGCCTGGAACCGGCCCTGCAGTGGCTCTGCCGGCAGTTTCAAAAAAAGCACGGGCTCCGGGCGGAGATGACATCCGAGGGATCGGGGCCGCTCGTCCCCGACGACATCCAGATCACCGTATTCCGCTCGGTCCAAGAGCTCCTCTTGAACGCCGCCAAGCATGCCCGGGCCTCGTCCGTGCGGGTCCACCTGGCCCGGCTGCCGGCGGCGCTCAGGGTCGAGGTCCGGGACGACGGCGAGGGTTTTGACGTCTCCCGCGAAGGGGCGTCGATGGACGATCACGGAGGGTTTGGATTATTCAGCATCAGGGAGCGTCTGAGAGTCCTGGGCGGCGCCCTCGGACGTTTCTTCTTCGCCGGGCCGGGGGGCCGCGTTCACCCTGGACGTGCCTCTTGCCGGAGGCGCCGGGACTGGAGGAAGAGCCGTGATCGTCCGGATCCTTCATCGCCGACGACCATAAGATCATCCTGGACGGCCTGCGCAGCCTTCTCGAAAAGAACGACGCCCTCAAAGTGATCGGGCAGGCCTCCGATGGGCTATCCGCAGTCCGCTTGGCCGCGGATCTCTCTCCCGACCTCGTCATCATGGACATCTCCTTGCCCGGGCTGAACGGCATCGATGCCACCCGTCGGATTCTGGAGGCGAATCCCCGGGTGAAGATCATCGCCCTCTCCATGCACAAGGACGGCCGCTACATCGCCGAGGCGCTCAAGAGCGGAGCGGTGGGCTACTTATTGAAAGAATCGGCCTTCGATGAGCTCACCGCCGCCATCCGAACCGTAATGAAAGGGCAGTGCTACCTGAGCGCGTCCATTGCCGACCTGGTGATCAAGGACTATATCCGCCATCTGGAGAAAACGGACTCAGGGGTCTTTTCCGTCCTGACTCCCCGCGAGACGGGAGGTCCTTCAATCCCTGTCCGAAGGCCTGTCCACGAAAGAGATCGCGGCCCGCCTGGAGGTCAGCGTCAAGACCGTGGAAACCTACCGGGCCCAGATCATGGAGAAGCTGGACATCCACAGCGTCGCCGAGCTCACCAAGTACGCCATCCGGGAGGGCCTCACCTCCCTTTAGGCCTCCGGTCCGGCCGTGTTCGCCGGCCCGGGTGTCAGGTTTTTCGAAGCGACAACATCCGTTTTCCCTGATTGCCGTCCCGGCCGGCCCGGCCGTATATTTCAAATGTCTTTCCTGGGCGCCTGCGCGGACATCTGTCAAGGAGGTGTTTGAGATGTTCGACACCGGCAACACGGGATTCATGCTGGTTGCGACCAGCCTGGTCATGCTCATGACGCCGGGCCTGGCCTTCTTCTACGGCGGCCTGGTCGGCCGCAAGAACGTGCTGGCCATCATGATCCAGAGCTTCGTGTCGATGGGCTGGACCACGGTCATCTGGTTCACGGTCGGCTACTCCCTGTGCTTCTCCGGCGACGTCGGGGGCATCATCGGCAACCTCGACATGGCCTTCCTGCGCGGCGTGACGTCCGAGACGGTCCTCTCTCCCGACCAACAATATCCCGCTCCTCGTGTTCATCGCCTACCAGATGATGTTCGCGATCATCACCCCGGCCCTGATCACCGGCGCCTTCGCCAACCGGGTCCGCTTCGGGGCCTACATGATCTTCCTGACGGTCTGGCTGCTCTTCGTCTACTTCCCGGTCGTCCACATGATCTGGGGCGGCGGGCTGCTCCAGAAGTGGGGCGTCCTCGACTTCGCCGGCGGCATCGTCGTCCACGCCATCGCCGGCATGGCGGCCCTGGCCTCGGTCTTCTTCGTCGGCCGGCGCAAGGTCGGCGAGAAGGGCCCGCACAGCATTCCCGCTGGTCGCGCTCGGCACCGGTCTGCTGTGGTTCGGCTGGTACGGCTTCAACGCCGGCAGCGAGCTGCGGGTCGACGCCATCACGGCCGCTGGCCTTCCTCAACACCGACATCGCGGCCTCGTTCGCCGCCATCACCTGGCTGCTCCTGGCCTGGATCTTCGAGAAGAAGCCCAAGTTCCTCGGACTGCTGACGGGGGCGGTCGCCGGCCTGGCGACCATCACCCCGGCCGCCGGCTACGTGACCGTCCCCGTCGCGGTCCTGATCGGGATCGTCGCCGGGGCCGTCTGCTACGCGGCGATCAACTGGAAGAACAAGATGGGCTGGGACGACGCCCTGGACGTCTGGGGCGTCCACGGGGTCGGCGGGATGCTCGGGATCATCCTGCTCGGGATCTTCGCGACGACGAAGGTCAATCCGGCGGGAGCCGACGGCCTGCTCCTCGGCGGCACCGCCTTCTTCTTCAAGCAGGCCGCGGCCGTGATCGGGTTCAGCGCCTACGCCTTCGTGTTCACCTATGTCGCGCTGTTCCTCATTAATAAGATCACGAAGGTCAGGATCACGGCCGAAGAGGAAAACATGGGCTTGGATACGGTCCTCCACGGGGAAGAAGCGTATATTCCCGATTGATGCTTGACCAGGAGCCTTTAAAGCGAGGGACCATATGAATACACTTAAGCGGATAGGGCATCGTCGGCCTCGTGCTCTTTTCGACCGTCGCTCTCAAGCTGTTGACCTTGTCAGGCGAAGCGGTCAAGGCGCCGGTCACGGGGAGCGTCTCTCTCGGAACCTTCAACCGTTACATCTTCCGAGGATATCGGCTCGGAAGGGACAGCCTCGTTTTCGAGCCCGCTCTATCGGTGTCCTACCAGGGCTTCTCGGCCACATTTTGGGGCAACATCGACACGAAGGAAAAGGCCACTCCCTGTTTCGTTCCGGACAGACCCGGCCGACAAAGCTTCAATGAAACCGACCTGACGCTCTCTTATGCGCACAATTTGGGAAGGTTCGGCTTAACGGCCGGCTTCATCTATTATGGAACGAAATATGCGGCCGAAACGCAGGAGTTTTATGTTGGAGCCAGCCTGGACATCCCGGGAAAACCCTCCCTGATGATCTACCGGGACATCGGGGAATATCCGGGAATCTATTTCCTTTTATCCCTGGCGCAATCCGTGGCCTTGAAAAAAGGGATAACCCTCGATATGGGCGTCACGGCGGCCTACTTTTCGGGGCTCGCCGATTATTGGAGAACCTACCTGCCGAAGGCCGGAAGCTATACCGGAGAAAAGTATCGGGCCCTCCACGACGGGGCGATCAAAGCCGGGCTGACATTTCCCTTGGGCCGGAACCTCAGCCTCCAGGCCGGAACGCAATTCTACTTCCCTCTCTCGGCGGCAGCCAGGAGAACAATGGAAGGCCATCCGTATAACATCAATGGCCATCTCGTGAGCGTCCTGGTATTCGGGACGACTCTGGTCTTCGGCTTCTAGCCGGATTTAGCTCTCTTTTCGGGGCGATGTAAGTCCCGGAAAATGGCCAAGCGCCGTTAGGCCGGCCGAATTTGACTCAAGATATGCAGAAACACGGGAATGGCGGGGGGCATTATGTCCCTTGCCTTTTCAGGAGTTTTCCGGTATAAATTAATGGCCTTTTCAAGCCCTACGTGCCTGTAGCTCAGCTGGATAGAGCGTTGGACTCCGGATCCAAAGGTCGGAGGTTCGAATCCTCTCAGGCACGCCATGCTTTCCCCTGATTTGCACGTTATCCCTTTGAGCACCATTAAGCTGGATCAAGCGGGGTTTAATAGAACCTGAGACGTACCCAGGGTTGTCAATTTAAATGAAGAATGAGGTTGATCATGAAAGTATTGGTTCTTGGAGCGAGCGGCGCCACGGGCAAATTGGTTGTCATGCAATTGATCAAAAGACAAATCAATATTCGGGCCGTCGTCAGAGAAGGGGCCATTCTATCCGCGGAAATACTGGATAATCCACGAGTTGAAATCGAAAGAGGGAATATCGCCGAACTTGATGATTCAAAAATGATCAGCCTCCTGCAAGACTGTGATGCCATAATTTCTTGTCTCGGTCACAATATGACGATCCGAGGGATATTTGGGAAACCACGCAATCTAGTGTTCGATACCATTAGAAAAATGAGCGAGATCGTCAAGGAGAAGGCGGATAAAAAGGTAAAGCTTATTCTTATGAGCACTACAGCTTATACAAATAGGATAACAGGGGAGAAGAATTCATTAGGAGAAAGAATTGTTCTTTCGATCCTGAAACTGCTTCTGCCCCCTCATCGTGATAATGTCAAGGCTGCCGATTATCTGCGCGAAGAGATTGGAATGGATAATGAGAAGATTGAATGGATAGCCGTACGCCCGGACACATTGGTCAACGAAGATGATGAGAGTCCATACGAAGTGTCTGAATCTCCGGAAAGAAGTCCTGTATTCAACGCTGGAACAACGAGCAGAATAAATGTAAGCCATTTTATGGCGGATCTGTTGATGAATGAAAGCTTATGGCGGGAATGGCGATTTAAGATGCCGGTCGTTTATAACAAAAAACAGCGAAAGAAGGCCTGAACAGGATACCCACACGCCGGGCAAACAAGGGCTTGCCCTCTGGTACGTTGGCACCAGGATCACGGGGGGCACGCTGCTCCGGATCCAAAGGTCGGAGGTTCGAATCCTCTCAGGCACGCGACTTCATCCCCCCCCGTTGCCTCGCGAAGATCAATAATCTATGCCGAGGGCAAGGCTCAGGAGGCTTTATGCCAGCTTAAGCCGTTTTATGCCCTTTTTGCCCCCCAACACGTCATAAAACTCGATAGTAATACGACCTGCCCCCGGTTATACAGTCGGGATCATAATTTCTTGACACCATTCCGAGGCCGGGAATATTATGGGCCAGAACCGGCGGCGGCAATCTGAGCTATCTTGGGGCGCAAAAGGAGCGCAGAATGATGAGCTTCCATGAACCGGCGATCCTAGGTCGGACAGGTCTTAAGGTCGGACGCTTGGGTGTCGCCTCGGGCTATGGAATGCCTGCGGCGGCCATCGAGGAAGCGTTCGAACGGGGGTGCAATTATTTCACCTGGGGCACGGTCATCAAGGGTTATTCCGCATACATGCGCCAGGCGCTGAAGAATATCGTCGCGAAAGGACAACGCGACCGCCTGGTCCTGGCAGCGTTCACCTACGCCCACAACAATTTCCTTACCGAACGGCTGCTCGCGCGGGGTTTGAAAAGCGCCGGGCTGGACCATGCCGACATCCTCATCCTGGGCTACTTCTCCCGCAAGCCGCCGCGGCGCCTCATCGACGGGGCCCTGCGGATGAAAGAGAGAGGGCTTGCCCGGTTTATCGGCCTCTCAAGCCACAATAGGAAGCTCCTCGGAGAGCTGGCGGGGAGCGGGGAGTTTGACGTTATGCACCTTCGCTACAACGCCGCCCATCGCGGCGCGGAGACGGAGATATTCCCCTTGTCTGGGGGAAGAACGGCGGCCTGGGATCGTGTCCTTCACCGCCACCCGATGGGGCAAGCTCCTCGACCCGAAGAAGATGCCGCCGGGCGAACAGCCGCCGACGGCCGCGGACTGCTACCGCTTCGTTCTCTCGAATCCCGCGGTCGACGTCTGCATCTCAGGCGCCAAGACGGGTGAACAGATGCGTGCGAACCTGGCCGGTCTCGACGCCGGACCGATGTCGGATGCCGAACTCGCACGGATGCGCCGTATCGGCGACCACATCCACGGCCCGAAACGGCGCTGACGCAATCACGTCCGCCGTTGATACCTAGATGACAGGATCCCCGGAGGGGGAGCTCACCTCATCCCGTTCAGGACATCCAGGACCTTGAACAGGTAATCGTATTCCGGCCGGTCCACGGTGTTCTGGCCGAGGTACTTGAACTGGAGCGTCCCGCCGGCGTCCACGATGTAGACGCTCGGGATGTTCTGATCGACCTTGCCGCCGCCCCAATCCGTCATGAAGATCCCGAGGCCTTTGGAAAGCTTCCTGTCCGCGTCGATGAGAATGGGGAAGGGGGTCGGAACTTCGCCCTTCTTGAAGCTCAGGTCGAGAGGGAAAAGCTGGCGATAGCGCTCCATCGTTTTTTTGCCCTTCTCGTCGAGCTTGGCGGGGTCGGCCGGGTACTTTCGCTCCTTGACCTTGTCCAGCTGTTCGGGCAGGACCTCGACCCAAGCCTTGACGACGTCCGGACCGTAGGGGAGGACCACGAGGACCTCGACGTTGTATTTCTTCCGGATCTGCTGCGTCCTCTCGAGCTCGATGAGCTCGGCATACCTGTAGTTGCAGATCGTGCACCAATAGTTCTCGGCCGCGTAGCCCCGGGGGAATATGATCATGACATTCTTCCCCTTGAGGGCCGAAAGGGTGACCGTCCCGCCCTGATAAGCAGGCAGGGTGAAATCGGGCATGGGCTGTCCGACGGTCACGGGCTTGGTCTCGACATCCTGCGCGACCGCGAGCCCGCAGGCAAGAGCCAGGACGAAAACGGCGAAGAAAATGGCTCTCTTCATGGGTTCCTCCTTCAAGGGATCTCAACGGTGAGGATATTCCACCCTCGGACCAGCGTCAAGAGAGGGGGCAGACCGGCTGGACCACCTAAGATATGGTGGCTTTTTGGCGAAAACCCTGCTATACATACCCATGACGCTTTTATTCGGCAGGGAAGGGCAAGTTCCCCATAACCTGCGATCTGCCGGAGACAAAATAACCAAATCGGAGAGGAGTAAGTAATGGAATCGAAGAAGAAACTGATGCTCATACGGCAAAAGGCCTCTTTCGAACATGAACTGCAGGAGAGGCTGTCTTTTCTGGCCGGGAAAGGGATCAAGTCTCCCAAGGCCGACAAGGATACGATCGTCAGAAAATTGAAGGCCGATATCAAGGCCGGGAACAACAGGCTGAGGCTGGTCGCCGCGAACGAAAAGAGAACGGAAGAAATGGCGAAGATCAAGGCGGAAAGGGCGGCGGCCCCCCGGATGGACAAAGAGGCCGCTAAAGGGGAAAAAGCCAAGAAAGCCGCCGAAGAGGGGAAGGGCAAAAAGGTAAAGGCGGAAAAGAAGCCGGCCCCCGCGAAGGCACCGGAAGGCGGCAAGGTCCCGGAGGCGACGGGATCCCCCGAAGCCGTCAAGGCAAAGCCGAAGAAGAAAACAGACGACACGAAGTGAGACGGGCCGTCCCCTTGGAAGGCCTGGGATGAGGAAGGGGACCTCGGAGAGGTCCCCCCGGGATCACTTTTTCAGAACTTCCCAGTTCATATCCCACTGCCACTGGTCGAAATAGAGGTTGCCGCCCTTCCACTCCACCTCGCCGCGCTGTGAATCCACGGTTTCCGAGCGGAAATGTTCCTTCACCGGGGTGAAGGGCTGGGTGAGGGCGTCGTTGAAGATGAGCCGATAGCTGTCCATGCCATTCAGGTAGAACCACTTGAGCTTTTCGTCGTCGGTATTGCGCCGGCCGTACGTGACGTCCACCGGCACCCAACCGTACGGCTCGAAGTAGACCATGCCCCAGTCGTGCATGCTGTCGGTCGGGGGCTTGAATTCCCAACCGGACTGCCAGCGCGCCGGAATGTTGTTCATCCGGCAGAGCGTGATCAGTTGCAGGGCCTGGATGCCGCAATCCCCGTGATGGTTCTCGAAAGCGTACATCGAGAGGTTGGGGATGGTCGAATACTCCCGGGACAAGGACCAGGGGGTATGATCCTCGACCCAGGCGTATAGCTTCTGGGCGACGCGGTAGGGGTTCGTCTCCGTGCCCACCACCTGCTTGGAAAGCTCGCGCAAGGCGTCCGTGAAGACGATATGCGGGGCTTCCTGTTCCAGATAAGGCTTCAGGGAGCCTTGCGGGTCGACCGGCTTGACCTGCTCCGGATCGATATCCACATAGACCCCGGAGCTCGTATATTCGTACTCGATGCCGAACTTCGTCGGCTCGCCCTGCACGGAGCTCTTCTCGAAATAGATCATGCGCTGGAGGTCTTCGTTCGGCGCGAGACGGTGGTCGGCCGGATCGGTGGCGATCAGGCGGATATCGGTCTGGCGTTCCGGGATCTCCCGGGGGTAGGGGATCCAGCAGCGGATCACCTCGCCGGCGGGGACCACGTCGGGATTAACGGATATGGTATAGCGGATCCTCAGACGGATGGGCTCGACAAAGGGCTGCTTTTTGAGAAGGGCCTGGTCACGGATGGTCTTGACGTGCGCGTCGAGGTCCAACGCCCCTTCCGCCCGAGGCTTGGCCATCTCCTCCGTGTGCTTCTCATCCCATATGCGCTGGCAATCCTTGTCGATCCGGAAAAGACCCCGGGCGGCGTTGTTGAAGTAGCGCTTCTCGCCGTCGATCGTCATCATTTCCAGGGAGCGCTCCTTCTCCCAGCGATCGAGGTCCTGATCGGTCACGGCCGGCATGTACTGCTTGATGAACTCGACGACCTCCGGCCGCGTCTTTTTGAAGTCCTTGCGGATGCGGTCCATGCGTTCGATCTCGAAGCGCATCTCCCGGCGGGCCTCTTCGCTCAAGGTCGCGTCGCTCGACAGTGTCTTCTGGATGGCCTCGGTGGCCTTGGTGAATTCGCCGCTCGCGACGAGCGTCCTGAAATCGGCCTGGGGCTCGGGCTGTTGGCTGGACCCGCAACCGGAACAGCAGAGTGCGGCCACGAGGATCGTGCTTAGAAAACCTTTCATATAAAGCCTCCCGTTCGGAATGGAAATAAAGCGTGCCCTTGCCGGCATGATGACGGAATACTACTTCCGTCGGGGCGACCCTGTCAATCTCTGTTCTCTTTATCGGGAGGCGGAAGACTATTTTCGGCCCGGTCAACGAAACGCGGGCGCGCCGCGTCTAACGGGGTGAAAAGGCGATATAATTTCATCATGGACCCGATGGACGAAGAACGGATCATCGAACGGTGCCGGGCCGGGGACCTGGGGGCCTACAGGCAGATCTATGACCGCTACGGTCCGCCCCTGCTCCGGACGGCCGGGAGGCTCCTGGGCCGTCCCCAGGAAGCCGAGGACGCGGTTCAGGAAACCTTCCTCAAGCTCTTCCGCGGGATCGGAGGATTCCGGAGCGGCGCTCGGTTCAGCACCTACCTCTTCCAGATCCTGCACAACACCTGCATGGATATGCTGCGCAAACGGAAGCCCGGCGTCGCGGACATGGCGGAAATGGACGCATTCGGCGTCACGTCGTCCAACGAACTGGCTCACAGCCTGGCCCAGGCGGTCGAAAGCCTTCCGGTCCAGATGAGAGCCTGCTTCGTCCTGTTCGCGATCGAACAGTTTTCCCTGGAAGAAGCCGCCGACATACTCGGCGTCAGCGTCGGGACCATAAAGGCCAGCGTCCATCGGGCCCGGAAGAAGCTCCGGGCCTGGCTGGGCTCCTGCCCGGCGGGAGAGATATCATGAGCTGCGATAAGTTCGACAAATTCGGAGAGGGGGCCCTGACGGGCGGGGAATTCGCCCGCCACGTCCAGGATTGCCCCGAGTGCCGGGAACAGGCGGCGCTTGACGCCCGCCTGGACCGGGAGATCGCCGCGCTCCGGACACCGCCCGGCGCGGAGGGCCTGTGGAAAAGGATCGAAACGTCCCTCCGGCATGAAAAGGAAGCCGCGGCCGCGGCCGAGGCGAAGCGCGCATCCCGGGGCCGGTGGCTGAGCCTCCGCCGCTGGGCGGTCCTGGTTCCGGCCGGCGCGGCCCTGCTCGCCCTTGCGGTCCTCGGCATCCATATGTTCAGGAATCCGCCGGCTCCGTCGGGGATCCTGACCAGCGATGCGCTGGCCCGGGTCGAGATCGAGGAAAAGGAATATATAGAGGCCATCGATGTGTTGGCCCGGCAGGCCCGGCCCAAGATGGCGGCGATGGACGTCCAGATGATGTCCCTCTACAGGGACAAGCTGGCGACGATCGACGCCCAGATCGATAAATGCCGGGAAGCCCTGGATTCGAACCCCGGCAACGCTCATATCCGCCAATACCTTCTGGCCGCGCTCCAGGACAAGCGGCAGGCCCTGGCCGACGTGCTCGGGTCGGAGAGCTAGATCGTTTCGGAAAGGAGTCAACCATGAAAAACAAGACCTTGACCGCACTTACGGCGACGGCACTTTTCTTGAGCTTCTCGATGACCGCCGCGCCGGCCGCGTCGGGCTCCGGGAGAACGGGCCTTCTCGGTGCCGGCGCCAGGAACGTCCAGAAGAAGGAATTGACCGCCCGGTCGGCCTCGGCCCCGGGCAAGACCCTCCGCGTCGACCGGACCCAGGCCCAGCTGACGATCATCGCCTGGGAGAAGGACGAAGTCTCGGTCGAGGCGACCGTCGAGGTCGGCGACTCCGATCCCGAGTTCATCTCCGAATTCCTGGAGAACACGACCCTGAAGCTCGAGGCCGAGGCCGGCGGGCTCGTCCTGCGCCTCGAGTCGCCCATGGATTGGGACCGGGGAAATTGGAGCGTCTTCAAAAGGATCGGAAACGCCCTGAAGACCGGCCACTGGAATCTTTCCTACGCGGCCAGGATCGAGGTCCGAGTCCCGGCCTCGCAGTCCCTGGACGTCGACAACCATTTCGGGAACGTCTCGGCGAGCGGGGTCACGGGCCGGCTGGAGCTCCGCAACGAGAGCGGCGAGGTCCGGGTCGAGGGGTGCGGCGGCGCGCTCGAGCTCCGGAACAGCTTCGCCGCGGTCCGGATCACGGACTTCAAGGGGCCGATCGACGTCCGGAACGAAAGCGGGGAGGTCCGTGCCGAGAACATCGCCGGCCGGGCGGACATCCGCAACAGCTTCAAGGAGGTCCGGTTCGCGAAGATCGGGGGACCGCTCACGGTGACCGCGGAGAGCGCCGGGATCGTCGGGTCGGACGTGGCCGGAGATTGCCGGATCACGTCGTCGTTCGACCCGATCGACGTCCGCGGCGTCCGGGGACGGCTCGAGGTCAAGGCTGAGAGCTCCGGCGTGACCGTCGACGACGTGTCGCTCGACGCCGTCGTCGAAAGCAGCTTCAAGCCGGTCAAGATCACGAACGTCCGGGGCGGCCTGCGCGTGACGAGCGAATCCGCGGCGGTCACGGCCGAGGACATCGGCGGTGACGCCTCCATCAAAACCTCGTTCCAGCCGATCGCCGCGGCCCGCATCCATGGCCGGCTGACCGTGGACGGCGAATCGTCCGCCGTGACGGTCCGCGACGCCGGCCGGGACGTCGTCATCAACTCGTCCTTCAAGGACGTCTCCGTCGCGGGCGTCGGCGGGTCGCTCGAGGTCCGGTCCGAATCGGCCCGGGTCACGGCGTCGGACGTCAAAATGGGCGCGACGATCGTCACCTCGTTCAACCCCGTCGAGGCCCGGCGCATCGGCGGCGGGCTTTCGGTCGAGGGGGAGTCGTCGGGAGTCCTGGCCGAGGACGTCGGGGGCGCGGTGAGCGTCAAGAATTCCTTCAAGAACGTCATCCTCCGGCGGACGTCCGGATCGATCACCGTCTCGGGCGAGTCGAGCGCGGTCGATGTCGAGGAGATCGAAGCCCTGCCGCCCGGAAGCGTCATCGACGTCAAGACCTCGTTCAAGCCGATCCAGCTCACCCTGCCTGCGGGGACCGAGGTCCAGGGAACGGCCAGGACCGAGTTCGGGAAGATCATCACCGATATCCCCGTCACCTTGAGGGATCCCGGGAGCGCTTCCGGACAATCGGTGACCTTCGGGACGGGAAAGGGCGGCCTCACGCTGAAGCTCGAGACGACGGCCAATATCACGATCAGGAAGAAGTAGCGGGCGGCCGGGTCCGGCTTCTCAGTCCCTGGCGAAGATCAGGTCCCGGACGGGATCGCTGTCGATGATGAATCCCGTCACCCGGTTCTGCCCGTCGCGCTGAAAGATCGCCAGGGGGAAAACGCGCGAGCCGGTCGTAAAGCGGTCCTTTTCGTCGGGCGCCAGCCGGATCTCGCTCTGCCCCGGGGCCTTGACGACGAGCGAATCGCCGCGAAGCTCGACGGCATAACGAAGGCCGAGCTCGGCGTTGAAATAGGAGCCGGCGAATTCCTGCAGCTCCTGCGGGGTCGGTTTCACCAGAACGACCCTGGGCGCGGCCTGCTCGGCGCCGCCCTGTTTCCAGACGAATTGTCGGACGATCCCATCCTTGTCCGGCTGAAAGGCGATCCGGGCATCGGCGATGGCCAGAAGGAACTCGGTTTTCGACAGGCTGACCAACGGAAAGCTCGCCCCGGGAACGATCAGGACCAGCTGATCGCCCTTTCGGCCGATCGTAATGACCTGACCCGGTCCCAATCGGTAATCGCCGGCATAGGAATCCAGGACCTTCGGGCTGACCTTGACCGCCTTTCCCGCGGCGGCCGGAGGAGTCTTCTTCACCGGCTCGACGGGCGCCGGAAGATAGATATCGGCGATATCCTGGAGAAATCCCTCGACCTGGGTATAGTCCCAATTGGCGAGCACGGCGAACCCCAGCTTCTGGTCCGGGAAATGGACCAGGGCCGCTCCGGAGCCGGCCCAATTCCCGACCCGCGAGACCCGCCGTCGGCCCTGCACGTCCTCGACGTTCAAGCCATAGCCGAAACCCGAGCTCTGGCCGTCGTTCAGCGACCCGGCCGTGAACGTCTTGGCGATGAGGTCCTTGCCGCCTACCTGCCCGGTTTCCAGGTTGATCAGCCACTTGGCCAGGTCGCCGACTGAGGCGAATAGCGAATGCGAGCCGGCCAGGGACAGATTATCGACGCCCCTCAGGTATTCCCGGCGGGTGAAGTTATAGGTGAAAGCCTGGTCGTCGAAGATCGAGCGGAAATTGTCGCGAAACTGGGTTCTCGTCATCTTCAGGGGCTTGAAGATGTTCTCCCAGGCCCAATCGGAGAAAGGCCGGCCGGTCGCGCGCTTGATCGCCTCCGCCAGCAGGTCGTAATTGGTGTCGGAGTCCTGGAAGCGGTCGCCGGGAGGGAAGGCGAGCTTCTTCTGGGCTTTGAGGACCTCGAGCACCGTTTCGAACGTGACCTCGGACTTGTCCCTGCCCGTCAGCTGGAGCACGGGAAGCCAATCCCGCAGTCCGCTGGTCTGAAAGACCAGGTGGCGCAGCCTGACCGGCGTTCCGAAATCGGGGATCTCCGGGATGTATTTGCGGACATCGTCCTCGAGCGACAGCTTGCCCTCGGTCTCCAGCAGGGCGACGGCCATGCCGACGAAGGGCTCGGCCGCGGTGGCGATATTGAACTCCGTCTTCGGGGTGATGGCGGCGCCGTGCTCCTGACAGGCCAGGCCGAACACCTTCTGATAAACGACCTGGCCCTCCTTGACAACGACCACGGCAAAGCCGGGCTGGTCCAGGCGGTTCCAGAAATCGAACAGCTTGTCCACCCTCGCATCCGGCGACAGGGGGGCCTCTTTTGGACCGGCGACCTGGCCGAAGACGAAAAGGGAGGGCAGGATCAAACACGTCGCGACCCACAGGCGGACCTTTTTCATTGGCTCCTCACGATGAATTCCCTCTCGGTGGAATCCCGGTTCTTAACGACTACCGATCCCATCATAAGAAAAGACGCGTCGTTTTACAATATGTCCGCCGCTCCCGTCGTGATTCTCATTTCCCTCCGAATTTGCTACACTATCGGGTGTCGAAGGAGAACACCGTTTTGCCGATCACAAGAAGCCGGCCGCCTTTCGCCGGGCTCGCCCTTTTCGTTATCCTTATCGGCTTCATGAGGACGCCCGCCATGCCCGAGAATATCAGCGGTTTCAGCCGAGTCTTTGCCGGAGACCATCGCCGGCTGGAAAAAAGCCGATCCGCCCGACTTCTATACGCCCGAGACTCTCTCGACCTATATCGACGGCGGCGCCGAGCTCTATATCTCCTACGACTTCAGGAACGCCCTGTCGGTGAAATACACCGATGCGGCCGCGAACGAGATCGCCGTCGACATCTTCGAGATGGGCTCGGCCCCCGACGCCTTCGGTGTCTTCGCCCATTCGCGGGAAACGATCGACGACCGCTTCGGCCAGGGGTGCGAGTACGCCGCCGGCCTGTTGACGTTCTGGAAGGACCGCTATTACGTCTCGATACTCGCCTATCCGGAAACGGCGGCAAAGAGGGAGGTCGTTTTCGAGCTGGCCCGGGCGATCGCCGGCGCGATCGGGAACGAGGGCGCCCTGCCGCCGATCATCGCCCTGCTCCCGGCGGAGAACCTGCTCCCGGAAACCGTCCGCTATTTCCACCACTACATCTGGCTGAACAGCTTTTATTTCGTCTCCCATGAGAACGTGCTGAACATCGGCAACGACACGCCGGCGGCCCTGGGCAAGTACCGTCAGGACGGCGCCGCCTTTTTCCTGCTGCTCGTCCGCTACCCCGACGCCGCCAGGGCCGAAGCGGCCGGCCGGCAATTCCGGCAGAAGGTGCTGGACGGAGCGGAGGACGGGATGCGCCCGACGAAAGAGGGCCGCTGGACGGGCCTGGAGCGCCGGGGCGATCTCATCAGCGTCGTTTTCAACGCCCCGGATGCGCAGACCATCCGGGCCGTTTTCGCCAGGATCAAGTCGTGAAAGGGGAAAAAGCATGAAACCCGGAAATCGATCAGCAGACGGCAATTCATCCGGAGCGCCTCGGCCGCCGCCATCGGCACGAGCCTGCTCTTCTCAGGACAGGAGACGACCGCTCCCGCTCCGGCCGGCAGGAGCCGCGTCGTCCTCGTGCGCGACCCCAACGTCCTCGACGAGAACGGTAATCCCCGATACGCGGTCGTGGAGGAGATGCTCGATACGGGCATCAAGGCCCTGACCGGCAAGCCCGATCCTCAGAGCGCCTGGAAGACGATCATCAGGCCCGACGACATCGTCGGCATCAAGAACAACCGCTGGCCCTACCTGCGGACGACCGCCGAGGTCGAAAACTACTTCAAAAAACGGATCCTCGAGGTCGGGGTCAAAGAGGCCAACATCGGCGTCGACGACCTCGGCGTCCTGCAGAACCCGATCTTCCAGAAAGCGACCGCCCTCATCAACGCCCGGCCGATGCGCTCGCATCATTGGGCCGGCGTCGGCTCGCTGATCAAGAACTACATCATGTTCATTCCCGAGCCGATCACCATCCACCCCGACTCCTGCGCCGACCTGGCCTCGATCTGGGACCTGCCGGTCGTCAAGGGCAAGACGCGGCTGAACGTCCTGGTGATGTTCACGCCCCAGTTCCACAGCTTCGGCCCGCACAGCTTCAATCCCAAGTACGTCTGGAAATACCACGGCCTCATGCTGGGGTTCGACCCGGTCGCCGTCGACGCCACGGGATTGCGCATCATCGAGGGGATCCGCCGCGAATATTTCGCCGAAGAGCGTCCGCTCAACCCGCCGGCCAAGCACATCGCCATCGCCGACACCAAGTACCATCTCGGCACCGCCGACCCGGCAAAGATCGAGCTCGTCAAGATCGGCTACGACAAGGAGAGCTTCGTCTGAGGCCGGGCCCCGCGGCCGGGCCTATTCCTTCGCGGCGAACGAAAAGTGCTGTTGGGCCATCACCCAGCGGCCGTCCCTTTTCTCGAGGACTCCGGTCCATCGCGTGTTCTCCCAATTCGCCGGCCGGCCTTTCCACTCGTTGATATCGTCGAGGAGGCCGTAGAACCACGCGACGTCGCCGGACTCCGACAGGTGGATCCTGAGGTCCCTGATCTCGTACCGGACGGCCTTGAAATCGGGATTGCCCCAGAACGCCTCGGCCTTCCGGAATTCCTCGAACCCCGTGACGACGTTTCCGTCCGGATGGACTTCCAGGAAATCCGCGTCGTTGGCGATGACTCCGTAGAGGAGGCCGAAGTCCTTCGTCTTGGCCCAGCCGATGCAGGCATGAATGGCCCGGGTGATCGCTTCCATCTCGGCGTCCCGGTCCTCTGCGGCCGGCGCCGGCGCCAGGCTTAAGCAAACCCATACCGCCAATAATATGGTTCCGCGTATTTTCATGGATCTTCCCCCTTGTCCGCAGGGTTCCTCGTGCGGCGTGCCGTTCTCATTCTATCCTGAATGCCGCGATCCGGCCATCGATGTAGGTCGGGACGATGGCCAGCCCGGCTTCGGGGCAATAGCAGAGATCGGCCAGGTTCATCCTGACGGTCGTGGTGTCGAGGATCCTCGAGCTCCTTCCGTCGGGATTCACCAGGAACAGGCGGCCCTCGTTCTGGGAGACGAGGAGGGCGCCGCTCTCGTCGCCGGCGATGCCGTCGACGATCCCCGGCCCGAGCCGGACCAGGACCGTGACGGCCTTGGTCTTGAGGTCGACGGCCTTCACACAGCCGTCCCCGCTCGTGCCGACCAAGAGGCGTCCGCCCCGGACAAGGAGCCCGTTGGGCTGGCGGATATCGGCGCCGGCGAGCCATTCCGCCACGGCTCGCCCGTCATAGACAAGGATGGCGTTCCTGCCCGAATCCGAGATGAAGACCCGGTCCGAGTCCGGGTCGGCGGCGACGTCGTTCAGGAATACCGGCGAGGGAACCGCCGTCCGTTTGACGATGGCCCCCGACGGAATGTCGATCTCGGCCAGATGAGTCCTTTCCACCACGAAAAGCCGGTCGCCGCGGACGGCAAGTCCGGTCGGGTTGTTGAGGCCGGGGACCCAGGCGGGCTCGAGGGTTTTCCCGTCGAGGCTGACACGCGCGATCGCCTGCCGGCCCTGTCCCTTGCTGGGCGTCGTCGGGTCGTAGATGGAGACATAGACCGCCTTTCGCGCGGGATCGTAAGCGGCCGACTCGGGGACCCTCAGGGTTTTGGATGTTTCCCATACCTTTGCGACGCCCGGCGCGGCGAAGACGGCCGAGGCGTCCCGGCAGATGAAGCCCCAGCCGCCGAAGCCTTCGCTGACGGCAAGCAGGAGCTCGTTGTTGCCTTTTCGGAGAGGGAGGGCGACGGAGTCCCAACAACCGACGATCCCCAGGAACGACGGATCGCGGCGGCGATAGCTGCTGTCCCCGGAGAAAATAAGGGTCCCGTTCAGAAAGATGTCGACGGCGTCGCTGTAACCGAAGTCCATCTTGAGGACTTTCCGGCTTTCGGCGGACCTGAAGACGGCCCGGGCGAACACGGTCTCAGGCTCTGCCCCGTTGAACCGGACGGTGCGGGCAATATCCACCAGCCCCGAGGGCTCGGCCGAGACCTTCTGCCATCCGGCCTCGGCCAGCATCCCGGCGTCGGGGTAGCGGCCGGTGTCGAGGAGGAGGGCCGGGAATCCCTTGGACAGCTCCCAATCCATGATGACGCCCGGGACCGGGTAGACCGGAGGGGGAGGAGGAAGCCGGAGCGATTCATCGGACTTGACTCGGACGTTGGAGAAGAAGGCGGCACCCTCCCCGAAGAGGGCGACCGCACCTTTGCTCAAGCCGTGCTTGAGATCGTGGACGTCGAGACAGGGCGTCCCGGTTCCTCCGACGAACACCCTGGCTTGCCGGCCGGCGACTTCGATCCGGACGGGGACCCATTCGTTGAGGGGAAATTGGAGGGAATTCGTGAATCCCTCCCCGTTGTAAAGCTGCCATCCGGCCAGGCCGTTGAAGACCGGCGTGTACTGGATGGCGTCGGCGTAGAAGCCGGCGCGATGGGGGCGGATGTAGAGACGTTCGGCCTGGTCTCCGGGCCGCATCCTGAACAAGACCCCAGGGTAGGCCCGGCCTCCGGTCTGACGGACGTCCGGGGCCCAGACGTCGAACTCGATGATCCCGTTCTGGAAGACGACGTCCTTGAGCACGGCAAGGCCGGTTACCGCCTTGCGCCCGGCCTGCTCCACGACCCGGGCGTTGTCCAGGACCCAATACTGGGACTCCAAAGGAATGGTCGGGTCCTCCGCGAGGCAGGGAAACGTCCCGAAAAGGAAGAGCATGCCGAAGGCGGCGAGCCTATTGCTTTTTTTCCCCATGGACGCCCTCCTCGTTCGGTTTGTATTTTCGCCCGCCCGAGAGAGTGCAATCTTCAGGCCAAGCGGTTCGGTCAAGAATATGAAGCGCCCAAGCCTGGTATGAAGACGGGATGCGGCCCCCTGCTTCAGCCGGGCGGGCATCGGGGGGCCAATAACGATGCCCTGGATTTACAGGGCTGGAACGTTCCTTTACATAGAAAGCTATTTCCCGGCGGCCGGCTTGGTCAGCTCCAGGAAGAACCACTGCTCGGCGGGGAAAGGAAGGGCTCAACCGGCCAGGACAAGGTCGGCGGCCAAACTGCCCGTGTAAAGGGCGGTCGGCACGCCGCCCAGGAAGAGCTCGGAGGCCGCATAGGCCCCGGCCATGAGAAGCCCGGGAACGGGGGTTTGGACAAGGAGCCTGCCGGGCAGGCGGGCGGAATCCGGGCCGGACCACGTCCAGCCGGCGATCGAGCCTTCGAAACGGTTTCCCCAATCGCGGTAGGTGAGGGGCGTCGCCGTTTCCATGACTTCGACGGCACTGGAAAGCCCCGGGAGGACGTGTTCCACGGTCCCGATGAGGCGTTTGGCCAGGCGGAGCTTATACTCGCCGTATCCGTCCTTCCGCAGTCTGTATCCCCGCCTCCAGGCTTCGAAATGACGGTAGGGAAAGCCTACCCTCAGCACGACGGAAGCCCGGCCGGCCGGCGTAAGCTCGGGCGCTTTCCTCGACCAGAGACAGATCTCGATATCGCGGTCATCGAATTCCTCGAGGTCCGGCTCGGGACCGCCGCGGATCTCGCGGCGATAGAAAAGGTGCTCAGCCCGGACGGCGCCGAGGTCCACTTCGTCGGGCCTCAGGCCGAGATAAACACAGAATTCGGAGCCCGAATAAGGGACTTCACGGACGGCACTCAGGTCGAGGCCGGGAAGCTCCGTGACGTCCAAGAGCTCCAAAAAAGCGGTCTTATAATCGGTGTTGGAGATCACCCACCGCGATTCCACGGCTTCGCCTTCGGATGTCACGGCCCCGGAAGCCCGTCCCTTCTTGACGAGGATCCTCCGGACCGGCGCCGAGAGCCGGACCTCCGCGCCCAGGTCCCGAAGCCTCCGCAGGAGCAGGTCGGCGACGCCATGGACGCCGCATGAGGGGAACCAGATGCCGTCCACGGCCATGACGTTCCACATCGAGGCGAGGTTGAGCATGGACATCTCGGGCCGGGCGGTGCCCATGGATCCGAGGAAATTCCTGAGCGGCACGCTATCTATAAGGCCGTCGAGGACCCGGGCGGCGGGAAGGCGCGAGAGGCGGCGAACCTCTTCGATCCTGTCCGGATCTGCCCGAACGGCGCCTCGTTGCGCCGTATTCGCGCCCCGGGGAACTGCGAAATCCGGGTGCCAGAGGTCCATGTCCCGGGACGCCGAGATGGCCGATCCGAGCTGCCGGAAGAACCGGACGAGACCGTCCCTCTCTCCGGGGAATATGCCTGCCAGCTCCGATTCGAGCTCGGTGAGCGGCTGCGACATCATAATATCGAGGTCCGGAGTCCGCAGTTCGAAGCCGCTCCGGCGGAACGCGACATTCTCTCCGATCCCCGCCTCTTCGAGGAATCCCCGGACGCGTCCCGGAAAGCTGAACGACAGAGGGCCCATGGGGAACCTATATCCGGCCCGGCGGAAAATATAGCTCGTGCCGCCCGGGAGGGCTTTTTTCTCGAGGACGAGGACCTTTTTCCCGGAGGATGCGAGCTTCGCGGCCGCCATCAGGCCCCCGAGGCCCGCTCCGATCACGACGACATCGACCATCATCCTCATCTTACTACGGGGAGCAGCAAATATATTACATATTCCTTACTGCTCCCCGAGTACTAGCCGGGCAACAAAGAAATCTGAAGCCAACTATTTTCTGCCCGGCTTAGTAACACAATCGCCCGCGGCCATTGTGCCGCCGAAAGCCGCGCTTTCCATCGCGCCCCGGTTTTATATATAATCGGGGGCGAACAGAGGGTATCCGATGAACAGCAGGAAAAGGCTTCGCCTCGCCGTCATCCTATTCGTCGTCGTCTTCGCGTTCGGCGTCGGGGGGTTCAAGATCTTCGGCGGGAAGGAATGGTCTTTCCTCGACAGCGTCTACATGACCGTCATCACCGTGGCCACCATCGGCTACGGCGAGGTCCATGACCTCAGCGGCAACCCGCCGGCCGCGGATCTTCGCGACCGTCTATATCCTCCTCAGCCTGGGGACGATCGCCTTCGCCGTGACGTCCATCACGGCCTTCGTCGTCGAGGGGGAGCTCAAGAACATCCTGGGGAGAAGGAAGATGGAAAAAGAGATCGCCCGGCTCAGGGACCACTACATCGTCTGCGGCGGCGACGAGATCGCGCGCGACCATCATCCGCGAGCTTCATCAGACGAAGAGCCCGTTCGTCGTCATCGAGCCCTCCAAGGAGAAGATCGACCGGCTCCTGGCCGCCCATCCGTTCCTCTATATCCAGGGCGACCCGGCCGAGGACGAGGTCCTCAATCAAGGCCGGGCTCGCGAAGGCCAAGGGCGTCCTCCTCAGCCTGCCGACCGACGAGGCCAACCTCTTCGTCACGGTCACCGTCCGGAGCCTCAATCCCGGGATCCGGATCGTGGCCAAGGGGATCGACGTCCACTCCCACGCGAAGATGCGGAGGGCGGGGGCCGACTACGTCGTCTCGCCGACCTTCATCGGCGGCATGCGGATGGTGTCCCAGATGGTCCGGCCCGCCGTCGTCACCTTCCTGGACACGATGCTCAGGGACAAGGAGAAGGGGCTCCGGGTCGAAGAGATCGCGGTGGCCAAGGGTTCGGCGCTGGCCGGGAAGACGCGTCGGCGAGTCGCGGCTCCGGGAACGGACGCGGGCCCTCCTCGTCGCCGTCAAAAGGGGAGGGACGGACGGCTATGATTTCAATCCGCCGGATTCGGCCCAGATCCGGGAAGGCGACGTCCTGATCTTCATCGCTTCGCCGGAAAGCCTCGGCGAGCTCGAAGGGCTCTGCTGAGCTCGAGCCCTGCTTCCGCCGGACCATTGACAAGAGGCGCGAAGTCGTCTAAACTAAGTGCGTTTTTCGGCCCGTTAGCTCAATTGGTAGAGCAACAGACTCTTAATCTGCGGGTTGTAGGTTCGAGTCCTACACGGGTCATTCCCCATCTTTCTGAATTTTCAATCACTTATCCTGATTCTTCATTTTAACCTGAGTTAGCACAACTGAGCCATTTTAGGCGGTTTTGTCCACCCCGTGTCCACACGGTGTGGTCTGAGGACTTGTTTACTCTCCCGCCCGGACGCGCTGAGCAGGCCGATTTCCAATCCCCCAGAGGGGATGGTCACTTTGTGGATTGACTTCGCGTTTTTACGGTGCTATAGGTTGAAGCACAGTCAGCTTAAGAAGAGGGGAAAATGAAAAAGCTTCTTTATGTCATTCCTTTGGTCATTCTGTTTTGTTTCAACATTGCCTGTAAGGACAAGGCGGCCAGGGCAGAATTGGAGATAGTCAAGAACGCCGCTCAAATCGAGGGCCAGAACAAAGCCCTTGTGCGTCAATTCTTCGAAGCCCTTGACGCCCAGGACTACAATCGCTTCAATGAGCTTCTTGCTCCCGGTGCAATTCTTCGCGGTGCAGCACCACAAGAAGACATAACTGCAGATAATTCAGCCCAACTATTACGCCCTCTTTTTCAGGCTCTGCCCGACCTTGCCCACAGCGTCGAGGACATTTTTGCCAAAGGGGACAGAGTTGCCGCTCGAGTTCTCATTCAGGCAACCCATAAAGGGGAGTTCATGGGGATTCCACCCACCGGGAACAGACTCAACTATTACCAATTCGCCATTTTTCAGATTATTGACGGCAAGATTAAGGAAGGCTGGAGAGTCACAGACAGTTTAGGGATGATGACCCAGCTCGGCATGGAGCTGAAGCCGATAGAGACTAAGAAGAAGTAGAAAAGCAGACTGCTGATCTGCGGCACGGAGCATGGCGACCATCTAGTGAGATATCGGAAGCTTGCAAAGCCGGCGCCAGAGACCAGAATGCTCGAAAATCCCTCTTCAGAGGTGGTCCGTTGAAAGGGGGAGCAGGTTAAATCTGTAAAGAGGCCACGAAGACGCGGATGGAATTGAATCTCTTGGCCATATTTGAAGCCTTGCCAAACGGTATCAGCTAAACTATTATTAAAAACGGAATCCGCAGCTAAAAAATCTGCAGGCGAATCCCAAACCGCCTGACGACGAACGGACTGGAACGGGGGCTCGAAATGCTCATGAAACGTCCGTCCCGGAGACCAACGGTCCTCCCTGCCGTCCTTATCCTGCTCGCCGCGTTCTTCCCGGGCGCCTGTTCCCGAGCGAAAGATGATACCGGCATCTTCCGGGTCATCGACCTAATAAGCGCGAAGAACGCCGTTGCGTCGCCCCTCCGGGTCCCCGACCCGAAGAATCCTTCTCTGGCGGAAATCGCAGGCAAGTTTCCCCTGCAGGAATTGGGAATCGGGGAAAACCCATTCGGGATCAAAATGAAGCTCCTCCTCGGCCCGTCCGAGTTCAACGCCCTCGCCGCGCCGCCCCCGACGACGATCGTTTTCGGCCTCAAGGTCCCTTCCGACGCCCGCTTCAAGTTCAAATACGGGATACGGTGTGATAAAGAGATCCGCCATGCTGCCGGGGGGAGCCGGACGGTCAGTTTCGCCGTCGTCGTTTCCGCGGACGGGGCCGTAGAGACCCTGTTCCGCAGGACAATCAACCTCGCCCACGGCAGGGAGCTGGCGATCATCTCCGGATCGCTCGATCTTTCCCGTTTCGCCGGTCGCGACGTCTCGTTCCGCCTCGATACGAAAGGGGATGACCGGGCTCTGGCCTTCTGGTTCAATCCCGTCATCTACGGGGTCCGCCGGGACGCAAGGCACGTCATCCTCATCTCCTTGGACACGTTGCGGTCCGACCATCTGAGTTGTTACGGTTACGATAAGGACACCAGCCCCAACATCGATTTGTTGGCCAGAGACGCGGTTCTATTCGCCGATAGCCGAGCCCCGTCTCCCTGGACGCTTCCCTCTCACGTCTCCATGATGACCGGACTCGATACGATCAACCACGGCGTCTTCACCATCGACCGTGGCATCGATCCGCGAACTCCGACCTTGGCTGAGCTTCTGAAGGCGAAGGGCTTCTACAACGCCGCCTTCACCGGCGGCTTTCTCGTCAGCGGACGTTTCGGGTTCGACAGGGGTTTCGACACCTTCCGCACCGTGGGCGGGGTCGGTAACAAGTCTGCCGCCGCCCAGCTATTCAGAAAGGCCTCCCGCTGGATCGAACAACACTTGGACAGGAACTTCTTCCTCTTCCTCCACACCTACCAGATCCACGCCCCTTACGAGTCGGAGGAACCCTGGAACCGCCGTTATCTTCGCGAGGGCGCGGCGCCGATCGGCCGTCGGTTCACTGACATTGAGAGGTTCATGCCTGTATCTGAGGAGATGCGCCGGGATATCGTGGGTCGATACGACGGCGAGATCCGCTATACCGACGAGAGCTTGATCCGTCCCCTTATCGCGAAGCTCAAGGATCTCGGCATCTACGACCGAACCATGATCGTCCTCACATCGGACCATGGGGAGGAATTCTTCGAGCATAAAGCCTGGCTTCACTCCCACAGCGTGTATGAAGAAGTGGTCCGCGTTCCGCTCATCGTCAAATTTTTCGGCTCCCGGAACGCCGGAAGAACCGTGTACCGCCCCGCCTATGGAGTCGACGTGATGTCCACCCTCATCGACGAACTCGGGCTTAAGCTGACGGGGACGACGCTCGACGGACGGAGCTTACGGCGCCTCGCTGACGGCGAGGAAGGGGAGGCCGGCGACGGAGCTCGTCTCGGGATCAGTGACTTGATCTCGCACTCGATGGACAAACGCATCCCTGGAAAAGTGGCCCTTTTCCGCCCGCCGTACAAGTTCATCCAAAACGAGCCCTACTCTCCCGGGGACCTTTCGTCCTTAGTGAACCCGCCCCCCCCGCTGGTCGAGATCGAGGTCTTCGACCTCTCCTGCGACCCCCACGAAACCCTGAACCTCGCTGCGGGGAGGCCGGAACTCGTCCGGGAGTTCCGCGCCCTTCTCCGGGAAAGATACAAGCCGAGGAGAAAGCAGGGCGTCGCGAGTGTTGAGATCGGGGATGATCTTCTCAAGCAGCTCAAGTCTCTGGGCTACCTGTGATCATCGTTCCGCCCGTTTCAAATCTCGTCGCCACCGGACGATAGGCGTGCAGAGCTGTTCACTCCGGCCCGAACTTCAGAACCACATCCGCCCTTGTCATGACCCTGACGTAAGGCGGATGATAGCGTCACATCCGGCCGACGCCCTGGTTAAGCACGACTTGGCATTCCTTGACAGGATTTTGGCGGATGATTATATGTCAACGGACTCCGAAGGGATTGTGGGGAATAAAACTCAAGAAATTGCGACCCTGAAATCTGGCGATTATGTGCTAATTTCTACAGTGCTCGATAATTATAAGGTCCACGTTTATGGAGACGCGGCAGTGTATTTTGGCCGGAGTACCGACAAAGCACAGTTCAAAAGCGAGGATATCAGCGGTCAGTATCAATGGACGGATACCTGGGCTAAAAATGGCGGCCGTTGGCAGTGCGTGGCGTCGCACGGTTCGAAAATAGTACCGAAATAGTCTCAAGCCCCCGTCCCACCTTCATCCTTGGTCCCCATATTTGCGGCGCCTTATTAGTCTTTCGGATATCCTGTTCCTTAGGCTCATCTTCAGATACATGAACAAAAGGGTTCGGTCCTTTAGGATCCATCTTGAAATGACCTTTATTATGGAAAAGACGTTGAAAAAAGCATCCATGATCTCCTTCCTGGCCGCGATCGCTTCCTCCCTGGTAAAGTGCTTGAACGTTATGGATGGAACGTCTTTTCTGACTTCGTCCCAGTTGCGGCTGACCCGCCCTTCCTTTTCGAGACTCTCAAAGAAGGGCGTCCCCGGCCAGGCCGTCGCGAAGAAGACCCGGGGAAAATCCACCTGGGCTTTTTTCATTTCCTTTATGAGTTGTTTGGGATAGTTCTTTGCATGGGAATCCAGGCCGAAAATAGTGGAGGCGATGACTGCAATTTTGTGGTCGTGAAGTTTGGCGATGATCTCCCTGTAATCAAGCCCGATATTATGGTTCTTTCGTATTTGTTTCAGCCCTTCCTCTTCAACAGACTCAAATCCGATAAATACCGCCCGGCACCCGGAACGGTACATCAACTCCATCAATTCCGGCTGCGTCGCCAGCGTCGTGGTCGACTGGCATCCCCATCTGAACCTGTATTTTTTCCTGATTACTTTTTCAAGAAGGGTTTTTCTATCCTCGAAATCCTTTTCCGAATAGCCGATAAAATTCTCGTCCGTCACGATGACCGCGAAATTGTTTTTTATGGAATCGAGGTCTTCCAGGATCGTATCGTGAGGGATGGTCCGGTATTTTCTCTCCTTGAACACTGTGAGATAACAGAAGGAGCAACTGTAGGGGCAGCCGCGCGATGTCATGACCGATGGGTACTGATAATTGGGATGACACATATCCCTTCGCGGCGTGTTAAGATCATCCAGCGCCACGTTGCAGGGCCCATAATAGGTGTTCTTGGTTTTCCCTGATTCAAAATCCTTGAGAAACTGCATCCATGGCCCTTCACCTTCGCCGGTGCAGACCGTGTCGTAATGCCGGAGGGCTTCTTCAGGAAGGGCCGTAACATGAGCGCCACCGATGATGGTCTTGATCCCCCGTTTTTTGAGGCGGTCACCGATTTCATAAGCGCGCCGGATTCCCGGCGTAATCGCGGAGACAGCGACCAGGTCCGCATCCACGGTGTCGGGATCGATATCGGCACCGACATATTCGTCATAAAGAGCAATTTTATAATGATCCGGCGTATGCCTGGCCAAGTAACCATGGGTCAGAGGGCTGTACAGCAGCTCAGCACTTATGTTTTCTTTTATCCTGGAGGGGTAAACCATGGCAAGTTTTATCATTAAGGTTATCCTTTATGCCAACGCCCATAAAGCTTCTGTTTGTGGCGGATAAGCCTCCGCCCCCTCATGTCTTTGATACCGTTGCCTTGATGGCGGCCTATCTTCGTTCGGACGCTTTCTCGGCCATCGTCTCATAGAATCAGCGAGAAGTCCGGACTGTACGTCGTCAACCGGTTTCGGACTCTCGTGCTGATTTCTTTAGCTACGGATTTCGTCTCTCATATTAATTCAGCTGACCCCGTTTGGCAAGGGTTCAATCATAGACGGGCGCCGTCTCCTCCCTTGAATTCGGTCCGGCGATATGTTACGGTCCTCCCAGCCCATGGGGAAGCCATCCGCCCGAACACGACGTTCCCTGCGATTTCTTGCGGCGGCAACCGGGCTATCCCTGGGGCTCTTTGGGACCATGGTCCTGATCCTGAAGGTCAGAAGGCCAGAGGTGCTATCGTCCGGCTCGATCGCGTTCGCCCTGAACGTCGTCGCCGTCCTTATTTTCCTTTTGCTCTTCCTCTCGAGCCTGAGAGCGGACGCGGGCAAGGAAGGGTACTCGCTCGGCCGGCTCGACCTCTTTTATGCGGCTTCGGTCGCCGTCTCGCTCGTCTCCTTTCTCGTCGCCTCCAGGGCCCGGGAAAATTTCCTCCAGCCGTTCATGCTGATCACGGCGTTCGCGGTCTATCTCCTGGTCCGGACGAACCGGCGCCATCTCGAGGGCATGCCCGTCTTGCTCCTGGCGGGAGCGCTCGTCGCTTTTGCCGGGATCGAAGCCGCCCACGGCCTTGCCCAATGGGCGTCCGGGCGGGAGATGAGGGGTTTCTTCTTCAACGTCAATCACTTCGCGATGTTCCTGGCGATGGTTCTCCCCCTGGCATGGGTTGCGATCCGGCTCCGGATGAACGTGTTCCTCAGGTTTTCGGGGTATGGGATCACCGCGCTCATGCTCGCGGCCGTCGGTCTCTCCCGGTGTCGCACCGCTTATACCGCGCTCATTCTCGTCGGGGGGATCCTTTTTCTCGTGCGTCATCTTCCCCGCACGGCTCCTGCCGGAGACGGACCTCGGCGGTGGCGGTCCGCCGTCCGGGGCGCGCTCGTCTTCGGCGCGGTCGGTCTGGTCGTCATTTCGGCACTGGCCGTTTCCTTCAAGCCGATGTCCGCCGCGGGCCGGCTCCTGATCTGGAAGGTCTCGGTCCGGACCGCCCTCGCCCATCCCGTAACCGGCGTCGGGTACGGCAATTTCCCGGCCGTATACAACGTCGAACAGGGGCGATATTTCGAGGAGGGGAAGGGGAGCGCGATCGAGCGGCTTTCGGCTTCGGCGGACGCTTATGCCTTCAATGACTTTCTCGAGTCCATCGTGGAACTGGGCTTGATCGGGCTTGTCGTCCTTCTGCCGTTCTGGGGACTCGTCTTATGGACTGTCGCGGGCGTTCTGCGACGCGGAAATTCTCCACCGGCGGGCCCGGCGTCGTCTCCGGACGGGCGGCTCGCCCTCGGTGCGGCCGGCTCCGTGCTGGCTTATATGATCATGGCCGCGTTCTATTATCCGAGCCGGATCCTCCCCATCGTCATGCTTTTCTCCGTCTTCCTGGGGTGGATCGCGGGCGACAAGAAGCCTGCTCCCGATAGGGCCCGGCGCTCCTTCAGGGTCTTCGTGCTCGCCTTCGCCGCGGTCTCGTCTTTAGCGGCCCTTATCCTGTTCCCGACCCTCCGGAAGCGATTCGACGCCGAACGCTCCTGGTCGGAAGCGATCACCCTCGCCCATACAGGCCGTACCATGGACGCCGTCGCCGCGACCCGGACGATCTATCCGCTCTTGAGGTCGGACCCGGATTTCGTCGATTTCCACGCCGGTCTTCTTCTCGGGGCAGGTGAAGCTCCTGAGGCCGCGACCGTCCTCGGGGCTGCGAGGACGTACTCGTCCAATCCGCGCCTCGCGGAAAAGCTGGCGTCCGCGCAGGTTGCGCTCGGGGATCTCGATGCCGCGATGAGATCGGCCCGGGAGGCCGACTCCATCCTGCCCTGGCGGCTGGCATCGAAAGCCCTTCTGGCCGACATCTCCATGCGCAAGGGAGATGTCCAGGGGGCTTCGCGATACGCCCGGCTCGTCCTCGACACGCCGATGAAGGTCCGGACCGACGAAGGCGAAGCGCTCAAGGCTAAAGCCTTCGAGCTTTGGGCAAGAGCCCCGCAGAGCTCAGGCGAGGAGGCGAGCCCTCTTCTCTCCCTTCTGGCGGGACTTCCGGGGGAATATCGGGGAGGGGTCCTGGGCGCGCTTCAAGCCATGGGAAACAGGTCGGGCCCCTACGTCGATGCGCTTCGGACCGCCGACCCTGAAGAGCGGACGTGCCTTGCGTTCCTCCTGGCCAATATGCCGGATTCCGACGTTCGAGGTCTTGACGCCGCTTCGGTAATGGAGAACGTCCGGATGGCCTGCCTCGCGCGCCGCACCGTCCCCCTGGCGTCCGGAGTCCCCGAGGCCGTCTTCCTCGAATATGTGCTTCCTTATGCGGCGGCCGGCGAGCCCCGGGAGCCCTGGCGGACGGACTTTTACGCGAGGTTCCTCGAGTCCGCGGCATCGAGCCCGTCCATCGAAGAAGCCGTCGTACGCCTCAACCGGGAAGTCGTCATGCAGTTCCGGCTGGTCTATGCCGATAAGCATGTCAAGAAGCCGCTATCCTCCCCCCGACGGATCATCGAACGCGGCTTCGTGTCCTGCGGCGAAGCGTCCCTTCTTCTCGTCTACGCCTGTCGTTCCGTCGGGATCCCGGCCCGCTTGGTCGTCCTTCCCAGATACCACGGGAAACCCGGGGGACACATCTGGGTCGAGGCGTGGGACCAGGGCCGGTGGCGGCATCTCCCGGCCTATGATCCGAGCTTCCTTGACCGGACCTGGATACGTCCCTACCTCGTGGAGATGTTCCCGAAGGGGAGCCGCGGGATCATTTTCGCCTCTCGCTTCCGGCGGACGGGACTCCGGATCATGAGAAATTGGGACTCCGTATTCCTCGATATCTCGGAGAATTACCTGCAATGAGCGAACGGAAGGGTCCTTCCGCCGTCCGGACGGCGGGCCTGTCGGCGCTGTGCGGATACTGGGCGTGGGCCCTTCTTTCGTCGCCGGACTCCAGGGTCGTGCTGGAAGGCCGGCTCCGACTGCCCCTTGCCGGAATGGACATCGCCAGCGGCGTCTTTTTCCTTGCGGCCCCGCTGATCGTGTTCGCGGCGTTCCTCGGCCTCCGCTCGAGAGCCCGGACGGGATGGCCGGCCCTCATCCTGTTCCCGGCCGCACTGCTTCTGAACGCCTCCCGATGCCTCACGCTCCACGACCCCGTCATATCCTATCTTGCGGCGGGGGCGGCGTTCGCGGGGATCGCCTGGCTATCCTGGATATGGGCGTCGTCGCGCCCGTTCCGCCGAGGGACGGCCACCGCCGGGAAGATCTTCGCCGCGGCGGGATTGACAGCGGCCCTGGGCATCGAAAGTGTCCTTGTTTTTTTCCTCATTCCCTGGTCGCTTCGGGGAGATCTTCCCGGGAGCTTGAACAGCTATCCGTTCGGTCCGGCCCTGCGCTCCGTCCTGTACGCGAACCTGGCGGGGTACGAAAGGCCCCTTGGGACCGGCGCCAAGAAGCCTTCGCGGGATCCGGCTCGAAGGTGCGAACCTGCGCGGGGCCGTTCTCAAGGGCGTCGACCTTCGGGACGCCCGGCTCTTCCGGGCGCGCATGGAAAGGGCCGACCTCGAAGGCTCCGATCTTCGCTCCGCCGGACTGGTGGAAGCGCGCTTGAGCTTCGTCAACTTCAGGCACGCCGACCTCTCCGGGGCCGAACTGAGCGGGGTGTACTCCATGGGAGCCGACCTGCGCGGCGCCAACCTCCGCGGGGTCCGCCGTCATGTCGTGAGGCTGCACTACGCCGACGGCAGGGGAACCGACTTCACTTCCGCGGAGCTGCTCAAAGCCGAGTGCAACGGCGCCGATTTCCGGGGCGCGGTCTTCCGCGACGCCGTCCTCTCGGACGCCAAACTGGTCCGGACCCGGTTCGATGGCGCCGACCTCTCCGGCGCCAACCTATCCAATGCCGACCTGGAGCAAGCCACCTTCCGGGGCGCGATCCTCGCGGGGACGGACCTGAGCGGCGCTAAAAACATCTCGCTCGACGAGCTGGCCGCGGCCGCGACCCTGCGCGGTGCCAGGCTCGACGCCCCGCTTCTCGAAGAGTTGAAGCGGCGCAACCCCGGCCTTTTCTGATGTATAATAGGCCGCAGGATCATGAAGACCGTCGATCTCGCCCTTGCCCTCGATTGGGAATATGACCGGGATTTCGCGGCCCTCGTAGAGGGCTCCGCCCGCCGGCTCGGTCTTTCGACGCTTCAGGTCTGGCCGTCCGACCTTCCGGAGACGCTCGGGGCGCTCGAGGCCGGGTCTCTCGACATCCGCTTCCTTGTCGACCGCGCCGCCGTGGCGTCGTCGGAGTTCCTCGCTTTTCAGAGCGCCGTCCGCTCCCGCGGGGCCGACGTCCTCGATCCCATCGAAAAGGTCCGTTGGGCTTCGGACAAGGCGACCATGCACCTGGAATTCATCGCCAACGGCCTGGCGACGCCCTTTACCATCATCCTACCCTCCTTCGAGTCCCGGCCGGACCCGGGGATCGCTGCGGCCGACCTGGCCCCGCTGGGGACCCCCTTTTTCATTAAGCCGGCCAATACGACGGGAGGAAGCTTGGGCGTCGTCCCCGGAGCCGCGACGCTCATCGACGTCGCCCTGGCCCGACGGACGTTTCCCACCGATAAATACCTGCTCCAGGAAAGGATCGCTCCCCTCGAGGCGGACGGTCGGAGGTTCTGGTTTCGGGGGTTCTTCGCCCTCGGCCTCGTCCTGTGCGCCTGGTGGGACGACAGGACCCACGTCTATAAGGAGCTCCGGGCGGACGAGATCGCCGGATACGGGATCCACGGGCTCTACGGCGTCGTCCGGAGGATCGCCGCCGTCTCGGGGGTCCGTTTCTTCTCGACGGAGATCGCCCTGGACGAGCGGGGCCGGTTCATCGTTGTCGACTACGTCAACGAGACGTGCGACATGAGGCTCGGGTCCGTCCACGCCGACGGGGTCCCCGACGCGCTGGTCGAGGCCGTCGCGTCCCGGATCGCCGCCTTCGCCCGCGACGGCCGGGACACCGGAGGCGCCGCATGACGACCCGTCATCGCGAAATGGGAGAGGGGGAAAAATGAAGATCCGGGGCTTCCTCATCGTCGTCGTTTTGGCGCTTGTCGTGGTCTATGCCGTCTACTTCACGAAGACGGGGGGCAAGAGCAACATCAAGGTCATGGTCGACAAGTACGCGGAGGCCAGGGCCGACCTGACGAAGGTCGACCTGGAGACCCTCGCGAAGATCATCGTGGAGCGGAACGCGGCCGAGGGACAGGTCCCGGCCGACATCAAGGAGCTTCAGCTCGTCCGGCCGATCCCGATCTCGACCCTGGACGCCTGGGGCAGGGAGGTCCGGTACGAAAAGCTCTCCGACTCGGGCTTCCGGCTGACGTCGGCCGGAGCGGACGGGAAATTCGGGACCGGCGACGACATCGTGAAGGAGTATTGAGGATGGCCCCCGCGGTCGTCCCGGCCATCGCCGTCGTCCCGCATCCGTTCGTCGCGGCCGGCGTCGTCTTGGGAGCCCTCCTCTTCGGGCTCCTCGTCCAGAGCATCGTATCGGGCCGCCTGCACCGGCTCGCCGTCCGCACGGCTTCACCATGGGACGACATCCTGGTCCGGGCTCTCCGGGGGATGCTCGTTCTGTGGTTCGTCCTCGGAGGCCTGGCCGTCGCGCTGAAGCTCGTCGCGCTCCCCGCCGAACCGGCCCGGCTCCTCGCCAAAGCCCTGGCCCTGGCCGCTTTCCTCAGCGCGATCTTCTTCGCCGTGAGGCTGTCCACGGGCCTCTTTCGGGCCTATGCCGACAGGATGGCGGGGATTCCCACGTCTCTTTTCAGGAACGTGACCGTCGTCGTCATCTATCTGGTGGGTTTTCTCATCGTCCTGGATTACCTCGGCGTCTCGATCACGCCCCTCCTGACCGCCCTGGGCGTCGGGGGCCTCGCCGTGGCCCTGGCCCTCCAGGACACGCTGTCCAACCTCTTCTCGGGCCTCCACATCCTCATGACCAAGAAGATCCGGCCGGGCGACTATCTCAAGCTCGATTCCGGGGACGAAGGCTACATCGAGGACATCACCTGGAGGAACACGATCATCCGGGCCCTGTCCAACAACCTGGTCATCGTCCCGAACAACAGGATCGCCTCGAGCGTCGTCACGAACTACCACCTTCCCGAGAAGGAGATGTCCGTCCTCGTGGACGTCGGCGTCGGGTACGACAACGACCTGCGGCGGGTGGAGGCGCTCCTCGTCGAGACGGCCGCGGAGACCATGAGGGAGGTCCAGGGAGGGATCCCGGCCTTCGAGCCCTACGTCCGATTCCATACCTACGGCGGCAGCGGCGTCGTCGGCACCGTCATCCTCCGGGGGCGGGAGTTCTCCGACCAGTACCGGATCAAACATGAATTCCTCGCCCGGCTCCATGAGCGGTTCCGGCGGGAGGGGATCTCGTTCCCCGTGCCCGCGAGGGACGTCCGCGTCCGGCGCGAAGAAGTTCCCTGATCCCGTGGCGGGGGCCGTTTTGACTTGCGAGTCCCTCTTATGTTATAAGCCCAGTTTCATGATGACCGCGGCTCCAATGAACACGCCTTCTTCCGGCTGCGATACCCGGGCCCTCACGCGGCGGGGCCCCGGCGAAATCCCGTCTTTTCCCGACAGGAGAAACCCATGAATCAAGGTCTGTCCGTATCGGGCTGGCTCTCGCTCATCTTGGGCTGGGGCGCGATCCTCGGCCTGAGCCTTTACTGCATGTCGCGCGTCCTCTTCGGCAAGAAGAAGGACGTCGAGGAAGGCGCGGGCGGCGTGAGCCGCGAACGCTGGGCGACGCGGATCGGCCTCGTCCTGGCCATGGCCGGCAACGCCATCGGGCTCGGGCAACTTCCTCCGCTTCCCGGCCAAGGCCGCGTCGAACGGCGGCGGCGCCTTCCTGATCCCCTACTTCTGCGCCCTGCTCCTGATGGGCAGTCCCGATGATGTGGGTCGAGTGGACCATCGGCCGCCACGGCGGCGTCCACGGCCACGGCTCGACGCCGGGGATGTTCCACGTCATGTGGAAGCACAGCGCTGTCGAAATACATCGGCGCCTTCGGCATCTTCATTCCGTTCGCCATCGTCGTCTATTACATCTTCATCATGTCCTGGTGCCTGGGCTACGCCTGGTTCTCGGCCACGGGAAAGTATTTCGGCCACGCGAACCAGGAAGCGATGGCCTCGTTCCTGCAAGGCTTCCAGGGCGTCGAGAAGAACGCAGTACTTCTCCTCGATCGTCCCCGTCCTCATCTTCCTGGCCATCTGCCTCGGCTATGAACTATATGTTCCTGAGCCGGGGCATCTCCAAGGGCATCGAGATCCTGGCCAAGTACGGCATGCCGCTGCTCTTCATCTTCGGCATCGTCCTGGTCGATCCGGGTCCTGACCCTGGGGACGCCCGACCCGGCCCAGCCCGACTGGAACATCGCCAACGGCATGGGCTTCATCTGGAATCCGGACCTCAGCCGGCTGAGTCGGGCTCGGTCTGGCTCGTCGCCGCCGGCCAGATCTTCTTCACCCTGAGCCTCGGCCAGGGGATGATCCACACCTACGCCTCCTACGTCCGCGAGAAAGAGGACATCACCCTCAACGGGCTGGCCACGTCGTCGATCAACGAGTTCGCCGAGGTCATCCTGGGCGGGACGATCGCCATCCCCGTCGCCGTCGCCTTCTTCGGCATCGCCCAGACGCACGATCATCGCCAAGGGCGGGGCCTTCGACCTCGGCTTCGTCTCCCTGCCGATCATCTTCCAGAAGATCCCGCTCGGCCAGCTCTTCGGGGCCATGTGGTTCCTGCCTGCTGTTCATCGCCGGCATCACGACCTCGGTGGCCATTCCTCCAGCCGCTCATCGCCTTCCTCGACGGACGAGTTCAAGATGACGCGCAAGAAGGCCGTCAACACGATCTTCGGCTTCCTCATCGCGTCCATCGCGTTCGTCGTCGCCTTCTTCAAGTTCGGCGTCCTCGACGAGCTCGACTTCTGGGCCGGGACCTTCGGCATCGTCCTCTTCGGCACGCTCGAGATCATCGTCTTTTCCTGGGTCTTCGGCATCAAGAAGGGCTGGGAGGAGATGCACAAGGGCGCCGACCTCCGGATCCCCGGCGTCTTCAAGTTCATCCTGAAATACATCACCCCGGTCTACCTGCTGGTCATCCTCGGCGTCTGGACCTACCAGGACGCGGTCGGCAAGTTCCTGATGAAGGGCGAGCCGGCGGAGCGCCACCCTTATCTCTGGGGAGCCCGGGCCCTCTTCGCCGCCATCATCGTCGTTGTCTGCCTGATGGTCCATAAGGCGTGGAAGAAGAAGGAGGCCGCGGAGCCGCGGGCGTAAGTCAATCCGGACGGGGGCCGCGCCGGAAGAAGCGACGGAGCCTTTCGACGAAGCCCGTCTTCCGGTCGGCGTCCCCGATCTCGAGCCTTTCCACCGTCCGGCGATAGGCGGCCCCGAGGCGCGGCGTTCCGCCGCCGAAGGTTTCCTCGTCGTACACCCGTCGCCGCTCGTCGTCCCCGAGCGTCCTGAACGCCAGCTCTATCCTTTCCAGCATGGAACGGCGCTCATCTTCGGCCAGGAGACCGTACGATGTCAGGGCCCCGGGGCGATAGGCATCGACGGCTTTCCGGTAGGCTTCCGCGACCGCGCCTGTCGAGGCGTCCTGTCCGATGTCGAGGACCTCGTAGAGGTCCATGTCGTCGATCCTCTTGAACGGCGAGGGTCTCATGGCGTGCCGGCGGCGATCTCCGAGGTCACGGACGCGGAGTCGAGACGTTCGGCCATGGCCCGGAAGGCCGCGGCCGCGTCGGAGGCGGGGTAGGCTTCCATGAAGGGCGTCCGGTCGAAGAGGCAGGCGTGGACACGGACGTCGAGAGGCACGGCCCCCAGGAAGTCCAGGTCGATGGTCAGGTGCTTCCGGGTCACGTCGGCGATCGCGCGGCCGAGGACCGCGTCCCGTTCGTTGCGGGCCATGTTCATGACGAGGTGGGGCCGGAAGGTCTTCAGGGCCCGGGAGAGGACGTGGGCGAAATCCGGGTCCTCGTCGACGAGCATCCGGAAGAAGGCGCTGATGGACCTGGAATTCCGCTCGATCTGATCGAGGAGCCTCCGGTGAAGCTCGTGGAACCTGTAGTGCTCCATATAGAGCTTCAGGATGCGCAGGATGCAGGACTTCAGGAAATAATAGCCGTTCTCGACCGCCGTCGGCTCGGGCGTCAGGACGAGGACCGGTGTCTCGGCCGCAATGAAGAAATCGAGCGCGTTGAAGGCCGTGCCGGGCCCCAGGTCGAGGACGACGTGGTCGGCGCGCAGGGCCTTGACGTGCCTCATGAGCTTGAGCTTCCTGAAGTGGTTGACGTTGGCGACGAAGAAGGTGTTCTCCGGCCCCCGGACGAGGCTGAGCCGGGGGAGCGGCGTGGGGCGGACGGCGTCGGCGAGAGAGGGGATCTGGCCGGAGAGGAAATCTCCCACATTGGGGTGGGCGTCCCCCTTCCCGAAAAACGTATGGAGGTTGGGGGCGCCGAGGTCGGCGTCGACCAGGACGACCTCGCGGCCCCGGGCGGCGAGGGAGATCCCCAGGCTCGAGGCGACAAAGCTCTTCCCCGTCCCGCCCTTTCCTCCTCCGACGGCCCAAATGGTCATGTCCTCGGTCTCCGCGAATGGGTAGAGTAACACAGAACCCCCCCGGCGGGAAGGGGGATGCGGCGGGGGGACGCTTGCGTTTTCCTCGGGTTTCTGCTATGCTTAGCCCCACACTCCGGCAATATCGTCTCAAGGAGATTGCGTCCGTTGAACAGATTCGGAAACGTCGACAGCAAATTCCGTTTTGTCATCCTCGCTTCGAAGAGGGCCAAACAGCTCCTCAGGGGGGCGAAGCCCAAGATCAAGGCCAAGTCCCGCAATCCGATCCGGATCGCCCAGTCCGAGGTTCGGGCGGGCGTCATCGAGTTCGAGATCCTGCCCACGCAGAAAGAGGAATACCAGGAGCAGGAGGATCGCGTCTTCGTCGGCGAAGGCATTCACGACGAAGTGCTCGAACCCGATGAGGTCCCCGCCGGGAAGGAGGACCTCGTCGCCGAAGACGTCGAGGGCGAGGTCGACGAAGAGACCGAGGACGAGGGTCCCGGGGACGACGAGGACGAGAGCGGGGCCGAGAAGGACGAGTAAGCCCGTCCCTCAGCTCTTTCCGGCGGCGGCCGCGGCGGCCGCGATCATCGAGACATAATCCCTGGCTGATGAAGTCCGCCCGCGAGTACCCCAGGACCCGGGCGAACCGGACGATGTCGCTCCTCCGGCCCTCGAGCTCGATGTAGTCCCCGACGGACGTCTCGTCCAGACAGATCACCAGCCGGCCCTTCCGGAGAAGGGTCCGGTGCTTCCGGTAGCGGAAGACCGGACGCAGGCCGAGGCGCCTTCAGGACCTTCCGGAACGAGGCCGGGTCCCGGACCTCCGATTCGAATTCCGGGCGGACCTTGAACGACCGGGCCTGGCGGGGGGCTCCCTTGAAGGTCAGCCAGGCTCTTTTTCCGATCATCCTCAGCCGGAGGGCTTCCCGCTTCGCGGCCAGAGCGTCGCCTCGATAATCGTAAAGGACGTTCGTTTCGAGATAACGGTCGCGCTCGAGGACGCAGCCGAGGGCGAGGAGCCGCTCCTTCAGGGACTTCGCGTCCGCCACCTTGATCTTGGCTTCGGTCTCGATCACCGGCCGGCCTCCTAGCGCTCCCGCTCCAGGACGAGCTCGGCGAACCGGAACATGGCCCGCCGCCCCGGCGATTCGGGGAACCGGCCCAGGAGGGTGCGGGCATCGTCGACGTAGGCCCTGGCCTTGCCGTACGCGTATTCCAGGGACCCGCTTCCCCGGAGGATCGACAGGACCTCGTCCGCCGCCGACGCGTCGAGGTCCTTCCGTCCGACCATCCCGGCCAGTCGTCCGGCGCTTCCGGCCGCCCCGTCGTTCAGGGCGTGGATCAGCGGGAGGGTGATCCGGCCTTCGGCCGAGGTCGGAGAGGACGGGCTTGCCGATGGCTCCGGCGTCCCCGGTGAAGTCGAGGAGGTCGTCGACGATCTGGAAGGTCATTCCGAGGTTCCGGCCGCCGGCGGCGAGCGGCTTCCTCGCTCGGGCGAGAGCCTTCCCGAGGATCGCCGCCGATCCGGGCGGCGGCCGTGAACAGGGAGGCCGTCTTCATGTCGATGATCTCATAGTAGCGGGATTCCGGGATCCCCAGGTCCCCGCCGTGGGCGTACTCGGTGAGCTCGCCCTCGATCATCCGGGCGGAGAGGTCGGCCAGGAGGCGGATGATCCGGTCGTCGCCCGAGCTGCAGGGACAGGCCGATGGACTTGATGTAGAGATAATCGCCCGAGAAGGACCGTGACGTTCGGGCCCCCACTTGGAGTGGACCGAATCCGTCCGCGGCGGGTCCCGGCGTTGTCGACGATGTCGTCGTGGATGAGGCTCGCCGTGTGGATGAGCTCGACGAGCGGCGGCCAGGAAGGACGACTCCTCGCGGCCCGGCGTACCCGGAGAGCCTGGAGCTCAGCAGGAGGAGGGCCGGCCGGAGCCGCTTTCCCTTTTTCTGGAAGAGGTAGCGCGCTGATCTCGGCGATCAGGGGGTTGGACGAGCGCGGACCAGGACTCGGATGTTCCCTCGACCTCGTCCATCCCGTCCCGGATCTCGCCGAGGATCTCGTCGAGGAGGGCGGCGCTCCGGCCGGCCTCGGGGCCGGACGCTGTCCGGCAGTCGAGCGGCGTCATCGGTAATTCGTGAACTGCATGTGGATTCCGAGGTCCTTGGACTTGAGGAAGGCGATGACCTCCTGAAGGACGTCGATCTTGGCCGAGGAGACCCGGACCTCGTCTCCCTGGATGGCCACCTGGGCCTTGAACTTCTCCCCCTTGACGAGCTTGACGATCTCCCGGGCCTTCTCGATGGGGATGCCGGCCTGGAAGGTCGACGACCTGGCGGACCGTCCGGTTGGCGGCGTCCTCGATCCTCCCGTATTCGAGGGCCTTGCAGGGAGACCTTCCTCTTGACCAGCTTCTCCTCGAGGACCAGCCTGCAGGCCCTTGATCTTGAAGTCGTCGTCGGCGACCAGGGTCAGCTTGTCCTTTTCGAGGAGGATGTCGGCCCGGCTGTTCTTGAAGTCGAAGCGGTTTCGGATCTCCTTGAGGGTGACGTTGACGGCGTTCGAGACCTCCTGGAGGTCGATCCGGGAGACGATGTCGAAGGAATGGTCCTGAGCCCATGGCGGGGCTATCTTAGCATTGAAGGACGGCTTTTTTCAAATGGGCCGGGACGCTCCGAAGAGGGCGAGGAAGTTCCGGGTCGTCGCGTCGGCCAGCTCCTCGAGGGGGATGCCCTTCAGCCCGGCGAGGACGCGGGCCGTCTCGACGACGAAGGCGGGCTCGTTCCGCTTCCTCGAGCCCGGAGGGGGACGGGGCGAGGTAAGGGGAGTCGGTCTCGACGAGCAGCCGGTCGAGCGGGGACCTTGCGCGGCGACCTCCCGGAGGCTCCCGGCCTTGGGGAAGGTCAGGATGCCGGAGAACGAGATGAGGAAGCCCAGGTCGATCATGGCCCGGGCCGTCTCCCAGTCCTCCGTGAAGCAGTGGAGGATCCCGCCGCCGGGCGAAGCCCGCTCGCCGTGACCGCGGCGACGACCTCCGGGCCCGGCCAGCCGGCTGTGGACGATGACCGGGAGGCCGAGCTCCGCCGGCCAGCCGGAGCTGGTCGCCGGAAGGCCTCGCTCTGGGCGTCGGGGGGCGAGAAGTCGTAGTGGAAGTCGAGGCCGATCTCGCCGACGGCCGCGATGCGCCCGGCCGCGGCCAGGTCCCGGAGCTGCCGCGGCGTGCCCGTCCGCGCAAGTCCTTGGCCTGGTGGGGGTGGACGCCGGCCGCCGCCAGGAACGACGGGATGGGCGGCGACGAGCTCGAGCGATCGCCGGGAGGCTCGTTTCCGAGGTCAGCTCGGCCGGGCAGAGAACGGCGATCGATCCCCGCGCCGCGAAGGCCCGGCGGACGACATCGTCGCGGTCGGCGTCGAACTCGGGCATGTCCAGGTGGGCATGGGAATCGACGAGAGCGCGGGCGTTCGGCGTTCAGTCATCGCTCGAAAAAAAAGCGGGGAAGGCGATGGACGCCTTCCCCGCGTGTCCGTTCTCCGGAGCGTTACTGGGCCAGCTTGATCTTGAGCTCCCGGAGCGGGATGGCCCCGAAGCTGAGGAGCTTCTGGAGGAATTCCTTCTGGTTGAAGGCGTCGCCCTTGAGCTTCTTCGCTAGTCCTTCTCCATGTCCAGGATCTCCTGGTAGCCGATGTAGGTGAGGGCGGCGTCGCCGGGGTTGAGGAGGATCTGGTTCCACTTGCGCTCGGCCTCGATCTCGGTCTGGAAGCCCGTGCGGATCATGTAGTTGATGGCCTGTTCCTTGGTCATGCCGCCCTGGTGGATGTTGAGCTCGAGCTGGAAATCGATGACGGTCTTGAGCATGAGCTTGAGCTGGTTGAGGCGGAGCCGCAGGTCGTAGTTGCCGTAGCCGCTCGTTGATGAACATCTCCTCGATGTAGATCGGCCAGCCCTTGAGGAGGGCCTGGTTGGCGTAGAGCCTCTTGATGACGGAGGGGTCCTTCCGGGTGAAGAAGGTGGGGACGAACGTGCCGGGGAAGATCTTCTGGACGGTCAGGAAATCCATGTAGAAGTTGTTGTGCTCTTCGAGGAAGGACGCTCGCCTGCTCGTTCGTCCAGTCGGCGGGGATGGGCATGACCTGGAAGCGTATAGGCCGCCGTTCGTGCTCGTAGGCGCCCGGGGCGACCAGACGGGTCCAGGCGACCCCGGCCTGAGCGGCCGGCATGGGCTCGACGGCGAGCTCGGCGTCGGGGACGTCGAAGAGCTTCGTCTGGACGATGAACGCCTTGATGTTGGCGCGCCGAGGCGGCGATGCTTGCTGACGAACTCGTCGCGGCCGACGTGGTCGCCCTTGATCTTGTCGAGCACGCCCTTGATGACGATGTTCCGGACCTCTTCCTCGCCCTCTGCGTCGTCAGCTGTTCGATGTTGATGTTGGGATACATGATCTTGTAGAAGGGGATGCAGACGAGGAACATCTCGCGGCGGATGTTCTTGAAGTCGGCGTTGGCCCGGGCGACGAGCTCCTCGATCGGGATGTTGCCCTGGGACGTCATCCGGAGGAGCCGCAGGTGCGTGTCCGCGCCCAGCCGGAAGTTGCCCGTGGACTTGGGCAGGAGCTCGTTCTTGAGGAAGCGCTGATAATCCTCGAGGGCCGCGACGGCCTTGGCGATCTCGGCCTGGAAGCCGTTCTTGGCGGCGGCGTCGGCGGCCAGGGCTGGGGAGCTTCGGTCCTGTAGAAATCGATGATCGCGGGCATCTGCTTGATGGCCGCTTCGGTGTAGATCTGGGCGGGGGTCTTCAGGTTCTCCTTGGCCTTCTTGATCAGGCCCGGGCAGGAGCTTGGCGCGCTCCGTCGCGCTCTTGATCCGGGCGTCGAGCGGGCGCCGTCCTTGACGAGGAGGCTCCGGACGCTCTGGAGGAAGATGTCGTTGTAGAAGAGCGGATTGTATTCCCAGGGGAGGATGTTCTCGAACTTGATGAACTCCAGGTCGAGGGCGTCGACCATCATGGAGTGCAGGACCTGGTTCTCCGGCGAGAGCTTGGATCTTGTCGATCTTGGTCACGAGCTCCTGGTTGAAGGCGTCGAGGGCGTCGTGTGCGCTTCTCGATCGGCCCGGACGCCGAAGTCCTCGAGCTTGTCGTTGTACTTGGGGTATCCCGGCCAGGGTGGCGGCGGTCGGGAAGAACTTCCACATGGCCGTCGAGATAGGTGTCGATCATCTTCTGGAACTTGGCGTCCTCGGGAGACTGGGCGTAAAGCTGTCCGAGGCCGAGCGTGGCCACGGCCAGGATCAGAATCGATAAGACGAGTTTCTTCATATGCTCCTCCTCTTCATGCGGGTCGTATATCCGGCTTCACCATAACAAAAATGGTAGCATAACACCTCGAGGTGGCGAGGCAATCCGATTTCACCATCGGATGACGGCCGAGGCCCAGGTGTATCCCGACCCGAACGCCGTCAGGACGACGAGATGCCCGGGCCGGATCCGTGCCGCTCCGGACGGCCTCGTCGAGAGCGATCGGGATGGACGCCGACGTCGTGTTCCCGTAGCGGTCGATGTTGCGGATGACCTTTTCCTCGGGGATCTTCAGGCCGTGGGCGACCATCTGGGAGATGCGGTCGTTGGCCTGGTGGGGGATGAGGACGATCGATGTCGCTCGACGGTGAGGCCGTTGTGCGCGAGCGCCGGCCAGGACGGCCTCGGGCATCCGCTGGCAGGCGTTCTTGAAGACGTTCTTGCCCTCCATCTGGGGATAGAACTTCTTCCCGGCGAAATCGCTCTCCCGGAACGTCGGATTGTCCCGGCAGCTCGGCTTCTCCATCCAGAGGTCGGAGACGAAGCGGCCGTCGGAGAAGAGATGCGTGGAGAGGATGCCCCGTCCGTCTCCTCGGCCGCGGGCTCGAGGACGACGGCCCCGGCCCCGTCGCCGAACAGGACGGCCATGTCCCGGCCGTCGTCCGAATAATCGAGGTTCGTGGACTGGACCTCGGAGGCGACGAGGAGGATCTTCTTGTATGTGCCGGCCCGGATGTACTGGTCGGCCACGGACAGGGCGTAGATGAATCCGCAGCACTGGTCGCGGACGTCCAGGGCGCCGACGGTCCCCAGGCCGAGCTTGGCCTGGACGATGACGCCGTTGCCCGGGAAATAATGGTCGGGGGAGAGGGTGGCCGCGATGACGAAGTCGATGTCCTCGGGCCCGCGCCCCGGCGTCGGCGATGGCCAGGCGGCGCCGCCTCGACCGCCAGGTCGGACGCTGCCGACCCCGGGCTCGACGTGGTGCCGCTCGACGATCCCGCTCCTCTGCCGGATCCATTCGTCCGAGGTGTTCATCAGCTTCTCGAGGTCGAAATTCGTGACGACGCGAGGCGGAACGTAATGGCCGATGCCCGTGATGATGGTTCGTCTGTTCATGGAAGTACCGAATTATAGGGAAGGAGAGGCCCCGTGTAAAGCGGGATTTTGCATTTTCCGCTCCCGGGGAGTAAGATTTTCCCGATGTTCACGCGTTCCCCGTTCCCTTCCTGGGTCCTTGCGGCCGGCGTTCTGGCCCTGGCGGTCCCCGCTGCCCTGCCCCAGGACGAGGATCTTCTGAAGATCGAATGCTCCGTCGCGCCCAAGAGGCTTTCCCGGGGGGAGGAGGGTCAGGCGCTCATCAAGCTGGCCGTACGCGAGGGGGTCCTCATCAGCGCCCAGCCCTCGTTCATCATCGACTTCACCCCCGTGCCGGAGATCTCGTTCCCCAAGAACTTCTTCACGGCCTCGGACCTCGACATCGACGTTGTCGAGACGCCCGAGGGGACGTTCCTGGACCTGACGAAGCCCGTCGCCATCCCGTTCACCGTCGCCCCGGACGCCAAGCCCGGGGGGCATATCCTGGAGGGCCGGATCAAGTATTTCGCCCGCTCCCCCGGGGAGGGGTGGTGCTATAAGACGACTTCGAAATTCTCGGTGGCGTTCTCGACCCGCTCGACCCTGATCAGGAAGAAATGACGGGGGCTTTGGGCCTCAAAGCTTTCCCTTCCGGACGTACCATCCGATCGTCTCTCTGATCCCTTCGGGAAGAGGGGTGCGGGTTTCGAAGCCGAGGACGTCCCGGGCCTTCCGGACGTCGGCCACCCAGCCGAACTGGCGCGCGTCGCGGTACTTGCTCCTGTTGAGGGGGCTCGGTTTCCCGGTGACCCGGGACAGGGTTTCCGCGATCGCGGCCGCCGACCCGAACGCTCGCATCGGAACGCGCAGGGGAACGAGCTTCTTATCGAGGACGGCGGCGGCGGCCCGGCCCAGGTCTTCCCAGGTATAGGGCGTCGGGTCGGCGATGTTGAAGACCCCTTCGGCGGCCGTTCCCGGCCGGGCGCAGAGGTCCATCGCCCGTATGACGTCGCCGATGTAGCAAAGGCTTAAATAGCGCGGCCGTCGCCCGAGAAGCGGCAGGAATCCCTTCCGGATGTACCGGAAATAGGCGAGAAAATCCTCGTCGCCTGGTCCGTAAACCGCCGCGACGCGAAGGACCGAAACGCGAAGCTCGCCCCGGCATTTCAGGGCCGCCTCTTCCGCTTGGAGCTTGCTTTTGCCGTACGGGGAGACGGGACGGGGAGGATCGTCCTCGCGGACGGATCTCCCGGGTCCGGACGGCCCGCCCGCGGCCAGGCTGCTGAGGTGGACCAGACGGGGCCTCAGGCCCTGCCGGAGAAGACAGCCGACGAGGCTTGCCGTCCCTTCCGCGTTTACGGTATAATAATCCTTCGCGTCGGCGCATTTGGTCAGGCCCGCGAGATGAAAGACGACGTCGAGCCCGGGCGGCAGGGGCGGGATGGAAGAAAGATCGCCCCGGAGAACCCGGAATCGGGGCCCTTCCCGCCGTTCTTCGAGCCGCCGGGGATCTCGGACCAGGGCGAACGTCTCGACGTCCTCCCTGGACCGGAGATGATCGAGGAGGTGGCGGCCGATGAAGCCCGTGCCTCCCGTCACCAGGACTTTCATAGCCCGGATTGTAGGAGATTCGCGCCCGGCGGTCAACGGGCGCCCCACGAGGCCTTCCCTCCGGAAAGGGGATGATGCCCGCGGAAGGAAACGAATCGAATGAACGGACGCATCGGAAAATGGGCGGCGCGCGGGGTGCTCGCCGGGACGTTCCTGCTGGGATTCGCCGCGGCCTCGCTCGAGGCGGCTTCGATCATCATGCCCCTCATCGAGGTCAAGGCGGGCATGAAAGGGAAGGGGAAGAGCGTCTTCGAGGCGGGCCGGATCGAGGAGTTCGACGCCGAGATCCTCGGCGTCCTGGAGAATTATCGGCCCAAGCGGAACATGATCCTGGCCCGGCTCCGGGGACGGGGCCTGGAGACGAGCGGGCGTCATCGAGGGGATGAGCGGGAGCCCGGTCTATATCGACGGCAAGCTCGTCGGCGCCGTCGCCTTCAGCTTCCCGTTCTCCAAGGAGCCCATCGCCGGGATCACTCCCATCGAGGAGATGCTGGCCATCGAACGCGCCCCCGCGGTCCCGGGGCCCGGCGCCGCCGTGCCCCTTCCGCTGGAGAAGAGCCTGACGCTCGATGACCTTCTCGCCCTCTACAAGAAGGCCCGCGGGCCGAACCCCGCGGCGGGGGCCGTGCCCGAATCCTTCCTTCCGCTCAACGTCCCCGTGCTCCTCGGCGGCTTCTCGACCCCCGCCTTCGAGCGGGCCAGCGCGTTCTTTTCCGGGCTCGGATTCCAGCCGGTCAGGGCCGGCTCAGCCGGGCAATCCGGGGAGCGCGCGGTCCTCTCCGGGCTCCGCCTCCAGGAGGGCGACGCCGTCGGCGTCCAGCTCATGGGCGGCGACCTCGACATGACGGCCGTCGGGACCGTCACCTACGTGGACGGCGACAAGGTCCTGGCCTTCGGACATCCGTTCTACAACCTCGGGGCCGTCGACTTCGCCGATGACCAAGGTCGATGTCCTCACCGTCGTCCCGAGCCTCCAGAGCTCCTTCAAGCTCGGCGCGACCGGGCCGATGGTCGGCCGGATCTCCCAGGACCGGACGGCCGGCGCCTTCGGCGAGCTGGGCAAGGCCCCCCGCCTCATCCCCGTCCGGCGTGAAGCTTTCCGTCCGGTCCTTCGGTCCGGAAGGAGTTCAAGTTCCGGATCGTCAACGACAAGATCCTGAGCCCCGCCCTCGTGAACATGGCCCTATCCTCCATCATCACGGGCGAAGAGCGGCAGCTACGGGAACGTCTCCCTCGACTTCGACGGCGACGTCTATCTCGACAACGGCCAGAGCGTCCACCTCGAGGACCTGTTCTCGGGCAACTACGACAGCCCGTCGTCGAGCCTTTCCGGGATCGTGGCGGCCGTCGTCTATTACCTGACGAACAACGAGTTCAAGGACGTCGGCATCTTCCGCATCGACCTCAACGTCCGGGCCTCCGAGGAGGCCCGGCTGTGCAACCTGGACAGGGTCCTCCTCGACAAGTACGAGGCCTCGCCGGGCGAGCGCATCCAGATCAAGACCTATTACCGGACCTTCAAGGAGGAGAGCCTCGTCGAGGAGGTCTCCATCCAGACGCCCCAACCTTCCCGGCGGGTCGGAATTCTACATCGTCGTCGGCGACGCGGCCGTCGATGCAGCAGATCGAGCGGAGCCAGTACCGGACGCAGGACTTCGTCCCGCGGGACCTGAACCAGCTCATCCGGATCCTGGGCAGTCTCCGGAAGAACAACCGCATCTACTTCAAGGTCATGGCCGCCAAGCCCGGCCTCTTCCTGAAGGGCGAAGAGATGCCCAACCTGCCGCCGACGCTGAAGTCCATGTTCGCGTCGCCGCGGGCCGCGGTCGTCGTCCCGACGGAGCTCACCCGGTCGACCCTGAGCGAGTACCAGCTGCCCGTCCCGTACGTGTTCCGGGGGGCCGCCGTCATCCCGATCAAGATCCGCAATTAGGAGACAACGGCAATGAAAAAGATCGTCCCGGGCATCCTGATGAGCGTCGTCCTGGCCTTGTCCCTCGAGGCCGTCGTCCCGCGGAAGTGGGAGCTTCGGACCAAGGAGGATTTCCTCCGGGGCAAGTTCGACGGCGTCTCGCTCGTCGTTCGACGGCGTGCTCGCGCTCGCCCCCCAGGAGGACCGGATCGCCGGGCCGAGCGAGGAATTCTACCTGTCGCTCCTCGCCGGGCCCGACGGCGAGCTCTTCCTCGGGACCGGGCACGGCGGGAAGATCTACAGGATCGGCAAGGACGGGAAGGCCGAGCTCTATTTCCAGACCCAGGAGATGGACGTGACCTGCCTGGTCCGCGACGGCAAGGGGGTCCTCTACGCCGGGACGTCCCCGAACGGCAAGATCTACAGGATCACCGCCAAGGGAAAGGGCGAGGAATTCTTCAATCCGGCCGAGAAATACGTCTGGGACCTGGCGTTCACGGACTCCGGGAGCCTGCTGGCGGCGGTCGGGGAGAACGGCGGCATCTACGAGATCGATCCCCAGGGCGAGGGCCGACAGGTCCTCAAAGCGGAGGAGAATCACATCCTCTGCCTGAGGAAAGCCGGCTCGGGCGACATCTTCGCCGGGAGCGGCGGGGGCGGGTCCATCTATCGGCTGTCCCGGGACGGCCGGGCCTCCGTCCTCTTCGAATCCCCCTACGAGGAGGTCCGCAGCCTCGTCCTGGACAAGGAGGGGAACATCTACGCCTCGGCCTCGGGAACGCCGTCGAAGACCCCGCAAGGACGAGGCCCCGGCCCCTTCGGTCAAAGCCGACGCCGAGGTCGTCGTCACCGCCGCGGCTTCGGGCCCGGCCGGGCTGGAAGCGACGCCCGGGCCGCCCGCGGCCGGCAAGGAGCCGAGCGCCCTTTACAAAGTGAGCCCGAACGGAGTGGCCAAGAGGCTCTGGAGGTCGGGCGACGAGATGATCTATACGGTGGTCCTGAAGGAGAACGGGACCGTCCTGTTCGGCACCGGGGGAAAGGGCCGCATCTATGCCGTCGATCGGGACGAGAAGACGGCCCTGCTCCTCCAAGAGGCGTCCGAGCAGGCTTATCTCCTGCTCTCCGACAGGGACAAGACCTATATCGTGGGCAATAATCCGTGCGCCCTCGGCCTCATCCGGCCGGGGCAAAGGCTGGCCGGGGAATACCTGAGCCCGGTCCTGGATTCCCAGACCGTCTCGAGCTGGGGGAAGATGGAATGGACGGCCGAGCTCGGGGCGGGGACGAGCCTCCAGGTCCTGACGCGGACCGGGAACTCGAGCGAGCCGAATCAGACGTGGAGCGACTGGTCGCCGCCCTCGCAGAAGCCCGGCGAACAGGTCCTGAGCCCGAAGGCCCGCTTCCTGCAGTTCAAGGCGCTCTTCAAATCGCCTTCCGGGCAGGCCTCGCCCTCGCTCCAGAAGACCGGCGTTTTCTACCTCCAGACCAACATCGCCCCCACGGTCGACAGGCTCAATGTGTTCAAGCCCAACGAGGTCTTCCTCAAGCCGCCTGCGGACGACGACGTGATCTGGGGCGAAGAGTCGGACGGGCCGGACGCGGCCCCCGCGAAGCCCGCCTCGGAGAGCCTGATGGCCGCCAAGAAGATCGAGCGCAAGGGATACCGGACGATCCTCTGGGAGGCCGCCGACGAGAACGGGGACGATCTCTCCTATACCCTGTTCCATCCGGAAGGAAGGGGAATCGGAATGGCGGCCGCTCCGGCCCTCCCGGAGCGAGACCCTGTTCGCCTTCGATACCCTGACGTATTCCGACGGCACCTATCTCCTTAGGGTGACGGCCTCGGACGCTCCGTCCAACCCCCTGGGCACGGAGCTTCGGGCCGAGCGCGTCGGGCCGCCCTTCGTCGTCGATAATTCCCTTCCGGTCGTCAAGGGATTCGCGGCGGTCCGGGGCGCGGGCGGCCTGGACGTGAGCTTCCAGGCGGAGGACGCCTTCTCGACAGTCGAGGAGGTCAAGGTCCTGGTCCGGCCGGGGGAGTGGCGGGTCGTGTTCCCCGTCGACGGCATCGCCGATTCGCATGACGGAATCGTACAAGTTCTCCCTGAAGCTCCCGGCGAACGCCGAGAACCTGGTCACGGTCCGGGTCAGGGACGCGTTCGGGAACGTCGGGGTCTTCCAGCAGAAATACTGACGCCCTTCGCCGCGGGCCGCCGGCGGGATCTTTACTTCGTCTTGACCCGCTCGATGTACTTGTTCTCGCGGCGTGTCGACGCGAATGACGTCGCCTTCCTTGATGAACTGGGGGACGGTGATGACGAGGCCCGTTTCGAGCGTCGCGGGCTTGTTGACGGCCGAGCGCGTGGCGTCCTTGAGGCTCGGCTCGGTCGTGACGACCTTCAGATCGACGGAATTGGGGAGGAGGACCCCGATCGGCTTGCCCTCGAACAGCTGGACCGTGATGACCAGTGTTCGGCTTGAGATAGCCGACGCCCTCGCCGATGGCTTCGGTCTCGAGCTTGACCGTTTCGTAGGTCTCCAGGTTCATGAAGAAATACTCGCCCGCCTGCTCGTAGAGGAACTCCATCTCCAGCTCCTCGAGATGGGCCTGCTCGAGGCGCTCCTCGGACCGGAACCGGTGCTCCATCTGGGACCCTTCGCGGACGTTCCTGAGCTTGGTCTGGACCATGGCCTTCCACCGGCCCGGCGTGATGAGCTGCATTTCCATGACCCGGTAAAGGTGCCCGTTCATGATGATGAGCATGCCCTTGCGGATCTGCGTCGCGTCGATCATAAGCCTTCCTCCGTCCTTTATGCCTTCTGCGGGGATCGTGACCGAAGAACAGGGCTCAACCCTCGACCCTGGCTCCCTCGTCGACCCGGATAATATACGCTTTGCCTCCCGCTTTTTCAATCGCGGCGGCGACCTCGCCGGCCCGGCCGGGCGCGTAGGCGAACATGCATCCGCCCCCGCCGGAGCCGTTGAGCTTCCCGCCGAGGGCGCCGGCGCCGAGGGCGGCGTCGAGCATCCGGTCGAGCTTCCGGGTCGAGACGCCGAGGGCGTCCCGGAGGACGCCCTGTTCGCGGGTCATCAGCTCCCCGAACGCGGACGTCGTCGAACGGCCGCGCTCCGAACAGGGCGACGCCCGCCGCGGTCAGGTCCCGGTTGACGAACGCGCCGCGAAGCGGGTCGCGAACGGCCCGCTCGAAGCCGTCGAGGGCACGCTCGAGCTCCGGGGTCAGAGGGCGGGCGAGGGAGAAGTCCGGAAAGCGGCGCCGGAGACGGGCGACGCCGTCGAGGACCCGGTCCTTGACGGACCCCAGGGTCCCGGTGGTGTCCTTTTTTTCGAGCGAGTCCCCGAGGACGAACTCTCCGGGCGGGGGGTCGAGCCGGACGACCTTCAGAGGACCATCGAACGCCAGGCGGATGACGCCTCCGAACGCCGCGGCGTAGTGGTCCATCTTCCCGCCGGGCTCCCGGAACTCGGCGACTTCGGTCAGGAACCCCAGCTCGGCGAGCTCGCCGGGCCGCGCCGCCCTCGGATCGCCTCCCGCCTCCAGAAGGAACCGGTCCCAGGCCACGACCAGGGCCGACGAGCTCGCGGTCCCGGCGTTGATCGGGATCGTGCCATGGACGACGACGTCCCAGCCCGTGGGGACGGCGGCTCCGGCCCGCCGGAGGACGTTGAGGCCGCTCCGGAGGTAATCCCGTTTTCCGGTGTAGGCGAGCTCGCCCGAGAGGACGAACTCCTCGCGAACTCCCGTATCGGGGAGGTCGATGACGAAGGTCCGGTCCGCTCGGCGCGCCCCGCTGACGGTGATCCTCAATCCGACGGCGGCCGCGACCACGTCCAGGCCGAGATAGTCCTGGTGCTCGCCGAACAAACAGATGCGCCCGGGAGCGGAAACGGACAGACGCGGTGTCATGAGTTCCTCGAAGGACCGCCATTGTAACATAGGGTTGATTTTCCGGCGAAAAGAATCTATAACTGGTGCTTCGGAGGTTCCATGATCAAGCGCGTCGCTATGGTTGCCGTCCTCATCACGGCGCTCCTCGCGGGCGCCTGCTCCAAAGGAGACAAAGAAATGGCAGACCTCGTCCTCATCAACGGTGCCGTCCACACGATGGACCCCGCCCTCTCCGTCGCCGAAGCGATCGCCGTCCGCGACGGGAGGATCCTCCGGGTCGGGAGCTCGGCGGATATCAGGGCCCTGGCCGGCCCGGGCACCCGCGTCGTCGACCTGAGCGGGCCGCGGTCTTTCCCGGCTTCATCGACAGCCACACCCATTTCCTCGGCGGCGGGTTCGCGCTTTCGAGCATTCAGCTCCGGGACGTCCGGAGCCGCGAGGAGTTCGTCGCCCGGATCGCCGCCAAGGCCCGGGAGCTCGGGAAGGGCGAATGGATCCTGAACGGCGACTGGGACCACGAGCAGTTCACTCCGGTGGAGCTTCCGCGGAGGGACTGGATCGACGCCGTCTCTCCCGATAACCCCGTCTGCGTCAACCGCCTACGACGGCCACATGGTCCTGGCCAACAGCGCGGCCCTCACGATCGCCGGGATCACCCGGAAGACGCCCGTGCCGGCCGGCGGCGAGATCGTCAAGGACCCGAAGACCGGGGAGCCGACGGGGATCCTCAAGGATGCGGCCGCAGACCTCGTCTAGCGCCGCATTCCGGAGCCCTCCATGAAGGAGAAGCTCCGGGCGGCCGAGGCGGCCCTGCGTCACGCCGCCGAGCACGGCGTGACGTCCGTCCACGAGATGGCCGACGCTTCGAGCTTCGAGGTCTACCAGGAGCTCGCCCGGCAGGGCCGGCTGACGGCCCGGCTCTACGTCTACATCCCCATCGACGATGTGGACATCTACGCCCGGCTGAAGCTGAAAACCCCGTTCGGCAACGACTATCTGAAGATCGGCGGCCTCAAGGGCTTCGTGGACGGCTCGCTCGGCTCGGCCACGGCCTACTTCTTCGAGCCCTATACCGACGACCCTTCGACCTCGGGCCTCCTCGCGCAACAGATGTTCCCCGAGGGCATCATGGAGAAGCGGATCCTCGAGGCGGACCGGGCCGGCCTCCAGGTCGCCATCCATGCCATCGGCGACCGGGCCATCAGCATGCTCCTCGACATCTTCGAGAAGGCCGTCGCCGCGAACGGGCCGCGCGACCGGCGCTGGCGGGTCGAGCACGCCCAGCACATCAGGCCCGCGGACATCGCCCGCTTCGGCCGGCTCGGCCTCATCGCCTCCGTCCAGCCCTACCACGCCTATGACGACGGCCGCTGGGCCGAGAGGAAGATCGGCAAGGTGCGCGCCCGGACCACCTACGCGTTCAAGTCCCTCCGCGAGGCCGGGGCCGTCCTGGCCTTCGGCTCCGACTGGACGGTCGCGCCCCTCGATCCGATCTCGGGGATCTTCGCGGCCGTGACGCGGGAGACGTCCGACGGCAAGAACCCCGGCGGCTGGGTCCCCGAAGAGAAGATCTCCGTCGAGGAAGCCGTCCGGGGCTATACGACCGGCGGCGGCCTTCGCCGAGTTCGCCGAGAAGGACAAGGGGAGCATCGAGGCCGGGAAGCTGGCCGACCTGACGGTCCTGGACAAGGACCTCTTCGCGCTTCCGCCCGACCGCATCCGCGATGCCCGGGTCGTCATGACCGTCGTCGGCGGGAAGGTCGTGTACGAAGCCCCGAAATGAGACGCGGCGCTCGATGGACGAGATCCTCAGCCGATTCACCCCGAGCCAGAAGGAGCTCATCCCCATCCTCCACGCCGTCCAGGCCGAGTACGGCTACGTGCCCGGGGACGCGGTGGCCGCGATCTCCCGGTTCCTGAGCATCTCGGAAGGCGAGATCTTCGGGGTCCTGACCTTCTACAGGGGCTTCGGCCTCGAGCCGCGCGGCAAGTTCCTGATCACGGTCTGTCTCGGCACGGCCTGCCACGTCCGGGGCGGGGCCAACATCGCCGCCGAGCTCGAGCGCAAGCTCGGCATCAAGGCCGGCGGCACGACCCCGGACCGGAGGTTCACCCTGGAGACCGTCAACTGCCTCGGCTGCTGCGCCATCGGCCCGGTGGTCGTCGTCAACGGCGTCTATCATTCCCGGGTGACGCCGAAGAAGGTCGAGTCCATCCTCGCCGAATGCCGGGAGCCCGCCGTAGAGCGCCATGAAGAAGCTGACCCATCCCGACGATCCTGCGACTGGAAGAGCCGCGATCCTCGCCGGGCGCCGCCGATCCGAAGAAGACGATCGTCGTCACCTCGGGGACGTGCGGCCAGGCCAGCGGCTCCCTGCAGGTCATCGACGCCTTGCGCCGAGGAGATCGAGCGCAGCGGGCCTCGGGGACGTCGTCGGCATCAAGGTCACCGGATGTCACGGCTTCTGCGAGATGGAGCCGAGCATCGTCATCTATCCCGGAGGGCACTGTTCTACAAGAAGCTCGAGCCCAAGGATGTCCCTGCGATCATCGACGTGACGCTCCTCGAGGACAGGATCATTCCCGCCCTCGTCCTACGACGGACGTCCTCGAACGGGACTGCAAGTACCCGTTCCAGAAGGACATCCCGTTCTACCGGAAGCAGATGCGCCTGCTCACCGACGACAACTTCCAGATCGACCCGAGCGCGATCGAGGATTATGTCGCTCGAGGACGGCTATCAGGCCCTGGCCCGCGTCCTTTCGGGCATGAGCGCGGAGGACGTCATCGCCGAGATCAAGGCGTCCGGCCTGAGGGGCCGGGGAGGGGCGGGCTTCCCGACCGGGAAGAAGTGGGAGCTCTGCCGGGCCTCGGTCGCCGAGCACAAGTACATCATCTGCAACGCCGACGAAGGCGACCCGGGCGCCTACATGGACCGGAGCCTTCTCGAGGGCAATCCGCACAGCGTGATCGAAGGGATGATCATCGGCGCCTACGCCATCGGCGGCACGTCCCAGGGATTCATCTATGTCCGGATGGAATACCCCCTGGCCGTGAAGCACGTCGACGCATGGCCCTCGAGAACGGCCCGGGAAGCCGGCCTCCTCGGCGATCGAACATCCTGGGCTCGGATTTCCAGTTTCGACATCCGCATCGTCCAGGGCGCCGGCGCCTTCGTCTCCGGCGAGGAGACGTCGCTGATGGCTTCGATCGAAGGCCGCAGGGCCTTCCCGCGGCAGCGGCCGCCGTTCCCCGCCCAGGCAGGGCTCTGGGGGAAGCCGACCGAACATCAACAACGTCGAGACCTGGGCCAACGTGCCGCTCGATCATCCAGCAGGGGCGCCGCCTGGTTCGCCGGGATCGGGACGGATAAGAGCAAGGGGACCAAGATCTTCTCGCTCGTCGGCAAGATCAACAACACCGGGCTGGTCGAAGTGCCGATGGGCATCACCCTGCGCGAGATCATCTTCGACATCGGCGGCGGGATCAAGGACGGCAAGAGCGTTCAAGGCCGTCCAGACCGGCGGTCCGTCGGGCGGCTGCATTCCCGCCGGAAATGATCGACCTGCCCATCGACTACGATACCCTCGCCCAGGCCGGATCGATCATGGGCTCGGGCGGGATGATCGTCATGGACGAGGACACCTGCATGGTCGATGTCGCCCGCTACTTCCTGCACTTCACCCAGGAGGAGTCCTGCGGCAAGTGCGTCCCGTGCCGGGTCGGAACGCGGCAGATGCACGAGATCCTGACCCGCATCACCGAGGGCCGGGGCGAGCCCGAGCGATCATCGACCGGCTCGAGGAGCTGGCCGTGACCGTCCAAGAGCGGCTCGCTCTGCGGGCTGGGCCAGACGGCCCCGAATCCGGTCCTGTCGACCCTCCGGTACTTCCGCGACGAGTACGAAGCCCATATCCGCAAGAAGCGTGTCCCGGCGCTCGTCTGCCAGGAGATCGTCTCGTCCCCTGCCACTACATCTGCCCCATCGGCCAGGAAGCCTCGACCTATATCGCCCTGATCGCCCAGGGGCAATATCCGGGAGGCCTATGAGGTCATCGTCAAGGACAATCCGCTGCCCTCGGTCTGCGGCCGGGTCTGCCATCATCCCTGCGAGAAGGTCTGCCGGGCCGGAGAGGCCGGAGAGCCCATCTCCATCCGGGCCCTGAAGCGCTTCGTCATGGACTGGGCCGCGAAGGAAGGCCTTTCTCCGGACGTCCGGCCCGCCGAGCCGGAACGGGCGAGCGAGTGGCCATCGTCGGCTCCGGCCCGGCCGGGCTGGCCGCCGGCGTACGACCTCGCCCGCAAGGGCTTCCGGCCGACGATCTTCGAAGCTCTTCCGGTCGCGGGCGGCATGCTCGGCGCGGCCATCCCGAGCACCGCCTGCCCCGAAGAAGATCCTGGCCGGAGAGATCGAGACTATCAAGAGGGCCGGCGTCGAGATCAAGACCGACGCCAGGCTGGGCAGGGACTTCACGATCGACGACGCTGTTCGCAGGAGGGATTCAAAGCCGTCTTCATCGCCACCGGGCGCATGGAAGTCGATGAAGATGGGCATCCCGGGGGAGGACGCCGCAGGGCGTCCTCCAGTCGCTCGAATACCTCAAGGCCGTCAACCTCGGCCGGCGACATCGGCCGTCGGCCGGAGCGTGGGCGTCGTCGGCGGCGGGAACTCGGCCATCGACGCCGCCCGCGTCGCCATCCGCGACAAGCGCTGCGAAAAGGTGACCATCCTCTACCGTCGGACGAAGGCCGAGATGCCGGCCTTTCCGGAAGAGGTCGACGGCGGCCGTCGAAGAAGGCGTGGAGATCGAGTTCCTCGTCGCGCCGGTCAAGGTCCTGACCAAGGACGGCCGCGTTACGGGCGTCGAGTGCCTCCGGATGGCGCTCGGCGACAAGGACGCGCAGCGGCCGCCGCCGGCCGGTCCCGATCGACGGGATCCGAGTTCAGCCTCGAGCTGGACACCCTCATCCTGGCCGTCGGCGAGCGATCCGGATACGTCGTATCTGGGCCGCCGAGGACGGGATCGATACGCGCAAAGGGGAGAACATCGTCGTCGACGGCGAAACGTTCCGGACCAACGCGAGCGGCGTGTTCGCCGGCGGAGACGCCGTGACCGGGCCGAATACGGTCGTCGAATCCATGGGCGCGGGCAGGATCGCCGCGGCCATGATCGAAAGATACCTGAAGGGCGAACCCCTGGAGCGGACGTACGCCTTGATACCGGCCGTCGCGAGATACGTCGAGCCCGTCGAGCTCAGCGAGGAAGAGGTCGAAAAGGCCCGACGGCCGGTGTCCCCCAGCCTGGAGCCTTCCCGAGCGGAAGAAGAACTTCAAGGAAGTCGAGCTCGGGCTGTCCGAGGCATCGGCCTGCGCGGAGGCCCGGCGCTGCCTGCGCTGCGACCTGGAAACCCAGGACGGCCAGAACGCCCTGAAGCAGGCTGAAGCCCGCCGGCCTCGAGCCGTCGTGGCCGGAGGAGACCGCGATCATGAAGATCCTCCTGGACGGGCGCGCCGTCGAAGCCGGGGACAAGCAGACGATCCTCGAAGTCGCCCGGGAAATGGGCATCGACATCCCGTCCCTCTGCGACCATCCGCGCCTCGAGCCCGTTCGCCGGGTGCCGTCTCTGCCTCGTCGAGGTCAAGGGGATGAGAGGGCCGGTGCCCGCCTGTGCCACGCGCGTCGCGGAGGGCATGGAGGTGACGACGGTCGAGCCCGGCGCTCGCCGCGCTCCGGAGGAACATCCTGGCCCTCATCCTGTCCGAGCACCCGAGCGCCTGCCTCATCTGCTCGGAGAAGGCATCCTGCGACGACCTCAAGGCGACCATCCGGAAGGTCGGCGAGGTCACGGGCTGCGTCCTCTGCGGGAACAACGGCCGCTGTCGCCTCCAGGATGTGGTCCGCGCCATCGGACTAGAGGGCCTGGAATTTCCGGCCGTCCGCAGGGCCCGGGAGATCCTGCGGGACGATCCGTTCTTCGACAGGGACGACGCGCTCTGCATCCTCTGCGGCCGCTGTGTCCGGGTCTGCCACGAGGTCCGGGGCGCGTCCGTCATCGCCTTCGTTTCGCGGGGGCCGGCGTCCGTCATCGGGACGCCCTTCGACAAGACCCTCCGCGATTCGGGCTGTCAATTCTGCGGCGCCTGCGTCGATGTCTGTCCGACGGGGGCGCTCCAGGAGAGGGCGGTCCGGCCGGAGGCGCTTCCCGACCGGCACGCCCGGGTCGTCTGCCCCCTCTGCCCGGACGGCTGCGGGCTCGAGCTCGAGATCCGGGGCGACCGGGTCCTCGCTTCCGTTCCTTCGGACGCCTCGCCCGCAAACCGCGGCCAGGCCTGCGTCCTGGGCCGGTTCGCCGTCCGGACGGCCGTCCGCGGTCCCGGGCGGGTCCTCGAGCCGATGGTTCGGGAGCGGAGGAGGACTCCGAGCCGCTTCATGGGAAGAGGCCCTCGACGCGGCGTCGAAGGGGCTCAAGTCCCATCAAGGAGACGAGATCGCCGTTTTGGCGTCCCCCCGTTCCGCCGTCGAAGACATCCATATCCTTTATAGATTCGCGCGGGAGGGTTTGGGAGCGGGGATCGTCGCTCCGTTCGCCGGACCATCCTTCGTCGCGGAGTTCCGGGACCTGGCGTTCCGACGGGGGTTCGAACTTCCGTCGGATTTCGAAATGACGGATATCGCGAAGGCAGGAGCCGTGCTGGTTGTGGGAACGGACCTCGTCCCCTCTCATCCGATGATCTGGCTCGAGGTCTTCCAGGCCGTCCGAAAGGGGGCCGAGCTGTTCATCGCCCAAGCGGGGAACGCCACCCTCGGCCGTCACGCTTCGATGCGCCTGCCCTTGAAGCCCGGCTCGGAGGCGGCTTTCCTGTCCGGGCTCGCGCGGCTGTTGTCGTCCAAGAAGACTGAGCTTCGCGGAGGCGGCGGCGATCGGCGCGACGACTGGGGTGCCGGCCGAGCGATCTCATCTCCTTGGCCCGTCGCCTCGCCGAGAAGAGGCCCGTCATCATCCTCGCCGGGCCCGACCTCGTCCGGTCGCCGGGCGCGGATAAGGCCCTCGAAGCCCTCGCGGACCTCTCCCTCCTCCCCGGCTTCCGCGTCCTCCCGCTGGGCGATAGCGTCAACGAGAAGGCCTTCGACGCGCTCGACGGGCTTTTCCCGGGGCCCCGCCTCACCTGGGACGAGGTCCTTGAAGGCGTCCGCGAAAAGCGCATCAAGGCCCTTTATTTGGCCGGCCCGGCGCCCTCGTTGCAGGGGGTCAAGCCGGAACTGCTGATCGTTCAGACCCCGTATATGGATGAGATCGCCGGCGCGGCCGACGTCCTGCTGCCTGCCGCGACCTTCGCCGAGAGCGGCGGTTCCTTCGTCAACGTCGAGGGGCGGATCCAGGCTTTTGCCCCGGCCCTGGATCCGGCCGGGCTATCGAAGCCCGACGGGCGGATCGTTTCGGAGCTGGCGGCGCGAATGGGATTCGGCGAGGCGTTCTCCGGAGCGCCCGAGCCCTCCGTCCCCGAGCTCCTGGCCGAAGTCCGGCGGGAAAGCCGGGCGAAGGCACGGCGGCCCGCCGTCGCCGACTCCGTTCCGTCAGCGACCGGCGGCCCGTTCCTGCTCCGCGTCAGGCCGGTGTCGGCGGAATATCGGGGGCTTCATCTCGGCCGCGCGATCAAGGGCTTGGGCCTTGTCCGCGACCCCGACCGGGTGCTCATGAATCCCCGTGACGCTGCGAGTGCCGGGCTCGCGGGCGGGCAGAGGATCGTGCTCGAGTCGACCCTCGGGCCGCTCGCGCGGACGGTCAGGATCTCGGACGACATGCCGCCCGGAGTCCTGGAAACGGAGGCCTCGGCCCCGGCCGGGACTGTCCCCGCGAAGATCAGGAGGGAAGTCTGATGGCCAGGGTCCTCCGCCGCGAACGCCTCGTTCCCAACATCCACCTCCTCGAAATCCATGCGCCCGAGGTCGCGGCGAAGTGCGCCCCCGGGCAGTTCGTCATCGTCATGCCCGACCCCAAGGGCGAGACGGATCCCGCTGACCATCGCCGATTGGGACCCGGACCGCGGGTCCGTGACGTCCGTGTTCATGGTCGTCGGGACGTCCACCCAGAAGCTCTCCCGGCTCAATGCGGGGGACGAGGTCCCGGTCTATGTCGGGCCGCTGGGCACGCCCGTCCGAGATCGGGACGTTCGGGACCGTCCTCTGCGCCGGCGGCTGTTTCGGCATCGCCGCCATCCATCCCCTCGTCCGCGCCCTGAAGGCGGCCGGCAACCGCGTCCTGACGTTGTTGGACGCCAAGGCCGGGTACCTGTTGTATTGGGAGGACAGGATCAAGGCGATGAGCGACAGGCACTGGGTCTCCTCGCGCGACCCTCTCTTCCACGACGAAGGACTACATCCCGCGCACCCTCGAAGCCATCCTCAAGGAGGAGAAGGTCGACCGGGTCATCGCGATCGGCTGCACCTATCTCATGTCGTCCTGCTCCGAGGCCACCCGGCCCCTCGGCATCAAGACGATGGTCAGCCTCAATCCCATCATGGTCGACGGGACGGGGATGTGCGGGGCCTGCCGGGTCACGGTCGGGGGCGTCGACGAAGTTCGCCTGTGTCGACGGGCCCGACTTCGACGGCCACGCCGTGGACTGGCAGGAGCTCTACGCGCGCCGCCGGTCCTATTTCGACGAGGAGATCCGGTCGCTCTGCGACTGGGAGGAGAAGACGTTCCCGTGAGCGCCCCGAAAGAGATCCCGTCCGAGCTCAAGGACTGCCTGAAGCGCGAGTACGACAAGGACTGGCGCAAGGAGCTCCGGAAGGCCGTTCCGGTCAAGGAGCGGACGAAGATCCCGCGGCAGAAGATGCCCGAGCGGCACGCCGGAGAGAGGAACCGCGATTTCAGCGAGGTCAACCGAGGGCTCGACGCGGAGGCCGCCGATCCTCGAAGCGCGGCGCTGCCTCGACTGCGCCAATCCTCAGTGCGTCTGCGGCTGTCCCGTCGCCATCGACATCCCGAGCTTCATCAAGCTCATCGAGAAGGGCGATTTCGCCGCCGCGGTCCGCAAGATCAAGGAGACCAACGCCCTGCCCGCCATCTGCGGCCGCGTCTGCCCCCAGGAGACGCAGTGCGAGGAGGTCTGCAACCTCGGCAAGGCCTCCGGGTGCCCCGTCGCCATCGGCAACCTCGAGCGATTCGTCTCGGACATGCGAGCGTTCCGTCGGGAGAGGTCTTCATTCCCGAGCTTCCTCCGCCGACCGGGCACAAGGTCGCGGTCGTCGGGGCCGGTCCGGCCGGCCTGACCGTGGCCGGGGAGCTGGCCAAGAAAGGCCATCGGGTGACGATCTTCGAGGCCCTCCACATCGCGGGCGGCGTCCTCGTCTACGGCATCCCGGAATTCCGCCTGCCCAAGGCCATCCTCGAGGCCGAGGTGGAATACCTGAAGAAGCTCGGCGTCGAGTTCCGGATGAGCTTCGTCGTCGGCAGGACGGCGAGCCTCGACGACCTGAGGGAGGACGGCTACGAGGCCTTCTTCATCGGGACCGGGGCGGGCCTGCCGAACTTCATGAAGATCCCGGGCGAGAACCTGGTCGGTGTCTATTCCGCCAACGAGTACCTGACCCGGGTCAACCTGATGCGGGCCTATGAGTTCCCCGAGTACGACACGCCCGTCTTCCCCGGCCGGAGGGCGGCCGTCATCGGCGGCGGCAACGTGGCCATGGACTCGGTCCGGACCGCCAAGAGGCTCGGCGCGGAGCGGGCCGTCATCATCTACCGGCGGTCGCGGACGGAGATGCCCGCCCGCATCGAGGAGGTCAAGCACGCCGAGGAGGAGGGCATCGAATTCCATTTCCTGACGACGCCCATCCGCTACATCGGCGACGAAGCGGGGCCGGCTGAAGGCGATGGAATGCCTCCGCATGGAGCTCGGCGAGCCGGACGCCTCGGGACGCCGCCGTCCCGTCCCCGTCGCCGGCTCCGAGTTCATCACGGAAGTCGACCTCGTCGTCGTGGCCATCGGCCAGAGCCCCAATCCGCTCATCCTCCAGACGACCGCCGGCCTCAAGGCCGGGAAATGGGGGAACATCGAAGTCGATTGGAGACCATGGCCACGAGCCTGCCCGGGGTCTACGCGGGCGGCGACATCGTCCGGGGCGGGGCCACCGTCATCCTGGCCATGGGGGACGGCCGGACCGCGGCGGCCGAGATCGACGCCTACCTCAAGAGACAATGACCGGCCGATTCTGATAGAATTCCCTCCCATGGACCAGCCCAGACTTTTCGCCGCCGCCAAGGGGCATATCGGGACCGACGAATCCGGCAAAGGGGACTTCTTCGGCCCGCTCGTCATCGCCGGCTTCTTCATGCCGGACGGCCAGGAAGGCGCTCCTCCGCGAGCTCGGGGTCAAGGATTCCAAGAGGACCTCGGACAACCGGTGCCGGGAGATCGCCGAGGTCCTCCGCGCGGGCTACGTCTGCTCCGTCGTCGCGATCGGGCCGGAGAAGTACAACGAGCTCTACGAGAAGTTCCGGAACCTGAACCGGCTCCTGGCCTGGGGCCACGCCCGGGCGATCGAGAACATCCTCGAGCGCGTGGACGGCGACCGGGCGATCACCGACCAGTTCGGGGATAAGTCGCTCGTCCTCGACGCCCTCATGAAGAAGGGGCGGTCGATCGAGCTCGTCCAACAGCCGCGGGCCGAGGAGGACATGGCCGTCGCGGCGGCGTCCATCCTGGCCCGGGCCGAATTCCTGGACCGGCTCAAGGCCTTGTCGCGCGACGCCGGGATCGAGCTTCCCAAGGGAGCCGCCCCGATCGTCGAGGAGGCGGGCGTCCGGCTCGTGAAGTCCCTGGGCCCCGAAGCGCTGGGCCGGTACGCCAAGCTGCATTTCAAGACGACGGCGCGGGTCCTCGCCGCTGCGACATGAGGACGACCGAACCTCGATTCCCGCCTGTCTCGCCCGTCTCGCGCGTCTTGCTCATGATAGGCTTGACCCCCGCCGGGATACGCATACAATAGGCTGTCATGATCGTCCTGCTGAAGATCGGCCTCGTCATCGCCCTCCTGCTCTTCCTCCTCCGGAAGAAGGTGGACCTGGGACTCGTCCTCGTCCTGGACAGCGCCCTGACGGCCGCCCTGTTCGGCATGCCGGCCGGACTGTTCTTCGCGAACGCCGGCAAGGCCGATCATCGCCCCCGAGACCCTGAACCTCGTCGGGGTCGTCGTCCTCGTGCTCTACATCGGGAACTTCCTCCAGAAGGGCGGGCATTTCCGGCGGATGGTCGAGGCCCTCGGGAATCTCGTCGACGACCCCCGCCTCATCCTCGCCATCCCCTCGGCGTTCATCGGCCTCCTGCCCATGACGGCCGGGGCGATGATGGGCGCGCCCATCGTCGACGAGGCGGCGAAGCGCTGGGACCTCCCGCCGGCCTGGAAGACGTTCTTCAACTACTGGTTCCGGCATATCTGGGAATACTCCTGGCCGCTCTATATCAACCTCATCCTCGCCGCGGCCATCTGCCGCGTCCCCGTCACCAGGATCTCGGTCACCCAGTTCCCGTTCACGCTGGTCGCCATCGCGGCCGGGCTCGTCATCCTTTTCCGGCGCGTCCCGTTCCTGCCGAAGGGGCACGACAACCCGAAGACGCTGAAGGACGTCCTCAAGGTCGTCCTCAGCATCTGGCCGATCCTGACGGCCGTCATCCTCGTCTTCGCGTTCAGGCTGGGAATGCTCGCGGCGCTCGGCGCGGCGAGCGTCCTGACCCAGGTCTTCGCCCGGATGAGGCTCCGCGACCGCGTCGCGGTCGTCGTCGAGAGCCTCTCGCCCAAGATCGTCCTCCTGACCGTGGCCTTGATGGTCTTCAAGGCGACCCTCGAGACCTCGGGGGCCCTGGACGCCGTGGTCCGCGTCGTCCCCCCGCACGGGCTCTCGGGATACGTCCTGCTGTTCGCGGCGCCGTTCGTCGTCGGCCTGCTTACGGGGGTCAACCAGGCCTTCGTGGCCATCGCCTTTCCGCTCCTCGTCCCCATCATCGGGCAGGGGAAGCCGGACATGTGGCTCCTGGCCTTCGCCTACGTCAGCGGTTTCGTCGGCATCCTGCTGTCCCCGGCGCATCTCTGCCTGGCCCTGACGGCCGATTACTTCAAGGCCCCGCTCAGGGACGTCTATAAGATCCTCATCTGGCCCACGGCTGTCGTCTTCCTGTCCGCGCTGGCCGTCCTGGTCGCCTCCCGGCTTCTATCTTGACGAAAGGGCGCGGCGGGCGGTTCGCGACCATTGACACGGCCATGCGGCCGGTCCTACACTTCCGGCGTGGATCCCGGTGCGGGAGCTCATCACGTTCCGGGAAATCGAGCCAGGAGGTGTCCCGATGAAGATCTCCGTCCGCTCCGTCCTCATTCTCGTTCTTTGGTCGCTCTCGAGCTCTTTCCCGGCCCTGGGCGCGGGGGGCAGTCCCCCGGCGTCCCCCCAGCGGAGCTCGATCTACGAATTGGGCGTGGAGCTCGAGCGTCAGGCGACGGTCCTCGCCCAGGAGAGCTTCGACCATTTTCGGGGATGGAACGGGGCCATCTCGGACCGGGAACAGGGCATCCTCTTCAAGTCGGAGGCGTTCGCGGCCTCCTGCCGGCTCTTCCTGAGGTTGACGGAGTCTCAATCGGATTATTTCCGGAAGGACGACCTGCGGACGAATGTTTTCAACGCGTTCACTTACCTGGCCGCTTCGTTCGGCGAACTCGAACAGGAGATGCGGGGGAGCAACGTCATGCCTTATGCCCTGTCCGATTGCCGCAAGGTCCTCGGCCGGATGGAGCGCGAGTTCGCCGCCTGGCCGGACGCCGATAACCTCGCCTATTTGGACGGGAAATACGTAAAAGCGGGCGACGCCACGGTCTATCTCATCGAAAAAAGAGGCATCGGCGCCTACATTAAAAGGCCGTTCGGAAGCCTGGAAAGCGTGTTCCGCTACAACTACGACCGGAACCAGGGCAAGGATCCCTGGAAGTTCCTGGTCGAAACCTCGGAGGAAACGCTGGACAAAATGAAGACCGAGGAGATGATCGACCTGAAATTCGAAGACCGGATGATCATCGAGCAGAGCACGCGGAAGGACCGCACGGTCTATCTCATCCAGGCCGGGAAAAAGCGTCCCATCGCCCGGCCCGAGATCGTCGGACGTCTCGGGGGCTGGGGCAGGGTCTATGAGGTCCCGCGGGAGATCATCGACGGCTATGAAGAGGGCGACCGGATCGAGCGCCGGCCCTGATCCCGGACGGCCGGCAAACGACGTTTGACCGAATGGAGCGTGTCATGGCGGAAACGAAGAAGCTGTACCACGAAGATGCGTACCTGATGGAGTTCGACGCCAGGGTCGTTGAAAGGCGCGAGCTCGAGGGCCGTCCGGCGGTCGTGCTGGACAGGACGGCGTTCTACCCCGAGGCGGGCGGCCAATCCTCCGACCGGGGCACCCTCGACGGCGTCGCGGTCGTCGACGTCGTCGACGACGAGGGGATCATCGTCCATGTCCTTGCGGCGCCGGTCGGGGCGGAGAGCGTCCACGGCGTGGTCGATCGGGCGAGGCGGTTCGACCGGATGCAGCAGCACAGCGGCCAGCACATCCTGTCCGAGGCCTTCATCGAGGTCCTCAAAGGGGCGACCCTTTCGTTCCATATCGGGGACGAGGTCTCGACCCTCGAGATCGGCGTCCCGAAGATCTCGGACGCCGACCTGGACCGCGTCGAGGCCCGGGCCAACGCCGTCGTCTTCGACGACCTCGAGATCAGGACCTATTTCGTGCCCGAAGAGAAGATCGGGACCGTGCCGCTCCGGAAGCCCCCGAAGAAAGGCGAGGGCGGGATGATCCGCGTCGTCGAGGTGGACCGGTTCGACCATTCCGCCTGCGGCGGCACGCATTGCCGGCGGGCGGGGGAGGTCGGCCTGATCAAGGTCGTGAAGTCGGAGAAGATCCGGGGGAACCTCCGCTTCGAGTTCGTCTGCGGCGGCCGGGCCCTCCGCGACTATCAGGAAAAAAACAGGACCGTCCGCCACGCCGCCGCGGCGTTCTCGGTCGCGGAGCGCGACATCCCGGCCGCGATCGACAAGACCCAGGCCGAGGTCAAGGCCATGAAGAAGCGGGCGCGCAGGCTCGAGGAGCGGGTGGCCGCGTTCGAAGCGGGGCAGATGGCCCGGGAGGCGACGGGCAAGGTCATTCAGGCCGTGTTCGAGGACCGGAGCCCCGAAGAGGCGCGCTTCCTCGCCCTCAACATCATCAGGCAGGGGGAATTCGTCGTCCTTTTCGCCGCCCCGGGCGAAGGGCGGAGCCATATCATCCTCGCCGCCTCGGAGGCGCTCGGGCTCGACGCGAGGACGCTCGTCCCGGTCATCGGCAAAGTCCTCGAAGCCAGGGGCGGAGGCAGCCCGTCCCTCGTCGAGCTTGTCACCCCGGAGACCGGCAAGGTCGCCGCCGCGCTCGATGCGGCGCGCCTGTCGCTAATGAATAACCGGAAGATTTGAAAGAACGTCCATGAAAGACCGCGCGTCTTTAAATTCCGTTCCAAAGGAGATCCCATGAAGTCTCGTTCGATCGTCGCTGTCGGATTCTGCGTCGTGCTGGCCGCGGGCATGTTCAGCCTCGCATCCTGCGGTTCCTCGGGCACCAAGGGGGAGGCCGAGCCTGAGAAGACCCAGGCATCCGCCGAGCCATCGAAGGCCCCGGAGGCGCAGACCGCGCCCGCAGGAAATGGCGGCTGGCTGGAAGGGATCCCGGCGACGGTTCCTCCGTTCACTTACGGGACGTTCGACGCGAAGGAATCCTCGGCGTTCACGGGCGCAAGCGGCAACAGCACGATGTATTCCCTCTATTATGAGGGCGTTACGCCGGAGCAGGTCGGGGAGTATGCGGCCAAGCTCAAGGCCGCCGGCTTCCAGGTCCAGGAAGAGAACGCCCGACCGGGCGATATGAATATCTCGGGGTTCCTGCCGCAGGGCGAAGGCCGGATCGGCTTCTCACTGGGCCTCCAGGGCAACGGCCACGTGGACCTCACCTTCAACGTCGTCAAGAAGTACGAATAAGCCGGGGTCTACTCGTATCTGAACGATACGATGGGGTCCATGCGGGCGGCCTTCTGGGCCGGGAAGATCCCGAAGAAGAGGCCGATGGAGATCGAGACGACGAGCCCCAGCGACGACCGACCAGAGGGAGACCGAGGCCGGGAGGGGCGTCGCGGCCCGGACGAGGAGGGCGATGCCGAAGCCGACGAGGACCCCGAGGATCCCGCCCGTCCCCGGTCAGGACGACGGCCTCGATCAGGAACTGCTTGAGGATGTCGCTCGGCCGGGCGCCGAGGGCCTTGCGGATGCCGATCTCGCGCGTCCGCTCCTTGACCGAGACGAGCATGATGTTCATGACCCCGATGCCGCCGACGAGCAGCCCGATCGAGGAGATGACGATCATGACCAGGTAGGCCGCGCCGGTCAGCTGGTTGTAGAGATCGAGCATCGTGTCCTGGGTGAAGACGGCGAAGTCGTTGGGCTTGCCGTAGGGGACCTTCCGCCGCTGGCGGAGGAAGTTCGTGATCTGCTCGATGGTCTCCTCCGAGCGTCCCCGTGCTCCGGGGCGCGGCGACGATCTCCAGGCGGTCCTTCTCGTAGGGGAAGTACTTCATCAGGGTCGTGATGGGCATGGCCGACGAAGTTGTCCCGGCTCTGGCCGAACATCTGGCCCCGCTTGCTCAGGACGCCGACGACCGTGAAGCTTCTCGGGCCCGACGCGGATCTCCTTGCCGAGCGGGCTCGTCGTGGGGAAGAGGATCTCGGCCAGTCTCGGAGCCCGAGGACGCAGACCCGGGCGCTGTGGACGATCTCGGACTCGGTCAGGAACCGGCCCTCCTTGGGGAGGTAGAGCGACGTAGACGACCGGGAACTTCTCGTTCATCCCGATGATCATGGAGTTGTCGCTCTTGACGTTCCGGTACTTGATCTCGACCGTGCTCGAAGAGGCTGACGTTGAGGCTGACGGCGACGGCCTTGACCAGGGGGCACTCCTGCTCGATGGCCTGGGCGTCGTCGAAGGTCAGGTCCTTGCGCGTCCGCTCCTCCTCGGTCAGCTCGCCCATCTGGACGGGCTCGTACTTGCTGGATGATGATGAGGTCCGAGCCGGCCGACTCGAGCTCGGCGCAGGAAGCGACCTGTTGAGGCCCTGGATGACGGAGACCATGCCGATGACGGTCATGACGCCGATGACGATGCCGAGGACGGTCAGGAAGGAGCGGAGCTTGTGCGTCCGGAGGGAGTCGAGGGCCATGCGGAAGATCTCGCGGAAGATGCCGAAGCGGATCATTGTTCCGTCCTCAGGGCCTCGATGGGATCGAGCTTGGCGGCCCGGTTGGCCGGGTAGATGCCGAAGAACAGGCCGATGCGACGTGGACATGACGATGGCCAGGACGACCGAGACCGGGCTCGACGCGCGAGGGCATGGAGGTCGCCGCGGAGACGATCCTGGCGACGAGGACGCCCAGGACGATGCCGATGATGCCGCCCAGAGCGCCGAGATGAACGAGGATTCGATCAGGAACTGGAAGAGGATGTCCCGGCGCCGGGCCCCGACGGCCATCCGGATGCCGATCTCCTTGGTCCGCTCGGTCACCGAGACGAGCATGATGTTCATGATGACGATGCCGCCGACGATGAGGGCGATCGAGGAGATGGCGATCATGGCGAAGTAGATGCCCGACGTGGCCGTCTTGTAGAACTGGATGAACGTCTCCGAGGTCCGGAAGGAGAAATCGTCGGGGTCGTTGTAGCGACCGCTTCCGCCAGGACCGGAGGATCGTCCGGACCTCGTCCTGGGCGCGGGCCATCTGCTCCTGGGAGGTCGTGTGGATGTTGATGCTCGATCGAGCGCCGCGAGCCGTAGACCTTCACGAAGGTCGTGATGGGGATGCGGACGTAATTGTCCTGGCTGAAGCCGAGGATCTTGCCCTTCTTCTTGCCCACCCCGACGACGAGGAAATCGTCCGGTGCCGACCTTGAGCCAGCGGCCGACCGGGTCGAGCGCCGCCGAAGAGCTTCTCGGCGATGTCGGACGCCGATGACGCAGACGTAGCGGGAGTGGTCCTCGTCCTCGCTCTGGAGGTGGCGGCCGCTCGTCGAGCTCGACGACCGAGCCGATCACGTGGTCGAGGTACGTCACGCCGCGGACCTCGGCGTCCTTGGAGCGGACTGGCTGCCGGTACTTGACCGTCCGCGCTGGTGCGAGGTGCTCGCCCCGACGAGCTCGCAGGTCCGGCAGCGGCCGCGGAGGAGGTCGCATCTCGACCAGGGTGATGTCCTTCCGCTTCATCTGCTCCTTGAAGTCCTTGAGCGACGTCCCGATCATCGAGAACTTGGAGACCGAGAAGTCGTTGGCCCCGTAGAAGGACATCTTCGTGTAGACGTAGTTGTTGAGGCCCTGGATGACGGAGACGACGGCGATGATGGTCAGGACGCCGATGATGATGCCGAGGAGGGTCAGGAAGGTCCGGAGCTTGTTGGACCGGAGCGAGACCATGGCCATCGCGAACGATTCCCGGACCTGCAGTTTGGCCATGTGCTTTTTCCAGTCTATTCTACCCTTGAATATACGGACCGGAGGACGATTCGGTTCAAGGGGCGCTCCTCGCGCTTGACTTTACGGCCGGGCGGCCGCGACAATGGGATGGGTTCGCGGAGCTCATCGGGAGACCGGCGATCCGTCGGAGGAGGATGATCATGAAAAGAACGCATCGCAGGCATCGCCATCGTCGCGACGCTCGCCGTCGCGGCCCCCGACGCCCGGGCGGGGATCGTCTACCTGGGGCTCCAGGGAGGCGTCTCGCGGCAGAAGGCCAGCGTCTCCGGGGATCAAGTTCGACGCCGACACGCTCGTTCCTTTACGGCGTCCGGGCCGGAGTGAAGGTCATGACGCTCGCCGTCGAGCTCAATTACTTCCAGGCGGCCCACAACCTCTTCACGGCGACGTCTCTGGCCCTGCCGGGCTGGAACGACCGCGAGGTCGATTACAGCTACCTGGGCGTCAACGTGCGCTGGACCATCCTGCCCCTGCCCGTCATCCATCCCTATCCTGACCGTCGGCTACGGGTACTACACGGCGGACGTCCACGAACATCGACAAGGACAAGACGGCGGGTTCAACGTCGGGGCGGGCGTGGAGCTCATGCTGGGAAAAAGCTTTTCGCTCCTCGGCCGAGGGGAAGTACCACCATGTCAGCCTGGACATCGACGCCGAACGGATGCAAGCTCGGCAACTTCACCCTGAGCGGCGGCCTGAACATCTATCTTCTGAGGCCCGCCCGGCCCATGCTCGTCCGACTCAACAAGTTCCTGTCCCAGGCCGGCGCGGCCTCCCGGCGCGAGGCCGACCGCCTGATCGCGGAGGGCCGGGTCAGGTCAACGGCCGGGTGGTCGACGAGCTCGGGGCGAAGATCGACGACGCGAAGGACCGGGTCGAGCTCGACGGCCGGCCGGTCCGGAAGGACGAGCGCCTCGTCTACGTCCTCCTGAACAAGCCGGTCGGGCGCCGTCGTCTCCCTCAAGGACCCGTTCGGCCGGCCCACGGTCCGCGATCTCCTCGCCGGCGCTGAAGGTCCGGGTCTTTCCCGTCGGACGGCTGGACACGGACAGCGAGCGGGGCGCTCCTCCTGACCAACGACGGCGATCTGGCCTTCCGGCTGGCCCATCCCCGGTTCGAGGTCCCGAAGGTCTACCTGGTCCAGGTCGAGGGCGTTCCCGACGACGAGAGCCTCGACAAAGCTCCGGCAAGGGGATCTTCCTCGAAGGGAAGAAGACCGCCCCGGCCAAGGCGTCCCTGATCGTCGCGGTCGCGGCCGAACGGCGCTGGTCAAGGTCGAGATCCACGAAGGCCGGAAGCGCGAGGTCCGGAAGATGTTCGAGGCTCTCGGCTACCCGGTCAAGGACCTCAAGCGGATCGAATTCGCCGGACTGACCCTCGAAGGCCTCAAGCCCGGCGCACTGGCGGATTCCTGGACGCCGGCGAGGTCCGCCGGCTCCGGAAGCGCGCGGGCCTCGATTAGCCGGCAGGTCAGGACTCCTTCTCCGGTTTCCGCCTGGAACGCCTTCCAGCCCTGGGCCAGGCGCTGGAGCTCCTTGTCGACGAGGTCGTTGAGGGTGCCCTCCTCGAACGTCCCGTCCGCCCGGGCCGCGCCGGCCTCGATCCCGGTCAGGATCTCGATCCCCTCGTCGATCGGTCGCGACCGGATAGATGTGGAACTTCCCTTTGGCCGACGGCCTCGACGACGTCGCGCCGGAGCATCAGGTTCTGGACGTTCTGGTGGGGGATGATGACGCCCTGGGTCCCGGTGAGGCCCTTGGCCGGCAGACGTCGAAGAAGCCCTCGATCTTCTCGTTGACGCCGCCGATCGGCTGGATCTCGCCCTTCTGGTTGAGCGAGCCGGTGACGGCGAGGTCCTGGCGGAGGGGGAGCCCGGACGAGGCTCGAGAGGATGGCGTAGACCTCGGTCGAGGAGGCGCTGTCGCCGTCGACCCCGCCGTAGGACTGCTCGAAGGCCAGCGAGGCGGACAGGGCGAACGGCTTCTCCTGGGCGTATTTCCCGCGGAGGTAGCCGCCGAGGATGAGGACGCCCTTGTTGTGGGTGCTGCCCGCTCATGTCGGCTTCGCGCTCGATGTTGATGACCCCGGCCCGGCCCATGGCCGTCCGGGCGGTGATCCGGGTCGGCTTGCCGAACATGAACTGGCCCATGTCGTAGACCGAGAGGCCGTTGACCTGGCCGACGACCGCGCCCTCGGTGTCGATCATGATGGTGCCTTCCTCGATCATCTCCTGGATCTTGTCCTCGATGAGGCTGACCCGCTCGAAGCGCTCCGCGATGGCCTTCTCGACGTCCTCCCGGCCGACGGTCGTCCGGCCCTCCTTCCCGGCCCAGTAGCTCGCCTCGCGGATGACGTCGGCGATGATGTGGAACCGGGTCGAGACCTTCTTCTGCCGGCCGGCGATGCGCGTCCCGTACTCGATGACGGCGGCGATGCCCGTCCTGGTCGAAGGGCAGCGAGCTTGTCCTCGTCGCAGATCTTCTTGATGAACCGGGCGTAGTCGCGCGACGGTCTTCTCGGTCCTTGGTCATCTCCGAGTCGAACTCGGCCTTGATCTTGAAGATCTTCTTGAAGTCCTCGTCCGCGGAATAGAGGAGGTTGTAGATGTAGGCGTCGCCGATCATGACGACCTTGACGTTGCAGGCTTGATCGGCTCGGGCTTGAGGCGGGAGGTCGAGAACAGGAACATCGGCGGCGTAGTTCTGGATCTCGAAGATCTGGTTGCGCAGGGTCCGCTTCAGGGTCGCCCAGACGCCCGGCTCGACGAGGGCGTCGAGGGCGTTGACGACGAGGTAGCCGCCGTTGGCCTTGAGGAACGAGCCGGCCTTGATCCTGGTGAAGTCGGTCTGGCCGATGCCGAGCGCGGGTGAGGACGGACTCGATCGAGCCGAAGAGGTTGATGTAGTTCGGGTTGGTCTCCATGACGACCGGGGCGCCCTTCTGGTCGGAGTTGTCGACGAGGAGGTTGACCCGGTATTCGAGGAAGGCGTCTCCGGGCTCCGTTCTCCTGCTCCTCCTTCTTCTGGTTCTTGAAGAGCTCGATGTTCGTGATCAGGTTCTCCTCGACCTGGCCGAGGTAGTCGTCGATCTTCGGGTGGACGCGAACTTGCGCCCGGATCTCGTCGATGCCGCCCTTGATGATGGGGGTGATCGACTCGACGTCCCAGTCCTGGAGCAGGTTCCGGGTCTCCTCGTCGATCTCCTTGAGGCACTCGAAGACGGTCTCGAGCTTGCTCGTCAGCTTCTCGTAGCTGGTCCCGGAGGTCGTCCACGGTCTTCTTGGCGAGCTTCTTCTCCTTGACCAGGGCCTCCAGCTTGGCGAAGGGCATCGGGTGCCCCTCGATGACCGGGATGAGGTCGGGCCGGGTGAACAGGCCCATCTGGACCTGGATGACGGAGAAGCCCTGCTCGGCGGCTTCCTCCTCGAAGGCCTGGAGCAGGTCCTTCTGCTTCTTCTGCTGGCGCCTCGACGATGCCGTCCCGTTTGCTCCGAGTAATACTTGCTCTTCAGGAGGGCGGGGATGTTCGTCCTTGAGCATCTCGATGAGGTTGGTCCATGGCCTCGCCGAAGAGCCTTGCCCCGGCCGGCCGGGAGCATGATGAGGACCGGCTCGTCGGGATACTTGAAATTGTTGACGTAGAGGATGTCGTCCGGGCGTCTTGTCGCCCTTCTCCAGCTGTTCGAGCAGCTGCTTGATCGTCGTCGTCCGGCCGGTCCCGACCATGCCGGTGATGAAGATGTTGTAGCCGAGGCTCTTGATGTCGAGGCCGGTCTGGATGGCCTTGAGGGCCCGCTCCTGGCCGATGATCTCGTCGCAGGTGGGGCAATCGCGTCGTCGGGAACGGAACGATCTCCGGGGGGCACGTCCAGCGCAGGGCTTCGGCGGGGCAAGCTCCTTGAATCCGTTCTTCGTTCTCATGGGCATCTCCTCGGGAAAAGGCTTGTTGGGATTCCCCAATTATTACCATAAACCCCCGCCGTCGGCAAGCCCGGCGGGCCCGGTCCCCGGCCAAGTTTCATGCGTGCAAAGCGGACCGGGTTTTGTTAGAATTGTCCGAAGTTCCGAGGAGGGCACATGAGCGAAGTCCGGATCGAGAAGGTCACGACGAGGCGCGATCTCAAGCGGTTCATCCGGTTCCCCTGGAAGGTCTATCCGGGGGACCCGAACTGGGTCCCGCCTCTCCTGGCGGAGATGAAGGCGAAGCTCGACAGGGCGAAGAACCCGTTCTTCGAGCATGCCGAGATGGATCTGTTCCTGGCTCGTCGCGGGGGAAGAGATCACGGGACGGGTCGCCGCGATCGTCGACGAGCAACCACAACCGGGTCCACGGAGAGAAGGTGGTCTTTTTCGGCTTTTATGAGAGCCTGAACGACCCTGAGACCGCCAGGGCGCTTTGCGACGCCGTCGCGGCGTGGGGCGCGGCGAAGGGGATGGAGATCCTTCGGGGGCCGATGAGCCTGAACATGAACGACGAGTGCGCGTTCCTGGTCGAGGGATTCGACTCTCCGCCGGCGATCATGATGCCCTACAACCCGAAGTACTATCTCGACCTGATGGAGGCCTGCGGCATGGCCAAGGCCAAGGACCTCTTCGCTTTTCGGATGAGCCGCGATCACGCGGTCGCCGCCAAGGTCGCGGCCGTCGTCGAGCGCTCGCCAGAAGGAGTTCCCGTTCACCCTCCGCCTCGCCGACATGAAGCACCTGGAGCGCGAGGCCCGGAAGCGGTGGCCCTGGTCTATAACAGCGGCTGGGAGAAGAACTGGGGGTTCGTGCCCTGGACCGATGAACGAGATGAAGCACATGGTCGAAACAGCTGAAGCAGATGGCTGATCCCGAGCTCGTCATCTTCGCCGAGCGGGAGGGGAAGCCGGCCGGCTTCGCCCTCGGGCTCCCCAATTTCAACGAGATCCTCATCGGGGCCTCAACGGCCGGCTGTTCCCGTTCGGTTTCTTCAAGCTCCTCCTCAACCGCTCGAAGATCAAGGGGATGCGCGCCGCTCGTTTTCGGCTTGATGCCGGAATACCGCCATACCGGGCTGAGCTACCTCCTTTACGCCGAGTTCGAGAAGCGGGGGGTCCGGAGGGGCTACGAATGGGGGGAGCTGTCCTGGCAGCTCGAGGACAACGAGGCCGTCAACCGGTTCGCCGCGTCCATCGGGGCCCGCCTCTACAAAAGATACAGGATCTACGAGCGCAGGATCTCCCGGCCCCCATGTGATAGCCCCCCTTTGAGAAGGGGGGGTGGGGCGGATTTATGGACATCCGGCCGAAAACCGGATAATATAAGGGCCTGATTCGAGGATCCCCGGAGGAGGAACCATGAAGAGCTATCAAGGAAAGCTTCAGGCCAAGGGCCTGAAGATCGCGATCGTGGTGAGCCGGTTCAACAGTTCATCTCGGAGCGCCTGCTCGAGGGGGCCCTGGACGCCCTCCGCAAGCTCGGGGCCGCGGACGCCGACCTCTCCGTCTACAAGGTGCCCGGCTCGTTCGAGGTCCCGCTCGTCGTCAAGAAGATCGCCGCGTCCGGAAAGGCGGACGGCATCCTCTGCCTGGGCGCCCTCATCCGCGGGCGACACGCCCCACTTCGATTTTCTGGGCGCCGAGGTCACCAAGGGGCTGGCCCAGATCGCCCTGGACGAGGGCGTCCCCGTCTCCTTCGGCATCCTGACCGTGGACACGATCGAGCAGGGCATCGAGCGGGCCGGGACCAAGGCCGGGCAACAAGGGCTACGACGCCGCGTTCTCCCTCGTCGAGACCCTGAACCTCCTCAAGGAGTCCGGGCCTCCGCTGACGGGCGGACCGGGGCTCTGACCATGGGAAAACGCCGAAAGGCCCGGGAGTGCGCCCTCCAGATCCTGTTCCAGCTGGAGTTCAACGCCGGCCGATCCCGAAGACCGTCATCCGCGGTCTACTGGGAGCACCAGAAGGCCGCCGACGACGTCCGGGAATACGGCGACCTGGCTCGTCGGGGGCGATCCGGGCCACGGCCAGGAGAGGTCGACGGGGCCATCCAGGCGGCCTCCGAGAACTGGCGCATCGCCCGGATGGCCGTCGTCGACCGGAACATCCTGAGGATCGCCGTCTTCGAGCTCCTGCGTTCGAGACGACGCTCGTCCCGGCCATCGTCATCAACGAGGCCATCGAGATCGCCAAGAGATACAGCGGCGAGGAGGCCTCCGTGTTCGTCAACGGCGATCCTCGACGCCGTCCGGAAGACGCTGGAGGCCGGGAACGACTCCCGAGCGAAGGGGCCGATGGAAGAAAAAGACGACATGGCCAAAACAAGGAAAGCCAGATCCGGCCGGAGACCGAAACCAAGATCGGCGACCAGGACGCTCGCCCGGCGGGAGAAGCTCCGCAAGCTCGCCGAGGCGGGCGTCGAGCTCTTCCCGCACACGGGCGGACTGGACCCACTCCGTGGCGGCATCGTCGCGGAGTTCTCGACGCCTCCCCAAGGAGGAGCTCGAGGAGAAGAAGCCGGCCGTGACGGTCCCCGGCAGGATCCTGTCCATCCGGAAGATGGGCCGGGCCACGTTCTTTCACATCTCCGACGGCCGCTCCCGGCTCCAGGTCTATATCCGGGAGGACGTGGTCGGGGCCGGAGGCCTACGAGCGGTTCGCGCTCCTCGACATCGGCGACGTCGTCCTCGTCGCCGGGACGCTCTTCAAGACGCGGACGGGCGAGCTGACCGTCCTCTGCGACGTCCGTCACGTTCCTGGCCAAGTCCCTCCACCCGCTCCCGGAGAAATGGCACGGCCTCCAGGACGTCGAGCTCCGCTACCGCAAGCGCTACCTCGACCTCATCATGAACCCCGAGGTCGGCCGAGGTCTTCCGCCTGCGGAGCGCCCTCGTCGCCCACATCCGGAGGTTCTTCGACGAGCGCGGCTACATCGAGGTCGAGACGCCGATGATGCACGCCATCCCGGGCGGGGCGCTGGCCCGGCCGTTCAAGACCTTCCACAACGCCCTGGGCATCGACCTCTACCTCAGGATCGCCCCCGAGCTCTACCTGAAGCGGCTCGATCGTCGGGCGGACTGGACCGGGTCTACGAGATCAACCGGAACTTCCGGAACGAGGGCATCGACGCCGAGCACAACCCCGAGTTCACGATGCTCGAGTTCTACGAGGCCTACAGCGATTACGACGACATGATGGACCTCACCGAGGACCTCCTGAACCGACCTGAGCCTGACCTCCTGGGCAAGGACGAGCTCCCGTTCGGCGAGCACACTGATCTCCTTCAAGAGGCCCTTGAAGCGGCTGAAGTTCATGGACGCCTGCGTCGAGCTACAGCGGCCTGGCCCCGCAGCCGTTTCGAGGACCGAGAAGGGCCTCATCGAGTTCGGCGGCGGCCTGGCCCCGGACAAGAAGCCGGAGACCTACGGCAAGGCCCTGGACATCATCTTCGACAAGTTCGTCAAGACCGAACATCGTCCAGCCGACCTTCATCATCAACCCGCCCAAGGAGATCTCGCCCCTGGCCAAGGCGGTCCCGGGACAACCCGGACGAGGCCGCGCGCTTCGAGCTCATGATCGCCGGGATGGAGATCGCCAACGCCTTCTCCGAGCTCACCGACCCGGCCGAGCAGCGGGCCCGCTTCGAGCAGCAGGCGGAGGAGAGGAAGAAGGGGGACGAGGAGTCCCACTGCGATCGACCTGGACTACGTCGAGGCCCTCGAGTACGGGCTGCCGCCGACCGGGCGGGGAGGGGATCGGCATCGACCGGCTGACCATGATCTTCGCCAACAGGACGTCCATCCGGGACGTCATCCTGTTCCCGCTGCTGAAGCCGAGGGCTGAGGCGGCGAGGGGTCGGGATGAGTTTCGAGCTGTTCGTCGCCCAGCGATACCTGACCGCGAAGAGCAAGCAGGCCTTCATCTCCGTCATCACCCTCATCTCCGTCCTGGGCATCGCCATCGGCGTCATGGCCCTGGTCATCGCCATCGCCCTCATCACCGGCTTCCAGGAGGACGTCCAGGACAAGATCCTGGGCGCGACGTCGCACGTCATGGTCTCCGACCTGGCGGGCGAAGGCCTGCGGGACTACGAGGACGGTCGCGGCGAAGATCGCCGGGCATCCGGGCGTCGATTCGGTCTCCCCCGTCGTCTACAGCCAGGTCCTGATCAACGGGCCGTCGCGGAGCTCGGGGGCCCTGCTCAAGGGGATCGATCTTCGAGCGCGAGACGGCGGGACTCGGCCTGGCTCGAGAAGCTGGAATCCGGGCGCGCTGCCCGAGCCGGCGGGCCCCAGGAGGGCTCCTCCTCGGGCCGCGAGCTCGCCTTCGCCATCGGCGCCGGGCTGGGCGACGTCGGTCACCGTCCTGACGACCGCCTCCCGGCTTTCGCCCATGGGCCTCTTCCCCAAGACCAAGCGATTCGGGTCACCGGGATCTTCAACACGGGACTCTACGAGTTCGATTCGTCGACGGCCCTGGTCCCCCTCGAGACGGCCCAGAAGTTCCTCGGCTTCGAGGGGAGGGTCACCTACCTCCAGGTCAAGCTCGCGGACATCTTCGAGGCCGCCCGCGTCGGCGGACGGATCAAGGAGGTCCTGCCGCCCGTCGTCTACGTGACGACCTGGATGGAGCTCAACAAGTCGCTCTTCTCGGCCCTGAAGCTCGAGAAGAACATCATGTTCCTGACCATCACCCTGATCGTCTTCGTGGCCGCCCTCAACATCATCGCCACCCTCATCCTGATGGTCATGGAGAAGACCCGCGACATCGGCATCCTCATGGCCATGGGGGCGACCGCCCGGAGCATCCGGCGGATCTTCTTCCTCCAGGGGGCCCTGATCGGGGTCATCGGGACGGCCCTGGGCGTCGCCCTCGGCCTGGGCTGGTGCTGGCTGGCCAACACCTTCCAGCTGATCAGGATCCCGGTCGACATCTACCAGATCTCCTACGTCCCCTTCCGGATCGAGGCCGCTCGACCTGGCCATCATCATCGGGGTCAGCCTGGCCATCAGCTTCGTCTCGACGCTCTTCCCGTCCCGCCGGGCGGCCAAAATCGACCCGGTCGTGGCCCTGAAATATGAGTGACATCGTCCTGCGGCGCCGAAGGCCTGGGCAAGGCCTACCCCCTGCCCAAGGGCGAGCTCCGCGTCTTCGAGGGCCTCGATTTCGAGCTCGAGCGGGGGGACCTGGTCGCCATCATGGGCGTCTCCGGGCGTCGGCAAGACGACCCTCCTCAACCTCCTGGGCGCCCTCGACCGGCCGACGCGAGGGCCGCGATCTTGCTCGACGGCGAGGACCTCTTCGCCGGCACCGAGCCGGGAGGTCGCCGCGGTCCGGAACCGCAAGATCGGCTTCGTCTTCCAGTTCTTCCACCTCCTGCCCGAGTTCACCGCCCTGGAGAACGTCGCCTTCCCCCTCCTGATCGGCGGGCGGGCCGACGGGAAGCGGCGGTCCGGGCCCGGCGGCATGCTCGGGGAGGTCGGCCTCGAGGACAAGGCCGCATTCCGGCCCGGGCCAGCTGTCGGGCGGGGAACAGCAGAGGGTGGCCATCGCCCGGGCCCTGGTCAACGAGCCCAAGCTGCTCCTGGCCGACGAGCCGACCGGGCAACCTCGACTGGAAGACGGGGGAGATGGTCCTCGCGCCTCATCCTGGACCTCCACGAGAGGAAGGGGCTCTCCTCGATCCTCGTCACCCATAACGAGAAGATCGCCCGGCTACTGCCACAAGGTCTACGTCATGGAGCGCGGGGACGCTGAAACGATCTGGCCTCGCTCCCGGAGTTAGAATGATCGAGGGCGCGTCGCGCCGGCCCGCCGGGAGCCGGCCGCTTTGACCATGCCGGTCCGATATGGTATATGGTATAAGGATATGGACATGAAGAAGATCCTGCCGGTCCTCCTACTGGCCTTCCTCGTTCTCCCCGCCGTCCTGGCCGCCCAGGAGTCGTGGAGAAGATCGAGATCGTCGGGAACGACCGGGTCACCAAGGAGACCGTCCTCTACTACCTGTCCGTCCGGGAGGGCGATTATCTACAACGAGGACCGTCCGCAAGGGATTTCCGGGTCCTCTGGTCGACCGGCTTCTTCTCCGAACATCCAGATTCGAGGAGGCGCGACGGCGCCACGGGGCAAGATCATCAAGATCATCGTCGAGGAGAACCCGGTCGTCAAGACCGTCACCTACAAGACGGGGAAGAAGGTCAAGGAAGACGACATCGTCAACAAGCTCAAGGAGAAGGACGAGTACATCCTGCCGTATTCCTACTACAGCCCCGCCAAGGTCCAGAAGATCAAGGAGACCATCGCCGACCTCCTCGCCGAGAAGGGGCTCCAGGCCGCCAAGATCGACGACCGAGGTCGTCCAGAAGGGCAAGAACGAGGTCGATGTCCAGTTCCGGATCGACGAGGGCCCCAAGGTCCGCGTCGGCGAGGTCGTCTTCGAGGGCCGGTCCAAGATCCCGGAGAGCATCCTCCGAGAGGCCGATGAAGGACAACCAGCCCCACAGCCTCTTCTCCTGGATCGCCGGCAAGGACGTCTTCAAGCAGAACAAGATCCCCGAGGACGTGGAGCTCATCAAGAAGAAGTTCCAGGAGAACGGCTACATGGAGGCCACCGTCGGCGAGCCCCGGACCGAGGAGATCGAGAAGCGGACGATCTTCTTCAAGAAGCAGAAGATGATGAGGCTCGTCATCCCGGTCAACGCCGGCTACCTCTACCGGGTCGGCGAGATCAAGGTCGAGGGCAACAAGGCCGTCAACGCCGAAGATACCTGAGGAGCCTGGTCAAGCTCGAGAAGGGCGAGATCTACAGCACCAAGGTCCGGGAGAAGAGCCATCGAGAAGATGGGGGAGGCCTACCGCGACGGCGGCTATCTCTACGCCCAGGTCATCCCGGTCGAGAACCTCGACCCCAAGAACAAGATCGTCAACGTCACCTTCAACATCTACGAGGGCGAGGTCGCCTTCCTCAACCGGCTCGAGTTCCGGGGCAACAACTACACCAAGGACAAGGTCATCCGCCGGGAGATGCTCATCCGGGAGGGGGACCGCTTCAGCCTGGCCTATTTCAAGGACAGCATCCTCCGGATCAAACAGCTCGGCCTGGTCGACCTCGAGAAGGACCCCGACATCAAGCCGAACCCCGACGACCCGACCAAGATCGACGTCCAGGTCAACGTCAAGGAGCTGCAGAGGAACAACATCCAGTTCACGGCCGGCTACAGCGGCTACGAAGGGACGTTCGTCGCCCTCAGCTATTCGACCGTCAACTTCCTCGGGGCGGGCGAGAACCTGGAGTTCACGCGTCCAGCACGGGCAAGCGGGTCAAGAACTACTCGTTCGGCTTCACCGAGCCCTATCTCCTCGACAAGCCGATCACGGTGGGCTTCAACATCTATCGACCGCAGGATCGACTATCCCTATCTTGTACAACCAGAAGAGCCGGGGGATCGACCTGACGCTGGGCGCCAGGCTCGTCGGATACTGGCGGGCCAACCTCACCTACAGCTATCAGAACGTCGACGATCGACCGTGCCCACGGACAGCGCGTACCTATTCCTATTACTCGTCCATGTACGGCAGTCGGGAAATACAACATCAGCTCGATCACGCCGCTCCTCTACCGGTCGACGGTCGACAGCCCGCTGACCCCGACCCAGGGCACGATGTACTCGGCCTGTCGTTCAAGTTCGCCGGCACCTTCCTCGGGCGGCGAGGTCGACCTTTACAAGCCGAGGTCGAGTTCACCCACTTCCAGCCGTTCGATGCGCCAAGCCCACGTCATCGGCGCTCCACGTGGAGTACCAGTTCGTCAAGCCCTCCGACGGGGTCCGCAGATCCCGTTCTGGGAGAAGTTCTACCTCGGCGGCGAGCGCTCCATCCGCGGCTACGAGATCTACACCATCGGCCCCCGGAGCGCGAACGGGACGATCATCGGCGGCGAAAAATCCTTCGTCCTCAACGCCGAGTACATCGTCCCCGTCGGCGGGCCGCTCTACGCTGATCCTCTTCTACGACATGGGCAACGCCCTCGCGCCCGGCCAGAAGTTCAGCCTGAAGAGCATGTACACGTCGGCGGGCCTCGAGGCCCGGATCTTCGTCCCCGCCCTGAGGGTTCCGTTCCGGCTGATTTTCGCGTATAATAACCAGAAGATCTATGCGACGAATCGAATTTCGCGTTCCGCTTCGCGGTCGGCACCACGTTTTAGGGTGCCTGGCGATAGACAAAGAACAGAGGAGGCTTTTGCGATGTCAAGACGCACCGTTTCGATTTTGATCCTGGCCGTTGCGCCCTATCCTTCGTCCCGGCGGGCTTCGCCCAGCAGGCGGGGAAGATCGGCGTCATCAACTCCCAGGATGGTCCTCGAGAAGTCCGCCGAGGGCAAGAAGGTCATCGCCCAGCTCCAGGACAAGGACAAGAAGAACCAGGCCGACCTCACCCGGCTGGACGACGAGATCAAGCAGCTCCAGACCAAGCTGAACACCCAGCGGCTGACCCTGACCGAGGAAGCGGCCCTGCCAGATCAACTCCGACCTCGAGAAGAAGCAGACCGACCAGAAGCGGCTGTCCGAGGACGCCGTCCGCGAGATCCAGGAGCTCCAGGACCGGCTCTTCAACAAGGTCCAGGACGAGCTCATCCCCATCATCGAAGCAGCTCGGGCAAGGAGAAGGGCCTCGACATCATCTTCGACCTGACCAAGAGCGGCGCCGTCTACTTCAATCCCGTCATCGACCTGACCGACGAGGTCATCCGCGCTACGACGCGTCCAAGGCGGCGCCCCGGCCAAGTGACCGGGCGGCCTTGATCTCGCATCGAAGAGATCCTGAAGTTCCTGCCGCACCGGTATCCCGTTCCTGCTCGTGGACCGGGTCGTGGACCTGGAGCCGGGGAAGTCCATCGTCGCCCTCAAGAACGTGACCTGCAACGAGCCGTTCTTCCAGGGCCACTTCCCGGAGATGAAGATCATGCCCGGGGTCCTGCATCGTCGAGGCCATCGCCCAGGCCGGCGGGATCCTGCTGTTCCATTCGATCCCCGACCCCGAACAGAAGTTCGTCGTCCTCAGCAAGATCGAGAACGCCAAGTTCCGGAGGCCCGTGGTCCCGGGCGACCAGCTGAGGCTCGAGGCCGAGATCCTGAAGCTCAAGAGCCAAGTTCTGCCTGATCTGAGGGGCCGGGCGACCGTCGACGGGGAGGTGGCCGCCGAGGGAGAGCTGGTCGCCGGGCTCCTGGACCGCGAGGAGTGAATGAGCGCTCCTGATATCGTCATCCACCCTTCCGCCGTCGTCCACCCCAAGGCCCGGCTGGAACCGGGCGTCTGGATCGGCCCCGGCTGCGTCGTCGGGCCCGATGTCCGGTCTGGGCAAGAACACGTGCCTCGAATCCAACGTCTCCATCATCGGGGCGGACGAGATCGGGGCCGACTGCCGGTTCTCGCCGTTCTCTCCATCGGCACCGAGCCCCAGGACATCGGCTACAAGGACGATGCGACGCTGCGTCCGGATCGGCGACGGCAACATCTTCAAGGAATTCATCACCGTCAACCGGGGGACGGTCAAGGGCGGCGGGGTCACCCGGATCGGCGACCGACAACTTCCTCATGGCCTACTCCCATATCGCCCACGACTGCCAGGTCGGCAGCGAGATCATCTTCACCAACAACGCCACGCTGGGCGGCCACGTCGTCGTCGAGGACTTCGCCATGCTTCGGCGGTTTCACCGGGGTCCATCAGTTCTGCCGGATCGGGCGATTCGCCTTCACCGGCGGGTTCACGGTCGTCACCCAGGACGTGCCTGCCCTTCTGCAAGGTCGCCGGGCATGCGCCCGGTCAGGATCTTCGGCCTGAACAGCGTCGGGCTGAGGCGCCGGGGGTTCTCCGCGGAGCGGGTCCGCGCCCTGCGGGACATGATCAAGATCCTGTTCTATTGCCGACCTCAACACGACCCAGGCGCTCGAAAGGATCGAGGCGACCTTCCCCCCCGGGGAGGACCGGGACGAGCTCCTCGGCTTCATCCGGTCGTCCACGCCGGGGGATCATCAAGAAGGCGTCCGAGAAATGGGACAGCGAATCGGAATAATCGCCGGCTCCGGGGAATTTCCCCTCCTCGCCGTCGCTGAAGCGCGTCGGCGGGGCCTCGAAACGGTCGTGGCGGCGGTCCGCGGCGAGGCCGAGGACGCCCTCGGGGACGAGGTCCCCGACGCCGCCTGGTTCGGACCCGGAGACCTCGGCGGCCTTCTCGCCTTCCTGAAGGGCCGGGGGATCGCGGAGGTCCTCATCGCGGGCAAGGTCCGTCCGGAGTCCGTGCTCCGCCCCGGGGCTCTCGACTCCGCCGCCCGCCGCGTCCTCGAGACGGCCGGGGGGGGGAGCCCGTCCCGGCTGATCGGGAGCCTGATCGCGTTCTTCGAGGGGCAGGGGATCCGCGTCCTGGACCCCTCTCCCTTCCTCGCGGACCGGTTCTTCCCGCCCGGGGTCCTGACTCGGACGCGGCCGTCGCCGGCCGTCCTGGCGGATATCGAGCGCGGTTTCGCGGTCGCCCGGGCCCTGGCCGACCTGGACGTCGGCCAGACCGTCGTCGTCAAGAACGGCCAGGTCGTCGCCCTCGAGGGCATCGAGGGGACCGATCTGACCATCCTCAGGGCGGGCGATCTGGCCGGGCCCGGGACGGTCGTGGTCAAGGTCGCCCGGACGGATCAGGACCCGAGGATCGACCTCCCGGGAGTCGGCCTGCGAACGGTTCGGAGCCTCGTCGAAGCGCGGGCGGCGGCCTTCGCTTTCGAGGCCGGGAAGGTGGTCCTCTTCCGGAAGGACGAATCCGTCGCCCGGCGGACGAGCACGGCATCGCCCTCGTGGCGACGGGCTCGCCCGGGAAGCGGCTGGAGCCAAGGAGCGGAGAATGAACAGCATCAGAGTGGGCATCGTCGGCGTCGGCTACCTGGGCACCCAGCACGCCCGGATCCTGTCCTACCTCGAAGAAGCCGACCTCCAGGCGGTGGCCGACATCGATTTCCAGAAGGCCCTCGCAGATCGGGAACCGCCACGGCGTCCGGTATTTCGAGAACTACGAGGACATGATCGACGAGATCGACGCGGCCGTCGTGGCCACCGACACATCCGCCCATTTCACAGGTCTCCGAGAACCTCCTCCGGCACGGCAAGCACGTCCTGGTCGAAAAGCCCATCACCGAGACCGTCGAGCAGGGGGAGCAGCTCGCTGGAGCTGGCGACGAAGAACGGCCTCATCCTCCAGGTCGGCCACCTGGAGCGGTTCAATCCCGGCGGTGGAAGCCGTCGAGAACATGATCTCCGACCCGCGGTTCATCGAGGTCCAGAGGCTGGGGTCGTTCTCGGCCCGGTCGCTCGACATCGACGTCGTCCTCGACCTCATGATCCACGACCTGGACATCATCCTGGCCCTGATCAAGGACGAGGTCGTGGCCATCAAGTCCTCGGGCATCCACGTCGTCTCCGAAAAGACCGACATCGCCAACGCCCGGCTGGAGTTCAGGTCCGGCTGCGTCGCCACCCTCACGGCCAGCCGCGTCCATCAGGGCAAGGTCCGGAAGCTCCGCATCTTCGAGCCGACCGTCCTATTATTCGATCGACTACATCGACCAGGAGGTCAAGGTCTTCCCCCTCGACGGCCGCCAGACCGACATCAAGACGCTGAAGATCCAGAAGGAGGAGCCCCTCAAGAAGGAGCTGAAGAACTTCCTGGACTGCGTCGGCACGGGAAAGATGACCAAGGTCAGCGGCGAGGAGGGCCTGCGGGCCCTGCGGCTGGCCTACGACGTCATCCGCGAGCCGCGGGCCTGACGCCGGTCAGCGGACGATCTTGACCGGCCGCCCCCGGGGCGGCACGGCGTCGGCGGCGAGCCCGTTCATCACCGCGAACCGGGGCCACAGCTCCTTATCCATCCCCGCCCCTTCGAAGATCGCCCGGAGGCTCCGCGTCCCGTCGGCCGGGACGACCCGGATGCGGCGGGGCTGCCGGTTCAGACGGGCGGGGTCCCGGAGCTCCTGGAAGGAATCGACGACCCGGCGGAAGTCCCCGTCGCGCCCGCCGAAACCGGAGGCCGTGGCCAGGGCCGCGAAGGCGAAGATCGGAGTCCCCCTTCCGGATGAACGAGTACCGGACGCGCAGGGCCTCCTTTTGGGGCTGGGCGACGTCATAGGTCCGGTGGAGGCAGGAGAATGCCGTGGACGGACCCGGCCTGCTCGTTGACGAAGGTCCCGCCTTCGAGGGCGGCCGCCTTCTTTTTGGCGTAGGACTCGAGGTCCTCGGAGGTCTTTTCGGCGCCGAGGACGACGCCGCGTCGTCGTTCGGGGAAGCCAGGGTGACCTGGGTGGGCGTGTTCTGGACCTTCCAGCCCTCGGGGAAGGCGCACTGGAATCTCAGGCCCGGATGATAGAAGGCGCGGCCTTCGACGAAGCCCTGGCGCGGATCGTCGCCGTAGACGAGGCCGTCGATCCTGCCGGCGTACTCGGCGTCCCGTTCGAGGAGCTTGCGGTCCGAAGCGAGGAGCAGGCCGCCGACGTTGCGGATCCGCTCGGTCGTCAACGGGTGGGTCGAGAGGAACCCCGGAAGGGAGTAGCCCTTGCCGGAGAGGTCACCCATCTTCTGGAGGGACGTGAAGAAATCGACCATCCGCGAGGGGTCGTAGCCCGCCTTCCGCGAATACTCGACGCCCAGGCGGTCGGCCTCGCGCTCGTCGTCCCGGCTGAACTTCAGGAAGAGGAGCTGGACGCCGATCCCGGCGACGCCCGAGATCTTGGCGAACGTGTCGCTGAGGGCGCTGCCGACGGCCAAGCCCACCTGGATGAGGATCATCTGGCTCATCTTCCGCACGCTGTGACGGGCATTGACGTGGCCGAGCTCGTGGCCCAGGACGACGGCCATCTCGGCTTCCGAGCTCATCAGGGCGAGGATGCCGCGGGTGAGATAGACGTATCCGCCCGGGACGGCGAAGGCGTTGATGACGGGGCTGTCGAGGACGGCGAAGTGATAGGGCAGGTTGGGCCGGTGCGTCCCCGCGGCGATCGTCTTGCCGGCCGCCGCGACGTAGGCCGTGAGCCGCGCGTCGACATAGGCGCCGTACTGGTCCCGGACCTCGACGTCGGTCCGTTGGCCGAGGGCGAGCTCCTGCTGTTCGGAATAGAAGCTCAGCTCCTTCTTTCCCGAGACCGGATTGACGGCGCAGGACGCCGCGAACAGGCAGGCCGCGATCAGGCCGGCCGCGGCCCCCCGGCTCCTCGTCATGGGATCCTCAGCGTCACTTGGTCATCTGGAACAGAGAATCCTCGAGGCCCGAATTGTACGTGACCTTCGTCAGGGTCATCCGGGCGAACTCGGCGCCGTCCTGCATGATCGTCATCGAATGGGCCACCAGGACGTCGCCTTCCTTGCTGTAGTCTCCGAAGATCGTCTCGGACAGGACCTCGCCGCCGCCCATCTGGGACAGGCTCGTCGTCTTGCTCCGGGCCATGAGATAGGTGTCCGGGTCGAGGTAGAGCGTGCTCTTGTGGCCGTCCGACATGGTCTGCTCGAGGACCAGGCATTCCTTGTCGCCGACCTTTTCCTTGCCCTTAAAGGCATAGGAGATCCCGTATTTCGCCGGATTGAGGAGGCTGTCGTTTCCCAGGGCCTGGCGCTTGAACTCCTTGTTCATGTTCTCGTCCATGTCCTGGGCCGCTCCGGTCTGGGGATTGAGGAACCAGCCCTTCTGGCCGTCGAAGGCCTGGGTGATGACCATGCCCATGATCTCGATGTCCATGCGCATCAGGTTGGGCTCCTTCTGATACATGGTCATCGTGGCGTTCATACCCTGCTGGATGAGCTCCATCGTGCCCGATATGGTCGTATCCTTGAGGGCTTCGAGGACCTTCCGGCCGCCTTGGGCCTCGATCATCCGGTTCATGATATCTCCGGCCTCCTGGCCGAATCCCATGACGGGAAGCGAGGAGATGACGATGGCCCCCGCCAGCACTCCGACGAGCGTTCTTTTCATGGTTCCTCCCTAAGGGTCAAGCGGTTTCATTCCTGGAACACCCTCATTCTAACGAAAAGTTCAAGGAAAAGGAAGCCGTCGGGCGCCTCCGGGTTGATGCGTTCGCCGGCGCCAAGCCCCAATTTTTAAAATAGGGGGTCAAGAGCGCCGCTCGGTATCAACCGAGCGCATACCCCGGGCTCCTGAACGGGGAGTCGATCGGGTTGATTTTCCAAGACGATCCGGTCCACAATAACGCCCATGAACATCCGATCCGTCGCCTACCTCGAATGGGCCAAGGCCCGGCCCGCCGCCGCTGTCAACCTATGCCTGAGCGGACTCGCCGGGCCGCCCCTGGCGGACCTGGGGATCGCCTGGGACGAACTCGCCCTCAACGGGGAACATCCTTACGGCTATCCGCCCCTCCTCGAAGCTGTCGCGGCCAGGCACGGCGCGGACGTCGGCAGCGTCTGCCCGACTCTCGGAGCCTCCCAGGGTGTCTTCTCGGTCTGCGCGGCCCTTGTCGGCGCCGGAGACGCGGTCCTGGCCGAAAAGCCGGCCTATGAGCCACTCCTGGCCGTCCCCCGCCTGCTCGGGGCGGAGGTCCGGCGGTTCGAGCGGAGATTCGAGAACGGCTACCGCGTCGATCCCGATGAATTCCGGTCCGCGCTCGGCCCGGGGACGAAGCTCGTGCTGATGACGAACCCGCACAACCCCAGCGGGGTCGCCCTCTCCCGCGAAGAGATCGGCGCCCTGGCGGCGATCGCCGCGGACAGGGGGGCGACGCTCCTCATCGACGAAATTTACCTGGAATTCCTGGAGGGGGCCGCGGCCCGGACCTCGTTCGGGGTGGCTCCCAACATCGCGGTCACGTCAAGCCTGACCAAGGTCTTCGGCTTGAGCGGGCTCCGCTGCGGCTGGGTCCTCGCCCGGCCCGGGCTCGTATCGACGCTCCGGAAGCTCATGGACCACCTGTTCGTGGAACAGGTCTTCATCGGGGAACAGGTCGCCGCGCGGCTGTTCACCGGACTTGACGATATGAAAGCGGCGTTTCGGCCGCTCGTCGGAGCGAACTTCCGGACCGTGCGGGAGTTCATGGGAAAACAGGAGAGGCTGGAATGGGTCGAGCCTGCCCCGGGGATCATCGCCTTTCCTAGGCTGCGCGGGGTCGGGGACGCCGGCGAGCTGGTCCGCCGGCTGCTCGACGAGGAGGGAACGGGGGTCGTTCCGGGGCGGTTCTTCGAAGAGCCCCGGAGCTTCCGGCTCGGATTCGGGGTCCCGAAGGAATTGCTCGAACGCGGGTTGGCAAGTCTCCGGAAGATCCTCGAAACGACGAGAGGCTGAGGGCTCAGTTGGGCTTCACGATATTGTAGCGGGTGATCTTCTGGTAGACGGCCGTCCGGGAGATGTCCAGGATCCTGGAGACCAGGGTGACGTTGTGGTCGGTGATCTCGAGGAGATAGACGATATAATCCCTCTCGAGGTCCCGGAGCGTCGGAAGCTCGGGCTTTTCCCTCGCCGCTTCGAGATAGCAGTCCAGGTAGCTCCTCATGAGTTTCTCTTCCATAACGCCCATATTTATGCAAGAGAGGGGCCAATCCCTTGAAATACATCTAAGTTACAGAATAATAATGATATAACATATGTTTTGGCGCGCTTTGCTAAATGTATAAATGTTTAAATATGGGACATATATGAACTTCAAAGCAACGGAAGTAGTTGATATTAAATATATTAAACAGATATCAGATAAATGACCGAAAACAGGTCAGTCAATACCTCGGAAAAGGGATGGTCTTCCCGAGCCTTTGGAATGGGAAGGCGCAGCGTGTCTTCCCGGAGCGACCGCGGAAGGCCTGCGATCCCCGCAGTCCTTTGTCCCCGGGAACGATTGACGGCGCGAGCCGAATGAGCTATAGATTCTCTACATGAGCCTGGAACGCGACAAGTACCTGACGATCTTCGAGGTCATCCCCAATCCCGCCTTTATCCTCGACGTCGAGAACAGGGTCGACAACATCAACAACGTCGCCTTCGAGCTGTTCCGCGAGCTCCTGCCGACGGGAGTCGGCTATTACGGCAGGATCCGGCTCGACGACGTCCTGCCCTGGATCCGGGAGAACCTGGATGCGTTCGTGACGGGCGAAGAGCTCGAAACGAGCTTCGAACAGGACGTCGAGACCCGGAGAGGCCTCATCCACTTCCAGATCAAGCTCAAGCGGATGCTCGACCTCTACGAGAAGTTCGTCGGGACGATCGTCCTCTTCAACGACATCTCCTATCTGAAGCTGGCGGAGCGGGCCGTCGCCCGGGCCCGGGATTTCTACCTGACACTCTTCGAAGAGTTCCCGACCCTCATCTGGAGGGCCGGGCCTCAGGGCCGGTTCGATTACTTCAACCGGGCCTGGCTCCAGTTCACCGGGAGGAGGGTGGAAGAGGAGGTCGGCGAGGGCTGGACGCAGGGGGTGCACCCCGACGACCTCCCGAGGTTCCATGACGTTTATGCCGGGGCCCTCAAGGCGCGAAGTCCCTTCGAGATGGAATTCCGGATCCGCCGGCACGACGGCCGGTTCCGTTGGATGCTGAACGTGGGCCGGCCTTTCAACGACCTGGAGGGGGAGTTCGCCGGGTTCCTCGGCTCCTGCTACGATATCACCGAGAGGAAGACCCATGAGCAGGACCTGTTCTATCAGGCCACGCACGACCAGCTGACGGGCTTGCCCAACAGGCGCGTGATCGAGGCCGACCTGCCCCGAGCCATCTCCCGAGCGGAACGCGGCGTCGACAGCACGATCCTCGCCCTCGATCTCGACCGCTTCAAGGACGTCAATGACCGCTGGGGCCATAGCGCGGGCGACCAAGTCCTCGTGGAGCTGGGCGTTCTGCTCCGCAAGCTCATGCGCACGAGCGACCTCCTGACGCGGCTGGGCGGCGATGAGTTCGCGGTCCTGCTCGAGGACATCGATCTCCTCGAGGCCGAGAAGTTCGCCCAGAGGCTCTGCGAATCCGTGGCGGGCCGAGCCTTCATCCCTGAGATGGGAGACTCGCGTCTCAGCCTCAGCATCGGCCTGGCCTTGATCCGGGAGCACGAGATCCCCGCGGAGGTCCTGGCGCGGGCCGACAAGGCCATGTACAGGGCCAAGGAGCTCGGAGGGAACCGGGCCGTCGTCGCCGACTGAGCCGGCCGGAGAAAGGAGATCCTGGGATGAGAAAGACGCTTGCGGCGCTATTAGTGTTCGGGTCGCTCCTTGCGCTCGGGCCGGCCACCGCCCGCTCCGAGGTCACGGGATTCGGCGTCAAGGCCGGGACCGCCGTGTCCAACGTCTTCGGAAAGGACGTCTACGACCAGAAGTTCCGGGCGGGGTTCAGCTACGGGATCTTCATGACCTATGGATTCGGCCGCACGTTCGCCATCCAGCCGGAGCTGCTCTTCGTGATGAAGGGCTCGAAGTACGTCAACGGAACGGGCTTGGAAGCCTACCGCGAGACTATGAGCCTCGAATACGTTGAGCTGCCCATCCTCGCCAAGGTCTATCTCCCGCTCTCACGGAGCTTCCGGACCCACGTATTCGCCGGCCCGGCGCCCGCCCTGAACATCCGCGCCCGAGTCGACGCCAGCTTCGCCGGCGAGTCCCAACAGGAGACGTTGGACAACATCATGGGTGTGGATGTCGGCCTGGCCGCCGGCGCCGGGATCGAGGTCCCCATCCGCGGGGGATGGATCACGTTCGACGTGCGCTACACGGCCGGATTGACGACCCTGTCCAAGGAAGCCGACGACGACATCCGGAACGGCGCGTTGTCCTTCCTCTTCGGCTACGTGTTCTAGGCCTTCCGGGAGAGGCCGAACTTGGCCATCTTGTTGTAGAGCGTCGTCCGCGAGATCGCCAGGATCCCGGCCGTCGCGCGCAGGTTGTTCCCTTGGTGACCTTCAGAAGATAGACGATGTATTCCTTTTCGAGGTCTCTCGAGCGTCGACAGGCTGTCCTTGCGGAGGAGCGAGAGGGCCCCGGTCGGGGCCTCGATAATCCCGGAGGTGTTTGGGCAGGTTGGCGACGTCGATGAAGTCCTTCTTGCAGAGCATCGAGCGCGCTCTCCAGGACGTTGTCCAGCTCGCGGACGTTTCCCGGCCAGTCGTACTTCAGGAAGATCTTCTGGACGTCGCGCGGAGACGCCGCGCAGGTTCTTGGAGAACTCCTTCCCGAAGTCCTGGACGAAATGGCGGACGAGAAGGCGGAATGTCCTCGAGCCGCTCCCGGAGCGGGGGCAGATCGGATCTCGACCCGGTTCAATCGGTGGAAGAGGTCCTCCCGGAACGTGCCGGTCCGGATGCCCTCGCCGAGGTCGCGGTTCGTCGCGGCGATGACCCGGACCTCGACGTCCGTGCTCTCGTTCGCGCCCAGGGGACGGAACTGGTGATTCTCCAGGACCCGCAGGAGCTTGGCCTGGACGGCCACGGGGATCTCGGCGATCTCGTCGAGGAAGATGACGCCGCCGTCGGCCTCCTCGAACAGCCCGCGCTTGTCCCTGTCGGCCCCGGTGAAGGCCCCCTTCCGGTAGCCGAAGAGCTCCGATTCGAAGAGGTTCTCGGGGATGGAGGCGCAGTCGCAGACGACGAGAGGCTTGTCCTTGAAGGGGCTCAAGGCGTGGATGGCCCGGGCGACGACCTTCCTTGCCCGTCCCGGTCTCCCCGGTGATGAGGACGCTCGAGAAATACTTGGCGATGTTCTCGATCAGGCCGAAGATCTCGAGCATGGTCGGGTTGCGGCTGATCATGCCCTGAAAGACGTATTTCCGCTCGAGCTTCTTCTCGAGCTGGAACGTCTCCCGCCGCAGGGTCCGCCGCTTCCGCGATCCGCTCGCAGGACGCCGGTGATCGACCCGGGCTGGACGGCTTGGGGATGTAGTCGGTGGCCCCCGTGTGGATCCAGTCGAGGATGGCCTCCGGCCCGGCCTCGTCCCCCAGGACGACGACGTCGATCGAGGGATCGAAGCGTCTTCAGCTTCTTGAGGAGCGAGCGCGGCGGTCGCCCCCGGCTTCGGGGCGTCGAGGAGGACGACCCGGATCCCGTTGTCGCGGACGACGGCGAGGATAGTCCTCGTCGGGCTGGCAGAAGAAGAGGTTCGATATCGCCCGGCAGAGAGGATCTTTTCACCGTGTCGTAGAGCGTGAAATCCTTGGAAACGATCAGAAGGCTCGTCGGTAGTTCCATGTCACTCCATCGCCCGTCGGTGTCCCCATCTTATCAATTCGCCGCCCGGTTTTCAATCTCCCGGGACCTTCGCGGCGGCCGGAATGGTCCCGGGGCGCTCGCGATGGAATTCGATCCGGATTCTGCCGCCGACCTCCTCCTCGATGCGGGCCGTCTCGAACCGGACCTGGCTCAGGTACTTCACGTGGGCCCTGAGGTAAGCCAGTCCCTGTTCGCAGAGAAAGCTCAGCCAGGCCCCCGAGGCCGTCTCGTCCATGAGCTCCGGCGTCTGTTCGACGAACGTCAGGCTGGCTTCGGAACGTCAGGCGGTTCTCGCGGGAGGACTCGCCTTTTGGCGTAGACATTGACGCCGTCGGAGACCTCGAGGGGGCTGAGGAAGGGCTGCCAGCGGGTCGCCCAGCGGTGATATCGGTCGTAGAACCGCTTGTTCGAGTCCCGGATCCTCTCGTCCGCCTGGATCTCCCGAGTGACGAAGGACAGGAGATCCTCTCCGGCGGCTTTCCATTTTTCGTAGATGGGGAGAGCGCGGCGCCCTGAAATAGGCGAACCAGCCGCGGGGGATCCGGTAATCGCGGAAGAGGTAGGGGGAATAGTTCGAGAACTGCTGAACCCACTCGTGGGAAGGATATCCGTGGAGATTGAGGTAGATGTCCGGGAGCCAGTGATCGTACAGCCCCGTCCGGACGGCGGCCTCGGGGAGGATCGGCCGTCCCGCGTCGACCTGGGCGCCGATATCGACCCCGAGGGAGCCGTAGCGCCCGGCGTGGAGGCTGTGGAAGGGCGCGAGGCGGGCAAGCTCGAAGGCGAGGGCGGCCCCGTCGGGATTCTCCATCGGCTGGATGACGAAGTTGATCTTTCGGGCGGCGTCCTGCCAACCGCGGTCGCGCGCCAGGAGCTCGACCAGCTTGAGGGTATAGTTGGTCGAGGAGATCTCGTTGGCGTGTTGCCGGGCGCTCAATTGGAGCGTCGGCTTGAACGTGACGAGGCGGGCCGTCGATACGGTCCCCTCCCGGGGCGTGAAGACCTCGATGACCGGCACGGGCCTGTCCTCATAGGACCGCCCTCCGGTGTAGGCCCGGACGGCGCGGAAAGTCCCCAACCTTCCGATGATGTCGAGGCACGCGTCCGGGGACAGGATCTCTCCCGTGGGGACAAGGGCCTCCTCCGGGCCGGGCGGAGCCGGCAATGGACGGGCTTCCGGGGCCGCGGCGCGGACGGGCAGGTCCTCCTCCTTGACGAGGTCCCGCCAACGGAACCGGGCCGTGACCGTCTCGAGCTTCGGGTAGTCGAACGGTCCGGCCGTGAGACCGCGGTCCGTGATCGCCCGCAGGGACGCCGCGAGGTCCAGGAGCGCCAGGTAGTCGGGCTCCGAGCCCGCCTCCATCTCCAGGAAGAGCCTCTCCATCCGGTCCTCCTGGCCGTCATAAATGAAACCGGGAACGCGGACGTTCGCGACCTTTAAGGCCGGGAACGATACGGTCCGCAAGGCTTCTTCGCGCTCCGGCTCTTTCCATCGGACCTCCATTTCCGGCCCGGCCGCCGGCCAGTCCTCGAACGACACCCGGACCCGGGCCTTTCCGTCCTCGGTGGACGGGTGGACGACGGGGAGGACGTTGCCGGGAGCGGACGAGCGTGACGTGTCTTCCGGGACGGAGGCCTCGCTTTCCCCGAACCGGGTGATGCCCCGGAGAAGGTCGAGCGTGTCGAAATAGATCTCGTCGTGGATGGATTCGAGACTGCTGACGGCCTCTTCGTCCAGCCCGAGCCGATAATCGGGTTCGCTGGCCCACAGCTCGACGAGGAGCCTTTTGAAATAGGGCTGCTTGGCGAAGACGGGATCCCAGCCGGTCTTTCGGAGGACGTGGGCATGGACGGGCTTCAGGACCTCCTCCTGGTAGAATTCCCAGAACCTCTCCAGGTCGGTCCGGAGGGAAACGTCGAGCACGGACTCCTTTCCGGCCATGACCTTTAGCCAACCGGTCGTGGCCAGGACCCGGCCCCATTCCGGCAGGACGTCGAGGAAGGGGATTTCCCGTGTCCGCGGCGAAAAGGACTGCTGGAAGACCAAACCGCCCTTCTCGTCGAATGCCAGGACCTCGTATACGGGCCCGGCGGCGGGCTTGATCTCGAACTCGATCCTCTCCGGGGGGATCTGGAGCTCCCGGGCGACGATCTCGTCGGCCGGATAGAGCTCGTGCAGCCAACGGTAGGGCTCGGCGTAGGACCGCTTGAGCGTATTCCGAGGGTCTTCGTCTGCCCGGAACCGCACGGACAGGCGATGGATGCCCTTGCCCTTGAGAGCGGGAGCGACCTTCTCGGCGAGCCAGAAAAATCCCTGCTTGTAGGCGGACGCGACCTCGACCTCGGCGCCGGGGAGCCCGCGCTCGGCGAGGAGGCTCTCGATCCGCCCCTTCACCTTCGCCCGGACCTCGGGTGATTCGCTGACCCCCAGGCTGACCCGGACCGGCGTCCCGCCGGCGACGGAGCTCAGCCCTTCACCGAGAAGGGAAAGGGCCTCGTCGACCTCCCACTCGAACTCCTTTTCCTTTTCAAAGACGGCCTTGCCATCCCGGAGGGAGCGCGTCGTCACCGAGACGGACCTCGGCCCGAGGAGGCTCTCGATGTCCTTCCGGACGGCCTCCTCGAAAGCCGGGTTCGCCCGGGGAAGGGTCAGCCGGATATCCATCGAGTCGAGCCCGGTGCCCGCCAGCTCGGCGGCGAGGCTTTTCAGCTTGGCGGCAAAAAAAGCCTCCGCGCCGCCCTTTTCTCCCTTGAGGAACGCTGCGAAATCGGCCGGAACGTCCCCGAGCCTCGGGCGTCCCTCTTGGTAGGCGTCGAAATAGGGGAACGTCTCGGCAAGATAGGCAAGGAGCTTCTCGAGGCCCGGCGTGTCCGCGGAATGGACGACGAGCGCGGCGGTGTCGTTGAACGCCTTGGGGACGACCTGAACCAGACCCCGCGCGCTCTCGAGCTCCGGCAGTCGGAGCTTCCCCGTCCGGACAAGCTCCAGGGTGAGACGGTTCGGTCCGACGAGCACCGGAGCGGTCAGGCCCTTCGGCCGTTCGATCTCGGAGTCGAGGAAGACGACAGGGAAGGATGCGCCGGCCGCGGGGAGGACGAGCTTGGAGGCGAACCCGGCGACGCCCTTGCCGCTGAGGCCGGCGGGGATGATGACCGCCGCGTCGAGCCCGTCGAGGATCCCGTCGCCGTCCCTGTCGGCGTAGAGGCCCTTCGCCGTGAAAAGGTCGAGCAGGTCGAAGTCCCTGACCCCGGCTTCGGCCCGGGCCTCTTCCTTGAAAGCAGGCGTGAGGAGGCGCTTGGTAGACCCGGGACGCGGCAGGCCCACTTCGAGGCTCTTTTTGCCGTACTTGAGCTCGAACGAGATCAGGGCGCAGGCCGGCGCCGTCAGCACCTCGGTGCGCAGGCCCCTGGGGCGCTGTTTGGCGAGGCCGTCCAGGGCCCGGAACGCCCTTTTCTGGTCGTCCTCGTCGGTGAAATGAACCTCCACGACGAGCTCGCGGATCTCCCCCGACGTGAAGTCCAAGCTCTTGAGGGCGCCCTTGGCCAATGCCGCGGGCGGAAACTCGTAGAGGGCTTCCCGGATGACGGTCTTCAGGAGGAGCACGTCCTCCTGTCCCAGGAACTTGGCGAGCTCGCTCTCGAAGGAGAGGAAGGTGGCTCCGGACTCTCGGCCCCAAACCTCCCAGAAATAGGGCCAGCGCAGGAAAAAGGCCCGACCCGTCCTCAGAAGGGCATCGTCCGAGCCGGCGACGCAGGCGATCCCCCGCTGGCTCTTATGGGAGAACACGAAGACGACGCCCCTGTCGGGGCCGAGGGCGTCGAGGTCCAGCTTCCGGTCCTTGAGGATATCCCGGGCCCACCGCAGGTTGGCGCCGACGAGGATGGGGTTGGGGAGCGATTCCCAGCTCGTCACTTCGGATTCCCGGCGGACGAGCGCGAAGTCCTGGGCCAGGCTTTCCAGGTTGACCCGGGCGGCGATATCCGAGGCGAGGGCGATCTCCGCGGCGGAGGGGTTGTCCGGGATGATGATGGACATGACGATCTTGTCGCTGTGCCCGTCGCCGTCGAGGTCCTGGACGGTCTTGCCTTGAGCATAGAGTTGGGAGAGGCTGGAGAGCTCGGCCGAACCGGGCCGCGCCGACAGGAGCAGGAGCAGGGCTGCGACAAGCGTTCTTTTCATCGTCTTTTCTCCTCGAACTCCAATTCTATCACTATCAAAAGGGCATTGCGAGGCGGCCGCATTCCAGGACGCAAAGTCGGCGTGTTCTTGCGGTCTGAGGGAGGGAGGCGATTCGACCCGGAAAGGGGGCATTTTCGCCATAAAATGGAGGGGTCCCCTGACTCCTTGAACCGCGGCTTTTTTGGCCCCTCAGGCGGGGCTTTGGAATGAAAAACAGGCCTAAATTAGCCATTTTCGTCCGATATAAGTCGTCGATTTCTCCGGCTCAATCTTATGGCCGGATTCCGGAGGGACCGTTTTCCTGCTTAATGATGTTCTAAGGCCTCTTTTCGGTCCAAAAAAGGCCTTTTCGACGTGAATCCATGTCATTTCCCGGAGAACCCCTCCTAAGGCCGGGTTTGGGGTATGCGCGGAGACCCTGAGGAGTGTCATCTTTCCGGGCACGATACCGGTCATGGCCCCTAGGGAGGGATTCGGACGGGTTCCCCTTATGCTCAAACCGTTGAGCCTGTAAAGGGATAATGTTATGATAATCGCTTAAACGCCATGAAAAAACCCCTGCTCATCATCTCTCTGTTGGCCGCGGCTCAACTGGGGGCGGCTTGCAGCCTTTTCAAGCCCCGGACCGCGCCTTATCCTTCCGGGGTCGCCTTCCCCGTCATCGAGGACGGCGCCGTGACGTTCAAGGGCCGGCCCGAGGGGGGGATCAGGGCGCGTGGCGGTTCGATCTACCTGAGCACCAGGGCCGGGATCGTCTGGTGCATCGATGCGGCCGCGAAGAAGGCGACCTGGAAATTCGATACGGACAACCGTCTTCTCGAGCCGCCCTTCCCGGGGGCCGAGAACATATACGTCCGCGACGTCGACGACGTCCTCTACGCCTTGAGCTCCGGCGGCGGGCTCTTATGGAAGAGGCCCATCGGGGAGAAGATCCTGACGCCCGTCGTCGAAGGCGGGGGCCGAGTCTTTTTCGGCACCTCGAAGGGAAACCTCTGGTCGATCGGCCTCGACGGAAAGGACGACCGCGTGTTCCAGGCCGGCGGGGCGGTCACGGGCGGCCCCGTCGTTTCCGGCGCCCGCGTCGTCTTCTATTCCGACGACCGAACGATCCACGTCCGCGAACTTGGGGGCAGACCCGTCTGGACGCACCGGGCGCCCGCAGTCGTCGTCGGCCCGCCGGCGAGCGACGGGAATTCCGTTTACTTCGGAACGGAAGACAGGTGGTTCTATTGCCTGAAGATCGGAGGGACCCGGCCAAAATGGAAGGCCCGGCTGGGAGGCCAGGTCGCGGCCGACCCGGTCGTGCTCGGCCGCAGGCTCTATCTCCCGGCGACGAATAGCGTGCTCTACTGTCTGGACAAGTCCGGCGGCGACATCGTCTGGTGGGCGAACGTCCCCTCCCGGACGGTCTACGACCTCGCGTTGGCGGGGGACAAGTTGATCGCGGCATCGCTCTCGGCCGTCCTCCTCGCCCTCGATGCGGCGACGGGGCAAAAGGCGGGCGCGTTCACGGCGCCGCGGGACATCATTGCGAACGCCGCCTGGGTCGATCCCTTTCTGGTGATCGCTCAGCACGACCTTACGACCGACGAAGGCAAGCTCCTTCTTCTGAGAAAGGAAGTCCGGGTCAGCCTGTCGGCCCAGAAGGTCTCTCCCCAGCCGACGGGGGAGGAGATCCCCCTTTCAGCGACTGCCCTCGGCTTTTTCGAGCCCCGGTATGAGTTCTACGTCAGGAGCGGGGAGAAGCGCGAGGTGGCTCAGAAGGCCTCCGAAAAGAACACCTGGACCTGGTTCGCATCAGCCGAAGGCTCTTACACCCTAGGGGTCACGGTGACGGACGCCAAGCAGTCCCGGGAAGCTGAGATCCCCTACACCATCGAAAAACGCCCGGAGAAGAAGCCCGAAGAACCCGAAAAAAAGGAGACGCCGAAATGAAACGCGAAGAGGCCCTGTCGCTGGTCCACAGCCATCTGAAGAACAGGAACCTGATCAAGCATTGCCTGGCCGTCGAGGCCTGCATGAAAGCGGTCGCCGTCAAGCTCGGCCACGATCCCGAGCCCTGGGGCCTGGCCGGCCTCGTCCACGACCTCGATTACGAGGTCACCGAGAAGAGCCCCGAGCTCCATACGGTGGAGACGGCGAAGGTCCTCGAGGGGTTGGGCATCGATCCCGCCATCGTCCATGCGGTCCGGGCCCACGCCGGGAAGGTCCCGTGCGAGAGCCCCATGGATTGGGCGATCTATTCCGTCGACCCCCTGACCGGACTGATCATCGCGGCGACCCTGATGCACCCCGAAAAGAAGCTCAAGGCCATCGACCTCGAGTTCGTGAAGCGCCGCTATAAGGAAAAGAGCTTCGCCAAGGGCGCCCGCCGCGAAGAGATCGAGAAGTGCGTGAACCTCGGGCTCGACCTCGACGCCTTCATTGCCGTCGCCCTCGGGGCGATGCAGGGCATCGACGGAGACCTCGGGCTGGCCTGACGACCGGCGGAGTCCGGGTTCCGCCGCAAGGGGTTGACATCCCTTGGACCGTGGGCTATTTTGTATCCGTCCTTCGCGCGACGGGCGCGCGGGGGAGGGCTCCGAGCCGTCGATCCTAAAGTCTCCGCGACCATGGAGGACGGCCGACAGGGCCGGGCCGGAAACGGCCATGCCTCCCGTCGCGGAAAGGAGTCGGCGCAGAATTCGGAGATCGGCGCGCTTTCCGGACGGACGGCGCGCTTTTTTTTGCCTCGGGATGGCCGGCATCCCTGAAACGGAGAAAGGAATATGACGAAGAACGGCTTTCGGCGGGCGGCTCTTTGCCTGATAGCGGCCTCCGGTCTGGCCCTGGGCCTATCCGGGGCGGGGGCGCCCCGCGACCTGATCCTGGCGACGACCACGAGCCTCCAGGACTCCGGCCTTCTCGATGTCCTCGTCCCGCGGTTCGAGGCTTCGTTCCCGTACCGCCTCAAGACCATCGCCGTCGGTTCCGGCGAGGCCCTGAGGATGGGGGAGCAGGGAAGCGCCGACGTCCTCGTCGTCCATTCTCCGGCCGACGAAGAGAAGTTCATGGCCGCCGGATTCGGCAAGGACCGGAAGGAGCTGATGTCCAACGATTTCGTTCTCGTCGGGCCGGCCGCGGACCCGGGCAAGGTCCGAGGCCTCCCGGTCGCCGAAGCCTTAAGGGCTATCAGCGGCGGCGGGGCCGTCTTCGTCTCCCGGGCGGACGCCTCGGGCACGGACAAGAAGGAGAAGGGCCTGTGGAAAAGGGCCGGTCTGGCGCCGGCGGGAGCGTGGTACCTCGAAACCGGCCAGGGAATGGCCGAGACCCTGCGGATCGCCTCGGAAAAGGCGGGCTATACGCTGACGGACCGGGGGACCTTCCTCGCCGTCCAAGTACGGCTGGACCTCGTCGTGCTCGTCGAAGGGGAGCCCGACCTTCTGAACGTCTATCATGTCATCACGGTCAACCCGGAAAAGCACGCGGACATCGATATCCGGGGGGCCGAAGCCTTCATGGAATTCCTCCTGAGCCCGGCCACCCAGAAGGCCATCGGTGAGTTCGGCAGGGATAAGTTCGGCGTCCCGTTGTTCAAGCCCTTCCTGAAAGAGCCCGCCGCGGGGCCCGGGGAGTAAGCTTGGCGCTCATCTGGACCGGACTCCGCCAGGCGTTCGGGATGCTGGCGTCCCTCGATCCCGAGGTCGCCCGGGCGGCCCTGCTGACCCTGAAGGTCTCCGGGCTCGCGACCCTGATCGCTCTCGCCCTGGGGATCCCGTTGGGCCTCTGGCTATCGATGGCCCGCTTTCCGGGAAGGCGCGTCCTCGTCTCCCTCATCAACACGGGCATGGGGCTTCCTCCGGTCGTCGTCGGCCTCTTCGTCGCCCTTTTTCTGTGGCGGACGGGCCCGCTGGGGGGGCTCCATCTCATCTACACTCCCGCGGCAATGGTGATCGCCCAGGTGATAATCGTCGTCCCGATCATCGCCGGACTCTCCCTGGCGGCCTTCCAGAACATCGATCCCCTGGCCGTTCTCCAGGCCAGGGCCCTCGGGGCCTCGAACCTGCAGGCGGCTCTCGTCCTGTTCCGGGAAGCACGCCTCCCCCAGCTCGCCGCCCTTATGGCCGGATTCGGGGGGGCCATCTCCGAGGTCGGGGCCGTCCTGATGGTCGGCGGGAACATCAAAGGCCAGACACGGGTCCTGACGACGGCCATCGTCCAGGAAACGCGGATGGGTCGCTTCGAGGTCGCCATCGCGCTTTCGCTCGTCCTCCTGGCCCTGAGCTTCGCCGTCAATTTCGTCCTGACCTCGATCCAGCAGAAAGGAGCGAAGGCGTGGAAGCCGCGCACCTGGAGATGACGGGGATCCGTCACGCCTACGGGCCGGTCACGGTCCTGGACGTTCCCCGCTTCTCCGTCTTTCGTGGAGAATGCCTGGCCGTGCTTGGGCCCAACGGGTCCGGCAAAAGCACGCTCCTGAGGCTCGCCTCCCTGCAGGAAAGGCCCTGCCAAGGGACGATTTCCTACCGGGGCGAAGAGGTCGGCCGGAGGAACGGATTGGACGTCAGGCGCCGATTCGTGCTCCTGCTTCAGAGGCCGTTCCTCTTCGCCGGCTCCGTCGAGCGGAACATCCTGTACGGGCTGAAGGTCCGCAAGGTCCCCCGTCCCGAGATGGCCCGGCGGCTCGAAAGGGCGGCCGCCCTCTTTTCCGTCGGACATCTTCTCCGCCGTGACGCCCGGAAGCTTTCGGGGGGAGAGGTCCAGCGGGTCAATCTGGCCAGGGCCTTCGTCCTCGAGCCGGACATCCTGTTCCTCGACGAGCCGTTCTCTCCCCTGGATGCCCCGAGCCGGGAAGAGCTGATCGCCGAGCTCGGACGCGTGCTCCGGGCGACCGGCCAGACGGCCGTCTTCGTGACGCACCATCGGGAAGAAGCGGCGTACCTGGGAGATCGCCTGGCCGTCCTCGTCGGCGGGAAGCTCCTCCAGCAGGGATTGACCGAAGAGGTCTTCGCCGCGCCGGCGGACGACGAGGCGGCCCGGCTCCTCGGCCACGCGACGCTTCTCAAGGGCGTCGTCGAGGAGCAGCGGGGGGACCTGCTGGTCGTCGGCCACGGCGGGCGCCGGATCCTGGCGTCCGGCCGGGCCGAAGCCCGCTCCGAGGTTCTGCTCTTCGTCAGGCCGGAAGACGTTCTCCTCGCCCGACAGCGGTTCGAGAGCAGCGTCAGGAACTGGTTCGAGGGAAGGGTGGTCGAGGTCGTTCCGTCGGACCGTTTCGCCCTCATCACCCTGGATTGCGGATTTCCGCTGAAGGCCCTCCTGACAAAGGCGTCCGTCGATGAGCTCGGCATCCGTGCCGGGGAGACCGTCTGGGCCGGGGTCAAGGCGTCATCCCTGCGGGCCCTGCCGGCCGCCGCGGAGAACGCGAACGGGAATGGGAACGGGGAGGGCCGGGATGATCGACTATAACGAAGCCCGGAAGGCGGTCTTCGACGCGGCCCGGCCCGTGGGCACGGAGGAGGTCCGGCTGGAGGAAGCTTTTCGGAGAGTCCTCGCCGTCGACATCGCCTCGCCCCGGTCGCTCCCCCCGTTCGACAATTCGGCCATGGACGGCTATGCCCTCCGGAGCGCCGATACGGCGGCCGGGAGCGTCGCCCTCCGCCTCGCCGGAGTGGCCCCGGCCGGGACGGTCCTGGCCGGGCCCGTCGCGCCTGGAACCGCGGTCAAGATCATGACCGGGGCCCCGGTTCCGGCCGGCGCCGACGCCGTCGTTCCGCGCGAGGACGTCCGGGAAGGCCCGGAGGAGATCATCGTCGCCCGGCCGGTCGCGTCGGGAGCGAACATCCGTCGAGCGGGGGAGGATATCCGGGCAGGGGAAGCCGCCCTTGCCAAGGGCGCGTTCCTCAATTCGGCCGCCGTGGGGTTCCTTGCTGCGCTCGGGATCGCCAGGGTCCCGGTCTCCCTTCGTCCGGCCGCGTCCGTGATCACGACCGGCGGAGAGATTCGGGACGTCACGGAGACCCTCGAGCCCGGGGCGATCTACGACAGCAACATCCATCTCCTTCGGGCCCAGATCGCCTCCGCCGGAGCCGGCCTTGCGTTCGCGGGGAGGGCCGGGGACGACCTCGGAACCACCGTCGCCGTCCTCCGGGACGCCCTCCGGGCTTCCCGGATCGTCCTCACGACGGGCGGAGTTTCGATGGGGGACTACGACCTCGTCCGAGACGCTTTCGAGGCCATCGGCGCGCGGCGCGTCTTCTGGAAGGTCGCCCAGAAACCCGGCATGCCGCTGGCCTTTTATGTCCTCGACGGAGAGGAGGGGCCCCGCTGGCTCTTCGGCCTGCCGGGGAATCCCGGGGCCGTGATGATCCTGTTCGAAGAGTATGTGCGTCCTTTCCTCGGGCTTCTTTCGGGACGGACCGATTTCCTTCCGGAAGAGCTCGAGGTTCGGCTCTCCCGGGACGTCAAGAAGAAAAAGGGCCGCCTCCATTTTCTCCGGGTGAGGATCGTCATGAGGGACGGGGAGGCCTGGGCCGAGGAGACGGGAGGGCAGGGATCGGGCCTGCTGGCGAGCATGGTTCCCGTGGACGCCCTGGCCCTGGCCCCGGCCGAGGCGGATTTTCTGCCGGCCGGGACGAAGGTCAAGGCCCACCGGGTCGGGTGGTGACATGAGGGACCTCCACGACCGGACGATCAACTACATGCGTCTGTCGGTGACCGACCGCTGCAACCTGCGCTGCATTTATTGTTCGCCGGGCCGCGAGTTCCGTTTCCTTCCCCCGAAGGAGATCCTCTCGTATGAAGAGTTCCTGCGGCTGGCCCGGCTCGCCCTGGAGATCGGCGTCGTCAAGTTCCGGGTGACGGGCGGGGAGCCTCTCGTCCGCAAGGGCCTCGCGGGCTTCGTCCGGTCCCTCGTCGGCCTCAAGGGGGCGGACGATATCTCCCTGACCACCAACGGAATTCTCCTCAAGGACCATCTGGACGAGCTCCGGGATGCCGGGCTGAGGCGGATCAACATCAGCCTGGATACGCTGGACCCCGCGACCTATGCCGAGATCACCGGCGGCGGACGGCTCTCTTCGGTCCTCGAGGCGATCGACGGCGCCTTGGAGAAAGGCTTCGCTCCCGTCAAGATCAACGTCGTCCTCCTCAAGGGAAAGAACGACGACTTCTCGCGCTTCGTGGACCTCGCCCGGGAGAAGCCTGTCCATGTCCGGTTCATCGAGATGATGGATTTCTCTCCAGCCCGAAGCTATTTCGTCTCATGCCGCGACGCCCGGGCCCGGCTCGGCGCGTTCGGCCCGCTGGAGGAGGCCGCCGGGCCCGAAGGCGCCGGACCGGCGCGATATTACGCGCTCCCGGGAATGAAAGGGAGCTTCGGGTTCATCAGCCCCTATTCGGACCATTTCTGCGCCTCGTGCAACAGGCTCAGGATCTCGGCCGACGGGCGCCTCCTGCCCTGCCTGTTCGCGGAGGAGGCGACGGACCTCAAGGCCCTCCTGAGGTCGGGGACCGGCGACGATGCGCTGAGGGCCGCCCTGCGCGACGCCCTGTCGCGGAAGCCCCGAGACCGGGAGGAGGCTTCTGGAAGGAAGCGGGGCAACGGGTTGCGGACGATCGGAGGTTAGCTCATGAAACTGACGCATATCGACAGGAAGGGGCGGCCGCGCATGGTTGACGTGAGCCGTAAAGCCGAAACGAAGCGGACCGCCCGGGCGCGCGGCGAGATCAAGCTTTCCCGGAAGGTGCTGGCGCTCATCGCTGCGAACGCCGTCCCCAAAGGAGACGTCCTGAACGCCGCCCGCTTAGCCGGGATACAGGCGGCGAAGCGCGCGTCCGATTGGATCCCCCTCTGCCATCCTCTGCGCCTGACCCATATCGACGTCGAGGTCGTGCCCGTGCCCGGCGAAGGGCTCGTCCGAGTGACCGCGACGGTCAAAGCCGTCGACAGGACGGGCGTCGAGATGGAGGCCCTGACGGCCGTGGCCGCGGCCTGCCTGACCGTCTACGACATGTGCAAGGCCGCCGACAAGAGGATGGTCATCGGGAATATCCGCCTGGTATCGAAAGAAGGGGGAAAAAGTGGCCCGTTCCAGTGGTGAGGCGGGGACCGTCGTCTCCATCAACATCAGCCGGACGAAGGGAGTCCGCAAGTCCCCGGTCCCGGGATGCCGGATCGTCCCGGGCCTCGGCTTCGAGGGCGACGCCCACGCCGGTGACGGGCACCGCCAGGTCAGTCTGCTGGCCCTCGAGAGCATTCAGAAGATGAGGGACGTCGGACTCGACGTCGGGCCCGGGGACTTCGCCGAGAACATCACGACCTCCGGGCTCGAGCTCGTGTCGCTTCCCATCGGGACGGTGCTCCGCATCGGCGGTGGGGCGCGTCTCGAAGTCAGCCAGATCGGCAAGATCTGCCACGACCGCTGCGCCATTTTCGAGCAGGCGGGGGATTGCGTCATGCCCAGGGAAGGGATCTTCGCCCGCGTCCTCGCGGGCGGGCCCGTCGGGCCGGGAGACCGCGTCGAGGTCGAATCCCGGCCGGACGCGAAGGAGGGGGGAAATGCTTGACGGCATCCGGTTCGCGGTCCTGACGATATCGGACCGTTCCGCGCGGGGCGAGCGCGCCGACGCGAGCGGGCCGCTCCTCGCGTCGATCATCAAGGCGAGCGGCGGCGAGGTCGGCCCCGTTGCCGTCCTCCCTGACGATAGGCCGGCCATCCGGGCCGAGCTCGAAGCGATCGCAGATTCAGGGGGCGTCGACGTCATCCTGACCACCGGAGGCACCGGGTTCGCTCCGAGGGACGTGACGCCGGAAGCGACAAGGGATGTCCTGGACAAGGAGGCCCCCGGGCTGGCCGAGGCCATGCGGGCCGAGAGCCTGAAGAAGACGGGGACAGCCATGCTTTCCCGCGCCGTCGCCGGCATCCGGAAGGCGACCCTTATCGTCAATCTCCCCGGAAGCCCGAAGGCCGCCCGCGAGAACCTCGAGGTCGTCCTGCCGGCTTTGGGCCACGCCGTCGAGCTCATGAAGGGCGGCGTCGGCGACTGCGGAAAGCCCTGAGCAGATCGCCCGCGGCAGTCGAACTGCAGCCGCAGGCTTCAGCCTGCGCTTGGATCGACCTAAAGCGCAACCTAAAGGTTGCGGCTACAACTCCCCCCTTTTCAAAAGGGGGGTGGGGGGGGGGGATAGATGCCCCCCTTTGTAAAAGGGGGGTTGGGGGGATTTTTGACAGCCCCGGGGCCCTGTGTTATAAAAATTCCGAGATGAAGATCGTCGCCGTCGTCGGCCCGTCCGGAAGCGGCAAGACCACTCTTCTTGCCCGGCTCGTCCCCGAGCTCCGGTCGCGGGGCCTGAAGGTCGGCGTCATCAAGCACACCCACAAGGACGTTGCCCTCGATACCGAGGGCAAGGATACCTGGACGTTCACAGAGGCCGGGGCCGGGACGGTCGGGATCGTCACGCCCTCGCGGGCGGCTGTTTTTCTGAGATCCGGTCCGGATGTCGAGACCCTTGCCCGCCGTTTCTTTACGGATGCGGACATCGTTCTCGTCGAGGGCGGCAAGGCCATGGCTGGCCTGAAAAAGGTCAGCTTGATCCGGGAAGGTGCCGAACGCATCGCTATTCCTCCCGATGAGCTCCTGGCTGTGATCTCCGACGGCCCCGTCGCGGGCGATGCGTCGATTCTGCGGACCTCGCAGACGAAAGAGCTGGCCGACCTGTTGATCGCGACGCCCTTGCCGCCGTCCGGGGCTGGGGCCGAGGACCTGTTCTCGAAGCGCGACGCGCACGTTCTGGCGGCCCTGCGCAAAGGGACGGTCGGGATCGCCGGAGCCGGGGGGCTCGGCTCGAACATCGCCGTTTCGCTCGCCCGGGCCGGCGTCGGCCGGCTCATCGTTGCCGACCGCGACGCCATCGAGGCCTCCAACCTCAACCGCCAACAGTATTTCGTGAGCCAGATCGGGCGGCGGAAAGTGGCTGCCCTCAAGGAGAACCTGGAGGCGATCAACCCCTATTCGGATTATGTCGTCCATGACGTCGAGGTCACGGCCACGAACGTCGTTCCCATTTTCGGGGATGCCGATATCATGGTCGAAGCGTTCGACCGGGCCGAAGCCAAGCGGATGCTCATCGAAACCTGGCTCTCACAGCGCCCGGGGCGGCCCATCGTGGCGGCTTCGGGCCTCGCCGGATACGGCGGCAACCGGAAGCTCCACAGCCGGAAGATGGGCGACCTTTACGTCTGCGGCGACGAGGAGAGCCAGTGCCCGGAGGGCGTGAGCCCGATGGCTCCCCGCGTCGCGATCGTCGCCAACCTCCAGGCCAACCTGGTCGTGGCACTTCTCGTCAGGAAATGGGGAAGAAAGGCGAAACATGTTTAAGGTCAACGAGTATTTCGACGGCAAGGTCAAGTCCCTCGCGTTTTCCGCGGCCGACGGGCCCGCGACGGTCGGTGTCATGGCGCCGGGGGAATACGAGTTCGGGACATCGACGAAAGAGATCATGACCGTCATCAGCGGCGCCCTCACCGTGAAGCTCCCGGGCGCCAAAGGATGGAAGGTCTTCCGCAAGGGCGAATCCTTCACGGTCGGCCCGAACCTCAAGTTCCAGCTCAAGGTCACCGAGGATTCGGCGTACCTGTGCCTTTATCGCTGAAGAATCTCAGATATCCCGCCTCGTCCAATCCCCGTCGATATAGCGCCACATGGCGCCGGTGGGGTTCCGGTCTCCGAGTTCGGGCGGGAGGCGGTCGGGCCGGACGTTGTCGTAGCACCGAAGCGCCGCGAAACGCCGTATCGAAGCGGGAAAGCCGACGGCCGTAAAGCCGGGATGCCCCGTGGCGGGGAAGGGGCCGCCGTGATTCATGGCGGGGGAGACGGCGACGCCCGTCGGCATCTTGTCGTCGAGAAGGCGCCCCACTTTTCTCCGGAGCACGGGTTCGATCAGGTCATGGAGCGCCTTGTCCGCGTCGCCCGGCCCGCTGAAGATAGCCCCGGTCAGGTTCCCTTCGAACGCGCGGACGATCGCCGTGAGCTCGTCAGCATCCTCCGCGACGACGACCACGGCGAGGCTCCCGAAGGCCTCGGTCTGGAAGGCGGCCGGGCCTGCGAGGAATTGACGTCCCGTTATGCGGAACAGCGTGTTCGCGAACCGGAATCCGGGTCCGGGGAGGGCGCGTCCCCCGGCAAGGAGCAGGGCGCCGGCCCGCTCGAGCCCGGCGACGGCTCCCGCCAGCCTCCGAAGCACCCCGTCGCCGAGAAGGAACCCTCCGACCTCACCCTCGAACAGCTTCCGGACCGAATCGCAGAACACTTCGGTCCGGGTTCCGCGCATAAGGACAACGAGCCCGGGTTTCGTGCAAAACTGGCCCGCTCCCGCGGTGCAGGAGCCGAAGAGCTCCGCGGCGAGATCTGCGGATCTGTCTTCGAGAGCCCCGGGAAGGACGATGACCGGGTTCACGCTCGACATCTCGAGATAGACGGGTTTCCCCGCCCGGTCGGCGGCCTCCTTCAAGGCGAGCCCCGAAGCGCGGCTCCCGGTGAATGCCAGGGCCCCCGTCAGCGGGTGAGTGGCGATCTTGAGCCCGTCCTCGGGCCGGCAATGGTACACCATCTGGACCAAGGCGGGCGGAAGGCCGCTCGCCAGGAGGGCTTCGAACGCGGCCTCGGCGAGAACTCTCGTGGTCCCGGGATGCCAGGGGTGGGCCTTGGCGATAACCGGGTTGCCGGCCGCGATGGCCCCGGCGAAATCCCCCCCCGCGACGGAATTGTAGGCGAAGGGGAAGTTATTCGGGCCGAGGACGACGACGGGCCCGCCGAGCGGCCCGTACATCGACCGGATGTCGCGCTTCGTATCGATCGTCGCGAGGCGCCAGTCCCGTTTCCGGCAGGCGGCCGCCGCCTGGCGAAGCTGGTCCGTCATCCTGGGGAACTCGACGGAGCGCAGGCGGGGCTCCTCGGGAAGCGCGGTTTCAGAATGGGCCATGGCCACGGCCTCGTCCCTCCTCGCTTCGAGCCCGACGGCGAAGCCGTCGAGGAAACCGGCAAGCCGTTCCGCGTCCGGCGAGGAGAATTCGTCGATGATCCGTGACGCCGCGCCGAGAGCGGCCTCAAGGTCTTCGAATCTGGAGACCGGGTATTCGTCCGGGAGGCATGCCCCCGTGGCCGGATCCACCGCCCTGAAGGAGCCGTCGGCCGAGGCCGGACGCCATGCGCCGCCGATCAGGACGGGTCTCATCCTCCGGAATAGAGAGGCGATACGACGATCCGGTCGCCCTCGGCGAGCGCTTCGGAGGGACCGATGGCCTTGCCGTTCCGGGTGACGATCCGGGGGCGGTCGGGGCCGATGCCGATGAGCGCGACGAACTTCTCCGCCGTCAGGGCATCCGGGACCTCGAGGACCTTCTCGCTGAAGCCGGCCGCGTAGATGAGGGGGCCGATCAGCTTGACCGTGACCTTCATTCGAGCTTCCCGTATCTTTCGGCCTCGGCGGCCTCCCGCGAAAGGTCGAGCCGTTCGAGCGTCGCCTTCGTCGGGATGCCCCTGCGGTCGTAGCCGCGCTGGTCGTAATAATGCTGGAGGAGCCCGTCGTACTTGTCGCGCTCGAGGACCTTGCCGGCGATGGGGCCTTCCGTGTCGGCGTTGGACGGGTCGAACCAGACTGCCGGGGGATAATCGCCCTCGCGCGTCGCGTCGGGGAACTCACGGAGATAATGGAGCTTGATCATGGAGTAGATCCGGTCGGCCGTCCGCCACATGTCGTCCAGGTTCCAGTTCGAGGCCGGTGACGGCGTTGAAGTACTTCGGGTAGTTGTCCAGGTCCCAGCCGAGCTCGATCCAGGGGAACCGGCAGGAGACGATGAACTCGAACATGCCGCCCCGGATGCGCTGGAGCTCGATGACCTTGGCCGCCTTCTCCGGGCCGTAGGATTCCCGGGTGGTGTGCTTGAGCTCGAAGGTGATGATCCAGGCCTCCCGGTGGTGGGCGCCGATCGGCGCGACGCCGAAGGCCAGGGCCTGGCCGGGGATGAACTTGCAGTTGTAGGCGGCCACCTCGAGGCCCTTGACCTGCATGGCGTAGGCTTCGGAGCCGTGGCCGAAGGCGCGGGCCATCCGCAGGGAGCCGTCGGCGAGGAGGTTGCCGAGCTTCCCCTCGCGGTGGGCGGCCAGGCGCAGGAGCTCCTTGGCCCGCTTCGGCGTCGCCGAACTTGAAGTCGCCGGCCGTCGCGCCGTGGTCGATGGCGTCGGCGTAGAAGCTGAGGGTGCAGCCGGCCGACATCGTGTCGAGGCCGTATTCGTCGCAGAGGTAGTTCAGCGATCCGACCTGGTCGAGGTCGAAGATCTCGAGGTTCGGGCCGAGGAGGCCGACGTTCTCGTAGTCGAGCTCGGACTCGCGGCCCTCGTGGTCGTGGATGGTGATGCCGCAGCGCATCGTGCAGTTCGGACAGCCGTAGGTGGCGATCCGGGCGTTGTTGCAGCCGCTCGCCGTCGACCTTCCAGGCGTCGGGGTGGTGGGTCTTGCGGAAGTTCCGCACGGGGAGGCCGGCCACTTCGTTGCACCAGGCGAGGACGCCGTTCGTGCTCTGGATGGACCATCCGGTCTGCTTGTCGATCTGGCCGACCTTCTTGAGGTCGCCGGAGCCGAGGGCCTTCATGCCGGCGGGATCGGCCTGGGGGATGGGCTTGGTGCCCTTGACGACGATGGCCTTGAGGAGCTTGGAGCCCATGACCGCGCCGATGCCCGGCCGGCCGCCGGCCCGCCCCTCCAGGCTGCGGACGACGGCGTAGCGGGTCATGTTCTCGCCCGCCCTGGCCGATGTTCAGGACGCCGACGCCCTTGCCGTACTTGGCATAGATCCAGTCGTTGGTCTGCGTAGGTTCCCTTGCCCCAGACGTCGTCCCGCCGGGAGGAACTCGACCTTGTCGTCCTCGATGTACAGGAGCGTCGGCCGGTCGGCCTTTCCCTCGACGATCAGGGCGTCATAGCCGGCCTTCCGGAGGTGTTCCGAGACCCGCGTCCCCAGGTTGCCGTCGCCGTAGAAGCCCGTCAGAGGGGACTTGGCGGCGACGACCGCCTTGCCCGTGTTGGGGGCCGGGATGCCGGCGATGGGCCCCAGGGCCACGACGAGCTTGTTCTCGGGGCCGAGGGGGTCGATCCCCGGCTTGAGCTCGTCGTAGAGGATCTTGACGGCGAAACCGCGCCCGCCGACCCATTTGTTCGCGAATTCCTCGCTGAAGGACTCTTTTTTGAATGTCTTCGATCGGTCAGATTGACCCTGAGGATATTGCCGGTCCAGCCGAGCATCTTGATCCTCCGTTACAGGCCGATTCGTCGCCGCGGACGTGCCTCTATCGGATAGCATATGGCGTGCCGGGAGTCAACACCATAAAAGCTAGAGCTTTTATGGGGTTACCCTGAGCCTCGCTTCGCCTCCACGCCTTACAAAGTCCGGCGAAGGGTCAAGCTGACTTGCCCGAAATCGGGTTTTTCCATACAATAGGGGCCGTTCGCGACCGCCGGCTATGGGGATACGGACAGTCCCCTTCCTCATGGGGGATGCGGGTTCGAGAGAGAAAGGTGCAGGTGAAGCGAAAATGAATCAGGAATCGCAGACTCCCGAGGAAGATCCCTCTCTTCTGCATAAGGTTCGCCGAACCCTGATCGGCGGGCCCAAGAACATCAAGGACCCGTCGCTCTTCCACAAGCTGGCCCTCATCCCCATCCTGGCCTGGATCGGCCTGGGCGCCGACGGGCTGTCGTCCGCCGCCTACGGTCCCGAGGAGGCCTTCAAGGCCCTTGGCCGGCACACCTACCTGGCGATCTTCCTGGCCCTGGCCACGGCCCTGACCGTCTTCATCATTTCCTACGCCTACTCCCGGATCATCGAGTATTTTCCCTCCGGAGGCGGAGGCTATATCGTCGCCACGCACACCCTCGGCGAAAGGGCGGGCGTCATCTCGGGATGCGCCCTGCTCGTCGACTATATGCTGACCATCACCGTGTCCATCGTCGCCTGCGGGGACGCCCTCTTCAGCTTCTTCCCGGCCCAATTCCAGGAATTCAAGATCCCGTTCGAGATCCTGGCGATCGTGATGCTGGTCGTCCTGAACCTGCGCGGGATCAAGGAGTCCGTGACCTTCCTGGCCCCGATCTTCCTGACGTTCGTCGTGACCCATCTCTTCATGATCGGCTACGGGATCGTTTCCCATCTCCCGCAGATCGCGCCCGTCGTCCACGGCATCCGCGGGGATTTCAAGCAGGGGGTCGCGACGCTGGGCATGGGCGGGCTGGCCCTCCTGTTCCTGAGGGCGTTCTCCATGGGCGGAGGCACCTACACCGGGATCGAGGCCGTCTCCAACGGCCTCCAGATCCTCCGGGAGCCGAGGGTCCATAACGGCAAGAAGACCATGGTCTACCTCTCGACGTCGCTGGCCTTCACGGCGGGCGGCATCCTGATCTGCTACCTCCTCCTCGGCGTCGCGCCGGTCGCCGGCAAGACCCTCAACGCCGTCCTCGCCTCGACCCTCTACCAGGGCTGGGGATTCGGGCCGCTTCTGGCCCTGATCACGATCTTCTCGGAGGGGGCGCTCCTCCTCGTCGGGGCCCAGGCCGGGTTCATGGACGGGCCCCGGGTCATGGCCAACATGGCCGTCGATTACTGGTTTCCGCACCGGTTCGCCTCGCTCTCGGACCGGTTCACGATCCAGAACGGCGTCCTGCTCATGGGCGGGGCGTCCATCCTTCTCCTCCTGTACGCCCGGGGCAACATCCAGACGCTCGTCGTCATGTATTCCATCAACGTCTTCCTGACCTTCTCCCTGTCCGAGCTTGGGCATGTCCCGGTTCTTCATCAAGAACCGGCAGAAGGAGAAGGAATGGAAGAAGCACCTGCCCGTCCACTTGACGGGCCTGACGCTGTGCCTGACCATCCTGATCGTCACCGCCCTTGAAAAGTTCCGGTACGGGGGCTGGCTGACCTTATGCATCACGGCGGTCGTCATCGTCCTCTGCTACCTGACCCGGGCCCATTACACCAAGGTGAGGGGCGGGGTCCGGGAGCTGGACGAGCTGCTGACGAACCTGCCCGTCAAAGGGCCGGTCAACAGGGACCCGGTCGATCCCAGGAACATGACCGCCATCCAGCTCGTCAACAGCTACAACGGATTCGGGGTCCATACCTTCCTCTCGGTCATCCGGAGCTTCCCGGGCCTCTACAAGAACTTCGTCTTCCTGTCGGTCTCCGAAGTGGACGTCAGCGCGTTCAAGGGCACGGACGCGGTCCAGTCGTTGACGGCCTGTACGAGCTGTGACCTCGCCAAGTACGTCGACCTGGCCCGGAAGCTGGGCTTCGCGGCGACATCGAGGTTCGACATCGGGACCGACATCGTCCATACGGCCGTCGAGCTGTGCGAAAAGACGGCCAAGGAGTTCCCGCGCTCGACCGTCTTCGCCGGGCAGTCCGTCTTCCGCCAGCCCAACCTCCTCCACAGGCTCCTCCACAACGAGACGGCGTTCGCCATCCAGCAGGAGCTCCGGTGGCGGGGGATCACGACGGTTATCCTGCCCATCCGTATCAATATCTAGGTCCAAGGAGTCGCCCATGGCCAAAAGATTGACAAGGTCCCTGAACCGGAAGATGCTCGGGGGGGTCTGCGGCGGGTTCGCCGACTATTTCGATATCGACCCGTCCCTCGTCCGGCTGATCTTCGTCGGGCTCGCCCTGGTCACGGCCGTCCTGCCGATGCTCATCTTCTACGTCATCGCCTGGATCGTCGTCCCCCTGGAGCCGATCCAGAAATAGCGCGTTGACTTGACACGGTTTATCGGATATAACCGAATCAGTTTGCGGGATCGCCCATGAGGAACGCCGTCGATTTGCCCTTCAAACACATCGCCGTCGAAGGCGTCTTCAAGTCCCGCAAGGGCCGTCTGGCCAACCTCCTGGCCCAGCGCGCGGGAGGGAAGGTCGTCCTCGACCACGTCGGCAACCCCTACCTGAAGGATTTCTACGGGGAGAAGGAAGGGGCGGCCTTCCTGGCCCAGCTCGTATTCCTGGCCAACCGGTACCACCAGCAGGTGCGCCTCTTCCAGCGGGACCTCTTCGTGGACCGCGTCATCTGCGACTACCTCTTCGAGAAGGACAAGATCTACGCCTACCAGACCCTCTCGGACGACGAGCTCCTCGTCTACGACAAGATCTACGGCATCCTCGCCGAGCGGGTCCCCAAGCCCGACCTCGTCATCTACCTCCAGATCTCCCTGCCGACGCTTGCTCCGGCGGATCGCCCGGGAAGGGGACCCGATGGAGAAGAACATCTCCGAGAAGTACCTCGAGGACATCGTCGAAGCCTTCGATTACTTCTTCTTCAACTACCAGGCGGCCCCGCTCCTCGTCGTCAAGGCCGACGACCTGGACCTCGGCCGCGAGGACGACGTCGACGACCTCCTCGAGCAGATCCGGCAGATGAAGAAGGGCAACCTTTACTACGTCCCCCAGAGCTTCGGGGCCAAACCCCCGAAAAAATGATACAATGAAGGGGAGCGCGGACACCCTTTCGGGTGCCGCGACTCCCGAGGAAGGCGAATAACGCTCTTTACCTCAATCCCGCCACGGGCGGGATGGGGAGAAAGGAAGGTCCGATGTCCGTACAGAATCCCCCCAAGGTCACCGCTCCGTCGCTCCGCGCCATGAAGGCGGCGGGGGAGAGGATCGCGGTCCTGACCGCCTATGACTTCCCGACCGCCCGCATCCTCGACGACAGCGGCATCGATGTCCTCCTCGTCGGCGATTCCCTGGGAATGGTCGTTCTCGGCCACGCGAGCACCATCCCGGTGACCATGGAAGATATGCTCCACCATACAAAAGCCGTGGCCCGGGCGGCACGCCGCGCCCTGGTCGTCGGGGACATGCCCTACCTTTCCTTCCACCTTTCGGTCGAGGAATCCGTCCGGAACGCGGCCCGCTTCCTCAAGGAGGCCGGGGCGGGCGGGGTCAAGATCGAAGGCGCCTCCGCCGGGCGGCTGAAGCTCGTCGAGGCCCTCGTCGAGGCCGAGGTCCCCGTCATGGGCCACGTGGGCCTGACGCCCCAGTCCATCTGCGGCCTCGGGGCTTACAAGGTCCAGGGGACGACCCTCGAAGAGGCCCGGCGGATCATCGCGGGGGCCCGGGACCTCGAGCGGGCCGGGGCGTTCGCCGTCGTCCTGGAATCGGTGCCGATGGAGATCGCCCGCGAGGTCACGTCGCGGCTCGAGATCCCGACCATCGGCATCGGCGCCGGGCCTCACTGCGACGGCCAGGTCCTGGTCTTCCACGACATGGCGGGCTACGCGACGGGATACCTCCCGAAGTTCGTCCGGAAATACGCGGACCTCGATTCGGTCATCGGTGACGCCGTCCGCCGTTACGCCGCCGACGTCCGGAAGGGGACGTTCCCCGACGACGAAACCTCCTACCACCTCAAGCCCGCCGAGGCCCGCCGGATCCTCGGGGCGCTCGGTCGCCCGAGGGCCCGGAGAACGCGGGAGGGCGCGATGAGGATCGTCCGGACGATCGCCGAAATGAGGGCCGCGTCCCGCGAGCGCCGGGCGCTCGGGGCGCGGATAGGCCTCGTCCCGACCATGGGCTATCTGCACGAAGGGCACCTCAGCCTGGTCCGGGCATGCCGGGCCGGGACCGACGTCGCCGTCGTATCCATCTTCGTCAATCCCGCCCAGTTCGGCCCCAAGGAGGACCTCCGGACTTACCCGAGGGACCTCGAGCGGGACGCCGGCCTGCTCGAAAGGGAGGGGGTGGACTATGTTTTCCATCCCGAGCCCGCGGAGATGTATCCGGAAGGCTATCGGACCTATGTCGAGGTGGAGGACCTCCAGGACCGGCTCTGCGGCCGGTCGAGGCCCGGCCACTTCCGGGGCGTCGCGACCGTCGTCCTCAAGCTCCTCAACATCGTCGGGCCCGACGTCGCCTACTTCGGCTGGAAGGATGCCCAGCAGGTCATCATCCTCAAGAAGATGGCCGCCGACCTCGACCTGGACGTCCGTATCGAAGCCCTCCCCCTGGTCCGGGACGCGGACGGACTGGCCCTAAGCTCCCGGAACAGATATCTTTCGGCCGAAGAAAGGAAAGCCGCGCTCGTCCTCTCACGGAGCCTGGCCGAGGCCGGCCGTTCGGTCGAAGCGGGAGAGCAGGACGCCGGCGTCGTCGCGGGCCGGATCCGGGAGGCCGTCGCGGCCGAGCCCCTCGCCCGGCTCGACTATGCCGAGATCGTGGACCCCGCGACCCTTCTGCCTCTAGAACGCATCGACCGGGCGGCCCTGATCGCCATGGCCGTTTATGTCGGCCGGACCCGATTGATCGACAACGTCCGGATCTCCCCGGCGGGAAAGGATCGAACATGAATAGAAACATCCTCAAGAGCAAGGTCCACCGGGCCGTCGTTACGGCCGCCGATGCGGAATACGAAGGAAGCCTCGGCCTCGACGAGGACCTGATGAAAGCGGCCGACCTCCTCCCTTACGAGCGCGTCGAGGTCTATAACGTCGACAACGGCGAGCGTTTCGCGACCTACCTGATCAAGGCCGCGCCGGGATCGGGGACGGTGGCGATCTACGGCGCCGCCGCCCGCAAGGCGGGGGTCGGGGACAGGATCATTATCGCCGCGTATACGGTCCTCGACGACTCCGAAACGGATTATTTCATGCCGCGGGTCGTCCTCGTCGACGCGAGGAACCGCATCAAGGATACGAATACCTCAGCGTGAGATATACTCCAGGCCGGCGAAAACGGCCGACAGGGCGAAGACGAGCAGCGTCAGGGCGAAGATCGTCATCCCCAGCGTCGGGGCCATCCTCAGAAAACCCCTGTAGGCCTTGACGATCAGGTACTTGATCAAGACGACGACAAGGAGGGTCAGGGCGAGGACGACGTGAAATCCCGCTCTCACCGAGAGGGAGTCTCCTGCGGCGGCCCAAAATTTCGCGCCGAGAAAGGCGAGGGGAACGAGCAGGACGATAAAGAGACGCCCGGCCCACCTGTGGATCCTCAGAAGCTTATCGGGATCCCGCTTCATATCGGGCCGGCCCATCCGGATCATCTGGCTCGCGAACGCCACGATCCCGATCCCTGCCAGAGCGACGGCGAAGAGGATCTTGATCGTCGGAAGGGACATGGTCGCCTCCTGCCGCTTATTCCTGATGATAGTTGGGAGCTTCCTTGGTGATGACCACGTCGTGGACGTGGCTTTCCTTGAGGCTGGCCTGGGTGATCCTGATGAAACGGGCCTTCGCCTGGAGCTCGGGGATCGTCCGGCAGCCGGCGTAGCCCATGCCCGCCTTGAGCCCGCCGACCAGCATCTGGACGATGGCCGTGGCGCTGCCCTTGTACGGGACGCGCCCCTCGATGCCCTCGGGGACGAGCTTGCTGTCGACGGTGACCTGGTCCTGGAAATAGCGGTCCCGGCTCCGGCCCTCCTTCATGGCTTCGAGCGAGCCCATGCCCCGGTAGGTCTTGTAAGCCCGGCCCTGGTACATGACGACCTCGCCGGGGGCCTCGTCCGTCCCCGCCAGGAGGTTTCCCAGCATGACGGAGTCGGCGCCGGCGGCGATCGCCTTGGAGATGTCCCCCGAGAACTTGATGCCGCCGTCGGCGATGAGGGGGATGCCCTTCGGGCCCGTGACCTTGAAGACGTCGGCGATGGCCGTGAGCTGGGGGAGTCCCGCCCCGGTGATGACCCGGGTCGTGCAGATCGAGCCCGGCCCGACCCCGACCTTGACCGCATCGACGCCGAGGGCGATGAGGGCCTCGGCGGCTTCGGCGGTCCCGATGTTCCCGGCGATGAGCTCCTGGTCCGGGAACTCCTTCCTGATCAGGCGGACCGTGTCCAGGACGCGGCGCGAATGGCCGTGGGCGTTGTCGACGACGAGGACGTCGCACTTGGCGGCGACGAGCGCCGTGGCCCGCTCGAGGGTGTCGGCGCCGACGCCGAGGGCCGCCCCGACCCGGAGCCGGCCGAGCGGGTCCTTGGCCGCGCCCGGGTACTGGGTCCGCTTGAGGATGTCCTTGTAGGTGATGAGCCCCTTGAGGCGGTAGTGCTCGTCGACCATCATGATCTTCTCGATCTTGTGCTCGTGGAAGAGCTTCTCGGCCTCCTCGAGGGACGTCCCGATGGGGACCGTGATGAGCTCGCGGGTCATGACCTTGGCGACCGGCGTGTTCAGCCGGGTCTCGAACCGGATGTCCCGGTTGGTGACGATGCCGACGAGCTTGTTGTCCTCGTCGGTGACCGGGAGGCCCGAGATCCGGTACTTCTTCATGACCTCGATGGCCTTCTCGATCTTCTCCTCGGGCCGCATGCGTGATGGGGTCGACGATCATGCCGCTCTCGTGGCGCTTGACCTTGTCCACCTCGTCGGCCTGGAGCTCGACGGACATGTTCCGGTGGATGACTCCCAGGCCTCCCTGCTGGGCCATGGCGATGGCCATCCGCGACGACGTCACGGTGTCCATGGCCGCGCTGATGACCGGGACGCAGAGGGGGATGTTCCGGCTGAGGCGGGTCCCGACCTCGGCGTCGGCGGGGTTGACGTCGGACGCCGACGGGACGATGAGGACGTCGTCGAAGGTCAATCCTTCCTTGATGTCGCGATCCAGCATGGGGCCTCCTTGCCTCAGTGTTTCCTCTTGCGGCCGGGGATCGTGGACCGGGCCTGCTTCGCCCTGGGCGCCTCCATCTCCGCGGCCCCGCCTTCGGACCTCTGGTAGAACAGCGGCCGCTCGCGCCGCACGGGCTGTTGGGGCGCTTCTTCGGCGACGACCGGCTGGATGAGGAACAGGTAGCGCAGGGCGTCCTCCTCCACCCGGTCCATCATCGCCTGGAACATCTCGTAGCTTTCTTTCTTGTATTCGACCAGCGGGTCCCTCTGGCCGTATCCCCGGAGGCCGATGCCCTCCTTGAGGTGGTCCATCTCGAGCAGGTGGTCCTTCCACTGGGAGTCGATGACCTGGAGGAGGATCATCCGCTCGAACTCCCGCATCCGCTCCGGGCCGAGGAGCTTCTCCTTGTCCTCGTAGGACGTCCTCAAGGCGTCGAGGATCCGCTCCCGGAGCTCCTCGTGGCTGACGGCGTCCCAGTCGATCCCGAGCTTGTCGATGTCCAGGGCGAATTGGGCGAAGACGCCGGTTTTCAGGCCGTCCCGATCCCATTCGTCGGGCTGCTTGTCCTTGTTGGCGGAGGTGTCCAGGAGCCAGTCGAGGATGGTCTCGACGAGCTCGGCGAAATACTCCTTGAGGTCCTTGCCGTCGCAGGATGTCCTTCCGCTGGCCGTAGATCGCCTCCCGCTGCTTGTTCATGACGTCGTCGTATTCGAGGAGGTGCTTGCGGATGGAGAAGTTCTGGGATTCGACCTGCTTCTGGGCCCGCTCGATGGCCCGCGAGACCATGGCGTGCTCGATCGGAACGCCCTCGCCCATGCCGATCCGGGCCATCAGCCCTGAGATGCGGTCGCTGCCGAAGATCCGCATGAGGTCGTCCTCGAGCGACATGTAGAACCGGGACGAGCCGGGGTCGCCCTGACGGCCCGCCCTTCCGCGGAGCTGGTTGTCGATCCGGCGCGCCTCGTGGCGCTCGGTCCCGATGACGTGAAGGCCTTCGAGCCCGACGACCTTGTTCGTGCTCCTCGAGCGTCGTCTTCGCGGCCTCGTCCACGGCCTTCGCGAACTGCTCGGGAGTCGCCTTGACCGGATCGATGCCGGATCTCTTGAGGTTCTCCCGGGCCAGGTACTCGGGGTTGCCGCCCAGCAGGATGTCCACGCCGCGGCCGGCCATGTTGGTGGCGATGGTCACGGCGCCGATGCGCCCGGCCTGGGCGATGATCTGGGCCTCCTGCTCGTGGTACTTGGCGTTGAGGACGACGTGCTTGACGTTCTTCTTCCGGAGGAGGGTGCTGAGATGCTCGGACTTCTCGATGGAGACGGTGCCCACGAGCAGGGGGCGGCCCTTGCCGTGGCTCTCCATGATCTCCTCGACGACGGCGTTCCACTTCTCGCCCGCCGTCCGGTAGATGACGTCCGGGCATTCCAGGCGGATCAGGGGCATGTTGGTCGGGACCTCGACGACGTCGAGCCCGTAGATGTGCCGGAATTCCTCCGCCTCGGTCAGGGCCGTTCCCGTCATCCCGGCCAGCTTCTTGTACATGCGGAAGTAGTTCTGGAAGGTGATCGAGGCGAGGGTCTGGTATTCCTGCTCGACCTTGACCTTCTCCTTGGCTTCCAGGGCCTGGTGGAGGCCGTCGCTGTAGCGGCGGCCGGGCATCAGCCGGCCGGTGAATTCGTCGACGATGATGACCTGGCCGTCCTTGACCATGTAGTCGACGTCCCGCTTGAAAAGCGTAGTGCGCCTTGAGGGACTGGTTGATGGCGTGGACGAGGTCCATCTGGGCGAGGTCGTAGAGGTTGGGGACGCCGAGGTACTTTTCGGCCTCGGCGACGCCGGTCTCGGAGATGGAGACGGTCCGCGTCTTCTCGTCGACCTGGTAGTGCTTGTCCTTGTGGAAGTGGCGGACCAGGCTGTCGACCTTGTAGTAGAGGGCCGTCGATTCGTCGGTCGGCCCGGAGATGATCAGCGGCGTCCGGGCCTCGTCGATCAGGATGCTGTCCACCTCGTCGACGATGGCGTAATTGAATTCGCGCTGGACGAGGTCGGAGAGCCGGAACTTCATGTTGTCCCGCAGGTAGTCGAATCCGAACTCGTTGTTCGTGCCGTAGGTGATGTCGCGGCGATAGGCGTCGTAGCGCTCCCGCTCGCCGACGTCGTGGTAGATGGTCCCGACGCTGAGGCCGAGGAACCTGTAGATCTGGCCCATCCACTCCGTGTCGCGCTTGGCCAGGTAGTCGTTGACGGTGACGATGTGGACGCCCTTGCCGTCGAGGGCGTTGAGGTAGGCGGGGAGGGTGGCGACCAGCGTTTTCCCCTCGCCCGTCTTCATCTCGGAGATGCGGCCGCCGTGGAGGACGACGCCGCCGAGGATCTGGACGTCGAAGTGGCGCATCTTGAGGGTCCTCCGGGACGCTTCCCGGACGCAGGCGAAGGCCTCGACGAGGATGTCGTCGAGGGAGGCCCCCTGAGAGAGCTTTTCCTTGAATTCGACGGTCTTGGCGCGCAGCTGGTCGTCCGACAGGGCCTGGATGCGGGGTTCGAGCTCGTTGACGGCGACGACGACCGGGCGGATCTTCTTCAGGTCGCGGTCGTTCTGCGTCCCGAAGACTTTACGGATGAACCACTTGTACATTTCCTATTTATTAACAGAACGGCCCCTGAAAGTCAATTTGGGGGGGTCAGCGGACGGGGATCTTCCGAAGGAGCGGGTTGAGGCGGGTCAGGAACTCGTAGACGGTCGTGCCTGCGAGCCGGGCGGCCCCGTCGGCTTCGATGGTCTCGCCCCTGTCCCGGCCGATCAGCGTGACGATATCGCCGGCCTTCGCCGGGCCGGCGTCGGTGAGGTCGATGACCAGCATATCCATCGACACCCGGCCGAGGACCCGGACCTTCCGCCCGCGGACGATCACTTGGCCTTTTCCGGACAAGGCCAGGGGATAGCCGTGCCAGTAACCGACGGGGCAGATCCCGATCTTCGAATCGCGGCTCAGGCGCTCGGTGAGATCGTAGCCCAGGGAGGCGCCGGCCGGAAGGAGCTTGGTCTCCGCGACGAGCGTCCTCCAGGACAGGACCGGCCGGAGCGAGATCCGGTCCTCCCAGGCGCGCCGCGTCTCCGCGGACGGCCAGTATCCCGTGAGCCCGATGCCGATCCGGGCCATATCGAAATGCGCCTCGGGGAAGTTGAGGACTCCGGCCGTGGCCGAAGCGTGACGGACCGGCCGGAAGCCCTCCCGGGCGAAGGCGGCGGCCGCGGCCTCGAATTCGGCGATCTGGCCCCGAGTGGCGACCGTCCCGCCGGGGTTCTTGGCCGCCGCGAAATGCGTATAAATGCCTTCGACCGCGAATCGCCCGGGCCGGGACTTGAGGAACCGCAGGACCCGGGGAAGCTGGGCCGGGAGGAAGCCCTGACGATGCATGCCTGTATCGACTTTGATGTGGACCCGGATCTTCCGTCCGTCCTCGGCCGAAGCCAGGGCCCGGAGGCTTTCGAAGCTCGAGACGGTGATGGCCACGCCGTTCCGGGCGGCGTCCCCGAAGCGGCTGGGGAGCGTGTAGCCCATGACGAGAATGGGCTTCCTCACGCCCTTCCGCCTCAGGGTGACCGCCTCGACGATGGAATCCACGCCGACGGCGTCGATCCCTTGCTCCTCGAGGAGGGGGACGAGGTCGTATAGGCCGTGGCCATAGGCGTTCGACTTGGCCACGGCCATGATCCGGCAGCCGGGCTCGAGGAGGCGGCGGAAGACCCGCAGGTTGTGGGCGACGGCCGAGCGGCTGAGCTCGATCCAGGTCCGGAGGCCTTTCCGCTCGGAAGGGGAGACGCTCACTTGATATATCCCAGGGATCTGAGGTTCTCCAGCTCGTTCCTGGGCAACGACCGGAGGTCCGCGGGAACCGGCCGGTCGTCGCGCTCGGCGAACCGGACGAGCCATTCGAGGAACCGGACCTTGAGCTGGAGCCGGATGGCTTCCGTCCCGGCCCCGGCCTCGGCAAAGACCGGCTCGGCGCGGCGGTAAAGGGTCTCCGCGCCCGTGGCCAGGTTGATGATCGCATACCAGTCGCGCCAGCGGAGCCCGAAGTCGCCGACGTCGGAGAACGAGCGGGACACCGCCATGGCGTCGTCCTCGTCCCGGGCGGCGACCGCCGGGAGCCAGCTCGTCCCGTCGAGCCCGATCTCCTGGCCGAAGAGGTCGATCAGGGTGGGGAACGCGCCGGCGAGCTCGACGATCCCCTTGACCCGTCCCTTGAGGCCGGCGGCCGAAGGGAACTTGACGATGAGCGGCACGCGGGTCGTTTCCTCGTAGACCTTCAGCCCGTGGCCCCAGAACTTCCGCTCGTAGAGCGATTCTCCGTGGTCCGAAAGGACGATGATCAGGCTCTCGTCGTAAGCGTCCCGGTCCTTGAGGCTCTTCAGGAGCTTTCCCACCTCCCCGTCGATATAGGCGATGGCCGAGTCGTAGTTGTCGACGACCGCCCGGACCTCTTCGGGGCTGAACGGACCCGCGGCTTCGATCCTCCGTTGGAACTCCTCGAGGACCCCGTGGACGAAGGCCCTGTCCTTCGGGGCCGAGAACATGTCCAGGTAGGGCGGCGGGGGGACGATGGGCAGGTGAGGCTCCATGAAGTGGACATAGCTGAAGCGCGGGCCCTCATGGGCCAGCCAGCCCTCGAAATTGGCGGGCAGGCTCTTGCCCTCCCGCTTGCTCCAGTCCCCGATGTAATGGAAGTAGTCGTCCACGCCGCGCGCGAATCCCACGTTCTGCGAGACGTTCCCGGTGGTCGTGAACAGGGACGTCCGGTAGCCCTTGGCTTTGAGGTAGGCGGGAACGGTCAGGAGGCGCTCGGAGAGCTTGTTCACCAGGATGCGGACCTTATGGCTTTCGGGGTATAGGCCCGTGAACAGCGTGGCCACGCTGGAGCGGGTGAACGACGCATTGGCATAAGCGTTCTCGAAGACGACGGCGTCCTCGGCCAGGCGGTCAAGATTCGCCGACGTCGGCCGCGCGTAGCCGTAGAGGCCCAAGTGGTCGGGCCGGCAGGCGTCGAGCAGGATGATGAATATGTCGGGCCGGCCCGGGAACGCCGGGGCCCCGGGGGCCGGCGCGCTTTCGACCGGAACGGAGGAATATTCGACGACGTCGAAGCTCCCGGACTTCGGCGAGAACGTGGCGTGGCCCGGCGTCGGATCATCGTATTCGTAGACGATCCTCCGCGAGAAGAAACCCGGCCTCCGCTCGAAGGTCCGGACGGCCTCCCGTCCCGCGCGGAACGAGACTTCGGTGATCCTCAGGGCGCCGTGCCCCGCGAACACCAGCCTTCCCTTCGTCCTCCCGGTCCCTACGGTCAGGGATTCGCCCTCGCCGAGATGGCGGCGCCGGCGGTTCTCCTCCTGCGGCCCGGCAAGGACCGAACGGATCCGGAGGACGTCGTTGGTCGCCTTGTCGAATTCCAGGAAATTGAAGCCGGCGTTCAGCCGGGCGGGGAATGAAACGGACGCGGGCCTCGGCGAAGGATCGAGCCTGCCCGCGGCGGCGCCGTTGACAAGGAAACGGCAGGACTTCCCCTGGAGAACGTACTGGATGGAGATCCGGGCATCCGACCCGGCCTTCCGCCACAGGACGAAGCGCGACATGTTCTTTGTCGCGGAGAAGGCGTCGTCCCCGACCTCGAAGCCTCCCCAGACGTTCATCCGGCCCGATGCCGGTTCGATGGAGGACTGGTCCTTGTCCCAGACGAACGTCGCCGGAAGGTCCCGGGAAGTGGTCCGCGTCCCGCAGGCAAGGGCGCCCAGGAGGGCCGTCCCGGCCATGAGGACGGCGAGCGCGCTCTTCATGTCCGCGATTATATCGGAGCCGGACTCCCCGAGCAAGCGGCGGGAGCCCCGGCGGGTTCATTTTGAGCGCCCGATAGGCTATAATGGCCTGCAAGAACGGCGAGAATGTGAGCGCACCCATGAACCTTTCCGACGCCCCCATGGCCAGGCCCCTGCGGATCCTGGGGATCGCCGGCGGCGAAGTCGTCCGAAGACGGCTCCTGTCCATGGGCTTCCATCCCGGCGACATCATCGAGCTGGACTCGGCGGCCATCCTGAGAGGCCCCATCCTCGTCCGGAACACCGCCTCCGACAGCCGCGTCGCCCTCGGCAGGGGCATCGCCCGGAAGATCAGGGTCGAGGTTGCGGATGGCCGCCCCTGACGTTCCGGCGGTCGTTTTCGTCGGCCAGCCCAATTGCGGCAAGAGCACGCTGTTCAACTCCATCGCCGGGCTGAAGGCCGAGACCTCGAACTTTCCGGGGACGACCGTCAAGCACACCCACAGCCGGGTGGCCGTCGAGGGGCGGCTCCTCGACATCGTCGACCTTCCCGGCACCTACTCCCTCTGCCCGGCCGATCCGGCCGAACGGACGGCCCTGAGGCACCTGTTCTCCGAGAAGCCGGACCTCGTCATCAACGTCGTGGACGCTTCCATATTGGGCCGCAGTCTCGAGTTCACGCTGGAGCTTATCGAGCTCGGCAGGCCGATGGTCGTCGCGCTCAATATGCTCGACCTGGCCGAAAAAAAGGGGATCAAGATCGATGCGGCCAAGCTGGCCGCGCGGCTCGGCGTTCCCGTCGTCCCCGTCATCGCCTCGCGCGGCCGCGGCGTCAAGGAGCTCCTGGACGAAGCGTTCCGCGTCCTGGAACACCCGGTCATGCCGAGCCCCCCGTCGTGGTCGCGGGACGTCGAGTCCAGGGTCGACGAGATGGCCCGGCTCCTTCCGGCGGATTTTCCCCTGGTGGCCGGCCGGAGGTTCACGGCGGTCAAGATGATCGAAGCCGACCGCCTCTTCTGCGACCGGATGCTCGGCGAGCTGGAGCCGGGGTTGAAAAGCGAGGTCGAACGCGTCCGGGCGGCGCTCGAATCGGGCCGGGACATGCCGGCCTATGAGGTCGTCGCCGCGGAGCGCCACCACCTGGCCTTGAAGATCGCGGAGGAGACCAGCCGGGTCACGCGGGGAAAGGGCATCTCCTGGGACAAGCGGATCGACGCCGTGATCATGCACCCGTTCTACGGATACGTCATCCTCTTGGCCGTCTTCATGGCCTTCTTCGTCCTCATTTTCAAGATCGGGAACCCGCTCGAAGGGCTCCTCCTCAAGCCCTTCGCGGACATCAGCGTGTTCCTCAAACAGCATCTCGGCTCGAACATCCTCTTCCATCTGGCCGACGGCCTCGTCCAGGGCATCGGAGGCGGGATCGCCATCGTCCTGCCGTATTTCATCCCCCTGCTCGTCCTGATGGCCTTCCTCGAGGACCTCGGCTATCTGGCGCGGGCCGGGTTCCTCCTCGATGCCTTCATGCACCACATCGGCCTCCATGGGAAATCCGTATCGCCGTTCATCCTCGGCTTCGGCTGCAACGTGCCCGCCATCATATCGACGCGCATCCTGGAGTCGCGCCGCGACCGTGTCATCACCTCGCTTCTCATCCCGTTCATCCCGTGCTCGGCCAGGACGACGATCATCCTGGCCCTCGTCGCCTTCGCCCTGGGGCCGTGGGCGGCGCTGGCTTTCTACGCCGCCAACATCCTCCTCGTTGCCGTCCTCGGCAAGATCCTCTCCTCGTTCACGAAGGCGCCGTCCCCTGGCCTCATCCTGGAGATCCCGACCCTGAAGCGCCCCCGCCTCGGGAACGTCCTCCAGAAGACCTATTTTCAGCTCCGGTCGTTCGTCGGCTTCGCTTGGCCGCTCCTCATCGCGGGCAGTGTCTTCCTCGGATTGCTGCAGTCCATCCACGCCGACCGGATGATCAACGCGGTCCTGGCGCCGCTCGTATCGGGCGCCCTCGGCCTGCCCCGGGAGCTCGGCGTGACGCTCATCTTCGGGTTCCTGCGCAAGGAGCTCTCCCTCATCATGATGCTCCAGGCCCTCGGGACCGGCTACGGGGACCTCCTCTCCGTCATCACAAAACAACAGCTCCTTGTTTTCACGGTGTTCGTCAGCTTCTTCATCCCCTGCCTGTCCACATTTGCGATCCTCTGGAAGGAGATCGGAAAGAAGGTCGCATTTCTCTCCGCCGGCCTTAGCATCGGCGTGGCCATCCTCCTCTCCTGGCTCATCCGGATCATCGTTTAGCGGGATAGGCCGATTCGCTTTCATAAGACTCGGGGATATCCTCCCTGAAGGCGCAGCTTCAGGGTTACGCCTGCAGGCGGGATTTGAGGGCGGCGGCGGGAGCGTGGCCGACGAGGGCGACAAGGTCATCCAAGGACGCGTTACCGATGCCCATTATATCAGCGTAGCGGGCCAGGAGGGCGGCTTTGCGCTTCGGGCCGAGGCCTGGGACTCCGTCCAAAACGGAGGCGAAGCTCTTTTTGGAGCGACGATTCCGGTGGAAGGCGACGGCAAAACGATGGGCCTCGTCCCGGACGTGCTCGACGAGCTTCAGGGCGGCGGAGGTCCGGTCGAGCCGGATGCCCTTCCTGTTCTTCGGCGTGAAGAGGATCTCCTCGCGTTTGGCCAGCGAGATCACGGGGATCCCCGCGACGCCCGCGTCTGCGAGCCCCGCGAGCGCGGCCGAGAGCTGGGGCTTGCCGCCGTCGACCAGGACGAGACCCGGCATCCGGGCCCCCTCGGCCTTGAGGCGCGCGTAGCGGCGGCGGACGACCTCATGGAGGCTGGCCACGTCGTTCGGGCCCTCGACCGTCCGGATCTTGAACTTCCGGTATTCCGCCTTGTTCGGCACGCCCCCGTCGAAGACGACGAGAGAGCCGACCGATTCGTCGCCCCCCGTGTTGGATATGTCGAATCCTTCGATCCGCCACGGAGCTTCCGTGAGCCCGAGGACCTCCGCCAGAAGGAGGAGGGGAGGGGTCGAAACCCCCGAGTTTCCCAAAGCGAGCGTCGCATTCTGTCCGGCCATCCTGGTCAGTCTGGCGTATTTCCCGATCTTGGGGACGATCAGCCGGGCCTTCTTTCCGGGCCCTCCGGCCAATCTCTTCCTGAAGGCGCCCGGCGCCCGCCGGCTCGAAGGGCAGGAGGATCTTGGGGGGCTTCTCCGCCCGGGCGTAGAATCTCCCGACGAGCTCGGCCAGGACCTCCCGGTCCGAGCGCCCTTCCGTCCCCCGGGCGAACGTCCCCCGTGAATCCCGGACCTTGCCCCGCCTCATGAAGAAGACGTGGAGGGCGGCCGCGTCCCCGGACCGGGCGTAGCCGACCGCGTCCAGGTCCTCGAGGCCGACGTCGATGGCCTGAGGCCTCTCGCGGAGGTCCTCGAGCGTGCGGAGGAGGTCTCTCAGGCGGGCGGCTTCCTCGAACTTCCGGCCCGCGGCCGCCTCCGCCATCCGCGCTTTCAGGTTCCGGGCCAACTCCTCGGTCCGGCCTTCGAGAAAGAGCCGGGCGTTGTCCACGTCCTTCCGGTAATCGGCCGCGGAGATGCCCCCGACGCAGGGCGCCGAGCAGAGCCCCAGGTCATGTTCCAGGCAGGGCCGTTTCCGGCCCCTGAAGCCGGCGTCTTCGCAGCCGCGGACCCCGAAATGCCTGTTGACGAGATGGATCGTCTTACGGGCGCGTCCGGCCGGGCTGAACGGCCCGAAGTAGCGGGAGCCGTCGTTCTCGACCTTTCGGCTCATGTAGATCCCGGGGAACTCCTCGCGGACGGTCAGCTTGAGATAGGGAAAGCTCTTGTCGTCCTTGAGTCGGAGGTTGAACTTCGGCTGGTACTGCTGGACGTAATTGTTCTCGAGGAACGCGGCTTCTTTCTCGGAGCCGGTCAGGATGTAGTCGATGTCGGCGGTCTCCCCCAGGATGTTCCGGACCTTGACGTCCGGGATCGGGCAGGAAATAGGAGCGGACCCGGTCGCGGAGGGAGCGCGCCTTGCCGATGTAGACGACCTCGCCGGCGGCGTCCTTGAAGAAATAGATGCCGGCCTTGGCCGGGAACGCGGCGACCTTGGTCTTTCAGCGATCCCGCCATGTCGCTCTCCCGTTGCCGCCTCCCGTCAGAGGGCGAGCTCGAGCTCCCGCTTCTTCAGGCGGCTGAGCTCGTCCCGGTAGGCGGCCGCCTTCTCGAATTCGAGGTCCTGCGACGCCTGGCGCCATCAGTTTTTCGAGCTCGTCCATCCGCTTCTTCCGCTTCTCCGGCGAAAGAGCGATCTCCTTGTCCTCCGGGATGCTGCGTCAGGTCGACGTAATCCCGCTCGTAAACGCTGCTCAGGGCCTCGTCGATGCCCTTGACGACCGACTGCGGCGTGATCCCGTGGCGGAGGTTGTATTCCTTCTGGATCGTCCGGCGGCGGCTCGTTTCGCTCGATGGCCGCTTTCATCGAATCCGTCATCGTGTCGGCGTAGAGGATGGCCCGCCCGGAGACGTGGCGGGCCGCCCGGCCGAACGTCTGGATGAGCGCGCTCGCCGACCGCAGGAATCCCTCCTTGTCGGCGTCCAGGATGGCCACGAGCGAGACCTCGGGCAGGTCGAGGCCCTCCCGGAGCAGGTTGATGCCGACGAGGGCGTCGAACAGTCCCTTCCGGAGGTCCCTCAGGATCCTGACCCGGTCGAGGGTCTCGATCTCCGAGTGGAGGTAGCGGACCCGGAGGCCGAGCTCGTGGTAGTGGCGGGTCAGGTCTTCGGCCATCTTCTTGGTCAGGGTGGTGACGAGCGTCCGCTCGTTTTGCTTCGCCCGGGCCGCGATCTCGGCCATGAGGTCGTCGACCTGGCCCTGGACCGGCCGGACCTCGATCTCGGGATCGGTCAGGCCTGTGGGCCGGATGACCTGCTCGACGACCCGGTTTCCGGACCTCCGGATCTCGTAGGCCGCCGGGGTCGCCGAGACGTAGATGACCTGGTCCGACCTCTGGCCTCGAACTCCTCGAAGTTCAGCGGCCGGTTGTCGAGCGCCGAGGGCAGGCGGAAGCCGTGGTCGATGAGGGTCGTTTTCCGGGACCGGTCGCCGTGGTACATCCCGCCGATCTGGGGGACGGTGACGTGGGATTCGTCGATGATGGTCAGGAAGTCCTTCGGGAAATAGTCGAGGAGCGTGAACGGCGGCTCGCCGGGCTTCCGGTCGGCTAGGTAGAGGGAGTAATTCTCGATGCCCGGGCAATAGCCGAACTCCCTGAGCATGTCCAGGTCGTAGAGCGTCCGTTCCTCGATCCTCTCGGCCTCGATGAACTTGCCCTCGGCCCGGAACGCGGCCACCCGTCTCGACGAGTTCCTTCTCGATGCCGTCGGCCGCGGCCTTGAGGACCTCGCCGGGGCGTCGAGAAGAACGTCCGCGGATGGATCATGATCTGGTCGAAGGTCTCCAGGGTCTTTCCGAGGAGGGGATCGACGGCGGACAAGGCCCTTGATCCGCCCGTCCTCGAGCTCGATCCGATAGGCGAAGTCCTCGTAGGAGGGGAAGATCTCGACGATGTCGCCGCGGACGCGGAACGAACCCCGCTTGAAATCGGCCTCCTGCCGCTCGTACTGGATCTCCGACGAAGCTGTCCAGCATCTTCTTCCGGCTCAGGGCCTGGCCGATCTCCAGGCCGAAGCTCATCGAGTAGTACGTGTCCGGGGCGCCGATGCCGTAGATGCAGGAGACCGAGGCGACGACGATCACGTCCCGGCGCTCGAAGAGGGAGTTCGTCGCGCGGAGGCGGAGCCGGTCGATCTCGTCGTTGATGGTCGCCTCCTTGGCGATATAGGTGTTCGAGGAGGCGATGTAGGCTTCGGGCTGATAGTAGTCGTAATAGCTGACGAAGTATTCGACGGCGTTCCGTCGGGAAGAAGCGCCGGAATTCCTGGTAGAGCTGGGCGGCCAGCGTCTTGTTGTGGGAGATGACCAGGACCGGGCCGCCGGGCCCGGGCGATGACGTTGGCCATCGTGAAGGTCTTGCCCGAGCCGGTGACCCCCATCAGGACCTGGTGCCTCTCCCCGGCGTCCAGCCCTTCGGACGAGGCGCTCGATGGCCCGGACCTGGTCGCCCTTGGGGCTCGAAATCGGAATGGAGCTCGAAGTCGCGCATCGATGGCATTATAACAAAATTTGCCATGCTATATAGTTTTCAGGATGTCCGCTCCCGGATGCGCGGGCATAGAAGGAGGGCCCGTGAAGAAGATCGTCCTATTGACGGTAATCGCGATCCTCGTCGTCGCCGCGTTCCTCGCCGGGGCGCCGGCGGCCGAAAAGCCGCGGGTCGGCGTCCTGAGGTTCACCAACCACACCAGCGCCGGCTGGTGGAGCGCCTCGGTCGGCATCGGAACTGTCCGACATGCTCGCTTCCGAGCTCGTTTCCACCCGGTCCTTCCAGGTCCTCGACCGGAAGGACATCGAAGCCGTTCTCGGGGAGCAGGACCTGAGCGACACCGACAGGGTCGACGCGTCGACGAAGGTCAAGATGGGCAAGCTCAAGGGGGCCAAGTACCTCGTCGCGGCCACCGTCTCCGTCCTTCGAGGAGGACGTCAAGGGCACGGGCGGCGGAGTCAGCTTCAAGGGCCTCAGCGTCGGCGGCAAGAGGGACAAGGCTTATATCGCCGTCGATCTCAAGGTCGTCGACTCCGAAACAGGCGAGATCGTCGACACCCGGACGATCGAAGCCGAGGCCAAAGGGCAGGGGCTGGCCGCCGGCCTGAACCTGAGGAACTTCAGCATCCACGGCGCCGATTATCAGAAGACGCCGACCGGGAAAGCCATCCGGGCCTGCGTCATTTACATCTCCGAGTACCTCGAATGCTCCCTGGTCCGCGGCACGGACGCCGACTGCATGAAGAAATGGGACGAGATGGACCGGAAGCGGAGGGAGAGCGACAAGGGCACGATCGATATCGACTAGGAGACGCCGCTCCATCCTGATGGCGCCCTTGAACTGGGCCCCGGCCAGGATCGAGACACGGTGGCGGCGACGACATCGCCCTTCATCCGGCCGGTCTCGGTGATGAAGACCCGCTCGGCGGCGACTACGTTCCCGATCGAGCTCGCCGTGAACGGTGACGTTCCGGGCGCGGACGTCGGCCTCGACCCGGCCCCTCCGGGCGCACGGTCAGGTCGTGAGGGCCCAGGTCGATCGTCCCGGTCACCCGGCCGTCGACGACGAGGTCTTCGCCGCCGGCGATGTCCCCCTTGAAGGACAGCCCTTTCCCGATGCTGCGAGGCTCCGGCCGCCGCTGGCTTGACCTGGGTGTCTTCTTGGGCCATGATGTCCGCCTTTCCCATGGAATTTTTCGATTATATGTGCCGCGGGGCGCGGCTGTCAATGAGGTGAAACGTGATGAAACCGGCACGCATCATTCCTCTCCTGTTGGTCTCCGTCCTTATCCTCGCGGGCGCGGCGCGGCCGCAATGCCTGGCCGACGATCCCCGCGTGGCTTCCGCTTTGGAGGTGGCGAGGGTCTGGCTCGACGCCCAAAGGGCTTATGACCGGATCCCGGGCATATCGGCCGCGGTCGTTCACGACCAGGAGCTCATCTGGAGCGGGGGATTCGGGTCCGCGGACCTCGCCCGCACCGCGCCGGCGACCCCGGGGACGATCTACAGCATCTGCTCCATCTCGAAGCTGTTCACGAGCATCGCCGTGATGCAGCTGCGCGACGCGGGGAAGCTGCGGCTGGACGACCCCGTGGCCAAGCACCTTCCCTGGTTCACGATCGAGCGGTCGGCGCCCGACGGCCCCGAGATCACGATCGAGGGACTGCTGACCCATGCCTCGGGGCTCCCCAGGGAGTCCGACTATCCCTACTGGACCGGACCGGATTTCCCCTTTCCCACGCATGAGCAGATCGTCGAGCGCATCTCGAAGCAAAGGACGCTTTACCCGGCGGAGACCTATTTCCAGTATTCGAACCTCGGATTGACGCTGGCCGGGGAGGTCGTCGCGGCCGCTTCGGGCATGCCCTATGCCGACTATGTCCGTCTCAACATCCTCGAGCCCCTGGGCCTGGCGAGCACGACGCCGGAGATCCCCGCCGCGGAGCGCGGCGGCCGGCTGGCCGCCGGCTACGGGGCCCCGAAACGGGACGGAGGCCGGGCGGCGATGCCCTTCTTCCAGGCCCGAGGAGTTGCGCCCGCGGCCGGGTTCGCCTCCACTGTCGAGGATCTCGCCCGGTTCGCCCAGTGGCAGTTCCGCCTGCTCCGCGGCGGTATCACGGAGGTCCTCAAGGCCAACACCCTCCGGGAGATGTACCGGGTCCACTGGGTGGACCCCGATTTCGAGACCACCTGGGGCCTCGGCTTCTCCGTCATGAGGAGCGACGGCAAGACCTTCGTCGGCCACGGCGGCTCCTGCCCCGGCTACCGGACGGGCATCCTGCTGAAGCCCGACGAGGCCGTCGGGACGGTCTTCATGTCGAACGCCCTGGGCGTCGACTCGGAGCTCTTCGCCCGGCGGATCTACGACATCGTCGCCCCGGCGATCGCCGCGGCGGTCAAGGACCCGAAGGGCGCGAAGGCGCCCGATCCCGGGCTGAAGATCTATGCCGCCTCCTACGGCTCGTCCTTCGGAGGCGAGATCGCCGTCTTTCCCTGGGAGGATGGACTCGGTTCCCTGTGGCTGCCGACGATGGACCCTGTCCGGGAGATCACGAAGCTCCGGAAGACGGGCGACCACACCTTCCGCCGCGTCCGGAAGGACGGGGAGCTCGGCGAGGAGGTCGTCTTCGAGCTTGGGGCCGACGGGCTTCCGACGCGCATGAAGTGGCACAGCAATTATTATCCGAAGATGGGACAGGCGGCTAATTAAGAGGCTGGAGCCCGGGGGGAGGAAGGGGCCGAGGTCCCTTCCGGCCCGTTTTGACTTGGGTCGGGATTATGCTAGAATTCTCCTGCTTGAACGGCGCCCGTGAGCGGGCATAGCTCAATGGTAGAGTACCGGCTTCCCAAGCCGGGTGTTGTGGGTTCGAGTCCCATTGCCCGCTCCATCACCTCCGTCCGGCGAAAGCCCATCTTATGAAAACCTGGCGTTCTGATCATCGACAGATGCCCCCCGGCGGGGCTCATGGAACATGGCCGTGGACGAATACCTTTTTACCGCGGCCCGAAAGGAAGCCGCGACCTTTCTCCGGTTCTATCGCTGGGAGAGGCCCACGGCCTCCCTGGGCTATTCCCAGAACGCCGAACGGGCGGCCGACCTCGACTTCTGCCGTGCGAACGGGATCGATGTCGTCCGGCGGATGACCGGGGGAAAGCTCGTCCTGCATCACCGGGAGCTGACCTATTCCCTGGCTTCGTCGGACACCGACGACGTTCACGGACACGCTCCGGGAATCCTACAAGCGCATATCGCTCGGCCTCGTCCGGGGCCTCGAGCTCATGGGGCTCGACGCGCGGCTGGCGCCGGCCTCGCCGCCCGCCTACATCCGCGGGACGATGCCGTGTTTCGCTTTCCCGGCCCGGGACGAGGTCGAGATCGGCGGCCTGAAGATCGTCGGCAGCGCCCAGAAGAGGACGGGCGCGGCATTCCTCCAGCACGGCTCCGTGCCCCTCGAGAAGGACGAGGACGCTCCTCAAGGCCGTGGCCCGGTCCGAAGCCGCGGACGGCGGCATCCGCATGACCTCGCTTTCCGAGGCCCTGGGCCGGCCCGTGTCCTTCGAATGGGCGGCCGGGTTCGCCCTGGGCGGCTCTCCGAATTCTTCGGGGTCGCGCTGGAGCCTCTTTCCCTGGATGGCGGCCGCGTGGGAGGAGATCGCCCGGATCGAAGCCGAGCGGTACGGCAACGACGCCTGGACGCTGGGGCGCAAGGCGCTACGGTCCTCGACAGTGCTCCGGCATTCCGGTCGAGGTTGACTTTGACATTTCATCTCCGGTGTTACCATCCCCTCCGAACCGAGGGAATCCCATGAACGAGATCGACGAACTCCTCAAGCTGGACGTCGAGGACCTTCCGCCCCTGAAGCCGATGCTCCTCGACGACCTCTACCAGAACACCCTCAAGAACCTCCACCTGGAGCTCGGGACCGGCCCCGTCCTCTACCTGCTGTCCCCGTCCTATTCCGTCATGACGCCGACGCCCAACGACGCCGTGACCGAGCTCATCACCCGGAAGGAAGCGCTCCTCGACCACCTCAAGGAATACATCATCCAGAACCTGGCCATCTATTCCGTGCTCCTCGACACCAGCAGCTATTTCATCGAGCAGAACGGCTTCCTTGTCCTGGCCCGGCTTCGGGAGAGGGACTCCGAGGGGCGGCGGTACGAGATCAAGTTCTACACCCATTCGCCCAAGGAGCTCCTGACCCACTACGAGGACAAGATCTATATCGGCAGGGATTTCGTCGACCTCTTCAACTTCAACACGGAAATACCTGGGCGTCAAGGAGACACATCATCTCCCTCAAGAGCCAGTGCGAACGGCTCCTCGAGCGGGTCCAAGACCGGATGAAAACCCCGCAGGAGCTACAAGTCCTTCTTCCAGGAGATCCGGGAGTCGGTCAACGAACTCCACACGGAGAGCCTGCTGCATCCTCCAGCCCCTGCCGCCGCATCTCGACTTCGCCAAGCTCTCGGGCAAGGACCTCATCGAGATCAACGCCCAGTACCGGGCGATCAACCATTTCCTCATCGAGCTCCACGACGAGGTGGCCGAGTTCGAGAACCTGCTGCGGTCCAAGAAGGAGATCCGATTTCGTCCGCTACGTGACCAAATACAAGAAGGACCTGACCAACCTGATCTCCTATTTCAACATCAAGATCAACGGCGCCCTCGCCCAGCGCATCTACAATTTCCGGAGCAAGCACTCCTAGCGGCCCGCCGGCGCGGGGACGCCGGGCCCCTTCACCGCGCTCGATGTCTCAGGACCCGGTGCGTTTGTTCTTCTCGAGGCTCCGGTAGACGAGCTCAAGCCATCCGGGAACGGGCATGAACCCCTTGGTCCAGGGGGTGAAGCGGTCCGGCATCCCGGCCGCCTGGATCTCCTTCAGCGTTTTCCCCTTGTCCATCTGCTCCCGGACGAGCTCCGCCGAATCGAAGAGCATGTCCCGGAAACCCTTGAGCTCGCTCTTGCCGCCGAGCGGGCCATGGCCGGGAATGACCTTGGCGTCTTTGGGAAGGGAGGCGAGGATGACGTCGAGCTGACGCACCCAGTTGTCGATGTTGCCCCCGCTTTGGACGTCCAGGAAGGGGAACATGCCGTTGAAGAACATGTCGCCCATATGGACGATCTTCAGGGCGTCGATGAAGATGACGGTATCGCCGTCGGTGTGGGCATGGGGGTAATGCACAAGCCGGAGGGCCAGGCCGCCGGCATAGGCGGTCATCCTGTCGGCATAGGTGATCACGGGCAGGGCGCCGGCGGGGAGGGCCGGGATGGTCCCGCCGAACATGGCCTGATCGGCGGCGTTCAGGGCCCGGGTGTTCTCTTGGGCGACGATGACGGCGGCGGGGCCGAAGGCCCTGTTGCCGTTAACGTGGTCCCAGTGCCAATGGGTATTGATGAGCACCCGCACCGGGCCGCCGCCGGGCAGGATCTCGAGGGCGGCGCGGAGCTTTCCGGCCATTTCCGCTTCCATGGCATCGATCATGAAGACCCCGGCAGGGTCGGTCACGATCCCGACATTTCCGTTGCCTCCGGACTCGAGCATATAGACGGGCCCAGCCACAGGAATGATGGAGATATCGGGTGGCTCTTCCGGCCCGTTCGACGACGCTATACCCCGCCCTTCAAAGCGGGGACGAGAAGCGAGGCTCAGGGCCGGTCCCATACAAGCCCCGGCATTCATGCCGGAGAGTCGAGGGATGGTTTGCGCCCGGAGGCCGACGGCGAGGCCGAGGGCGAGGACAACGATGGTTCCCGGCGTTCGTTTCATGGCAGGGTACCTCCTGATTTCGACTGCCCCTAATATAGCGCGAGAGCGCGACCTTGCGCCAGCGAGATGTCGCCGCGAACTTCAGCTTGCGGCTTGAAAGGGACCGAGGGCCCTTGCCCTCGTCCCGAGAGTTCTGGTCAGGGCCTGAGGCTACGACTTGGGCGCGCCGTCTTCCACGACGATGTCGCCGTAGCTCGTCGAAAGCGTGACCGAGATCCCTTCGACGGCGCCGACGAACGCCTTGACGAGCGCTTCGCCGTTCGTCGTTTCGAGGTCGGGGCGCTCGGCGAGGCCCCATTTGACCTCGCCGCCCTTGGACCGGGCTTCGAACGGGAGCCTGATCCCCCGCGGCCAGACAAAACGGACCTTCCCGTAGGTATTCTTCACGTCGATGGACGCCGTGATCGCGGCCGGGGCCAGGACGATGTCCGCATGGGACATAGTGATGTCCGCCCGGCCGGTGAAGTCGGCGAGCTCGAGGTCCTCGTAAGAGGTCGCGATCCGGATCGTCCCGGCCGCGATGGAGCGGCCGAAGACCCTCACGCTCCTGCCCTCGATTTCCAGGTCTCCCCGGACGCCGTTGGCGCGGACGGTTCCGTAGGTCGTCGCGATCTTCAGGGCGCCGCCGACCCCGTCGGCCGTCACGCCCGTATGGTGCCCGACGACGGTCGCCGGGCCGACGTCGACGAGCGAGACCCCCTCGTAGGTGGTCCGGACGTCCGCGGCGCCCTTCACCCTCAGCAGGGAGACCTGGCTATGTTCGGCGGCGATCGTCGCGGAAGCCGCGGCGTCGCTCACCTCGACCTCGCCGTAACTGTGATCGATCCGGACGTCGCCCCGCGCCTCGCGGACGCGGACGTCGGCGTGCCGGGAGGAGACCCGGCAGGATGCTCCGACCCGGCCGACCGCGACGTCCTCATAGCTGTTCGTGATGGAAATATCCCCGGCGACGTCCGCCGCGTCCACCTGACCGTGGGGATTGTCGATCGTGCACTTCAGGACGCCGGACGCCGTGACCGTACCGTAGGAGTTGACGACGCGGACGTCCGTCCCCGCCGGCACGACGAGCCGGAAGCTCGTATTGAAGCCTCTCTTGGTGAACGTGTCCCGGTTCGTCGCGATCTTCAGCAGGCCGGCGTCCCTCGTGATGACCGGCTTCAGAGCGTTGGCGACGTCCCGGGCCTCGGCCTCCTTCCTCCTCCGGATCTCCTTCAGGAACGTCACCGTCACCGTCTCCTGGTCCGCGCCCCGGACCTCGATGTCCCCGTGGGCGTTGCGGACCTCGATCCGGGGAGGGATGGGGCCCTCGAGGCTCAGGGATTCCTCGAAGTCGAACGTCCGGCCCGCGCCGAAAGGCCCCTCCCAATCCCCGTCGATCCAGATGCCCCCCGTCCGGGCCTGATAAAGGACGACCCCGACGAACACGATGAGAACGAGGAGCAGGACCTCTTTGGCCTTCATGACCTTAGACCCCTTCGGTCTTCCCGGTCTTCGCGGCCTCGTTCCGTTCCTTGATGCCGAAGTAGAGCTTCCAGCCGCCCCAGAAGATGAGGATGAGCGGCCAGAGCCGGGCCACCGAATCCCAGACTTCGACGTCCAGCGTGTCGAGCAGGAAGACGATGCCGATGGCGATGAGGATGAATCCCCAGACGAGTGTATCTCTGCGTGCCTTTCGTGTCATGGCTTCCTCCTGAGCTAGGCCTTCTTCGCCCGGGCGAAGTGGTCGAAGACGAGCTTGACGCCGAGGCCGATGACGGCCAGCGGCCAGAAGTCGAACAGGACGTCGTAGTCGATGACGTCGAAGTTGGCCAGGAGAAGGAGGGCGCCCAGGACGACGAGCACCGCCCCCCAGAATATGGACCCGGCCTTCGCCGGCTCGAGGATCTGGTCCTCGACCGTGACCATCTCGTCCTCCTTGCCCGTCAGGGCGCGGCGGTTGATGGCCGACGCCGTCTGGACGGACTCGATGATCTGGTAGAAGTAGAACCCCGCCAGGATCAGGCCGAAGAACGGCTGGCCTTTGCCGTGGCCCTGGACGGTCACCAGACCGGCGAAAATGAACAGGTAGACGAGCCCCTTGACGTACAAACCGTTGTACATGGCCCCGATCCCGAACGGGAAGAGGCCGGCCAGGATGCCCGCCAAAGCCGGAGACTTCGGCGGCCTCTTCTGGATGATGATCTTTTCTTCCATGTCAATCCTCCATGTGATCGTTGATTCTTTATTCCTGTTCCCCGCCCGTTCTCAGGATGTCGACGCTCCTGAGCGAGCCGAGGAGACTTTCCTTGCGGGCCCCGATCTCGTCCGGGATGGCGGACGCCTTGGCGTAGAGCTTTTCGGCCCGGCCGTAACCCGCGTGAACCTGACGGATGAAGCTCTTCTGGAGCGAATGGCCGGCCGGGCTGAAGGCCAGGAACGAAAGGAAAACCATCAGGCCCGTCGCCCCGGCGAATACCGGCTGGAGCGAGGGGCGGAGCAGGAAGTCCCGGACAAGGCGGAACTTCTTCTTTCGCTCCGGGATGGCGTAGAGCCGGCCGAGAAGCTCGGGCGAGGGCTCGAGCTCCGGCAGGGATGCCAGAGCGTCCCGGGCGTCCCGCATGGCCTCGAGCAGGGAGGCGCATTCGGAACAGCCGGCGAGGTGGGCTTCGACGTCCGCCTTCCGCGGGCCGTCGAGCTCGCCATCGAGGTAGGCCGAAAGCATGTCTTCCAGATGGGTCCCGGTCATGCTCCTGCTCCTTTGCCCGGCCTCAAGATCGCGGCCAGCTGAAGCCGGCCCCGATTCACCCTGGATTTTATCGTGCCCAGGGGGAGGCGGAGGTTGTCGGCGATCTCCTCGTAGGTCAGGCCCTGGATGTCCCGGAGGATGACGGTCACCCGGATCTCCGGGGACAGGCCGTCGAGGGCTTTCCAAACGGTTTTTCGGTCCTCCTCGCGGGCGAGGCTCTTCTCGGGGCCGTCGAACGCCGCCTGGGTCATCGTCCTTTCGTCGAACTCGTCCCTCTGAGTCCGTTCCCATCGGGTCCGCCGGTACTCGTCGATGAGGTGGTTCTTGGCCAGGGTCAGGAGCCAGGCGGTGAAATTCCGGCCGAAATCGTATTTCCCCAGGGAGCCGTACAGCTTGAGGAAGATCTCCTGGGTCATGTCCTCGGCCTCCTGGCGGCTCCCCGAGAACTGGTAGGCCAGGTTGAAGACCTTCTTCGAATAGGCGTTAACGAGCATTTCCCAGGCGCTCCTGTCGCCGTTCAAACATTCCCTTACGACCGTGTTCAAATCCACTCAATTCACCTTGGTTGACGCATTAGCCGGGGAAAAAGTTCCTTTTGCGTGCCCCCATTTTATTAACGGGCCCGGGGGCGTGTCAACCGGGGCCGGGGAAGCCGGTCCGGCCGGGGCGAGAGGCGATTGCCAATCCGGTCCGAAGATCATAGAATTTGAGCGTGCCCGGCCCCCCTCGGGCATGCAACGATTCCCCAGGGACGGGAGTTTAAGGGAACGAGAATGGATGAACAAGAGCTGATCCTGCGGGTGCGGGATGGAGACGAGGCGGCGTTCGCCAGGATCATGGAGATCTATAAGGACAGGATCGTGAACTATCTGTACCAATTCACGCGCGACTACCAGAGGGCGGTCGATCTCTCCCAGGAGACATTCCTCCGGGTTTACTTCAAGGCCGACAAGTACAAGCCTATCGCGCCCCTGTCCTCCTGGATCTACGCCATCGCCTCCAATCTGGCCAAAACGGACGCCCGGAAGCGCCGGCGGATGGCGACGGTCTCGCTCGACGACGCTCCCGAACAGCTATGACGCCGGCACCTATTCCCAGGACCCCCCGGACCCGGGCCTGGTCCGGAACCTTCGGGAGGCCCTGGAAGCCCTGCATCCGAGATACCGGATACCCGTCGTCCTCAAGGACATGGAGGGCTTTTCCCAGGAAGAGATCGCCCGGATCATCAAGAGACCGGTGGGGACGGTCAAGGCCAGGATCAGCCGGGGAAGGGAATACCTGAGGAAGATGCTCGAGAAGCGCCCGGGGCGCGGACGCCGGTCCCGCGGAGAAAGAGGTGAGACAACATGGAAGAGCGTGATCTGTTCGAACGATGGATAGGGTCGCGGCTCCGGCCGGGTTCGAGCATCGGGTCCTGACCGAGCTCGCCCGCCGGAAAGACCTGCGGCGGAGCTCGCGGCGGACCTGGCGATTCGCCTATGCCGGCGGGGCCGCCGTGCTTCTGGCGGCGGTCGTCCTTGGGGGCGTCTTCGTCCTCGACCGGGCCGGCGACAAGGGGTCCGACGCAACGGTCCGGCTGGCGGGGAGGCCGTCGGAAGCCGTTCCCGTCATGGAGACCCTGGACTATTCGTCCGAATACCGGAACGCGTCCTCCGAGCCGCGGACGATATACATACTGGAGCAGGTCTCCGAGGCCTCGCCTCGGGAGATCACCTATTGAGGAGGTTGAACGCCGTGAACATGAGAATGAGAACCCGTCGGGCTGGTCCTGGCGGCCGTCGCTCTCCCTGGTGATGAACCTGGGGGCGGACGCCGCCGGAGGCCCCGCCATCGAGAGGGACATCGCCGCCCTCGCCAAAAAAGTCTATCCGTCCGTCGTCCGGGTCGAAGCCCGGAACGGGACCCGCAGGATCGCCACCGGGGTCGTCATCGACAAGGACGGCCTCATCCTGACGACGGCCCTCATCTCTCCGCGCGACGAGAAGATCTCCGTCGTCACGGGGGACGGGCGGAAGATCGAGGCCGAATTCCTCGGGTTCGATCCCGAGACCCATCTGGCGGTCGTCCGGGCCAAGGACAAGGGCCTTCCGCCCCTGGCTATGGGGGAGGCCGGGGACGTCGTTCCGGGGGCCTGGATAGCGGTCGTCAGCGTCTCGCCGGAAATGACGCCCGCGGTCACCCAGGGCATCGTCAGCTCGGTCTCCGAAGAGAGGCTGAGGCTGAACATCTGGGTCACGCCGGGCTCGAGCGGCGGTCCGGTCGTCGATGAGAACGGCCGGATGATCGGCCTCCTGCGCGGGATCTATACCGAGGACAGGCCCGTCGTGTTCGAGTTCCGCGACAAGGAACAGGTGGGCTCCGGTTTCGTCTTCAGCCAGGCCGAAGCTCCTTCCTCGGGGATGGCGCTGGCCGTTCCGATGGATATCGTCAGGAAGGTCTCCTCCGAGATCAGGGACAAGGGGAAGGTCCAGAGAGGCTGGATCGGGTTGTCCATCGGGGAGAACGAGAACGAAAGGATCGAGGTCGTCGGCATCGACGATGAGAGCCCGGCCGAGACTGGCCAAGCTCAAGGAAGGCGACGTCATCCTCGCCCTCGACGGCAAGGAGATCACGAGCGCGGCGAGGCTGGCTTCCGAGATCCGGAAGAGAAGGCCCGGCGAGGACGTCACCGTGAGGATCGAGCGGGACGGGAAGCCGATGGACGTCAAGGTCAAGCTGGGCGAGTATCCGGAGAACGAAGCCCGCCGCGAAATGGAGCTCAAGTTCCCGGGGCTCTTCGCCCCCGGCGCGCCGAGGCCTTTCGTCGCGCCCCGGAGGCCCGGGATCGCGCCCAGGGCCCCCATGGAGCCCAAGAGCCGGGAATTCTCGTGGGAACGCCGGAAGTACATCGGCGTCTATCTGGACGAATTGAACGAAGAGATGTCCGCCTTTTTCGGGGTCAAGGACGGGACCGGACTCCTGGTCAACCGGCTGACGGCGAAGGGACCCGCGGAAAAAGCCGGCCTCAAGGTCGGTGACGTCATCGTCAAGGCCGAAGGCCGGCGCGTGGAAACGGTCAGCGAGCTGAGCGGGGCCGTCCAGGACAAGAAGAAGGGCGACAAGATCAAGCTCGAGGTCCTGCGGGACAAGAAGGCCGTCTCCGTCGACGTCGAGGTCGAAGAAGAGGAGAGCGGCGGGGTCATCGGCTGGACGGTGCCGGGCGAGGCCCGGGACCGCCTCATGGCCTACAGTGAATCCGCGAGGGCCTACGCCGACAAGCTGGGCGAGGGCTTCTCCCGGGGCGCGACCCGGGACGTGAACAAGCTCGACGCCGAGCTGGAAGCCATGGCCGGAAAGGCCAGGTCGGCCGCCAGGAACCTGAGATCCGTCTTCACCCGGACGGTGAGGAAGATCTAGATAATTCGCCTGCTCCTGTATCCATCTCTCAAAAGGGGGACGGGGACCGTGAGTTCCCGTCCCCCTACTTTTTTACGGGCTTCGAATTCTCGATCCACTTCGCCTTGAGGGCCTCGAAGTCGGCCGGCTCGAGGCGGGTCCCGTCGAAATGGCCCAGGGCCTGCCTCTGCCGGAAGGCCTCGTAGAGGACGATGGCCACGGAGACGGAGAGGTTGAGGCTCTGGACCATGCCCACCATGGGGATCCGGATGACCTTGTCGGCGAAGGCGAGGGCCTCGTCGGAGATCCCGTTCGATTCGCTCCCGAAGACAAGGGCCGTCGGCCGGCCGTAGTCCGGCTCGGTGTAGGGGACCGCATCCTCCGACAATCGTGTCGCGACGATCGCGAATCCCCGCGCCTTGAGGCCGGCGAGACACTCCGAGGCCGAGGCATGGACCCCGATCTCGAGCCATTTCTCCGTCCGGGTCGTGATGGCCTCGTTGAAATGGAGAAGCTCGGGGTTCGGCGAGATGAGATCGAGGTAGAGGATGCCCGCCGCGTCGCAGGTCCGGATGACGGCGCTGGCGTTGTGGGCGATGGTCACTCCCTCGAGGACCACCCGGAGGTCCGGCTGGCGCCTGGACAGGACACCCTCGATCCTCTCGATCCTCTTGTCGGTCGCCATGGGGACGTTATAACAAACCGGGATAGGGGATGCAACCGCAGGGGCTAGAGCGGCCAGCGGACGAAGAGCATCTTCAGGAGAAGCAGGCCCCAGAAAGCGACTGTCCCGAGGACGGCTCGGAGCTCCTTGTTCTTGCGGAAGAGCGTCCCGTCGAAACGGGCCCCGCTGCCGGCACCCGTCCTGCCGGGGACCGGAAGAAAGAGCGGCACGGCCCGTTCGTAGGCTTCATAGGCTTTCGGGAAAAGCGCCCTCATCCGGTCCCTTTCCTCCCAGATGATGGCCGGATAAAAAACGGCGAGGTAGCCCGCCAGCAGGGCGGCCGCTCCCCAGGAACGGGCCGCGGAGGCCATGCCCGCCGCAATGAGGATGGTGCCGAGGTAGAGGGGATTCCGCGTGAATCGGTAAGGCCCGGAGACCGCCAGCTCCTTTTCTTTCCGGAGGTGTCCCGCGGCCCAGGCCCGCAGGCAGAGCCCGAGGAGGCCCAGGATCATCCCGGTGGCGAGGCTTTCCCAGTTGGGGCGGGCGAGAACGAGGGCTCCGACGAGCGCGGGCGTTCCGGCCCGGACCCGCCAGCGGTAGAGGACCCCGCGGAGCCTTCGGTCAGACATTCCGGTCCAGGACCTCCCCGACGAGCTTCGCGACCTCCGCGGCGGATATGCCGCTCATGCAGGCGGTGGTCGGACAATCCCGCTTCCAACACGGGCGGCAATCCATAGGGACCTGGGCTGTCCTGTCCCGCTCCCGGAACGGGCCGTTGCGCTTCGGGTTGGTCGGGCCGAACAGGGCGACGACCGGAACGTCCAGGGCGCAGGCCGCCTGCAGGGCGAAGGTGTCCCCGCTGATGAGCAGGCCGGAGGCCGCGATGACAGCCAGGACCTCGGGGATGGTGAAGAACGGGGCCGCGGGGACGCCCGTCCGGTCCGCGATCGCGAGAGCGGTCGCCTTCTCGGGCCCGTTCCCCCAGAGCAGGACGGGGAAGAGGTCCTTCCGGGCGATCGCCGGGATGAGCTCGATCCACCGTTCGGCCGGCCACCGCTTGCTCTCCCACGCCGCCCCGACGTTGCACAGGACGACCTTCTGCTCCGGCGTCCGGCCCAGCCGTTCGAGGGCGACCGCGGCGCGGCATCGGGAGGTTTCGGGGATGACGAGGGGAAATTCGTAGTCCTCCGTTCCCGGACGCAGGCCGAGCTTTTCGAGCAGGCGGATGTTCTTGGCGATGACGTGGCCGGTCTCCTCGAACGCCTCGAGCCTTTCGGTGTAGAAGACCGCCGCCGCGGGCTCCTTGAGGTTTCTTCTCGAGAACCCGATCCGACGGCGAGCCCCCGAGAGCCGGCCGAGGATCGCGGACTTCAGCAATCCCTGGAGATCGAGGACGGTCCGGTCCCGCCGCCGGAGCCTCCGGAACCAGTTGATCTCGCCCCGGACGATGACCTCGTCGATCCCGGGCACGAGCTCCAGGATCTCCCTGCCGGCGTCCCCGACGACCCACGCCAGCCGAGCCTCGGGGAATCCCTTGCGCAGGACCGCGAAGGCGGGAAGGGCATGGATGATATCCCCGAGCGAGCTCAGCCGGATGATGAGGAAGCGTTATCCATGCGTGTCCTTCCGTCCCGCGACGAGCCGGACGACGTCCCGGGTCGAGCGGACCTTGGGCCCGCCGGCGATGCAAACTTCGCCGCCCAGGGCCTTGACGGTCTCCCGTTCCGGGACCGTCTGGACCGTATAATCCGAGCCTTTGGCGTGAACGTTCGGGCGAAGGGCGCGGAGGACCTTTTCGACGTTGCGTTCCGGAAAGATCGTGACGTAGTCGACGCATTCGAGCGCCGAGAGGATCTCGGCCCTCTCGCCCTGCGGCATGAGCGGCCGCCCGGGCCCCTTGAGGGCCCTCACCGAGGCATCGCTGTTCAAGGCCACGACGAGGACGTCGCCCATCGCGGCGGCGCCCCGGAGGTACCGGACGTGGCCGACATGGATGAGGTCGAAACAGCCGTTGGCCAGGACGACGCGCCGCCCGCGGCGCTTTTCGGCGGCGACGATCTTCCCGAGCTCGGCGAGGGTCCGGAGTTTCCTGGGTTTCAAGATAGGATCGCCTGTCTGAGCTCCCGCGGGCTGAGCATGGCGGCGCCCTTCTTCATGACGACGACGCCGCCGGCGAAGTTGGCGAGCTCGGCGGCCTCGCGGAACGAGGCCCCGGCCGCCAGGGCCAGGGTGAAGACGCTGATGACGGTGTCGCCGGCTCCGGTCACGTCGACGATGTCGGTCGTACCCCGGACGGGGATGGGGAAGGGGGGCCTTCCCTTCTCGAAGAGGACCATGCCCCGCGAGCCGCGGGTTACGAGCAGGGCGGGGGAGCGGAGCTTCCGCATGACCTTCGCCGACGCCTCGTATAGGGACGCGCCCTTCCCGCCGGACGCGACCTTGAAGGCCGCCTCGACCTCGGACTCGTTCGGGGTCGCGATCGTCGCCCCCGCGAAGTCCATCAGCCGGAACCGCGAATCGACGGTGACGGGGACGCGGGCCGCCGCGGCCTCGGCCAGGATCCCGCATAGACGGCTTCCTTGACGGTGTCATAGCTGTAATCGGAAACGAGGAGGGCGGCGCAATCCCGGATGACGGAGCCGACGGCCTTGCGGATCCGCCCCGCCAGGGCGGCGGAGTCGGGGACCCGGCCTTCGCGGTCGATGCGCAGGATCTGCTGTTTGCGAGTGTTCTCCTCGCCGGCCATGATCCTCGTCTTCACGGGCGTCCGGTAGGCTCTTTCCGGGATGATCCGATCGGTCGGGACGCCCTTGGACCTCAGAAGTCCCAGTACCCTGCGGCCCGCCGCGTCCCGGCCGACGACGCCGACGGGAACCGGGAACGCCCCCAGGGCCTTTAGGTTCTGGATGGCGTTTCCCGCGCCGCCCAGGGAATATTCCTGGTCCTGGTAGGTCAGGATGAGGACCGGGGCCTCGCGCGAGATGCGCCGGGTCGTTCCGTAGAGATGCTCGTCGAGGATGAGGTCGCCCCAGACGCCGATCCTCAGGCCCTCGAACCGGTCGACGTATCCGAGGAGCTTGTCTCTTTCCGGCTTGAGTGCGCGCATGTGTCCTTACCGCAGAGATTGTAATCAAAAAGGGACCGGAAGGTCAAACGGAGCATTGAAAAGCCGGGGGATTTCGTCTATATTCTGTCCGGCGCGCCGGAGTGGCGGAACTGGCAGACGCGCGGGACTCAAAATCCCGTCCGGGGCAACTCGGGTGTGGGTTCGATCCCCTCCTCCGGCATTGGTCTTCCTCTGATAATCATCCGGTTTTTCGGTCTCTCTCTTTAATCATCCTTAAGCACGTTTAGGCGAGTTTAGCCGTTTTTTTTCGGCACAGATTTGGCAAACGGGATGCCATACAAGGGCTAGAGCCGATTTTCAAGTAACGCTGGATTCCGCGGGCCACGACAGAACCGCGTTTTTCCGACACTTCTACTCGATGTCCCTTCCTTCCCTAAAACGGGGGAAAAAGCGAGGGACCCGGGCCATGGCCTGCGGGTACGCCGGAATTCTCTGCGCCAGGTCCTTTTCCTCAAGCCGGGCTTGGACGAGGACGAAACCCCAGCCAAGGGCGCAGGCCGCGAGGATCGGCGCCGAGGGGTGCATCAGGAACAGCGCGATGAAATCCAGGAGGAGACCGCTGTAGATCGGATGGCGGATATGTTTGTACACGCCTCGCGCGACCAGTGTGTCATTCTCGGTCGGCCGGAAAGACCTCAACCGGAGAAGAACGAGGGCCCAGACCATCAGAACCGTCCCGAGGACGAGAAGCCCCCAGGCCAGCGCCTCGATGACCGGTCCGGGTGCAAAAAAGGCCGAGGCGGGTTCCCTTGCGGCCAAGACGATGCCGAACGCCCAGACCGGAATGCCCAGGAGGTTTCGCGTGATGAACGTCACCAGCCGTCCGCGGCGATCGCCCCAGCGCCGTGAATAGAAATGGGTAAACGCGCTTGCCCAGTTGAAAGCAAATCCTATTAAAAGAGGGATCAGGAACATAGGATTCCCTCCCTATGGCGGATCATCCCATGAATTCCTGGAGAATGGGCTCAGGTCAACCCTGGACTCAGCTAATAAACGTATATTTGGCCGGTGACCCGATTATCATTCCCCATTGCGGTCCCATAGACCCTGCCTGCTATGGACATGATCCCGAGTTTTGCAATGTAGGGAGTCACCTTGAGCTTGTATATGGCATACGTTTGTTTGGCGATCGAGAGGGCCTGTCGATAAACATAATACCCGGCGCCGTCGCCATAGCGCAGGTCGAATTCCAGCTTGAATGATTTGGCCGTGGTCGCCCAGTTGACGACAATGATCTGCAGATACCAAGTTTGCCCCGCGGCGTAATCAATAATGCTGGAAGGTTCCCCGGAGGCATCTGCTACAAAGACGCCTAAGGCGACGACCGACCCAGGCGTCGTTGCCAATTTGACCGGCGCTCTTGAGATAGAGCCCAGATAAAACTCCTCCAGCTGGGACTCCTGCGCGCCCAAATAGCCGGATTGAGCAAGGCCGAGAACCAGGATTGCACAGAAAAGCAAGCGTTTCATTGTTGCCCCCTTTTCGGATCTCAACTAATTAATAAGGCGGATCCTGGCTTTGTCAAGGGGCGGGGGAGTCCCCAATTCCCAGAGGTCCGAGCGCTTGCGAAATCGGGAATACAATAAAAAAAAGGGCCGCGGCCCGAAGGCCGAGGCCCGTGCGTACTTTGAAGAGAACCGGATCAGCCGAGGATGGCGTCCTTGGCGGCCTTGCCGACGCGGAACTTCACGACGCGCTTGGCCGCGATCTTGATGGTCGCCCCGGTGGCCGGGTTGCGCCCCATGCGGGCCTTGCGGTTCACCAGGACGAGCTTGCCCAGCCCGGGGACCGTGAATCCGGTCTTGGCGTTCTTGTAAGCCATCGTCACGAGGGCCTGGATCGCCGCGTCAGCCTGCTTCTTGGTGATCCCGGCGGTTTCGGCCACGCCCGCCACGATCGCGCTCTTCGTCATCGCTTTTGCCATTCTTATAACTCCTCATTCAGATTTTCACGGGCGTCGCCCCATCGGGCCCCCGTCGATCGATGAAATATAGGCGGATTCTCCGATAAAATCAAGCCCCCCGAAGTTTTTCCTTCCCGCGGGGCGGAACCGATCCTTCGGCCGCGGTGATTTGTGAGACCATCGTGACGAGGAGAGCGCCGGCCGTTTTAAGCGTTCGGCCTTCCTCACATCACGCGTTGACAGGGAGGGAGGCCTCGACTAGAATGAGCCTCCAAGGATCCATGAAACGTTCGCAGCGACGTCCGACGGTCTTCTCGGCCATTCTTCTCCTGTTCGCGGCCCTATTCCCCAGCGCCTGTTCCCGGGCGAAGGACGAAGACGGCGTCTTCCGTGTCATCGACCGCATAGGCGCAAAGAACGTCCTCGCATCGCCTTTCCGGGACCCCGACCCCGCGAATCCCTCCCTGGCCGAGGTCGCCGGCAAGTTCGGCATGAACGAGCTCGGCATAGGGGAGAATCCGTTCGGCATCAAGATGAAGCTCCATCTCGGCCCGTCCGACACGAACGCCCTGGCGGCGGCGCCGCCGACCACGATCGCCTTCGATTTGAAGATCCCGCCCGACGCCCGGACTGGAATTCAACTACGGGATCCGGTGCGATGACGAGATCCTCGAGGCGGCGAAAGGCGGTCGGACGGCCGATTTTACCGTGACCGCTTCCGCGGGCGGGACCGAAGAGATCCTGTTTCGCAGGACGATCGGCCTCAAGCCCGGCGAGGCGCTCGCATTCAACGCCAAGACGATCGATCTTTCCCGCTTCGCCGGCCGCGACGTCTCGTTCCGCCTCATCACCGAAGGGGACGCGCGCGCTTTGGCGTTCTGGTTCAATCCCATCATCTACAGGTCCCGCCGCGAAGCGCGGCACGTCATCCTCATTTCCCTGGATACCCTGCGGTCCGACCATCTGAGCTGTTACGGCTACGGCAGGGACACCAGCCCCAACATCGACCTGCTGGCCCGGGACGGCGTCCTGTTCGCAGAAACCCGCGCCCCATCCCCCTGGACGCTTCCGTCCCACATTTCCCTGATGACCGCGCTCAACACGATCAACCACGGCGTCGTCACTACGGACCTCCGCCTCGACCCGAGGACGCCGACCCTGGCCGAGCTCCTGAAGGCGAAAGGGTTCTATAACGCCGCCTTCACCGGCGGCGGCTTCGTCAGCGGATTCTTCGGATTCAACAAGGGCTTCGACAGCTTTCGCGTCCTGGGCGGGGTCACGGACAGCGACGCCGCCGCGAGGCTCGGCGAGAAGGCCTCCCGCTGGATCGAAGAGAACGCGGACCGCGATTCCTTCCTCTTCCTCCACACCTATCAGATCCACAATCCCTATCATTCGGAAGAGCCGTGGAACCGGCGCTACCTTCGCGAGGGGGCCCCGTTGAGCGCCCTCGACTTGTCGCCGCTCCTGTTCAATCACCAAGAGCGGTTCAAGCCCGTATCCGAGCAGATGCGCGGGGATATCATCGGCCTCTACGACGGCGAGATCCGATACACCGACGAGACCCTGATCGGCCGGCTCGTTGCTAAGCTCAAGGCTCTCGGCATCTATGACCGGACCATGATCGTCCTGACCTCCGATCACGGCGAGGAGTTCTACGAGCACGGAGCCTGGCTCCACACCCACAGCGTTTACGACGAAACCATCCGCGTCCCGCTCATCATCAAGTTCTTCGGCTCCCGGAACGCCGGCCGGATCGTCCGGAGCCCGGCGTTCGTCGTGGACGTGATGCCCACGATCGCCGCGGAGCTCGGGTCCCATCTGTCCGGCGGTGCCTTGGACGGGAAAAGCCTGCTGCGTCTCGCCGACGGCGGCGACGGCGCGGGCGGCGCAAAGGGCCGGGTCGGCATCAGCGATCTAGCCTCCCGCACGTTCAACAAGCATATACCCGCGGAAGGTCGCCTTCATTCGGCCTCCGTATAAATTCATCCACAACGAGCCCTACTCTCCCGAGGACATCGCCTTTTTCATGAGCCCGCCGCCCCCGCTCGCCGAGATCGAGGTCTTCGACCTCTCGCGCGACCCGGCCGAGACCCGAAACCTCGCCGCCGGCCGTCCGGAGCTCGTCCGCGAGTTCCGGGACCTCCTCCGCGAACGATACAAGCCGAGGAAAAAGCCCGGGGCCGCGAAAGTCGAGGTGGGCGACGACCTTCTCAAGCAGCTCAAGACCCTGGGCTACCTGTAGCCGCTTCGGCCGGCAAGTTCCCTGTTGACAGGATCGGCCCCCGGAAAGACAATAGGAAAGAACAGCCATGAAGATTCGTTGGGGAAAACGGAAAGGGACGCCCGGCCCGACGCCGGAAGATGGATCGGGAGGGCACCCGGCCTCCGACCGGGAGTTCCTCGAGATCGTCTACCGGAAGATGCTGGGCCGCGAGCCCGACGCCGAAGGGGCGGCCAGCCACCTCCAGTCCCTGCGCGAGGGAAAGGCGCGCGCCGATATCGTTCTCGACTTCGCCAGTTCTTTCGAATTCATCCATAAAACCATCAAGGACAATCTGGCGGCGTACGTGGACCCTTTGCCCATAAGGGATGAGCGCCCGGACCGATATCGCGTCGAGAGCCGGAAAGGGGGGACGGACCGGATCCGGGTCTTCCGGGCGGCCGAGGTCGCCGATTACGATTGGCTGGAGCGCAGGATCCTGGAAAACGGCTACTATGAACGGCCGGGCGTCTGGAGCTTCATCATCGACGAGGACAAGCGGATGATGGCCGATATCGCTAGGGATCTCGGGGCCCGAACCGTCCTGGATTTCGGCTGTTCGAACGGCGCCGTCCTGAAATGCCTCCGGGACCTGGGCATCGATGGTGAGGGCGTCGAGATCAGCCAGATGGCCCTGGATAAGGCCCCCGCCGAGGTCCGGAGTTCCATCTTGATCGGCGATCTTCTGAGCCTCTCCTTTCCACGACGATATGACCTCGTCCTCGGGCTGGACGTCTTCGAGCACCTCAATCCCAACAAGCTCGACGCCTACATCGCCCGGCTCTACGGGCTCGTCCGCGAGGGAGGCTTTCTCTACGCCAACGTCCCGGCCCACGGGAGGGACCCCGTCTTCGGCGAGATCTTCGGGCTCGACCTCGCGAGCTGGGACGAGGACGTCGCCGCCGGCCGGTGCTTCCGGTCCGTTCCCGTGGACGACTACGGCTACCCCAAGCACGGGCACATCATCTGCGCGGGGACGGGCTGGTGGGTCGGCCGGTTCGAAAATGCCGGCTTCCGGAGGGAGCCCGGGATCGAAAGGGACCTCCACCGGAAGTACGATGATGCCATGAGCGGCATTTCGCCGGCCCGGAAGGCTTATTACGTTTTTTCCCGTTGACGGGGAGTCGGGGAGCCCCCCCCGCCGCCGATTTGAACTCCTAGCGTTCCTCGAGATCGAATCTCAGGCGCGGGGCGAGTGTTCCGTCCCTTTCCTCCCTGGAATAGAACGAGGCGTCGAGGGCGCCCAAGGGGCGTATGGCGATGCCCAGAGACTTCCCGTCGATGAGCCGCTGGAGGACGTATTTCGATATTGTGAGGTAGGTCTTGCCGCCGTCGCCGTCGGCGACGGGGTAATCGATGATCATCTGCGCGTTCAAGGCGTCCGCGAGCGGGGCCCCGCGCAGGAAGCTCGTCAGCGTGACCGACCTTTGGTCCCAAAGAGGATCGCCGTCCAGGATCTCGACGACCCGCACCTCTCCGAAGTCCGGCCGCTTGTCGGCGGTCCGGGCCACTGAGCGCGTCGTCAGCTCGAGGAGGCCGTGGCCTGCGACGTGTCTCCCGGCGAACGCCGAGAGGTCCCATCGAAGGATGACGAACCGGGTTCCCGAGACCGACAGGATACGGGCCTCGTCCTTCCCGTCGCGGACGATCCAGTCGTCCAGGTTCGAGTCGGGATCGTCGAGGTCGATCATCGCGTCCTGGGCGACCGGGACGACGCGGGAGAATCGGCCCGGGTCCGCGACCGGCGGATGATAGGGCACCGAATCCCCCTGATCGGGACCGGCTGTCGCGGTCTCGACGATATCGACCTTGAAGTAATCCACGTCCACCCGGTACTTTCCGAGGCCCCAGTCCATCAGGGCCATCTGGCCGTTGACAACATCCCCGGGCCGGACGTCGAAGTCCCGGGTGGTCATGGAGATGACGTGCCAGTTCTCGGTGTCGGGAATGTCGAACTCCATGAGATGGCTGTGGAAATCCGTCGTCCTCTGCGTGTTGAGATGGAGGTTGACCCGGCGGGGCGCCTGGCTGACGCGGATGCGGGCTTCGATGCGGAGGGCGCGGCCGGGCTTCCGCAGAAGGCCGAGGTCCATGCCGCCGGAGACGCGGCGCACGATGAGGGCCCACCAGACGTTCCGGCGGTCCCCGGTCGCGTCCACGGTGACGACGGCGCACCCGTCCCCCTGCTTCAGGTCCATGACGGCCCGGCCCTCTCCCGTCGCGAAGCCCCAGCCGGCCACCCCCTCGGGGTCGATCCTGAGGGAGGGCCCGTCGAAATCGTCGCGGAACTGGGCCGATCCGGTCGCGGCGAAGACGAGCCCCGCGGCCAGGAGTCCGCCGATCCTGCGCCCAAGGTTGATTCTCATTGGATGAACCTCCACTTCAGAAAGGGCGGACCGGCTCTTCCGGTTCAGAGCTTCAGGATCACCCTGGCCTTCGTCATGACCTTGACGATGAGAAGGATGACCAGCGTCATGACGATCGCGTTGGCGTGGCCGGGCCAGCCGCCCGCTTCCCGGAACGGCCAGAGGACCTTTCCGATGTCGAAATGGACGACCGAGGCGATGAGGTCCGTGAGGGCATTGACGATGTCCGGCATGATGTAGGCCAGCAGGGGATTGACGCCGATCGGCAGGAGAAAATTGGCCCACTTCTTGATCCCCTTGACGTCCATCAGGTAATAACAGCCGAGAAGGACGAGACAACAGATGCCCGAGGTCACGAGGGCGTACGACTCCGTCGCCTGGTTCTTGTTGATGCCGTGGAGGGGCCTGAGGACGTAGCCGGCGACGAGGGTGCCCAATCCGAGATAGGTCATGAACTTCATGCGCCGCCCCGGTTCGGGGATGTCTCGGCCCGGGACGAAGAGGGTCCCGGCCAGCATTCCTGCGGTGACGATGGCGGCGTGGGAGCCGAAGTTGGAGCCGATGGAGAGGAAGCCGTTGACGGCGGGGCCCAGAAAATCCAGGGCCCCGTGCCGGGCGCCGACGTAAAGGGCGAGCATGAATCCCATCGCGCCCATCAGGGCCGTCCGGTTGCCCCGGGTGACGAGATACGTGAAACAGCACGCCATATAGGACCAGCCGATGAGGCCGAGGATCCCCCACCACGAGGTCCGGAGATGCGTGATCGCGCCCGCTTCCGTCGTCCCCCGGAAGAGGACGACGAGGACGACGAGGAGGGCGGCGGCGGCGAGCCTCAGGCCCAGATACAGCCGCCGCTTCTTCGGGTCCTCGGTCTTCGGATAGATGTTCCAGAAGACGATGACCGCGACGAAGGCGAGGAAGTACCACAGGGCCTTGGACAGGCCCGTGGCGGCCGGCGTCGAAGCTGCTCTGGTTGACCGTAAGCACGCCGAGGAAGAGGAGGGCGAAGGTCCGCGAAAGGATGTGCTTGGCGAGCCTCCACGGGCTTTCCCCGGACATCATCCTCTTGTGGAGGGCCAGGGGAATGGCGACGCCGACGATGAAGAGGAAGCCGGGGAATACGACGTCGGTGATGGTGTAGCCGTCGACGCCGTTGCCGACATGCTGGAGCCAGGCGGGGGACAGGTGCATCCCCGCGACGTAATTGACGAAGATCATGATCAGGATGTCCAGCCCCCGGAACGCGTCCAGGCAGGCGAGACGGGCCGGTTTCGTCGATCGGACTTCCGTTTCCATGGAGCCTCCTCGAAACGCTCTATTGAGGCCAATCTAGCACAACGGGCCGGGGGAGTAAATCCGGCCGGGGCCTCATTTCTTGCGGTCGCCGAACCAGACCCCGGCGGCCATATAGTCCTTCGGGGAGAACTCATGGAGCCAGACCCGGATGGACTCGACGGGGGCTCCGATGGAGGCGCGGACGGCTTCGGTGACCGCGGCGCAGAGGGCCTTCTTCTGTTCGTCCGTCCGGCCCTCGACCAGGTGGATCTCGATGAGCGGCATGGGCGTCTCCTTTCGGCCGATATTGTACACCCGAACGCCTCCAAATTGACTTTGGCGGCCGCTTTTGATAAGAACTAGGACGAAGGCAGGAGATCATGATCATCGGAACGCGCGAGAAGGGCCGTATCGCCGTCTTCGATATCGAGGGGGAGATCCGGCGGTCGGAGTCCCCGGAAGCGACGCTGCATCAGCTCGTCAAGGCCCGGATCGAAGCGGGACGGACCGACATCCTCCTGAACTTCGATAAGGTCGACTTCATCGACAGCTTCGGGGTCGGGGAGATCCTGGCCAGCTACATCTCCACCCATAACGTCGGGGGGAAGCTCAAGCTCTTCGGCGTCTCCAAGAAGCTCCTCCTCATCTTCCAGGTGACCATGCTGACCAGGGTCCTCGAGATCTTCGGCTCCGAAGAAGCCGCTCTCGAGAGCTTCGGCAGGCCTTGAGCTCCTTGTCCGGCGAACGCGTCCATCGGTTCCTGTCGCGATTCGCCGACCTGCGCCCGGGCGAATCCCGGACGGCGCTCCTCCTGTTCCCATATTTCTTCCTCGTGACCTTCCCCATCTACATCGTCAAGCCGGTCAAGGTCTCGCTGTTCTTCATCGCCTTCTCGGCGCGGTCCCTGCCGTTCGCCTACCTGCTCACCGCGGCCCTCATCGGCTTCGTCGTCTCGCTGAACGTCCGGCTCATGAAGAGGTTCTCCCGGTCCCGGTATCTGGCCCTGACCGGGACGTTCTTCATCGCGAGCCTCGTCCTCTTCTGGGGCCTGTTCAAGCTCAACTGGCCGGGGACCTCCCTGATCTACTGGTTCTGGTCGGACGTGTTCATCGCCACGACCGGTCACCCAGTTCTGGATCTCGCGTGAACGACGTCCTCCATCCCGCACCAGGCCAAGAGGCTCGTCGGCTTCTTCGTGAGCGGCGGCCTGCTCGGCGGGATCGGGGGCTCGCTGCTGGCCATGCGGCTGGCGCGGACGATCGGGACGGAGAACCTCCTCCTGATCTGCCCGGCGCTCCTCGTCCTGATGCTCGTCGTGGCCGGCCGCCTCCATCAAGGGCGGCGCCCCGGAGGACGCCCGGGCCGGTGTCGAGGACATGGGCAAGGTCGGTTTCCTCGAAGGGCTTCGGCCTCGTCCGGCGGGACCGGTACCTGCTGCTCCTGGCCGGGCTGCTCGGCGCCGCGGCGTCGTCGGCAACCTCATCGATTTCCAGTTCAGCACCATCCTCAGCTGGAACTTCATCAACAAGGACCCGCGGACGGCGTTCCTGGCGACGTTCAACGCCGGCCTCCTCGTCCTGTCCTCCTTCGTCCAGCTGTTCGGGACCGGCCGGATCCTCCGGAAGTTCGGCGTCCGCGCCGGGCTCCTGGCCACGCCCGCCCTCCTCGCCGCTCGGCTCGGCGGCGGTCTTCTTCGTTTCCGACGGGCTCCCTGATCCTGTGGGCGGTCTTCGTCCGGGGGACCGACAAGGGCCTGGAGAACACCCTCGAGCCAGTCGGTGAGGGAGCTCCTCTACATCCCCGTCGCTCCCGCCCATCAAGTACCGGGCCAAGCTCTTCATCGACATGTTCGTCAACAAGTCCGCGGCCGCCGCGGGGGCCCTCCTTCTGCTCCTGTTCTACACGGTCCTCCGGATCCGGGTCGAGCAGGTCAGCTTCCTCGTCCTGGTCTTCCTCGTCCTCTGGGCCGTCCTGGCCCTGAGGATCTCCGGCGCCTACGTGGGCGTCGTCCGGAGGGACCTCGCCCGGAAATGGGAGGACGGGGAGAAGGTCGTCGCCGCGAACGTCGACGTCGACTCCGCCCGTCTCGTCTTCGACACGATCCAGAGCCGCGAGCGGAGCTCCATCCTGTACGCCATGAACGTGTTCGACCTCGTCCGGAAGGACAAGATGACCGCCCGAGCTCCGCGAGGTCCTGTCGGAGAAGTCCGGCGAGCTCCTGGCCAGGTCCATGGACTCCCTGCTCGAGGCGGGCGGGGAGGCCCCGTTCGCCGGGCGTCGACGACGCGCTGTCCGACGCGGAGCTCGGCGCCGAGATCGGGGAGGTCTTCGGCCTCGAGTCGTACCGGAAGGTCATGGGCGAACACCTCGAAACGGTCGCGGCCGAGGGGCGGGGGACCGAGATCGAGCGGATGGAGGCCGCCAAGGTCCTGGGGATGATGCGGCCGGAGCCGCGCGTCGTCCGCCAGCTGGGCCGCCTCCTCCGGGACGATTCCCCGGACGTCGTGAACTACGCCCTGGACAGCGCGGCCAGGCTCGGGCAGAAGGAGCACGTCCCGCTCATCGTCCGCCAGCTGGCCGATCCCCGGACGCGCCGCACGGCCGTCGACGCCCTGGCCGTCGTTCGGGAGCCGGATCCTGGGCGCTCTCATCAAGCGCCTCGAGGACGGGAAGGAGGACCTCGCCGTCCGGCGCGCGATCCCGGAGGTCCTGGTCCGGATGGGCGGCCAGAAGGCCGCCGACGCCCTTGTCGCCGAGCTTGTCGAAGGGGGACGGGACCGCGGAACCGGAGATCATCGAATCCCTCTACAGGATCCGTGCGGAATGGCCCGACATTGCGTTCCGGGAAAGGAGGATCGTCCCGGCCGTCCTGGCCCAGGTCCTGTCGGCCTACAGGGCGCTCCTCGAGGGCGGCCCCGGACAGGCGCCGGGGAGCCGGTCTGGCCGTCGCGGATCAAGAGGGCCTTCGACCTCCTCAGCCTCATCTATCCCGCCGAGGACATCGTCAAGGCCTATCAGAACATCCTGCCGCGGGACGCGGAAGTCCATCGACTACTCGCTCGAGCTCCTGGACAACGTCGTCGCGAACGACATCAAGGAGTTCCTGTTCCCCCTGGTCGAGGATCTTCCGCCGGACGAAAGGGCCCGGAGGTGCCGGAAGCTCCTCCGGCCGCTCGAGAAGAGGGTCGGGAAGACCGGCTTGAAAGGAGGTCTCCCCCTCCGTTAGAATGGAGGCGGGGCGGCGGCCATGGTCCATCTGTACATCTATCCGAAGACCGAGGAACCCTTCTCCTTCGTCCTGGAGGGGAAGGCGGTCTCCGTCGGCCGGGCCCCGGACAACGACCTGACGCTTCCCGACCAGTTCTGCTCGAGCCGCCACGCGCTCATCGCCGTGACCCCGGAGGGCTACGCCGTCCGGGACCAGGGGAGCAAGAACGGCGTCTTCGTCAACGGGATCAAGATCCTCGCGGAGACCCCGCTGCGACGAGGGGACGAGATCCTGCTCGGCTCGACGCGGATCGTCTTCGACGAACAGGCCCCGACCCAGGTGGAGATGGTCGAGGGGCCGGCAGGGCCGGCGAACTACAACACGATGATCCAGGTCCGGGACATCCTGAAACGGCCGCCGCCGGACACGAAGGCGGTTCCCGCCCGGACCCCGGCCGCTGACCTGGAGCACCTCCGGCGCGAGCAGAAGGTCCTGTTCGTCCTCAACGAGGTCAGCCAGGCCCTGATCTACCACTTTCCCCTGGACAAGCTCCTCGACCACATCATGGACCTCATCATCCAGAACATCCCGATGGACCGGGGCGTCCTGATGCTGAAGGAAGGGGAGCCGTTCCGGCTCGTCCCCAAGGTCGTCCGCATCGTCGATCCCGGCGCTCCGGAACCAGAACATCCAGGTCAGCCGGACGATCCTCAACACGGCCCTGGCCAAGAACTCCTCGATCCTCCTCTCGGACATCCAGTCGGATTCCTTCTTCAAGGAGCAGGCGAGCGTCGTCCGGTCGAACGTCCGTTCGGCCATGTGCGTCCCGATGTGGAACAACGAGGAGATCATCGGCATCGTCTACGCCGACCGCGCCTCGATCGTCAACGCGTTCACGCGAGGACGACCTGAAGCTCCTGACCCTCCTGGCCAACGTGGCCGCGGTCAAGATCGAGAACGCCCGGCTCTTCGAGCAGTCCCTGGAGAAGTGCCGGATGGAGCGGGAGATGGCCGTGGCGGCCCAGATCCAGAAGAATTTCCTCCCCAGGAGGAGCCCCGCCTCGAGGGCTACGAGATCTGCGGCGGAAACCGGGGCTGCTATCAGATCGGCGGCGATTACTACGATTTCATCCCCGTCGAGGACGGCCGGCTGGGCGTGGCGATCGCCGACGTCTCGGGGTGCGGCGTCGGGCCGTCCCTCCTGATGGCGTCCCTTCGGGCGTCGCTCCACGCCGAGCTCGGGGCCCGGACGAGCGTGGCGGATCTGGCTTCGCGGCTCAACGACTTTGTCCACAAGAGCTCGGAGAGCCACACCTTCATCACCTTCTTCTTCGGCATCCTGGACGCGGCGGCCGGCGAGCTGACCTACGTCAACGCCGGCCACAACCCTCCGATCCTCCTCGAGGCCGGGGGCGGCGTGCGGAGGCTGGAGAGCACGGGCTTCTGCCTCGGCATGTTCTCCGGCGTCGAATTCGGCTCGGCCGGCGTCCGTCTCGCCCCGGGCGACATGCTCTGCCTCTTCACGGACGGCATCACCGAAGGCCGGAAGGCCGACCGCGAAGAGTTCGGAGAGGAGCGCCTCCTGGCCCTCCTTCGGGGGAACGCGGGCCTCGACGCGCGGGCGGTCATGGCCCGGATCTTCGACGAGGTCCGGGACTTCACCGGATGCGCCGAGCCTTCCGACGACATGACCCTGGTCCTCGTCCGGAGGTCGGGCTGATGGAGCCGCGATGGACGAGCTGAGGGTGGCCGCCGACCTCCGGGCGATGGACAAGGTCCGCGCCTTCTTGAAGAAGACCCTCCGGGGCGTCGAGATGACCGAGGAGGACGGGTTCAAGATCGAGCTGTCGCTTCACGAGATCTGCATCAACATCGCCCTTTACGCCTATCCCGGCGGGAAGGGCGAGATCGTCCTGAGGACGTGGCTGGACGGGGAGACCGCCTGGTTCGAGTTCAGGGACACGGGGATCGCCTTCGATCCCCGGCCGGCCAGGCCGCCCGGACATCGGGGAGAAGCTCAGGACGGGCGGCCGGGGAGGGTTCGGGATCTACCTCTTCCGGACCCTGATGGACGGCTACGAGTACCGGCGGGAGGACGGGCAGAACGTCCTCCTGGTCTTCAAAAAGATCCGGCAGGGCGCGAGAGCCCGCTCAGTATAGGACGTTCGCTTCGCCGCTCTCCCGGATGAGCCGGTCGATCTCGGTCAGGATCAGGTCCCGCCGGACCAGAACGGCGGCGATCTCGGCGTTCTTTGAGGTAGCCGCCGGCGATCGTCCGGACGGCATCGGGCGTCATCTCCTTGAGCTTTGCGACGAACGCCCGGGGCAGCTCGCTCATCAGCTTGGGGCCCGTCCGGTGCCGCTCGGAATAGAGCAGCTCTTTCGTGAACTTCTTTCCCGTCCGGAAGGACCGGGAATGATCGATGAGGACCATCCGGAAGTCGGGCGTGACGAGGATCTGGTTCGTGTGACGATCCTCGTTGGCGATGAGATTGTCCCACGCCCGCTGGAGGTAGGTCGCCCTGTTCCAGTTGAAGACCTTGATCATGGGCGTCTTTATCTTTTTCTCGAGCTTCACCTTGAGGGTCATGCAGTCGGGGACCCAAAGCTGGATGGACCCCCGGTCCCCGCGGAATCGCCGCTCGACGGTCGACGGGACCATCCCGAGGCCGAGGTACTTATCGAGGAGATAGGCGGCGACCTCGTAGCGCCAGCCTTCCAGATACCCCCCCATCATGCCCTCCGGGTTCTTCCACAGGGCCACCCGGTCGACCCCGTCGGCCTTCAGGACGAGCTTCCAGGGGCTGGTGACCGCCAGGTCTCCCCGGATCTGCTCCGAGTCGGTGATCTCGGCCGTCAGGAGGAACGACTCCCACTTCGGCCTCTCGGCGAGCTCTTCGGGAGTGAATTGAGCCAGGGCCGGCACGGCCCCGAGGACCGCCCAGGCGAGCGTGAATGAAAGAACGAACCGGAGACGGTTTCTTCCGGAAGCTCCCGTCATCGCGTCAATCCCGAATCGCACTCCCTTATCATAGATGGGCGGGGGGCGGAAATCAATTCCCCGACCCGCTTCGCGCCTTCTTCGCCTTGTATTCCCTCAGGATCAGCACGCACAGTCCGAGCCAGACGACGATCATGGCGACGTTGATGATGGCGTACCGCTCGATGCGAAGCGAAAACCAGGTCGTTCCGACGAAGACGGATATGGCGGCCAGGGCGTCGCCGCCCCGGACGAAGAACGTGTCGATGGCGGCCTTGGCCTTGTATTTCTCCTCCCTCGGCGTGATGAGGAAGAGGGCGGCCCGCGTCGTGTTCATGAGCGAATAATCCGTGCCGTTCTCCAGCGCCTTGACCCACTTGATCAGGAGGAGGGAGGCGCCGAAGGCGACGTAGCCGTACCCGCCCAGGGCGATGAACGGCAGGATAAAGAGGGCGCCGCCGACGCCGATCCATTTGAAGATGCGCGAGACGAGGAAGAGCTGGATGACGAGCGCCAGGAGGTTCGTCAGGAGCTGGTATTCCGCGAAGAACCTGCCGATGATCTGCTCCAGGGAAAGGCCTCCCGCCGTGCCGGCCTGGATCGCCTGGAGGGCCGCCCGCCGGCTGACGTCGTTGAGGATGTATTCGCCGGTCGCGTTGATGAAATTGTAGACGCCGATGAGGAGAGCGATGTAAAGGAGGTACCGGCTCTTGAAGACCAGCCTGAATCCGCCGCCCTTTTTCAGGGGTTCCTCCTGGACCTTTACGGCGAGCCTGCGCTCCTCCGTACAGTCGGCGAGAGTCCCGGCCCAGCCCCGGACCTCCAGATGGTGGACGCGAACGGCGAGGAGGACGGTGACGGCGAGGACGGCCGCCGAGACGAGCATCATCCTGTAGACGCCCAGGGGGCCTATCAGCCAGTCGGCGATCTGGGAGCCCGAGACCGCGCCGAACGTGGCCCCGAACGCGATGAGCGGGAAGAGCCGTTTTCCGGCCTCCTCGGAGTAGAGGTCGTTGGCGAACCCCCAGAATTGGGCGACGACGAGGTAATTGAAGATCCCGATCCAGGTGAAGAAGGCGATGCCCATCGGCCGGAGGGCCAGTCCCGCGACGTGCGCGGCATAGAACAGCACGAGGTTCGAGGCGAAGAAGAGGGTCACGCCGGCGATCAGGACGTGGCGGGGGAACCTCGAGGCGAGGGAGCTGAAGGCCTTGACGACGAAGATGAAGAGGATCGCCTGGGCGGCGCCCAGGTAGGATTGGACCTTCGCGTCGTTCCCGGCGAGGAGGAGGGCGTTCCGGACGGGCTTGATGAGGTAATAGGCCAGCAGAAGCAGGTAGATGTCGAGGCCGAGGAGCAGGGCCTTGGGGGCCTCGCCGGGCCGGACGACGGTGAAGAGCCCGAGGAACCTCTCGCAGAGCCCCCGGGGCGCCGCCGGCTCTGTCGTTCCGGACGCGCGGCGGGCCGTCGGGTCCATTCCGTTCTCCTCAGCGGCCGGGGCCTTCAAGGTGGCGGATGATCGCGGCCTTCCTGAGGAGGAGCGCCTGGATCTCTTTGCGATCGAGGTAGCGGGACAGGCGGGCCGCGAGCCGGGCGTCGTCGAGGCCCCGGAGCTTCGCGAGGACGCCCGCGGGGGCCGCGTCGGGCAGGCAGGCCGGGCGGGGGTCCGGCGAGAGTCCGAAGGCTTCGGAGAAATCCACCCGGTGGACGTTCCACGTTCCGGTCTCGACGAACGTGTCCTCCGGGTTCTCGCAGTCGTCGTCCACGAGGAGAGCGAAGATCCTGACGGCCTCCAGCCTGTCGCGGAACCCCGCCGGGTCGGGGGGCTCGAGGCCGTTGGCCCGGCGGACGCTTTCCGGCACGGCGTCCTCGACGAGCACTTGGAGCGAGCCCGTCACCCCCTCGATCTTTCGTTCGACGACCGTCGGCACGACGTCCATCCCGAGCTCGCGGGCGACCTCGTAGGCCGCGAGCTCGTACTTGTAGCTGTCGGGGAGGACCGAAGGCCGGTGGCGGTCGACGTACTTAAAGATCGCCCGGCACTCGTCCTCGCCATCGGCCAGGATTACGATCCAGGGCTCCGTCCTTCCGGCCTGGTCGCCCCGGGCGACGTTCTCTATCGGGGCGGTTCGAAGGAACTCTTCCATATCCGGGCCGTCGGGGACGCTCGCCTCCGAGGGGAGCGGAGCCTCCGCCGTTTCTTCCGCGCTTTCCGATTCCCCCCAGAGGACGAAATCCCCCCGGTCGATGACCAGGGCGGAATTGACCCCGCCGTAGAAATGGGAGATGCCCGTATCGATGGTCCAGAGCCTCCCGCCGAAACGGCTCATCGTGCGCGGCGAGACGACGGGACTCACCCCGCCTCCACGATTGTACGTGTGGGCGATGACCATAGAACCCGCCCCCAGGTTCTTCAGGATGCGGTCGAAGGCCTTCCCGGTCTCTCCCTCCTCGCCCGTCACCAGGTCCCGGAACCAGAGCGGGCCCTTCGCATCGTAGACTATCTTGGGCTCGAACGGCGTGGTCGAGCGGAGAAGGCGCGTCCCCCGGCCGGAGTAGAACGCCAGCTCGCGGCGCAGGAGCCCGTTGATGGCCTCGAGCTTCCACGTCGAATACTTTTCGCTGATGCCGCCGTGGACGAACACGGTCTCGTTGATCCGGATGACGGCGTTCTTTTCGAGAAGCCACCGGCCGTACGTGCCGTTGAAGCCGTTGAGATAGGCCCGCCGCCCGGCGTCGGTCCTCATGTGCTTCCGCCAAAAGTCCCCGACCTCGGCCTTCATCTCGGTCTCCAGCGATTCCTGGTTCCTGTGGCTAAAGGCCCCCCGAAGGCTCTTGAGGAGCTCATTCTCCTTTTCCCGGCGATAGATCCTGGGGAGGAACGAGACGAACTGTTCGACCGTGACGTTATCGGGGTAGTCGAAGACGATGCCGGTGAGGTTGAGCTCCTCGTGGTTGCCCAGGAGCACATGGACCATCCCGCCCTCCCGGCCGGACTCCTTTTCGAGCCGCCTCAGCAGGTCGAAGATCCTCTTCGCATCCGGGCCCCGGTCCATGACGTCCCCGATCTGGACGAGATGGGCCTTCCCGCCCGCCCAGGACAGCTTTGGGTCGATGATCCCCGTGCCCCTGAGGATCTTGACGAAGTTCTCATAGTCGCCGTGAAGGTCGCCGACGGCGACAACCCTCTCGACGCCGGTCCATACGCAGGGGGCCTCGCCGGCCCGCAGGGCCGGAATGAGGACGAGGAGGACGGCCCCGGCGAGGAGGGTCCAAAGGCGGGAAGCCGGTTTCTTCATGTTCGATCGCCCCCCGGGAACTATATCGTGAGTCTCCTTTCGAATCAAGGGGGTGCGTTTGACAGCCGCGGCGATAGTTGTTATCTTTAGGATCAGACGGCGAAGGCCCGGGGGTGAGGGTTCGTTCGATGCATCCGCTCGGCGAGTCTATCTCTCATTATGCCATCCTCGAAAAGCTCGGGGAGGGCGGGATGGGGGTCGTTTATAAAGCCGAGGACACGAAGCTCAAAAGGACCGTCGCCCTCAAGTTCCTCAGGTCCGGGGTCTTCGGCTCCGATGCCGAACGGGAGCGCTTCGTCCGCGAAGCCCAGGTCGCCGCCGGCCTCGACCATCCTCATATCTGCCCCGTCTATGAGATCGACGAACATGAGGGGCAGGCCTTCATCGCCATGGCCTACTGCCCGGGCCGGACCCTGCGCGAGAGGATCCGCGAGGGGCCGCTCCCGGTCCGGGAGGCGCTCGACATCGCCGCTCAGATCGCGGAGGGCCTCGACGAGGCCCACGGCAAGGGCATCATCCACAGGGATATCAAGAGCGCCAACATCATGCTTTCGGCCAAGGGGCAGGTGCGCATCATGGATTTCGGCATCGCCCGGCTCGCCCAGGGCACGGGGACGACGTGGAGCGGGACCGTCTCGGGGACCGCGGGCTATATGGCCCCGGAACAGGCGATGGGCGGGCCCGTGGATGCCCGCGCCGACCTCTGGGCTCTCGGTGTCATCATCTATGAAATGCTGGCGGGTGAGCTGCCGTTCAAAGGGGGGACCGACGCGGGAATGGTCCATGCCGTGCTCTACGATCGCCCCAAACCGCTCCGGAGCATGCGGCCGGATTGCCCGCCCGCCGTGGGCGATATCGTCGGACGCTGCCTCCATAAGAAGGCCGCGGAGCGCTATGACTCGGCAAAAGCCGTCCTGGCGGATCTCCATGATGTCATCAAGCGTCATCGGCCGACCGTCGAGCTTCCGACGGGAGAGATCCGGAGGATCATCCAGCAGCGCGACCCCCGGGTCCGGCGGCGTCAGAAGGTCCTGGCCGTCGCGGGCGCCGTCGCCCTCGCTATCGCCGCCGATTTCGCCGTTCCCGGCCTGCGCCGCGGGCTTGCGTCCCTGGTCGGCTACAGGCCTGTTCCGGCCGAAAAACACCTCCTTGTCCTTCCGTTCCTGAACGTGGGCGGCGGGAAGGCGGGTCAGGACCTCTGCGACGGCTTCTTGGAGGTCCTGACGAGCCAGCTGACGAGGCTCGAGCGGTTCCAGAAGGCCTTCTGGATCGCCCCTGCCAACGAGGTCCGGACGAGCGGCGTCGCGAGCGCCCGGGAGGCGCGGCGGGAATTCGGCGCCAACCTGGTCATCGCCGGAAGCCTCCGGACCCTGGACGGCGAGGTCACCCTGACCATGAACCTCATCGAAGCCGGGAGCCTGCGTCAGGTCCGGTCGGAGGTCGTCACCGGATCGATGTCGGGATTCGCCGCCTTCCAGGGGAGCCTTCTCGAAGGCGCCGTCCGGATGCTCGATATGGAGATCGCGCCGGGCGAGAGGCGCGGGCTGGCGGTGAGCGGGACCGCGAACGCCGAGGCCTACGAATGCTATGTCAAGGGCCGAGGCCGGCTCGAACGCTACGAAAATCCCGTGAGCCTCGCCGAAGCCGTCGACCTGTTCCATCGAGCGGTCCAGCTGGACCCGGCTTTTGCCCCGGCGCACCTCGGCCTGGCCGAAGCCATGTGGAAGAGGTCGGAGGCGGCTTCGGACCCGGCGCTCCTCGACCTCGCCCTCGAAGCCAGCGGCCGGGCGGCCGAGCTGGGCGCCGACCCGGCGTCCGTCCATGCGGTGCTCGGGCTTATCCAAAGGGGGCGAGGGCTCGTCGCGGAAGCGGTCCGGGAGTTCGAAACGGCCCTGGCGTCCGATCCCTCGAATCAGGACGCGACCCTGGGCCTGGCCGAAGCGTGGGAAACCCTCGGGAAGCCGGACAAAGCCGAGGAAACCTATCGGAGGGCGATCGCCCTCAAGCCCAGCCGATGGGCGGGCTATAGCTACCTTGGGGTTTTCTATCTGAATCAGAACCGTCTCGAGGACGCCGAGGCCATGTTCCAGAAGGTCCTGGGCCTTACCCCCGACAATATCCGGGCCTTGAACAACCTGATGGTCGTTTACTGGAACATGAAGCGCGACGATCTCGTCCGCAGGATGTTCGAACGCTCCGTCGCCGTGCGGCCGAACGCGGACGCCTATTCCAACATGGGAACGGTCGAGTTCTTCGTGAAGCACTACGGGGAGGCGGCAAAGATGTTCGAGCTGTCCGTCCGGACCGATGCGGGCTCCTCGACGATCTGGGGCAACCTGGGGGATTCCTACCGGTATGTTCCCGGGAACGCGGGCAAGGCCCTGCAGGCCTACGAACAGGCCATCCTCCTCGCCGGCAGGGAGAAGGAGTTCAATCCCACGGACTCCTCCCTCAGGGCGCGCCTCGCCCTTTACCTGGCTTATGCGGGGCGACGGGAGGATGCCCTCACGGAGCTCGACGAAGCCCTGCGCCTGGCGCCGGCCTCTCCCTTCACCCTCAAGAAATCCGTCCTTGTCTACGAGCAGCTGAGGATAAGAGGGAAGGCCCTTGCGGCCGCGGCGAAGTTCATCGCTTCCGGCGGGACGTCAGCCGACCTCGAGGACGACCCCGATCTGGCCCCGCTGGCCGGCGATCCCGCCTTCCGGAAGCTCGTGCCCGAGGCTCCGGACGGCCCGCGAAACAAGTGAGATCCGGTCCCGCGCGGGGCGCGGGGCGAGGATAAAGGTCAGAGGAGGGGAACAATGGCAAGACATTTGGTCGAAATCCGGTTCGATGCCGCCAAACGGCAGATCTTCTGCCTGCCTCACAAGCTGATCGTGAAAAGGCGGGACTCCATCGCATGGAGATGCGCGACGGGACAGCCTTTCGCGGTGGATTTCGGATGGGATTCGCCACTTCCCGAGATTTCCTATTCCGTCGAGGCGAAAAGGGGGATGACGGTTTCGGTTCCCGAGGACGCGCCCGAGGGCAGGTACGAATATTTCGTGGCGCTCTTCGATCCGATAACCGGATTGGTGTATACGTTCGATCCGGACATGATCATCCGCCGCTGAGAGCGGCTGTCCCTCCCGGACTCTCCACGGAGCCGCCTCCGGAGAAAAGGGGTTTCTTCGCGCGGGGCGGTCCGTCCTCCCGTATTGAATAAATCCCGCGGTTGAATAGAATGGGGGATGAAAGGCGGCCGTCATGCATAAATCCGGTTCCATTCTGCCTCACGTGCTCATCATGGCCCTCATTTCCGTCATAGGGCCCTGGGCCTGCGCTCCGAAGAAGGAAGCGCCCGCGCCCGCCGCGGTATCCGCGTCCGCCCCGACGAAGCTCGGCGTCGACGTCCTGTTCGAGAAGCGCCTCGACCTCGTCAAGGGAAAGAGGGTCGGGCTCATCACCAACCCCTCCGGCATCAACGGACGGCTGGAGTCGACATCGGACCTGTTCGCCGGATCGACCGACTTCAAGCTCGTCGCCCTCTACGGGCCCGAGCACGGCGTCCGCGGGGACGCCCAGGCCGGGGAATACGTCCCTTACTATTTCGACAAGAAGTATGGCATTCCCGTCTTCAGCCTCTACGGCCAATCCATGAAGCCGGACCCGGGAATGCTCCGGAACATCGACGAATACATGCGCTCGTTCGATACAAGGGCCGAAGGGAAGGTCCCGGATGGCTCGATGGTCAAGGACCTCGACGTCATGGTCTACGACATCCAGGACGTCGGGTCGAGGGTTTATACCTATATCTCGACCATGGCCTACGCCCTTCAGGCCTGCGCCGAGAGCGGGATCGAGTTCATCCTCCTCGACCGGCCCAATCCCATCAACGGGGTCGACATCGAGGGGACCATTCTCGAATACCCCGGCGCGAGCTCTCCGGTCGGCCTCTATCCCATCCCTGCGCGCCACGGCATGACGCTCGGCGAGCTGGCCCGCCTCTTCAACGACAAGTTCCTGCCGGTGAAGGCGAAGCTGACGGTCATCCCCATGGAAGGGTGGAAGCGGAGCCTGTGGTACGACGAGACGGGCCTGCCCTGGGTGTATCCCTCGCCGAACATGCCGACCCTGGACACCGCCACCGTCTATCCCGGACTCGTCTACTTCGAGGGGACCAACGTCTCCGAGGGGAGGGGGACGACGCGGCCGTTCGAGCTGTTCGGAGCCCCCTGGGTCGACGGGGCCGCGCTGACGAGGACGCTCAACGCCCTCGCCCTCCCGGGCGTGGTGTTCCGCGAAGCCTGGTTCACGCCGACGTTCTCCAAGTTCCAGGGGACCTTGTGCGGAGGGGCCCAGGTCCATGTAACGGACCGGGCCGCCTTCAGGTCCGTCGCGACCTTCCTCCATATCGTCAAGGCCCTCCGGGACGCCTATCCGGCCGAGTTCAAGTTCCACGCCGACTATTTCGACAAGGTCATGGGCGGGAGCCCGGGTCAGGGAAGCCCTGGAGAAGGGGACGGGCGTCGCCGAGATCCTGGCCGGGATGGAGGCCGGGCTCGAGGAGTTCCGGGCGCTCCGCGGGCCCTATCTTCTCTACGATTGAGAGGGACGAGCCGTCCCGGGTTGATAACCGGAGCCCGTATTCGTTACAATTGAGCCCTTCCCGAGGGGTCAACCGGAATAAGGAGCGACGAGACATGGGAAACTCATCTTTCGGATACGCCCTGGCGAATCCGGTATCCGCCTTCCTCGACAAGCCCGCCGCCGACTTCCAGAGGGCGGATATGCTCAAGGTCATAGCGGAAAAGGACATCGAACGGATCACATTCCACTACACCGCCGTCGACGGCAAGCTCAAGGAGCTTATCCTGCCCGTCACGTCCCCCCGCGCGGCCGAGGTCATCCTGGCCGAAGGGGAGCGGGCGGACGGCTCGTCCCTGTTCAAGGGGATGGTGGACATGGGAGCATCCGACCTCTACATCGTCCCCGTCTACCGGAGCGCGTTCCTCAATCCGTTCGACGCCGGGAGCCTCGATTTCGTCTGCCGGTATCTCGGCCGCGATGGAGTCCCGGTCCCCTACGCGCCCGACAATATCCTCGGCCGGGCCTGCGACCTTTTCCGGAAGAGCTCGGGGCTCGAGATGAGCGCCTTGGGCGAGCTGGAGTTCTATCTCATGAGCGAGCCGGGCCCGAAAGCCTATCCGGTCCAGAAGCAAAGGGGCTATCACGCCTCGGCCCCCTACCTCCGGAGCGGTCCCGTCCTGAACGAGATCGTCCGCGAGATCTCGCGGATCACGGGCGCCGTGAAGTACGCCCACGGCGAGGTCGGGTTCGTCGAGAGCGTCCACAGTGATACGGAGGAGATCCGGGGCAAGCGGGCCGAACAGCTGGAGGTGGAGTTCCTGCCCCGGCCGGTCGAGGAGATGGGGGACGACCTCATCATCGGGCGCTGGCTCATCCGGAACATCGCCTTCCGGCGCGGCTGCGTCGCGACCTTCACTCCGAAGATCGAGGAAGGCGTCGCGGGCAACGGGCTCCATTTCCACATGGAGCTCCTCAGGGAGGGCCGGAGCGTCATGACCGGCCCCGACGGGAAGCTCGCGGAAGAGGCCCGGCGGCTCATCGGCGGCATCTGCGAATATGCGGATTCGCTCACGGCGTTCGGCAATACGGTTTCCTCGGCCTATCTGAGGCTCGTCCCCAACCAGGAAGCGCCCACGAGGATCTGCTGGAGCGACCGCAACCGGAGCGCCATGATCCGCGTCCCCCTGGGATGGTCGGGCGTCGGCGACCTCGCCCGGCGGGTCAATCCCCGGGAGCAGGACGCCTTCCGGGACGACCGGAGCCGGCAGACCGTCGAGCTCAGGAGCCCCGACGGCAGCGCCATGATCCACCTCCTTCTCGCGGGGCTCGTCATGGCCGCGGACTGGGCCTTCAATCGGAACGCTTCGCTCTTCCGGGAATCGGGCCCCCTGGAGCTGGCCGACAGGCTCTATGTCAAAGGGAACGTCTTCAAGGAGAAGGCTCTCCTCGAATCGCTCCCGGTGCTCCCGGCGAGCTGTGTCGAGTCGAGCCGGCTCCTTCTCCGGAAGCGCGAGCTTTACGAGCGGGAGGGCGTTTTTCCCCCGAACGTCATCGATTACGTCGCCCGTCTCCTGGAGAAGGAGGACGACGAGTTCATGAACCGGATGCTGTCCGACCTGCCCGCCGACGACAGACTGCATGAGATCCGGAAGATCATGCACAAGGACCTGCACAGGCATTGAGGGGTGGGCCCCGATCCGTCGGCTTCCGATCCCTCGACGGACCGGGACCTCGACGCCCGCGCGGGAGAATATGTCAGCGAGGCGTTCCTCGGGGCCCGATACCGGACCTCTCAGGATGGCCGATGGGCTGGATCGTAACCCTTCATCTTCATGCCGGGAGACATCAGCTCCAGTAGGCCGGCCCATTCCGGGTCGTTCTTGTAGTCTCCCACCTTTTCGTTCCGGCTCGAAACCTGCGAGAGGTCGAAACCGAAGCCGTCCGGGGCGATGCCGATGAACCGCGCGACCTCGTCCATGATCGCCCTCGGCCTCTCGCAGAGACCTTCGTAGCTGAATTCCAGGAACTGGCCCTTCGCGGAGAGGGAAAGCTCCTTCTCCCGCCTGTCGATCTCCAGGATGCAATCGTTCCAGTACCGTGCGCAAATGCGGCGGTACTCCTTCTCGGGATAGGAGAAACGGGTGTACTTGCCGAAATTCTTCTTGAAGTAGGACTCGACCACGGATGGTCCGGACCTGTAGATATGGATGAGCCGGGCATCCGGAAAGATCTCGAGGATCTTGGGGATCATGAAAGAGATCATGGCGCTCTTCGAGAAAAAAGCCTTCGAGGGCCCCTTGACGAGATGGTATCCGCTGAACGTATCCCGGACCGAATCGCCGTGCTTCGATGGCCAGTGCGCGATCGAGGCGTCGGTGAAGCCCCTGGGATCGACCTCGATGGGAGGGATATTCAGCGAGGCGGACTCGAACGGCTCGAGCTTGGGGTGCCAGAGCTCGTTGGCCTCCCCCGGAAATCCGGCCAGGCCCGGATGCGTATGGAGGATCCGGACGAGGAGCGTCGTTCCACATCGCCCGCTCCCGATGATCAGGACCGGACGTTCGAGGCGAACCCCGAAGAGCCTTCCCATTTTGCCTGCCAGCAGGCAGGCCGCGTCAAAGATATTCTCTCTCGTCAGCCGGGGCGACATCGTTTTTCTCCCTTCGTTTCGTTCTTACCAGCCGGTTCTATATCTTCGTATCGTCGCTCACGGGTCGCCCCGAAACTTCGCGAAAAAGGGAAGCGAGCCGTTCGGCGCTCTGTTCGATCCCGAACCGGGAACGGACGAACGCCCTCGCGCTCTCCCCCAGGCGAGCCCGCAGGCCCGGGTCCGCCGCCAACAGGGCGATCGCCTCAGCCAGCGCGGCGTCGTCCCCCGGCGGCACCAGCCACCCCGTTTGCGCGTGGAGGACCAGCTCCGGGATCCCCGAGACGGTGGTCGAGACGAGCGGCAAGCCCATCATGCCCGCCTCCATGAGGACGACGGGGATGCCGTCCCGGTCTCCGTCAGGGGCGACCTGGCATGCCAGGACAAAGAGATCGTGCCGGCGATAGGCATCAGCGATCTCGGGGAGCGATCGGGCCCCCCGCATCTCTATCCTGGGCCGGAGCCCGGCGCCGTCGATCTGCCTGCTCAAGGCCGGGCCTTCGGGACCGCTGCCGATGATCGTGCACCTGAAGTCCAGACCCGACTTTTCGAGCCTTTGGCACGCGGCGACGAGGACGCGATGCCCCTTCTTCGGCACGAGACTGCCTACGGTCAGGATCTTCAGAGGGCCCCGTCCGGGGCGTTCCTGTTGCCGCACAGATTCCGCATCGAGCTTCTTGACGTCCACCCCGCAGTGGATGACGGATATGTCCCGCGGCGCGGCCGTCCTCAAAGCCTCGATATGCCGCCGGTTATATTCGGAGATGGCGACGACATGGCTTGCCTCGCGGGTGACCAGGCGCAAATAGTCGTTCTGGGGCGAATAGATATCGTAAGCGTGCACGGTCACGGTAAAGGGCTTCTTCAGAAGGCGGGCCATGATCCAGGCCGCCGCCCCCGACAGCCAGGCAAAATGTGCGTGCAGAAGGCTGACGTCGCTGTCTCTGAGTTCGTACGCGACCGAGACGGCCTTGAGATAGATCGCGAGGCGCTTGAAAAACGACGTCACGGGCGCCTTGGGGGAGGGTTGGGAGATGAGTCCGGCGAGCAAGCCGAACGAAAGTCGAGGCGATCTGACCAGATAGAATAAATGCGCCCGCCATAGACGCACGCTCAGAAGGCCAGGCGCATAGCGCACGCGGTTCATCAATTCCCCGGAGAGGGGTTGCGCGGGCCCGGAGCCGGCCCTTAGCAGCGAAACGATGCGCACGTCGATATCGCGGGAAAGGAGGGCATGGATCTCCTCGGCGACGAACGTTTCCGTCAGCTTCGGGAAATGGAGCAGGACATAGACGACCTTCATGAGGCGGGCCCCTTCTTTCCGGCCGAGCTCAAGGCCTCGCCCGCCAGATTGGCCATCGTAATGCTTCGAAGCCTCCCCTTCGCGACCTCTCCGGCGACGCGGCCGAACACGAGGCGAAGCTTCTGCCAGTCCTCGTTCGGTCCGCACTTCATGGGGATGGATCCAAAGGTGGACGGTCTTTCTTTCCGCCGCGGCCCGCCCGACGGCTTTCATCGTTCCCCGGAGCCGGAGAAATGGCAGGCCGAGGGCATCCAGGAATGTCTCGACCCGGCGGTTCGTCCGGAAGAGCCATTGGGAGGACGGTATGTCCACCAATTTCCCGGGCTCGGCTTCGATCCCGAAGACCCGCGGCGTCATCATGGACAAAAAGAGGTTCACGTGATTGAGCGCCTTGCCGAGAATGGGGATCGAGAAGGCCGGATGCCTGACGTCCTTGCCGCGATAGCAGATGAAACCGGACTCTCGGAACAGGGGAAGGTGGTCGATCCTTCCTTGCGGAAAAATGACCGTTCCAGGGGCGAGACCCCTTCGTCCCGCCAGTCGAAGCCATTCGCGGACCTCGAATCCGGCCTCGTCCCGGCTCATCCCGTCGAACAGCCTGTGCACGTAACCGTGACAGGCGATCTCATGGCGGTCTCCCCTGGAGACGATCATGTCAACGACGTCGGACCCGTACCACATCGGGTCCCGCGTCCTCCATATTTTATCGTAGCAAGCGTCCTTTCCCTCGAACGCCAGCAAAGGGCAGGTCCCGCATTCTTCGCACTTTTCATAGAACAAATGACCCGTGACGGCCCAGGTCGCCGCGATGCCGAACTCATCCATCAGGTCGAGCAGGCGGCGGACGGAGTCTCTCTCCTTCGCGGCGTCCCTGGAGGTCCTCTTCGAGCGGAGACGAGCCCAATCCAGGGTCCCCCATGCCAGCTCCATATCGAGGGAGAACACGAAATTGCCGGGGCCCCGTTCCGTTTTCCGGGCCGAAAGGCCCGTTTCCAGAGCCTGCATCAGCTTCTCGGCGGAAGCCTTCCAGGTCCACCCTCCTCACGGCGGCGCCGGCGCGCTCCCCCATCGCTCCGAGCTCCCCCCGCGACGCCCAGGCCTTGCGCAGGGCGTCGAGCAAGCCGGCTTCGTCCCCCCCCTCCGCCCAGAACGCGTAGGCGCCGTCGGCGACAACGTCGGTATGGCAGGCGATACGGGTCAGCAGGAGCGGCAGGCCCGCGGCCATGTATTCGAACATCTTGATCGGACTGCTCACCCGGAATTTTTCCTCGTCGGGGAAGGGCAGGGCCCCGATGTGGGCGGCCGCGAGCAGGGCCGGAACGTCGGAGAAGGGGAGGGGGGGAAGGACGCGGATGCTTCCGCCGGAGCGGACCGCGAGTTCTTCCAAGGCGGCTCGTTCCGTCCCGTCCCCGGCGAGCGTGAGCGTGAAGGACATCCCTTCGGCGTTGGCCCGGGCAACGGCCCTGCACAACGATATCAGGTTGCGCTCGGAGTGAAGGGAGCCGTGATAGACGATATGGACGGGGCCGCCGGGGGCGGGCCGGGTTCTTTGGTCCCGTGAGGACACGAATGGTTCCATGTCGGCGCCGGAGGGCCAGATGCCCAAGAGCCGGTCCGCGGGGATCTTTATCGCCTCCGCCATGCGCCGGGTGATGGCCAGCCGGCCGTCGGCATAACGGTCGGCCAGCCGATGCGCGAGGCCATAGGCCCGCGCGTGGGCCCTGTCGCGCCGGGAGCCGCTGATCAAGGGCGGCATCGGCAGCGAGCGTGAATCCATGACCAGGAGCGGCCGCCGGCCCGGTCGGCCCAGGCATGCCCGAAGGGGAAGAAGCCAAAGCGCGGACCGTTCGTGAAATAGCACCACGTCGGTCGTCGCCCGGTCCTTCCGGAGACGGCGAATGACTCGAAGATGATAGACGACCTGTCTGAGCACGGGGATGTTCGGCCGGCTGATCCCGAACACCTCGAGCCCGCGGATCAGCCCGGAACCGGATGGCCCGGCCGAGATGAGCTTCACGTCCCATCCCGCCCGGCGAAGCTCCCGGGTCGTATTCAGCCATGTCCCCGCGTCCATCGCCCGGCCGAGCGCGTCCGGATAGACCCAGGTCAAGCGGCGGCTGTCCGGAGGTTTCGTCACTTCGCCACTTCCGCATAGACCCGCATGAGCTGTTCGACGATGACGTCCCAATCGTACTTTTCTTCGACGAGCGCCCGGGCGGCGTGCGTCAGACGCGCTTTGATCTCCTCATCCCTCAACAGGCGCAAGGTCGCGTCCGCGAACGCCTCGGGGTCGTCGGCTATCAAGAGGTGCTTGCCGTCCTCGACCTCCAACCCCTCGCAGCCGATGGCCGTCGAAACGACCGGCCGGCCGAGCGCCATCGCTTCGAGGATCTTCAGCCTCGTTCCGCCTCCCCCGCGCAGGGGCACGACGGCGACGGAGGCTCGCTGATAGAACGGCTTCAGGTCGTCAACGCGGCCCGTGACGTGCACGCCGTCCCCGTCGAGATGCGTCACCTCCGGCGTCGGATTCTTGCCGACGATCCACATTTCGACGCCCGGGAGCTCGCGCCGGAGGCGCGGGAGGATCCGGTCGCAGAACCAGTTCATCGCGTCGACGTTGGGCCGGTACCCCATGTTGCCCACGAAAACGAGGGACTGGGCCGAGGGAGGTTCGGGGAGGGGCCGGAACTCGCGGGCGTCCACGCCGTTGGGGACGAGATCGATGTTCAGGCCGGGGTTGGCCGAAAGGAGCAGGCTCCGGTCGGAGGCGGAAACGGCGATACATCGGGCGAACCTCCCGGCATAGCGGGGTTCCCAGCGGCGCATCATGCGGCTATACAGCAGGTTCCGCAGCTTTCGGCCCGGCTTCGTTTCCAGCCTGCTGATGCGCTCGGCCCTGCTGTGGACCACGTCGATGAACGTGAGGACGGCTCTCCGCCTCAGCTCCTCGGGAAGGACCTCCAGGTATAGCGCCATATAGGAGTCGATGATCTCCACGACATCGAAATCGACCTCGGAGACGAGATGGCGGATCTTCGCGGCGAACTCGCCGGACATATAGAACCGAAGCTCGATAGGCCTTCCCCTCATGAGATATCGAAGGGCCTCGGCCGGCCGGTCGTAGGCCCTCGACGGCCGGGCGGGCGTCGTCACGATCCCTCGGCAGACCGCCTTCATCCGCCGCTCGGCCTCCGGATCCCCGGGCGCCCGGACGAGCGAAGCCAGCCAGACCTCGTGCTTCCCGGAGAGCCGCGAGAGCAGATTGAAGGTCCGGATGGGGGTCCCGGCGATCGGAGGATAGGGGAAGTGCTCGGTGATGATCAGAATTCGCAAGGCATCCTACGTCCTTAGCCCCGTGTCTGGCCGAGGATACATCCCCGGGGAGCTCCAAGTCAAATCCGCGGGCCGGGCCCGGCTAGAGCCGGATCCCAAGCTCGGCGAGCTTTTTCGGCGCGGGGCATCCGGTCTTCTCGTCCCAGCCCCTATCCCGATAGTACTCGGTCAACTTCTTCTCGAACTCGTCCCGCTTGAGGACGGCGCCCTTGCCGGGGCCCGTGCCGAGCGGGTCGTCGAAGAACCGGGCGGGGAGGGCGTCGTCGTCCCGGGAGAATCCCTCGCGGACGTTGAACGCCCGCTCCAGGTTATAGATGCGCTCTCCGGCCCTCAGATATTCCGCCTCGGTCCAATCGATCCCGGTGATGGCCGTCAGGAGATCGCGGAACCCGTCCTTCCCGAACCCGTCCTGGGCGAACATGCAGACGCCGAGCGAGTCCATGGCGACGTAGTCGTCCTGGCCGCGGGCCGTCCCCGAATTGAGGTGGCACGCGCCGCGGCTGGCGGTGACATAGGACAGGGCCAGGTCCATGGTCCGATGGGGGTCCCAGGCGGCGAATTCGTGACCCTTGCAATGGACCGCGAAGCGCTCGGAGCCGCCGCCGACCCGGGCCGCCAGGGCCTTGACGCCCCGGGCGGCAAGGTCGCCGACGCCCTCGCGCCGGGCGATCTTCCGGACCATCGCCAGGACCGCGTCGGCGTTCCCCCAGGTGAGGTCGATCCCGTCCAGGAAAGCCCTGTCGACGAGCTTCTTCTCGTAAGCTTCCATCAGGAACCCGATGACATTGCCCGTGGAGATCTGATCGAGGCCGCAGTCGTCGACCTCGAAGATGGCCTTCATCATGGCGCCGAGGTCGTTGATCATCAGGTTCGAGCCCATCATGCCGCCGGTCTCGTATTCCGGGCCGTCGTGGACGAGGCCGGCGTAGCGGCCGCCCCGGACCACCCCGGCCTTCTTGCAGCTCAGGGGACAGCAATAGCACGCGAAATCCCGGCTCCAGATCTCCCTCTCGGCGGCGATGCCCGAGATCGCGTCGACGTCCTCGAACGTTCCCAGGGAATAGTTCTTTACGGCCATGACACCGTTTGCGCTGGCGCTGAGCAGGGCCGCCGCCGTCCCGTAGCGGCGCCAGCGGTCGAACCCGTATCCTTCGGGGAAGCTGGCCCGGAAGTCCTTCCGGACGGAGGCCAGGACGGACAGGAACCTCTCATGGTCGGCGACCCCGGGCATGCCGGTCCCCCGCACGGCGATGGCCTTGAGGTTCTTGGCGCCCATGACACAGCCGACGCCGCCCCGGCCGGCGGCCCGGGCCGCGGTGTTCAGGATGGACGCGTAGGGAACCAGGTTCTCCCCGGCCGGCCCGATGTAGCAGGTCCGGAATCGCCGGTCCCCGAGGTCTTCGGTGAAGCGGCGGTCGAATTCGTCCGTGCCGAGGCCCCGGTACTTCGAGGCGTCGCGGACCTCGACCTTGTCGTCGTCGATGTGAATATAGACGGGTCCGGCGGCCCGCCCCGTCACCACGATCCCGTCGTAGCCGGCGAACCTGACCTCCGGCCCGAAGAACCCGCCCATGTTCGCGTAGCTCACCGTGGAGGCTTTCGGGAACGGCGATCTCAAGGGCGAGGTGCGCGGCGACTTGGTCACGACGCAGGTCCGGGACGCCGAAGGGATGGGGAATCCCGAGAACGGTCCCGGCATGAAGAGCAGGGGATTCGCCGGCCCGAGGGCGTCGGCTCCCGGGCGTTTCAGCCGGTCGGCGAGGAGCTTCATCCCCAGGCCGCGGCCGCCGATATAGAGGCGCGCGTCCTCTCGGGAGAGCGGCACCTTGGCCGATGTTCCGCTCGTCAGATCGACCTCGAGGAGGGCTCCGTGATATCCGGGGAAGGCGGTGGTCGTCATGGGATCCTCCTCATCCTTTTCCGTACCAGAGCTTGGCCAGGGCTTCGGCGATCTCCTCCGGCGCGAGACCGTAATGCTTCCCGTCCGCGCCTCCGACCACGTGGCTCAGGGCGCCGTACGGACAGTTCTTCACGCACTGCGGGTCCCCTCCGCAGAGCGTGCATGTCCGTTCGGGCTTGTTGCTCTCGGGGTTGGGGACGATCGCTCCGACCCGTTTCGTCCGGCAGGCCTCGGCGCACGAGCCGCAGCCGATACAGCGCTCGAGGTCGTTATGGAGGACGGGGAGCTTCCCGTCCCTGTAGAGGGCCTTCCAGCCGGTCTTCGCGCCGGGCTCGACGGGACAGGCCGCGATGCAGGGCGCGTCTTCGCACATGAGGCACGTGACCGGGACATCGACGTCCGGGTTGAAGGGCAGGACCCGGATATTGGAGAGCGAGGGATTCCCCAGCCCCGGAAGCTCCTTCCCGTCGACGACCGTCGTGTGATTGAACGAGGAGCAGGCTGTCTCGCAGGTCCGGCAGCCGGCGCACTTGTTGAAGTCGACGACGATCATCGAGAATACGGTCTTCTCTCCCTCCGGCCGGGCCCAGACCTGCCGGACCAGGAACCGGCCGCCGATGAGGAGGCCCGCCCCCCCCAGGCCGGCGTTCCTTATGAAGTCCCGGCGCGAGGGCGAGGCGAGGCCGCCCAGCTCGCGAGCCGTCAGCTTGGGCATGTCTTTCACGGGCATCTCCATTCCTCCCCGGAGGTCGTTTCCTCCGAATCTAGTGTTTCTGCCACTCCGGCTTGTGGGCGTAGACCCATTGGTAATATTCGGCCTTTTTAAGCTCCGAGGCCGCTTCACGGTCGAGAAGGACGATGGCCCTGCGGATGCATCTGCAGAGCCGAAGCGGGGACCATGGCCGTGACCGGTCCTTCGCAGGTCGCGGCGACGGCCCGGGCCTTCTTCCCGCCGAAGGCCAGAAGCAGGCACATCCGGCTGTCCATGATCGTCCCGACGCCCATCGTCAGGCAATGGTAGGGGACATTGGCCTCGCCGCCGAAGGAGCCGGCATTGTCCTTGCGGGTCTGCTCGGTGAGCGTCTTGATCCGGGTCCTCGAAGCGAGGGAAGAGGACGGCTCGTTGAAGCCGATATGGCCGTCGGTCCCGATGCCGAGGACCTGGACGTCGATGCCCCCGGAGGACCGGATCTCCTCCTCGTAAGCCCGGCAGAACGCCGGGATATCCGCGGCCAGGCCGTCCGGGATATGGATGCGCTTCCGGGGCACGTCGATGTGATCGAAGAGGTTCCGGTCCATGAACGTGTGGAAGGAGGAAGGATGGCCGGCGGCCAACCCGACGTACTCGTCGAGGTTGAAGGTCGTCGCCCGGGCGAAGCTCAGGCCTTCCTCGCGATGCATGCGGACGAGCTCCTCGTAAACCAGGAGAGGCGTGCTGCCGGTGGCCAAGCCGAGCACGGGGTGCGTCCGTTCCCGCACGACGCGGGCGATGATGCGGGCGGCGATGAGGCTCGCGGCCCGGCTGTCGGGTTGAATGATGATCTCCATGGCTTTTTTCCTTATCGGATGCGGGGCAGGCTGGCCGCGGCGACGGCCTGGCCGACGCGGCGGCTCTTCTCGTCGAGGAGATGGAGGCGGACCCGCGCCGCGGTCTCGGGGAACTCGTGCCGCAGGACCTTCGCCGGCCTTGTCCATGATGATGTCCCCGCCCGGCCCCGGACATGACCCGTCCGAGGACGAGCAGGTTCCTGAAGTCGTAGAACATCTCGTACAAGGGGACGGTGTAGCCGAGGTAGATCGCCGATCGTCCTCGAAGATCCGCCGGGCCGCCGGCATGTCGCCCCTGGTCGACGAGCGCCTGGACCTCCTTGAGCCGTTCGGGCAGCGCATGTCCTCCGGGAAGGACATGCCGGCCCGCGAGGGCCAGCTTGTTCGACGGCCTGCTGGGAGAAATAATTGGCGCCGACGCCGCGGTCGCCGGACCACTCGTCGGCGACGGCCGTCGGGGCTGAGGTCGACCGGGGCGAAGGCGAGCTCGTCGAGCCAGCCGGGGATGTGGCCGTCGTCGTCGAGGAAGCCGCCGGCCTGGCTCGAGCCCATGGCCACGCCGAGCACGGCCGTGTCGCCGAGCGACATCGTCCCGGCCAGGGCCGTGACCTCGCCGTCGTTGATGACCTCGAAAGGGACGCCCCATTCGGCCGCCATGACGGTCGAAGATGTCCTTGACCTTGCGGCTCGAAGACGTCCGCCGGGACCGAGCGGAAGAGCGAGGCGATCCGGACCTGGTTGTCGATGAGATCCCGGCCGAGCTGCCGCCGATGGCGTCGACGCGGGGCAGGTGGGAGGCGGCCTTCTTCAGGCCGTCCTGGATGTGCGCGTAGTGATACTCGGGGTCGGCCTGCTCGCCCGGCGTCCAGGGGATCTCCTCGCTGAAGACGGGCTCGCCGTCGATGACGGCCGCGACCTTGTAGTCGCTGGCGCCGAGGTCGAAGCCGATGCGGCAGCCGTCGAGATGGCCGCCGAGAGCGGACTCGCTCTCCCGGGAGCGGCGGAAGTCCCTCGGGCCCGGCGGGGACGACCTCGAACGGCTGTTCGTAGACGCGGCCCATGAGGGCGACGTCGAAGGCGCGGGCGCCGTCAGGCGCGTAGGTCTTCCGGATGAGCTCCGCGATGTCCTGTCGGGCCCTGGAAGTGGACCCTCCAGCCGCCCCGCGACCAGAGCAGGAACTTGACGATCCTTTCGGCGTAGTACCCGGTCGCCGCGTCGGTCGCGCCCTCCGGAGGGAAGACCTCCGTCTCGTAGATCGAGACGAGGCCCTTTTCCCTCTCGACGCCGATCCTGAGGGGGACGCCCTTGCCCGAAGCCTCGACGGCCTTCCGGTACTTCAGGAATGCCGGGCCCATCGGCCGGAAGCCGGGATCGAAGGTCGGGACGGTCCGAGGTTTTTCGTCCAGGAGGTCCGGGAGCGTGCTCATGATGTCACCGATGTCCTTTCTTCGGGGTGTCGAACGTCGACCGGGGCCATTATATCCCAATCCCGGAGGCCGTAAAAGAAGAGCCGGGCGCGGGAGCCCGGCCGGACGCGGCCGGCTAGCCCTTGGACACCAGGACCGCGCGGATCTCCTCGACCAGCGGCTTGGACCCGAGATACAGCGCCGTCCGCTGGTGGGGCTTCTGGGGGACGATGGACAGGATGGGCGTCCCGTCCTCGTCGATCGCGCTTCCCCCGGCCTCGCAGCACATGAATGCCGTGACCGCCGCCTCGTACATCAGCCTCAGCTTGCCCTTCGGCCGGTTCTTGGACGGGTCCGGGTGGTTGACGATGGCCGGGTACAGGAACAGCCCGCCGTTGGTCAGGATGCGGTGGAAGTCCCCGGCCAGAGCCCCGAGGTAGCGGAAGGCGTAGCCCTTCTCTTTTTCGGCGAGCCATTCCCGGACCCCGGGGGCGAACGTCTCCCGGTTCGCCGAGTTGAACGACAGCTCCCAGGTCTTCGGGTCCTCCGGCAGGAGCATCCGCGTCGGCTTGACGTAGTTCATGACCTCGTCGATGTGGAACCGCCAGCAGCCGGCGTTCCGCAGGGCGATGGTGAAGGTCCCGGTGGGGATGACGAACATGCCCGAGGCGATGTACTCCCGTCCGGCCCGGAGGTGGCCGTCCTCGGGGCCGTCGAGGTTCTTCTTGGCGATGCCGAAGAGGAACCCGACCGGGAGGTTGTGGGGGACGTTGGCCGATCCGTCCATCGGGTCGAAATAGACGAAGTACCGCCCGCCTTCGACGTTCATCGGGACGATGTCCTTCTCCTCCTCGCTCACGATATGGATGACGCGGCCGGAGCTCGCCAGATAGTGCTTGACGACCTCGTTGGCGATCTGGTCCATCTGGAGGACCGCCTCGCCCTGGACGTTGGTCGAGCCGGCCAGCCCGAGGTTCCCCCGGAGGGCGCCGGTGAGATAATAGTGCTGGATGCGCTTGGCGGCATTGAGCAGGGAGTTCATCAGGATGAGGAAATGATAGGTCCGGTTGTGGCGTTCCTGGTGTTCCAGAAGGAAATCCATGAACGTCTCTTCGAAATGCAGCATGCCGGCCTCCATCGATCGCGGAGTGACTGCTCTCTAGGTATCACAGGGGAAGGCCCGAAATCAAGCCGGGGCGCCGACGCCCCGGGGGCCCGGGGAGGGATCAGGTGAAGAGCGTCGACTTGAAGCCCTTGCCGAGGACGTCGTAGGTGTCGTTGATGATGACGAAGGCCTGGGGGTCGATCTCCCGGATGAAGTCCCGCAGCTCGGCCAGCTGCTTGCGGTGGATGACCGTCAGGATGATCTCGCCCTCGCGGTTGAGGTAGAGGGACCGCGACCGGAGGGCCGTCCCGCTGCGCTCGAGGCGTGTTCAGGATGAAGTCCTCGATCTCGGCGGTCCGGTTGGACGTGATGATGACGAGCTTGGAGTAGTTCCAGCCCTCGAGGATCATGTCGATGACCTTGGTCGAGAGGAAGAGGACGATGTAGCCGTAGAGCGGCGCCTCGAGATCTGCGGAAGGCGAAGCCCGAGGCCGAGATGATGACGAAGTCGGTGACCATGATCCCGAAGCCGATGGACATGCCGGTGTACTTGCTGACGACCATGCCGACGATGTCGGAGCCGCCCGTCGAGGCCCGGCCCCGGAAGACGATCCCCAGGCCGATGCCGAGCAGGATGCCGCCGTAGATCGAGGCCAGGACCTTGTTGTCGGTCGCCGACCGGACCTTGAGGACCTCGTAGAAGACGTCGATCATGACCGACGAGACGATCATGCCGACCAGGCTCTTCAGGACGTATTTCTTGCCCATGGTCCTGAGGCCGAAGAGGAAGATGGGGATGTTGAGGACGATGATCATCGCGCCGACCGGGAGCTTGAAGAAATAGTTCAGGATGATGGCCAGGCCCGAGACGCCGCCGGGGACGAAGTGGTGGGGGATGAGGAACAGGGCGTAGGCCAGGCCCGTTGATCGTGCAGCCGAGCACGATGAGGAAGGCGGGCGTCGCCTGTTTACGGATGGTCGTTGTCGTGGTCTTCATGGTCCTGTCCGGCTTGGGCTCCTTTATGTCTCCCGTTTTTATCACACCCGGTCGGGAACGTCAATTCCCCGGCCGGGGCGGCCCGGGCGAGCCTTGATTTTCCGGAGGTCCGTGCTATAATGGCATCAAAGCTCTATTTGGCTGGCTGTATAGAGAATATCGAAGATACCCTCCTTCAATATCCCTTTTACTTAATTTCCCCAGATTAAACAGCCAGCATTATCCCTCCTCCCGGAGCCCGGGAAGCCGCGGCCGGCTTCCGCCCGCGGCTTGTGAAAGCCCGGGCAATGTCCTAAAATCGGTCCCTGATGAATGAACGGGACGCGGGCCTCAGGACGTTCTGGAACAGGGACTTCATCATCGCCCTGTTCGGCTACTACGTTCCTCTACATGTCCGTGTCCATGTTCTTCCTTCTGCCGTTGTTCCTGGGCGGATTCGGTCCCTCCAAGGGCCGGGTCGGGCTCATCATGGGGATCCACAGCGTCCTGGCCATCCTGGCCCGTCCGGTATTCGGCCGGCTGATCGACGTCCGGGGCGGGAGGCGTTTCGCGCTCGCCGGCATCGCCGTCCTCGCGGCGACCGTGCCCCTGTTCCACCTCGTCCGCGACGCCGGCGCGTTCCCGTTCCTCCTCCGGGCGGTTTCGGGCGTCGGCTGGGGCGTCGCCATGACCGCGACGATCGCGGTCTGTTCGGACTTCGCCCCCGCCTCGAGCCTGGCCCGGTCGATGGGCATCATCGGCGTCGCGGGCCTCGTCGCCAACGCCCTCGGGCCTCTCCTGGCCGAAGAGCTCATCCGCACGGTCGGGTACGGCGGGATGTTCGACGCCGCCCTGGCCTTTCTCGTGGCCGCGCTCGCCTTCCTGGCCCTGACCCCCAAGGCGCCCCCGGAGCGGCGCGGAGGGCCTTCCCCGGGCGGGCCGCGACATCTCAGGGCCGTGCCGGCGGCGGCCCTGCTCGTCATCTCGGCCATGCCCGTTTTTCACGGGGCCGTCCGCGGGACGATGATCTATTTCGTCGCCCTGTTCGGGAAGTCGGTCGGCATCGCGCGGGTGGGGCCGTTCTTCCTGGTCTTTTCGCTGGCCGCCATCCTGACCCGCTTCAGCATCGCCGACCTTTCGGACCGCTACGGACGGAAGCGCATCGTCGTCCTGGCCGCGGTCGTCATCGGCCTGAACCTCTTCGTCCTTTCCCGGGTGCGCACTCTCGGCCTGCTCATCCTGACGGGCTTCGTCGGCGGCCTGGGCCAGGGGCTCATCTTTCCCGCCCTGAGCACCTATATCATCGATTACCTCGGTCGTGAGAACAAGGGACTCGCCATCAGCCTGTACCTTTCCCTGTTCGACGTGGGCATGGGCATCGGCGCCCCGCTCTTCGGCTGGGTGTCCGACCGGGTGGGATACAGGGGGATGTATGTCAGCGCGGGCCTGTTGCTCCTGGCGTCGACCGTCCTTTTCATGGCCAAGGCCCCGAAGACGGAGACGGATAGATAGGTCCCGGCCGCGCCTTGCGGCCGGCGCGCAAAAAGCGCATGCTGGATCTTCGGCCCGCGGAGGTGAACCATGAAGCCCATCTATGATCTGATCGTCGCGAGAAGGACGGTGAGGCAGTTCGACCCGGCACCTGTCCCGCGCGCTCTCCTCGAGCGCCTGGGGAACGCCGCCCGGCTCGCCCCGTCGGCCGCCAACCTCCAACCGCTCGAGTTCATCCTCGTGGACGAGCCCTCCGTCCGCGCGGCGGTCTTCCCATGCCTGAAATGGGCGGCCTACATCGCCCCGGCGGGGAACCCCGCTCCCGGCCGTGAGCCGACGGCCTACGTGGTCGTCCTGGTCAACGCCGAGGTCCGGGAGAAGATGTTCGAATACGACGTCGGTGCGGCGCAGGAGAACATGATCCTGGCTGCGGCCGGCGAGGGCGTCGCGAGCTGTTGGCTCCTATCCGTCGACAGGGACAGGCTCCGCGATATCCTGAAGGTCCCGGCCTCTTACAGGATCGACTCCGTCCTCGCCCTGGGCTTTCCCGCCGAATCCCCGGTCGCCGAAGATTATGCGGATTCCTGCCGCTACTGGAAGGACGCAGAGGGGACCCTCCACGTGCCGAAACGGAAACAGGGGGACGTCCTGCACCTGAACGGATTTTAGCGTTTAAAAAAAGCTCCCGCCCTCACCGTCCCGGACGGTGAGGGCGGGAGCCGATGTCATCTTGAGCCCCGGGACCCGGCCCGGAGCGCTCCCCTTAGCTACGGCCGGTCGATCGTAATGACCGGAGAGGTCCACTTCTCCCAATGGGCCGGGTTCGCCGGGTTGCCGAGCGCTTTCAGGACCTTGACCCGGATCACGTACCTTCCGTCCGGGAGGACGAAATCGTGCCCGGGCAACGACGTGTGCCCGTCCCATGAATAAGCGAAGAAACCCGTCGCGGTGCTGTTGCGGCCGAGGTACTCGAAATCGTAGGCCCGATGCATGGACTTGGCCGTGTCGGCGTCGTAGACGTCCATGATCAGGCGGCGGACCTGATGTTCGAGGTGGAGCAGGATATAGGGAACATCGTCGCCGACCATCGTGAAAGTGCCGCCGGCCGACATATTGGTATAGGAGCCGCCGGAGAGCTGGGCCAGCCACGGGAAGCCGTAGCCGGTGGGCGGCATGGAGACGATCGATTGATAATCACCCACGAAGCCCGCGAACGGGACTCGATATGTCGGGCCCACCGGGCCGGCGTCCACTTCACTTATTCGCCTCAGGACGATGTAGCCCCCGTACTGGCCCAAGGCGGGTCCGGACGGAGGAATGATCGTCGCCCGGAACTTGCCGACGCCGCCGGCCGGGACGTAGACCGTGGGATTGGAGAACTTTACCGAGGCGTCGGAAACAAAGAAGCTGGGCGTAATGGTCCCGCCGGTCGAAAGGGCGTTTTCATAGGAGAGCTCGTATGTGACGCCGAACCTTGTCCCGTTCCTGACGCTGATGGTATATCTTTTGGCCCCGCCCTCGCCGACGGCGATCTTCCCGGGCTCGACCGTCGTCGTCGCCTCCACGGCGCCGTCGATGTCGAGCATGCCGGCGCCCTGGCGGTGGACGTTCTCAAGGTACCCGAGCCCGGGATTCCCGTACCAGTTCTTGGGCTTGGCGGTGTTCTGGAGCATCGCCCGAACTTCCTTGGCGGGCGTGCCGCGCTTGGCTTGGAGCAGAAGGGCCACGGCGCCCGCGACGTGCGGCGTGGACATCGACGTCCCCGACAGGTTGGCGTAGCTCCCCAGCTCCACGGGATACGTGGAGCGGATATTCCCGCCGGGAGCCCCGATGTCCGGCTTGAAGCTGAGGTCGGGCGCGAGCCCGAATGAGCTGAAGGACGAGATTAGCCCCCCCGTTGAGGAGGGGAAGGAAGCATACTCGCCGTTCATGGTCATCTGCACGGGGCCCGAAGCCAACCGACTGTCGATGAGGACTCCGTCCTCCGCCGTGATGGCGATCACGGGGATGGTGACGGCGGGGGTCCCGACCACGGTCGGGCTCACGCGACCCGTCGTGTTGTTATAGAGGACGACGCCCAGCGCCCCGGCATTGAAGGCGTTGATGGCCTTCTGATAGAACGAACATGTGCCGCGGCGGACCAGAGCGATCATGCCGTCAAGGCTCCCTGCCGGGAGCGGGTCGCAGGCGTCGTTGGTCGACAAGGCCGTTCCCGTCCGGGCCAACCAGCCTGTTTCACTGGTCGGAGGGGCCGGTGCTCCGGTCGCCGTCGCGTACCCCATGGCCGTGTTGTCCGGCGAAATGGTGAAGTATGGCAGATAGTCATGCGAATTATCGAAGGACGCGACGCCGATCACCTTCTCGCCGACGCCGGGGGCCCCGGCGGAATAGAGACCGTTGGCGCCGTTGTTCCCGATGGAGCAGACGACCACGACGCCCCGGCCGACGAGCCGGTCGGCGCCCCTGGCCGTCGGGTATTCCGGCCACTGATACGCGGAGCCGATGCTCATGTTGACGACCTGCATGCCGTCATGGTGCGCCCGTTCCATCGCCGCCAGCATGATGTCGGCCTCCGTCGAGCCCTCCTGGCCGAAGACCTTATAAGCCCCGAACCTGACGCCGGGCGCGACGCCTTTGATGACGCCGTTCGCTCCGATGATGCCGGCGACATGGGTCCCGTGGCCGGCTTCGTCGTCGGGGTCATTGTCCGGATTGGGAATGGGGTCGTAGGACGGGGAGGTCGGGTCGGCGTTGTAGAGCTTGCCGACGAAGTCGTACCCCGTGTAGACGCGGTGCCCCGGCCCGAACCCGCCGCCGAGATCGGGGTGATGATAATCGATGCCCGTGTCGATGAGGCCGACGCGGATGTTCTTGCCCGTGATGCCGAGCTCGTTCTGGACGATGTCGGCGCCCGTCATGGCGAGGGCGGTGGCCAGGTCGGTCTCTTCACCCGGGTGCCCTTTCGGGACGGTGATCTGGATCACGGGGTAGAGCTTCCGGACCCCGGCGATCTTGGCGAGCAACGGCAACTGACTCCGCTCGATCTGGAGCGAGACGCCGTTCCAGAGCGATTCGAAGCTGCGCCGCGAGGTGAACCTCAGCCCGGCCTTCTTGGCCGCGGCCAGGAAGGTCGACCGCTCTTCCCTGATGGTCATGACCGCTCCCCCGTCGGCGAGCGGCGGAGCCGTGAACTCGACGAACCACGCGGACGGGGTTTCGTCGACCATGGTGCCGTCGCCCATCGCGGCGGGCGGGACGAGCGGCTCCACGCGTTTGACCGTCTGTCCGGTCATCCCAAGGAACAAAACGATGCCAGCGGCGACAAAGATCCCTGTCGCAAGCCTCTTATGCATTTTCCCTCCTCTTGGTCTTGATCCCAACGTGGGTAAGATAAAAAATAATAGGGAATGGGAGCGCTTGTCAAGCAAAATCGAGAGCGGGACGCCGGCTATTCGCCGGCCACGGTCATCCCGTCGACTTTGATGGTCGGGCCGGCGACAGGGCTCAGAAATTCGAGGTCGTTCCCGACCATCTCGATGCCTTCGAGGAGGGCGCCGAGGTTCCCCGAGATGGTGATCTCGGAGACAGGAAAGGCGATCTCGCCGTTCTCGATCCACAGGCCGAAAGCGCCCCGGGAGATGTCGCCGGTCACGGAGTTGAGCCCGTGGCCCAAGGTCCGGATGAGCAGGAGGCCCTCCTTGACCGAACGGATGATCTCCTCGGGGGTGCTCGTCCCCGGAGCCAGGGAGAAATTGTGGGGGCTGACCCCCCCGCCGTCGGCGTTCCCGGTCGTCTCGAGCCCGAGCTTTCGGGCGGCATAGACGTTGCACAGGAAGTTCCGGAGGATGCCCTTCTCGACGACGACCGTTCGGCGGCAGGGGACGCCGTCCGAATCGAACGGCCGTGATCCGAGCTCGCCGGGGATGAGGCCGTCGTCGACGACGTCGACGAGGCGGTTCGCGATCTTCCGGCCCAGCTTTTCGGACAGGAAGGAGGATTTTTGATAAACGGACGTTCCCGCGACGCAGGCGAACAGGAATCCCAGGACCCAGGAGGTCATCGTGGGCTCGAAGACGATCGGGACGTTCTTCGTCCTGATCTTCCGCGGCTTGAGCTGGCGGACCGTCCGTTCCACGGCCTTCTTGGCGACGGCCTCGGGCGAAGCGAGCTCCCGAAAGAACCGCTTCGACGAATACCAGGAATCCTCGACCCGGTCGTCCGTCCCCCCGGCCTGGAGTCCGACGCCCAGGCCGCAATACGTCCCGGAGTACTCGGCCGGAGAAGCCGTTCGAGTTGGCCAGGAAGACCGAGGCGTCGTCGCTCGAGAAGCTGGCGCCGTAGGAATTCGTGATGCGCTTGTCGGCGAGGGCGATCCGCTCGGTCTCGAGGGCGAGCCCGATCATCGTCTTGGGGTCGAGGGCGGGGACCTCGGGGTCGTGGAGCCGGAGGGACGCCGCGTCCACGGCCGACGGGGTCAGGGGAGCGAGACCGGCGAACTCGTCCGGCTCGGCGAGCTCCGCCCGGCGGACGGCGTTCCGCACGAGCCGCCGGAGAGTCCCCGGTTCGAGGTCCGACGAGCTGGCGACGGCCGTCCGCTTGTCCTTGATGACCCTCAGCCCGAGCACCCGGGACCCGGCCTCGACGAGGTTCTCGATCCGGCCGCGTCGGACGTCCACGTCGAACTCGCGGCCTTCGATGATCGAGACCTCGATCTCGTCGGCCCCATCGGCCTTTCCCCAGGCCACCAGCCGTTCGGCGAGCTCCCTCATCTCCGGCCCCCGACCGTCATCCTGGAGATCTTCATCGTCGGACAGCCGTCGTTCACCGGAACGTCCTGGCCCTCCTTGCTGCAGGTCCCGGTCTGGAGCCCGAAGGCGAGGTCGCTGCCGACCATGGTGAGCCTCTTCAGGATGTCGATGTTCGTCCCGATGAGCGTCGCCTGGCGGACCGGCGCGGTGAGCTTGCCGTCCTCGATGAGATGCCCCAGGCTGACGGAGAAGGTGAACTTCCCGAATCCTCGACCTGGCCGCCCTGGAGGCTGTCCACATAGAAGCCCTTCCTGACGGACGCGCAGGATCTCGGCCGGGTCGTATTCGCCCCGGTCGATGTAGGTGTTGGCCATCCGGGGGATGGGCCAATGGCTGTAGTCCTGCCGCCGGCCGTGGCCGGTGAGGGGCTTCTTCATCAGCCGGGCCGAGAGCCTGTCCTGGAGCAGGCCCGCGCACGACGCCCTTGTCGATGAGGAGCGTCCGGCGCGGCACGGTCCCCTCGTCGTCGACGTTGTAGGAGCCGCGGGAGGCGGGGATGGTCGGGTCGTCGTAGATCGTGACCTGGTCGGTGCCGACCTTCTTGCCCATCTTGTTCCAGAAGACGGACGTCTTTTTACGGTTGAAATCGGCCTCGAGAAGGTGGCCGACGGCCTCGTGGATGAGGACGCCGCTGTGGCCGGGCGAGAGGACGATGGGCATCTCGCCGGCCGGGGCGTCGATCGGCCCCGAGCAGGAGGACGGCCTCCGCGGCCGCTTCGGCGCCGATCCTCCGGGGCGTCAGGACGTCCCGGAAATATTCCAGGCCGACCCGGCCGCCTCCGCCCCAATAGCCGGACTCCCGGCGGCCGTCCTTCTCGGCGATGGCGACGCAGGTCAGCCGGACCATCGGGCCGGACGTCCCGGACGAGCAGGCCCTCGGAGTTCGCGACGGTGACGTACTGGATGCTGTCCGAGAGAGAGGCCTTGACCTTGGCGATGCGCGGGTCGAAGTGCCGGGCGGCGTCGTAGGCTTCCCTGACCAGGCCGATCTTTTTCGCCATGCCGGCCGTGTGGGCCGGGCGGACGACGCGGGCCACGTCTCCCCGGATCTTTCTTTCCCGGAGGCGGCCAGGGGAGCCCCGATACTTCCCTTTGGCGATGGCCGCGGCCGTCAGGGCGGCCTTCTGGACCTTTTCGAGCGAAAGGTCGTTCGTGTAGCCGAACCCCGTCTGCTCGCCGGCGAGCACCCGGATCCCGCAGCCGATCCCGACGCTCTCGGCGGTCTCCTTGACGATGTCGTCTTCCATGAGGATGTAATCGCTGGCGCCGTATTCCAGGAAGACCTCCGCGAAGTCCCCGCCCTTCGACAGGGCGAAGACGAGCGTCGTCCGGAGGTCCTCGGCGGAGAGCCCGAAATGATCGATGTAAGGCAACATATCCCGCATTATACCCGTTTATCCCGGCCGCGTCCTACCCCGCTTTCCGCCGCAGGAAGGGCAGGGCGAGGAGGAACAGGCTTCCGACGCCGAGGGAATATTCGAAGATGTTCGTGACGAGGTGGACGCCCAGCCCCGAAAGGACGGCGAACCGCTGGTCGATGTTCATCAGGCCGAACGTCAGCGCCCAGGCCGATTCCCACGTCCCGAATCCGGCGAGCCCCTTGACGGGCAGGGCCGAGGTCAGCTCGGCGCCCGTGATGCCGAGGATGAGCTTCCAGAAGCTGAGCTCCGGGAATCCGAAGCCCAGGCTCCTCATCAGGGCGAACAGGAGGAAATAGATGGATACGTACTTGCACGCCCTGATCCCCAACGAGAGGACGAAGAACGGCAAGGCCAGGCGCTTCTCCTGGATGAGGGCGAGGCTCCCGGCCGTAGCTCCGAGCTTTTCCTTCGAGGCCGCGGCCCATTTCTTCGTTTCCAGCCGGAGGAGCTTCAGCCCTTTTTCGTAGAGCCGGACGGCCAGCCGGAAGAACCAGGCGAGTCGGGCCAGGATGAGGATCCAGATGACAAAGAAGGCCCCGGCGACGGCCAGGAGCGCGGGGCTCGAGATCGCCGTCGACCCGAGGCCGACCGCGAGCGCCGCCCCGACGACGAACGGGGCGAGGGTCAGGAAATCGTAAACGAAGGAGGCCACGAAGACGGATGTCGCGGCCTCGAACGGGAACCCGAGCCTTTTGTTGAGGACATAGATCAAGGAAAGGGATCCCAGCCGGGCGGGGAGGAGGTCCACGAAGCTGTTCCGGACGAACGTCGCCATCAGGATGTCCCGCCGACGCACGGGCCGCGGGCTGAGGAACAGCCTATACCTCCAGGCCCTGAGGCCGGCGCCGAGAAGGGCGATGGCCATATAAGCCAGGAGGCCGGGGACATGGATCCTGGTGAGCGTCCGGCCGAGCTCCGCCGCGTCGATCCGTGAGATGAGCAAGCCGATGAGCAGGACGGAAAGCGCCAGAGAAACGGCGATATAGACGACCCCTCGCCTGTTCATGCCCGCATCATACCATCGGCCGGCCGGGCGCGACAACCGTCCGATGGACCGCGCTAAGGAGCCTTTGGGCCCATATGATCCCGATTTTAAGCAGCCTGGACACGTCCGGTGGCCGCGCCGGTGGTCGCCGCCGTTGCCGCCCTGGTCAAGCAGAAATACCCCCGGATCTCGGCGGGCGCCCTGAAGACCCACCTGGCCAGAACGGCCGACGATGAGGGCAAGCCGGGACACGACCCTTACTACGGCCGCGACTTCGTCAACGCCCGGAGGGCCGTGACGGAATAGAGGCTTATTCCGCGGGGAGCCCCCGAAATTCGAACGCGCCGATATCGGGTTTTGGGCCGACGGGCCTCGGTTTCCCGTCGAAATCGTTGACGAGTCCCGTCAGCCTCGCTCCGGCGTCGATGCACGGGGAGGCGGGTCTCAAATGATAATCCCCGTGCGGTCCGTCCACGAACAGCGGGTCGGCCCCCCAGATATCGTGCGGATAATGGGGCCCGAAGGGCACACTCCCGTCCGCGTTGAAACAGCAGTTATGAGAGCAGGAAAGCCCTGTCCGGGACGCGGTGTCCACGTAGACCGCATGAAGGACCTGGTTGACGATGATGTTGTTCTTGATGGTCGAATAGGCGCAATTATGCAGGCCGATGCCAAGGGGATAATTGGCCCGGATGAAGTCCAGGCGTCCGATGAAGGTGTTGTTCTCTATCCTGATATGATGGGAGCGCCCGGCCGCCGCGGTCTGGCTCCCGTAGGTCTGGGTACCGGCGTGCGTGAACACGATATTGTTGCGGATGGTGATATAGCGGCAATTGTGGAGGGTGAACCCGGATCCGTGGGGACCTCCCGCCGCGCCCTTATAGACCGGCAGGATGATGCGGTTCCTTTCGAACAGGACGTTCGATGCCCTGGCGTGGCTCGCGTCCTTCCAGGTCTGGAATCCGTCAATGTGGGGCTGGAACCCCGCGTTTTCCAGGTCGTCGAACTTGATGTCGTGGATGTAATTGCCGCGGAAGACATGTCCGGTCCCGAAGAACCGCACTCCGTCGGCGTCGTCGTTCTTCAGTCCGCTGGGCGTGTGATAGACGATCGTGCCCCAGATCTCGTTGTTCTCGATGAGGTGGTTCGAGCCGTGGACCTCGATGCCGACCATGCCGTTCCTGTAGCATCGGTTATTCCTGACGACGCAACGGGCAGAGCTGGGCCTCAGGTGTATCCCGCCCCTCGGGCTGTAGTAGGCATAATTGTTCTCTATGGAGCAGTATCGGCCCTCGACGTAGATCCCGTGGGCCGGGGCTTGCCAGGAAGCCTCCGTAGCCGTCACCTTGAAGCCCCGGACCGCGATATAGCTTCCCCTGACCGTGAATCCGCGGCACTCGACCGTCCCGACCGCCGTGAAGGAGATCAAGGCGCCGGAGGCTCCCGACCTCGTCGCCGTTATCCTTTCCGGATAGCTGCCGGCGGCCACGACGGCCGTGTCTCCCGCGGCCATCACATCCGCGGCCCGCTGTATGGATCTCCACGGCTGGGCCTCCGTGCCGGGGTTCGAGTCCCAGCCCGAGGCCGCATTGACGTAGAACGTTTTCCCCGAAGCGAGGCCCGGCAGAAGCGATAACAAGACCATGACCGAGGTCGAAAAGGCCTTCTTCATTATGATTCCCCCAGCGATCGATCGATCCACCTATCGGATTATACATCACCTCCTTCAATAGTTGAATACGGCCCGCCGCCTATCGGGCCTTTTCCGGGACGACTGCCGCGCTCCTCCGCCCATCGACGTGATCGGGCCTTATCCGAATTCGCGAGATGTGTCCAATAATAGGACAATCGCTAAATTCGACAAACGGCTATCCTTCCTGAGGCTCATTCACACCGTCGAATTCGTATATTGTAGTAAAATAAGAAGATAACTGTCAGCCATCCCCCGGAACGGCTAGTTGCGCCTCATCGCCGAGCTAGCCGAAAATGCCTTAAAAATCACCCCGATTATCACCCGGATGGGGCAAAGACGGAGAAAGTGTCCGCGCCTATCATCAACAGCGAGGTGAGAGGCGTGATGAAGTCGAAGTCCATAATTACGATCATGGCGGCGGCCATCCTTTTATCAGCGGTCCAGGGATTCGCCGGAGCCACCTATTACGTCAACGGCGTCAATGGCAGCGACGCGAACCCGGGAACTTCCGGAGCCCCCTGGAAGACCATCCAGAGGTCCGCCGATCTTATGATCGCGGGGGACACGGTCGTCGTGGCCGCCGGCAGCTATCCGGAAAGGATAACGGCGACGAGGTCGGGGGCCTCCGGCGCCATGATCTCCTTCACGGCGGCCGGGACGGTCGAGTGCCGCGGATTCACGGTCAGGGGAGACTATATCGTGGTCCGGGGCTTCAAGGTGACGGCCCAGGAGGCCTCCTGGAGCGCCGCCGCGCACGGCATCTATATCGAGGGCAAATACGCTCTCATCGAGAACAACGACGCTTATTATTCCACCAGGGGAGGCATTCATCTGAGGCCCAGCTCCGTCGGTTGTGTCGTCCGGAATAACCGGGCCCACAGGAACGGCATGGTCGGCATCGAGGTCCACGGCTCGAACCACCTCATCGAGAACAACGAGATCTGGGGCTCGATCGTCTACCATACGCCCTCCGGGATCAATAACGGCGATGCCGACGGTTTCCGCTTCTTCGGCACGGGGCATACCTTCCGGGGCAACTACGTCCATGACATCTCGTTCAACGACCCGGAGGTCGTCGGTTACGATCCCCATATCGACGGCTTCCAGACCTGGACGGATTCGACGCATGTCGGAGCCTCGCACGTCCTGTTCGAGCGGAACCTCATCGTCCTGCCCGTCTATAAGACCACGGCCGCCCACGGGTCCGGGTTCACCCTCCACAACTGCTCCTATACGACGATCCGCAACAACATCGTTTATACCCACGGCGGCACCCAGACCTCCGGGTCCCAGACGGCGGGGGCAGGGCCCTCCAACCATATCGTGATCGAGAACAACACGTTCATCGGACGCCTCGATTTCATCCAGGCCAACTTCCCGCTCGGCATCAGCCTGCAGAACTGCGCCGACTCCTCCATCACGAACAATATCGTCATCGACCAGGTCCTTCATGCCATCTACGTGGATACCGCGTCCCTCTCCGGCCTGACACGGTCCAACAACCTCTGCTATAACCTGAACGGCTCGATGCCTTACGGGCAAGTCCACTACCCGACGGAGTTCTGGGGAGTGAATCCGTCCTTCGTCAACGCGGCCGGCGCGGATTATCATCTGAATTCGGGGTCGCCCTGCATCAATTCGGGGATGAACGTCCCGGACAACGCCGCTGACTTCGACGGCGCGGCGAGGCCGGCGGGGGGTGCTTATGACATCGGGGCGTTCGAGTTCGCGCGGGACAACGAGGCGCCGGCCATCACGGCCCAGCCCCAAAGCCGGTCCGTGACGAGCGGCCAGACGGCGGCCTTGAGCGTCACGGCTTCGGGGACGGCGCCGCTCGCCTATCAATGGTTCCGGGGAGCCAGCGGCGATGCCGCGAATCCTATCCCGGGAGCGACGTCGAGCGGTTACACGACGCCGGCCTTGCTCCAGAGCGCGAATTATTGGGTCAGGGTCAGCAATAACTATGGGCACCAGGATAGTGCAACGGCCGCGATCAGCGTCTCTGCGCCCGCGACCCTTCCCGTGTTGACGACCGCAGTCGTTTCCTCGATCACCGTGACCAGCGCCTCGAGCGGGGGGACCGTATCCGCCGACGGCGGGGCGACGGTGACGGCACGGGGCGTGTGCTGGGGCCTGACGGCGAACCCGACCATCTCCGGCTCGCGCACGAGCAACGGGTCCGGGACGGGGAGCTTCACGAGCGCCCTGACCGGCCTAAGCTCGAACACGACCTATCATGTGCGGGCCTATGCGACGAACTCGTCCGGGACCGCCTACGGGAGCGACGTCGCCTTCACGACTTCACAGGGGACGTCCCTGGCCTTCGGTGACGACGGCGGCGGCATCCTCGATCACGGCGACGGGTGCCGCCGGCGGAGGTAACGTCGTTTCGGACGGCGGGACGACGGTGACGGGACGGGGCATATGTTGGGGTGTGACGGCGAACCCGACGACCTCCGGCTCGCATACGAGCGACGGATCGGGGACGGGGAGCTTCGCGAGCGCCCTGACGGGCCTGAGCCCGAATACGACCTATCATGTGCGGGCCTACGCCATGAACTCGTCCGGGACCGCCTACGGCAGCGATATCGCGTTCGCGACCGCGGCCCAGCAATCCTTTACTGTCCCCTTCAGCGAATCGTTCTCGGGGTCGGTCCTGCCTTCAGGCTGGACGAGACAGAACGCGGGGACCGGGATCGTCGACAAGTGGGTGATCTCGGAAACGGCGCTGGCCGGGGGATACCCCAACGAAATGCATTGCTCCTGGCAGGACGTGGTTTCCGGGGCCGCCAGGCTCGTGACCCCCGCCATCGATACGACGGGCCGCTCCATCCTTTACCTGAGCTTCAGGCATGCCCTGGGGACCTTTGAGACCGGGGGTGTCACGATCAGGGTCCAGACGAGCCCCGATGGGACGACCTGGACGGACGAGGCCTGGTCGGTCCTCACTTCAAGCGCCGACATCGGTCCGGAGACCGTGCGAACCACCCTCACCCAGAACCTGAACCGGGCGACCACCTACGTGGCCCTGGCGATCACGGGGAACCTGCATGATTTCGACGTCTGGGACATCGACGACATCTCGATCTCGGCGACACCGCCCGGGACGCTGAGAACACCGGCCCTCTCTTCTCCCCGCAACGGCTCCACCAGACAGCCCACGGTCCTCAAGCTCAGCTGGAAGGACACCAATTTCAGTCCTGCGGAAGCAGGTTATCGCGTCCGGATCCGGCCTGAAGACGGGAATTATGCGTATTACGATACCGTCCGTGACGCCCGGTCGTTCCTCCTGAGCGGGTTGGCGACGACCAAAACATATTATTGGAACGTGATGGCCCTCGGCGACAACGGGGGAACAGTGGACTCGGCGTGGTCGAATTCCGGGAAGGACCGGCGATTCACCACGGGGAGCCAAGTAACCCTTCTCCCGACCATCTTGTTGGATCCGGCCGGCTCGGGGTCGAGTCAGGCGGCGGGTTTCGAGGCGACATCGGGGATGAGCGCCGTCCCGGTCGTGACGACCAACCCCGTCTTGAGATGGCAGGACACCAACAGCAACCCCCAGGAAGTCCAGTACCAGGTCCGCATCAAGCAGGCCGGCGGCAGATATGTCATTTGTTCCGCCGGTCCGAACGCCGTCGAATTCCTGGCGGCCAACCTCAAAAAGAAGACCACATATTATTGGAATATCCGGGCCAAGGGCGACCGAAGGACCACTTTGAACTCCTCCTGGGCCAACTCGGGCAGGGACGGAGTCTTCCAGACAGGGGAGTGATCCCCGCAGGGATCCCCGTCCCGGCTCATCATTGCTCTTGACAAGCCCGTTTGGACTCCCATAGAATTGGGGGCACCCAGGATGGGACTTGGTTAAGGGAAGCGGCGGAAACTGAGTCATTGGCGGGTGCTTTTATCACCCCTTCTCTATTCCGTTTCCAGTTCGCCGCACGGGATCAAGATCTTGAGAAACCATCCTCGACGGGGCAAGGCCCCTCTCTTCAATGGGCGGTAGCCTGCACGAAGTGATCTTATCAGGGGCAGAGCTCATTTCCTGTCTTTTATAGCAGACAAAAACTCTTATCTTCTTGTCTCCCACGTAATAAATCAGCGATGAGGTAGCTTTACCTCAAAATCATCCCAGGAACCGGGTGGTGCCCATGGAATCCAAGAAGGATATCTTCAAGGCCCTCATTCGAGAGTTCCGCAGTTCCGACATCCCGAAGGTCTTCCCGCGGGAGCCTGAGCTTCCGGCCTGGTGCCTGGAAGCAACTCCGGCCAAACGCGCGACACCGGCCGTGACGGTGAGCATCATGGGGCCGAGGCGCTCGGGCAAGACCTATCGGCTGTTCCAGATCATGGAACAGCTCCGCCTCCGGTCCGTGGCCCCGCTGCCTACGACCCGTCTCCTGTACATCAGACTTCGAGGATGAGCGCCTGCTCCCCATTAAAGGACCCGACCTCGCCCTGCTCCTCGATGCCTTTTACGAGCTCGATCCCGATAGCGCCGAGCAGGACGTCGCCCTCTTCCTCGACGAGGTTCACAACGTCGAAGGCTGGGAGGAGTTCGTCCTCAAGCTCCTTGAAGAGCCCCGCTTCCGCATTTTCATCACCGGATCCTCTGCCCGCATCCAGCCGGGATCCCTGGCCGCGCCGGCGCCGGACAGCGCCTACTCCCTCGAGCTCACGCCCCTGAGCTTCCGCGAATATCTGGCTTTCAAAGGGGTCTCCACGAACGGGGAATCCGACATGGCCGCGCTGAAATACAAGATCCGCCTGCTCTTCCAGGAATATCTCATCTACGGTGGGTTCCCGGAGGTCGTCGTTGCGGACCTCTCGGCCAAGCTCAAGGTCCTCAAGAACTACTTCGACCTCGTGGTCTATAAGGACATGGTCGACGGCTTCGGCATCCGGAACGTCCCCCTCCTCAAGAACCTCATCAAACACCTGGTCAGTCGCGTCGGCTCCGCCGTCTCCCTCAACGCCTTCCATCAGGGGCTCCTCCCATCGCACCGTGTGTCCCGGGACACCGTGCTCGAGTACGTCTCGTATCTCGAGCGCATGGACCTGGTCCGCCTCATCCCCATGTTCTCGTCCTCGGACAAGGCCCAGCGCGTGAATCCCAAACGCGTCTTCACCCTGGACAACGGGCTTCGGAACGCGGTCTCGTTCCTCTTCGCCGAGGACGAGGAGCGGCTGGCCAAGAACCTCGTCTTTCAGGCTCTAAACAAGCCCGGCCGGCAGATCTTTTATTGGAGGGAAGGGGGGGGGAGCGTTGACTTCGTCAGCCGGGAGGACAAAAAGCTGGTGGGCATCAATGTCGCCTACGGCCGAGAGCCGGACCCGGCCGGGATGAGCTCGCTCCTGGCCCTGCGAAGGGCCGCCGGGCGGAGGGAGACCGATCTCGCGGTCATCACGAAAGACACGGAGAAGGTCGAGGGCGGCCTCCCGTTCGTTCCGCTGTGGAAATGGCTGTTGGAGAGTTCCTGAAAGGAAATACGATGAATGTCCCGTTCGTTGACTTAAGAGCCCAATACCGTTCGCTGAAAGAGGAGATCGACGAAGCCGTGAGGTCCGTCATCGAGAGGACCGCCTTCATCCGCGGGCCGTTCGCCGAGGAGTTCGAACGGGCGTTCGCCCTGAAATGCGGCGTGAAGCACTGCGTCAGCTGTGCCAACGGCACGGACGCCATCTATATCACGCTGAAGGCTCTGGGCATCGGCCCCGGCGACGAGGTCATCACGGTCGCCAACAGCTGGATCTCGACGTCCGAAACCATCACCCAGGCGGGCGCCCGGCCGGTCTTCGTCGACGTCGAGCCCGACACCTATCTCATCGATGCCGCCAAGATCGAGGCGAAGATCACGCCGAGGACCAAGGCCGTCATCCCCGTCCACCTCTACGGCCAGATGGCGGATGTCGACGCGGTGGGGGAGGTCTGCCGGAAGCACGGCCTGCTCCTGGTCGAGGACTGCGCCCAGGCCCATCTGGCGAGCCTTCGGGGGCGGAAGGCGGGGACCCTTGGTGTTGCCGGGACCTTCAGCTTTTATCCCGGAAAGAACCTGGGGGCCTACGGCGACGCCGGCGCCATAATCACCGACGACGATGCCCTCGCCGCCCGGGCCCTGATGTTCGCCAATCACGGCTCTCCGCGAAAGCACGTCCATGAGATGGAAGGCATCAACAGCCGGATGGACGGCATCCAGGCGGCGATCCTGAGCGTGAAGCTCAAATACATCGACCGATGGAACCTGGCCCGGGCGGGCAACGCCGACGCCTACGACCGCCGCTTCTCCGGCTTTGAGCGGGTGGTCACGCCGAAGAGGCGTGCGGACGGGACCCATATCTTCCACCTCTACGTCATCCGGGTGGAGCGCCGGGACGAGCTCGCGGAATTCCTCAAGAAGAGGGGGATCGAGACGGGGATCCATTACCCCACGGCCCTCCCGTTCCTGACCGCTTACGCGTACTTGGGGCACCGGCCGGCGGATTTCCCCGTAGCCTTCAGGAACCAGGGCGAGATCCTGTCCCTTCCCATGTATCCCGAGCTCCGAGAGGAACAGATCGACCACGTCGTCGGGTCCATCAAGGAATTCTATGCATGAATCGTCGCGGAGAACGGCGGGATGAAGGGAGCTGACCGTTCCGTGAAGGCCGGACGGGGGCGGCGCGTCCTGATGCTGCTCCAAAACTGCTCCTATCCCCGGGACCCCAGGGTTCGGAGGGAGGCGAGGACCCTGATCGAGGCGGGGTTCCGCGTCTCCGTGATCGCCCCTTCGTCTCCGGGGCTGGCCGGCCGCGAGACGCTCGAAGGGGTCCGCGTCTACCGATACCCGGAGCCGAGGCCGGCCTCCGGTTTCCTGGGATACGTCTGGGAGTACGCGTATTCGTTGGGAGCCGTCTTCATGATCTCCCTCGGCGATCAAGCTTGGCGAGGGATTCGACATCGTCCATGCCCATCACCCGCCCGACGCCTTCGCCCTCATCGGCGCGTTCTATAAGCTCTTCGGCGCGCGGTTCGTGATGGACCATCATGACCTGGCCCCCGAGCTCTATGATGCGCGATTCAGGGGGCGGGGCCAACCGGGCGGTGCGCAGGTCTTTGGTCCTGTTGGAGCGACTTTCCTGTCGTCTCGCGGATCGTGTGATCGCGACCAACGAGTCCTACAAACACGTCGAGATGGAGCGCGGGAGAGTCCCCGAGAAACGCATCACGATCGTACGCAACGGGCCCGACCTGGGCGAGCTCCACCCGGCCGATCCTCCCCCGGGGCTGCGCGAGCGGGCGTCCATCGTCGTCGGATACGTCGGCGTCACGGGGATCCAGGACGGCGTGGAACACCTGCTGTGGGCGGTCCGCCATCTCAAAGCCGACCTGGGAAGAACCGGATTCGTCTGTGTCATCGTGGGCAGCGGGGCCGCCCTGAAGGACCTCAAAGCCCTGGCTCTCGCGGCTCGACCTCGCAGCCGAGGTCGTGTTCACCGGATGGGTCGACAGACAGGCCGACGTGGCTCCCGCTGGCTGAGCGGCATGGACATCTGCGTGGCCCCGGAGCCCGCCGATGCCTTCAACGTGAGTTCCACCGCGGTCAAGATCATGGAATATATGTCCCTGGGGAAGCCCGTCGTCGCGTTCGACCTTCCCGAGCACCGGTTTACGGCCGGGGACGCGGCCGTCTACGCCCGCCCGGGCGACGATCTCGACCTGGCCGTCCGGATCGCCGGCCTGATGGATGACGCCGGCTTGCGCCGGGAGATGGGCCGCCGCGGGAAGGCGCGCGTCGAAAAGGAGCTCTCCTGGCAGAACCAGGCGAAGGCTCTCCTGGAGGCGTACGCAGAGATGTTCCCTTCGCGGGGGGCTTCATGACCGTGCGCATCGTACGGACCCTGCCCGAGGACTCATGGCGCAGCTTTGTCGCCGGTCATCCCGAGGGGAACGTTTTCCATACGCCTGAGATGTTCCGAGTGTTCGGCCGCGTCCCGGGGTATCGTCCCGAGATGTGGGCGGCCCTGGAGGACGATCGAATCTCGGCTTTATGGCTTCCCGTCCGGATCACTATTAAAGGCGGGGTATTCCGGGCCTTTTCGACGCGCTCGGTCGTCTACGGCGGCGCCCTCTGCGCTCAAGGAAGCGAGGGGAGGGAAGCCCTGTCTGTCCTGCTCGAGGACTACGATCGCGAGGTTCGCGCGAATCCCGTGATGACGGAAGCGCGGAACCTCTCGGACGCTTCCGGTTTCCAGGAAGTCTTCCGGGAGCGCGGATTCGTCTTCGAGGAACATCTGAACTACCTCATCGACCTGGATCGCGACGAGGAGGTGATCTGGAATGGCTTGAGCCATAGCGTCCGGAAGCATATCCGGCGATCCAGGGACCGGGGCCTTGTCGCGGAGGACGCGGATGGGAAGGGCTCGCTCGTCGTCGCCTACGATCTGCTTAAAAGCGTCTACAAGCGCGTCCGGGTCCCCTTGGCCGGCTTCGAGCTCTTCGAGGCCGCGTTTGATATCCTTAGGCCGCTGGGAATGTTGAAGTTGGTGATGGCCCGGGCGGACGGATGCGAAATCGGGACGCGTTTCGTCCTTCCCTATAAGGGGACGATCGTGGATTGGTTCACGGGATACGACCGCGCGCATTCCGAGCTCCATCCCGAAGAGCGCATGATATGGGAGGTCCTGCGCTGGGGCCGGAAGAACGGGTTTCATGTCTTCGATTTCGGAGGGGCCGGCCGGCCTCGGGAATACTACGGCCCCCGGGAGTTCAAGGCCAAGTGGGGCGGCGCATTGGTCAATTACGGCCGCAACACTCGCGTCCATGGGCCTCTCCGGCTCAGGTTGAGCAAGGCCGGATACCGTTTGTGGCGCTGGGGCCAATGAACAAATGAAGCTTCGCAAGTGGTTCGGCACCAGGGGCTCGCGGTACATCCTCCAGCGCGGCCTGACCCTAACGAAAAGGTATGGCCTTAATTCGGCCCAGGCACGGGAAAGAATCCTTGCTACGGTCGCAGACACTAGCCCGCGATGGCTGTGCCCCAACGTTCCCCACTCCGGGAGCGTCGTGGATCGGCTATCCCGGGTTCATCCGCCGATTGCAGGACATGTCGGCGGAGATCGCGGTCCACGGCTACCATCATGTGGACCTCAAAGCCTATGCGCCCGACGAGGCCCTCACCCAGCTGCAGGAGGCCGTCGCCGGCGTTCGAACGCCATTCCATAGACGTCCGGGGCTTCCGTTGCCCGTACTCTGAGCGGCTCCGATGCTTGATGGACGTCCTCCCTGAAGGAACTGTTCCGGTATGGGAGCAACCGTGCCTTCCGGTGGGACGCAGACCTGGCGCCGGCAGGGCCCAGGGCGGAGTCGGTCATCGAGACCATCGACGGGCTCTATCGTCCCCGCGAAGCCGCCGCTTTCGTGAGCGTTCCTTGGATACGGGGCGACGATCGTCGAGATCCCGGTCAGCGTCCCGGACGACCTGCAGCTGCACGACGGCTGGGGCCTGGGCCCGGACGGCCTGGCCGAGGTCTGGCGCGGATGGCTCGACCGGGCCCATCGGCGTGGGGAGCTCTTCGACCTCATGTTTCATCCCGAACTGGCCGATATCTGTCGCCGCCCGTTGGCCCAGATGCTCCGGGAAGCGAAGAGATTCCGGCCGGCGATGTGGGTCAGCAGGTTACGGGACATCGGCGATTGGTGGTGGAGAACGCTCGGGATTCCGGAGCCTGGTTACGGAAACCTCGGCCGGCCCGCGAGTTTCCTTCTCCTGTTCGCCGCGCGCAACGATGCTGGTCAGGGGTATCGGGCCCGTCCGAACGGCCGAGGCCTGGGACGGGAGCTGGCTCCGCTGGCGGGGGGACGCGCTCGAGGTCGCTGATTCGCGACGCGGCCGTTCGTCGGCGTCTCCCCCTTCGTTCCCGAGACCGTGACCGCGTTCCTTCGAGACCAGGGTTACGTCCTGGATGAAGGGGTAAACGCCCCGCGCTGTGGCTTGTTCCTGGATCGAGAGAGGCTCGCGGGGCTGGGTACCGAGGTTGCGCTGGTGGATTGGATCGAAGGGCTCCGACGCGCCCCTCGTTAAATACGGGCGGTGGCCGGACGGGGCGAAGGGCGCGTTTTGTATGTCGGGCGACCTGGATGCCCTGTCGCTCCGGGATTATGTCTCGAGGCTGTTCTATGGCTGAAAGGCCCGCTTGTTGAATGAACGATGGAAGAGCCGTGAAGGCCCCGGAAGACCAGTTGACGGCAGCGCCAGGACCCTCGTTCCTGAGCTGGAGGCTTCCGACAGGCCGTTCCTGGACGGGCCTCGCGCTTCGGGCGGCCGTCATCGTCCTTTCCGTCGTGGCCCTGGGATTGGCCATCATGGGACTCGCCGCGGGACAGATCGCGATCCTGGCCGGAGGCGCCCTCGCCCTTCTGCTTTTTGTAAGACGCCCGGAGATCGCCTTGACGGCGATGCTCGTCATCATCGCCAGCATCGTCTTCGAAGAGGTCCTGCCGCTCCTGCCCGTCCCCGGCGGGAGCTTTCACATCACCGATGTCCTGCTTCTCTTCTTTCTGTTCCTGATCCCGTTCAAGTCTCTATTCGACCCGGGCTTTCGGTTCCGCTTGACCTCGGGCGACCTGCCGTTGATCCTCTTCCTGGCCGCGGCGATCGCCTCGGCGGTCAACGCCATCTTCGTCCAGGGGCTGGATTTCAACATCGTCATGCGGCTGCTGCGCGGCCTGATGTATTACGCGCTCTATTTCGTCGTCACGAACTTCATTCGCGAAAGGCGTCAAGTGCGATTCCTGGCCGGCGCGATGTTCGGGATCGCCGCCCTCGTCTCCCTGGCCATGATCGTTCAGGCGGTCGTCGGGGAATCCGTCCGCCTGATGCCCGGAAGGATCGAGGCCGCCGAGACGATCAATGCGTTCATGGAAGCCACGCGGATCCTCCCGCCCGGGGATATCTTGGTCTTCGTCATGTTCATCACGGCCATGACCCTGTTCTCCCTCGATTCCAGACGGCGATCCGCTTCCGCCGGGTTCTTCCTGCCGTTCCTCCTGGGGGGAGGCGTCCTGCTGACCTACAATCGCAACTATTGGGCGTCCATCATCATCGCCCTCCTCATCCTGGGGGCGCTCATCTCGCAGAGGGCGAAGCGGCGGATCCTGGTCTGGGCCGCGACCGCGGCCGTCGTCATCGTCGTCCTCGTACCTTCCCTGGCGGGGACGGGAGGCAGGGCCGGCGCGTATTATGATTCCCTGCTGGCCCGATTCCGTTCCCTGCTCTCCCCGGCCGAAACATTCGGCAGCCGGAGCTTGGAATGGCGGAGGATCGAGATCGATTTCGCGCTCCAAAACGTCGTCCGGCACCCGGTCCTGGGCATCGGCCTTGGCCAGGATTACCGGCCTCGGATCGATTGGATGGATTACTACCGGCAGGGCAGGATCTGGAGCAACATGAGCTATATCCACAACGGGTATCTCTATATCCTCGTCGATATGGGGTTGCTCGGACTCCTGCCGTTCCTCTGGCTCCTCCTCCGCTTCCTGGTCAGGGGCTTCGGGTCCTGGAAGAAGCCGGACGATCCCCAGTCCAGGGGCCTCGTCCTGGGCTTCACCCTCGGCGGGCTGGCCATCATGCTCTCCGCGATCGTGAGCCCCAGGTTCCTCGAGTGGCCGGGGATCGTGGTGCTCGCGATGCTCATGGGATTGACGGAGTCCATCCTCCGCTTCGAGAAGGAGGACGTTCCCGCCCCGTTGGAGGGAGCGAGGCCATGACCGAAGCGACGACCCGAATGGCCGCGCTCGAGGGCAGGGGCTCCTCCCGGAAGCTGGTCAAGAACTGGGCGTACCTCCTGACGTCGTCGGCCTTCGGCCAGCTCCTGGGCATGATCGCCCTGATCCGGGTGGCCAGGGTGCTCTCCCCGACGGGATTGGGCCACTTCAACCTCGTCCAGACGACGGCCGGGATCGGGCTCATCCTCGCGGGTCTGGGGATGCGGAACACGATCATCAGGGATTCCGCCCGGTCTCCCGAGCGGGCCGGGGCCCTTTTCGCGTCCGGGCTCTGGGTTCGGGCGTCCTTCGGGGTCCTCGTGGCCGCGGGGATCGTCGTTTATGCAAAGCTCAGTCCGGATGCCCTCCCGGCGTCCTTGAGCGGCTTCGCCATCCTGCTCCTCTTCGGTCAGGTCCTCTGGGATACGTCCGAGAGCATCTCCTACGGGAGCCAGCGGATGGAGTTCCCGTCGGCGATCAACGCCCTGGGGAGCGTCCTTTGGGTCGTTTGGATCTGGGGGGCTCCCGCAGTCGCTCCTGACGGTTGCGAGCGTAAGCCTGTCCTTCGCGGCGCTTCAGGTCCTGAAAGCGCTGGCGCTCACCTCCCGGATCAGGGGCTTGGCCCCACGGGGCGGGACGCTGGTCCTCGTGGAGCTCCCGCGGGGCGGCTCGCCGTCTCGTCGTCGACAGCCTCCCGTTCTATTGGCTCGCTCTGATGACGATGGTCCAGAATCTGCTGCCGATCCTGGTCCTGGCGGAACGCTCGAACTCGGCCCAGGTCGGACTGTACAACGCGGGCTTCCGTCTCCTCCACCCGCTCCAGCTCATCATGGGCACGGGCCTGTCGGCCCTATACCCGTACCTCTCGAGGGCCAGGGCCCACGACCCGGCCCGCTACATGCGGACGATCACGATCGCGTTCAAGATGATCGTCATCGCGGGAAGCGGGTTCGCCCTCGCGATATCGCTCGTCCGGTTCGAGGTCGTCGAGCTCCTGTTCGGGAGCGCCTACTCGGGCTCGGCCGACGCGATGGCTTTTCAGTGCTGGTATTCCGTGCTGTTCGGGATCCTGTGCCTGCTTGGAACGAGCTTAGCCGCCTGCGACAAGCAGCGCTGGCTCGCGCTCCTGACGACGGCCTATACCCTTGTCGCCCTTCCCTTGATATGGATCGGGACGGCCCACGGGGCCACGGGGTTGGCGGCGGGCCTGCTCACGGGAGCCGCGATCAATCTCGTCTATCATTGGATCGTCTTTCAAAAGAGCCTGCCCGGCCGGCTCGAGCCCAGCTTAGTCCCGCGCCTTATTAGCATTTTGGGCTGTGCCGCTTTGATCGGCAGGTTCATTCCGCTCGCTTGGCCGTTGGTCTTCAAGGCCGCCGCGGCGGCCATTGTCCTCCTCGGGACCGGGATCTTCGGGGTGAAGGCATGGAAGCAGATGGGGAATCGCGCATGAGACCCTTGGTCAGCGTCGCCCTGCCGATCGCTAAGACCCGTTTCTTGGACGGGGGCCCTGGAGAGCGTGGTTTCTCAGACATATCGAAACTTCGAGCTGATCATCTTCAATAATGGGGCCGATGCCGGTGTCCGGGCGGATATCGCCCGAATCGTTGACAGATACCGGGACGACCGGATCGCTTACCACGTCGGCGAAGGCGTGCCGCCGTCGACGGGTTCGTCCAAAGTCGTGGAGGATTGGAACCGGTGCGTGCGGCAGGCCCGGGGAGAGCTCTTTGTCATGTTTTCGGACGATGACGTTTACGAACCCGAATTCCTGGAAGAGCTCGTGGGGCTGGCGGAGCGCGACCAGGAAACAAACCTGTTCCATTGCCGGCTGACCCTGATCGATGAGGAAGGCCGGAACCTGTCGTTATCCCCGACCTGTCCCGAGCACGAATCGGCCCTCGACTTCATCTGGCACCGCTTGAACAATTACCGAGTGCAGTTCGCCCCGGATTTCGTGTGTCGGACGCGGGCGCTGAAAGATATCGGAGGGTTTTACGACCTGCCGTTGGCCTGGGGGACCGATGACCTGACCTGGTTCTCCATCGCCCAAAAGGGAGGGGTCGCTTATACCCCGAGGATTCTCTTCCATTGGAGGCGGTCCGATCTGAATATTTCCGGCGCGGGCGGCATCGAACCGAGGCTCCAGGCTCTGGATCTGTACGTGGCTTGGATCGAGTCATTTCTCGAGACCTATCCGCCCCTGAATGAATCCGAGAAGGAGATCGTGGCGAAGATCCGGGAGGCGTCTCCCGAGTGGTCAAGACGCGCCAAGGATTCCCTCTTTTTCGCGGAGGCCAGGGGATACTCCCGGCTCGGGAGGTTGGCTCAGTTCTTGAGACTGAGGAAAAGATACGGCCTGAGCCCGAAAGGTCTGGTCAAGTCGATGTGGAGATCCGTCCGGGGAGACAAGAGGAACGGATGAGTCCCGATCTGAAAGAGGAACCATGATCAATCTAGGGATCATCGGCTACGGTTATTGGGGGCCGAACGTGGCCAGGAACTTTTACGCGGTGCCGGGCGCGACGCTGGCCGCCGTCTGCGACCTCGACGACAAGAGACGGAAGGCGGCGCAGACGACGTTCCCGGGCCTGAAGACCTGCTTGGACCCGATGGAGATCATCGAGGACGACGCCGTCCGCGCGGTGGCCATCGTGACTCCCGTGTCGAGCCATTTCAAGCTGGCCAAGGCCGCCCTCGAGAGGGGCAAGCACGTGTTCGTCGAGAAGCCGTTCACCTCGAGCGTTCGGCAGGCGGAGGAGCTCGATCGAGCTCGCCGCGCGGAAGGAGCTCGTCATCATGGTCGACCACACGTTCCTGTTCACGGGGGCCGTGCAGAAGATCAAGGAGATCCTCGACGCCGGGGAGCTGGGGGACCTCTTCTTCTACGATTCCGTCCGGGTGAACCTGGGGCTCTTCCAGCACGATGTCAACGTCATCTGGGACCTGGCCCCGCACGACCTCTCCATCATGAGCCACGTCATGCCCAAGGAACCCGTCGCCGTCACGGCCCTGGGCACCGAGCACTTCGGGCGGGGCACGGAGGATGTCGCCTATCATCGCCGTTCATTTCGACAACGGCTTCATCGCCCACTTCCACTGTAACTGGCTGAGCCCGGTCAAGATCCGGCGGACCCTCATCAGCGGGAACACGGAAGATGCTCGTCTGGGACGACCTGGCTTCGGACGAGAAGATCAAGATCTACGACAGGGGCGTCGATATCCGGAACCATAACGGGATCCACGAACTCCTGGTCAGCTACCGGTCCGGGGACATGCATGCGCCCCGCATCGGCAACGTCGAGGCCTTGCAGACCGAGACGAGTACTTCCTGGAGTGCGTCGAGAAGAACCAGGTCCCGTTCAACGACGGGGAGGCGGGCTTGAAGGTGGTCCGGATGCTGGAAGCCGCGGACCGGTCCCTGAAGCTCGGCGGGCCGAAAGATCAGACTCTGAGGAGAAAGAGCATGGAGTTTTGCAGGATCGCCCCGGACGTCCGTCTGGGGAGGAACGTGACCATTCACGCGTTCGTCAACCTCTACGGCTGCGTCATCGGCGACGACACGAGGATCGGGACGTTCGTCGAGATCCAGAAGAACGCCTCCGTCGGGCGGAACTGCAAGATCTCGTCGCACACGTTCATCTGCGAGGGCGTCCACATCGAGGACGACGTCTTCATCGGCCACGGCGTGACCTTCATCAACGACCTGTACCCGCGGGCGACGGTCGAGGGGCGCCCGCAGGGGGAGAAGGACTGGACCGTGATCGAGACGTTCGTCCGGAAGGGGGCGTCGGTCGGATCGGGCGCGACCATCCTCGCCGGCGTGACCGTCGGGGAAGGCGCGATGGTCGGGGCGGGGGCCGTCGTGACGAAGGACGTCCCGCCGGGGGCGGTCGTGGCCGGGGTCCCGGCCAGGGTCCTGCGGAAGGGGGACCACGCCCTGACGCCGGGACGGCGGGGCAGGGGAGACGGGATGCTCAACGAACAGGAAGCCGTCATCCGGAGGATGATGCTGATCGCCGACGGTCTCGTGATCACCGTCGCGTTCCTCGTCGCGTATTTCCTCCGGACCCGGCTCCACTTCCGGCCCTCCTTCGCGAGGTTCCGGAGCGCTTCACCGACCATTTCATCATCCTGATCATCGTCGCCCCGATCTGGTGCTTCTGGCTCTTCCGTAACGGCGTTTACAGCGTCTTGGCGCCAGGCCCGGCCCTGGCGGATGGCCTGGGCCGTTCTTCAAGGCCACGTTCCTGACCGTCCTCATGACGGGCGCGGCCCTCTTCCTGTTCAAGGTCACGTTCGTCAGCCGGCTGTTCCTCGCGATGTTCGCCGGCCTCGGTTTTCTCGGCCTGGTCAGCGAGAAGCTCTTCGTTTTTTCCATCATCGCCGGGACCGGAGGCGGAGGGGGCTTGATCTCCGGCAGCTCCTGATCATCGGGACGGGGCGCAGGGCGGCCGAGTTCGTCGGCCGCATCGACGCCCACCCGGAATGGGGCCTCCGGGTCGTCGGCGCGGTCGAGGACGAGAAAGGCCGGTCCGTCGAGCGGGTGGACGGGGTCGAGGTCATCGGCGGCATCGCCGACCTTCCGGACATCCTGCACCGGTTCGACGGTCGACGAAGTCGTCATCGTCGTCCCGCGGCTCCGGCTCAGCTCGGTCGAGAAGGCCATCCGCGAATGCGAGACCGAAGGCGTTCCGGTCACCGTCGCCGTCGACCTCTTCGATATGAAGATCGCCCGGGCGCGCACGACGGAGCTCAACGGCACGCCCTTATTGTCCTTCCGGACGACCGTCCCCAGCGAATGGCAGCTCCTCGCCAAGAGGGCCATGGACCTGGCCATCGCCTTACCCCTGATCGCGTTTCTCAGCCCGCTCATCCTGGTCATCGCGGCCCTGATCCGGATAACGTCTCCGGGCCCGGTGTTCTTCCTGCAGGAGCGGGTCGGCCTGAACAAGAGGCGGTTCCGTCATCTACAAGTTCAGGACGATGTCGCTAATCGGCCCGAAGGACCTTGCCCAGGTCGATATCTACGAGGAGATCTACGGTCCGGAGTGGAAGAACCGGAAAATGACCTACGTGACGCCCGTCGGGAAGGTGGCTCGCGCAAATTCAGCCTCGATGAGCTGCCCCAGCTGTTCAACGTGGTCCGCGGGCACATGAGCCTCGTCGGGCCGCGTCCGACCCTGCCGGCCGAGGTCGAGCAGTATCAGACCTGGTTCCGGAGGCGCTTCTCCATGCGCCCCGGGATGACCTGCCTCTGGCAGGTCAGCGGGCGGAGGGAGGTCCTCCTGGACGAATGGATGCAGATGGACCTCGAGTACCTGGATCACTGGTCGCTCTGAGCCTCGATGTCAAGATCATGCTGAAGACCATCCCGGCGGTCCTCTTCGGTCGGGGAGCCTACTGATGGACGGCGACCCGGCCAGGGCATCGTCGTATCGTCCGGACCCTGCCCGAGGACGACTGGCGCCGGTTCGTGGAGGAGCACCCGGACGGAAATATCTTCCATACGCCGGAAATGTTCGAGGTGTTCGCCCGCACCGCGGAAATACGTCCCCGAGCTATGGGCGGCCGTCGCGGACGGGCGCGTCCTGGCCTTGCTGGTCGTGCGTGAAGATCAGCCTGATGAACGGGCCGCTGAGGCGCCTGACGACCCGGGCCGTCTCGTTCGGCGGCGTCCTGGGCGTCCCGGAAGAAAAGGGCGGGGAGGCTGTGGACCTGCTCCTCCGGGCCTACACGACGGGCGTCGATGGATCGCCGCTTTTCACGGAGGTCCGCAACGTCTCCGACGCCGGGGCTTGGCAAAGCGTCCTCCGCGACAGGGGATTCGCTTACGAAGAGCATCTGAATTACCTCATCGACCTCGAAAGGACGCCCGAAGCCGTCTTACGGAGGATTCGGTCCGCGCACGCGGAAGAACATCAAGCGAGGGCTCCGTCGCGACAGCGTCGTCGTCAAGGAGGTCCACGGGCCCGAGGACGTGGCCGCCTGCTTCCGCCTCGTTCGCCGCTCCTACAGGCTGGCCGGGGTCCCGCTGTCGGATATATCCCTGTTCGAATCCGCGCAGGAGATCCTCCTGCCGAGGGGCATGGTGAGATTCTCCTTGGCCATGGTCGGATCGTCCCCCGCCGCCGCTTCGATCGATCTGCTCTTCAAGCGCGTGATCTACGGCTGGTACGGCGGCCTCGACCGGAGATACGCGGCCTTCCTCCCCAACGAGCTCCTGACGTGGAGCATCCTCAAATGGGGCGCGGAGAACGGTTACAGGCATTATGACTTCGGCGGGGCCGGGAGACCCGACGAAAGATACGGCGTCCGCGACTTCAAGGCCAAGTTCGCCGGAGAGCCGGTGTCCTTCGGTCGGAACGTTTGCGTCCATTCCCCGACGCTCTATCGCCTGTGCCGGGCGGCCTACAAGTTGAGGGTCGGCCGGAGGAAGATCCGGTGACGGCGGCCTCTCCCGCCGAGGAGTCGCGATGATCAAGCAAGCTGTCCGATGGGAAGAAGATAGGCTCTAAGGGTATCGAGGGACTCGACGACTACCCTTGGTTCAAGGAACGCCATCGCGTCTTTCCCGCCGTTTTCGAGCAGCGGGGCCATCGGCGCGTCCTGGACCTTTCGGCGGGGGTCGGCTGTGCCGCCCGCCGGATCCGCGACGCCTATCCGTGCGAGCTCCTGTGCAACGATGTCAGCCCGACGTGCCTGAGGATCCTGGCCCGCGAAGGATTGCGGACGGTATCCTTCGACCTCGACGACGGGGAGAAGCCGTACCCCTTCGAGGCCGGCCGTTTCGACGCCGTCATTTCACTGGTCACCATCGAACACCTCATCGACCTCGACCACTTCCTGAGCGAGACACGGCGGATCCTCGAGGACGACGGCTATTTATACCTCTCGACGCCCAACTACGCGGCGCCGGAGTATGCCTTGCGCCTCTTCTTCTCGGGGAAGACCTTTCACGACCCCATGTCCGGTCCGGAGGAGCGCTACGAATTCTACGCCCACGTCCGGTCCTTCACCTACCGGACGCTCCTCGAGTTCGTCGGGTCCTTCGGCTTCGTGCCGGAGGCGGTCTACCTGGCGCTTCCCGGCGGGAGCTCGCGGTACCGGTCTATGTACGCCGCCTCGAAATGGAAGGCCCGGGCATTCCGCGCGGCGATGGGGATGAAGCACCGCCTCTTTCCCGCCCGCTGGGCTTCCGAGCCCATCGTCTGCTTTCGCAAGACGAACAGCGGAAAGAAGAGCCGGGTCCGGAAGGTCGTTCTCTAGAGTCGAAGCCATGATGCCCACGCCAGGATTGCCGACGGGACTCGATCCCGGGAAGAAGTCCGCACCAGCTCTACGACGAGACCGACTACGGCGAATTCTGGGAGGGGCCGGCGAAGCGATCGCTCGACGAGCTGGAGCACAGCCTCGTGAGGCGCCTGCTCCCCGCGTCCGGAGGACGCATCATCGACATCGGCTGCGGCTTCGGCCGTCTGGCGGACTGCTATATCGGGCGATTTCGACGGGCGGTCATGCTCGACGGGTCTTTGCCCTTGCTGCGCCGGGCCCGAGAGAAGAGCGGCGGGAGCGGCTTATGCGTGGCGGCGGACGTCTGCCGCCTCCCGTTCAAGGAGGGGACGTTCGACGCGGCGCTGATGGTCAGGGTGCTCCACCACCTCCCGCGTCCGGAAGCCTGTCTTTCCGAGGTGCGTCGGGTCCTTGAAGGGGACGGGCGGCTCGTCATGAGCTACAGCAACAAGCGAAATGCCTGGCGGGTCGTCCTGTGGCTTGCCGGGCGGAGCGGCCATAATCCATTGACCCTAGGACCCCTGAGCGTGGAACCCACGTTCATTCACCATCATCCCGGCTTCATCCGAAAGCTCCTGGCCGGGGCGGGCCTCGAGCTTCGCCGGTCCCTCGGGGCCGGCGTGATGGACAAGCTGGCCGGGAAAATGGGGCGGGTGGGACGCCGGGTCCCGGCCGGCCGGGGACTGGCCGGCGTTCTGGGGGCCCTCGGCATCGCGCCCTGGATCTTCTGCGAGGCCCGCGCCCGCGGGACGGCTCCGGCGCCTGAGCCCGGAAGCATCGAGCTTCGAGGGGATAGAGCCTGACGATGGGACGGCAGGGCATCCCGGCTGTGATCACCCCGGTCGACGACCACATGGGTCTCGACATCGCCCGGTCCCTGGCGAAGCGCGGCATCCGGGTCCTTGGCCTGGACCACGACCCCGGAGTGCCCGGGAGGCATTCCCGTTGCCTCGAGTTCACGCGGTGCCCGGACCCGAACGAGGACGAAGAGGGCTTCGTGGCGTTCCTTATCCGGTTCGCCGATGGCTTGAGATGCAAGCCGGTCCTCTTCCCCCTCAGCGACAGGCATGCCCTCGTCTGTTCCGCCCATCGGGACTCGCTCCGGGGCCATTACGAGTTCGTCATGCCGGACCACCGGACGATGGTCGCTCTAGCGACGAAGGACGGGCTCCTGGCCGCCGCTCGGGAATTCGGCATTCCGGCCCCACGGACGGTCCCGGTGGCCGGTCCGGATGAGCTGAAAGCCCTCGCCCCTTCGCTTTCCTTTCCGGTCCTGCTCAAGCCCACGGAGAGCACGTATTGGCAGGCCTCGCCCGTCGCCCGGGCGCTGCGCTCCGGATTGCTGGCGGGCCAGCCCAAGGTCCGGGTCTGCCGGGACGCCGACGAGCTATTGGAGGAGTATCGCCGCATTGCGGCTTACGACAACCGGCTCCTCGTCCAGGAGGTCGTCCCGGGAGAGGACGATCGCCTGGCCTATTTCTGTTTCTACCTGGATCGCGCGTCGAAGCCGCTGGGCATTTTCGCCGGCCGGAAATGCCGCGTCCTGCCGACGGGGTTCGGCTCGGCGAGCTTTGTCCGGGGCCTGATAGACCCCCGTCTGAACGAGCTGTCCTTCAGGCTCCTTTCGGGCACGCGCTACCAGGGCCTCGGCGGGATCGAGTTCAAGATGGACCCCCGCGACGGGGAATACAAGCTCATCGAATTCAACACGCGGTTCGGCATGTGGGATGGACTGGCGGAGCGGGGCGGGGTGGACCTGGCGGGGATCGCATATGACGACGCGCTCGGCCGCCGCGTCGAGCCTCGCCTGGCCTATCGGGACGACGTTGCCTGGATCGATTGTCAGCGCGACTTCAGGGCATTCCTGGAATACCGGCGCCGGGGGCGGCTCTCCCTGGGCGGCTGGAGGCGTTCCCTGAAAGGGAGGAAGATGTGGGCCATCTATTCCAGGGAAGATTGGCGCCCCGGGCTCGCGCTCACACTGCGCCTCGCTCGGAAGCTTTTAGACAGGATGATGGGAAAGGCGGCAACGCATTGAAAAGGGCCCTCCGTTCGTCCCCGGCCGCTCTCCTGCTCTGCGCCCTGGCCGTTTCTCCTTCGGGGCTGGCGGCTTGGGGAAAGACTTGGATGGGCTCGACCCTCCGGCTGGCCGTCGAGTCCGCGAAATGGAAGGTCGGGCCCCTGCGCATCGATCCCGTGCTCTATCTCACCGAAGCGGGATATGACACCAACCTCTACTACGGACACGGCGGCGATCCGGTCAAGGATTACACGGTGACCGCAGGGCCGGGATTCAACCGTCTATCTTCCCATCAAGAAGAAGCTCATCTTTCAGGTCGCCGAATCCCCGCGATATGTCTACTACCACGAGACCAAGAGCGAAAGGACCTGGAACAACTATTTCGACGCCCGCGCCCATCTCGCCCTGAACAGGCTCTTCATCACCGTGGGCGGGAGCTTGTCGAGCGCGAGGCAAAGATGGAGCACGGAGATCGATATCCGGCCGAGGCGCCGGGAACGTGTCCTATGGAGGGTCCATCCTCTGGCAGGCGACCCAGAAGACCTCGTTCTGCCGTCCAGGGGAGCCGGACGACCTACCACTACGAGAACCTGGAATACGACATCTTCAACCTTCGGGACAGGCTGAACAGGACGGAAGACCGGCTGAGCTTCACGGACCTATTATCAGACTGACCTACAGGGCCAGGTTCTTCGTTGCCGGCGAGATCGGGAACTTCAGGTTCGAGAGGCAGGCCGCGAACGGCCGGGACTCGAAGAGCTACGGGGTCTTCGGAGGCGTGGAATTCGCCCCGCTGGGGGTCATCCGGGGCCGGATCAACATCGGATACAAGATTCTTCGAGCCCCTGGACCCGGCGCGGTCCCGGTTCCGCGGGCTGTCGGGGATTCCCAGATATCGATCCGGCTGCATGAGATCCCTGACCGTTCGATCCTCCTACAGCCGGGACATCCAGTTCTCCATCTGGTACGACAACGCTTATTATATCGAGTCCAGGACCGGAGGCGGGGCGTCCCTCTATCTCTTCAAGAAATTCCGCCTGGATTATGATTACTGGGACGGCCAGAACCGATATCCCGAAAACCAGGCGCTCGCTCCCCGGGGTCCAGGTCAAAAGGCGCGACGATTACAGGATCCACTCGGCCGGGATCTATTTCCAATTGAAGAACAATATCGGCATCGGACTGGTCGCGAACCGATGGAACAGGGACTCCAATCTGGCCTGGGAGGTCGATTCCCGGGATTTCATCGGGATGAACCTGACCTACGACTTTTAATACGGACCGGAGGGAATATGCGAAAACGACATCTGGCGCTCGGGCTCTTGTTCCTGCTGGTATTGGCGGGGGCCGGCACGGCCCAGGAACCGGCGGCAGCCCCAGGCCGAGCAGGACATGTTCATCAAGGAATACATCATCGGCCCTCGGGACCTGCTCGAGATCAAGGTCTTCGAGCTGCCGGAGCTCAACCAGACGGTGCGCGTGTCGGAGGACGGGTCCATCACCATCCCGCTCCTCAACAGGGTCATCGTCGGCGGAATGTCCAAGGACGCCGTCGAGAGAAAGCTGGCGGAGCTCCTCGAGGAGCGTTTCGTCAAGAACCCCCAGGTCTCGGTATTCATCAAGGAATACCAGAGCCGGCTGGTGGCCGTGATCGGCGCGGTCGAAAAGCCGGGAACGTACGAGCTGGTCGGCCGCCAGAACCTCCTCCAGATGATCTCCAAGGCCGGCGGCATCAAGGAGAACGCCTCGAGCCAGCTCTTCGTCCTGAGGGAGGGGCAGAGCGGCAACGCGGCGGCGCTCGCCATCGACCTCGAAGACCTGCATGGCCAACGGCAACCAGAAGCTCAACATGCCCTTGCAGCCGGGCGACGTCATCAACATCCCCGTGGACAAGATCATCCTGGTCTTCGTCTTCGGCGAGGTGAGGAACCCGGGCGCGCTTCAGGTGAAGATGTCGAAGAAGATCACCCTGCTCCAGGCCATCGCCCAGGCCGGGGGGACGACCGAGGGGGCCTCCAAAGGCGGGATCACCATCAAGCGGAAGGACCGGAAGACGGGCAAAGAGATCAAGATGAAGTTCAACCTGAAGGACATCATCAAGGGCAAGAAGCCGGACATCGAGCTCATAGAGGGCGACGTCGTCTTCGTGCCGGAATCCATTTTCTAGGGGGAGGACCATGACCAACGATCGCATCCGGAAAACAGAGGCTGCTCGTCCGAGATCGACCTCATGGGCTACTGGGCCGTCGTCCTCAAGAGGAAGTGGACCATCATCGCGTTCGCCGTCCCGCTGTTCGCCCTGGTGACGATCCTTGTCGTTCGTCGTCAAGCCGACCTACACGGCCGAGGGGACGCTCCTGATCGAGAAAGAGCCCAACATCCTGAGCTTCGAGGACATCCTCCAGATCGAGTCGTTCAACGACGACTACTTCCAGACCCAGTACAAGCTCCTCCAGAGCCGGAGCCTGGCCGACGACGATCATCGAGGGCCGGAAGCTCTATGAGAACGAGGGGTTCTCGGGGAAGCCGAAGGAGAAGCGGGGCGGGGCTCTTCCGGGACGATCCCCGTTTCCGGAGCCGGCTCATCAGCCAGTTCCTCGAGCGGCTGAGCATCAAGCCCGTCCGGACGACGCGGCTGGTCGAGGTCAGCTTCAAGGACCAGCGACCCGAAGTTCGCCGCCGACATGGTCAACGCCCTTTTCGACGCCTTCATCGAGATGAACATCGAGACGAAATATGAGGCCACGGCCCAGGCGACCGAGTTCCTGACCGACCAGATCGCCAGACTGCGAGGGCGAGATCGACAAGGACGAGCAGACGATGCAGAAGTACGGGGCCGACAAGAACATCATCTCCTTGAGCGACAAGGAAACGACCATCATCGAGAAGCTCGGCGAGCTGAACAGGGCCCTGACCGAAGCCCAGATCGAACGGGTGAACAAAGAGACCTACTACAACGCCATCAAGGACGTGGCACCGCGAATTCATCCCCGAGGCCCTGGCCAACCCCCTGATCCAGCGGCTGAGAGAGGACTACAACAAGCTCAACCGCGAATACCTCAAGATGCAGGATCGTTTCAAGGAGGATTATCCCGAGCTGCAGAGGCTGAAGACCGAGCTCGATAGCGCCCGAAGGTCGCTCGAAGACGAGACGCAGAACCTGCAGAAGGGAGCCTATTCGGACTGGCAGGCCGTCCCTCCGGAGGGAATGGTCCCTCACAGGCCGCCTTCAACACCCAGAAGCAGGAAGCCATCCAGCTGAACAGCAACGCCATCTCCTACAACCAGCTGAAGATCGAGCTGGAGAACAAGAAGAGCCTGCTCGAGAACCTGATGCGCCGGCAGAGCGAGACGGGCGTATCGGCCCGGCTCAAGGGTCTGAGGACGTCGAACGTTCGGATCGTGGACAGGGCCGAGGCCCCCCTCTATCCCACGAGCCCCAAGAAGAAGATGAACATGATCCTGGCGCTCGGGCTGGGGCTCCTCGGCGGCATCGGCCTGGCGTTCCTGTTCGAGCGTCTGGACGATTCCATCAAGACGTTCGAGGACGTGTCGAAGTACTCCGGCCTGCCCGCCCTGGGCATCGTGCCGGCGTTCAGTACGGGCGGTTATGAGAAGGGGTATCTCTACGGATATAAGCTGGGGAAAGAGCAAGGCCGGAAGGCCGCGAAGGAACAGAAGGAGCGGGAGAAGGAGCGGAAGCGCGAAGCTCATGAGAAGAAGGGGGACCCGGACGCGCTCGTGAAGGACGCGGCCAAAGGCCCGAACGGGCAGGAGGCCGGGGAGGCGAACGGCGGGAACGGGACCGACGTCTCGTCCATCGACCTCATCACGTTCCTTTCCCCCAAGTCCAACGTCGCCGAGAGCTACCGCTCGGTGCGGACGGCGCTCCTCCTGTCGTCGGCGGACCCGAGGCCCAAGTGCATAGCCGTTTCGAGCCCTCTGCCTCGGGAGGGGAAGACGGCCACGCTTTCGAACCTGGCCGTGACCCTGGCCCAGGCCGGAAAGAAGGTCCTGATCGTCGATGCGGACCTGAGGAAGCCCAGACAGCATCGGGTATTCAAGATCAAGAACGTCGGCGGCCTGACCAACTACCTGACGGGAAGGCTGGAGCCGGACCGGCTCATCAAGGCGACGGAGGTCCCGAACCTGTTCCTCGTGAACGCCGGGCCGGTGCCTCCGAACCCGGTGGAGCTCCTCGGGTCGGATAAGATGGTCTCCCTGATCGATTCGCTCCGGGAGGCCTTCGACTATGTCCTGTTCGACACGCCGCCCATCCTGGCCGTGACGGACGCCCTGGACCTGGGATCCAAGCTCGACGGCATCATCCTCGTCGTCTGGGGGGAGAGGACGTCCCACGACGCCCTGAAGCGGGCCCGCGAGAAGCTGGATATGGTCAAGGTCCGGACGCTGGGCGTCGTGTTGAACAACGTCGTCATCCGGAAGCACGACTATTATTCCAGACACGGGTATTACGGACATTACGGGGAGCCGGAATAGGTTGACTTTCGGGTTCGAACCCGGGTAAATTAGATTCGGTAAGAGGAGGGGAAGTCCATGACAAAGAAGCTGATCGTATTCGGGACGGCATTCCTGCTGGTCGCGGCCGCGTCGACCGCCTGGGCCCGGACCGGGGCGGATTCGCCGGCCACGGGTCAGGTGGCCGGTATGATGTTCGCGCAGGACATGAAGACGCCGCTTTCGGGCGCCGTCGTCAAGCTGGAGAACGAGGAGGGCACGAAGGCCTACGAGAGCCGGCCGACGGATGCCAACGGCACGTTCGCTATCGAAGGGGTGGAGGAGGGGACATACATCCTGGGCATTTCCTCGCCCGAAGGCGACTTCAATTTCGATTACTACGTCCTCGTCAAGGGCGGCGAGATCGCGACGCTTTCGTTGGGCGTGAAGATGGCCGGCGAACCGTCCGTCGGCGAGATGAGCCAGGTGATGCGCGTGGAGAAGGACCCGCTGCCGTACTTCGAGGAGCCGGAGGGCATGGTCATCATCGGGGCGGGGATGTCCGATACGATCATCAGCTGTATTCATAAGCCCAAGCCCCCCAAGCCGCCGAAGTCCGGGCACCACCGCCGCGGCCGCCATTGAGGCGGGCGGGCGGAATTATAAGTTCCGTCGGGATAGGGTCGATCTTATCGGAGCGGGAGGTTTCCCGCTCCGATTTTTTTTGTCCCTAAGGATATGACTGTCCATTCCGCGATCCTATGGGGTCTGTGCGGGCTCGTCGCCTTCCTGCCCCTGCCGTTCGGTTCGACGGAGGAATGGGCGCTCGCGGTGTTCCAGGTGGCGGTGTTCGCTCTCTTCGGCGCGCATGTTTTCAGCCGGAAGCGGGACGAGCCGGCCCGCGTTCCCCTTATCATGAAGATCGCCCTTGCGGTCTTCTTTGCGGTCACCATCATTCAGATGGCGCCCCTGCCTCCGGCTTTCGTCAAGGTGATCTCACCGCGGGCTTATGCCGCGTACGTCCAGGTCGGGGCGGTCGCCGGGCCCGGGGCCGATAGGGGATGGATGACCCTGTCGCTGTCCCCCGCGGCGACGGAATATGAGCTCCTGAAATACATCTGCTTTTTCCTTTTCGGATTCCTGGTTTACAGCCATGTCCGGACGAGGAGGGAGACGAAGATATTCGTCCTCGCCCTCGTCGGGACGGCCGTGCTCGAGGCCTTCTACGGCCTGATCGAACTCTTCGGAGGCGCCGGGAGCGTCTTCGGCGTCGAACGGACATACGATATCGAGTCGGCGACCGGGACGTTCATCAACCGGGACCATTTCTCGGGGTTCCTGGAGATGGCCCTCCCCGTGGCCCTGGGATATCTCCTGGCCCGGGCGAATTTCTTCAGTTTCCGGAAAGGCTCCAGCCTCAAAGACAAGATCCTCTGGTTCAGCCAGGAGCGGCTCCAGAAGACCATCGTCATCGGCGTCGCCGCGGTCGTCATCGGGCTCGGCATAGTCTTCTCCCGATCGAGGACGGGGATCTTCATCTTTTGCGCCACGATATTCCTGATGATCGCGGCGCTCTCGGCCTCGGCGGGAGTGGGCGCGAAGGGGGCCTCGGGCGGGAGAGGGCGGCGGTTCGCCCGCGCCCTGCGGACGGTCTCCCTGCTCGTCGTCTTTGCGGCCGTCCTCATCGGCATCAGGCCGGTGATCGAGAGGTTCTCCTGGGCGCACCTGAAGAGCGAGGAAAGGCCGGTTTTTTATGTGAATACGGTGTCCCTGATCGGCGGGTTCCCCCTCGTCGGGACGGGGCCGGGGACGTTCGTGGACGCTTATCAGGCATTCGAAAAGAAGACGACCCTCGGGCTCGTCAACCATGCCCATAACGATTATCTCGAGATCGTGGCCGAGAGCGGGCTCGTCGGAGGCGGGGTCCTCGTCCTTCTGGCCTTGGGATCTTGGGCATTCCTCCTCGCCCGGTGGGTGGCGAGACGGGACAACTTCGACCGCGGCATCGTCCTCGGCTGCGTTCTCGGCATCCTGGCCATCCTCGTCCACAGCCTGACGGACTTCAACCTGAGAGTGCCGTCGAACGCGGCCGTATTCGCGGCGCTGTACGGCCTGGCCCTCAGGAAGACGCTGGACCGCCGGGACGGGCGCGAGGGAAAAGATGCGTAGCGTCCAACGCGTCGCGGCGGCCGTGTTCCTTTTCGCGGGGGCCGTCGTGGCCGTTCGATTCGCGGTCGGCTACGGACACTTCGACTCTTACCTGGACGCCCGGGAGCGGGGTCAGAGCGTCGAGAGCGGCTTTTCCGGACTGGAGCGGGAGCTGCGGAGCGCCGTCCGCTGTTACCCTGCGCCGGATTTCCTCGGCGAGCTGGGCGGCCTCTATCTCGATATGGCCCAGGGGGCGAACAGCTACGGCACGGCCGCGAAGCGCCTCGAGCGCGACGCCTGGCTCGGCCGGGCGGAGGCCGCGCTCCTGCGCCTCCTCCGGGGACGCCGGCTCGCGCCTCGGCCTGGTATGACCTGGGCCGTGTCTATTTTCTCTACAATTTCCCGGTTCTGAGCTACAGGGTCAAGGGAAGGGCCTGCATCCGCAGGGCCATCGAGCTCGCTCCGGCGGACGGCTACATCAACGAGAACGGCCTGTTCATTTTTCTGGCCCAGTGGGCCGAGCTTGGCGAGAGCGAGCGGGCCTTCGCCCGGGCGCGGATAGCGGAGGCGGCGCGGGAGAACCCCGAATTGCTGAAGTCCGTTCGCGCCCTGTGGAAGCGAAGCTTCCCGAGCGCGCCCCTCCCCGACGAAGTCTTCCCTCCCGGTTTCTGACCCCTCCGTCCGGAGGGGCCCTCTACGAGCGGCTTGCTTTGAGGGCGATCTCTGCGTATTTTTTTGCCAGGTCCTCGGGCAGGCCGGAGGCAGCCATCTGCTCCTCGAGCTTCAGTCGCTTGATCTCCGAGACATAGAACCTGACCTTGTCGGAGTTCCGGAGCTCGTGGTGGCAGAGCGTGAGGTAAACGTAGCACTCGAGGAGCCGGGCCGGGCTGTCCAGGAAACCGAAGGAAGCGATGTTCAGGTCCTCGACCGCCTCGGCAAGACTGCCGTCCTTGTAGAGGGAGCGGGCTCCATCGAGAAGGTTCAGGTAGAACGGATCGACCGCGTCGGCGGTCTGGGCCCGGGCGGGCGCCGGGATGGCGAGGATCGCGAACAGGATGATGACAAGAGCCGCTCTGTTCCCGTTGGTCATACCCCGATTATATGCCTTCAGGGGCTCGGGAGGCAAGCCGTTCCGCAGGGCGCCGCCCGGACGTTCCGTTGACGGGCCCGAGGGGAACACCTATAATTCGCTTGCCATGGACCTCAAGAACGTCGACGGCATCATCGAGGCGGCTTTGAAGGAAGACCTCCCCGCCGGGGATGTCACCTCCGAGAGCATCATCCCGGCGGATTCCATATCGTCGGGCGTGCTCCTGGCCAAGGGGGACGGGGTCCTGGCCGGCATCGGCCTCGCCTGGCTCGTCTTCGCGAAGATCGACCCCAAGATCGCGTTCGAGGTCGATGTCCAGGACGGCCAGGAATTCAAGAGCGGGACGGTCCTGGCCCGCGTCGAGGGCAACTCCATCGCCCTCCTCAAGGGCGAGCGGACGGCCCTGAACTTCCTCCAGCGGCTCTCCGGGATCGCCACGGAGACGCGGCGGTATGTCAAGGCTCTGGAAGGGACGAAGACGCGGGTCCTGGACACGCGGAAGACGACGCCCGTCCTGCGGGCCCTGGAAAAGTACGCCGTCCAGCAGGGCGGGGGCGTCAACCACCGGATGAGCCTGTCCGACATGGCCCTCATCAAGGACAATCACATCGAGATCGTCGGCGGCGTCGGCGAGGCCGTCCGGCGGGCCAAGGCCAAGGTCCCGGCGGGCATCAAGATCGAGGTCGAGGTGACGGGCCTCGAAGGGGCGAAAGAGGCCCTCGAGTCGGGCGCGGACATGATCATGCTCGACAACATGCCCCTCGACGGGATGAAAGAGGTCGTCGATTGGATCGGGGGCCGCGTCCCGGTCGAGGTCTCGGGAAAGGTCACCCTGGAGCGGGCGCGTGAGATCGCGGCGCTCGGCGTGGATTACATATCGGTGGGCGCCCTGACCCATTCCATCAGGTCCGTCGATATCAGCCTGGAATTCGGCAGGAGGGCGTGATGGGCGACGAGACGCCTGGAATTCGATGTCCTGGTCGTCGGCTGCGGCATCGCGGGCGCGAGCGCCGCGCTCGAGGCGGCCAAGGCGGGGCTCCGCGTCGCCGTCGTCACCAAGGCGCCGAGGGCCGAGGAATCCAATACCTTCTACGCCCAGGGCGGCATCGTCTCGCTCGGGAAGGACGATTTCCCCGAGCTCCTCGAGGAAGACATCATCGAGGCGGGCGACGGGATCAACAACCCCGAAGCCGTGCGCATCCTGGCCGAGGAGGCCAAGGGGCTCGTCGATGCGATCCTCATCGATGAGCTGAGGATCCCGTTCTCGCGGAGCGCCCCGGACACCCTGGATTACGCCCAGGAGGCCGGGCACTCCAAGCGGCGGATCCTGCACGTCAAGGACTCGACGGGCCGGACGATCGAAGAGCGCTTCATCCGGGCGCTCGGGAAGCGGCCGAACATCGCCCTCTTCGCCGACCACACGGCCGTCGACCTCCTGACCATCCCCCACCACTCGATGGACCCCATCGCCTACTACCATGAGCCGCGCTGCGTCGGGGCCTACGTCCTCGACAACCGGACCGGCCGGGTGGAGACGTTCATCGCCCCGTACACGGTCCTGGCGACGGGCGGCTGCGGCGCCGTCTTCCTCTACACGTCCAATCCTCCGGACACGATCGGCGCGGGATATGCCATGGCCCTCCGGGCGGGCGCCCGCATCATCAACATGGAATACATCCAGTTCCATCCGACGTCGCTCTACAACCGCGACGCCGGCGGCTTCCTCATCTCGGAGACCGTCCGGGGGGAAGGGGCCCGGCTGAAGACGAAGGACGGGCGAACGTTCATGGAGAAGTACAGCCCCCGGGGCGATCTGGCCCCGCGCGACGAGGTGACCCGGGCCATCTACGAGGAGATGGTCAACACGAACTCCAGCTACGTCCTCCTCGACCTGGCGTCCTACGCCAAAGTGGACATAAAGAAAAGATTCCCTTATATCTACAAGACGTGTAAGGCCGTCGGCATCGACATCTCGAAGGAGCCCATCCCCGTCGTCCCCGCGGCCCATTATTCCTGCGGGGGCGTCCTGGCGGACGGTTGGGGGCGGACCTCGCTTCGGGGCCTCTTCGCCGTCGGCGAGGTCTCCTGCACGGGGCTTCACGGCGCGAACCGGCTGGCCTCGACATCGCTCCTCGAAGGGCTGGTCTGGGGGACGCGGGCGGCGAAGCATATCGCCGCGACCTTCGACCCGGCGCTCCCGGTCAGGCCCAAGGACATCCACCGGTGGTACTACCCCGATAAGGGGGAGGACGTCGATCCGGCCCTCGTCAACCAGGACTGGCTGACCATCCGCTCGACGATGTGGAACTACGCCGGGATCATCCGGACGCGAAAGCGGCTCGAGCGGGCCAAGGCCGACCTCGATTACCTCCAGCACCGCATCGAGCAGTTCTACAAGCAGGCCCGCATGGACGCCAAGGTCGTCGGCCTGAAGCACGGCATCCAGGTCGCCCTGATGATCACCCACGCGGCGCTGGCCAACCCCGTCAGCAAAGGCGCCCACTTCATCAAGGACAAGTAGGCCCGGGGCCCTCCATGGACGGAACGAAGCGGAGCGACGTCAGGCCCGGCTCGCGCGTCCGCGTCGTCCGGAAGGAGGACCAGGGCTCGGGGACGACGACGGACGGGGTCGTCCGCGACATCCTCACGAATTCCGCTTTTCACCCGCGCGGCATCAAGGTCCGCCTGACGACCGGCATCGTGGGCCGCGTCAAGGAGATCCTGCCCGAAAGCTCCTGAGCGCCGCGCCTATCATCGACGCCGCCGAATGGTGTAGAATGCCGGGGTTATCGTTCGATGGAGGCGTCATGAGAATTCGGAAGCTCCCGCTCGTCGCACTCATTCTTGCCCTTGCCGTTCAGGGGACCGCCCGCGCCCAAGCTCCGGACGAGGCGGGCAAGATCGAGGCCCTGCTGAAGGATGTCGTCGACGTCCAGAAGAAAGCTCCCGGTGTCGTCGTCGGCATCGTGGACGCCAAGGGCGCCCGGTTCTACAGCCGCGGGCTGATGGACGTCCGCGGCGATAGGGCCGTAGGCCCCGACACGCTTTTCGAGATCGGCTCCATAACCAAAACGTTCACGAGCCTGCTCCTCGCCGACATGGTCGTCAAGGGGGAGGTCAAGCTCGACGACCCCGTCTCCAAGTACCTGCCGGCCGGGGTCAAGGCACCGTCCCGGAGCGGCCGCGAGATCACCTTCCTCGACCTGGCGACCCATACATCCGGGCTTCCGAGAATGCCCTCCAATATCAGGCCGGCCGATCCTCTGAATCCTTACAAGGATTACACGGTCGATAAGGTCTTTGAATACCTCAACGCTCACAAGCTCAATTTCGACGTCGGCGCAAACTATCTCTATTCGAACATCGGGGCCGGGGTCCTGGGCCAGGTACTGGCCCTCAGGGCCGGCAAGGATTACGAGACGCTCGTCCGGGAGCGGATCCTGGCACCCCTCGGCATGAACGATACGACCATCACCCTAAGCGGCGGCATGGCGGAACGCTTCGCCACACCGCACGACGAGAAGCTGAAGCCGACGAGCCCCTGGGACTTCACGGGTCTCGCCGGGGCGGGCGCCATACGCTCAACGGCCCGGGACATGCTGAAATACGCGGCGGCCAATCTGGGGCTGGTCGAGACGCCGCTCGCTCGGGCCATGGCGCTCACCCATGAGCCGCGGAGGATCTTCGAGAACATCGGTATGGCTCTCGGCCTGGGCTGGCACCTCGTTCAAAGCCGGGGAGCCATCATTGTTTGGCACAACGGGGGCACCGGCGGATTCCGGAGCTACCTCGGGCTCTGCCCTAAGACGGGGACCGGGATCATCGTCCTGAACAATTCGAGCGCCGATCTTCCCGGGCTTGGCCTGAGCCAGCTCGTTGACCCGCTTCCCAAAACGCGTTCCCTGCCCGTTCCGAAGGAGGTCACTGTCGATCCCGCTGTCCTTGCCGGATACGCGGGAACCTATATCGCCGGCGGGGTCGCCTTCGAGATCTCTCTGGCCGAGGGTCGGCTATCCCTCAAGTCTCCCGGCCAGGAACCGGTGGCCCTTTTCCCGGCCTCGGCAGACAGGTTCTTCGCCAAAGCCGCCGACGTCGACCTGACGTTCGGGAAGGACGAGGGGGGCCGGGTGACCCACCTGGTCCTCGAACAGCCCTGGCTGAAGCTGGAATGCCGCCGGAAATCCTGAGCGGAGGTCCGGAGGCCGCGCCGCGCTCCCGGGGCTAAAAGCTGAAGCTGCAGCGCATTCGCGCCCCGCGCCGTTCCCGCCCCCGGCGAATTTTGCTATAATGACGTGATCGATCCGATAGACTGGAGTTCCCTATGGCCGACAAGAACGAAGTGAAGAACACGCTGAACCTGCCCCAGAACGTCCTTCGCCATGAAGGCGACGCTCGCCCAGAAAGAGCCCGAGATCATCAAGAAGTGGGAGGAGACGGGCCTCTACGGCAAGATCCTGGAGAAGCGGAGCGGACGCCCCGCCGTTCGTCCTCCATGACGGCCCGCCTTACGCCAACGGGCACATCCACCTGGGCACGGCCCTGAACAAGATCCTCAAGGACTTCATCGTCAAGTCGCAAGACCATGCATGGGCTACCTGCGCGCCCTACGTCCCCGGCTGGGACTGCCACGGCCTGCCCATCGAGATCCACGTCGACAAGCTCCTCGGCGAGCAAGAAGAAGGACATGTCCCTCATCGAGGTCCGGGACGAATGCCGGAAATACGCCCTGAAGTTCATCGACATCCAGCGGAACGAGTTCATCCGGCTCGGCGTCCTCGGCGAGTGGGACGAGCCCTACCTGACCATGAATCCCGGCCTACGAGGCCGAGGTCCTCCGGCTACCTGGCCGCGTTCTTCGCCTCGGGGAACGTCTACAAGGGCAAGCGGCCCGTCCACTGGTGCATCCACTGCAAGACCGCCCTGGCCGAGGCCGAGATCGAGTACAAGGACCAGACCTCGCCGTCGATCTACGTCAAGTTCCCGATGGTCTCGGACCTGTCCGAGCAAATTCCCCGCGCTCGCGGGCGAAGAGGTCTCCGTCATCATCTGGACGACGACCCCCTGGACCCTGCCGGCCAACCTGGCCATCGCCTTCCATCCCGAGTCCGAGTACGTGGCGGCCGAGGTCGGACGGCGAAGTCTACATCCTGGCCAAGCGGCTCCTGCCGGTCGTCGCCGAGGAGCTCGGCTTCGGCCCGCCACGATCCTGGCCGACATTCCCGGGCAAGCGAGCTCGAGGGCCTCAAGGCCCGCCATCCCTGGATCGACCGCGACTCGCGTTTTCGTCCTGGCCGATTACGTCACGCTCGAGGACGGCACCGGGCTGCGTCCACACGGCCCCGGGCCACGGCCACGACGACTACCTGACCGGCGTCGCCTACGGCCTCGACATCTACACGCCCGTCGACGACGAAGGCCAGTTCGTCCCCGAGGTCGCAGCGCTACGCCGGCCTGAACGTCTTCGAGGCCAACACGCTCATCACCGACGACATGAAGAACGGACGGGTCGCTCCTCAAGGAAAGCGAGATCAGCCATTCCTATCCCCACTGCTGGCGCTGCAAGAAGCCCGTCATCTTCCGGGCCACCGAGCAGTGGTTCATCTCCATGGACGCGGCCGGGCTGCGGCGCCAGGGCGCTCGAGGAGATCAAGAAGCGTCACCTGGATCCCGCATTGGGGCGAGGAGCGGATCGCCGGCATGGTCGCCGGCCGGCCCGACTGGTGCATCTCCCGGCAGCGCTCCTGGGGCGTGCCCATCCCGGCCTTCACGTGCAAGGCCTGCGGCGCGGTCGTCGCCGACGCCGCGATCGCCCGCCATGTCGCCGGATATCTTCGACCGCGAGGGCTCGAACGCCTGGTTCCTGAAGGAGGCCGGCGGCGCTTCTGCCCGCCGGCGCGACGTGCCCGTCCTGCGGCGGCGGCGGACTTCGACAAGGAGAACAACATCCTCGACGTCTGGTTCGAGTCCGGCGCCAGCCACAGCATCCTGGGCAAGAGGCCCGACCTGCCCTGGCCGGCCGACGTCTACATCGAGGGCCACGACCAGCACCGCGGCTGGTTCAACAGCTCGCTCCTCGTCGGCGTCGGGCGCCAAGGGCGGCATTCCCCGTACAGGACCTGCATCACCCACGGCTTCGTCCTGGACGAGCAGGGGAGGGCGATGTCCAAGTCCCTGGGCAACGTCATCGAGCCCGACGAGATCATCTCCAAGAACGGGGCCGAGATCCTCCGGCTCTGGGTGGCCATGCTCAACTTACAAGGAGGACGCCCGCTTCGGCGCCGGAGATCCAGCAGCGGCTCGTCGAGGCCTACCGCAAGATCCGGAACACCTGGCGCTTCCTCCTGGGCAACCTCTACGACTTCGCGCCCGGACGCGGATTCCGTCGCCCGTGGACGAGATCGCCTCGTCCTCGACCGCTGGATCCTCCAGAACGGTCGGCCGAGGTCCGGGCGCCGGGTCGCTCAAGGCCTACGACGGACTACGAGTTCCACGTCGTCTTCCACGCGATCTACGATCTTCTTCACCGTCGACCTGAGCGCCTTCTACCTCGACGTCATCAAGGACCGGGCTCTATTGTTCGGCGAAGAGCTCGCGCCCGCAGGAGGTCGGCCCAGACGGCCCTGTTCCGCATCCTCAAGGACACCCTGGCCCTCATGGCCCCCATCCTGCCGTTCACGGCCGACGAAGCCTGGGAAGCCATGCCCGCCTTCGCCGGCAAAGAGGAGTCGGTCCACCTCGGAGCTCTTTCCCGTGCCGCGGGCGAGACCTGGCTCGAGCCGGAGGCTCGTCGAGGACATGGACGGCCTGCTCGGCGTCCGGGAGAAGGTCCTCAAGGAGCTCGAGAAGGCCCGCGAGGACAAGCTCATCGGCAATTCCCTCGAAGCCGGGTCGTCCTCGAGGTTCCCGCCGGCCGACGCGACGCTCCTCGAAAAGTACCGGGACGACCTCGGCCGAGCTGTTCATCGTCTCCGCGGTCGCGGTCGAAGCCGCGAGCGGCGGAGGACATCGGCGTCCGGGTCGAGCAAGGCCGCCGGGGCCAAGTGCGAGCGGTGCTGGAACTAGTCCGAGTCCGTCGGGACGAGCGCCGGCCATCCCGACCTTCTGCGCCCGCTGCGCCGCACGTCGTCGCGGGTCAGGAGCGATGATGAAGAAGAACGCCCCGTATCCTCGTGTTCATTCTCGGCCTGGTCGTCGTCGACCAGGTCACCAAGGCCGTCGTCGCCGGAGCCGTGGACCTCTACCGGAGTCGTCCCCGTCATCCCCGGCTTCTTCAACATCACCCGCATCCACAACAAGGGGCCATCTTCGGGCATTCTCTCCGGCTCGGGCAAGCTCCCCGTGCTTCGTCCTCCTGACGGCGCGCCTCGCTCTTCGCCCTGGCGCTTCGTCGTCTATTATTTCATCAAGACGCCCGCCCCGGACAGGTTCACCAAGATCGCCCTCTCCCTCATCCTGGCCGGCGCGCTGGGCAACCTGATCGACCGGATCGTCCGCGGCTACGTCATCGATTTCCTGGACTTCTACGTCGGCCGCCGCCACTGGCCGTTCTTCAACGTCGCCGATTCCTGCATCACCGTCGGCGCCGTGCTTCTCATGCTGTCATCTTCTTCAGGAGGAAACCCGCATGTTCCCCATCCTCGTCAAGCTCGGCCCGCTGACCATCCACACCTACGGCCTCCTGATGGCCGTCGGGCGTCGGCCTCGGCCTCTGGTTCGTCTACGTCCAGGCGAGGAAGCGCGGGCTGGACGCCCCGAAGCTCATGGACGCGGCTTTCTACACCATCATCGTCTCGCTCGTCGGGGCCAAGCTCATCCTGTTCGTCGGCGAGTTTCTCCTACTACATCGAGCTATCCCAAGGAGCTCTTCAGCCTGGCCCGCTCGGGCGGCGTCTTCCAGGGCGGGCTGACCTTCGGGGTCATCTTCGCCCTCTGGTATTTCCGCCGGAAGAAGATCCCGACCTGGAAGGCGGCCGACATCATCGCCCCGGCCCTGGCCCTGGGCCACGGCTTCGGCCGGATCGGCTGTTTCGCGGCCGGCTGCTGCTACGGGAGCGACTGCGAGCTGCCCTGGGGCGCGACGTTCAACAACGAGTACGCCCACGAGCTGACCGGGCATCCCGCTCGACGTCGACCCTCCACCCCGTCCAGCTCTACGAGGCGGTCCTCAACTTCCTCAATTTCGTGGTCCTCTTCCTGGTCCTGAAGAAGAAGACGTTCGACGGCCAGGTCTTCTCCCTCTACATCATCAACTATTCCGTCATCCGCTTCATCACCGAATACTTCCGGGGCGACCACCCGGACAAGGCCTACCTCATCCAGGGAGCCACGCCCTTCGCTCAGCCTTTCCTATCCCCAGGTCTTCTGCGTCCTGGGCCTCGCCGCCGGGGCGCTGTCTCTGCATGGTGATGAAAAAGCGCCAGCGTGCCTAAGACAGAGCTCGTCGTCGCTCCCGGCCCGGAGCCGGGCCCGCGGCTGGACGTCTATCCTCGCCGGACATGTTCCCGGGTTGACCCGGGCCCAGGTCCGGAAGCTCATCGACGACGGGATGGTCCGGGTCAACGGGAGGGCCGGGAAGCCGAGCCTACAAGCTCAGGGCAGGCGACAGGGTCGAGGTCGAGCTCGGGACGGCGGCCGAGGCGGCCGGAGCGCCTCAGCCCGCAGGACATCCCGCTCACGATCCTCTACGCCGACGAGCGATGTCGTCGTCATCGACAAGCCCTCGGGCCTGGTCGTCCATCCCGGGGCCGGGAATCGAGGCAGGGAACGCTGGTCAACGCCCTCCTCCCCATTTCCCGGAGATCGCCGGCGTGGGGCACCGAGGAGCGGCCGGGCATCGTCCACCGGCTCGACAAGGACACCTCGGGCGTCATGGTCGTCGCCCGGTCCCCGCATGGCCTACGCGTCCCTCCAGCGGCCAGTTCAAGCGCGCGCGAGGTCCGGAAGACCTACCTGGGCCTCGTCTGGGGCCGGGTCGCCGAGGCCGAGGGCCGGATCGACTGGCCGATCGGCCGGCACGCCACGAAGACGGCAAGAGGATCTCGATCCAGACCGAAGAGCCCCCGGGAGGCCGAGACCTTCTTCCGGGTGCTCGAGATCCTCCGGACGCGACCCTCCTCGAGGTCAGGCCGGTCACCGGCCGGACCCACCAGATCCGGGTCCATCTGGCCGCGGCCGGCCACCCGATCGTCGGGGACGCCGGTTACGGCCGGAAGAAGACGGTCCAAACGATTCCCCGGCTCTTCCTCCATGCCCACGCCATTGTCGTTCCTCCACCCGGCGACGGGGGAGCGCCTGGAGTTCGCCGCGCCGCTCCCGCCGGAGCTCGAAGCGGTCCTCGAGGCCGAGCGCCGCCGCCCCCGCTGAGCCGGCCTCCGGCGATAGGACTTGAGGAATTTCCCGAAATTCATTATCATATCTTCTTTTTCTCCAAGCGACCCGGTTCCTTGGCGGACAGCGACACTCGACCCATGGAGGCTTGCTGATGAAAGATTATGCGGCGGACAAAATCAGGAACATCGCCCTCGTCGGGCACGGCTCGTCGGGGAAGACCTCCCTGGCCTCGGCCATCCTCTTCAACGGCGGCGTGACCGTCCCGCCTGACCAAGGTGGACAAGGGGAACACCGTCACCGACTTCGAGCCCGAAGAGATCGACCGCAAGATCTCGATCAGCTCGGCCGCCTGCTTCTGTCGAGTACAAGGACCACAAGATCAACATCCTGGACACCCCGGGCTACAGCAATTTCCTCTGGGACACCCGGGCCGCCCTGCGGGCCGTCGACGCCGCGGCCGTCCTCGTCGACGCCGTATCCGGCGTCGAGGTCGGGACGGAGAAGGTCTGGGAGATGATCGAAGAGTTCGGCCTTCCCCGGCTCGTCGTCATCAACAAGATGGACCGCGAGAACGCCAGCTTCGGCCGGACCCTCGAATCCGTCCAGCAGTTCTTCGGCCGCCAGGCCGTCCCCGTCCAGATCCCGATCGGCGAGGAGAAGAACTTCGGCGGCGTCATCGACCTCGTCGGCCGCAAGGCCTATGTCTTCGAGAAGGACGAGAGCGGGAAGTTCGCCGAACAGGACGATCCCCGCCGAACCTCAAGGACGAGGCCGACAAGCGCGGCCAAGGAGCTCATCGAGATGATCGCCGAGAGCGACGAGAAGCTCATGGAGAAGTACCTCGAGAAGGGCGAGCTCACCCCCGACGAGGTCCGGGACGGCCTCAAGAAGGCCATCCTCAGCCGCCAGCTCTTCCCGGTCTTCGCGGCCTCGGCCCTGCTCAACATCGGCGCCCAGACCCTCCTCGACGGCGTCGTCGGACTTCATGCCGTCCCCGGTCGACCGGGGCGAGATCGCGGTCACGATCAACGGCAAGGACGAGCAGCTCAAGCCGTCCGCCGGACGCCCCGTTCGCCGCCCTCGTCTTCAAGACGATCTCCGACCCCTATACCGGCCGGATCTCCCTGATGCGGGTCTTCTCGGGCACGGTCAATCCCGACGCGACGGTCGCCAACACCGACCAGGGACGCCGACGAGAAGCTCGGCGGCCTCTTCTTCCTCCAGGGGAAGGAGCAGGTCCCGGCCGGGCAGGCCAAGGCGGGCGACATCGTGGCCACGGCCAAGCTGAAGGTCACGGCGACCGGCGACACGCTCTGCGCCAAGGGCGCCGGGATCGTCATCCCGCCCATCAAGTTCCCCGAGCCGTCGATCTCCTTCGCCATCGAGCCCAAGACGCGGGCCGACGAGGACCGGATCTCCCAGGCCTCCCACCGGATCATGGAAGAGGACCCGACCGTCCGCTTCGAGCGCGACCCGGACACGAACCAGCTCCTCATCTCGGGGAACGGCGAGCTCCACGTCCGGATCATCACCGACAAGCTGAAGAAGCGCTACAACGTCGACGTCGACCTCAAGCCGCCCAAGATCTCCTACAAGGAGACGATCAAGGGCCGGGCCGACGTCCAGGGCCGGCACAAGAAGCAGACGGGCGGCCGCGGCCAGTTCGGCGACGTCTGGATCAAGATGGAGCCCCTGCCGCGCGGCAAGGACTTCGAGTTCGAGGACAAGATCTTCGGCGGGGCCATCCCCCGGAACTTCATCCCCTCGGTCGAGAAGGGCGCTCCTGGAGTCCCGGAAGAAGGGCGTCCTGGCCGGCTACCCGGTCGTCGATTTCAAGGTCATCCTCTACGACGGGTCCTACCACGACGTCGATTCGTCGGACATCGCCTTCAAGATCGCCGCCTCCAAGGCCTTCAAGAAGGCCATGAAGGAGGCCAAGCCGACCATCCTCGAGCCGGTCATGAACGTCGAGGTCTATACGCCCGAGGCCTACATGGGCGACATCATGGGCAACCTCAACGGCCGGCGGGGCAAGGTCCAGGGCATGGAGCAGAAGGGCAACATGCGCGTCCTCAAGGCCGTCGTCCCGATGTCGGAGATGCTCGACTTCGAGCCGACCCTGACCTCGATCACGGGCGGCCGCGGCTCGTTCCTGATGGAGTTCTCCCACTACGAGGAAGCCCCTCGCCACATCCAGCAGAAGATCATCGCCGACGCGGTCAAGGAAGGCCGGGTCAGGCCGGAAGAAGAAGACTGAGGACGCCGGGGAATTTCCTCGACCGGGCCGGCCGACCGGTCCTCGAGGGACCGTTGATGCCGTCGATGGAAGCGCAGACCTGATGGTCGTCATCCTGAAAACCGTGTTGTCCCTGATGACCGCGGTTTTCGGCGCCTATTTCCTTTCGGACGCTTCCGGAAACGGAAATGCTTCTCCGGAAGACCGTGGGCGGCATTCGGGGCCACGGGCTTCGTCACCAACTTTTTGGACACACTGGGCATCGGGAGCTTCGCCCAGCAGACGGCCGTCTTCAAATTCTTCCGGCTGGTCGACGACCGCATCATCCCCGGCACGATGAACGTCGGCAACACGTTCCCGACGGTCGCCGAGGCCCTGATCTTCATGTCAGCCGTTCCCGTCGAGCCGCTGACGCTCGTTTCCATGTCGCTCGCGGCCCCGGCCGGGTCCGTCCTGGGGGCCGGCGTCGTGGCCCGGATGTCCCGCCGGAAGATCCAGCTGGGGATGGGCTTCGGGCTTGCGGTCGTCGCGCTCACGATGCTCGGAGGCCTTCTCCGGTGGTGGCCGATGGGCGGCACGGCCATCGGGCTCGCGGGCGGGAAGCTCGTCCTGGCCGCCGCCCTGAGCTTCGTTTTCGGCGCCCTCCAAACCATCGGCGTCGGCTTCTATGCGCCGTGCATGGCCATCGTTTACGCGCTGGGGATGCATCCGCGGACGGCGTTCCCGATCATGATGACCGCGACGGCCATGCTGATGGCGGCGGGGAGCGCCCGGTTCGTCAAGGAAGATGCCTACGACAGGAAGGCCGCGCTCGGCCTGGCTGCGGCCGGGGTCCTGGGCGTCTTTCTCGCGGCCTGGGTCGTGCGGTCCCTTCCCCTGACCGTCATCAAGTGGGTGGTCCTCGTCGCGGTGCTCTATACGTCGGTCTGGATGTTCCTATCGGCCCGGCGGGCCGGCCCCCCGGAAACGACCTGCGATCCCGGCGGCCCGCCCTCTTTGTAGGCTCAGGCTTCAGCCTGTGCTATCTTCGTCAATGATAAGCGCCGATCCCCGGCGATTTCCGGCTGCGGCCTCAGGCGTCAGGTCAAGTTCCCGGGACGTGCGGAAGATCCCGGACGCGAGCTAAAGCCCGCGGCTACATCATGCGCCGCGGAGGCAGTGACCTTAAGCCGCGCAGCTTTCCCCGGTCCCTGTCTTTTCCTTGACGAATATCAGCAGGATCCCGGCGACGAGCGTGAGCCCGAGCGAGAAATAGAACGGGGCGTCGGTCCCGAACGATTCCCAAAGGACTCCGGCGACGAGCGAGGCGGGAAGGGCGCAGAGGCCGATGATCATCTGGAAGCCGCCGAGACAGCTCGCCCGGAAGGCGAGCGGGGAGAGCTCGCAGACCAGGGTCCTCTGGACGGGGTCGAGGGCGGCCTTGTGGACGCCGTAGAGGACGAAGACGAGGACGATGAGGGCGTGGCTCCGGGCGAAGAGGACGCCCAGGCAGACGGCCGCCCAGAAGGCGTAGGCCATGAACAGGACGGGCTTGCGGCCGATCCTGTCGGAGAGCCGCCCGAACGGGATCGAGAGGACCGAGGCCGAGAAGCTGTAGATGAGGTAGAGGACGGGCACGAAGCCGATGGCGAAGCCGAACTTCCGGGCGTAGATGAGCAGGAACGAATAGGTGAACGCGCCGAGGGCGAAGACGGCGTTCAGGACGATGTAGAGCCTGAGGTTCGGGTCGACGTCCTTCAGGGACAGGCCCTTGTAGACCTTGACCCCTTCGGCCTTCCGCTTCCTTGATCGCCGTGAGGACGAGGAGGCTCGCGGCCAGCCCGGGGATGGCGGCCAGGGCGAAGAGCAGCCGGAAGCCGAGAAGGTTCACGAGGGCGATGCAGATGAGGATCCCGACGACGGCTCCGCCGTTGTCCATGGCCCTCATGATCCCGAAGTGGTGGCCCCGGTTGGCGTCCGTCGACAGGTCGGCGATGATGGCGTCGCGGGGCGCGCTCCGGATCTTCCCGGCCCGGTCGAGGACGCGGAAGGGGATGAGGTGCGGCCAGACGGTCGAGATCGCGTAGCCCAGCCGGGAGAGGGCGCCGCAGAGATAGCCGATCCAGATGAAGATCTTGCGTTTCCGGATCCTGTCCGAGAAATAGCCGGACAGGGCCTGGGACAGCGAGACGAGGGCCTCTCCCAGCCCGTCGAGGAAGCCCAGGGCGGCCATGTTGGCCTTGAGGACCTGGGTCACGAAGAGCGGCCAGATGGGGTAGATGATGTCCGAACCCATGTCGTTGAGGAACGAGGCGAGGGCGAAGGTCCGGACGGTCTTCTCGGGTCTCGCGTTCCGTGTTTTCCATGAGGGACCATTATAGCGAAACGGGGCCCCGTTTGACAGGTTTTCGCGGCGGGGGATATGATACGCGGGAATCGAAGAAGGAGGCCCAAAAATGATCCTCGGAAGCAAGACTCCCTTCAAGCGGATCGCAGGCGTCGCCCTGCCGCTCGCGTTCATTGCCCTGACCGCGTCGGCGGGGCCCCAGCTCCCCGCGACGCCCGGCGAAGCCGCCGGCTATAAAGCCTATACCCAGAACGAGGATATCGCCCTGTTCCTGAGCTTGGCGGACGCCGCGTCGCCGGCGCTTTCCGTTCGGGTCGTCGGGCGGACGAAGGACGTGGATGGTTTCGCCGGCCGCGACATCTTTCTATGCGTCCTGACCGAGAACGGGGCCTCGGAAGCCGCGGCGCTCGACCGGTCCAAGCCCACGCTCCTCCTGACGGCCTCCCAGCACGGCAACGAGCAATCGGCCAAGGAGGCGGCGCTCCGTCTCGTCCGGGACCTCGCGTTCGGAGACCTGAAGCCGCTCCTCAAGACGATGAACGTCCTGGTCGTCCCGCAATCGAATCCGTACGGCAACTTCTTCGACGTCCGGAGGAACGAGGACGGCCTCGACCTCAACAGGGACCACGTCAAGCTCGAGTCCGAGAGCGTCCGGACCCTCCACCGCGTCTATCGGGAGTGGACCCCCGAGGTCACCATGGACGTCCACGAGAAGGGCGACGACTATTATCGGGTCTCGATCGGCTGTGTCTCGAACGCCAATATCGCTCCGGCCCTCCAGGAATTCTCCCGGGGCGTCCTGCTGGCCGACGTCGCCAAGGCGCTCGCGGCGAAGCGCGTCGCGTTCCATGAATACCTCATCACGGAGGACCTGGGCGTGGACACCTCGAGCGGGGCCAAGGAGCTCGAGCGCGAGGACCGTGGGCCGGTCGAACAGATGAAGCGCTACAGCACGACCGATCTCAACGACGGGCGGAATGGGCCGGGCATCTACGAGAGCCTGTCCTTCATCCAGGAGGGGGCGTCCCGTCACGACATCGAAACGCTCGAGGCGAGGAGCGGCTGGCAATACGCCGGGATCAGGGCGTTCGCGTCCTCGGTCGCGGCCCATGCGGAGGAGGTCCTGAAGACGGTCGCAAACGCCCGCGCCAGGCTCCTCGAGCGGGCGGCGGCCCGTGCCGACTCGGACCCTGTCCACCTGCGGATGGAATACGTTCGGGACCCGAAGGTCCCCGAGCTCGTCCTCCGGCAATTCGCTCCGGCGGAATCCGAGGTCGTCGGGGTCCTGAAGAGGGACAAGAAGGCGGGGGATGAGGTCCTCGAAGCCGACCTCGCCCCGGCGGACGCGCCGGCGGGCCGCAAGGTCGTGACCGAGGTCGTCAAGCATTGGTTCCCGAATGTGGCACCGACGTTGAGCGTGTCGCGTCCGGTCGGCTATATCGTCCCGGCCGCACGCGCGGCCGTCGTGAGGACGCTCCTCGACCACGGCGTCGCCATTGAGGTGTTCGCCGGGGACGCGCCGGTCGAGGTTGCGGCGTACGAGGTCACGGATCTCGTCCCCGCCAAAGAGGATTACCTCCCTCCCGAGACCATCGAGGTCGCCAAGAAGGCGACGACGACGATCGTCCGGAAGGGCGACCTCTACGTTGACTGCGCCCAGGCCGCGGCCAATCTCATCCCGAGCCTGCTCGAACCCCAGTCGGCTTACGGGCTCATCCGCTACTTCAAGTACGGCCTGGTGCCCGATAAGGGAGGGATCTTCGCCATCTATCGAATAGATAAGAAACAGGATATGCCGCTGGTTCCTTACCGGCCCTGGTGACGGAAGGCCTTAGCCCAACGCGAGCTTCAGGGTCGCGCCGATCTCGGCCGGGCTGACGGCCACGTGGACTCCGGCCTTCCGGAGGGCATCCATCTTCTCGGCCGCCGTGCCCTTGCCGCCGGCGATGATGGCTCCCGCGTGGCCCATCCGGCGCCCCGGAGGCGCGGTCTGCCCGGCGATGAAGCCGACCACGGGCTTCGGGTAGCCGCGGCCGATGAGGGCCGCCGCCTCTTCCTCGGCCGTCCCGCCGATCTCGCCGATGAGGATGACCGCCTCCGTCTCCGGGTCCTTCCCGAAGAGCTCGAGGAAGTCGAGGAACTTCAGGCCGACGATGGGATCGCCGCCCTGGCCGACGGCCGTGGACTGGCCGTAGCCGAACCCGGTCACCTGCTGGATGGCCTCGTAGGTCAGCGTCCCGGAACGGGAGATGATCCCGACCGACCCGGGCCTGCAGATGTGGCCGGGCATGATGCCGATCTTGCACTTGCCGGGCGAGATGATGCCCGGCGTGTTGGGCCCGATGAGGGCCGCCGGGTGGCTCTTGAGGAACGCCTTGACCTTGATCATGTCGAAGGTCGGGATGCCTTCGGTGATGCAGACGATGACGCCGATCCCCGAGTCGGCCGCTTCCATGACGGCGTCCGCGGCGCCGAACGGAGGGACGAAGATCGCCGTAGCGTTCGCGCCCTCGGCGGCGACGGCTTCCTCGACCGTGTTGAAGACGGGCACCCCCAGATGCTTCGTGCCGCCCTTGCCGGGGGTGACCCCGGCGACGATCTTCGTGCCGTATTCCAGCATGCGCTCCGCGTGGAACGTGCCTTCCGCTCCCGTGATCCCCTGGACCGCGACCCGCGTGTGTTCGTTGACGAGGATGCTCATGGCTCAGTGCGCTCCCTTGACCAGCTCGACGACCTTCGCCGCGGCCGTCCTCATGTCCGGGGCGAACGTGAAGGACAGTCCGGACTCCTCGAGGATCTTCCGGCCGAGCTCGACGTTGGTCCCCTCGAGCCGGACGACGACCGGGACCTTGAGGCCGATCTCGCGGGCGGCCTTGACGATGCCGCTCGCGACCATGTCGCAGCGGACGATGCCGCCGAAGATGTTGACCAGGGCCGCCTTGACGTCCTTGTCCGAGACGAGGATCTTGAAGGCGTTGGTCACGGCCTTCTCCGAGACGCCGCCGCCGACGTCCAGGAAATTGGCCGGCGCGCCGCCCGCGTACTTGATGATGTCCATCGTGGCCATGGCCAGCCCGGCCCCGTTGACCATGCAGCCGACGTTGCCGTCGAGCTTGATGTAGTTGAGGTTCGACTTCGACGCTTCGACCTCGAGGGCCGACTCCTCGCCCAGGTCCCGCATCGCCGCGATGTCGGCGTGGCGGGGGAGGGCGTTGTCGTCGAAGTTCATCTTGGCGTCGAGGGCCAGGACCCCGCCGTCTCCGGTAATGACGAGAGGGTTGATCTCCGCCAGCGAGGCGTCCGAGGCTTCGAAGGCCCGGAACAGCGAGAGCAGGAACCGGGTCGCCGCTTGTGGGTTTCGCCCGCGAGGCCGAGCTTGAAGGCGAGCCTCTTCGCCTGGAAGACGGCGAGCCCGACGGCCGGGTCGACGTATTCCTTGAAGATGAGCTCGGGCTTCTCGGCGGCGACCTTCTCGATCTCGACGCCGCCTTCCGTCGAGGCCATGACCACGGCGGCTTCGCGCGCCCGGTCGATGACGATCCCGACGTAGAGCTCGCGCCGGATGTCCAGGGCCTCTTCGACGAGGAGCTTGCGGACGGTCTTCCCTTCGGGGCCGGTCTGGTGCGTGACCAGCGTCATCCCGAGCATCCGGCGGGCGATCTCGGCGGCTTCCTCGGGGTCCGCCGCGACCTTGACCCCGCCGCCCTTGCCCCGGCCGCCGGCATGGATCTGGGCCTTGACGACGACCCGGGGCCCGATCCGTCTCGGCGATCTCCCGGGCGCGTTCGGCCGTATCGGCGACCTCCCCCTTGGGGACCGGGACGCCGTAACGGGCGAGGATGCCCTTGGCCTGGTACTCGTGGATCTTCATCGTTTCACCTCGCTCGTCCGGAATCGCCGCCGCCCTTCCTCGTAGAGATCGCCGCCGTAGATGTCGTCGATGACGATGCAGGGGAAGTCCCTGACCGTCATTATTCGGAGGGCTTCGGGCCCGAGCTCGGGCCAGGCGAGGACCTCCGCGCTCTCGATGTGTTCCGAGAGGAGGGCGCCGGCGCCGCCGACGGCCGCCAGATAGACGGCGCCCTGCTCGAGCATCGCTTTGCGGACCTCGGGCCCCCGCTGGCCCTTGCCGATAGTGGCCTTGAGGCCCAGGCCGAGGAGGGCCGGCGTGTAAGCGTCCATCCTGTAGCTCGAAGTCGGCCCGGCCGAGCCGACGGCCCGGCCCGGCCTGGCCGGGGTGGGCCCGACGTAATAGATGGTCTGCCCCTTCAGGGTGACCGGAAGGGGCAAACCATCTCGAATGAGCTCGGTGAGCCTTCGATGCGCCTCGTCCCTGGCCGCGAGCAGAGAGCCGGTGAGAAGGACCTTATCGCCGGCCCTGAAGAGGGCGACGACGTCGTCCGTGAGCGGAGTGACGATCCTGTGTTCGGCCAAGGCGGCGGTATCTCATACGTTCGCGATATCAGGCGCTACGACCCTATATTTTACACTCCTGGACGGTCTTTGTCACCGAGGCCACGGTCTTCTGGAGCATGGCGTTCTCTTCGGCGGTCAGCTTGATCTCGTAGATCTGCTCGATGCCCTTGGCGCCGATCAGGCAGGGCACGCCCAGGAAGAGGCCCTTGATGCCGTATTCGCCCTCGCAGAGGGCCGCGCAGGGAAGGATGCGCCGCTTGTCCTTGAGGTAGGATTCGGCCATGACGATGGCGCTCCAGGCCGGGCTGAAGAACGCCGATCCCTTGCCGAAGAGCTTGACGATCTCGGTGCCGGCCTCGCGGGTCCGGGTGACGAGCCGGTCGATCTGCTCCTTGGTGGCGATCTCGTCGAGCGGCACGCCGCCGACCGTCGTCAGGCGGGGCAGGGGGACCATGTCCGGCCCGTGGCCGCCCAGGACCGTCCCGGCGACGTCGGCGACGGACACGCCCGAGCTCCATGGCGATGAAGGCCCGCCAGCGGGCCGTGTCCAGGGTCCCGGCCATGCCGACGACCTGGTGCTTGGGGAAGCCGGTGATCTTATGGAAGACATAGACCATGGCGTCCAGGGGGTTGGTGACGATGATGCAGAAGGCCTTGGGGGCGTACTGCTTGACGCCGTTGGCCACGTCCGTGATGATCTTGATGTTGACGGCCAGCAGGTCCTCCCGGGTCATGCCCGCTTCGCGGGGCTTGCCGGCGGTGACGATGACGACGTCGGCGCCCTCGATGTCCTTGTAGTTCGAGGTGCCGCTGACGGTGGCGTCGTAGTTGCCGTGGGGGGCCATCTCCATCAGGTCGAGGGCCTTGCCCTTGCAGACGTTCTCGTAAGGGGGGATGTCCAGGATGACGATGTCCCCGAGCTCCTTCTGGGCGGCGAGCATGGCCAGGATCTGGCCGATCTGTCCGCCGCCGATGAGGGCGATCTTCTTTCTCATGCGTGTCTCTCCTTCGTTATCCGTTGGCGATGTCTCAGCCCTTGACGTACCCTTCCCAGGTCTCCTTGAGCTTGGGGCTGATGATCCAATCCATGACGTAGTTCGTGAAGTCCGCGCCCGTGGCCCCGGTCGGACGGCCGGTGATGACGAGCTTCTTCTCGTACTGGCCGGTGATGTCGAGGGCCATCTCGAGCTTCTTGGCCTCTTCGGGGTACCCGATATGGGCGATGAGCATGGCCGCCGCCCGGATCATGCTGCAGGGATCGGCGTACTGGGCGCGGCCTTCGGTGACCATCCGGGGCGCGGAGCCGTGGATGGCCTCGAACATGGCGTATTGCTTGCCGATGTTGGCGCTCCCGGCCGTGCCCACGCCGCCTTGGAACTCGGCGGCCTCGTCGGTCAGGATGTCGCCGTAGAGGTTGGGCAGGACCATGACCTGGAAGTCCCGGCGGCGCTTCTCGTCGACGAGCTTGGCCGTCATGATGTCGATGTACCAGTCGTCGGCCTGGATGCCGGGATATTCCTTGGCGATGCGGTAGAAGTTCTCGAGGAAGCGCCCGTCCGTCGTCTTGACGACGTTGGCCTTGGTGACGCAGGTGACCTTCGTCCGGCCGTTGGCCTTGGCGTGTTCGAAGGCCAGCCGGCAGATGCGGTCGGAGCCGGGCCCCGTGATGAGCTTGAAATCGATGGAGATGTCGGCGTCGACGTCGATGCCGTAGGGGCCGAGGGCATAGAGGTCCTCGGTGTTCTCCCGGAAGAATATCCAGTCGATGCCCTGCTTGGGGATCCGGACGGGCCGGACGTTGGCGAAGAGGTCGAGCTCCTTCCGGACGGCGACGTTGCAGCTCTCGATGTTCGGCCAGGGATCGCCCTTCCGCGGCGTCGTCGTCGGGCCCTTGAGGGTGACGTGGTACTTCCGGATCTCCGCCAGCACGTCGTCCGGGATGGCCTTCATGTGGGCGACCCGGTTCTCGATGGTCAGGCCTTCGATGTCCCGGATCTCGACCTTGCCCTGCTTGACCTGTTCCTTGAGCATGAATTCGAGGACCCGCTTGGATTCGGCGGCGATGAACGGCCCGATGCCGTCCCCGGCGAGGATCCCGATCCTGATCGGCTTGAGCTTCGAGTAGTCGATCCAGTCCGGCTGGGATTTGAGCCTGCTCCATGCGTTTCATCTGGATCTCGAGGAGCCTGCCGAAATGCTCCTTCGCCCGATCGATGGCGACGTTGTCCATTCACTATCCTCCCTAATTGAAATTGACCGAAAACGGAACCTGAATTCTACTATGAAAACAGGGGCGAAAGCAAACAGGAGGAGGCCGGGCGGAGGAAAATAGCTTTTGACAAAACCGGGCGAAAAATCTATACAGGGGAGTGCGTCCGGAGGCCGCGATCTCCGATCGACGCGATCACAGGGAGGCCGGACATGCTCGAGGCCTATCGTCGACAGGAAAATGAGCGCAGGCGAGCTGGGGATCCCGCCGCTTGCCTCTGAGCGCCGCCGAAACGGCCGAGGTCTGCGCGGCCCTGGAGACCGCCGGAGGCGGGGGTGCGGCCGAGCTCGTCGCCCTCCTCAGGGACCGGGTCTCCCCGGGCGTCGACCCGGCGGCGAAGGTCAAGGCCGAATGGCTGGCGCGCGTCGCGCGGGGCGAGATCGCCGCTCCGGCTCGTCTCCCGGAAGGACGCGGTCTTCATGCTCGGGACGATGCTCGGCGGCTACAACGTCGCCCCGCTCGTCGCCTTCCTCGGGGACCGGGAGCTCGGGGCGAGCCGCGGCCGAAGCCCTGAAAAAGACCATCCTCGTCTATGGGGCTTTCGACGAGGTCGTCGAGAGCGTCGGCCTCCCGGCCGGGCGCCCGGGCGGTCCTCGAATCGTGGGCGGCCGGCGAATGGTTCCTGTCGCCGCCCGGCGTTCCCGGAGGCCCTGACCCTGAAGATCTTCAAGGTGGACGGCGAGATCAACACCGACGATTTCTCTCCGGCCAAACACGCCTCCACCCGCCCCGACATCCCCCTGCACGCCCTGGCCATGGGGGAGACGCGTTTCCCCGGCGGGATCGGGACCATCCGCGAGCTTCCGGGCGGAGGGCCACCGGGTCGCCTTCGCGGGCGACGTCGTCGGCACGGGCTCGTCGCGGAAATCGGCCTGCAATTCCGTGATGTGGCACATCGGCGAGGACATCCCGTTCGTCCCGAACAAGAGGAGGGGAGGCGTCGTCCTCGGCGGGCTCATCGCCCCCATCTTCTTCAACACGACGGAGGATTCGGGCGGACTGCCGATCCAGAAGGTGGACCTGGCGGGCGTGAAGACCGGCGACACAGTGGTCCTCGACCTGCGAGGCCGGCGAGATGCGCTCCGTGATCGGGCGCCGTCCTATCGAAGATTCGAGTTCAAGCCCGAGACGATCCGGGACGAATTCCGGGCCGGCGGCCGGCTGAACCTCATCATCGGGCGGCAGCTGACGGACAGGGCCCGAAAGGCCCTCGGATTGGGCGCGAGCGGATATCTTCGCCAGGGTCGAAAGCCCGGCGCCGAAGCCCGGCCAGGGCTATTCCCTGGCCCAGAAGATCGTGGGCAGGGCCTGCGGCATCGGCCGGCGTCCTTCCCGGCACCGCCTGCGAGCCGAAGATGACGACGGTCGGCTCCCAGGACACCACGGGGCCGATGACGGCCGACGAGCTCAAAGAGCTGGCCTGCCTGGAGTTCCAGACCGACCTCTTCATGCAGTCGTTCTGCCATACGGCGGCCTACCCGAAGGCGGCGGACGTCCGCATGCACAAGAGCCTGCCCGCGTTCATGATCGAGCGCAAGGGCGTCGCCCTCAAGCCGGGGACGGCGTCATCCATTCCTGGCTGAACCGCCTGCTCCTGCCGGACACGTGCGGCACGGGCGGGGATTCGCACACCCGGTTCCCCATCGGGCTGAGCTTTCCCGCCGGCTCGGGCCTCGTGGCCTTCGCCGGCGCCCTGGGATTCATGCCCCTGGACATGCCCGAATCGGTCCTCGTCCGGTTCTCGGGCAAGCTCCGTCCGGGGGTGACCCTCCGCGACGCCGTCAACGCCATCCCGCTGGCCGCCATCCGGAAAGGCCTGCTGACGGTCGCGAAGAAGGGCAAGAAGAACGTCTTCAACGGCCGCATTCTCGAGATGGAGGGGCTGGAGGACCTGACCGTCGAACAGGCTTACGAGCTGACCGACGCGTCGGCGGAACGGAGCGCGGCCGGGGGCGTCATCGCCCTCGACGCGGAGAAGGTCGCTGCGTTCCTCCGGAGCAATATCGCCCTGATGAGGCGGATGATCGAGGAAGGATACCGGGACGCCGGGACGCTCGAAGGACGCATCCGGGCCTGCGAAGCCTGGCTCAAGGACCCCGTCCTCCTGAAGAGGGACGCCCATGCCGGAGTATGCCGCGGTCCTCGAGATCGACCTGGACGGGATCACGGAGCCGATCCTGGCCTGCCCGAACGACCCGGACGACGTCAAGCCGCTCTCGGAAGTCTCCGGGGACGCGGATCGACGAGGTCTTCATCGGCTCGTGCATGACGAACATCGGCCACTTCCGGGCGGCGGCCCGGATCTTCGACAAGGCGGGCCCTCTGGGCCCCCGGGTCTGGATGACGCCGCCGACGAAGATGGATGCCGCGCAACTGATGAGGGAAGGGCTCTATGCCGTCTATTCCCAGGCGGGGGTCCGGATGGAGATCCCCGGGTGCTCGCTCTGCATGGGGAACCAGGCCAGGGTCAGGCCTGGGGCGACGATCATCTCGACGTCGACCCGGAACTTCGATGACCGGATGGGGGACGGGGCCAGGGTTTACCTGGGGTCGGCCGAGCTGGCCGCCGTCGCCGCCCTCAAGGGCCGTCTGCCCGCCGCCGGCGAGTACTTCGACCTGATGAAGGAAAAGGTCCTGCCTCATGCCGCCGACATCTATCGCTATCTCGAATTCGACAAGATCAAGGACCTCACGCTGGGGTACCCGTGATCCCGGACGGGCGGCCCGTCCCCGAAGACCGAAGACCGGATAAAGGAGGCGCCGTGCTCGACATGAATGGACGAAAGGTCCTTATCACCGGAGGTTCGCGCGGCATCGGGCGGGCGACGGCGCTCCTGTTCGCCCGGGCCGGGGCGGACGTGGCCATCAGCTACCGGACGAACGAAGCCGCCGCCGCGGACGTCCGGGCCGAGGTGGAGAAGCTCGGGCGCCGATGCCTCGCCTTCCGCGCCGAGCTCGCCTCGAAAAAGGACGCGGACGCCATGGCGGCCGGCATCCTCGAGGCCTGGGGCTCGATCGATACCCTCGTCAACAACGGCGGCGTCTGGACCTATCTCGACATGGGGGCCATGGACGAGGCCGTTTACAGGGAGCTCATGGGCGCCAACCTCGACGGCGTCTTCTACGTCACGAACGCCGTCGTTCCCGCGATGAAGGCGAGGGGGAGGGGATGGATCATCAACGTCGCGTCGACGGCCGCCGTCCGGGGCGAAGCGTTCCACTCCCATTATGCCGCCAGCAAGGGGGCGCTGGTCTCGCTGACGAAATCGCTCGCTGTCGAGCTCGCCCCGCACGGCATCCGGGTCAATTGCGTGGCCCCGGGCTGGGTCGATACCGACATGTGCACGGAGGTTTTCGCGGAGCCCGGATACCGCGAAAAGGTCCGGCAATCGATCCCCCTCAAGAGGATCCCGCCCCCCGAGGACATCGCCGGGCCGATCCTCTTCATGGCCTCGGAGCTGGCCCTCCATATCACCGGAGAGACACTGAACGTCAACGGCGGGTCCGTGCTCTGCGGCGGCTGAGGCCACTTGCCAGGAGCCGACTTTTCTGTTATCGTTCAAGCCACTTGGCCTTCGGTGAGGGCGCCCGGAAACATCCCCTGGCGGAGGTATGCGCGTCGAAATAACGCTTGACACGGATTTTTGCCCTGTGATAATCAAAGGGAGATTCAATGGCTAAAAAGTTCTTCTCGGTCATCATCGTTCCGCACACCAAGACAAGTACCCGAACCCTCACGTTCTCCAAGAGGGCCATCAAGCTCCTTCTCGCCGGGGCCGGCGTGGCCGTTCTCGTGCTCGGGGTCTTCCTGGCGGATTATCTATCGATGACCATGATCCGGGCCAAGTACCGGACCCTCGTTCGGGAGAGCTCGGAACAGAAATCCAGGCTCGCCGAGACCGAGAATACCGTCAAGCGCCTCGAGACCACCGTCGCGAACTACGAGGATTACGCCCGGAAGCTCAATATCCTGATGGGCTTCAAATCGGCCGACGTCATTCCGGGCGAGCCCGGCATCGGCGGCGGCGACCCGAACGAAGGCGGGGAACCGCAGTCGTCGCCCCCGGGCCTGTCCCTGGGTTCGATCCAGAGCCTGGCCCTCAAGGCCGAGAGCGTGGAGAAGAACCTCGGCTCGCTGGTCAGCGTTCTCGAGAGCCAGGCCGCCCGCCTGGCGTCGACGCCGACCATCTGGCCGACCCAGGGCTGGGTCTCCTCGCCGTTCGGCTATCGGATCGATCCGTTCACGGGCCGGCGGACCTTCCACCGGGGCATCGACATCGCGACGAACTTCGGGAACCCCGTGGTCGCCGCGGCCGACGGCAGCGTGACCGAGGCCCGCTTCGACAAGTTCTACGGGAGGACGGTGATCATCAGCCACGGGAACGGCGTGGTCACCCAGTATTGTCATCTCGAGAAATATACCGTCGCGCCGGGCCAGAAGATCCGTCGCGGCGACCTCCTCGGCTATGTCGGCAAAACGGGAAAGGCCCTGGGCCCCCACCTCCACTACGAAGTCCGGATCAACGACACGGCCGTCAACCCCTACAATTACATCCTCGAAGAATAATCTCGTTCTTCGCTCCGTCCAGTCCTCCTCTGATCCAAGCGTCAGCGTCGATAGAGGCCCTGGGTGTGATGAGGGGGAGGCCCGGGCTCAGAAGGAAACGAAGACCATGCCGGGAAGGATGTTGCCGCCGATGGCGTACGCGTAGGCCTCCATCTCGGCCTTGCCCTCGGGTCGCAGGCGCTCGATGCGATAGACCGTTCCGTCGCCGCAGGCCACGTCGATACCCGCCTTTCCGAGAGCGAGGACCGTGCCCGGCCCCTGCGTGCCGGTTCTCCCGTCGGCAGGCAGGCCCTTTTTGATGAGGACGCGATGGCCGCACAGGAACGTATAAGCGGAGGGCCAGGGATCGAACGCCCGCACCTTCCGGTCGATCGCCTTCGCCTCGGCGGTCCAGTCGATGAGGCCGTCCTCCTTGCGGAGCTTCGGGGCGAGGGTCGCTGCCGCGTGATCCTGGGGGACGCGCCGCGCCGCATCGAGGCGGGTGAGCGTTCGCTCCATGAGCGCCGCGCCGATCTCGGCCAGCCGGGATTCGAGCTCGCGGGCGGTCTCCCGCGGCCCGATGCCGGTCTCTTCCGCGGCCAGGATGTCGCCCTCGTCCATGCGCTCGTTGAGCTCGAAGATCGTGACCCCGGTCCTCGTTTCGCCCCGGAGGATGGCCCAGGCGACCGGCGAGGCGCCCCGATAGCGCGGCAGGAGCGAGAAATGGACGTTCAGGGAGCGGAAGAGGGGGAGATCGATGACCTGGACCGGCATGATCTGGCCATAAGCGACGACGACATTGACATCGGGCCGGGCCGCCGCGAGTCGTTCGAGAAAGCCTTCGTCCTTTCGGACCCGGACGGGTTGGATGACCGGCAGGCCCCTGTCCTCGGCGAAACGCTTCACCGGGCATGGCGTCAGCTTGCGGCCGCGGCCGGCGGGCCTATCGGGCTGGGTGACGACGAGATCGACGGAATGACCCGCATCGAGGAGCGTCCGGAGGGTGGGGAGGGCGGCGTCCGGGCTTCCGAAGAAGACGATCCTCATCGGCCGGCGTTCGCTTCCCGCTGTTTCCGCAGCTTTTTCTTCACCAGGGCGCGCTTGAGCGGGGACAGGCGCTCGATGAAGAGCTTCCCGTCGAGATGGTCGATCTCGTGGCAGAGGGCCCGGGCCAGCATGTCCTCGCCTTCGACAGATGTCTCCCGTCCTTTGAGGTCCAGGCCCCTGATCCGGACCCTGTAGGGCCGGGCGACCTTCTCGGTGATATCGGGGACGGAAAGGCAGCCCTCCTCGCAGACGATCTGTCCCTCCTGGTCGACGATCTCGGGGTTGGCGAGGATGATCAGATCGTTGGGATCCTCGCCGATCGACAGGTCGACGACGATCAGGCGGCGACTGACATCGACCTGGGGCGCCGCCAGGCCGACGCCCGGGGCGGCATGCAGGGTCTCGACCATGTCCCCGGCCAGGCGGACGAGGTCCTCGTCGAACGCCGTCACCGGCGCGGCCTTCTTCGACCAGCGTCGGATGACCGATCTTCAGGATCTCGCGGATCGCCATGGAGTCATTCCCGGCTCTATTTTAGACGAAGGACGGGGGCACTTCAAGCGGGCCCGAAGGGCAGGAACGGGGCCGGAGGTCCGATGACCTCCGACCCCGGGAACATCGAGGTCAGATGACGGCCGACGGCGGCGGCGGCTCGTCGGGCGCGCCGGCGTTCTTGAGCGGGACGGCGATGAGATAGAACCCGATCAGGACGAGCACCGCGAGTCCCGAGGAGATAGCTCGGGTTGGCGAAGATCGTCGGAATGTCGAAGCCGATGACGTTCTGGAGGAAGAGGAACTTCCAGAGGGCCCGCAGAAGGCCGGTCAGGCCCTCGCCGGCGATCAGCCCGGCGGCGAGCAGGATGCCGACGTTCTCCGTCCGCGCCTTCTGGGCGGCGTTGAGCTTCCGCTTGTTCGCGAACCGGTTGACGATGCCCTTGATCATGCCGCCGCAGAAGATGGCGAACGTCGTCTCGAGCGGCAGGTACATGCCGACGGCGACGAGCATGGGCGAGCTGACCTTGACCAGGATGAGGGCGAAGCCCATCAGCATGCCGACGATGACCAGCGGCCAGGCCATCTCGCCGCCGACGATGCCCTTGGCCAGGGCGGCCATGAGTCCGGCCTGGGGCGCGGGCAGGTCCTTCCCCCCGAGCTTGAAGGCCCCGATGAGGACCATCAGCGGGAAGTAGAGGACCATCGACGCGATGAGGATGCCGAAGATATTTCCGACCTGCATCTTCCAGGGCGTGCCGCCGAGGAGATGCCCGACCTTGAGGTCCTGGAGCATCTCGCCGGCCACGGCCGAGGAGACGCAGACGACGGCGGCGACGCCGAGGACGGCCGCGACCCCGCTCGGGCCGGTGGCGCCGATGACGACCATGAGCAGGGCGGCGATGATGAGCGTCGAAAGGGTCAGGCCGGAGATCGGATTGTTGGAGGAGCCGATCGTCCCGACCAGGTTCCCGGAGACCGCGGCGAAGAAGAATCCGGCCACCGCCATGACGCCGGCGGCGAGGATGGCCGGCGGGAAGGTCCCGGTGAACATCTTGTAGACGAAGATCATCATGACGAACACCGCCATGAGGCCGCCGAGGACGAGCTTGATGTTGAGGTCCTTTTCGAGACGGGACGTGACCTCGGCCTGGCCGGCGGCCTTCTTGACGTCGCCCATGGACCGCTTGATCCCGGCGGCGAGGTTCTTCCGCATCTTGTAGAGCGTGTAGCCGGCGCCGACGAGCATGCCGCCGACGGCGATGGGCCGGATGATGAACTTCCAGACGTTGGTGACCATGTCCGGCCAGGCGACCGCGGCCACGTCCGCGCCGGGACCGTAGAACCGCTCGATGAGCTGGGGGCCGAGGAAGTACATGAGCAGGGGCGCGAAGAGCCCCCAGGCGAGGATGCCGCCGGCGAAGTTGAGCGACGCGAGGCGCGGGCCGATGATGTAGCCGACGCCGAGGTAGGCGGGGTAGATGCCGGGGCCGGCGACGGCCACGGTCCCGCCGACGTCGAGCTTCGGGGACGTCGGGATCGGCGCCGAGGCGGACGAAGCTCGTGCCCGATCTTCCCGACCTTCAGGATGAAGTCCTTGCTGGCTGCGAAGAGCTGGACAACGCCGAGGGCGTAGAGCAGGGAGCCGAGGCCCATGGCCTGGAAGAGGTGCTTGGCGCCCGCGCTGCCCTTCTGGCCGGCCTTGTGGATCTCGGCCGCGGCGCCGGGATTCGGGGAAGGGGAGGTCGGGGTCGGTGACCATGACCCGGCGGAGGAACGTGACGAACAGGATGCCGAGAAGGCCGCCGACGAACATCAGGAGCGTCGATTTGATGTAGGCGTCGAACGTGTTGAAGTTCGTCCAGGCGCCGACCATGAGGAAGGCCGGGATGGTGAAGATGGCCCCGGCCGCCACGGATTCGCCGATCGAGCCCACGGTCCGGGCGATGTTCTCCTCGAGGATGGAGCCCTTCATCAGGCGGAGCACGGCCATGCCGATGACCGCGGCCGGGTAGGTCGCCGCGATGGTCATACCGGCCCGGAGGCCGAGGTAGGCGTTCGCCGCCCCGAGGATGACGGTCATGATGACGCCGAGGATGACCGCGCGGAGGGTGAACTCCCGCATCTCGGTCTTCTCGGGGACGTAGGGTTGATGGCTCATCGAGCTCTCCTTCCCGGTGGATTTTCCCGAAGGTAATGTATAAGTGAATTCCGGGGGGGAAGTCAAGCGAAACGGCGAAATGGGGGCCGGCCGGGCGGCCCCGGGTCCTATTTGGGATTGCCTTGTTGCCGGAATCGTTAAATTGTGCTAAATATGTGTTTTGTGATAAGAAGGATGCGCCGATGAGTCTAACGAGCTGGATGAAAAGACGGTTTTTCTGCGACCTGGCCATCGACCTCGGGACGGCCAACACCCTCGTCTTCCTGAAGGGCAAGGGGATCATCGTCCAGGAGCCTTCCGTCGTCGTCATCAACAAGGCGACGGGCAAGGTGGAGGCCGTGGGCGCCCGGGCCAAGGAGATGCTGGGAAAGACCCCCAACACCGTCATCGCCATCAAGCCCATGCGCGACGGTGTCATCGCCGATTTCGAGATCGCCGAGAAGATGCTCGATTTCTTCATCCGGCGGGCGATGAACAACCGCGGCTTCCTCCTCCGGCCGAGGATCGTCATCGGCATCCCGACCGGGATCACCCAGGTCGAGCGCCGGGCGGTCAAGGACGTCGCCATGAGGGCCAAGGCCTCCGAGGTCTACCTCATCGAACAGCCGATGTCCGCCGCCATCGGCGCCGGCCTGCCCATCTCGGAGCCCACGGGGAACATGGTCGTCGACATCGGCGGCGGCACGACGGACATCGCCGTCATCTCGCTCGACGGCATCGTCTTCAACCACTCCATCCGCACGGCCGGCAACGAGATGGACGAGGCGATCATCCACTACCTCAAGAAGAAATATAACCTGCTGATCGGCGAGCGGACGGCCGAGCAGGTGAAGCTCCAGATCGGGTCCGCCTACCCGCTCGACGAGCCCCTGACGATGGAGATCAAGGGGCGCGACCTCCGCGAGGGCATCCCGAAGACCATCGTCGTGGACGACCAGGAGATCCGCGAATCGATCGAGGAGGTCGTGGCGGCTATCATCAACGCCATCCGGATCGCGCTCGAGCGGACGCCGCCCGAGCTCTCGGCCGACATCATCGACCGGGGCATCATCCTGACCGGCGGCGGCGCCCTGCTCAAGAACCTGGACAAGCGCATCCGCGAGGAGACCCAGCTCCCCGTCTTCATCACGGACGACCCTCTGACCAGCGTCGTCCTCGGGGCGGGCAAGATGCTGGACGATCTCGAGCTCCTGAAGAAGATCTCCCTCATCTAGCCGGGGTCCGAAGAGGGCCATGCCTCGGTTCTGGAAGGACAGCAAGAACGTCATCGTCCTCGGCGTCCTGGTCTTTGCCCACCTCGTCCTGATCTCCGATCCAGGTCCCGCGGGGCGCCGAACGGACGCTCTTCGACAAGGCTGTCTTCGCCGTCTTTGCCCCCGTCCAACGGGCCGCGGCCGGGATCGCGGCGTCTGTCTCCGGCTCCTGGAATGGCTATTTCGGCCTCCGCGGGGTCCGGGCCGAGAACCAGAAGCTCCTCAAGGAGCTCTTCTTCGCCCGGCAGGAGAATTTCTTCCTCCGGGAGCGCCTGCGCTTCCTTCAGGGCGAAGCCAAGATCCGGGAGAACCTGGCCGTCCTCGGGAAGACCTTCGTCGCGGCCCGGGTGGTCGGCCTGGACGCGAGCGATCCGTTACAGGTCGCTCGTCATCAACCGCGGCGCCGCCGACGGGGTCCGGACGAACATGGCCGTCTGCGACAGGAGCGGCAACCTCGTCGGGAGGATCGTCGAGCCCGTCGCCTTCCGGGAGGCGAAGGTCCAGCTCATCACGGACCCCGAGGCCGGCGTGAGCGTCGTCTCCGGGACCGACCGGATCGTCGGCGTCCTGGGCGGTGACGCCGGCGGAGGGTGCCGGCTCCGCTATGTGATGAGCACGACTCCCGGCGGGCAGGAAGGGGAGGACCTCCTCACGACCGGATTCGACAGGCTCTTCCCTCCCGGGATCCGGGTCGGCCGGATCATCTCCGTCCTCACGGACGCCTCTCTGTTCAAGACCATCCGGGTCGCCCCCTTCTTCCGCTTCAACGACCTGGACCAGGTGGCCGTGATCACCGAGCGGTTCGAGGAGCTGTTCTAAGATGCGGGACATCCTGAAGGACATCCTGGAGGCCGCGGCCGCCGTCCTTGCGGCGTTCCTCCTCTACAGCCTCGCGGGACGGGCTTACCCGCCCCTCGTGCTCGTCTTCAACGCCTTCTCCCTCGTCGTCATCGTGTTCGCCGTCTGGAAGGGAGAGGTCTTCGGTGCCGTTCTGGGAACGGTCTGCGGGCTCCTCCAGGATTCGTTCTCGCTCGGCGTTTTCGGCGTCGCCGGGCTGTCCAAGACCCTCCTCGGCTTCATGGCGGGATACGTTTCGGGGAAGATGCAGATCGGCCCCTCGTTCCGCAATTTCGTCTTCATCTTCGTCTGTTCCGCCGGCGAGCTGGCCGTCTGGGCCTTCCTCTACGCCCTCGTTGTCTCGCGGAAGATGGCCTCGGGGGAGCGCTCACCCTCTTCCAGCCCCTGGTGACGGCCGTCCTGGGGAGCCGCTCTTCTGTGGCTTGCCCGGAGGCTCGAGGCGCCCAAGCGCTAGGATCGCCGATGTTCAAGAAGGACAGGATCTACGAGGACATTTCGCTCGTCCTCCATCGCGTCCGGATCGCCTTCACCGTCGTGGCCATCCTGTTCGCCCTTCTTCTCGTGTATTACTGGAAGGTGCAGGTTCTGGACCACCAGAAGTACTGGAGGATGTCCGAGGCCAATCGGCTCAGGGAGCGGGCGCTCCCGGCGCCCCGCGGCGTCATCACGGACCGGAGCGGCCGGATCATCCTGGCCGACAACACGGCCGGGTTCAAGGTCTCGATCATCCGCGAGAACATCAAGGATTTCGCGAGGACCTGCCGGGAGGTCGCCCGGCTTCTGGGGATCTCCGAAAGCGATCTCAGGGCCCGGATCGACAAGTACCGTGACACGGCCAGCTTCGAGCCCATCGTCGTCAAGGACGACCTGGACACCGGGGAGGTCGCCCGGATCGAGGCCCGGAAGGCCGAGTTTCCCGGAGCTCGAGGTGGGAGTCGAGCCCCGGCGCTCGTACCCGTTCGGTTCGTCGACAGCCCACGTCCTCGGCTATCTCCAGGAGATCTCCGCCGACGAGATCCGGTCCGAGTCGGGCCGGGAGCGCCGGATGGGGGACATGATAGGCAAGACGGGCATCGAACAACAATACGAGGAGACCCTCCGCGGAGTGGACGGACGCCTGCTCGAAGTCGTCGACAGCCTCGGCAAGAGCCGCGGGGAGGTGACGCGGGAGGAGCCGAAACGGGGCGGGAGCCTGCGCCTGACCCTGGATTTCGACCTCCAGCGGAAGGCCGAGGAGCTCCTCGAGGGCAAGGAAGGGGCCGTCGTCGTCCTGGACCCGAAGACCGGGGACGTCCTCGCCCTGGCCAGCTATCCGAACTTCGACCCGGCCAGGTTCATCAACAGGTTCACCCCCGAGGAGTGGATGAGCCTCGTCGGCGACCCGAACTTCCCGCTCGAGAACCGGGCCATCCGCGGCCTTTATTCGCCGGGCTCGATCTTCAAGATCGTCATGGCCCTGGCCGGCCTGGACGCCGGCTACGTGAACCCGGAGACGGCCTATTTCTGCAGCGGCGCCCAGGAGATCTACGGGGCGGTCCGCTCGTGCTGGTTCAAGCCCGGGCACGGCTCGATGAACCTGACCAACGCCATCAGGAACTCGTGCAACATCTATTTCTACAACCTGGGCCAGAGGATGGGCATCGTGCCCATCGCCGCCTACGCCCGGATGATGGGGCTCGGGACGAAGACGGGCATCGACATCCCGGGCGAAAAGGAGGGCCTCGTCCCCGACCCGGATTGGAAGAAGCGGACGACCGGGGCCGTCTGGTATCGCGGCGAGACCATCTCGGTCGCGATCGGCCAGGGCCCGCTCCTCGTCACGCCGCTTCAGATCGCGGAGATGACCGCCTGCGTCGCGAACAGGGGGGTCCCCGTGATCGCCCCGCCTCGCGGCGGCCGAGGGCGCCCCGGGCGTCCGGGGAGAGCGGGTCCCCGTGAAAGCCGAGCGCCTTCGAATCGGTCATCAAGGGCATGTGGATGTCCGTCAACGCCGGGGGGACGGGTCACGGCGCGCGGGTCGAGGGGTTCGACGTCTGCGGGAAGACCGGATCCACCGAGTTGATCAGCAAGGAGACGGCCGAGAAACTGGCCCGGCGGGGACAGAAGGTCCCCAAGACCCACTCCTGGTTCTCGGGCTTCGCCCCGATGGCGGACCCGAAGATCGTGGTCACGGTCCTCGTCGAGTTCGGCGGGGGCGGGGGGGCCGCGGCCGCGCCGCTGGCCGGGCAGATCTTCGACCTGTACAGGAAGAAATATGATCGATAGGCGCGTCTTCCGGGACATCGACTGGGTCCTGATCGGGCTCGCCGTTCTCAATGCCGTCATCGGCGTCGTCTTCATCTTCAGCTCGTCGCATTTCCTCCCGGGCAACTACTACGTGAGGCAGGCCCTGTGGATCCTGTTCAGCCTGGCCGTCCTCTTCCTCGTCCTGGCGGTGGACTACAAGGTCCTGATGACCTATTCGCCCTATTTATATATGGCGTCGCTCGCCGTCCTCGTCGGGATGCTCCTCTTCGCCAGGCTCGTGGCCCACACGAAGAGCTGGATAACGCTTCCGTTCTTCCAGATCCAGCCGTCCGAGGTGGCCAAGCTTACGGTCATCCTCCTCCTGGCCCGCCTCTTCTCGGAATACAAGAAAAGCACGCTCAATTCGCATACCGCCGCCCAGGCCGCGGTTCTCGTCCTGGCCCCGATCATCCTCGTCGCCGCCCAACCCGATCTCGGGACGGCCATGACCTTCTTCCCCATCCTCCTCGCGGCCTTCTTCCTGGCCGGCCTGAGGACAAGGACCATCGCCCTTCTCCTCGTCGCTTCCCTGGCCGTGGGGGTCGTCGCTGGAATTTCGGGCTCCGGGACTATCAGAAGCGGCGGCTGACGACGCTGGTCAATCCCGGCCAGGACCCCCGGGGCGCCGGCTACCATATCCTCCAGTCCAAGATCGCCATCGGCTCGGGCGGGCTGACCGGCAAGGGATTCGGCAAGGGATCGCAAAGCCAGCTCCGGTTCCTCCCGGCCCGCCATACCGACTTCATCTTTTCGGTGATCGGGGAGGAGACCGGGTTCGCCGGCGTCTTCCTCGTGCTCCTCGCGTTCTTCCTTCTGCTAGCCCGGATGTTCGCCTCGGCGGCAAAGGCGAGGGACAGGGCCGGGGTGTACATCGTTTTCATGGCCTCGGTGCTCCTCGCCTACGAGTTCCTCGTCAATACGATGATGATCATCGGGCTCTTCCCGGTGACGGGGGTGCCGCTGCCCCTGCTGAGCTACGGCGGCTCCTCGCTGTTGTCGAATTTCATCGCCATCGGCCTGGTCGTCAACGTCCGGATGCGGCGATTCGCCAATATATAAAGAAGAGCGAGACAGGCGAGACAAGCCGGAAAGGCGGGCCTGGCGAAGCGGGCGAGGCCGGAGAAGTTGCTGATATAGGCCAAAGGAGGCAAAGTCGATGAACAACGTCGGAACAGCAAGAGCTTACGCTTATCGGTGGATCGTCCTTTGCGCTTTTGTGTTGGTCGGGTTAATGACCCAGGTCCTCTGGATCTCGTTCGCCCCGATCACGAGCGCCGCGGCGAAGTACTACCGGACGACCGATATGAATATCGGCCTCCTGTCCATGGTCTTTATGGTCGTCTACATCCTGGTCGTTCTGCCCTCGGCCTGGGTGATCGACACCTGGGGGTTCAAAGCCGCGGTCGGCATCGGCGCCGTCCTTTCGGCCGTGTTCGCCCTGACCCGGGGGATCTTCGCCTCGAACTTCACCCTGGTCCTCGTGTCCCAGACGGGCATCGCCGTCGGCCAGCCCTTCGTCATCGGCGCCATAACCAAAGTGGCGGCGCGCTGGTTCCCGCCCCAGGAACGGGCGACGGCCGCGGGCCTGGGGACGCTGGCCCTCTACCTCGGCCCGCTGGCCGCCATGCTCCTCAGCCCGTATCTCTATCTCCGCATCGGCATGGAGCGTATGCTCGTCCTTTACGGGGTGGCCATGGCCGCGGCGGCCGTCGTGTTCCTCGTCGCGGCGAGGGAGAAGCCGCCCACGCCGGCGGGGCCCGACGAGCGGAGCCTGATGTTCGACGGCCTCAAGGCCATGCTGCGCCGGCGCGATTTCCTCATCCTCCTGGCCATGTTCTTCGTCGGCCTGGGGATGTTCAACGGCGTCGCGACCTGGATCGAGGACATCGTCCGGCCGAGGGGCTTCACGATCTCCCAGGCCGGGCTCCTCGGCGGCCTGATGCTCGTCGGGGGGATCGTCGGCGCCGTCGTCATCCCCATCTTCTCCGACAGGTCGAGGCGCCGGAAGCCGTTCCTTCTCGCCGCCCTGATCGGGCTCATCCCGGGGCTCCTGGGGATGGGCTTCGCCTCGAGCCTCGGCCTGCTTCTGTTCTCCGGCTTTGTCTTCGGCTTCTTCCTGCTGAGCGCCGGGCCGATCGGATTCCAGTATGCGGCGGAGATCACCCATCCGGCCCCCGAGGGGACATCGAACAGCCTCCTGCTGGTCATGGGCCAGATCTCGGGGATCATCTTCATCTTCGCCATGAACGCCGGAAGATCCGCGGCGAGCGGGGCGATGACGGTTTCGATCGTCGGTCTTGCCGTCCTCGCGGCGGGGGCGGCGGTCCTGGCGGCGTTCTTGCCCGAATCGCCCATCTACGAAGCCGGCCATCGCTGATCCCGGCCGACGGGGCAAAACGGTCGCCTCCGGCTCCCGTCTCGCCAGTCTCGTTCTTTTCATGTATCATAGGCCGCATGGCCGAACAGCCCGGAACGATCGACGCCCGCCGCCTGGAACGCGTCCTGAGGGCCGTCGAAAAACCCGGGAGGTACGTCGGCGGGGAATGGAACCAGCGGCGCAAGGACCCGCGGAAGGTCAAAGCCAAGGTCGCCCTCGTTTTTCCCGACGCCTACGAGATCGGGATGTCCTACCTCGGCCAGAAGATCCTGTATCACGTCCTGAACGCCCGTCCGGACATCCTCGCGGAAAGGGTCTTCGCGCCCTGGCCGGACTTCGAACAGGGCCTCCGCGGCGCGAGGATCCCCCTGTATTCGCTGGAGAATCGGATCCCGCTCCATGATTTCGACGTCGTCGGCTTCTCCTTGCTCTACGAGCTCAACTTTTCCAACATCCTGACCGTGCTCGACCTCGGCGGCATCCCGGCGCGGGCCGCCGACCGGGAGGAGGGCGCTCCCCTGGTCATCGCCGGCGGACCCGCCGTCTTCAATCCCGAACCCGTCGCCGAGATCTTCGACCTCATGCTGGCCGGAGACGGGGAAGAGGCCTTCCTCGAGATCGTGGACAAGGTCGTCGCCATGAAAAAAGCGGGCGCGTCGAGGAGCGAGACGGTCCGGGAGCTCGCCGCCGTTCGCGGCGCCTACGTGCCGTCCCTTTACAGCGCCGTTCCGACCGAGGGTTCGCCCCTCCTCGTCCCGGAACCGCGCGGCGGCGCCCCCGCCCGGATCGGAAAACGCATTCTCGAAACGTTCCGGGACTCGGAGTTCCCGGACGCGATCCTCGTCCCGAGCTTGAGGGCGGTGTTCGATCGCGTCGCCGTCGAAGCGGCCCGCGGCTGTCCTCAGAACTGCCGCTTCTGCCAGGCCGCGAGCCTGTACTTTCCCTACCGGGTCAAGGACCCCGACCGCCTGGTCCGGACCATCGGCTCGAGCCTCGGAAAGACCGGTTATGAGGACGCGTCCCTGACCGCCCTGTCCATTTCGGACTACCCCGGCCTCGAAAGGACGGTCCGGGTCCTGATGGGCGGGTTCGAGAAACGGAAGATATCCCTTTCCCTGTCCTCGCTGAGGCCCCGGGGGCTCTCGCCGGAGATCGTCGAGAACATCGTCAAGGTCCGCAAGACCGGATTCACCCTGGTCCCCGAAGCCGGGACCGAGCGGCTGAGGAGAGTGATCAACAAGAAGCTGGACGACCGGGAGATCCACGACGCTCTGTCCTATGCCTTCGCCAAGGGATGGAAGCTCGTCAAGCTCTACTTCATGGTCGGCCTTCCGACCGAAACGGACGAGGACCTGGCCGGCATCGTTACGCTCGTCCGGGACGTCATCGGGACCGGGCAGAAGATCCTCGGGGCGCCTCCGCGCATCCACCTCAGCGTGTCCTCGTTCATCCCGAAGCCCCACACGGCGTTCCAGTGGGCGGCGATGGACGACGGCGAAACGCTCGCGGCCAAGCAGGATTACCTTCGGGCGGAGCTGCGAAGGTCGAGGTCCGTGGAGTTCAAAAGGCACCCGGTCGACGTCTCCCTCCTCGAAGCGTCCTTCTCCAGGGGCGATCGCCGGCTCAACGGGGTCCTGAGAGCGGCCTGGTCGGCCGGGGCGCGATTCGACAGCTGGGGTGACCGGTTCCAGCCGGGAGTCTGGGCGGAGGCGTTCGCCCGCGAAGGCGTCGATCCCGGCGTCTATCGCCGCGCGATCGACACCGGGGCCAGACTGCCCTGGGACCATATGGAGACCGGGATCCGAAAAGCCCACCTCGTCCGCGAGTATAGGATGGCCCTTGAAGGCGTCCCGTCGCCCGCTTGTCTGGAAACCACCTGCGGCCCTTGCGCGGCGTGCGACGTCCCCCAGCTCAGGCTCCCGTCCCGACCGTCGGACGCGGGACCGCGTGTCACGCTCCGGGAGCCTCCCGTCTGGGGCACGCCAGTGGCCGGGATCGAGCGCTATCGGGCCGTCTACTCCAAGCGCGGGAACGCCCGGTTCCTTTCCCATATCGACCTCATCCACGTCCTCGAGCGGGCATTCCGGCGGGCCGGGATCGAGGTCGCGAAATCCCAGGGCTTCCACCCCAAGATGCTGATGAGCTATGGCCCGGCCCTGGCCCTGGGGATGGAGGGCCTGGCCGAGCCCCTCGAGTTTCGGGCGTCGTTCCTTTTCGAAGAGGCGGCGTTCGTGAAGCGAATGAACCGGTGCCTCCCCGGCGGCATCCGCGTCGTCCGCGTCGAGAGGCTGGGCCCCGGGGCTCCGCCTCTGAGCCGGGTCCTGGGAGGAGCGGTTTATGCGCTCGACCTCCGGGACCCGGAGATCCGGGCGGCCTTGGCGAAGGACGGCAGGAGGGCGACGGCCCGGTCCCTGGAAGCCCTCGTCGCCGGGTACGAGCCCGGAAAGCCGACGGGCGTCGTCGTCGCCACGGATTGGCCGAAGAGACGTCTCCTCATAACGATACCCCTCAGCGAGGGGAAGAATCCCCGCCCGCAGGATATCGCCGGAGAGATGTTCGGCGTCAAAGCGGCCGTCTATGCCCTGACCCGGGAGAGATTCCTCCCTTGAACTTCACCGACCCGAAGGAGGACCGATGATCGATTTCAGCCTGACCGAAGAACAGCAGGCCTTGAGGGAAATGGCCCACGAGTTCGCGGAAAAGGAGATGCGGCCCGCGGCCGCCCGCTATGACCGGGGAGAGGAATTTCCCGTGGACGTCATGAAGAAGGCCTTCGACGCGGGCTTCCTCACGAGCACCGTTCCGGCCGAATACGGAGGCGGCGGGCTCGGCGACCTGGACACCGTGATCCTCAGCGAAGAGCTGGCCTGGGGGTGCGCCGGAATGTATACGTCGATGATGGCGAACTCGCTGGCCCTGACGCCGATCATCCTCTCCGGGACCGAAGAGCAGAAGAAGAGGTTCCTCGTCCCGGTCACCAAGGCGATGACCTTCGCCTCCTACTGCCTGACCGAGCGGGAGGCCGGCTCGGATACGACGGCCATCCGGACGACGGCCCGGAAGAGCGGCTCGGAATACGTCATCAACGGCTCGAAGTGCTTCATCACCAACGCCGGCGTCGCGAGCCTGTTCCTGGTCTTCGCCAACGCCGCCCCGGAGAAGGGGCCGCGGGGGATCAGCGCGTTCGTCGTCCCCCGGGACACTCCCGGGATCTCCATCGGCAAGGTGGAGGACAAGATGGGCCATCGGGCGTCGAACACGGCGGAGATCTTCTTCGAGGACGTCCATGTCCCGGCCGCCAACATGCTGGGCAGGGAAGGGCACGGCTTCCTCGCGGCCATGAAGACGTTCGACCGGACCCGGCCGGCGGTCGGGGCGGCCGGGGTCGGCGTGGCCCGGGCGGCCCTGGAGTACGCCGTCGCCTACGCCAAGACCCGGGTCCAGTTCGGGAAGCCCATCGCCTGCTTCCAGAACACGGCGTTCACGATCGCCCAGATGGCCACCGAGGTCGAGGCCGCGCGCCATCTCGTCCGCCATGCCGCCTGGCTCATCGAGAACCGGAAGCCCTCGGGCAAGGAATCGGCCATGGCCAAGTGCTTCGCCTCGGACGTCGCGATGAAGGTCTCGCTCGAAGCCCTCCAGATCTTCGGGGGCTACGGCTACATGAGGGACTACCCGATCGAGAAGCTCGTCCGCGACGCCAAGCTCCTCCAGATCTACGAGGGGACCAACGAGATCCAGCGCCTCGTCATCTCGCGCGAGGTCATCGGGCCCATCGTCAAGTAATCGTTCCCGTTTGGGCCGGCCTTCGCAGGGCTCGGAGGCCGCCCCTTGCCCCCCGACCCGGGAACCTGTTGACAGGTTCCCCCATCGCAAGGCCGATGGGCCCCCCTCCCAGTACGGGGGGCCTTACCCGTCGCCACATCGCTGGGCCGCCGAGGCGCGTCCCTTGCAGATAGAGCACGGCTGATGTCCCTCGCGCTTCACCCGTGCTGTGGCACATCGCCTGGGCCGACGGAAGGCGCGCCCCGAGCCGGGAATTCCTTGATGCGCGAAAAGAAAGGCCGGTCCGTGCGAGGAGATCTCAGGCTGAAGCTTGAGGCTGCAAGAAGAAGTAGCGCTGTCGTAAGCGAGGCTATTTCTCGATGATGGCGAGGAGGTCGTCCTCCATCGACTTGACGGGTGCCTCGACGATGCGTCCCTTTTCGACGCCGTCGATATAAACGATAAAGGTGGGGACCTTAACGATGTCCTTGTCCTGAAGGTCGGGGGAGCGTTTCGCCTTGTCTTCCGGGACCGCGATGTATTCCGCCCTGATGAGGGGGTTATCGACCAGCTCGAGGACCTTCAGGAACTCGCTGACGTGAGCCTTGCTGTCGGAGCACCAGGTGCCGAGGACGACCTCGACGAGGACCTCGCGGGAGACGCCCCTCAGCCGTTCGACGGCCTCGGGCGCGGGAGCGTAGGCCGCGGCGACGGCCTCCCACCCCGGGCACTTCCGGAAGATGTCCTCGGGGGACATGGGGCCCGTGATCTCCTGCGGGCCGGGCAGGGAGCTCAGCAGGAAAATGGAGGAAATAAGGATGGAAAGATAATTCATGCGTCCCTGATCCGAGGAATCAGAGAAGCCGGGCTATTCCTCGATATATTCCGGTATGAGTCCGAGGACGTCGATCCCGGCGCCCTTGGCGATGTCCATGACCTCCATGACCTTGCTGAAGGGGAGCTTCGCTTCGGCCCGGACGAAAATGGTCTTGTCCTGGCGGGTCGAATAGATGCGCCGGAGCTCTTCGAGGAGCATCCTCAGCTCGATGGGGTCCTTGTTGATCAGGATGGTGTCGTTCTTCTGAACGGTCAGCACGACGAGGCCCGAAGGCTGTCCGCCCGAGGCATCCGCCTGCGTCTCGGGGAGCTTGACGTCGATACCCTTCTGGACGAGGGGGGTGATGACCATGAAGATGATCAGCAGGACCAGCAGGACATCGCACAACGGGACGACATTGGGTTCGGCTTTAGACATTCGTGCCTCCTTATATGTACTCCGGAGGTCCGGAGAGAGACATTTTATGCCATGGGGGCCGTTTTTGTCAATGGCTTTTTCCCGGAAGGCCGTTTTTGACTTCGTTCCGGCCGTATGTTATAAGGTCCCCTCGGTTCCGAAGAGGCCCCTATGAACGTCCTGCTCCTGCTCGCGATCTCGGCCGCCGGCTTCGCCCTGGCCGGCCGTTTCTATTCGACGAGGATCGCCCGGAAGCTGGGCGAGGACCCCGCCCATCCGACCCCCGCGGTCACCTATAACGACGGCCGCGACTACGTTCCCACGAAGACCTATGTCGTCTTCGCCCATCATTTCTCCGCCATCGCCGGCGCCGGCCCCATCCTCGGCCCGACCATGGCCCTCCTCTACGGGTTCGTCCCGGCCTGGCTCTGGGTCGTCCTCGGGGGCATCTTCATCGGCGCGGTCCACGATTACACGACCCTGTTCATCAGCATGCGCGAGGGCGGAAAGTCCATGGCCGAGGTCGCCCGCAGGACCCTGGGCAACTCGGGGTTCAACCTGTTCATCGCCTTCACCATCATCATGATCGTCCTCGTGACCTCGTCGTTCCTGAGCGCCACGTCGATCTCCCTGACCTCCCTCTGGCCCCTGGCCAAGATCGGGGTCCGGGAAGGGGAGACGTTCCTCAAGACCGTCGTCCGCGACGGGGTGGTCATGGGCCGCATCGGGGGCATCGCGTCGATGTCCGTCATCGTCATCACCCTCTGTTCGCCCTTCCTCGGCTGGCTCATCGCGAAGAAGGGGCTCAAGACGCTCCCGTCCTATCTCCTGGCTTCGGCCGTCTGCGCGGCTTCGATCCTCCTCGGCATCGCCCATCCCGTCACCCTGACGCCGACGCTCTGGATGGTCATCATCTCCGTTTACGTGCTGTTCGCGGCCGGGGCTCCGGTCTGGTTCATCCTCCAGCCCCGGGACTTCATCAACGTCCAGATCCTCTACGGCGGGATCATCCTCATGGTCCTCTCGCTCTTCGGCACCGGCTTCGGCGGCCTCCGGATCGTCGCGCCCGCCCTCAACCTGGAGGAGGGCGTCCGACACCTCGGCCTGATCTGGCCCATGATGTTCTGCATCGTCGCCTGCGGCGCCATCTCGGGCTTCCACTGCCTCGTGGCCGGGGGGACGACCGGGAAACAGCTCGCCCGCGAGACCGACGCCCGGAGGGTCGGGTACAACGCGATGCTCCTCGAGTCCCTGCTGGCCGTTTGCGTCCTGTTGGCCATCGGCGGCGCCATGAGCTTCGCCGACTACAAGTCCATCGTCTGGCCCCTCGACCCTGCCGTGAGGTCCAATCCCATCCTGGGATTCTCGCTCGCGGCGGGCCAGCTCTTTCACAAGGGGCTCGGCATCCCGATCGCCCTGGGTACGGTCTTCGGGATCCTTCTCGTCGAGGGCTTCGTCATCACGACGCTCGACGCGGCCGTCCGCCTCAACCGCTATCTCCTCGAGGAGCTCTGGGCCATTCTTTTCCGGAAGGTCCCCCGGCTTTTCCGGCACTATTGGTTCAATTCCGGGATCTCGGTCCTGCTCATGTGGACCCTGGCCTATTCGAACGCCTTCAGCGCCCTCTGGCCCATCTTCGGGACCGCCAACCAGCTGTTGGCGGCCCTGAGCCTCCTGGCCGTCTCGGCCTGGCTGCTCCTCAGGAAGAAGAGGGCGACCTTCACCCTCGTGCCCGCGGTCTTCATGTTCCTGACGACCATCGCCTCGCTCGCCATCCTGATGGCGGGATACATACGGCAAGGGAATTTCGTCCTGATCGCCGCGGATCTGCTGTTGTTCCTGTTGTCGCTCGGCGTCCTGGCCCTCTTCGCCAGGACGTTCATCAGGAAAGGCGAGATGCGCGAGACGGGCTAGGCACGCGAGACGGGAGGAAGGTCAAGACATCGATAGCGAAGAAGTCCGAACGGACCTCTTGTCTCGCCTGTCCCGCTTCTCTCTCTATTCTAGATGATCAGCTTTTCGACGGTCCTGTCCCAGCGCATTCGGGACCCGGTCTCATAGGCGGCCCCGCCCATCCGTTCGGCAAGGGCCTTGTCCCCGGCCAGCTCGTCGATCCTGAGGGCGATCGCGCGCGGGTCGGGGGAGACGACGAAGCCGCTCTCTCCGTCCCGGACGAGCTCGGTCGGGCCGCCGCTGTCGTCCGCGGTGATGACGGGCTTCCCCGAGGCGAAGGCTTCGGGGGTCACCAGGCCGTAATCCTCCCGAAGCGGGCAGAAGAACACGGCGAGACTGCCGGCGTAGCCGGAAAGGACTTCCGCCTCGCCCGCCGCGCCCGGGAGCTCGATCCGCTTCTCGAGTCCGCGGGCGCGGACCAGGGCCCGAAGGGGCTCGAGCTCGGGGCCGTCCCCGATGATCCTGGCCTTGACGTCGCGGTCCCGGACGTGGCCGAAGGCCTCGACAAGAAGGTCCAATCTCTTCAGCCTGTTGAGCCGCGAAACGGAAAAGATGTAATCGCCCGGGCGCTCCCTGCGGTAGGCCCGTTGCGGAGCGGGCGGATGGAGGACTTCGGAGGGAATGTTCCCCCACGTCCTGAGACGGTCCCGGATCGTGGCCGATTGGGCATAGACCTTGGTCACGTTGCGCTTGAGGAGGTGCGTATCCGCGGCCCGGATGAGGGTCCGGCGGACCGTCTCCTTGATCCTCCCCTTGAGGCCGAGTCCGGATCTCAGCTCGTCCCAGAGATCGTAGTATTCCCTCATCCGGTGATTGAGCCAGCAGACGTGCACGCGGATGCTTGACGGCATAGCTGGGGAAACGGAAGGAGATGACCTGATCGACGAGCCGGCCGAGGCCGTCCATCCCGACGTCGGTGAACCGGTTGGCGAGATAGGCCCGAAACTGGCGCCCGAACCGGTTCTGGGGCGTCAGGACGAGGTCGGCTTCGTGGCCGCAGTCCCGGAGGGCGCGGACGGTCGCCTGGGCGATGATCATGTGCCCGCCTTCGACGAAGGGAACGTCGGAGGTGACGACCAGGACCCGTTTGGCCATGGAATGACCTCCCGCCCGCTATTTCAGCGTGTCCAGGGCTTTCTTGTTATGGCTCGTGTTGAAGACGAGGAGGGTCCGGCCTTCTCCGGCGGAGCTCCCGTAGGCATAGTGGATGTCGATGACGGCGTTCCCGAGGAGGGCGCCGACCTCGGCTCCCGCTCCGATCCGGTCGCTGAATTCGACCGTCACGACCTTGTTCGTCTTGACCTTGTAACCGAGCGTCCGCAGGGCCTTCTCGGCCTTCTTGTTGTCGGCCGTGACCAGGCGAAAACGCCCTTCGCCCCCCTCGGACCAGACGCTGAAGGCTTTCAGGTTGACCCCCGCGTTGGCGAGGGTCCCCAGGACGCGGCCGAAGATCCCGGGCTCGTCCGGCGTGGTCACGTGGAGTTCGGTGTCTTCGTTGACGATGTTCACGGCTTCCTCTCCTTGTTCCGAAAGGCGATTATAACAGAATCGCCCGGAAAAGCATAAGAGCCGGCCGGTTGCCATTCGGCGGCGGAACGGTATAATGGGAAAAAAGGAGGCTGGGCCTGATGCCGCGGATCGCCATCATCGATAACGCCGTGGACCCGGACGTTTACCGTCCCGTCCGCCACTGGAGTCGGTGGCTGGATGGGGGATGGGTCGCGTTCGAGGCCCGTGAAGGCAAGCTGCCTTCCCTGGAGGACGGCTTCAGCCACATCCTGCTGACTGGGTCCGAGGCTTCCATCCTGGAGAGGCCGCCTTGGGCGGAGGCCGAGGTCCTCCTGGTCCGGGACGCGCTGGCCCGGGGCCTCCGGATCCTGGGGAGCTGTTACGGCCACCAGCTCCTCGCCCTGGCCATCGGAGGGCCCCGATACGTCAGAAGATGCCGGGAGCCCGAGATCGGCTGGATCCCCATCCGGATCGCGGGGAACGATCCGCTGCTCGGGCCGGCCCGGACCGCCCACGCGTTCACGCTGCATTTCGATGAGGTTCGTCGACCCGGATGGCGTCCTGACCGTGCTGGCCGGGACGCCGGCCTGTCCCATCCACGCGTTCAGATACGGCGCGAAGCCCGTCTGGGGCATCCAGGCCCACCCCGAGATCGACCCGGACGACGGGCGGGAGCTTCTCGGGACCGAGCTCGAAAGGGGCTTCGCGGGAGGGCCCCTGATCGCGGAAGCCCTGCGTTCCGAGCCTCGGGACGACGGGCTCATCCGGTCGATCGTCGCGGCGTTCCTTCTCGCCTGAACAAGGAAATGCTTTTCTCTTGACAAATCGGCCCTGAATTAATTAAGATGTAAATAATAATAGGTGTAAGCCCTGTGAACGGGTTCGCTAAAAATAAGGAGGAACGGATGAAAAGCAAAAGAATCCTGCCGATTCTGGTCGTCATCGGGCTCATCGTCTTCGCAATGAGCTCTTTTGCCGAGGTCACGAAGCTAAAGACCATCGGCCGCTACACGTTCGCCCGGGTCAAAGGGAACATCCCGACCCAGGAGGTCATGAAGACCGTTTGCGACCGGTATGCCGCCGACATCAAGCTCGGCTTCGACATGGCCGGATACGGGGATCTCTACCTGCCGTTCCTCGATCAGATGAAGACCGGGCCCTGGACGGACACGACCCTGGCCGTCGGCGACAGGTTGATGTGGATGCTCTTCCGGAACCAGGGCAAGGTCAAGGTGACCAAGGAGATCGAGTGGGCGGGCAAGGCCCCCCTCGAGGTCTTCGGCATCGACGTCACCAGGGACTACAAGATATACCACTTCATCATCCCCAAGCCCTGCGGCAACATCGCCCTGAGGGGGATCGATAACGTCCCGCCCCCGCTCGCCGTCTGCAGCCTGGTCGTCACGCCCGAAAAGGCCAATCTCAACGACCCCATCACCGTGGATATGTCCGGCTGCCAGAACGCCAAGAGCATGGTCGTCGAGGTCCTGGACGCCCAGGGCAACAAGTTGGCGACCCAGAACCTGACGCCCGACTCCCCGAAGTGGCAGACCAAGTTCGATAAGCCCGGCGAATACGTCTTCAAGGCCAGGGCCCTGAACCTCCTGGACATCGTTTCCGACAACCCCTGCCAGGCCAAGACCTACATCAATTTCCCGCCCGTCTGCAAGCTCTGGACGTCCTGCCTGCCCTGCGAGGATTATGTGGGCCGGCCGATCACGTTCGACGCTTCCGGCTCCGCGGACCCGGACGGGGAGATCGTCAAGGCCGTCTTCGAGATCACGGACGCCACGGGCGCCGTCATCGACACCTTCACCAAGACCGACAAGCCGCTTCTCTGGGAAAAGACCTTCCAGAAGGCCGGCACCTACGCCATCAGCGCCAACGTCTTCGACAATGCCGGCGCGGTCTCGCCCGCCTCGGACGCCTGCCGTCTCTCCTTCGAGGTGACCCAGAAGAAGCTCTTCTGGCTGCTCGAAGCGGGCCCCCTGGTCGCGCGCGGAACGTACACGACTTACGGCTTCCTCAGGGGAGGGGTGTTCTACTGGCTCACTCCCGGCCGGCTCAGCCTGATCGCCTCCGCCGGCGGCGCTCTCCCGACGCAGGGCGATCCCTGGAAGTTCATGTTCATGGCCAACCTGCTGGCCAACGTCCATGCCGGCCCCGCCTTCTTCGGCGCCGGGCTCGGCTACACTTCGAAAGAGCAGGCGACGCGGAAGTCCGGCCTGGATTGGGTGACGAACATCGGCGTCGACGTTTTCAACACGTTCACCTCCGTGGGCTCGATCTTCTTCGAGTTCCGTGGCCCGCTCGGCGGAAGCGGCCGGTCGTTCAACGATCACCACAAGTTCGCCCTGGGCTTCAGGTACATATTCTAAGTCCTTAAGACAGCGGAAGTTACGGGCCGGAGGCGCGAGCCTCCGGCCTTTTTTTTTAGCTTCTTAGAACTTAAGGGCTGTTCGACAAGCCCCGAATATGGACGATGACCTGGAATTCACAAGGGGGACCGGCGGCCCGTGTCTACGGCAGAGGATGGGCAAGGAGGCGATCGACCAGGTCCTGGGGCAGGGAAACGACGGAGCCGCGGGCATCGACGACGACGTGGACCGTCCGGCCGGTGGCGGATTCGTGCCGGCCGCCGTCGCCGCGGATCTCATAGCTGAAGACGAACTTCCGGGCCGAGGCCTGCTCGAGCACCGTCCGGACGACGAACTCCTCGTCGTAACGGAGGGGCTTGCGATAGCGGCACGAGGATTCGGCGACGACGAGGAAGTAGCCGCGGGCCTCGATCTCGGCGTAGGGGAGGCCCTTCCGCCGGCAGAACTCGGTCCTGGCGATCTCGAACCACTCGAAATAGTTCTTGTTGTGGGCGATCCCCATCCGGTCGACCTCGGAGTAGCGGACGCGCCCCTCGACATCGATCGGGACGGACGAAGGGGCGGGGGGGACCGGGCTACTCGGAGAGCTTCCCGAGCTTGGCGAGTTCGTCATTGTAATATTTTCGGTAGAGGATCTCCCACTCGCGGCTGCCCTCTTCGATGGCCTTCTTCTGGGAGTGGATCTTGTCCACGGCCTTCTTGTCGAGGGCTTCGTAAAGCTTCATCTCTTCTTCGATGGACTTGACGATGATGAGACGGATCTCGTTGGGGTCGTCGAGGAATTCGACCTGCTCGTTGGCCGTGAGGGCGGTGATGACCTGCCGGGCCAGGTAGGTGATCTTCTCCCGGGACAGCTTGTTGCTCAAAGGACGATGTTCCTTTCCCGGGCCAGCTTCATCTTGATCATCCGGAACATCGTCTGGTACTCGATGTTCTCGCGGCGGATCTTTTCCATGTGCTTTCCAAGGATCTCCCTGACCTCCTGGTCCAGCTTGTCCTCCTTCATGAACTCGTCCATGATGAGGTTCGTCATCTCCTCGAGGAGCCGGTGGCGGTCCTCGACGATGATCTTGCCCTCCTTGGCCAGATTGCGGAGGATCACGAACGCCAGGTGTTCGATCTGGTTCTTGTTAAGCCTCATGTCCTAGATAAGATACATTAGCCCGACCCAAAATTCAAGGACGGGTGGTCAATTAATTTGACGGGCGGTCGGACGGAAGGGCCGCCGCGGGAGATCAGTCCGCTAGGACGAGGAACGGCGAGAGGCCGTCGCCTTCCCGGGAGCGGCGGGCCAGGGCCAGGAGCCGTCCGTCCTCCCCGAAGAGGCGGAAGACGGGGCCCTCCCCGGGGGCTGGGATCGTCGTCCCCCCGGACGGCGGCAGGGCGTGTTCGGGGAACACCCGGTTGCCGTGGCGAACGCGCTCGGCCCCTTCGGGGCGCAGAACGAGCGCCGGGAGCTCGGGGAGCAGGGCTTCCATCGGGAGGAGAAATCGGTCCGGCGGTCCGGACCCGGCCATGGCTTCGAGGACGTCCGGCGTCCGGGCGTCGGCCAGGCGGAAGGGGCCGCTCGCCGTCCGGCGCAGCGACGCGAGGTGGGCGCCGCAGCCGAGCTCGCGGCCGAGGTCATGGGCCAGAGAGCGGACGTATGTCCCCGCCGAGCATTCGACCTCGAACTCGGCGAGGGGAGGCGTCCAGGACGACAGTGCGAACCGGCGCACCGTGACCTCCCGGGCCTCGACCGCGACCTCCCGGTTGGCCCTGGCCAGTTTATAGAGGGGCTGGCCGTCCTTCTTGAGGGCGGAGTACGCGGGAGGCGCCTGCCGGATCAGGCCCTCGAACCGGCGCATCGCTTCCCGCAGGGCCCCCTCGTCCGGCAGGTTCGACGACTCCGGCGTGGTCGGCCGGCCCGCGGCGTCATAGGTATCCGTCGCGAAGCCGAAACGGACGGCGCCCGAATACGCCTTGTCGTGGCCGGAGAGGAAGGGGAACAGCCGGGCGGCCCGGCCGATGGCGACGAGGAGCACCCCCGAGGCTTCGGGGTCGAGCGTCCCGCAGTGGCCGGCCTTGACGCCGAGGAGCCGGCGGATCCGGAAGACGATGTCGTGGGACGTGGGGCCGCGCGGCTTATCGACGACGATCAGTCCGTCCAAGGGGAGCCTTCCGGCGGGATCAGGAGGGCCGGTCTCCGGCCGGGTCGGCCCGGAGCAGGTCCTCGACGGTCCGGGGGATGTCCACGATGAGCCGGTCGTAGGGGCCCTTGGCCGTGAAGCCGGAGGCGTGGACGTGGCCGCCGCCGCCGAAGTGCTCGGCGATCATGGCCGCGTTGGCCTTGCCCTTGGACCGGAGACTGACCCGGAACACGTCGCGGTCCATTTCCTTGAAGAACAGGACCATCTCCACGCCCTTGATGGAGCGGGCGAGGGTCGTGATGTCCTCGGTATCGATCTCCTTGAGGTTGAGGTCGGAGAGGTGCTTCCGGAACATCGTGACGGTCGCGATGTTGCCCCGGGCGTTCATCCGGAGCGTCGCGAGGACCTGGCCCATCAGGATGATCTTCTCCGGCGGGTTGTTGGCGTAGAGCCTCTCGGAGACGCGGATCGGGCTCGCGCCGAGCTCGGCGAGCTTGTGGCAGGTTTCGAAGGCCCGGGCGGTCGTGTTCGAGAACTGGAACGAGCCGGTGTCCGAGACGATGGCGCAGTAGAGGCTCTCGGCGATCTCCGGGCCCATAGGGGCCCCGAGCCGCTCGCCGAGCTCGAAGACCATCTCGCCCACGGCCGAGGCCTGCGGGTTGATCCAGTTGATGTCGGCGTAGGTGAAATTGGAATAATGGTGGTCGATGTTGATCTTGAAGCAGTCGCCCAGGTGTTCCTGGCCCGAACGGGAGACGTCGGCGCATTCCAGCAGGATGACGGCGTCGTAGCCGGCCGGATCGATCTGGCCGATCCGGATGCGGCGGGCGTCCGGAAACTGGGCGAACGGGAAGGGCGTGGGGTCCCGATCGACGACGTCCATCTGCTTGCCGAGCGCTTCGCCGATCATGGCCAGGGCGAGGCTCGTGCAGACGGAGTCGCCGTCCGGCCGCAGGTGGGAGGTGATCGCGATGCGGCGGCACTCTCCGATCTTGCGGACGATGGACGCGATGGGATCAGTCTTCATGTTTCCGGGCCTTCTCGATCAGCCGGTCCAGGTGCTCCCCGTACTCGGGGGCCGGGTCCGGTAGAAAAATGAGCTCGGGATTATACTTTAAATTCACCCGGGAGGCAAGAAGCCTCCGGATAGGGACCTTCATCCGCTCGAGCCGGGCGAGGACCTCTTCCGGCGCTTCGCCGCCGAAGACGCTCAGGAAGACGCGGGCCGTCGCCAGGTCGGGGGTCATCTCGACCCGGGTCACCGTGATGAGCCCGGGCCCGGGCCCCTGGACCTCTTCGATGACGAACCGGCCGAGCTCTTCAAGGATCCTGCGGGCGACGCGTTTGGCCCGGCGGTCTTCCGTCATGTTCGCTTCGTCCTCCGGTCCCGGCTCAATAGAACTCGATCCTGTGCTCGGTGATCTGGCCGCCCTCGGTCTCCTCGGCCTCGCGGAGGACCCGTGCCAGGAGCTCCTCGACGACCGCCCGGCTGTTGTTGACCGCGGCGACGCCGATCCTGGCTCTCTGCCACTTGTCCTGAAATTCGACCTCGGCCAGGGAGACGTTGAGGCGGCTCCGGACGCGGTCCTTGAAGCCCTTGAGCGCCTGTCTCTTGTCCTTCAGCGAGCGCGCGTAGGGGAAGAAGACCTCCAGGGTCAGGACGCCGACGACCATGGCATCTACTCGGCCTTGACCTTCTCCTTGATGAAGGCTTCAAGGAGGTCGCCCGGCTGGACGTCGTGGAACTTATCGAGGGCGATGCCGCACTCGTAATCCTTCTTGACCTCGGTGACGTTCTCTTTGACGTGCTTCAGGGAGGAGATGCGTCCCTGGTGGATGACCGCCCGGTTCCTGAGGACGCGGATCTCGGCGTTCCGGGCGATCTTGCCGTCGGTGACGTAACAGCCGGCGATCGTCCCGACCTTGGGGATCTGGAACGTCCGACGGACCTCGGCCCGGCCCTGGTAGGTCTCCTTGATGATCGGCTCCAGCATCCCGACCATGGCCTTCTTGATGTCGTCGGTGATCTGGTAGATGATCTTGTAGGACCGGATCTCGACGTTCTCCTTCTTGGCGAGGTCGAGGATCTTCGGGGCGGGCTTGATGTTGTAGCCGATGACGACGGCGTTGGACGCCGAGGCCAGCACGATGTCGGCCTCGGTGATGGCCCCCGTCGCCGCGTGGACAAGGTTGATCTTCACCTTGTCGGAGCTCAGGGCGGGGAGGAGTCCGGCCAGGACCTCGACGCTGCCCTGGACGTCGGCCTTGAGGACGATGGCGAGCTCCTTGACCTGGCCTTCTTCGGCCTTCTTGAAGAGCTCGTCGAGCGTCATCCGCTCCGCCCTGACCGGTTCGTCCTTCCGGACCTTGGACAGGCGGTATTGGGCGATGAGCCTGGCGGTCTCCAGGCTCTCGACGACCTGGAACGGGCTCCCGGCCCACGGCACTTCGGAGAAGCCGAGGACCTCGACGGGGACCGAGGGCCCCGCGTTCTTGATCGGCTTCCCGACCTCGTCGTAAAGGGCGCGGACCTTTCCGGCCGAGGTGCCGGAAATGAAGGATTCGCCATGGCCGAGGGTCCCGAACTGGACGATGACCGTGGCCAAAGGACCTTTCTGGGCGTCCAGGCGGGCCTCCAGGACGACCCCCTGGGCCGGGACGCGGGGGTTGGCCTTGAGCTCGGCAACGTCCGCCGTGAGGAGGATCATCTCGAGGAGGTCGTCGATGTTCTCCCCGGTCTTGGCCGAGATCTCGACGCTCACGATCTTGCCGCCCCACGTTTCGACGAGGAGACCTTCCTTGGACAGCTGCTGCTTGACCCGCTCGGCGTTGGCCTCGGGCCGGTCCATCTTGTTGATGGCCACGATGATCGGGACGCCGGCGGCCTTGGCGTGGTCGAGGGCTTCCTTGGTCTGGGGCATCACCCCGTCGTCGGCGGCGACGACCAGGACGACGATGTCCGTCAGCCGGGCGCCGCGGGCCCGGAGCTGGGTGAAGGCCTCGTGGCCCGGGGTGTCGATGAACGTGATCGGCCGGTCCTTGTGGAGGACGCGGTAGGCCCCGATATGCTGGGTGATGCCGCCGGATTCCTTGTCCACGAGGTGCGTGGAGCGGATGGCGTCGAGGAGCGTCGTCTTACCGTGGTCGACGTGGCCCATGATGGTCACGACGGGCGGCCTCGGAACGAGATCGGCGGGGCGGCTCTCGGCCCGGAGCTTCGCTTCCTGTTCGACGGTGAGGAATTCGACGTCGGCGCCGGTGGCCCGGGACAGGGGTTCGGCGTGGACGGCGTCCACGAGGTCGTTGGCCGTGAGGGCCAGGCCCCGTTCCCCGAGCTTGTCCAGGAGGTCCTTGAGCTTCATCTTCATCCGTTCGGCGACGTCCTTGATAAGCAGGCCTTCTCTGAGAACGAGCTTCAGCCGGGGCTTCGGGACAGCGGGCTCTGCGGGTTTGACGATCTTCTTGGGAGCTTCGGGCGCCGGAGGCCGGACCGCTGTCACCGGCTTGACGGGCGTCACCGGCCTGGGGGCCGCCGGGGCAATGGGCCTTGGGGCAGGGGCCGCGGGCCTCGGAATCGGGACCGGGGGCACAGGCCTGGCAGGCGTCGCTGGCTTGACGGCAGGGGGCGCAGGCCTGGGGGCCGAGACCACTGGCTTAGGGGTTGGAGCTATAGGCTTGGAGGCCGGTGCCGCTGGCTTGGGGGCCGGGGCTGCCGGCTTGGGAGCCGGTGCCGCGGGCTTGGGGGCCGGAGTCACCGGCTTGGTGGTCGTCGCGGGCTTGGCGGTCGTCGCTGGTTTGGCGGACGTTACGGGTTTTTTGGGTGGGATGTTGTTCATGGTTGTGATACTTCTTGGATGGAGATTTTCCAGCCGACCAGCCGGGAGGCCAGCTTGACGTTGATCCCTTTCTTGCCGATGGCCAGGGACAGCTGGTCCCGCGGGACGACGGCCTGGAGGGTCTTTTCGTTCCGGTCGAGCACCAGGATGTCGTCGACCCTGGCCGGGCTGAGGGCGGCCTTGGCGTAGGACACCGGGTTCGCGGACCATTCGATGATGTCGATCTTCTCTCCGGAGAGCTCCTTCGAGATGGCCAGGATGCGGTTCCCCTTGACCCCGATGCAGGCGCCGATGGGATCGATGTCCCGCTCCATGGTCTCGACGGCGACCTTGGCCCGCTCGCCGGGCTGGCGGACGACGTCGCGGATGGAGATCGTCCCGTTGGCTATCTCCGGGATCTCGTGTTCGAGGAGCTTGGCCAGGAACCGGGGATTGGCCCTCGAGACGATGATCTGCAGGCCCTTGAAGCCTTTTTGGACCTGGACGATGACCGCCTTGACGCTGTCCCCCCTCCGGAACTCCTCGTTGGGGAGCTTCTCCCGCTCGGGGAAGATGACGTCGATCCTGTTGACCTCGAGGATGATCGTGCCGTTCTCGAAGCGCCGGGCGATCCCGGTGACGATCTCGCCGATGCGGGGCGCGTACTGACCGTAGATCTTTTCCTGCTCGGCGTCCCGGACCTTCTGGAAGATGACCTGCTTGGCGGCCTGGGCCGCGATGCGGCCGAGAGTGTCGGCCGGGAGGTCGATCTCGACCTCGTCGCCGGGGGCCGCCCCGCGCTTGACCTCGCGGGCGTCCTCGACGGAGATCTCGCGGGCCTGGTCTCCGACCGCGAGCACGACCTTCTTGGGGACGTAGACCCGAAGCTCTCCCTTCTCGGGACGGAACAGCGACCCGGATATCCTCGCCGTGGACGAAATGGCTCGCGGACGCCACGCGCAGGGATTCTTCGATGGCCTGGATGATGATGCGTGGCTCGACCCCGCGCTCTTTGCTGAGCTGAAGGATCGAGTTCCAGACGTTGACTTTCATGGCGCCGATCTTGATTCCTCGGGGAACCGGAAAGACAGGGAATTATACCCAAATCCCGGGGGAATAGCAACGCGACCGGGTCAGCGGTCCGCTCCCGCGGCCTCGCCGATGAGGCTGTAGGGTCCGCAGTCGGTGATGAGGACGTCGACGAAGCGTCCCCGGACGTCTTCGGGGGCGGTGAAATTGACGACCTGGGAGCCTTCGCTCCGACCGGTGAAGCGGCCCCCGCCCTTCCGGCTGACGCCGGTGCCGAGGACGCGGACGATCGTCCCGACGAGGGAGCGGTTCCGCTCGAGCTGGAGGCGTTTCTGGCGGTCCTGGAGGGCGATGAGCCTCCTCCGCTTGACCTCCGGAGGAACGTCGTCCGGGAGCTTCGCCGCGGCCGTCCGCGGCCGGGGGGAATACCGGAACGAGAAGATGTTGTCGAAGCCGACCTCGTCGAGGGCGGCGAGGGTCTCCTCGAAATCCGCCTCGGTCTCCCCCGGGTAGCCGACGATGATGTCGGTGCTCAAGCGGATGTCCGGCATGAGGGCCTTGAGCATCGCGATCTTCTCCATGTACCCGGCGCGCGTGTATCCCCGGTTCATCCTTTCGAGAACCGCCGATGATCCCGACTGGAGGGGGAGGTGGAGCTGGCGGCAGACCGTCGGCCGGTCGGCCATGACCCGAGCGATCTCCGGGCCGAGGTCCCTGGGGTGAGAGGTGAGGAACCGGACCCAGTCGATCCCCCCGATGCGGCTCACCCGGTCGAGGAGATCGGCGAAACCCGCGCCGGTCCCCGGGTCGCGGTACGAGTTCACGTTCTGCCCGAGGAGCTGGACCTCTTTATATCCCCGCTCGGCGGCGTCGGCGACCTCCGCGAGGACGCTCTCCATCGGCCGGCACTTCTCCCGGCCGCGGGCGAAGGGGACGACGCAGTAGGCGCAGAAGTTGTCGCATCCTTCCATGATGGGGACGTAGGCGCTCGTAGGGTCCTCCCTGAGGGTGGCGTCCGCGCCCATCTCCCGCCACTCCCGGCTCCGGCCCGTCGCGACCCGACCAACGCGCCCCCGCTCCGCGACGAGGGCGGGGAGCTCGTGATAGCGGCCGGGACCGACGACGAGGTCGATCCGGGGCTTCCTCCGGAGGAGCTCGCCCCGACGGAGCTGGGCCGAACAGCCGGCGACGACGAGGACGACGTCGCGGTCCTTTTGCAGGGCCGTGAGGCGGCCGAGGAAGGAGTCGGCCTTTTCCTCGGATTTCTCGCGGACGGCGCAGGTGTTGACGATGACGATATCGCTGTCCTCGAGGGAAGCGGCCTTCGCGGCCCCGGCCCCGGCGAGCAGGCCCGCGATGTGCTCGGAATCGTTCTCGTTCATCTGACAGCCGAACGTCTTGATGAAGAAACGCGAGCCTTCGAGCGATCTGGTCATGTGTCTTCGCCGCCGTCCCGGACGCGGCCCCCTATCATACACGAACGGCGGGGCCCGGGGAACGCGGCCGTCCTAGAGGCTGTCTTCCAGGATCTCGACGGCCGAGGCGACGAGCAGGGGACACAGCTCGCCGTGCAGCTTTCCTTCGGCGGCGGCCTTCCGGCCGTCGGCCGTCCCGATGTCGCAACCGAGAAGGTCGCGGCAGCGCAGGGAGCCGTGGCGGGCCTGGAAGCGCCGGAACAGCTCCTGGACGAGGACGTAGGTCCGCTCTTTGGCCGCCTCGTCCTCCGGCCTGGTCCGGCCGTGCTTCAGCCCGATGATCATGATCGCGCCCGTCACGGCGCCGCACGTCTCGGCGAGGCGGGCCATGCCGGCGCCGAAGCCCTGGGCGAGCCGGAACGCCGTCGCGACGGGCAATCCGTTGTCTTCGGCGAAGACCGCCGCGACCGCCTGGGAACAGCTGTACCCCTGTTTGAAAAGGTCCACCGCCCGGTCTTTCCTGTTCATCGTCGTCTCCGATCCTCTTTCATTCCGCCCTTCCGGGCGCCTTCGTTCTCCCCCGCGTCGGGGGAGCCCGCGATCATCTCCCGGGCGCTCTGCAGGGATGCCTCGGTGACCCTCGTCCCGGAGATCAGGCGTGCGACCTCCTCGACCCGTTCCTCCGGCCCCAGCTCCTGGACGGTCGTGAAGGTCCGCGACCGCTCGACCGACTTTTCGACGCGGAAATGATGGGCGGCCGACGCGGCGATCCGGGGAAGATGGGTGATGCAGAGGACCTGATGGCGGCGGGCGAGGGACTTGAGCTTTGCGGCGACGGCCTCGGCCGTCCTGCCGCCGATGCCGGCGTCGATCTCGTCGAAGATCAGGGTCCTCGCGGGCTCGGCCCCCTTTCCCAGGGATCGCAGGGCCAGCATCACGCGGGAGAGCTCCCCCCCGGACGCGATCCTGCGCAGGGGCCGGAGCTCTTCTCCGGGGTTGGGCGAGATCAGGAACTCGACTTCGTCGATCCCTTCGTCGCGGATGGACGACGGGTCGGAGAGGGAGGCCGGCGCCGGCCGCACCTCCGCCTTGAACGAGGCCTTTTTCATGCCCAGGAGGGCGATCTCCTTCTCGACGAGCCTCTCGAGCTCGGGCGCCCGGCCGTTCCGGAGGGCCGAGAGACGGCCCGCTCCATCGACGTAGGCTTCGAAGGACCGGGCGACCTCGAAGTCGAGCTCTTCGAGCCGCTCGCGGCCCGCGACAAGGCCCTTTTCTTCGGCCCGGATCGCATCGAGGTGGGCCAGGATCTCGGGGATCCCCGGCCCATATTTCCGTTTGAGCTTGTCGATGGTATCCAGGCGCTCTTCGACGGCCTCAAGGGACTCCGGCCCCCCCGGATTCCCGTCCTTGAACCTCATCAGGCCCCGGGCGAGCTCGTCCAGGAAGATGGCGAATTCCTCGACGGTCCGCAGGGACCCCGGGACCGAAGGCTCGTAGGGCGCCAAGTCCTTCAGCACGGCCTTGAGCCGGGAGAGAAGGGGCAGGAGGGATTCCTCGCCGGCATAGCTCAGGTCGATCGCCTGGTCGATGAGGGCGGCGATCTTCCCGGAGTTCTTCAGGACTTCCCTCGTCTGGAAGAGCTCGTCGTCCTCCCCCGGCTTGAGGCCGGCGGTTTCGATCTCCCGGATCTGGAAGGCCAGGAGGTCGAGCCTTTGGGCGCGGTCCCGGCTCCGGGCTTCCAGCTCCTGCTTCTGGCGCAGGGCGGACCTCAGCTCCCTGGCCGCCCGGGCGACGTCGTCCCGCAGGGACTGGGCGTCCAGGAACGCATCGAGATAGCCGCGATGACTCTCGAGGTGGAGGAGGAAAACGTGGTCGTTCTGGCCGTAAATGTCGGCGACGGCCGCACCGGCGTCCTTCAGCGCGCGGGCGGGCACGAGGACCCCGTTGACATAGGCTTTTCCCGTCCCCTGAGCGGGGATCTGCCGCTGGACCAGGATCCCGTCACCTTCGGCGCCCGGGAAGGGGAGGGCTCCCGGCGGCGCCTCGAACAGGGCCTCGACGGAAGCCTCGGAGGCGCCCGTCCGGACGTAATCCGGGGAGCCCTTCTCGCCGATGAGGAGGCGTATGGCGTCGATGAGGATGGATTTCCCGGCCCCGGTCTCGCCCGTCAGGACCGAGAAGCCGTCGGCGAGCTCAAGCGTCAGGTCTTCGATAGTGGCGAGGTTCCGGACCCGCAGGAACTTGATCATGCCGCTTCGCGCTATTTCGAGGTCTTCAGCTCATAGGGTGCCAGGGCCCGTTCGGCGTTGATCCGGCCGTAGCCGAGCTCGTCGTCATTCCCCGGGAACGCGGTCGCGTTCACGTCGTCGGCGGAATACCTGATGATGTTCATGATCTCCCCGGCCGTGAGCCGGGGCTTGAGGCTCTTGAGGAGGGCGGCCAGTCCGGCGACGTGGGGCGTGGCCATCGATGTGCCGTTGGCGTAAACATAAGGGGCGAATCCTTCCGGCGTATCCCAGGTCGGGTAGAGGCTCAGGACATCCACGCCCGGAGCGGCCACGTCGATCTCCGAGCCTTTGTTGGAGAAGTCGGCCCGATGGTCGCCGTAGTCCGTGGCCGCTACGGCCAGGCAATATTGATCGTAAGCCGCCGGGTAGAGAACGGGACCGGCCTCGTTGCCGGCCGCGGCGACGACGACCACGTTATGTTCGTAGGCGTACTTCAGCGCCGCCAGCAGATCGTCGTCGCGCGCCTCGCCTCCGAGGCTGAGGTTGATGACTCCGGCGCCCTGGTCGACGGCCCAGTAGATGGCCAGGATCAGGGCCCCGTAATCCCCCTCGCCGGAGGCGGCGATGACCTTCCCCGGCAGGACGTTACAGTTCCAGCCGACGCCCGCGATCCCGAGTTCGTTATTGGTCTCGGCCGCGGCGATCCCCGCGACGTGCGTGCCGTGCCAGAGGTCGTCGCTCGCGTCGGGCCCGCCTCCGACGAAATCCCTTCCCGGGGACACGATCTTGTTCTTGATGTCGGGATGGCTCAGTTCGACGCCCGTATCGAGGACGGCGATGATGACGCCGGAATCCCCCTTGGTCTCGTCCCAGGCGCCGGTGGCGTTGATGTCGGCCCCGGCCGTGGCTTGGGGCTGGCCTGGGAGGTCGTCGAGAACCTGGCCCGAGTTGGACAAGGCGTATTGGTCGCCGAAGTATTTGTCGTTCGGCCTGACGGAGATCCTGACAATGGGGTCGGGCCGCGCGCTCGCGACATCGGGATTGCGGTCAAGGGCGGCGATGAAGTCGGCGGCCGACACCCCTTCCGGGACCGCGACGACGTGGAACCCGGCCCGCGGGACGGATGCGAGCGACCGGGCTCCGTACGCTTCAAGGGTGGGCCCGACGCTCCGGACCGCGAAGCCGGCGCGGAACGTGACAAGCACCCGGTCCTCCGCGTACCGGCGACCGCTCGCGGCGGGGAGGGTCGCCCGTCCGATGGGGCGGATCCTCGGGGCGTCGCTCCTCCGGTCCGGCCGCGGGCCCCGGGGGATATCCCTTCCGGGACCGGAGGCTCCGAGGCCGGAGAGGACGAGCGCTGCGCACGCCAGAGCGAAAGCCCGGACCGAGAGGGCGGCCCGTTGATGGGAATGGATCATGGCTGCCTCCTCTTGTCGTTAAAAGCCGTAGAGAAGCCTCAGGGTCGCGCTGACGTCGGCTTTTCCCTTGGAGGGAACGACTCCCGCTTCTCCGTCGATGACGAGGCCGCGCCAGGCGGCCCAGGACGCGCCCAGGGCGATCCGCAGAAGGCCTTTCTGGGCGAACTTCCGGGTCTGCGTTCCGTCGAGCTCCCCGAGGTTCTCGGTCATCCGGAAATCCCCCCGGAACCAGTCGAGGGACACGCCGAGGTACGGCGTGAAGCCTTCGAAGGCCTTGTACGTTAGGATCGGGCCGACCTCGATCTCGGACCATTTCGGCCGGCCCCGGGCGTCGCCGTTCACAGTGAATCCCTCGATGGGCCAGCTCTTCGAGGACCCCGTATAGGTGACGTAGCTCACCCGGGCCCCCGTCTCAAAGTCCCCGAAATCGAACAGGGCCTTCCGGACGGCCCCTCCGAAGGCGAATCCCTTTACGGCGCCCCCGCCGTACTTGAGCGAGATCGGAAGGTCCCTGAAGATCGCCCCGCTGGCGTCGGAAGACCCCAACCCCGCAAAAAGGCTTAGGCCGAGCCCTCGGGCGAAGGTCATGTCCGCGGCCAGACCCAGGGTGGATGTCTTGAGTCCGGTTTCGTCCGGGCCCTTGTCCCAGCGGATGGCCCGGCCGGCGAAACCTCCCCGGATGCCGATCTTGAGGACGAAACCGCTGAACGGTCCGTGCCCCGGGGTTTGGGCTGACGCGTTTCCGGCCAGCGCCGCGCCGAACGCCAGTATGACGAACGTCTGCAAAGGGTGCTTCATCGGATCCTCCCCGGAGACGTCATTTCTTGACCTGGGCCTGGGCTTCGATCTCTTTGAGGCGCTCCTGGGCTTTCTTCACGAATTCGCTCTTGGGGTGATCCGTGATGAGCTTGGAGAAATAGGGACCGCTCTGATCGGCCTTGCCCCACAGGAAAAAGGAATCCCCGAGATAGTAGTAGACGGCGTCCATCCTCGAATAGCCGGGATAGCTCGTCACGATCTCGTTCAGACGGCTCGTCGCGGCTTTGAAGGCCTTGACCCGGTGATAGTGGATGCCGATGGTCAGAGTATGCTCAGCCAGCCGTTCCTCGCAGTCCTTGATCTTGTCCTGCGCGGTCTTGGCCTGGTCGCTCGCCGGGTAGGCCGTGACGACCTTTTTGAACTCGGCCAGCGCCTGGACCGTCTTCGTCTGGTCGCGTCCGGGCTTCAGGGCCTTGCCGAAAAAGGTCATGCCGATCTGGTACTGACAGTAGGCTGCCGAGGGGCTGTAGGGATAGAGGTTGATGAATTCCCGGTATTCGGCCGCGGCCAGGATCATGTTGCCCTCGTCGCCCTTCCTGTAATAAGCATCGGCGATGAGGAGCTTGGCCCTCTGGGCGTAGAAGCTCTTGGGGAAGGAATCGATGACCTGCCTGAGGTAGAGGAGGGCCTTTTCGGTGTCTTTCTTGACCTCCGCCTCGCCGAGCTTGAACAGGGCTTCGTCGGAGGACGCGACGTCGGGGGCGACCTCGACCTTTTTCCCTCTGCAGGCGGGCAGGGCGAGAGCGAGGGCGATGCCCAGGGCGATCGCGACGCGGGTCATTCGTGCTGTCGATGTCATTATGGCGACCTTTCCGTTCATGAAGAATAGATCTCGCGGACCCAGAGCCACTCCTGGCGGAGCCCGTCCTCGAGCTCCGTGCGCGGGGCGTAATCCAGGTCCTTCCGGGCCTTGGCGATATCGGCCCAGGTGTCGGGGACGTCCCCTTTCTGCCGGTCGGCCTTCCGGACCCTCGCCACGGCCCCGCTGACGCTTTCCATGACGCCGATGACCTCGGCCAGCGTCCGGCGGTGACCGCCTCCGATGTTGTACGTCTCCCCGGGCCGTCCCGAATCGAGCGCCGCCATGCTGGCCCGGACGATGTCGGCGACGAACGTGAAGTCCCGGGTCTGGCGGCCGTCCCCGAATACGACGAACTCCCGGTCCTCGGCCATGGCCTTGAAGAACTTGTGAAACGCCATATCCGGACGCTGGGAGGGTCCGTACACCGTGAAGAACCGGAGAGAGACCGCCGGGACGCCGAAGCTCTTGAAGTACAGGAAGCACAGCTGTTCGGCGGCGAGCTTGGACACGCCGTACGGGGACAGCGGCTGGACGGGATTCGTCTCGGCCATCGGGAGGACCGGCGTCAGTCCGTAAACCGACGACGACGACGCATAGACGAACTTTTTGAGCCCGAGGTCGCGGGAGGCTTCGAGCAGTTTTTGCGTCACTTGGATGTTGTTCCGGGTGTAGACGTCGAAGTTCCGGCCCCAGCTTGCCCGGACGCCGGCCTGGGCCGCGAGGTGAACGACGGCGTCGGCCCCGCCGAGGACCCGAGCGAGGTTCATGGCATCGAGGTCCTCTTCGAGGAGCTCGAACCCCGGCTCCCGGCGCAGGGGAGCGACGTTATGCTCCTTGATCCAGCGCGGGTAATAGTCCGTGAAGACGTCGATCCCGGTGACGACGTGGCCCGATGCGAGGAGCTCCCGGCACAGGTTCGACCCGATGAAGCCGGCGGCGCCCGTGACGACGATCTTCATGGCCGCCGCGCCCCGCCGAGCGTTCCGACCGTTTCCTTCATCCGGCGGATCACGGCGGCCGGGTCGGGGGCCGTGTAGATCGCCGAGCCCACGACGAGGACGTCCGTGCCGTCGGCGACGAGGTCCTCGAAATTCCCGGCATTCACCCCGCCGTCGACCTCGACGAGGACGTCGAGGCCGCGCTCCCGGATCCGCGTCCCGAGGGACCGGATCTTCTTCCGGGAGGAGACGATGAACCGCTGCCCCCCCCAGCCGGGGTTGACGGACATCAGGAGGACGAAATCCAGGTCCGGGAGGATCTCCTCGAGCAGGGCGATGGGCGTCGCGGGGTTCAGGGCGAGGCCTGCCTTGCGCCCGAGCTCATGGACGAGCGAGACGTCCTTGTGGAGGTGGGCGGAGGCTTCCAGATGGAAGGAGATCCAGTCGGCCCCGGCCTCGCTGAAGAGCGGGATGAAGGCCCTGGGCTCCTCGACCATGAGGTGGACGTCCAGGGGAAGGCGGGTCATCTTCCGCACGGACGCCACGAGCTGGGGACCGAGGGTCAGGTTGGGGACGAAATGCCCGTCCATGACATCGATATGGATGAGGTCGGCTCCGGCCTTCTCGGCCAGGGCGACGGCCTCGCCGATCCGGGCGAAGTCGGCCGAAAGGATCGAGGGGGCGATGAGGGCCATCAGCGGCTGACCTCCAGTGTGACGAGGTTTCTTTTCTGGATCCGGTATCCGTTCGGGGGGGATTGTTTGATGATGACGCCCTTGCCGAGCCCGGGGTAATAGCTGTAGCGGATGTCGCCGATCCTGAACTCGAGCTCGCGGAGGCGGGCGATGGAGGACGCCGCGTCCAGACCGATCAGGTCGGGCATGACGTACCGGTCCTCCCGATCGCCCTGGCTGACGAGGAGCCCGACGGGAGAGCTCCTCTCGGCCGGCTCCGAGGCCTGGGGGCGCTGGGCCAGGATCTTGCCGGCGGCGGACCGGGGCGTGTGGATCTGGGTGATCCTCCCTTTGAGGAGGCCCGAGTCCCTCAGGAGAGGCAGTGCCGCTTCAAGGCTCCGGCCTTCCAGGGCGGGGACGGCGACCTTTCGGCTCCCGGTGCTGGTGATCACTCCGACGACCTTGGTCACCCGGATCCGGGAACCCGGGGCCGGGTCCTGGCGCACGATCCGTCCCGTTTCCCAGGCGTCGTTCGACTCCGTCCCCCGCCGGGCCAGGCCGAGGTCCTTTTTCTCGAGGACGGTTTTGGCCTCGGGCAGGGTCTTCCCTGAGAGGTCCGGGACCGATACGGTCTCGCCCTTCAGGATGATCTGGGAGAAGACGACGGCGCTCAGGAAGAACAAATTGGCGAAGGCCAAGGCGTATATCGGAATATCAATCAGGCGCTTCTTGGACATGCGACGGTTTCAAGGGGTCCGGATACCGGAATACCTATACCATAGAACGATAACCAAGTAAACCGGGCATCCGTTGCCGGGGAACCTCCGCCTTCCGGAGGATTCGTGCTTTTCCCGCGGACGCGGCTGGGATATAATGCCTCTTTCCGAGGAGAACGAACATGACGAATCCTTCAGATTTCCGAAGCGACACCGTGACGCGGCCGACCGATAAGATGAGGAAAGCCATGGCCGAGGCCGTGGTCGGGGACGACGTCCTCGGCGACGATCCGACCGTGCAAAGGCTCGAGGCGCTGGCCGCCGAGACCATGGGCAAGGAGGCCGCGCTCTTCTGCCCGTCCGGGACGATGGCGAACGCCATCGCCGTGAAGATGTGGACGGGCGCCCTCGAGGAGGTCATCGTCGAGGAGCGGTCCCATATCTATAATATGGAGTCCACTCATATGACTTTCATCTCGGGCGTGACGCCGCGCCCGGTCCGCTCGCATCTGGGCGTCATGGACCCAGACGACGTCCGGGCGGCCGTCCGCAAGCCCAACGTTCACACCCCCAGGACCTCGCTCATCTGCCTCGAGAACACCCACAACAACTGGAGCGGGGCGGTCCTGCCGCTGGAGAATTTCGAGGCCATCAGGAAGGTGGCGGATGCCGACGGCCTCAAGGTCCATCTGGACGGGGCGCGGATCTTCAACGCGAGCCACGCCTCGGGCGTCCCGGTCAGGAGCTACGCCGGCTACGTCGACTCGCTGATGTTCTGCCTGTCGAAGGGCCTCTCGGCTCCGGCCGGCTCGATGCTCGTCGCGGACCGGGAGCATATCGAGTACGGCCGCCGGCTCCGTAAAGCGCTCGGGGGCGGGATGCGTCAGGTCGGCGTCCTGGCGGCCCCCGGGATCATCGCCCTGACCGAGATGCCGCCCCAGCTCAAGAAAGACAACGAGCGGGCGGGACGGCTGGCCCGGGCGATCCAGGGATTGCCGGGCATCGTCATCGATCCCGCCCTGATCCGCACGAACATCGTCATCTTCGGCTTCGATCATCCTACGCTGTCCGTCCCCGGGTTCCTGGCCCGGTTGAACGAGAAGGGCATCCTCGCCCTTTCGGTTCCGGGCGGCGTCCGTCTGGTCACGCATAAGGACGTCGGGGACGGAGACGTCGACCGGGCCGTCTCGGCGTTCCGGGAGATCCTGGCGGGCTGATCGCGCCCCGCATGAATCGAACGAAAGGGGGGAACATGAGCCGACTTCGGATTTGGAAATCTTTGACGGCGCTCGTCCTCGTTGCGGGGGTGTCGGGCACGGCCTGGGCCCAGGAGGCCGCCGGGCCTTCGGACGAACAGGTCAAGGAACGGCTTTCCTATCTGGAGGGCGCCCTCAGCTCCGCCCGCCCGGCGGCGCGGGCCTGGTGGTATGGCTGGATAGCCGCCTATTCCGTCGGGACCGTCTCCCAGTTGAGCCTCGCGGGCGCGCATTGGAACGATACCAAGGCTGAGGACGGCTCTCCTGATGCACGGCGGGTCCGGGACAGGGGATTCGCCGAGGACATGCTCGTGGGCGGCGCGACGACGGCGCTCGGCCTCGGAAGCCTGTTGATAGATCCCTTTGTCCCCGCGTACGGCTCGAAAGCCCTGAAGCGCCTGCCCGAAGCGACGCCTGAGGAGCGCCGGACCAAGCTCCTCCGGGCCGAGGAGATCCTCCGGCGGTGCGCCGCGAGGGAGAAGGAGGGCCGCGGCCTGAAAACGCACCTCCTGAACATCGGCGTCAACGCCGCGGCGGGGATCGTGACGGCGGCCGCTTTCCATCGGCCCTGGACCGACGGGCTCATGACCTTTGCCGCCGGCGAAGCGGTCTCGCTCCTCAACATCTTCACCCAGCCGCGCCGGGCGATCCGCGACTTGAACGAATATGAGGCCATGCTCCGGGGGGAACGCGGCGGCCTGGCGAGCGCGCCGGCAGGGCGCGACTTTTACTTCGGCCTCTCTCCGCGGGGGATCAGCCTGGGGATCCGTTTTTAACGAGGCTCTCGGCGACGATCTGGGCGATGTCCTTGACCTGAATATCGGTCCGGTCCTTGTCCTTGAGCCCGTCCTTGAGCATCGACAGGCAGAACGGGCACGCGGCGGCGGCCAGGCCGGTTCCCGCGGCGATGACCTCGTCCGTCCTCATGTGATTGACCCGCGCGCCGAGCGACTCCTCGGTCCACATGAGCCCGCCGCCCGCGCCGCAACAGAAGCTGTGCTCGCGCGCGTTCGATAGCTCCTTCGGCCGCGCTCCCATCGTCCGGGCAAGAAGGTCCCTCGGCGGATCGAGGATGCCGTTGTGACGGCCCAGGTAACAAGGGTCGTGGTAGGTGAAGGACGTGCCGTCCTTCTCCCGGGACCGGATCTTGAGCGCGCCGGAGGCGACCAGGCCGGCAATGAGCTCGACGTGAGAGATGACCTCGATGGACCTGAGCGCGGCCTTTTCCGCGTCCGGGGCCCCGGCCATGCGGTCGACGAGACCCGGGTACTCGTTCTTGAAGGCGTTGTAGCCGTGAGGGCAGACGGTCACGATCTTTCGGACTCCGTATTTCCGGAAGGTCTCCAGGTTCTCCAGGGCGAGGGTCTGGAAGAGATATTCGTTCCCCAGCCGGCGGGCGGAGTCGCCGCAGCATTTCTCCTCGGTCCCGAGGACGGCGAAGTCCGTTCCGGCCGCCTTCATGAGCGCGGCGGTCGCCCCGGCGATCTTCTTTCCCTCGTCGTCGAACGAACCCATGCAGCCGACCCAGAATAAGTATTCGGCGCCCGGCTTGTCCCTGAGCAGGGGGACGTCGAGGCCCTCCGTCCAGTCGCCCCTCTTCGAGGACCCGATCCCCCAGGGATTGGAGTTCGTCTCGATGTTCCGGAAGAAGGCCGTGAGCTCCGGCGGGAACGCGCTCTCCATGAGGACCCGGGCCTGCCGGAATCCGACGATCTTCGGGATGTGTTCGATCTCGACCGGGCAGACGTGCATGCAGGCCCCGCAGGTCGTGCAGGTCCAGATCTCGCCCTCGGTGAAGGTCCCGGGGACCAGGGGCGCCAGGTCGTCCGCCTTGCGGGCGATGATGGCGGCGTCGTTCGCCGAGGAGGTGTTTTTCCAGATTGACCATGATCATCTTCGGCGACAGCGGCTTGCCGCTGGCGAAGGCCGGGCAGGCGTCCTGGCACCGGCCGCACTCCATGCAGGCGAACGCGTCCAGGGAGTCCTTCCAGGAGAGGTCCGTCGCCCGTCCGAGGCCGAAGGTCTCGGAATTCTCGAGGTCGAGCGGGGCGAGCGCGCCGCTGGGCGCGTTCCGCCGGAAGAAGAGGTTGACCGGTCCGGTGAACATATGGAGGTATTTCGAATGCGGCACGTAGGCGATGAATCCATAGACGAGGAGGATGTGCAGCCACCAGGAGAGATGAAAGTGCGCGCCGAGCGCCGCGGCGGGCGCTCCTGCCGCGAAACGGCCCGCGAGGAAACGGCCGAGGAACGAAAGCCGGGCCGTCTCCGGATGGAAAGCCACGGCCGATGCCTCGAAATAGAGGTAGCTCAGCGTGACCAGGACGATGAACGCGTAGATCAGGGCGGAGTCTCCCGGAGTCGTCGCGTAGGCTTTGGGGCGGACGACGAACCTGCGGACGGCGAAGAAGAGCACCCCGGCGAGGACCAGGACGGCGGCGATGTCCACCAGGGCCGAGACGAAGAGGCCGAGCCCGCCCCTCCCGAAGAGATAGAATCCGTCGAAGAAACCCTCGAGGGTGTGGTTGACGGTCATGATGTCGAAGGTGAGCGCCCCGTAAAAGATGAACACGTGCATGAACCCCGTGAACAGGCGTTCGTTCTTGAGCGTGCAGCGCTGGAGGAGGACCTTGGACAGGGCCCGCGCGGCCCGCTTCGGGACGTCGTCGAACCGGAGCTCCGGACGGCCGGCCCGGACGATCCGGTAGCGGCGGACGACGGGCGTCAGGAACGCCCAGGCCGTGGCCAGGATGACGGCTGCGAAGACGATCTTTTCCAGGGTCGGCAGCATGGGCCCTCCTCGGTCAGAACGGGACGGCAACCCCCCAGAGGAGCTTGTGGAAGCTCTGCTTCGCGCCGAGGGCGGTCGTTTCGAGATCGGCCCAGAGGCTTCCGCCGAGCGAGAGCTCGAGCCAGGGGACGATCCTCAGACGGATGATGATCTCGCCCGAAAAGGCCTGGCCGCGGGAGAAGGCCGCGGCGGTCTGAAAGCACGTCTGAAGGTGGAGCGCTCACGCCTTCATCGGCCCAGAGGCTCGCCCGGAGCCCGTATTCCTGGCGGAGGCGCTCCCCGGACATATCCAAGCCGGCCCTCTGGTTCGAATGGTGGAAGAACCAGGTGAACGGCTCGATATAGAAATGGCGGCCTTCGAAGGGGATGCCGATCCCGACGTAGTTGCGGTTCGTGTAATAGGGCTTTCCCCGGAGGTAACTCTGGTGTTCGGAGTCGTGGTCGCTGTCGTGGCCGATAATGACGACAAGGTTGCGGAGCAGGGCCTGGCGGAGATGGAAATGCCAGTCGAATTTCGTCCTTTGGGCGCCGTCGTCGTGGGCGACCATCTGGGCCATCAGGGTCGTCGTCGGCGTGATGGGGAAGTAATTCTGAAAGCCCATGTTCCACCGGTCGGCCGGGCCGCTCAGGTCGTTATAGCTCGGGAACGTGGAGGGGGAAAGGTAGTGGAAGAAAATGTCGCCGTGGAGAACGATCTTGCGGCTTTCTGCGAGCGAGCTCCCGTTGAGGCCGGGACGGTGGATGAAGATCTCGGTGGCCCGGGCGTTTCCCGCGGCGAGGGCCGCGAGCGCGGCGAACAGCCCGATCCGGGCGACGGAGAATCTAGAAATCATAGGACAACCCCAAGCGGAAGGTCCTGGGCGACTGGATCTCCGTGGCGAAACGCAGGGGGAATTCGGGACGGGTGCGGGCGTCCTCCGCGGTCGCCAGGTGCTGGTTGAAGATGTTGTAGCCGTCCAGGATGACCCGGAGGACGCCGGGGCCCGCCGCGAATTCCTTCTGGATCCTGACGTCGTTGGTCATGTTGAACTCGTAGCGGGCGATGCCGCGCGGATGGGCCATGACGAGGAAGGGGCCCTGGCGGAAGCCGGTGACGGCGATGAGCCTGGCGAACGGCTGACCGTCGTAATATTTCAGGATGTAGCCGAGCCGGAATCCCAGCGGAAGGCGGAGGGCGAACCCGATGCGGCCCGTGTAGGCGCGGTCGAACCGGAGCCGCCCCCGGGCGTTGACCAGCGTGTTCGGGTCGTCGTAGAGAGAGCCGACGACGCCGTCGTCGTTCTCCCGCGCCGAGCTCCCCGGGCTCGTCGTGCCGACGCAGCGCATGGCCGTCAGGGAGATGAAGAATCCGAACCGGGCCGAGGTCCGCTTCGTCAGGACGAGGTCCAGCCCTTCGTATCGGGAATAGCGCGCGTCACCGCCCGGGTTCGTGAGAAGGGCGAAATCCTGTCCCAGCGTCCGCTCGTCCTGCTCGAACAGGGTGAAGGTCAGGTCGTCGTAGTTGCCGGGGACCCGGTCGTCGCCGATGTCCGTGACCGTGCGCTGGGCATAGGAGGCGAACGGGACGCCCGTGTTCAGGGTCTCGACCAGGTGCCGGGCCTCCCGGAGGAACCCGGTCAAGCCGATGGAAAAACCTCCCTGGGTCGTGTGCGTGAACCCGACCGAAAGCTCGTCGGTCCGGGGCCTCTTGATGTCCGGGTCGATCGCGGCGTAGGAAGGGCCTTCGCGGCGCACGAGAGTGCCCGCCTCGCCGTCTTCGAAGACCCCGTCGCCGTTCCCGTCGGCCCATTCGTAAACGAGCCCGCCCGGCGCGTCCGGATTCCCGAAGGCCAGCCAGGAAAGGGGGAGGCTGTGGTAGTAACGCCCGGCAAAGAGCCTGAGGTTAGTTCGTCCGGACCGCGACAGTGGAAGAACGAATCCGAGCCTGGGCGCGACATGGAGCCAGTCGATGGCCGATGGGCCCGCCCCGGCCCGGCCCCGGGCGTAGGATGCGTGGGCACCGAGCGAGACCGAGACGAAGCTGGGAAAGGTCAGCGTCTCCTGGACGAATACGGCCCCTTCGAGAGACGTCTCCCGGTGCTCGGCCGGGGCGCCGAACCTGACGACCTCGTACGGGACGCCTTCGAGGAAGCGCAGAAGAACGTTGCCGGCCGTGTCCGGCCGCGTGATGGCGGATGCCCGCCGGACCTCCGCCCCGTATTCGAGTCGATGGCTCATCCGGCCGGTCATGGTCGCGACGTCCCCACGGACGAACGTCGTCAGGAGCTCCCGACGTCCCCGCTCCGCGGCGGCCGAAGGCCCGGAGACGCGTCCGGCGAGGTCGATCCCTGCCTGGCCGGAAGCGCCTTTCTGGAGCCGCGAGGAAAGGTCTGCCCGATCGAAGCCCGCGCCGGCCGCGAGGACGTGACCCGGCGCCAGCCGGAACGTCCCTTCGAGCTGGAGGATATTGACGGTGTTTTCCCGGTCGAGGGTCGAGACGAAGGGAACATTGCGCCCGGCACCGGCCGAGGGATTCTTCGCGACCTGCCCGGTCCAGAGGAACGACCAGGAGCTCCTCCCGGCCTGGTATCTCAGCCCGAGGAGCCCGGTCGTTACCGACCCTTTGTCGTCCTCGGCGAACTCGGCCGGGTTCCGGGTGATCCGGAGCGCCGACAGGGACGTGACGAAGAAGAGCTTCCCGGGAACGACCGGTCCCGAAAGGTCGAAGTGGAGGTCCAGGGAGCTCTTGAGCGTATCGGCCTCGGAGATGCCCTCCCGCTCAAGGGCGGGCGTTATGTTCGAGCTCACGAGGCGCCTGTCCCCTGCGAACGCCGAGAACGAGCCCGCGAACGCGTTCCCGCCGTCCTTCGTGACGAGGTCGAGCGTCCCGCCCGGGGAAAGGACCCCCGCAGGATGGCCGGCGTTTTCCAGCCGGACCGTCCGGAGGCTGGAGACGTCGGGGATATAGAAGGGGAGCCCGCCGTCGTAGGGATCGGTAACGCTCATGCCGTTGAGCCGGTACTCGTTCTGGGTCCAGGACGTCCCGCCGCGGGCGCTGAAGAGCGCCGGAAGGTCCGACCGCATGCCGCCGACGTCGATCCGGTCGGTCGTCGCCGACATGTCCTGATTCTCGATGAGGGACCAGACCGAGCCGCCCGAAGGCAGGAGCCTCATCTGGTCGGCGTCGATCGTCGTCGCCGACGACGGAGATCCGGGGTCGCGGGTCAGGGATTCGACGATGAGCCCCTTGTCCGGGCCCGAAGGGATGAGCCTCAGCATGATGAAGACCGTTTCGAACCCCCCGAGGTCCACGGGAGCGGAGGATAGAGGCGCCTCGCCGGGGCGGGCGCAGGAGATCGCGTAACGGCCCTGGCGGAGGCCCGCGATGCCGAAGGCCCCGCGCGTATCGGTGGACGCCTCGGCGACCCGGGCGCCGTCCGTCGTTTCGAGGCCGATCCGGGCCCCCGAGATGGCGAGCCCGTCCGCGTCGGCGACGGTCCCGCGGAGCACGGCGATGTCCCGGGCATCGACGCCCGCGACGACGGCGAATCCCGAGCACAGGCAGACGACCGCTCGGACGAGTTTGAAGATCTTCATAAATCTCACAATTTTTACTTGTTTGCTCCGGGGATGTCAAGCGCGCCCCGGGCCGCTCCCGGGGGCGCGGCTTAACATGCCGTTCCGGATGAGCTATAATCCATCGGTCATCGCGGAATCATCGGGAGAACGAGGAAAGACCCATGGATAATAAGAAGGATATCGCGATCATCGGAGGCGGTCCGGGCGGCTACCTGGCCGCGCTGAGGGCGTCTCAACTGGGCCGGAAGGTCGTTCTCTTCGATGAGGACCGGATCGGCGGGACATGCATGAATTACGGATGCATCCCGACCAAGTACCTCCTCCATCAGACGAAGATCCTCAAAGAGGTCCGGGAGACGAAGACCGTCGTCGGGGGGGCCGGAGTCGGCCTCGATTGGGCGGCCGTCCAGACGGGGCGTCAGGCGGTCGTGGACCGCCTGGTTCGGGGCATCGAATTTCTCCTGGAGAAGGGAGGGGTCGAGATCGTCAAGGGCCGAGCCAGGCTCGAGGAAGCGGGCCGGGTCGCCGTCGAGACCCAAGACGGACCGAGGACCTATCGGGCCGACGCGGTGATCCTCGCGACGGGAAGCCGGGCCGCGTCCCTTCCTTTCCTGGCACCGAACGGAGCCGAGGTCGTCACCAGCACCGAAGCCCTTGCGTTCCCCGAGGTCCCGAAGAGCCTCCTCGTGATCGGGGCCGGAGCCATCGGGCTCGAGCTGGGGTCGATATACAGGCGCCTGGGCACCGACGTCACCGTCCTGGAGATCCTGCCGGGTATCACTCCCGGGAGCGACAGGGAGACGGCCGCCCGGCTCGAGCGGGCCTTGAAGAAACAGGGGCTCAGGATCCTGACCCAAATGAGCATCGCCGGCGCGGACGTCGCGCCGGGCAAAGTGACGCTCAAGGGGACCAACCTGAAGAACAGCGCTCCGTTCGAATACTCCGCCGAGCGCGTCCTGCTCGCCGCCGGCCGCCGGCCGAATTCCGGGGGCCTGGCCCCGGACGGCATGCTGACGCTGGGCCGGGGGGGCTTCGTCGCGGTCAACGACCGGCTCGAGACGGGCATCCCCGGCGTCTACGCCATCGGCGATCTGATCGGCGGCAAGCTCCTGGCCCATAAGGCCTACCACGACGCGATCGTCGCCGTGGAGAACGCCTGCGGCATGAATAGGACCGTCGATTACAGGGCCCTGCCGATGGCCGTGTTCACGGACCCCGAGTTCGCTTCCGTCGGCTTGACCCAGGAAGAAGCGGACGAGAAGGGGATCAAGGTCAGGGCGGGCGTGTTCCCGCTCCAGGCCAGCGGCCGCGCCCTGACCATGGACAGCCTCGACGGAATGGTCAAGGTCCTGGCCGACGGGGAGGACCGGATCGTCGGCGCCCACATCGTCGCGCCCGGCGCGAGCGAGATGATCCACGAGCTGGCGCTGGCCGTCTCCCGGGGCGTCACGCTCGGCGAGCTCGGCGGGCTCATCCACATCCATCCCACGCTTTCCGAGGCCATCGGGGAAGCGGCCCTCAAAGCGAAGAACGAAGCGCTCCACCTCCTGAATTGACAGCCCGTCCGACCGGGCATAAAATGGCCGCACACAACATGAGCGCCGCCGGCGTCCGTTACGGGAAAGGCTTCTATGAAGAGGAGCGGGACGATCTTTACGCTTTCCGCTGGATGTCCGGTTCCGGCGAATTGACGGTCCCGGCGGAAGCGGCGTCCCGGAACCGGTTCCTGACGCTTCCGGTGCTCTCGGTATTCATGGACTTCAGCCAGGTCCTGACCGTCCGGCGCGGCGGCCGGGTCCTCGCCGAGCTCACGCTCCTCGACAATTGGCACTCTTATGATATTCCCCTCGCCCTGGAGGGCGGCCTCGGAGACGGGGCTCCGGCCGGTCCCGACGTGACCTTGACGCTCTCGTTGAACAAGACGGTCCCCCGGGAGTATTTCCCCGACGAAACGCGTCAGATCGGCGTCCGGATCGGCCCGCCCGAGCTTCACGACGACGAGGAGCGCCATCGGGACCTCCGGACCTTCCGGATGAGCGCCGACGGCGTCGTCTACGGGAAAGGTTTCTACGAAGAGGAGAAGGACGGTCCTTCGCGCTTTCGCTGGATGACCGGCGCGGCCGAGCTGGCGTTCCCGGCGGACGCGGCGTCCCGAAATCGGTACATGACGCTCCCCGTCCACTCGAAATTCCGGGACTTCAGCCAGGTCCTGACCGTCCGGCGCGGCGGCCGGGTGCTTGCCGAGATCGCGCTCCTCGATGACTGGAACTATTACGATATCCCGCTCGTCCCGGAAGCGGGCGCGGGCGGCGTCGCCCCGGCCGGTTCCGAGGTGACGCTGGCCCTTTCGCTGAACAAGCCGGCCCTCGGAGCCCCGGGCCCGGGGCCCGCGCGTGAGCTCGGCGTCCGGGTCGGCCCGCCCGAGCTCCACGACGATGAGGGACGCCATCGAAACCTCCTCGCGATCCATAAGAAAGCGGGCCAGTTCATCTACGGGCCGGGCTTTTCCGAAGAAGAGCGGGACGATTTCACCCGTTTCCGCTGGATACCGGGCTCGGCCGAGCTGACGATCCCGGCGGATGCGGCGTCGCAGAACCGGTTCCTGACGCTCCCCGTCTTCTCGGAATTCCGGAACTTCAGCCAGGTCCTGACCGTCCGGCGCGACGGCCGGGTCCTCGCCGAGCTCGCCCTTCTCGATCATTGGAACTATTACGACGTCCCTCTGGGCACGGAGGGCGGCGGGGCCCAAACCGGTGCCGGCGTGACCCTCGCCTTCTCGCTGAACAAGCTCATCCCCCGAAGGTATTATGCGAGCGACGCGCGTCCCCTCGGCGTCCGGTTCGGCCCGCCCGAGCTCCACGACGACGAGGCCCTCCATCGGAACCTCCAGGCCTTCCATCGGAACGCCATGCTGAACTACCGGGAGATGACCGAAGGAAGGACGACGCTCGAATCCGCGCCCCTCAACCTGGGGATCGACATCTACGGCAAGTGCAACATCAACCCGCATTGCGTCTATTGCCTGTGGGACAGCATGAAGGTCCTCGAGGGGGCCAACGTCGACACGCCGGTCGACGCCCGGACTCTCGAGGGCTACGGCGCGTTCTTCACCTCGGCCCGGACGCTCGTCAACTGCTCGTTCGGCGAGCCTCTGCTCCATCCGAAGCTCACGGAGCTCCTGGAATTCTGCGCCCGGAACAAGAAGATCGTCGAGCTCGCGACCAACGGCCAGGCGTTCACCGAAAGGACGATCAAGGCCCTCGTCGGCAAGCCCGTGTACCTCTATATATCCCTCGACGCCGCCTCGAAAGAGACCTATGCCAAGCTCCGGAACGACCGTTGGGACGAGATCCTCCCGGGGCTGCGGAGGCTCGGCGAGGAACGGAAAAAGGCGGGGAACCTGCCGCGGATCTTCATGGTCTTCATCCCCATGCGGGTCAACCGGGACGACCTCGAGGAATATTTCAAGCTGTGCCTCATCGTCGGCGCCGACGCCCTCGTCCTCAGGCCGATGCTCTTCCTGACCCGGCCGAACATCGTCGAGAAGAGGGGAGGGCACGTTTTCAATTACGGCAAGGAGATGCTCAACCGCCGCGAGGTCGAGGAAGTCATCCGCAAGGCCGGGGAGCTTTCCAAGCGCTACGGAGTCCCCCTGGCCAGCCAGTTCGACTTCGGGCTGATGAAGGAACCCGCCGTCGCCACGGAAGGAGACGCTTTATGACCGCGCCTGCCGTCGACCCCGAGGACCTGGGCGGGGGCAACCTGCCGCTCTGCCGCGAGCCTTGGATGAGCTTCTACATCCTGAGGCGCGGCGTCATCCCGTGCTGTTACGGCTTCCCCGTGGACGAGTTCATCACCGATTACGGCCGCGTCTGGAATTCCCCGAAGTTCCAGGAGATCCGGAGCTACCTGGCCAAGGGGAAGCTCAGCCCCTATTGCCTCCAGTGCCTGAGCTGTCCCATCGTCCAGCGGGAGCTCGCGAAGAGCGACGGAAGGTCGGGCGATCCCAATGCCCCGGTCGTCGTCGCCCCGCGCCGGTCGCCCGTCCTGCGCTTCATCAACCGGGCGCTTTTCCGGCTCCCATCGAAGATCTGGCGCGCCCTCGGGCGCTCCTGAAAGCCGGCCCCTACTTCTTCTCCCCGACATAGCCGAGCGACTTGAGCATCTCCTCGGCCCGGCCCTCGACGGCGACGTTCTTTTTGTTCCTGAGGATATCCCGGACGAAGGCGTCCAGGCGCTCCTTGAGCGCGAGCCCTTCGGCCGGAAGCCCGTCCTCGAAGGTCACGGCACTTTTTTCGTCGGGGTCGTTCTCATGGTCGAAGTAGTCATAGCGGCCGGTCTCGGGGCAGAAGACGAGATGCCTCGATCGTTCGAGGATCCCGAACCTGTCCTGGACGGCCTCGGGCCGGTACGTTTCCTGGAACACCGTTGTTTCGGTGCCGGGGGCGAGCTCGAGGAGGTCCCTCCCTCGGAACGAGGCCGGGGACTTGATGCCCATGAGCCCGGCGACGGTGGGTGCGACGTCGAGCAGGGTCGCCGTCTCCGCCCTTCGAATTCCCCGGGCCCGGGCTTTCGGCAGGCGGACGATGAGCGGGACCTTCATGTAGACCGGGTTGAGAAAATGGACGTGACCGATATGGGGGTCGCCGAAGGCCGTGCGGTATTCCCCCAGGCCTTCGCCGTGGTCGCCCGCCGCCAGGATGGCCGTCCGGTCGTAGAGTCCGAGCTTCCGGAGCGCGTCCAGAAGCTTCCCGATCTCGCCGTCCATGAATTCGATCTCCCGCCTGTATCCGTCGCGGGCCCCCTCGACCGGGACGATAAGCTTTCCCCGGAGGACAAGCGTGACGGATCGCGGCGCCTCCGGGCATGAGACTTCGATCTCGGCGCGGCCTTTCAGGAACGTCACCCCGTCGTCGCGGCGAAAGACCGAATCATCCGGGAACTTCAAGGAGACACCCTCGGCGCCCGCGGGCCCGAGAGCGAGCGTGTCCAGCCTGGCGGCATACCGGCCGGCCTCGACAGGATAGGGGTTGGCGACCTCGATGACGAGCCGATTGACGCCCTTGTCGAGGTCGAGCCGCGCCGAGATCGTCGCGCCCTTCTCGAGGCTGAACGCGCCCAGAAGCTTCCCGTTGAGGCCGATCTTCATGTCGTCCGGGGCCCCGGGCGGGGCGTATGGGTCGTGGGGGTCTGAGTAGTGGACCCAGAGGAAGAACCGCCGGGACCTGTTGGCCTCGAGCCACGGTAAGCACCCGGGCGTTGACCTCGTCCGCCGAGAGATACCATCGGTCCGCCGGGAAATCGTCCGCGTATGTTTCGAAGCCTTCGTCGAGCCCGAATTCCGACGTGAGGACGCCGAGGCTGACGAACGCGGCGGTGGCGAAGCCGTTCCGCCGGAAGAGCTCGGCGAGGGGGGTCCGGCGCCCGGACCTCGGGACGACCTGACCGTTGTTGTAGTTTGCGACCGCGTGCGGCGCCTCGGAGAAGAACATCGAGGCGTGGGAGGGAAGCGTGATGGGGATGAGGGCGTTCGCGTTCTCGAACAAGGTCCCTTCCGCGGCCAGCGCGTCGAGGGACGGGGTCCGGGCGTTCCCCTGGCGATATGCGCCCACGAAATCCGAACGGGTCGTATCCAGGGTGATGAGGACCATGTTGGAGGGGCCGGAACGGCCCCGGCAGGCGGCAGCCGAGATCGCGAGGACCGCGCCGGCCAGGACAAGCGCCCGGCGAGCGGGGAGCCTTGAGGGGAGCCTGGGTCGGAACATCGTTGTCGCCGTCTCGCGGAAACGTATTATGGAGAATGCGGAGGGGATTGTCAAAACGGTTGCATTGCCCCCCGGGATTGAATACAATTTTCCCTCCCGAGGGAAACCGTGATCGAACTTGCCCTGACGTTCCTCGTCTTCGGCGGCCTGGGGGTCGCCATGCTCTTCATGAATCGGATCCTCGGGCCCCGCAAACGCCAGCCGGCCAAGGACCTCCCGTTCGAATGCGGAAGCCCTTATCTCCAGAAGGGCATCCCGCCGGTCCCCGTCCCCTTCGCGCTTGCGGCCCTGATATTCCTCCTCTTCGACGTCGAGGTCGTGTTCTTTTTCCCCTGGGCCCTCGTGCTGAGGGAAGCCGGGACAAGGGGCGTCCTCGCGTTCCTCGTCTTCGTCGCCGTCCTCGTCCCGGGATTCCTTTATGCCTGGAAAAAGGGCGCGTTCGATTGGGAGCGATGAGCGGCGATTTCCTGGCGACCCGGCTCGACGACGCCATCGGCTGGGCGCGGAAGTTCTCGCTGTTCCATTATCCGTTCATCACCGCCTGCTGCGGCATGGAATACATGTCGACCGCCTGCGCCCACTTCGACCTGGACCGCTTCGGGGCCGGCCTGACCCGCTTTTCGCCGCGCCAAGCCGACCTTCTGATGGTCGTCGGGACGATCTCGATGAAGCTGGCCCCGGTTCTGCGGACGGTCTACGACCAGATGACCGAACCGAAATGGGTCGTGGCGTTCGGAACGTGCACCGTGAGCGGCGGCATCTACGACAATTACGCGGTCGTCCAGGGGATCGATACCATCATTCCGGTGGACATCTATATCCCGGGCTGTCCGCCCCGCCCGGAGACCGTCCTCGACGGGCTGATCAAGCTGCAGGAGGGGATCCGGCGGGGGAAACAGGAGTGGCGATGGGGCCGCAAGGGCTGATCGAGGCGATCGCGGCGGAGTTTCCCGGGGAGACGGGGGAGGCGTCCGTCGATGGGAATGACGTCGGCCTGATCGTCCGGCCGGGCTCCCTGCTGGCCGTCGCCCGATTCCTCCTTGGCCCGCCGCATTCCTTCAGGATGCTTCTCGACCTGACCTGCGTCGATTTCCGGGCCTCGGGGGGCGGGTTCGAGATGGTCTATCATCTGAATTGCCTCGCCCCGCCGCGCCGGGCCCGGCTCAGGGTCCGGCTCCCGGAGGGAAACCCGTCCGTGGATTCCCTGACGGGGCTCTGGAAGAACGCCGACTGGCTCGAGCGCGAGGTCTACGACATGTTCGGCGTCGCCTTCAACGGCCACCCGAACCTGAAACGGATCCTGATGTACGAGGGGTTCGAAGGCTTCCCCCTGCGCAAGGATTACCCCCTGCGCCGGCGCCAGCCTCGGACCGGGCGGGGGAGCGGCTCATGACGCTCGACACGAGCCCCGGGCGCGGCACCATGCTCATCAACCTGGGCCCGTCCCACCCGTCCATGCATGGCACGGTCCGGATCATGGCCGAGCTCGACGGCGAGCGCATCGTCTCTTCCGAGGTGGAGATCGGTTACCTCCACCGGGGCTTCGAGAAGACCTGCGAGCACCGGACGTGGTTCAATCTCCTGCCGTACACCGACCGGCTGAACTACGTCTCGCCCCTCATCAACAACACGGGGTACGCCCTGGCCGTGGAAAAGCTGATGGGCGTCGAGGTGCCGGAGCGCGCCCAGTACATCCGGGTCTTGATGAACGAGCTGTCCCGCGTGTCCGATCACCTGACGTGCATCGCGGCGATGGGCATGGAGTGCGGCGCCTTCACCGTGTTCCTTTATATGATGAAGGCCAGGGAATACATCTGGGACGTCATCGAGTTCACGACGGGGGCCCGGATGACGACCTCCTATATCCGGATCGGCGGCGTGCGCGCCGAGCTCCACCCCGGCTACAGGACGGCCCTGGACAAGGCCGTCCTGGAGACGAGGCGGGTCCTCAAGGACGTCCATGGCCTCCTCGACGGGAACAGGATCTTCCTCGGCCGGACCCGGGGGATCGGCGTCATGGGGCCCGACGAGGCCGTTTCCTACGGCTGGACCGGGCCGTGCCTTCGTTCCACCGGAGTGTCCTACGACGTCCGAAAAGCCCGGCCCTATCTTGTCTACGACCGGATGGATTTCGACGTCCCCCTGGGCGAGCGCGGCGACAACTTCGACAGGTACATGGTCCGGATGAAGGAGATCGACCAGAGCTTGAGGATCATCGAACAGGCCGCGGCGGCCCTGCCGCCCCGGGGGCCCGTGGCTTCGGCCGGAGCGGACGCCGTCGAGCCCGCCGAGGCTATCCGCGCCTCGCGGCGGCGCCGGGTCGAATCCCCGGTCCGGCTTTCGCCCAACCTCGAGGGGAGCGAGCGGGACGCTGCGGACGGGATACGGGCTTCGGACCCGCGGTGCGCCCTGCCGCTCAAGGAGGACGCCTACACGACCATGGAGGGGCTCATCGCCCACTTCCTCTTTTTCATGGACGGCCGGGGCATCCGCCCTCCGGCGGGCGAGGTGTATTCCTCCGTCGAAGGGGGGAACGGCGAGCTCGGCTTTTACATCGTCTCCGACGGGACGGACAAGCCCTACAGGCTTCATCTGAGGGCGCCCTGCTTCCACGTCGTCGCGGCCCTCGAGCGCCTCATCCGCGGCCGGTTCGTGGCCGACATCATCCCGACGTTCGGGTCGTTCAATATGATAGGGGGGGAGCTCGACCGATGAGTCCGGCCCTGTCCGTCGAAGTGCTGGATGAGATCCGCGGGATCGCGGCCCGATACCCCCGCAAGGATGCCGCCCTGCTTCCGGTTCTCCATCTCCTCCAGAGCCGTTCCGGCGCCATCACCCCGGTCGAGGAGGCGCAGGCCGCCGCGGCCCTGGGCATGGACCCGATCCGCGTCCGCGAGGTCGTATCCTTTCACACGATGTTCAGGACGAAGCGGGCCGGGAGGCACGTCATAGAGGTGTGCGTCAACCTGAGCTGTACGATGGCCGGATCGGAGGCTGTCCTCGACAGGCTCCGCGAGGGACTGGGGATCGGTCCCGGCGGGACGACGGCCGACGGAAAATTCACTCTGGTCACGGTCGAATGTCTTGGGAACTGCGACCGGGCACCGTGCCTCACGGTCGACGGCGAGGAGCGCGGCCCAGTCGACGCCGCCGCGATCGACGGCTTGTTGCCGGCCCTGAAGGAGAAGCCATGACGGCGAGCTCCCTCCGGCCCCTCATCGATGCTGCGGAGAACCTCTTCCAGCTGGACGCTTTTCGGCGGCGCGGCGGATACGAGTCCGCCCGCAAGGCCCTGGACATGGTGCCGTCCGACATTCTGGCCGAGGTTCGCAAGGCCGAGCTCCGAGGGCGGGGCGGGGCGGGGTTCCCGGCCGGGATCAAATGGGGTTTCATCCGGCACGACGCCGGCGCGCCCGTTTACCTGTGCGTCAACGCCGACGAGGGGGAGCCGGGGACCTTCAAGGACCGCTGGCTCATGACCCATGAGCCGCATCTCCTCCTCGAGGGCGTCATCATCACGGCCTACGCCGTCGGAGCTCACGCGGCCTATATCTATGTCCGCGGGGAATACGCGGGCGCAGCCCGTCGCCTCGACGAGGCCGTCGCCGAGGCTCGCGAAGCGGGCGTCCTCGGGGAACGTGTCTTCGGGAAGGATTTCGGTCTCGAGGTGGTCGTCCACAGGGGCGCCGGCGCCTATATCTGCGGGGAGGAGACCGCTCTCCTGGAATCGCTCGAAGGCCGTCGCGGCGAGCCGAGGCTGAAGCCCCCGTTCCCCGCGTCCGTGGGCCTGTTCGGGGCCCCCACGGTCGTCAACAACGTCGAGACCCTTTGCAATATCCCCCGCATCATCGAGGCGGGGGGAGAGGCGTTCGCGGCCGCCGGCCGGCCGGGCGACGGGGGGACCCGCCTCTTCGGCGTGAGCGGCGCCGTCCGTCGGCCGGGCCTCTACGAGCTTCCGGTCGGGACACCGATCCGGGAGCTCGTCTACGGTCGCGCCGGCGGGCCGATGGACGGGACATCGATCAAGGCGGTCATCCCCGGCGGCCTGTCCGCCCCGATCCTCAGGCCCGACGAGCTCGACCTCCCCCTGGAATGCTCGGTCCTGGCCGGCGCCGGGACCATGATCGGCTCGGGGGCCGTCATCGTCATCGGCTCGAACACCTCCCTCCTGGATGTCCTCGGCGTCATGACGCGGTTCTACGACCAAGAATCGTGCGGCCAGTGTACGCCCTGCCGGATAGGGACATCGTGGATGCATAAGGCCGCGATCCGTCTCGCCGCCGGGGGCGGGGGAACCCGGGACCTGGAGGAGATCGTCCGGGTCGCTTCGGCCATCAAGGGGAGGACCTTCTGTCCCCTGGGCGACGCCGCCGCCCTGCCCGTCCTGGCCCTGGTCGGGAAGTTCCGGGCGGAGCTCGAAGAGCGGGCCGCCGAAGCCGCCTCGAGGAACGCGACATGTTGAAGATCAGGATCGACGGCCGCGAGATCGAAACGGCCGAGGGAACGACCGTCCTCGCGGCGGGCCTCGCCGCCGGGATCGATATCCCGCACTTCTGCCATCACCCGGCGTTCGAACCGGAGGGGACCTGCCGGATGTGCCTCGTCGCGATCGAAGGCTCGGCCAAGCTCGAGCTCTCCTGCGCCACCAAGGTCCGGGACGGCATGAAGATCGCGACGGATACGCCGGAGGTCGGAGCCGCGAGGAGGGAGATTCTCGAGTTCCTCCTGGCGGAACATCCGCTGGATTGTCCCATCTGCGACAAGGCCGGCGAATGCCGGCTCCAGGACTATTACGAGCGGCACGGTCGTTTCCAGGGCCGCTTCCGCGAGAGCCGGGAGAAGAGGGACAAGATCGTCCCCATCGGCAGGAGCCTCCTCCTCGACAACGAGCGGTGTATCCTTTGCACGCGGTGCGTCCGGTTCCTGCGCCGGATCACCGGGACGGGGGAACTGGGCGTCTACCAGCGGGGCGTCCGGACCTGGATCGGGCTCTACGAGGGACGGAAGATCGACAATGATTATTCCGGGAACCTCGTCGAGATCTGCCCGGTCGGGGCCATCACTGACGCCGATTTCCGCGGAAGGACCCGGACCTGGCTCATGGACAAAGGAGATTCGATCTGCCCGCATTGCGGCCGCGGCTGCAATATCACGCTGGAATTCCGATCCGGGCCGGAGAGGTCCGGTGAAGGGACCAGGGTTTTCCGGGTCCGGGCGAGGGAGAACCCCGCGGTCAACGGGTATTGGATCTGCGACCTCGGCCGCTACGCTTACGCGAAGGGGCCGGAGAACAGGCAGCGGCGCGTGCTGATGATCAAGGACAAGAGCGCGACGGAGCTTTCCTGGGACAAAGCGCTCATCATGCTCTCGGAAAAGGTCCGGGGGCTCCGGAGGGCGGGCCGGGGCGGCCGTATCGGCCTCATCCTCGAAACCTACCTGTCCAACGAAGAGATGTCCCTTGTCCGAAGGACATTCGGCGAAGCCGTGGCGGGCCGCAACTACTGGTTCGCGGACCCCATGCCGGGCCGGGCCGACAGCCTCCTCCTGACCGCCGAGAGGACTCCGAACCTGAGGGGAGCGCGCGACCTCGGGTTCGAGCTCAGGCGTCCGGACCTCGACGAGCTCTCGAAGGGGGCGGACCTCCTCCTCGTCTTCGGGACGGCGCTCCTCGAACACTTTCCCGAGGGCCGGGTTCGGGAGGCTCTGGCCGGCGTCCAGGCCAAGTTCCTTTTCGCGTCCCGCGCCGGGGCCCTGGACCGCGCGGTCGATGTCGTCCTGCCGACGGCCCTCTTGGCGGAAAGATCGGGGTCGGTGACGAACGTCGACGGACGAGCCCAGGAGTTCCGCCCGGTCCTGAAGCCGCCGGGGGACGCCCGCTCGGCCGCGGACATCCTGGCCGACCTTGCGAGGGCCCTGGAAACCGATAAGGGCAACGGGAAATGAGCGAGGCTCTCATCGTCCTGGCCAAGGTCGTCCTGTCCGTCGTTTGGCTGCTCTCGCTGACCCTTTTCCTGACCTGGGTCGAGCGGAAAGAAAGCGCCGTCATCCAGGACCGGATCGGAGCCAACAGAGCCTCCATTTTCGGCCTCCGCGTCTTCGGGCTCTTCCAACCCTTTGCCGACGCCATCAAGATGATGTTCAAGGAAGACTTCGATCCCTCCTTCGTCCGTCGTTTTCTCCATGCCCTCGCCCCCTTCCTTTCGTTCTTCTGCGTCGCCGTGACGATCGCCGCCGTGCCTTTCGGACCCGCGATCCGTCTCTGGGGCAGGGTCGTCGAGCTCAGGGTCGCCGACCTCGAGGCCGGGATCCCGTTCATCCTGGCCATGCTGTCGCTCGGGGTCTACGGGATCCTCGTCGGGGGCTGGGCGTCGAACAACAGGTTTGCGCTTCTCGGGGGGATGCGCGGCGCGGCCCAGCTCATCTCCTACGAGGTCGCTCTCGGTCTCTCGCTCGTCGGCATCGTCCTCGTCTATCCTTCCCTGAGGATGTCCGCGATCGTCGACTACCAAGGGGGGCTCATTTTCGGGGTCTTGCCCCGGTGGGGGATCTTTCTCCAGCCGCTCGGGTTCCTCGTTTTCTTCGTCGCCGCCCTCGCCGAGACGAAGCGCGTCCCGTTCGACCTCCCGGAGGGGGAGTCGGAGATCATCGGCTTCTACGCGGAATACAGCGGGCTCAAGTGGGGCATGTTCATGATGACCGATTTCCTCGAGGTCATCATCGTCTCCTGTCTCGCGGTGACCCTGTTCTTCGGCGGCTGGCAGGTCCCCTGGCTCGGCCCGGAGGGGTTCCGGTTCCCCTGGGGGGGAGGCTGGATCCTGCCCCGGACCGCCGTCGTCGTCCTCCAGGTCCTCGCCTTCAACCTCAAGGTTCTTCTTTTCTGCGGCTTCCAGGTCCTCCTGCGCTGGACCTACCCCCGCTTCCGGTACGACCAGCTCATGGACCTCGGCTGGAAGGGCCTCGTCCCCCTGGGATTCCTCAATATCCTGGCCACGGCCCTGTGGGTGGGGCTGAGATGATGAAAGCCGTTGGGTACCTCGGAGAGATCGTCCGGGGCGCCCTGATCACGTCGCGGCATTTCTTCGTCAACATGACGCGCCACACGCTCGCTCTTTTTGGATTGAGGACGCGCCGGCCGGGGGCCGTGACCATCCAGTATCCCGAACAGCGGAAGGAGATCGCCCCGCGACATCGGAGCCTCCACCGTCTGGTCCGGAGGGAGGACGGTCGTCCGAGGTGCGTCGCCTGCATGCTCTGCGCGACGGTCTGCCCGTCGGAGTGCATCTCGATCGAAGCGGGCGAGGACGCGGACCCGGAGGTCCAGCGGTCGCCGACGCGGTATGCGATCGACCTCTCCCGGTGCTGTTTCTGCGGCTTCTGCGTCGAGGCCTGTCCCGAGGACGCGATCCGGATGGATACCGGTGTCCTCGAGTCCGCCGAGCGCAGCCGCGGCGAGCTCATCTACGAGAAGGAAGACCTCCTGGGATGAGGTCGGAGACCCGGTCATTCGGAAGGATCGAGGTCACGGGTTTCTCGGCCGGAGAGATCCGGGTCGACGGCGGGGCGATGTTCGGGGTCGTTCCCCGGACCGTCTGGGCGAAGCTCAGTCCGCCCGACGCGGCAAACAGGGTCCCGCTGGCCTTGAACTGCTATCTGGTCCGGACGCCGGACGCCCTCATCCTCGCCGATACCGGGATCGGGACGCTCCTTGATCGCAGGGTCCTCGATCGCTATAGCTTCCGAGGGGACCCGAGCCTCGAGGCCCCGTTGGCCGCGCTCGGCTTCCGACCCTCGGATATCGATATCGTCTTCAATTCGCACCTCCATTTCGACCACTGCGGGGGGAACGTGATGAAGGACGCCTCGGGGGACGTTGTCCCGGCCTTCCCTGCGGCCCGATATGTCATCCGGAAGGGAGAATGGGCGAACGCCCTCGATCCCGTGGCCCGGGACAAGCCGAGCTATTTTCCCGGGCGTCTGAGACCTCTCGAGGCGTCGGGGCGGCTGAGCCTCATCGAGGCGGACGGGCCTTTCGCCGCCGGCGTCGAGGCCGTCCTGGTGCCCGGGCACACCGCGTTCCACCAATGCCTGAAGGTCACCGGCGGCGGATCGACCTTCTTTTTCGCGGCGGACCTGGTCCCGACATCCGCCCACCTCGGTCTGGACGCCATCATGAGCTACGACCTTTTCCCGGCGGAGACCCTGGACAACAAGAGGAAGGTCTTCGCGCGGGCGTCGGCCGGCGATTGGGTCCTCGGATTCGGCCACGACCCGCTCAGGTTCTTCGGTAGGGTCGAAGGGGCCGGGCGGTTAGCGTTGTCCCGGGGGCCCCGGGAAGGGGCGGCCCGGGGCCGCGGGCGCCGCGGAAAAGATTAAGGGAACCGACGGGTTGACTTTCACCGGCGTCCTTATTTATGATGGGGCTTCGTTATTTCCTCAGGAGGTCAGTGTATGAAGAAAGTCACCGTCGAAGAGCTGTTGGCCAAGGCCGAACAGCCGTCCAAGGACGCGCCCCGTCTCCACAAGTTCTACAAGGGCAAGATGGGCACTTCGCTGAAGTGCCGTGTGCGCGATTTCAACGATTTCGCCATCTGGTACACGCCCGGCGTGGCCGCGGTCTGCAAGGAGATCGCCGCCGACAAGGAAAAGGCCTATCTGTACACGAACAAGTGGAACAGCGTCGCGGTGATCAGCGACGGGACCCGGGTCCTCGGCCTCGGGGACATCGGCCCCGAAGCGGGCCTCCCGGTCATGGAAGGGAAGGGGATCCTCTACAAGTACCTGGGCGGCGTGGACGCGTTCCCGATCTGCCTGGCCGAGAAGGACCCGGACAAGATCATCGAGATCGCCAAGGCGCTTCAGCCCTCCTTCGGCGGCTACAACCTCGAGGACATCGCCCAGCCCAAGTGCTTCAAGATCCTCGACACCCTGCGCGAACAGTGCGAGATCCCGGTCTGGCACGACGACCAGCAGGGCACGGCCTGCGTCACGGTGGCCGGCCTGATCAATGCCCTCAAGATCGTCAAGAAGGACATCCGCGAGGCCAAGGGCGTCGTCCTCGGGTCCGGGGCGTCAGGCATCAACATCGCCCGGATGATGATGAAGGCGGGGTTCAGCCCGGAGAACATGCTCTCCGTCGACACCAAGGGCATCCTGTCCCGCGACCGCGCCGACCGGGAAGAGCTCCAGGCCAAGTTCAAGGAAAAATGGGACCTCTGCATGCGGACGAACCCGAAGGGCCGCCTCGGCCAGGCCGCGGACGCCATCGCCGGCGCCGACGTTCTGGTCGGCGTGTCCAAGCCCGGCCCCGGGACCATCAAGGCCGAGTGGATCAAGTCGATGGCCCCGAATTCCATCGTCTTCGCCTGCGCCAATCCCATCCCCGAGATCTGGCCCTGGGAGGCCAAGGAGGCCGGGGCGAAGGTCGTTCGCCACCGGACGGTCCGATTTCCCCAACCAGGTCAACAACTCGCTCGGCTTCCCGGGCATCTTCCGCGGCGCCCTCGATGTCCGGGCCAAGACGATCACCGACGAGATGTGCATCGCCGCGGCCCGCGAGCTGGCCAAGGTCGCCGAGGACAAGGGCATCCATGAGGAGTACATCATTCCCAACATGGACGAGTGGGAGGTCTTCCCGCGCGAGGCCGTGGCCGTCGGCAGCAAGGCCATCGAGCAGGGCGTGGCCCGCTTCTCGTTCAGCGCCGAAGAGCGGTTCAAAATGGCCGCGGACGCCATCCGCCAGGCCCGGAACGAGGTCCAGTGGATGATGAAGGAGGGATTCATCCTCGACCCGGACAAATAAGGCCGGCGGAACAGGGGCCCGGAGCGGAAGCGGCGGAGATTGACAAGGGCAGGGGACTGTGCTATTAATCTTCTCACTGCGGAGAATCGTTCACATTTGAGAGATTGAAGAAATGGCGAAGCACAGCATGAGAGAGAACACGGCGAGTCCCGTCGGAAAAGCCGAAGCCCTGCCCTGATCGAACACGCCCGTACGAAATCAACTGTCGCAAATCGGAATGAAGATACACGGTTCCGGCGCGAACGCCGGGAATTCAGCGAGAGGAGGTGGGAATCATCAGAAAGCGGTCACAACTACGGTCTTATCATAGGGTTAATTCCATTAAGATAACCACAAAGGAGGTTATGCAGATGAAAAATTTCATCAAGGTCGTTGCTTTCGGTCTCATGGTCGCGTTTATTTTCACCAGCTGCGCCAAGCAGCCCACCCAGCAGATGGACGCCGCGAAGGCCGCCATCGAGGGCGTCGCCCAGGCGAAGGGCGACATCTATGCCAAGGACGAGCTCAAGAAGCTCAATGACGATCTGACCCTCGCCAACGACGAGGTCACCGCCCAGTCGAAGAAGTTCTTCAAGAAGTACGGCAAGGCCAAGGAAATGCTGGCCAAGCTCGTCACCGACGCCGACGCCGTCAAGGCCCTCATTCCCGCCAGGATCGAGGAAGCCAAGAACGCCGCCGTCATGGCCCAGACCGAAGCCAAGGCCGCTCTTGACGAAGCCAAGGCCCTTCTCGAGAAGGCCCCCAAGGGCAAGGGCACCAAGGCCGACATCGAAGCCATGAAGGCCGATCTCGCCGGCATCGAAATGTCGCTGACCGACGTTCAGGCCGCCATCGACGCCCAGGACTATTTCGGCGCCAAGGACAAGGCCGTCGTCGTCAAGGACAAGGCCGTCGTCATCGCCGACCAGGTCAAGGCCGCCATCGAGAAGGTCAAGGGCAGATAAGAGCGATCCGTAAAACCAGGTCTTTGTTTTTTTGTGAGATTCCGTAGAATCGTATTCTTTTTCCTAGCGGCATATCTCACAGGTTGTAAAACGCCACCGGTTCCTCCAGAGGCCGGGCTCGCTGACCAGCAGGAGCGGGATCTCTGGAGGGCCGGTGCTTCTGTTTACGCCCCCCGTGAATACGAATCGTATCTCGGGGACGTCAAGCGGGCCCGTCAGGCCCTGGCGCAGGAGAACCTGAAGCTGGGCTGGTTCAGGGAGTACGTTCCCCTCAGGGACGACCTCCGCCGGACCCTTGTCGCGGGGGATGCCCTGCTGGGCCGGACCCTTAAGGACAAGGAAGAGAAGCGCGCCAGGATCAGGGAAGAGGTCCGGGTCCTCCGGAAGAGGATCGACATCCTCAACGAGATCACCCTGGCCCTCAACGAGCGGGGCTCGGCCCGCGGATCGCTGAGCCGGGCGGAGCTCATGCTCCAGGAAGCGTCCCTCATGGCCGACGGGGCCAAGTACGACGATGCCCTGAGCAAGGTCGGGGGCGTCCGCGAGGTCATCAAGGAAGCCGAGAGCACCTGCCTCAGGTTTCTCAGCCGCTATCAGGACCCCCGCCAGATCGAGAAATGGAGGGCGCATCGCCGAGGAGACCGTTCAGGAGTCGCGGGCGAAAGGATCGACCGCCCTCCTCGTCATCAAGCTTGAAAAGCGTATGATCGTCTACAGAAAGGGCGTCGCCGTGGCCGAGTTCGATGTCGGCCTGGGCTTCAACGGGCTGTCCGACAAGCTCCACTCCGGCGACGACGCCACGCCTGAAGGCCGCTACCAGATCACGAAGAAGATCCCCGCCAGCCGGTTCTACAAGGCCCTCCTCATCAACTACCCCAACGAGGAGGACCGGAGGCGGTTCGCCTCGGCCAAACAGCGGAGGGAGATCCCTTACTGGGTCGGGATCGGCGGGCTCGTCGAGATCCACGGCGGAGGGGAGGACAGCCTGACCCGGGGCTGCGTCTCCGTGGACGACAAGGTCATGGACGAGCTGTTCGCCATGGTCTCGGTCGGGACTCCGGTGACGATCGTCGGCACCCTGGACAGGGAAAGCCCCATCGTCAAGGCCATCCGGGACGAATGAAGATCGTGAAATGTCGCTGAAAAAAGCCTTCCTGTTCCTCGCGGCCGCGGCCTATCTCGCGGCGTTGGGGGCGGTCGTTTACGGAACGATCGTCGGTCTCCGGCAATTCGCCGGATGGCGCCGGGGACGGACCGAGCCTGGCCCCCCAAGCGGACGCCCGGAAATCCGCGGCGGCGGCGGCGGCTTGAAGAAGAAGTTCGACGCGCTGGCCCCGAAGGGCGTTTACATCGTCATCGACACGGGCGCCAACAGGTTCTACCTGAAGAAGGGGACGGAGATCGTCCGCGCAGGGCCTCGTTTCGACCGGCAGCGGGGACATCCTGCCGGACCCGAAGGGGAAGCGCCAGTGGATCTTCGACACGCCGCGCGGGGAGTTCGCCGTCAAGTACAAGGTCGAGAACCCCTACTGGGTCAAGCCGGACTGGGCGTTCATCGAGGAGGGCGAGCCCATCCCGAAGAACGCCGGCGAACGGGTCGTCGGCGGGGAGCTCGGCGACTATGCCCTGGGATTCGGCAACGGATATTTCCTTCACGGTACGCTTTATACCCGGCTCCTGGGCAGGAACGTCACCCACGGCTGCGTCCGGATCGGAGACGAGGACCTGAAATTCCTTTTCAAGTCCTCGCCCGTAGGGACGAAGATCTATATCTATTGAGATGAAGATGCGCCGAATACATATCCTCGTCGCGCTGGTTCTCACCGGGGTCCTGTCTCCCGGAGCCGTCCGGGGCGCGGACGCGCCCGGAGCGCCGTTGGCGAACCGGGTCGCGGAAGAGGAATTTGCGCTGGCCAAGGGGCCGGGCTTTTACTTCATGATGGACCTTGGTTCGAAGACGATCGATCTCAAGGCCCGCGGATTCATCCTGAGGCGATGGTCGCCGTCGCGGGTCCGCTACTGGGGGACCCCGGTCCCGTTCAAAGCCCTGGCCCTGGCGCGGAAAACGGCCCTGACCCTGCCGCAACGGCGGGTCATCAAGCCGGGGGAGCCGGAGACGGTGTCGACCAAGCCGGGCGAATTCGAGCTCGAAGCGCTCGAGGTCAAGGATATGCCCCCGGCCTATGCCTTGGAGCTCGAGGACGGGACGAAGCTCTCTATCGTCCCGAAGGCCAAAGGCCTCCGAGCCGTCTGGAGGGACGTAAAGTGGTATGCCGGCCTTCCCCTGAGGACACTGAAGCTGAGAAGGCATAAGCGGTCGATGAGCCTCATTGAGCTGAGCTTTGAAGACCCCAAGGAAGGGCAGGCGATGTATTGGGCCCTCACCGAGGGTCTGAAGGGGCTCGTCTGGCTGCCCCGATCCGAATAGCCCAGACCTCTTTAAATACCCTTGTTTTCCCCATATAGAAGCAAAAAAAGTATTTTGAAAAAATAGTTGACAAATAAACACTCATATAATATATTATCAATATACTAATCTAAAAAAGGAGAGATTAATGGCCAAGATCATAGGAATCGACCTGGGAACGACGAATTCTTGTGTTGCCATCATGGAAGGCGACAAGACGACCGTCATTCCTAACGAAGAGGGAGGAAGGACGACCCCTTCCGTCGTCGCTTTTACCCAGAAGGGCGAGATCCTGGTCGGCCAGGTCGCCAAGAGGCAGAGGGTCACCAATCCGGAGAACACGATCTATTCCATCAAGAGGTTCATGGGTCGCCGGTTCGCCGAGGTCGCCCAGGAGATCAAGCAGGTCCCGTTCAAGGTGATCGAAGCTCCGAACGGCGGCGTCGAGGTCGAGGCGCTGGGCAAGCGATATGCCCCGCCCGAGATCTCCGCCTACATCCTGCAGAAGCTGAAAAAGGCCGCCGAGGACTATCTCGGGGAGACGGTCGAGAAGGCCGTCATCACCGTCCCGGCCTATTTCAACGACGGCCAGAGAAAGGCGACCAAGGACGCCGGCAAGATCGCCGGGCTGGAGGTCGTCCGGATCATCAACGAGCCGACGGCCGCCGCCCTGGCCTACGGCATGGACAAGAAGAAGGACCAGGTCATCGCCGTCTATGACTTCGGCGGCGGGACGTTCGATATCTCCATCCTCGAGGTCGGGGAGGGCGTCGTCGAGGTCAAGTCGACCAACGGCGACACGCACCTCGGCGGCGACGACATCGACCAGAAGATCCAGGACTGGCTCGTCGGCGAGTTCAAGAAGGAGTCGGGCATCGACCTCTCCCGCGACAAGATGGCCCTCCAGCGGCTCAAGGAAGCCGCCGAGAAGGCCAAGATCGAGCTGTCGACGACGATGGAGACGGAGATCAACCTGCCGTTCGTCACCGCCGACGCGTCCGGTCCCGAAGCACCTTCTGATGAAGATGACCCGGGCCAAGCTCGAGCAGCTCGATGGAAGACCTCGTCCAGAGGTCCGTCGGTCCCTGCCGCCAGGCCCTGGCCGACGCCAGCCTGAAGGCCGAGGACATCGACGAGGTCATCCTCGTCGGCGGTCAGACGCGGGCGCCCCGCATCCAGCAGCTGGTCAAGGACCTCTTCGGCAAGGAGCCGCACAAGGGCGTCAATCCCGACGAGGTCGTGGCCGTCGGCGCCGGCATCCAGGGCGCCGTCCTTTCGGGCGACGTCAAGGACGTCCTCCTGCTCGACGTCACGCCGCTGACCCTGGGCATCGAAACCCTGGGCGGCGTGTTCACGAAGATGATCCCGCGCAACACGACCATCCCGACCAAGAAAGCCGAGATCTTCTCGACGGCCTCGGACAACCAGCCGAGCGTCGAGATCCACGTCCTCCAGGGCGAGCGGGAGATGGCGTCCGCCAACCGGACGCTCGGGCGGTTCCACCTCGACGGCATCCCGCCGGCCCCGCGCGGCGTCCCCAAGGTCGAGGTGACCTTCGACATCGACGCCAACGGCATCCTCCACGTCTCCGCCAAGGACATGGGGACCGGCAAGCAGCAGGCCATCACCATCACCGGCCACAGCGGGCTCGACGAGAAGGAGATCGACCGGATGGTCAAGGACGCCGAGTCCCACTCCGAGGAGGACAAGAAGCGGCGCGAGGTCATCGACGCCCGGAACCAGGCCGACCAGCTCATCTACAGCCTCGAGAAGCTCCTCAAGGAGAACAAGGACCGGATCCCCGAGGCCGAGGCGAAGAAGGTCCAGGCCGAGATCGAGAACACGCGGAAGGCGGTCGAGGGAGAGGACCTCGAGAACGATCCGAAGCCGCGATGGAAGCGCTCTCCCAGGCCTCGCACAAGCTGACCGAGACGCTCTATCAGCAGGCCGGGCCCCAGCCCGGACAAGAGCCTCCGCAAGGCGGTCGCCGAAGGCCCCTCGCCGCACGACGGCGGCCGGGCGTCCTCAGCCGGCCCCGAGGAAGAGGTCATCGACGCCGAGGTTGTCGATGACGAGAAAAAGAACTAAACTGGTCCGTGACTGACCGGGGGCCGGATCGTTCCGGCCTCCCGGAATTCGCATCATGGCCAAAGACTATTACGAGACTCTCGGCGTCTCCCGGAGCGCGCCGGTCGCCGAGATCAAGAAGGCCTACCGTCGCCTGGCCCGAAAGTACCACCCGGACCTCAATCCCGGGGACAAGGGCGCCGAGGCGAAGTTCAAGGAGATCCAGGAAGCCTACTCCGTCCTGACGGACCCCAAAAAGAAAACCCAATACGACCAGTTCGGCTTTGCCGGGGACGTGCCTCCTCAGGGGGCGGGGCCGCAGGGCCGGCCGTCGGGCTTCGAAGGATTCGATTTCTCCGACTACGGCACGTCCTCGTTCAAGGACTTTTTCGAGAACCTGTTCGGCGCCGGCGGGCCCCGGGCCGGGGGCCGTCGCGGCCGAACGCGGCGAGGACCTCCACTATTCGATGAACCTGGGCTTCGAGGATGCCATCAACGGCGTCCAGACCCGCATCCGCCTGACGCGGCTTGTCCCGTGCCCGGCCTGCGGAGGCCGGGGGACGGCTTCGGCCGGCGGGGCGAAGGCCTGCCCCGCCTGCGGCGGCAGCGGGCCGCGGCGTCGCCCAGCGCGGCTTCATGAAATTCTCGACGGCCTGCCCTGCCTGCGGCGGAGCGGGCACGGTCCCGGGCGAGGCCTGCAGGGCCTGCGGCGGCGCCGGGGTCGTCCAGAAAACCGAGCTGATCTCGGTCCGGATCCCGGCCGGCGTCGATTCCGGGTCCCGCGTCCGCATCCCCGGCAAGGGCAACGCCGGGCGGAACGGCGGGCCGACCGGGGACCTTTACATCCAGATCGAGGTCTCGGCTCACCGCTTCTTCCGGCGCGAGGGGCCGAACATCTCCCTGAAGCTCCCGATCACCGTGCCCGAAGCGACCCTGGGGGCCAAGATCGAGCGTCCCGACCATCTGCGGCCCGACGATCATCCGCATCCCGCCCGGCACGAGATCGGGACAGAAGTTCCGGCTCAAGGACAAGGGCGCTCCCGTTCCGGGGAAGAAGGCCCGGGGCGATGAGATCGTCGAGGTGACGATCGTGCCGCCGCCCTTCGCCGACCAGCGGGTCCGGGAGCTCATGAAGGAGCTCGAAAAGGTCTCCGGCCCGAATCCGAGGGCGGACCTGGGGAGGGGTTGACATGGTCCGGAAGACGAAGAAGGACGCTTCGGGGCCGATCCGTTACTACCACATCAGCAGCGTCTCGAAGATGTACGATATCCATCCCCAGACGCTCCGCCTCTACGAGCGCGAAGGCCTGCTCAAGCCGTCGCGGAGCGAGGGGAACACCCGGATGTACTCGGCCGACGACCTCAAGCGGCTCGAGATCATCCTGAACCTCATCCGGGACCTGGGCGTGAACCTGGCCGGGCGTCGAGGTCATCCTCAACATGAGGAGCCGGATGGAGGAGATCGAGTCCGAGGTCAACCAGTTCCTCGAGTTCGTCCGGAGGGAGTTCTTCCAGGGGAAGGACGAGGAGTTCGAGGCGCGGCGGAAAGCCCTCGTCCGGCTCGACCCGTCGCGCATCGTCAAGATCGGAAAACCGGACAGCTGATGGCGGACCGAAGGGATTACCCGGACTCCCACGAGCCTGAAGCTCTACCTCGACCAGATCGCGAAATTCCCGCACGCTCACCGAGGAGGAGGAGAAGCGGGCTCGGCGAGCGGGCCCGGGAGGGCGACCTCGATGCCATGCGCCGGCTCATCGAGTCCAACCTCAAGTTCGTCGTCTCCTACGTGAAGAAGTACCGGGGGATGGGGCTCAGCTTCCTCGACCTCATCAACGAGGGGAACGTCGGGCTCATCGAGGCGGCCAAGCGCTTCGACCCGACCCGCAACGTCCGGTTCATCTCCTACGCCGTCTGGTGGATCCGCCAGGCGATCATCCACGCCCTGTCCCAGTATTCCCGCATCTACAACATCCCCCAGAAGATGTCCGACCAGATCTCGGCGATGAAGAAGAAGACGGCCGAGCTCAAGACGGAGCTGGGCCGCGAGCCGACCCGGGCGGAGGTCGCCAAGAGGATGGGCATCACCGAGGAGGACGTCGACGACCTGGCCGTGCTCGAGGAGAAGAACGTCTCGCTGAGCGACCGTCTCTCGGACGACGGCCTCGAGGTCGAGGACCGGATCAGCGACGAGCTCAGCCCGCCCGTCGAATACCAGATCATCAAGTCCTCCGTCCAGCAGCAGATCCGGGCGATGATCGGGGAGCTGGATGAGAAGGAAGCCCTTGTGCTAAAATTGCGCTTCGGGCTGGACGACGACCGCCCCAGGACCCTCCAGGAGATCGGTGACCATCTGGGCCTGACGCGGGAGCGCATCCGGCAGATCGAACAGAAGGCGATGCGGAAGCTCTCCCGCTCGCGGAGGCTCCAGCAGCTCAGAGGTTACCTGAATTGAACGACGCGAAACAGTGCCCGAAGTGCCTCGGCACCGGGTGGATCATCGAGAAGTCGGCGAACGGGCCGGTCGCCAAGCGCTGCGCCTGCTATCACGAGCGGCAGGCGGCCGTCCTCCTCGAGAAGGCCAACATCCCCAAGCGCTACAGGGACTGCACGCTCGCGAACTTCGAGATCCACAAGGACAACGACTCCCACAAGGACGCCCTGGCCATCGCGAAGAAATTCGTCAAGAACTTACCCCGCCCAGGAGATCGGCCTCCTGTTCATCGGGCCCTGCGGCGTGGGGAAGACGCACCTGGCCGTCGCCATCATCCAGGAGCTCATCAGGAAAAAGGGCGTCGCCTGCGTCTTCTACGATTTCCGGGACCTCATCCGGGAGATCCAGAGCACGTTCTCGCCGGAATCCGCCCTCACCGAATCCGATATCCTCGGCCCCCGTCTTCCGGAGCGAGGTCCTCGTCCTCGATGAGCTCGGGGCCAAGCGGACGACCGCCTGGGTCGAGGAAACCATTTTCTACATCATCAACCACCGCTACAACCACAAGAAGACGACGATCTTCACGTCGAACTACCCGGACACCGAGGAGACGGAGGACAAGCGCGATTCCTTCTACAAAAAGGGCGGCGATACGCCTCGTCGACCGCATCGGCGTCCGCCTGCGCTCGCGCGTCTACGAGATGTGCAAGATCGTCGAAATGGACGGCGACGACTACCGGAAGGAGCACAAACCGGGGTCCTACCGGTTCTGAGCCGGGCCCCGGCCCGTCGGTTCGACGCTCAGGCCCAGGCGCGGGCGATGTAATGGCGGGGCCTGTCGGCGATCTCGACGTTTCGGAAGCCGGCCTTCGAGAGAAGCGATGTCATCTGGCGTTCGTCGGGAAGGGAGTCCCCGCCGACGGGGCCGCCCACCCTGCGGAAGAAGGCGTTGAGAGCTTCCCGGCCCATCGTATGGGCGATGACGAGCGGACCGCCGGGCTTGAGAAGCCCGCGGAATCCCCGGAGCGCTCCGGCCTGGTCCTCGAGATGGGGGAACAGGGAGAAGCAGACGATCCGGTCGAACGCCCCGCCGGCGACGGCGGGGGCCTGGGCGTCCATCCGCACGAAACGAACGCGCCGGCCGAACCTCTTGCTCCGTCCCGCCTCCAGCATCCCGCGACAGTAGTCCGCCTCGACGATGAGGCCGGAGGGACCGACGCCCTCCCGGAGCCAGGGCACGAGCTTCCCCGTTCCGCAGCCCAGGTCGAGGACGCGGTCGCCCGCGCTCAGCCTCAGGAAGGGGATGATGAGGGGGATCGTCCGGGCCTCTTCCGGACGAGGAATGGTCGCGGTCCCATCGGGCCGCCCGGGCTTCGAAGAACATCATTTTTTCGGCACAGGCCGTCCGGCGGCCGGTGAAATGCGGGGCTTCGGAGGCCCCGGTCAGGACTTGAGCTTCTGGGTCGGACACGATTTCCTTTCGGGCATAAAGATTGGCATATTAACACGTCCGCGGGCAAAAGCAAATCTTGCCTTGGCGGGCGATTAATGCTATCTTAATCCAGCCTTGCTCCTCGGTAGCTCAATCGGCAGAGCGGGTGGCTGTTAACCACTAGGTTGCAGGTTCGAGTCCTGCCCGAGGAGCCATATTTCGCCATACTCCTTTCTATCATCCGGGTGCATTAGCCCGCACGTAAAGTAACTTTCCATTCGAGAGCAAGAATTTTCCTTGGTGCTCTTTGTCTCCCCTTGGGCCTGGCCTTATCCGGCCGCGTCGTCTTGGCCCGAAGGTTGCAAAGAAGGGCAGGATGATATTGAGGTCAAGGGATGATTCCATGAATGGAAATGAAGGGGGAGCCCATAGGTTCCAGGAGCCGCCGAAGATCGCCGCCTGGTCGCCCGGCGGCGAACGGAGCCGTCGGAGCTTCCTGAAAGGCCTGGCGACCCTGGGCGCCCTGCCGCTCCTGAACGGCGGAGGCCTGGGAAGCCTTGGAGCTTGGATCGGTGATAGGCCCGAAGCCGTGCCGGAGCTGTTCTGCAAGGCCAAGACCATCTCCGTGAGCCATTTCGCCGAGCTCCAGAACGACATCGATTCCCTGAGGCGCCATAACAAGCTCAGCCGCAACGGGGTTTATCGAAGCTATATCGATTCGAGGAAGTTCGCGCTCCCGTCCGAATTCCCCGGGGCCACCTCGGTCATCATAGTCGCTGTCAGGGCGCCGATGCTGCGATTCGACGCCCTCTTCCGGGGTCGACGTCGCTCCCCTCGTCCTCTCTCCCCAGTACTTCGACGACGGCGTCACGTTGGCGGGGATCGAGGCGGCCGTCCGCCGGGACGTCGTCAAGGACCCGGCGGTCAGGCTCGAGCCCGCCAAAGGCGTTCATCTCAAGCTGATGGCCGTCCGGAGCGGTCTGGGGCGCTACGGCAGGAACAACATATGTTACGTGGATGGGATGGGGACCTTTTTAGCTCTTTATGCCTATCTGACCGACGCGCCCGGGCTCGAAGATTCGTGGCATGAGCTCGCCATGCTTGAAGCCTGCCGGGACTGCGTGATCTGTTACGGGATCTGCCCGTCGAACGCCATCCGAAGGGAGGAATTCGTCATCGACGCCGGCCGCTGCATCACGCTTTACAACGAGATCGATGGCGTCTTCCCAAATTGGATACTGCCCAGCATGCACAACGCGCTGATGGGCTGTATGAAATGCCAGCTCGGCTGTCCCGAGAACGAAAGGGCCGGGTTCGCGAGCCTGCGGGGCGAGGACCTCAGCGAGGAGGAAACGACCCGGATCCTCGAGGGCCGGCCGGACGAGCGCCTTCTCGAATCGCTGGGCCGCAAGCTCCGGGGATTCCCGCCGGCCGCCGACCGGGCCCAGTTCCCGATCCTAACCCGGAATCTGCGGGCGCTGCTCCATCCGTGAGGGCCTATCGCCTTTCGAAGACGATCTTGCCTCCGACCATGGTCATAAGGACGCGGGCGTCCTTGATGGCCTCGGGGGGGATCTTGAAGAGATCCCGGTCCAGGACGACCAGGTCCGCGAGCTTTCCGCATTCGATGGAGCCCTTGTCCTTCTCCGCGAATTCCGCGTAGGCGGCGTCGATCGTATAGCCCCGGAGCGCCTGTTCGAGGCTGAGCTTCTGCTCGGGAAACCAGCCCTGGGGATTTTTGCCGTCGAGCGTAGCCCTGGTGACGGCCGCGTGGATCCCGCTGAGGGGATCGAGGGGAGCGACCATCCAATCGGAGCCCAGGGCCAGCCTGGCCCCCGTATCGAGGAGCGACCGGAAGGCGTAGGTCGTCCGGCACCGTTCCCGGCCGATCCTTTCTCGACCCACCGGCCGTCGTCGACGGCATGATAGGGCTGAACCGACGCGATGATCCCCATTTTGCCGAAGCGCTCGATATCGGCCGGACGCAGATGCTGGGCGTGTTCGATCCTCCAGCGCCGGTCTCGGGGGCCGTTGCGGGAGATCACGCGCTCGTAGATATCCAGGATCATGTCATTGGCCTTGTCGCCGATCGCATGGATGGTCACCTGGAGCCCCGCCCTATCGGCCTCATCGATCCTTTTCTCCATGATGCCCTCGGGGACCATCTGGGTCGTCGTCATGCCGTAGACCCCGGGGCCGTCGGTGTAGGGCTCGAAAAAAAGCGCCGTCGAGGAACCCACCGAGCCGTCGACCAGGCCCTTCAAGCCGCCGATCCTGAGGAAGTCGTTCCCGAAGGGGGAGCTCATCCTGAGGCCGGTGAGGAGATCGACCTGGGTGACCGGGATATAGAAGATGATCCGGGTCGTCAGCTTGCCGGCCTTGAGGAGCGTCTGGTAGGCTTCGAAATTCCTGTTGTCGCTCGTCAGGGCGGACATCTCGTGGACCGACGTCACGCCGCATTCGGCGGCATGCCGGAGCGCCGCCTCGGCCGCCCGGAGGTTCGCGTTGGTCGAAGGCTCCGGGATGCGGCTCATCATCAGCTCCTTGACCCCTTCTTTGAGGACCCCGGTGGGCTCCCCGGTCCCGGGGTCGATGACGATCTCCCCCTCCGCATGGACCGCCGTGTCCTTGGTGATGCCTGCGATCTTCAAGGCCAGGCTGTTGGCCAGGCCCATATGGAGGTCATAGCGCCTGACGAAGACCGGATTGTCCGGGGTCACCTTGTCGATCCACTCCTTCGATGGCAGCTCCGGCGGGTCGAATTGTTCGTGATCCCAATTTCCGTCGAGGATCCAGGCCCCCTTTTCGATGGTCCTGGCGTAGTCCGCGATCCTGGCGACGAATTCCTCACGGTTCTTGGCGCCCCTCAGCTGGATGCTGGAGAGCGCGAACCCCCCCTGGAGGAAATGCGTATGACAGTCGATGAAGCCGGGAAGGACGAGCCCGCCCTTGAGGTCGATCATCGGAGTCCCTTTCGCCGCGCATTCCCTGATCTCCGCGTTCGAGCCCACCCGGAATATCCGGTTTCCCCGGATGAGCACGGCCTCGGCCCAGGGCTGGGCCGGGTTCCCGGTCCAGATGGTGCCGTTGAGAAGCATGGAATCCGACAGGGCTTCTCCTCCGGTCGAGAACGAAGCCGTCAGCAAGATCGACAGGAGGATCAAAGTGGAGGTTTTGGGTTTGTTCATGACATGTTCCTTTCGCGGTCGCCGACCCCGGTTGGTGACAAAGCCGGGCCCACATTAAATGGCGGGCCTATCGGGCGCTTATATGTTCTTAACGATCTCCGGGACCTTCCGAAAGCAAGGGGGCGCCGCGCCTCGCGCATCGGACTGTCGTGACAGGAGAATGCGAAGCGCGGCGCCAAAAAAGGCGGATCAAGCCGACATGTCGATGGGACGATATGAAACCGACGCTCCGGACGTCCGCCGAGCGAAGCTCCGGGAACGCGGGTTTGCTCATTCGACGACCGCCGAGAGGTCCTTCGCCAGCCGGAACAGGACCGGAAGGTACTTTTTTTCTTTCTTGTCGAGCGAGTCGTCGATGGTCGAAAAATCGAACGACACGGCGCCTATGGGGCGTCCGGTCTCCTGGTTGAAAAAAGGGGCTCCGATCGCGAGCTGGCCGACGAAGCACTCCTCGTTATTGACCCCGTAGCCCCGCTTCCTCGTCTTCGCCAGCTCCGCCAGGAACGCTTTCTTGTCCGTGATGGAATGGTCCGTTCTCTTGACCAGCTCCAGGCGGTCGACAAAGCTCATCATTTCCTCTTCGGGCAGGAAGGCGAGGATGCACTTGCCTATGGACGAGCAGTGAAAGAACCGATTGACGTAGGGAAGCGGATAGGTGGGAGCGCCGGCGGCGGCCCGGTAATAGACCTGAACGAGAGAATCCCCCTCGAGGATGCACAGATCGATGGTCACTCCGTGCTCGGCATGGACGCGATCGAGGATCGGCATGATGACCTGGCTGAGGCTGAAGCTCCTCGCGATATTCAGCCCCAGGACGTAGGCTTTCGGCCCGAGCGAGAGCATCTTCGTCCGGGGGTCCTTCTTCAGGAATTCCAGCTCGACCAGGGTATTGCAGAAGCGAAATGCCGAGCTCGCATTGATGCCCAGGGCGTCGGCGATATCCTTGAGACGAAGATGGGTCCGATCGGGCCCGAAGAGGCCGAGGACCCGGAACGCCTTTTCGAAGGGCTTGGAGAAATAGGAAGAGGGCTTGTCTCGAGGCTTGGGCGGCGTTTTCATGATTACGATAAATAGAAATACATTCCAGATATGATAATAGCCAACAGGATTCGAACATGTCAACAATTATTTATCCGCGGCCGCTCCCGGCGTCGAGGCCCGGGGCCGTGTCTCGAAGAACCGGCCCTGCGCCGTTGACTATTCCGGTCCATTGGTTTATATTGCTAAATAGGAATAGTTCTTATGTATCGAGGGCGACCGGGGGCGGGCGAAGTGGCGAAGCGTCTGTCGCGGTTCCGTGACGCCCTCGGCAGGGCCGGCGTCCGGATGACCCCCCAGCGATTGGAGATCTTCAGTGAGGTCGCCCGTTCCGCCGAGCACCCCGACGCCGAATCGGTCCACAGGCGCGTCCGCCGCCGAATGCCCCGCGTCTCCCTGGATACCGTCTACAGGAATCTCTGGCTTCTCATCGACCTGGGCCTCATCACGACCCTGGGCCCGTTCCGGGAAAAAGCCCGGTTCGACGCCAACACGGGCTCCCATCACCACTTCATCTGCAAGAAATGCGGGAAGGCCATCGACGTCGATGTCCCAGCCCCGGCCGGCCGCCGGATCTCGGACGCCGTCATGGCCCTGGGCCGCGTCGACCGGATGCGCGTCGAATTCCTGGGTCTATGCCGGCGATGTCTGCCGCTCACGGATACCCCGAAAAGGGGGGAGATCACGAGAAAAGGGAGGAAGGGATGAACGACGAAAAGAAAACGATGACGACGGGCTTCGGGATGCCGGTCGACAACGACCTGAACTCGCATGACGGCCGGCGCCAAGGGGCCGGTCCTCATCCAGGACGTCCACCTGATCGAGAAGCTCGCCCACTTCGACCGCGAGCGCATCCCCGAGCGCGTCGTCCACGCCAAGGGCGCCGGCGCCCACGGCTATTTCGAGGTGACCCGCGACGTCACCGAAGTACACGCGGGCCAAGTTCCTCTCGAAGGTGGGCAAGAGGACCGAGGTCTTCGTCCGCTTCTCGACGGTCGGCGGCGAGAAGGGCTCGGCCGATTCCGAGCGCGACCCGCGCGGCTTCGCCGTCAAGTTCTACACCGAAGAGGGCAACTACGACATGGTCGGCAACAACACGCCGGTCTTCTTCATCCGCGACCCGCTGAAGTTCCCCGACTTCATCCACACCCAGAAGCGCAACCCGGCGACCAACCTCAAGGACCCGGACATGTTCTGGGACTTCCTGTCCCTGACGCCGGAGTCGATCCACCAGGTGACGATCCTCTTCTCCGACCGCGGCACGCCCCGCTCCTACCGCCACATGAACGGCTACAGCAGCCACACCTACATGTGGTACAACGCCAAGGGCGAGTACGTCTGGGTCAAGTACCACTTCAAGACCGCTCCAGGGGATCCAGAACTTCGACGGCCCGGAAGCCGACCGCATGCGCGGCATCGATCCCGATGTCGCCACGCGCGACCTCCACGAGGCGATCGCCCGCGGCGAGTTCCCGGCCTGGCGCGTCGAGGTCCAGATCATGACGCCGGAGCAGGCCAAGACCTACCGCTTCGATCCCTTCGACATCACCAAGGTCTGGCCCCACGCCGACTTCCCGCCGATCGAGATCGGCCGCATGGTCCTCGACCGCAACCCGGAGAACTACTTCGCCGAGGTCGAGCAGGCGGCCTTCTCCCCGGCGAACTTCGTCCCCGGCATCGGCCCCTCGCCCGGACAAGATGCTCCAGGGGCGCCTGTTCAGCTACCACGACACCCACCGCCACCGGCTCGGGCCCAACTACCACCTGCTCCCGATCAACGCCCCGAAGGCGGCCCCGATGGCGAGCTACCAGCGGGACGGCGCCATGCGCTTCGGACGGGAACGGCGGAGGCGGGCCCAACTACTGGCCGAACAGCTTCGGCGGCCCGGCCCCGGACCCCGGCTTCGCCGTCCCGCCGATCGACGTCGCCGGGGCAGGCGGCGCGTCACGCCTATGTCCTCGGCGACGTCGACTTCGTCCAGGCGGGGGCCCTGTACCGCAAGGTCATGACGGATACGGACCGCGAGCACCTCGTCGCCAACATCGTCGGCCATCTCAAGGGCGCGCAGAAGCGCCTCCAGCTGCGGCAGACGGCCCTCTTCTACAAGGCCGACCCGGAATACGGCGAGCGAGTCGCCAAGGGGCTCGGCCTCGACCTGCGGCGAGGTCAAGCGGCTGGCGGCGATGTCCCAGGAGGACCGGGTCAAGGCGACGGCGGCCTAAGGAGCGGATCGGCGGTCCCGCCCGGGGACTCACCGGCCCGTCCACGACGGAGGTCCGGGAGGCTCGTCGGCCTCTGTCGGATTTCTCGCGTTCCGGGTTCTCCTCGGCCCGTCCATAATGCTATAATTCCGCTCCGGCCCGAGGGCGGCCGCGCGGAATCCCGGTGAAGGACGAGCCATGACCGATCAATCGACCACCGACAAGCGAACCTGGCAGTGCGACATCGCGGAAGTGGAGGCCCTCCTTTACTCGAGCGCTTCCAGGGGCCTATCCGATACGGACGCCGCCGAGAGGCTCGCCCGTTTCGGTCCGAACCAGCTCCGTGAGAAGAAGGGCCGCTCACCCATAGGCCAGTTCCTCGACCAGTTCAAGGACTTCATGATCTGGGTCCTCATCGGGGCCGCCGTGGTCTCGGGCTTCCTCGCCGAGTGGGTCGACGCCTTCGCCATCATCGCCATCGTCATCCTCAACGCCGTCATGGGTTTCATCCAGGAGTACAGGGCCGAGAAGTCCCTGGCCGCGCTCAAGAAGCTCTCCTCGCCGTCGTCCAAGGTCATCCGCGACGGGGACTACCGGGTTGTGCCCTCGAGCGACATCGTCCCCGGCGACCTCGTCGAGCTCGAAGCGGGGGACAACGTTCCCGGCCGACGGCCGCGTCGTCTGGCACACCGCGAACTTCTCGGTCCAGGAAGCCAGCCTCACGGGCGAATCCACCCCGGTCCTCAAGACCGCCGTCCGCTCTCGACGAGCGGGAGGTCGCCCTGGCCGACAGGGCGAACACGGTCTACATGGGCACGTCGGTCGCTTCGGGCAAGGCCCGGGCCCTCGTGACGGGGACGGGCATGTCCACCGAGCTCGGCAAGATCGCGGAGATGATCCAGGAGATCGCGCACGAGACGACGCCGCTCCAGAGGAAGCTCGAGCAGTTCGGCAAGTGGATCGTCTACCTGTGCTTCATCCTGGTCGGCCTGGTCTTCCTCATGGAATGGCTGAGGGGCGGCAAGATCGTCGATGTCTTCCTGACGGCCGTGAGCCTCGCCGTCGCGGCCATCCCCGAGGGCCTGCCGGCCGTCGTCACGATCGCCCTCGCCCTGGGGGTCCAGAGGATGGTCCGGCGCCACGCCCTGATCCGCAAGCTCCCTTCGGTCGAGACGCTCGGCTGCGCCACGGTCATCTGTTCCGACAAGACGGGCACCCTGACCCGGAACGAGATGACCGTTCAGGCCGTCTTACGCCGACGGCCGCCTGTTCCGAGTGACCGGCGTCGGCTACGCGCCCGAGGGCGCAGTTCCTGGGCGCGGACGCGCCCGGTCGATCCCTCGGCCTTCCCGGGCCTGCGGCGGACGCTTCAGTGCGGCGTTCTGTGCAACAGCGCCTCGCTCGTCCGGAAGGACGACGGTGCCTGGGGCATCGTCGGGGATCCGACGGAAGCGCGCCATCCTCACGGCGGCCGCCAAAGCCGGGACTCTGGAAGGAGACGGAGGAGAAGGGATATCCCGCCGTCGAGGAGCTTCCCTTCGACTCCGAGCGCAAGAAGATGACCATCATCCGCCAGGACGGCGAGCCGCTTCGCGGCCTTCGTCAAGGGCGCGCCCGACATCCTGCTCGGCGATTGCACGATCATCGACGAGGGCGGCTCGACGCGTCCGATGACCGACGGCCGACCGGGCAGCGTCTTCTCGGGATGAACGACGAGCTGGCCGACCGGGCGATGCGCGTCCTGGCGTTCGCCTACCGGGCCCTCGACGAGCTCCCGGAAAGACCGACGCCCGAGTCGATCGAGCGGGACCTCGTCTTTTCCGGACTGATGGCCATGATCGACCCGCCGCGCGAGGAGGTCAAGGCGGCTGTGGCCGAGTGCAAGCGGGCCGGGATCCGGACCGTCATGATCACCGGCGACCACAAGAACACGGCCGTGGCCATCGCCCGGGAGCTCGGGCTTCCTCGCCGAGGACTCCCTGGCCCTGACCGGCGAGGACCTCGACGGCTGGTCCGACGAAAAGCTCGGCGCCGAGATCCGCCGCATCCCGGTCTACGCCCGCGTCTCGCCGGAGCACAAGCTCCGGATCGTCCGGGCCTGGCGGAAACGGGGCGACGTCGTGGCCATGACGGGCGACGGCGTCAACGACGCCCCGGCCGTCAAGGAAGCGGACATCGGCGTCGCCATGGGGATCACCGGGACCGACGTGACCAAGGAGGTCTCGGACATGGTCGTCACGGACGACAACTTCGCCTCCATCGTCGCGGCCGTCGAGGAGGGGAGGGGGATCTACGACAACATCAAGAAATTCGTCCATTACCTCCTGTCCTGCAACGCGGGCGAGATCATGACGATGTTCACGGCCTCGCTCGTCGGCCTTCCCGTGCCCTTGCTCCCCATCCAGATCCTCTGGGTCAACCTGGTGACGGACGGCCTGCCCGCCCTGGCCCTGGGCGTTGACCCCGTCGACCCGGGCATCATGGACAAGCCCCCCCGCGACCCCGCCGAGCCGGTGGTCACGCGGCCCCGGGCGTTCCTGATGATGGCCCAGGGAGCGTTCATCGCCTTCTGCAGCCTTCTGGCGTTCGTCGCCATCCTCTTCGTCGAGAAGGAAGGCGTCGTCCGGGCGAGGACGGGGGCGTTCATCGTCCTCTCCTGCGCCCAGCTCTTCCACGCGTTCAACTGCCGGAACATGACGAAGTCCCTCTTCCGGATAGGGTTCTTTTCGAACATGAAGCTCGTTTATGCCGCGTCCGCGTCCCTGTTCCTCCAGGTCATCGTCATCAACGTGCCGTTCCTGCGAACGATCTTCAAGGTCGAGCAATTGAGCCTCTCCGACTGGGGGCTCGTCCTGGCCATTTCCTCGTTCCCGCTCTGGGCCATGGAGGCCGTGAAGGTCCTCAACCGGAAATTCAAGTTCTATTCAGCCTGACCCCGGCCGGATCGGGGGAGGGGCCGCCCGGCTCCGATTGTTAAGAAAAATTCACACAATCTTCATCCTGCCTTAACGGGCCTCCTTTATCTTGTCCATGTGAGAACAAGAAAAGGAGAACAAATGAACGACACACTCCACAGGCGGAAGAGCCTCCTCAAGGCGACGGTTTTCCTGGGGCTCTTCATGGCGGGCGCTTCGCTGTACGGCCAGCAAACGTTCGGGACCACAGTCTACTTCGACTACACGTCGTACCTGTCCTCTGACGGTCCGAAGACGGCGGCTCCGGCGAACGCCCAGGGATTCATGGACAACTACTTCGCGTTCCGGCGGGCGTACTTCACCTATGAGAACAAGATCAACGACAACCTGAAGTTCCGGTTCCGGACCGACGCGGACGGCGTCAAGGCGTTGGACAAGTCCGGCAAGCCCGACGACAAGACGCGGCCTTTCATCAAGCACCTCTACCTCGAATGGTCCAACGTCATCCCCAAGTCCGCGATCAAGGTCGGCATGGCCGATACCCTTACCTTCAAGGCCGCCGAGGATCGCTGGGGCTACCGGAGCGTAGCCAAGACGCTCCTCGACGGCTTCAAGGACGTCACGGGGAAGGACGTCGACGCTTCGAGCGCCGACCTCGGCGTCAGCCTGACCGGGACCCTCAGCAAGGAGCTTCGATACGGGGTCATGGTAACGAACGGGGCGGGCTATTCTCATCCGGAGGGCGACGGGAACAAGAAGCTCATGGCCCAGGTCCAGGCCGTCCCGGTCGCGGGGCTTTCCCTGGTCGGGTACATGGACTACGAGAAGCAGACCGGCGGTCAGAAGGCGTACACCTACAAGGGCGACGCCTATCTCGAGATGATCCGCGGCCTGGTCATCGGGGCGGAGTACTTCAGCTACGTCAGCGGCCTCAACAGGACCGCCGCCGGCCTCGAGTACAGAGTCACGGGTCTCTCGATGTTCGGCCGGTGCGCGCTGGTCCCGGACAGGCTCAACGCCTTCGCCCGGTACGACCGCTACGAGCCGAATTCCAGGGCTTCGGGCGACAGGACCTCCGTGGTCATCGCCGGGCTGGATTGGGCGCCGGTCCCTTCGAACTTCAGGCTCCAGCCCAACGTCTGGCTCTATACCTACGAGGACGGCGCGAAGAAGAACGACGCCGTGTTCAACCTCACCTTCTTCCTGTCCTTCTAAGAAACGAATCAAAGGAGAAACGATCATGAAACTGAAGAACTGGTTACTGACGGCGGCCGTCGGGCTCGGACTCGCGGCCCTCGCAGGCCCGGCCCGGGCCGAAAAGAAGATGGTCCAGGTCAAGGGCTCCGATACGATGGTCAACCTCGTCCAGATCCTGGCCGAGGAGTATATGGCCAAGAACCCGGGCGCGGCCCTGGCCGTCCTCGGCGGGGGTTCCGGGACCGGGGTCACCGGCCTCATCAACGGGACCTGCGACATCGCCAACCACTCCCGGGAATGGAAACAGAAGGAGATCGATCTGGCCTGGGAGAAGGGCGTCAAGCCCCGCTTCTTCGCCATCGCGGTCGACGGGCTGAGCGTCATCGTCAACGAGAAGCAATCCGATCGAAAGGCTGACCATGGCCCAGGTCGGCTCGCTCTACAAGGGCGAGATCCGGAACTGGAAGATCCTGGGCGGGCCGGATGAGGCGGTCTCCCTCTACGGCCGGCAGTCCAACTCCGGGACCTACTCGTTCATGCAGGAGCATGTCCTCGGCAACAAGAATTATTCGCCCGACGTCAAGGAGATGAACGGGAACGCCCAGATCATCGAGGGCGTCCTCCAGGACGCGGCCGGAGTCGGGTACGTGGGCGTCGGCTACCTCTTCGACAAGGACGGCAAGGTCCGCAAAGGCCTCAAGGTCCTGAACATCTCCAAGACCGCCGAGGGACAGGCCTACTCGCCTCTCGACAAGGGATCCGTGGATTCCGGCGACTATCCCATCGCCAGGCCGCTGTATCAGGCGACCAACGGCAAGCCGGGACCGGCCCTTGCGGCCTTCCTGGCCTTCGAGATCGGCCCGCAGGGGCAGGCCATCGTCGAGAAGGAAGGCTTCTTCACCATCGGGGCTCCCCTCAAGGCCCTGAACGACAAGAACATGAAGTGACCGCGGAGCGGAGAAGAAGAGGAGTGTCCCGATGAAGACCGGTCGGTTCAGGGAGGCGGCGATCCGGGGATTCTTCCTGGCCAACGCCGGCCTGGCCGTCCTGGTCCTCGCCGGGATATTCCTCCTCCTCCTTTTCACGGCATTCCCGGCTTTCCGGGAGATACGGATCGGGGAATTCCTGACCGGGAAGAACTGGGACCCGACCTCGCCGGAAAAAGCGGAGTACGGGATCCTATCCATGATCGCGAGCACGCTCCTCGTGACCGCGGGAGCCCTTGTCATCGCCGTTCCGGTCGGTTTGGGCGTCGCCGCCTACCTGTCCGACGTAGCCAACGGACGCGTCCGGGAGATCGTCAAGCCGGTCGTCGAGATCCTGGCAGGCATCCCCTCGGTCGTCGTGGGCTTCCTGGGCATCGTCCTTGTCGGGCCCGCGATCGCCAAGGTCTTTCATATCGGCCACGGGCTGACGGCGCTCAACGGCAGCTTTCTCCTGGCGATCATGGCGCTTCCGACGATCATCAGCATTTCCGAGGATGCGCTCTCCGCCGTACCCTCCGCCTACAGCGAGGCCTCCCTGGCCCTCGGGGCCTCCCGGTGGCAGACCCTCGTCCGGGTCAAGGGGCCTGCCGCGCTATCGGGGATCATGGCCGCCGTCATGCTCGGCATGGGCCGGGCGATCGGCGAGACGATGACCGTGCTCATGGCCACGGGGAACGCCAGGGCCTTTCCGACGGGACTCCTGACGTCCTTGCGGACGATGACCTCCGGCATCGCTATCGAGCTCGGCGAGGTCCCTTACTTCACGACGCACTACTACGCCCTCTTTGCCATCGGACTCGTCCTCTTCCTCATGACCTTCGCCGTCAATCTCGTCGCCGACGTCTTCCTGCGCCGATTCCAGGAGAGGGAACGATGAGACAAGAAGCTCGCTCAGCTCGCGGGGTTCTTCCTCCTCCGGGCCAGCCTGGTTCTCGTCCTGGCCGTCCTCGCCCTTCTCCTCTACGACATCGGTTCCAAGGGCGGGGCGGCGATCAGCTGGGAGTTCCTGACCCGGGGTCCGCGCCGCGGAATGACCGAGGGCGGGATCTTTCCGGCGATCTACGGAACGTTCCTGGTGACGATCATCACCGCGGTCCTGGCCGTGCCCCTGGGTGTATTCGCCGCCGTTTACCTCAACGAATATGCGGGCCAAGGGATCCTCACGAGGATCATCCGGCTGTCGATCCGCAACCTGGCCGGGGTCCCGTCCATCGTCTTCGGTCTCTTTGGAGTCATCCTCTTCGTGAACTCCTTGAAGCTCGGCACCTCGGTCCTTTCGGCCGGGCTGACTCTGGGCCTTCTGACCCTGCCCTGGACGATCACGGCCAGCGAGGAGGCGCTCAAGACGGTCCCGAATTCGTACCGGGAAGGAGCCCTCGCCCTCGGGGCCACAAAATGGCAGGCCATCCGGACGAACGTCCTGCCCGAGGCCATGCCGGGGATCCTGACGGGCGCTATCCTCGGACTGGCCAGGGCGGCCGGAGAGACGGCTCCCATCATGTTCACGGGCGCGGCTTTCTACCTGCCCAGCCTGCCGAAATCGCCCACCGACCAGTTCATGGCCCTCCCATACCACCTTTACATCATGTCCACTCAGCATCACGCCATCCAAACGGTCCGGCCGCTGGCCTACGGAACGGCCCTCGTTCTCATCGCGTTCGTCCTGGGGATGAACCTCGTGGCGGTGGTCGTCAGATACAGGCTGAGGAAAAAAAGGAGAGGATGATCATGGATCTCCGAGCGAAGATCGAAACGAAGGACCTGAGCTTCTTTTACGGGCGCAAGCAGGCCTTGAAGAACGTCAGCATCGCCTGCCCGGAGAAGAAGGTGACGGCGATCATCGGGCCGTCCGGCTGCGGCAAGTCGACCTTCATCCGGACCCTGAACCGGATGAACGACGTCCTGCCCTCGGCCCGGGTGGAGGGGAAGGTCCTGCTCGGCGGGGCCGACATCTACGCCCCGGAGGTGGATGTCGTCGGCTTGAGACGCCGGGTCGGGATGGTCTTTCAGAGGCCCAACCCCTTCCCGAAGACCATCTACGACAACATCGCCTATGGCCTGAGGATCGAAAGCGTCCGGAACCGCCGAAGGCTCGACGAGGTCGTCGAACGGAGCCTGCGGCAGGCCGCCCTTTGGGACGAGGTCAAGGACCGCCTCGGCGAACACGCCCTTGACCTTTCCGGAGGCCAGCAACAGCGCCTCTGCATCGCCCGGGCGCTGGCCGTCGAGCCCGAGGTCATCCTCTTCGACGAGCCGTGCTCGGCCATCGACCCGATCGCGACGGCCAAGATCGAAGACCTTATCCAGGAATTGAAAAAGTTGTATACTGTCGTCATCGTGACCCATAACATGCAGCAGGCGGCCAGGGTCTCGGACTTCACGGCGTTCATGATGCTCGGGGAGGTCGTCGAGCACGACCGGACCGAGAAGATCTTCACGAGCCCGGCCCATAGGCTCACCGAGGATTACGTCACGGGACGGTTCGGATGAGATCGCGGAATTCCAGGGGAGGTTCCGATGGAAAGACCTTTTGACGAGGAACTCAAGGGGCTCAAGGCCAAGATCCTGGAGATGGCGGCCTACGCCGAGGAGTCCATCGCCTTCGCGGTCCGCTGCCTGAAGGACCGGAACGAAGCCCTGGTTTCCGAGGTCATGAGACGGGAGGAGTCTATCAACCACCTGGAGATCGAGATCGACGAGCTCTGCATGCGGCTCCTCGCCCTGAGACAGCCGATGGCCGCCGACCTGAGATTCATCACCTCGGCCATGAAGATCACGAGCGACCTGGAGCGGATCGGGGACCAAGCGGTCAATATCATCGAGCGGACGATCGAGCTCCTGCGCCATCCCCCAGCTCAAGCCGCTTATCGACATCCCCCGGATGGCCGTCCTGGCCCAGGACATGGTCCGGGACGCGATCCGCGCCTTCATCAACGGCGACGACCGCCTGGCCCTGGAGGTCTGCGAGAGGGACGACCAGGTGGACCAGCTCAACGAGCAGGTCTTCCGGGAGCTCCTGACCTACATGATGCAGGACGCCGAAACGATCACCCGCGCGGTCGACCTCATCCTCGTCGGACGCCACCTGGAGCGGATCGCCGACCATGCCACGAATATCGGCGAGGACGTGATCTACATGGTCAAGGGGAAGACCATCAAGCACCACATCGAGGCGAACCGCTCGCTCGACGCCGTCCTTCCCGAAAAGCGCTGACCGGACGCGGCCGTCACGACATCGGGCGGACGCGGACCTCGATCCCGGGTTCTCCTTTGAGAAGCTTCATCGAGCCGTCCGGTGTCCGTGCTCCCGAAATGGTAGGGGTAGAGGATCCTGGGACGGATCGTCCGGGCCGCTTCGGCCGTCATCTCCGGGCTCATGGTGTAGGGGAGGTTCATGGGCAGGAAGGCGATATCGATGTCCTTCAAGGCCGCCATCTCGGGAACCGGCTCGGTGTCCCCGGCGATATAGATCCTTTTTCCTCCGATGGTCAGGACATAGCCGTTGCCCTGCCCCTTGGGGTGGAAGGGGCTGCCATCGGGCCTCTTGTGGACGATGTTATAGGCCGGCACGGCCTCGACCTCGAATCCCTGGAAGCTCCGCCGCTCGCCGTTCATCATGACGACGGCGTCCTTGAGCTTCCCGGCGCACGACGGGGAGACGACGACCTGGGTCCCGGCTTTGAGGAGTCCCCGGATGGTCTCGGGATCCAGGTGATCGCCGTGTTCGTGCGTGACGAGGATGAGATCGGCCTTCGGCAGGATCGCGTAGTCTCCCTCCGACCCGACCGGGTCCACATGGACGACCTTGTCCGCCGAACGTTAGGAACAGGGAACCGTGACCGACGAAGGAGATGCGCAGGTCGCCCCCGGGCGTCGGGAAGACGTCCTCCTCGATCCTCTGCAGAGCCATCCCGAAGAGCCCGAGCCCCGCGGCCGCGGCCAGGAAGATCCAGAGCGCTTTATACATGTCCGACCTCCTTGCCTTTGACGGGACGATTATAGTCCGATGAACGGCCCGGGGCAATTTCGTCTTCCCCCCTTGGGGCCCGGCCGGTTTTTCATTATAATACCCCCGTAACCCCGTTGCCGGCAGGGAAACGCGCTTTGACTCGAACCATCACCATCGCTGTTCTCGACGACGAAGAGGATATCCTCGCGCTCCTCAAGCTCCACCTCGGGAGCGCGGGCTTTTCGGTCGCGGCCTTCTCCGATCCCGAAAAACTGTTCGGCTACCTTCGGAGCCACGCCCCCGACCTCCTGATCCTCGACCTGATGCTGCCCGGTACGGACGGCCTCGAGGTCTTCAGGCTCCTCAAGCGCTCGGAGGCCTGGTCGGGCATCCCGGTGATCATGCTCACCGCCCGGGCGGGCGAGGCGGACCGTGTTTTAGGGCTTGGAAATAGGCGCCGACGACTACCTGACCAAGCCCTTCGCCGCCCGGGAGCTCACCGCGCGGGTGAGAGCCGTCCTGAGGAGAACGGGGGAGACGGCGGGAGGCGCGGGGCGGAGGACCCAGATCGGCGACGGGCTCGTCATCGATCGAGACAGGCGCGAGGTCACCGCCGACGGCGGCCGGCTCGACCTGACGCCCGCGGAGTTCGGGATCCTGGACGCGCTGGCCTCGAGCGGCGGCCGCGTCCTATCCAGGGACAGGCTTCTTGACCGTCTTTGGGGCGACGAGAAGGTCGTCACGGACAGAACCATCGACGTCCACATCCGGAACCTGCGCCGGAAGCTGGGACGGCGGGGGGATATCATCCAGAACGTTCGGGGAGCGGGGTATAAGCTGGAACCATGAAGAACACGCTGTTTCTCAGGATCTTTGGGGGATTCTGCCTCATCATCGCGGCGGCCGCGGCGGCCATCCTTTTCTTCTCGTTCAAGGCGATCCGGTCCGCCTATATCGACGACCAGGCGGCCCACCTGGGGAGCCTGGCGGAGGTCGTCAAGCCGACGATCGTCCCCGCCCTGAAGCAGGGAGGGCCGGAGGCGCTCGAACTCATCGCCAGGGACGTCGCCCGAAAGGCTCAGGTCAGGATCACGGTCGTCGACGCGACCGGAGCCGTCCTCGCGGATTCCGAAGCGGTTCCGGAGCGCATGGAGAGCCACCAATACAGGCCCGAGGTCTTCCAGTCGCTCAAGGGAGAGCCGGCGCGGGCCCTTCGGCGCAGCTCCACGGTCAAGGCCGATATGCTCTACATGAGCTTTCCCCTCGTCGAGGGCGGGAAGGTCCTCGGGGCGCTCCGGTTGAGCCGGTTCATGAAGGACATCGACGGCCTGCTCGCCCACCTGAAGGAGAGGATCATCGGGACGGCCCTGGCCGTTATGGTCATCGTTTTTCTAGCCATGCTCTTTTTCTCACGGTCGATCTCGGGGCCGGTCCGGGAATTCGTCGCGGCTTCCCGCAAAGTGGCCGAGGGGGATTTCGAAGCCAAGGTTTCGCTCCGGCACAGGGGCGAGTTCGCCGATTTCGCCCGGAGCTTCAACACGATGACATCGGACCTGAGGTCAACCTTCGCGACCTGCGAGGAGCGGCGCGAGGAGCTCGACAGCATTCTCGCCTCCACCCAGGACGGCCTCCTCGTCATCGACCGGGACGACCGGATCGTCCTCATCAACGAGAAATTCCGGTCGGTCGTCGCCGACCCGGCCGCCGAAGGGCGATACTATTGGGAAGTCATTCGGGGGACGCGATTCACCGAGCTGGTCCGGCGGGTCAAGGAGGGCCGGATGAAGGCTTCCGACGAGGTCGTGCTGAAGGACCGGTCATTCCTCTGCGGCGCGGCCTTCCTGCCGTCCCGGGAGCGCGTCGTCGTCACCATCCACGACCTCAGCGAGATCCGGGACGCCGAGCGGATGAAGAAGGACCTCGTCCTCAACGCCTCCCATGAGCTCAGAACCCCGCTCACGGCTATCAAGGGATTCGTCGAGGCCCTCGAGGACAGGGTGCAGGGGGAGGACAAGGGCTATCTCGAGATCATCGGCCGGAACACCGACCGGATGATCGGCATCGTCCAGGACCTGATGACCCTCGCCGAAATGGAGGACGGGGGCGCAAGGCTGGAGTCCTCGATGGTCGATATGAATTCCCTCGCGGCCAGCGTCATCGCGCTGTTCGCGGCCAAAAGCGAAGCCAAAGGCGTCCGTCTCGAGCTCAAGGCCGACGCTTCGCTTCCCCGCGTCCGGGGAGACGCCTTCAAGCTCGAGCAGATGCTGGTCAACTTGATCGACAATGCCCTCAAGGCTACGGAAAAGGGCTCGGTGACGATCTCCCTGTCCGCCCGCGGGGAGGATCTTATCGTCGAGGTCCGCGATACCGGGATCGGCATCCCCGAAGAGCACCTGCCCCACATCTTCGAGAGATTCTATGTCGTCGACAAGTCGCGGTCGCGAAAGCTCGGCGGAACAGGCCTGGGGCTTTCCATCGTCAAGCACGTCGTCAAGGCGCACGGCGGCCGGATAGGCGTTTCCAGCCGTCTCGGCGAGGGCTCGACGTTCACCGTCGCTCTCCCGGGAGGAAAGCCATGAAGCGCCGTAAGGGCGGGGCCTGGCTCCTTCCGGTGTCTCTCGGCTTCGTGGCCCTGTCCGCGGTCACGTACGTCGTCCACTACCTCATCTTCGGCGAGCTCCGGAGCATTTTCTTCTACCTGATCATGGACATCGGATTCCTCTTCCTGAACGCCCTCGTGGTCATCGTGTTCATCGAGCGACTGCTCGCGCGCCGGGAGAAGCGGTCGTTGCTCGAAAAGCTCAATATGGTCATCGGCGCCTTCTTCAGCGAGGTCGGTCTCGAGCTCCTCAGGCGATTCTCCGCCTGCGTCGCGCACGGGGAGGACCTCCGGGCCCAGTGCGGCATCCGTCCGGCCTGGAAACACGGGGATTTCGTGAAAGCCGAAGCCGCCGCCGCGGCGTTCCCCTACGAGATGGCTCTCTCTCCGGCCACGCTCCGCGAACTGAGAGCGCTCCTCGCGCGGGACCGCGATTTCATGGTGCGCCTCCTGGAAAATCCCAGCCTGCTCGAACACGACCGATTCACCGACCTCCTCTGGGCCGTATTCCATCTGGCCGAGGAGCTGGCATTCCGCGAGGGGAACCTCGAGGACCTTCCGCCGGCGGACCTCCGGCACCTGGAGATCGACGCCCGGAGGGCTTATTCGCAGATCACCGTCGAATGGCTCGTCTACGCCGAACACCTCAAGGAGAACTATCCGTTCCTCTTCTCGCTCGCGGCGAGGATCGACCCGCTGGGCGGGCACCCCTCGGCTACGGTCCGGGAATAGGCCTGCGGGGAGAGGGATCCCTTGGCGGCCGGAAGTTTTCCGGCTATAATGGCTCCTCATTTCGACGCCGAGGAGAAGGCCATGCCCGTCATCGAGGACACAGGATTTCGGATCGAGATCAACGAAGAGGGATTCATGGCCCGCCCGGACGAGTGGTCGAAGGAGATCGCCGCCATCCTGGCCCGGGCGCGGGAGGGGATCGGCTCCCTGACCGAGGAGCACTGGGCCGTCGTCGACTTCATCCGTGGCCACTACGTCGCGAACGGCCAGGCCCCTATGGTCCGAAAGATGTGCCAGGCTACGGGCCTTCCCCTCAAGCGTATCTTCGAGCTCTTTCCCTCGGGCCCGGCCAAGGGCGCCTGCATGGTGGCAGGATTGCCGAAGCCCGACGGCTGCGTCTAAGGGCCCAGGGACCGCCTGAACTCCGCACACGCCCCTCGCCTCCCGCGCTCCCTGAGAACCACGCTCCTCGTTCGCGGGACGCAGACAGATGCTTATATGTGTCTTCTGCTCCGGCGACACGAAGCTGTTTTCTAAGCGCTCTCCTTATCAAGGAGGGGCTGGGGGAGAGAGGGCGATCTTCACAGCGTCGCACCCCAAGGGCTTCGAAGGCGGGCGCTACTTGCGCGCCATCGCGGCGATCTCAGCGACGGCGGCGATGGCCGTATCGATATGGGCTTCGGTATTGAAAGGCCCGATGCCGAAGCGGACGGCGCCGTGGAGCTTGTCGGTGCCCAGCTGTTCGTGGAGGAGCGGAGCGCAATGCAGGCCGGTCCTGCAGGCGATGTTGTGATCGACGTCGAGGATGGTCCCGACGTTGAGCGCTTCCATGCCGTCCACGTTGAACGCCAGGACGCTGATGTGGCCGGCGAGGTCGTCCTGACAGTAGAGCGTGACGCCGTCGATCGCCCGGAGCCCGTCCCGGAGCTTCCGCGTCAGGGCCATCTCCTGGGCGTGGAGCGCGTCGAGGCCTTTCTCCTGGACCCATTTCACGCCGGCATGGAGGCCCGCGACCCCGAGGACGTTGAGCGTGCCGTACTCGAGCCTGTACGGATACTCCTCGAGATGCGTCCGGACGGCCGAACGGACCCCCGTTCCGCCCGCCCGGGTGATCCGAATATCGACCCCCTCCCCGACGTAGAGGCCGCCGATCCCCGTCGGGCCGAGCAGGGACTTGTGGCCGGTGAAGGCCACGACGTCGACGCAGGCGTCCTCGATGTCGATCGGGACCTTGCCGGCCGACTGGGAGGCGTCGATGACGAAGGCGATCCCGCGTTCGCGACACCGTCTTCCGATCTCCCGGATGGGCTGGACGGTGCCGATGACGTTCGAGGCGTGGTTGACGACGACGAGCTTCGTGCCGGGCCGGAACCGTTTGGCGAACGCGTCGGGGTCGACGAAGCCGGCCCCGTCGAAGGGAACATGGTCCACCTCGACGCCGGCCTGGGCGAGGTGATAGAGGGGGCGGAGAACGGAGTTGTGCTCCAGGGTCGTGGTCACGGCATGGTCGCCCGGCTTGAGCATTCCGAAGAGGATGAGGTTCAGGGCGTCGGTCGAGTTGTAGGAGAAGCAGAGCCGGTCGGGGTTCCCGCCGTGGAAGAACTTCGTCAACAGCTTCCGAGTGCCGTCGACCAGGGACCCGGTCTCCAGGCAGAGGTCGTAGCCGGAGCGCCCGGGGTTGACCCCGAAGTTCCTGTAGAAATGGTCCATGAACACGTAGACCTCTTCGGGTTTGGGGAAGGACGTCGCGCCGTTGTCCATGAAGATGAGCTTGGCCATGGGTTCGCCTCCGCTTCGGGAGTTTCCATACTAATGAAACCGCCCTTCAAAATCAAATGGGAACGCGGGCCGGGCCCTGGATAAACGGGGGGAAAGGTGCTAACATGAGGGACTTCGAAAGAGGATCGGGATGAAGTATTTTCTGTCTCTCGGCAGCAACCTTGGCCACAGGCGGGCGAACCTGGCCCGGGCATCCTGCCTGCTCCGGGAGAACGGGATCGCGGTCGTCCGGGCCTCCTCGATCTACCGGACCGAACCGGTGGACGTTCCCGACCAGCCGTGGTTCTACAACCAGGTCCTCGAGGTCGACGCCGCTATCGACCCGTTGACCCTTCTCGGCGTCGTCAAGTCCGTCGAGCGGCAGATGAAACGGCTGCCGACCGTCGACAAAGGCCCGCGGCGGATCGATATCGACATCCTGCTGGCGGGGAAGACGGTCGTCCAGACGCGTCGTCTGATGATCCCTCATCCCCGGATGGACCGCCGGAATTTCGTCCTCGTCCCCCTGCGCGAGATCGCCCCTCACGCCGTCCACCCGCTCTTCCACGAAAGGATCGAGGACCTGGCGGAAAGATCGCGGGACAGCGCCGTGGTCAGGAAGATCGGAAAAGCGCCCGCGAAAAAAGCGGCCGGAGCGCGGAAGCCGAAGTTTCCGGCGGGCCGGGCGCCCTCCATCGCCCCAGCCGTCGCCAGCTAGGGAGTCGGACATGAAGAAGGCCTTCCCGCTGCTGCTCCTCCTCGTCGCCGTTCCCCTCTGGGCCCGCGCGGTCGAAGTTCGGGGGACGGTGGTCACCCCGGAGGGAATGCCCGTTCCCGGAGCCGTCGTTCTCCACAGGGCCAGCGGGTCGCGGGACATCACCGATGCCCGCGGCGTCTTCGATCTGAGCCTCCCGGAAAGCGGCCGCGTCAGGCTCGAGGTCATTCACCCGGACCACTACGATCAGGAGTTCGACGTCCCGAGAAAGGAACTCGTTCGACGCGTCGTCCTCACCATCCTCCCTGTCGTCCGCCGGAAAGAGGAGATCGTCGTCACGGCCCTCCGCCATCCGGAGGCCCGGGCGGGCCTCCCCGTCGCGGAGACGGTGGTATCGAAAGGGGATCTGGCCGAGGCGATGCCGGCCAACATCGCCGAGGGCCTGTCCGCGACGCCCGGGGTCGCGGCCCTGGGGTCGGGCGGTTTCTCCCTGGTGCCTTCGGTCCGGGGGCTGGCGCGCCGCCGGGTGCTCTATCTCATCGATGGCGCGCGCCTCTCGAGCGAACGCCGGACGGGCCCGAACGCGTCCTTCATCAGTCCCGAGGACGTGGATCGCATCGAGATCCTGAGGAGCCCGGCGTCCGTCCTCTACGGATCCGATGCCATCGGCGGCGTCATCCACATCCTGACCCGTGAGCCGGAGCTCCGTCCGGGGATCCGGGGCAGGATCAACGCCCGATACGGGACCGTGAACGCGGAGAAGGGCGGCGGCTTCTCGCTCGAGGGTGCGAACGGCGCAACGGGCTTCCTCCTGTCCTTCCAGGGAGTGGACGCGGACGACTACGCGTCGCCTTCGGGCCGGGTCCTCCAATCCAGATTCGCCCAAGGAAGCCTGTTGGCCAAGGTCGTCCACCGGACGGATAAGCGGGAGATCGTCATCGGCTTCCTGGGCGCCCGCGGCCGGGACATCGGCAAGCCGAACCGGGACAGCCTGGCCAAGCCGACCTGGTATCCCGAGGAGCGGCAGAACCTCTTCCAGCTCAGCTGGACCGAAAGGCCGGGCGCGGACGGCGAGCTGTCGTTGGAAGCCTACATCGATCCCAATTCCCTCGAGACGCAGACCGACCGCATCGAGGGATACCGGACCAAGACCTCGACGAGCCGGACCCGGAGCACGGAATACGGCGTCCAGCTGTCTTTCGGAAAGAAGCTTGGGAAGGACCTGAGGCTCGAGGGCGGGGCGGACCTCTTCGGCCAAACCCGGGCCGAGGCCGTGACCCGGGACACCTCATTTGCCGCCGACGGAACGGTCAAGGGCATCGCCGGCGAGCTTCCCTACGCGCGGGGGAGGCGGACGGACGCAGGCCTGTTCGTCTCTGCGGACTATTCGGGCTTGGGGAGCCTTGATCTCGTCGGGGGCGTCCGCTGGGACAGCCTTTCCATGAAGGCGTCCCCGGGAGGAGGCGCGGCCGAAGCGACCCGCGACGGCAAGGCGACCGGCTTCCTGGCGGCGTCGCTGAAGATCACGGAGAACCTGGTCGGATTCGTCAACGTGGCCCGGGCTTACCGGGTTCCGAGCTTGAACGAGCGATACTACACCGGCATCAGCGGCCGGGGATTCATCATCGCCCAACCCGGTTTGAAACCCGAAACCAGCCTGAACGCCGACGGGGGATTCAGGTTCTATGGCCACCGGTTCTTCGCCGGCCTCTACGGATTCGCCTATGCCATCGACGCCATGATCGAGAGATACACGGTGTCCCCGGGACTTTACACGTACGGGAACATCGACAAGGGCCGGCTGAAGGGCCTCGAGCTCGAGGTCGAGTACTTCCCGACGCCCGGCTGGAAGGTCTTCGGGAACATGTCCGCTATCCGCGGCCGCAACGCCGCGACGGGAGGCGCGTTGAACGACGTGCCGCCGGTCCAGTTCCTCGCCGGGACGAAGGCCTGGGTCGGACGACTGTCGGCGGAGATCGACGCCACGTTCCGGCTTCGCAAAGGTGATCCCGGGCCCGCCGAGATCGGCGTCCCGGCGTCGACCGTCGTCAATGCCCGCGCGGCCTATCGGGTGTCCCCATCCCTGAGCTTCTACGCCCGTCTCGCCAATCTGTTCGACGCCGCGTACATTGCGAGGCCGGACTCCGAGGCCATGGAGGAGCCGGGCCGATCCCTGAGCTTCGGGGCCGCGATCGCCTTTTAATAGGGACACAATACCCGTTTCCCATTTCCTTCAGCCGTCCCCGGGGATTCGGAAATTGGTATTGTGTCTCCATTAAAGATGGGGCCTTCTCAGAACGCGCTTTCGAAGTGGGTGATGACCGGGTCGCCCTCCTCGGGGGCGACGACGGCGAGGACGTCGAACCGGCAGTCCGGCTCGCCGAGGTCCCGCTCGATAAGGAACCCCCGGGCGATCTTCCGGATCTGGCTCTGTTTCGCGGGCGTCACGGCCTCCTCGGGAAGGCCGAATTCCGTCGTCGCCCGCGTCTTGACCTCTATGAAGACGAGGGTCGGTCCGTCGTAGGCGACGATGTCGATCTCGCCCCGGAAGAGCCGGAAGCCTCGTTCGACGATCCGGTAGCCTTTTCCGCGGAAGTATTCGAGGGCGATCTCCTCGCCCCGGCGGCCCAGGGCGTGGGCCTCGTCGTACCGGTCCTCGCTCATCACGCCGGCCCGGAAGGCCTGACTTTTTTCCAGCGGACGCCGTCCTTCGTGTCCTCGAGGACGATCCCTTCCCGGAGAAGCTCGTCCCTCAGCCGGTCGGCCAGGGCGAAATCCCTGTCCCGTCGCGCCTTCTGCCGGGCCTCGACCTTCGAGGCCGTCGCCGCGGAGAGAGCTTCCTCGGCCTTCGGCGGGAGGACGGCCAGGACCTCGTCGAGGCCGCGGATAAGGGCGGCGGCGTCCGCCGCGCCCTTCGCATCGAGCTCTCCCGAGGCGACCAGCGTGTTGGCCTCGCGGACGAGCTCGAACAGGGCCGAGAAGGATTCGGAGATGTTCAGGTCGTCGGACAGGCCGGCCTGGAACCCCTCCCTGGCCCGATCGAGGAGACCGGCGATTCCGGTCCCCGTTCCGGGGGCGGGGAAGGACCGGTGTTCGAGCTCATAGAGGAAATCCAGAAGACGCCGCCGGGACGCCGCGGCCTGGGCCAGGGCGTCGGACGTGATAATTGAGCATCTTGCGGTAATGGGTCGCGAGCAGGAGGAACCGCAGGTCGAGCGGATCGACGCCCGCCGCGACGAGGTCCCTCAGGGTGTACTGATTCCCCTTGGATTTGGACATCTTCTCGCCGTCCACGACAAGATGGTGGCAGTGCATCCAGGTCCGGACGAACGGCTTGCCGGTGAACGCCTCGGACTGGGCGATCTCGTTCTCGTGATGGGGGAAGATGTTGTCCACCCCGCCGCAGTGGATGTCGAAGGTTTCGCCCAGGTACTTCGAGCTCATGGCCGAGCATTCGATATGCCAGCCCGGCCGGCCCGGCCCGAGATCGGTCTCCCAGAACGGCTCGCCTTCCTTGGGCGCCTTCCAGAGGGCGAAATCGTGGACGTTCTCCTTCTCGTATTCGTCCGCGTCGCTCCTCCGGCCCGGCTCGAGGTCGTCGAGGCGGATCCTCGAGAGCTTTCCGTAGCCGGGGAACTTGGCGATGCTGAAATAGATGGAACCTTCCCTGTGGTAGGCGTATCCCTTGTCCAGGAGGCCCCTGATGAGGGCCGACCATCTCGGGGATATGCTCCGTGGCCCGGGGGTAGACGTCCGCGGGCATGATCCGGAGGGTCGCGGAATCCTCGAAAAAAGCCTGGATGTAGACCTCGCGTGTATTCGCCGGAGGGTCTGGCCCCGGCGCTCGGCCCCGCGGATGGTCTTGTCGTCGACGTCCGTGATGTTCATGACGTGGGTGACCTTGAAGCCGGAGAACAGGAGGAAGCGCTTCAGGAGGTCCTCGAAGACGTAGGCCCGGTAGTTGCCGATATGGGGATAGTTGTAGACCGTCGGGCCGCAGGTGTAGAGGCCGACGTGCCCCGGGACCAGGGGGACGAACGGTTCGATCCTGCCGCCGAGCGTGTTGTGGAACCTGATCATGATGCCCTATTATGGAAAAAGCCCTCCGGCGCGTCAACGGCCCCGTTGCGTTGACCCGCGGCCGCGGATTGTGAGATAATTCATTTTTCGTAATAATACGCATTTATAAGGGGTTAGACATGCCACATTCCATCGGTATCCGGCGGGAGGACGTCAACATGTGGGAGAGGCGGGTGCCGCTGATCCCGACGCACGTCCGGGAGCTCATCAAGGACCACGGGCTCGAGGTCTACATCCAGCCTTCGAAGATCCGGGTGTTCCCGGACGCGGATTACGCGGTGGAGGGGGCGCGGGTGGCGGAGGACATCTGCCCGTCGCGGACGGTGTTCGCGATCAAGGAGATCCCGATCGAGACCCTGGTGAAGGGGAAGATCTACGTCTTTTTCTCGCATACGGCCAAGGGCCAGCCGTACAACATGCCGATGCTGAAGCGGATGATGGAGCTCGGCTGTACGATCATCGACTACGAGAAGATCGTCAACGAGAAGGGCCAGCGGATCCTGTACTTCGGGAGCTACGCGGGCCAGGCGGGGATGATCGACTCGCTCTGGGCGCTGGGGCGGAGGCTGAAGCTCGAGGGGGTGGAGACGCCGTTCCTGCGGTTGAAGCAGACGATCGGCTATAAGAGCCTGGTCGAGGCGAAGGAAGAGGTGGCGGAGGTGGGGCGGCTCATCCATAAAAAAGGCCTGCCGTCGGGGCTGCAGCCGTTCGTCTGCGGGTTCCTGGGGTACGGGCACGTCTCCCAGGGGGCGCAGGAGATCTACGACCTCATCCCGAACGACACGGTGGCGCCGCGGGAGCTGGCGGGGCTCTTCCGGAAGAAGGAGCCGGCGGCGCGGGGGCTCTACAAGGTGGTGTTCAAGGAAGAGGACATGGTGCGTCCGGTGGCGGCCGGGGGTGTCTTCGATCTCCAGGACTATTACCGGGAGCCCGGGAAGTACGTATCGGTGGTCGAGAGCTACGTGCCGTATCTCGGCATGATCATCAACGGCATCTACTGGACGGAGAAGTACCCGAAGTACATCACGAAGCCGTTCCTGGCGAAGCTCTACGGGGGGGCGGCGGCGCCGCGGCTGAAGGTGGTGGGGGACATCACCTGCGACATCAACGGGTCGGTGGAATGCACGGTCGAGGCGACGCATTCGGAAGATCCGGTCTACGTCTACGATCCGGCGAAGGACAAGGCGATCATGGGGATCGAGGGGAACGGGCCGGTGGTGATGGCGGTCTACAACCTGCCGGCGGAGCTGCCGCTGGAGTCGTCGTCGTTCTTCAGCGGGGGCCTGAAGAAGTACGTCCCGGTCATCGCGGCGGCGGATTTCAGCGGTCCGTTCGAGAAGTGCGAACTGCCTCCGGAGATCCGGAAGGCGGTCATCCTCTATCGGGGCGAGCTCGCGCCGGACTACCGGTACATGTCCGAATACCTCAAGTAGGCGGAGGCGGGAAGGGAGAAGATCATGAAGAAGATATTCGTTGCGGGGGCGGGACTCGTCGTCAGGCCGCTGGTGGGGTACCTGCTCGACCAGCCGGACTTTCTGGTCACGGTGGGGGACGTCGAGCCGGAGCGGGCGGCGCGGATCGTGGCGGGACACCCGCGGGGGACGGCCGTCACCCTGGACATCCAGGACGCGGCTGCCCTGAGGGAGAGGATCGGCGGGGCGGACGTCGTGGTGAGCATGGTTCCGTACACGTTCCACCCTCTGCTCGGCCGGATGGCGATCGATCTGGGGAAGTCGATGGTCACGGCGTCCTACGTGAGCCCGGCGATGAAGAGCCTCGACGAGGACGCGAAGCGGAAGGGGGTCGTCCTGCTGAACGAGCTCGGGCTCGACCCGGGCATCGACCATATGGAGGCGATGCGCGTCATCCGGCGGATCAAGGACGGGGGAGACAAGGTTATGGGTTTTGTCTCCTGGTGCGGGGGCCTGCCGGCGCCGGAGGCGAACACCAACCCCTTCGGCTACAAGTTCTCGTGGAGCCCGAAGGGGGTCCTGCTTGCGGGGAAGAACTCCGCCCGGTACCTGGAGGACGGGAAGGTCGAGTTCATCCCGTCGGAGAAGCTGTTCGAGAGCTGCCGGACGGTCACGGTCCCGGGGATCGGGGACTTCGAGGGCTACCCGAACCGGGACTCGGTGCCGTACGCGGAAGCCTACGGGATCCCGGAAGCGAAGACGATGCTCCGGGGGACCCTGCGGTATGCGGGCTGGTGCGCGACGATGAAGAAGATCGGGGACCTGGGCCTGCTCGACCAGACCGAGCGGAAGCTCGCGGGAATGACCTACGCGGGTCTCGTTCGGGAGCTCGTCCACGCGGGCGCCGGGGCGAACCTCAGGAAGGCGCTCGGGGCGAAGCTGGGGCTGGCGTCGGATGCGGACGTTATAGGACGGATGGAATGGCTCGGGCTCCTCGAAGAACGGCCGATTCCGGCCGGGGTCAATACGGCGCTCGACGCGCTGGCGGCGCTGATGATCGAGAAGCTGAAGTACGAGGAAGGCGAGCGGGATATGATCGTGCTCCGGCACGAGTTCCTGGCGTCGCGGCCGGACGGGACGAGCGAGAAGATCGTCTCGACGCTCGTCGACTACGGGATCCCCGGCGGGGACTCCTCGATGTCGCGGACGGTCGGGCTGCCGGCGGCCATCGGGGCCCGGCTGATCGTGGAGGGGAAGATCCGCAAGACCGGGGTCCAGACGCCGCTCGATCCGACGATCTACGAGCCGATCCTCGAAGAGCTGTCGCGTCACGGCGTCGTGTTCCGGGAGGAGCTGTTCGAGACGAAAGACTGAGCGGCGGGCCCGGCCCGGAGGATCGCCTCAGGCCCTGAGGCCCATCCTGAGAGAGGGGAGGACGTCATGACGCGTAAACCCTTCGTGGCCGGCCAGTTCTATCCCGCGCGGCCCCGGGAGCTTCGGGAAACGCTCGACCTCCTTATGGACCCCGCGGCCGAAAGGCTTAAAGCGCTCGCGGTCGTGGCCCCGCACGCCGGCTATGTCTATTCCGGAGCCGTCGCCGGCGCCGTGTTCTCTTCCGTCTCGATCCCGGATACAATCCTCATCCTGGGCCCGGCTCATAGGCCCGTCGGTCCCGTATTCGCGCTCCAAACCGAAGGATCATGGGAGACGCCGCTGGGCGCGGTCCCGATAGAAACGGGACTGGCGAGCGCTCTCCTCGAGGCCTGCCCGGCCTGCCGAAGCGACGCGAAAGCCCATGAGAAGGAACACTCCCTCGAAGTCCAGGTCCCCTTTCTTCAGCGCCTCGTTCCAGCACGTCTCCATCGTTCCGGTCTGCGTCTCCCATACGGCCGGCTACGAGGACCTCGAAGGCCTGGGGAAGGCCGTGGCCGAGTCCGTGCGCGGCTTCGGCCGCGACGTCCTCATCGTAGCCAGCACGGACATGAGCCACTATGTGAGCCGCGCCGAGGCCAAGGAAAAGGACGGACTGGCCATCGGCCGCGTCCTCGCCCTCGACCCCGAAGGTCTCTTCCGGACGGTCGTTCGGGAACGCATCAGCATGTGCGGCTTTCAGCCCGTGACAGCCGCTCTGGTCGCGGCCCGGGAACTGGGCGCCGTTAAAGCCGAACTCGTCCGCTACGCGACGTCCGGAGACGTCACCGGCGACGATCGTGAGGTCGTCGGCTATGCCGGGTTGAGGATCCTCTGATCTCCCGCGCGTTGACTAAACCGCCCCTGCATGCTATAAATTTTTTAGAAGCATAATGGATACGTCTATATTGAAGGATAAGGAACAGCGCGTCCTGAAGCTCATCGTCGAGGCCTACCTCGAAGGCGGCCGGCCCGTCAGCTCGGGCGAGGTCTTCAGAAAGAAGCGCTTTCCCGGCTCTCCGGCGACCCTCCGGAACGTCATGGTCCGCCTGGAGGCGAAAGGATACCTGTCCCAGCCCCACACATCGGCCGGGCGCGTCCCGACGGACGAAGGCCTGAGATTCTATGTGAACAGCCTCCTGGCCGAAGCCCTCTTCCCCCGGGACGAGACGGCCCTGGTCCCGGAGGACCTGGGCTCGAAGCGGGGCGACCTCGACTCCCTCCTTGTCGAGGTCTCCAGGGTCCTTGCCGTGCACTCCGACAACCTGGGGTTCGTCATCTCCCCCCGCATATCCCAGATCCCGTTCCGCCACCTCCGGTTCATGAAGGTCGCCGAGGATAAGGTCATGGCCATCCTGGTCACGCCCTTCCAGATGGTGCTGACCCAGATCGTGGAAAGCCGGACGCCGTTCACCCAGGTCGAGCTCGATAGGGCCGCCCAGTACGTCAACCTGAACTTCCGGGGCAAGAACCTCCTGTTCATCCGCGATTTTCTGTTCCGGGAGCTCCCGAAATACAGGTTGAAATACGAGGACCTCATCCAGAAGCTGTCGGGACTGGTCCGGACCTACGTCAGCCAGGAATCCGCGAACAGCCGGATCATCTTCCAGGGGACCTCGAGGCTCCTCAATAAAGCCGACCGCTTCGGCGGCGGGCGGCTCGAGGCGCTTTTCCAGAGCTTCGAGGAAAAGGCCAACCTGGCCAAGCTCCTGTCGGACCTCATCAGCCTCGACCGGGTCAAGGTCCTGATCGGCTCGGAGGTCGACAGCCCTGACATCCGGGATTGCTCCCTTATCCTGTCCCACTACGGGACCGGCAACCAGGTCCTCGGTTCGCTGGGGATCATCGGGCCGAAGAGGATCCCGTACGAAAAGATCATCCCGCTGGTCGACAGCGTCGCCAAGCGGCTGAGCCGCGCCATCACGTCCTCCGATCAAGAGGTCTCGCTATGAACGATCCCGAAGACGACAAGAAAGCCGAAGAGATCGAATATATCCCGCAGAAACCCCCGGAGGAGGAGGGGGCGCCGGGGGCCGGGGTCCCGGCGGGCGCAGCCGCGCCCGTGGCGGCTCCGAGCGAGCCCCCCGCACCGGCGAACGACGAAGGCCGGCACCTCAAGGCCCGCAAGAGGGACGCCGAGATGCGCCAGCTCAGGAAGGAGAGAGACGAGATCAGGGACCAGTACCTCAGGGCTATGGCCGATATGGACAACCTGAGGAAGCGGGTCGAGCGCGAGAAGACCGAGTACACCCAGTTCGCCCTGAGCGAGCTCCTGCTCGAGCTCCTCGGGGTCCTGGACAACTTCGAACGGGCCCTCGGCGCCGCGGACGCGTCCCCCGACGGGAAGAGCTTTCGCGACGGCATCGAGCTGATCTACCGGATGTTCCAGAGCGCCCTCTTCAAGAGAGGCGTCCGGCCCATCGAGATCAAGGACAAGACGTTCGACCCGAACGTCCATCACGCCATGATCACCGAGGAATCCGAGGGCGTGAGCGAGCCCGAGGTCGGCGAGGTGCTGCAGAAGGGCTACATGCTCCATTCCCGCCTCCTCCGTCCGGCCCTGGTCAAGGTCGTCGTCCCGAAGAAGGGCCTGAACCATGGGGCGCGTCATCGGGGTCGATCTGGGCACGACCTACTCCTGCGTCGCCTATCTCGACGGGGAGAGCCCCGTCGTCATCCCCAACCTGGAGGGCTTTCCCACCACGCCCTCGGTGGTCTCCTTCACGACCTCCGGAGAGAGGCTGATCGGCAACCTGGCCATGCGCCAGGCCCTGACGAATCCGGAGAACACGATCTTCGCGGTCAAGAGGCTGATCGGCCGCAAGTTCAACTCCCCCGAGGTCGTCGCGGCCCAGAAAAGGCTGCCCTACCGCCTGATCGAAGCGGCCAACGGCGACGTCATGATCGCTCTCGATCCCCAGGTCCTGACGCCCCAGGAGATCTCGGCCATGATCCTGGATTATCTCAGGAAGTGCGCCGAATCCTACCTGGGCGACAAGGTCACCGACGCCGTCATCACCGTGCCCGCCCATTTCAACGACAGCCAGCGGCAGGCCACCAAGGACGCCGGCCGGATCAGCGGGCTCAACGTCCTCCGCGTCATCAACGAGCCGACGGCGGCGAGCCTGGCGTTCGGCCTGAACACGAAGAAGAACGTCACGGCGGCCGTCTTCGACATGGGGGGAGGGACCTTCGACGTCACCCTGCTCGAGATCAACGACGGCGTCTTCCACGTCCTCGCGACGAACGGCGACTCCTACCTGGGCGGCGAGGATTTCGACAACCGCATCGTCGAATGGATCGTCGACGAATTCCGGAAGGAGGGCGGCGCGGACCTTTTTCAGGACAAGCTCGCCCTCCAGCGGGTCAAGGAAGCCTGCGAGAAGGGCCAAGCGGGAGCTGTCCTTCACGATGGAAACCGAGATCAACCTGCCGTTCATCTCGTCCAAGGGCGCGGGGACCAAGCACATCCGGAAGACTCCTCTCGCGCCGTCTCCTCGAGGACCTGACGGGCGATCTGGTCGACCGGACGATCCCGCTCATCGAACGCGCCCTCGGCGACGGCCGGCTCGGGCCGGACGGCATCGGCGAGATCATCCTCGTCGGCGGCCAGACGCGGATGCCCCTGATCCGGGAGAAGGTCGCGAAGTTCTTCAACAAGAGGCCCGCCGAGCACGTCAATCCCGACGAGATCGTCGCCATGGGCGCGGCCATCCAGTCGGGGATCCTGAAGGGCGAGGTCAACGACCTGGTCCTTCTCCTGGACGTCACGCCGTTCTCCCTGGGCATCGAAACCGAGGGCGACACGTTCCAGAAGATCATCGAGCGCAACACGACCATTCCGGCCAAGAAGAGCCAGCCGTTCACGACCGTCGAGCACAACCAGAGGCGGGTCCGGATCCACGTCCTCCAGGGCGAGAACGACGTCGCGTCCCTGAACAAGTCCCTGGCCACGTTCGAGCTCGTCGGCATCGAGCCGGCGCCGGCGGGAGTCCCCCAGATCGACGTCACGTTCGAGATCGACGCCGACGGGATCGTCAAGGTCTCGGCGAAGGACGTGGCCACGGGCCGCCAGCAGAGGATCCAGGTCAGGGCTTCGTCGGGGCTGTCGTCGGAAGACATCGACAGGATCATGGAGAAGGAAGGCCGGGGGGAGCTGAGAAAGTAGGAGCATGTCCGAACAAGACTATTACCGGATCCTGGGAGTGCCGGCGCAGGCATCCCCGGAAGAGATCAAGAAGGCCTACAGGCAGGCCGCGCTCAAACACCATCCGGACAGGAATCCCGGGAACCGCGAAGCCGAAGAGCGATTCAAGCTGGCCGCCGAAGCCTATAGCGTCCTCATCGACCCGGAGAAAAGGTCCGTCTACGACCAGTACGGGGCGGAGGGACTGAGGGGCCGGGGCGCCCCGGGGTTCGATCCGTCGGTGTTCACGGATTTCGAGGACATCCTCGGGAATTTCTTCGGGTTCAGCTTCGGCGACCTCTTCGGCGGCGCGGACAGGCGCCGGGCGGACCGACCCCAACGGGGGAGGGACCTGGCCCTCGAGCTCGAGATCGGCCTCGACGAGGCGGTCCTGGGCGCCGAGAAGGAGATCAAGCTCACGCGGCACGAGCGCTGTCCCGCCTGCGACGGTTCGAAGCTCAAGCCGGGGACCCAGAAGACGGCCTGCCCTGCCTGCCAGGGCCGGGGCCAGATCCGGTACCAACAGGGGTTCTTCACGGTCTCCCGGACGTGCTCCCACTGCCGGGGGGCCGGCGAGATCATCGCCTCGCCCTGCGGGACGTGCCAGGGCGCGGGCAAGGTCAAGGACCGGACGACCCTGAAGATCAAGATCCCGGTCGGCGTCGACGACGGCACACGGCTCCGGGTCGCCGGCGAAGGGGAAGCCGGGGACCAGGGCATGCCCCGGGGCGACCTCTACGTCATCACCCGCGTCCGGAAGCACGATTTTTTCGAGCGCGAAAGGAACGACCTCATCTGCGAGATCCCGCTCTCCTTCGCCCAGGCCGCCCTGGGCGCGCGGGTCGAGATCCCGACATTCGAGGGGAGCGAGATCCTCAAGGTCCCGGCCGGCGTCCAGTCCGGCGAGACCTTCCGGCTCAAGGGCAAGGGGATCCGCGACGTCGGGGGCCATCGAAAGGGGGATCTTTTCGTGAAGGTCGTCGTGAAGACGCCGTCCGATCTGACCAAGGAGCAGAAGGCCCTTCTCCTCAAGCTGGCCGAGCTTCGGGGGGAGGTCGTCGACGCCGTGGACCGGAGCGTCGCGTCGAAGGTCAGGAACCTATTCCATTGACGGGAGATGGACGGGACCGTTGACGTCGAAACAGTTCTTCCTGGAGCGGATCGACCCCGCCGCCTCTCGGGCCTGGCTCGAAGGGGCCGAACACCATCACCTGGCCCGGGTGGCCCGGATCAAGGCGGGCGAGCGGATCTGGGTCTTCGATCGGGAAGGGAAGCGGTACCTGGCCGAGGTCGAGGTCATCGGGAAGGACCGGACGTGCGTCCGGCTCGTCGGGCCGGCCGATGGCTGCTGACACCGGGGTCGGGATCACGCTCGGCCAGGCCTTGATCAAGCCCGCGAACATGGACCTCGTCGTCCGAAAGGCCGCCGAGCTCGGCGTGGCGGCGGTCGTGCCCCTCATCACGGCCCGGTCGCTTCACGGCCTCGCCGGGGACGGAGGGAAAAAGATCGAGCGCTGGAGGAAGATCGCCCTCGAGGCGGCCAAGCAGAGCCGCCGGTCGACCGCGACCTCGATCGGGCCGTCCACGCCGCTCGAGGGATTCGCCGGCCGGCGCGGCCGGGAGAGCGCCGCCTTTATCTTCCGAGAGCGGCGGGACGCCTCTCGGAGAGGTCCTGACCGGGCCCGGAGGGTCTTCCGCGGCCCGCCGGACGCGGTCCTCCTGTACGGGGCCCGAAGGCGGCTGGACGGAGGCCGAGGAGACGATGCTCGAGAACGCGGGCTTCGAAGCCGTCAGCCTGGGAAGGACCGTCCTCCGGGCCGAGACCGCGACGATCGTCGCCGTCGGGATGATCGCCCACTTCTGGAACGGGTGACATGTTCCTGCAAGGACAGAAGGTCGGCAAGTACGAGATCATCCGGTCCCTCGGGAGCGGGGGGTTCGGGTCGGTCTTCCTGGCCAAGGACACCTGGCTCGACATCAAGGTTGCCCTCAAGGTCCCCCACAAGCAGTCCGTCGAGCTCTACAAGCTGCTCAAGGAGCCCCGGCTCCAGGCCGCCCTCAACCACCCGAACATCGTCCGGATGATCTCGGCCGAGAAGGAGAAGAACGTCTTCTTCATGGTCATGGAATACGTCAAGGGCAGGACGCTCGAGCGGATCCTCGAGAAGGAGAAGGTCCTCGACTGCGAGCAGGCCATGGACTACGTCCGTCAGGTCGCCTACGGGATCGATCACGCCCACAAGAACAAGATCATCCACCGGGACCTCCGGCCGTCCAACATCATGGTCTCCGAGGACGCGACGGTCAAGATCACCGACTTCGGGACGTCGGCCTGGCTGAATTCCGTCCCCTACGCCTCGACCCGGATCGGCTCTCCGCCCTACATGGCTCCCGAGCAGTTCATGGGGAAGGCCTCCTACGCCTCGGACGTCTATTCCATCGGCTGTATCTTCTACGAGATGATCATCGGGCGGCCGCCCATCTTCGACCCGGACCCCTTCAAGATCCTGGAAAAAGCCCAGCAGGGGAAGATCACGCCTCCCCGGATCAGGAACCACAAGGTCCCGAAGGAGGTCGACGAGATCATCATGAAATGCCTGGCGGCCAAGGTCGAGGACCGTTACCAGGGCGCCGGGGAGATCATCCGGGGGCTTTCCGCTCTTCAAGGGGCGCGACACGAAGAGCTCCGAGATCGAGGACATCTTCTCGCGGATCAAGGCCCGGGAAGCCCGCAAGGCCGCCCTCTGCTGGAACTGCCGCCGGCCCCTGCCCCTGAAATCCAGGGCCTGCCCCCATTGCGGGGAATCGGTCTGACGGGCGGGGATTTGACTTGGCGCCGGCGATTGGGATACCATGAAGGAAACCAAAAAGGCGCGAAAAACCGTCTGAGGAGCCGGGCATGAGTCCTTTCAACGAGAACGGGATCGTGTGGATGAACGGCCGACTCGTCCCCTGGAAGGAAGCCACGATCCATGTCGCCTCGCATGTCGTCCACTACGGGAGCTCCCTCTTCGAGGGCCTCCGGGCCTACGACACGCCGAAAGGAACGGCCCTCTTCCGGCTCAAGGACCATACGAAGCGGCTTTATAACTCCTGCAAAATCTACAGGATGGAGATCCCCTACACCCAGGACGAATTCAACCGGGCCGTCCTGGACACCGTCCGGGCCAACGGGTTCAAGGCCTGCTACGTCCGGCCCGATCGTTTACCGGGGATACGAGACGCTCGGCGTCGATCCCTTCCCGAACCCGGTGGACTGCTCCATCCTCGTCTGGGAATGGGGCCAGTACCTGGGCGAGGAGGCCCTGGAGAAGGGGATCGACGTCAAGGTCTCGACCTGGTGGCGGATGGCCCCCAACACCTTCCCGGCCCTGGCCAAGGCCGGAGCCAACTACATGAACTCCCAGCTCATCAAGATGGAAGCCATCCTCGACGGCTATGCGGAGGGGATCGCCCTGAACATCCGGGGCCACGTCAGCGAGGGGAGCGGGGAGAACATCTTCCTGGTCACTGAACGGCAAGGTCCACACGCCGTCCCTGTCGGCCTCGGTCCTGCCCGGGCATCACCCGGGACTCGGTCATCGACCATCCTCCGGGACCTGGGGATCGAGCTCGTCGAGGAGACGATCCCCCGCGAGATGCTCTATACGGCCGACGAGGTCTTCTTCACCGGCTCGGCGGCCGAGATCACGCCGATCCGGTCCATCGACAAGATCACCGTCGGCTCGGGCCGCCGGGGGCCCGTCACGGAGAAGCTCCAGGAGGAGTTCTTCGCCGTCGATCAACGGGGCCCGCGAGGACAGGTACCATTGGTTGACATATCTCTGATAAATTCGGGATCAAGGAGACGGCCATGGTCATCGATGAATTCCTGAAGATCGCCATCGAGAGGGACGCTTCGGACGTCCACCTGAAGGCCGGGAACCACCCGATGATCCGGGTCCACGGGACGCTGACGCCGCTGACGGGCTTTCCCCGGCTCACGACCCAGGACACCGAGGAACTTGGCGAACCAGATGATGACGGACTACCAGAAGAAGCGCCTCACAGGAGGACCTGGACATCGACCTGGCCTACAGCCTGCCGGGATTCGGCCGTTTCCGGGGAAGCATCTTCCACCAGCGCGGCTCGCTGGCCATCGCCCTCCGGATCATCCCGCTCGAGGTCAAGACCATCCGCCAGCTCCTCCTGCCCGAGGTCCTGGAAAAGATCGCCTTCTATCAGCGCGGCCTCGTCCTGGTCACCGGGACGACCGGGAGCGGCAAGACGACGACGCTGGCCGCCATGCTCGACTACATCAACACCTACCGCCGGGAGAACATCATCACCATCGAGGACCCGATCGAGTACCTCCACAAGGACAAGAAGAGCTCCATCAGCCAGAGGGAGGTCGGGCATGGACGTCATCGTCGTTCGCGCGGGGCCTGCGCGCCTGCCTCCGCGAGGACCCCGACGTCATCCTGGTGGGCGAGATGCGCGACCTGGACACCATCGAGACGGCCCTCCTGGCCGCCGAGACGGGCCACCTCGTCTTCAGCACCCTCCACACCCTGGACGCTCCCGAGAGCATCAACCGCATCATCTCGGTCTTCGCCCCCCACCACCAGCGCCAGGTCCGGCTCCAGCTGGCCAGCATCCTGAAGGCGATCATCTCGATGCGGCTGATCCCGCGGATGGACGGCCAGGGCCGGGTCCCGGCCGTCGAGGTCATGATCTCCACGCCCTACATCGCGGAGTGCATCGCGGACCGGGAAAAGACGACCCTCATCCAGGACGCGATCGCGTCCGGCGTCTCCCAATACGGCATGCAGACGTTCGACCAGTCGATCTACCAGCTCTACCGGGACGGCTACATCTCCTTCGAGCAGGGCATGAAGTACTCGTCCAACCCGGACAACTTCAAGCTCCGGGTCATGGGCATCCAATCGACCCTGGACATCGCCCTGGAGGAGATGGAAAAGCAGATGAGCAAGGTCGAACGCGTGGAGGGGAGGACCGGAAGAAGAGGCTCGATGACATCGCAGCGAGATCCGCGAAACCTTCCTCGAGTACTTCGCCCGCCGGGGCCACAAGGTCGTCAAGAGCTCGTCGCTCCTTCCCAAGGACGACCCGACGATCCTGTTCACCAACGCGGGGATGAACCAGTTCAAGAACATCTTCCTCGGCCTGGAGACGCGGAGCTACAGCGCGGGCCGTCTCCGTCCAGAAGTGCATGCGCGTCAGCGGGAAGCACAACGACCTGGAGACGGTCGGCCGGACCGCCAAGCATCACACCTTCTTCGAGATGCTCGGCAACTTCTCCTTCGGCGATTATTTCAAGAAGGAGGCCATCGCCTTTGCCTGGGAGCTCATGACCGGCGTCTTCGGCTCGACCCGGACCGGCTCTATGTCACGGTCTACGAGGAGGACGACGAAGCCTTCGCGATCTGGGCCGGGGACATCGGCGTCCCGGCCGGACCGGATCTTCCGCTACGGGAAAAAGGACAATTACTGGTCCATGGGAGAGACGGGCCCGTGCGGTCCCTGCTCGGAGATCCACTACGACCTCGGCGAGGACATCGAGCCGGGCGACCCGTGCGCCCTCATCGAAAAGGGGAGCGACCGGTTCGTCGAGCTCTGGAACCTCGTCTTCATGGAAAAGAACCAGGACGGAAGGGGGCGTCCTCGACCCGCTCCCGTCGCCGTCCATCGACACGGGGATGGGCCTGGAACGGATGGCCGCCGTCCTCCAGGGGAAGACGAGCAACTACGACACCGACCTCTTCATGCCGCTCATCGAGGCGATCTGCGAGATCGCCGGGCGGGAGTACCCGGCCGGCGACGAAGGCGACATCTCGGTCCGGATCATCGCCGACCACATCCGGGCCGTGACCTTTCTCATCGGCGACGGCGTGACGCCCGGCCAACGACGGCCGGGGCTACGTCCTGCGGCGCCTCATCCGCCGGGCCTTCCGGCACGGCAACCTCCTCGGGATCGAACGAGCCTTTCCTCTACAAGCTCACGGGCGGCGTCGGGCGACATCATGAAGGACGCCTATCCCGAGCTCCTGGCCTCCATGAACTACATTTCCCGGGTCTGCCTGTCCGAGGAGGAGCGGTTCGCCGTCGACCCTGGCCTCCGGGCTCCGTATCTTCGATCAGTATCGTCGCGGAGACCCGGAACGGAGGGCCGGACGACGATCTCCGGGCGACAAGGCCTTCAAGCTCTACGACACCTTCGGCTTCCCCCTCGACCTCTCCCAGGAACTGGCCGCCGAAAGAGAGGCTGGCGGTCGACGAGGCGGGCTTTTCCAGCGAGCTCGAGAACCAGAAGGAAAGGGCCCGGCAGTCCTGGAAGGGCGAGACTCAAGCAGAAGGCCAGGAAGGTCTACGAGGATCTGAAGGACCTCAAGGTCCGGTCCGTCGCTCACGAGTCGGCCGAGGTCCAGGACGCCGAGGTCCTGGCCATCCTCAAGGACGGGAAGCGCGCCGCCCGCGCTCGGCCCCGGAGAGGAAGGAGAGGTCGTCCTCGACCGGACGCCGTTCTACGCCGAGGCCGGAGGACAGGTGGGGGATACGGGCGTCCTCAAGAACGCCCGTTTTTCCGGCCTCGTCGAGAACGCCTACTATCTCACGCCCGAGATCATCGCCCACCGGGTCAAAGCCCTGGCCGGGACCCTGGCCGCGGGAGACCGCGTCGACGTCCGGGCCGACCTGGCCCGCCGGAGTGCGATCTCCGGGAACCACACCGCGACCCATCTTCTCCATGCCGCCCTGCGCCAGGTCCTGGGGGACCACGTCAAGCAGGCCGGCTCGCTCGTCTCGGACAAGCGGCTGAGGTTCGATTTCACCCATTTCGCCGCCTTGAGGCCGGAGGAGATCCGGAAGGTCGAGGACCTGGTCAACGAGAAGATCCGGGAGGACCTCGGCGTCACACCAAGATCACGACCCTCGAAGAGGGCATCCGGGAAGGGGCCATGGCCATCTTCGAGGAGAAATACGGAGAGACCGTCCGGCTCGTCCGGGTCGGGGACTTCAGCAAGGAGCTCTGCGGCGGGATCCACGTCCATTCCACCGGGCGAGATCGGGCTGTTCAAGATCCTCTCGGAATCGAGTGTCGCGGCCGGGATGCGCCGGATCGAGGCCGTGACCGGGCGAGGAGGCCTTCCGCCATCGTCCAGGAGCTCGAGGACCTGATGGCGGGCGTGGAGCAGGGGCTCGGCGTCCCCCGGAAGGAGGTCCTGCCCAGGATCGATAAGCTCCGGGCGGCCCTCGAAGAGGCCGAAAAAGAGAACAGGGCCCTGCGCCGGAAGCTCGCCCGAGAGCAGCTTCGGAGGAAGAGGGCGACGATGTCCGGACGGTCAAGGGCATCCCCGTGCATGGTCCGGAAGGTCGAAGGCCTCGACATGACCGAGCTCAGGGACCTCGCCGATTCGTTGAAGCAGAAGCTCGGCTCGGGGGTCGTCATCCTCGGCTCCGCCCAGGGGAGCAAGGCCTTCCTGGTCGTCTCGGTGACCAAGGACCTGACGTCCCGGGTCCAGGCCGGGGCCGTCATCAGGGAACTCGCCCCGCTCGTCGGCGGCGGGGGCGGCGGCCGGCCGGATTTCGCCCAGGCCGGGGGATCGGACCCCGCGGCTCTGGACGGGGCCCTCGCAGAGAGCCCCGCCCTGGTCGAAAAGCTGGCCCGGGAGTAACCCCCGAAAATCACCCCAAGGGGGGATTGCATAATCCGGGGCGTTTTGTGCATGATGGGGTCAATAGAATCATGAAAAGACTGCTTGTGGCCGGGACCATCTTCCTTTTTGCGGGGGTTTCCTTGTCGCTCGGGGCCGTGCCCCGGGACTCCTCGCAGGAGAACGTACGATCCGGTCGTCCGGAAGGTGGCGAAGAAGCACGGCATCGAGCCGGAGCTCATCCACGCCATCATCCGGGCCGAGTCCAACTACGAGAGCTTCGCCGTCTCGCGCGAAGGGAGCCATCGGGCTCATGCAGCTCATGCCGGCCACGGCCAAGGCCTACGGCGTCAACGATTTCGTGGACCCCGAAGAGAACATCGAGGGCGGGACGAAATACCTCAAGGACCTGATCAAGCTCTATCAGGGGAAAACGAGCCTCGTCCTGGCCGCCTACAACGCCGGACAGGAAGCCGTCAAAAGATACAAGGGCATCCCGCCCTACCCGGAGACGCGGAACTACATCAAGCGGATCCAGGCGGGCTACAAGAACGCGAATATCCGGACCCGGACCATCATCTACAAATATTATGACGCCGACGGGAAGCTCGTCCTCACCAACGACCCGCGCCTTTATGCCCTGAACAAGCCCGGTTGATCCGGCGCCGCGACGATCCTGCAACTCGACCTTGATGAGCGCCGGTCTGCCGGAACGGGTTCGCCTGTCCGGAAGCCGCGACGGGCCGGACGGACGTTCAGGTCGCCGGATAACCCTTGACGAGCATGGCCCCGGGCACGATCTCGAACGTCGCCGGCAGGCTGCCCAGCTGTTCGCCGTCGAGCTCGAGGAGGACGTCGTCCTCCGTCCGGGACACGGCCTCGACGCGTCGGCCGCGGATGAGGCTGATCTTGGGGTGGGAGAGGTGGCTGCCGTTGATGAGCTTCCAGCCGTGGCGGCAGAACTCGAGGAACCGCATGCCCTTGACGAGGACCGTATCGAAGAGCCCGTCGTCGAGCATGGCCTCGGGGGCGACCTTCATGCCCTTGCCGAAGACCCTGCCGTTGGCGACGGCGCCGATCAGGTAGTCGCCATCCGGGAGGTCCCGGCCGTCGATCCGGATCCCGAGCCTCTTGTTCCGGTACTGGGCCATGGTCGCGACCAGGCAGCGGACATAGGACGAGGCCTTGCGCTCCAGGCGGCGCTCGTTGACCTTCTGGACGACCTCGCCGCCGATCCCGAAGTCGGCGATGTTGAGGAAGAACGCGCTCCATCGGCGCCCCGGAGGCCGACCGGAACCTCGCCCGGCCGACGTCGATCCGGGCCGAGGGAGCTTCGGTGATGACCTTGAGGGCGTCCTTGAGCCGGGACGGGATGTTCAGGCTCTTGGTCAGGTCGCAGCCCGTCCCCGACGGGCACGATGCCCAGGCTGGTCTCGGGGTTGATGATCCGCGTGTCCTCGTAGAAGCCGTTGGCGATCTCGTTCATGGTCCCGTCGCCGCCGACCCCGATGATGAGCTCCGAGCCGTCCTTGATGGCGGCCCGGGTCATCTCGATGGCCTCGAAGGGCTTTTCCGTGAAATCGTAGCGGAATTCCTTGACGAAATGGCGGAGTCCCTCCTTGATCTCCGCCCACCGCCGGCGGGTCCGGCCCTGGTTGGATTCCGGGTTGACGATGACCTGGGTTTTAAGGCGCAACGTTCGCTCCCTTGGGGGGGCTTGGGGTTTGCGGCCGAACAGGGACGCCCCGATGACCCCGCCGAGCGCCCCGACGGCCGCGAAGATCACCGCGGACAGGAAGAGCCCGAGGAAGAACATGGTGACGCGAGAAGCCCCCGGCGCTCCTGTCGATCCAGCTCTCCCAGCCCGAAGGCATCTCGTCGGCGAATTCGGAGAGGCGGTCGATCATCCGGTGCATCACGGCCAGGTTGAGGCCCGCGGAGAGGGAGGCTGATGAGGGAATCGACGACCGCCGCCGAGAGCCCGGCGAGGGCCCCGACGACGGCTCCGTCCCCCGCGGTGAGAGAGACGGGCGATTCCTTGGCCAGCAGGTAGGCGGCCAGCATGGCCCCGCCGATGATCCAGAAACAGCACAGGCAGTTCAGGAACGGAAGCCCCGAGAGGATGCCGGCGACCGCGCCCCCGAGGAGGGCGGGCGTGAGCATCGAGGGACGTTGTTCGTTCATGCGTTGATCTCCTCGACCTATCCGCCCTATTCTATGACGTTAGCCCCGTGAATTCAAGCGGGGCCCATGGACGCGGGGCCGGAAGCCGGGGGAACGCATCGCGAGCTCGTGCAGGCCGGCGATGATAAAAGGCGGCAGGACGGCGCCCCAGAGCAGGCCGGTGGCGAAGCGGACGCCGATCGGACTCGACCAGAGACCGAGGATGTTGCCGGCGCCGTCCAGGACGATAGGGAGGGAAGCCAGGAGGAACGGCCGGATCCCCGGAGCGGACGGCCGGGCGAAGCCCTTGAAGAACGGATAGAGCAGGGCGCCCAGGGCAAATCCGACGTCGATCCCGAAACAGCGGCCGCAAACGGCCATGGGGTAGCCGGCCAGGTGGAGGCATCGTCCTGCGTCCTGGTGACACAGCGGGGCGAAAACGGCGTAAAGCAGGGCGGATAGCCGGGGAGACCGTGAGCGGAGGATGGGAGCGGCCAGCGTCATCAGGACAAGGGCGCCGCTTCCGAGGAGAACGAAGAGCCAGACGGCGAAGGTCGCCCGCCTCTCCTTCATCGCCACGGGGCCCGCTGGACCGCCCATCCCTCAGTCCAGCCCCTTCATTCGGATCCAGGCGGCGTATCCTATGAAAACCAGGGCGTTCACGGTCGGGATCGACAGGGCCATGAATCGGGCATACAGGCCCCGGCCCATCAGGTCGAACAGGGAGAGCCCGAAAACGCAGAAATTGACGATGAGAAAAGCCCGGGCGGGCCCGGAAAGGACGCCGATGCGCTTCAATACGAGCATGATGACAAGGACAGAGGATAGGAGCGTATAGTCCCAGCCGAGAGGCGAGATGAGCGGGATGAGCGCGAGGAGCACGCCGGATTCGAGGACCATCGGTTCCTTGACCCTGCGGCCCCGGGCCATGAGCCCGAGGAAGCCCAGAGCGAGGGCGGCGACGCCCAGGAGATAAAGGGTCCCGGACAGGCCCGGCCGGCCGGTCCACTTCGTGAACATGGCGATGAGGGAGATGTTGTCCTGGGTATCGAAGAGGGCCGGGGTCGACCGCGATAGCGATCCGATCCATTCCCGGTGGACGAGCAGGTTTCCGGAAAATCCGAAGTACAGAGAAGGGCCCAGGAAAGCCAGGACCAAGGCGGCGAAGCCGGTGCCGAGGGCAAGCCATTTCCTCCGCAGGACCCAATAGGGGAGGAAGATGGCCGAGTACGGCTTCAGGGCGGTGGAGATCCCCCAGAGGCCCCCCGCGGCACCCTCGCGGCGGAGAGAGGGACGTCCCCGGACAAGAAGGAGGACCATTCCGAGCATGAGGGCCGTGATCAGGGCGTTGATCTGGCCGAGATAGAGCTCCCGCAGGAAGCACTTGGCCAGGATGAGAGGCGGGGCGATCCTGAGCAGTAGGACCTGCCCGCCTTCCGGCCGGGCGAGGGCGAACGCGAACTGAAAGACCAGGACCGTGGAGCCGAGGACAACGAGGAACCAGGCTGTTTTAGCGGTGTCCGAAGGCAGAAGGGATACGGGGACGTAGAGAAGGGCGGAGAAGGGCGGGTACTTGAATTGATAATGGCCGTCCTCGCCGCGATAGAGGGACTCTCCTGCCCGGATCCGCTTCCCGGCCTCGTAGTTCACTTCGAAGTCCACCATGCCCCGGCGCCCGCGCAGGAGGAAGAGGCCGGCGCAGAGGGCGATCGCGGCAAGGAGAATGGCGAGAGGCAGGCGGTTCTTTCCCATGGGCCTTTTCAACCTAGCCGACAGCGGGGGATTTGTCAATCGGGCGGCCGGAGGGCGGCTCCCGCGTTGTTGACTTTGCCCCCCGGTCGCGTGTAGATTGAGGTCAAGCAAGATTTCTCGGCTTTCCTTTGTGCGCGAGAAGGAGGTGGCGATGAAGTCCTGTAAGGGTTTGGGGATCCTGTTCTTGACGGCGCTGGCGGCGGCGTTCCCGGCGCCGGCTGCCTCCCAGACGGCCGAGGCCATGAAGCTCCTTGACCAGTGCTCGCCGGGCGCCGTGTCGATCCTGTTCCTCGGGGAGAACAAACAGGAGATCGCCAGGGGGACGGCATTCGCCATTTCCGAGGACGTGGTCGTCACGAGCTATCACCTGGTCAGCCGGGCCTTCGACGCCGAGGCGACCAACGCCAAGGGGAAAAAGCTCAAGGTCGAAGGGGTCGCGGCGCTCTCGAAATCCTGCGACGTCGCCCTCCTCAAGCTCAAAGGCAAGCTCGCGCCGCTCGCCGCGGCCTCGGGGGAGGCCCCGGCCGTCGGAGCCCGCATCTTCGCCGTGGGCGCCAACGAGACGGGTCAGATCGTCGTGTCCGAGGGGACGATCCGGGGATTTCTCGATATCGAGCCCGGCCGGAGATGCCTGGATGTCTCCCTGGCCGTTCCGGCGTCGTTCTCGGGAAGTCCCGTCGTCGACATCGACGGCCGGGTGATCGGCATCGTCCTGGCTCTCGAAAGGCTGAAGAGCGTCGTCCCGGCCAGCGCCTTCTCGGGGCTCTCCGGCGCGGCCCGGGCGACCCCTCTCAAGGACGCGGTCCATGAGGATTACTTCGCGGGGCTCGAGGGGGCTTATCTGGCCGGCCGGCTCGCGGCCATGATGGACGAGACGTCGGCCGCCCGGATGTACCTGGAAAAGGCCGTCAGCCTGGACCCGTCGCTCGTCGAGGCCCACGCCCTGCTGGCTACGGTCTATGCACAGCAGAGGGACGTCGCCGCCGCGGCGGGGGCCTATGAGAAGGTCATCGCCCTCGATCCCGGTCGGATCGCCGCCCACCACAGCCTCGGATCCCTGTATCTCCGCATCCAGCGCTATGGCGACGCCATCGCTTCCCTCGAGAAGGCTGTCGCACTCGACCCGAGCCGAACGGAAGCTTTCCTGGACCTTGGCACGGCCTATGAGGAGTCCAAGGACTATGCCCGAGCCGCCGACGCGTACGGAAAATACATCGCCCTGAAACCGGAGAATCCCTGGACCGGTCATGCTTCGGCTGGGGCTGTGCCGCCTGGCGCTCGACCAGCCCGAAGCGGCGGTGGCCGCGCTGTCCGAGGCGCTGAAGCTCCAGCCCAACGACGTGAAGACCAACTTCACCCTGGCGGACGCCTATGTCCGGGCGAAGAGCCTGGACAAGGCCGAGGCGATCTATAAGACGCTCGTCGGACTCAACCCCGAGGGCGCCACCACGTATTACGGCAAGATCATCCAAATGTACGACGAAGCGGGCCAGTACGACAAGGCCATCGAAGCCGCCCGGAAGATCATCGAGATAAATCCGAAGAACGAGCTCGCCGTGTTCAACCTCGGCATCATGTTCCTCAAGCTCAATCGGACCGACGAGGCCGTCCAGGCGTTCCGGGACGCGCTCGCCCTCAAGCCGGACTACGCGTCCGCGCAATACAATATCGGCTACAGCTATTCGCTGGCCAAGCGCTGGAAGGAGTCCATAGAAGGCTTCCAGAAATACACCGAGCTCGCCCCCGACGACCCGTTGGGATACCTCAACGTCGGGGTCGGCCTCATGATGCTCAAGAGCTTCGAGGCGGCCCTGGAGCCCCTGAGGAAATGCATCGAGCTCAAGCCCGACAACGCCGTGGCCCACTACAACCTGGCCATCGTCTACCTCAACCTCAAGGACGATTTCAGCGCCCGGGAGGTCTACAAGACGCTCCTCGGCCTCAATCCCGAATACGCCGCCCGGCTGAAGAAGCTCCTGCGCTGAGCCTTCCATTGACAGGACGCGCCGTTTATGCTAATTCTATGGTCTGATTTCCAGTTCACAGCCTCCTCCTCGATTCCATGCTCCTTGCCGGAAAGGGGACGGCCTCAAGGATCCCCCTTCCGAGCATGTTATTGAACGGATTGACGATACGGGCAGGTGGCGGAATTGGCAGACGCGCTAGGCTTAGGACCTAGTTCCTGACGAAGGAGTGCGGGTTCGAACCCCGCTCTGCCCAGGCTCCGCACTCGGGACAGGTGAAAGAAGGATCAAGTCCATGAATCACGAATCAGGCGCCGAGAAGCTCAGGACCGTCAGCCCGAGCCGCCGGGAGATCGACCTTTCGATCCCGCCCGCGGCCGTCGGGGCGGAGATGGAGACGGTCCTGTCGGAATACGCGGCGAAAGCCAAGCTGGCGGGCTTCCGGACGGGCAAGGCCCCCCGGGACCTCGTCCGGGGGATGTTCCTGGAAGAGATCCGCAAGGATGCCGCCGATTCCCTGGTCCCCAAAGCTTTCGAGGAGGAGATCAAGGCCGCCGGCCTGAGGCCGGCGAGCGTCCCGGTGGTCCGGGACGCCCACTACGAGGACGACGGGACGCTTCATGCGGTCGTGGACTTCGAGGTCATGCCGGAATTCGCCCTCCCGGGCTATACCGGCATCCGCCTGGAACGCCGGGAACAGGCGGTCGAGGACAAGGAGCTCGAAGCCGCTCTCGAGGACATTCGCCAGCGGGCCGCCGAATACGTGCCCGCGGAGGGAAGGGGAGCGGCCGACGGGGACTACGTCGTCGTCGAGGTCCAGGGCACGCGACTTGAAAACGAAGAAAGCCTTTCCCGCTCGAGAAGGCCGTCGTTCTCGCCGGGCACGCCGGGAACGAAGCCTTCCTGAACGAGCATCTCCCGGGATCGAAGCCCGGGGAGGAAAAGGTCTTCACGGTGACCTACCCGGCCGACCATCCCAACAAAAAGCTGGCCGGGAAGGACGTGGAGTACCGGCTCAAGGTCCAGTCCATCAAGGAAAAGAAGCTCCCGCCCCTCGACGACGACCTGGCCAAGACGGTGGGCGACTTCAAGAGCCTGGACGAGCTGAAGGACAAGCTCCGGGAACGGCTCCTCGTCTCCAAGCGGGCGGCGGAGAGGAACCGGATGGCTTCCGAGCTCCTGGCCAAGATCACGACCGGGGTCGAGGTCGAACTCCCCGAGAGCCTGGTCGAAGAGGAGACCCGGGCCGTCCTCAATCGCATCCTGAGCTCCTATCCCCAAGCCCGCTTGGGCGAGGACCAGGCCCGCGGCCTTGCGGCGGAGGGACGGAAGCAGGCGGAGCGGAACATCCGGAACAACCTCGTCCTGAGCCGGATCGCCGAGAAAGAGGGGATCGCCGTCTCGGAGTCCGAGATCGAAGAGGAAATGAAGAGGCTGGCCGAGGCCAACCGGGTGCCCCTGGCCCGGGTGGTCGAAACGGTGAACAAGGAGGGCCGGCGGGGCGACCTCGAGGAAACCCTCCTCTTCCGCAAGACCATTGACTTTTTACTGGGCCAAGCTATAATAGAATAAGACGCTTACATAATGACGTTGATCCCCTTCGTCGTCGAGCAGGACGGCCGCAACGAGCGGGCCTACGACATCTATTCCCGGCTCCTGAAGGACCGGATCATTTTCATCGGGTCCGAGATCGACGACGAGGTGGCCAACGCGGTCATCGCCCAGCTGCTCTTTCTGGAGGCGGAGAACCCGGAGAAGGAGATCTCGCTTTACATCAACTCCCCGGGAGGCGCCGTCACGGCGGGCCTGGCCATCTACGACACGATGCAGTTCGTCAGCTCGCGATATCGCGACGATCTGCGTCGGCCAGGCCGCCAGCATGGCCGCCGTCCTGCTGGCGGCGGGGACGGCCGGGCAAAAGGCATCGCCCTGCCCAACGCGCGGGTCGTTCTGCACCAGCCGTTCGGCGGCTTCCAGGGGCAGGCGTCCGACATCGCCATCCAGGCCAGGGAGATCCTGAGGATCCGGGAGAGCCATCAACCGGATCCTGATCCGGCACACCGGCCAGGCGGCCGAGAGGATCCAGAGCGGACCTCGAACGGGATTTCATCATGACCGCCGAGCAGGCCGTGGAATACGGGCTGGTCGACCAGATCATCGACGTCCCGCCCCCGGACGCGGACGTAGGCGCGGGCTCCGGAACGGGGCGGATCGCGCCGATCTTTCATCGGGAGTTCAGGTCGAGACACATGACAGAGAACGAACAGGGACCGCGGAACGCGGCCGTCCGTGCAGCTTCTGCGGCCGCTCCCAAGCCCAGGCGAGGAAGCTCATCGCCGGGCCCGGGGGCATCTTCATCTGCGACGGTGCGTCGACGTGGCCCATGTCCTCATCGACGCCGACAGGCCCAGCGAGCCGGAGGCCCCGGCGGGCACGGCGCCGTTCCCCACGCCCCGGGAGATCAAGAAGGCCCTGGACGAGTACATCATCGGCCAGGAGCAGGCCAAGAAGAAGATCGCGGTGGCCGTCTACAATCACTACAAGCGGATCAGCCTGCCCGCCGGGCCGGCGGCGACGTCGAGATCGCCAAGAGCAACATCCTCCTCATCGGACCGACCGGGACGGGCAAGACCCTGATGGCCCAGACCCTGGCCAAGATCCTGTCCGTGCCGTTCGCCATCGCCGATGCGACCACCCTGACCGAGGCCGGCTACGTCGGGGAGGACGTCGAGAACGTCGTCCTCAAGCTCTTCCAGGCGGCCGGCGGGAACCTCGCCCGGGCCCAGAAGGGCATCATCTACATCGACGAGATCGACAAGATCGGCCGCAAGAGCGAGAGCCCCTCCATCACCCGGGACGTCTCGGGCGAGGGCGTCCAGCAGGCCCTGCTCAAGATCATCGAGGGGACGGTCGCCAACGTCCCGCCCCAGGGCGGCCGCAAGCACCCCCACCAGGAATTCATCCCGGTCGACACGACGAACATCCTGTTCATCTGCGGCGGGGCCTTCATCGGCCTGGACAAGATCATCGCCCAGAGGATGGGCAAGTCCGTCGGTCGGGATTCAAGTCCGAGGCCCGGTCCAGCGAGACCGGACGCCGCCGACGCGCTCCTCCGGCACCTCATCCCCCAGGACCTCATCAAGTACGGCCTCATCCCCGAGCTCGTCGGCCGCATCCCGGTCATGGCGGTCTTCGCCGAGCTCGGCCTCGAGGACCTCGTGGACATCCTGACCAAGCCGAAGAACGCCATCATCAAGCAGTACCAGAAGCTCTTCGAGATGGAGGGCGTCGGCGCTCGACGTTCACGGACGAGGCCCTCGAGGCCATCGCCCGCAAGCTCGCTGGAGCGCGGGCTGGGCGCCCGGGGCCTGCGGACGATCATCGAGGACCTGATGCTCGACCTCATGTACGACCTGCCCGTCGGCCGAAGAAGGCCGGCGCGATCGAGATCACCCGGGAGATGGTCGAAGACAACGACGCCGGCTGCGAACGAACTCAAGCCGGCGATCGGAGCATGACCCATGCAAGACCCTGAGCAACAGCGAAGTCATCCGGAACATCCCCCTGATCCCGCTCCGGGACCTGGTCGTCTTCCCGGCGACCCTCGTGCCGTTCATCGTCGGCCGGCCGTCCTCCATCCAGGCCCTGGAGAAGGCCGCCGAGAAGGACAAGCTGATCTTCCTCGCGGCCCAGATGGACGCCTCCATCGACAATCCCGACGCCCAAGGACATCTATTCCATGGGGGTGACGGCCAAGATCATCCGGACGGTCAAGACCGACGAGAAGAACATGAAGGTCATCGTCGAGGGCAAGAGCCGGGCCCGGATCGTCGAATACCTCAGCACCTACCCGTACTACCAGATCCTGGCCAAGGTCCTCAAGGAGGCCGAGGACCGGACCCAGGACGCCAAGGAGCTCCTGAAGCGGGTCCTGTCGCTCTTCGAGGAATACCTGAAGCTCAACCAGAACGCCAACCTCGATTCCATCATCCCCGCCCTCCGGGACAACACGGCCGACCGGATCGCCGACATCATCGCCTCCCACCTCTACCTGCCGCTCGACGAAAAGCAGAACCTGCTCGAGACGATCAACAGCCTGGAGCGCCTGAGGCGCCTGAACTACGTCCTGGAGAACGAGATCCTCAAGATCCATTCCGGCCTTCCAGCGGGACGCCCAGAAGCAGGGCCGGCGCCGGCCGCCGCTCAAGGACGCGCCGGCCGCGAAGAGCTTCCCGGCCGGGGCGGGCGGCGCCCGCAAGGAGGACCAGCCCAACGAGATCGAGGAGCTGCGGCAGAAGGTCGCCGCGGCCAAGATGCCCCAGGACGCCGAGGAAAAGGCGTACAAGGAGATCGAGCGGCTGGAGGCCATGCCGCCGATGTCCGCCGAGGCGACGGTCTGCCGGAACTACCTCGACTGGCTGCTCTCCCTGCCCTGGAACAAGAAGATCCGGGAAAAGAGGGACCTCAAGGAAGCCGAGACCATCCTCAACGAGGACCACTTCGGCCTGGAGAAGGTCAAGGAGAGGATCCTCGAGTACCTGTCGATCCGCCAGCTGGTCAAGAACCCGAAGGGCGTCATCCTCGGCTTCCTCGGGCCCCCGGGAGTGGGCAAGAGCTCCCTGGGCAAGTCCATCGCCCGGGCGACGGGACGGAAGTTCGTCCGCCTGTCCCTGGGCGGCGTCCGGGACGAGGCCGAGATCCGCGGCCACCGCCGGACCTACATCGGGGCCTATCCCGGGCGGATCATCCAGATGATCAAGAGGGCCGGGACGAAGAACCCCGTCTTCCTCCTCGACGAAGTCGACAAGATGAGCATGGACTTCCGGGGCGACCCGGCCTCGGCCCTGATGGAGGTCCTCGACCCCGAGCAGAACAACACGTTCCTCGACCATTACATCGACACCGATTTCGACCTCTCCCAGGTCATGTTCATCGTCACGGCCAACATGCTCGACCCGATCCCCAAGCCGCTCATCGACCGGATGGAGATCATCCGGCATCCCCGGCTACACCGAGGAGGAGAAGCTCGAGATCGCCAAGCGGTTCCTCCTGCCCAAGCAGATGAAGTCCCACGGCCTGACGGCCAAGAACCTCAAGATCACGGACCCGGCCATGCTCAAGCTCATCCGCGAGTACACGCGGGAGGCCGGCGTCCGGAACCTGGAGCGGGAGATCACGACGGTCTGCCGCAAGGTCGTCAAGAAGGTCGTCCTCGAGGGCAAGGACCACAAGGAAAAGGTCACGCCGAAGAACCTCGAGAGCCTATCTCGGCGTCCCGAAGTTCCGCCGCTCCGAGATCGACACGCAAGGACGAGGTCGGCGTCGCCCTCGGCATGGCCTGGACGGAGTTCGGCGGCGAGATGCTGACCTTCGAGGCGACCAAGATCCACGGCAAGGGGAATTTCACCCTGACCGGACAGCTGGGCGAGATCATGCAGGAGTCGGCCCAGACCGCCTTCAGCTTCGTCCGCGGCAAGATCTACGAGCTGAACATCGCCACGGACCTGCACAAGAACTTCGACATCCACGTCCACGTCCCCGAGGGGGCCATGCCCAAGGAAGGCCCGTCGGCGGGCATCACGATCGCCACGGCCATCATCTCCCTGCTGACCGAGATCCCGGTCAACAAGAAGGTGGCCATGAGCGGGGAGATCACCCTCAAGGGCAAGGTCCTGGCCGGTCGGCGGCATCAAGGAGAAGCTCCTGGCCGCCTACCGGGAGGGCATCCGGACGGCCATCCTGCCGCTGGACAACAGGCCCGACCTCAAGGACCTGCCCAAGATCATCAGGCAGAACATGAAGATCCATCCTGGTCGAGACCATGGACGAGGTCCTGAAGATCGTCCTGACCGGGCCCCTGCCCCAGAAGCAGGCGCCGGAGAAGGAACGGCCGGAGGCGGTCGTCGCCGCGCCGGCCGGGCTTCCCGGAGCGGGCGGGGGAGGGGAGACGCCGCCCAAGGAACAGCCGCCCCTGACGAACTGAGATCCTGACTCCAGACATAGAGCCAGATTCGAATAAGACAGTGAGAGGTGAAACCATGAAAGAGTACAATCTCGTCGACCTGGAAGAAAAAGATCTCCCGGCCCTCAAGAAGATCGCCGCGACCATGGGGCTCGCCGAGGAGGAGATCGAGGCAGTCCAACAAGCACAACCTCATCTTCAAGATCCTGGAGGCCCAGGCCAAGAAGCAGGGGCTGCTGTTCTCGGAGGGCGTCCTCGAGTGCCTCGAGGACGGCTTCGGGTTCCTCCGGGCCCCCGAATTCAGCTACCTGCCGAGCCAGGACGACATCTACGTCTCGCCCTCGCAGATCCGGAAGTTCCAGCTCCGGACGGGCGACACGATCTCGGGCGTCGTCCGGCCGCCCGAAGAACGGCGAGAAATACTTCGCCCTGATCAAGATCGAGGCCATCAACTTCCTCCACCCCGACGTCATCATCGAGGCCCGGCACAACGTCCACTTCGACAGCCTGACCCCGCTCTATCCGTTCGAGATGATCAAGCTCCAGGACGGGAATCCCGAAGAACATGAACGCCCGGATCATGGAGCTCCTGACGCCGATCGGCAAGGGCCAGCGCGGGCCTCATCGTCTCGCCGCCCCGGGCCGGGAAGACGACCCTGCTCAAGACGATCGCCAAGTCCATCGAGAAGAACCACCCCGAGGTCTTCCTGATCGTCCTGCTCATCGCCGAGCGGCCCGAGGAGGTCACGGACTTCCAGCGGAGCTGCTCCGGCGAGGTCGTCGCGTCCACGTTCGACGAACCGCCGTCCCGGAACGCCCAGGTCGCCAACATCGTCCTCGAGAAGGCCAAGAGGCTGGTCGAGATCAAGCGCGACGTCGTCATCCTCCTGGATTCGCATCACCCGGCTGGCCCGGGCCCACAACGCCATCATCCCGCCCTCGGGCAAGGTCCTGTCGGGCGGCATCGACGCCAACGCCCTGAACAAGCCGAAGAAGTTCTTCGGCGCGGCCCGGAAGGTCGAGGAAGGCGGCAGCCTGACCATCATGGCCACGGCCCTCGTCGACACCGGGAGCCGGATGGACGAGGTCATCTTCGAAGAGTTCAAGGGAACGGGCAACATGGAGATCAACCTCGACCGGCGGCTGGTCGACAAGCGGCTGTTCCCGGCCATCGACATCTCCCGGTCCGGGACCCGCAAGGAAGAGCTCCTCATCGAGGAGGTCGACCTCAACCGGATCTGGATCCTGCGGAAGGTCCTCAGCCAGCTCGGCGAGGTCGAGGCCATGGAGCTCCTCATCGAGAAGCTGGGCAAGATGAAGACCAACCAGGACTTCCTCAACGCCATGAGCAAGGGCCTGTAGAGGGAGCCGCCTTGAAGACGCTCGGCCTCATCGGCGGCATGACCTGGCATTCGAGCGTCGATTACTACCGGCTCATCAACGAAGGCGTCCAGGCGCGCCTGGGGGGGTTGCGCTCGGCCGCCCTGCTGCTCCTCTCGGTCGATTTCGGGCCCATCGAGGAGATGCAGGGGAGGGGGGACTGGAAGGGGCTGGGAAGGACCATGGCCGATGCCGCCCGGCGCCTCGAGGCGGCCGGGGCCGAAGGCCTGGTCATTTGCGCCAACACGATGCACCGCCTGGCGGATGATGTCGCCGCGGCCGTGCGGATCCCCCTGATCCATATCGTCGATGCGACGGCCTCGGCGGTCAAGAGCGGCGGCCTCGAAACGGTCGGCCTGCTCGGCACCCGCTACACGATGGAAATGGATTTTTATCGGGGCCGCCTCGAGAGGGACCACGGCCTGAAGGTCCTCGTCCCCGACGAGCCGGGCCGGACGCTCGTCCACGACATCATCTTCCGAGAGCTCGGCCGGGGCCTGGTGAGGGAAGAGTCGCGCAGGGTCTACGTCGACGTCATCGGGGACCTGATCAAGCGGGGGGCCGAGGGCGTCATCCTGGGCTGCACCGAGATCCCCCTGCTCATCAAGCCGCCGGACAGCCCCGTCCCCGTCTTCGATACGACCGCGCTCCATGCGGCGGCGGCCGTCGACTTCGCCCTTTCGGGCACTTCCTTCTGACGCCCCTCGGGCCGGCCGGCTATTCCCAGATCTCGTGGAGGATCGGGTACTGGGTCTTGAATCCCAGGATGGCCAGGTAGAGCCCGTACTCGGGGTAGTTCCGCCGCAGCTCCCGGAGGTTCTCCATGGGGTCGTAGGGCGTTCCCTCGGGGATCTCGTGGCCGACACATTCCGAAAGCAAGTGGAGCTTCTTCGACATCCAGGCGTCGAGGACGACCGGCAGGCCGAACGGCCGGAGCCCGTCCAGCCGCTCGTCGCGGCCGATGATGGGCTGGGTGATGATGAAGGTCGCCCCGGCGTCCACCTTCCGCCGCATCTTCTCGAGCTCCGAGTCCTGCGGCTCGTAGGGATTGAAGGCGACGCCGCAGGTGAATTGTCCGGGGTACTCCCGCTCGATGTAACGGAGGAGCTCGACCGAGGTCACGGTCACGGCCTCGATGCCGATCTCGGCCGGCTCGAGCCTGTGGAGCTTCTGGCTGCCGTCGCCCGAGACGACCAGCAGGTAGCGGCCGCCCATGGCCTTGACCGCGGCGAGGATCTCATCGAGCTCCTTCTTGGGATGGAACGTGTTGAGGTGGACCATCAGCCGTTCCGGAGGGACGGGCAGTCCCAGGAGCTCTATGGTCTCGGTCGCTCCGTAGCTCAACAGGCCCATGGGGTTGTCGGTGATGCAGATGCTCCAGCCCGCTTCGGCCACCTTCCGGTACTTCTCTTCGAACGTCCGGAGGTCCTTGTCGATGTCCTCGGAGGTTCGTTTGGGGGTCTGGAGCTCGACGTGAAACGATCTTTTCTCGATGGGATAGGACATGGGCACCTCAGGAGTAGAACTTCTTGAGCCGCATGAGGGTCTCGAGGCCCTCGAGCTTAAGGATGTCCCCGAGGCACTCCAGAGCCGCGTGCCCGGCGGGGAGGATCTCGTACTTGCGGACCGTCGAGCCGATGATCGTGTCGAGGCCGCGGGGCGTGGCCAGGGTCAGGAACGCGCTCTCCAGGGGGCCTTTCACCGGGCGTCCCGTCCTTCTTCTTGGAGGGCAGCATGACCGTGAAGTTGCTCAGGCCGACCGACATGTGGACCCCGGCGAAGAACGGGTCGTCGTGGATGAGGGCGAGCGACTCGACGACCCGCCGGAACTGGCCTTCGCAGTCGCCGCCGACGGGGGCGATGCCCGGGTCGACGATGGCCTGGTCGTTCGCGAAGCCGGGGATGCGGCGGCGGGCCTCCTCGAGCAGGGCCCGGGCCGCCCGGCGCGTGTCCTCCGCGGTCTTGTTCATGCGGACACATCCCGCGGCGGCGTCGAAACCCTCCGAGGCCATGAGGATGGGGACGAACGGCCGGACCGCCCAGAGGTCGAACATCCCGAGCCGCATCGTCGAGATGGAGTTCAGGATCGGCTTCCGCCCTCCGGCCCGCTCCGGGTCATAGGCCCGGAGGCCCGCTTCGGCAAGGTCCGGGTCCGGCGTATCGATGGAGAGGGGCTTTCCCGTGACCGACTGGATGCGGCGGACGAGGTCAGCCATGAAGTCCGGGGAGCGCGCCCCGACGTTCACGTCGATGTAGGACGCGCCTTTTTCATCCTGGCTCCGGGCCAGCGCGAGGAGGCCGGGAACGTCGTTCGCGTCGAACAGCAGCTTCGTCGAGGGCACGGAGTCGTTGATCGATTCTCCGATGATCGTCAATCCGGGAATGGCCATATTTGGTCCCTCCTTTAGGAGAGAAGATATCTCCGGAGACGCTTCTTGTCAATGGATTTAACCACATAGCGCGGGGGGCGAAGGTCAGACGCGAGGCTTTGATTGATTCCAGGAATTATCGTAATGTGTGTGTTATCAGCAGCCGGGAGCAAAAAGTTCGTATATAACAGATAATAATACAGATATACGGATAATGCCCGACGAGTGCGCCGGCTGACGAAGACGGGGCACGTGAACGTGAGGGGGATTCTAAACCGGCAAGTCACAAATATAATGGGGGCGTCAGCAGGAGCTTGGGACGACGGGCTGATGATCTACTCGGCATCCTTGGCGGGAGGCCGCGACGCGACTATATATATCGTGGCCGCTGTAGGGTCCTTTGCAATCAGATCCAGGAGGCGTCGTAGCCGAAAAAAAGGGGTCGTCGGCGACGCGCGGCGGATCATCCGGGAATGAATCGGAACGAAGGCATAAGGGCCGGTTAGGCGGTTCGATCGCGGGAAGAGTGCGGCGATATCCACAATTGCCCGCGTTTTGGGCGGCGCCGATATCAACAGAAGGAGGAAATCCCGAAATCATTGCAGCGTATGGGGATAGGCTTGATTGTATAAATGAGTCGCATAAGGATTATTATGTCAACTAATATAACGATGAGCCCAAAATGCAAAATAAGCTCGGGGCGGGCGTGTTCCGGGGTCCCTTCCCGTTCTCCGGATATCGACGGAAAATCGAGCTAAAGGGTCAGGATATCAGGTCTTTAGGCTCAGGCGCCGGACCGGAACCGAATCAGCTCTTCGGGCCCGCCTGTTCTTTGAGATTCTGCAGGATATCCTCGAGGGCGTCGATGATCTCCTGCCGGCTGACCATCTGCTTCTTGAACTCGAGCCGCATCCGGAACTTGTCGGTCCCCTCCGGGATGTAGTTGTAGACGTAATATTTCGCCTTCTTGACCTTACCCTTGAGGAGTTTGGACAGGTCCCGCGTATCTTCCCGCGTCAGCCGGCGGTCGACGATCTCCTGGGCGAACTTCATCATGTCGTCCGTCGGTCTTCTGCCGGGCGATCTCGATGATCGTGCTCCGGCTGAAGACCCCCGAGGACTTGATGACCTGCCGGACGGTCTCCGGGATCTTGGAGATGGATAGGATCTCGGTGATCGTCGACCGGGCCTTGCCGATCTTATCCGAGACGTCCTGATGATTGTAGCTGTACAGCTCGATCAGGGCGTTCAGCCCGTCGGCTTCCTCGAAAATGTCGAGGTCCTTGCGCTGGAGGTTCTCGATCAGGGCGATCTCCATGGCCTCGTTTTCGGGGACATCGAACTCGATGCAGGGCAGCTCCTTCAGGCCGACGTTCTTCGAGGCGATGAACCGGCGCTCCCCGGCGATGATCTCGAACCGGTGGCCCATGGACCGGACAAGGATGGGCTCGAGAACGCCCTTGGCGCGGATCGAATCCATGAGCTCCTGGATGTTCCCGAGCTCGCTCCGCGCCTGATGGGGATTCGGGTCGATCTTCTCGACGGGGATCATCCGGATCCGCGGACCCGTGCGTGCGCGCGGAGATGAGGTCCACGAAATGATCATCATGCCTCATGCCAATGGTCTCTGGGAGCCCGGAACGCTTAGTTTTTTGCACGTTCGATGATCTCCTCGGCGACTTTTTTATACTGGACGGCGCCCACGGAATCCGGGGCGTAGGTGAAGATCGATTCTTTATACGCCGGACTCTCCTCGAGCTTGACGCTCTTGGAGATATAGGTGTCGAACAGCTTGTCGCCGAAGACCTTCTGGATCCTCTTGACGACGTCGCGGGCCAGGTTCGTCCGCTTGTCGTGGAGCGTAATGAGGACGCCGATGATCTGAAGGCCCGGATTGGCGATCTTGCGGACCTTATCGATCGTTTCGAGAAGGTCGTCGGTCCCTTCGAGGCACAAATACGAGGATTGGATGGGAATGAGGATATAGGAGGCGGCGACGAGCGCGTTGAGCGTCGTCAGGCCGAGCGTCGGCGGCGTGTCGATGAAGATGAAATCGTAGCGGGCCTTGATCGGCTCGAGGACGTCCTTCAGGCGATAGTGCCCGTCGAATTCCCCGAGGAGCGACGGCTCGAGCTTGGCCATGGAGATCTTGGAGATGGCCACGTCGAGCCCGGGAATGTTGGAGGGAATGATGATGTCGTCGATCTTCTCGCTGCGGTTCATCATGATGTCGTACAGCGACTTCTCGCACTTCGACGCTTCCGGAGGTCACCGAGATCGTGCTGTGGGCTTGGGGATCGGTATCGACGAGCAGGACCTTCTTGCCCATCAGGGCCAGCGCGGCGGTCACATTGATGGACGTCGTCGTCTTACCGACCCCGCCCTTCTGATTGGTAATGGCGATGATCAACGGACCCCTCCCGGTGTGTTTCGTGTTCATGACCCGATGGCTCTTTTATATAGGAAGAATGGCCAAAAATCAAATACTATTTTTCGCCGCGCTCCGAATTGTCGGCGCGCCGACATATTTTGTAATACATAGATAACAAATAAGATACAATGAGATTAGAGTCGAATCGTCGGAGGTTAAGATTCGGGCCTCGCAAAAAATCATCAGCGGTCTCGGCAAGGACGAGCGCCGCGAAACGGATTCACAACGCTCGGGATGTCTCGTATCATATAGAAAACAAATAAGTTACAAGAGCATATAAAGCATTGAATATAAACACGTTAAAGGAGCCGGGCGGCCCGGCTCCACGACTCAGATAGCGACTGCGGCGATCGATGGAAAGGTTTTGAGGCCCAGTTCCGTGAAGATCTTATTGAGCTTGGGGACCTCCGTTTCGATGAGGGCATTGAGCTCGGCGACGGCGTCATCGAGGGCGAGCCCGAGGTCGGCGACCTGAGCGGTCTCGGTCGCGGACGGAGCCGAAGGAAAGCCGGCGATTCCCGAGCCAAGGGTCATGAGCCGTATGGAAAGGGGCCCGCCACGAAGAGCGGAATCGAGAGAGACCTGCGAAGACAAGAAATCGCCGGGTATGATGGCGGCTTCGACGCGGGAAAGAATCTCCAGAAAGGGCGTCAGGGCCTCCCGCGCGGGAGCGGCCCTCTCCCCCATCTTGGCAAGCTCGGGCGTGAGGGAATCGAGATGCCTGCGAACGCTCTTGGCGGAAGTGATGGCCAACGCCAGCTTCCTTGAGGCCTTGAGGACATCTCCGATGGCCTTGTAATGTGCCTGCCAGGCTTCGGCGGGGAGGACCGCCGCCCGCGGGTCGTGGGCAACCTCGAACTCGCTCCTGTGGACGACGCCTCCCATGGAGATCTCCGCCGCGTACTTCCCCGGGAGGACGGCGGGCAAAAACGCGAACAAGGCAGAGCCGGCGGGGTATTTCTTGCCGTCCGAGGCTTCGGGCACGAATTGGAGGTTCCAGACCGCCCTCTGGAACCCGGCCTTGGGGTCCATCTCCAGCTCCGAAACGGTCTTCCCCGACGCGTCCTTGATGGCGACGCGGATCTTATCCTTGGTGTCCGCCTTGAGCCAGGCCGTGACCGGGACTCCGGGCTGCGGGTTCTTCCCCAGGAATCCCGGCTTCCCATACGGCTCGCCCCGGAGGGTCGTCCAGGACCAGACCGCGGGCCGGACGCCGAAGAGGCGGAAGTCCGAGGCCCAAAGGGCTTCCGACATCTCCCGGAGGAAGCTTATGTCGTCCAGGACCCAGATCCCTCGCCCGTGGGTCCCGATGATGAGGTCGCGTTCCCGGGGGTGGATCGCGATGTCGTGGACAGCGACCGTGGGCAGGTTGTTCCGGAGGGAGAACCAGCTGCGGCCCCCGTCGAGCGAGGCGTGGATCCCGAACTCGGTCCCGGCGAAGAGCAGGCTGCGGTTCACGAGGTCCTCCCGGACGACGTGGACCCAGCCGAAAGGCAGGCCCTGGGCGAGCGGTCTCCACGTTTTCCCGAAATCGGCCGTCGCGTAGATATAGGTCCGGTAGTCGTCCGTCCGGTGGCCGTCGAAGGACGCGTAGGCCGTCCCGGCGTCGAAGTGCGAGGCCTCCACCCGGGAGCACCACGTATGCTTCGGCAGTCCGGGAATGGCCGGGGCGACGTTTCTCCACGTCTTCCCGCCGTCCCGGGTCAGCTGGAGGTTCCCGTCGTCGGTGCCGCACCAGAGGACGGAGGCCTCGACCGGCGACTCGGCGATGGCGACGATCGTGCAATGGACCTCGGCCCCGCTGTTCTCCCGGGATATCGGCCCGCCGGAGTCCTTCTGTTTTTCGGGATCGTCGGTCGTCAGGTCGGGGCCGACGGTCTCCCAGGAATGGCCCTTGTCCGAGGACCGGAAGAGGTAATTCCCGCCGCAGTAAACCGTCTTCGGGTCGTGGGAAGAGATGAGGACCGGGGAATTCCAGTTGAACCTGAACGGCCGGTCCTTCGCCGCCGCGGCCGGCCGGATGCCCTTCGCCCGGCCGATCCTCGCGTCGTACCTCTGCAGGCCGTTCATCTGGGAATTGGAGTAGACGGTGCCTGGGATCGGTGGGGTCGGGCCGGGCGAAGAAGCCGTCTCCCCCGCCGATCATGACCCAGTCCTCGTTGGTGATCCCGCGCGGGTCGAGGGAGGCGTTCGGGGCGCCCCAGACCCCGTTATCCTGAAGGCCGCAATAGACGCGATAGGGAGTGTCCAGGTCGAAGCCCACCTGGTAGACCTCGGCGGCGTCGATGCTCTGGACCGCCTGCCAGGTTTTCCCGCCGTCGTAGGAAATGTCGATCCCGCCGTCGTTGCCGTCGATGAGATGGGCCGGGTCCGAGGGGTCGATCCAGAACCCGTGGTGGTCCGGGTGGATGCCCGCCCCGATGGGCCGGAACTTCTGGCCGCCGTCGTTCGATACGAAAAGGCCCGTCGACAGGACATAGACCGTCCGGTCGTCCGAGGGATCGACGTGGATCTGGCTGTAGTAGAACGGTCGCGAATTGACCCGCCGGAACGTCGGGGCATCGCAGGCCCTTTTCCAGCTGTTCCCGTAGTCCTCCGACCTCCAGATCCCGCCGTCGTCGTGCTCGATGAGGGCATAGACGACGCCGGGCTTGCTCCGGGCCACGGCCAGTCCGATGCGGCCCGATGTGCCTGCGGGCAGGTCCTTCGTCAGCCGCTCCCAGGTCACCCCGCCGTCGCTCGAGCGGTAGATCCCGCTCCCCGGCCCCCCGCTCGTATAAATATAGGGTAAACGACGGTGCTCGTAGGCCGCCGCATAGATGATGAGCGAGTTCGAGGGGTCCTGGGCGATGTCGGCGATCCCCGTATCATCATTGATATACAGGGTCTTCTGCCAATTCTTTCCGCCGTCGACGGTCCGGAAGACGCCCCGTTCGGGATTGGGCCCCCAGAGGTGGCCCATGGCGGCGACGAGGACGATATTGGGGTCTCCCCTGTTGACGAGGATCCGGGCGACGTGCCGCGTCTCCTTAAGCCCCATGTTCGTCCAGGTCTTCCCCGCGTCGGTCGACTTATAGACGCCGTCGCCTATCGTGACGCTGTTGCGGCAGGTGGCTTCGCCGGTCCCCACCCAGACGATGGAAGGGTCGGACGGGGCGACGGTGACGTCCCCGACGGAGACGGTGGATTCCTTGAAGAAGACGGGAGACCACGTCGTGCCGTGGTTCTCGGATTTCCATACCCCGCTCGGCCCGACCGCCGCGTAGACGGTGCCCCTCCGGCCCTCGGGAACGTCGATGTCCACGGTCCGCCCTCCCATGATCGCGGGCCCGAGGGGGCGCCAGAGGAACTTGTCGAACAGTCCCGCGGTCTTATCCGCGCTTTGCCCCACGGCCGGGACGGCCGCGGCGACGGCGAGACAGGACGCCAGCAGGAGCGCGGAGGCCATTCGACGACGGGACCGGGAAATATTGAAGCACGTCATGAGGGTTCTCCTCCCTTTGAGTTCGGCACGGACCGGATTTTTCATTATATGACACGTCTCCCGTCAATGCCAGTTCGGGAGGCCCCTTGCCCGGGGGCCGGACGGCTGCCGCCGAGATCAGGAAGAGCTCATTCCGGTTGCCGACGTGTGTTCCGGGGCTCGGCCCCCGGGACTTCACGTGCTCAGCGTCAGAGGCGCGTGTCCGGTCGCCCCCGTCCACGATTCCCGGGAGAGCGCCCGGGCCTTAGGGCCGGGCTGTGGGATCGACCGGAGCCGGTCAATCCCCGCCGATCTGCATCAACTTGATGCGGAAGGTCGGCGCCGTCATGGAGCGGTCGAGGTCGAGGTCGTCGGCGACCATGTCGATGCCGTTGAGCATCTCGTCGGCCGTGCCGGCGATGGTCAGGCCCTTGACCGGGAAGGCGATCTTGCCGTCCTCGATCCAGAAGCCTTCGGCGCCGCCGCTGAAGTTCCCGTTGACGGGGTTGATGCCGTAGCCCGTGACCTCGGTGAGCAGGAGTCCGCGCGGAGTGGCCTGGATGATGTCGGCGCGCTTGGACGTTCCGGCGGCCATGTAGAAATTGTGGGGACCGATCCCGGGCAGGCTCGAGAAGCCGTCGCGGGAGGCGTTCCCGGTGCTCCTCACCCCCGCCCGCTTGGCGACGATGGTGTTGTACAGGAAGCCCGTGAGGACGCCCTTGTCGACGATGATCCTCTTGGCCGTCGGGACGCCCTCGCCGTCGAACGGCTCGCTGGCCGGGCCCTTCGGCGCGTCCCGTCGTCGACGACGGTCACGAGCTCGGAGGCGATCTTCTGACCGAGGCGCTCGGCCCAGGAAGCTCGCCCCCTGGAGGACGCGCTCCCCGTTGACGGCGCCCAGGATCCCGCCGAGGAGGGCATAGGCCACGTCCGTATCGAAGATGACGGCCGCTTTCTGGGTCTTGACGGGCTTCGGGTCGAGCATCTCGACCGCCTTCCGGGCGGCCTTGGCGGCGATCTCCTCGGCCGGCTTGAGGTCGGCGAAGAAGCGGCGGCCGCAGTATTCACCGCCCGAGGATTTCTGATCGCCCTTTTCCGCGACGACGGAAACGCCGAACGAGCAGAACGAGGACCGGGCGCTCTTGATGAGGCCGTGAGAGTTGGCGATGAACGATCTCCCCCTCCCCTTCCCCGTAGCCGGCCCCGGCGCTCTTCGTGACCCGTGGGTCCTTCAGGGCGAGCTTCTCGACTTTCCTGGCCAGCTCGATCTTGTCGTCCATCGGGATCCCGGCGATCGAGGGGTCGTAGAGTCCGGAGACCTCGGTCAGGCCCTTGTCCTCGGGGAGGACGTTCGCCTCGTCGGCGGTCGTGATCCGGGCGAAGTCGACCGCCCGGGCGACGGCGTCGTCGAGGGCTTTTTCGCCGAGATCGTTCGAGCTCGAGAACGCCATCCGGCCCTTGACGAAGACCCGGAGGCCGGCGCCGGCGCCGGAGGCCTCCTGGACGGTCTCGATCTCGCCGTTGCGCACCTCGATGCTCAGGTTTCGGCCCGTCTGCGAGGTAGACCTCGGCCGCGTCGGCGCCCTTCTTCAGGCACGTCCTGACGAGCTGTTCCGCCAGTGCTTTATGGTCCGTCATGATCGTCTCCTTGGTCCTCTTCCGCCTCAGCTTCTCGCCCGCGTCCCGCCGACGTTGATGCCGCGGATCCGGACGGTCGGCTGGCCGGCGTCGACCTCGGCCGCCTGGCCCTTGCCGCAGATGCCCGGCCCGAAGTCCAGGTCGTCGCCGACCGCGTCGATCCCCTGGATGATGTCCAGGCAGTTGCCGATCAGGGTCGCGCCCTTGACCGGCTCGGTCTTCTTCCCGTCCTCGATGAGGTAGGCCTCGCGGCAGGTGAAGTTGAAGACGCCGGTCGTCGGGTTGACGCTGCCGCCGCTCAGGCTCTGGACGTAGATCCCGCTCTTCGTCGAGGCCAGGATGTCGGCCGGCTTGTCCGTGCCCCTTCTCGATGAACGTGTTGGTCATCCGGGGGATGGGCATGTAGCGGAAGCTCTCCCGCCGGCCGTTCCCGGTCCGCTCCATCTTGATCTGCTTGGCCGACAGGATATCGGTCATGAACTTGAGGAGGACGCCGTCCTGGATGAGGACGTTCCGCTTCATGGTCGTGCCCTCGTCGTCGAAATTCGTCGTCCCGCGGAAGTTCGGCAACGTGCCGTCGTCGACCATCGTGAAGACGTCGCTCGCGACCTTCTGGCCGAGCTTGCCGACGAAGACGCCCGTCTCCCGGGAGATGTTGTCGGCCTCGAGGGGGTGACCGACGGCCTCGTGGACGAGGACGCCGCCCCAGCCGTTCTGCATGACGACGTCCATCTTGCCGGCCGGGGCGTCCTTGGCGCTCGAGCATGGCGACGGCCTCGCGGGCCGACGTCCGGGCGACGTCCTCGGGGCGTGACCTCGTCGAACATCTCGAGCCCGGCGTGACGGCTGAGCCGCTCGCGGCCCATGTGGGACGTGCCGTTCCCGACGCCGAGGGTCTGGACGATGAAGAAGATGAGGGGCAGCTCGTCCTCGAGAAGGAGGCCCTCGCTGTTGGCGATGGTCCGGCCGCGGACCTCGTCGTAATAATCGATCGAGGCCATCTTGATCTTGGCGTCGTAGGCGAGGGCGGCGTCGTGGGCCCGCCGGATGATCGCGACGCGCTTCTCGTCGGCCACGGTCTGGAGCGGGACCTTGACGGTGATATACGAAGGCCGCTTCCCGGCGCGGACGTCGACGGGCACCGCGGCCTTCGTCCCGCGGGCGATATAGGAGGCGACCTCGGCGGCGCGCAGGAGCGCGGGCTCGGAGATCTCGTCCGTGTACGCGTAGCCCGTCTTGTCGCCGGAGATGACCCGGACGCCGGCGCCCGGCTGACGCCGAAGACGGCGTTCTTGAACTTGGATTCCTCCATCAGGATGTTCCGCGAGATCCTGTGCTCGATGTAGACCTCGGCGAACTCCCCGCCCCGGACCAGGGCCTTGCGGATGACCCGGTCCAGGAGCGCCGGGTCGTACGTCCCCGCGGAGGGCCGCGGCATGGGCGCTCCGGACAGGAGCCCGTCGAGGAGCGTCGGCGCGGCCACGACGGCGAATCCGCCCTTCAGGCCGAGCTCCAGGAACTTACGCCTGGGGATGTCGGTGATCAAAGAACGCGGCAGGGTCATGGCTCACCTCATTTTCGAGGATTCATAGTACGTGATGACGAGGGTTAGTATAGCCCCCTCGCCTTCCGGAGTCCATAGCCCTTCGTCCGGCGGGCCCGCCGTCCCGGACCTGTCGCGCCGGAGCCCGAAATCGGCTAGAATAACGATCGAGATGACCATGCGCTCGATTGGTCCGGGTCCCGCAATTATCCTCGCCGTGTCCGTGCTCTCCGGCCTGGCCGCGGGGGCCTCGCCGGCCACCGGGGGCCGGGACCTCAACGTTCTCCTGATCACCATCGACACCGTGCGGGCCGACCGTCTCGGGTGCTACGGTTACGCCGGGGCCGGGACCCCGAACCTGGACCGTCTGGCCGCCGAAGGGGTCCGGTTCGCCAACGTTTATGCCCAGGTCCCTCTGACCCTTCCTTCGCATTGCTCGATCATGACGGGGACATACCCTCCGGACCACGGCGTTCGCAACAACGGGACCTATTCCCTGGGTCCGAACCTGCCGACTCTGGCCGGCCTGTTCAAAGCCCGCGGGTACAGGACCGCGGCGTTCGTGGCGTCCTTCACGCTCGATTCACGGTTCGGCCTCGCCAGGGGCTTCGACCTGTACGACGATGACGTCCAAGGCGGGGAGGCGCTGAAGAGCTTCCGGTCGGAGCGCGACGCCGGGGCCGTTCTCGCCGCTCTCTCGCCCTGGCTCGAGGGGAGCCGCGGGGAGCGGTTCTTCGGCTGGGCCCATTTCTACGACCCGCACCTCCCCTACGCCCCTCCCCCGCCGTTCGACGCCGAGTACCCGAATCGCAAATACGACGGCGAGATCGCCTATGTCGATCATGTCATCGGCAGGCTTCTCGATCTGTTGAAGGCCAAGGGTCTCCTGGACAGAACGCTCATCGTCGTCGCCGGGGACCACGGGGAAGCCCTGGGGGAGAAAAAGGAGATCGATCACGGGCTCTTCCTATACGACGGCACGCTGAAGGTGCCGCTGATCATCCGTTGCGGCGAGGGCCTGCCGGCCGGACTCGTCGTGCCTTCGCGGGTCCGCCTCATCGACGTCATGCCGACGATCCTGGACCTGCTGGGGATGCGAATCCCTTCCCCGGTCCGCGGGACGTCGCTCCTTCCCTATATCCGGGGGAAGAAAAAGGCCGATCTCTCCTCCTATATCGAGACCTATTATCCTCGGGAGAATTACGGCTGGTCGGAATTGAAGGGATTCATCGACGGGCCCTGGAAGTATGTCCTGGCCCCGACGCCCGAGCTCTATGACCTGGCGGAGGACCCCCGCGAAGAAAAGAACCTCGCGGCGGCGGAACGGGCCGTCCTCGGGAAGCTGGCCGGGAAGCTCGACAAGGCGATCGAAAGCTCCGGCACCGCCCCGCCCCGAAGGGCGGTGCGGAGGACGATGACGGCTGCCGAGACGGAGCGCCTGAGGTCGTTGGGGTATCTCGGCGGCGGGCCCGCCGGCGACGCCGCTAACAAAGGTCTCCCCGACCCGAAGGATAAGATCGGCGACTATCTCCTCATCTTCCGGGGGAATCTCCTGGAGAACGAAGGCAAGCTCGTTCAGGCCGCCGAGTGTTATCGTCAGGTCCTCGAGGCGAACCCCGGCGTGCCGGCGAACCACGTCAATCTGGCCCTGCTGGAAATGAAAATGGGCCGGGCCGACGAGGCCGTGCGGCTCCTGGAAGAGGCCAGGACGAGGTTCCCCGATTCGGAGCTCGTCCTATCGCGCCTGATGGGGCTCTATCTCAATGCCGCCCGCTGGCAGGACTCGCTGTCGGCCGGCCGGGACCTGCTCCGGAGGGATCCCTCCAATTTTGACGCTCTTTTCCTTTCGGGAAGCGCATACGCCCGTCTCGGCAAATGGGAGGACGCCCAAGCCTCCTATCGGAAGGCCATGGCGATCGAGCCCGAAAATCCCTCCCTTCGACACCGATACGCCGACTCCCTCCACGCCCTTGCCTTGCTCCTCGGAAAGAACGGGAACCTCAAGGAGGCGATCGTCTGGATGAACCGGTATCTGGAAGCGGCGCCCCCGGACGATACGCCCCGGCGGGACGAGGCGCGCCGTCTCATCGAGGCCTGGGAGCGCGCGTCGAGATCCCTATGACCGTGTCCGGGCTTCGTGGACGACGCGCCCGCCGACCACGGTCAGGACGGCCCGGGCGTCCTTGATCCGCTCGGGCGCCGCGGCGAAGATATCCCTGTCCAGGACGACCAGGTCGGCCAGCTTTCCCGGCTCGATCGACCCCTTTTCGTCCTCCATGAACTCGGCCCGGGCTCCGTTCCGCGTGAAGGCCAGGAGGGCGGCTTCCAGCGGGATCCGCTGGTCCGGGTGCCAACCCTGGGGGTTCTTGCCGTCTTCGGTCTGCCGGGTGACGGCCGCGTGGATCCCGAGCAGGGGGTTGAGCGGAACGACGGGCCAATCCGACCCGAACGCCAGTCTCCCGCCGCCGTCGAGGAGGGACCGGAAAGCGTATGTCATCCGGGCGCGCTCCTTCCCCACCCTTTTTTCGACCCAGTCGGCTTCGGCGACGGCATGATAGGGCTGGACCGAAGGGATCACGCCGAGCGCGGCGATGCGCGCCAACTCGCCGGGCCTGACGTGCTGGACGTGCTCGATCCGCCACCGGCGGTCCCGTTTTCCGTTTCGTTCGAGGACCCGGCCATAGATGTCGCAAACGAGAGCGTTGGCCTTGTCTCCGATGGCATGGACGGTCACCTGGAGCCCGGCGCGGTCGGCTTTCAGGATCCGTTCCTCCATGATGCCCTCGGGGAACATCTCGCGAGACGGGTAGCCGCTCGTATCCGGGTTGTCGGCGTAGGGTTCGAAGAAATAGGCGCTGTGCGAGCCCACGCCGCCGTCGGCGAAGCCTTTCATCCCGGCCACCCGGATCATGCCGTTGTCGGCCGGGACCCGGACGTTCGCGGGGTCGAACGCGTCCATCTCGGTGATGGGGCGGTAGACGGAGATGCGGGCCGTGAGCCGGCCGGCCCCTAAGAGCTCCCGGTATACGGCGATGCTCGCGGCGTCGGACATGTCGTGGACCGACGTGACCCCGAGCCGGGCGGCATGGCGGAGCGCGGCTTCGGCCGCGGCCCAGGCGGCTTTCCGGGACGGCCTCGGGATATGGGGGGCCACCAGGTCCAGGGCGGCGTCCCGAAGGATCCCGGTCGGTTCGCCCGTCCTCGGGTCCTTCTCGATCTCCCCCCCGTCCGGGGCAACGGTGTCCTTCGTGATCCCGGAGGTCCGGAGCGCCAGGCTGTTGAGCAAGGCGGAGTGAAGGTCGTAACGATGCACGCAGACGGGATGATCGGGAGAGACCCGGTCGATCCACGACCTGTCGGGGAGCCCCGGGGGGGAAAACCGCTCATGGTCCCAGTGCCCGTCGAGGATCCACGAGCCCTTTTCGAGCTCCGCGACCTTGGCCGCGATCCGCTCGGCGAACGCTTCGCGGCTCGTGACGTCCCTGAGCTGAATGCGGGACAGGGCGTAGCCTCCCTTCAGGAAATGGGTGTGGCAATCGATGAACCCCGGAATGAGGAGGGCGCCGTCGAGGTCGATGATCCGGGTCTCCGCCGTCGCAAGCTTTTCGAGCTCGGCCTCGTCGCCGACCCGCAGGATGCGATCCCCTTCCGTCAGGACGGCCTCGGCCCGGGGGCGCGACGGGTCGGCCGTCCATATGGGCCCGTGCTTGAATAAGAGGCTGCTCATTGACGCTCCATGATCCGGGTTCCCTCCCCAGGTTCGTCTATCGGGCGTCTCCGACCTGCCGGCGGTATACGATCCGGCCTCCGGAGATCGTCATCGTCACCCTGGCGTCCTTGATCTTCTCGGGAGAGATGGCGAACAGGTCGCGATCGAGGACGACGATGTCGGCCAACTTGCCCGCCTCGATGGAGCCCTTGTCCTTTTCGGCGAATTCGGTATAGGCGGCGTCGCTCGTGTATCCCCGGATGGCTTCCTCCACGCTGATCCTTTGTTCCGGGAACCAGCCGCCCGGATTCTTGCCGTCCAGAGTGGCCCGGGTGACGGCCGCATAGATTCCCGTGAGCGGGTCGAGCGGGGCGACCATCCAATCGGAGCCGAGGGCCAGCTTCGAGCCGGCCTCGAGGAGGGACTTGAATGCGTAGGTCGTCCGGCAGCGCTCGTGCCCGATACGCTTTTCGGCCCAGCGGCCGTCGTCGATCGCGTGATAGGGCTGGACCGAGGCGATGACCCCGAGCCTGCCGAAGCGGCGGATGTCCTCGGGCCGCAGGTGCTGGGCGTGTTCGATCCTCCAACGGCGCTCCCCGGGTCCGTTGGCGGCGACGGCTTTCTCGAAGATGTCGAGGATGAGGGCGTTGGCCTTGTCCCCGATGGCGTGGACGGCCACCTGGAGACCCAGGCGGTCGGCCTTCAGGATCCGCTCCTCCATCAGGCTCGGAGGCGACATCTGGGTGTGGAGGATCCCGGTGTTGCCAGGGTCGTCGGCATAGGGCTCGTCGAAGACGGCCGTCCGGGCCCCGAGACCCCCGTCGCAGAACGCCTTCAATCCGGCGATCCTCAGGAAGTCGTTCCCGAAAGGCGACCTCAGCCGCAGGCCTTCGAGGAGGTCGATACGTGTGATAGGTACGTAGAAGTAGATGCGGGTCGTCAGCTTCCCTGCCCGATACAGCTTCTGGTAAGCTTCGAAGGCCGGGGTGAAGCTGTCGGGGTAGGCCATTTCGTGGACGGACGTCACGCCGTATTCGGCGGCGTGGGCGAGGGCAGCTTCGACCGCCCGGAGATCATCCTCGGGGGACGGAGGCGGGATGAGGTCGGTCACAAGGCCCATGGCCGCTTCCTTGAGGATCCCCGTCGGCTCCCCGGTCGCAGGGTCCTTGAGGATCTCGCCCCCCTGCGGGGACGGCGTGTCCTTCGTGATGCCGGCGATCTTCAGGGCCAGGCTGTTGGCCAGCCCGATATGAAGGTCGTAGCGCCTGACGAACACGGGGTTGTCGGGTGTCTGGCGGTCGATCCATTCTTTGGCCGGCAGGGCCGGCGGCGTGAATCCCTCCTCGTCCCAGGTCCCGTTGAGGACCCAGGCCCCCTTCTTCATCCCGGAGACCTTGGCCTCGAATCGGGCGGCGAACTCCTCCCGGGACCGCACGTCTTTCAGCTGGATGCTCGACAGCGCGTATCCTCCGTTCAGGAAATGCGTGTGGCAGTCGATGAAGCCCGGGAGGACGAACGCGCCGCCGAGGTCGATCACTGCGGTCCCTTTCGGCGCGGCGGCGGCGATCTCGGCGTTCGAGCCCACGCGGGCGATCCTCCCCTGGCTGATCAGGACGGATTCCGCCCAGGGGCGGGCCGGGTCCATGGTCCGGATCCGGCCGGCGGCGAGGATGAGGTCCGCCGGAGACGACTCGGGGGCGGCGGGCGCGCTCGTCGCGAGGACGAACAGGCAAAGGAAAGAGGCGAATATTCTCTGGATCATCATCGAGCTCCTCTCGAAAGGCGAACGGCGGGCGTCCCGTCGATCATTTCGCGTCGCGGTCGAAGTGGGGCATGTCCGCCGGGATCTCGATCGTGAGGTCCAGATACCCGGCGTACTCGCCGTCGACGGTCCAGGGCGTCTGGAAGACGAGCTTCTTCCGGCCGTCCTTGGTGAACGTATAGACGTTCTTCTTGCGGCTATCGAACAGGGCTTTCAGCTTGACCTTGGCCGCCGCGGGATGGCAGTCGAGGATCGGGGCTCCGATGAGGTCCGGGTTCCCGCCTTCCGCGAAGGCCTTGGCGGCCCGGTCGGTCATATCGATGATGATGCCGTCCTTGTCGCACACCGTGAGCGTGCCCGGGAATTCCTTCACCCAAGGGTGCGGGTCGGCCTCCGTCCTTCCGGCGGGGCGGCCGGTGTTCGATGGGTTCATGAGGTTCTATCCTTTCTACTCGATTTCGAGGACCCGGCCCGCGACGATGACCGTTTCGGGCCCGATCGCGGAGGCGAATGGATCCGCCGCGAAGATCACGATATCCGCGGACATTCCGGCTTCGAGCGCTCCGACGGCGTTGCCGGCTCCAAAGATCGCGGCCGCGTCCGCGGTCAGGGCGCGCAGGGCGTCTTCAGGGGCCAGCCCGTGGCGCAGGGCGGCCCGAACCCCGTCGAGCAGGTCTTCGCCGTCCAGGGCCGGTCCGGACTTGAACGCGATCGTGACACCTGCCTTCCGGAGCCGGGCGGCGTTCTCGAAGACGGCGGCGGACGTTTCGACCGTTCGGCCCAGGGCCGCGTACGTCCGGAGGATCACGGGGACCTTTCGCGCGGCCAGGGCTTCCGCCGCCCGAGAGGCTTCGGCGCCTTCATCGATGACGAGCCGGATCCCGAATTCCTCCGCGATCCTGAGGGCGGTCAGGATATCGTCGTAGCGGTTGGCCGTCAGGACGAGGGGCAGGTCGCCCTTGATCACCGGGAGGAGGGCCGCGACGACGGGAGACGCTTCCGGGAGCGGGAGCGGCGTCGAACCTTCCTTGGCCGCGGCCCGCTTGCGTAGGGCGTCGTCGAGGCGGCGGCCGTGGTCCTGGGCATCGGACAAGGCCTGCCTGAGCATTGCGGCCGTGCCCATGCGAGTGTAGGGGTATGCGCTGTTCTTCTTGGACCTGGGCTTGAGCGCTTCCCCGAGGGTCCCGTGGACGGCGGCCGGGGACTTGACGATCATTCCGGCGATGTCTCCCCCATCCAAACGGATGAGCGCGCTTCGGCCGGAAAGGACATTTCCCCTGCCGGGAGCGACGAGGGCCGAGGTGATTCCACGGCGCGCCGCCGCCGCGACGAAGCGGTTGTCGGGGTCGAAGGCGTCGGTGACGCTGAGCTGGGGGGTCAGCGGCTGGGAGAATTCGTCGTCGTCTGCTTCGGAGGTTCCGGGCGCGACGGTCCCGATGTCCGTCCCTGCATCGATGAACCCGGGGAATACATATTTCCCCGAAGCATCGATGAGCTTCGCATCGGCCGGGACCGCCAGGTCCTTCCCGATCGCCCGGATCTTTCCGCCTTCGATGATGACGATCCCGCTCTCGACGATCCCCTGCGTCACCGTGAAGACCTTTCCGCCCCGAATGACGATAGGACGCTCCTCAGGCCCGGCTCCGGCGGACGACAGGCACAGCGCGATCCCCGCGGCGACCATGAACCTTCCGGCCCTTCTGCTCACGTCGTTCCTCCTCCGCTCGAGAGTTTCCCAGGTCCCTCAGAACTTGAGACGCCCGCTCAAGTTGAGATACGTGTCCGATCCGGGCCCGGATACGCCCCCAAGTTTATCATAATAAACGTGTTTGACATTGGGAATGATGGTGACGGCGTCGGAGACCTTCCAGCCGAGCCCGGCGATGACGAGGTTCGACGGGGCGCGGTCCGAGAACGGGATGTAGGAGATCCCGGAACCGAGCGGGTTCGGGTCGGCCATCCTGTCGAAGCGAAGGACCAGCTCGGCCTTCGGATGGGCCTTGATGACGGCCAGGGCGGACCACAGGTCCCAGTGGTCGCGCGACTCGTCCAGCCGGGTGCTTCTCCGGGCATAGAGAAAGCCGGCCCTTCCCCATCGGCCCTCGGTCCCGGCAAAGACCTGGCACAGTCGATAGGTCCTCGAGTCCTTCTGCCGCTCGGTGTCGGCATAGAGGTCGAGGAGGAAGCCCTTCCGGGGCCTGACGACGATCTGGGCGTAAACCTTTTTCCCCTTGTTGGTCTCAGCGTTATTCCCCTCGCCGTTCCCGAACATCACCTTATAGGAGACGGTCCCGGCGGCATTCAGGCCGCCTTTCAGGGAGATGCCGAAATCCCTGGCCGCGCCGAACTTCTGGAGGTCGCAGGGGCTCTTTTCGAGCGCCCGGTATCCCCAGAAGGACTCGACGTTTTCCCACGTCGGGGTCGAGATGATGCCGAACTGGAGGTCCTGGCCCTTCAGGCGGTAGTTGATGAAGGCGTCCTTGACGAACGGGACAAGGAGGGAATTCGACTTGAAATCGCCGGAGGAGGACATCTCGAGCTTGAAGCGGAACGACAGGTTGGAGGACAGGGCGTTATCGAAGGTGAGGTTGATCCTTCGGAACCAGAAGCCGTTCTGGCCCTGGACGGCCGGGTCATGGTGCCGGGCGACGGAATAGAACTCGGAGAAGACCTCGCCGCTGATCTGGGTCGGCAAAGCGGCCCGGACGGGATTGGCTAATGCGCACAGGAAGAACGTCACTCCGGTACCCAGTCCCCTGATGATATCCCGGCGCAAGGCCCGGAACGCTGCCGGGGCCGCCATCAGGACGGGATCCAAGCCAAGCTCTTCAACTTAAGATGGGGTGCGGCGGCCCGGGGACCGCCGCACCCGCCCTGGGCGTGAGGGGGGGACTCGACGAACAGGGCCATGGAACTTGCCGCCAAAGAGAGGAGGTACTCGATAAAGCATATTATGAATATCATAATATTATTACGATATTAATAATACTGGACCCTGAAACCGTTTGTCAAGTCAATTATGATAATGAGAACTCTTTCGGGCGGGGCGGCCCGGGGGGATCTTGGCCGCCGTCGAAAAAAGTGTTCACGGGCCCGGCCTAAATGGATTAGAATAGTCCTTTCGGGAGACGCGATGTCCAGGAAATATACGGTCAAGGTCCTTTCCCCGCGGTCGGCCGGCACGGCCTCGGACGGAGACCTCCTTGCCGACGTCCTCAGGGCAGAGGGGATCCCGATGGGTCTCTATTGCGGCGGAAGGGGGATCTGCGGCAAGTGCCTGGTCGAGATCGTCCGGGGCGAAGTCGCCCCTCCGTCGGAAACGGAGGCCGAATTCCTCCGCGGGAAAAAGCTCGGTCCCCGGTCCCGTCTCGCCTGTCTGACGCGGGTTCGCGGAGATCTCACTGTCAAGGTCCCCGGAGGGTCTCTCCTCAAGGACGTGGCCGTTCTGGACACGGGCCTCGAGGCCCAGGTCCGCCCCGACCCCGCCGTCCGTAAGCTTTCGTTCGACGTTCCCGCGCCCAGCCTGTCCGACCCGGTCTCGGCTCTCGAGGCCCTCGAGCGGAGGCTTGGGAAGCGCTTGGATCATTCAGCCGGCGCCGCCGCCCGGGCCGCGGCCGCTCCCGGCCGCGAAGGCGGGCCCGTTACCGTGACGCTCCTCGACGGCGAAGAGCTCCTGGACGTCGAGCCGGGCGACACGTCGAGCCGTTGTTTCGGAGCCGCCGTCGACGTCGGCACGAGCACGATCGCGGTCGAGCTCATCGACCTCGTTTCGGGCCGGAGGCTCGGCCGGGCGGCCGCCGTGAACGCCCAGGCACCTTACGGTGCGGACGTCGTTTCGAGGATCACCTACGCCGGCGAGTCCGCCGGGAACCTCGAGCGGCTCGCGGACGTTCTCCGCAGGCAGATCGACGGCATGATCGACGGCCTCGCCCGCGAACGAGGCGTCGCCCCCGAGCACATTTACGAGATCGTTGCGGCCGGGAACTCCGCCATGAACCACATCCTCCTCGGAGTTCCCGTGACGACGCTCGCCACGGCCCCCTATCACGCCGTCTTCGCCAAGGCGCCCTCGGTCAGGGCCGCCGACCTCGGATTCATGGTCAATCCCCGGTGCCGGGTCTATATTGCGCCGAACCTCAAGAGCTTCGTGGGGGGGGACATCGCGGCCGGGACTTCCGCCCTGGACCTGCGGGCCCGGCCCGGCAACACCCTGTTCATCGACCTGGGCACCAACGGCGAGATCGTCCTCAAGAAAGGGGCGCGGACGACGACGAGTTCGACCGCGGCCGGCCCCGCTTTCGAGGGCATGACCATCGGCTGCGGGATGCTGGCGATCCCGGGAGCGATCGGCGCCGCCCGTTGGGAGGGCGGCCTGGCGGTCCGGACGATCGGCGGCACCCCCGCCCTCGGCGTGTGCGGCACGGGGCTTGTCGACATCCTCGCCGTCGGGCTCCGGCACGGGCTCCTTTCCGCCGACGGCAGGATCCGGGAGGCTTCGCGGACGATCCCGGTCGCCGGAGGGATCTCTCTGACCCAGCAGGACGTGCGGCGACTCCAGCTCGCCGTCGCGGCGATCAGGACGGGAGTCCTGCTGATGCTCGAGGAAGCCGGGATCTCCGTCGCCGGCCTCGACCGTCTCTTCGTCGCCGGGGCGTTCGGTGCCTCGCTCAACGTCCGGAACGCCATGGCCATCGGGCTCCTGCCCTCGCTCGACGCGTCCAGGGTCGCCTTTGTCGGCAATGCGTCGCTGGCCGGCGCCCGAAAGCTCCTCCTATCCCGTCCGGAGCGCAGGAGGACCGAAGCGTTCGCCCGCGGGGTCCGGCACATATCCCTGGCTTCCTGCCCGGGCTTTCAAAAGGAATTCGTCAAGTCCATGAGATTCGAACCTTATAAGTGAGGACCCGAATGAAGCGAACCATCCTCGATCTTGTCCGCGAGCGGCCCGTTCTCCTCGACGGCGGCCTGGGCTCGGAGCTCATCGCGCGCGGCCTGCCGCAGGGGGCGTGCCCCGAGGCCTGGAACACGGAGCGGCCGGAGACCGTCAAGGCCATCCACGCGAGCTATTATGAAGCGGGGTCCGACGCCGTCTCGACCAACAGCTTCGGCGGGAGCCGGATCAAGCTCGCCGCCTACGGACTCGAAGCCCGCGCGGCGGAGCTGAACGCCGCCGCCGCCCGCATCGCCCGGGAAGCGGCGCCGGCCGGCCGGTTCGTCGGCGGAAGCATCGGTCCGACCGGCAAGTTCCTCAAGCCCCAGGGCGAGCTCGCGGAAGCGGAGCTCGAAGACGCGTTCGCCGAGCAGGCGGAGGCGCTCGCCCGGGGCGGGGCGGATTTCTTGATCGTCGAGACCCAATACGATCTTCGGGAAGCCCTGGCCGCCTTGAGGGCCGCCAGGTCCGCGGCCTCAGCCCTGCCGGTGTTCGTCAGCCTGACCTTCAATGCCTACCCCCGCGGATATTTCACGCTCATGGGGAACGGCGTGGCCGCGGTTGCCGAAGCTCTGGAGAAGGAAGGGGCTTCGGCCGTGGGCGCCAACTGCACGCTCGACAGCCGGGAGTTCGTCGGGCTCGTGGCTGCCTTCCGGCAGGCGACGCGTCTCCCGGTCATCGCTCAGGCCAATGCGGGCCGGCCCGTGCTCGGGACCGACGGCGCGGTCCTGTATTCCCAGAGCCTCGAGGAATACGTGGGATTCTTCCCGGCCATCATCGAAGCGGGCGCGAACGTCGTCGGCGGCTGTTGCGGGACCCGCCCCGAACACATCCGGAAGATGTCCGAGCTCATTCATCAAGGTAAAATCAGTGAAAGGAGAGATCCATGAACAAGGAAGACCTGTATCTGAGCATGAGGAAGGCCATCGTCGAAGGGGACAAGGCCGCGGCGCGTCAGACGGCCCTGGACGCCGTCCGGCAGGGCCTTGACCTCAACGAGGTCATCGACAAGGGATACGTCCCCGGGATCCAGGAGGTCGGCGACCTGTGGGGAAAGGGCGAATATTTCCTGCCCGAGCTCATCACGAGCGCCGAATGCATGAAGGCGGCGATGGAGGTCCTCCAGCCGGAAATGACCAAGGCCAACATCAAGTCCCGCTCGCTGGGCAAGGTCGTGATCGGGACCGTCGAAGGCGACATCCACGACATCGGGAAGAACCTCGTGGCCTCGATGCTCCAGGCCAACGGATTCGAGGTCATCGACCTCGGGACCGACGTCAAGCTCGAGCGCTTCATCGAGAAGGCCGAGGCCGTGGGGGCCGACCTCATCTGCCTCTCGGCCCTGCTGACGACGACGATGGTCAACCAGAAGAAGTTCATCGACCTCCTCGGGACGCGCGGCCTCGGCGGGAAGTACAAGGTCCTCGTGGGCGGGGCCCCGGCCACGCGGAAATGGGCCGAGAGCATCGGGGCTCAGGGATACGCCGAGAACGCGGCCCTGGCGGTCCGGGAGGCCAAGGCGCTGGTGGGGAGATGACCATGATCCCGACGACGCGGCCCAAGCTCCAGTTCCTGAGTCCGGAATTCGTCGCGAAGATCGTCGACGAAGGCTGTCTCCTCCTCGAGCAACAGGGCGTATTCGTCGAGAACGACGAAGCCCTGGACCTTCTTGCCGCGGCGGGCATGAAGATCGACGCCTCCGCGGCGCGGGTCCACATCACGCGGAAGCTCATCGACGATTGCCTGGCGACGACGCCGGAGGTCATCAAAATGTACGACCGCGCCGGCAGGAAGGAATACATCGTCGGCGGCGACGAGATCCACTTCGATCCCGGCTCCGCCGGCGTCTCCGTTCTCGACCACGCCACCGGGGCGGAGAGGAGGGCCGTGACGGGGGACCTCGTCCGGCTCTACGACCTCGTCGAGACCCTCCCGAACCTGGACTTCCAGAGCACGGCCCTCGTCAGCTCGGACGTCCCGCTCCCGTCGCGGACATCTGGAGACTTTACCTGGGTCTCCTGCGCTCTTCCAAGCCCTTCGTCACGGGGATGTTCCGTGTCGAGTCCTTCAAACCGATGCGCGACATGCTGGTCGCTGTCCGGGGAGGCGCCGCCGAGCTCGCGGCCAAGCCGCTGGCCATCTTCGACGCCTGCCCCTCCCCTCCCCTCAAGTGGAGCCACCTGACCACCCAGAGCCTCATCGACTGCGGCCCGGGCCGGTATTCCGTGCGAGCTCATCTCCATGGGCCTGACCGGCGCGACCTCGCTCGTGACGCTCGCCGGGACGCTCGTCCAGCACGTCGCCGAAAGCCTCGCCGGCCTCGTCATCTGCCAGCTGGCCAAGCAGGGCGCGCCGGTCATCTTCGGCGGCTCCCCGTCGAGCTTCGACATGCGCAAAGGGACGACGCCGATGGGGGCGATGGAGACGATGATGATCGACGGCGCCTACGCCCAGATCGGCAAGACCCTCAGCCTTCCCACCCACGCCTACATGGCCCTGAGCGATGCCAAGGTCAACGACGCCCAGGCCGGACTCGAGACCGGGATCGGCGCCGTCCTCGCCGCCCTGGCCGGGATCAACGTCATCTCCGGGCCGGGAATGCTCGACTTCGAGAGCTCCCAGAGCCTCGAGAAGCTCGTCATCGACGACGAGATCTGCGGCATGGCCAAGCGCCTCGTCCGCGGCATCGAACAGAGGGACGAGGTCCTCGCCCTGGACAAGTTCGAGGCCATCCTGGCGGGGGCGCAGTTCCTGTCGCTTCCCCACACGCGTCAGTGGTACCGGAAGGAGCACAGCTTTCCCGGGATCATCGACCGGGACACCTACGAAGCCTGGCTCGCCCTGGGAGGGAAGACCATGGACGAGCGGGCGGCCGAGGAGGTCGCAAAGCGGCTCGGGGCCGGGCCTTCGGGCCTGCTGGAGCCGGAGAAAGCCGGGGCCCTCAAAAAGATCATGGAGAGCTACGCCTCGGCGAGCGGCGTCGCCTCGCTCCCGGAGATCTGAGCTTGGAGGCTCCCAAGGCTCCATCGGGCGCGCCCGGGAGGACGCGGTGTCCCGGCTGATCGAAAGCCCTCCCCTTCTCCCCGTCGCGTTCGAGGAAAGGCGGGTGCTTCTCCGCCTCGGATACAAGAAGCGCGCCGCGGAGGTCGCCCCCGCGGTCCGGGCCCTCATTGGCGAGGAAGCCGCGCGGGCCGGGGGTCTCGTCCGGCCGCGCGTCGCCGCCGTGCTCCTGGAAAAGGCCGAGCTCCCCGATGACCCGGTGTTCCGCGGCGCCTTGAGATCGGCCCTCTGCGTTTGCACGATCGGCCCGGAGCTCGAAACGGCCGCGGGACGGCTCATGGCGGAAGGCGAGCTGCTCCGGGGGCTCGTCCTGGATTGGCTCGGGTCCGAGGCGGTCGCCGGCGTTTCCCGGCAAGCCTATGCCTGGCTGGCGCGGGAAGGCCGCGACGAGGGGCTGCGGCCGAGCAAGATGTTCGCTCCGGGCAATAAGGGATGGAACGTCTCCGGACAGGAATTCATCTTCGCCTCCGTGCCGGCATCGACGATCGGCGTGAGCTTATCCGAATCCTTCATGATGACGCCCCGTAAGTCCTTCTCGTTCCGCGTCAATTACATCGGGGACGGACCGAAGACGGCCCGGAAGGGCCTCTGAAGGACCGGAGGGCGCGGTCGGCGGGCTCGGGCTAGGCGAGCTCGAACTCCTCCAGGTATTCCGGGACGGAAACGTCCCAGCCGCGGTCCCGTCGCAGTTCCTCGGCGAGGGCGAGGGGGACCTCTTTTTCGCCGTGGGTCAGGAACAGGCGCCGCGGCGGCGTTTCGAAGGCGTCCAGCCATCGGAAGAGCCCGTTCCGGTCGGCGTGGGCCGAGAACCCCATGATCTTCTCGATGCGGGCGCGGACCGGCCACGTCTGGCCGAGGATGCGGACCGCCGGGCTCCCTTCGAGGATCTGCCGGCCGAGGGTTTCCCTCGCCTGGAAGCCGACGAACAGGATCGTGGAATCGGCCCGGGAGATGTTCCGGATGAGGTGCTGTTTGATCCGGCCTCCCGTGCACATTCCGGAGCCGGCCATGATGATGCACGAGCCCCGGATGGCGTTGATGGCCTTGGATTCCTCGGTCGATCGGATGAGCTTCAGGCCGGGGAACTCGAAGGGCCGCTTCCCCGTCCGGAATAGGGCCCGGGTCTCGTCGTCCAGGCTTTCCAGATGGCGCTCGAAGACCCCGGTCACGTCCACCGCCATCGGGCTGTCGAGGAACACGAGGACGGGAGGAATGCATTTCTTGCGGCTGAGCCGGCTGAGATAGAACATCAGCTCCTGGGCCCGTTCGATGGCGAACGTCGGGATGACGACGTTCCCTCCGGCCGCGACGGTCTTCGCGACGATGTCGCAGAGGAGGCTCTCCACGTTCAGCGGGATCGTCATGGACCCTGTCGCCGTAGGTCGTCTCCATGACGACGTAATCGGCTTTTCGAAAGACCGAGGGATCCCGGACCAGGGGCTTGTTCCACTGGCCGATGTCGCCGGAAAAGACGAGGGACCGGGCCCCGGCGCCCTCCCCGGCCCGGACCTCGACCATGGCCGACCCCAGGATGTGTCCCGCGTCGTGGAACGTTGCCGAGAGACCGCCGGCGAGATCGCGCGACCGGCCGTAAGGCAGGGTCTCGATGAGGGGCAGGGTTCTTTCGACGTCGGCCGTCGTGTACAGGGGGAGCTCGTCGTGGGGCCCGCGCCTCCCCTCCTTGGCATGCCGCTTTTTCTTATAGGCCGCGTCTTCTTCCTGGAGCCGGGCGGCGTCCCCGAGCACGATGGGCAGGAGGTCGGCCGTGGCCGGAGTCGTCACGATGGGCCCGGAGAACCCTTGCCTGACGAGTCTCGGGAGGAGCCCGGAGTGGTCGAGGTGGGCGTGCGTCAGGAGGACGAGGTCGATTCGGCCGGGCGGGATCGGGAAGGGGTCCCAGTTCCGGGCGAGAAAGGACCGTTCCTGGTAGAGGCCGCAGTCGACGAGGACCGTGACCCCGCCGGACTCGACGGCATAGCAGGAACCCGTGACCTGACGGGCCGCACCCAGGACCTTCAGCCGCATGGCGTTCAGGACTTCCTCTCGACCCACTCTTCCCAGCTTCCGAGGCGCGGGAAATACATGAAGACCAGGATCAGGGAGACCCCCAGCAGGGCATAGAAATCCTTGTTCAAGCCGCCGAGGAGGAAGAGGACGAGGCCGAGGAGGGCCGGGACCTCGCTCAAGCTCAACGTCACGACGGAGGTCCGGGCGAGCTTCAGGACCGTGGCCCGGGCATCGTCTCCGGGCGCCCGCCGGAGCAGGGCCCCCTGGAGAAGCCTGGTCGCGAGGACCTCGATGACGGCGAGGCCGTAGAAGATGTAGCGGAGCGTCGCGATCCCCGGAAGCGAAACGAATCCGCGGAACGGGCCCGCCTTGGCCCTCAGGACCTCGACGACGACCAGGTAGATGAAGAGGCTGGCGATGATCGCGATGCCGATGATCGACGCCGTCCTGTGCGACGATCTCAGCTCTTCCCGGACGTTCTCCATGGCGCCTCTCCTTTGCTCGGGGATGGATCGATTATAAGAGAATCGTCCCGGGGATACAACCGGCGGAGCCCGGAGGCCCTATTTTTTCCTCAGATAGATGTTCCTGACGACCCGGGTGATGAGGAAGCGCCGGACCTTGTCCATGAGGACCTCGGGCCAGTCCCTCATCCGGCTGACGAGCATGTAATTGTTGATGGTCGAAACGTCCTCATATTTCTTTTCCTCGAGGAGGAGTTTCCGGAGCCCTTCCCACTTGACCGCGTCCTCCTTTTTCAGGGGGGCCGAGGCTTCGCTCTTTTCGGATAAGGCGAGCTGGTGGCCGGCCCCGTCGATGACGCTGATCCCCCGCGAAGCGGCGAACGCGAAGGCCGCTTCCTCGAGCCTGTGCTCCTCGTCCTCCAGGTTTTCCGCCGCGGCCTTCAGGGCTTTTTTCCGCTCCGCCAGCCCCGCGTATTTCGCCACGAGGTCGACGCCTTCGTCCTTCAGGTATTCGTTGACCGGGAGCTTCGCGACCTCGAGCGGGTGCTTCCACTCGGGACAGATGTCCTGATACCCGCACCAGTCGCAGAGCGCGCTCCGGGTCGGCGGAAACTCGGTCGCCGCCTCGATCCGCCTGACGCGCCGGACGATCTCCTTCCCGAGCGATTCCAGGTCCTCCGGCTTCCGCGACGAGACGATCTCCTTGTTGAAGACCAGGTAGTGCCAGACGAGCCGGATGTCATTCGCGTCGGGCCATTCGCTCCGGACGGCCAGGTGATAGAGGCCCAGCTGTTCGTCCCGGTCGGCCTCCTCCTGGGACGGGAGGCTTCCCGACGTCTTGTAATCATGGATCTCGAAGACCTTGGCCCGGTCGTCCCAGTCCAGCCGGTCGATAAAGCCCAGGAATTCGACCTCCCCGGCCTCGTCGCGGAGCTTGAACGTGACCTTTTTTTCGGTCGCCACGGTCTTCGCCCGGTCGAAGGGCGCATACGTCCCGTAATAGTCTTCAAGGCACTTCCGGCCCTTCCTGCGGTAGTCGTCGGGCGCGTACTCCTGCCGGACGACCTTCACGGCGTCCGTCAGGTTCCTGTCCCAGAGGCTCTCATACGTATCCAGGAGCCACTCCCGGGACTTGACGACGCCGTTGCGGACGAACCCGTAGAACTCCTGGAGCGCTTCATGGACGCGGCTTCCCATATACGCTTCGATCGTCTCCTTGTCGGCTTTCAGCCGGTCTATGTACTGGTACCTGTAGCGGAGCCGGCAATCGTCGAAGACTCCGACGCGGCTGATGGAATAAACGGTTCCCATGGCGCCTCCCCTGCGTCAATCGATATATAGAAGGAATCCCTTGAGGTACTCGGTTTCCGGATGGAAGACGTTGACCGGGTGGTCGGGGGCCTGGATGTGGCGCCCGAGGATGCGGACGCCGCGGGCCGCTTCGGCGGCGGCCTGGAAGACGACCTGGCGGAAGAGGCCCTCGTCGACGAAGTGGGAGCAGGAGAACGTCAGGAGGAGCGTTCCCGGCGGAGCCTTCTGGATGGCGATGCGGTTGATGTCCTTGTAGCCGCGGCAGGCCTGCCGGACGTCGCTCTTCTTCTTGGCGAAGGCCGGGGGGTCCAGGATGATGAGGTCATAGGACGCGATCGGGCCGCGCAGGAAGTCGAAGACGTCGGCTTCGATGAAGCCGTTCCCCTCGACAGGAAGACCGTTCTGGAAGAAGTTCCGTTTCGCGGTCTCCAGGGCGCCCGCCGAGGAATCCACCGAGTCCACCCGGGCGGCCCCGCCGCGGAGGGCGTGGACCGAGAACCCCCCCGTATAGGCGAAACAGTTCAGGACGCTCCGCCCCCGGGCGAGGGTCCCGACGAGCTTGCGCATCTCGCGCTGGTCGAGGTAGAGGCCGGTCTTCTGCGACCGGACGACGTCGACGAGGAACTCGAGGCCATCCTCGCGGACCAGGACCAGGCCCCGCTCCTCTCCGTGGAGGAATCCTTCGCGGCTCCCGAGGCCCTCCTCGCGCCGCGACGGGACGTCGGATCTTTCGTAGACCGTCTCGGGGGCGAGTTCCCGGATGAGCGTCCCGAGGACGAGGTCCTTGAGCTTTTCCATGCCGAGCGTCGCGACCTGGAGGACGAGGACCGAATCGTACCGGTCCACGATGAGGCCCGGGAGCCCGTCCCCCTCGGCGTTGATGATCCGATAGGCGTTCGTCTCTGCCCCGTCCCCGAAGAGGTCCCTCCTCAGGGCGACGGCCTTCATGAGGCTCATGTCGAGGGCGGCGAACGGGTCTCCCGGCCCGAAGCTCAGCATCCGGCCGAGGATCGAACAGTTCCTGTTGATATAAGCGTGCCCGAGGAGCTCCCCGGCATCGCTGAGGACGGGGGCGATGCCGCCGTCGGCGAGATCGGAAGGAAGGCTCGCGACCGCGCCCGAAAAGATCCAGTGGTGGCGGTTCCGGACGGCCTTGTCCTTCCCCGGCTTGAGGACGATCCCTTTGGGGTTCTTCATCACGGCTCCCCGGTCCGCTTGAAGACGGACTCGGCGGCCGGCGATCCGGGTCGGTCAGGTCGTAGCCTTCCAGCTCCCCGGGCTCGATCCAGCGGACCTCGTCATGATCGTGGCAGACAACCCTGCCGCTCATGATCCTCGCCCTATAGACGAGAAGCTCCATGGGGACCTCGCCCGCCCGGAACGGGCAGGCGATGAGCCGTTCGCCGACGGAAACGTCAATGCCCAACTCCTCATGCAGTTCGCGCTTCAGGGATTCCTCCGGGGTTTCGCCGGCTTCGATCTTGCCGCCGGGGAACTCCCAGCGGCCCTCGCACCGGTCCCCCTTTTTCCTCCTGGCGATGAGCACCCGGCCGTCCAGCTCGATGACGGCGGCCGTCACGCTTCGCACGGGATACCCGGACCGCGGAAGGGTGTCGGAGATCATGGACCCATGGTAACGGGTTTTCGGGGCGCAGACAAGGGCGATCTCTCTTCCGGGATCGACGCGTCAGGACGGAGCCCTCGGGCGTCTGATGACCGGAGGCGCCCGCTATGATACAATCGCGGGATGATGAAAATCGCATTCCTCGCCTCCGAAGTCGTCCCCTACGCCAAGACCGGCGGCCTGGCCGACGTGGCCGGCGCCCTGCCCAAGTTCCTGGCCGGCTCGGGCGCCGACGTCCGGGTCTTCATGCCCCTCTACCGGGAGGTCCGGAAGAAGGGCCTGCCGCTGGCGAAGGTCCTGGACGGCGTCCCGATCGACCTCGGCGGCCGCGATCTTCAATTCTCGCTCTGGAGCCACGCAGGCGACGGCGTTCCGGGCCTATTTCGTCGAGAACGACGGAGTACTTCGACCGGGACGCGCTCTACGGCACGCCCTGCGGCGATTATCCCGACAACGGCGAGCGGTTCGGCTTCTTCTGCCGAAGGCCGCGCTCGAGACCATGAAGCGCCTCGGCTTCGCGCCCGGATGTCCTCCACGGCCACGACTGGCAGAGCGCCGCGGCCTTCGCCTATTCTGAAGTATCTACGGCGCGGCCGATCCTTTCTTCGCCGGCACGCGATCGCTCTTCACCATCCATAACCTCGCCTATCAGGGACTCTTCGACAAGGGCATCCTCGCGGCCGCGTCGGTCTTCCCGATTCCCTGTTCAACATGAACGACCTCGAGTTCTACGGCAAGGTCAACTTCCTCAAGGCCGGGCATCCTCTACGCCACGGCCGTCACCACCGTCAGCCCCCGCTACAGCCGCGAGATCCAGACGCCCGAGTTCGGCTGCGGCCTCGACGGGCTCCTCCGCAGCCGGGCCGGCGTCCTCCACGGCATCCTCAACGGCGTCGACTACGCCGGTCTGGGACCCGGCCACCGACCCGCTCATCCCCGCGCCGTTCTCGCCGGCCGACCTCTCCGGGAAGAAGGCCTGCCGCGACGGGCTGCCGAGGACGTTCGGCCTCACGGCCCGGCCGGACGTTCCCGTCGTCGGCATGGTCTCCCGGCTGGCCGGGCAGAAGGGCCTCGACATCGTCTGCGAGGCCCTGCGACGCGCTCTTCGAGCTCGACGCTTCGGCTCGTCATCCTGGGCACGGGCGACGCAGAAGATCCAGGACTGCCTGCTCGAGGCGCGAAAAGACGCACCCGTCGCAGGCTCGGGCTCAAGATCGCCTTCGACGAGCGGATCGCCCAGACGATCTACGCGGGCAGCGACCTCTTCCTCATCCCCTCCCGCTACGAGCCGTGCGGCCTGACCCAGATGTACGCCTGAAGTACGGGACGATCCCCGTCGTCCGGGCCACGGGCGGTCTCGACGACAGCATCCAGGAATTCGATCGCCGCCGCCGGGACCGGCAACGGCTTCAAGTTCGCGCGACGCGACGCCCGAGGCCCCTCGTCGGGGTCGATCCGGAGGGCGCTGGCCGCGTTCCGGCGACCGGACCGCCTGGCGCGGCCCTCGTCCGGAACGCCATGGCCGCGGATTTTTCCTGGGAGCAGCTCGCGCGGCGACTACCTCGAGCTTTACGACAAGATCCTCGGGCGCTGACCGGCCTGGCCTCCAGGGCCGGCGCAGGACTCAGGCGTCTCTCTGAGATACCCGCGGCCGTTTCCGGCGGGACGGGATTGATGTAGAAGCCCGTCCCCCACTCGAACCCGGCGACCTTGGTCAGGACGGGGATGATCTCCAGATGCCAGTGGAAGTAGCCTGCGATCTCCGGCCAGGCCTTGGGCGAGACCGTCGGATTCGGGCGCCTGGTGGAGGACCAGGTTGAAGGGCGGATCGCCGAGCAGTCGTCCTTGAGCCGGGTCAGGACCGTCTTGAGCATCTCGGCCAGGGCAGGCCAGCTCGTCCTCGCGGACGTCCGGTGAAGAACGGGGAATGGCGGAGCGGATAGATCGGCCATCTCGAACGGGAACCGCGAAGCGAAGGGGGCGAAGACCGCGAAATGCGCCGTTCCTCAGCGACGAGCCGCTCCCGGCCGGCTTCTCCTCCGCGATGGATCCGGCAGAAGACGCACTCCTTGAAGCGTCCGGAACAGCCGCTCGGCGCCGTAGATCTCCTCCTTGACCCGCTTGGGGACGATCGGCGTGGCCACGATCTGGGAGTGCGGATGGCTCAGCGAGGCCCCGGCCTCCTTGCCCTTGTTCTTGAAGACCTGGACGTACTGGTAGTGGAAGTTCGTCCTCGATCGCCCGGATCCTCTGCTGGAAGACCGTCGAGGACGTCCCGGATGTGGCCGGACCGGCAGGTCGACGAGCTCCTGGGCGTGGTCGGGATTCTCGATGACGACCTCGTGGACGCCGACGCCCGTCGCATCGACTGGAAGATGCCCTCCGTCGGCCTTGGGCGGCGGGGCGCCGGGGCTCAGGGCCGGGAACTTGTTGGGCACGACCCGGACCGTCCAGCCGGGCCAGTCGGGCGCCGTCCCGGCGGCCCGCAGGGCGAAGACCTCGGGCGGCGTCTTGGATTCGTTGCCCTCGCAGAACGGGCAGAAGCCGGCCGGCCTCGGCGGCCGGCGGCACGGGCCCGGCGCGGCCGGAAGTCGTCCGGCCGCTTGCTCCGCTCCGTGGCGATGATGACCCAGCGGCCGCTGACGAGGTCCTTTCTCAGTTCCGACATGTCATTCCCCGATGAGCTCCTTGATCTTGGCCTTGAGCTCGTCGAGGGACGACGGACTTGACGACATAGGCGTCGGCCGCCCAGGTCATGAAGTCCTCCTTGTAGCTCTGGTAGGCCGTGTTGATGATGATCGGGATGTCCTTGCGCAGGCCCATGATCTGGGTGATGAGCTCGATCGCCGTTCTTGCCCGGCATGCGGATGTCGGTGATGATCAGGTCGAAGGCCGTCTTCTCCGAGCTTGGCCAGGGCGGCATCGGCGTCGGTGACGGCCGTCGACCTCGTAGCCTTCCCGGCTCAGCTCCTCCTCGTAGAGCAGGCAGAGCGGCTTCTCGTCCTCGACGAGCAGGATCTTCTTCTTCATGGCGTCTCTCCCTTTCCTCGGCTGATGGAAGATGCAGCCGGAACATGGTCCCCTTCCCCTCCCGGCTCTGGACCTCGATCTTGCCGCCGCAGGTGTCCATGACCCGCTTGACGAACGGCAGGCCGAGCCCCATTCCCTTCTCCTTGGTCGTGAAGAAGGGCCGGAAGAGCTGCGTCCTTGTCCGGCTTCGGTGATGCCCCGGCCCGGTGTCGCGGACGCTGACAGCACGAACCAGCGACCGTTCTTGCGGTAGCCGCCGAACGGTGACGGTCCCGTCCGGCGGGCGTCGCCTCGAAGGCGTTCTCGAGGAGGTTGCGGAAGACCTCGCCGACGGAGGTCGGATCGCAGAGGATCTCGGGCGGGCACGGGCTCGAGCTTGACGTTCAGGCGGACCTTCGCCGGCCTTGGCCTGGATCTCCGGGCTTTCGAGGACGGCGGCGATGGACGGGCCCGAGTCGAAGTAGACGGGCTCCTTGAGGCTGACCTTGAGGAAGTGGCCGATCTGGTAGATGATGTCCTCGAGCCGCCGGATCTCGTCGCGGATGATGCTCAGGTTCCGCTGGCTCCTGCTCCTCGTCGGGAGTCCGGGCTTGAGGAGCTGGTCGGTGAACCCGCCGATGGCGACGATCGGGTTCCGGAGCTGGTGGGTGACGAACATGGCCATCTCGCCCATGGCCGCCATCTTCTCCATGTCGAGGAGCTTCGTGTGGAGCGTCGCCGAATAGATGTAGTTGCCGGCGATCAGGCCGCAGATGCCGGCCAGCTTGATATCCGCGGGCGATGATGGGCGCCGGGTGATGGCGTTGTCCAGGATGATCTCGCCCACGACCTCGTCGCGGGCCAGCAGCGGGATGCAGAGGAACTCGTCGACGCCGATGAGTCTCGAGGAAGCGCCGGTCGACGAGGGGCTCGTTCCGGGCGTCGCGGACGAGGAGGATCTCCTTGCGGCAGGCCGGCCAGGCCGGGGATGCGGGCGCTCTCCTCGTCGAGCGGGATAGACGAGGCCCTTGATCCGTTCGGCTCAGCGTGTCCTCGTTCTTCGCAGACGAGGGACCGGTTGTGCTCGATGATCTCGACGTAGCCGATGCCCGGGGTCGACAGGACCTCCCAGATCGAGCCCGGCCTCCTCGGCCGAGCCCGGGCCGAGCCACATCTCGCCCTTGAGGCGTGTCGCCGTCCTTGAGGAAGAGCATGGCCCGGTTGAAGCCGACGCCCGAGCCCGAGGTCAGGGCGGTCAGGATGACGAGGAGGTTGTCCGTCAGGGAGAACGGCTGGAAGAAGCTCTGGGAGATGATCGAGAGCAGCATCGAGCTCCCGGGGCGCCTCGCTGCTGGAATTCGGCGAAGAGAATGGAGTAGCGCTCGATCATTCGCGGGTTCCACCCCTTGGGGACGACCCGGATCGCCGTCCCGGCTGATCTTGAAGCTCCCGGCGTCCCGCTCGGCGTCGAAGCCGATCTCGAAGCCGTCGGGGATCGTCGAGTGCTTGTCGATGATGACCTTGCGGAGGCGCGCGCCCCGGCCGGACCTCGACGTCCTCGAAGAGGATGGAATCGGCGACGTCGGCGCCCTCGCGCGACCCGGACGCCCGGCGACGAGGATGGAGTTGACGCACGCGGCAGTCCGAGAGACGAGCAGCCCGGAGCCGAGGATCGAGTTCCGGATCGTCGCCCCGGTCGACGAACGTCGGCGGGAACTGGGGCTTGTAGGCTCCGGATCGGCCAGGACGGGTCCATGAGCGAGACGGGCGGGGACGGCGACAGAAAGGCCATGTTGGCCTGCCAATAGGCGTCGATCGTCCCGATGTCCTCCCAGTAGTCGTCGAACATGTAGGCGAAGACGCGCTGGCTCGCCGGATGAGCGTGGGGATGATGTCCTTGCCGAAATCGTGGGTGCTCCCCGGCGTCCGGGCGTCCTTGAGCAGGGCCTTGATCAGGACCGGAGTCCTGAAGAGATAGACGCCCATCGAGATCAGGGTCCTTGTCCGGGTCCCACGGCAGGGCCGGCGGCTTCTTCGGCTTCTCCAGGAACTCGACGATGCGGCGCTCGTCGTCGACGCTGATGACGCCGAAACGGGAGGCCTCGGCGACCGGGACCGTCTTGGCCAGGATGACGGCGTCGGCGTTCCGCTCCGGCCGAAGAAGAGCGAGGATCTTCCGGTAATCGGCACTTGTAGACGTGGTCGCCCGAGAGGACGAGGACCGTCTCCGGATTCTCCTGCTGGATGGTGTAGATGTTCTGGAACACGGCGTCGGCCGTGCCCTCGTACCAGTGGTCGCTGACCCGGCCCTGGGCGGGAAGCGAGATGATGAAATCGCCGCTCTCGGAGTGGAAGATGTTCCAGCCGTTCAGGATATGGCGCTCGAGCGAGAGGGACTTGTACTGGGTGAGGAGGGCGATCCGGCGCAGCCCGGAATTGAGGGCGTTCGGACAGGCTGAAATCGATGATCCGGTAGACGCCGAGGAACGGCACGGACGGCTTGGCCCGGTCGCTGGTCAGCGGGTAGAGGCGTTCCCCCTTGCCCCCGCAGAGGACCATGATCAGGGTCCGCTCAGATGATCCGTTCCATCGGGCGTCACGACCTCATCGAACAGACTGTCCTCCTGTTCCCAGACGCCGAGGAGGGCGTCCTCGGCCGGGCCGCGAGCGGCCGCCCGGTCCTGAGCCAGCCGGCGAGCGTCCGGGCCCTTTCGTAGTGCTCGGCGGCCCGGTTCTCGGCGTAATCCCGGGCCGACCAGGTCGAGATGAGGAACGGCCAATCGGAGCTCTCCAGCAGGAACTTTTCCCTGATGAACTGCTTGAGAAGACGCGGGGTCGGCGCCCTGCCCGTCGCCGATCCGCGGCCGCTTCCTCCTCGATCCGGTAGATCCTCTCCCAGATCCAGGAGGTGTCCTCGTTGAGCCAGACTCCGTGGAACCCGCCCTCTCCCCAGGAGCCCTTCGGGCAGCGAGACCACGGTCCGGGGCGGCATGGCCTCCAGAGCGGCCGCTGCCCGTCGCGGGGCGGACGGAGCTCGCGTGAGCTTCTTGAGGACGAGATAGAGCCACTCCGGGCCCTCGAACCACCAGTGGCCGAAGAGCTCGGTGTCGTAGAGCGCGACGATCGCCCCGTCGCTCCCGGGTCCTCAGGATCTCCTCGAGGAGCGATACGAAATGAGCGGCTTGTGCTCCTGAGTCGCTCTCCGATCTTCGCCGGGTTCGTACGGGCGCCTTGTCCCGAGGTCGGCCTCGCCCGAGGTGATGCGCCAGTAGCGCATCCCGCCCGGGAAATGCTTCTTATGGAATTCGAGGTACCAGCCGTCGCCCGGATAGCCCATTGGCGGCTCCAGACCTGGGTTCCCGAAACCTCGTCGCGGACGAAGAACGGCGTATCCGAGGGGTAGGCCCGGTAGGCCGTATAGGGGTCTCGGGTCGGATCCTCGGGCCGGCTGGTAGGCGCCCCGGGAGCTCCTCCCAGAGGCGCTTCAGCGCGGGGAACCGGTCGATATAGACGCCCTTGGCGTCGCCGCCCTTGAGGAGGTGGCCGTCGACGAAGAAATAGCCGATGCCCTTCCGAACCCAGGATCTCATCCACGCCCCGGCGGGGATAAGGGGCGCCGGTCGCCGAAGGGGGGCTTCCAGGCGTAAGCCGGGACGGTAGGCGCATTCCGGGAGCCAGAACCCGTTCGGGTCGCGGCCGAAATACTTCCGGTAGGTGTGCCTTCCCTGCCGGACCTGGTGGCGGATGCTCTCGTCCCGGCCGAGCAGGGGGAAATAGCCGTGCGTCGCGGCCGAGGTCAGGACCTCGATCTGCCCCGCGATCCTGCAGCGACCGGAACCCGTCGACGATATCCTCATGGTACGTGCCGTGAAATTCCTCGGCGAGCTTTTCATACCATTCCTGCCAAAAAACGGTCAGGGCGACGAGACCCGCATCTCCCGTCCTTTCGAAAGTGGCCCGGTCCTTGACGGCGACCTCGATCTTCATGGCGAGGTAATCCTTGAAGCCGGACTTGAACCGCGGGTCCTTGAGCTGGGCGATCAGGACCGGCGTGAAGCCGATGTTGATCCGCGGCGGGATCCCCTCGTCCGCCGAGCCGGTCGAAGACGTCCAGGAGCGGCAGGTAGCTTTCCGCGGCGGCCTCGAAGAGCCAGTCCACTCCGTGGGGCCAACTGCCGTGGGAAAGGACGTAGGGGATGTGGCTGTGCAGGACGAGGACGAAGTTCTTATCGGGCATTCTTCTCCGCCAGTTCGATATCGAAGGCCGTCCCCTCCCCTCCGGCCAGCCGGATCCTCCGGACGGGAAGGAGGCAGAACCCTTGATGGATTATATCATAGTCCTTCTCGGACTGGGACAGCGTCCGCAGAGGGGAAGCTCCAGACCTCGTCCGCTCCCGCGGCCCGGAACGACAGGCGCCCGGACATAGAGCTCGGCGCCGTCGGCCCGGAGGGCGATCTCGTCCGGGAGCATATAGAAATTCCATTCCGAGGCGAACGTCAGGGAGATCGGCCGCTCTCCGCCGTTCTCGATCTCGTACCGGACCCGGACGGCCGCCTCCTCCACCGCGATCCGTCTTGCGGACGGTCACGGGGACGTCTGCTCCCGTCGATCCGGACGCGGCCTTTCCTCTCCAGGACGAGGATGGGACCTTCGACCGCGGCGGCATATTCCCCGTCGACGAAATCCCCCAGCTCGCCGTACTCCGCGCGGCGGACGTCCTCCGGCCGGGTCCCCGGGGCGAGGAAGTGGTCGAGGCAGGAAAAGCGCGGCTGCCGGTCGTAGCGGAGAAGCTCTTCGGCCTCGGGCGGGAGCCTCCGGACGAGCTCGTGGATGCTCTTTCCTTCCGGCTCTCCCTCGCCGCCCGCGGCGGTCGTGGTAGGATTCCGGCCTCCGGGCCAGGACGTCCGTGATGTTCCGCGAAGAGGGCCGGTGGTCGATCTCGACGAGGGCGCCGCCGAAGCCCGGCTTGACGATGAGACCGAAGGCCCCGGTGCCCGCCCGAATAGTTCGACCCGGCCGTCAAGGTCGAGGTCCGTCCCCGTCCAGCCGGGTACGGCGGGCAATCGCTTTTCGGCTTCGAGGAGATGGCCATAGGCCGCCTCCCGCAGATGAGGCAGATAGAGCCCGCCGAAAACGCCGTGCCAATAAGGATCGTTGCATTGGGCCATATAGAGCTCACGGGCGGCTTCCTCGGCCCCCCGGACGCAGCGACCTTCTTCGAGACCGAGAGCATCCGCTTGTGGAGGAGGTTCGACTCCGGGTACTTGAGGAAGAAATCGCGGAAGAAGCCGCCGCGCAGGAACCGCCGCGCTTCCGGCCGGACAGGCCTCCCGGGCCTTCCGGTAGGCGTCGAGCTCACGCGGCTCGAGGACCCATTCCGTCATCTCCTCGTAGGAAGCCGGCGGGAGATAGACCCTGCCCCCGGGAGGCTCGGAGTCCGCGTACTCGGAGAAGGTCATCGTCCGGACCCCCGTCTCTTCCAGGTGGTCCAGGAATTTCCCGAGCCAGCCCTTCCCGAAGACCCATTCCGCGGTTCCCGGCCAAAGACCGAACTTCTCGCCGTCGTCGCCGAGGATGGCCGTCCCTCCCCGCTCCCGGATCCCGGCGAACACCGCGTCGATCTCCTCGACCGTCCGGAAAGGGATGAGGTAGCGGAGCTGTCTTGTCGATGGGGAAGACCCGCAGCGGGAGCCCTTCGTCCTCGGTGACGTACGACGTGTGGATGTCCTTGACGCCGGCGTAATGGAAATGCTCCTCGTCGAGGAGGGTGTATTCGATGCCCGCCCGGGCCAGGGTCCCGGCGAGCTGAGGCTCCCAGACCCTCTCCGTCAGCCAGATCCCCCTCGGCTTCCGGCCGAAATGCTCCTCGAGCCAGCGGCTCATCATCCGAAGCTGTCCGAGGCGGTCCTCTTCCGGGATGACGGAGAGGATCGGCTCGTAGAAACCGCCGCCGAGGAGCTCGACCTGGCCGCGGCCGGCGAGGACCTTGACGAGGTCCCGACAGCTCCGGCGCCGGACCTCCATATATTCCAGGAGGGGCCCCGAAAAGTGCAGGGAGAGCTTGAAGCCCGGGTGCCTGTCGAACTCGGCGAGGAGCGGCTCGTAGCATTCGTCGAACGCCCTTTCGAAGACATGGCCGAAATTGCCCACCGGCTGGTGGCAGTGGACGGCGAAGAGGAAGCGAAGGGGATTCATGGTCTTCCTCCCTGTCCGGTCCGTCGAAAGGCGGCCCGGATATAGTCCTTGAAGAGGAAGTCGAACTCTTCCTTATCGGGCTCCCCGTACCACCAGAACCAGTCGGACCCTTCCGCGATGTAGATCTCGGGGACGGGGCCGCATCGGGCCCTCGCGTCGGCGAGCTCTTCCCAGGCCCGGTTCTTGGCCGGGTCCCCAACCCACTTGGAGAAGTTGCCGAGCCAGGTTCCCGGGACCAGGGCGACCTCCCGGCCCGGAGCGTGGTTCCGGAGATAGGCTCCGGGAAGCACGGGCGTTATCCCGTCGGCCTCGAGGAGCCGGCCGTAGAATTCCCTAAGGAACGGGACGCCGTTCCCCGGGTAGCATTCCCATGGGTTCTCGCCGTCCAGGACGACGACGCAGACGGCGTCGTCGGGCGAGATACGGCGCCGGGCCTCCAGCCTCCCGAGGAAATCCGCGACCGCGTCCTTCTCGGGCCACTTCTGGTAAGAGAAGCTCAGGAGGTCGGAGAGCTCGCGGTCTCGGAAGAATATCGGCAGGCCCTCCGCCGTATAGGGCTTGTAGAGCGCCGAGCGGTCGGCCGGCTCCCCGAGGCTCTTCCAAAGGACGTTCTCGTCGGTGAGGGCGTAGGCGAAGCCCGACCGCGCGGCGGCGGCGGCGACCTCCCGGCTGACGGCCCCTTCCGAGGGCCAGAGGCCGTCGGGCGCAAACCCGAAGATCTTCTGGAAATAATCCTTGCCCATCCGAAGCTGGAGCTCGCCGTCCTCGGGATGCCGGAACCGCGTCGCCGGCGCCTTCTCGTCGGGGGAACAGGAGCTGTCGAAGACGAGGGGCAGGAGGGGGTGATAATACGGCGACGTGGTGATCTCGGCCAAACCCTTTTTCTTGAGCTGCCGGTAGAGCGGGACGAGGTCTTCGAGGAGCGTCTTCCTGAGGGCGAGGAGAGATCCGCGGTCCCCTACGGCCGCGTCGAGGGGAGAGAACAAGGCTTCGAGGGCGCGCTTCTGGACAGCGGCGGCGTCTCCCGCGCCGGGCGAGATCCGGCGCAAAAGGCGGAGGTCGGCGAAGGTCAGGTCCCCAGGGTCCTTCTCCAGGGCCCGCTGGTACGGGTCATTGGCGGCTCCGGAGACATATTCCTGGAGCTGTTCGAGAAGGCAAGGGACGAAATTGAAGGTGCAGGGAAATCCCGACTCGCGGACCAGCTTGCCCATCGGATGATAGTTCTTCGTGGCGTGAAAGTTCACCCAGGGCAGGATGTACTCCCCACCGGAAGACTCTTTGTAGACGGGCTGATGGAAGTGCCAGACGATGGATAGATACATGTTTAGAGCCCTTCCTGGGCGACGAGGTAGGCGTAGGCCGCCAGGGCGATGGACAGAAGCTCCAGCTCGCGCGGGTGGACCGCAGCGAGGACGTCGAGGGCCGAGTGATGGACGTCGAAGTACTTCTGGGAGTCCGTGACGATGCCGAGGAGGGCCGTTCCGCCCGCGGCCAGAGGGGCGACGTCCACTCCTCCCCCGCCCGGCCGCATCCAGCGGATGCCCAGGGGCTCGAAAAGGGAGGCCCGTTCCCGGAGCTTCGCGAAGGCCTCCGGCGGTCCCCCGGCGACGGCGATGGGAAGGAATCCTCCGCCGTCGGATTCCATGGCGGCGATGTGGCGTTCTCCTTTTCGGCCGTCCGCGGCGGCATAGAAGCGGCCGCCCGTCCCGCCGAACTCTTCGTCCATGAACATCACCGCTCGGATCGTGCGCCTCGGCCGCAGGCCGCACTCCTTGATGAGCCTCAGCGCTTCGACCGACGCGGCGCATCCCGCGCCGTCGTCATGGGCGCCGACCCCGAGGTCCCAGCTGTCGAGATGGCCTCCGAGGAGGACGATCTCGTTCGGGAGGTCGGTCCCCCGAAGCTCGCCGATGACGTTCGCGGACGGCACGGGACCGAGGTCGTCGCAGGAGAGCTCCATCCGGACCCGGACCGGCGTTCCCTTCGCGAGGAGGCCGGAGAGGAGAGTCGCGTCCTGCGTGGCGATCGCGGCGGCCGGGATCCTGGGCGCGGCGGGATCGTAATGGAGGAGTCCCGTATGCGGATTCCGGTCCTCGCGCGAAGGTCAGCGAGCGGACGAGGACCGCCACGGCGCCGAGCTTTGCGGCTTCGGAGGCCCCGCGGACTCTCTGATCGACCGCGCCGCCGTAGGCCCTGAAGCTTTCGAGGAGCTTCCGGTCCATCGGCCGGTTGAAGAGGACGATGCGCCCCTTCACGGCCGGCCCCAGCCGTGAGAGCTCCTCGAAGGAGCGGACCTCGACGACGGGGGCCGTCAGGCCGCCCGCGGGGGTGGCGACGCTGCCGCCGAGAGCGCTGACGGCCAGGACGGAGTTCCCGGCAAGCGCCGGCTCGACGATCGCCGCGCGCTCCACGGCGCCGCGGACCCAGCGTTCGACCGTGACCGGCTCGAGCCTGACGTTTTCGAAGCCGAGCTCGGTCATCATAGCCCGCATGAGCTCGACGCCCGCGGCGGCGCCGGGTGACCCCGTCAGGCGCGGCCCGACGGAGGTTAGCCTCCCGAGGAGCTCATAGGCGCGCTCCTGTTCGAGGCCCAGGTCTTTGAGCCTCTCGATGACGGATGGGTAGGGCCTGTCGGGAACCCGTTCCTGGGCCGCTGTCGGCGGCGGGAGGAGCATCGCCCCGGCAAGGACCGGGATCGAGAAGGCTAGAGCGAGGGAGCAGGAGCGGCATATCGGGGTTCGTCGCGGCATACTACTTGTTCCTTTCATGGGAGAGCGCGTCTCCCATGATATCAGAATCGAGGCCTATTTCATCTTGAAGAACAGCCAGTTGACGTCCTTCTCGCCGGCTCGGGGCTTGATCCGGACGAGCGCGTAGCGGCCGATGAGCTTGCGTCCGCGGATATCGACGACCCATTTGGAATCCGTCGATTCGACGGCCGTGTAGGTCCCCCGGTCCCAGATCTCGACTGTCCCCGCCCCGTACTCGGGCTCCGGGATGGCGCCCTCGAAATCGGCGTACTCGAGAGGATGGTCCTCCGTCCGGACCGCCAGCCGCTTCTCGCCTTCCGCCGCGGGAGGGGCCTTGGGGATGGCCCAGCTGGCCAGGACCCCGTTCTCCTCGAGCCGCAGGTCATAATGGAGGCGCGAAGCCGCGTGTTTCTGGATGACGTAGACGAGGCCTGCTGCGCGGGTTCCCGGCTTCGAGCCCCCGGCGGGCTCCGGTGTTTTCCCGAAATCCCGTTTTCGGGAGTATTCCTTGAGGCTCATCGGGACTCCTCCTTCCGGCGCCGGACCTAGCGGTGCAGGAAACAGCGCTCGCAGTCCACCTCTCCGGGGGCCCGCGTCGCGATCATCGCCAGCCCGAGCTCGTCGGCCTTGGCGATGACCTCGGCGTCCTTGATCGAGCCCAGCGGGTAGATGATGGCCGTGATCCCGTGGCGGGCGGCGAGCTCGACGACGTCCGGGAACGGCATGAACGCGTCGGAGGCCAGGACGCAGCCCTCGGGCCCGTAGCCGCGGCGCGAGAGCCGGATGGCGTCCTCGGCCGAGTCGATCCGGCTCCTCTGGCCCGAGCCGATGCCGTGGGTCTTGTCGGAGGTCCCGATGATGACGGCGTTCGAGCGGGTGAAGCAGGCGACGGTCCAGGTGAAGAGGGCGGCCCGGACCTCCTCGGCGGTCGGCTTCCGGACGGAGACGACGTCCAGGGACCCCGGCCGAGACGATCTTCGAATCGAACCGCTTCTGGACGAGCAGCCCGCCGGCCACGCGCTTGAACTCGAGGCCGTTGTCGCGGACGGCGCGTCGAGCGGGGCGCCCATCCGGACGACGCGGAGGACCTTGCGGGTCGCCAGGACGGTCGAGGGCCTCGGGGTCGAAATCGGGGGCGTAAACGACCTCGACGTTGCGCGGGCTTTCGACGAGGAGCCGGGCGAGGGGCTCCGTGACCGGGACGTTGAAGACGTCGACCCCGCCGAAGTTCGAGAGGGAGTCGCATTTCCAGGCCTTCTCGAACGTGTCGACGGGCGTCGTCGCCCAGGGCGACGCCGCTCGGCATCTCGTGCTTGATGATGACGCAGGCGTGGCGGCCCGGGAAGACCGCTGGACGAGCTTGCGGGCGAGCCGCTGGCCGAGGTCCATGTCGCCGACGTTGATGTAGCTCAGCCCCTTCGTCCCTTCCTGGAGGACCTCGAGGCTGGCCATGTTGGGCCCGGAGGCCCCGGCCTCCTGGTAGAAGGCGGCCGGATATCCCGGGTTCTCGCCGTAGCGCATCGAGGATCTTCTTGATGAACCGGGTCTCGCCGAACATCAGGGATTCCGGGAAGTCCTCGCGTGACCTTGGTCTGGTACTGGGTCCTGCGAGGTCCGTTCCTTGGCGTCCATGGTCTCAAGTCCTTTCGTGCCGGTTGATGATCGCGGTCTCGTATTCGTGCCGGGCGAGGTCCGCCGGCGAGAAGGCAGGCGACGGCGACGCGGAAGTCCTTCGGCCGCCGGACACGGGCCAGGGCCTCGTAAACGGATTCGGCCAGGCCTGCGGCGTCCGGCGCGTCCAGCGCGACGTCGATCGGGGCTCGCCGCGGAAACGACCTCAGCGGGTCCGCTGTTCAGGCCGTCATAGGTCGAGACGAGCCTGCCCTTTCCCGGCCTCGAGGGGGACCTCGTGATAGCTCCGGAGGGCTTCCCCGCCCGGCCCCCTTTTGATGAGGCGACAGCGCGGCCGTCGGCCCGGCCAGGACACAGCCGCTGATCCGCGGCGTGTAGATCGGGGCGTCCGGCTCGTAGTCCCAGGCCGGCAAGGCCCTGAGCCAGGATCTCGACGGGCCCCGGGGCCGACGCCTCGTCGAGGCGGTCGCCGGACGTCCGCGGTCTGCTTGCCGTTCGAGACGGCGATGCCGCGCGTCGAGAACAGGACGGCGGGATAGACGAGGAGGTCGACATTGCCCTGTCTTCAGGATCTCTTCGTCGGTCGGCCGGACCCAGACGCCGTCCGTCCCGCGGATCCAGCTTCCGGGCCTGGCTCGAGGGCGACCGTCCCGTGATGGCGTAGATGACGGCCGTCCGCGGAGCCGGACGGGTCCCGTCCGATGACGATGAGGCGGCCGGGATATTCCATGGCGGACAGGTTTGCGAGGGCGCGGTCCATCGGTCCTCCTTTTCGCGCCCTATTGATAGCATAGCGCCGGGTCGAAGTCAAAGAGCGCGCGGGGATCAGGATCCGCGCACGTTCATTTAACGCCGGCCGGTGTTTCATGCTAGAATCGGGGCGGATTCCGATGAAGAGGTCGTCATGACGAAACTGGAGTATCCCGAATCTCCGTACAAGGACATCGAGTTCCTGGATTCCCTGGAGGGCCGGACCCTCCGCATCCTGAGCGAGTACCTGGGCCCGATGACCCGCCTGGACAAGGCCAAGATCAACAGCACCGTCCTCTTCCTCGGCTCGGCCCGGGCCGACCCGAGCCACGGCGACTCCGGCCTTCACGAAGTATTACTGGGAGGCCGAGGAGCTGGCCTACCTCCTGACCAAGTGGGCCATCCCGCTCAAAGCCCAAGGGCAAGAACTTCGTCGTCTGCACGGGCGCCGGCCCCGGGATCATGGAAGCGGCCAACCGCGGCGCCCATGCGCGCGGGCGGCAAGACGATCGGCATGAACATCTCAGCTCCCCCAGGCGCAGGATCCCAATCCCTACATCTCGCCCGACCTCTCCTTCGCCTTCCACTATTTCTTCATGAGGAAGTTCTGGCTCGTCTACAAGGCCAAGGCCGTCATGGCCTTCCCCGGAGGCTTCGGGACGCTGGACGAGTTCTTCGAGATCGTCACCCTCCTCCAGACGAGCAAGATCTCCAGAAAGGAGCTGACCCTCATCCTCTACGGCGAGGACTACTGGAGGAAGATCGTCGATTTCGACATGTTCGTCAAGGTCGGGGCCATCACGCGCCGACGACCGCAACCTGTTCCGAATTCTGTTCGACGCCGCGGCAGGCGTTCGCCCTATCTGAAGAAGAGGCTCGGGGCCTGCCTGCGATACCGGATCGTGCGGACGATGACCCGGAACGGTCCTCTTCGCGTCCTGACGCGCCCTCGCGGCTTCGGTCTCCTGCGCCCGGCTCGAACTACTTGTCCCGAGGGCGGGTCGCAAACGGGGTTGGCGTCCTGGTACGGGCCGGACTTCCACGGGAAGCCCGACCTCGAACAGGGAGATCTACGACATGTACGACATGACCGCCGCCCACCGGACCCTTCCGTTCGGGACGCGGGTCATGGTGACGAACCTCGAGAACGGCCGGGCCGCGACCGTCCGGATCAACGACCGGGGGCCGTTCGTCGGCGACCGGATCATCGACCTGTCCTATGCCGCGGCCCGGGTCCTCGGGATCGATCGGCCCGGGCACGGCCCGGGTCCGGCTGGAGATCCTCAGGGGCGCTTCCCCGCCCCCGGGAGGCGCGGGATGGTCGGTCCAGGCGGGTTCCTTCATTCCAAGGAGAACGCGGCCTGGCTCGTCCAGGAGCTCGAAGCGCGGCTATGCGGGCGTCAAGCTCTCCGCCTACGAGACCCCGCCCAGGTCTATTACAGGGTCCGGGTCGCCGCGCCCGACGAGGCCTCGGCCCGGGCGCTCGCCCGCCGGCTCAACGCGGACGGTTATGTCGTCCTCGTTCTCGAGAGTCAGGGCCGACTCGAGGACCGGGGACATCCCGCCGTCGTTCGCGCGGCTCCACGCACAGGCTGTGCGCGGACTGGAAGGCTATCGCCGTCATGTCGCTCCGGAGACGGAACTCCCTAGGCTCAGGACGATTGCCTGATATCAGCGATCGCGCTTGAAGAGGTAGGCGCAGTCGCGGAGCTTGTTCTCGATCCCGTCGTGGACGGCGTAGTCGGCCTCCCTGGAACATGGACGCGGCCCCGAATTCGCCTTTCTTGTTCAGGGCGTAGAAATTGAGCCCGAAGCGCGGGCGGCCGTCGGCGTCCGTCAGTTCAGCCGGCGCGGCCAGAGCTTCGCCTTGTCCGCGATCGCCTCCAGCGTCTTGAGGCACGCCTGTTCGGGGCTCAGCCCGGCCCATGAAGCGCGACGATCTGGTAGCTGGCGCAGGTCCGGATGTTGGCCTCCCCGACCCCGGTCGAGCCGGCCGCGCCGATGGCGTTGTCCACATAGAGCCCGGCGCCGATGATGGGCGAATCGCCGACCCGCCCGGCGAGCTTGTAGGACAGCCCGCTCGTCGTCGTCACCCCGGCGAGCGCGCCCCGGCCGTCGAGGGCGATGCAATTGATCGTGCCGTGGGTCATGACGACGGACCTGAGACTCCGCGAGCGAGTCCGTCGGACTGGGGCGGGAGCCAGTTGTCCCGGTCCGAGATCGTTTCCTTCCACTTCAGCCAGGCCTCCCGGGCCCTGTCCGTCAAGAGGTTCTCCTCGCTGGAATCCGTGGGCCAGGGCGAACTTCAGGGCCCCCTCGCCGACGAGAAGGCAGTGGTGGGTCCGCTCCATGACGAGCCTCGCGACCTTGGACGGGTTCTTGATGTTCCGGAGGGCGGCCACGGCGCCGGACGCGTGGGTCGGTCCGTACATGACCGAGGCGTCGAGCTCGACGACCCCGTCCTCGTTGGGCAGGCCGCCGTAGCCGACGGACATGTCGTTCGGATCGTCTTCGACGATGTTGACCCCGGCGATGACGGCGTCGAGCGGGTCGCCGCCCGCCCGCATGATCTCCATGGCCTTGTCCGTCGCCCGGATGCCGTTGCCGCTGGAGACGACGCGCAGGGTCCCGGCCGGCGCGGCCCGGCCGGGCCGCTCGTCTCCGGCGAAGGCCGCCCCCGGTGCCTTGGCGAGAAAGGCCGCCGCCCCGAGGCCGGCCCCGGACCGGATGAAATCGCGTCGTGAATATCGGCTCATGTCGGTTCGCCTCCTGTTCTTGACGGTGAGGTTAAAATATCCCTTTCCACCTTCGGGAGCAAGAAAAAACGGGGATTACTGGGCCTCTTCGAGGAGCATGACCAGGACGGAATGATCGCCGGCCGGAACGTCGAACTCGACGGAGCTTCCCGTGAAGACCTTGACCTCGCGGTTGTCGATGAGGAGCTGATACTTGCCGTTCTTCAGGAGCCGGAGCCGGACCTCCCGGTCGTCGAGGGCCTTGAAGTCGAACGAGACCTCGCTCTCGGTGTACAGGAAACGGCGGACGACGGCCCCGCCGTCGGCCCGGACGAGCGTCCGGCCCTCCTCGCGGAGGACCGTCCGCGAGGGAGCAACCTCGACGTCGTAATGGCGGCCCTGGACGGCGATCCGGGACAGGCTCCCCTTGGCCTCGGGCTTGAGCATTCCGAACCGGAATCCCTCCCATGGCGTGAAGTCCAGGTACTCCTCGATCGCGATCAGGGCCAAGAGCGGCCCTCCGCTCTGATACCTCTGCCCCGACGCCTCGCCCGTTCGGCTGTCGAAGCTCTCCGGGCACAGCTGGAAGTTATTCCAGCTCCTCAGGAAGAGGTCGGCGCTCTTTCGGGCGAAGTCCTCGGCCACGGCATCGAACCCGTAGGCCTTCAAGCCCTGGTAGACGAGGTAGTTGGTCAGCGGGCGGATGGCCCCGCGCCAGGACTGCTGATCCTTGAAGGCCGGGTCGGTCCGGGAGACCGTGGGGACGACGAATTCCCCCCAGAACTTCTTCGGGTCCAGGAGATGCTTGAGGAGACGGAGGGCCCGTTTCTCGTCCGGGATGCGGGCGATGAGGGGGAAGAAGCTCGAAGCCGCCGCCCGCGTGGAGAACCGCCCGTCCCAGTGCCGGTCGAAATAGAAGCCTTCCTTTTCGTTCCACAGCCGGGCATTGATGAGCGCCCGGACCTTATCGTATTCGTCGAGGTAGCTCTGGACGTCCTGGTCCAGGTCGAGAATGCCGGCGATCTGGGACAGGCACCAGGCGTCGAGGGCGAACAGGCAGTTGAGGTCCACGCAGTTCATCTTCAGGGTGCCCGTCTCGTCGCTCCAGCCGGCCTCGTCCAGGCCGGGAAGGTCGTCCATCCCGGATTCGCAGGATCGCCCTCTTTTTCGCCGAGATCTTCCCTTCGCCGGGCGGCGCCGGTCCCGGCGTCCGAATCGACGTCCGACTCCCCATTCGAGAAGTCCGTCGCCGTTCCCGTCCCGTCGGGCCCGCCCGTCGGGCCCGCGGGCCGTCCAGAAGGCATGCCATTTTTGAAGATACGGATAGGCGTGCTTCAGGATCTCCATGTCCCCGACCCTCTGGAAGAGCTTGAGGACGACGTAGGAGCCGACGGGGGGCTGGGACCGGTCGGGAGAGCCTCCGGAACGGCCCCGCCAGCCGGGGATGTTGCCGTTCGGGGTACTGGGTCTCGAGGACGGCCCGGACGGCGTCGATCGCGTGTTTCGGGCTCTCGACGGCCAGCTCGAGAGCGCCGAAAAATGCGTCCTCGCCGCCGATCGTCCACTGGTCGGGAGTCCCGTCCGGCTTCGGGAAGATCGCGTTCCGGGAGGCCGGGGCGTAGAACCGGTGGGGGCCGGGCTGGTAGAGGGTCGACCAGAAGACGTTGTCGGAGACGGCTTCCGGGGCGCCCGCGAAGAGACCGTCGATCCTCACCCGCTTCTTCCGGAGGCCCGCTTCCTCTTCCGAGAGGATCGAATTGATGGTCCTGGAGTTCTGATACCTATATATATGGTTGCGGACGTACCTGGGGTCGTCGCCCACCCCGGCGGCGAAATAGAGGCTCCGCCCGTCTTCGGCCGAGAACTCGACGGCGAGCGGCCGGGCCGAAGCGGAGGAGACCCGGCCGGGACGGTCCGTCCAGAGGGCGAAATGATGACGGCGTGCCTCCCCGCTCTGGCCCTGGACACGCCCGTCGGCCTGGACGACGTAGGCGCCCTGGGTATCCCAAGGAAAATAGAAGACCATCGAGACCTTTGTGCCCTCCGGGAATCGGAGCCGGCCGAGGACGGTCTTTTCATCCTGGCGCGACCATTCCAGGGTCATGGTGTCCGCCCGGTCGGCCGGCTTGATCCGGATGGGCGTGTCCCTGCCCATCCGGAAGGGCAGGCCGAGATCGAATCTCAACCGGGCGTACTGTCCGTCCGGAGAGTTCGGGCCGACCTCCGAGACGAGGAAGAAGAGGTCGGACGATTCGGCGATACGGCCGTCCCTTTCCACCCGGAAACGGAAAGCGAAGGCGCTCTCACGGCCCGGGACGAGGACGAGTCCGGGCCACGCGGCGGCGTCGAGGCTCCCGATATAAACGTCTTTCCAGGGATAGAAGATCTCCGCGGCGGCCGGCCGGAGCGTCAGCGCGAGCAGGGCCCCCGCCGCCAGCAACCGGATAAGGGATCTCTTTGATGGATGCATCGGTTCAACGCCCGCCCCTTAATGTAGGGGAAAACGGGGACGAAAGCAACATAGGCGCCCCGGCTTGCCGGGGGGCCGGTCCGGGGCTATAATGGCGTTCCCATGAGCGCGAAGGTGGCCGTCGTCAGGTGCCCGGCCTACGAGACGCGACGGCTCCATGATGCCGTCGGCGGGAGCCTCGAGCTCATCGGCGGCTTGGGATCGGTCATCGGGAGAGGGAGCCGGGTTTTCGTCAAGATCAATCATCTCTCTCCGGGTTCGCCTCCGGAGCGGGCCATCATCACCCACCCCCTTTTCACGAGGCAGGTCCTGGCCTTCCTCAAGGACCTCGGCGCGGAGATCGTCGTCGGCGACGACATCCGGTCCGAGTCCGTGGACGGCTTCGAGGTCTCCGGCTATGACGCGATGTGCCGGGAGATGGGCGTCCGTCTCATCAACCTGAGATCGGCGGGCTTCCGGGAGGTCCCCTGCCCGGGAGGCGAGGCCTTGAAAAGCGTCCATGTCTCGTCGGCCGTCCTGGACGCCGACGCGATCGTCGACCTTCCGAAGCTCAAGACCCATTCCTTCACGGCGTTCACCGGGGCCGTCAAGAACATGTTCGGCGTCATCCCGTGCGGGGTCCGTCATGACCTCCACTGCCGGTTCCCCGGGAGCGAGGCGTTCGGCAGGATGCTCGTCGACATCTTCGCCTGCGTCCCTCCCCGCCTGACGGTCATGGACGCGATCACGGCCATGGAAGGGCCGGGCCCGGCGGGGGGTTCCGCCAGGCCGGTCGGTCTCGTCCTGGCGGGCCGGGACGCCGTCGCCGTCGATGCCGTCGCCCAGGACATCGTCGGCTTCGGCCCCGACGACGTGGAGACCACCGCATCGGCCGGACGCCGCGGACTGGGGGCGGCCGACCCCGGCGATATCGAGATCGCTGGAGTCGCCCTCGCGGAGGCCCGGGTGAAACGCTTTCGGAAGGCCGCGCTTCCGGTCGGCCTGCTCAAGCGCCGGCTGCCCGCGGCCCTTTACGCGCATCTCCAGGGCCAGCTCGTCCTCTCCCCCGAAGTCGTCCCGGCCGCCTGTACGGATTGCAGAGAATGCGTCAACGCCTGCCCGTGCGAGGCCGTCGTCATGGAGGACGGCCGGGCGCGCATCGTCAAGGAACGGTGCATCCGATGCCTCTGCTGTCACGAGGCCTGCCGCTCGGGCGCCATCCGGCTTAGCCAGCGTCCCGCCGGCCGGGCCGTCCGGGTCCTGGCGTCCCTTTTCCGGCACTGAAAGCGAGTGAATTATTCCCCCCGTTGTGATAACGTGGGGTCCGGACAACGACCGTCAAGGACGGAGGGATAGATGGATTTCAACCGTTACTTCGCCTCGCGGCGCGGAGAGCTTCTCAATACGCTCAAGAAGGTCGTGGCCCTCGAGTCGCCGACGTCCGACAAGAAGGCCGTCGACGCCTGCTCCGCGTTCGTCGTCGCCGAGTTCCGGAAGACCGGGGCCCGGATCACCCGCTATCCGCAGAAGGACATCGGTGACCTCCATCTCGTCGAGTACGCGCCCCGGGGCCCTGAAGTCGGACGCCGGAGACGGATCCTCGTCCTGACCCACGTCGATACCGTCTGGCCGGTGGGCAAGATCGGGAAGATGCCCTTTTACGTCTCGGGCGACAAGGTCTTCGGGCCCGGGCGTCCTGGACATGAAGGCCGGCGTGGTCATGGCCCTGTTCGCCCTCAAGACCCTCCGCCAGCTCAACGTCGAGCCCGCAAAAGAGGATCGCGGTCTTCGTCAACTCGGCCGAGGAGACCGGGCACGACGCGGCCACGCGCCGTCATCAGGGACCTGGCCCGGAAGTCGTCCCTCGTCCTCTGTCTCGAGCCCGCCCTGCCCGGCGGGGCCCTGAAGCTCGAACGGAAGGGCCGCCTCGTCGTCCGGCTCGAGGCCCGGGGCAGGCCGGCCCACGCGCGGCACGCCCGAAAAGGGAGTCAACGCCATCGAGGAGCTGGTCGGCCCAGATCGGCCGGCTCAAGAAGCTCCGGACCGGCGAGATCACGGTCAACGTCGGCGTCTGTCGGCGGCGGCGAAAAGGCCAACGTCGTCGCCGAGAGCGCCTGGGCCGTGCTCGACGTCCGCTTCTGGAAGAGCCGCCGACCGGGAGAGGGTCCAGGCCTATTTCCGCGAGCTCCAGCCCGTGCCTCCAGGGGGCGAAGATCAAGGTCGTCGTCGAGAGCCCGACGCCGCCGATGGAAAAGACCGAGGGCCTCGGCTGGACCTCTTCGCCCGGGCCCAGGAGATCGCCGCGGGCCTGGGGCTGATCGCTCAAGGGCGGCAAGACCGGCGGGGGCTCGGACGCGTCGATCGCGTCGAGCCTGGGCGTCCCGACCCTCGACGGCCTCGGGCCCGACGGCGACGGCATCCACGCCGAGCACGAGCACGTCCTCCTCCCCTCGTTCGTGGAGCGGACGGCCCTCCTGACCGAGCTCCTGGCCAAGCTCTGATCGCATCCGGACCGTCCCGCTGCATTCCGCTTGACGAGTGGCGATTTTGTTACGCTTGAATCACATTCTATTCAAGGAGGACCTCATGATCAAAAAATATTATCTTCTCTCTCCCGGCCCGACGCCGATCCCCGAGAAGGTCCTGTCCGCGGCGGCCGAGCCCATCATCCATCACCGGACGCCCGAGTTCTCCGCCATCTTCATGGAGGTCACCGAAGGCCTCAAATACGTCTTCGGGACCAAGGAAGACGTCTACATCCTGACCTCCTCGGGCACCGGGGCCATGGAGACCGCCGTCGTCAACACCCTCAGCCCCGGCGACAAGGTCCTCGACCATCAACGGCGGCAAGTTCGGCGAGCGCTGGGGCAACATCTGCAAGGCCTACGGCGTCGCCTACAAGGAGATCGTCCTCGAGTGGGGCAACGACTTCACCAAGGAACAGCTCGCCGCCGAGCTCAAGGCCATCCCGGCGTCAAGGCCGTCTTCGCCACGCTGTCCGAGACCTCGACCGGCGCCATCTATCGACATCCAGGGCTTCGGCGAGGTCGTCGCCGCGACCGACGCCATCCTGGTCGTCGACGGCATCTCCGGGCCTGGGCGCCACGCCCTGCCCGATGGACGAGTGGAAGGTCGACGTCCTGCTGTCCGGCTCCCAGAAGTCCTTCATGATCCCGCCCGGGCTGGCCTACATCGCCTTCAGCCCCAAGGCCTGGAAGCTGCGTCGAGACCGCCAAGCTGCCCAAGTTCTATTTCGACCTCAAGAAGGCCAAGAAGAACCTGGCCGAACAAGACGACGCCCTGGACGCCCGGCCATCTCGCTCATCATCCAGCAGAAGAAGGCCCTGGACATCATCAAGGACATGGGCCTGGAGAAGCTCTTCGACCACCACCGCATCCTGGGCGACGCGACCCGGGCCGGCGTCAAGGCCCTCGGGCTCGAGCTCCTGGCCGAGCAGCCCGGCAACATCCTGACCGCGGTCAAGGTCCCCGCGGGCATCGACGGCGGCAAGCTCGTCAAGACGATGCAGTGCAAGTACATGGCCTACATCGCCGGCGGCCCAGGACCCGAACAAGGGCAAGTTCTTCCGCATCGCCCATCTCGGCTACATGGGCGGCTTCGACGTCATCACGGCCCTGTCGGCCCTGGAGATGACGCTTCATCGACCTCGGCTACGCGTTCGAGCCGGGCGCCGGCGTCAAGGCCGCCCAGGCCGTCCTGAAGGAGAATTGGCAATGACAAAGATCCTCATCGCCGATTCGCTGGACAAGGAGGCCCTCGACGCAGCTCAAGGCCGTCCCCGGCTTCGAGGTCATCGTCAAGACGGGCATGAACGAGGCCGAGCTCGTCCAGATCGTCCCCGGCTTCAACGCCGTCGTCGTCCGCAGCGCGACGAAGATCACGCGGCCGGTCATCGAAGCGGGCAAGGACCTGAAGGTCCTCGTCCGGGCCGGCATCGGCCTCGACAACATCGACGCGGCCGCGGCCAAGGAGAAGGGAATCATCGTCGCCAACACGCCGGCGGCCACGTCCATCTCGGTGGCCGAGCACACCTTCGGGCTGATGCTGGGCGCCGTCCGCAACCACGGCAAGGCCATCCTGTCGATGAAGCAGCACAAGTGGGACAAGAAGGCGCTCGAGGGCACCGAGCTCTACGGCAAGACCCTGGGCATCATCGGCTGCGGCCGCATCGGGCTCGAAGTGGCCCAGCGGGCCCTCGCCTTCGGCATGACGGTCCTCGCCTACGACATCATCCCCATCAAGACCGACCTCGCCGTGAAGCAGGTCCCGCTGGACGAGCTCCTGGCCAAGGCCGACCTCATCACCCTCCACGTTCCCAAGCAGGCCAAGCCCATCCTCGGCGCGGCCGAGTTCGCCAAGATGAAGAACGGGGTCATCATCGTCAACGTCGCCCGCGGCGGCGTCGTCGACGAGAAGGCCCTGCTCGACGCCCTCAACTCCGGCAAGGTCCGGGCCGCGGCCCTGGACGTCTTCGACAAGGAGCCGCCCGAGGACTTCGCGCTCATCGACCATCCGAACGTCATCCCCATCCCCCACCTCGGCGCGGCCGCCGAGGAGGGCCAGCAGAGGGCCGGCCTCGAGGTCGTCCGGATCCTCAAGGAAAAGCTCGGCTGGACGCCGCGGGCTGTTCGCGGCGGTCCGGGACTCGGAGGCGATCCCTGTCCGCGGGACCGACCCGGCACGCAGCCGGGCCGGTGGACGCGGCGTCTTGCGTCCCGAGATCGGCGTTTCTGCGGCGGCGTTCTGCTACTAGAATAATCCGTGAGCGAACATATGATCTATCTCGACAACAACGCGACGACACCCGTCGATCCGGCCGTCGCCGAGAAGATGGCCGGATTCCTCCGGGAGCACTTCGGCAATCCGTCGTCCCTCTATCCGATCGGCCGGCGGGTCAAGGAAGCTCTGACCGAGAGCCCGCGAGCGCGTGGCCGCGCTCATGGGCGCCGATCGGGTCGGAGATCACCTTCACCGGCTCGGGACCGAGGCCGACAACTTCGCCATCCTCGGGGTCTTCGACGCCTGCCCCGGACAAGAACGAGATTCGTCACCTCGGCGATCGAACACCCGGCCGTCCTCGAGACCGCCAAGGCCCTCGAGAAGAGGGGCGTCAAGGTCCGCTACGCTGCCGGTCGACGGCACCGGCACTCGTCGACCTCGACTTCATCCGGAGCGCGCGCTGACCCCGCAGACGGCCCTCGTCTCGATCATGCACGCCAACAACGAGATCGGCACCATCCAGCCGATCGACGAGATCGTCCGCATCGCCCACGAGCAAGGGAGTCGCTCGTCCACACCGACGCCGTCCAGAGCTTCGGCAAGATCGACGTCGACGTGCGGCGAGCTCGGCGTCGATCTCCTGACCGTCTCGGCCCACAAGATCTACGGCCCCAAGGGCGTCGGCGCCCTCTACATCCGCCGCGGGACGCGACATCTGCCCGTTCGTCCACGGCGGCCATCAGGAGCGCGGCCTGCGGGCGGGGACGGAGAACACGGCCGGCATCGTCGGATTCGGCGAAGCCGTCCGCGTCCTCGAGGAGAGGGCCGAAGAAGGACAGGGCCCGGATCGAGAAGCTGGCCGAGCGCCTCAAGCGGGGCATCGAAGAGCAGGATCCCCAAGGTCCGGTTCAACGGCCATCCCGAGCGGCGGGTCAAGAGCACCCTCAACTTCGCCTTCCCCGGGCTCGAGGCCGAGGCCATCCTCCTGGCCCTGGCGACGAAGGAGATCTACGTCTCGACGGGCTCGGCCTGCAGCGAGGAGTCCGAAGAGGTCTCCCACGTCCTCCTGGCCATCGGGCTCCGGCCCGAGATCGCCCGGTCCTCGCATCCGGATGTCCCTCGGACGGTTCAACACGGAAGAGGACGTCGACGTCGTCCTGCGCGGAGCTGCCCGAGATCATCGAAAAGCTCAGGAAGATCTCGGCCTTCGACCCGGCGGAGTGACCGCGGCCCGCCCGGCCGGGCCATGATCGTCCGGCGGGAGGCTCCGGCTCACCCGCTCTGTTCCAGGTATCGGGCCCTCACGGCCCGGAAAAACTCCCGATATCCTTCGCCGCGGAGGTCGGGATAGGTCCAGTCGAGGAGTCTTGATCCCCGTCCTCGTGAACAGGAACTCGAGGTGGGCGTAGATGCCCGTCCGCGAGCGGGACGCGGTGGGCGAAATCCTTGGTCGTGGCCATGATCAGCGCCGCGGCCGTGAGGTAGCCCGGATCGAGATTGACGACCCGACGGGGGCTTCCGCGAATCGCGGCGGATCTCCTCCTCGAGGTCGTTGGTCCGGAGCTTGATGCCGGCAAGAGCTTCCGGGCGGATGAGCTCCGCGAAGCTCAGGAACCGGCGCTCGAGACCCGGGCCCATCTCCGCCTCATAGTAATCCGTCAGGTCGAACGGGAAGGCGGGGCTCCTGATGTCGATCGCCCCGTAAAGGGCGGCGAGCCGCCTCTCGGCCTCGGCGGCGGTCCCGGGCGCGGCGCTGATGATCCCGCAGATGAGCTTGACCGGCGCGAAGGGCTTCGGGTCCGCCATGGCACTAAAAATAGGCCAATCGCCCTAAAATTACAAGCCGGGGCCCGCTCTAAAATTTGCCGATCGACAAAACCGGGTCGAGCCCCGCCCGTTGCTTTTGCCCGTCCAAACTCTTATAATTCGCCCATTATGAAATGGATCTACATCGAGGACATCGCCAATTACGACGACCAGGAGGTCGAGGTCCGCGGCTGGGTCTACAACAAGCGCTCGAGCGGCAAGGTCCGCTTCCTGCTCGTCCGCGACGGGACGGGCATCATCCAGGCGACGGCCTTCAGCGCCGACAAGGACGCTCCCCTCTTCCAGACGTTCGACGCCTGACCCAGGAATCGTCGGTCATCGTCCGCGGCCGGGTCCGCGAGGACAAGCGGGCCCCGGGCGGCTACGAGCTGGCCATGGCGGAGCTCGAGATCGTCCAGATCGCCGAGGACTACCCGATCACGCCCAAGGAGCACAGCACGCCCTTCCTGATGGAGCACCGCCACCTCTGGCTCCGCTCCTCGAAGCAGCACGCCGTCCTCCAGGTCCGGGCCGAGGTCATCAAGGCCATCCGCGATTTCTTCGACGGCCGCGGCTTCCGCCTGATGGACACGCCCATCCTGACGCCGAGCGCCTGCGAGGGGACGACGACCCTCTTCGAGACCGAATACTTCGACCAGAAGGCCTACCTCAGCCAGAGCGGCCAGCTCTACAACGAGGCGACGGCCATGGCCTTCGGCAAGGTCTACTGCTTCGGCCCGACCTTCCGGGCCGAGAAATCGAAGACCCGCCGCCACCTCATCGAGTTCTGGATGGTCGAGCCCGAGGTCGCCTTCGCCACGCTCGAGGACATCGATCGAGCTCGGCGAGGACCTCATCCTGTTCATCCTGGAGCGGGTCCTGACCAAGCGGCGGCACGAGCTCGAGGACGCTCGAGCGCGACTCCGAAGCCCCTCGAAGCCATCCGCAAGCCCTTCCCGCGCCTGACCTACGACGAGGCCGTCCCGATGCTGCAGCGAGAAGGGCTCGACGATCGACTGGGGCGACGATTTCGGCGCGCCCGAGGAGACGATCATCTCCGAGCTCTATCGACCTCGCCGGTCTGCGTCACGCACTTCCCGACCAAGCCATCAAGGCCTTCTACATGCAGCCCGACGCCGCGAGAATCCCGACCTGGCCCTCGGCGTCGATTTCCTGGCCTCGGAAGGCTACGGCGAGATCATCGGCGGCGGCCAGCGCATCCACGACCTGGCCCTTCTCGAGCAGCGGCTCGGGGAGCACAACCTGCCGCGCGAGGCCTACGAGTGGTACCTCGACCTGCGCAAGTACGGGAGCGTGCCCGCACTCCGGGCTTCGGCCTGGGCGTCGAGCGGATGGTGTCCTGGATCTGCGGCATCAAGCACATCCGCGAGACCATCCCCTTCCCGCGGCTCCTCTACAGGATCTATCCCTGACGCGGCCGCCGCGCGGCGCCCCGGGCGTCCGGCGCGCCCGGAAAAACGGTCGCCCTGATCAGCCTCGGCTGCGCCAAGAACCTCGTCGACAGCGAGGTCATGCTCGGGCTGCCTGCAAGCGGGCCGGCTACGGCTTCGTCCGCGCGACCCGAGGACGCCGACGTCGTCATCGTCAACACCTGCGGCTTCATCCGGCCGGCGCGCGACGAGGCCGAGACGACGCTCCGGAAGCGTCCTCCGGCTCAAGACGCGGCGATCCCGCGCAAGAGGATCGTCGTCGCCGGCTGCTACGTCGAGAAGGACCGGGCCGGCCTCCGAGCGCGACGTTCCCCGGACGTCGACGTCTGGACTCGGCGTCGGGAGCTTCGACGAGATCGTCGCCGTCGTCGAGGGCCTGCCGCTCTCGCGGAGCCGGCCGGGACGTTCCTCTATGACCGACGCGTCGCCGCGGCCTGGTCTCGACCCCGGCCGCTGGGCCTACCTCAAGATCTCCGAAGGCTGTTCCCACCGCTGCGCGCTTCTGCGCCATCCCCCTCATCAAGGGGCCCTATCGCTCGCGGAGCGCCGCCTCCGATCGTCGCCGAAGCCGGCGCCGCTCGCCGGACGCGGGCGTCAGGGAGATCGACCTCATCTCCCAGGACACGACCTGTTTCGGCCGGGACCGGGGGCGCCGGGACGGGCTGGCCGAGCTTCTCGAGCGGCTTGCCCGGGTCCACGGCGTCGCCTGGATCCGCTTCCTTTACGGCTATCCCGAGGAGATCACCGGACGCCTCCTCGAGGTCATGGCCGGAGACGAAGGTCTGCCGCTACCTCGACATCCCCTTCCAGCACGCCGATCCCGGCGATCGTCAAGCGCATGAAGACGGGGCCTGGACGGCGGCCGGGCCCTCACGCTCCTCGACAGGATCCGGACGAAGCTCCCGGGCGTCGCCGTCCGGACCTCGCTCATCGTCGGCTTCCCCGGCGAAGGCGCGAAGGAATTCGCGGCGCTGCATGCAGTTCGTCCGGGAGGCCCGGTTCGACCATCTCGGCGTCTTCGCCTATTCGCCGGAGCCCGGGACGGCGGCCTGCGGCCCTGGAGGACCGGCTGTCGTCCGAGGAAAAGGAGCGCCGGCGCGGGCGAGATCATGGAACTCCAGGCCGGGATCTCCCGGGCCAGAAACCGGAGCTCGTCGGGCGGACGGATCGACGTCCTCGTCGAAGGCCCCGGCCGCGGGGCGCCGGATTCGCGGACCGGGCCGCGGCCGTTCCAGGCCCCGGAGGTCGACGGCGTCGTCCTCGTCGACGCCGACCCGGCCGCGCTCGGGAGCCGCCGGCCGCTATCGTCCGAGGTCGAGATCACGAGTCGGCCGATACTACGATCTTGACGGGCAGGCTGCGTCCCATGAAAACCGTCTCCAGGATCCTCGCGACGTTCTTCGGCTCGGGCTTCTGTCCCGATCGCCCCGGGCACGGCCGCCAGCTTCGTCGCGGCGCTGCTCTATCATGTTCCTCGTCCAGCGGCCTCTCCTGGCCCGTTCTAGGTCGTGCTCATCGTCGCTCCTCTTCCTGGCCGGGGTCCCGGCGGCCTCGCCGATATTCGGCCGAGCTCGGCCGGAACGATCCCGGGCGCATCGTCATCGACGAGGTCTGCGGCCAGCTCGTCGCCCTCCTTCCTGTCCGGCCGGACCTGGGTCCCCGTGGCCGCCGGCTTTCGTCCTCTTCCGGTTTTTCGATATCATCAAACCCTTCCCGATCCGGAAGCTGGAGAGGCTTCCCGCGCGGCTGGGGCATCATGGCCGACGACGTCGGCGCCGGGCTGGCCGCGGCGGCGGTCCTCCGGCTCGCGCTCTGCTCATCGTCTGAGACTGGAGAACTCGGATTCGAAGGCGGAGATCATCGCCGTCGGCACGGAGCTGCTGACGCCGTTCTTCCAGGACACCGAATTCCCTCTTCCTGACGGCCGGACTCGAACGACCTGGGGATCGGCGTCGCGTTCAAGACCATCGTCGGCGACGACCGGCAGGACCTTCGCGGCTGTCCTCCGGACGGCCCTCGGCCGTTCGAGGCTCGTCATCGTCATGGGCGGGCTCGGCCCGACCGAGGACGACAGGACCCGCGAGACCGCTGGCCGAGGTCCTGGGCCGGCGACTCGTCTTCGACGCCGCCGTCCGGGAGTCGATCCGAGACCGGTTCCGGGCCCGCCCGCGGCCGGATGCCGGCGTCCAACCGGAAGCAGTGCTACGTGATCGAGGGCGCCGAGGTCCTCGACGAACCCCAACGGCACGGCCCCGGGCCTATGGATAGAGGCCGGGTCGCCGGATTCTCGTCCTCCTCCCGGGCCCGCCCGACGAGCTCGAGCCGATGTTCGATGACCGGGATCCTCCCGAGGCTCGCCGCGCGCGGCTCGCGGATTCACTCTGCGCCGCGTCCTGAGGATCACGGGCCTGCCCGAATCGCTGTTGGAGGATCAGCTCAAGAGCGTCTATCCGAGACTTCCGGCAGGCGTGGAGATCACGCTCCTCGCCTATCCCGGCGATCTCCAAGTCCGTCTGACCCTCCGGGGAAAAGCGGAGCGCGCCCCGGCGGAGCGCTCGATCGACCGCGGGGAAGAGCTCGTCCTCCGAAAGCTCGGGGAATTCGTCTATTCCCGGGATGGAAAGGGGCTGGAAGCCGTCGCGGGAGGGCTCCTGGCAGCGACGGGCCGGACCATCGCCTGCGCCGAATCCTGCACGGGGGGGCTGCTCGGCCAGCGGCTGACCGACGTTCCCGGAAGCTCCGCCTATTTCCTCGAAGGCGTCGTGACCTACAGCAATCGGGCCAAGGTCCGCCGGCTCGGCGTCGGCCGGAGCTTGATCGATGCGAACGGCGCCGTCAGCGTCCCGGTCGCCGAGGCCATGGCCCGGGGCGTCCGGGCGCGCGCCGGGGCAGATTTCGGACTGGCCGTCACGGGCGTCGCCGGTCCGGGCGGAGGCGCCGAGCGCGCAAGCCCGTCGGGCTCGTTTATACGGCCCTCGCTTGGGCCGGAGGCGTTTCAGTGGAACGCAACCTGTTCGGAGGAACTCGGGAGATCGTGAGAGCTCAATCCGCCCAGAAGGCCCTGGACATGCTTAGAAGGAGGCTCATCCTCGAGCTCAGGGAGGTGACCGATGAGAACGTTCATCGCCGTCGACCTCGCCCCCGAGATCAAGGCCGCCCTGGAGGCCCTGATCAGGAAGGTCAGGAAGAATGCCGGGGGCATCACGCTGGGTCAAGCCGGATGCGATGCACCTGACCCTCAAGTTCCTGGGCGAGCTCCCGGAAGACAAGGTCGGGAGCGTCAAGGCCATCCTCGTTAGTATCGCCGGGGCCCGTCGGCCCTTCCCTCTGCGGCTCAAGGGGACGGGAACCTTTCCCCCCGGCGGCGGGACGAGAGCGAGAATCCTGTGGGCCGGGATCGAGGAAGCTCCCGGGCTCATGGAGCTTCAAGCGGCCCTGGAAAGCGAGTTGGAGAAGGCCGGATTCCCCGCGCGAAGACAGGGACTTTCACCCCCATCTGACCTTGGGGCGCGTCAAATCCGCGCAGGGACTCGAGCCGGTCCTCCGCGAGCTCGAGCGTTACCGGGAAGCCGATCTCGGCGGGATGACGGTTGCCCGTCTCACCTTCTTCGAGAGCGTTCTCGGCCCCTCCGGGCCGGAGCACAAGGTCGCTGGCCGAAGCGGGGCTCGAATGAAGGTCCTGTTCGTCCTCCTGTCCTATCTCGTCGGGGCGATCCCGACGGGCTACCTCGCCTTCAAGCTGAGCGAACGGAAGGATATCCGCGAGCACGGCAGTCGGAACACCGGGGCGACGAACGTCATGCGGCTCAAGGGCTGGAAGCTTGCGGTCCCCGTCGTCGTCGTCGACGTCCTCAAGGGATTCCTCCCGTCGTTCCTCGCGTTGCGTCTCTTCGACGATCCGCGCCTGGCCCTCGTCGCCGCCTTCTGGCCGTCGTCGGCCATTGCTATCCGGTCTATATCGGCTTCCGCGGCGGCAAGGGCGTCGCGACGACGGTCGGCGCCGCGGCGGCGGTCGGCCCCGTCCCGCTCCTCCTCTGCGCGGTCGTGTTCGTCGGGCGTCGTCGCTCTGACGCGATATGTGTCCCTCGGCTCGATCCTCGCGGTCACGGCATTCCCCGTCCTGGCCCTGATCCTCGGCAAGGGCGCGGAAACGGCCCTCTGGGGGCTCGCGATCGCGGCGCTCGTCGTTTTCCGGCATCGCGCCAACATCGGCCGGCTCCTCGCCGGCCGGAGCGGAAGCTCGGGGAGAAGGTCCCATGAAGACAAGCGTCATCGGCGGCGGCAGCTGGGGCTCGGCGTTCGCGCTCTACCTGGGGAAGCGGGCATCCGGACGAAGCTCTGGATACGCGAGGAGGATATCTTCGAAAGCCTCCGGAAGACGAGGGAGAACAAGGTCTTCCTCCCCGGGCACGTCTTCCCCGCCGCGGTTTCCTTTTATCACGACCTTCCCGAAGCGGTGGTCTCGTCGGACGTCCTGTTCGTCGCCGTCCCGTCGCAGTTCTGCCGTCCGCTCTCTCGCCGAGATGGCTCCCTACATCGCCCACGGGCAGATCGTCGTCAGCCTGACCAAGGGACTGGAGCAGAAGTCCCTCAAGCGGATGAGCCAGGTCATGGAGGAGATCTTCCAGGCTTCCCGGAAGCCGGCCCTGGCCGTCCTGTCCGGGCCCAGCTTCGCCAAGGAGCTGTCCTTGGGCCATCCGACGGCGGTCGTCGTGCGCGTCGAAGGACGTCGAGTCCGCGCGGAAGGTCCAGCACCTGGTCTCGAGCTTGACCCTCAGGGCCTACACATCGACCGACGTCACCGGTGTCGAGCTCTGCGGCGCCATGAAGAACGTCATCGCCATCGCCGCCGGAATCTCCGACGCCCTGGAGTTCGGGCTGAACACCCGAGCGGCGCTCATCACCCGCGGCCTCGTCGAGATGACGCGGCTCGGCACTCACCTCGGGGCCCGCCGGGAGACGTTCTCGGGGCTGGCCGGGATGGGCGACCTGATCCTGACCTGCACCGGGGAGCTCAGCCGGAACCATTTCGTCGGGTACGAGCTCGGCAAGGGGAGGTCCCTGAAGGCGGTCCTCGGCCGGATGAAGATGGTGGCCGAAGGCGTCCGGACCACCCTTTCGGTCCACAACCTCGCCCGGCGCGAGTCCGTGGAGATGCCCATCTCGGACGAGGTCTATCAGGTCCTGTACAGGAACAAATCGCCGAAAAAGGCCATCGACGACCTCATGTCCCGGGCCCTGAAGAGCGAATGAGCTTCCGGTCCGGAGGCGTCCCCGGCCGGAAGAGGAGGATGAGATGGAACGTAAAGAGCTGAAAGCGGCCGTCACCCTCGTCGCCTGCCTCGGGCTGGCGTTCTGCGCGTCCGCGCAGAAGAGAGCGGCGAGGGCGCAGGAAAAGGATCCCCAGTACCAGTACAGCGTGGGAGCCTCTTCTATCTCCAACTGAACAACGTGGACGAAGCGCTGAAGTACTTCGAGCGAAGCCTGGCCCTGAATCCCCGGTATTTCCTGGCCTGGAACGCCGTCGGTCTGGCCCGCTCGATGAAGGGCGACCTCAAGGGCGCGGCCAGGCCTATGAGAAGTGCCTCGAGATCAATCCGAAATTTACGGAGGCCCATAACAACCTCGGCACGATCTACCAGGAGATGGGATTCCCGGATCGCGCCGAGGGAGAGTTCCGGAAGGCCATAGACGACCCGTCTTACTCCTCTCGCGAGCTGCCTTACTACAATCTGGCCGGGCTCTATTTCACCATGAACAGGATCGAGGACGCTTACGACGAGATCCGGAGGGCCCTCGAGATCAAGCCCCGTTTCCCCATGGCCCACAACCTCATGGGGCTGATCCTCGAACGGCAGGAGGATCTCGTCGCGGCCATTTCGCGCTTACGAGCAGGCCGTGAAGATCGTGCCCGACGACCCGACCTTCGGCTTCAATCTCGGCGCGGCCCTATTCAAGAACAACGAGTTCGAAAGGGCCAAAGAGATCCTGGAACGCATCTCCCCCCGGGTCACGGACCCGGGGACCAAGGCCAAGCTCCGGGAGTACCTCGACACCATCAAGGGCAAATCATCCCCTGCGGCGTAAGGACAACAAGGAAATCTAAAAGCGCGCGGCGACACGTCCAGATCTCGAACTCCGCTAACCCCCTCGAGGATTTCAAGGGATCCGGAAAAGTTCCGTTTCGCCGAGGGCGTCAGGTGCCTTCCTTCCAGGCCTCGAGGTAATTTTTCTGGGCCGCCGTCAGCTTGTCGATGGCGACGCCCATCGAGGCGAGCTTGAGGCGGGCGATCTCCTCGTCGATCTCCTTGGGGACCGGATAGACCTTCTTCTCCAGGTCCTTGCCGACCTTGACCAGATGGAGGACGCTGAGGGCCTGGTTGGCGAAGCTCATGTCCATGACCATGGCGGGGTGGCCCTTCGGCCGCGGCCAGGTTGATGAGCCGGCCCTCGCCGAGCAGATTGATCCGGCGCGCCGCCCGGGAGCGTGTACTCGTCGACGAACGGCCGCACCTCGCCGCTTGGCCTTCGGCCAGGCGCTTCCAGGGCCGGGATGTCGATCTCGACGTTGAAGTGCCCGGAATTGGCCACGATGGCGCCGTCCTTCATGGCCAGGAAATGCTCCTTCCGGATGACGCTCTTGTTGCCGGTCACGGTCACGAAGACGTCCCCGATCCGGGCGGCCTCGGCCATCGGGCATGACGGCGAAGCCGTCCATCACGGCCTCGAGGGCCCGGACGGGATCGACCTCGGTGACGATGACGTGGGCGCCGGCGCCCTTGGCCCGCATGGCCAGCCCCTTGCCGCACCAGCCGTAGCCGGCGACGACGAAGTTCGAGTCCGGCCAGGAGGACGTTGGTCGCCCGGAGGATGCCGTCGAGAGTGCTCTGGCCGGTCCCGTAGCGGTTGTCGAAGAGGTGCTTGGTGTCGGCGTCGTTGACGGCGATGATGGGATAGCGCAGGACCCCGTCCGCGGGCCATGCTGCGTCAGGCGGATGACCCCGGTCGTCGTCTCCTCGGTCCCGCCGATGATGCCCGGCGAGCAGGTCCCTCCGCGTCGGAGTGGAGGATGGAGACGAGGTCGGCGCCGTCGTCCATGGTGATCTGCGGCCCGTGGTCGAGCGACTGGTCGATGTGGCGGTAGTAGGTCGTGTGGTCCTCGCCCTTGATGGCGAAGACCGGGATGCCGTCGATACTTGACCAGGGCCGCGGCCACGTCGTCCTGGGTGCTCAGGGGGTTGGAGGCGGTGAGCCGGACGTCCGCCCCGCCGAGCTTGAGGGCCTGCATCAGGTTCCCCGTCTCGCTCGTCACGTGGAGGCAGGCGGCGATCCTCAGATGCCCTTGAGCGGCTTCTCCTTGGCGAACCGGCTCCTTGATCCTCGCGAGGACGGGCATCGATCGGGCCGCCCATTCCATCCTGAGCTTTCCGCTCCGGGCCAGTCCCATATCCTTGACGTCGTATTCCATGGTTCCTCCCTTTTTTCGGGTCCGGTTCGGGGCGCGAGGCGCCGGCCCCCCGGGGCCCTTACAGCCCGGCGTCCTTTTTGAGCGTCGCGGCCATATCGGTCCGTTCCCAGGTGAATTCGGGCTCGGTCCGGCCGAAGTGCCCGTAGGCGGCGGTCTTGCGGTAGATCGGGCGGAGCAGGTCCAGGTAGGCGATCATGCCCTTGGGCGTCAGCTTGAAGTGGCCCCGGATGAGCTCCTTGATCTTGTCCTCGGAGACCTTGGCCGTGCCGAAGGTATCCACCATGACCGAGACCGGCTCGGCGACGCCGATGGCGTAGGCGAGCTGGACCTCGAGGCGGTCGGCCAGGCCGGCGGCCACGAGGTTCTTGGCGACGTAGCGGGCCATGTAGGAGCCGGAGCGGTCGACCTTGGACGGGTCCTTTCCCGAGAAGGCGCCGCCGCCGTGGCTCCCGACGCCGCCGTAGGTGTCGACGATGATCTTGCGGCCGGTGATCCCGGTGTCGCCGAGGGGGCCGCCGATCTCGAAACGTCCGGTCCCGTTGATGAAGACCTTCTTCCAGGTGTTCTCGTCGATGAGCTCGGCCGGGATGACCTTGCGGATGACCTCGCGCTTGATGTCCTCGCGCAGGTCCTCCATCTTGACCGTTGTCGTTGTGCTGGGCGGCGATGACGACGGCCTCGACCCGCTGCGGGTTGTTCGCCTTCGTACTCGACCGTGACCTGGGACTTGCCGTCCGGCCGGAGGTAGGGCAGGATCTTGTCCTTGCGGACCTCGCTCAGCCGGCGGACCAGCTTGTGGGCCAGCATGATGGGCAGGGGCATGAGCTCCTCGGTCTCGCGGCAGGCGTAGCCGAACATCAGGCCCTGGTCGCCCGCGCCCTGCTCGTGGGCCGTCGGTCTCGGTCGACGCCCAGGGAGATGTCCGGGGACTGCTCGTGGATGGAGGAGATGACGCAGCACGTCTTGTAGTCGAAGCCGTATTCGGCCTTGGTGTAGCCGATGTCCCGGACGGTGTTCCGGACGAGCTTCTGGAAATCGCAGTAGCCGAGGGTCGTGATCTCCCCGGCGATGAGGACGAGCCCCGTCGTCACCAGCGTCTCGCAGGCGACGCGGCTCTTCGGGTCCTGGCCGCAGCAGGTCGTCCAGGATGGAGTCGGAGATCTGGTCGCAGATCTTGTCCGGGTGGCCCTCGGTCACCGATTCGGACGTGAAAAAATACTTCCCGTTCTTGCTCATGGGCAGCCTCCTCAGACGATGGTCCTTGAATAGCAGAACAAAATATCACAAACGGAAGCGGGTTTCAAGGGAGCGGGGCGCGGGAATTGTAATTCCGAATTTGTGTTATGCTATTGTTAAAGCCCAAATGAGCGTGCGATCCGGGGCCGAGATGTCCATGATGAGGACCGCCCTAAGATGGACGTTGGCCACTCGTCCTCTGCGTCCCGGCCGTCTCCGGGGCGTCCGCCGTCGCCAGGGGTCTCGATCTCCCGCTGACCCAGTACCGCCTGAAGAACGGCCTCCAGGTCATCCTCTCCGAGGACGATTCCCTGCCGGTCGTCTCTGTCGTCGTCGCCTATGCCGCGGGCCCCGTCCGGGAACAGCCCGGGAGGTCGGGCCTGGCCTACCTCATGGAGAACCTCATGTTCCAGGGGTCCGAGAACGTCTCGCCCATGCAGCACATCAATTACATCCAGAGGATCGGGGGAGAGTTCAACGCCAATACGGCGTTCGACAAGACCTATTTTTACGAGAGCGTCCCGTCCAATCAGCTGGCGCTCGCCCTCTGGCTGGAGTCTGACCGGATGGCCGCCCCGGCCATCACGGGGCCGAACGTGGAGCGGGCGAAGGAGGCCCTCGTCGCCGAGAGCCGCCAGCGCCGGACCGCCGAGCCTTACATGGAAAGCTTTTTCCTCTTCGACAGGCTCCTCTATCCGGACTTCGCCTACGGGCATCCCGTGATCGGGACCGAGGAGGACCTCAAGCGGATCACCGAAGAGGACGCCCGGGCGTTCGCCGCGGCCTACTATGTCCCCAACAACGCCGTCCTGTGCATCGCGGGCAGCTTCGACGGCCCGAAGGCGCGGGAGCTCGTCGCGAAATACTTCGAGACCATCCCCCGCGGCGGCGACGTCCCCGCGCCGCCGCCGCCGGGCTCGGAGGCGCCGGCGGCGCGGGACCAGGTCGTCGGGGACCCCCTGGCCCCGTCGCCCGCCTTCCATGTCGGCTATCGCCTCGGCCGCCTGCAGACGAGCGATGCCGATGCCCTGAAGATCATCGACATCCTCCTGACCCACGGGAAGAGCTCCCGCCTCTACAAGAGGCTCGTCAAGAAGGAGCGTATCGCCCTCTATCTCAACGGCGGCGTCGAAGAGCGGGGCGGCCTGACGTCGTTCCGGGTCTTCGCCATCAGCCCCAATGCCGTCATGGCCGACCTCTGCCGGAAGGCTGTCGCGGCCGAGATCGGGAGGCTCCGGACGACCATCATTCCCGAGGACGAGCTGGCCAAGGCCAAGGTCCTTTTCAAGGGCGCATTATCTCGACCGGCTGACGACGTCTCTGCCCCGGGCCCTCTTCCTCTGCGAGAGGTATCTTCAGGGGGCCCCTCTCGAAGGCCTCGGCGGGGAGTTCGAGCGGCATCTCCTCGTGACCCCGGTGACGATCGTCAGCCTGGCCAACCGGCTCTTCAAGCCCGAGAACGCCTACGGCCTCGACCTGAGGACGAAATGACGCCCCCGAGGCGCGGCACCGCCGGGCTCCTGTGCCTCCTGCTCCTGTGCGGGGCGTCCGCCGCCCAGGACAAGTTCCGCAAGTCCCCTCCCCTCCCCGACCCTCTTCCCGAGCTCAAGCTCCCGCCCATCGAATCGGCGGTGCTGTCGCAACGGCCTGACCGTCGCCGTGGTCCGGAAACCATCGTCCCCGACGATCAGCCTCCAGGTCGTGGTCCTCGCCGGCGAGGCCGATTCGCCGCCGAAGATCCCCGGCGTCGCTTCGATCACCGCCCACATGATCGGCCGCGGGACGGGCCCGCTTTCGGCCGCCGAGATCGAGAACAGGATCGAGTCCATCGGAGGGGACCTCGTCGCCGCCGTCTCCCTGGAGCAGACCGTGTTCACGTTCGACGTCCTCGAAGAGAACCTGGACCGGGCCCTCGAGATCCTCGGAGCCGTCTTCCTTCAGGCGTCCTTCCCGGAAAAGAGCTTGGAAGCGGTCAAGAGAACCCTGTACTACGACCTCGCCGAGCGTCAGAAGGACCCGGAGTTCGTGGCCAAGCGGCAACTGCTGCGCCATCTCTTCAAGGGCCATCCGTTCCGCACGGCCACCTACAACGAGGACGTCATCAAGAACGTCTCCCGGCAGGACGTCGCCGCGTTTCTACGACCGCTTTTACAGGCCCAACAATACGGTCCTCGTCCTGGCCGGGAACATGAACCTCCAGACCGCTTCGCGCCGGATCAGTCACTATTTCAACACCTGGGCCCCGCGGAAGCTGGAACGGTTCTTCCTCCCCCCTCCGGCCCCGAACCTCGAAGAGCAGATCACGTTCGTCGACATCCCCCAGGCCCGGGAAGCGACGATCTTCCTGGGGAACATCAGCCCGCCCGCCACGGCATCCGACCACTTTCCGTTCCTGGTCCTGAACCAGATCCTCGGCGGGACGCCGGGCAGCCGCCTGTTCATGAACCTCCGCGAATCCAAGGGGTACGCCTACTATCGCCTTCAGCGAGGACGGAGCTCTTCAAGACCTGCGGCGTCTTCTGGGTCCGGGCCCGGGTCGACCTCCGAGGCCGTCGTCCCGTCGGTCCGGGAGATCCTCCGGGAGCTCGGTCCCGAAGCCGTCGGCAGAGGTCACCTCCTTCGAGATCGAACAGGCCAAATCCTTCCTCATCGGCAACTTCCCCCTGAGGAACGAGTCGCTCTCCGACCTCGCCTTGCGGGCCGCCCAGGTCCGGAGCTTCGACCTGGGCGAAGATCATTGGAACAGGTACACCGAGAACATCATGCTCGTCAACGTCGAGCGGGTCCTGGAAACGGCCCGGAAAGTACCTCGGAGCCTCCGCCGGTCGTGGTCATCGTCGGGAGCATCCAGGAGCTGGCCGAGCATATCTCGGCGAATTCGACAAGGTCGAGGTTTACGACATCCAGGGCAGCTCTGAAATGGACGATCTGCAAAGGAGCCGACAAATGAAGCTCGTCGAATGCGTTCCCAATTTCAGCGAAGGGCCGCGACCGGGACAAGATCAGGGCCATCACCCGGGAGATCGAAGTCGATCGCCGGGCGTCAAGCTCCTCGACGTCGATCCCGGGCGAGTCGACGAACCGGACCGTCGTGACCTTCATCGGCGCGCCCGAGGCCGTCAAGGAGGCCGCCTTCCGGGCCATCCGCCAAGGCCGCCGAGGTCATCGACATGCGCGCCCACAAGGGCGCCCACAGCCGGCATCGGGCGCCACCGACGTCTGTCCGTTCGTCCCCGTCTCGGGCGTGACCATGGAGGACTGCGTCCGGCTGGCCGGACGAGCTCGGCGGACCGCGTCGCCGACGAGCTCGGCATCCCCGTCTATCTCTACGAGGAAGCCGCCGCGCAAGCCCGGAGCGCCGGAACCTGGCCGACGATCCGGGCCGGCGAGTACGAAGGGCTGCCCGAAAAGCTCAAGGACCCGGCCTGGGCCCCCGACTTCGGCGAAGCCCGTCTTCAATCCCGAGGTCCGGGGCGACCGTCATCGGCGCCCGCGAGTTCCTGATCGCCTACAACATCAACCTCAACACCCGCGACCGCAAGCTGGCCCACGAGATCGCCCTGAGCCTCCGCGAGAGCGGCCGGGCCCGGCGCGACAAGGACGGCAACATCGTCAGGGACGCGGCGCGGCAACGCCGTCAAGGTGCCCGGGCAAGTTCAAGGAGGTCAAGGCCGTCGGCTGGTACATCGAGGACTACGGCGTCGCCCAGATCTCGATCAACTTCACGAACTACAAGGTCACCCCCGTCCACGTCGTCTTCGACGAGGCCGTCCGGCAGGCCGAGAAGCTCGGCCTGCGGGTGACGGGGAGCGAGCTCGTCGGGCTCATCCCCAAGGAGGCCCTCCTCATGGCCGGCCGCTATTATCTCGAAAAGCAGGGCAAGAGCCCGGGCGTCCCCGAGGCGGAGCTCATCCGGATGGCCGTCCGGTCCCTCGGGCTGAACGACGTCGTCCCCTTCGATCCCGAGAAGAAGATCATCGAGTACCAGTTCAAGGAGCCGGGCCGGACGCTCGTCGGGCTGACCTGAGGGCGTTCGCCGACGAGCTGTCCATGGATTCCCCGACGCCCGGCGGCGGCAGCGTCGCCGCGCTCTGCGGCGCCCTTTCGGCGGCCCTGTCGGCGATGGTCGCCAACCTGACCGTCGGGAAGAAGGGCTACGAGGCCGCGCAGGCCGAAATGATCAAGCGACCGCCGTCCGGGCCCAGGCCCTCAAGGATGATCTCCTCGAGGGCGGTCGACCTCGACACCCGGGCCTTCAACAAGGTCATGGAGGCCTTCCGCCTGCCCAAGGGAACGGACGAACAGGCCCGGGAGAAGGAAAGGGCCGTCGAAGAGGCGACCAAGGAAGCGACGCTCGTCCCGCTCGGGCGTGCTCGAGGCGTCCGTCGAGCTCGTCGGGCTGGCCGGAAGCGGCCGCCCGCAAGGGGAACAGGAACTCCGTGAGCGACGCCGGCGTGGCGGGGCTCGACGGCCCGGCGGCGGGCGAAGGGGCCTACTACAACGTCCGGATCAACCTGCCCGGCATCAAGGACGAGGTCTTCAAGACCCGCGTCCGGGAAGAGGCCGAGGCCTTGCAAGACGGCCCTGGACGCGCAAGGGACGCCGTCCGGGACATCGTCGCCATGGACGCTGGCCGTCTCAAGGAAGCCTGAGAGCGTCCGCGATCAGAGGAAGCCCTCGGCGCTCGCTGGAGAAGGGCGAGCCCGCCGAAGGCGAGAAACGCGATGATGACGATCGCGGCCGACGCGGGGATGTTGAGCGCCGAGCGCCAAGCCGAGGCCGAGGACGACCGACGAGACGCTGACGGCCGAGGACATGAGCACGGCCGTCCGGAAGCTCGCGGCCGACCTGAAGGCCCGCCGCCGCCGGGATGACGATGAGCGCGGCGACGAGCAGGATCCCGACGACCTTCATCCCCAGGACGATGGTGACGGCCGTGAGGACCATGAGGAGGGTGTCCAGCCGGCCGACCTGGACCCCGGAAGCCCGGGCCGATTCCCGGTCGAAGGTCATGAACATGAGCTCGGAGTAATTCAGGCGCGACGGCGGCGATGACCGAGGCGGCCAGGGCGACCGACAGCCAGACCTCGAAGGGCTCGATGGCCAGGATCTCGCCGAAGAGATAGGACAGGAGATCGACGTTGAAGTCTCCCGGCCAGCGTCGCCAGGAGGATGCCGACGGCCATCCCCAGGCTGCTGAAGATGCCGATGGCCGTATCGCCGTGGAGTCCGGCCCGGCGCCTTGAGCTTCATGATGCCGAAGGCCGCCGGCGACGGCGACGACGAGGGCCGCCGCCAGGGGAAGGACGTTCAGGAAGAGGCCGAGAGCGACCCCGGCGAAGGCGACGTGCGACAGGCCGTGGCCGATCATGGCGTCCTTGCGGAGGACGAGGAAGACGCCCGAGGACGGCGCAGGCGACGGCGATGAGAACGCCGGCGAGGAAGGCCCGCTGGAGAAAGCCGAATTGAAGAAGAGCGTCCAAGTCCGTCGCCTCGCTCAATGCTCGTGGGAGATGAGGTGGTGGCCGCCCGAAAGCATCTCCCGAGGACGTCCGCGCCGGCAGAACTCGTCGTGCGTCCCGTGGTAGACGAGCCGCTGGTTGAGGCAGGCCACCTGGTTGACGTGCCTGTCGACGATGCCGATGTCGTGGGTGACGAGGACGATGGTCATGCCGTCCTTCTTGTTCAGGCGGTCCAGCATCTCGTAGAACCGGTCCTGGGTCTCGCGCGTCGACCCCGGTCGTCGGCTCGTCGAGGAACAGGATCTCGGGCCTGGTCACCAGGGCCCGGGCGATGAAGACCCGCTGCTGCTGGCCGCCGGACAGGCGGCCGATCGGGCGCCCGGCCGAATTCCTCCATCCCGACCTGGCGCAGCGCCCGGGCGATGGCGGCTTCGCCCTGCTTCTTCGTCAGCCTCAGGGTCTTCCTGTGGCGAGAGGACGGCCATCGCCGACGACCTCCCTGACGGAGGCCGGGAAGATCGGATCGATGTGCGTGGCCTTCTGGGGAACATAGCCGATCTTCTGCCAGTCCGTGAACCGGCCGGCCGGCTCTGCCCATGATCGTCGACCTCGCCCCGGTCGGGCCGGAGGAGGCCGAGGATGATCTTGACCAGGGTCGTCTTGCCCGAGCCGTTGGGCCCGATGAGGGCCAGGAAATCGCCGTCGCCGGATGGTAAAGCTCGACGTCGAGGAGGACGGGCGGGCCCCCGAACCCGAACGTCACGTTCCGGACGTCGATGAGGATCGCCGGCGTCACCGGCAGCCGAGGCCATCCTTGAGACTCCTCAGGTTCGTTTCCATGATGTCGAAGAACGTGGTCCCCGCCCGTATCTCCGCCCGCGTCAGGTTATGGCCCGGCGTTGAGGACCAGGATCCGGCCGCCGAGCTCCCGGGCCAGGGTCCTGGCCACGGACGGGAGATTCGGAGTTCTCCGAGAAAATGGCGGTGATCCCCCGGTCCCGGGCCAGATCGACGACCTCCATGAGGTCCTGGCGGCGTGGGCTGGGAATCCGGGCTCAGTCCCGTAAAGGGACGATCTGTTCAAGGCCGTAGCGGCGGGCCAGGTAGCCGAAGGCCGCGTGTCCGGCCAGGACGATGGCCTTCCCGGAACAGCCGCGCAAGTCCCTCCCGGTACCTGGAGTCGAGGTCCCGGAGACGCGTCTTCGAGCGCGGCCGCGTTCCGGCGATAGACCGGACCGCCTGCGGGATCGAGGGCCGTCAGCCTGTCCCCGATCGCCGCCGACGATGCGGAGGGTCCAGGTCGAAATCGAGCCAGACATGAGGATCGAACGCCCCGTGGTCGTGCTCTCCGTCTTCATGGTCCGGCCTCGCCCGCGCTCGGAAGCGAGGCGCAATCCCGCCGAGGCCTCGAGGGTCGCGGGGCGGCGCTTCGCGAGCCCTTTCAGGAGTCCGGGAAGCCACGGCTCGAGGCCGGCGCCGATATAGAATGAAAAGGTCGCATTCCGCCAACCTGACGAGATCGCCGGGCCGCGGCTGCCAGGTATGGACCCCGGCCCCGGGCGGCAGAAGCAGGGCCGCCTCTCCCCTGTCCCCGAGCGATCGCGGCGGCGAATTCCTTCAGAGGGAGAGACGCTGGCCAGGATTCGGATCCGGCCCTCGGCAGGCGGTCGCCGCCGAGGGGGCGGCCGACGACGAGCAGGATCGTCGCCAAATAGCCAGAGATTCAAGCGCTTGCGGTTCATGGGATCGTCCCGGGTGCCGCCTATTATACGCGATAAATGCGCCTTGAATCCATCGGATTTTTGTGGCATCATTCCCGTCTCTCGAGAGAATACTATCTCAAGGAGCGCGAACATGGCATCCACCCTCGGCGAGTCTGAAACCCGGCCATCTTTGGAGATACTTCGAGGAGATCCTGACGCATCCCCCATTGCTCGGGCAACGAAAAAGCCCTCGGCGAGTACATCCTGTCGACGGCCGCGACGCTCGGCCTCGAAGCGAAGAAGGACAAGGTCGGCAACGTCATCGTCCGCAAGAAGGCGACGGCCGGGCGCGAAGGCGCCGTCGGCGTCATCCTCCAGGGTCACCTCGACATGGTCGGCGAGAAGAATTCCGACGTCGTCCACGACTTCGCCAAGGACCCCATCCAGGCCGCCGATCAAGGGAGAATGGGTCCAGGCCGACGGCACGACGCTCGGGGCCGACAACGGCATCGGCCTGGCCGCCTGCCTGGCCGTCATGGAGGACAAGACGCCTCGTCCACGGCCCCCTCGAATTCCTCTTCACGGTCGACGAGGAGACGGGTCTCACCGGCGCCAACAAGATCGAGAAGGGCGTCCTCAAGGGCAAGATCCTCCTCAACCTCGACAGCGAGGACGAGGGGACCTTCACCATCGGCTGTGCCGGGGGGCGCCGATTCCGTCATCTCTCTCCCCTTGAAAGGAAGACGACGGCCTCGAAGAACCTCTACCGGCTCAAGATCGCCGGGCTCCGCGGCGGCCATTCCGGGATCGACATCAATCAGGGCCGGGCAACGCCATCAAGCTCCTGGCCCGCCTGCTCGCCCAGGCCCGGACGAGCACCGCTTCGAGGTCGTCGGGATCGAGGGCGGCAACAAGCAGGAACGCCATCCCCCGCGAAGCCTGGGCCATCCTGGCGATCAGTCCCGCCGGGCCCGGGCGCTCGGCGCGTTCTTCAAGAAGGCCTTCGACGACATCCGGGTCGAATTCAAGGCGGTCGAGACCGGGGCCAAGGTCCTGTTCGAGAAGCTCGAAGCGCGCCGCGAAGGAGGTTCCCATGACCTCCGAATCCGGGAAGGCCCTGGTCGACCTTCTCGTCGGCCTGCCGCACGGCGTCATCGCCATGCACCCCGAGATCCCCGGACTGACCGAGACCTCGACCAACCTGGCCATCGTCCATTGCGACAAGAAGCAGGCGCAGATCACCTGCAGCACCCGGAGCTCCATCGCCTCGGCCCTCGAGGCGACCCGGGACATCCTCAAGGCCGTCTGCGACCTGGCCGGGGCGCGGATCGAGCTCAACGACGGATACCCCGGCTGGATGCCCAATCTCCAGTCCACCCTGCTCGCCAAGCTCAAGGAGATCTACCGAGCCACTGCCGGCAAGGAGCCGGGGGTCGTGGCCATCCACGCCGGCCTCGAGTGCGGCATCATCGGCGAAAAGTATCCCGGGATGGACATGATCTCCTTCGGGCCGACGCTCGAACATCCGCACTCTCCCGACGAGCGCGTCCACATCGGCTCCGTCGGGAGATTCTGGAAGTTCATCCGGGCCGCGCTGGACGGCCTGTCGCGATAGGCGCCAGCGAGATCGGGGTCGGCGGCGGGCCTCGATTGATATTTATCCGCGTTTCTTTTACGATGAGTCCATCTCGCGAAAAGGATGGACGGCATGGGGAAGAATGCATCATCGGTCTTTTCGGTAGCCCTCGTCGGCGCCGCCTTGGTGTTCCTGTCCGGCTGCGGCCGTGACGGATCCGACAAGCGTAGCGGTCCTGTCCCCCCTCCCCCGGGGAGAGCCGGGGCGAGCTCAGGATCCTGAGCGCCACTCCGAACGGCCCGACACGGAATCCGTCCGAGGCCGGGTCCATCGTGGTCGTCTTCGACAGGCCGATGGTCGCCCTCGAAGCCTCGCCCGAGGGGAAGGGCGCCTCGATCCTGAGGATCACGCCCCCCGTCCGCGGGAAGCATCGTTGGCTCGGAACGCGGGCTTTGGCGTTCACGCCCGACGAGCGCCTCCCCTACGCCACGCCGGTTCGAGGTGACGGTGCCCGCCGGCACGCGCTCGCTCGACGGATATCGTCTCCCCGCCGACCGCGTCTGGGAATTCCGGACGGTCCGGCCTCGCGTCATCGGCAGCTTTCCCGTCGACGGGCAGAGGAATCTCAAGCCCGCGACGAAGATCCTTCTCGTATTCAACCAGACGGTGGACAAGGACAGCGCCTCGGATTCGATCGAACTCGCCGGGATATCTCCGGCCGGCGAGGCGTCCCCCGTCCGCTTCGGCGTGACGACGCCGTCCGCAAAGCTCCTGATGGAGGAGGCAATCAAGGCGACCCCCGGGGAAGTCCTTCTCCTCGAGCCCCGGACCCCCCTCAGAACGGATTATGCGTATGCGGTCGAGGTCGGGGCCGGGCTCCGGGGCGCGGACGGCCCGCTGGGATCGGACGAGCCCTTTGCGTTCAAGTTCGAGACTTATAAGACGTTCGGGTTCGAATCCCTCAACGCCGGAGAAGGGCATGACCCTCGCCAGCCTCTCAAATTCCAGTTCACGAACCCCGTCTCGTACGCGGAGTTCCTGAAGAGCGTCCGATTCGAGCCGGAGGTCGCGGTCCCCGATTATTATTCCGATTGGGACCAGGCGAGCCCCGAGATCTGGCTGAACCTTCCGCTCGAACCCGAGACGGATTATGCCGTTCGCATCACCGCCGGGCTCAAGGACGAGTTCGGCAACGCCCTCGGGAAAGATGTCGGACCGCTCCTGTTCCGGACCGCCCCCTATCGCTCCTCGATATCGATGACGACGGGCCACGGGATCGTCGAAGCCTACGGGGATGCCGTCTATCCCGTCTATGCGATGAACGCGGAGCGCGCGTTCGTCCGGGCCGCGAACGTCCCGCGGGAAGCTGTCGTCCCGCTTCTCACGAGGGACAAGGTCTTCTGGACCAACGAGGACGTGCGGCCGGAGGCGGGCGTCCCGGTCATGGAAAGGACCCTCGAGTTCCACGTCCCGCGGAACAAACGCCAGGCCGTGCCCCTCGACCTCAAGCCCGTGCTGGCCGATCGATTCGGGCTCGTCTTCGTCCAGCTCGATACGGGGTCGGCCGACAAATACGACCGCTTCCCTAAGGCGTTCGTCCAGGTCACCGAACTCGGGATATCGGCCAAGTTCTCGCCGGAGAACAACGAGATCTGGGTCACCGAGCTCCGGACCGGAGAACCCGTGGCGGATGCCGGGATCGAGCTTCGGAGCGACGCGAACGAAGTTCTCTGGACGGGGCGAACGGACGCCTCGGGACGGGTCGAGACCCCCGGATGGCGGACGCTCGGGTTGAAGGGCCGCGACGAATGGAGCAGGCCCCAGCAGTGGGTCTTCGCCCGGCGCGGCCGGGACGTCGCCTTCACCTCGTCCGAATGGGGCACCGGGGTCTATCCGTACAGGTTCGGGATCGATTACGACTGGAACCCCGGGCCGGAGACGATCCATGGACAGATCTTCTCCGAGCGCGGCATCTACCGGGCCGGGGAGACGGTCCACCTCAAGGGCATCGTCAGGGTGAGGGAAAAGGGCCGGTGGCGGCTCCCGTCGGCCCGGGAGGTCGATTGCGAGGTCCGCGATCCGTTCCAGAGGTCTGTCCACAAAGGCAAGGCAGCCCTGGATGCCTTCGGCTCATTCGCGTTCGACCTGGAAACGGCGGCCGAATCCGCCCTCGGGACCTATGAGGTCACGGCTTCGGTTCCGGCCGAAGCCGGCGGCGGGCCCTCGACCCTGTCGGATACCTTCCGCGTCGAGGCGTTCCGGCCGGCCGAATTCGAGGTGCTCCTCCGGACACCCCGCCCGGGCTTCGTCTTCGGCGAGGAATACCGGGGGGATATCCGGGCCGATTACCTTTCGGGAGGCGCGCTGGCCGGGGAAAAAGCGAGCTGGCACCTGCGGCTCGGCCCGGCCGCATTCGCGCCCCCGGGCCACACGGGCTTCTCCTTCGGCAACCCTATGGAAGAGGACGAGAATGCGGGCGCTGAAGGAAGCCGTCTGATCGCCTCCGGAGAAGGCCGGCTCGACGCCCAGGGCCGGCTCGAGATCAAAGCGCCCCTCGCGGCCGAGAAGGAGAAGGATTCGGTCCTGGCGACGCTCGAGGCCACCGTCGAAAGCCCGAGCCGCAGCCAGATCTCCAACCGCATCCGGACGACCGTCCATCGCGGCGAGTTCTATATCGGGCTCCGGCCGGGCACGTCCTTCGCCGAAAAAGGAAAGGACCTCGGCCTGGACATCATCGCGGTCGATCCCGCGGGGGCCTTCGTTCCCGGGCGCAGGATCACGGTCCGGCTCCTCCGGCGCGAATGGCGGTCCGTGCGCCAGGCCGGAGTGGGCGGCCGCTTCCGCTGGCATACGGAGCGGGAAGACGCCGAGGTCTCTTCGAGAGAGGTCGAGAGCGGCCCGGGTCCGGTCGTCGTCGGGTTCAAGCCCGAAAAGTCCGGGCTCTATGTTCTTTCCGCCTCGGGAAAGGACGGCCGCGGGAATCCCGTCACGAGCTCGACGTACGTCTATGTGACCGGGGACGATTACGTCTCCTGGGAGCGGCGGGACGACGACTCCGTCGAGCTCATCGCCGACGCCGGGGAGTACAAGCCCGGAGAGACGGCGCGGATCCTCGTGAAATCGCCGTACGAGAGGGCGAAGGCCCTCGTCACCGTCGAGCGCGAGTTCATCCTCGACAGCCGGGTCGTCGAGATCGAGGGAAGTACGAGCCGGATCGAGGTCCCGATCGAATCCGGGTATATCCCCAACGTCTTCGTCTCGGTCCTCCTCGTCCAGGGGCGCACCGGTGCGGCCCGGGCGGACGAAAATGCGGACGTCGGGAAGCCCTCGTTCAAATTGGGGTACGTCAAGCTGTCCGTCGACCCCTTCGAAAAGAAGCTCAAGGTCGACGTCTCCCGGGACAAGGACGAATACCGTCCCGGCGAACCGGTCACCCTGAGGTTCAAGGTCAGGGATTCCCGGGACGCGGCCGTCAAAGCCTGCCTGTCCGTCGCGGTCGCCGATATCGGCGTCCTGAACCTCATCGGCTATGAGACGCCCGATCCCTTCGGGCGCTTCTACGGGGAAAAGCCACTGTCGGTCCAGAGCTCCGAGACCAGGCTCCACGTCGTCGGTCAGAGGGAGTACGGCGAAAAGGGCGAGGACCCCGGGGGCGGGGCCGGCGGGAACGTCATTTCGGCCTCCCCCGCCCTGACGGAGGTCGAGCTCCGCGGGGATTTCAAGTCGACGGCGTATTGGAGCCCCGCCCTCCTGACCGATGCGTCCGGAGAGGCCTCGGCGACGTTCAAACTTCCGTCCAACCTGACCTCTTTCAAAGTCATGGCCGTGGCCCAGACCGTCGATTCGTCGTTCGGGCGGGGCGACGACGTCTTCCGGGTGACCAAGCCTCTTCAGCTCCAGCCGTCGATGCCCCGATTCGTCCGGGCCGGGGACCGGTTCGAGGCGGGCGTCGTCGTCCGCAATCTGTCGGCCCGGAGCGGTCGGGCGACCCTGGAGCTCGAGGCCTCGGACATTTCATGCAGGGACGCCGGGGCGAGGACCGTCATGCTCGGACCCGGAGATTCCCGGGAGGTGCTCTTTCCTTTCGATGCGTCCAAACCCGGGCGGGCCCGGTTGGCCTTCCGGGCGAGCCTCGGCGGGAATACGGACGGTTTGGAAACCTATCTCGACATCCGGCTGGACAGGCCGCTCGAAACGGTCGCCCTCACGGGGGCCGTCGACGATCGGGCCGAAGAGACGCTCGGGATCCCGGAAGGCCCATACCCCGAGCGCAGCCGCCTGGACCTACGGGTCTCCCCGACGGCCCTTTCGGGCCTCAAGGGGGCGCTGGACCACTTGAGGGAATACCCATATTTCTGCCTCGAGCAAAGGGTTTCCGCCGTTCTCCCCTACCTCGTTGCGTCCAAGGTCATCTTCGATCTCGAGCTCAACCCGCTCGATGAATCCGCTGTTCGAAGGTACGTCCGGTCGGCCCTCCGGGACATCTATGCTTGTCAAAAGGACGACGGCGGCTTCGGTCCGTGGCCCGATTCGGCCCGGGTCTCACCGTATGCCACCTGCTACGCCCTCTTCGGGCTCATCAAGGCGAAGGAGAACGGTTACGACGTCGTTCCCTTCCGGATCGATCAGGCCGCCCAGTACCTCAAGGATTGGCTCAGGGAGGACTTCGACCCTCGAAGCGCCCCGCTCAGCCGCGCGGCTTGGGCCGCGACCCGTGCCTTTGCCCTATACGACCTTGCCCTTCTCGGGCGGCCGGAGCCGGCGTATGCCGAGAAGCTGGCGGCGGAACGGCAAGGCCTGCCGCTCTTCGGCAGGGCTTTCCTTCTCAAGGCCCTGCGGGCCGGCCGCGGAACGTCACGGTCGCAGGGCCTCCTGCGTGACGAGCTCCTGAACCTGGTCAAGGTCACGCCCACCGAGGCCCATTTCGAAGAGGGCGATGACCCGAGCCTTGCCTGGGTCTATTCATCCAACCTGAGGACCACGGCCATCATCCTCCAGACGCTCATCGAAACCGGGATCGACAACCCGCTCATCCCGCAGATCGCCCGGTGGGTCGTGGCGCGGAGGGAATCCGGGCACTGGCGTTCGACTCAGGAAGATCTGTATGTTCTCCACGCCCTGAACGATTATTTTCGCGCTTACGAGGCGGAAGCTCCCGATTTCGGATATCGGGTGGCCCTCGATGCCCGGACCGTCCTTCAGGGGACCTTCCGCGAACGGCGGGCAGCGGCCAAGCAGGTCGGCTTCGGACTTTCGGACCTGCGTGCCGGAAAGAAGGTCCCGCTGACGATCACAAAGGATGGAACGGGAACCTTATACTACGACGCCCGCATGACCTACGCGCCCGGCCGTAAGCTCGAAGCCGCCGACGAAGGCATCGCGGTCATCAAGAGGCTCGAAATGCCCGACGGGAAGCCCCTGGGCGAGATCAAGGCGGGCTCCCTGGTCATGGTCACTCTCGATATTGTCCTGCCTCAGGAGAGGCGCTTTGTCGTCGTCGACGACCCCCTTCCGGCCGGGTTCGAGGCGGTCAATCCCCGGTTCCTCACCGAGAGCGAGGAGCGTCAGCGCGAGCTGGACCGCAGGGAGGAGGGCGATGACGAGAGATGGTGGGAGGGATTCGGCCACGTCGAAATGCGCGACGACAGGGTTCTGCTCTTCGCCGAATCCCTGGCCGCGGGCCTGCATACGCGCCGGTACCTGGCCCGGGCCCGAACCCTGGGCACGTTCCTCCTCCCCGGGGCGCGGGGCTCGGAAATGTACGCCCCCGAAGTGTTCGGGCGGGGGCCGGAAAGCACGGTCACGATCGTCAGGTGAGAATGACGAAGAGGCTTCTCCCGGTCGTGGCCCTGGCGGGCGCGGCCCTGCTCACGGCCTCCTTATATGTGCCGTTTCCTGCCGCAAAGCTCGATCCCGGGGCCGTGCTGTCCCTCCGGATCAATGATCGTTCCGGGACCCTGCTCCGCGAGGTCCTGTCGGACGAAGGCGGGCGATGCCGCTGGCTGGATCTCGAGGGGATGTCTCCCTATCTCGTCCGCGCGACCATCGCCGCCGAGGACAAGGACTACTTCCTCCACGGCGGCGTACGCCTGCTTTCGATCGTCCGGGCCCTCGTCCAGAACGCCCGGCGGGGACGCGTCGTATCCGGGGCTTCCACCATCACCCAGCAGGTCGTGCGGAACGTCGAACGGAGGCCGCGCACGGTCCTCGCCAAGCTCGCCGAGGCCTGGCTGGCCGTCCGGCTCGAACACACGAAGTCCAAAACGGGGATCCTCGTCCAGTATCTGAATCGCGTCCCCTACGGCAACGGGACATTCGGCGCCGAGGCGGCGTCCCGCCTGTATTTCGACAAGCCCTGCCGCCAGCTCGGGCTGGCCGAGTCCGCATTTCTGGCCGGGCTTCCGCGATCGCCTTCGGCTTCGAATCCTTACAGGGACCTCCGGGCCGCGCTTGTCGGAAAGACCGGCGTCCTGCGCCGGATGGTCCGGGCGGGGTTCATCACGCCCGAGGAATCCCGGCGGGCCGATGCGGAGCCGCTGAAGGTCGTCCCGGGGAAGGAACGGTTCCGCGCCCCCCATTTCTGCGACTTCGTCCTCGAATCCCTGGGGCCCGAAGCGAGATACGGGTCGCGGGAGGTTCAGACGACCCTCGACCTCGGACTCCAGAAGAAGGTCGAGGTCCTGCTCAGGCGGCGCGTGGATTCCCTGAGGGACAGGGGCATCTCCAACGGGGCGGCGGTCGTCATGGACAACGCGACCGGGGACATCCTAGCCTTGGCGGGCTCGGCGGATTACTTCGCCGACGCCGATTCCGGACAGGTCAACGGGGCGCTCGCCCTGCGCCAGCCGGGGTCCACCCTCAAGCCCTTCACCTACGCCCTGGCCCTCGAGCGGGGCCTGACGGCCGCTTCGATCATCGAGGACGCCCCGGAAGCGTTCCCCGGACTCGACGGGAATTACGAGCCCCGGAACTACGACCGCAAGTTCCACGGCCCCATCCGCTTGAGGAGCGCGCTAGCCTCTTCTTATAACGTGCCGGCGGTCTCTGTGCTCGAGGCCATCGGTCCGGACCTCCTTTATTACAGGCTCAAGGCCCTGGGCTTCGATAGTCTCGGGAAGCCGCCCGGCCACTACGGCCTGGGACTGACGCTCGGGAACGGAGAGGTTCGTCTCCTCGAGCTCGTCAGAGCCTATGCCGCCCTGGCTTCGGGCGGACGCTTCCGAAGGGAAAGGACCGTCCTCGAAAGGACCCGGCGGGACGGTCGGCAGATCCCGTCCGGTCCCGAAAAAGCCCAGGCAGTCCTTGCGCCCGGCGCGGCGTTCGTCATCACCCACATCCTGGCGGACCCCGATGCGCGCGTCCCCGCGTTCGGGTACGACTCCCCTCTCCGCCTCCCGTTCCCGTGCGCGGCGAAGACCGGGACGTCCAAGGATTACAGGGACAACTGGACCGTCGGCTACACGACGGCCTTTACGGTGGGGGTCTGGATGGGGAATTTCGATGGAAAGCCCATGCACGACGTCTCGGGGATCACGGGCTGTGGGCCGCTCTTTCGCGACATCTGTCTTGTCCTCGGCGCCTCCGGGCCGTTCCCCGAGCCCGCGGGCCTTGTCCGGGCTTCCATTTGCCCCGTCACGGGCAGGCTCGCCGGTTCCGATTGTCCGGGGAGCGTCCTCGAGATCTTCATGGCAGGGACGGCGCCCGGGAAGGCCTGCGGCGGACATCATGGACCCGGGAGCGGGACGCCCCTTCGCCGTCCGGCCGGCGAGGCCGGGAAGGGCTTGCGGACGGCTCCCGCGCTCCGCGTGGCGTATCCCCCCGACGGAAGCGTCTTCCGCATCGATACCGTTCTCCGCAGGGAGCACCAGATCCTCGGGTTCAAGGCCGGCGGACCGATGGCCGCCGCCGGGGGAGAGATCGAGTGGTGGATCAACGGGGCGCGTGCGGGGCGGTCCCGTCCGGATAAGGATTTCCTCTGGAATCTCGAGCCGGGTTCCTATACAATCGTAGCCCGGTCGGATCCGGGCGGACGGACGATCGAAAGCCGCGCCGTCCGGATCACGGTGATCGAATGATCCTCGCCCGAGATCGAAGCCTTCAGGAGCCATGATATGAAACTGGAGATCAAGACGGAAAAAGCACCCAAGGCGATCGGCCCCTACTCCCAGGGGGTGGTGGCCAACGGATTCGTTTTCGTTTCGGGGCAGGTCCCGTTCGATCCCGCCGCGGGCGAGCTCGTGACCGGGCCGATCGAAGACCAGGCCCGGCGGGTCCTTGCGAACGTCGCCGCCGTCCTCGAAGCGGCCGGAAGCTCGATGGACAAGGTCGTCAAGGCCACCGTGTTCCTCCGGGACATGAACGATTTCGCGAGGATGAACGCCGTCTACGGCGAATTCTTCAAGGCCCCCTATCCCGCCCGGGCCGCCGTCCAGGTCGCCCGACTGCCGCGGGACGTCGGGATCGAGATCGAGGTCATCGCCCTGGAAAAATAGCCGTTCCGGGGCCGCGCGGACACGCCATGCCGATCTATGAATACCACTGCAATACCTGCGGCTGCCGCTTCGAAGCGCTCGTCCGCATCGGCAACGAGGGCGGGGTCCGTTGCGAAGCCTGCCGGAGCGGCGATGTCCGGAAGCTGATCTCGGCGTTCGGGATCGGCGGAGGAGGCAGTCGCCTCAAAGGGTCTTCAAGCGGATGCGCGTCCTGTCACAGCCATTCCTGCGGAACCTGCAAGTAGGGCGGAGTCCGGTGCCCGGGGCTCGTTAGGCCCGAGCCTTTCAACGCTTTCCGTAGAACTCGGTGACGCCGGATACGACGAGATCCTGCTGTTCCCGGGTCAGCTCGGCGTACATCGGGAGGGCCAGGACCTCCCGCGAAGCCTTCTCCGTGACCGGGAAGTCCCCGGCTTTGTATCCCAGGTCCGCGAAGCACTTCTGCATGTGGAGACCCAGCGGATAATATACGGCGGACCCGACTCCCCTCTCCTTGAGGAAGGCCTGGAGCCCGTCGCGCTCCTTGGCCCGGATCACATATTGGTGATAGGTGTGGTGATCGACGGCGCCCGAATCTTTGTAGACCGCCGCGGGAGGAACGACCTGCCCTCCGCTGACCAGGCCGGAACGCTCGAACGCGGCGTCATAATAGGCGGCGTTCTCCCGTCTCTTTTCCTGCCATTCCGCGAAGTGCCTGAGCTTGACGCGGAGGGCGGCCGCCTGGAGGGCGTCGAGCCTGAAATTTCCCCCGATCGCGTCGTAGTAATAGCGACGGGATTCGCCGTGGACGCGGAGGGTCCTGATCCTCGCGGCCAACGCCGGCGTCGTTGGTCAGGACCATCCCGCCGTCGCCGATGCCTCCCAGGTTCTTCGTCGGATAGAAGGACAGGGTCCCGGCGGTCCCGAGGGCGCAGGCCTTCCGGATCCCCCTCTTCGACGGGTACTCGCTGCCCACGGCCTGGCAGGCGTCCTCGACGACGGCCAGGCCGTATTCCCCGGCCAGGGCGCCTGATGGCGTCCATGTCGGCGCATTGGCCGTAGAGGTGGACGGGGATCACGGCCTTGACGCGGGAGCTTCGCTTCCCGCGGGCATTGCGCTCGAGATATTCGCCCAGGGCCTCGGGAGAAAGGTTGTAGGTCCGTGTCGTCGATGTCGCAGAAGGCAGGCCGGGCGCCGAGCCTGGTGACGGCTCCGGCGGTTGCGAAGAACGTGAACGGGGTCGTCACGACGATATCCCCTTCCCCGATCCCCAGGGCCATGAGAGCGACGAGCAGGGCGTCGGATCCGGAGGAGACGCCGACGGCGTGCCCCGTGCCATGCAGGGCGGCGAGCTCCTTTTCCAGGGCCTCGACCTCGGGCCCGAGGACGAAGCCCTGGGATCCGAGGACCTCCAGGACCTTCGCGTCGAGCTCGCTCCGGATGCTACTGTACTGGGCCTTGAGGTCGAGACCGGGCACGATCATGTTCGCTCTCCTTCCTTTTCCGACCGGCAATGTAGAAGAATACCCCGGATTTGTCAATCCCTTGAAGCCCCGGCCTTAATGCCGGGGCCTGTTCGGGATTGACCCTGAGCCGCGCTGCTGCCCCTGCCCTAATGCCGGGGCTCCGATCTTAGCCCCGCCTTTTAGGGAGGGCATGACATCGGCGAACGGATCGAACGACCCTTCAGGGGACGAGCTTCTTCAGCTTGGTCTTCTCGATGCGCAGCACCCCCTGGTAAGAAACGTAGTTGAGCAGGATCATGACCCGGTCCTTCTCGTCCAGGTCCTTCTGGAAGATGCCCCTCAGCCCCTTGAGAGGTCCTTCGACGACCTCGATCTCGTCGCCGATGCCGGGCGCCTGGCCGTATTTCTGAAGCTCGATGAATCCGTCCCTCTCGCGGGACCTGATCCCGAGGACGATCGCCTCGGGCACGGGGATGGGACCGTCCCGATTCCCGACGACCCGCTTGACGCCGCGGGTGTACTTGACCATCTGGAACTGGGCGGGGTGGTCGAAGCGGAGGAACGCGTAGCCGGGGAAGAACGGCTTGATCTTCTTCTCGGGGACGTACTTGGGGCTGTAGATCGTGAATCCGCCCTCGACGAACAGCCGCTCGACCTGGAACTCCCTTCGGGGCTTGGTGTTGATGACGAACCAGCGCTCCATGTCACTTGCCGGCCGGTGAGGCCGAAGGGCGCGTACGCCGCCGGGCCGCCGGTCCTCGAGAAAATGCCTCCGCGCGGCCGAGCTGCCGATCTGGCGAGGTATCGCAATCGGCGAAGAGGATGGCGTCCCGTCCCTCGGGCGCCCGGGCGATGACCCGGCCGTCCGGGTTCGACGACGAAGGAGTCGCCGGCGAACCTCAGGACGTACTCGCGGCCGACCCGGTTGACGAGGGCCGCGAAATACCCGTTCTGGAAGGCGGCGACCTGGACCTCGGCCTCGAAGATGCCCTCGGTCCACTCCCCGGCCGTCCCGGCCTGGGGAATGACGACGATCTCGGCGCCGAGCAGGGCCAGGCCCCTCATGTACTCCGGGAAAGTGCCGGTCGTAGCAGATGGCGACCCCGACCCGGCCGACGGCCGTCCGATAGACGAATCTCCCGGGCCGCCCGGGGTGATAATAGCCCCGCTCGTGGAATCCGGGGCCCTCCATGATGTGGATCATGCGGGTCACGCCGAGGAGGCGGCCGTCGGCGTCGATGACCGGAGAGGAATCGTAGGTCCTCTTCCCCCGTCCGTTCGAAGAGATTGAGGACGGTGACGACGCCGTGCTCGGCGGGCCAGCGGCGGAACAGATCGGTCGTCGGGCCCGGGACGGTCTCGGCTTCGATGACGGGTCCTTCCGGGCCGGGCTCTGCGGATAGAACCGGGTGAAGGCCAGCTCGGCGAAGGCGACGAGATTGGCGCCCTTTCGCGCCGCGCGGACGAAAGGCCGCCGCGCCCCGGTCGAGGTTCTCCCGGGCGGACGGACCGGCGTGCTGCTGGACGAGGGCGATCCTCACGTTCATCCCGCCCGTCTCAGGCCGCGCTTCTTCGACGTCGGCGACCGTCTTGGGGATGGGCGGGCCGAGGACCCGGCGGCCGCGTGTCGGTGACCAGGACGTCGTCCTCGATCCGGACGCCGCCGAAGTCGAGGAACTTCTCGACGCGGTCGTAGTCGATGAAGTCGACGAACTTGCCCTTCGGCCCGCCAATCGTCGATCAGGGCCGGGATGAAATAGATCCCCGGCTCGACCGTCAGGACGTGGCCGGGCCGAAGCTCCCGGGCCATGCGGAGGTAGGCCAGCCCGAACTGCTGGCTGCGCTCGGACCGTGTCGTCGTAGCCGACATGGTTCTCGCCGAGGTCCTCCATGTCGTGGACGTCGAGGCCGAGCTTGTGGCCGAGGCCGTGCGGGAAGAACAGGGCGTGGGCGCCCTGAGCCACGGCGGCCTCGCCGTCGCCCTTCATCAGGCCGAGGTCCTTCAGGCGGGCGACCAGGACCGGGCCGTCGGGAGGTGGATGTCCTTGAACCTGACGCCGGGCCTGATGGCCTTGATGGCGGTCATCTGCCCGGAGAGGACGATCTCGTAGATGTCCTGCTGGCGGCGGTTGAACCGGCCGCCGACGGGGATCGTCCGGGTGATGTCGCAGGCGTAATGGAGCGGAGATTCCGCCCCGCGTCGACGACGAGCAGGCGCCCGCGGGCGAGAACGTTCGAGGCGCCGAGGTTGTGGAGGATCTGGCCGTTGATGGTGACGATGGGCGGGAAGGCCCAGGCGCCGCCGAGCGAGCGCATGACCCCCTCCATCGCTCCCAGGACATGGTCTCGCCCCGGCCCGGCCTGGCCATGTGCATGGCGGCGAGGTACAGCTGGCCGGGTGACGGCCACGGCGGCCTCGATCTCGGCGATCTCCTCGGCCGATCTTGACGGCGCGCTGGGCGACGACGGCCTTGACCAGATCGACCGAAGCGCCGTCCTTGACCTTTCCGTAGGGATGCCCGTCAACGCTCCCGATCGCGGCCGTTATGTCGGCCCGGTAAGGAGGCAGATAATGGACCGTCCGCTTTTTCGCGAGGGCGGCGCCGAGGACCTCGCCGAGCTTCGCGCGCGGGGCCGTCTGCCGGACGCCGACCTCGAGCGGCCCGGTCCTTCGAGCGGCGGCTGCGGGCCCATCCAGATGATGTCCTCGAGGCCGATGTCGTCGCCGAAGAGGCATCTCCCGGTCGGCGTCGACGTCGATGACCGCGGCGAGCCCGGCGCCGTCAGGCCGAAGAAATACAGGAACGAGCTGTCCTGGCGGAACGGATAGGCGTTGGCCGTGTAGTTCATCGGGCTCTCGTCGTTCCCGGGGAAGAGGACGAGTCCGGACCCGACCTGCTTCTTAAGGAGCTTGCGCCTGCGGACATAGGTTCTTTTTTCGAACAAGGGAACCTCCTCGCGACGATGTCAGAGCTTCTGTATAGCACTTAACATGGAGCAAATCAACAATCGGAAGCCGGCGGAGGGACGCGGCGGGAGGGGCGGGATCAGCCCGGGATCACATCAGCCGGTCGGCCACCGAGCGGGCGATGGCGTCGCGGAGATCGAAGGGCTCGAAGGGCTTCGGGAGACAGCCGTACGAGCCGGGCCGGCGTGTCCGGAGCAAGGTCTGATCGTCCGTGTAGGCCGAGAGATAGATGACGGGGACGCCGAATCGGCTGTAGATCTCGTCGGCGGCCGTCACGCCGTCCATCTCGCCCCTGAGCTTGATGTCCATGAGGATGAGATCGGGGTGGAGGGATTCGGCCTTGCGCAGGGATTCCTCCCCGGAAAAAGCCGTTCCGAGGGCCCTGAACCCCAGGCTTTCCACGGTCATCCGGATGTCCATGGCGATCAAGGCTTCGTCCTCGACGATCAGGATGTTGACGGACGCGGCGGCTTGCATCATAGACCTCTTGCTCATAGGTACCTTTACCCATTTAGTCGCGGAGGACGCCGAAAGATTGAAACAGGAGCCGGGAGAAGGGAAAAAAAGATGGTAGCGGGGGCTGGATTTGAACCAGCGACCTCCGGGTTATGAGCCCGACGAGCTACCAGACTGCTCTACCCCGCGGTACCGGCATCATTATAACAGAACCCGATGCGTTGTCAAAGAATAAATATCCTCCGGATGCGGCTCGGCGGCGACCCTTGACATTGCCCGCCGACCTCCATTAAATAAGGAAGGAAATTTTTATGGCGCCCGTCCTTTTCCTCGTCCTGGCCGCGACCTGCGTCGGCTCCGTCCTGGGGATGATCCTCTCGCGGGACCGGACGCACGGCGCCCTCTTCTTGGTCCTGGCGTTCGCGGCCCTGGGCGGGATCTTCGGACTTCTCGACGCGCCCTTCGTGGCCGCCGTCCAGGTCCTCGTCTATGCCGGGGCGATCATGGTCCTGTTCCTGTTCGTCATCATGACGATCGATCCCGGCGAGGGCCGGCGCCCCGAACGGCGGCGGGGACTCGGCATCCCGGCCGTCTTCCTCTCCTTCGTTCTCCTTGGCGAGCTCCTCCTCTCCCTGAGCGGGATCTCCGGCGGCGCGTCGAAACCGGGGACGACGGCAACGGCCGGATTGGGGGCTCTTCTCCTTGGGCGGGACCTCTATGCGTTCGAGCTCGCCTCGATCCTCATCGTCGCCGCCCTGACCGGGGCCGTCGCCCTGGCCGGGAGGAAAGACGGCCGATGATCCCGGCGTCCTGGTTCCTCATCCTGGCGGCTCTGCTGTTCGCCATGGGCGTCGCGGCCTTCCTCCTCAAACGGGACCTCGTCTCGATGGTCCTGGCCGTGGAGGTGATGCTGAACGCCGCCAACCTGGCGTTCCTGACGTTCGCGAGGTCCGCCGGGTCTCTAGACGGACAGGTCGTCGTCCTTTTCATCGTCACGGTGGCCGCGGCCGAGGCCGCCGCGGGCTCGGCGATCGTGATCCTGTTCTTTCGGACGAAAAGATCGGTTCGGCGCGACGCCGCCGACATCATGAAAGGCTGATATGACGGCCGTGTTCTGGCTGGCCCCCTTCCTCCCGGCGCTGAACGCCGTCGCGATGTTCCTCTTCGGAAGGAAGATGGGCCGAAAAGGGGTCGCCCTTCGATCCTGTCTGGCCGTCCTCGCGGCCTTTGGCCTCTCCGCGGCCGCCGTGCCGGGACTGCTCGCCTCCGGGCCGGTCACGAAAGAATTCTTTACGTGGATCCCGTCCGGATCCTTTGCGGCCCGGGCGGGGTTCCTGTTCGATCCCCTGTCGGCCGTCATGGCCCTCGTCGTGACGGGGGTCGGCTTCCTGATCCACGTCTATTCGGCCGGCTACATGGCGGAGGACCGGTCGTTCGCCCGCTATTTCGGCCTTCCTCAATCTGTTCACGTTATTCATGCTCATCCTCGTCCTCGCCTCCGACATCGTCCTGATGTTCGTCGGCTGGGAGGGCGTCGGACTCTGCTCCTATCTCCTGATCGGATTCTGGTTCGAACGGCCGGCGGCGGCCACGGCCGGAAAAAAGGCCTTCCTCGTCAACAGGGTCGGCGACGCGGCCTTCATCGTCGGCATGCTCCTCCTCCTGACGACGGTCGGAGGCTCGTGCGTTCGGCGCGATCAACGCGGCCGTCGGCGGCGGCCGGTTCTCCCCCGCCGCTCGTCACGGCCGCGGCCCTCCTCCTCTTCGTCGGGGCGACGGGGAAATCGGCCCAGATCCCGCTCTATGTCTGGCTGCCCGACGCCATGGAGGGCCCGACTCCCGTAAGCGCCCTCATCCACGCCGCGACCATGGTCACCGCCGGCGTCTATATGGTCTGCCGGTTGAGCCCGCTGTTCGCCGCCTCCGGAACGGCGTCCGCGGTCGTCGCCTGGGTCGGGCGCCGTGACCGCCGTCTTCGCGGCGACCATGGCCCTCGTCGAGAACGACATCAAGCGGGTCCTGGCCTATTCGACGATCTCCCAGATCGGCTACATGTTCATCGGCTGCGGCGTCGGGGCCTATGCCGCGGGCATGTTCCATCTCGTCACCCACGCGTTCTTCAAGAGCCTGCTCTTCCTGGCCGCCGGGAGCGTCATCCACGCCCTGGGCGGCGAGTCCAGGACCTGAGGAAGATGGGCGGGCTCAGGAAATATCTTCCCGTGACCTTCCCGGTCTTCCTCGTCGGGGCGCGGCCGCATTGTCGGGCGTGCCGTTCCTTTCCGGGTTCTTCTCGAAGGACGCGATCCTGAGCCGAGCGCATATCGCCGGCAGGCGATTATTTTCATCTGGGCGCTGGGTCTCGCCGACGGCCGTCCTCACGGCCTTCTACATGTTCCGCCTGGTCTATCCGTGATCTTCTACGGCCCCGAGCGGCTCCCCGAAGAAGCGAAGGGCCGGGTCCACGAATCCCCGCCGGTCATGACGCTCCCCCTCTCATCCTGGCCGTTCTTCGCCGCCTTTGCCGGGTTCCTCGGGCTTCCCGTCGTTCTTCGGCGACGGGGCCAACGTGCTTCGGCCGTTTCCTCGGCCCCGGTCTTCCCTCACGGACTGGAGCATGCCGTCGGGCGTCCAGACGGAGGCGGCGCCTCATCGTCCTTTCGACCGCGGCCGGCCCTGGCGGGCATTGCGGCCGCCTGGATCCTCTATCTCAGGGCTCCCCGGATTCCCGCGCGCGCTGACCGGGAGATTCCCCCGGGCGCTACCGGCTCCTGAGCCGGAAATATTATGTCGACGAAGTCTATCGAGCCGCATTCGTCCGGCCGCTCGTCGCGCGGATCCGAAGCGGTCTACGGCGACTTCGACCTCAGGGTCATCGACGGCACCATCAACGGCTCGGCCGCGGCAGTTTCGGGCGGCCGGGAAATGGCTGAACATCCTCCAGACGGGACTCGTCCGGGACTACGCCCTCGCCTTTCTTCTCGGCGCGGTCGTCTTCCTGGGGGTCCCTCCTGATGTGAGCCGTGACGACGACCTGCCGACGTCTCAGCCTGATCACGTTCCTTCCGCTGGCCGGGGCCCTCCTGCTCGTCTTCGTCCGCGGCGCGCGCGTCCGGACGGTCCGCCTCGTGGCCCTCGGCGCGTCGGTCGCCGTTCTTGTCCTGACCCTTGTCCTCTTGTTCGGGTTCGACGGCGCGACCGGCGGCTCCGCAATTCGTCGAACAGCGGGCCTGGCTCGGCCACGGCACTCGATTACCACGTCGGGATCGACGGGATCAGCCTTTTCCTCGTCCTCCTGACGGCCTTCCTCATGCCTGTCGCCCTGCTTTCGTCCTGGCGGGTCGGTCGGCGACCGGGTCAAGGAATTCTCCTTCTTCATGCTCGTCCTCGAGACCGGCATCATCGGCGTCTTCGTCTCCCTCGAACCTGTTCCTTTTCTACGTCTTCTGGGAGGCCATGCTCATCCCCATGTACTTCCTCATCGGGATATGGGGCGGGCGCCGGCGGATCTACGCCACGATGAAGTTCGTCCTCTTCACCATGTTCGGGAGCCTCCTCATGCTCGTCGGCGATCTTCGTCCTCCAATCGCCAATTCCATCGGGCCACGGGCGTCCATTCGTTCGACGATCGCCGACCTCTGCGGCCTGAGCCTTCGCCCCGGCGGTCCAGACATGGCTTTTCCTCGCCTTCGGCCTGGCCTTCGCGATCAAGGTGCCGCTCTTCCCGCTCCACACCTGGCTCCCCGACGCCCATGTCGAGGCGCCGACGGCCGGGCTCCGTCCTCCTGGCCGCGGTCCTGCTGAAGATGGGAGCCTACGGCTTCATCCGCCTTGGCCTGCCGCTCTTTCCGGACGCCGCCGCCCGATTCGCCCCGGCCCTCTCGTCCTGGCCGTCGTCGGCATCATCTACGGCGGGCTGATGGCCCTCGTCCAGAAGGACATGAAATCCCTCGTCGCCTATTCGAGCGTCAGTCACATGGGGCTCGTCATGCTGGCCGTCTTCTCGCTCAACTTCGAGGCGATGGAAGGGGCCCTCTTCCAGATGCTCAACCACGGCCTCGAGCACGGGAGCCCTCTTCCTCTGCGTCGGCATCCTCTATGAGCGGACGCATACCCGGCTCGGATCGCGGACTACGGCGGGGTCGGCCGGACGCATGCCGGTCTTTTGCCGGCCTTGTTCCTGATCGCCATGCTCTCGTCGGTGGGCTTGCCCGGCCTCAACGGCTTCGTCGGCGAGATCCTTTGCTTTTTCGGCGTCTTCAAGGCGAACAGTGTCCTGGCGATCGTCGCCGTGACAACGGTCGTCCTATCGGCGGCTTATCTGCTCCGGCTTTTCCAGGGCATCGCGCACGGTCCGGTCGCCAACGACGCGATCCGCTCGCTCAAGGACGTGAACGCGAGAGAGCTGGCCTGCCTCGGGCCGCTCATCGTCCTGATGATCGGATTGGGCATCTTCCCCGGCCTCCTGCTCGGGAAGATGCACGCTTCCGTCAGGACCTATTTCGAGCTCCTCCGGCGGCCTCGCCCGGCCGTCGTCCTGAAGGTTTCGCCGGGCCCGGCAGGTCTATTGACAGCCGGTCGCAGGCCCGATAGGGATGGCCGGCCGTGACCGGGATACTGGCGGCGGCGCCGTTGGCGGTCCTTGCGGGAGCGGCCCTCCTCATTCTCGCCGCCGACGCCTTTTTCCCCCGGGCGTGCCGCCGGATCGCCGGCCCGGGCGCGATCCTCGCCCTGGCCGCCGCGGCCGTCGCCGACGCCCTCGCCTGGAACAAGGGACATGTTCTTTTCGGCGGGAAGCTTGTCATGGACGACTCCGCCGTCGTATTCATCGGCCTTTTCTGCGGGGCTGGGATGCTTGTCGTCCTCTCAGGGCTCGGGCACGTCGAACGGCGCGGCATCGAACCCGGCGCCTATCATTCCCTCCTCCTTTTTTCGTGCGCCGGCGCGACGGCGATGGTTTCATCCCCCGACCTCCTCGTCATCCTCCTCGGCCTCGAACTCCTCTCGATATCGGGATACGCCCTGGCCGGGCTCGATCGGACCGATCCGAGATCGACGGAAGCCGCGGTCAAGGCCTTCCTGACGGGAAGCCTGGCCTCGGCGTTCCTAATATTCGGTCTGGCGTTCCTCTACGGAGCGGCGGGAACGCTTGAAATTCCCTCGGTCCTATCCGCCGTCGGCGGCGCGGCCTCCGCGTCCTGGGCCGGGCCGGTAGGCATGGGACTCGTGGTCATCGGGTTCGCGTTCAAGGTTGCTCTCGTCCCGTTCCATATGTGGGCGCCCGACGTCTACGAAGGCGCGCCCACGCCCGTCACGGCCTTCCTGACGGTCGTGCCCAAAGCGGCCGGCTTCGCCGTTCTCCTGAAGCTGGCGGGACCATCGGCGTCCGGCCCCGTGACCGTCCGAACGGCCCTCGGAGCCGTCGCAGTCCTGACGATGGTCGCGGCCAGCCTTGCGGCTCTGCGACAGAAGAACGTCAAGAGGCTCCTCGCTTATTCGAGCATTGCCCATTCCGGCACGATCCTCCTGGCCGTCGTGGCCGGCGACGGGCCGGGTCTCGCATTCTATCTCGCAGTCTATCTTTTCATGAACATCGGCGCTTTCGCGGCGGTCATGGTTCTGGCGGGCAAAGACGGGGAGCGCCTGGACATGGACGCGTTCGCCGGCGCCGGGCATGGGTCGCCCTGGATCTCCGCCATGTTCACGGTGTTCCTTCTCTCTCTGGCCGGACTCCCTCCGACCGGTGGGTTCCTGGCCAAGTTCTTCGTCTTCGCAACGGCGGTCGAACGGGGTTATATCGGCCTCGTCATCGTCGCCGTCCTGGCGAGCCTTGTTTCGGTCTATTACTATCTCCGCGTCATCGTCGCCATGTACATGAAGCCGCCCGCGTCCGTTCGAGACGGAGGGCCGGGGCCGGAGACCGCCCATCCCGGCCTCTACCTGGTCCTCTTCCTATGCTTCTATGCCGTTCTCCAGCTCGGGGTCATGCCGGGGAATATTCTCGATGTCATCAGGCGGGCCTTTTGATGCTCAGGGCTTGCGGGCGTCGCCGGCTCCCCGGTCTTCGTTCGCCCATTGAGTCGCCGCGGCGACTCTGGTATATTGCGCATTCGACGGCATTCCCCCGGGAAAGGACGGTCGAATGAGATTGAACGCGCTCAGGACGATCTCGGTGCTCCTGCTGTCGGCAACATGCGCATTCGCTTCGGCCCGGAGCGGCAGGCCGGGGGTGAAGAACGTCATCCTGCTCATCCCGGACGGCATGAGCCTGTCGGACGTCGTCCTCACCCGATGGTACCAGGACGGGCGGCCGCTGGCCATGGACGCCTACGCCTGCGGGCTGGTCAGGACCTATAGCGCGGACTCGTTGATCACGGATTCCGCGGCGGCCGGCTCGGCTTATGCTACGGGCCGCAAGGTCGAGAGCGAGACCGTGTCCATCGCCCCTGCCGTCGCGATGATGCCCGAAGCCTTTGCGACCCCCCCCGAGGACGCCCACAGGCCGCTCCCCACGATCCTCGAGGCCGCCCGGCTCAAGGGCCTGGCCACGGGGTTGGTCACCACGAGCTCCCTCGTGGATGCGACCCCGGCGGCCTTCGCGAGCCACGTCCTGTACCGGTACGAGAATGACGCTATCGCCGAGCAGATGGTTCACGCCGGCATCGATGTCCTCCTGGCCGGCGGGAGCGAGCACGTCGTGCCCGGACCCGCGAAGCACAACCGAAAGGACGGAGAGGACCTGAGACGGTCCCTCGAAGGCCTTGGCTATGCTTACGTTACGGATCAGGCAGGCTTGACCCGGGCCGTGCCCCGGCCGGAAGTGTGGGGCCTTTTCGCCCCGGGCGGGCTGGAATCGAAGCTCGACCGCGGCCCGGCGAGCCCTCCCGGCCTGGCCGACCTGACGCGCGCCGCCCTGCGGATCCTCTCCAGGGACAAGGACGGCTTCTTCCTGATGGTGGAATCGGGCGAGATCGATTCGTTCGGCCACGATAACGACCCGATCGGTATCATCAGCGAGGTCCTGGCGTTCGACGAGGCGTTCCGGGTCGCGGTCGATTTCGCGGTCGCGGACGGCCGAACGGCCGTCATCGCCTGTGCCGACCACGCTACCGGAGGGCTCTCCATCGAGAATTACGGGACCCTCGAGGATCTCCTGTCGGTGCTGAAAAAGGCGCAATCGACGACCCGCGCCGTTCGGGAGAGGATCGACGGCGACGGCGCGAACCTCGAGGAGATCCTCGGGCGGGACTTCGGGCTGACCGGTCTCACCGACCCAGAGCGGGAGTCCATCCGGGCCGGCCTCGGGGAGAACCTGCCTCTCGCCATCGGCCGGGTCCTCGCGGCCCGGGCCTCGCTGGAGTTCAGCACCGACAATCATACGGGAGAAGACGTCCTGCTGTTCGCCTATCATCCGTCGGATTTCAAGCCAACAGACATGGTCGGGAGCGGCGTCGTCCAGAATATCGACATCAACCGCTATATGCAAAAGGTCCTTGGGCTCGATCTGTCCGCCCTCCGCAACACGCTGCACGTTTCCGCTGCCCTCTTCGAGGCCCGGGGCGCTAAGGTCGCCCTGGACCCCGCCGACGAGGCCAATCCGGTCGTCCGGGTGACCCGGGGGAAGGACGTCCTCGAGCTTCCGGTCAACAAGAACCAGGCGATCCTCAACGGACGGCTCATCAGGCTTAACGGGCTCGTCACCGTCATCGGCGGCCGCATCTGGGTCCCGAGGCAGGCGATCGAGCTTTTCCGATGATCATTTTACGAAGGAGGTTTCCATGACAGCACACCGAAAGACGGCCCTCTTCACGGCCGTCCTCCTTGTATCCTGGACCCTGGCCGGAGCCTCGGCGGCCCGCGACAAGGCCAAGGCGCCGGCGGTCCCGGCCGGCATCGATGCGGTCGTCAATCGCGCCCTCGCGGCGTTCGAGGTCCCCGGCATCGCGCTGGCTATCGTCAAGGACGGGCAAGTGGTCCTGGCCAAAGGCTACGGCGTCCGCAAGCTCGGCGAGCCCGCGGCCGTCGACTCGAAAACGCTGTTCGGGATCGCTTCCAACACCAAAGTCTTCACGGCCGTCGCCCTCGGCATCCTCGTCGAAGAAGGAAAGCTGGCCTGGGACGCGCCGGTCATCGACTATCTCCCCGGGTTCCAGATGTGGGACCCTTATGTGACCCGGGAATTGACCGTCCGGGACCTCCTCGTCCATCGCAGCGGGCTCGGATTGGGCGCCGGAGACCTTCTCTGGTGGCCCCCTTCGACCTATGACCGCGAGGAGATCGCCCGCCGCCTGAGGTTCATCCGGCCGGTGGCCTCGTTCCGCGGTGCCTACGCCTACGACAACGTCCTTTATCTGGTGGCCGGGGAGGTCATCAAGGCCGTCAGCGGGAAGGTCTGGGAAGACTTCGTCGGCGAACGGATCCTTGCCCGCGTCGGGATGACGTTGAGCAACGTCCGCCATTCCGCGGCCCTCGAAGCCGGGAACGTCGCGGCGACCCACGCCCGGGTCGAGGGTGTCGTCCGGCCGATCAAGCCTTTCGACAGCGACAACACGAATCCCGCCGGGGGGGTCAACACCTGTGCCGAGGATATCGCGAAATGGCTCCAGGTCCTCCTCGCCGACGGGAAGCTCGCGGACGGGTCCCGGCTGTTCTCCGAGCGGACGGCCCGGCAGATCGTCGCGCCCGTGACCCCGATGCCCAACCGGGAGCCTCCGGCGGAGGTCGCGGCCCTGCGGTCGAATTTCAGCTTTTATGCCCTCGGCCTCAACATCCAGGACTACCGGGGCCGGAAGGTCGTCACCCACACGGGCGGCCTGCCCGGCTATGTCTCCAAGGTCACCCGGGTCCCCGAGCTGGGTCTGGGCATCGCGGTCCTGACGAACCAGGAATCCGGAGAGGCGTTCAGCGCCATCACCTATGACATCATAGACCGCTATCTGGGCGCGCCGAAAACGGACTGGATCGACGCCTTCCTCAAGCTCAGGGCTCGGGAAGCCGCGGAGGTCGCCAAGGCTGTCGAACGCGGGGAAGCGGCGCGCAACGCGTCGTCGAAACCCTCTCTGCCGCTGGAGAAATATGCCGGGACCTATGAGGACGCCTGGTACGGAGACATCGGGATCGCCTTTGAGGACGGAAAGCTCGTGATGCGGTTCGGCCACACCCCCTCCCTTGTCGGGGACATGGAGCACTGGCAATACGACACGTTCGTCGTCCGCTGGCGCGACCGGGAGACCCGGGCGGACGCTTTCGTGACGTTCGCGCTCGACCCGGACGGGAACATCGAGCAGGCGAAGATGCGGGCGGTCTCGCCGGAGACGGACTTCAGCTTCGATTTCCAGGACCTGCTGCTGCTGCCGGCCCGGAAGCCGGCGGCGTGAGGGAGGATTAGCGGCCGGAGCGGGACATAAGCCGAATTCTGTTCCCGCTCGCGCGGGGGCGGTTATTTGTCTGGCCCCCCGGTTGCCCGGGGGGACGAGCGACCTACCCACCCCATGGGACGGGCCGTCCCGAAACGGGGTTCGTTTGGTCTTGCTCCGGATGGGGTTTGCCCTGCCCCCGGTGTCGCCACCGGGGCGGTGAGCTCTTACCTCGCCATTTCACCCTTGCTCCCCGGGAGGGCTACGCCCGTCCCGGAGGGCGGTGTGTTTTCTGTGGCACTTTCCCCCGGTCGCCCGGAGTCGCCGTTAGCGACCATCCTGCCCTGTGGAGTTCGGACTTTCCTCCCCTCCTCCCCTTGCGGGGAGGAGGAGCAACCGTCTCGCCCACTCCGGCCGTTATCTTTATACCATATTGTTCGAGTTTCTTGTAGAGGTTGCTCCTCGGCGTGTCGATCTCCCGGGCCGTCTGGGAGATGTTCCAGTCGTTGGCCTCGAGCTTGGCCAGGAGGAATTCCTTCTCGGCGAGCTCGCGGAAATCCCTGAGCGTCCGGACGCCGGCGGCGTCCGGGACAGCGACCGCTCTCGCCTCCCGGAGGGACTCCGGCAGGTCCCCGTCTCGATCGACGTCCCTGTCGGTCAGGATGATGAGCCGCTCCACGACGTTCCTGAGCTCGCGGACGTTGCCCTTCCACGGGTATCGCGACGAGGGCGGCCATGGCCTCGGCCGTGAACCGTCTTCGGCTTGAAATTGTTCTCCTCGGCAGAACGTCCGGGTGAAATACTCGACGAGCAGCGGGATGTCCTCCGGCCTCTCGCGCAGGGCCGGCGAATAGAGCGGGACGACGTTCAGCCGGAAGAAGAGGTCCTCCCGGAAGCGGCCTTCCTTCATCTCCGCCCGGAGGTCCTTGTTGGTCGCGGCGATGACCCGGACGTCGACCTTGCCGATCTTGGCCGAGCCGACCCGCTGGACCTCTCCCTCCTCGAGGACCCGGAGGACCTTGGATTGGGTCCTGAGGCTCATGTCGCCGATCTCGTCGAGAAAGATCGTGCCGCCGTCGGCCTGCTCGAACTTGCCCATCTTCCGTTCGGTGGCGCCGGTGAACGCCCCTTTCTCGTGGCCGAACAGCTCCGATTCGATGAGCTCCTCGGGGATCGCGGCGCAGTTGACCTGGACGAACGTCTCCCGGGCCCGCAGGCTGTGGGCGTGGATGGCCCGGGCGATGAGCTCCTTGCCCGTTCCGCTCTCGCCGTGGATGAGGATCGTGGCGTTCGTCGGGGCCGTCTTGAGGATCTCCTTCCAGAGGTTCTTGATCGAGTTCGTGTTCGCCGATGATCTCGTAACGCTTCTCGGACTTCTTCCTGAGGTCCTGGCACTCGGTCCGGAGAGGCTCGTCGGTCGAGGGCGTTCCGGATGCTGAGCAGGACCCGCTCCCGGTGGAGGGGCTTCTCCAGGAAATCGAAGGCCCCGAGCTTGGTCGCCTCGACGGCCGCCTGGATGGTCCCCTGTCCCGAGATCATGATGACCTCCGGGGAGACGGGCCGCGCCTTGATGCTCCGCCAGGATCTCGAGGCCGCTCCTGCCCGGCATCTTGATGTCGAGGAGGACGAGGTCGAGGCCGACCGTCTCGCGGATCGATCTCCAGGCCGTCCTCGCCCGTTCGCGGCCTCGAGGAATGCATAGCCTTCGTATTCGAGGATCATCTTCAGGGACTTGCGGATGTTCTCCTCGTCGTCGACGACCAGGATCCTGGCTTTGCGTTCGTTCTTCATGGCGATACCGCCTCGATCCGATTCTATCACACCCGGGCTCCGGCCGGAAATCGGTTCTTGCCGGCTCGAGGCCGATGATGTAATATTCCGGCGACCCGGCGTAAATATGCTTGACGCGACGCCGGCTCTCCCGGGGGACGGCCGGCTCCGTCGGCCGCCGGATCCTGGTACGTTTGTTGCAAATGACGGACCTCATGCCACAGCGGACGAACAGGATATCGGGTCGCGAGGCCGCCGTCCTCGCCCTCCTCCTGGCCTGCGCCCCGCCCGCCGCGTCCGCGCCAGCCGCCGGAGCCAAGTCCTTCGTCCTCGAGAACGGCCTCAAGGTCGTCCTCTACGAAAAGCCCGGACTTCCCGCTCGTCAACATCTCGACCGGCCGTCGACGTCGGGGTCAAGGACGAGCCCGACGGATGCGAGCGGCCTCGTCCACCTCCTCGAGCACTGCATCCTTTTCCGGGGGACCGAAAGCGGAGCGGGGCCGAGGTCGGGCGCGACATCCGGCGGAACGGCGCCTATTTCAACGCCTACACCGGCCTGGACCTGGCGTCCTTCGAGATCTCCCTTCCGGCCGACCGGGCCGATTTCGGCCTCGCCAACCAGAAGGAGATCCTGTTCGATTTCGACATCTCCGCCGACGAGCTGGCGAAGGAAAAAGAGATCATCCTGGAGGAGATCCGGATGATCGCGGACGACCCGTGGAAGCGCGCGTCCTCGCTCGTTTACGAAGGCCCTGTTCCCGGGGCATCCCTACGGACGGCCGGTCTACGGGACCGATGCGGACATCGCGGCCCTGACCCCGGAGAACGCTCATGGAATTCCATGCCGCCCACTTCGTCCCCGGCAACTGCGCCCTGGCCGTCGTCGGCGACCTCCCGATCGCGGACATGGAGGACAAGGTCCGGGCGGTCTTCGGACCCGTCCCGGCGGCCGCGGCCCCCCGCTCCGCGAAGCCCGCGAAGGCCCGGCTCCTCGAAAAAAGCGTGGAGATCCGCGAGGAGATGGACGTCAAGGAAGCCTATCTGGCCATCGGCTTCGTCGGGCCGGACTATAACCACCCCGACCAGTATCGCGGTCGACCTTCTCGTCGAGATCCTGGGCCGGGGCGTCAATCCCGATGCTGAACTCCGCCCTGAGGGCGCGGCGGGACCTCATCCAGTCGGTATCCATGAGTTTCATCCCCCTCAGGTCGGGAGGCATTATCATGGCCGTCTTCACCCTGGACCCGAAGGACGTCCGGATGGCGAGGGCCGAAGCCCTCTCGTTCCTGAGACGGTCGCGGGAATTGAACTTCGCGGCGAGCGATTACTTCGGCGAAGAGAGAAACTTCGCTTACGACTTCCTCGAGGCCGCCCGGAACCAGGTCCGGTTCAATTTCAGGAGAGGAGCGGAAAGCGGCCTCCAGATGGCCGGCGCCATCGCCCGACAGGTCATCCTGGGAGAGGGCGAAGGGAGGAACTACCTGGAATCCATCGGCCGGGTCTCCTCCTCCGATCTCAGGGCGGCGGCGGCCGAATACTTCAGCAAGGGAGACAGCGTCGTTGTCGCCATCGTGCCCAAGAAAAATGATTGAGACGACGACCCGGAGCCGCCGACGGGGGGCCATAGGCTTCCTGACGCTCCTCGTCCTCGCGGGAAGCCTTTCTGCCGCCGACGCCCCGGGAGCGCCCGGCGGGACCGCCGTCAGGAACGTCACCGGATCGGGGCTGACCTGGATATTCCGGAAGGACGACTCTTCGGCGCTCACCTGCCTCCTCCTTCTCGTCCGGGGCGGGGCGGGCGCGGACCCTGCGGGCAAAGCCGGTCTCGCCTACCTCGCCACCCGGGTGGCCATCGACATCCCGGATGAGGGCAAGATCAGGGATATCATGGTCCAATCGACGCGGCTCACAGTCACCGGACTCGAGGACGCCACTCTGGTCTCGGTCCAGTGCCTGTCCGAGAACTTGGAGGAGGCCCTGAAGACCGTGACCCGCATCCTCCGCGACCCGCTGATCTCAGGGTTGCGGATCGATGTGATCAAGGAGATCATGCGCCATCAGGGCAAAGCGGAGCTGGACGACTCGGTTCGCGCCGGCCGGGCGGGAGCCAAGAGGGCCGTCTTCGGTCCCGACGGAAGCGGCGGCCCGGTCCTGGGAACGGATGAGACGCTGAAGGCCATCCGGAAGAAGGACGTTTCCGATTACTATGAAAATCGCTTCTCCTCGGCGAACATGCTTCTGTCCGTTTCCTCGGACCTCGAGGAGAGCGTCGTTTCGCGGCTCGTGGGCAAGTATTTTTCGGGCTTCCCGGCCGGCTCCCGGCCGGACGACCGACTGGACGTCCCGGCCGTTCCGGCGGAGCGCCGGATCTCCGTGGCCAAGGACGCGAAGCAGACGTATCTCGGCCTCCATTTCCCGTTGCCGCCCCTGACCGCGAAGACCTATGCGCTGGCCAGCCTCGCGGAGGACCTGCTCGGAGGAGGCGTCGGGTCGGTGCTCTGGCCGCTCCGGACGCGCGACCACCTCGCCTATACGGTGGACGCCTCCCTGTCCTACATTTCCGGAGGAGGGCTCCTCTCGGCCTTCCTGGAGACGTCTCCCGAAAAGTTCGACCGGGCCCGGGAATCCCTCGAAGCCGCGGTCCGGGAGCTTGCGGCGGGGAACCTGGCCGAAGAGGACCTCGAGATCGCCCGCCGCAGCGCCGCAGCCTCTTTCCTCAGGTCGAACGAAATGAAGGAAGCCCGGACGCGGACCATCCTTCTTTTCGAGGCCCGGGGGCTGGGTTTCGATTTCCCGGAAAGATACCCGGCCGAGCTCGCGGCCGTCGGCCTCGACGAGATGAACGCCTTCCTCAGGGCCGTGCTGGCGACGGACCGGGCCGTCGAGGTCGTCATCGGGCCGAACGGAAGAGCCGCCGGCGGCCCGCCGCCTATGCGCTGATGGCGATGTGGCCGCTGCGGACGTATTCCTTGATCCCGAAGGGCTTCATCAGCTCGAGGAACCGGTCGATCTTGCTGAGTGGGCCCGGACAGGTCGATGGTGACGTGCGTCCTCGTGACGTCCACGACCTTGGCGCCGAACACGGCGGACCAGGTCGAGGATCTCGGTGCGGTTCTTGCGCGCCTGGACCTTGATCAGGGCGAACTCGTAGATCGATGTAGTTCTTGTCGTGGGAGATGTCGACGACCTTGATCGTGTCGATGAGCTTCTGGATCTGCTTCGAGATCTGCTCGATCTGTTCGTCCGTGCCCGCGGGTCACCAGGTGGATCTGGTAGATGTCCGGGTCCTCGGTGCGCCAGCCGATGATGCTTTCGATGTTGTAGCCGCGCGACGAGAGCAGGCCCGTGATCCTGGCCAGGACGCCGACCCGGTTGGCCACGGTGATCATCAGCGTGTGTTTTTCCGTCATGGAGCCGTCCTCCTCCCAAGAGGATGTGGTTGATGGGCTTGCCGCCGGGGACCATCGGGAAACACGTTCTCGATCTTCTGGACGCCGGAATTCCATCAGGACGGGCCCGTCCGTCCCGAATCCGCGCTCGAGCACGTCGTCGACCTCGGACGGCGGCGCGACGCGCGGAACCCGGGCATGCCGTTGGCCTCGGCCAGCCGGACGAAATCGGGCCAGAACGCGTTCGGGCAGTCCGGCCGGTGGCCCGGGCAGGACGGCGCGGCATTCCGGCCTTTCCTTGAGACAGGTCTTGGAAAAGTTGCCGTTGTAGAAGAGCTCCTGCCACTGGCGGACCATGCCGAGGCAGGAATTGTTGAGGACGACGATCTTGACCGGAATCCTGTTCAGGCTGCAGGTGGCCAGCTCCTGGATGTTCATCTGGATGCTGCCGTCGCCCGAGATGACCGACGACCGGACGGCCGGGACAGCCCAGCGAAGCCCCCATGGCCGCGGGCAGGCCGAAGCCCATGGTGCCCATCCCTCCCGAGCTGAGGAACGGCCCGGGGCCTCCTGTGCCGGAGGTAGAGGGCCGCCCACATCTGGTGCTGGCCGACGTCGGTGGCGATGATCGCGTCGTCGGGGGCCCGGCGGTTGACCCGCTCGATGACGAACTGCGGGCAGGATCTCGCCGTTCGGGTCCTGGTCGTAGCCGAGGGGGTGGTCGCTCCGCCCAATCCCGGACGGTCCTGTTCCAACCGTCCGCGGGCCTGGGCTCGACGGCCTCGATGAGGTCCGCGAGAACGCTCTTGACGTCGCCGACGATCGGGATCTGGGTCCGGAGGTTCTTTCCGATTTCGGACGGGTCGATATCGACGTGGGCGATGACGCGCCTTCGCGGCGAACGCGTCGAGGACGCCCGTCACCCGGTCGTCGAAGCGGGTGCCCAGCCCGATGAGGAGATCGCACTCCATCAGGGCATTGTTGGCGGACGACGCGGCCGTGCATGCCCGGCATGCCCGAGGAAAAGCTCGTTGTCGGTCGGAGACGCAGCCCAGTCCCATGAGCGTCGTGGCGACGGGGATGTGGGTCTTATCCAGGAACCGCGCCAGCTCATCGCAGGCGCCGGAGCTGATGATCCCGCCTCCGGCCAGGACCATGGGCCGCTCGGCCCTGCGGATGGCGGACGCCAGCTTCCTGATCTGGCCGGCGCTTCCCCGCCCGGGGGTCTGATAGGAAGGCAGGTCGGCATTCTCGGGGTAAACATATGGATCCAGGGAGGCCATGGCCACATCGGCCGGAAGGTCCAGCGCCACCGGGCCCGGGCCGGCCGCTGCGGGCGATATGGAAAGAATTCCTGATGATCTGGGGCAGGTCCTCGACCCTCTGGACGAGATAGCTATGCTTGCAGATCGGCCGGGTCAGGCCGGCCATATCGGTCTCCTGGAAGGCGTCCGAACCGATGGACTGCGGTCCGGACCTGGCCGCTGATGACGACGATCGGGACGGAATCGAGCTTGGCATTGGCCAGGCCCGGTGATGGTATTCGTGGCCCCGGGCCCGGAAGTGACCAGGCAGACGCCGGTCCGGCCCGTGGCCCGCGCATACCCGTCGGCGGCATGGGCCGCGGCCTGCTCGTGGCGGGTCAGGATGAGCCTGATCTCGGGCGTCCTGAACAGCACGTCGAAGATGGACAGGACGACACCTCCGGGGTAGCCGAAAATGGTGTCGACGCCCTCCCTTTTCAGGGCATCGATGAGGATCTCTGCTCCGGTCATCATGATGTTCCCTCCATGGATACGCGGCCTGTAGGCTCAGGGGCCGAGCACGGCGCCTTCGGCGGCGGATGAGACCGCCGCGGCATAGCGGGAGAGATATCCGGTCCCCGTGCCGGCCTCCCGCGGTTTCCACCCGGCCTTTCGTTTCCGCAGCTCGGCCCGCGAGACGTCCAGCCGGATCGTTCCCTTCTCCAGGTCGAAGGAGATCGGATCGCCGTCCCGGACCAGGGCGATGGGCCCCCCTGCCGCCGCCTCGGGGGAGACGTGGCCTATCGAAGCGCCGCGCGTCGCTCCGCTGAACCGGCCGTCCGTGAGCAAGGCAACTTCTTTATCCAGGCCCATGCCCGCCAGGGCCGAGGTCAGGGAGAGCATCTCGCGCATCCCCGGCCCGCCGCGCGGCCCCTCGTACCGGATGACGACGACATCGCCTTTCCTGATCTTTTTCGCGGCAAGCGCCTTCCGGGCGTCCTCTTCGCCGTCGAACACCCGGGCGGGCCCGCGATGGCGCATCATCTCGGGAGCGACGGCGGACCGCTTGACGACGGCTCCGTCGGGCGCCAGGTTTCCCCGCAGGACGGCGATCCCGCCCCTGGCGTCGTAGGGAGCTTCGATCGGGCGGATGACGTCGTGATCCCTGACCGCGGCTTCCCGGACCGTTCGGGCAAGCGTCTTTCCGGAAACGGTGGGCAGGCCCAGCTCCAGAAGCCCCTTCTTCGAAAGCTCCTTCATCACGCGCCGGGATCCCGCCGGCCGCGTCGAGATCTTCCAGGTGGTGAAAGCCGCCGGGGCTGAGCCTGCAGAGATGAGGCGTTCTTTCGCTGGCCTCGGCCGCGGCTTCCAGGCCGAGCCGGAGCCCGACCTCCCGGGCCAAGGCGGGCAGGTGGAGGAGGCTGTTCGTGCTCCCGCCGAGCGCCATATCCACGACGAGCGCGTTGCGGAAGGCCAGCTCCGTCAGGATAGCTCCCGGCCGGACGTCTTTCCGCACCATCGACATGATGGCCCAGCCCGCCTGTCGCGCCAGACGCAGGCGTCTCGCGTCGACGGCGGGGATGGTTCCGTTCCCCGGCAGGGCCATCCCGAGCGCCTCGGCCAGGCAGTTCATGCTGTTGGCCGTGAACAGGCCGGCGCACGAGCCGCAGCCGGGACAGGCCCGGTCCTCGAATTCCCTGAGCGCGGCATCCGACATCAGGCCGCTCCCTGCCGCGCCCGCGGCTTCGAAGACGTTCGAGACGCTGACCGGGCGTCCCGCGACCCTTCCGGCGAGCATCGGCCCGCCGCTCACGAGGATCGCCGGGACGTCCAATCTCGCCGCGGCCATGAGCATCCCCGGCGTGATCTTGTCGCAGTTGGTCACGAGGACCAACCCGTCGAAGGCGTGGGATCGGGTCATGGCTCTCCAGGGAATCGGCGACGAGCTCCCGGCTCGGGAGCGAATAGCGCATTCCTTCGTGGCCCATGGCCAGGCCGTCGCAGACTCCGATGACGCCGAACTCGAAAGGTGTCCCTCCCTCGGCCAGGATCCCGGCCTTCACGGCCGAGGCGACGCGGTCGAGGTGGGCATGGCCGGGCACGACTTCGCTCCAGGCGCTGGCAACGCCGATCCACGGCTTGAGGATGTCCCGATCCCTGAGCCCCAGGGCCTTGAGCAGGGATCTCTGTGCCGCCCGGTCGATCCCCTTCTTGACGCGATCGCTGTTCATGTCAATTTCCTCCGTCGACGAGCGTGCCCCGGCCGCGGACCGCGTCCGCGATCAAACGCCCCATTTCCCGGGTTCCGACCGCGGCCATGCCCGGGCTCATGATATCCGCCGTCCGGTAGCGGCGTTCCAGGACGTCCGATACGGCGCCTTCGACGGCGCGGGCCTCGCGGTCCAGACCGAACGAATGCCGGAGCATCATCGCGACGGACAGGATGGTGGCGATGGGATTGGCCAGGTCCCGGCCGGCGATGTCCGGAGCGGAGCCGTGGATGGGCTCGTAGACGCCGGCCGTCGAGGCCCCCAGGCTGGCCGAGGGCAGCATGCCGATGGACCCGGTGACCATGCTCGCTTCGTCCGAGAGGATGTCGCCGAACATGTTGGACGTGACGACGACATCGAACCGGGCGGGGTCGCGGACGACCTGCATGGCCGCGTTGTCCACGTACATGTGGTCCAAGGCGACGTCGGGATACGCCGAGGCCGTCTCGGTCACGACCGTGCGCCACAGCCTGGAGCTTTCGAGGACGTTGGCCTTGTCCACGCTCGTGACGGCCCGGCGCCTCGTGCGCGCCAGCTCGAACGCGACCCGGGCGATACGGCGGATCTCCTCTTCGTTGTAGGATTCCGTGTCGAATGCCTCGCGCCCGGAGGGACCCGTCGTGGTCCCCCTGCGGCCGAAATAGATGCCGCCGGTCAATTCCCGGACGATGATGAGATCAACGCCGCGGGAGACGATGTCGGGACGGAGGGGCGACGCGTCTTTCAGCGCCGGGTTCAGCGCCGCGGGCCGAAGATTGGCGAAAAGCCCGAGCTCCCGGCGCATCTGAAGCAGGCCATGCTCGGGCCGCCGGTCTCCTGCCAGGTGGTCCCAACGGGGACCCCCGACGGCTCCGAGGAGCACGGCGTCGCTCTGTCGGCAAGACTCGAGGGTCGCCGCGGGAAAGGGATCCCCGTCCCCGTCTATGGCGCAGCCTCCGATCCGGTGCCGGTCCAGGGCGAATTCGTGGCCGAACCCGGCCGCGACCTCGTCCAGGACCAGAGCGGCCTGGGTCACGATCTCCGGCCCGATCCCGTCCCCGGGGAGAAGGGTGATCCGTTTTCTCATGACCGGAGCCTCCCTTCGGTCCCGGCGAGTTCGGCTCGCAGGTGGGCGACGAGTCCGCCCGCCCGGACGAGCTCGAGCACGAAATCCGGGAACGGCTTGGCCCGGCAGGAGCCGGTCCGTGTCGCGTTGACGATCTTTCCGGTCCCGAGGTCGATCTCGAGAAGATCGCCGCTTTCGGCGAAGTCGTCCCCGAAGTCGCACTCCAGGATAGGAAGGCCGATGTTGATGGCGTTTCGATAGAAGATCCGGGCGAAGCTCCGGGCGACGACGCAACACACGCCGCTGGCGCGGATGGCCAGCGGCGCGTGCTCGCGCGAGGATCCGCAGCCGAAGTTGTCTCCGGCGACGATCACGTCGCCCGGTTTCACCCTTCCGGCGAAAGAGGGGTCGATGTCCTCCATGCAATGCCGGGCGAGCTCCTCCGCGTCGGTGGTATTGAGGTACCGCGCGGGGATGATGACGTCGGTGTCGACGTTATTGCCGAACTTATGGACGGTTCCCTGGAATTTCATCTTGGTTTCCTTTCCTGATGTCCCGGTCAGCCTGCGATCTCCGAAGGATCGGCGATGTGCCCCGCCAGGGCCGTGGCCGCGGCTACGGCCGGACCGGCCAGGTAGACCAGCGATTCGGGGTGACCCATGCGGCCCACGAAGTTCCGGTTCGTGGTCGCCAGCGCGACCTCTCCCCTGGCCAGGACGCCCATGTGTCCGCCGAGGCATGGGCCGCAGGTCGGCGGACCGATCACGGCTCCCGCCCGAAGGAATACGGAGAGCAGTCCCTCCTCGAGGGCCTGGGCGTAGACGCGCTGGGAACCGGGGATGACGATGAGCCGGACGCTCCGGGCGGCCCGGCGGCCGTCAAGCATCCGGGCGGCCATCCGCAGGTCCGCCAACCGGCCGTTGGTGCACGAGCCGATGACGACCTGGTCGACCGGGACGTCGACGACCTCATCGACCGGGCGGACGTTCGCCGGAGAGGACGGCAGGGCGACGGCCGGCTTCAGCGTGGAGAGGTCGACCGGAAAGCGCTCTTCATAGAGGGCGTCCCTGTCCGGGGCGTGCCCCGCCTTGCCGGACGCTCCGGACGCCCGGACGTAGGCCCGGGTGACGGCATCGACCTCGAAGATGCCGTTCTTGGCGCCGGCCTCGATGGCCATGTTGGCCATGGTGAACCGGTCATCCATGCTCAGCGAGCCGAGGCCGGGGCCGCCGAATTCCATGGAACGGTACGCGGCGCCGTCCACGCCGATCATGCCGATCAGGTGGAGGATGACGTCCTTGCCGCCCACGTACTTCCGGGGTTTCCCCGTGAGCTCGAACCGGAAGGCCGCCGGAACCTTGAACCAACAGCGGCCGGAAGCCATGCCGGCAGCCATGTCCGTGCTTCCGACGCCCGTGGAGAAGGCCCCCAGGGCGCCGTAGGTGCAGGTGTGGGAATCGGCCCCGATGACGACGTCGCCCGGGCCGACGAGGCCTTTCTCCGGAAGGATGACGTGCTCGATCCCCGCGTCGCCGCCCTCGTAGAAGTGCTCGATCCCCTGGGCGCGCGCGAAGTCCCGGACCGTCCGGCACAGCTCGGCGGCCTGGATGTCCTTGTTCGGCGTGAAGTGATCGAGCACCAGCGCGATCCTCCGGGGATCGAAGACCTCGGCGGCGCCGATCTTGGCGAATTCCCCGATGGCCAGGGGGGCGGTGATGTCGTTCCCGAGCACGAGGTCGCACCGGGCCTGAATGAGATCGCCCGGCGACACCGCGTCCGCTCCGGCGTGCGCCGCCAGGATCTTCTGGGTCATGGTCATGGGCATGGCTGGACTCCTCTCCGTTCACATGAAGGGCTTGAACTTCTTTTGGATGGTCTTGAGCAGCTTGTATTCGATGGAGTCGATCAGGGCCCGGGCAGCTGGCCTCGAGGATGTCGGTCGAGACGCCGACCGTCGTCCAGGACTCGGCGCCGTCGGTGGACTCGATCCAGACGCGGACCCTGGCCGCCGTCGCCTCTTCCGGGTCGAGCACCCGGACCTTGTAGTCCGTCAGGCGCACCCGGGCCAGTTCCGGATAGAACGCTTCGAGCGCTCCGCGCAGGGCCCGGTCCAGGGCGTTGACGGGGCCGTCGCCCTCGGCGGCCGAGATCCTGCGTTCCCCGTCGACGTTGACGACGAGCATGGCCGAGGAGTTGCGGCTCCCGTTGCCGGCCGCCTGGTTCTCGATGATGGTCGACCGCTCGAGCTCGAAGAACGGCTTGTACTTGCCGAGATGCCGGCGCACGAGGAGTTCGAACGACGCCTCGGCGCCCTCGTACTGATAGCCTTTGTGCTCCATATCCTTGAGCAGGTCGATGATTGCCCCGGCCTCCGGGGAATCCTTGTCGATCTCGGGGCATATGCCGCGGACCTTCGTCAGGATCGTGCTCCGGCCCGACACCTCGGATGTCAGGAGACGCCGCTCGTTGCCGACCGCCTCGGGATCCACGTGCTCGAACGTGTGGACGTCCTTGAGGACGGCGTCGATGTGCATGCCCCCCTTGTGGGCGAAAGCGCTCTTCCCGACGTAGGGCAGGAACGGAAAGAGCGGCATGTTGGAGAGCTCGGCGACCAGACGGCAGGCGGGGGCAAGCCGCTCGAGGCGCCCGTCGGGGAGGCAGGCGTAGGCCCTCTTCAGCTGGAGCGTCGGGATGACGGCCGAGAGGTTGGCGTTGCCGCAGCGCTCGCCGATTCCGATCAGGGTGCCCTGGACGTGCGAGGCGCCGGCCTCGACGGCCATGACCGAGTTGGCCACGGCCATCCCGTCGTCGTTGTGGCAGTGGATGCCGATCGGAAGGGCGAACGCCCGGACCGCCTTGGCCGTGAGATCGCCGACCTCCGAAGGGAACGAGCCTCCGTTCGTGTCGCAGAGGACGAGGCAATCCGCGCCGCCCTCGGCCGCGGCCTGGAGGGCCCGGAAGGCGTAGGCCTCGTTGGCCTTGGCGCCGTCGAAGAAGTGCTCGGCGTCGAAGATGACCTCCCGGCCTTCCTGCTTGAAGAAGGCCACCGTGTCGCGGATCATGTCCAGGTTCTCCTCGAGGCGTGGCCTTGAGCACCCGGGTGACGTGGAAATCCCAGCTCTTGCCGAAGATGGACCACGACCGGCGTCTCGGCCCGGAGCAGCGACCGGACGTTCTCGTCGTCGCCGGCCTCCTTGGACCGCCGTCTCGTGCTCCCGAAGGCCGCGAGGACGGCCCCTTTGAGCTTCAGGCCCGAGGCCCGGCCGAAGAACTCCAGGTCCTTGGGGTTCGACCCGGGATTCCCGGCTTCGATGTAGCCGGACCCCCAGGTCGTCCAGGATCTCGACGATCCTGAGCTTGTCGCCTACGGAAAAGGAGATCCCCTCCCCCTGGGCGCCGTCCCTCAGCGTGGAATCAAGAATCGCGACCGGGCGGGTCATCGCCGGCCTCCTGTTCGGGCGCCGGACATGTTCCGGCGAGCATCCGGTTGGCCGCGTTGAGGTAAGCCCGGATGCCCGCTTCGATGACGTCCGTGCTCAGGCCCCGGCCGGTGGCCGGCGACCCCGTCCCTGCGGATCTTGACCACGACCTCTCCCTGGGCGTCCCGGCCGCCGCCGACGGACCGGACGCTGAAATCCTCGAGGTGGAACGACGTGCCCATGATCCTCTCGACCGCCTTGAACGCGGCGTCCATGGGTCCGTCCCCGACGGCGACCTCCTCCCGGGTCTTGCCGTCGCGGGCCAGCCTCACGGCGGCCGTGGCGGTGATCGTGTTGCCGCTGTTGATGATGAAGCGCTCGAGGGCGTAGATCACCGGGACATCCATCCGGGCGTTCTGGAGGAGGGCTTCGATATCGAGTCCGCTGACCGTTTTCTTGCGGTCGGCCAGGTCCTTGAATCTCTCGAAGGCCTCATCGAGCTCCCCGGCGAACAGGGTGTAGCCCAGCTTCTTGATCCGGGACTCGAAGGCGTGCCGTCCCGAGTGCTTGCCCAGGACGAGCGTGTTCTCGGCGAGGCCGACGGACTGGGGGGTCATGATCTCGTACGTGCTCGTGTTCGAGAGGACCCCGTGCTGATGGATGCCGGATTCGTGGGCGAAGGCGTTGGCGCCCACGATCGCCTTGTTGGCCGGGATGGGACGCCCGATCAACGAGCTGACGAGCCGGCAGGTCCGGTAGATCCGGGTCGTGTCGACGCGGCAGGTCCTGTCGAAGAGGGCCTTGCGCGTCCGGAGGGCCATGACGACCTCCTCGAGCGCGGCGTTCCCGGCCCGCTCGCCGATGCCGTTGATCGTGCACTCGAGCTGGGCGGCCCCGGCGCGGACGGCGGCCAGCGTGTTGGCCACGGCCATGCCCAGGTCGTCGTGGCAATGCACGGACAGGGCGACCCGGTCGATCCCGCGGCACGTTCTCCCTCAGCCGGACGATGAGATCGTAGAATTCCTGCGGCGTCGTGTAGCCGACCGTATCCGGCACGTTGATGACCGTCGCCCCCGCCCGGATCGCCGCGTCGAACACCTGGACGAGGAAGTCCGGGTCGGTCCGGGTGGCGTCCTCGGCAGAGAACTCGACATCCTCGCAGAGGCTCTTCGCGCGAGCGGACGGCCTGGGCCGCGATCTCGAGGACCTCGGCCCTCGACTTCTTCAGCTTGTGGATCATATGGATGTCGGACGTGGCGATGAAGGTATGGATCCGGGGACGTCGCGCCCGGCTCAGGGCGTCCCAGGCGACGTCGATGTCCTTGGGAAGGGCGCGGGCCAGGGAGGCCACGACGCAGTCCTTCACCTCGGCCGAAACGGCTTGGACGGCCTCGTAGTCCCCCTGCGAGGCGACGGCGAAGCCGGCCTCGATGACGTCCACGCGCAGGGCCTCGAGCCGGACGGCGACCTCGAGCTTTTCCGACAGCGTCATGCTGCAGCCCGGCGACTGTTCCCCGTCGCGGAGCGTCGTATCGAAGATCTGGATTTCTTGGGACATGATCGCTTCTCCTTGTGGTCGCGGGAGCGGTCCGCTACTCCTGGCGGATCCAGCTCATCATCTTTCTCAAGTCGCGGCCCACGGACTCGAGGAGATGCCCCCTTTCCATGAGCCGTTTCGAGCGGAAATACGGCCTCCCCGCCTGGTTCTCGAGGATCCATCGACCGGCGAACGAGCCGTCGCGGATCCCGGCGAGGATCGACGCCATCTGGGCGCGCGATTCCGCCCCGATGACCCGCGGGCCGGACACATAGTCCCCGAACTCGGCCGTGTCGCTCACGGATTCCCGCATCCGGGTCAGGCCGCCGGCGTAGATGAGGTCCACGATGAGCTTCAGCTCGTGAAGGCATTCGAAATACGCGATCTCGGGCTGGTACCCGGCCCCGACCAGGGTCTCGAACCCGGCCTTGATGAGCTCGGACACGCCGCCGCAGAGGACGGCCTGCTCGCCGAAAAGATCGGTTTCCGTCTCCTCCTGGAACGTGGTCTCGAGGACGCCGGCCCGGGCGCCGCCGATGCCGCGGGCGTAGGCCAGGGCCTGGCGCGCCGCGGTCCCCGAAGGATCCTGATGGACGGCCACGAGGCAGGGGACGCCGTTTCCGGCCTCGTACTGGAGACGGACCATGTCTCCCGGGCCCTTGGGCGCGACCATGAACACGTCCACTCCCTCGTCGGCGACGATCTGACCGTAATGGATGTTGAATCCGTGGGCGAACGCCAGGGACTTTCCGGGACGGAGGCCCGGCTTGATCTGTTGCTCATAGATCTCCTTCTGGCTCTGGTCCGGGGCCAGGACCATGATGATATCGGCCTCGGCGGCCGCTTTTGCCACGGTCGTGACGCGGACCCCGTCGCGCTCGGCGGCGGCCCAGGACCGGCTTCCCTGGTACAGGCCGACGACGACGCGCAGCCCCGAATCCCGCAGGTTGAGGCTGTGGGCCCGGCCCTGGCTCCCGTAGCCGATGACGGCGATGGTCTTGTCCCCGAGGATCCCCGGGTCGCAATGCTCTTCGTAGTAGATCTTGGTCATGTTCCTTCTCCTCCTTGTCGGGTTTAACGGCGGAAAAAACGCCCGGACATGCAAAAGGGCCCTGTTCCCGGCACCAGCGATGTCAGGAACAGGGCCCTTTTATCTCAGAATAACTAGGACGAGAGCGGAGGCATCAAACGACGGGCTCGGGGCGAACGGAGCCGGCACGTTCCGGCGCCGTCCCGTTTCCCCGTCCGTCGGTGTTGTCATGATGTTCTTCGTCTCTCGTCGAACTCTATCTTTCCCGAAGCCCATGCTCGAATGGAAATTCTGCATATTTACGCAGATTGCCCTACCCATGTCAAGAAATATCTTTCGAGCGGGCAAAAAAAATATTCCGTTGACAACGGCGGACAAAGGAGTATCATTGCCAATCGAAATGAATACGACGATGATGTCTCCCCGGCGCGGCACGTCCCGTTCGTATTCGTATCTGTTCTACTTTGGGCGTTAAGCGCCCATCATAATACCCCCCCCAGCACCCTTTTTTTAGGCTCCATTTCATTTTTCAGGAGGTTTTTTGCCATGGACCCGTCGACGAAAAGGCTCACATCATGAACAGCATCGGTCTCGTATCCCGGACGGACTCGGTCCGGAGCGTCGTCCCGGTGGGGGACGTCCGGTTCGGGGAGGGATTCGTCGTCATCGCCGGCCCCTGCAGCGTGGAGAGCGAGGAGCAGACCCTGAGGATCGCCCGGGCCGTCAAGGCCGGAGGCGCCGATATGCTCCGGGGGGGCGTCTTCAAGCCCCGGACATCGCCCTACGCGTTCCAGGGTCTCGGGCTGAAGGGACTGAAGATCCTCAAGAAGGCCCGCGAGGAAACGGGCCTCCCCGTCGTTTCCGAGGTCCTGGACACCCGGGACGTGTCCTGGATGAGCGAATACGTGGACGTCCTCCAGATCGGCGCGAGGAACATGCAGAACTTCTCCCTCCTCAAGGAGGTGGGCAAGAGCCGGAAGCCGGTGCTCCTGAAGCGCGGGATGTACTCGACGCTCTCCGAGTGGCTCAACTGCGCGGAGTATATCCTGAAGGAGGGGAACACGAACGTCATCCTCTGCGAGCGCGGCATCCGGACCTTCGAGAACTACACCCGGAACACCCTGGACCTCAGCGCGGTCCCCGCCCTCCGCGAGCTGACGCATCTTCCGGTCATCGTCGACCCCGCCCACGGGACGGGCAAGATCGGCCTGATCCCGTCCATGAGCCTGGCGGCGGTCGCGGCCGGCGCCGACGGCATCATCGTCGAGGTCCACGACGACCCCGCCGCCGCCCTCAGCGACGGAGATCAATCGCTCCTGCCGGGCCAATTCGCCGAGCTGGCCCGGAAGGTCGCGGCCCTCCGGGGCTTCATGGAGGGGCTGGAATGAAGAGCCTGGAGATCAAGACCTGCCGTCGGCGATTGCCGCATCGTCTTCGACGGGGCCCTCGAGGACGCGGAGCGCCTCCGGCACCGCCGGAACGGGGCGATCGTCACCGACACGACGGTCCGGCGGCTGTTCGGGCACAGGTTCCCGGACCTGCCGGTCATCGCGATCGAACCGGGCGAATCCTCGAAGGAGTTCCGGACCGTGGAGCGCCTGCACCGGGAGTTCCTCGGCCTCGAGCTCGACCGATCCTCCTTCGTGACGGGGATCGGCGGCGGGGTCGTCTGTGACCTCACGGGCTTCGCGGCCTCGACCTACATGCGGGGCATAGGATTCGGGTTCGTGCCGTCCACGCTTCTGGCCCAGTCGGACGCCGCCATCGGCGGCAAGAACGGCGTCAACGTGGGCGGCGTGAAGAACATCGCGGGGCTCTTCCGCCAGCCCGAATATGTTCTCATCGACCTTTCGCTCCTGGAGACGCTTCCCGCGAAGGAGCGCCTCTGCGGCCTGGCCGAGATCATCAAGCACGCCCTCATCGCCGACGCGGACCTGTTCGCGTTCCTCGAAAGAGAAGTGGATTCCCTCCTTTCCCTGGAGCGGCCGGTCGTCGTGCGGGCGCTGGAGGAATCGGTCAGGATCAAAGCCGGGTTCGTCCGGGCCGACGCCCTGGAGTCGGGCGAACGGCGCAAGCTCAATTTCGGCCATACCCTGGGACACGCGGTGGAGAAGACCGCAGGCTTGCCCCACGGCGAAGCGGTCAGCGTCGGCATGGCGGCGGCCGCGCGAATCTCGGCGGCGCGCGGGATGCTTCCGGCCGCGAGCGCGGAACGAATATCGGGCCTGCTCGAGAGGACGGGCCTCCCCGTGGGGCTCCCGATCGCGCCCGAGAAGCTGTTCGAGGCCATGCGGAGGGATAAAAAGAGACAGGGGGACGTTCTGCGCCTCATTCTCCTATCGGAGATAGGCCGGGCGGAGATCGTCGAGATGACGTTCGGCGAACTGGAGGGACATGTCGATGATCTGCGTCAGCCTCGCTGAGCCCACCCCCGAAAGGTGCCTCGCCGCCCTGAAAGGGCTTCCGTTCGCCGAGATCCGGATCGACCGGATGCGGGCCGATGACGAAGGGGTCCGGCGGATCTTCTCGAGCCACCCGAATCTGATCGCCACCTGCCGGCCCGGGCGCCTCTCGGATGCGAGGCGCCTGGCGCTGCTTCGGGCCGCCGTCTCCGCGGGAGCGGCCTTCGTCGACATCGAGGTCGAGGCGCGGGCGCCGTACAAGCGGGCCCTCCTCCTACAAGCCCGGCGGGCCGGATGCCGCGTGATCGTCTCCCATCACGATCTCGAACGGACGCCGCTGCGCGAAGATCTCGAAGACCTGGTCGACCGGTGTTTCAGGTCGGGCGCGGACATCGCCAAGATCGCCTGTCGGGTACGCTCGCCGAAGGACAATGCCCGGCTCCTGGGGCTCCTGGACGACGAACGCGCCGTGGTCGTCGTCGGGCTCGGCCGGAAAGGAAGGATGACAAGGATCGCGGCGCCGCTCGCGGGGAGCTTATTCTCGTTCGCCTCCCGGGCCAAAGGAAGGGAGACGGCCGGCGGACAGATCCCGTATGAAGACCTCGACAAGCTCCTCAGGCTGGTGGCGGATGTCTGAGAAGAGACTCTTCGCGGTGGCCGGGAACCCGGTCCTGCATAGCCTCAGTCCCGAGATCTTCAAGCGGCTGTTCCGCGCCGCTGGCATGGACGCGGTATATTTCCGGCTGGCCGCGGAGGATGTCCATGAGATCATGGACGCCGCCGGGGCCATGGGCCTGACGGGGCTCAATATCACTTCCCCGTTCAAGGAAGAAGTCCTGCCCTATCTGGAAGATGTGGACGAGCCCGCCCGGCTCATCGGTGCCGTCAACGCGATCGTCGCCCGCCCCGGCGGTTACAAGGGATTCAACACGGACCACCTCGGCGTCATCGGGGCGCTCCGGGCCGCCGGCGTCTCCCCGGGCGGCCGCCGGTGCGTCGTGCTCGGGGCCGGAGGGGCCGCACGGGCAGCCGCATACGCTTTGCTCCGGGCCGGGGCCTCCACGCTCACGATCGTCAATAGGACGCCAAATAAGGCCAAGGCCGCCGCTCGAAAGCTGGGTTGCGCGTACTGTTCCGTGAAGGATTCGGCTGAGCCCCTCCGGGAATGCGATATCTGTATTTCGTGCCTGCCCCCAGGGTCCGACCGCTCGGCCCCACCCGCCCTGAGGAAGGATAGCGTCTTTCTGGCCGCCGCCTATCGGAGCTCCCTTCCCGCGCTTCGCGGTCCTGTAGGCGGGGTGACGATGCTCGACGGCCGGAACTGGCTTCTCCATCAGGCCCTCCCCTCGTTCCGCCTGATGACCGGGACCGAGGTGCCCGAATCCCTTCGTGACCCCGCTGTCTGGAAACGATTGGACCGCGTGTCCCGGCCCAAGCCGAACGTTGCCCTCGTGGGTTTCTCGGGAGCCGGGAAGACAACGGTCGGCCGGGCGCTGGCGGAAGCCATGGGCTACGAATTCGCGGACACGGACGCGCTCGTCGAACGGCGTTCGGGGATAGCGGTCGCCGAGATCTTCCGGAAACGCGGAGAATCCGGGTTTCGGGAGAGCGAGCAGGCCGTCATCCAAGATGCTATCCCGGTCGCCCGACGAACCGTTTTTTCGATCGGGGGCGGCGGGCTGGGCCGCGCTGACAACCGCTCCGTTATCGGACGACATTGCCTCGTGGTCTGGCTCTGGGCGCCGCTCGGGGTCTCCCTCGGGCGCATAAAACCCGGCTCCCGGCCCCTGTTGGACGAAGGGGCGCCGGGAGCGCGGGCGGAAAAGCTGTTCGCCGCCCGGCAGCCGGTGTATGCCCGGGCTTCGGACTTCGCGGTCATCTCCGAAAAAAAGACCGTCGCCCGCGTCGTCGAGAGGATCAGGAATGAGATCGATCAAGCCCTCGCGGATTAGCGGAAAGGTCGACGCCCCCGCGTCGAAGAGCCTGATGATCCGGGCCGTGGCGGCGGCTCTCCTGGCCGCCGGGGACTCGCGGATCCTCAAGCCCTCCCTGTGCGCCGACGCCCTCGCCGCCCTTCGGCTCAGCCGGGCCCTCGGGGCCGACGTGGTCGAGCTCGGCGAGGAGATCTCTATTTCTGGAGGCGGGGCCGCGCATCGCGATACCCTGGACTGCGGGGAATCCGGCCTGTGCATGAGATTGTTCACGCCGATCGCCGCCCTTCAACAGCGCCTCTTTCTGGTCACCGGCGAAGGCTCCCTGATGAGCCGGCCCATGGGGCTCATGGAAAGGCCCCTCAGCGAGGCCGGAGTCCTTATCCGGACCCGGGATGGGCTCCCTCCCCTGTCGGTCCGGGGGCCGCTTCGGGGAGGGATGATCGCGATCGATGGATCGCAGAGCTCCCAGTTCCTAACCGGGCTCCTCACGGCCCTCCCGCTCTGCGTCGATGATTCCGAGGTCCGGGTCGCGAACCTGAAGAGCAAGCCATATGCGGCGCTGACCCTCTCGCTCCTCGGCCGTTTCGGCGTCGTCGTCGAATCCGACCGGGAACTCAGCATGTTCCGCGTCGCGGGCGGCCAAAGCTATCGGCCGACGGCTTATACGGTCGAGGGAGATTGGTCGGCGGGGGCCTTCCTTCTGGCGGCCGGGGCGGTCGCCGGAGACATCGCGGTCGGTAACCTGGACGTCCGTTCCGCGCAGGCCGACCGGAGGATCGTCGACGCCCTCGAGTCCGCCGGGGCGCGGTTGGATATCGCCGATGGCTCGATCGCGATCCGACACGCCGATCTGAAGGCCTTCGATTTCGACGCGACCGATTGCCCCGATCTATTTCCTCCCCTGGTCGCCCTCGCCTGCCATTGCCAGGGACGCAGCCGGATCGCCGGCGCGGGACGCCTTCGGCACAAGGAAAGCGACCGGGCCGAATCCCTCCTTGAGGAATTCACGGCGCTCGGCGCCCGGATCGGCTTGGACCGGGATTGCCTGGAGATCGAAGGAGGGCGTCCGTTGGGCGGGGTCATCGACGCTCACAATGATCACCGGATCGCCATGGCCGGGGCCGTGGCCGGGCTGGGCGTCGGCGGACGGCGTTTCCATCCGCGGCTCCGGCTGCGTGTCGAAGTCCTACCCCGGGTTCTTCGACGATCTCAAATCCCTCGGAGGCGAAATCACATGAACACGTTCGGTCTTGTCGTTCCGGGTCTCGATCTTCGGCGAATCCCACGGGGAATGCGTGGGGGTGGTCATCGACGGCTGTCCGGCGGGGCTCGCCCTCTCCCCCGACGATCTCGCCGCGGACATCGACAGGAGGAAGCCCGGCGGCCCGGGAGGGACGCCGCGCCACGAGCCGGATGTGCCCGAGATCCGGAGCGGCGTCCTGGACGGAAGGACGACGGGGGCCCCCCTGGCGATCCTCTTCGAGAATCGGAACGTGCGCTCCGGGGATTATGAGGCCCTTCGGAACATCCCGCGTCCCGGGCACGCCGATCTCGTTGCCCGCATCAAGTTCGGAGGATTCAACGACCCCCGGGGCGGCGGTCACTTCTCGGGCCGCCTGACCCTTCCCCTGGTCGCCGCCGGGAGCGGTGGCCCGGAAGCTCCTGGCGCCCGCGACGCTCGAAGCCGTCCTTCTCGAGGTGGGGGGATCGACGGACATCGATGGGACGGTCCGCGCCGCCGCCGCAGGACGGAGATTCGGTCGGCGGCCTCGTCGAATGCCGCGGTTCGGGCTTTCCTCCCGGGCTCGGAGAACCGTTCTTCGACGCCGTCGAGTCGTCTCATCGCCCATGCCGTCCTGGCTATTCCGGGGATCGCGGGGATCGAGTTCGGGGCGGGGTTCGCCGTCTCGAGAATGCGCGGAAGCGCATGTAACGACGTCCCGGTCGATGCGGCGGGGCACACGAAGACCAACCACAGCGGCGGGGCGAACGGCGGCATCACCAACGGCAACGAGCTCGTCTTCCGGGTCGCCGTGAAGCCGCCTTCGAGCATCCGCAGGGAACAGGAGTCCGTGGACCTCGCGACGGGCCTCCCCGTCCGGGTCTCCGTCCCCGGGCGCCACGACGCCTGCATCGCGCTCCGGGTGCCGGTCATCGTCGAGGCCGCGGCGGCCATCGTCCTGGCGGACCTGATGCTCCGCCAACAGCTCATTTCAAGAATAGCGAGGTGAACCCTTGAACCTTCAAAAGATCCGAACCCTCATCGACGAGATCGACGGCGAGATCCTGGGCCTTCTCAACGAGCGGATGGAGCTCGCCCTGCGGACGACGAAATTGAAGGACGCCGTGCTCGACGCGGAAAGGGAGCAAGCAGGTCCTCGACGAGGTATCCCGGCGCTCCAGGGACTATAACGGGCTCGTCCCGGCCGATGTGATCCGTTCGATCTACGGCGAGATCATCAAGGCGAGCCGGGGCATCCAGGAGGAGAAGCGCCGCCTCATCGGTTTCCAGGGGGAGCACGGGGCCTTCGGCGAGCTGGCCGCGCGCCGGGCCGATCCCGGCCCTCGTGCCGATCCCCTGCGTCGAGTTCGCGGACGTCTTCGACGGCGTCGCAAAGGGCTGGCTGGACTTCGGCATCGTCCCCGTCGAGAATTCCATAGGCGGCGCCATCGTCGACGTCAACAGGCTGATGATCCAGGGAGGCCTCGGGATCACGGGGGCCGTCAAGCTCCGGATCACCCACTGTCTCCTGACCCTGCCCGAGACCCATTATCAGGACATCCGGGTCCTCTACTCCCACCCCCAGGCCCTTTCCCAGTGCCGGAACTTCATCGAACGGCACCAGATCGAGGCCCGCCCCTACTACGACACGGCGGGGGCCGCCCGGATGCTGGCCAAGGAGAAGCCCAAACGGACAGCGGTCATCGCGAGCGAGCTCTGCGCCGGCCTCTACAACCTGGAGATCGTCAAGGACCGGATCGAGGACCACCCCTTCAACTACACGAGGTTCCTCGTCCTGTCCAAGAGCCCCCGGACGGGGCCCGCGGACATGGGGTCCATCATCTTTTCCACGCCGCACAAGGCCGGGGCCCTGTTCGGCATCCTCGAGATATTCGCCCGGGCGGAGGTCAACCTGACCCGGATCGAGTCCTTCCCCTATCAGGACGATCCGAGCCAGGCCGCCTTCTTCCTCGATTTCCGCCACGACGACATCCGGAACACCATCGAGCCGGTCCTGGCCGAGGTCCGGAAGCGGACCGCGATGTTCCGGTTCCTGGGATTCTACAAAGAGGAGGTCTTCTCATGAGGATCGCCGTTCTGGGTGCCGGCAACATGGGGCGATGGCTCATCCGGGAGCTCGCCGCGGACCACGAGATCTGCGTCCACGACCCGCTCTCCTCGCGGACGGAAGGCCTGGAGCGGGTCGTGATCGCCCCCGGGATCGACGGGGTCGCCGCGTTCGGCCCGGACCTCCTCATCAACGCGGTCAGCCTGAAGAACACGATCGCCGCCTTCGAGGCCGTCGTCCCGGCCCTGCCGCCGGAATGCATCCTCGTCGACGTCGCCTCGGTCAAAGGGGCCATCCCCGAATATTATCGCGGCCTTCCGGGCCGCCGCTTCGCCTCGCTCCATCCCGATGTTCGGACCGACCTTCGCCAACATCTCGAAGCTCGAGGACGAGAACGTCATAATCATCCGGGAATCGGACCCGGACGGCGCCCGGTTCTTCCGGGACTTCTTCCGGGCGAAGCGGCTCCGGATCCATGAGTACTCCTTCGAACAGCACGACCGCCTGATCGCCTACTCCCTGGCCCTGCCCTTCGCCTCGACCATGATCTTCGCGGCCTGCATGAACAGCGCGACCGTGCCCGGGACGACGTTCAAAAAGCACCTCGAGATCGCCAAAGGCCTGCTCTCCGAGGACGACGATCTCCTGTCCGAGATCATCTTCAGCCCCCATTCGCTCGCCCAGCTCGAAGGGGTCACGGCCCGGCTGGAATTCCTGAAGCACATCATCCGGGCCCGGGACGGCGACGAGGCCGTTTCATTCTTCGAGAGCCTGAGGAAGAACATCCATTCGACGGGGGCGCCTTTCTCCTAACGGAGACACTGACGACTTATCTGTATCAGAGGTTAGCCCCGGAGCGGGGGCTCCGGGGCGCGTGTTCGATCCGACAGAGGCCTTTATTCGGCCATCTTCTTGTAGTCCTGGTACCTCTTCCGCGGCTTCATCGGCGGCCTGGGCGAAGAGGATCCTTGGCGATCTCGGGATACTGCTGGGCGAGCGTCCTGTAGCGGACCTCGTTCTTGAGGAAGGCCTCGTAGTCGAGCTTGGGCTCCTTGGAATCGAGCTGGAACGGGTTCTTGCCTTCCTTGGCCAGCAGCGGATTGTAGCGGTAGAGGATCCAGTAGCCCGTGTCCACGGCCAGCTTCTCCTCGGCCTGGGTCTTGGCTCATGTCGATGCCGTGGTTGATGCAGGGCGAATAGGCGATGATGAGCGAGGGCCCGGGGTAGGCCTCGGCCTCGAGGAAGGCCTTGAGGCACTGGTTCATGTTGGCCCCCATGGCCACGGAGGCCACGTAGACGTAGCCGTAGCTCATGGCCATCCGGCCGAGGTCCTTCTTGGCGGTCCTCTTGCCCGACGGCGGCGAACTTGGCCACGGAACCGGTCGGCGTCGACTTGGACGCCTGGCCGCCCGTGTTGGAGTAGACCTCGGTGTCGAGGACGAGGACGTTGACGTTCCGGTTCATGGCCAGGACGTGGTCGAGGCCGCCGTAGCCGATGTCGTAGGCCCAGCCGTCGCCGCCGATGCACCAGACGCTCTTTTCGACGAGGAAGTCCTTGAGCTCGGCGATCTTGGCCAGGGACGGCTTGGCCGCCGTTGGCGGCTTGGCCAGGGCCTCCGGCAGGGCGGCCCGGACGGCCTTGGCCGCGGCCTTGGCCTCGTCGTCCGACGGTCGTCCAGAGCCGCCTTTCATCTTGCCGCAGGGCGTCGGTCAGCGCCGGGGTCGTCCCGGCGGCCAGGGCCGCGTCGATCGAGGCGGCCAGCAGGCGCCGGTTGGCGTCGACGGCCAGGCGCATGCCGAAGCCGTATTCGGCGTTGTCCTCGAAGAGCGAGTTCGCCCCAGGCCGGCCCCTTCCCTTCGCGTTCGTGACGCAGTAGGGGATGGTCGGGAACGTGCCGCCGTAGATCGAGGAGCAGCCCGTGGCGTTGGCGATGATCATCCGGTCGCCGAAGAGCTGGGTGGCCAGCTTGACGTAGGGCGTCTCGCCGCAGCCGGCGCAGGCGCCGCTGAACTCGAAGAGCGGCCGGAGGAACTGGCTGCCCTTGAGCGTGTCCGGCTTGATGCCGTCGAGGACGTTGTCGGGGAGCTTGTCGAAGAACTCGGCCTTCTTGGCTTCTCGCCGGCGGCCCGGAGCTCGTCGATCGGGGTCATGACCAGGGCCTTGATCTTGGCCGGGCAGACCTCGACGCAGTAGCCGCAGCCGACGCAGTCCTCGATGTAGCACTGCTCGCGGTAGAGCGAGGCCGCGGTCGTTCTTGGTGTTGGACTTGATGGTCGTGAACCCCTCGGGCGCGCCGGCGAGGTCCGCCGGGGCGATCTGCTTGGCCCGGATGGTGGCGTGGGGGCAGACGAAGTTGCACTGGTTGCACTGGATGCAGTTCTCGGGGATCCACTTCGGGCACTCGATGGCGATGCCGCGCTTCTCGAGCCGGGCCGTGGCCGTGGGGACTGGCCCCGTCGAGGGGCATCTTGGAGACGGGCAGGAGGTCGCCCTTGAACCGCGTGACCGGGTCGATGACGTCCTTGGCGTAGGCGCTGGCGTCGTCGGGGACGATCTTGGTGACCGGCGCGGACTTGGTGATCTTGGCCGGGACGGGCACGGCCTCGAGGCCCGAGGCGGCCCGGTCGATGGCGTCCCAGTTCATCTGGACGACGTCCTTGCCCTTGCGGCCGTAGGTCTTCTCGACGGCCTTCTTCATCAGGGCGATGGCCTCGTCCTCGGGCAGGACGCCCGAGAGCTTGAAGAAGCAGGCCTGCATGATCGAGTTGATGCGCAGCGCCCAGGCCGAGCTCGCCGGCGATCTTCAGGGCGTCGATGGTGTAGACCTTGACCTTCTTGTCGATGATCGTCCTCTGCATGTCCTCGGTCAGGTGCTCGAAGACCTCGGCGGCCGGCCAGTCGCAGTTGATGAGGAAGGTCCCGCCTTCGCGGATGCCCTCGAGGATGTCGAGCCGGCCGATGTAGGAGGGCTTGTGGAGGGCGACGAAATCGACCGTGTTGAGGAAGTACTGGGACTGGATCGGGCTCTTGCCGAAGCGGAGGTGGGAGATGGTGACGCCGCCCGACTTCTTGGAGTCGTACTGGAAGTAGCCCTGGCCGTACATGTCGGTGTTGTCGGCGATGATCTTGATCGAGTTCTTGTTGGCGCCGACCGTGCCGTCCGAGCCGTAGCCCCAGAACTTGCAGCGGACCGTGCCCGGGAGCTCGGTGTCGAGGACCGGGCCGATCGGGAGGACGAGGTGTGGTGACGTCGTCCTCGATGCCGACGGTGAAGCCGTGCGTGGCCTTGCCGTCGAGGTGGTCGTAGACGGCCTTGACCATGGCCGGGGTGAATTCCTTGGAGGACAGGCCGTAGCGGCCGCCGATGACCTTGACCGGGCGGCCGGCCAGGGCGACGGCGACGTCGAGGTAGAGCGGCTCGCCGATCGAGCCGGGTTCCTTGGTCCGGTCGAGGACGGCGATCTTCTTGGCCGAAGCCGGGCAGGGCCGCGGCCAGGGCGGCCGCGTCGAAGGGCCGGTAGAGCCGGACCTTGATCAGGCCGAGCTTGGCGCCGCGCGCGTTCAGGTAGTTGATCGTCTCCTCGGCGGTCTCGGCGCCCGAGCCCATCATGACGATGACCTTGTCGGCGTCGGGGGCGCCGAAGTAATCGAAGAGGTGGTACTGCCGGCCGATGGCCTGGCCGACCTTGTCCATGTAGTGCTGGACGAGGCCGGGGCACTCGTCGTAGTACTTGTTGACCGTCTCGCGGCCCTGGAAGTAGACGTCGGGGTTCTGCTGGCCGACCTTCTGCATGGGCCGCTCGGGGTTGAGGGAGCGCTTGCGGAAATCCTCGAGGTACTGGGGCTCGAACAGCTCGGTCAGCGTCTCGTAGGAGACGAGGTCGACCTTCTCGACGACGTTCGAGGTCCGGAAGCCGTCGAAGAAGTGGAGGAACGGGATCTTCGTCCGGAGCGTCGCCAGATGGGCGACGATGGCCAGGTCCTGGGCCTCCTGGACCGAGCCGGCGCAGGTCATGGCGAAGCCCGTGTTGCGGGCGGCCATGACGTCGCTGTGGTCGCCGAAGATGGACAGCGACTGGCAGGCCAGCGAGCGGGCCGAGACGAGGAAGACCGTCGGCAGCATCTCGCCGGCGATCTTGTGCATGTTCGGGAGCATGAGCATCAGGCCCTGGGACGCCGTGAAGGTCGTCGTCAGGGCGCCGGCCGAGAGGCGAGCCGTGGACCGCGCCGGAGGCGCCGCCCTCGGACTGCATCTCGACGACGTCCACCGGCTGGCCGAAGATGTTCTTCCGGCCGTGGGCGGACCACTCGTCGGCCAGCTCGCCCATCGTCGACGAGGGCGTGATGGGATAGATGGCCGCGACCTCGGAATACGCGTAGGCGACGTGCGTCGCCGCCGTGTTCCCGTCGATCGTCTTGCATATTCTTTTTCATCGATGTACTCCTTCTGCGTATGGTCGAACGTCGTCGGCGACGTTGTCGTGCTATTCCTTGAGCTCCGTCCGGCCCTCCAGGGCCTTCTTGATGGTGACCTGGTCGGCGAAATCGAGGTCGGAGCCGACCGGCAGGCCCATGGCCAGCCGGGTGATCCGGAGGCCGAAGTCCTTGAGGACGCCGGACCAGGTAAAGGGCGGTCGCCTCCCCGTCCACGGTCGGATTCGTGGCGATGATGACCTCCTGGAAAGCGCCCCGTCTCGATCCGCTTGATGAGCTTCTCCAGCCTGAGCTCGTCGGGGCCCGCGGCCCTTGAGGGGCGAGAGGGCGCCCGAGGAGGACGTGATAGCGGCCGCGGATAGGCCCCCGTCCTCTCGATCGAGGAGATGTTGAACGGCTCCTCGACGATGCACAGGGCGTCGTCCGGGCGGTGGGGGTCGGCGCAGATGCGGCAGGGATCGACGTGGGTGATGTTGTTGCAGACCGAGCAGTAGAAGATCTTCCGCTTGGCCTCCCGGATGGCCTCGGCCAGGCGGTCGGTGTCCTCGGTCGGAAGGCCGAGGAAATAGAAGGCCATGCGCTGGGCGGTCTTGGCCCCGATGCCGGGGATGCGCCGCAGCTCCTCGATGAGGTCGTGGAGGGGCTGGGCGTATTCGAACATCAGAACATCCCCGGGATCTTCAGGCCGGCGCCGAGGCCGCCGAGCTTCTCGGCCAGCCGGCCGTCGACCTTGGCCGCGGCGTCGTTGAAGGCGGCGACGATGAGGTCCTGGAGCATGTCGACGTCGTCCTTGTTGACGACCTCCGGATCGATGCGGATGGACTGACAGGGCCTTCTGGCCGTCGAGGACGACGGTCACCATGCCCGCCGCCGCTCGAGCCCTCGACGCGCATCTCGGCCAGCTCCTTCTGGAGACGGTCCTGCATCTCCTTGGCCGCCTTGAGCATCTTCTGCATGTCCATGACGTTCTTCATCGCTTCTCCTCCGTAGGTCCTCCCTTCCGGCCGGTTCCGGGGTCTTGACGGGATCGACCGAGAGGACCTGGGCCTTGAAGGTGTTCATGAAGAACTGGACCGTCGGGTCCTTCATGGCCGATCGCTCCGGCCCGGACGATCGGGCTCGCCGTCGGTGGCGGCTCCTCGGCGAAGCGGATCCTGCCCGTCCCGGCCCGTCGACGATCCGGAGGCGCATCGGCCGGCTCGACGGCCGAGGCGATCCTCTCCATGAGCTTCGTATCGCTGGACGTCGGACCATAGAACTCCTCGTCCGCCTGCGAAAACGATCTCGAGTCGATATCCTCGTGACCTTGAAAGACGAGTACTGGGCGAGGAGGGCGGCCAGGGCCGGCTTTTCCTTCTGGACGCCTTCCAGGACCCGGGCGAAGACGTGCCTTCGGCCCGCGGCAGCCGGGCCCGTGGGCCGGGGGCGGGGCGGGCTGCGCGGCGCGGGTTGCGGACTCGGCGGCCGGGCCTCGGAGACCGGCCGGGGTCGCGCTCGGGGACGGCCGGCGGGGCGTCCCGGGCGCGGTCCGGACTCGGGCCCGGAAGGCGTGATCCGGGGCCTCGCAGGTCCCCTGTCGCCTTGAAGGGCTTCCACTTCGGCCAGCAGGTCCGGCCAGGGGGACGAGCTTGCGGAAATGGCAGAGCTTGACCAGGAGGGATTCGAGATAGATCCGGGGATGCGAGGAATAGCGGAGCCCCGTCTCCGCCTGCTGAAGGGCGAGCAGATAGCGGAGAAGGTCCTCCGGCCGAGGCCTTCCCCGCCTCCCGTCTGCAGGCGCTTCGAGCCTTCGGGCCCGTTCATGGACAGGATGTCCCTGGGCTTCTCGACCGAGCGGACCAGGAGCAGGTTGCGGAAGTGCTCGATGAGCTCCTTGAAGAAGACGCGGAGGTCGATGCCGCCCTCGACGAGCCTGTCGACGAAGGGGAAGACGGCGTCCGGCTTCTCGTCGAGGACGGCCGACGAGCACCTCGAAAAGGAGGTCCCGGCGATCGAGCCCGAGGATCTCCTTGAGCTCCTCGTCGTTGATGACCTCGCCGCTGAAGGCGACGGCCTGGTCGAGAAGGCTCTGGGCGTCGCGGAGGCTCCCCTCCGAGGCGTCGGCGATGAGGCCGAGGCCGGCGGGGATGATGGTGATGTTCTCCTTCTTCGCGATATCCATCAGGTGGTTGATGATCTCCTTGTGGGAGATCTTCTTGAACTCGAAGTGCTGGCAGCGCGAGACGATCGTCGCCGGGACCTTGTTGAACTCCGTCGTCGCGAAGATGAAGACCGTGTTCGGCGGCGGCTCCTCGAGCGTCTTGAGGAGGGCGTTGAAGCGCGTGGCTCGGAGACCTGGTGGACCTCGTCGATGATGATGACCTTGGTCCGGCTGTGGATGGGCTTGTATTTGACGCTCTCGCGGAGGGCTCGGATGTCGTCGATGCCGCCGGTTCGAGGCGCCGTCGATCTCGAGGACGTCGAGGGAGCGGTCCTCGTCGATCGCCACGCAGTACTCGCAGACGTTGCAGGGCGTGCGGCGTCGGGCCCTTGACGCAATTCAGGGCCTTGGCCAGGATCCGGGCCGCGGTCGTCTTGCCGGTCCCGCGCATCCCGGAGAACAGATAGGCCTGGGTCACGCGGTTCGTCCGGATGGCGTTCTGGAGGGTCTGGACGACGGACCTCTGGCCGACCATTTCCTCAAAGGTCTGAGGCCTGTATTTGCGGGCGAATATGAGATATGACATGCGATCAGGCGATATCCTGAAAGGGAAGCCGAACCTCCCTAAATGTAAAGATTATCTTAACACAAATCGGAAAAATTACAATACGGAAACCGGCCATTGTATAATGGGCTTCGTCGCGGACGCCATGACCGAATTCCTCCCGGACCGCCGAGGCCTTCCGGCCATCCACCTGGCCGTCCTCCTCTTCGGATTCCCTGGGCTGTTCGTCCGATGGCTCCCCCTCTCCCCTCCTTGGATCGTCCTGGGCAGGGTCGTCTTCGCTTCGCTGGCCCTGGCCGTCTTCATCGCCGCAAGGAAGATCTCCTTCCGCATGGCGCCCGGACGGGATCTCTTTCTTTGCGCCCTCTGCGGGATCATCCTGGCCGTCCACTGGTCCGCCTTCTTCGAGGCCGTCCGGGTCTCCAGCGTAGCCGTCGGCCTCCTCTCCTACGCGACCTTCCCCGCGTTCACGGTCTTCCTCGAGCCCCTTTTCGAACGGAAGCGTCCCGATGCGGCGAACGTCCTCTTTTCCGGCCTGACGCTCGCCGGTGTCTTCCTGGTCGTGCCCCGGTTCACTCTTGGCGAGCCCGTCCTCCTGGGTGTCTTATGGGGGCTGGCGTCGGGGGCGACCTTCGCGGTCCTCGCCATCCTGAACCGGAAGCTCTCGCGACGGCATTCGAGCCTGCGTATCGCTTTCTATCAGGACCTGTTCGCCGGGGCGGCTCTTCTTCCGGTCGCCTTCGGGGGCATCCCCCGGATCTCGGGAAGGGACCTGGCGCTTCTCGCGGTGCTCGGCGTCTTCTGCACGGCGTTGGCCCATACCCTGTTCATCCGCGGGATGCGCGGCGTGACCGCCCAGACGGCAAGCCTCATTGCCTCCCTGGAGCCTGTTTACGGGATCCTTTTCGCCCTGGTCCTCCTCGGCGAGCGCCCGACGGCGAGGACGCTCCTGGGGGGCGCGATCATCCTCGGGGCGGTCCTGCTGGTGACCCTGCGGGCGGCGGGACGGAGGATAACCTGAGGATCAAAGGGCGGGGGGCGAACCCAACCCGACCCTGATCTCTATCCGAGCGGCTTTGAGCTCCGCCAGGCCGAATTCTTTCTTGAAATCCTCAAAGACGAAACGGGCGCTCCCCTTGTCGATGACCTTGAGGTACGGATCGAGGCGCGCGGCGAGGCCGGCGAACGCCGAGGACGCCCGGGCCGGGTCCGGATAAGCGACCAGGATAAGGAAGCTGCGGCCGGACTGCGGCCCGTCATAGGCGCCCGAGGCTCCGAAGACCTGCCCCCTCTGGTCGAGGATATCGCCTTCCCCCAGAGTGGCGACCGATTGGAGCCCGACGGGACCGCGGAACAGAATGGCGGAACCGGGCACGAGGCCCTCGGCCGGGAGCATGGCCAAAAGGTCGGCCGGACGCTCCTCGGGAAGCGCTTCCAGGGCCCGGGCGGCAAGCGCGGTCATGGCCGGGACGAGGTCCTCCCCCGCCGAGGGGTTATTTACGTGGACGAAGTAACGTCCTTTGAGGATCGTGAACTGGGCAGGCTCGCTCGAATTCCTGGCCGGGATCCCCGCCAGGGGCGTTTCCCTGCCGCACTTCATGAGGTACAGGCCCAAAGCGGATTCCGGGCCCGACATCTCGTAGACCTCGAGGACAAGCTCGTTTTCGCCTTTCACGTAGCGCTGGAGGACGAGCGTCTCGAAGCCGAACTCGAGATAGAGCTCCGCGCCCCCGTCGATATGATCGAAGAGGCGGGTTCCGCCGAATGTCCGGGGCGCCTCGGACCTCGCCCACCCGGGAGAGAAGCCGTCGGCGGGAAGGACGACCTCGGCCGCCGGAGCGGCCGGGGCTATCACGGCCAGGGCCGCGGATAGAGCCGCGGTCCTGATGAGCTTTCGCATGCTTCCGAGATTCGCGCGACCCCGGAGCTCAAGCCCTGACGTGCGCGATCCTCGCCGGGTCGGCGATCCCCAGGCCCATCTTCTCGGCGTAGCGCAGGTACTCGGTGAACCGCGGATGCTCGTTGACCTGGATGCCCATTTCCTTGCGCTTGGCCACGAGGAGGTTATGGCAGACGAGGTCCATGGCGATGGGGTCGGTCCCGAAGAAAAGGGCGCCCTGGTCGTAGATGAACTTGGCCTCGGGCCCCGGCCCTCCGTCGTACTGGCCCTTGATGCCGTCGGTCACGGTGAGGACCCACTTGTCCCGGATGACCGGGAACGCCGGCACCTCGACGCAGACGTCGAGGAAGAGGGGCTTGTGGAGCCTGTTCGTGTTGCAGACGGCCCCGTAGCCGATGTTCTTGGTGGCCATCGAGATCGCGTTCCCGGTGTTCTTGAAGACCGGGACGTTGATGATCTTGGTCAGCTTCCGGGTCAGGAGCTTGCCGAAATAGGAGTATTTCCCGTTGAAGACGTGCTGGTTGAGGTAGGCCTCGTCCTTGGGCGCCTTCGACGTCGGCCCAGTAATAGACGTCCTTGTCGAAGTTGTCGATGCTGACGTGGGTGCCGTCGGCCCGGAGCCAGCGGCTGTTGTCCTTGGCCTTGCCCTCCGCCGCCGCCTCGTCCATCGTCTGGAGGCCCTCGAAGGAGACGCCCGGGAATCGCTCGGGCGTGAAGCCGGCGTCCTTGACCATGTAATCGAAGCGGTCCCAGACGACGATGTTCCGGCGCGGCAGGCCGCCCGCCGCCAGCCAGCCGATGATGGCGTCGACGACCTCGAGACGGGTGCTGATCAGGCCCGCCCCGACCGGATTGATCTTGATGCCGACGACGTCGTCTTTCTTGAAGAACAGGCCGAAGCTTGCCTCCGGACTTTTGCCCGTGAGGGTCGTCATTCCCTTCTCGAACATCTTCCGGACGGCGGCGGCGTCCACCGTGGCCCCGGACACGGATTTCGGATCGCGGACCTCGACGACCCGGCCGGGGAAAGGCCCGGGCAGGGACAGCGCCGTTCGCGGCACCTTCAGGGCGTCGGCGATGTTGGTGGCCGGCTTGGCCGGGGGCGCGGGGGTCGCGTTCTGGGCGGCCGCGAGCGTGCGCCCCCCGAGGAGCCCGATCCCGGCGGCGGCGCCGGCCGCCCCTCCGACCCGGAAGAAATCCCGCCGGTTGAGCGATAGCCGCGATTCCATCGAGCGATATGCTGTTTTCTTCATTTTCCGGTCTTCAGTCCTTTTTCCTCAATTTCCCTTTCTTGACCTTGTCCTCGTCCTGCTTCTGCCGCTTATCGAGTTCGACCTTCTCCGTCTCGTGCTTCTTCCGGAGCTCAGAGACCTTGGTCTCGAGCTCGCGGTCGATCTTCTGCTTTTCTTCGGACGTCCTGGCGAGCCGCTTATCCTGATCGACCTTCCTGCGGATCACGGTGATCTCTTCGTCCTGGCTCTCCTCGAGGAGTTTTCTGTCCCGGACCTGTTTTTCACCCAGGGAAGAATCGTCGATGCTGTCCCGGGCGACCGCTTCGCCCACTTCGTCCTCCCTGAGGACGGTCTTCGGCTTGGCGAGACGGTTCGGGGTCAGGACCGGCTTGTGGATGATGACCTCATTCCGTTCCACTCGCGATGCGCCTGGCCTGCCGGGGTCACGGAGACTGTACTTCGTGATCGGCCTGCGGGTCAGCCGCCAGGCCTCGTCGGGGTCGAAGCCTTCGTTATAGACCCTGTCGCCCCGGGACCGGATATTGATGTTGATGACGGTATAGTTGATGATCGTCATGTTCCGCTCGTACGGAAGAACGTAACGGTCCAACCGGTCGTTCCAGAAGTTCCGGCCGTCGACGAAAACCCAGTAATAAGGAGGGATGTCGAAGCCCGAGGAGCGGATGCCGATCCCGGGGATGAACTCGGCCCCGGGGGGCAGGGGCGCCCAGCCGATATGGCTGTCGCCGGTCCTCCAGGCCACCCAGGCCGGCCCCCAGACGGTATCCGGGACCCAGAACCAGCCCAGGCCGCGGTCCCAGCCCCAGCGGCCGTAATGGAACGGGATCCAGCCCCATTCGAAGCTCGAGACCCAGGTCCAGCCGTAATCGGTCCAAACCCATCGGCCGTCGGTGTAAGGACGCCAGCCGTACCGCATATGGCGGGGGATCCAGACATACCCGTAACGAGCGGATAGTCGACCCAGATCCCGTAAGGAGACAGGTCGTCATAGAAATACGTGAGATATCCCTGCTCCCCGCCCCGGTAATAGGCGTCATCGTCCCGGGAGGGCGGGTAGGCTCCGCCTTCGTCGTAGGGGACGTAGACGATGCAGCCCGCCGGCGAAGGCCAGAAGGATGACGATCGGAACCCAAGCGGCTTTTTTCATCATGCTCTCCTTTTCTCCTGACCGAATCTTATGCAAGATACGTGCCAAGCCGGCCGCCCCCGGCGCCCCGGAGGGGCCGTTCCCGTCCCTGTCCTCCAGGGACGACAGGACTCAGGACAAAGCCGGCCCGGCGCATGCCCCGATCAGGCCAGGCGCTTGAAGACCGTCTTGATGCGCTTGAAGGCCCAGTTGAGGTCCTTTTCCCTGATGACGAGCGGCGGGGCGAAGCGGATGACGTTCTCGTGGGTCTCCTTGCAGAGCAGGCCTTCCTTCATCAGCTCCTCGCAGAACCGCCGGGCGCCGCCGGCCTCGGGATGGAGCTCGACGCCGATGAGCAGGCCGCGGCCGCGGACCTCCTTGATGTGCCGGCTCCGGATCGTCCGCAGCTTGGCCATGAAGTACTCGCCGCAGCTCGGCCGCGTTCTCGACCAGCTTCTCCTCCCGGATGACGCGGATGGCCTCGCGGGCCACGGCGCAGGCCAGCGGATTGCCGCCGAAGGTCGAGCCGTGCTCGCCGGGCTTGAAGACGCCCAGGATCTCCCGGTCGGCCAGGACGGCCGAGACGGGATAGCAGCCGCCGCCGAGGGACTTGCCGATGACGACCATGTCGGGCCGGACGCCCTCGTACTCGCAGGCGAAGAGCTTGCCCGTCCGGCCGAGACCGGTCTGGATCTCGTCGGCGATGAAGAGGACGTTGTTCCTCTCGCAGATCTCCTTGGCCTTCTTGAGGTAGCCGTCGGGCGGGATGAGGATGCCGGCCTCGGCCTGGATCGGCTCGACGAGGAAGGCGGCCGTGTTCGGGGTGATGGCCTTCTCCAGGGCCTCGGCGTCGCCGAAGGGGATGATCGGGAAGCCGGGCGTGAACGGGCCGAAGTCCTTGCGGTAGAGCGGCTCGGTCGAGAAGCTGATGACGGTGACCGTCCGGCCGTGGAAGTTGTTGGCGCAGGCGATGATCTCGGCCTGGTCCTGCGGGGATGCCCTTGTTCTGGTAGCCCCACTTGCGGGCGGTCTTGACGGCCGTCTCGACGGCCTCGGCGCCGGAGTTCATCGGCAGGACCATCTCGTAGCCGGTCCAGTCGCAGAGCTCCTTGGCCAGCATGGGCCACTGGTCGTTGCGGAAGGCCCGCGAGGTCAGGGTCAGGCTCTTCGGCCTGGGTCTGGAGGGCCTTGACGATCCGGGGGTGGCAGTGGCCCTGGTTGACGGCCGAATAGGCGCTCAGGAAATCGAGGTACTTCTTGCCCTCGACGTCCCACATCCAGATCCCCTTGGCCTTGCTGACGACGACGTCCAGGGGGTGGTAGTTGTGGGCCCCGTAGAGGTCTTCGATGAGGATGAGGTCCTTGCTGTCCATTGTTACTGCTCCTATGATGATGACTCCGTTTTGAGCTCCGCCGTATATCTGGCGGAGAGGGCGGGATTCGAACCCGCGGTACACCTTGCGGCGCACACACGCTTTCCAAGCGTGCTCCTTAAGCCACTCGGACACCTCTCCGGTCATGTGCGATCCGGGCGCAAGCCGCGCGGAAACCCTAACTTATCAAAAATCCGGGGCCCGGTCAATTTTGCCGGGACAGACGGTCGGCGGCTGATATATGTTGATGATGTCCTTCAGCAGAGCGGCGCCGGTCCCGCGGGGGTCCGACCGGCCCCCGACGACCGTCACCGGGCCCATGGTGTCCGTGTAGAACGTGACTCCCTTGGTCGTCCCGTCGGACGCCGTAGAGCGGATGGTCGGCGTCGAGCAGGGCGAGCCCGACCTCGAGTCTCCAGGGGTGCTCCCGGTCCTCCTTCGAGGCCTTCCCCATGAGCCTGAGCGCTTTGCCCGCTTCGGCCGCTTTGGGCACGAGATGCGGCGCGATGTCACGGATCCCCGTGATCCTGACGTCGTCCAGCCGGAAGCCGGTCCCCAGGACGGAATTGCTGATGATCAGGAGCTTGGCCGCCGTATCCCAGCCGTCGACGTCCATCGTCGGGTCCGTTTCGGCGATCCCCCTGGCTTGGGCCTCGGCGAGGGCCTGAGCGTAAGTCCACGCCCTCGCTCCATCTTCGTCAGGATGTAGTTCGTCGTGCCGTTGAGGATCCCTTCGATGCCCAGGACCTCGGCGCCGGCCAGCGAGCCGATGCCGACGTCCAAGCGTCGGCAGGGCCGCGGCGGCGGCGCCGCTGGCCATCAGGCGGACGCCCCGCTTTCGCAGCCAGATCGTTGAGCTCCCGGAACCTGAGGACCAGCGCCCCCTTGCTGGCCGCGGCGACGTGCCAGCCGTTCTCGAGGGCGTCGGAGATATGGGTGAGGCCCGGCTCTCCCGTCTTCAGGTCGGAGGGCGTGCATTCGACGAGGACCCCGGGCTCGATCCTGCCGATGATGTCGGTAAGCTTCAGGCCCTGGGTCCAGCAGGACGTTCGCGCGGATGCCGCCCGGCACGTCGGCCAGCAGGGACGTCCAGGGGCAAGAGGTCACTGCAGAGAACTCCGCCGGTGCTCGTCAGGGCGGCCTTGGGGACGAGGTCGAGCCCGTAGCGCTCGCGACAGAAATTCGCTTTTATCCGCGACGATGCGACCGAAGGCCCGGCCGACCCGGCCGAAGCCGACGATGACAAGGTTGATGGTTTTCAGAACATCCTCCCCAATAGGAGTCTCCGGCTGAGAGCTTTCCGAGACGCTTCCATATTCATCTGAATTTCTTAATCTCCCCTACCCCCCTTGGAATACAAGGGGGGACCCGGATTAGGTCAGCGTCTCGGTCAAGGAACGGAGAGGGCGGGATTCGAACCCGCGATACCGATTGCTCAGTATATCGGTTTTCGAGACCGACGCCTTCAACCACTCGGCCACCTCTCCGTACAGTCCTCCATTTTATCCGGTTTCGCTTTTTTGGCAAGCCCGGGGATCGTGAAGCCCCGTCGGTCCGCCGTTTTCCCCTTATTCGCGTGCCCGGGCCGGGATCATGCCCCTATTTTCATCCCCGGCTTTTGGCGCCGCTCACGGAAGAACGCTTTGAGGACGGCGGCGCACTCGTCGGCCATGATGCCGGCGAGATCGCGGGCCGATGATTCAGCTTTCCGAACGGGAAACGCATGACCGAGCGGACGGCGCCGGACTTGGGGTCAGAGGCGCCGTAGATGAGACGGCGGATCCGGGCCTGGACGACGGCCCCGAGGCACATCGCGCAGGGCTCCAGCGTCACATATAGATCGCAATCTGTCAGACGGTAGTTCCCGAGCTTCCGGGCCGCCGACCTCATGGCGATGATCTCAGCATGCGCCGTCGGATCCTTCGTATATATCGGCCGATTATAGCCGCGGCCGAAGATCTTCCCATCATGGACGACGACGGCCCCGACCGGCACCTCTCCCCTGGCCGCGGCCTTTCGGGCCTCTGCGAGGGCCTTGGACATGAAGAATGCGTCGTCTTTGCGTTCGCTCATTGCAGTCCTATGATTCTATCTTTGTTGGCCGCTATGTTCAATGTCTCAAGCGGCCGTCGACGCCAGCGTTCGACCGCGAACCGGCTGAGGATGCCTGGACCCATCCTCGAGTCCCGCCTTTCTCGCGCGTCCCGCTCTTCTCGCATTCTCCTTTACATCCGTGAGCGCTTTCCCATAGACTAATGCATGAAATTCGGCCAAGGAGTCGACATGGATACCCTGGAATGTCTGTTCTGCGGGAAACAAGCCCCGTTCGACGTCTTCTCGCCCTTCTGCCCGGATTGCCGCGAACCCATGGTCTTCGCCCGCAAAGCGGGAAACCGCCGCTTTCACGAGGAGCGGACGAATCCACTGGAGCGATGGCTCGATTTTCTGCCCTTGGACCATGTCGACCGCGAGCTGGGACTCGGCGAGGGGAACACGCCCTTCGTCCGTCTGAATAAGCTCGCATCGGAGGCCGGCCTGCCCGGAGTCTACGCCAAGTTCGAGGCCCAGAACCCGACCATGAGCTTCAAAGACCGTGGCACCACCGCAGCCGTCCAGAAGGCCGTGGCCATGGGATTCACGCGCATCGGGACCGTCTCGACGGGCAACATGGCCGCCTCGACGGCCGCCTACGGGGCCAGGGCCGGGCTCGAGACGACCGTGCTCCTGAAAGAAGAGACCGCACCGCAGAGCCTCCTCGCCGCCGGCATCTATGGGCCGAAGCTCGTCAGGGTCCGGGGCGACTATGGCAAGCTTTTCTACAAGAGCCTCGATATCGGGCGCAAGCTCGGGATCTACTTCATGAACTCCGTGGACCCGGTCCGCATCGAGGGCTACAAGGTCACGGCGTTCGAGATCTTCCTCCAATCCGGCAAAAGCGCCCCGGGCCAAATTTTCGTCCCCGTAAGCTCCGGCGGGCACTTCATCGGCTTGATGCGGGGTTTCGAAGACCTCCTCGCTGAGGGTCTCATCGACCGATATCCGACGTTCATCGGCGTCCAGGCGGAAGGATGCGCGCCGCTGGCCCGGGCATTCGCGGCCGGGCTCTCCAAGTATGAGCGCCTCGATTCGGCACACACCATCGCCCATGCCATCTCCAACCCCGCTCCCCCGGCCGGGAACGCCGTCCTTCGCATGGTCCGCGACCACGCCGGAATGCTCGTCGCGGTGTCCGATGCCGAGATCCTCGAGGCACAGCGTGCCCTGGCACGGCGCGAAGGCCTGTTCTGCCAGCCGGAATCCGCCGTGACGTGGGCGGCGCTCCTTAAGTTGCTCAAGGAAAACAAGCTGGACCGGAACGGACCCGCGGTGCTCGTTCTTACGGGAAGCGGGCTCAAGGCACCCAAGGCCCTGGAGTCACAGCCCATCCGAGCCGAAGACACCGATCTCGAGGATCTCGAAAAGACCCTGAGCGGATCTCTTAAGCACTGATCATCCGGGCGTCGCCCTGGCGCAGCCGATGGCCTGTCAGGAGACGGCCGTGACGGGGGCCGGCTATCGTGTGCCTTCGCGATGTGCTAGGATGGGGATATCCCGTTAGCCCCAAGGAGGTCTTCGATGCAGGATGAGTATCGTTCTCCGATAAACGTCAACTTCAAGTTGCCCAAGATACCGAAAAGGGCGGTCCAGGGGGCCATCGCGGTCCTCGCCGCCATCGTCCTTCTCTACGGGTCGGTCTACCAGGTCAGCCCCGAGGAGATGGGCGTCATCCTGAGATTCGGCAAGTTCGTCCGGACCTCCGAGCCCGGTCTTCACTTCAAGCTGCCGCTCGGGATCGAGACCCTGACCCGCGTCCCCGTCCAGCGCCAGCTCAAGCTCGAGTTCGGCTTCCGGACGACGAAACCGGGCATCCAATCGGAATACACGAGCAACGCCGGGACCAAGGCCGAATCCGTCATGCTGACCGGGGACCTGAACGTCGTCGTCACCGAATGGATCGTCCAGTACAAGATCAAGGACCCCTATAAATTCCTCTTCAAGATGAGGGAAGCCGACGACGACCTTCCGGGGCATGACCGAGGCCGTCGTCCGGCGCATCATCGGCGACAACTCGGTCGACGAGGTCATCACGGTCGGCCGGGCCCGGATCGCCAACGAGGCCAAGGACGCCCTCCAGCAGCTCTGCGACGCCTACGAGATCGGCATCGACGTCAACCAGCTCATCTTCCAGGACGTCAACCCGCCCGACCCCGTCAAGCCGTCCTTCAACGACGTCAACGAGGCCCTCCAGGAGAAGGAACGGAAGATCAACGAGGCCTGGTCCGAGTACAACCAGGAGATCCCCAAGGCCACCGGCGAGGCGGACCAGATGCTCCGCGCCGCCGAGGGCTATGCCACGGAGCGGATCAACAACGCCATGGGCGACGCGAGACCGGTTCTCGGCCATCTACCGCGAATACGTCAAAGCGCCCGCCGTGACGCGGAAGCGGCTCTACCTGGAGACGCTGAACGAGGTCGTTGCCCGGCATCAAAAAGAAGATCATCGTCGATCAGAGCCTGAAGGGGATCCTTCCCCTTCTCAACCTCGCCGAGGAGGTGAAGAAGTGAGCGCCAAGACCCGCAACATCATCCTCGTCGGCCTCGGGCTCGTCCTTCTCCTCGTCCTCCTGGACTCCGTTTATATCGTCTCCGAGACCAACCAGGTCATCATCACCCAGTTCGGCGAGCCCATCGGCGGAGCGGTGACCACGGCCGGGATGCATATCAAGGTCCCCTTCGTCCAGAAGACCAACTATTTCGAAAAGCGCTGGCTCGAATGGAACGGCGACCCGAACCAGATCCCGACCAAGGACAAGAAGTACATCTGGGTGGACACCTACTGCCGCTGGCGGATCAGCGACCCCCTGGTCTTCTTCCAGAGGGTCCGCGACGAGCGCGGCGGGCAGTCGCGCCTGGACGACGTCGTCGACGGCGAGACCCGGAACGTCATCGCCAACCACGACCTGATCGAGATCGTCCGGGCCTCCAACCGGAAGTTCGAGCTGAGCGAGGAGGCCGCCCTCCTCGACCTCTCGGGAGTCATCGGCGAGATCAGCTTCGGCCGGGACAAGCTTGCCCGGATCATCCTCGAGAACTCGTCCCGATCACCTCCGAGTTCGGCGTCGAGCTCAAGGACGTCCAGATCATGCGGGTGAACTACGTGGACGAGGTCCAGAAGAAGGTGTTCGACCGGATGGTCGCCGAACGCCAGCGGATCGCCGCCAAGTACCGGTCCGAGGGGGACGGGAAGAGCGCGGAGATCCGGGGCCAGAAGGAGAAGGAGCTCAAGAGGATCCAGTCCGAAGCCTACCGCCAGGCCCAGGACATCAAGGGCAAGGGCGACGCCGAAGCGACCAAGATCTATGCCCGGGCGTACAATCTGGACCCGGAGTTCTACCAGTTCACGAAGACCCTGGAAACCTACCGGAAAGCGCTCGAAAAGGAGACCTGGCTCCTGCTTTCAACGGACAGCGAATTCCTGAAGTATCTGAAGAGCACGGGGAAATAAGCCGGCCGCTAAGGCTTCCAGGAACTCGATCAGCTTGTCCCGGTTCGGGAAAAGCGCCGGGGTCCCGCCCGTATGGAAGAAGACGACCTTCTCCCCCGCCTTGAAATAGCCCTTCCGGATGAGATCGATGAGTCCGATCATCGCTTTGGACGTATAGACCGGGTCCAGGACGATGCCTTCGGTCGCGAGAAGCAGGCGCAGGACATCTGCGACCTCCTTGTTCATGATCGCCGTAGCCGTCCTTCATATAGTCGTCGAAAACGATGATATCCTCGCGATTCGGGGCGGGGCCAAGGTCCATGACCCGATGGACCGCTCTCGCTATATCCTCGACATAGCCGGCGAACGTGTCCTTGTCATCCGATACGCTGATGCCGACGACCCGACACGAGTCGGTCAGGGCCTCGGCGCCGACGAAGAGTCCGGCCTGCGTCCCGCCCGAGCCCGTCGCGTGGACGACGGCGTCGGGGACGAATCCGAGCGCCCGCGTCTGTTCCAACATCTCGGCGAAGGCCTCGACGTAGGAGACGGCGCCCAGAGGCCTATCCATGTCTCCGGCGACCATGGAGCCGCCGACGGAGACGACGTAAGGCTTTCTCCCCTTGCCACGCTCCTCTCCGGCGATCTCGTTCATGAGGGCGACGGTGTCCTCCAGCTTGACGACCTTGCCCCGGGCCGGGGGCTCCATGATCCGCATTTCTGCGCCGAGGATGCGCTCGAGGAGCATGTTCCCGTCGTAGCCCGGCGGGATGTCGTAGGACCTGAAGAGCACGAGGACGGGCCTGATGCCGTACTTCGCCGCGGCCGCCGCCGTCTGGAGGCACCAATTCGACTGCAGGCTCCCCCAGGTGACCAGCGTATCGCAGCCTTTGTCGAGCGCGTCCCTGATGATGAATTCGAGCTTCCGGGACTTGTTCCCCCCGAAGGCCAGGCCGGTGAGGTCGTCGCGCTTGATGTAGATCTCCGGTCCGCCGAGCTCCGCGGTCAGCCGCTCCAGCTTGCGCAGGGGCGTCGGCCGGTGGATGAGCTCGACCCTTGGGAACCTCGCGATCCTGGATTCGACGTCGTCGATCGAATAGCGGGCCATGTCATCACCTCGCGCTAGCGTAGGATGCAGTCATCGCTGGCCCACGATACCAAATTGGCAGGGATGACTGTCCACTAGATCCCCCCGTCCCCCCTTTGCATAAGGGGGACGCATCGCGGGGATTGGGGGGATCTACTCAATCGTGACCCTGGCATCGTGCGCTAAGATCAAATGACCTTCGACGATGACCGACTCCCCTTCCTTGGCTCCTTCCAAGATCTCGACATAGCGCTCGTTCTCGAGCCCGGTCGTTACGTATCTCCACTTGGCGCGGCCGTCCTCGACGACGAAGACGAGCTTTCGGCCGCCCCGGACGAGGACGGCTTCCTGCGGCACGAGGACCCGGCCTTCATAGATCTCGGCGGCGACTTCGACCTCGGCATGCATCCCCGGCTTGATCTCCCCGGCGGCATTGTCGATCGTCACGTGGACGGCGCAGGTCCTGTCGCCCGGTTCCACCACGGGGCTCACGGCCCGGACCCATCCCTTGAAGGTCTCTGCCGGGATAGGCGCTGAACCTAATGTCCGCCTCCCGGCCGGGCTTCATCCTTCCGATCTCGCTCTCCAGGACCCTGGCCTCGACGCGGATGTCCCGGACGTCAACGAGAGTCATGAGGTCCTGACCGCCGGAAACGGTCTCGCCGATCGAGACCTTAATGCCCGTCAGGACGCCGGAGAATGGGGCCCGAACCTTTGTCCGTTCCAGGTCCAGCCGGGCGACAGCCACCTCGACCTCGGCTTGCGTCAGGCCCTTGGAAGCGGCCTGGACCTCGTCCCTTTTCAGGCCGGCCTCGATGAGGAGAGTTTCGTGGGCCTTCCGAATCCTGTCGAATTCTTCCCGGCCGATCGCGCCCGCGGCATATCGAGCGGCCGCCGCGTCGAGAATTGAGGCGGAATTCCCGAGCCTCTTTTCAAGCGCGGCATCGGCCTTCTTCACGACGTCCCCGAACCGGTTTTCCACGAGCATCTCCGAGAGCCGCTTCAGCCTTTCCGCTTCGGCGCTTTCCAGTCTGAGCGCATAGGTCCGGTCGTCGACGCGGGCCAGGACGGTTCCGGCCGCTACGGCTTTCCCTTCTTCGGCCGAGACTTCCTTGAGGGCGCCCGAGACTTCGGCCTTGATCACGGCCCTCTTGCCCGCGAAAACCTCCCCGGGCGACGTCAGCCGGATGACAAGGTCCCCGCGGACGACCGGGACGGCCTTGACGGGGAGAGGCGTTTCGCCGCCGGCCGGGCGCGAGGCCGCTTCCCCCTGCGGTTCCACGCTCGCCTTCGACGGCCCGCGCAGGACAAGAAAGTATGCCCCCGCGGCAACGCCGATGACGACCAAGGAGAAAGCCGGGAGCTCTTTAGGGACGGCTTTCATTTTTCCCTCCAAAGCGAATGGATCTCGCGGGCCTTGCGCGCGAGCCGGGGCCTCAGCTGCTCGGCGGCCTGATAAAGCACGGGAATGACGACGAGGATGAGTAACGTCGAAGCGGTGAGCCCTCCGGCCGTGCACAAGGCGAGCGAGGACCAAATGTCGCTCTTCCCGGCGTCCGTGTGGATGAGGAGCATCGGCATCATGCCGAGGACGGTCGTCCCCGTCGTCATGAGGATCGGCCGGACGCGGTCCCGCGTCCCCTCGACGACGGCATCCGTGAGCCCCCTCCCTTCCCGCTTCTTGAGATTGATGTGGTCCACGATCAGGATGGCGTTATTGACCACGATCCCGGTCATGAGAAGGACGCCGATGTAAGCCGATGAATCGAACCGGGCCCCCGCGACGACAAAAGCCGCGAAGACGCCGACCATCGCCAGGGGCAGGGACATCAGGATGATGAACGGCTGGACGAGGGATTCGTAGAGGGCCGCCAGGATCATGAAGATGACGACGACGGCGACGACGGCGGCCAGGATGATCTGGCCCTTTTCTTTCTCCTGTCATCAGCCACTCCTCGCCGAGCGTCGCCGAAAACCCGGGGGGGAGGCTCAATCCGGCAAAGACCGCTTTTTCGTAGTTTTCGGCAGCCTTGTGCGGGCCGCGGAACTCCCACATGACGGTTCTGCTGGAATTGCCTGTCCTCCCGGTCGATCGATCCGGCCACGAGCCTCTCTTCGGACCTCAGGACGTCCCCGAGCCGCAGGGACTGCCCGCCTGCCGTCCGGACGAGCGATCGCTCGAGACGACGGAGATCGGTCCGTTCGGCGTCCGGTACGTTCAAGACGATATCGGTCTCCCGGCCGCCGAGGACGGCCTTCGAGTGGGACGCCGAACCGTCCCGCCGAGCAGGGACTGGACTTGGAACCGGAGGTGGTCCGGATCGACGTCGTACCTCCGAAGGGCCTCCCTGTCCGCCCGGAGGACGACCTCGAAGGTATCGATGGTCATCCATGTGTTCCGGCTCGAGACCGTTCGGACCTCCCGGATGCGTGGGTTTCGGTGGAGCGCCCGTTCCACCTTATCGGTGATCGTTCGGAGCTCCTTCAGATTGTAGCCAAGGAACTTGATCCTGGAATCGAAATATGTCCCCGCCTCCATGCTCGAATGATATCCTTGGGGATCGAACCCGAAGATGCCGATGGTCAGCCCCGCAAACCTGGTGGCGAGTCGGATGAGTTCCTCCTTGAGGGCATACGGCCGGGAAGATCGCTCGACCTCCGGCGGGAAGCTGACCATGAGGAGAGCGTCTCCCGCTCGGACTCGGGCGTCATCTCCTTCTCGTATCCGGACTCCAGGATTTTGGCCTCGAACTTCCGGACGATGGCGTCCATCGTCTCCATATCGGTGCCCGCGCGGCAGTGTCGAGTTCGACCGACGAGCCTCTCCTTGGAATACCAACGGAAGAACTCGCCCACGGGGACCTCGGCCCGGAACCACCTGTAGCTGCCGAAAAGGAGCGCGGCCGCGGCAAGGATGATCCCAGCCGGATGACGGAGGACGAACCTCAGGACGCCCGAAAAGTAGCCTTCTTCGCCCGTCCCCAGCTCCTCGCTTTTTCCGGCCCTGAGCAAGCACGGGGCTGCAGCGCCGGGATAAGGGAGAAAGAGACGGCGAGCGAGGCCGCCAGGGCCGAGGCCATGACGAGGGCCAGGGGCAGGTAATAGACCCGCAACCGGCCCTGAAAAAACGGGAAGCAGAAGAAGACGCCGACCGTCGTCAGAGTGGACGCCAGGACCGGAAGAAAACCTCCCGCGCCCCCTGGAGGGCCGCCTCGTTCGGGGGCACGCCCCGCTCCCGGAGCCGCAGGCCGTTCTCGAAGACGACGATGGAATTGTCGACGAACATCCCGAAGCCGAGGGCCAGTGCCCCCAGGGTCAGCATGTTGAGCGGGATGCCAAGCGCGTAGAGGAGGTTGAACGTGATGACGACCGAAAAGGCGACGGACGACAGGATGAGGAGCGACGGGAGGAACTTCCGCAAGGCCAGGAAGATCATCAGGAAGATAAGGGCGACGATGACGGCGGCCAAGAGCCCGAGATGCCGGAGGTTCCTTTCGATCTCGGCGCTCTCGTCATCCACCGTCTTGAAGACGAGGTCGGCCGGAAGGCTTCCCCGGATGGCGGCGAGCCTTCGGCGGACCTCGCGGGCGACCCGCATCGTGTTCGCTCCGTTCTCCTTGGTCACCGTCAGCATGACCGTGGGCTGGCCGTCGATCCGGATGACGGACCGGACCTCGCCCGAGGTCTGAAGGACGTCGGCGACGTCCGACAGCCTGACGGGCACGTCTCCGGCTCGGCCGACGAGGATCCGGCCCAGGTCGGGCAGGGATTCGACGGCGCCCGCGACCTTGAAGATGTATTCCCGTCCGGCCCGGCGCACACGCCCGGCCGGATGCGATTCGAAGGCCTTGGCGAGGGCCGCATCCACCTCGAAGGGCGCGGACGCCAAGGGCCGTCAACCGTCCCTCGTCGAGCACGACGCGAACCTCCGGGTTGCGAGCCGCCGGCCAGCTCGACCGATGAGACGCCGCGGACAGATCCCAGGCCGAATTCCAGCCGATCCTTGAGGAGTCCCCGCAGTTCCTGGAGCGAATACGGGCCCGAGATGGTCATGCTCAGGAACGGCCGGACGCGGAAGTCCTCGGGGACGTAGGGACGGACGACCGGCCGCACTCCGTACGGGCAGCTCGGACCCCGTCCGGGTGACGGCCTCGCGCAGGACGAGGTCCGACGAACTCCATCCTGGCCTGGGGATCGATCTCCAGGGTGATCGAGGCGACGCCGGAACGCGACTCCGAAGATATGCGGCGCACGCCCTTGACCGATGCGGCGGCCTCCTCGAGCGGAGCCGTGACCCGGGCCTGGACGACCTCGGGCGAAACGCCGGGCCAGGGGGCCTCGATATCGATCCGCGGATACGCCCCGCCGGGGGCGAGCTCGATGGGCGTGTTCATGAAGGAAAAAACGCCGAGCGCCAGGGGCGCGAGGTAGATCATGGCCACGGCGACGGGGCGCTCGATGAGGAATTTCAAGCCCGCCGCCTCCTTGTCTCCTTTCGGGACTCGACGATCTCGTAGATCACGGGAATGAGGAGGAGTGTCAGGAGCGTCGAGAAGGCCAGCCCTCCGAAGACGACGATCCCCAGCGGCTGGAGGAGCTCGGCCCCTCTCCCGATGCCCAGGGACAGGGGCAGAAGGGCGACAAGCGTCGTCGCGGTGGACATCAGGATCGGCCGCAGGCGGACGCGGCTGCCTTCGACGACGGCGTCCCGGAGGCCCATCCCCTGCTTCCGGAGCTGATTGGTGTAGTCGATCTTGACGATGGCGTTGTCCACGACGATCCCCAGGAGGACGACGATGCCGATGGCCGAGATGACGTTGACCGTCGGTCCCCGTCACGAGCATGGCCAGGACGGAGCCGCAAAGCCCCATGGGGACGGTCACGAGGATGATGAGCGGATGGAGCAGGGATTCGAACTGGGCGGCCATGATCATGTAGTTGAGGAGAATGGCCAGAACGAACGCCGCGACGAGGCTCCGGAAGGACCTCGTCATCTCCTCACGCTCGCCGCCGAAAACGATCCGGTAGCCGGGAGGCAGGGGCGTCGCCGCGATCGCCTTGCGGATCGCCGGGAGCGACCTGGCTCGGCTTGGCGCCCTGGAGGTCGGCGGTCACAAGGACCTCTCTCTGCTGGTCGCCCCGGCGGATCTCCCTGGGCCCGCGGACGATCTCCCAGGTCACGAGTTCCCGCAGGGGGACAAGGGCGTCCCCGCAGGGCACGAGCCCGTCGAGGAGTTTCTCGACGTTCGCTCCCGTTCCGTCGTCCAGCCGGACCCGGATGTCGAAGGCCTTGTCGAATTCCCTTAACCTTGTCGCGACCTTGCCGCGGACGGAGTCGACGATGCGGTCTACGAGGGCGCCGGGGTCAAGGCCGGGATATATCGCCAGGGCCTCGTCCCTGATCCTGATGACGAACTCCGGTTTGCCTTCCCCGACGTCGGCGTTGATATCGGCGATCCCGGGGACCGAGTTCAGACGCGACGCCAGCTCCGGCCGCGATCTCCCCGAGCCTGTCGAGATCGTCGCCACGGACCTTGAGGCCGACGTCGGCGCCCGACAGGGCCAGCGACCGGGCCATGTCCGACCGCTCCCGGGCGATCGAGAAGGCGATGCCGGAATAAGCCGGGAACGTCCGTCCGAGTTCCCCGATGAGGCGTTCCGCAGGCCGCGGGGCCCGAGCCTCGACCAGGATGCGCGCGGAATTGAGCGAGACGTCTGGATCGAGGGACTCCATGCCGCCGACAAGGCCGATCTGGGAATAGGTCAATCGGGTCTCCGGGCGGCTCGCCAGCCATCTTTCCAGGGTGGCGACGACGCCGGCCGTCTCGTCGAGGGAATAGGCGACCGGCGTCGAGAGCTGGACCTCGAAGGAGCTTGTATCGAGCCTGGGCATCAACTCCCGCCTGATCCGCGTTCCGGCGAACGTCATGAGCCCGAAGAACACGATGAACAAGGCCAAGACCGGCCCCTTATGTTCCAGGCAACCAGATGAGGGAGTGATGGTAAAAAGAGATGAATCTCTCATAACCGCGATTGAACGACCGGCCGATGGCTTTAGGACCGGCCTGAACGGAAGGCTGACGGCCTTTTGGGCGAACACCGTAAGCTGGAGGACGAAATCCGTGACGAAGCCGAGGGCCGCACAGAGCCCTTTGAACGCAGCTCGGGGCAGGCGCCGAAGACGTACCGATCGTCCGACGGCCTCCCTGGCCGGCTCTCCATCTTGAAGTGGTGGATCTGTCCTCCTCCGACTCCCCCGCCGCCGTTCGCAAGTCCGCGCCCGGCGAGCATCGGAAGGAGGGTCAGCGAGACAACGAGCGAGGACAGAAGCGAGAACGTCACGGTCAGGGCAGCGTCCCTGAAGAGCGGCCCGGCGATCCCATGGACGTAGATGACTGGAAGGAAAACGACGATCGTGGTCAGGGCCGTGGCCGTGACGGCCATCCCGACCTCGCTGGCGCCGACCTCGGCCGCCTCGGCCGGGCTTTTTCCGAGGCTCTTGTGGCGGAAGATGTTCTCGGAGACGACGACGGCGCAGTCGTCGAGCATGCCCACCCCCAGGGCCAATCCGCCGAGCGACATGATGTTCAGGGTGATGCCGCCGAAATAGAGAAGGTTGAACGTGGCGACGATGGAAACCGGGAAGACGACGCCGATGATGAGGGGGGTCCTGAGCTCCTGGAGGAAGAGAAGCAGGACCAGGAAGGCCAGGATGCCGCCTTCGACGATCTCGTCCATCGTCGTCGCGACCGCTTCCTCGATGAGCCGGCCCTGCTCGGAGACCAGGCGGAGTCCGGATCGCGGGGTTCTCCTTTCGGATCTCCTCGAGGACTGCTTTGGCTGCCCGGGTGACGCCGACCGTATTGGCCCCCGATGCCTTGCGGACGAGGATGCCGACGCTATCCGTGCCGTCGAGCCGGGTCAGCCCCTGCCGCTCCTTGACCGAATCGACGATCCGGGCTACGTCCTTGAGCCGGATGATGCCCCGTTTTCCCGTCGTCTTGAGGTTCGTTTCGCCGATCTCGGCGACGTTCGTGAACTGGCCGGCAACCCTGAGGGCATACTGGAACCGGCCCTTTCTAATGGTCCCGCCCTGGAGATCGCGGTTGAAGGCGTCGAGCCGCCTGGAGATATCGTCCAAGCTCAGGCCATAGAGAGAGACGAGCGCGGGGGTCCAGCTCGACCCGGATCTCCCGCTCGACCCCGCCGGCGATCTCGGCCGATCCGATGCCGTCGATCTGCTCCAGCCGCGGCTTGACGAGTTCCTCGCAGAACGTCCTTGAGTTCGAGGAGGCTCCTCTCCCCCGTGACGGCCAGGATCATGATGGGTCTGGCCCCGGGATCGAGGGGAACGATGACCGGGTTCTCCGACGTCCCGGGGGAGTGCTTCCCGGGCGTTGTCGAGCTCCTCCCGGGTGTGGAGCAGGGCGAAGTCCATATCGGTGCCCCAGGCGAATTCGAGCGACAGGAAGGAAACCCCCTCCTTGGAGATCGAATCAACCCCGCGGAGTCCGGGAATGCGGCTGACAGCGGCTTCGAGGGGCGCGGTGATCAGCGTTTCCATCTCCTCGGGAGCGACACCCGCGAATCGGGTGACGACGGAGAGGCGCGGGTATCCGATGTTCGGCAGGAGGTCAACGCTGAGGCGGCGAAGGGACACGAAGCCGAGCAGGACGACAGCCAAGAAGAACATGGCCGTCGTCACCGGGCGATTGATCGAAACTCGGATGATCTTCATGCGCCGCACCTTTGGAATACGCCCGACGACGGGACTCTTTATTGACGGCTTCCGGCTTCTAAAAGTATCACCCGATCTGGCCACGGGCGGGATTATGCTATGATAAATGCGAAAAGTCGTGAGACGTCGATGAGATTTAAGACCATCATCCTTGTGATCCAAGTGTGCCTAGCTTTGCAGGCCGGAGCGCCTTTGAAAGCCTCGCCTCGCCCCCTCAACGAACTCGCGGCCGAAGCGCCGAAGAAGGGCGGTATCATCGTCCTCCCCATCGTTTTCTATTCCCCCGAGACGAAGCTGGCCGGCGGCATGGGCGGGCTCCTGACCTTCCGCCGGGACGGGGCCCGGGCGGCGGACCGGCCCTCGTCGATATACTTCTATGTCATTTACACCCAGCTGAAGCAGTTCTCCATGGCCTGGGAGCCCGAGTTCTATTTCGACAGGGAGACCTGGCTTCTCAAAGGCCGGTTCCTCATCGAACGGTACCCGGACAAGTTCTGGGGGACAGGACCCGAAGCCCCGGATACGGCCGAGGAGGCTTACACGCCCCGCACCGCCTTGCTCGAAGGGTCCTTTCTGAGGAAGGTCGCGCCTTCCGCAAATCTCTTTGCCGGGGTTCAGCTACGGTACGAGAAGTTCAGCATCCTCAGGTCCGACCCCGGGGGGGCCATCGGGCGTGACACCGTGGGGGGGAGCCGTGGAGCGACCGTGACCGGATTGGGGTTCGTCTTGAACAGGGACAGCCGCGACGACATCTTCTTCCCGCGCCATGGGGACTATTGGCTTTTGTCTGCGCTATTCAACTCCAAAGCGTTCGGTGGGGACTTCTCCTATTCGCACCTGAAGGTCGATGCCCGGAAGTACCTGCCCGTAGGCAGATCCCATGTCCTGGCATTTCAGGGGCAACTCCAGCTCATCTCGGGGACGCCGGCATTCAACGGCTATGCCAAGCTCGGCAGTGACACGATGATGCGCGGCTATTATACCGGGCGCTATCGGGACAAGGTCATGGCCGCGGTCCAGGCCGAATACCGCGCCCCGCTATACGGGCGGCTCGGCGTCGTCGGATTCGCCGGCCTGGGGAACGTCGCCCCGCGGCTCGGCGCCCTGGACCTCGGCCACCTCAAGTATTCCGTGGGCGCCGGGCTCCGCTTCCGCGTCAGCACACGGGAGACCACCAATATCCGGATGGACGTCGCCTTCGGTAAAGACACCTCGGGCGTCTATTTCACGGCCAGAGAAGCCTTCTGACGGTCCTCAGGGGGTATGTATCCAGGGTCGCATCGGGTGTTGTACAATGATCCCATGTCATCGGGACCTGCAATGAAAACGGGATTTCGAGGATTGGCGCTTTTTATATTGGTCGGGACCGCTTTCTTTTAAGCAAACCAGCGATCGCTTCTGATTCGAGCGACGTCGTCACGGAATTGAAAACGTATGTCTCCAGGGATGCCGTCCGTCCCGGCGAGACGTTCAAGGCAGCCGTGCGCCTGAAGATCGGGTCCGGGTGGCATATCAACGCTAATCCCGCAAGCGACGAGCTCCTGATCCCCACGAGCCTGGAGATCGAGGATGACGCCGGGCTCTTTCATGTTCTCGATATCGCCTATCCCGAGTCGCGGCCGACCCGCCTCGGCTTCTCCGAGTCGGATGTCGCGGTCTATTCGGGAAGCGCAACCATCGGAGCCCTCGTCCGAGCCGACGCCGCCCTGAAGCCGGGGACATACAAGCTCACGGGGAAGATCACTTGGCAAGCCTGTAATGACGTCTCCTGTCTTCCGCCCGAGAGCCGGGACCTCGAGTTGGAGATCATCGTCGTCGAATCCGGGCGGGAGACGCACGACGCCCATGCCGAGGTCTTCAAGGGGATGGAGTTTCGGCTTTTGCCGGACGCCCGATAAGCGGCCGACCGTTCCGGCCGTTCAGAATTCGAATCCCAACCCAAGGCCCAGCGAGAATCCGCCGAGGTTGGCCTTGACCTCCGCGGGCTGGACGGAACAGGTGCTCCAACCGGCCTGAATGTCCATGAAGAAGGTCGGGCCCAGCATCACGAGCAGGCCCGCCCGCCCGACAAGCCCCACGTCCCCCTTCTCGATGGTCCCGATGCTGTTGGTTTCCTTGTACTGGAAATAGGCCACCCCCGCCCCCGCGTACGGCCGCAGGCGGCCTCCGGCGAAAAAGTATTTGATGCCGGCGGCAAGCGGTGCGATCCGGATCTTGGTCTCGTCCTCGGTGAGGCCGAGCTTCCCGACCTTCGAGTAGTAATCGCCGCCGGCCCAGACGGCCGCGCGCTTCGAGACGGCGAACCTAAGCTCTCCGCCCCAGCTCATCCCGTAGCCGTAAACCTCGCGGAAGACCTTGTCCGTCGGACTGAAATAGGTGCCCCGGGCCTCGATGGACAATCCTTCAGCCCGTGCCGCTCCGGCGGCGGCGAGGACGAAGCCGAGGACGAGCATTCCGCGGAGCCCTGGAGTTCTCATGGACGCACCTCGTTCGGGGCTTGCCCGGCGGCTTCCCGGGGCCGGACGCGAAGGAATTCGTGGCCGACGCTCCCGAAGGGGCAGGCCTTCTCGCATTTCAGACAGCGGATACAATCCGGGCTGTTCGGCGTCTCGTAAACGCTGATGCCGACCGGGCACTCCCGCAGGCACTTACCGCAAAGCGTGCAGGTTTCCTCGTCCACCGTCATCCGGAACAGGCTGACCTTGTTGAACAGTCCGAGGATGGCCCCGAGGGGACAGGTCGTCCGGCAGAAAGGCCTCATGACGAAGACCATCCAGACAAGGAATCCCGCCAGCACGGCCATCTTCCAGGCGAAGAGAGCCCCGAGCTGGCCCCGGATCGACGGATTCAGGAGGGCCAAGGGGATGCCCGCTTCCAGGGTCCCCGCCGGGCAGACGAGCTTGCAGAACCACGGGTCTCCCCCGCCGAACGCGTCGAGGATGAGGAGCGGCAAAAGGATGGTCAGGACGACGAGAAAGACATACTTGAAATACTTCAGGAACTTCGGGACGCCGAACTTGGGCGACGGGATCTTGTGGACGAGCTCCTGGAAGAGCCCGAACGGGCAGAGCCAGCCGCACGAGAGACGTCCGGTGAGACTGCCGACGGCCCCGAGGAACCCCAGGACATACAGGCCGAACTGATATCTGGCCAGGGACAGGTTGAGCCTGACGGAGCCCAATGCGTTCTGGAGGGATCCTATCGGGCAGGCGCCGACGGCCGACGGGCACGAATAGCAGTTGAGGACGGGGACGCAGAGGCCCTTGGAAGGGCCCTGATAAATGCCGCCTTTGAAGAACGAAGGGAGGTGGGCGTTGAAGGCCACCGCGGCGACGGCCTGGAACCAGCGTCGCTTCTTTTGCGTCTCCATCGCGTTCCCGTCGCCCTCAGCCTATCCCGATGCATTCCAGGCAGACGGTTCGCGCTTTCTCGAGAACGGACCTGAACTCCCCCGACACGAGCCCCAGGCCGGCGAGCAGGAGGGCGATCGCGAGGAGGATGAACGGGAGTCGGCGCTTCATGGGCCCCCTGATCCTACTTGATCTCCGAGGTGCAGCTCGGGCAGCGGACGGCCTTGACCGGGACCGCCGTGCAGCAATAAGGGCAGTCCTTTGTCGCGGGCGCCGGCGCCGGGGCTTCGGCCTTCTTTTTCATCCGGTTCATGCTCCGGATGATGAGGAACAGGACGAAGGCCACGATGAGGAACGCGATGACCTTGTCGATGAAGACCCCGTAATTGATGGTCACGGCCCCGGCCGCCTGGGCCTGGGCGAGCGACCCGTAAGGCCCCGGGACCCCGCCGGCATGGAGGACGACGTACAGGTTCGCAAAATCCACGTTGCCGAGGAGCATGCCGATCGGCGGCATGAGGACGTCGGAGACGAACGACGCGACCAGCGTCCCGAACGCGGCCCCGATGATGATGCCGACCGCCATGTCGAGGACGTTCCCCTTCACGGCGAACTCCTTGAATTCCTTGAACATTTCCCCCTCCTTGGACCTTTATTTCGCTTCGAGGGGACGGGCGAACTGCGCGCTCCTCCCCACGCTCATCTCCGCATGGCCTTGATGGTCTCGTGCGAGGTCCTTTCGTGCAGGTAAGGCGCCGCCGTATCGTAATCGACCTTTCCCTCCCGGCACAGCCGGATCAGGCACTGGTCCATCGTCTGCATGCCCTCGGCCGCGGACGTCTGGAGGGTCTGGGAGATGGCTTCGACCTTACCCGCCCGGATGTTGTTGCGGATGGCGCCGTTGGCGATCATGAGCTCGCAGGCCAGGACGCGGCCGGTCTTGTCCGCCCGGGGCAGGAGGACCTGGGACACCACGCCGATGAGGTTCGCGGCCAGCTGGATCCTGACCTGGGGTTGCTGGTCGGCCGGGAAGACGTCGACGACGCGGCTGACCGTCTGGGCGGCGCTCGACGTGTGCAGCGTCCCGAAGACGAGGTGGCCGGTCTCGGCCGAGGTGATGGCGATGCCGATGGTCTCGTAATCCCGCATCTCCCCGATGAGGATGACGTCGGGGTCCTGCCTCAGGGCGTATTTCAGGGCATTCTTGAAGGACAGGGTGTCGCCCGAGTTCCCGACCTCCCGCTGGGTCACGTAGGACTTCTTGGAGTTATGGAGATACTCGACCGGGTCTTCGATCGTGATGATGTGGTCCGCGCGCGTCCTGTTGACGGCGTCGATCAGGGAGGCCAGGGTCGTCGATTTGCCGCTCCCGGTGGGCCCGGTGACGAGGACCAGGCCCCGCTTCGCCTTGATGAACTCGCCGACGGAATCCGGAAGGCCGAGGTCCTTCATCGCGGGGATCTTGTCGGCCAGGGCCCGGACGGTCGCGGCGATCGTACCCCTCTGGACGTGGACGTTGAACCGGAACCGCCCCACCCCGGGCACTCCGTAACCGAAATCGAGCTCGTTGCGGGTCTCCGGGTCCTTCTCGAAACAGTCCTTCTGATGCGGGGTCAGGACGCTGTAGATCAGGTCTTTGGCGGACTCGGGGGTCAGGCGCGCCTTGTCCTCGAGCGGAACGAGCTTCCCGTGAACGCGGATCGCCGGGTGCAGGCCGGCTATGAGGTGGAGGTCCGACCCCTTCTTCTCCACGAGGATCCTCAACAGCTCGTCGAACGTCATGGCGCTCCTTCCCTCGATGCGGCACGCATCTCCAGTTATATAAGCCAAAAACCCGGATTAATCAACCCATTCGGTTCCCCGGGCTGAAGGCCGGGTTACGATCAGGGTTGATACCGAGCGGTGCTTTTTGCCCCGACTTGAGAATCGGGGTTCGGCGACGTCGAACGTATCATGCCGTGCCCCCCTCCTGTCGCGTTGACGCGGCCGCGAGCTTGTGCTAAACAATGGACGGGGAGGCGCCCATGGATACCACCCTTTTCTTCGTCATTCTCTTTGGACACCTGGCGAGTCTCATCCTCGCCTTCGGCTCGGTCCTGGTGATCGACGTCTTCGGGATTCTCTGGATCTTCAAGAAGAAGACCCTGTCGGAGATCTTCAAGGTGGCCGCCGTCACCCAGGCGCTGATCTGGATCGGATGGTTCGGGCTCGTCGCCACCGGGGTACCCCTCCTCATCATGAAGGGGCTGGTGGACGAGCTGACCTTGCTCAAGCTCTTCTTCGTGGGCCTCGCCGGCCTGAACGGCCTGTTCCTCGACCGGATCAAGAAGGAGGGCGAAAAAATCCCCGATACGGCCCGGCCCCCGGCCCGGCTCATCTTCCGGATCTCGCTCGGCTCGGCCCTTTCCCAGATCTCCTGGTGGGGCGCGACGATCGTCGGGTTTTACCACGCCACCGTCGAGCATGTCGTTCGCTGGCCCCATAAGCCGGTGCTGTGGATGGCGGGTATCGTCCTCGCGATCGCCGTCGCCTACGTCGCGGGGACGTTCCTGTTCAGGGAAAAGGCGAAGGCCGCGGAGCCCGAAAAGACGGACGAGCCTAGTTGAACCAATAGGGGAAGCTGTCGTTCCCCGCGGTCGTCAGGATCCTCGTGACCTCTCCGCTCCTCATGTCGAGCGTGTGGAGCTGGTAGGCGTTCTTCCCCTTTTCCTTCGGGCTCGATGAGAAGACGAGCATATTCCCGTCCGGCGAAAAGCATGGATAGTAGTCGTGGGTCCTGGACCGGGCCCGCGTCAGGTTCCTCTTCGCCGAGCCGTCCGGGGCCATGACGAAGACATCCCCCAGGCCGTCGTCGGCGTGGTCGACATAAGCGACGAGGGCACCGTCCGGCGAGATCTTCGGCCGACAGCTCCCCTTCCGGGTCAGCTCCAGGAACGCCCCGGTCGCCTTATCGAATTTCGCCACCAGCCAGCCCAAGAAGACCTTGCCCGTGAAATAGATCGCGTCGCCCTTCCGGCTTTCGAAAGGGACGATCGTGGAGCCATAGGGAGGTTTCTCGAAGAGCGGCTTGGAAACTCCCGTCCGGACATCCATCTTCATGGTCCGCCAGGAGCTCCCTTTGACGTTCAGGTCGTAGTAGATGAACGCGTCGTCGGCGCTCCAGGAGGGAGAGACCTCGTCCCGGGGGTCGCTGGTCAGGCGGCGGACCGTTCGCGTTCCCAGGTCCATCGTGTAGATGTCGAAGCTCCCGGCCCGGTTCGAGGTGAAGACGATGGTCTTCCCCTTCCCGTCCGGGACCGGCCACTCTTCCGTCGCCGGGTCATCGGTCAGGCGGGTCAGGACGTTTCGGGAAAGCAGATAGAGGTCCTCGTTCCCCCCCATATCGGAGCTGAAGACGATCCGCGACGCGGCGGGAAAGTCCGCCGTATAGGGGGCTGAGCCCTGGACCGAGCCGGCGAGGGTCGCTGTGATCAACGACACGAGGAATACCTGGATCATACTAGCTCTCAGCGCCTCCCTATCCCCATTCTAGGGGAAAGCTCCCGTGAACACAAACGGCCCAGGTTGACGGTCGGTTCCCCCGACCGTATAATAACAGGACCTCCAGGAGGAATGCATGAGCCGTTGGAAACTGCTGTTCACCATCTTTGCCGTGACGTTCTCGACGATGCTCGTCGAGGTCCTGCTGACCCGCGTCTTCTCCGTCCTCTATTTCGGCCAGTTCGCGTTCCTGATCATCTCGCTGGCTCTTTTCGGCTACGGCTTGAGCGGCGTTTTCCTGGCTCTCGGCGGAATGACGAGAAGCGGCGCGCCGACGACCCGTCACCTGGCCCGCTTCCTCCTGTTGTTCGCCGTCTCGCTTCCCCTGGCCTATAAGGCGACGCTCCTCCTGAACATCGATTTCCTTCACCTCTTCAACCCGGCGGCCAACCTTTTCAATCCTCGTCCTCAACTGCCTGATCCTCATCGTCCCGTTCTTCAGCGGCGGCGTCGCCCTGGCCCTCATTTTCGCGACCTATTCCGACCGGATCGGCCGCCTGTACTTCATCGACCTGGCCGGAGCCAGCCTGGGCTCCCTGGCCATCATCCCCCTCATCCCCCGGCTCGGCCCGAACCGGATCCTCATCCTCCTCGTTCCTCCTCCTCGCCCTGGCCTGGTTCTTCCTTTCTCCGGCCCGCCGCGGCGTCCGGGCCGCCGTGCTGGCGGCGTTCTGTCGTCGCCTTCGGCCTGATGTTCCGCTATCGACGCCGCGGTCTTCCCCATCGTCCCCAAGCTCGTCGAGCTCAAGCGTCAATACAACGCCCAGCTCCAGAACGAGCCGGATCGAATACACCAAGTGGAGCACGATCGACAAGATCGACGTCGCCCCCTGGAGCCCGGTCCGCAAGGTCATCTGGATCAACGGCGGCACGATGCAGTCGTTCATCCGGAAATTCGACGGAAACCTGGCGCGCCTGAAAAAGATCGAATGGGACCCCGCGTCCCTGCCCTTCCAGGTCGCCCGGAACGGCTCGGCCGTGATCATCGGCTCGGCCGGCGGCTACGAGGTCCTCTGCGCCCTGTCCCACGGATTCAAGCGTATCGTGGCCATCGAGATGGACCCGGTCATCTGCGAGCTCCTCAAGAACGAATACGCGGACTACACCGGGAACATGTTCCATCTCCCCCAGGTGAGCCTCCTGGCCGACGAGGGGCGGAGCGCCCTCAAGCGCATGGACAGGAAGTTCGACGTCATCCAGATGGTCAACTCCCACAACGCCGACCTCCTCCTGTCCGGGGCCCTCAGCATCTCCGAGACCTACATCTACACGGTCGAGAGCTTCAAGGATTACTGGGAGCATCTCCAGCCCGACGGCTTCGTCTACATCGTCCACTGGAACGGCGAGCGCCTTTTCTCCACCGCGCTCAAGGCCCTCCGGGAGATGGGGGTCGAGCGGCCGGAGGACAAGTTCTTCATCGTCCAGTACCCGGGCGGATTCAACAATTTCTTCCTCAAGAAGGGCGAATTGACCGCCGGCGGACTACGAGATCCTCAAGGGCGTCCGTCCGCGAATCGGGGGAGATCGTCTTCTCCCCGGACCAGAAGCAAGGACAACCTCTATGCCGACATGGTCCGGCGACCTGGACGCGACGGTCCGGGGATCCTCGGTCAACATCGCCCCGGTCTACGACAACTCCCCCTATTTCAACCAGCCGAACCGCATCGGCCAGTTCCGGTTCGCAAACCAGAAGCTCACGGGCATGGCGGACAAGGTCGTCCGGTCCGCCATCGTCTATTCGAACTCCATCTACCTGTCCATCCTCGGCCTGGCGCTGCTCCTCTCGTTCCTCTTCATCTACCTCCCGCTCCGGCGGCGGCCGACGGGCGCCGGGACCGAAGCCCGCTCATCCTCTATTTCTTCTTCATCGGCCTGGCCTTCATCCTGGTCGAGATCATCTTCATCAAGATCTTCCAGCTGTTCCTCGGCAGTCCGGCCGTCTCGATCTCGATCATCATCTTCTCCCTCCTGGTCTCGTCCGGCATCGGAAGCCTGTTCTCGGACCGCCTCGGCCGCTCCCTCGGCCCGCGCCGCATCCCGGCCCTCGCCGTCCTGCTGGCCGTCGTGCTCACGGCCTACGGCTTCGGGCTCTTCCCTCTCCTGAACGGCCTGATGTTCCTCCCCAACGTCCTGCGCATCGTCACGTCCTTCCTCCTGATATCGCTGGCCGGGCTTCTTCATGGGCTTCTTCTTCCCGGACGGCATCCGGCGGCTGGGAGAGGGCGACAAGGCCCTGATCGGCTGGGCGTGGGGTTCGAACTCGTTCGCCACCGTCCTGGGATCGATCCTGGCCGTGATCGTTTCCATCAACTGGAACTTCACGGTCGTCCTCGTCATGGCGGGCGTCGCCTACCTGGCGGCCGGCGCGTGCAGCCTGGCCGCGGGGACGAAGAAAGCCGCCTGACGCCTACTTGATATAGCCCAGCGATTTCAATTCCTCGAGCTTTTTCTTGTCGAGCTCGGGATCGCGCTCGTTCTCCAGCTGATGCTTCATGCGGGTGTAGAGGGCCGTCCGGACGGGCTTCGGAGAAGTCAGGGCCTCGAACAGGGGCTTGCCGTCCATGTCGGCGCCCACGGGAAGGCCTTTGAGGTACAGGATCGTCGGCGCGACGTCGTAAACCGAGGCCTCGATCCGGACGCCCGGTTTAACGCCCGGGCCGAGGAGGGTCAGGATGCCGTCGGGCGGGGCCGTGCCCGCCGGCAGTCCATAATGGGTATAGCCCTTGGTTGACATCTGGAAGCCGTGGTCCGAAACGACGAGGAGATAGGCGTTCTCCTTCCGGACGCGCTCGAGGATCTTCGCGAGCATGATCTCCTTATGGCGTAGGAGGGGCTCCGCGACGTCCGCCATCATCCGGTTGAACTCGCCGAGCACTTCGGGAGTCGGCTCGGAGGAGGCCCCGACATAGGCGTCGATGCGGTCGTGGTACGCGCTTTCCAGGAACAGTGTCGCGAAATGGAAGAAGACGTCCGGAAAGCGGGAGTAGGCCAGGAAAAGGTCATATCCGCCCTCTGCGAGATAGCGGTCGATGAGAAGGTCCTGGATGCGGTCGTAGGCCAGAAAAGAGGGCCAGACGCTCAGGATGGGGACGCGCCCGGGGTCCGCGGCATAGCGCGCCTTGTACTCGGCGAGATAATCGGGGAGCTTCATCTCCTCGACGAGGCGCGGATACTTTAATGCGCCCGAGGCCGACAACCCGGAGATCGCTTCGTACAGCTTGGCGAATTCCTTGGGCGGGTAGACCGTATCGGCGAACTGCCCGGGATCGCCCTTTCCCGACAACGCCTTCAATACGGCCGCAGAGAAGGAATCCGAGACCATGACGCCCCGGACCGCGTCGGGAGGATAGGTGACGAACCAGTTGAGGACGATGGACCGCAGGCCGTGCTCGTCCATCATCTCCCAGATGGAGGGGACCCGTTTTTCGGAGCTCGAATACGGGACCTGGATCTTCTTCTTGTTGACGTAGGTCCAATCGACGATCCCGTGCTTGAGCATCGTCTTCCCCGTCGCGATGCTCGTCCAGACCACGGCCGAGAGCGTCGGATCGAACGTCCGAAGCCTGGCCCAGGCGCCGCTCTCTTTCAGCTCCTTGAAGACGGGCAGTTTCCCGCGATCGATCAACGGGTCTATGATGTCCCAGGTGGCGCCGTCCAGCCCGACGACATAGACCCGGGGCCCGCGCGCCTCCCGCTGACAGGAGGGAAACGCCGCGGCTGCGAACATCAAGGCCGCCAGCGCCGCTACGGTCCTGATCCGCGATATCTTCACAGTCATTCGAGCCTTCTCCTATTCGTGGTCATTTGATGTAGCCGAGCGAGCGCAGGGCTTCTTCGGCTTCCCGCCGTTCCTCTTCCGAGATCTCGATCCCTTCCCCGGCCTTGATCCTAGCTTTCGGCTCGAGCGCTTCCCTGATGTAACGGCTCGATTCGGACAGCAGGCGACGCAGGATCGGACCATCCGAAGCGGCGAGGTTGCGCGTCTCCCCGGGGTCGGCATCGAGGTCGTAGAATTCGACCGGTCCCATGGGGAACGGACGCCCGAGCGGGGCCATGGGCATGATCCCGGAGGGGTTGTGGATGAGCTTGCGGCCTCCGAGGATCGCGGCGACGACGCGAGAACCCTCCGCTTCGGCGAACAGGACGCGGTCACGGAAGGCGCGCGTCTTTCCGGCCAGAAGATCGAGGAGCGAGAGCCCGGCGAAGCGGCCGGCTTCCGGCCGGCCGGCGAAATAGTGATGGATGGTCGGCAGGATGTCGATGTGAGAAACGTTCTCCCGGACGACGCGACGGCCGCGCTGGCCGGGGAACTTGATGAGCAGGGGGACGCGCAGGGCCCCGTCGTAAAGCGAGGGGCTGTGGTGGAAATACCGATTGTGCTCGTAGAGCTCTTCCCCGTGGTCGGCTGTCACGATGACGAGCGTGTCGTCCCAGAGGCCGCGCCGCTTGAGGTCGTCGAACGTCTCCTTCAGGAGCGAATCGACGTAATAAAGAGCGCCCTGGTATAGAAGGCGCACGGCGGCCACGTCCTCGGGACCGCAGGGGATCTTGCCGCTCATCAGGGCGTTCGTCGAGATCCTCCGGTATACGTAGCCGGGGACGTCCCTGGCGATGACCTTCATGACCCATTCAGGGGCGAAATATTGGTCGTGACAGCCGAAGAGATGATACCAATGGAAGAAGGGGCTCGCGGCTTGCTCGGAGAGCATGCTCCGGCCGGCCGCAAGCAGGCGGTCGTCCGCCCTGAAGTACTGCCTTTTCTCCTCGAACCCGGGGATGTTGAGGGCGATGGCGTTGGAGCCGAGAGCCAGGGTCGCGTAGCCGCGATTCCGGAGCAGGGTCGCGATAGATTCTCCGGGGGCATCCAGGAACGTCCGGTTCTCGGTGACCCCGTGGGCGCGGGGGTAGGCCGAAAGATGCAGGGACGACAGGGCGGGCCAGGTTGACGATTGGGTCGTTCGCGCATTGAGGAAGACGACGGCATTCTCCGAGAACCGGTCGAGCTCCGGCGAAGAGCTCAGAGCCGGCGGCCGCCCCTCGAGCGATCGATAGATCCCCAGGGCGTCGCGGCGAAGGGCGTCGATGGAAACGATGAAGACGTTGCTCGGGGGCTTGCCGGCGCCTTCGGTCGTGATGCGGGGAATGAAGATCCCTGCGTCCAGGACGTCCGTTCCGGGGATCGTCGCTGCCAACAGGCGGAATTCGATCTCGGCGCCCTCAGTCAGCGAGATCCCCGTCTTGAACCTCCGGGTGACGGCTGAAGCCGGGGGCGTGTCCCATGTCTCCGAAAACAGCTCCTTGCGGCTTCCGTCTCCATCCGTCGCCGAAACCGAAAATCCGAAGGGGGGCACGGGCTTGCCCTTGGCGGCGGCATGGAAGGTCACCGTCAATTCGCCTTTCGCGCCGTGATCGAGCTTCCAGCGCAGGGCCGGGTCCTCGGGCCCCAGGCGCAGAAGATACCGGGCTCCCAGGAGGAAAAATTTCCGGCCTTCCAGCCCGGATGGCTTGAGGACCGGAGAGATCCTGCCGCCCTCTCCCGAGAGATAGCCCGGATGCCGGTGCCATGGCCGGACCAGCACAACGATCGCGGCAATGGAAGCCGCCACTACGATGAGGACGACGATCCTCCTGCGGCGGCCCGGGGATTTCATGGTCATCAGGATAACAGCCGGCTCCGAAGGCTGTCAACCCCATCAAGGCCTTTGCCCCAGGGACCTCAGGAGCTTCCAGAAGCGGGCGTTGTTCGACGACGACCAGGCGTGTCCCCGCGGCGGGACGTCCTTGAGGAGGACCGTCCGGTACCCCGCCTCCCTGTAAAGGCGTTCCGATTCCATACAGAACGCGATGAGGTTCTTGTAGTCGCCTTCGTTGTAGCAGAAGACCACGCCGAAGCGGGGGCCTTTTTCCGCGGGCGGCAGGACGACCCCGTCGGGGTCGACGTAGGCTTGTGAGTGGGACAGGACGGCGTTGTAAAGACTCGGGCGGCGGTTGGCCAGATAGTGGCTGAACACGGCTCCGGCCGAGATCCCGGCGAGGTAGATACCGTCCCTGTCCACCGGATAGTGTTCGATCACGGTGTCGATGATCTTCTCGACGCCGTCGATCTCCTTCACGGTGAGCCACCCGGTGGAGCGGCATTTCAGGAACGTGTACTCGTAGAAGGCTTTGGGGACGAGGAGGGCTATGCCGTGCTCCCGGCAGAACGGGATGAGACCCGTCTCTTCGACCGGGCTCCCGGTGTAGTTCCTGAGAGAGGGGATCTTCTTGAAGCCGGAGGATATGACTCCGTGGAAATAGAGCATCAATGGAACGCGGCCCTTTTTCCCCGGGAGGAACAGGCGGTATTCGCGGGCGTTTCCGGCGTCGTCCGTCACCGCATATGGGGTCTCCAGGACCTGTCCCGATGAGGGATTGGCGCCGCGGCAACCGGATGCCGATAAGATCAGGGTCAGGGCTAGAGCTATTCCTAAAACCGCGACGGCGGCGGGCTTGGCCGCGCCTCCGGAGAGAGACGCTCCGGAGGATCCCGGTCGCTCCGTATCGAACATCGTCTTTTTCATGTCTTTGGGGAACCTCAATGCCTCCCGGACCCGGTGACAGGCCGGTCCCCGGCACGAGGGGGGGGCGGGGATGCGGGGCCCTTTTCGCCGGTCCCGCGATCATTCCTCGTCCGCGGCTTCTCGGCGGTCGTGAAGACCCGGGTGAAGCCGCTCCGATAGCCGGCCGCGTCGACGGCCTGGACCCTAAAATAAACCTCGTGCGACGGGAATCCGGGAAACACGATCGTGCTGACGTTCGTAATAGCGACGTTGTCCAGGGCGTCCGGCGCGGACCCGTACTCGACCCGGTAACAGAAGAGGTCCGACTCGCAGCCGGGATCCCAGCGGAACCGGCGCACCGTCGGCGCCCCGGCAGAGATGTCTCGCGACGTGGGTCGGGTCGAGCGGCGGGAAACGCGGCCAGGACGTTCGCGAACATGCCCGCGATGATGGTATGTCCGGCGGGGTTAGGGTGGTTTCCCCCGATATCCTCCATAAGGGCCTTCCAGCCGTCCGGCGGATCGGTCGCCATGAAAGCGCCGTGGGTATCGATGAATCCGATGCCCTTGGACGCGGCGAGGGCGGCGATCGCCAGGTTGTAATCGGCGATGTTTTTCCGGACGAACGGGATCTTTCCGAAGTTGTCCTTGCGCGGCGGGATCGTCGAGACGATGGCCCGCATGCCCTTCTCCTTGGCCGCGTCGAGGATAAAAGCCAGGTTCTCTATGCTGGAATCGACCGAAAAGTAGCCGTGGATGCAGTCATTCGTGCCCATGATCAGGAGGAAGTAGAGGCCGTCGACGCCCTCGAGGTCCTGGCGGACCCGGAGCGCCCCCTCATAAGTCTGCTGGCCGGGGACGCCGAGATTGATCGGATAGGCGGGGCCGTAGGACGTTGCCAGGATCTCCTTGACCCTCTGGGGATACGCCAGCTCCGGGTGCTCCTCCCCCTCCAGGTTGTTCATCCGCATGATCCCGAACGTGATGCTGTCGCCGAACGCGGCGTACGTGTTCGCGGGCCGGCAGTCCTCTTCGTCGGGGGCGGAAGTCCTGGCCCGCGGCGACGGGACCCGCCGGGGCTCGCGACCCAGGAGACGGAATCCCGCGCCGCCAAACTCCAAGAGATATCGCGGCGCGGTCCCAGAGGCTTTCGGTCCGGACAAGGATGCCCGCCGGGACGGTCGCGACCGTGAACTTCTTTTCGGAACAGGAGGTCCGGCTGACGTTCACGAGGCGGTTCTGCCTGAGGTCCAGGAAGAAGATGTCGTCGTTATCGGAGGCATTGCCCAAGAGGACCACTCCGAACGGACGTCCGGCCTGTCTCGACAAGTACGGGCGATCCGGCGAACTTCAATCCGTCAAGAGGGATGACCCGGGACGTTCGCGTTCCGGATTCATAGAGACCGAGCCCGGCACGGCCGTCCTGATAATTCACCCAGAAGACGTGGAACCCCGCGCCCGAGACCTGGGCCGTCGGAAAGAGATTGTCCCCTCCCGCCCCTCCCAGGACGGTCTCCCGCTCGCCGTCGGAGAGAACGACGTAGCTTCCGGACGGCACGCAGCGGACGACCAGGCGATAGGTCCTTCCGCCCGAGGTGAACGAGACGGGGTCCCAGGGCTCGACCTGGGAAAAGGCGGCGGTCGTCAGGGCGAGGACGAACATGCCCCGGATCAGGCTCCGCGCGGTCATGTGTGCATTATATCGAAAGACGGTGCCAATTCCAAAACGGGTCCCGGTCCCTACTCGGGGACGCGGTACAGGGTCATCGTCGTGTCCCAGACCTTGAATTTCCGGACGAGCTCCAGGCGGACCGCCGTTTCCGGGAACCGCCTTCGGATCCACCCCTCTTCGACCCCGCCGAACTTGTCCAGCACCACGAGGTGCGTGGGCTTGTAGCGGCTGAACGTATCGCGGTCGTTGAACCAGTTCTCGTAGGCCAACAGCGATTTGAACGGCGTTCCGAGGGTCAGGCGCGGCGCTTCCTGGCCCAGCACGACCGAGCCCGGCGGAAGTGTCTCGAAGAACCGCGAGGCCCTTTCGAGGTCGTAGGTCGGCGTCAGATAGAAATGCCGCGCATAGAGGAAGACGGGACCGGCGAGCATCAGGACGAGCAGGGCCCCGTCGAGGGCCGGCCTCCAGCGCGCTTTCCGGACGAGAAGGAACAGGATCGCGCCCGCGAAGGAGATATAGATGAGCCCGCGCATCGCCGGCGGAAAGACGAAAAAGGCCGAAGGCCGGGACGCCATCATCCGGATGACCGGAAAGAGGAGTCCCGCGGAAACGAGCGCGAGGGGCCAGAAAAGCCCGGCCTCCGCCCGGACGCGATCCCGGTCCCTGAGCAGGAGGGCGCCGGCCAGGTAGAAGGCCGGGAAAACGGGGACGTAGTACCGCATCGGGCGGTAGTTGAGGAGGCCCATCGAGACCACCCCGCCGACGATCCACAGGAGGACGAACAGGTCGAATGGGCTCAGGCCGGACCTTTCTCGCCCGGACGAGCTTCCAAAGGACGAGCCCTCCGAACAAGACCAGAAGAAGGGCCGCCGCAGGGGCCAACTGGAGATATCGAGGCAGAGGGTTATGGACGAGATTGGACCAGGCCTGGCCGACCGAACGGGGCAGGGAGAGCATTCCCCAGCCCGCCCCGATCTTGCCGAACGTCGGCCGGAACGGCAGATAGATCCCGACGAGCCAGGCCAGTCCTACCGCCAGCCCGCCGGCCAGGAAGGCCAGGAACGACTTCAGCGTCCGATCGTTTCCGGGCCTGATAAGCGACGGCCAGGGCGGCGGCGATCGGGAAGAACACGAAGAGGTATTTGGAGAGCGCGGCCACGGCCGAGGTCATCCCGAGAAAGAAGGACATTCGCGGCCGCCCCCGGGAGACGGCGAAAAGGGCGAAGCTCGCCAGAAAGAACAAGGACGAGAAGTTCTCGAGAAGTCCGATCCGGTTGTACATGAGGCCGTAGAAATCCAGGGAGAACAGGGCCGTGAGCCCGAGCGCCCCGGCCGGGCCCAAGTAGGCCCGGACGCCGATGAAAAAGAGCAGGATGCCGCAGAGCCCGAAAAGGATGCTGAGGGCCTTGACGGTCACGATGGAAATTCCGAAGGCTTTGAAGGCGACATAATAGAGGAGCGTCAGGGGGGCGTTGTAGACGATCGGATTCCACTCGTCCGTGATCCACTGCCCGAAGAGGATCTTGTTGCGGGCGTTGTGGCAGTAAATGCCTTCGTCGAAGTAGATGCCCGCGCTCCCCGAGACCGAGGAGATCAGGGCGGGCGGATCGGCCTTGATGTGCTGGAGTCTCAGGACCGCGGCCACCGCGAGGATCAGGACGAGGCCCAACATCTCTTTCCAGGCTATGCGCTTTTTCGTCTCAGGCATCGTCATGTCCTTGCCTCATTCCGGCCCAATGGCGTAGAGGATGGTCCGGCCTTCCCTATGGGCTACGGGCAGGCCTTTGGGATCGCCTTTGAAAAAGCGGCTCTCGTCCTCCCCCCAGAATAGAAAATCGACGCCGAGGCGCCTCAGGCCGTCCGCGGTCGCCGGAAGGCCGCTCAGGGCGTCCTTGAGGGCTTCGAGCCTTTGCTCATAGGCATCGGAGCGCACCTGGAAGATCTGCCCGTGCATGCGGTCTCCGATCGCCATGGGGCGCCCGGCAAAGGCTGGTATCGCCGAGAGGTTCCAGGTCCGGGCGGCCGGGAAGTTCTGGACGATCTTCCCCTTGGGCACGTTCTCCCTGATCCATTCGAGCATCCGCATCTCGTCGCCCCGGACATAGCTCGTGAACCGCGCGTTCCGGATGTCGGCCGAATTGCGGATGTCCAGGACCGCCGTGAGCGTCCCTGGGATCAAGGACCAGAAGGGCCAACGGAACGGCGAATTTTCCGGCGCCGGGGACCTCGCCGAGGCGACACGTCAGGAGGGCGAGAAGGAGGATGACGATGAGCCCGGCCTTGAGCGAGACGTCCGATTCAAAACCGGCGATCCGGACGGCGAGAAGCAGGGCGAGCGAAACGCTCAGCAGGATCGCCAGGAACCCCCGCGAACGAAAGCGCGCCGCGAAGAGCCCCCAGGCCCCGCTCACGACGAGCAAGCCGAGGTTCAGGCCCAGGAGGATGAAGATCTGCCGCGGGCCAAGGGGTTTGATGACGATCGCGCTTCCCCCGGACGAGACCATGTTCAGGGCCACGGAAAGCGCGAGCACGAACAACGGCAAAAGGAAGTGGCGACCGAGTTCCTTGAGGAACCCGAAAGGAGCCAGGTCCCTCCGGAGGACCCGTACGCCTTCCCTTCCCAGGATATGGAGGGCCCGGGCCAGCAGAAGAATGCCGCCTATGAAAAAGCTCGAGGCAAGGCTCAAGGCAACGAACACCGAGAGGACCCAAGGCCGCTCTTTTTCCTCGTCGGCAAAAGTAAGGAACAGGAGGACAAAAGCCAGGCTGAGGAGATGCTGGGGCGTATAGAGGAGCGAGCGAAGAAGCGTGTCGATCTGGGGAAGGTTCCATAGCCAGCGCGTCAGCCCGTCGATGTTGACCGCCCGGCCTTCGGCGAAATAGGCCGCGAACGAAAAGCGCGCCCGCCCGGCCCATAGATAGAGCCCTTCCAGGCTGGGGGCCAAGACGAGGGGAACGGCGAGATAGGGCATCCATCGCCGCCTCGTCGAGATCCTTCGGCAGGCCAGGAAAAGCAGGAGCAGGAACAGGAAGTTGACCGCGAACGAGAACGCGAACATAGCCTTCGGGGCCGAGCCGGCCACCCTGGCCACGACGGCCGGAGTGGCGTACGGCAGCCAGTAATAATGGAGGGGCTCCCCCGCGAAATAGAGGTTCGCCGGAGGAACCGGCCCGTCGTTGAGCGATTCGACGACCGAGAAATGTTTCAGGTAGTCCGAGCTGAAATAGGCCCGGTAGGCGTAATTGCCGTCCAGTGGATACCCGATCCGCGAGAACGGGAGGCGGGTCGCGCCGATGACGACGAGAAAGACAAAGAGGATCGCCGCATAATCCCTTCGAGCGGCACCTCCGACGCTCGCCTTTCGACGCATCGAGAGCGCTAGGCCCGCGGCCAGAATGACGCCGATAGCCGGAATGAGCCAGTCGTCCGGGAGGATCCGGCAGGCCAGCCACGCGAAAGGAAAAAGGCCCGAGGCTCAAGAGAGAACGAACGGTCAGCGAAAGGGCGGGCGAACCGTCGAGGCCGAGCGCCTGCCCGGCGATCCGCAATATACAGTTGCCAGACGAAGATGATGAGGGTCAGGATCGCCGCGGCCTTGAAGCCGCCGAAGATCCAGCATCCCGCTCCGAGGCCGCCGTAGAAGAACAGGGCCGGGGCCACAGTGCCCCGGGCTCCTCTCTTCTCGTCCATGGCGGCCCGTTCTTTCACCAGGCGATCCCGTAGTCTTCCCCGTAGTTGCTGCTGCCGCCCCAGAACGTCCCGTGCTCCTTGTCGAAGAAGATCGCGTTGATGGGCCCGGAGGTGCGTTTGAGGGATGTCGTTCTGTAGCCCATCGCCTCGAGCTCGTCCCGGACCCAGCCCGGCAGCCGCTCGTTGATGTCGAGCTTTCCGGGCAGGGACTTGTGGTCCTCGAACGAGTTCCTCATCTGGTAGCTCGTGATATTGGCCGCTTCGCAGGCCTCCTGGACGCTCATCCCGAACTCGACGACGTTGAGGAAGAACTGGAGGAGGTTCTGGTCCTGGGTGTCCCCTCCCTGGACGGCGAACGACAGGTAGGGTTTTCCGTCCTTGAGGGCGAGGCCCGGCGTCAGGGTTGCCCGGGGACGCTTCCCCGGGGCGATGACGTTGAAAGGATTCTCGGCGGCGTCGAGGACGAAGCTCTGAGCCCGCTGGCTCATCCCGACGCCGGTTTTCCCCGCCAGGCACGGCGGGGATCCATCCCCCGCTCGGCGTCACGGACACGACCCACCCTTCTTCGTCGGCGGCCTGGATGGAGGTCGTCCCGGTGAAGAAGGCCTGGGCCATCGCGGCCTCCTCGGCGGGACGCGGGCCTGACCGGCGCGCTCTTGGTCCATTTGTCGAGCAGGCCGAGGTAAGGGTTCGTCCTGCCCTCGAACGGGTACGGATCGCCGGGCTTGACCGCCGGATCGTTCTTGTCCCAGTCGATCCCGGCGAGCCGGCTCTTGGCATATTCCTTGGAAAGAAGCCCCCGGATCGGTTCCTCCGGCGGGAAGTACGGGTCGCCGTAATAGAAATCGCGGTCGGCGAAGGCCAGGTTCATGACCTGGTAAAGGGCGTGGATGTAGCGGGCGCTGTTGTAGCCCATGGCCCTGAGGTCGAGACGCTCGAGCATGTTGAGCGCCTGGAGCATGACTGGGCCCTGGACCCAAGTGGTCAGCTTGTAGACGTCGATCCCCTTGTAGTTGGTCGTGACGGGTTCCTCGAGGTAGACCTTCCATGCGGCGAGGTCTTCCTTCGTTATCAGACCGCCCTGTTCCAGACAGCCCCGTGAGAATTCTTCGGCGATATCGCCCCTATAAAAGCGGTCATAGGCCGCATAGATCGCTTCCTTGCGGCTCTTCTTGCGGCCGAGGGCCTGTCTCTCGGCCTCGACGAGCTTCTTCAGGGTCGCCGCGAGCTCCGGTTGGCGGAACATCTCCCCCGGCGCCGGGGCTTCGCGCGATCCGCCCGGATGCGGCAGGAGGACCGCCTTGGAATAGGGCCATTCCTTGATCCTCGCCTTGTGTCTTTCGATGCTCATCGAAAGCTCCCGCTTCCATGGGATAGCCGGATTCCGCCATTTCGATCGCCGGCTCGAGGACTTCTTTCAGGCTGAGCTTTCCGAATTCGGCGAGCATGGTCAACAGGCCGCCGGGCGTGCCGGGGGTGACGGCGGCCAGGGGACCGTACTCGGGCGGATAGGCGAAGCCCTTGCCTTTATAGAATTCAGGGGTCGCGCCGGTCGGGGCGACGCCCAGGGCGTTGACGCCGATGACCTTTCCTGTCTTCGGATTATAGATGAGAGCCTGGGTCTCGCCTCCCCAGCTGAGGACGTCGTACATCGTGCAGACGGCGGCCAGCATGGCGCAGGCCGCGTCCACCGCGTTCCCGCCTTTCAGGAATATCTTCGCGCCGGCGGTCGCGCCGAGCGGCTTGCCCGTGATGGCGACCCAGTGCTTCCCGTGGAGCACCGGCTTTTCGGTCCGTTCGCGCGGAGCCGCCGCCAGGGGAAGGGTCAGGACGATCGCCGCGGCCAAAATACTGCGTCCGGTTGGTTTCATGTCGTTTCCCTCACTTCTCCGGGAATTCTATCAAACCGGAAGGGATTTGAGAATCGGGATTTTGGCGGGCGTTTTCGCTTGTGCTATAATTCCCGGCCGACGGCGCCGCCGCCGGGAGAGGAAATGCCTTTGACCGAGCTCAGGATCGAACGTCATCCCGTTCTCCCCGTTCCCGAGCGTCCGGCGTTCGCGTTCGCGTGGAAAGGCGCCCCTGTCTCGGCCAGAGAGGGCGAGACGATCGCCTCCGCCCTGTTCGCCAACGGGATCAGGATCTTCGGCCACCACCCCAAAGACGGCGCCCCGCAAGGGATCTTCTGCGCCAACGGCCAGTGCGCCCAATGCCTGGTCCTCGTCGACGGCCTGCCGGTGAAATCCTGCATGGAACTCGCCCAGCCCGGCATCCGGGTCGAGCCGGTCGAAGGGCTCCCCGTACTGCCGCCGGCCGCGAATTCCCCTTCTCCGTCCGTCCGTCCAGCCCGCGAGGTCCGCGTCCCGGTCCTCATCGTGGGAGGAGGCCCGGCCGGGCTTTCAGCCGCGATCGAGCTGGGCCGCCGAGGCGTCCGGGCCCTCGTTATCGACGACAAACATCGGCTGGGCGGCAAGCTCGTCCTCCAGACGCACCGCTTCTTCGGCTCCACGGAAGCCGTTTATGCCGGGACACGCGGCATCGATATCGCGACCCGCCTGGAGGAACAAGCCCGCGCCTGTGCCAGTGTCGAGATCTGGACCCGCTCGACCGCCCTGGCCGTTTTCAGCGATCGAAGGGTCGGCGTCCTCAAGGACGGGAGCGAGTACGTCCTGGTGACGCCCGATATCCTTCTCGCGGCGTCGGGGGCGCGGGAAAAGAACCTGGCCTTCCCGGGCAATACCCTGCCCGGCGTCTATGGAGCCGGCGCCTTCCAGACGCTCGTCAACCGCGACCTCGTCCGCCCCGCGCAAAGGCTGTTCATCGTCGGCGGCGGGAACGTCGGCCTCATCGCCGGCTATCACGCCCTCCAAGCCGGCATCTCCGTAGTCGGGCTCGTCGAGGCCATGCCCGAATGCGGCGGCTACAAGGTCCACCGGGACAAGCTGGCCCGCTTCGGGGTCCCCATCCTGACGTCGCATACGATCGTCAGCGCCAACGGCGCCGAATCCGTATCGTCCGTGACCGTCGCCCGGGTCGACGGCCGCTTCCGCCCCGTCCCCGGGACCGAACGGTCGTTCGCCTGCGACACGATTCTCATCGCCGTCGGCCTCGACCCGGTCGACGAATTTGCCGCCAAGGCCGGGGAGTTCGGTCTCCCCGTCTTCGCGGCCGGCGACGCCGAGGAGATCGCCGAGGCGTCCGCCGCCATCTTTTCGGGCAAGATTCGGGGCCTGGAGGTCGCGAAGGCCCTCGGCCTCGACGTCGGGGAGATCTCCCGCGAATGGTACGATACGGCCGAGGTCCTCAAGTCCAAGCCCGGATCGACGGTGAGCGAGGAGGTTCCGGACGCCGGCACCGGGGTTCGCCCGGTCCTCCATTGCGTCCAGGAGATCCCCTGCGACCCGTGCACGGCCGTCTGCCCGAGGGACCTGATCGCTATCGACGCGTCCGACATCCGAAAGCTGCCGGTCTTCGCGGAGGGCGCGCCGGGGCGGGGCTGTACGGGCTGTGAGAAATGCGTCGCCGTCTGTCCCGGGCTGGCGATCACGCTCGTCGACGGCCGCAAGGATCCCGAATTCCCGACCGTCGTCATTCCATATGAGTTCCTCAAGGAAGGGGTCAAGGAGGGCGACCGGGTCGTCGTCCAGGACACCCGTGGAGAGCGGCTCGGCGAGGTCGAGGTCGTCGCCGTCAAGGCCCTCAAGGCCAATGACCGGACCGTCCTCGTCAAGGTGAGGGCACCCCGGGAGTATGCCGCGAAGATCGCCGGCCTGCGTATCCAGGCCGCAACTGAGAGCGAGCCCCTGGGCCGGTGGGTCGAACGGACGACCGACGACACGATCGTCTGCCGGTGCGAAAGGGTCACCGCCGGTGAGATCCGGAAGCTCATCCGTGCGGGGGCCCGCGATATCAGCCAGATCAAATCGCTCACCCGGACGTCCATGGGCTCCTGCGGGGCCAAGACCTGCACGCCGCTTCTCCACCGTCTTTTCCGGGAGGAGGGTGTGCCCGAAAGCGAGATCATAGATCAACCGAATCGGCCGCTGTTCATGGAGGTCCCGCTCGGCGTTCTCGCCGGGATTCCGGCCGAGGAGGAGGGCGCTCGTGACCGCCGGTAGGGCGTTCGACGCCATCGTTATCGGCTCGGGGAGCGTAGGGACGCCTGCGGCCTATTCGCTCGCGGAGGCGGGGATCCGGACGCTCGTCCTCGACCGGTATCCGAGCCCCGGCCAAGGGTCCAACAAGGCTGCTATCGGGGGCCTCCGGGCGACCCATTCCGATCCGGCCAAGATCCGTATCGGCCTGCGGAGCCTGGACATCTTCGCGAACTGGAAGGAGCGCCGCGGCGACGACCTGGAGTGGCATAAGGGCGGATACAGCTACGTGGCCTACCGGCCCGAAGAGGAGAAGACGCTCAAGGACCTGCTCGTCGTCCAAAAGTCATACGGCCTGAACATCTCCTGGCTCGACCGGAAAGAGCTCCGCGAGGCCATCCCCGGAATCAACCCCGACGGTCTCGTCGGGGGGACGTTATCGCCGGACGACGGGAACGCCTCTCCCCTTCTCGCCGTGCAGGCCTTTTATTCTCACGCCAGGCGCCTGGGGGCCGAGTTCAAGTTCGGCGAAAGCGTCGCCGGCGTCGTCGTCGAGGGCGGACGGGTCCGCGGCGTCCGGACCGACAAGGGAGAATACGGCGCGGACGTCGTCATCAACGCGGCGGGGGCCTGGGCCGCCGACGTCGCCGGCTTCGCCGGGATCGACGTCCCCGTGCGGCCGGACCAGCACGAAGGCGCCGTCACGGAGCCGGTCGCGCGATTCCTCGAGCCGATGGTCGTCGATATCCGGTCGGCCGAGGGGTCGGCGAATTATTATTTCTATCAGCACGCCACCGGTCAGGTCATCTTCTGCATTACCCCGAACCCCAGCCTCTGGGGGTTCGACACGCGCGAGACGAGCGGCTTCCTCCCGATGACGGCCCGGCGCATGGTGGACCTCATCCCGCGGCTCTCGAATCTGCGTGTCCGAAGGACGTGGCGCGGCCTCTATCCTATGACGCCCGACGCCTTGCCCATCATCGGCTGGGCGAAAAATGTCGAGGGGTACCTGCTGGCCGTGGGCATGTGCGGACAGGGCTTCATGCTCGGGCCCGGCGTCGGGGAGCTCATCGCGCGCATGGTTCGGAAGACCGTCACGAAACAGGACGAAGAGACCCTCGCCTATGTCTCTCCCTATCGGGAATTCAAGGGGCTGGAGAAGCTCCAGTGAGCGCCGCCGCGCCCGGCCCGGCTCAGCGCAGGATCAGCTTCCGGCCGTCGAACGGGACGATCGCCATCGGGATATCATAGACGTCCGCGAGCAGGGCCTCGCTCAGGATCAGATCGGGCGGCCCGGCCGCCGCCACCTCCCCCTTCTTCAGAAAGACCATCTCGTCCGAATACTTGACGGCCATCTCCAGGTTGTGCAGGGTGACGATGACCGTCTTGCCCTTCTCGGCCGCGAGCTTCCGGCAAAGCTCCATGACCTCGACCTCGTGCTTGGGATCGAGGAACGTCGTCGGCTCGTCGAGGAGGAACACCTCCGGGCTCTGGGCCAGGGTCCGGGCGACGAGAGCGAGTCTCCGCTCGCCGCTGCTCAGCTGGGAGAACTCCCGGTCCTCGAATCCGTCCAGCCCCACGAAGCGGACGGCCTCCTCGGCCAGCCGCCGATCCTCGCGCGACGGGACGGAAAACGTCGGGACGAAGGCGGCCCGGCCCATGAGGACAAAATCGAGGACCCGGTAGTTCAGGGCGGGGGCGAGCTCCTGGGGGACATAGCTGATGAGCCGGGCGCGCTGGGCGCTCTTCAATTCGGACAGGGCCCGGCCGTCGAGCATAACGGCCCGCTTCGGCGCCGGCAGGATGCCGCCCATGAGCTTGAGGAGAGTCGATTTTCCGGCGCCGTTCCTCCCGACGATCGAGACCACCTTGCGGCTTTCGAAGCGCAGGCCGGCGATGGAGAGCCGGAACTCCCCGTAGCCGAAGGTGAGGCCCCGGACGTCGACGGTCACAGCCACACCTTTCGCGACCGGCCCAGGAGGAAGATAAAGAACGGGATGCCGATGAGGCTCGTCAGGATGCCGATCGGGATCTCGAAGGAAGCGGCGACGCGGGTGATGTCGTCGGCGACGATGAGGACCGACGCGCCTAGGGCCGCCGAGAGGGGCACGACCTTCCGGTTGTCCGCCCCGACCATCATCCGGACGAGGTGGGGAACGATCAGGCCGATCCAGCCGATGACCCCCGCCACCGCCGTGACCGCGGCCGTGCTCAGGGACGTCAGGACGATGACGAGAAGCTTCTCCCTCCGGACGTTGACGCCGAGGGCCGACGCCTCTTCTTCGCTCAGCGAAAGGACGTTGAGGCGCCAGCGCATCAAGACAAGGGCGATCGTGCCGAGGGCCATGACCGGTAAGGAGACGGACAGGTCGCCCCAGGTCGCCAGGGACAGGCTGCCCATGAGCCAGAAGAACAGGGACTGGAGGGCGTACGGGTTGGCGAAGAACTCGACGAGGGCGAGGAGCGCCTGAAAGAATGCCGAAACGATGATCCCGGTCAGAAGAAGAGAGACCGTATGAGTGCCGGACCGGCCCGATACGACGAGGACCGCGAGGACCGCGGCCAGGGCAAAAAGGAATGCCGCGACCTGGGGAGGGAATCCCTTGCCCAAGAAGACCAGGGATAGGGCCGCGCCGAACGCGGCCCCGAACGAGATGCCCAGGATGTACTCGTTGACCAGGGGATTCTTGAAAAGCGCCTGGAGGGACGCGCCCGAAACCGAGAGGGCCGCGCCGGCCAGAAGGGCCAGGAGGAGCCGGGGCAGACGGATCCGGAGGAGGATGTCCAGGTACTCCGGCGGAACATCCGGAAAGGACGCGGGCGAAACGGTCCGGACCAGGGTCTTGCCAAGGTCCAAGGGGGGGATATGGTATCGCCCTATGGATAAGGAAGCGAGCATCAACAGGAACGGGGACAGGAAGAAGAGGATGACGAGGAGCCTGCCTTTCTTACCTCTCATCCCATCCTCCGCATTCGAGCGTCCGGCATAGGACCGTGTACGCGCCCTCGACGCCGTAGTATTTCTTGAATATCGCGTTCGCCTCTTTTTCGAGGTCGACGGGCCCCGTCGCTTCGGGATGGAAGAGGCGGGCCAGATACAGGGTTTCCACCAGGACCAGGGCGGGGTCCCACCAATACCAGAAGCCGAACGTGTAGAAAACCTTTCCGTTCCTGACGGCCGGCAGGGAGCCGAAGCGCTTATCCCGGAGGATCCCCTCGGTCGTGACCGCCCTTTCCCGCGGAGGATAGCTCCCCTGGACCAGGATGACGTCCGGCCGCCACACCAGGATCTGTTCGGCCTGGGCCACGGTCGCAATGGTCCCGAGATTCGCGGGGAGCATTCCCCGGGCGCAGTTGACGCCGCCGGCGGCATCGACCGGCTCGTAGATGACCGGCGTCCGGGTCAGAGAGCCCCAGAAGGAAAGATAGACCCGGGGTTTCCTCTCTTCCGGGACCGCCGATACGGATTCGCGGACAGACGCCAACCGGGTCTTGAAATCCTCGGCAAGCTCGGCGGCCCGCGCCTCGCGGCCCAGGATCCCGCCGACGAGGACGATCTCTTCGACGAGCTTGTCGAAGCTCCCCATGGAGGCCAGCGCGACGACGGGCCTTTTGAGCTTCCCCTGGAGCGCATCGACCATTTGGAGCTCCGTGGGCGAGACGAAGATGACGTCAGGGTCCAGCCGCAGGACCATCTCGAAGTTCATGTCCTCGGACGTGTTGGACACGGCCGGCAGGTCGAGGGCGCCCGGAAAGACGATAGGAAAGAGATGGTCGTGCTTGAGGATGAAATAGTCCGCGCCGACGAGTCTGTCCGCCGCTCCCAGGGCGGCCACGATGCGGGTGATCTCGGGCTGAAGGGAAAGGACCCTCTCGGCCCGCTCCGGCAAAGCGACGTTCCTGCCGAGACTGTCACGAACGGTTCGGACTTCCCGGCCGGCGGCTCGAAGGGTCCCCGCCGGGCCGACGGCCGATACCAGGACCAAGGCGACGCCCGCGGCCGCACTCCGAAGCGTCAATGCCATGGTTGATGCCCCTCAAAGGGTCGCGGTCGGGCCGGCGAACTTCCCGGAAAAAAAGATCGAGCCGAAGGCTTCGGGCCGATGGAAGTCCGGCGCCGGCGTCTGAGGGGGCGACCAGGCCCCGTAATGCGGGACAGCCGTCTCGTCCCCGCACTTGTAAAAATTGGCCTTCCCGGCGAGCCCGGGACGGAGGACCTCTCCATAATACTTGCGGAACAGCATCTGCGGGACCCGATAGCGGACGGTCCAGGAACCGGCTTCGATCGGCCCGTCCCAGGCGCCCCGGACCGAGCCTTGGATGCGGAACCCGGCCAGGTCGTCGGGCGGGACACGCTTGCGGTCGTGCCTTCCCGGTCCGAACCCGAGCAGCATCGCGCCGGCGGCGTTGGTCTCGAAGTTGAGGTAGCCCAGCCCCTTGTCCGGGAACGGATCGATGAACATCTCGACGCAGCTGTCCTTATAGACCGGAGACTGAAAATCGAGGTTGCGGACGCGGACCCTTTTCTCGAACGCCTCGAACCGGACATAGAGATAATGCTCGGAATAGCCGACGCGCGCCTCGACCCTCGGCTCATAGCCGTTTCCCAGCCAGAGGTAATGGCCGATCTTCAAGGCCGGGAACGCGTCCCAACGGAAGGAATCATCCGACGGATCGAAATCCGCCGCAACGCGAAGCACTTCGTATTCGGGCGGCATCGAACCCCCTTACATCCTGACGGCGGCCTTGACCAGCGCCTCGACGCCGGGCAGGATGGCCAGCTCCGCGTGGCCCTTGGGCTTCTTCGCCTCGGCCAGCGCCTGGAGGAGCTTCTCCGCCCACGGCCGGTCTGTGGTCCCGCCGGCAACGACGATCTCCAGCGCCCTGAGCCCGGCTCCGGCCGCCAGCGTCAGCGCTTCGGAGAGCGGGGCGATCTCGGCGAGGGCCGGGGCCCCCGCGATGACGGGAGCCAGGGCCTTGGCGTTGTCCCGCCAGCCGGCGAGAGAGGCCTTGATCTCATCCGCCAGGGCCTTGTCCTTCGTCCGGAGGAACCGGTCGACGGAACCCCTGAATTTCCGGGCCGTCAGCGATTCGGGTGGGCAGGCGTCCACAAAACGGGTATATGGGGAGAGGAACGTATAGGTCGCCTGTTCGTGCCGGTCGTAGCGCTTGAGGGGCTCCGTCACGTCGGCGAGCGTCTTGAGGGCCGCCGGGCATTCCTTCCCGGACAGCCGGCGGAGCATCATGGCCTGATAGCTGATGTGCCGCAGGCCGTGCTCCTCGAGCTGGGGAGAGACGATGCTCAGGCGCCGGTACATATCCTCGACGTCCTTGACCGACTGCGGCGACCAGAACCTCTCCGCGATGGCGGCGGTCCTCGGCCAGATGCGCGAATCCACGGTCTCCGGCGTGACGAGCTCCGCCCACATCGTCGCTTCCCCGCCCAGGATGAACGGCTTCTGGTCCTCGGTCAGGGGCGCGTCCTCAGCGATGGGATCGTTGAGATAGTGTTCGAAAGCGGGCTGGCAGAGGTCGATGTAATAGCCGTTCGACAGCAGGCTCTGGTAGCCCTTCCTCGCGGATTCGATCATGGCCTCCCGGCCGCGCCAGGAGTGGATGATGGCGTCCTTCGGCAGGCCGGGCTGGAAGATCTCGTCCCAGCCGACCATCTTCTTTCCGTAGCGGGTCACGGACTTGAGGATCCGCGTGCTGAAGTAGGCCTGAAGGGCGGCGTTGTCGGCAAAGCCGTGCTTCTTCTTGAAGGCCGCGATGGCCGGGCTGTTGTTCCATTCGACCCCGCTGACCTCGTCCCCGCCGATGTGGAAGTAGGGATCGGGGAAGAGCGCGGCCATCTCCTTGATGAAGGCGTCCAGGAAGGCATACGTCTTCTCGAGGGCCGGATTGAAGGTCGGGTCGAAGATGCCGTACTTGCGTTCGACCGCGAAGGGCCCGGCGGACCCGGCATATTCGGGGTAGGCGGCGAGCCAGCTCGTCGAATGCCCCGGGATGTCGAATTCCGGCATCACGCGGATGCCCCGGTCGGCGGCGTAGGCGATGACGTCACGGATCTGGTCCTGGGTGTAAAAGAGGCCGTCGGAGCCGAGCTTGTGGAGCCGCGGCCAGGTCCGGCACTCGACACGGAATCCCTGGTCGTCGGACAGATGCCAATGGAGGACGTTCAGCTTGACCGCCGCCATGCCGTCGAGGTTCCTCTTGACCATGTCGATCGGCATGAAGTGGCGACTGGCATCGATCATGAGCCCGCGCCAGGTGAACCGGGGGGCGTCCTGGACCTCGGCGCACGGGAAGTAATAGCCCTGGTCGTCCGAGGACAGGAGCTGGAGGAGGGTCTCGAGACCCCTCAGGACGCCGAGGTCGGTCTTCGCGGCCAGCGAAACGCGGCCCGGAGCGATCGTGAGGCGATAGGATTCATCCTCGTGCGGCACGAGCTTCCCCGCCCGCTCGCAGGAATAAGCCAGTGAGACCCCCTCGCCGGGAGCCTGGTTCAGCAGGAAATCCTGCTTGAAGAAGAGCCCCGTTCGGCCCGAAAGGCGGAACATGAAGCGCGCGGCCGCGCTCCGCGCCCTGGCGCCCGTCTCGCCTTCTCCGGCCACGTAGAACGCGTCCGTGACCCGGAATTTGCCCTCGGCGGCGGTGACCTTCGCCGGCACGGGCATGAGATCGTTCGTCCTGTCGGCGGCGGCCGCCGCGGAAGCCGTTCCCAGGATGAGCGCGATCGCCGCCGCCCAGGCGGCCCACGGCCCAGTCGTTCTCTGCGGGTTTTTCATTTTCTCCCTCCTCGATGTCCCTCACGCCAGAGGGACCTTCTTTATAGCACAGGAGGGAGCCAATTAAAAAGGGCTCTTCTCCGAGCGGGGTGCCGCCCGCGCCGGGCGCCTGCTCAGCCGCTAAAAAGCCGACGACCTTCAGTCTTCGGCTTTTTCGACGACGATCGTCATTTTCGACACGAGGGCGGCGGCGGCCCCGATGGCGGCCCAGACGGGAAGGACAAGGGCCCCGACGACGCCTACGGTCAGGGGGATCTCCATGAACGTCTTCCCGTCCTCGCCCTTGAGGATGATCCTCCGGATGTTGCCCTGGTGGAGGATCGCCTTGAGCTTGTTGACGATCTCGTCGCCGTTGATCTTGAATTCTTCGGTCCGGGTCTTTTTCTCTTCGGTCATGGCTTCCTCCCTAACGATGCGTTCTATAGTTCCTACGTAGGACCGAGTCCCAGGGTTCATGGCCCGGGGACGAAGCTCGACGCTCCGGGGAACAATTTTCTCAAAACGGGCAGGGACTCCGGGAAGAGGCCGTTCAAGGCCGACGGCGTCCACTCGGTCCGGCCGACCCTCCAGCCCTCGGGCGTCTTTCGGAGATCGAGCTTGAATCTGTAGAGCTCACCCGCGAAACGGATGAACTTTCTCAGGACCTCCGCCCCGCCGGAGGACAGGACCACATCGGTCATGACCGTCGCCGTCCCATCGGGCCCGACGTCGCCGATCTCCGTGTGAAGGAGATGGACGACGATCCCGTATCTTCGGCGAAAATGGTCAGCGAGGAGGGCCTCCGTAGCCGCCCGGTCCCGCCCTTCGAAGTCCGCGTAATCGTCGGTGAGAAGGGCCAGCAGGCCCGGCAGGTCCTTCTTTTCGGCGAGCGAGCCGACCCGGTCCATGAGCTTCGCGATGCGCGCCTCCTCGGACCCGGAGGAACAGCAGGCCAGGAGCGCAAAAAGCGTCAGGAGCGCTCCTGCGACAGGAAAAGAGGGCCGTTTCATCCCGCCGACCCGCCGCCGCCCCCTCCCCCGCCGCCGCCGCCTCCGCTGAACCCTCCGCCTCCGCCCGAGGAATAGTGGGCGGCCGAGGTGCTGGCCTGGGCGATGGAGGTCGACATATGCTCGATCGAAGCGATCATGCTTTCGAGACGCCCGGCGCCCATAAAGGCCCCCTGGCTGGCGCCGTAGTACCACAGGGGCGCGGCGGCGCGTTCGTCCGCGAGGATGACCGGGAGCATCTTGATGATCTTCTTCGCGTTCCCGAACAGGATCCCGAAGACCAGATAGTGTTCCCAGAGCTTATAGGCCTCGGGAGGGACTTCCTTGAAATCGGGGAAATCATCCAGGAACCGCCGGAAGGCCCGCCACATCTCGTTCTCCCTGGCCCAATCCTTTCCCCTCCGCGTCATCTTCGGGACGAGAACGGACACCAGGACGAGCCAGATCGGGTTCAGGGTCAGGATGGCGGCCGGCAGGGACGCGGCCAGGAAGATATTCCTGGCCTTGAGGCTTTCGGGCTCGATGAACCGGAGCTCCTTGGCTTCCTGCCTGATCGTCTTGACCCAGGCCTGATACCAGGTCTGGAACTTCGGGGCCTTTTTCTTCAGGTAATCCTTCAGGTCGTCGAGGCCGAGCTGGTCGCCGGCGTTCCCCCCCGCGCCTCCCACCGTCACGAACAGGAGCTCGAGGATGTCCTTCTCGAACGTCTTCAGCCCGGGATCGTCCCGGAAGCCCTTGCGGAGCGTCGCGACGGAATCGATATCGCTCTTCACCCCGAAGAGGCTCCGCTTCTCGACGGCCCGGTCCTCGATCTCGATGAACCGGCGCCGGGCCAGGTCGAATACCGTGGCCGTGAACGCGGTGGGCGTGATGTCCCGTCCTTCCCGGAGGAGCACCTGAACCAGGGCCGGCTTGAGCTCCGACGGAAGCTCCCGGAAGTAGGGCGGGATATCATCGAACCTGTGGTCCTTGCCGATCCGCTTCCAGACCCGGATATATATGAAGATCCAGGCGATCGGCAGGAGCAGTAGCCCCGCGGCCCAGACGGCGGCCAGTCTCAGGAATCTCTTTCGGGCGTCCCGCGCGCGCTCCTGCGCCCTGCGGGCGCCTTCGATGGTCTCCCGGACGAAGCCCGCCTCTTCCTCTTTGATCGACGCGAGAGAATACCGGGTCGAGGGGATCCCGCTCACCATTCCCGCGGGCCAAAGGACACGGACCTCGAGGAACTGGCCGGACGGGAGGTTCGAGGCCGTGAAGCGGGCCGTCCGCTCATCGACGATCTCGGACCACCCGGAGAGAGGCCCGTGGCCGTAGACACGGATGTCCTCCGGGCCCGGGACCGCTTCGGGAAGCCGGACAGTGACCTCGGCCTTCGCGGTGGGCTTATCCCAGCCGCTTCCGATGACCTGCCAGTAAAGCTCGGAGACGTCCGGATAGCTGACGATGCCCCCTCGGACCACGTAGTGGATATGGAACGTCCGCCGCTCGTTCCGGGCGGAGTAGTACCACTTGGCCGTGAACCGGTCGCCCGCCGTCGAAGTTTCCGTCCTCAAGGGGGCGCCGGCCTCGTCGGTGATCGAGAACTCCTCGATGGACACGTCGCGGACGGCCCCCTTCCGGTCGGCGCGCAGGGGGATCCAGAGCGAAGCCCACGAAAACCCGCCCTCGAATTCGTAGGTCCGGAATTCGTCCACGGCGAACGATCCGTCCCCGGCGACGGCGATATCGATCCGGACCTCGGGAAAATAGAAGCTCTTGGTCTCGGCGCCGAGCCGCGGCGCGGCGGCCAGGGCAAGGACCCCTAGGATCCCGCCCAGGGCCGCGAGCCTGAGCCGTTTAAAAGCCATCGTCCGAGCTCTTTGCATTTGTCGTCTCCGCGCTCGCCGCGCCCCCCCGGGTCATTTGAGAAACAGCTCTATAACCGGGATCTCGACGTCCGGCTTGAGCACGGGGATGTCGAGAACCAGGACGCCCCCGGCCTTCCCTTCCCTCGTCCCCGGCAGGAAGCCCGCTTCCCGGTCCTCCGTGAAGCGGACCTCCGAGGCGTCGTTGAGGAGCTGGGCGTAGGCGACGCGGCCCGCGAAGCCCTTGAGGCTCAGGACGCCCATCGGCCACTCCAGGACGTGGACGTAGAGCCTGTTGGTCGCGGGGGCGTACGTCAGAAGCGTGTTCGCCGGCGCTTCGAACCCTTGCGGAGCCTGCGTACAGCCGTAGATGGACCGGCCGTGGAGCTTCATCCAGGCCCCGATCCCTTCCAGGCGGGACTCGGCCCTCCCGTCGAGAGTGCCCCTGGCCGTCGGGCCGACATTGAGGAGGAGGTTCCCTCCCTTGCTCACGGTTTCGATGAGCATCCCCACGAGCTGACGGACGCTTTTCCACGTCGCTTCGTCGCGGTAATACCCCCATGAGCCGGAGAACGTCTGGCACGTCTCCCAGGGGACCCGTTTCCCGTCGACCGTGACCCATTCGTCCGGCAGGAACTGTTCGGGAGTCCGGTAATCCCAGCCGCCCGGGATGTCCAAAAGATCGAGCCGGTCGTCGACGATGATGCCCGGCTGGAGCTCCCGGATCATGCGAAGGAGCTTTTCGGACTCCCAATCCTTCCTCCCTTTGCCGTTCTGGCCGGGGAAGGAAAAGTCCATGAACAGGCAGTCGATCCTCCCGTATTCCGTCAGGAGCTCGCGGACCTGGTCATGAAGATAGCGGACGTACTTCTTCGGGTCGCGGCCGGCGGCCGCGGCGGCGAACTCCGGGTCGCCCCACATCGGATGGTTCTCGTCGAGGGTGTACTCGGGATGATGCCAGTCGAGCAGCGAATAATAGAACCCGACCTTCAGCCCCTCGGCCCGCATGGCCTCGAGAAGGGGCCGGATCAGGTCCTTCCCGTAGGGGGTCTTCGTCGCCTTGTAATCGGTGAGCTTGGAATCGAAAAGACAGAATCCCTCGTGGTGCTTCGTCGTGACGACGAAATATTTCATCCCGGCCTTTTTGGCGGCCCTGGCCCAGTCCCCCGGATCGTAGAGGTCCGGGTCGAAGCGGTCGAAGTACTTCTGATAATCGACGTCCCGGAGGCGTTCCCGCTTTTTGACCCATTCGTGGCGAGCCGGGAGGGCATACAGGCCCCAGTGGATGAACATCCCGAACCGGGCCTCGGTCCACCATTTCATACGGGCCGTCCTTTCGGCCTCCGTTTCGGCCCCGGCCGGGCGCGCAACCACCCCGGCCAGGAGAGAGACGGCAAGCAGGATCCCCGTGAATGACCGGCCCCAGGCTCGACCGTATCCTCTCATGCGTTCTCCTTTCCCGCGCCGGTTTCGGCCCCCGGGCCAAAGCTCAGAGGGCGGGACGGCCGTAGATGTGCTCCAGGATGGTCCCGATCGTATCGGGATCGATGTCGGCGAACTCCACTCCCATTTCGAAGACGGAATCCTCGAAAAGCCCGGTCACCCATCGGATCGTGCCCGTCCCCCTGAAGAGCCGGCGCGATCCGGTCAGGGCGATCTCGATCCGGACCCGAGAATCCACGGGGATGGAGGCATTCGCGACGAGGCATGCGCCTCCCACCGAGATATCCTTTGTCAGGCAGACGATGGACGCCTGGGCGGTGGCGGCGGCGTCGTTCCCAAAGGGACTCAGAACGACCTTGTCCTCCTCCGGAACCCTGTCCTCCTTGCGTCGTTCCCTCATGTCTGCCCGTTTTTTGGAGCATAACAAAACGCTCGGAAAACGTCAATCGGCCTCAGGAAGGCCTTGACGTTTCGGCCGGCGGCCCTTACGATGATGAAACCGACCGACCCGGGAGGAGATCATGACCGAAAGGACCCTGCCGCAGCTGTTCGAGGACAGCGTCGCGAAATACCCCGAGAACATCCTGATGTGGGAGAAGCCCGCCGACGCCTACGTGGGCACGAGCTACCGGGCGATGCGGGAGCGCGTCCGCGCCTTCGCCGCCGGCCTGATGGAGCTCGGGCTCGGGAAGGGCGACCGCGTCGCCCTCATCTCCGAGGGGCGGAACGACTGGGTCATGAGCGAGCTGGGGATCTTCTATGCGGGGGCGATCGACGTTCCCGTCTCGGTCAAGATCGAAGAGCTCGCCGACCTCAAGTTCCGGCTCGCCCATTCGGGCTGCCGGATGGCCGTCGTCTCCGCAAGCCAGGTCGAGAAGGTCCGCCGGATCAAGCACGACCTGCCCGACCTCGAAAGGACCGTCGTCCTCGACAGCCAGGCCTGCCGCGAGCCGGACGAGGTCGCCGCCGACGACGTCCTCCGCCGGGGCCGGGAGTGGCTCGGGACCCACGAGGCCGAGTTCGAGGCCCGATGGAGGTCCGTCGGGGAGGGCGACCCGGCCAACATCTGCTACACCTCGGGCACGACGGCCGATCCCAAGGGCATCATCCTCACCCACCGCAACTACACGGCCAACATCGAACAGGCCCAGTCCCTTGTCCCCTTCCCCGAATCCTATGTCTCGCTCATCATCCTGCCCTGGGACCACGCCTTCGCCCACACCTGCGGCATCTACACGATGATGAAGGGGGGCGCGGCCCTGGCCTCCATCCAGCTGGGCAAGACGCCGATGGAAACGCTCAAGAACATCCCCGTCAACATCCGCGAGATCCGGCCTCATTTCCTCCTCAGCGTCCCGTCCCTGGCCAAGAACTTCCGGAAGAACATCGAGAAGGGCATCCGGGAGAAGGGCCCCAAGGTCGAGGCCCTCTTCCGCAAGGCCCTGAACATGGCCTGCGACTACAACGGCGACGGCTGGGACCGGGGCAAGGGCCTGAAGGCGCTTAAGAAGCCCTTCATGGTCCTCTACGACCGGCTCGTCTTCAGCAAGATCCGCGCAGGCCTTCGGCGGCCGGCTCGAGTTCTTCGTCGGCGGCGGCGCCCTGCTCGACATCGAGCTGCAGAGGTTCTTCTATGCCATCGGCATCCCCATGTTCCAGGGCTACGGGCTGACGGAGGCGGCGCCCGTCATCTCGGCCAACTCGCCTCGCCGTCCACAAGCTCGGCTCCTCGGGCCGGGTGGCGGCCGGGATCGAGCTCACGCATCCGCGACGAGCGCCGGGCGCGAGCTGCCCGCCGGGCGAGACGGGCGAGATCGTCATCCGCGGCGAGAACGTCATGGCCGGCTACTGGAAGAACGAGAAGGCCACGCGGGAGGCCCTCCGCGACGGCTGGCTGTACACGGGCGACCTCGGCTACCTCGACGCCGACGGCTTCCTCTTCGTCCTGGGCCGGATGAAGAGCCTGCTGATCGCCAACGACGGCGAGAAGTACAGCCCGGAGGTCATCGAGGAGGCGATCGTCGAGAGCTCGCCCTTCATCGACCAGCTCATGCTCTACAACGACCAGTCGCCGTACACGGTCGCCCTGCTCGTCCCGAACAAGGAGGCCCTCCTGCGGCGGCTCGCGGACGCGGGGGCTGTCCGTCGAAGACCCGGAGGGGCAGGACGCCGCCCTCGAGCTCCTCCAGGCCGCGTCGACGAATTCCGGGAGGGCGGGAGCCGGCCGGGATCGTTCCCCGCCCGCTGGCTGCCCTCGGCCGTGGCCGTCCTCGGCGAAGGCTTCACCGAGCAGAACCGTTTCCTCAACTCGACCCTGAAGATGGTCCGGGGCCGGATCGCGGATCACTACCGGAACCGCATCGACCATCTCTTCACGCCCGAGGCCCGGGACATCCGCAACCCGCAGAACAGGACGATCGTCAGCCGGTTCGAATGACCCCCGGGCCCGTCCGGCGCTGTTGACAAAGGCTCCGGGATTTAATAACTTTGCGGACGGGAATCCCGTCCCGAGGAGGTCCGCATGAGCGTGAAATTCCGGCTGGGAGCGATGATGTTCCTGGAATACGCCATCTGGGGCGCCTGGGCCCCGGTCCTCTCGGCCCACCTGATGGACACCCTCCATTTCTCGGGGACCCAGGTCGGGTTCATCTACGGCCTGCTCCCGATCGCGACCATTCTCGCTCCGATGATCGCCGGCCAGCTGGCCGACCGCTACTTCCCGACGGAGAAGGTCATCGCCGTAAGCCAGCTCGTCGGCGGGGCCATCCTCCTCGCCGGCGCGGCCGTGGCGAGCTACACGGCCATGGTCTGGATCATGCTCGTCTACTGCATCGTCTACGCCCCGACGCTCGCCCTGACGAATTCCATCGCGTTCATCAACCTCAAGGATTCCGAGAAGGACTTCGGCCGCATCCGCGTCTGGGGGACGATCGGCTGGATCGCCGCGGGCTGGGCTCTGACCGGCTGGCGGTTCGCGGCTAGATCGGCCCCCGGCCTGGCGATCAGGGGCGACACGCTCTTCCTGGCCGGGCTCTTCTCCATCGTCATGGGGATCCAGGCCTTCGGCCTGCCCCACACGCCGCCGAAGAAGGAAGGGGCCAGGCCGCTGGCGTTCCTCGAGGCCCTGAAGATGCTCAAGGACAGGGACTTCGTCATCTTCACCGTCATCGCCTTCATCGTCGCCACCGAGCTCCAGTTCTATTACGTCCTGACCGCGCCGTTCCTGACGTCGACGAAGATCGGGGTCCCCAACACCTGGCTCTCGATGGTCATGACCATCGCCCAGTTCGCCGAGATCTTCGTCATGGCCCTCCTCCTGCCGAAGGTCCTGCCGAAATACGGCATCAAGAAGACCATGACCCTCGGCGTCCTCGCCTGGCCGATCCGGTACATCATCTTCGTCATCGGGACGCCGGCCTGGCTGGTCATCGCCTCGCTTGCGCTCCACGGCTTCTGCTACGTCTTCTTCTTCACCGCGGCCTACATCTACGTCGACACGATCGCCCCGCCCGACATCCGGGCCTCGGCCCAGAGCCTGATCGCCGTGATCATCCTCGGCGTCGGCAACTTCGTCGGGTCGAACTTCTCCGGCTGGATCCAGAACGTCTTCACCCGCGACGGGGTGACGGCCTGGCGCAGCGTCTTCATGGTCCCCACGGTCCTGACGCTCGTCTGCGCGGCGGCCTTCGTCGCCCTGTTCCGCGAAAGAAAATCGGCCGCGCCCGGTCCGGCGCAGGCCTGAATCGAGAGAGGTCCCATGGACAAGAAGCGGCTCGGCATCGGCATCGTCGGCGGCGGCTTCATCGCCCGCTTCCATCTCCGGTCCTGGGTCGGCGTCCGCGACGCCGACATCCTCGGCATCTTCGACCCGGACGCGAAGCGGGCCCGGGAGGCCTGCGCCCTGGTCGAAGATCGCTCGGCGTCGGCGAGGCGCGGCCCTACACGTCGATCACCGAGATGATCGACGACCCGGACATCGACGCCCTCTGGATCTGCGCGCCCGAACTACACCCGCGTCGAGGTCATGGAGGAGATCGTCCACGCCGTCGTCAAGGGCAAGGGCGAGCCTCGTCGGCGTCGCCTGCGAGAAGCCCCTCGGCCGCAACGTCCGCGAAGCCCGAAGGATGCTCGAGCTCGCCCGCGAAGGCCGGAGCTCCTCGACGGCTATCTCGAGAACCAGGTCTTCTCCCCCGCCGTCGTCCGGGGCAAGGAGATCGTCTGGGCCCGCGGCGCGGCCCTCTGCCGGCCCGCCCTACCTCGCCCGGGCGGCCGAGGAGCACAGCGGGCCCGCACATGCCCTGGTTCTGGGAAGGCACGCTCCAGGGCGGCGGCGTCCTCAACGACATGATGTGCCATTCGGTCGAGGAAGCGCGCTTCATGCTGACGCCGCCCGGCGCGCCGCGCGACGTCCTGACGCCCGTCAAGCGTCACCGCCTACGCCAACTGCCTGAAATGGCAGGAGCCCAAGTACGCCGACGATCCTGGCCGAAGACTCAGCGGCGGCAAGACCGATTACATCAACCGGCCGTCCGAGGACTTCGCCCGCTCGCTCGTCGAATACAGGGACGAGAAGGGCAAGACCCTCGTCGTCGAGACGACGACCTCCTGGTGCTATGTCGGCGCCGGGCTGCGCCTGAGCATGGAGCTCCTCGGCCCCGAATACTCCCTCGCAGATCAACACCCTCGACGCCGGGCTCAAGGTCTTCTTCAGCCGCGAACGTCCGGGGCAAGGCCGGCGAGGACCTCGTCGAGAAGCAGAACGCCGAGATCGGCCTCATGCCCGTCGTCGCCGACGAGGCCGGTCGAATACGGCTACATCGCCGAGAACCGGCACATGGTCCAGTCCTTCCTCGACGGCGTCGCGGCCCGGAGGAGAACTTCGACGACGGCCTGGCCGTCACCGAGCTCCTGATGGCCGCCTACATGAGCGCCGAGAAGGAGCAGGACCATCCCCTTCCCCGTCCCCGGGCCTCGGATGATTTCATCCCGGCCGTGGCCCGGGGCGCCTGGAATCCGAAGAGCAAGTGACACAGGAGGGCCGATGAAACGCATCTTATGCGCCATTCTCGCTGCCGCGGTCTGGACGGTCGCTCGCGGCGGCGCCGGCAGCCCGACAGGCCGCCCAGCCCCGATCCGGCAGCATCTCCGCCCGAGCTCCAGAAAGCGGTCGCGGCCGCCGACTACGCCGCGTCCGCATCAAGGACTTCCCCTGTCGCCTCCAGGCCTGGACCTTCCGGAAGTTCACCTTCTTCGAGACGCTGGACAAGGTCAAGGAGCTCTGGGGTCGGCGCGATCCAGGCCTTTCCCGGTCAGGCCCTTGGGCACGGAGATGCCCAAGGCCGCCTTCGGCCAGAACATGACCGACGAGCAGATCGCCGCGGTCAAGGAGGCCCTGGTGGCCGCCGCGGGCTCACGCTCTACGGCTACGGCGTCGTCGACATCGGCACGACCGAAGCCAGCATGCGCAAGGTCTTCGACTTCGCCCGGAAGATGGGCATCCGCGACCGTCGTCTGCGAGCCGGCGGACGACGATTTCACGCTCCTCGAGAAGCTGGTCGAGGAATATGACATCCAGATCGCCATCCACAACCACCCCGCGCCCGCGAAGTACGCCTACCCGAGACCGTCCTGCCAGCGACGTCGACGGCAAGGAGCCGCTCATCGGCTCCTGCGCCGACAGCGGGCACTGGATGCGCGGCGTGACCGAGCCGCGCGAAGCCTTCAAGTCTGCTCGAAGGCCGCATCCTCGACGTCCACCTCAAGGACCGGAGCGACTTCGGGACGCGCGAAGGGCGTCGATGACGTCGCCTGGGGCACGGGCAAGGCCGGGCTCCGCGACCTCCTGGCCGAGCTGACCCTCCAGGACTACGACGGCTACCTGACCATGGAATACGAGAACGAGGCCGAGGTCGGCGACCCGAGCCGGCCATCCGCAAGAGCATCGACTAACGTCAAGAGCCTCACCTATTACGAGGGCTACACGCAGATCCTCCGAAGCGACGAGGGCGGCTACGAGAAGTACGGCTGGAACCACTACGGCCCGGGCGGCTTTCGAGTGCGACCCGAAGACCGGCGATCCTCGAGGGCCAGGGCGGCATGGGCCTGCTCTGGTACCGCGAAGAAGTCACCGGATTTCATCCTCGAGTGCGATTTCAAGTGCTCGACGCCGACGACGAACTCCGGCATCTTCCTCCGCGTCCCCGGACGTCCCGTCGAGCGACGACTACATCTATCACGCCATCGAGATCCAGATCGACGACGCCGGCGAAGGCATCCACCACACCGGCGCCGCCTACGACATCGAGGCGCCCACGACCGGGGCCTCCCTGCCCACCGGGCGAGTGGAACCATCTGAAGATCGAGTTCCGGGGGGCCCGCCTCAAGGTCGAGCTCAACGGGAAGACCGTCCTGGACTGGGACGCCGACCCCGGCGGCAAGGTCCGGGACCTCGCTCCTGAAGGCTACATCGGGCTTGCAGAACCACGACAGCGTCGCGTCCATCGCTTTCAAGGATATTTATATCAAGGAGCTGTGAGCCTGAGGCCGGGAGCGCCGGGCGTCGGCCCGGCCGTGGTATAATGTTCGAGGGGCCTCATTCGCTCGACAAGCGTCTCGGGCCTCGCCCAAGCGAGCGACCATGAAGATCAGATACCTCGACGGGCCCCGGCTTTACCACGCCTTCCTGGCGGGTGGAAACGCCGTCATCCAGGACCAGAACTACCTCAATAAGATCAACGTCTTCCCCGTCCCCGACGCCGACACGGGCACCAACCTGGCCTCGACCATGAAGTCCATCGCCCGGGGAGCGGTGGCTTCCCGGTCCATGAAAGCGACCCTGACGTCCATCGCCCAGGCCGCCCTCCAGGGCGCCCGGGGCAATTCGGGCCTCATCTTCGCCCAGTACATCTACGGCATCAGCCGCGAGCTCGGCAACGAGCGCCGGGTCGCGGCGGCTCACTTCGCCGAATCCGTGAAGAAGGCCGTCGCCTACGCCACGAGGTCCATCCTGACCCCGGTCGAAGGGACCATGATCACCCTGATCCGGGACTGGGCCGACGCGGTCTACGCGGAGCGCCACAGGACGCACGATTACGCCGAGCTCCTCTCGGGGTCCCTGGTCGCCGCCCGCAAGTCGCTCCAGGACACCCCCAAGAAGCTCGCCCTGCTCGCCAAGGCCGGGGTCGTCGACGCCGGGGCGAAGGGGTTCGTCGATTTCCTCGAGGGCGTCGTCCATTTCATAAAGAAGGGGGACCTCAAGTCCGTCCCCGTGGTCGAGGACCCGCCCCCCGCGCCGGCCTTCACCGTGCATAAGCACGCCGGCCCGCTCGGGCGACGGTATTGTTCGGAGGCCCTGCTCACGGGCAAGGAGCTCGACGTCGACCGCATCCGCGGCCTCGTCCAGGAATTCGGGGATTCGGCGATCGTCGCCGGTTCGGACGAGCTGGTCCGCATCCACGTCCATTCCGACGACCCCGCCGGGCTGTTCCTCAGGGCCCGGGAGTTCGGCACGGTCGCCCAGATCAAAGTCGACGACATGCGGCGGCAGCAGGAAGCCGTCCACTCCCCGAAGGCGCGGATCGCCCTGGTCGTCGACTCCGCCTGCGACCTGCCCGCCGAGGCCTTCGACCGCCATCAGATCCACCTCCTTCCCTTTCAGGTTTCGTTCGGGGCCGACCTCTTCCTGGACAAGCTGACCATCACCCCGGACCAGTTCTACGGCCTGTTCGAGACGGAAGACGAGCTCCCCCGGAGCGCCCAGCCCTCGGCCGCGGGCGTCGAAGCGCTCTTCGCTTTCCTCGGAAGCCATTACGAATCCCTGGTCGTCCTGACCCTGTCCGAAAAGATGTCCGGCCTGTACAGCGCCTGCCGCGTAGCGACGACGAGGAACCCCGGCCTCAAGATCTCGATCGTCGATTCCCGGGGGCTTTCCGCCCAGATCGGCCTCGTCGCGCTGAGGGCCGCCGAGGCCATCGAAGCCGGGATGAGCCACGAGGACGTCACCGGGCTCTGCGAGGAATGGGTCGCAAAGACCGGGATCTTCGTCGATGTCACAAGCATCCGGCACATGGTCCGCAGCGGGCGGCTCGGCCGGATGAAGGGCTTCCTGGCCAACGCCCTCAAGCTCAAGCCCATCGTCACCATCGACCGCGAGGGAAAGGGAACGACCGCGGGCAAGTCTTTCAGCCGTGACGGCAACATGAAGAAGATCGTCCGGAAGCTCCGGAGGATCGCCTCGAAACAACGGATCCACGCGTACGCCATCGTCCACGCCAAGGACCCTGAGCGGGCCGAAGCCTACGCCGCCAGGCTGACCGAAGCCCTCGGGCGGCCGCCGGCGTTCGTCATGAGCGCCTCGCCGGTCATCGGCGTCCACGTCGGTCCCGGGCTTGTCGCGGTCGCTATGACTTGCGAATGACCATCGGCGGCTACCTGCTCGCTTCCTTCTTGGCCGTTCTCCTCTTCCAGACGGCCCTCTTCGCTGTCGCCCTCCGCCGAAAGGACAATTCCGTCGCCGACATCGGCTGGGGGATCGGTTTTCTTGTCGTCTGGGCCGTGACCTTTCTCCTCGAGCCCGGCGGAACGCCCCTCCAGCTCCTCGCGGGCGGCCTCGTCTCCGTCTGGGGCTTGAGGCTCTCGGCCCATGTCTTCCTCCGGAACCGCGGCCGGGCCGAGGATTTCCGCTATGCGCAGTGGCGGAGGCGATGGGGCCGGACGTTCATCCTGAGGAGCTACCTCCAGGTCTTCCTTCTCCAGGGGATCTTCCTTGGACTCATCGCGACGCCGATCGTTCTCATCAACCGCGCTCCCTCGGCCGCGATCGGCGGTCCCGCCGTCGCCGGCGTCGTCATCTGGCTTGCCGGGTTCGTCTTCGAGGCGGTCGGCGACGGCCAACTGAAGCGTTTCCGGAGGGAGCCCGCGAACCGGGGTCGGATCATGACCCGCGGCCTCTGGAGGCTCAGCCGCCATCCCAATTATTTCGGCGAGTCGCTGATGTGGTGGGGGCTCGCGGTCCTCGGGCTCTCGGTCCCCGGCGGCTGGATCGGACTCGTCAGCCCTCTGGTCCTGACGTTCCTCCTGACGAAGGTCTCGGGGATCCCTCTGCTCGAGAAAAAATACCGCGGGAATCCGGAGTTCGAGGAATATGCCCGGCGGACGAACGCCTTCGTTCCCGGGCCCCCGAAGCGCAACCCTTAGAAGCCGGGCGATATGCTCAGCTGGAAGTGCCACCCCTTGGTCGGCCGCTGGAACGGATAGACGTAGTTCAGGCCGATGATGATGTAGCCGAAGAGGTTGGTCCTCAGGCCGAACCCGGCGCTCGTGACCGGCTTCCGCGTGCCCCCGGAAAGGAAGGAGGCCTTGTTCACGGAATCCCAGGCGATGCCCATATCGTAGAAGCCGAAGGCCTCGATCGGGAACGGCCCGTAATATCCTTTTCCGATACCGAGGAGCCTGAACAGCGGGAAGCGGATCTCGGCATTGGCGATGATCATCCGGCTGCCGTAGAGGCGGTTGACATCGAACTCGTTGAGCTCGTCCTGGTTCCCGTAGTTGAAGGACTCGTAGCCCCGGACCAGGTCCCAATAGCCGATGTACATGGGCCACATCCTCGAATCCTCCGAGCTTTTGCCGCAGCGGCCGTAGTGCATCGCCCGGAAGGCCAGGGTGAATGGTTTGACGGGGACGTAATACCTGCGGAAGTCGGCCAGGACCGTGAAGTAGGTCAGGGAGCCGACCGAAGGCGAGAACTGGATCGCGTCGGACCTCCCGAGGAGCGGGCTCGTGGCGCCGAAGATGGTACTGTCGTAGATGTAGGTTCCGGACACGTAGCCGAAGCTCAGGCTCTTGCCGGTCGGGATGGTGTTCTTCTCGTTCATCAGAAGGACGTTGTCGATGAGCGCGTAAGCCCGGGTGTAGACCGTCCAGTTGAAGTCCAGTAGACGGAACCCGCCCGAGAATTCCAGCCGCTGGACCTGGCTGAGCGGGTAGAAGCCGAAGCCCGAGAAATCGTAGTTGATCTGGCGATAGATGTTCTCCTGTTCGATATAGGCCGGCTCGCCGAAGACCTCGCCCACGGCGACCGAATAGAACGGATAGGGATAGGAGATCCGCTGGGCGACGGCCCCCCAGTTCACCCGGTTCCGGCTGTTCTGATAGGCCAGGACGACGTCGGTGTCGATGAGCCGGTTGCCCGTCTGGGCCATCGTCATCAGCGTATGATAGCCCGAGCATGTCGCTCCAATAGGCGGCGACGCCGCCCGCTCCGTAGGTGCCGTAGCGGTCGACGCCGATCGCCGATCGATCGGCGGGGTCACGTAATCGAGGCTCAGCTTGGGTTTGTAGGCCGAGACCGTGAAGTTCGTGTCCTTGGGCAGGCCGAACAGGGGGTTCTTCAGGAGCCCGAGCAGGGCCCCTTCGGCCTCCTTGCGCGGCGGCAGGATCGCCAGGTTCGTCTCCCCGAACTGGGCCAGGAACGACTGGCCCTCGAGGGCTTCGGCGGGTCGTCGATCGAGTAGATCGAATAGCGCCCCTGGTCGTAGCCGCTGAAGACGAGGCGCCCCGTATCCTGGGCCACCGAGATGGCCGGGCTGAGCTCGGTGATGCCCGCTGATGCCCGTGTAGAGGTTCGTGACCTCGCGGATCTTGCCCGTGGCCAGCTCGATCCGGTAGAGGTCGGTCTTGCCGCTCTGATCGGAGAGGAAGATAGAGGCTCTTCGAATCCGGCGGTCCACTGGGGATTGATGTTCTTGCCCGTCGGGAAGGCCAGGACCTTCTCGACCTGGCCCGGTCGCGGGTCGAGGAGGGCCAGCTCGTAGTTGCCGATGTCCATCCAGTCGAGGTTGGTCGAGAACCGCTCGGTGACGAAGGCGATCGTCGTGCCGTCCGGGGACCAGGCGGGCTGGAGGTCGCCGAACGAAGTCCCGGGTCATCTGCTTCACGGTGGATGTCTTGAGGTCGTAGATGAAGATGTCGGAGACGCCGCCGGCCAGGGCCGAGAAGGCGATGTAGCGGCCGTCGGGCGACCAGCAGGGGCTGAGGATCTCGCCCAGCTCGGGGAACGGGATCTCGCGCTCGATCTTGTTCTTCGGGACGTTGATGATCGTCAGGAGCGGCCGGCCCTTGGCGACGCGCGCCGAAGACGAACTTCTCGCCCTTGGCGTCCCAGGACCCGGCCGAGCGGATGAACTGGAGGCTCTCGAAATGGGGGTCGACGGCCGTCGAGATGATCTTCCTGCTTGACCTTGCCCGTCTCGGCGTCGGCCAGGTAGAGGTCGATGGAGAACAGGTCCCGCGTGGACAGGAAGACCATCTCCTTGCCGTCGGGGCTGAGGGACGGAGAGATGTTGTAGACGTTCGTCTTCGGACGCCCAGGACGAGGGGCTTGGCGACCTTGTCGGGCATCTGGGTCTTCTCGTAGAGCGGGCGCGTAGGCGTCCTGCATCGCCTTGTGCCAGTCGGCGGAGATCTGTTTCAGCTTGATCCCCAGGATGACTCTCGAGAATGGTCTCGTAGTCCCCGGCGCGCCCGACGGTCTTCATCATCTTGCCGATGACCTCGTCGCCCAGCCGGCCGGTGATGTAGGACCAGACGGCCTGGCCGTAGCGGTAGGGGAAGTACTTGTAGGAGTTCTCGAGCTTGCTGAGCTGGGGCAGCTCCTTGCGGCGGACCGTGTCCCGCATCCACATGGAGGTGTTGGGGTCGACGGGCCCGATGGACAGGTACTCGGCCATGCCCTCGATGAACCAGAGGGGGATGCGCAGGGCAGTCCTCGTTGCCCCGCGGCTGGTCCGAGTGGCCCTGGGCCATGATGTCGTACTGGAAGGCGTGGACGAGCTCGTGCCCGATGACATGGTCGGTCTCGGCTGAGCGAGGCGCCCGTAGGGCAGGATGATCCGGCGCTTGAACGATTCGGTGACGCCGCCGGTGCCCTCGCCCATGATCTCCGGGAATGACCGTGGTCTGCTGGAACTCGGGGCCCGCTCGACGTAGAGGACCAGGGGCTGGCGGCCCTTGAGCTCATGGTTGAACATCCGGGAAAGCCGGGAGTACCAGCGCTCGGCCATCAGGCCGGCCTGCTTGACCGTCTCCTCGGTCCTCGAGATAGAAGTAGATGTCGAAATGCCGGGTCTTCATGATCTTGAAGTCGAACTTCTGGTACTGGACCTTGTTCCGGCCGTAATACTGGGCCGCGAGAGGCGCGGCCAGCGGCGACGAAGCCCATGAGGATCGCCGCGGCCAGACCCACCGACCTTATGCGTGAACGGGACCGACATGGTGTGCCTCCTTCGAGAGCCATATTTTACTCCGAAACGGAGCGGAGCGGAAAAGGGACGCGCCTTCCGAGGTTGCCCGACATCTTTCGTCTGAACCTGTCCATAGGTCAAACTCCGTTCGGGCCGGGTTCGTTCCATCGCTCGCCGAAATGCCGGGCAGGTGCGATCTCCTTTATCCCTATAAATCTTATCAACATTATACCATTTTCTCGAGGCCGCGGCTCCTTGCGGGTCCCCGCCCGGGCGCCCGTATTTGACCGTGATCCGGGCTCTGCGGTAAAATGCCCGGGAACGTGAGCATGACATCCAGATCCTCCTCGATCCTGGCCGTCATGGTCGCCGCCTACGCCGCGGCCAAGGCGCCGGAAGCTCTCCGTCGAGATCAGCATGTTCGCGCCGCGGCGGCCGGGGGCCTGGCCGGGGCCGTCCTCGACACGCCGCCCGTCGGCGAGCTCCCCCGCCACCTCGTCGAGGGCGCGTTCACCTACCTCGACGTCATCCTCGTCTTCTTCACGGCGACGCTCTTCATGGCCATCGTCAACGAATCGGGCGGCGTCGACTACGTCGTCCGGGCGACCCTGCAGGCCTTCGACCGACGCCCGGGTCGTCGCCCTTCTCGTCCTGATGGTCATCATCCTCATCCCCGGCGCCCTGACCGGGGCCGGGAGCGTCTCCCTGCTCGTCGTCGGCGCCCCCGTGGCCCTGGCCCTCGGCCGCCTCGGCGTCCCCAAGAAGCGGGTCGCGGCCATCCTGTTCATCGTCGCCGGCCTGAGCGCGGCCGCCCCGCCCGTCAACATCTGGGCCATGATCCTCTGCGCCGGGACGGCCATCCCCTACGTCGGCTTCGAGCTCCCCCTGGGCATCCCGGTCCTCCTCCTGGGGACGTTCACCGTGCTCGTCCTCGGCTGGAAAAAGGAGGGGACGCCGAGCCTCGACGAAGTCCTCGCGGGCCTGCCCGCCGTCCCGGCACGGCATGAGCCTGGTGGCGGGTCCTCCTCCCCTTCGTCGTCTTCTTCGGCCTGGTCGCGGCCTACCGGATCTGGCCGTTCGCGACGCCCATCTTCGGCCTGGCCCTCGAGTTCGTCGATCTCCGCCGCCGTGGCCGTCCTGGCTCAGCCCGAAGCGGATCGACATCCTGACGCTGTCCCGGACACGGTCAAGAGGCTCCTGCCCGCTCCTTTCGACCATGGTCGTCGTCGGCATGCTCCAGCAGATCATGACCGCGACGGGCGTCCGGGGCCTGCTGTCCTTCGCCGTCATCTCCATCCCGCTCGTCCTCCTGTTCGTCCTTCTCCCCGTCATCATCCCCTTCTCCGAAGGGCGTCCTGACCTACGGCGGCGCGGCCATCATCGGCATCCCCCTCATCTGGTACCTGGACTCGCTGGGCTTCCACGCGACCGTCGTCATCGCCGGCCTGAGCCTCCTCTGGCCCCTCGGGCGACGGCCTGCCGCCGACGGCCCTGATCGGCCGGCTGAGCGTCATGGTCTCCGAATACAAGGGGTCCTACTGGAAGTTCCTGCAAGGCGACCTGGCTGCCCTGGCTCGTCATCACGGCGGTCGGCCTGCTCATGGTCATCTTCAGCGCCAAGCTGGCCTTCCTGGTCCGGTGGAGCATGTAACGAGATGGCACGCTCGTGATCATGATCGCGTACTATGTCCTCATGCGCCTTTCTCGCGGGGATCCTCTGTCTGGAACTTCGTCCGGGAGAAGGAGAGCCGGGAAGAGCTCTGGCTCTACCTCCTGGTCATGGTCCCCCTCGTCCTGCGGCTCCTGCGGGTCAAGTGAGACGGCTCCCATGAAGCACGAACGCGCTCACGAAAGGACTCCTGGCGGCGGCCTTCGCCGCGCTCCTCGTCTTCGGGGGGGCTTCCGCTCGCCCGTCACCGGCACTTCGAAGTCCCGATCGTCGACGGGCCCGGAGTGACGCGGGTCGCCCGCCTCAGCGACTTCTCGCCCGGCCTCGAGAGGGACCATGGCCGACACGACGGTCTACGTCCTCGAAGGCAAGCGAGCCCGGCGGCAAGGCCCTGATCATGGCCGACACGCACGCCAACGAGCCGGCCGGCATGCTGGCCGCCATCATCGTCATCGAGAACGCCGTCGTCGAGAAGGGGACGCTCTACGTCATCCCCGTCATTCAACAACAGCGCCAGCCGCAACACCCGGCCCGGCGACGGCTATCCCCTCTATTTCGACATCCCGACCGACTGGGGCCGGAAGCGCTTCCGCCTGGGCAACCGCGACGCCTCGCCCCTCGACCAATGGCCCGATCCCGACGTCTACATCCACTATCCCGAACGACAGCTCCTGTCCTACATCGACGTCCGCAACACGAACCGGACCTGGCCGGGCCGGCCCGACGGGCCGCTCATGGAGCGGGTGACCTTCGCGGCCATGGAGCTCATGCGGCGGGAGAAGATCGACGTCGCCATCGACCTCCACGGCGCCGAGACCATGTTCCCGGTGACGAACTGCATCGTCGCCCCGGAAAGGTCGTCCAAGATCGCCACCCTGGCCTCCCTGACCGTCAAGGCCACGGAGGGTTTCGACAACCACGTCGAACCCTCGCCGTCGGGTTTCCGCGGCCTGTCCCACCGGGAGATCGGCGACCATTCCGGGACCGCTGCCCTTCCTGCTCGAGGCGCCCATCCCCTTCCTCGACCAGCCGACCGGGCCGAAGACGGTCAAGCTTCTGCTCGACGGCAAGGACCCGTTCCTGCTCAGCCTGGCCGGGAAGAAGAAGCTCTTCGTCCCCTACGACGAGTCGCGGCTGGCCGCATGGACAAGCGGGTCGGCCAGCACCTGTCGGTCACCCTGGAGATCCTCCGGCAGTACTCCAAGAAGACGCCCGGCCGGGAGATCGTCGTCCGGGGCGTTCCCCGCTACGCCGACGTCGTCAAGAACGGCGTCGGCCGCTACTTCCACGACCCCGCGAAGGCCGGACCCGCGGTCCGTCGTCACGGATTGAGCGAGGCCGGCCGGCCGGCGGAGCCCGAGAAGCCGTTCAGGAGGAAAGTGTGTCTGAAAGGAAGATCCACGGAGCCCCGGCTCTTCGCCTTCGGCCTGATCCTGGCCCTGTCCATCGTCCGGGCCGACGCCTCGCTCCTCCGTGCCCGGTCGACCCCGCCCCGGAGCGATTTCGGCCGAGGCCTGCACCGTCCATCCTGGTCGGCAGGGACGCCTCGACGGACGGCTCGATCATGACGCACCCACACCTGCGATTGCGGCGTCTGCGACTGGACCTGGCGCCACGTCCCCGCCGCCGACCACAAGCCCGGGTCGAGATGCGCAAGATCTACCACATCTCCAGTACCAGACCTGGCCGCCGAAGGAGGGGCTCAAGTGGGACCTCTATCAAGACGAACTTCGACGGGCGTCGAGATCCCCGAGGTCCCCCACACCTACGCCTACCACCACGGCATGTTCGGCTACATGAACGAGAAGCAGGTGGCCATCGGCGAATCGACCATCGGCTCGCCAGCGCAAGCTCAGCAACCCCACCCCGGCGGCCAGCTCGACCTGACGCATGCTGACCCTCCTGGCCATGGAGCGGGCGGCGACGGCCCGCGAGGCCATCCAGATCATGGGCTCGCTGGCCGAGAAGTACGGCTACGGCTTCCACGACGACGGCGAGATGCTGGCCGTCGCCGACCCGAACGAGGTCTGGATCTTCGAGATCATGCCCGTCGGCCCGCTGTGGACGCCCGAAGAGCGGCAAGCCCGGCGCGGTCTGGTGCGCCCAGCGCGTCCCCGACGACGAGGTCAGCGTCTGCCCGAACGAATCGCGGATCGGCGAGATCGACCTGGCCAACAAGGACTTCTTCATGGCCTCGCCCGAACGTCGTCTCGCTGGCCGTCGACATGGGCTCTACGATCCCAAGAGCGGCAAGCCGTTCAGCTGGAAGAGGGCCTATTCCCCGGTCGAGGGCAGCGCCGTGAGCACGGAACGGCCGCGTCCAGCGGCTGTGGCGCTTCTTCGACCTCGTCGCCCCGTCGCAGAAGCTCAGCCCGAGACGCCCAACATGGACCTCCCCTTCTCGGTCAAGCCCGACAAGAAGCTCTCGGTCCAGGACGTCATGGACATGACCCGGGACAAGAGCCAGGGCACGGTCTTCGATCCCGGTCCAGGGCATCCGCGGCGGCCCGTTCAAGAACCCGAACTACTACCAGCGGGACCCGGCATCGATCAGCGTGCCCAACGTCGAGTACACGACGGTCACCCAGTGCCGGGCGCGGCCTGCCCGACCCGATCGGCGGCATCGTCTGGATCGCCCTCGGCGCCCAGGACACGTCCTGCTACATGCCGCTTCTACGCCGGGCATGACCGAGATCCCCAAATCGTTCACGGTCGGCGACCATTGGACCTTCAACCGCGACTCGGCCCGCTGGGCCTTCGACTACATCGATTTCCACGTCCAGGTCGCCTACTCCGAGGCCATCGAGGACGTCAAGACGGCCCAGGAGAAATACGAGGACGGGGCTCATCGCCCGCATCCCCGAGATCGACGCGCAGGCCCTGGCGCTTCTACAAGAAGAAGCCGGCCAAGGCGCGCCGAGTTCCTGACCGGATTTCGCCATCAACAACGCCGACGACGGTCATCCAACGCCTGGTGGAAGCTCGGCGACGACCTCCTCGTCAAGTACAACCAGCTCGACCTGTACAACGCCGAGAAGCGCGGCGTCCGGCCGCGGCCAGCCGGCCACCCCGACTGGTGGCAGCAAGGCCGTCCGGGCCTTCGATATCCTCATGGAGCCCGAGACAAGAAGTAAGAAGGAGACCGCCATGAACAAGAAGATCCTATTCGTCCTGGCCGCCGCTCGCGGTCCTGGCCTGGCCGCCCTCATCGCCGGCCAGGCCGTGCCCAAGTCCGGCTGCCCGTCCTGACGACCTCGGCCGGCCAGAGCACCGACGTCGACGACGCTCAACATCGTCCTCGACGAGGCCGGCATCGCCTACGATTACTGCGACGTCCCGACGGCCGAGATGGTGGCCGACGGCGTCGGCCTGGGCGGACGCGAGTCCGGCCCCGGCTTCCACGTCGAGAGTCCACACGGACCTCGCCAAGTATCCCGACGGGCACGCCCTACAAGACCGTCATCTTCGCCATCGGCGCCAGCCTCAAGGGCATGGGCGCCTCGGGCCTGACCCTCGACAGCGAAGAGGCCCGCCTGAAGAAGGTCATCGACTCTGCAAGCAGAAGAAGATCTTCGTCATGGCCGTCCACATCGGCGGGGAATCGAAGCGCGGCCCGGCCGGCAGCGACAACGAGCGGATGATCGACGCCGTGGCCCCGTTCGCCGACTACCTCGTCGTCACCAAGGACAGCAACAAGGACGGGCGGTTCACCGAGATCGCCCAGGCCAAGAAGATCCCCCTGACCGAGATCGAGTACGCCCTCGGGCTGGTCGACCTGTTGAAACAGGTCTTCGACTGAGGTCGAAGGAATTTCGCGGGCCCCGGGCTCACTCCGGCGGAAGGCCCTGCTGTTTTCTCTGGGCGGCCTTCTGGGCGGTCAGGCCTTGCTCGAGCAGGGCGTAGAGCTTGTCGATCATCATCCGCGCCTTTATGTTCACGAGCTTCCGTTTGCCCGAACGCTGGGCCTCGAAGTGATCGCGCAGGTAGTCGCCGATCTCGCTCTCGGACATCATGGACCGCAGGAGCGCGTCCTCCGATAGCTGGTTCCTGAGGGCGTCCGGGTCCTCGCCTTGGACGGTGACCCGGTTCTCTTCGAGGGTCCGCCGCCTCAGATCCTCGTATTCCCGCGGCGCGTAAACGGGGACGGGACCCAGGAGCTTCTTGGCTACCTTAACTACGTCCTGACAGAAGACATGCCCCTCCTTGAGCAGGTTCCGGGCCCGATAATATTCGGGGGAGCTCGACGGAGTCTCGGCTTTCAGGTATTCCCGGAAAACCTCGAGGGCATCCCGGAGGATCTCGTATCCCCTGGAGGCCTTGATTAAGATCTCGCGTTCGATCGGCGTCGGCATGGCTTTGAGGGTCCTTGAAGTTTATTTATCACATGCCGGCCCGCTTGTCCACGGGCTTCGGCTCACTTCACCAGGATCGAGCTCGCGACGACGTTGGCGACCTTGCTCCTCATGGCGATGATGTCGCCCTTGTCGTCGGGGTGGACCCGGTTCGTCAGGAAGATGACCGACGGTCCTGGGTCTCCGGGTCGATCCAGATCGAAGTCCCCGTATAGCCGGAGTGGCCGTAGGAATCCGGGGCCGAAGAGGTCGCCCCGGACGGTCGCGTAATCGGTGTCGATGTCCCAGCCGAGGCCCCGGCCCGGCTTGCCGGCCTTCGGGAAGATCTCGGTCATGCGCTCGACGGTGAGCGGGCTGAGGACGCGGACTGCCGATAAGCTCCTCCGCCGAGCAGCATCTGGGCGAAGACGGCCAGGTCGTCGGCCGTCGAGAACAGCCCGGCGTTCCCGGAAACGCCGCCCTGGAGCCGGGCCAGCGGATCGTGGACGACGCCGCGGAGGGGCTTCCCGTCGACGACCTCCGTCGGCACGCACCGGTCGAGGCAGGTCGGCCGGCGGGATGAAAAAGGTCCGGGTCATCCCCAGGGGCTTGAAGATGTTCTCGGCGGCGAACTCGTCGAGGTCCTTCCCGGACACGTCTTGGACGATGTGGGCCAGGGTGATGTAATTCAGGCAGCTGTAGATGAAGTCCGCTCCCGACCGGCGATTCCTTGGGGATCCCGGCGATAAGCTTGACCAGGACGTCGGTCGGGACAGGGATTCCCGATACGGCTTCGACCTCCTTGGCGTCCGTGTAGGGACGGCAGGCCCGAGGTGTGCGTCAGGAGATTGCCAGAGCCGGGCGTCTTCCCCGGCGATCCCCCCTTCGAGGAGATAGGTCGCGAACTCCGGGACGTAGTCCTTGACCTTGTCCCAGAGCCGGATGTGGCCCCGCTCGACGAGGATCATGATCGACGTCGCCGTGGCCACGGGCTTGGTGACGGAGGCCAGATCGAAGATCATATCGGCGGTCATCGGCCGCGGTCTCGGGGACCCATTGACTCAGGCCGAAGGCTTTCCGCTAGACGGTCCTTCCCTTATGGGCCACGAGGAGGACGGCGCCCGGGAAAATCCTTGCGGTCGACGGCTTCGTTCATGAGCGTGTCGAGGAGCGCCAGCCGCTCCGACGACATCCCGACGCGTCTCCGGGCTTGGCGGCCGGGAAGCCCCCGGCCGGACCCGGCTGCCGCCGTCGGTCGCGAAGCGGCCGACGACGACGACGAGATGATGGCCAGGACGATGAACGCCTTCGGGATCGACTTTCTCATGCGTCCTCCTCTCTATTGTCCATCGCCGGGCGCGGGGCGCTTCCTTCCAGACGAGCCCGTCCTGGCGGATGTGCCAGCTCTCCCCGTCCCTTGGCCGGTAGACCGCCTCGAACAGGCTCGCGGTCGTCTGGATGGACGGCGGGAAGGTCCAGCCGTCGATCTTCAGCGCCTTATCGTCCCCGAGGCCGAGGTCCTCGAGGTCCGCGTCGAAGCGCCGTTCGTCCCGCGGAAGGCCCACTCGCGATAATAGATCCTCCGCAGGGCCCACTTCACCGGCTCCTCGGGCGTCGGTCGAACATCTCCTTCCCCTTGCCGGCGACCTTGTCGGTAGAACTGGACGTAGCCCCACATCTCCGGGATAGTGGATGTTGATGAGGCCCTGCGGCGTCCAGGTCCAGTTGTCCTCGAGGTAAGGGCTTCCCGTCGCCGGGTCCTTGGCCTTGACATAGGCGCCGTTCTCCGTCGTCCACGCGGTATTCGACCCGCGAGAAATTGACCCGCCACTGGTCGCCCGGAGCGGGCCGCGGGCTTGTTGCCGGGAGGCACTCCCTGAGAACGGCCCAGGGCAGGGCCATCTCGACCGTCCAGGCCTTGTCCTTGTCCGTCGGGTCGTTGAGCGTCCCGTTGACGGCGATCGCGGTCCTCAGGCCCTGGATGTCCCAGGCGTTGACGGCCGGGCCGCCGTCGCGGTAGGGCTTGACGAGCAGGAGGTCCCAGACCGTGTTGAGGGCGTTCATCTCGAGCTCGTAATAGTCGTGGGTATCGCCGTCGGGATCGATGAAGACCTCGAAGTCGTTGTCCTGGAAGATGACGGAATCCCGCTCGCGGTCAGGTGGCCCAGACGTGCGGCTCCTCGAGATAGGCGGCGATGTAGAAATAGGCGTCGTCCCAGAGCATCTTGACCCGGGTCCGGAAGCGGGGCGTCGGCCTGGCGGGCCCCTCGATATCGACGAAGCCCTCGGTCCAGTCGGCCTTCTTCCAGGACGCCTCGTCGAGCCGGCCGTCGATCGCCGGCGGCTTCTGGACCCGATAACAGACATAGAACCGGGGCTCGAACGGGATCTTCGGCTCCGGAACGCGGATGTCCGCGGCAACGGCGCTCCCCGCGCAGAGCATCAGCAGGAACAGGACGGCCGGCATGGGCTTCCTCCTCGTCTCTTCGGATTCGACGGGCATCGAACCTACAGATTAGGTTCGCGACGCCGGGATGTCAACCCCTCGATTCCCGGCATGAATACCGGGGCCTGCATGGGGTTGACCCCGGGCCTCGCTTCGGACTCCGGCGCTTCGCCTTCCGCGTGACGTCATTCGAACCCGACGTATTCCACCGCGTTCCCGCAGCGGGCGAGGAACCTCTCGAAATCCCCGAAGGATATCTCCAGGGTTGCCGTGTTGACGTTGGGGTGGAAGCCCACCTTCCCCGCGTCCCTCAGCCCGGCGTCCACGACGACACGGACGGCCTTCCCCGTATCGTGGATGAGGCCGAAGGGCGAAACCGAGCCCGCTTCGAGCCCCAGGTATCTCATCAGTCGCTCGGCCGAGGCGAAGCTCAACCGGTCCTCACCGAGGGTCCTGGTCAGGGCCTTGAGATCGACCCGCCGCGAGGCTTCGGCGACCACGAGATAATGGCGATTGCCCTTGTTGTTGCGCAGGAAAAGGTTCTTGCAGTGCGCCCCGCGGAGGCTCGTCCAATATTTCTCGGCCTCGGCCACCGTGGCGACCGGGGGATGTTCGTGACGGACGTAGGGAATCCCCATGGCTTCCAGGAAGTCCAGGACCTCGCGCTCGGGGTCGCTCATGGCTACGAAAGTGTCACCGACCGGATCCGGGCCTCGTCGAAGAGGCGATTCCTTCCGCTCGAGTCCGGACACCCGTCGGCGCCTTCTCGTGTGTCATACGATAAAATGAGCGGCGATGTCAAATCCCAGGAGCGGGGCGGGACAGGCGACATGAAAACGAGGACTCGGGCTTCTTTTTCGTATACAATCCCTCCATGAGCGACCCGAATAAGGCCTCCGTCCTTCTGACCCCCCTCCGCCTGGGCCCCCTGACCCTCCCCAACCGGTTCGTCCGGTCCGCGACGCAGGACTACATGGCCACCGACGCGGGCGAGGTCACGGACAGGCAGGTCGGCCTTTACCGGACCCTCGCCGAGGGCGAGGTCGGCCTGATCATCACGGGGCACGCCTACATCCATCCTCTGGGCAAGGCCGGCCCGAATCAGACTCGCCGTCCACGACGACCGGTTCGTCCCCGGGCTCGCCCGCATCGCCGAAGCCGTCCACGGCCTCTCCTCCAAGGTCTTCGTCCAGCTCGCCCACGCCGGGCGGCAGACGAAGACGAGATACGTCGGGGGAACGCCCGTATCGCCTTCCGCCGTTCACGACCCGGTTTCGAAGGTCACCCCAAGGGAAATGACGCCCGGCGAGATAGAGACCCTGATCGGGGATTTCGTCCGGGCCGGGCTTCGGGCCAGGAGCGCGGGCTTCGACGGCGTCCAGATCCACGCCGCCCACGGCTATCTTCTCAGCTCCTTCCTCTCTCCCCACACGAACCGCAGGACGGACGAATGGGGCGGGACTCTCGCGAACCGGGTCCGCGTCGCCGTCGAGATCCTCCGCGGGATCAAGGCCGGGGCGGGACGCGATTTCCCGGTGATGGCCAAGCTCAACACCACGGATTTCCTGGCCGACGGGCTGACCCTCGACGACGCCGTCGCGGCCGCCCGGATCCTCGAAGCCGACGGGCTCGACGGCATCGAGGTGAGCGGCGGCATGGCCGAAGTCGGGAAAGGGCTCGGTCTGGACGGGCCTCCGGGCCGAGGCGGACGAGGGCTACTTCGTCGAGAACGCCGCGGCCATCAAGAGGGCTGTGCATATACCCGTCTCGGGACTCGGCGGGATCCGGACCCTGGCCGCCGCCGAAAGGTTCGTGGCCGAGGGGCGGGTGGATCTCGTCTCGATGAGCCGGCCGTTCATCCGCGATCCCTATCTCGTCCGAAGGTTCCGGGAAGGCGCGATCGACAGGTCCGACTGCATCTCCTGCAACAAGTGCTTCAACCCGCGCGGCATCCGCTGCGCCCAAAAATGAACGTCCGGCCCTTCGTCCCGGTCATGCTTTCCGCCCTGGCCTTCGGCCTGGCCGCTCCCCTGTCCAAGCTCCTTTTAAGGGACATCCCTCCGATCTCGATGGCGGGGCTCCTCTACGTCGGGGCCTTCGCAGGGCTGGCCCTGTATTCCTGCGCCCGATGGATCTCCCGGCGGATCCGCCGCGCGGACGCCGGACGCCGGTTCGATCCCCTTCGCGCCGGGGACCTCCCCTGGCTGGCCGGGGCGATCGCGGCCGGAGGGGTCGTCGGGCCCGTCTGCCTGATGCTGGGATTGGAGAGGACGTCGGGGGCCTCGGCCTCGCTCCTGCTCAACCTCGAGGGGCTCGCTACGGCCCTCATCGCCGTCCTCCTTTTCCGCGAGCCGGCCGGACGCAGGACCTGGGCGGCCCTGGCCGCGATGACCGCGGCGGGACTCCTCACGACATGGGACCCCGGAAGCGGCCGCTTCGAAGCCTCGGGCCCTCTGCTCGTCCTCGTCGCCATGGTGAGCTGGGGGCTGGACAACAACCTGACCCGGAACATCTCGGACAAGGACCCCGTCCTCATCGCGGGGATCAAGGGGGTCGCGGCGGGAGCGTTCTCCCTGGGCTGGCCGCGGCGGCCGGAGAGCGGACGCCGATCGGGCTTCCCGCGGTCTCGGCCTTGGCCGTCGGGGCCGTCTGCTATGGATTCAGCCTGGTGTTGTTCATCGGGTCCCTCCGACGGCTCGGCGCGTTTCGGACCGGGACCTTCTTCGGCCTTGCCCCCTTCGTCGGGGCGGCTGTCGCGCTCCCCATTTTGGGAGAGTCCGCCCATTGGACCCTCGGGCCGGCGGCCGCCCTGATGGCCGTCGGAGTCTTCCTCATCGCCGGCGAAAAGCACGCCCATGCGCATAGGCACCCGCCTCTGACGCACACGCATCCCCACGTCCACACCGACCTTCACCACGATCACCCCCACCCCGGGGATCCCGGAATATCCCATTCTCACTCGCACGAGCATCCGGAGACGGAGCACATGCACGGACATTGGCCCGACGTACACCACCGCCACGGGCATTGAAGGCATCGGGCCGCGCGGACATCGCGGGTCTTCGGCGGTTCGCAGATCACCGCCGTAAGCGCGACCCTTGGGCCGACGGCCGATGACGCCGAAGCTTAAGCCGTCAGGAGGTCCCGGCGGGCGGCTTCCATCAGGATGAAGAAAGCCTGACCTTCGGTCGCGGTCCCGGGGGCCTCGAACGTCGGCGAGCCGCAGACGTCCCTGACCAATCCCAGCCGGTCCACCTTCGAACGGGCCGCGTCGCGCATCTTGTCGGCCCGCGCCCTGTAAGAGGCGTCGAACCGGCCGTCCGCAAGACCGCGGTAGATCGTGTAGGCCATGATCTGGGCGAGGTTCGTCTCGACGAAGGACTTCGGGTCGTCGACGACGTCATGGAAGAAGCCGTCGGGCCTCAGCCAGGCGAGACAGCCGTCGACGACGTCCCGGATATAGCCCGCGAGCTTTGTCCTCTCCGACGTCATCCGGACGGGCAGGGCCTTGAGGACCCGGGTCATCCCCGCCGCGGCCCAACCGTTGCCCACGCCCCAGAACGCCTTTCGGCCGAAATCGTGCTTCGCGTCGTCCCAGATGTGCGCAAAGAGCTTCCGCTCCCCGTTCCAAAGGAGCTTTCGAAACCCCTCGATCTGCTTCAGGGCTTCGTCCGGCCTTCCGGCGACCGCCAGGAACGGGGGGGCCATGTACATGGAATCGATCCAGACCTGGGGCCTGTCGTCGATATGATAGAGGGTCCCGTCCTCGGTCTTGGGCGCCTTGTGGAGGAAATAATCCAGCATCCTGTCCGCCCCCGCCTTGAGGCCGGGCTCCCCCGTGAGCTTCGCGGCGAAGAGGACGGCTTCGCCGTTCGAGCCCGGGTCCGTGACCCCGTGGTTGTCGTTGATCTGGCCGAGCCGGCCGTCTTCGCTGATCCGCAGGACGGCTTCTTTGGCCATCAGGACGACAAGGTCGGAGTCCCCCCATTCGAGGATCGCCTGGGCGGCGGTCCCCTGCTCCCAGGCCATCCTCTGCATCGACAGCATGGCGACCTTGACCTGGTCGACCAGAGGATCGGACCAGATCGTCGAAGCCTCCGGCCCGCCTCCGGTCCCAAGCTTCGGCCCGCTCAGGGAAAGGCCCGCGGCGCCCCCGCAGGCAAGCGTCTTCCTGATGAAATCCCTTCGTTCCATGCTCCCTCCTTTCCGGGGCCCGTCGGATAGGCTCAGGCCTTTTCCGTGACGAGATACAGCTGGGGCGACCTCAGGCGGAACGGGTCCCCCTCGGTCGAACCGAACATCTCGACGGTCCTGAGCCCCGCCGCTTCTAAGAGCCGGGCGATCCCGGCGACGGTCATAACCAGATGCCGGGACGTTCTCGTCTCGGTCCGTCCGTCCCTGACGAATATGTACCGGGTTTCGATGGTGCTCTCCCGGGCCAGGTACGTGTTCTCGTCGAGGAGCGTGACGTCCCCGGCCTGGGTCCAATCCTTTTCGGGATAATCCGGCAGGATGCTCTCGGCCGCCATGGCCGTGTTGACGATGAAGCGTCCCCCGGGCCTCAGCGCCGCCGCGACCTTGGCGACGAAGGCCGCCATGCCGGCAGGGTCGAAATAACCGAAGCTGTTGCCCAGGCAGAAAGCCCCGTCGCACGGCTCGAAAGGCGGCATATCGAGGATGTCCCCGAGAACGGCCCGCACGTCGAGCTTCTCCGCTTTCGCGGCCCGGGCCATCGCGTCGATCGCCTCGGCCGAGATATCCACGCCGGTGACCCGGTACCCGTTCCGGGCGAGCTCGAGGGCGTGCCGGCCGAAGCCGCACGGCACATCGAGGAACGTCCCGCCCTTGGCGACCCCGGCCCACTTCTCCAGGAAGCGGACCTCGTCCGCCGTCCAATCCTGAGGGATCGCCTGGCGCCAGAAGTCCATCGGGATCCCGTTGAAGAACTCCTTATACCACTCGGTCATGGCCGGCTCCTCCTTGATGCTCAGGACCGTTTGGCTCCGTCCTTTTTCAGCTCGACATAGGACGCGAGCGCGGACCAGCGGCTGTTCATGGCGGCCGCAAAGCCCGTGAGTCTCCCGGCCTCGAGCCTGAGGGCGATATAGGCGTTATGAGGATGCTTCGCGGCGTCGGCGGTCGGGATCTGGGCCGGAGTGACGCCCGCAACGAGAATGCGCTTGTCGACCGACACCCCGTTTGGGAGCGGGTTGAGGAGCGTCTCCAGCCCGTTTGCGGGCTTGATGTGGATGTCGCCGTCGGCTTCGAAGACGACGGTCAGGGGCGTATCGCCCTCATAGGTCCGCAGGCGGCCGCTCCAGGTCCCCAGGAGCTCGGCGGGCGGAACGAACTTCCCGGATTTCCTTTCCTCCGGCTTCTTGCGCGCCTTGAGGGCCTCGCCGTACTTGGGGAGAAGGACCGCCAGGATATCCTCGGACAGGCTGTAAATGCGGTCGTGGGAGCCGTTGGCCAGGACACAGACGGCGATGTTCTCGGACGGCACGAGCTTGAGCTCCGTGCTGACGCCGGGCATCCCTCCGTTATGGGAGACGGTCCGGTAGCCGTTCTCGTTCTTCTCGACCCCCCAACCGATGGCATAGTTCTTTTCGGGCGCCGTCGAGGCGGCCTCGTCCTGCATCGCCTCGATCGTGCCGTCCTTCATGATCGCTCTCTGCTCAGCCAGGTGGTCCTTGAGGTGGAACATCCCGAAACGGACGAGGTCGTGAGCGCTCGAATAGACCGCCGAGGCTCCGGGGTGGTCGAACTCATAGAACGGGATGGGCTTTTGATCCCCGTCGTATCTCTGGGCGGCGAAATCGGCGAGCCCCGGCCCGATGCCGACGGAGGTCCGGGTCATATCCAGCGGAAGGAAGACTTCCGTCCGCATGAAGTCGACATAGTCCCGCCCCGAGAGCCTGGAGATGAGGTGATCGATTATGCCGTATCCCAGGTTGGAGTACAGATAGACCTCTCCGGGCGGCCAGGCCAGGAAGCCGTAGCGGCGGATGGTCTCCTCCATGGGAGGCCGCTTGTCGGGCTCGTCGGCGTAGAAGAACTGGTAGTGGAGGGGAAGCCCCGCGGTGTGATTGAGGACGTTCCGGACCGTGGCCGGGCGGCCCCCGTTTTCGGATGGCGTGAGCTTCACACCGCCGAGATAGTCGTCGACGGGCTTGTCGATATCGACGAGCTTGCGCTCGGCGAGGACCATGAGCCCGGTGGCCGTCACCGGCTTGGATACGGACGCCAGGGAGTACATTGTGTTCGGCGTCGCCCTGATCATTCGCTCCCGGTCCGCCCATCCGAAAGCCTCCTCCCAGACGATCCTGCCGTCCCGGGCCACGGCGACGCTGATGGAGGCGACGCCGGTCTCTTTGAGCGCGTCGAGGATCCTGGCCTTGAGCGGCGCGAGCTCATCGGCCCCGAAGATTCCCGCGGGAACGACGGTCGCCGCCAGGGCGAGTGCGATTCCGAGCCGGGTGCGAAGTTTCATGGTGACGAACCTCCGGACCTAAAATGAGATATCCAGTCTACAGGAACCCCCGGGCGGAGGGCAACGGATTTCTGAGGCGCGCCCTCTCCCCCCGGGCCCGAGCGACCCGCTTTCCCCGCGGGCCGGGGAAATGTATAATGGGCCCTTACCGTCATCATAAAGGAGACACGTCATGGCGAAATTCGAGGGCGTGAAATGGATGCCCCGGCAGATGCGCTACCTCCTCCCGGACAAGCGGTTCGAGATGTTCGAGAGCGAAGCGAAGGTGTATGCGATGTCCCGCTCCATCCAGTATTCCATGTTCCTCTGCTTCGAAGGGATCCGCTTCCACGTCAAGAAGAACGCCGGCGGCGGGTTGGACGTGACCCTGCTCAACTGGCACCGGAATCTCGAGCGGCTCCGTCGCGGGATCGCGTTCAACCTCGGACAGAACCAGCAGGACTGGATCCCGTCGGCCGACGAGCTGGAAGCCGTCTTCATCCATAAGTACTTCAAGGACCCCGTCATCCGCCCCTTCCTCGAGGAGATGGCCGCCCTGGACGCCCAGGGGTATCTCCGCCCGTTCACGGTCGACGAGGAGCACTCGATGGGGGTCACGTTCCCCAACCAGCCGGCGGTCCGCGCCCTGGCCTGCCGCTACGACCGCTATCTCGGCGAGCCGTTCTGCGGCGTCGTCATCCCCCACCTCGTCCGGGCGATGGGCGTCAACGGAACGGGCTGCCTGAAGCTCGGCATCAACTACCTGATCAGCGTCAAGGCCATCGACGAGGCCAGGAAGATCGTCCCCGAGGCCGCCGCCGCCCTGTTCCTGGACGACAATCCCCGCGGCCGGCTCGAGGACCGGGCCATCACGGAATGGGATTCCTCGTGCTGCCTGTTCGGGCTCCGCGACGGATCGGTCGTCAAGATCCCGGAGAGCGACCTCATCCTGCCCTCGGTGACCATCCAGGGCATGGTGGCGGTCCTCAAGGAGCTCGGGGTCCCGGTCCACGAGCGTCCCGTGGCCTACGGGGAGCTCCAGGAATGGGTCCGGACGGGACGGCTCGTCACCGTCTGCAGCGTCGGGACGGCGGGCATCATGAACCGCTGCGCCAAGCTCGTCCTTCTCGACAAGGACCTGAAGATCACGGCCACCCACGTTCCGGACGAGGCTCATCCGCTCTATGCCAAGCTCCACGAGGCCCGCGGCTATTACTGGGACATCTACAAGGAGAAGGTCCGGCTTCCGGCCGGCATGAACCTGCACAAATACGTCCTTTGAAAGGTCTTTTGAAGCGCGGCCTTCATCGCCGCTTCCAGGGTCCCGGGAGTCGGGCAGGGCTCTAGAACCCTCTCGCGAACATGGCCCAAATGTCGGAGCCTATTCGATGAGGCCCATCTTCCGCAGGGCCCGTTCCCCCCTGTCGCCCTGAGGCGCTTCCTCGGGCAGGTAGAGCATGACGCCGTTCTTGGCCGGCCGGATGACGAGCCTGCCGGCTTCGGCGAATTCCGTCGTGGCCTTGATCGGGTCCGCGCCCTCGAAATACTTCTTGAACGCCTCGTTGAAACCGCTGTAGACGGAATGAATGCCCTTGAAGTTGGCCGCCCTCAGCCGGACGACGGCCAACCGGATGAATTCCTCGGAACTCAGCGCATCGGACATGTGACCTCCTGTTCTCGGACACTGGATAGACGGCGGCGGCGGAGATCTTTTCTCATCGGGGCCTCGCGGACTTGCGGCGCCTTCGGTTCCCGATATAGTATCGGGGCGCGAATAAGTTCACCGAAGGAAGGTTGCCCATGGTCCAAAGGTCACCGGCCCCCGCCGGATTGGCTTGTATCCTGATCGCCTTTCTATCCCTTTCCCCCCTCCTTGCGGCTCGAGGCGAGCTTGAAGCCGACGCCGCCCGATGGGTTCGGGAGCTTGGAGACCCGGACCCTCTGGTCCGAGAGACGGCGGCCGAGGCCCTGGGTTCCGTCCGTCCCGTCACCGATGAGACCCTTCGGGCGCTCGCCGGAGCGTTGGCCGACGCGGACCCTTATGTCGCCGGGAAAGCCGCCGCCGCCCTGGCCGGGTTCGGACGGCGTTCCGTCGGGGCCCTTGCCTCAGCCCTGCGGTCCGAGAACGCCGGCGCGCGCTGGAGCGCGGCCAGCGCCCTCGCCAGGCTGGGGCCCGCCGCCGAAGACGCGGTCCCCGGGCTCGTCGAGGCCGTGAAGGACAAGGACCCGAATGTCCGCTGGTGCGCCGTCGTCGCCCTGGGCAATGCCGGCGCGAGCGCCGGGGTCGCCGTCCCCACGCTCCTCGAAGCCCTGGACGACGGCGACGAAGACGTCCGCTGGGGGGCCTCCAGGGCGCTGGCGAAGATCGACCCCGAAGCCGCGCGCGGCCCCTCCGATTGGCGCCCGGTCGCGGCCCGGATCGAAAGCCTGCTTCCGGGGCTCATGAGAGAATTCCATGTTCCAGGAGTGTCTGTGGCGCTCGTCTCGAAGGACGGGGTCGTCTGGTCACGGGTCGCGGGGGTCCTCCGGACGGGACGGCCCGAACCCGTGACCCGCGAAACGCTCTTCGAAGCCTGTTCCATGAGCAAGCCCGTGTTCGCCTATCTCGCGATGAAGCTCGTCGAGGATGGCCGCCTCGGCCTCGACATCCCCCTCTGCCTCTATCTGCAGGACCCCGCCCTCTCCGGCCAACCCGGCGCCGAGCTCATCACCGCGCGCATGGTCCTGTCCCACGCGACGGGTCTCCCCAATTGGCGTAAGGGCGGCGAGGAGCGGAACGGGCCCCTGCCCGTCTGGCATCGGCCCGGCTCGCGGTTCGGCTATTCGGGCGAGGGGATGTTCTTCCTCCAGAGGGTCATCGAACGGATCACCGGCAACCCCCTCGGCGTCCTGGCCCGGAAGATGCTGTTCGAGCCCCTGGGACTCGCCCATGCAAGCTATACATGGACTTCCGCCCTCGACCCGACCCTCGCTTCCGGCCATAAGGAGTCGGGAGAATTCCTGGAAAAGACCCGGTATGTTCACGCCAACGCGGGCTATTCGCTCTACATATCGGCGGATGATTATGCCCGGTTTCTCGTCGAAATGATGAAGGCCGATAGGTCGGCCCCTTGTTCGATCTCCCGGACATCCGTCGAAGAGATGCTCCGTCCGCGCACGGGACTCGGCGAACGGGAGCCCATCGAACGGCCCGGGCGGGCCAAGGGGTTCGCGGTCTACTGGGGCCTCGGCTGGTCCCTCAACGAGACCGCGTCCGGCTGGATCGCCCACCACAGCGGGGCCAACAGCTCCGGGTTCCGGTGCTTCTGCCAATTCCACCCCGGCAAGGACACCGGGCTCGTGATCATGACCAACGGGCTCGGCGGAGGAGAGCTCTGGACCCGGATCGTCAAGGAGATGGGCGACTATTGAGCTGCGGGCCCGGATGCGCCCCCATCGCGGGAGCGCTCCTCACATCTTCCAGGTGCCGGCGACGATGAGGTTCGCTCCGGTGACGGCCGCGGCCTCGTCCGAGGCCAGGAAGGCGACGGCCTCGGCGACGTCGCTCGAACGTCCCGATCGCGGCCGGAGGGATCTTCGCGGACTGGGCAGGACGCCGCCCTCGATGAGCCCCGGCGAGACCATGTTGACGGTGATGCCGTTCGCGACCTCGGAGACGGCCGCCGTCCGGGTCAGGATGAGCAGGCCCGTCTTGGCGACGGCGTAGGGAGCGATCGTCGGGAAGGAGCCGAGCTGCTCGGCCCGGCTGTAGCCGATGTTGATCGACCCTCCCCCACTGCCGCTTGCGCATGCCCGGGAGGGCCGCCTTCATGCAGAAGTAGGCGCCCGAGGAGGTTGCCCCGCAGACATCGCGTCCCAATCGGCGACCTCGAGCTCGTCCCACGGCTTGACCAGGAACGGCCCGACGTTGTTGACCAGGATGTCGAGCCGGCCGAACCGTCTCCTCGACCTTCTTGACGAGGCCGGCGGCCTGGGCCTTCGTGGTCAGGTCGGCCCGGAAGACACGGCGCGAGCTTGCCCTTGTCGCGGATCGCCGCGGCCAGCTCCTGGGCCTCCTCGCGCCGGCTGAAGTAATGGACGGCGACGCCGGAGACGTCCGTCGCGCGAGCCGCGAGGGCGATCGCCCGGCCGATGCCGCTGGCTGGCCCCGGTGACGAGGGCGACCCGTCCCCTGGCTAGTCTGCTCATGGCCCCCGCGTCCGCCGACGCCGTCACTTCAGCTTCCCGACGGCCTTCTCGACGGCGTCGAGGATCTCGCCGGATTCGACGACCTCCTTGAGCCTGTTGATGTCGTCGTAGAGCGGCCGGTCCTCCTCGAGATGGGCGACGTGCTTGCGGATGACGTCGTAGGCCGCCTGGGTCGCCCTTGCCCGGCTTGCGCGGGCTTGCGGAAATCGACGGCCTGGGCCCCGGCCATGAGCTCGATGGCCAGGACGGCCTGGGCGTTGTCGATGATCTGGCGCGTCTTGAGGGCCGTCGTCATGCCCATGCTGACGAAATCCTCCTGGTCGGCCGCGGCCGGGATGGAGCCCGTCGCCGCGGGGTGGCGACAGGACCCGGTTCTCGCAGACGAGGGCCCCGGCCGTGTATTGGGTCAGCATCAGGCCCGAGAACATCCCGGCGCCCTTGGTCAGGAAGGCCGGCAGGCCGGCGCTGAGATGCGGGATTCATCAGCCGGTTGAGACGCCGCTCGGACAGGACGGCGACCGTCGTCACGGCCGTCCCCAGGAGCTCGAGCGGCCAGGGCCATCGGCATGCCCTGGAAATTGGCGCCGGTCAGGACGAGGTCCTCGTCGGGGAAGAAGATGGGATTGTCGGCCGCGCCGTTGAGCTCGATCTCGAACATGTAACGGGCCCACTTGAGGGCGTCCCGGGCCGCCGCCGACGACCTGGGGCGTGCTGCGGAGGCTGTAGGCGTCCTGGACCTTCTTCCCGCGGCTGGGCCAGGAGCTCGCTCCCCTCGGTGATCCGCCGGATGTTCGCGGCCGACTCGAGGGCCCCGGGATAGCCGCGGACCTTGTGGAGGCGCTCGTCGTAGGCCTTCATGTTGGCGTTGAGGACCTCGAGGGTCATGGCCGCGGCGATCTCGGACGTGCTTGAGCCAGCGGTCGGACGTCGAGGATCGTCGAGGGCCGCCGAGCCCGGCGATGACGTTGGAGCCGTTGATCATGGCCAGCCCGTCGCGGGCCTCGAAGGACGACCGGGCGGATGCCGGCCCTGCTTGAGGGCCTCGGCGGCCGGGCAGGCGCTCGCCCTTGTAGAAGGCCTCGCCCTCGCCCATCAGGGCCGAGGGCGATCTGGGACATCGGCGACGAGGTCGCCGCAGGCGCCGACCGAGCCCTTCTCGCACATGACGGGCGTGACGCCCTTGTTGAGCATGCTCGGCCAGCGTCTCGGTGACGATCGAGCCGCAGCCCGGAGTGGCCGTGGCAGTGGCAGCTGATCCGGCTGAGCATGGCCGCCCGGACGATTTCCTCGGGCAGGGGCTTCCCGTACGCCCGCGGCGTGGCTGTAGATGATGTACCGCTGGTACTTCTCGACCTGTTCCTGGCGTCAGGACGACGTTGGCCAGCTCGCCGATGCCCGTATTGACGCCGTACATGATCTCGTGTCTTCTGGATCTTGTCCTCGAGCAGGGCCCGGCACTTTATCGATGCGCTTTTTCGCCTCCGGGTCGATGGCGATCGGACTCCCGGTCGCGGGCGACGCTGAACGACGTATTCGATGGTCAGACCGTGGCCGTCGACGGAAATGGTCATGGATCGCCTCCCTCGGCCTAAACTTAAGCCAAATCATGCCCCCATGGCAAGGAGCAATAGTTGACTTCACCGGGACCGACAGGTCTATAAATATACATCCTCATACGAAGACATCTCACCCGATAAGAGGCTTCGCTAATGACGCATGACACCAAGCGCATCCTGATGACCGGAGCGGCCGGTCAGATCGGCTCCGAGCTGGCCGCGCGGCCCTGCGAAAGCGCTACGGCGCGGCCGAACGTCCTCGTCACGGACATCGTCCGCCCCGCCGGCGCGGCCTGGCCGAAGCCGGGCCGTTCGAGCTCCTCGACGTCACCGACGGGCAAGGCTCGACGGCGATCCTCCGAAGGCATCGGCATCGACACCGTCTACCACCTGGCCGCCCTGCTCTCGGCGACCGGCGAAAAGAACCCCCAGAAGGCCTGGCACGTCAACATGAACGGCCTCTACAACGTCCTCGAGGCCGGCCGGGACCGCGGCCTCGGCCGGATCTTCTCGCCGAGCTCGATCGCCGTCTTCGGGCCCGCGACGCCCCGCGATCCGAACGCCCCAGGACACGATCCTCGACCCGACGACGATGTACGGCGTCACCAAGGTCGCCGGCGAGCTCCTCTGCGACTACTACGTCCGGAAATACGGCCTCGACGTCCGCGGCTGCCGCTTCCCCGGCATCATCAGCCACGAGACCCTGCCCGGCGGCGGGACGACGGATTACGCCGTCGCCATCTTCTACGACGCCGTCAAGAACGGCCGCTACACCTGTTTCCTGCGCGAGGACACGCGCCTGCCCGATGATGTACATGCCCGACTGCCTCAAGTCGCATCGCTCGACCTGATGGACGCCGACTTCGCCCGGCTCCAGCACCACTCGAACTTCAACGTCACGGCCATGAGCTTCACGGCCGGCGAGCTGGCCGCCGAGATCCGGAAGCACATCCCCGGCTTCGTCTGCGAGTACGAGCCCGATTTCCGCCAGGCCATCGCCGACTCCTGGCCCGCTTCGATCGACGATTCGGCGGCCCGCGAAGAATGGGGCTGGAAGCCGGACTACGACCTGGCCGCGATGACGAAGGACATGCTCGCCGCCTTGGGCCGGCGAAAGGCCGAAGGCAGGCTTTAGCCCCTCCCCGGGCTCCCCTATTCCCTTCTGGAAGGCCCCATCCGTCCCGCCCGGACGGTTCGGCTCCCGGTTGGACTTCCGCGGCCGGTCGCGCTAAAATCCCGGACGCAAGCCCGTTCGCATCGGGCAGGAGGCTTCCATGAACCCGTATCTTCTCCGAATCGCTGCTGCGGCCCTGCTCGCCCAATGCCTGCCGGCGGCCGGACAGGGCCGCCCCGTCCACACCTACTCCATCGTCGCCATCGACAAACGCACCGGCGACATGGGCGTCGCCGTCCAATCCCACTGGTTCTCCGTCGGCTCCATCGTCACCTGGGCCGAGGCCGGGGTCGGGGTCGTGGCCACGCAATCGTTCGTCGAGCCTTCGTACGGCCCCCTGGGCCTCGAGCTCATGAAGGCGGGGAAACCGGCCGCCGACGCGCTGGCCGGCCTCCTGCGCTCCGACCCCAACGAGGCCGTCCGCCAGGTGGCTTTCCTGGACGCCCGCGGGCGCGTCGCCGCGCACACGGGCAAGAATTGCATCGCCGCGGCCGGGCACTTCGTCGGGGACGGGTTCTCCTGCCAGGCGAACATGATGCTCCGGGACACGGTCTGGAGCGCCATGGCGAAAGCCTTCGAAAGCACCGAAGGGGAGCTGGCAGACAGGCTTCTCTCCGCCCTGGAGGCCGCTGAAGCCGAAGGCGGGGACATCCGCGGCCGGCAGTCGGCGGCCGTCATCGTGGTCAGGGCCGCGGGCTCGGGTTTCTGGTGGAAGGACAGGATCTATGATCTCCGGGTCGAGGACAGCCCCGCTCCCCTCCCGGAGCTAAGAAGGCTCGTCCGCCTCAACAAGGCTTACAATCGGATGAATAGCGGCGACGAGCTCGTGACCGAGAATAAGATCTCGGAGGCCGTCGGGGAATATGCCGCCGCCATGGAGATGTTCCCGGACAACGCCGAGATGATCTTCTGGCCCGCGGTCACGATGGCGTCGACGGGCCGGGTCGAGGAGAGCCTGCCGCTTTTCCGGAAGGTCTTCGCCATCGACCGGAATTGGGCGGTCCTTCTTGCGAGGCTTCCCGCCGCGGGGCAGTTCCCCAAGGACGAAGCCCTGTTGAAGAAGGTGCTCGCCCAGGCGCCCAGATAATATTATCCGAGCTTGGCTTTCAAGAAATTCGGCAGGGCGAACGCCGCCCGATGGATATCGGAATTGTAGTACTTGAGGCCCTCGGGGATCCGGAGCGCTCTCCGGACCGTCGGGTCGACCGCGTCGGACAGGAAGGTGTAGCACCACATGCCTACCGGGTAGGTGGGAACCGGCCCCAGGTAGAACTTCGGGTGCTTGAACATCCGCCTCAGGAAGCGGACCTTGGCCGCGTGCTGGTCCTGATGGAGGACGAGGGAGCCCGCCTGAGCGGCGATGATGCCCCCCGGCCGGAGCCGCGCCCGAAGCTTCCTGTAGAATCCCTCTTCGTGGAGGACCGTCGACGGCCCGACCGGGTCCGAGGAATCCACGAGGATGACGTCGAACTTTTCCTTCGTTTCCTGGATGAAGACGTTCCCGTCGCCGACGAAGAGCTCGGCCCGATCATCGGCCAGAGAGGGCTCGAGCCACTTGAAATGTTCCCGGCAGGCTTCGATGACCCGGCCGTCGATCTCGACCATCCAGGCCCGTTCGACCGGATGCTTGAGGACTTCCCTAAGGGCGCCTCCGTCCCCTCCCCCGATGATCAGGACCTTCCTGGGGTTCGGATGGGAGGCCATCGCAGGGTGGACGAGCATCTCGTGATAGTAGAATTCGTCCTTTTCGGTCGTCTGGACGAGCCCGTCCAAAAAGAGGACGCGCCCATATTGCCTGTTCGCGACGATCTCGATCCTCTGGAACGCGGATCTCCGTGCGTAAAGAACTCTTTGGACCTTGAAGAAGATCCCCGATGTCGAAGTCTGGAATTCCCGGGCTTCGGTCCGGTCGTTATTCAAGGAAGTGCGCCTCATCTTCGGTCTCCTGCCGGCAGAATGTCCCCGCGATTATAGCGGCGGTATGTGGGCCTGTCAATTAGAGCCGGGAGCGGGCCCCGGGCTTCCGTCGGGGGACTTTTCGACGCGGACCCCCCGGTAGTATTTCTTTAAAATGTCCTGGTACTTGGCCCCGGATTGGGCCATCCCGAAGGCCCCGACCTGGCAGAGGCCGACCCCGTGGCCCCAGCCCCGCCCGGTGAAGACGAAGTGGGCGACGCGGCCGTCGGCATCACGCTCCCGGTCGACTTCGAAGAGGATGTCCCGGAGGCCGAGGGCGGTCCGAATCCGTAGGCCCCGCACGAGGACCTGGCGTTCGGTCCCCGTGATGAGCAGTTCGACGACCCTATGCGACGCCCCTCTACGGAGGACGGCGATATCGATCAGCCGGCCGACGGGGTAATGCTGATTGACCGCGTTCTCGAGGTCCTCGCGCGACTTCCGGACCTCCCAGCGGTTGAACCGGGAGGAGCGGTCGAATACGTTGGACGCCGAGGCGAAGCTCACCTCGAGCAGCCGGACCTCCCCGTCCGTCTCAAGCCAGCGGACCTTCTCGCCTCCCAGGAGGTGAAGTCGAGCGGCGGAGGACCTGGCCCCGTCCAGACTCCTCAGGAGGAACATGCGCGGCGAGACCTTCAGGCTCCTCGCCCCTTCGGACGCCGTGAGCTCCAGCGCGCCGGCCGAAGCGGATTGGAACGTCCCTTCATGGAAAGGATCCGCATGGCCGGCCAGGATCCGGGACAGCGCGTAAGCGACCTCGGCCCGGGTCGGCGCGCGGCCGGCGCCCTGCGGTCCGGCCGGGAGAAAGGGGAACAATCCCATCTGGATGCAGTAAGCCAGGTTCTTCCTGCCCTCGGGCCTGATGCCCGGGAGGTCGCGCAGGATGAAGTTGACCTCGCTCGGGAGAAGAAGGTTCTCGACATGGCCTCGCCAATCGAAGGCCGTGACGAGGAGTCCCGCCAGGGAGGGAAAATCGAGGGGCCCGGGGGCCGGGGCGTAGGCGAGATCGGCCTTCCCGGCCTGCCGGAGGGCGTTCCTCGTCCATTCCACCGCCTCGGGGGACGGGCAGGGAGCCGAATAGCCGGCGGCCTCGGTCTCGAACGGTATGATATCCCGCCCCATAAGCGCGGCGAGCTCCGGCGTGATATCCCTGCCGGCCGCAACGACTGGGGCGATGACCGCTCCGCTCTCGACGGTCCATTCGGGCCGCTTTTCGACCCCGCATTCCGTGCTCTTCAGATAGGCCACGGGCCTGCCGGAAAAGACGTTCTCGACGTCCTCCGTCATCCCGCCGCAGGTGCTCATATAGAGGGCGTTGATGAGCTCGCCCTTATAGCGGATGACCTCCCCCCGGGTCTCATCCACCGCCCGGGTGCTCAGTGGCCGTTCGGCGTCGAGGCCGCCATAGACCTGGGAGGCGGGTGTGTCGCTGAGATCATAGCCGAGGGCCCGGTACTGGCCCGTATTCTTGATCGCATAGGTCCGGGCGGCCACCGCCTGGGCCTTGAGGGCCTCGATCTCGCCGAACTGGTCGGGCGAAAGCTCGCCCGGGACGACCCCTTTGAGGTAATCCTCGAGATTGAGGACATTGATAAGGACGGCCCCTCGGGGACCGCTCCTGAGGATGAAGAGCCCCCTGTACCTGCGGCCGCCGTAGGAAAGTAGGCTTTCGGGGTGGCTCGGGATGAAATAGAGGACGGAGTCCCGGACCAGGGGGCGCAGACCGTTCCCGATGAGGATCCAGCGGGAGCCGACTTCCTCCAGGGAGATGACCTCCCTGAGGACCCAGATGTCCTTCAAGCCCTTGGCGTTCAGGCCGGATATCGCGGACAGGGCGTCTCCCCGGGTCAGATAATCGCCGATCTTGACCTGGAAGACCCCTCCGAGCCCCGATTCCCGGGCCTCTTCGACGGAGACGTTGAGACCGGTCTTTTCCCTGAGCCCGGCCGCGATCTGCTCGGCTTCCTTCCGGTCCTTGGTCTGGGCCATGAGGAGGACGAACTTCTCGGTGAGCTGTTCCCTATCCCCCTTGATCCGGGCCTCCTCGACGTCGTCCCCCAGGAGCTCGTACCCGGCGCTGACCTCGTAGACCTTCATCCCCGAGGAGGAATGGACCTTGATGTCGCCGAGCCCCGTCCCCAGGCCGATCCTGATGACGGGATTCGGGATCACGAACCCGTGGAAAAAGGAGTTCTCATTTCCGAACTCGATAGGCCTCCCCCCGAAAAAGAAGAGCCCGGCGAAAACGATGATAAAGTACTTGATATGTCTTATTCGCATGGAAATGGCTCTGCTGACTTCGGAACTGGTCATATTATACAGTCAGGGTGTGCCTTTTGTCAAGAAATATATTCAATATGTGCTACACGTTTGACCGAGGATACTAGGAGTTGTGGTTTTGGTTCCCGCCGAGAGTTCACTACCTTAGCGGAACACCCCTCGTCTGTCAACACCATAAAAGCTCGGGCTTTTATGGGGTTAGCATCGGCGAACGGGTCAATCCCGCGACGCCCCTGCCCGTTGAAGGGCCGGGGCCTGAGTGTCCAGGAAGTTTACGCGATCACCCGGCCTTCCTGCGGAACCGCGCCACCCATCCCCCTCCGGAAGCGAGGTCTATCTTTAGGCGATCGCCCCGGTTCACCGTCAGGACCTCCCTGCTGAAGTCGGAAGCATACCTGTCGACGTTGAGGCCGTCGGCAAAGATGACGGCCTCGTAGGTCCCTTCATCGAGGAAATCCAGGGGGAGCTCCAGCGTTCTCGGCGTCCAATCGGTCATAGCGGCCGCATACCAGTCCGCGCCGGACTTCCGGGCCAGGACAAGGTAATCCTCGATCTTCCCGTCCAAGGGCCTCGTCTCGTCCCAGACCGTCGGCACGCCGGAGAGGAAGCCTATGACTTCCGGCTCCGCCTCATATGCGGAAGGGCTGTCGCACAACATCTGGAGAGGACTCTCGTAGAGGACGAACATGGCCAGCTGGTGACACCGCGTGCCCTGGCTCATGGGAAGCTCGAAATCGGGGCGGAATCGGTCTTTCATCGCGTTGCGCATGGCCCCGGGAGTGTAGTCCATGGGCCCGGCGAGCATCCGGGTGAACGGAATGGCGAGATCGTGATCGGGGCCCACGGAATCGCTCCACTTGACGTGCTCGAGGCCCATGACCCCTTCGCTCGTCAGGACGTTGGGGTAGGCCCGAAGGAGGCCGGCGGGAAGATGGGCGCCGTGGAAATCGACGACCAGGCGGCGCCGGGCGGCGGCTTCGGCGCACCTCCAGTAGAATCCGACCATCTTCTGGTCGTCCCGGTCCATGAAATCGACCTTGATCCCCCGGATCCCCCATTTCGCGAACTGGTCAAGGGCCCTGTCCATCTGCCGGTCAAGGGTCAGCCAGACGCACCAGAGGATGAGTCCGACCTTTTTCTCCACGGCATAGGCGGCGAGCCCGGCCATATCGATCCCGGGATCGAGCTTGAAGAGGTCGGCGGGATCGGACCAGCCCTCGTCCAGGATGACGTACTCGAGGCCGTTTTGCGCGGCGAAGTCTATGTATTTCCTGTACGTCGCCGTATTGATGCCGGACTTGAAATCGACGCCATAGATATTGTTGGCGTTCCACCGATCCCAAGCGACCTTGCCCGGTCGGATCCACGAAACGTCCTTGATCCGCGGCTCACCACCGAGCCGATAAAAAAGGTCGTGGCCGACGAGACCGGCGTCCGACTCGGCGATGGCGATCGCCCTCCAGGGGTAGTCCCGGCTCCCCCGGGTCATCGCGAGATAGTCCGCGGCCTTGACGACCTCGAGCTCGCGGACGCTCTTCTCCCTCAGCTTTTCCTCGAGAGGGAACGGCGCGAACAACCCCTTGAGCTCGGGGGCCCCCCGATCGTTCCCCGTGAGGAACATGCCGGGGTAGTCCTCGAGGTCGGCTTCGCCGACGGCGACCCTCGGCCCCCCGTCGAGCTCGACGACGACGGGGGCGTATCCGAACCGTACGGGGCCGACCTCAGCTAGGGGAAGGCGGACGTAACGGCTCTCGAAGGAGGTGTGGAGGCTCTCCGTGAACGGGATCCACACGGCCGCCCTATCGGGGAAGGCGAAGGTCGCTTCTTCGGCGTTGACCTTGATCTCCCGCCGGTATCCGGTGAAGAAGCGGTAGGCAACGCCGTCATCATAGGCCCGAAAGCGCAGTCCGTAATTTCCACGGAGGCGGAACGTGAGCTCGGAATACCTGTCTGGCACGAGGGCCCTTTTCACGCGGACGGGAGGCTGGATCGTCTCGTCGACCGCCTTCGGCTCGGTCCTCTCGACGACCGTGGTCCGACCCAGGACGACGTTGTCGTTGATGGTCATGGAGATGAAGGACGGGGCCAGGACCGTCTGCGCCCCGTACATGACGGAGTACGAGACCCGCGCGCCCACTTCGATGTTCACCTGGACCTTCCGGCCGGGGGAAACGAGCGTATAGGTCTTTCCGGCCAGAGGGCTCCCCGCGAGACAGAACGCGGCGAGGACGACGGCGGCGGAAGATCCCTTGGTCATTGATGCCTCCTTGGGCCGTATCATACGGTTTCGCTCTTCTCGAAGAAATACGCTCCCAGGGCCACCATGGTTGCGGCGATAGCCGAGCAGACGGCCAAAAGGTGACCGCGTTACCGGCTGTGAACCCGTCAAAGACCTTCGTCAGCGCTTCGACCTTTATGGCGTCCACAGCGCGACCTTCCGGCATTTTACTTCCTTTACTTGGGCTTGCCAAGCTGATAATATGGGGAGCGGTCCCGAGATGGTCAATTACATACTGCTCTACAAGATACGCAAGATCGTCAAGAAGCTCCTCAAGGACAAGATCGAGGACGACGAGCTGGCGACGACGCCGAAATCCTGCCTCGGCTGCCTGGCCGACGAGATCAGCTGGGAGGTCTATTACCTGGTCAAGGAAAAGGGGGGCGACCAGGCGGATTAGCGTCGCGACGGGCTATCGGTCGCCCGTCTTTTTTTCCCTCAGCCTGGCCTTCAGGGCCTCCCACCAATCGATCCGCTTGCGGACCTCCTTCTCGAATCCCAGGTTGCCGGGCTCGTAATACTTCCGGCCGCGAAGCCGTTCGGGGAGCGTTTCCATCTCGGTCGTGGCAAAGGCATTGTCGTGGGCGTACTCGTAGTCCTTCCCGTAGCCGATCTCCTTCATCAGCGGCGTGACGGCGTTCCGGATCTGGAGCGGCACGGGCTCGTGGGGGCTCCGCTCGACCTCCTTCGTCACGGCCGTGAAGGCGGAATAGACCCGGTTGCTCTTGGGGGCCGATGCCATATAGATGACGGCCTCGGCGAGCGCGAGCTCGCCCTCGGGTGTCCCCAGGAAGTCGTAAGCTTCCTTGGCGTGGAGGGCCACGGCCAACGCCTGGGGGTCGGCGAGGCCGATGTCCTCGGAAGCGAAGCGGACCATCCGCCGGGCGAGGTAGAGGGGGTCCTCGCCGGAGGCCAGCATGCGCGCGAGCCAGTAGAGCGCCGCGTCGACGTCGCTGTTGCGGAGGCTCTTGTGGAGGGCCGAGATGAGGTTGAAGTGCTCCTCGCCCTTCTTGTCGTACAGGAGGACGCGCTTCTGCAGGGCTTCCTGGACATTGGCCGCGGTGATGACCCCGTCCCGGGCCAGGCTCGCGGCGATCTCGAGGCTGTTCAGAGCCCTCCGCGCGTCGCCGTTCGCCTGATCGACGAGGGTCTGAAGGGCGTCGTCGTCGATCCGGAGCTTGAGCTTGCCGAGGCCGAGGGTCTCATCGGCCAGGGCGTCCGTGACGATCCGGCCCAGGGTCTCGCCGCTCAGGGGATTCAGCACGAGGACTTTCGTCCTTGAGAGGAGAGGCGCGATGACCTCGAAGGAGGGGTTCTCCGTGGTCGAGCCGAAGAGGACGACGTCGCCCCGCTCGACGTACGGCAGGAAGGCCGCCTGCTGGGCCTTGTTGAACCGGTGGATCTCGTCGATGAACAGGACGACCGGCCTCCCGGACATCCGGCGCTGGTTCTCGGCCTTGGCCATGACCTCCTTGACGTCCTTGATGCCGGAGAGGACCGCGCTGAAAAAGACCCAGGGAAGGCCGAAATGTCCGGCCAGCATGTAGGCGAGGGTCGTCTTTCCCGAACCGGGAGGCCCCCAGAAGATGATCGACACGATATGCCCGGACTCGATGAGCTCGGAGAGGATCTTGCCCTTGCCGAGAAGGTGTTCCTGGCCGTAGAAGCGGTCGAGCGTCCGCGGCCTCATCCGCTCGGCCAGCGGAACCAGGGCGTCTTTTCCCGGATAGTCACCCCGCGATTATAACAGAAAGGGGGGCCGGGCCCGCGACCCGCTCCGGCTTGACGGCCGGCGCCGACCATGTTAGGGTTAGGATTCGACCGATGACCGCCAAGAAAGAAACCGCCCAACCCCGGCTCTTCAAGGATGCCGCCGCTCCGGGCAAGCTCGTCTACAAGGTCGAGGAGGTCAGCCGCCTGGCCAAGGTCGATGCGGCCGTCATCGAGGCTTGGGAGCAGGAATTTCCGTTCCTCCGCGCGGGAAAGACCGGGAGCCGGCGCAACGCTACTTCCGTCCGAAGGACATCGAGATCATCCGGAGGATCCGCGAGCTCGTCGAGGAAAAGTCCCTGACCATGGCCGGGATCAGGCGCCGGGTCGAGGAGGAGTTCGAGCCTCCGGCCGACGGGCCCGCTCCACCCCGAAAAGCTCAAAAGGGCCCTGTACGACGTCCGGGACGAGCTCCAGGACATCGTCGTCGCCCTCGACAGGAAGCCCAAAAAAGGGGCTGGATAAACTCCCCGATTCTGCTATAATCTCTACCTGTGTTCGGGACGTGGCGCAGCCTGGTAGCGCACATGCTTGGGGTGCATGGGGTCGGCGGTTCAAATCCGCCCGTCCCGACCATCATCAAATCCCCGCCGACGCCCTTTGCGCGAATGGGGAAGACATCGTTTCGGGCCCACGGTTCACGATCGGGGGATGATCCGATCCGGGAAGCTCGTCGACACCTATCATGATCGGATAACCCCGCGACCGGGCTACAGCCCGCATGGAGGCAACATGAGCAAAGTGGCCAAGGAAGCCGAAGACGTTCGCGGCAGGGTCTTCGAGCTCAAGGGCATGGTCGACTATCAGGCCGGGTCCATCGTCAGCCGGGAGATCATCAGCCAGAAGACGGGGACGGTGACGGTCTTCGCCTTCGCTGAAGGCCAGGGGCTCAGCGAGCACACGGCCCCGTTCGACGCGATGGTCGTCGGGCTCGACGGCGAGGCCGAGGTCTTCATCGCCGGCGAGCCGAACCGTGTCGCGGCGGGCGACATGATCATCATGCCGGCCGGGATCCCCCACGCCGTGAAGGCCGGCCGGGAAGTTCAAGATGCTCCTCGTCATGATCAAGAAATGAGCGGCCGGCCCGGCTCCGCCCGCGGCCCGAAGCCCCTCGTCCTCCTCACGAACGACGACGGATACTTCTCCCCCGCCCTCGCCGCGCTGGCGAAGAGCCTCCGGAAGATCGCCGACGTCCGGGTCGTGGCGCCGGACCGGGAACGGAGCGCCAATTCGCTCTCCCTGACCCTGCGCCGCCCCCTGCGCGCTCTTCAGGGTCCGGCCGGGCGTCTTCGCCGTGGACGGCACCCCCGCCGACTGCATCTACCTGGCCCTCAAGAGCCTCCTGCCGCGCCGGCCGGACCTCATCCTATCGGGGATGAACCTCGGCCCCAACCTCGGCGAGCAGGATATTTCCTATTCGGGGACCGTGGCGGCCGCGATCCAGGGGACGTTCCTGGGGATCCCGAGCGTCGCGGTCTCCCTCCTTCCCGACGCCGCCGGGAACTTCGACCTCGGAGCCTCGGCCGCCTTCGTCGCCGAGGTCTCCCGGCGCCTCCTCGCCAAGCGGCTCCCCGCGGGGATCACCCTCAACATCAACATCCCGCCGCCGCCCGTCAGGGGCGTCCGGATCACCAGGTCTCGGTCAAAAAAGATACGAGCCCGAGATCATCGAGAAGAAAGACCCGCGCGGGCGGCTCTACTACTGGATCGGGACGAGCGACCCGCGGGGCTCCGGAGGCGCGAGGAGCGACGTCCGCGCCGTGGCCGGAGGGTTCATCTCCGTCACGCCCCTCCACACCGACCTGACGGACTATCGGATGATGCGCCATCCCGGCCTGGCCGGGCTGAGGTCGTGCTTCAGCCCCGCGGCCGACGGCGGTGGCGGAGGACCTCGACGGCCCCGGGCATCATCGAAATGATGATGATCGCGATGATGACCAGGGAGAAGTTCTCCTTGACGAACGGGATGTTGCCGAAGAAATAGCCTCCGAAGACGAACAGGGCCACCCAGGCCACTCCCCCGACGACGTTGTACGAGAGGAACTTGCCGTAGCTCATCTTCCCGATGCCGGCGACGAACGGGGCGAACGTCCGGATGATCGGGACGAACCGGGCGATGACGATCGTCTTGCCGCCGTGCTTCTCGTAAAAGGCGTGGGTCCGGTCGAGGTATTCCTTCTTGAAGAACCGGCCCCCCTCCTTGCGGAAGACCTGCGGCCCGAGCTTCTTCCCGATCCAGTAGTTGACCGTGTCCCCGAGGACCGCCGCGACGGCCAGGGCGAGGAAGACCCAGCCGACCTTGAAGAACCGGAATGTCCCCAGGGACGCGAAGGACCCGCAGGCGAAAAGGAGGGAATCCCCCGGCAGGAACGGCGTGACCACGAGGCCCGTCTCGCAGAAGATGACGGCGAACAGGATGACGTACGTCCAGATCTCGTACCGGCCGATGAGCATGCTCAGGTGCTTGTCCAGGTGAATGACGATATCGACGAGCTTCAGGATCAGGGGCATCGGTTTTCCTCAGGAGCGGTACTATACATGCCTCCGGGCCGATATTCAAGGGGCGCGGCGCCGGTTCCCGCGCCCGGACGATTCTGGTAGAATGGCCCGGAGGCTGTACCCATGGGCATCGACAAGACCGGGCTGATCGACGCGGCGCTCGCGCGGCTTTCCCCGCTCGAGACCGAATGCACGCTGTGCCCGAGGGTCTGCCGCGTCGACCGGACGGCCGGGGCGGCGGGAATATGCCGGACCGGATCTTCCGCCCGCGTCTCCCATGCCCTGCTCCATTTCGGGGAGGAACCGGTCCTCAGCGGCCACGAGGATTGCGCCAGGACCGTGACCGGGGACGGCCGGGGGGCCGGAGGGTCGGGCACGATCTTCTTCGGCGGCTGCAACCTGAAATGCCTGTATTGTCAGAACTACCAGCTGAGCTGGCTCGACGAAGGGGCCCCGGTCGACGACGAAGCCCTGGCGGCGCATGATGCTCGACCTCCAGGGGCGCGGCGCCCTGAACATCAACTTCGTCTCCCCCACCCATGTCATCCTCCCCATCCTCCGGGCTCTCCGGATCGCCTGGGGCCGGGGAGGGATCTCGATCCCGCTCGTTTACAATTCCAACGGATACGACAGCCCGGAGGTCGTCTCCCGCCTGGAAGGGATCGTCGACATCTATCTTCCCGACCTGAAATATGCTTCCTCCGCCCTGTCCCTGAGATATTCGGGCGCCGCGGACTATTTCGAGAAAGCTTCGGCCGCGGTCCGCGAAATGTCCGTCCAACAGCCGGTCCTGGAGCTCGACGCGGGCGGCATCGCCCGGAAGGGGCTCATCCTGCGCCACCTGGTCCTCCCCGGGCACGCGGACGACTCCGTTGAGGTCCTGCGCTGGATCCGGGGAAACCTCTCTCCCCATATCGGATTGAGCCTCATGAGCCAGTACCGTCCCTGCTTCAAGGCGCCCGAAGAGCTGCAAGGCCCGTGTCGCCCGAGGAATATCGGCGGGTGGCCGACGCGGCCCTCGAACTCGGATTCGAGAACCTTTTCCTCCAGCCGGAGCCTTTCGCCCCCGGGGAACACCGGGTCCCCGATTTCGACAGGAAAGACCCCTTCGACTGGAGATGAGCTCCGGTTTCAGGTCTCGGATCGCCTTCCGGCGAATTTGAAAGCGGTCCCCGAGGCTCAGGGCAAATTCGACGGCGTGTAGATCCGGGACTTGGGCAGTCGATATTCCGGGATCCCGCAGGCGATCGCCAGGGCCCTCAGCTTCGTCTGGATGACCTGGACGTTCTCCGGCCCCATGCGGAAGAGATGCTTCTGGGCCTGGCTCAATCCTTCCAGCTCCGGGTCGGCCATCGAGTAGCTCGCGACCTTCTTTTCCAGGACGACGCGGCTCTCGACGACGGGCGTTGCCAGGAGCTCCGCGACCGCCCGGGTCAGGGTGACATGGAAGTCCTCGTCCGGATAGCCGAGCTCCCGGTAGGCCTCCTGGAAGAGCGGCTTCAGGGAGACGTACAGCCTGGCCGAGGCCCTGGCGTCCAGCGAGATGAAGACGTCGGCCACCTGGTCGTACCGGTAATAGCTTGCAGGGTCGATGACGAACGTCCCATCCCTCCGGGCGGCCTTGAACGCCCCGCGCGGCGCAAAGAAATCGACCTGGGCCCGCGGGCTGAGACCGTTGGCAATGTTGTCGACGGCCGCGACGAACTTCCGGACCAGCTCACGAGTCCGCATCCACCCGGCGAGCCCGGGGTGCGACGAGATGTCCCGGGCGAGGCTTCTCAGGAGGTCGTCGCTCTTGTCGAGCTCGAGGCCCGGCAGGTCGAGCGGCGCGAGCGCGCCCGCCCCGGGGACTTCCGTCGCGGCCGGCCCCGGGACCGCTGGGACCTTCTCCGCGGCCGGCCCGACCGCGGGCCTCCTGACAACGAAGAGATAGATCCCGACGACCGCCGCGATGGCCAGGATGATCCCGGCACCGATCCCGATGACCTTTTTCGTATCGTCCATGGCTCCCTCCGCTTCGGTGGCACCATTCCGCGCGGAAACGCGGAAAGGGGTCAGCCGAACCGCCCGGTGATATAGTCCTCCGTCCTCGAGTCCGACGGATTGGTGAAGATCTTGTCGGTTTCCCCGAATTCGACGAGCTCCCCCAGGAGGAAGTAGCCCGTGAACCCGGAAACCCGGGCCGCCTGCTGCATGTTGTGGGTCACGATGACGATCGTGTATCGCTTCTCCAGCTCGTACATCAGTTCCTCGATCCGGGCCGTGGCGATCGGGTCGAGGGCCGAACAGGGCTCGTCCATGAGGAGGATCTCGGGCTCGACGGCGACGACCCGGGCGATGCACAGCCGTTGCTGCTGTTCACCGGACAGCGCGAGGGCGTTGCCGTCCGAGCCGGTCCTTGAGCTCGTCCCAGAGGTGGACCGATTCGAGGCTCCGTTCGAGCCGCGCCTGGACCGTCGAGCGGTCCGTGATCCCGTGGACCCGCAGGCCGTAGGTGACGTTGTCGAAGATGCTCAGGGGGAACGGGTTCGGCCGCTGGAAGACCATGCCGACCTTCTTGCGCAGAGCGAGGAGGTCGGTCCCCGGCCGGTAGATGTCGACGCCGTCGATGGCGACCTCGCCCTTTGATGCGGACGCCGTCGATGAGGTCGTTCATCCGGTTGAGGGTCCGGAGGAACGTCGACTTCCCGCAGCCCGACGGGCCGATGAGGGCCGTGATCCGCCGTTCCTCGATGCTCAGGTTGACGTCCCTGAGGGCCTGGAACGCTCCGTAGAAGAGGGACAGGTCGCGGACTTCGATGATGCTCATGGCGCGTCCTATCCGAACCTCCCGCGGAGGTAGTCGTCGGTCCGCGGGTCGGACGGAGCGGTGAAGATCTGCTCCGTCGGCCCCGATCTCGACCAGCTCGCCGATGAGGAAGAAGGCCGTCCGGTCGGCGACCCGGGCCGCCTGCTTGGTGTTGTTGGTCACGAGGATGATCGTGTACTCGGACTTCAGCCGCCGGAGGGCATCCTCGATCTTCGCGGTCGAGATCGGGTCGAGGCCCGAGCACGGCTCGTCGAGGAGGATGACCTCCGGCTTCAGGGCCAGGACCCGGGCGATGCAGAGCCGCTGCTGCTGCCCGCCGGAGAGGTTGAGGGCCGAGGTATCGAGCCGGTCCTTGACCTCGTCCCAGAGCGCCGCCTTTTCCAGGCAGTCCCGGACGAGGTCCGCTAGAGCTCGGCTTTCGCCGGGCGCCCGCTTGAGCCGCGGCCCGAAGACGACGTTCTCGAAGATCGAGCGCGGCAGGGCGACCGGCGTCGCGAAGACCATGCCGAGCTTCCGCCGGAGCTCGGCGACGTTGGCCTCGGGACCGTAGATGTCCTTTCCGTCGATCTCGATGCGGCCCTCGGTCCGGGAGCCCCGGACGAGGTCGTTCATCCGGTTGAGGGCGCCGAGGAACGTCGATTTCCCGCTCCCGGCCGGCCCGATGATCCCCAGGATCTCGTTCCGGATCGATGTCGAGGGTGATCCCCCTCAGGGTCGCGGGCTGCCACGAACCAGTGGCCGAAATCCCTGACCCGGACGGCGGTCGATCACGAGTATTTCCTGTATGAAGCGTTCCATGAGGTAGTAGGTGACGACGTTGATGATCGAGGATGGAGATGACAGCACGGCGGCCGTCCCGTAGGCGTTGGCCATCGAGATCCCTTCCCGGGCCAGGATGTAGAAATGGACCGCCATGGTCCGCGAGGAGGAGAAGACGGACGTGGGGATGTGAAGGGCGCTGCCGGCCGTGAAGATGACGGCCGCCGTCTCGCCGATGCTCCGGCCGATGCTCAGGATGATGCCCGGTGACGATGCCCGGCAGGGCCGCCGGCAGGACGACCCGGGTGACCATCTGCCAGCGGGTGCTGCCCAGGGAGAAGCTCACCTCGCGGTAGGCGGCCGGGACCGCACGGATGGCCTCCTCGCTCGTCCGGATGATCGTCGGCAGGATCATGAACGCCAGGGTCAGCCCGCCGGTCAGGATGGACCAGCCGAACCCGAGCTTGGTGACGAAGAAGATGAAGCCGAAGAGGCCGAAGATGATCGAAGGGATCCCGGCCAGGCAATCGGCGCCGAAGCGGATGATCCGGGTCACCCGGTTCTCCCAGTGTACTCCGTCAGGAAGATGGCCGTCCCGACGCCGAGGGGGGCGGCGATCAGGACCGCGACGGCGGTCAGCACGAGCGTCCCGACGATCGTGGAGAAGATGCCCCCTCCCCGGCCCATGTCCACCGGATTCCGGGTCAGGAAGGAAAGGTCCAGGACGGGCAGGCCCTTCCGGAGGATGAAGACGATGATGAAGAGCAGGATGAAGACGGTGACCGCGGTCATGCAGCAGGAGGACCGCCCTGACCAGCGTTCTGCTCGAGCTTCGGGTCCGATGCGCACGGGATCAGCCCTTCCGCCGCGACGACGTCGCGTTGGCGATCGTGTTCAGGATCATGATGATGACGAAGAGCATGACGCCGGTGGCGAAGAGGGCCTGGCGGTGCTCGCCGCTCGCGTAGCCCATCTCCAGGGCGATGTTGGACGTCAGGGTCCGGACGGGCGCGAGGAGCGGACCCGGGCACGGTCGCGGCGTTCCCGGCGACCATGATGACGGCCATGGTCTCGCCGATGGCGCGCCCCATGCCCAGGATGATGCTGGCGACGATGCCCGAGCGGGCGGCCGGGAAGAGGACCATCTTGCGTCGTCTGCCAGCGCGTGGCCCCCAGGGCGATGGAGCCTTCCCGGTAGGTGCGCGGGCACGGCCAGGAGGGCATCCACCGAGATGCTGATGACCGTCGGGCAGGATCATGATCCCCAGGATGATCGAGGCCGCCAGGACCGAGAGGCCGGGGCCGCCCAGGGATCCGCGGATGAACGGGACCAGGATGACGACGCCCATGAACCCGTAGACGACCGACGGGATCCCCGCCAGGAGCTCGATCACCGGCTTGACGATCCGCCGCGTCCTCTTCGAGGAGAACTCCGTCAGGAAGACCGCGCAGGCCAGGCCGAGCGGCACGCCGATGACGAGGGCGCCCAGGGTGACCATCAGAGAACCGACGATCATGGGCAGGAGGCCGAAGCTCTTTTCGGTGGGATACCAGTCCATGCCCGCCAGGAAGCTCTTGAAGCCGTACTTGAACATGATGGGCGTGCCTTCCATGAAGATGAAGGCGGTGATGACGGCCAGGACGGAGACTGCGGAAAAGGCGATCGCCAGCAGGGCCAGCCGGACCAGACGTCTCGTTCCGTTCGAGCCTGTTCATGCCGCGGTCCCCGTGCGTCACCGGACCGGCAACAGGCCCTCCTTGCGGATCGAGCTCCTGGCCTTCGGGCGACAGGACGAAATCGATGAAGTCCCCGGCACATCCCGGCCGGGTCGCCCCGGGTCACGAAAAGGAACGGGCCGGACGAGCTTGTACGTCCCGTCCCGGATGGTCGCTTCGCCGGGGACGACGCCGTCGAGCGGGAGCGCCCGGACCCGGTCGCTCACGAGGCCGAGAGAGATGTACCCGATCGGCATTGGGGTCTCCGGCGACGATCTCCCGGACGGTCCCGTTCGAATCCTCGACGATGGCGCCCCGGGCGATCCTCTCCTTCCCCATGACGAGCTCCTGGAACGCCCCGCGGGTCCCGGAACCCTCCTCCCGGGTCACGACCGTGATCGGCCGGTCCTCCCAGCCGAGGTACTTCCAGCTGGGGATCTCGCCGGTGAACACCTGGCTGACCTCCGTCAGGCTGAGCCCGCGGACCGGATTGGACGGGATGGACGATGACGGCCAAGCCGTCCCGGGCGACGACGATCTCGTTCAGGTCCTTCTCGTCGGCCTTGAGCTCCCGGGAGGATGTCCCGATGTCGGCGGCCCCGGAGATGGCGGCCTGGATCCCGGCGCTCGAACCCCCGCCCTGGACGTTGACGAAACAGCCCGGCCTGGATCGCAGGAAGGCCTCGGCCCAGCGGTCGGCGAACGGCTGGACGCTCGTCGATCCGGCGACGATGATCTCGGTCTCCGTGTTCGCCCGGGAGCAGGCCGGGAAACAGGCCGCCAGCCGCGACGAGAGCAAGGGCCGACAGGATTCTCCGACCGTTCGCGGTCATGGGCGTTCCGATATCCCTTTCTGCTTATACCAGACGGGTTTCATCCAAGTCAAACGCGGCCGGACGGCCCGCCGGGGCCGGCCTCGGGATCCGCGTCCTCGCCGAGGGCCTTGAGCTTCTCCACGAACGCCGCTTCCTTCTCATCGTGCTCCCTGGTCAGCCATTCCAGCTCCTTGAAGAGCCTGTCGAGTCGAGGACTTGGTCTGGTGCATGGACTTCGGACAGCTCGACGACCCGGATCCCGTCCTTCGCCCGGGAGGCCTCGACGATGGCCTCGTTCATCCTCCGGAGCTCGGTGTCGTTTCGCTCGATCTCGGCCTTCGACTCTCGGACATCCTCTTTTCCAGGGGCCTCAGGACCCGGGAGCGCTCGGCGATGATCCCGGACCGGAGCTTCCGGATCTCCCTGGGGTTCCTCCTGGTCGGCCGGGGACTTCCGTGGCTCGGACTGGCGTCCTTTCCCGAGGCCGCTCCTCCTCCTCCTTCCAGCCGACCTTGTCCAGGAACCGCTGGTAGCCGCCCTCGTAGACCGTGCATCCCGCCGTTCTGGAAGACGACCAGCCGCTCGGCCAGGGCGTGGAGGAACATCTCGTTGTGGGTGACCATGATCACCGCCCCGTCGAAATCGTCGAGGGCCTCGAGCAGGGCGTCGCTCGATTCGAGGTCGAGGTGGTTCGTCGGCTCGTCGAGGAGAAGCAGGTTGACCGGAGTGGCGATGAGCTTTCCGAGCATCACCCGGCTCTTCTCCCCGCCGGAGAGGACGCGGACGGGCTTGAGGGCGTCGTCGCCCTCGAACATCATGGCCCCGGCGATGAGCCTCGGAAGCTTCGGGTCCTCGGCGACGTTGGCGGAAGCGACCTCGTCGAGGACCGTGTTCGTGTCGACGAGGCTCGAGACGTTCGTCTGCTCGAAATAGCCTATGGCCACGGATTGCGGGCGACGTGACCTCCCCCGCCCCGGGCTCGAGGACCCCCGCCAGGAGCTTGAGCAGGGTCGTCTTTCCCTTGCCGTTCCTGCCCGATGACGAAGACCCGGTCGCGGGCCCCGATGGTCAGGGTGAAGTCCTGGATGAGGGGCTTTCCCCGGCTCGTAGCCGAAGGTCACGCCGTCCAGGGCTCATGGCGTACTTGTGGTGGAACGGCTTCTCGGTGAAGGTGAACTCGAGGTCCTTGATGGCCTGTGAGCTTGTCCTTCTTCTCCATCTTCTCCAGGCTCTTGACCCGCGACTGGACGAGTCCCGGCGAGCCTGGCCTTGGCCCGGAACCGGGTGATGAAGAGGTCCATCTCCTTCCGCTTCCGCTCGTCGTTGACTGGCGGGTCTTCTCGTAGATCTCCTCTTCCTGGGCGATCTGGGAATAGTACTTCGCCGTGTCCCCGGCGATCTTGCGGGCCTTCCTCCGATGGATGCCCAGGACGTGGGTCACGACCTTGTCCATGAAGCTGCGGTCGTGGGTGATCAGCATGAGCTCGCCGGGCCAGTCGATGAGGAACCGTTCGAGCCAGCGGATGGAGGTGATGTCGAGATAATTGTTGGGCTCGTCGAGGAGGAGCAGCTGGTTGTCGGAGAGCAGGACCTGGGCCAGGTTGAGCCGGACCTGGAAGCCGCCGGAAAGCTCGGCCGGGGGACGGTCGAGCGTCTCGGGGTCGAAGCCCAGGCCGGCGAGCACCTTCTCCACCCGCCACATTTCGCCCGAAGCTTCGGCGCCCAGGCCGCGCGACGCTTCGTCCCGGACGGTGTCGGCCCGGAAGTCCAGCCTCTGGTCGACGTAGCCGATCCGGTAGTTCCTGGGCATCGTGATCGTGCCCGAATCGGCTTCCTCCTCGCCGGTGATCAGGCGAAAGAGCGTCGTCTTCCCATGTCCGTTGCGGCCGACGACCCCGACGCGCTCCTTCCTGTTGACCTTGAAGCGAAATGCTCTCGAAGAGGGTCTGCTTCGCGTAGCTCTTGGACAGGTTGTCGACGACGATCATGGGAAAAGGTCTTCTATCTCTGTCTTCGGTCTCTATTCATCGGTTCCCGGCCCGCGGCCGGGGGCTTCCATTATAGCAAATCGCCCCCGCCCGGAGCGGGAGCCCCGGCCGACCGGCGCTCAGAGCCCGAGCTCCCGGATGACCGGCGAGGCGCCGGCGAACTTGTCCGCGACGAACAGGACCCAGCGGATGTCGACGCTGATCGAGCGCTGGAGCTCCGGGATGACGAAATAATCGCCGATGACGCTTTCGTAGGTCATGTCGAAGATGATGCCGATCTGCTCTCCTTTCGCGTTGAAGGTCGGCGAGCCCGAATTGCCTCCCGTGACGTTCGTGGTGTTGAGGAAGCAGGCGGGGACATCCTTGAGCCGCGCGTCCATATAGGGCCCGAAGTCCCTCGCGGCCCGAAGCTTCTTGATCCCGTCCGGAACCGCGAACGGAAATGTTCCGGTCTCTTTTTCGATGACGCCCGTCAGCGTCGTCTGGGGTTCGTAATACACAGCGTCTTTCGGGGAGTACCCCTCGACGGGGCCGCAGGTAAAGCGGATCGTCCCGTTGGCGTCGGGGGCATGCCGGCCCTGGGCCCTTTCGAGGAGGGCTTCTTCATAGACCTTCCGGAGGTCCAGGCGCTCCTGGGAGACGGCCTTGCCCTCCTCGCGGACGATCTTGGCCTCCTGTTCGAGCTCCGTGGCGAGCCCGATGAGCGGGTCTCCGACAGCGGCCAGGGCGGCGGGCTTCAGGGCCAGGAGCTCGAGCCTTTTTTCCGGGCTCGCGAGGACCGTCTTCTCATAGAGCCCGTCCACGTAGGCGTCGATGCCCGACTCGTTGCCCGGCTTGACGACGCCGCGCAGGGCGACGGGCACCTGGTCGGCCGGAAGGGACAGCATCTTCCTGAGATTATGCTTCAGGAACGCGCGGTCGGTTGCGAGCACATAGCCTCTCTCGGCCAGCTGGATGCCCATCCGTATGTAAGGCTTGTTCCGCTCCTGGAACTGGGGCTCCCGGTCCTTGTCCGGCTTCTGGAATTCCCGGACGGCCCGGACGATCGTCGTGGCCTGGGAGAGAAGCGTCGAGGCCGCGGCGGCGCCGGTCAGGGCCTCGTTCCTGGACGAAAAAGCGTCGGCCCGCGCCATGAAGGCGGCGATGTCGTCCAGGATCCTGCCGTATTTCTTTTGCCGTTCGGGGTCCGCGCCGACCCAGGAGAGGAACTCTTTTTCCTGGGCGGCCTTACGGCCGATGAGGTCGATCTTTTCCATCCCTTCCAGCTTGCCCTGGAAGTTCTTGAGGCCGTTGTAGGTTCCCTTGACCCGGCTCGCATAACGGATCTCGACTTCCTTGTCGGCTCTTCCGGCGTCCTCGAAGAAGGATGCCGTATCCTGCATATCCTTGATCCGCTTGGCCATGGACGCCATCTCGGACCTGAGCTCGGCGATGGCCGAGTTCCGCGCCGTCCGTCCGGGATATCCCATGACGAACGTGAAGTCGCCCGGCTTGAAGCCTTCGAGCGAGATCTTCAGGATGGAGCGCGGCCTGTAGGGGATGTTCCCGGGGCTGAACTCGGCGCCTGTCCCGTCCGTCCCGACGTAGGCCCGGAGGAACGAGAAATCGCAGGTGTGACGCGGCCACATCCAATTGTCCACCTCGCCTCCGAAATTCCCGAGGGCCTGGGGCGGGGCCAGGACCAGCCGGACGTCCCGGATGCGCTTGTAAGTGAAAAGGTAATAGCGGTTCCCGCTGTACATCGCGGCGACGGCGCATCGAAGGTCGCGGGCGCCCTTCTCGGCCCCGGCGACGAGCTCCTTGGCGATCTTCTCCAGGGCATCGTACCGCTGGCGCGGCGTGAGCCCCGGCTTGATCCTTGCCAGCACCTTCCCGGTGACGTCCTCGTAGCCGAGCAGGACGTCGGCCGTGTATCCCTGGGCGGGGATCTCCTGTTCCCGGGTCATGGCCGTGAAGCCGTTCGTGATGTAGTCCTTATCCTTGCTCGAGGCCCTTTGGATGGCGCCGAACGCCACGTGGTGATTGGTCAGGATAAGGCCGTCGGCGCTGACGAATTCGCCCGTCCCGCCGCCGAGGTTGACGACGGCGCTCATCAGGCCGGTGCCGTCCGTCTTATAGAGATCGGCCGGGTCCATCCTGAGCCCTTTGGCCTTGAGCTCGAGATCTTTCATCTGGTGAGGCATCCACATGCCCTCATCGTCGCCATGGCTGCCATGGGCGGCAGCACCGACGACGATGAGGACCAGGCCGAGGACGAGCCCTATCGTCCCGCTCCTTCTGTATCTCATTGTTCCTCCATGGTCTTTGGCATTCGGCCCTCTATGATAGCTCAGGAGGGGCCGGAAGGAAAGGAAAGCCCCGCGAATCGTTTTGCTGGACAGAAGCGGCGGACTCGTTTATAATACGGCCTTCCGTCGGGGAGTAGCGCAGTCTGGTAGCGCACAGCGTTCGGGACGCTGGGGCCGTGGGTTCAAGTCCCACCTCCCCGATTCGAACATTCCCATGTTGATCCGGGATCTCGGGAAAAGCCGCCGCTTCATCTCCGGGGACAAGGCCGTCCTGCGCGAGCTCCTCCATCCGGACAAGGACCGGGCCGCCGTCCGTTACAGTCTGGCCCACGCCGTCGTCAAACCCCGAAAGGCGACCCTCCCCCACCGTCTCGCGACCGCGGAAGTCTATTATATCCTGGCCGGGCACGGCATCATGCACGTCGGCGACGAATCCGAAAAGGTCCGCCCGGGCCAGGCCGTTTATATCCCCCCCGGCTCCGTCCAGTTCATCGAAAACCCGGGGCGGTCCGACCTCGCGTTCCTCTGCATCGTGGACCCGGCCTGGCGGTCGGAGGACGAAGAGATCCTTCCGGGCTCCTGACCGGCTCCTCCCCCTGGATTTCGACACGGCTTTTCGGTATATTGAAACGGCGGTTCAAGGAGGCAAGATGTCCAAGCGCGGGTTCCTGTTCCTCGGTGTCGGCGCGGCGGCGATCGTCTTTTCCATCCTGGCCCTTCTCGTCTCGATCTTCGAGCACAAGCAGGAAGCCCGCACGACCTTCGTCAAGGTCGTGGAGATCGCCGTCGACGAGCCCGACCCGGCGGTCTGGGGCCGGAACTTTCCGGCCGAGTACGACGCCTACAAGAGGACGATGAACACCTCCGAGCTCACGAAATACAGTGAATACGGAAGATACGGAGGCTCGGAGGCTTTCTCCAGGCTCGACCGATATCCCGACCTCAAGCGCCTGTTCGCCGGCTACCCGTTCGCGGTGGAATACCGGGAGGAGCGCGGCCACCTGCGCGGCATCGAGGACATGCTGGCCACCAAGCGGCTCGGCGACGCCAAGCCGGGGACCTGCATGACCTGCAAGAGCAGTCAGGTCCCGGGCCTCATGAAGTCCCTCGGCCCGGAAAAGTTCTACGCCACGCCGGTCAAGGAGCTCCTGTCCGCCTACGGCATCCGGTTCTCCATCTCCTGCGCCGACTGTCACGACGCCGGCACGCAGGCCCTGCAAACCACCCGGCCCGCCTTCAAGGAGGCCATGGCGGCGCGCGGCGTCGATATCGCCAAAGCGAGCCACATGGACATGCGGACCTACGTCTGCGCCCAGTGCCACGTCGAATACTATTTCAAGGGCCCCGGAAAATACCTGACGTTCCCCTGGGCCAAGGGCCTGCGCATCGAGGACATCGAAAGCTATTACGACGAGATCGGATTCAAGGACTGGGAACACGCCGAGACGAGGGCGCCTCTCGTCAAGATGCAGCACTCGGAGTTCGAGCTCTGGTCGAGCGGGATCCACGCCCGGTCGGGGGTCTCCTGCGCCGACTGCCATATGCCCTACAAGAAGGAGGGGGCCGTCAAGATCACCGACCACTGGATACGGACGCCGTTGTCGAACCCCGTCAACGCCTGCGGCGGTTGTCATCGCCTGCCCGAATCCGAGCTCAGGGCGAGGGTCCTCGAGATCCAGGACCGGACCTTCGAGCTCCTGACCCGGGCCGAGAAGGCTCTCGTCGAAGCCCAGGACGCGATCATGGCGGCCATAGCCGCCGGGGTCCCCGACGCGGGCCTGGCCGAGGCCCGGGCCCTGCACCGCAAGGCGTTCATCCGCTGGGATTTCCTGAGCGCCGAGAACAGCATGGGATTTCATAGCCCCCAGGAAGCCGCGCGGGTCCTAGGCGACGCCATCGACTATGCCCGGCAATGCGAGATCTCGGCCGTCCGGGCCCTCGTCCGGCCCGAAACGCCGCCTGAAGGAGGGCGACGCTGAAGGCTCCCCTCGCCGCGATCGCCCTGGGACTCGGGATCGCCGCCGGAGCGGGCGCCTACACGTTCTGGTACGCCCGGGGCTTTTCCTATCTCTCCAACAAACCCGAGGCCTGCGTCAATTGCCACATCATGCGGGACAATTATGAAAGCTGGCGCGTCTCCAGCCACCGCTCGGTCCCGTGCAACGACTGTCACATCCCGCACGACTTCCTCCGGAAATACATGGCCAAGGGAGAGAACGGATTCCGCCATTCCTGGGCCTTCACCTTCGAGAACGTCCAACATCTCCGGATCACGCCGGGCGATCTGCGCAACCTTCAGGAGAACTGCGTGGCCTGTCATGCCGCGATGGTGGATCCGATCTTGAGGAACCATGACCGGAAAAGCCTCAGGTGCACCTCGTGCCACCGCGGTACGGGGCACGCGCTGTAGCGCACCCGGCGGCCGCCGCCCGGAGGAAAACGGAGGATGTCCCCCAAGCCAAAGCTCTTCATAGCCGAAAAGCTGATCGGCCTGAGCCGCCGGATGAGCTGGAAGCAGACGTTCGCGGCCCTGCGTTACAGGAACTACAAGCTCTGGTTCTGGGGACAGATGACCTCCCTGTTCGGCTCCTGGATGCAGATCACGGCCCAGGGGTTCCTCATCTATCAGCTGACGAAGTCCCCGGCCTATCTCGGCCTCCTCGGCTTCGCCAACGGCGTTCCGACCTGGCTTTTTATGCTCTACGCCGGCGTCGTGGCGGACCGCGTCCCGCGCCGCAAGCTGCTCATCGTCACCCAGACCTGTATGATGGTCCTGGCCTTCGCCCTGGCCTTGCTGGCCTTCCTCCACGTCGTCCGGCCGTGGCACGTCCTCCTCCTGTCCTTCGGGATGGGCATCGCCAACGCGTTCGACGCCCCGGCCCGCCAGGCTTTCGTCCTGGAGATGGTCGAGCCCGTGGACCTGACCAACGCCATCGCCTTGAACGGCGCCATGTTCAACACCGCCACGGCGGTCGGCCCCGCCGTCGCCGGCGTGACCTACGCCCTGTTCGGGCCGGCCTGGTGTTTCGTCATCAACGGCCTGTCGTTCATCGCCGTGATCGTCGCCCTGGCCTCGATGCGCCTCAAGCCGTTCGTCCCCAGGGCCCGCGTCGCGACCGTCGCCGGAGAGCTCCGCGAAGGGGTCCGTTTCGTGCTCCGGCACAAGACGATCCGTGCTCTCATCGCGACGATCGGCGTCGTCAGCGGATTCGGCCTGGCATTCGCGACGCTCGTGCCGGCCTGGGCCGTCAAGGTCCTCGGAGGAGACGCCACGACCAACGGCCTCCTCCAGTCGGCCCGGGGCGCCGGCGCCCTTCTCGGCTCCCTCCTCATTGCCTCTCTCGGCCGGTTCGAGTTCCGGGGACGGCTCCTGACGCTCGGGACCTTCGCCTTTCCCGGCCTGCTCATCGTCTTCTCGCTCATCCATTGGCTTCCTCTCTCCCTGCTGACCCTTTTCGGGGTCGGCATCGCCCAGATCTTCATCTTCAATCTCTGCAATTCCCTCGTCCAGACCCAGGTCCCCGAAGCGCTCCGCGGCCGCGTCATGGGCATCTACAGCCTCGTCTTCTTCGGGATCTTGCCCCTCGGTGCCCTATGGGTCGGTACGGTCGCGGAGCGGACCAGCGAGGCGACGGCCGTCTTCATAGGCTCCTCCATCACCCTCGGCTATGCCCTGCTCGTCTGGCTTTTCATTCCCGCTGTCCGCCGGCTCAAATAGGCTGGGAGATCCGGGATTTCTTGAGGACGCGGGGGGCAAAAGACAAACAAGGCGGGCGAACAGCCGTGCCGGCCGGAAAGCCGTATTACGAGCCTTCATCGAAGAGTCCGCCGGTCCCGCACGGAAACCGTTACAAGAACCGGTGAAATCGCTATAATCAATATGTCAGCGATTCCGATCGAGGAGGGTCCTATGACCCCGACCGAAGAACTGGTGAACGAGCATCGGATCATCCTGAAGGTTTTGGACGCCGCGAAACGGGAGATCGACACCATCGCCCGCACGGGCTCGGTGCGCGAGGACGTCATTCTGAAGATCCTCGACTTCGTCCGGAACTTCGCGGACGCCTGCCACCATGCCAAAGAGGAGAAACGCCTCTTCGTCAAGATGAGCGAGCGCGGCATGCCCCTGAGCGGAGGACCGCTGGCCGTCATGCTCCGTGAGCACGAGGAGGGACGCCGCCTGGTGAGGACCGCGGCCGACGCCCTCCCCCTGGCCGCCCAGGGCGACCGGCGCGCGCTTCAGGCTCTCAAGGACGGCCTGGCGGGCTATGTCGACCTGCTCCGGGCCCATATCGGCAAAGAGGACAACATCCTCTACCCGATGGCCGATAAACTCCTCACCGCCGAAGACCAGAAGGCCCTGGCCGCGGCGTTTGCCCGTGTCGAGGCCGAGGAGACGGGCGCGGGCGTCCACGAAAAGTACCACGCCCTCGCCGAAGAGCTCGCCGGGAGCTGAGCGGAGCCTCCCGGGGACGGCGCGACGCCGGGCAGCCTCCGGGTCCGTCGCCTCACCCCCCAGGAATCCGGTTGCCAATCGCGCGCCCAGGCCTTACACTGAGGAGCGATCCCGCGTCGAGGAGGTATTCATGAGCCCACGGAAACGGCTGACAGCTGCCGCGATGTTCACTGTCCTGTTCGGAACGCTCGCCATCGTTCTTCTCGCGGCCGAAAAGCCTGCCGCGTTCGACCGCGTCCAAGGCGTCGTCGAATCGATCGTCGCAAGCTCAAAAGGCACGATCGGCGTGGCGGTCAAACACCTGGAATCCGGCGAGGGATTCTCGGTCAACGGCGATACTTCCCTCCCGTTGGCCAGCGTGGTCAAGCTCCCCATCCTGACCGAGGTCATGGCCGAGATCAAGGACGGCCGCTTCGGCCTGTCCGACATGTGGAGCCTCGAGCCCTCCGACCAGTTCTACGACGGGAGCCTGCTCTCCGACCTCAAGGCCCCCGGCCTCAGCGTCTCCGTGGAGAACCTCATCAACCTGATGATGTGGCTGAGCGACAACACGGCCACCGACCTCCTCCTGAACCGGGTCGGCATCGATCGTGTCAACGCCCGCATGCGCTCCCTGGGGATCGACGACATCCTGGTCGGCAGGACCATACGCGAGCTGCTCCTCGATTATTATGTCGGGGACTCCCGGAAATACTCGTCGATGCCGAAGGACGAGTTCGCTCGCCTCTATGACCGTATGGCCCTCGAGAATTCCGGCGCGCTCGCCGAGGCCCGGGCCGATTTCGCGGACAACCCGGCGGACCACGCCACCCCCATGGCCATCAACGCCCTTCTCGAAAAGATCTTTCGGAAAGAGATCCTCGACCCGGCGTCCTGCGACCATATCTTCAAGGTCATGGCCGGCTGTCAGACGGGCGAGAACCGCATCCGCGGACTCCTTCCCCGGCATACGGTCGTCGCCCATAAGACGGGAACCATCGGAGGGACCATCAATGATTGCGGGATCATCGTCCTGCCCGGAGGCGCGGGCCACGTGGCGCTGAGCATTCTCAGCCGGGATACCGACCCCGATCACGCGGAGGAGGCCATCGCCCTGATCTCCAAAACGGTCTACGACTATTTTCTATTTACCGGCGGGGGCGACTGAGCCGTCAGACGGCGAACCTGAAGTTGACGATGTCCCCGTCCGACACGGGGTAATCCTTCCCTTCGAGACGGACCGTCCCTTCGGACTTGCATTTGACAAGGGACTCTTGAACGATGAAATCGTCGTAGCTGACGACCTCGGCCCGGATGAAGCCGCGCTCGATGTCCGAGTGGATGGCCCCCGCCGCCTGGACGGCCCGGGTCGCGGCCGGGACGGTCCAGGCCCTGACCTCGTCCTCGCCGACGGTGAAGAACGAGATGAGCCCAAGGAGCCGGTAGGACGTCGCGATCAGCCTGGCCCTGGCGGAGTGGCCGAGCCCGAAATCCTTGAGGAACTGGCTCGCTTCCTCGCCGGAGAGCTGTTGGATCTCGCGCTCGATCCGGGCCGAAAGGCAGAGGACTTCGGTCCGCGGCGCCGCTCGCCCGGTCGGCGAATCGGGCCCGGACCTCGGCCTCGCCGGAGATCGCCCCCTCGTCGATATTGACGGCGACGATGAGAGGCTTCTGGGTCAGGAAACGGAAGCCCCGGACGAGAAGCTCGTCCTCCCGCTCGAAATCGAATTCGCGGAGGGGTCTCTCCTCTTCGAGGAACGCCCGGCACCGCTCGAGGAGGCGGAGCTCCCGGGCGTCCCGTTCGTTCTTCTGGGATTTCGCCTGCTTGGCGAGCCGCTCCATGCGGCTTTCGACGATGGCCAGGTCGCTGAGAATGAACTCCGTTTCCACGGCCTTGAGGTCGCGGACGGGGTCGATGGACTTGAGGGGATGAGGGACGCGCTCGTCCGTGAACGCCCGGACGACGACGAGCAGGGCGTCGGCCGCACGGGCAGTCCCCAGGAACTGGTTGCTGAACCCCTGGCGGCCCTCCCCGGAAACCTGAAGGCCGGCGAAATCGAGGTATTCGACGACGGCCGGGGTCGTTTTCTTGGGACAAAAGAGCGCGGCCAGCCGCTCGAGTCGCTCGTCGGGGACCTTGATCACGGCCCGGCGCTCCTGGCCGTTCCCCGCGGCAAACGGCGCGCCGGGGCCCGCTTCGGCCCCGGTGAAGGCTTCGAAGAGCTCCGTCTTCCCCGAGAGAGGTAAACCGACAATGCCGATCTTCATCTGGATCACCCGGTATTGAGAACGTTCCGCGCGGGTCGGAGACCCGTCAGGACAAAGAAGCCACTATAGGCGGGAAGTCCATAAAAGTCAAACCTTCGATCCCCCGGCAGGCAGGCCGGGGCGAAGGGTCAATCGAGGTTCGTCAGCACGTATTCCGTGGACCCGAGGCCGATCTTCTCGCCATGACGGAACTGAACCCCCCAGTCGAGGTCGTAGCCCTTGCGGAAGATGTCCTCCCCCGCCCGGGCCAGGATGAGATCGGCCGCGGCCTTGTCCGCCGCCACGGCGTCCGCGGAGGCGACGATCCCGATGTCCCCGACGATGGGCCGCTGGCTCCTCGACATGCAGTCGCAATCCTTGGTCACCTGGATGAGGACGTTGACGAAGCCGACCTTGCCCTTGAACCGGTCCTGGACGGTTAGGGCGTATTCGGCGAGCTTCTCCTGGATGCGGGGGGAATCCTCGTCCCACTTCCATCGGATCGCCCCCGGCTTGCAGGCGACCAGGCATTCCCCGCAGCCGATGCACTTCACCCCGTCGATGACGACGTGCCCCTCGGCCTGGACGATGGCGGCTTCCGGGCAATGGTCGAAACAGATGCCGCAGTTGCGGCAGGCCTTGACCGAGACCCTCGGATGGACCACGGAGTGCTGGTCGAGCTTCCCCGCCCGCGAGGCGCAGCCCATGCCCATGTTCTTGACGGACGCGCCGATCCCCGTCTGGACGTGCCCCGTGACATGGGTCAGGCAAAGGAGGGCGTCCGCGTCGAAGATGGCCCCGGCGATCTTCGCCGCCCGGACGCGGGACCGGCCGGCTTCGATTTCCCGGTCGTCGCGCCCGATGAGCCCGTCGGCGATGATCACCGGGACCTCGACGACGTCGGGCGTGAACCCGTGACTCCAGGCCAGCCGGATGTGGTCGACGGAGTTCGAGCGCTCGCCGACGTACAGCGTATTCGAGTCCGTGAGGAACGCCCTCGACGTCCGTTTCCGGACCTCGGCGACGAGCCCGCGGAGCCAGTGCGGCTTGATGTATCCCGTATTGTGTTTTTCGCCGAAGTGGATCTTCAGGGCCACGATAATCGTCCTCGGCGATCATGTCGTTGAAACCGATGGCGAGATAGGCCTTCCGGATCTTGGCCGACAGCGCTTCCGCGGCCTCCTTCCCGTCGGCCGGAACGAAATAAACTCGGCTTGTCCCCTTCATGCCCGCGCTCCCCCGGTTCCGCCATCGAGGACGGCGGCCGCGGCGCGGACGGCCGCTCCCCTGTCGACGGGCGCGCCCAGGGACCCCAGGGCCCCTTCGGCCGCTTCGACGGCGAAGAGGACATCGTCCCCGGTCAGATTCCCCATGTGGCCCATGCGGAAAACCTTCCCGGCGGTCGCCGCCAACCCGCCCGCCACGACGACGCCTCGCCCGTCGAGGGCCGCCCGGAAGGCCTTGTCGTCCACCCCTTCCGGATAGGCGACCACCGAAAGAGTCGAGGCCATGAACGCCGGGGCGGTGAAGAACGTGAATCCGAGAGGCTTGAGACCGGCTCGGATGGCCCGGGCCTGGAGCTCATGGCGGCGGAACCTCGCCTCGAGGCCCTCCTCGAGAATGATGCGGGTCCCCTCGCGAAAGGCGCGGATCTCGTTGACGCAGGGCGTTGAAAAATACTTCGCCGGGTCCCTCATTACGGGAAGCCAGCGCAGGACGTCCGAATAATAAGCCGGGATCGAGGATAGGGCCCGGCGCCTGGCCATGGCCCGCTGTGAAAAGACGCAAAGGGCCAGGCCCGGAGGGACGCCGATGCACTTCTGGGCCGCCGTGAGGACGACGTCGATCGTCCAGTCGTCCATCCGCTCGGCGATGCCGCCCGTGGCGCAGACCCCGTCGACGATGAAGAGCGCCCCGTGGGCCTTCGCCGCCCGGGCGTATTCCTCGACGGGAGCGCAGGCGCCCGTGGCCGTATCCACGTGAGTGCAAATGACCGTATCGTACGGATCAGCCGCGAGCCGCCCTTCGAGCTCGTTCGGGAGAACCGCCCTCCCCCATTCGGCTTCCACGACATCGTGGGGCAGTCCGAAGGCCCGCAGGATCTCGGCCATCCGGGCGCCGAAATACCCCTGGGAGAGTACGAGCGCCCTCCCGTCCGGGGCGAGCGTGTTCAGGACGGCCATCTCCATGGAGAGAGTGCCCGCGCCCGCGACGATGAAGGCCTCTCCTTTCTCGCAAAAGACGATCCGCTTGAGGTCCGCACAAGCCTCACTGAGGTCCGCCTGCATCTCAGGGCCCGTGTGGGCGACGGTCGGCGCGGCCAGCGCGTCGAGGATGCGCTTGCGGACAGGGGTCGGCCCCGGGATCAAAAGAAGCTTCTCTTTCGGCATGTCCCTGTTCCTCCCCGAAAATCCAACCCATTCTTGCCGATTATCGCGATTTTATCAAGGGCCGCCGAAAGCCCGGCTTTGTTTGTCCGGGGCCTTTTGCTAAGATAAGGGGCATCATGAGCAAAAGCACGACCATGACCCTGGCGACCCTGCTGTTCCTCGGAGGCCTCCGAGCTTCCGCCGCGCCCGTCCGGAAGGCCGACCTCGCCGTCACCCACGGCAAGATATTCACGGCGAACGGCGCCGCGCCCTGGGCCGAAGCCGTCGCCGTGAAAGGCGGCAGGATCGTCGCCGTCGGCACGGACAGGGAGATCGAACGCTTCATCGGCGGCGGCACCAAGGTCATCGACGTCGGGGGGAAGCTCGTCATTCCCGGGCTCATCGACGCCCATACCCACTTCGCGTCCGGCGGGAGGTCGCTCATCGGCCTGAGCTTCCGCGGCGTCTCTTCGATCGCCAAGGTCCAGGAGATGATCGCGGCGAAGATCCATGAGCTCCCGGCCGGGGCGCTCGTCTCGGGCAGCGCCTACGATCACACGCTCTTCCCCGGGGGAGCCTGGCCGACCAGGGAAGACCTGGACAAGGTCTCTCCGTCGAACCCGGTCGTCATCGAGCGCGTCGACGGCCATAGCATTTGGGTGAACAGCCTGGCCCTCGAACGGGCGGGCATCACGAAGGAGACCGGGGACCCGTTCGGCGGCGAGATCCTCAAGGACCCGATGACGGGCGAGCCGACCGGGATCCTCACCGAGGCCGCGACCGGTTTGGTCCGGATCCCGGGCCCGGAGATCGCGTCCACTCCCGAGCAGGATATCGTCCGGGCCCTCGAGCACGCCGCCGGGCTCGGGCTCACGGGCGTCCATACCGATTCGAGCTTCGCCGAAACGGCCCTCTACAGGAAGCTCGCCGCCGAGGGCCTGCTGACCCTGCGCGTCTATGCCTGGCTGCCCGTGGAGTCGATGAAGGATTGTCTCCGCGACGGCGTCCGCCAGGGGCAGGGCGACGACATGGTCCGCGTCGGCTTCCTGAAGGCGTTCATCGACGGGACGCTGGGTTCGGGGACGGCGATGATGTTCGCGCCGTTCGACGATGAGCCCGGCAAGATAGGCCTCCCCCAAATGCCCGAGGCCGATTTCGACGCCCTCATCGCCGAGGCCCACGCGAACGGCTTTCAAACCGGCACGCACGCCATCGGGGACAAGGGCGTCGCCTGGGTCCTCGATGCCGTCGAACGGGCCCAGCGGAAATATGGGAAAAAGGACCTGCGGCACAGGATCGAGCACGCCCAGGTCGTGGCTCCCGGCGACCTCGCGCGCTTCGCGGCCCTGGGCGTCATCGCCTCCATGCAGCCGACGCATTGCACGACGGACATGCGCTTCTGCGAGACGCGCATCGGCGCCGGGCGGTCCCGCGGCGCCTACGCCTGGCGGGCCCTCCTCGACAAAGGGGCCCGGCTGGCCTTCGGTTCCGATTGGCCGGTCGAGCCGCTCGATCCGATGCGGGGACTGTATTCGGCCGTCACCCGGATGAACATCGAGGGCGAGTTTCCCGAAGGCGGTTGGTTTCCCGGGCAGAAGCTGACCATGGACGAGGCGATCGGGCTCTTCACGAAGGGCGCGGCCTACGCCTCGTTCGAGGAGACCGTCAAAGGAACGCTGGAGCCGGGGAAGCTCGCCGACATGGTGGTCCTTTCCAAGGACCTGTTCACGATCGCTCCGCGGGAGATCCTGACCACCGAGGCCCTGATCACCATCCTCGGCGGACGGGTCGTCTTCCAGAGATGACTATCGGCCTCCCCGGATCCTTCCGATCTCGAACAGCGGCTCTCCCTTGGCGGCCGGCGGCGTCCCGACGATATAGAGGACGACGCCTCCGAACGGGGCCTTCATCTCCGCCCGGACGTTCCCCAGGTCGTCGGTGACGCGTCCGATCCTCTGGCCCTCGGCCACATAGTGGCCTTTTTCGACGCAAGGGAAGAAGAGGCCGTCCAGAGGAGATTCGACGACCTCGTACCGGTCGATCCAGACCGGGACCGGGTCGGGCTCGGGGGGCCCGGGGATCATCCCGAAGTGCTTGAGCGCGTTCAGGACCCCGCCGACGTTCATCAGGACGGCCGCCTCGTCGGTGCCGCCCAGGGCGCCGGCTTCCGTCGTGATGGCGATCTTGCCCCTGAGCATGGCCGTGTTCCCGAAGTACCTGGAGTCCGCCGGGTCCTGGGTCCGCGCCTCGTCGATGATGATGACGGGAATGCCGAAAGCCAGGGCCAGGGCCCGGGACGCTTCGTTGAGCGCCTTGTCGGGTCCGATCATCCAGTACGTGTACGGGATGAGCGCCTCGTTCCCGTCGCCGCAATGCATGTCGATGACGGCGTCGCTCGGTCCTATGACCTCGTTCGTGAGCACGTGGGCGATCCGCTGGCTGAGTGACCCTTTCGGGTCCCCGGGAAAGACCCTGTTGAGGTTCTTCCCGTCGACGGGGCTGTAATAGATCGTCCTCTTCCGGAAGCTGGGGGGATTGGCGATGTGGACAAGGATGACCGTCCCTTTAAGGGTCGAAGGATCGATCAGCCCCTTCACCCGGTAGAGGGCGAGAATGGGCGGGTATTCATAACCGTGGATGCCCGCGACGAACGCCGCGACCCTGCCCTTCTCCGTCCCGCGGATCACCGTCACGGGGATACGGGTCCCCTGTCCGTCGGTATCCGGGACCTCGAGATATCCCGACACGATCTCTCCCGGCCGGACCGTCAATCCTCCCAGGACGAACGTCCCGGCGTCTTCCCTCGCGGCCGTGAACCCCGGCGCGCCGGCGCAAATCAGCAGGGCGAGCCCTGCCCCGATCCCTGACCTGACGGACATTGGGGCCTCCTCTCGCAAGATCCTCGCGGGCCATTCTATCCCAACTTCGGGCGCGCGGTCCATCCCGGCTTGCGTCGGGTTTTTCGATTTGTTATAATCCCGGCCGCATCACGAACGTCAGGGAGGTTTGCCCATGGGTAAGTTTATCGCCGTCCTGGGCGGGCTCGTCGCCATGGCCGCCGGCATCATCCTCGTCAGCTTCGTCTGGTGGCGTGAATTCTACCAGCTCGTGTTCGGTTTCATCCCCCCCATCCTGTTCTTCGGCGGGCTGATCGCGCTGATCGCCGGGATCTCCAGCATCAAGGACGCCCAGAGGACCCGGAAGCTCGAGGAAGAGACGACCGAAAAGAAGGGCTGAGAATAAGCGTCCCCCGATCCGGTTCGCCCCGTCGACGCCTCTTCCCCGGGACGGAAGTGCCGCGGCTTCCCCTCCTCCGGATAGCGCGCCGCTTGCCTGCTTTGAAATGCCTGTGATACTATTTTCTTGGTGTATTCCTTCAGCGCTCTCCTGATCTCGTCCCTGCTGGCGTTCGTCCCGTCCGTGACCTCCGATATCGCGGAGGCCTGCGCCGCGAACGACGCCCGGGCCCTCGCCGCTCTCTTTTCTCCCACGGCCGGGCTTCACGTCTCCCTCCCCGACCCCATCTCATTTTCCGACCGGCTGTCGCGCGAACAGGCCTATTTCCTGTTCGAGCGCATTTTCGGCGCCCACCGGACGTACGAATTCGTCCCGGAGACGGAGCTCGCGCTCGTCCCCGGAAAGCCGGGCTTCATTTTCAAGGCCCGCTGGTCCTTCAGGGACGTCCGGAACGACAATCCCTATCTTTTCAGGATCTTTTTCCAGGTCCTGCCGAGTCCGGACGCCCCGGCGTCCGGGGGCCCTTCGCCCGGGACCGGCTGGGAGATCGTCGAGATCAAGGCGGAGCGCCTGTGAGAAAGGGAGTCCGGACGGCCTTTATCGCGGCGGTCGGCCTGGCCTTGCTCTGTCTCCTCTCGTCGCTCGTCGGACCCTCGCTCATCCAAAAGGATTACGACCGAAAAAGCCTCGACGGACTGAAGCACCGCGCCCGGGACGTCCGGACGGAGTTCGCCGCGGTCCTCGACGCCCACGCCAGGCTCCTCGGGCGTCTCCGGGAAGCCGTTCCCGGAGACCCTTCGCTTCTCTTCGAGCGCCTGTCGGCCCTGAGGCTCGATGATGACAACGAGGGAGCGGCCGTCTTCGGCCCGGACGGGCAGCTCGCCGTCTGGCTCGGGAACGCCATCGACCTCGGCGACCATGCCCGTTCGGGAGACCTGACGATGTTCTCCGCCGCGGGAGCCCCTTTCCTCGTCCGCGATAAGGCATCCGTCTATCTCGCCTCGGTCGAAATCGCGCCCGGAGGGGGACACATCGCCCTCTTCAGGCTTCTGGCGTTCATTCCCCAATTCCAGTCGTCTTATGTCCGGCAATCCCACTTCCTGAAGCCCGCCCTCATGCGCCGGTGCGCGGTCGACTATTGGAGCTTCCGCGAGGACGTCTCGGGATTCGAACGGATATTTTCCAAGCACGAGGACGAGTTCGCGGGCGAGCCTCGCCGGGCGAACGAGATACAGACACTTTATTTTCCCCTCCGGGGACCCGACACGAGGATCCTGGCCACGGTTACCCTGAGTTCGCCGTCCCTGACCGAAAGGCTGACGACCTTCCGCGAGGACATGCTCCTCGGGCTCTATGCCCTGCTGATTATCTCTCTACTCATCCTGCTCTTCAGCCGGCTCGCCTCGCGCGGCTTCTACGGCAAACGAAATTCCGGCGCGGTCCTGTCCGTGATCCTCCTCGCGGCCGGCCTCCGGGCCCTGTTCTTTCCCCTGAGCCGGCTCGAGCGCGTGCAATCTTTGTCCGTATTCTCGCCGGCCGGGGCCGGATTCTTTTCCGTCGGAGGGCTGACCCGCTCCCCCGCCGACATCTTCCTGACATCCGCGGCGATCGCCCTCGTCGTCGGGTGCCTCACGATCCTGACCCGGCCCATGCTCGCGGCGAAGCGCCGGCCCGTCTCTCCCGTCATCCGCCTCCTCTCGGAAGCGGCCGCCCTGGGCATCTCCCTTCTCCTTCTCGACCTGTTCCAGGGCACCGTGAGAAAGCTCGTCTTCAACGCCAACGTCCCCCTCCTCAAGTTCTCGGCGCGTCCGGATTTCCTCCTCCTCCACCTGAGCCTCCTCTTCTTCCTGGCCGCCGTCCTTGTCGCCGTCTATCTCGTCTTGAGGACCGCCGCCCTTCGTTCGCCGGGGCCTGGAATTTCGCTTGCGCTGGCGGGCCCGGCCATCCTCGCGTATCCCTACCTCAAGGGCGAGAGCCCCGCCCTTTTTCTCGCCGCCGTCCAGGCGGGGCTCCTGGCCTTCGGCCTGGTCCTGGCGCATTCCCCGGAAAGGGTCCGACGGAGGGAGTCCGTCGCCGCCGGCCTCCTTCTCGGGACCCTGTTCCTCGTCCAGGCGGCCGACAGCGCTTCGGCCCTGAGGACCCGCTCTCTGATCCAGGACTTTCTCAGGAACGTCGTGACCTCGCAGGAAGAATGGGGGAATCTCCTCGTCCGGGAATCCATCCCGGAGATCGAAAAGCGGGGCGCCGCCATCTCCTCATTCCTCAAGGAGCCCGGATCGCCCGATTTCGCCCACGGGATCTGGGACAGGACTCTGGCGGCCCGCTTCAATTGGTATTCGGGGCTGGAGATCCTCGACGCCGAGGGCAACGCCCTTTCGCGGTTCTCCCTGAACATCCCCAGAATCTACGGCCGCGAGCTCTCCCTGCCGCCGAGCCGGTCGTGGTCGGTGACGCGGCGGAGCGCGGTCTCGCTCGGCAGGCCAAAGGACGTCCTTGTCGCTTACAAGGACTGGTTCGAGGGGGAGACGCCGCTCGGCCGGACCCTTCTCTTCCTGTCCCTCGACCCCGAAATGCTCCCCTTCCTCTATTCGGCTAATCCCTATTTCGAGCTCCTCAGGTCCGGCTCCATCCCTTCCTTGAAGGCCGTGGACTTCGGGCTGGCCATATACGGCCCCGACGGCCGCCTTCTGACGAATCCGGGAAAGGTCTCCTCGGGGCTTCCCCCCGACGTCCTGACCCGCCTTGCCGCTCCCGGAGCCGCGTTCTGGGACTCGTTCAGGGACGGAAACCGGTCGTACCGTTCCTTCTATTTCCGCCACGAGGGCAAGCTCTATTCCCTGTACACCCGCGAAAAGGGGCTTCGCGCCCGGGCCGTCGAGTTCCTCAAGCTCCTGGCCTTCGAGGTCCTTCTCGTCCTGGTCCTCGTCCTGCCGGCCGCCCTCGCTTCCCGGCGACTGTCGTTCCGCAACTTCTCCCGTTCGTTCTCGAACCGGGTCTATGCGTCGTTCTTCGCGATCGCCCTGGTGCCCCTGCTCCTGTTCACGATCTTCACCCGGGGCCTTTTCGACCGCATCTTCACCGGACGTTTCGTCGAGGAAGCGGCCCTCCACGCCGGCTTCGCCCGAAGCATCATGGAGGACTTCATCTACCTCCAGGACGGGAGCCGGCCGGGCCTGCCGTCCCCGCCCGAGGACCTGGTCCTCTGGGTCGCGGCGACCCTGTCCAACGACGTCAACCTCTACCGGAACGCCAAGCTCCTGTCGTCGAGCCGGCGCGAGTTCTTCGACGCGGGCCTTCTGCCGGACCTGGCGGACGGCGCGATCTACCACCGTCTGGCGGTCGAAAAGGCCCCGTTCACGACCCAGAGGAAGAGGATCGGGGGGTATTCCTTCCAGACGCTCACCGTTCCCTACGAGTTCCGGGGCAGCACGTTCCTCGTCTCCATGCCCTTCCCCTTCGAGAAAGAGGAGGCGGCCCGCGCCACCGGAGAGCTGGTGGAATTCCTGTTCTTCCTGTCGCTCTTCTTCGCCGGGCTCGTCTTCGTCTTCGCCCGCGGCATCCGGGCCATGATCGTCGTCCCGGTCCGGAAGCTCCTGGCCGGCACGCGCGAGGTCAGTCTCGGCAACCTCGACGTCGCCATCGAGCACCCTTCCCGGGACGAGATGAGGACCCTGGTCGAAGGGTTCAACGCCATGGTGGGGAGCCTCCGGGCCCATCGGCAGGAGCTCGCCGAGATGGGCAAGAAGGTCGCCTGGGCGGAGATGGCCCGCAAGGTCGCCCACGAGATCAAGAACCCGCTGACGCCGATCCAGCTGTCGGCCGAGCACATCCTCAGGGTCTACGAGGATCGCGACGGCGATTTCGAGAAGGCGCTCCGGGAATCCATGTCCTACATCATCGGCGAGGTGGAGCATCTCCGGCGCGTGGCGCAGGAGTTCATGGAGATCGCCCGGGACACGTCCATCCGCAGGGACGCCTGCGACCTCCGGAAGATCGTGGAGGAGACCGTCGACCCCTACCGCAAGCTCCTCTCCGCGAGGATCCGGTTCAAGGAATCCTACGAGGGGGGAGCGGCGGCCTGCCTCGGCGACGAAGCCAAGCTTCGGACCGCGTTCCGGAACATCGTGGCCAACGCCATCGAGGCCATCCGCGACAAGGGAGAGATCGCCGTCGCCGTCCGACGGTCGGGGACGTCGTGGAGGATCACCGTCCGCGATACGGGGAGCGGCATCCCGGGCGCCGTCCTCGACAAGATCTTCGAGCCCTACTTCTCGACCAAGGACGCGGGGACCGGCCTCGGCCTCCCCATCACCCGTAAGATCGTCGAGGACCACGGCGGCACCGTCCGGGTGGAGAGCGAACCCGGGAAAGGAACGACGGTCACCGTCGATCTCCCCGCGGGTCCCTAGAAATCGGGGCGGTTTTATGGAACAATAGGCCTTCCGAGAAAGGACGCACGACATGGCCAAAGTGCTCGTCACCTACTTCAGCCGGACCGGGAACACGCGGATGATCGCGGAAGCCATCCACGGGGCGCTCGACGGACGGCCCGACCTCCTGCCGATGGACAAGGTCACGGACCTCGCCCTCTACGGGCTTGTTTTCATCGGCTTCCCCGTCCAGTCCCACAGCGTCCCGTACAAGGTCGAGGAATTCCTGAAAAGCGTCCCGGCCGGCAAGAAAGTCGCCCTCTTCTCCACCCACGGCTCTCTCCCGGGGATGAGCCTGTCCCGGGAAGCCCTCGAATACGCGTCCATCCTCGTATCCAAGGCCAAGCTGTTGGGGACGTTCTCCTGCCGCGGCAAGGTCTCGTTGCAGGCCCGAGAGGTCCTGAGCAAATCCCCGGAGCACGAGGCCTGGACGGACATGGCGGCGACGGCGAGCACGCATCCCGACGAACACGACGTCGCCGACGCCCGGGCCTTTGCGACGTGGATCGCGACCCGAAGCGCCCACGAGCACTTCTGAAGCGGCCCGTCAGCCGGCGGTCCGGCGGATCCTTTCGAACCCCGAGGCCGGCACGCAGTCCAGGGCCCCGTCCTTTTCGATCTCGTCGAACAGGAGATTCAGCCCCAGCGTGTCGCTCGAGACGTGGCCGGCGATGACGACGTTCAGGTTGGCCTTCCGGGCCTTTTCGAGGGCTTCCTCCCCGAGATGCATCCCGACGAGGGTGCTGACCCCGGCCGTCGCGAGCCTGTCGTAGATGTCCTTGGACCCTTCCGTCCCGCCCGTCATGTCCACGAAGATGCGGCCGCACTTCCCGCCCTCGGAGCCGTTGACGATCCTGGGGGAGACGTTGCGCCGGGCGGCCCTCTGGTATTCCGGGATCTCCTTCAGGAGCCCGACGAGGTCGCCGACGGTCCGCGGCCCCTTTTCCCCGAACAGGCGCGTGAGGTAGCCGGTGACGCAGTTGTCGGCGGGCGTGTGGATGCACATCATCGGAAGGCCCAGGGCCCGGGCGGCGTCGACGGCCCGCTCGTGATTGACCGGCAGCAGCCGGCGCTCGACCTCGCCGATCCGCTTCTCCATGAGCTGTTCCGCGACGGCCACGGGGACGCCGCAGGCGGCCAGGAGATCGGACTGAAGCCGCATGACGTCGTGGAGCCGCGCCTGGGCGTAGCCTTCGGGGTGATGGGCGACGACGAGGTCGATCTTCGCCCCGAAGTCCCTGTTCAGGGTGTGGGCGAGGAGTATCTCCCCGATCTCCATGTCGATGCCGACGATCGCCTTACGGACCTCGATGTCCGGGCCGCCGTTGAGGACGCGCGTATCGGCGAACGGGTTGAAGAGCCTGTCGGGGTCGAAATCGTCTTTCTCCCGCTCGGGAAGCTTCTCGAACCTCTCTTTTTCATCCGCGAGGACCCTGTGGACCTCCTCCCGGCCCCTCAGGTCGTTGTCGATCCCCGTTGCGATCGCCTTCCTGTACAGCGCTTCCAGTCTCATCCTTCCCTCCTGTCGTGATCCGTTCCATCAGGATTCCGGCCGTCCGGGCGAGGGCACCGGCCAGACTCTCGGCCCCGGCGTTTTCCCCGGCATCCCCCCGCCCCGCGTCCTCCAGAATAGCCGCCCGATAGAGCTTGAGCCGGGCCGCCTCGATCCCGGCCAGAGCGTCGGCCAGGGATTGGAGGACCGTCCCGCGCGGCCCCCCGATCGCCGGAACCCCGGCGAGTCCGGGAGCCAGGATACCCTGGGCCGCGCCCAGGTTGGCCGCAGCACGGCGCAGGCCCGGGCTCAACGACCCGAATGGACCGGCCGCGACGAGCCCGGGAGCCGCGGCGGGGCATCGGCGGCCTAATTCCTCCATGACGACGACCTCCTCGACCCGGGAAAGGCCGGCCGGTCTCAGGGCCGCCAGCCAATGTCCCAGCTCGCGGGAAAGGCCCTCGGGGGCGCGGCCCTGCGCCCGCGGAGGGGATCGCCCGCTCCGCGATTTCCCGGAAGGAATCCTTGAACGCCCTCTCGGACGCCGACAACGCGTATCTCATCGCGCTCATGTTAGAACGCGAGCCGACCCGAATCAAGGGGCGATTTGACAGATGCCCCGGATTCCGATAAATATTCCTATGTGTTCCTCATCAGGTTCCTCTTCATCCTCTTTATCCTTTACGTCATCTTTGCCGTCGTCAGGTTCATCCAGGCCATCGGGAGACCGCCCGGAGCGCGGCCGCGCCCGCCGGCCCTCGGGGGGACCATGGTCAAGGACGAATACTGCAATATGTATCTCCCCAGGGAGGAATCCATCCGGGAGGTCCGCGGCGGAAAAGAATACTTATTTCTGCTCCCGGGAGTGCCGGGACGGGTTCATGAAGAAGACCGAGGAGACGCCCGGGCCGCCCGAGGCCTAGAATTCGATCCGGAAAGCGCCGGCCTCCCCCGCCGGCTCCTCCCAGCGCAGATCGAACCCTTCCACGACGGCCATGCGGGGGCCTTCGCGGAGCCGCTCCGCGAAGCTCCCGAGCGCCGCTTCCTCCCCCTCGGCCATGACCTCGACCCGTCCGTCCGCGAGGTTTCGGACCCACCCCGAGAGAGACAGCGCTCCGGCCCATTTCTGGGCGAAATATCGATAAGCGACGCCCTGGACCCGGCCGGAAACGAAGCCATGGAATCGCCTGCGCATGACATCCTGCCGATCCGATTCTAGCCCAACTCCGGCCCCGGCTTCAATCGCGTCCCGGCGGAGCGGCCCATCGGGCCGCGTGTTGACTCGGGCCCGTCCCAGGCCCTACAATCCCGAGGAGGCGAAAGAAATGAAACGAACCCTGCTCTCCATCGCCGGCTACGACCCGTCGGGGGGCGCGGGAGCCCTCATGGACGTCCGCGTCTTCGGGGCTTTCGGCTTTCACGGCGCCTCCGTCCTCACCGCCCTGACGATCCAGAACACCCTGGAGGTCCGGCGCGTGATCCCGCTTCCGGCCCGAACGGTGATCGATCAGTACGCGGCGCTCGATCGGGACATGGTGTTCGCCGGTATCAAGGTCGGCATGCTCGGCTCGGCCGCGGTCGTCCCCGCCCTCGGGCGCATCCTCGCCGGCCACCCGGAGATCCCCAGGGTGGTCGATCCCGTCCTGAGGGCGAGCTCGGGCGCCCGGCTCCTCGAAAAAACGGGGATCGCTCCCCTTCTCCGGGCCGTTCGGGGCCAGGCGTCCCTCCTCACGCCGAATATGGACGAGGCCGCCGTCCTCTCCGGGATGCCGGTCCGGACACCCGGGGATATGCGGGAAGCGGCGAGGGTCCTCTTCGGGCTGACGGCGGTCCCCTGCCTGGTCAAGGGGGGCCACCTGGAAAAGAGCGCGCTCAACATCCTGTTCGACGGCCGCCGGACGGCCGTCTTCGGGCACGAAAAACTCGCCCGGAACGTCCACGGGACGGGGTGTTTCCTCTCCTCGGCGATCCTCGGGCACCTCGCCAAGGGGCGCTCGCTGGAAAAAGCCTGCGGCCTCGCGGCCGACATGGTCCATGCGGCCATCCTCGATTCGGTCAGGGCCGGAAAAGGACGCCGCATATTCCGGCTCTTCCCCGGATAGCCTGGCGTAAGCCCCGGCGCTACGGCCGCGCCGCGCCGATGAGCGCGTCGAATCTGGCCGGATCGATATTGCCGCCGCTCGCGATGCAGACGACCGTGCGGCCCCGAAAGCGCTCCGGCTCGCCGAGGAGGCCGGCGATCGGCACGGCGGCGGCGCCCTCGATGCGCTTCCCGAACGACCTCTGGACCGTCGCCATCGCCGCGACGATGGCGGACTCCGGGACCGTCATGAACACATCGACCAGGTCCCGGCAGAGCGGGAAGGTGATGGCCCCCGGCTCTATCCCCCCGGCCAAGGCGTCCGCGACGGTCGGCTGTTCGTCGACGTCGATGAGGCGCCCGGCCTCCACGGAGGCTTTCATGAACGCCGACGTCTCCGGTTCGACACCGACGATCCTCGTCCCGGGCTTCATGGCCTTGAGATAGCCGGCGATCCCGGCGATGAGCCCCCCGCCTCCGACGGCGACGATCACGTCCTCGACGGCCGGTTCGTCCTCGAGAACCTCGACGCCGACGGTGCCCTGCCCCGCGATGATGTCGGGATCGTTATATGGGGAGACATAGATCTTCCCGGCGCCCGCGGCATATTCCCGGGCATGGACCTCGGTGGCGCCGCAGTCGTCCCCGAACGTCCTGATATCGACGCCGAGGGCCTCGATCTTCGCCCGCTTGACGGCCGCCGCGGTCCGCGGCAGGAACAAGCGTCAGCCCGACCCCTTCGAGACGCGCGGCGTGGCTGATGGCCAAGCCGTGGTTCCCCGTGGACGCCGAGACGACCCCCAGGGACCTCTCCCCGGGCGAGAGCGCTCGAAGCTTGTTGAGCGCGCCCCGCAGCTTGAACGATCCGGTGATCTGGTCGCTTTCCCACTTGACCAGGACACGGGCACCCGCCGCCCGGCCGAGGTCCCCGGCGAATTCGAGCGGCGTGCGGCGGATGTCCCCGCGGATCCGGGCATACGCTTCAAGGACGTCTTTGGGGAATTCGATGTTCATGGTTTTGTCTTCCTCCCATTCGGTTTACCAGTCTATGCGGGGGCGGCCCGAAAAGCAATCCCGGACAGCAGTCGTACCGAATGGCGGGCCTTGTACTCGGCAGGGCAATTGCCTTAAAATGCCCCTTCATGGCAACCTACCACGTGGGCACGGCCGGCTGGAGTTACGAAGACTGGGAGGGGATCGTCTATCCCCCCGATAAGCCCCGGGGCTTCCACCCTCTCCCGTTCCTGGCCCGGCTCCTCGACATCGTCGAGGTCAACAGCACGTTCTATCGTCCCGCATCGGCGGCCCTGGCCCAATCCTGGCTGAGAAGGGTCGAGGCCTTCCCCGCCTTTCTTTTCGCTGTCAAGCTCCATCAGGTCTTCACGCACCAGCGGGACTCGTTCGGCCAGAAGGACGTCGACGACTTCCGGGCCGGCATCGACCCCTTGAGGCTCCGAAAGCGCCTGGCGGCCGTCCTGGTCCAATTCCCCTGGTCGTATCTCAATACGCCGCAAAACCGGGACCATTTGGCGAGGATCTTCGCCCTGTTCGCGGAATATCCGCTCGCCCTCGAGGTCCGCCACTCCTCATGGGATACGCCGGAGTTCCACCGATTCCTCGAAGAGAACAGGGTCGCCTTCTGCAATATCGACCAGCCCGTCTTCAAGGATTCCATCAAGCCCTCGGCCGTGAGCACGAACCCCGATTTCGCCTACGTCCGCCTCCACGGACGAAACTATAAGGACTGGTTCCGGGCCGGGGCCGGACGCGACGACCGGTACGACTATCTCTACGAGACCGACGAGCTCCAGGAGTGGATCGACCGCATCAAGCAATTGGGGAAAAAGAGCGGCAAGGTCTACGTCATCACGAACAACCACTACCGGGGGCAGGCCATGGCCAACGCCCTCCAGATCAAGAACATGCTCTCGGGCGAAAAGCTCGAGATCCCGAGACTCCTCGTCGAGCGGTACCCCGCCCTCGGGGAGATCATCCAGAAGATCCGAAAAGGCCAGAGAGACCTATTCGACGACAAGGAAGAGTGACATGCACTGGTGGGAGAACGAATTCACTAAGGTACGGGGGAACAGGCTCGAGCTCGCCGGCGCGGACGCCATGGACCTGGCCAAACGTCACGGCACTCCGCTCTATGTTTATGGAAAGCGGCGGATCCTGGCCCGGTTCGAGGAGCTCAAAGACCTTCTGGCGGACCTCACGCCGCTCGAAACGCGCGTCTGTTTCGCGATGAAGGCCAATCCCCATACGGGGATCCTGAAAGCCCTCCGGGGGGCGGGGGCCTGGATCGACGCGGTCTCGCCCAACGAGGTCCGGACGGCCATGGCCGCGGGGTTCCCCGCGACCCGCATCCTCTTCACCGGAACCAGCGTGAGCATCGCCGACCTTCGCGCAGCCTTCAGCATCCCCGGCCTCACGGTCAACATCGACGCGGCGGAACAACTCGAGCTCATGCGCGAGGTCCGGGACGCCGCGTTCCGCGGCCGGAAGATCAGGGTTTCCGTGCGCTGGAATCCGGGGATCGGCCGAGGCTTCAATCCCAAGGCCGTCACGGCGGGCGAACGGTCCGCCGACGGGACGCCCATCAAGTTCGGAGTCGAGGAGAGCAAGGTGGTGTCCGTCTTCCAGCGAGCGAAAAAGCTCGGATTCCTGCCCGTCGGGCTCCATCAGCACCTGGGCTCCGGCTGGGTCCGGGAGGATTACCCCACGGTCCGGCGGGCCGTCGACCGGATGGTCCGCAGGGCCGCCGATCTCCGGGGGCTGGGATTCCGGCTGGAGTTCCTCGACTTCGGCGGAGGGTTCGGCCCCAGGTACTCCCAGGGCCAGCATCTGTTTCCCGTCGCCGATTACCTTCGATACGTCTGCGGGAAGGTCCGGAAGTCGGGCCTGGATATCAAGGCGATGGCCTTCGAGCCCGGAAAATACCTCGTCGGAGACGCCGCAGCGCTTCTCCTGGGAGTGTCCTACATCAAGGAAAGCTACGGCAACCTCTTCGCCTGCGTCGACGGCGGGACGTTCAATACGGTGCCGCGCCCCGCCATCTATATGCAGGCCCATCATGAGATCGTCAACTGCCTGGAGGTCGACGGGACGAAGAAGGCCCGGATCACCGTGGCCGGCCACCTCTGCGAGACCGGCGACGTCTTCGGCAAGGAAAGACTCATGCCCCGGCCGGAGCGCGGCGGCCTCCTGGCCGTCCTGGGCGCGGGCGGCTACTGCCGGAGCATGGCCTCGAACTTCAACCTCAGGGACATCCCGAAGGAGATCCTGATCTGACCGGACGCCTTTTCTTCAGAAGACGACCTCGAGGCGGGTGAAGCTGACAGGCTCGGGCTGGGGGACGCCCTCGTTGTCGCCCATTCGGTCCTCGATATGGACCCGGATGGCCGCCCGGATGGCCCGCATGACCTCGCCCCGGCTCCGTCCCGTCGCGTAGCACCCGGGAAGAGCCGGGCACGACGCGTAAAATCCCCCCTGCTCTTTCTCCACGACCACCGAGAACTTGTATCTTCTCATCGGCTTACCTCCGCGTTTTTTAGTTCCGTCGAGCACGCAGGCTGAAGCCTGCGGCTGCATGCCTCGCCTCTCTTGACATATTCTTTATCGAGCTCCTGTCTCGCTTGTCTCGCGCGTCTCGCTCTTCATCAGAACGACCTGAGAAAACTGCAGTTCTGGATCTTGACGCCGCCGCCGCCGTTGCGGACCTCGCCTCTCAGACAGCAGGCGGGGGGCGTGCCGAAGACCAGGCCCCTCGTCTCCCCGATGCCCTCGACGAGGCCCGTCTCGTCCTCGAACAGGAAGAAATACCGGCTCCCGCCCTTGAGCGGGATCTGCCGGGCGTCCACGACCCGGACCACGAGCTCGACCGACCGTCCCGGCGCAGGCCTTGAGGTCCCGGATCCGGAGCGGCGGCCGCTTGCCCTCGTAGAGGTCGAGCGGGTCGCCCGCCGGCGAGGAAGCCGAGCGACTCGAAGAGCATCCGCTGCCTTCTCCGCCGGCGTCGATGTCCGCCACCTCGCTCCATGTCCTCGAGCCCCTGGAAATAGCGGAGGACCTGGCGCGTCCGGCGCGGCTCGAGCGCGTCGAAGACGCCGGCCCGGATGAGCGCCAGGAGCTCGGCTCTTGCGACGGGCTCGCGTCCGGGCCAGGAAGTCCTCGACCGACGGGAACTCGCCGCCCGCCGCCCGCTCGTCGAGGATCTTCGATCGGTCTTGAGCCCCAGCCCCTTGATCGACGTCGAAGCCGACGCGGATGGCCCCGCCCTCGACCTCGAAGCCGTGGCCGCTCCGGTTGGCGTCCGGCCCGAGGATGCGGATCCCCTGCCGCTTGGCCTCCTCGACGTATTCCGCGAGGTCGTAGTAGCCGCCGCCGGCGTTGAGCACGGCCGCGAGGTACGGCACGGGGTGGTGGACCTTGAGGTAGACGGCCTGGTAGGCCATGGCGGCGTAGGAGGCGCTGTGGGCCTTGTTGAAGGAGTAGGAGGAGAACTTCTCCATGGTCTTCCAGAGCTTGCTCGACCTCGGCCGCCGCGTAGCCGCGCTCGCCGGCCTCGCGGAAGAACTCGCTCGCGGAGGGCCGGGTCGCCGCCCTTCCTTCCTGAGGCTCCGCCGCAGGAGGTCGCCCTCCTCGGGCGGCATGCCGGCCACCCGCTCGGCGATCTGCATGACCTGCTCCTCGTAGAGAAGGATGCCGCCGGTCTCGGGCAGGACCTTCGCGAGGAAGGGGTCGCGCGCCGCGGGCCTCCCCTCGCGGGCCGCGGAGCAGGGCCTCCTTCATGCCGCTCTCGGTCGGCCCGGGCCGGACGAGGGCCAGGGCCTGGGTGAGCTCGAAGACGTCCGTCGGCTTCATCCGGCGCAGGAGGTTCATCATGGCCGGGCTCTCGACCTGGAAACAGCCGATCGTCCGGGCTCGCCCGAGCATCCGCGTAGGTCGGCGGCGTCGCCCGGCGGGACGCGTCCGGAGGCCGAGCGTCTCCTTCGTCTCCGAGATGGCGGCCAGCCCCCGCACCGAGAGGAGGTCGAGCTTGATGAGCCGGAGGTCCTCGACGACGTCCTTGTCGAAGTGGGCACATGCAGGAGGCCCTTGGCCGAGTCCTCGAGCGGCAGGTAGCGCTCGACCGGCGCGGGCGTCAGGATGACCCCGCCGACGTGGAGCGAGATCTCGGCGTAGACGTCCGTCCAGCTCGGCGGCGAGCTTCCAGACGTCGAGGTAGCCCGGGGCGGGCGCGGCCGGTCGCTGAGGGACTCCGGCTCGGCGAAAAACGGCGCGCGCTTCGCCATGGCCGCGCGCCTCCTCGGGCGGGACGCCGAAGGCCCGGGCGGTCTCGTAGAGGGCGGAGCGGGCCCCGAAGTTCTTCAGGCTGCAGACGAAGGCCGCGCCCGTCCTGCCGCGCGCCGTACCGCTCGAGGACGTAGGTCAGGACCTCGTCGCGGCGCCGCGAGTCGAAATCGATGTCGATGTCGGGCGGGTCGGGCCGGCCGCGGTTGAGGAAGCGCTCGAAGTAGAGGTCGAACTCGATGGGGTTGACGTGGGAGATGCCGAGGAGCCAGGCCAGGAAGGACGAGGCCCCGGACCCGCGCAGGTTGTGGAGGATGCCGCGGCGGCGGGCGAACTCGACGACGTCGTGGACGATGAGGAAGTACGGGCCGAAGCCCGAGCTGCTCGACGACGGCGAGCTCGCGGCGGGCCCGCTGGCGCTCCTTCCAGGAGAGGTCCTTCGCCGCCGTCAGCCGCGCCATGACCGACTCGCGGAGGGTCCTGGGGAAGAGGTCGGCCGGGAGGCTGGCGGCACGATGTCCTCGAAGACGAACGCGCACTTTTCGGCGACCTCGAACGTCCGGCCCGAGGGCCTCCTTCGGCGCCGTCGCCGAACCTGCGCAGGGCCAGCGCCTCCTGGTCCGGGCCGAAGACGCCGATCGTGGCCAGCGAGCTTCTCCCGCTCCGGCGGGATAGGGGATCTTCTTCTCGATGGCGTGGAGGAGGACGAGGCGCTCCGGGCTCGCCGACGAACTTGAGGGGGTTGGCCCAGACGAGGGGCAGGCCGGAGGCGGGGCCCTCCCGGCCTGATCTCCGCCGCCCGCCGGAAGTTGGAGAACTCCGCCGCCGAGGTAGAGATCGCCGGCGGGCATCTTTTCCCGCAGGTCGGCCAGGATGCCGGCTTCCCGGGCGCCCGGCCGGCCGGCCCCGGCCGCTTTCAGCGCCTCCCTGTCGTCCCTCTTCGCCCCGCAGCCCGGCGCCGCACCCTCGCCGTCGGCCTCGACGTCTCCCTTGCCGGCCGGGACGTGGATCGCGACCAGGCCGCCGGCGCTCCGGACCTCCTTCCGGTTGAAGATCTCCATCAGGTTCCGAGTAGCCCTCCGGCGTCCTTGACCAGGAAGACGAACCGGTCGCCCGCCGACCTCGAGCTCGCAGCCGAAGAGGGGCTTGAACCCGGCCGCCGGCGCGGCCCGCTTCCACTTGCCCCAGCCGTAGACGTTGCCGATGTCGGCGAGCGCCGCGGCCGGAAGCCTCTGCTCCGCCGCCCAGGACGCGGCCTCCTCGACGCGTGACGCCCGCCCCGGCCCTTGCTGAAAACGGAATGGATGCGGAGCGGGACGAACATCGGCGGTCGCCCTCACTTCGTCAGCGAGGCCGTCTTGAGGACGAAGCCCCGCCGCGGTTCGAAGTCGTAGACGGCGTCGAGCATCCTCTCCCGGACGGTCAGGACGGAGCCGAAGCCGTACTTGTCGCGGACCGCGGTCGATGGCCTGCCCCAGCCGCTCCGGGCGCTCCGAGTACGGCTCGAAGAGGGCCAGGGGCCGCGACCGGACGAGCTCCGAGGCCTTGACCCCGACCAGCCGCAGGGCCAGCCGCGACGCGGCGACGAGCTCGAGGAAGAGCTCCTCGGCGATCTTGTAGATCTTGCCCATCTCCTGGAGCGGCATGACGACGAGGCGGCGCTTGATCTCGGTCTTGAAGTCCGAGTAGCGGGCCTTGACCTCGATGACGTGGGCGTAGAGCCGGTCCTGCGCGCAGGGCCAGGGTCAGCCGGTCGCAGAGGTAGGCCAGGTGGGCCAGGAGCAGGCGCTCGTCCCAGAGGTCCTCGAGGAAGGTCGTCTCGCGCGAGACGGACTTGGGCTCGTCCGCGGCCGACGACGGGCCGGGCTGTCGATGCCGCGCGACTGGAGGTAGATCTCCTCGCCGCCCAGCGCCGAAGAGCGAGCGCAGGGTCGGCCGCGGCAGGCCCCACAGGTCGCCGATCTTCTGGATGTTGAGCATCCGCAGGACGACCTGGGCCTTGGGGCCGATGCCGGGCAGGTCCGAGATGTCCAGGTCGCGGAGGAAGTCCTCCTCCCCGCCCTCGGGGACCTCGAAGAAGCCGGCCGGCTTGGCCATCCGCGTCGCCAGCTTGGCCAGGATCTTGTTCGGCGCGGCGCCCGACCGAGACCGTGATGCCCAGTCTCCCGCTCGACCCGCCGCTTCATCTCCCGGGCCGCCGTCGGTGAACGAGGGATAGAGCGGCCGGCAGCGGGTCAGGTCGAGGTAGGCCTCGTCGAGCGAGGCCTCCTCGACGTCGGGCGTGTAGGTGTGGAGGACGCGGAAGAAGTTCTCGGAGAAGGCCTCGTAGACCTGGTAGTTGCCGCGGACGAAGACGCCCTGCGGGCAGAGCTGGTAGCACTTGCGCAGGGGCATGCCGGAGTGGACGCCGTACTTGCGGGCCTCGTAGGAGCAGGTCGAGGCCACGCCGCGCTCGTGGGGCAGGCCGCCGACGATGACCGGCTTGCCCTTGAGCGACGGGTCGAGGAGGACCTCGACGGCGGCGAAGAAGGCGTCGATGTCGACGTGGACGATGTAGCGGCGGTCCGAGCGTCACTGAGCGACCTGTCCTTTTACGATCGTAGCCGCATGTGCTTCTAGCCTGCGTAACGCAGCCTCGAAGGGGCTGCGACTCACCAGTTCAATACTTCCTCATGACGCCGATGACCCGGCCGAGGACCTTGCCGCCGACGGTGACCTCGATCGGCGGAAGGCCGGGTTCTCGGGCACGAGGAAGACCTTCCCGTCGTCCTTCCGCAGCCGCTTGAGCGTCACCGAGCCGTCATCGAGGAGGGCGACGACCATCTCGCCCGAGTTGGCACGGCGTCGGTCCGCTCGAGCAGGACGTGGTCGCCGTCGTCGATGTAGGCGTCGATCATGCTCTTGCCGGCGACCCGGATGCAGAAGACGTTGCCGCGCTTCGGCCGACCATCCAGGCCGGGATGTCCATGGCCTCGCCCGCCGAGACGTCGAACGACTCGCGCGGCAGGCCGGCGGGGACGAGGCCGGCCACCGGCACCCGGACCTGGTTCTCCCCCAGCGTCGGCAGGCCGGCGAGGCGGAGCTCCCCGCCCTCGCGCCTGAGGTAGCCCTTCCTCTCCAGGCTCGGCATGTGCTTGAAGACGGCCGAGGGGTTGGGGATGCCGAGGAGCTTGGCCAGCTCCCGGACCGTCGGCGCGTACCCGTGCTCCAGGACGAAGCCCTCGATGGCCTTGAGGACCCCGCCCTGCCTTTGCGTCAGTTCTTTTCTTATTCTGTTTACCATTTTGTTCACCTTTTATAAGATAAGCCCCCGCGGGCGTTTGTCAAGGGGTATTTCAAGCGCGGCGAACCGGACGACCCTCGCTTGACTCCCGGACCGGCCATCGCTTAAGATGCATCCTTTAAGATCTCATGCGATAGGAGAGCAATCGCCATGGACCTCAAGGAAGCCATTTACACCCGCCGGTCCGTCCGGGCCTACGAGCCCAGGCCGGTCGACCGCGACCTGATCCGTCAGCTGATCGACGCCGCCGTTCAGGCGCCGTGCGCGATGGGTTTTCAACCCTGGGAATTCGCCGTGATCCAGGACCCCGTCGTCCTCGCCGACCTCAACGCCCGGACCAAGGCTTATCTGCTCGCTTCGCTGGACCGGATGCCGCCGCTCGCCCGCTATAAGGATACATTCGCGGACCCGGCATATAACATCTTCTATGGCGCATCCTCGCTCGTCGTCATCTGCGCGAAGCCGAACCTCAGCCCGACGGCCGAGATCGATTGCACCCTGGCCGCGGAGAACCTGATGCTCGCGGCCCGGGGGCTCGGGTTGGGGACCTGCTGGATGGGATTCACGGGGATGTACCTGGGGACCCCCGAGGGAAAGTCCCGGTTCGGTTTCCCGAAGACCACGCGATCGTGGCGCCGATCGTCGTCGGCCATCCGGCCGTAGGGTTCTCGACCAAGGAACGGAACGCCCCGGAGATCCTTTTCTGGAAATAACGGGGCAGGCGAGAGCTTTATTCCGGTCCCGAATCGCCCGGAGCCGGGCCAGAGTCAGCGGGGAGCGTTCATCACCAGGTTCTCGATGAAGAATTCCATCATCCGGTCCTGGCGGAGGCCGGAATGCCCGGCGTCGGGCCCGACCTGGACCTCGAAGCTCTTGCCGGCCCGCTGCAGGGCCTGGATGAGCTGCATGGAGTTGTTCGGGTGGACGTTGTTGTCCGCCGTCCCGTAGTAGATCATCAGCCGGCCGTCGAGCTTGCCGGCGTAGGTCATGGCGCTTCCCGCCTCGTACCCTTCCTTGTTCTCCTGAGGGATCCACATGTAGCGCTCGGTGTAGATGCTGTCGTAGTGGTTCCAGGCCGTAACCGGGGACGAGGCGCTGGCCGCCCGAAAGACGTCGGGGTGGCGGAGCAGGCACATCGCCGAGGCGTAGCCGCCATACGAGGTCCCGAAGATGCCGACACGGGCCTTGTCGACGTAGGGGCGCTCCCAAAGAGCCTTGACGCCCGCCGCCTGGTCGTCGATCTCGACGACGCCCAGATGCATGTAAACGGCGTCGAGGGCCTTCCGGCCGCGCCCGCCCGCGCTCCGCGAATCGAAGGAGGCGACGAGGAAACCGTACTCCGCCATCGGGTCTGGGGTCATGAACGTCTCGCGCGCCCCGTTGGTCCCGGGACCGGCATAGACGCTGACGAGAAGCGGGTATTTCCTGGTCGGATCGAAGTTCGACGGGAAGCTGAGCATCCCATAGAGGTCCGTCACACCGTCGGCGGCCTTGAACGTGAAGAGCTCGGCTTTCTTCATCCCCAAGCGCATCGAATTTCGTCAGGTCGCTCGCGGCCAGCTCGGCGACGGCCTTGCCCGACGCGTCCATGAGCCGGGTCACGGGGGGGACGTCGTGGGTCTGGGCGACGTCGACGAAATATCTTCCCGTTCGGGGCCATGGTCGATCGTATGGTGGAAGGCGGGATCGGTCAGACGCCTGTCCTTCTTCCCGTCCAGCCCGACCCGGTGGAGCTGGAGCTTCATGGGATTGTCACCGCTGCGGGCCAGGTAATAGAGCAGGCCCGCTTTTTCGTCGACGCGGACGATGCCGGCGACCTCGAAGGCGTGGTTCGTCAGCGTCTTGAGGAGCGTGCCGTTCAGGTCGTAGAGATAATAATTCCTCCAGCCGTTCCGCTCCGAGAGCGCAGATGAACCTCTTGCCGTCGTTGAGGAACCGCATCTCGGGGTTGTTCTCGACCCAGCCCGTCGGCCATTCGTCCCGGACGATCGACCCGGCATCTTCCCGTCTCCGGGTCGCAGGCGGCGAGCTCGAGAACGTTCTGACGCCGGTTCGTGCGGTTGAACAGAAGGAGCGAACCGTCGGGCGACCATTGGACGTTGTACACGTAGTGGCCGACGACGGCATCATCGAACGGCTTCCCGTCCCTGACGTCCGCCCGGACGGTCGTCTTCGACGCGACGTCATAGATGAGGACCTCGACGACGGGATTCGGCTCACCCGCCTTGGGATAGGCCTCGATATCGGGCTTGCTGTAGAGCTTCGTCTGGTCCATCTGGAGGAAGTAATCGGGGACGCGGCTCTCGTCGAACCGGTAGAACGCGATCTTGGACGAGTCCGGCGACCACCAGATCGCCGTGGTCTGATCCAGCTCTTCTCCGTAGACCCAGCTGGCCGTCCCGTTCTTGACGCGGGTCTTTTCGGAGCCGTCCGTCGTGACGGCAACCTCGTTTCTCCCGTCGGCATCGCTCAGCCAGAGATTCCGGTCTCGATAAAAGGCCTTGAGCTTCTTGTCCGGCGAGACGGCGCTGTCCCACTGCCTCCCGCGGACGGGTCCGGCCCCGGGACGGCCCGGGCGTGTGGGTTCGGCCGGGGCGACCCCGGCCTCGACGGCCTTGCGGGCCGCGACGTCGTACCGATAGAGCTTGCCGTCCTTCCGGTATTCGAACGTCCTGCCGTCCGCACTCCACGTCACGATCAGGGCGCCGAGCTTGGCGGCCGACGGGATCTCCCGGCTCATCTTTTCGTATCGGGCGTAGCCCGGCATGGTCTTCAGGCGGTCCTGGGCCGCCGCGAAGGCCGAGCCGAGGAGTCCGGCCAGGACGAGAAGAACGGTCGAGCGCTTGCTCATGGGTCCACTCCTTGCGCAAAGAGGCAGATTATAGGGCGAGGGACCGTGTTTGGCAAGCCGGACGCGGGGACGTCAGGCCCCGGGCATGGGGGCACGCCCCCCGTCCGCCCTGGCAGCCAGGTACCTCTCCGCCGCCGAGGCGTCCAACGGCTCCGAGAAGAAGAACCCCTGGGCGAATTCGCCGTTCAGCCACCTCAGGAATTCCATCTGTTCGACCGTCTCCACGCCCTCGGCCACGACGTTGAGGCCCAGGTTCCGGGCGAGGGCCAGGATCATCCGGACGATCTCCAGCCCCTCCCCCGTCGGGCTCATGGCCCCGATGAAGCTCCGGTCGATCTTGAGGCCGTCGATCGAAAGCTTGCTGAGGTAGTTCATCGACGAATAGCCCGTCCCGAAGTCGTCGATGAGGACGCGGACCTTCATGTTCCGGAGCTCGGCGAAGAGCCCGGCCGCCAGGTCCGGGTCGTCGATGATCGAGCTTTCGGTGATCTCGAGCCTCAGGGACGATGGTTCGATCCGAGTTTCGGCGAGGACGTCGCGGACGCGGTCCGCGAACCCCGGCAGGATCTGTTTGCTGGACAGGTTGACGCTGATGCCGAGCGGCGGGGTCTCCGGAAAGGCGTCCTGCCAGGCCCGCATCTGCCGGCAGGCCTCCCGGAGCACCCATTCCCCCATCGGAACGATCAGCCCCGTCTCCTCGGCCTGGGGGATGAAGTGGTTCGGGAGGATCAGGCCGCGGCTCGGATGACGCCAGCGGATGAGGGCTTCGAATCCGGCCACGGTCCCGTCCTTCAGCCGGCAGATCGGCTGGTAATAGAGGACGAACTCGTTCCTCTCGACCGCCCGCCGGAGGTCCGTTTCCAGCTGAAGGGCCGTCACCGCCTTGTCGCGCATGGCGCCGTCGAAGACGACGTGGCAGGCCCGTCCGGACGCCTTCGCCCGGAACATCGCGGTCTCGGCGTCCCGGACCAGATGCTCGGGCCTCTCGAGGCCCGGATAGGCGATGGCGATCCCGATGCTGACCGAGGCGAACGCCTCCGCCTCCCCTCCGAGGTCATAAGGCCGTCCGATCTCCGTCTGGATCCGTTCGGCCGTCGATTCGACGTCGGCCAGGTCCTTGATGTCCTCGAGGATGATGAGGAACTCGTCGCCGCCGAGGCGGGCGACGGTGTCCCCGAAGCGCACGCACTTCAAGAGCCTTCTCGAGGCGCCCAGGAGGAGCCGGTCGCCCTTGGCGTGCCCCAGGCTCTCGTTGACGTTCTTGAAGCGGTCGAGGTCGACGTAGAGGACCGCGAACGTGGCGCCCTTCCGACGGCGGCCCCGGGCGAAGGAAACGCGGAGGCGGTCCTCGAAGAGGGCCCGGTTCGGGAGGTTGGTCAGGGTATCGTGAAAGGCGTCGTGAACGAACTGTTCCTCGAGGGTCTTGGATTCGGTGATATCCATCCAATAGGCGGCGATCTCGCCGGACTTCCGCCGTCCCCGGGGGGCGGCGAGGCGGAGCTCGTTGCGGAGCCATCTGTAGCCCCCGTCCCGGTGCCGCATCCGGAACTCGTGGACGAGGTTCCCGACCTCGCTCACGTAGGCGAGCATGGCTTCGACCTCCTCGCGGTCGTCCGGGTGGACGGCCTCGAGCCAGGCTTTGGGCTCCTTGAGGAATTCTTTGGGCTCGTAGCCGAGGAGGGTCTTCAGGCTCCGGCTGACGAAGGTGGCGCCGTGATCGGCCGAAGCGCGGCAGCTCAGGATGACGCCCGAGCTCGCGCTTAATAGGTGCTCCAGCCTGGCCTTGGCGGAAAAGGCCTCACGCTCGGCCAGGAGCGCCCGGCGGCGCAGCTTATCGATCTCCGAGGCTGCCGGGTGGGCGCTCCCGGGACGCGCGGCCGAAGCGGTAGGGTCCTGCTTCGCTCTGTTTCCAGGCTTTTGCATCGTTATCAATTTAGTCGGTCCTGAGCATCGAGGATTGGATAATCCTATACCCGCGCCCAGGGGGGAATCGCTTCGGGGGATGAATTCCGGGGGTGATTTTCCGAGCCGTCCCCTCCCCTCCAGGGGTGAGGGGGGTGAGACGGCGCCCCGGGCCGTTCGCATAGGACCGGTTGACAGGCGGGGAGCGCGGACCTATATATTAAGAGGGCAAAGGAGAAGGGTGATGGAGCACTATGAAGACAAAAGGGTCCATGCGCGCCGGCCTCACCTGAAGGCCGTCTATATCGAGCGCCTTTTCGCGTCGCCGGAAAAGCCGGGCTATTCCTCGCTGATGGCCCATGGGACCGATATCAGCCAGAGCGGCATCGGCCTGATCACCCCCCAGCCTCTCATCCCGGACGAGGCCGTTCGCCTGCTGTTCCCGATGGCGGACCTGACCGTGAACCTCCCCGTCGCCGCGGCGATCGTCTGGTCGAAGCCCGAAGGGGCCAGGTTCCGGTCCGGACTCCGTTTCCTGGCCTGACAACGGCAAGGGGGCGAACATGGAAGGCCGTCTGGAAAACCGGACCTATCGGCGCTGGGTCCACGCCCGCCCCGTTTACTTCGATAAAGGGCCGCTCGAGGAGGGGGCCGGGAGTCCCATGGGCGTTCATTTCCTCGCCCAGGCCGTGGACATCAGCCCGGGAGGGATCGGGATGATCACCCAGCTCCCCCTTCGCGAGAAGGACGTCGTCAGGGTCCTGATCCCCGGTCCGGAGCCGTCCGTCAGCCTGCCCGTCCGGGCCCAGGTCGTCTGGTGCGCGCCCGCCCGGACCAGCACGCGTTATGGGCTTCGGTTCCTGCCCCGCGGGCGCTGAGGATCAGTCCGCGCCCGGCGGCCCCGTCCGGCGCTCGACGAGGTAATCGAACAGGACCACGTTCTCCCCGTCGCGGGCGGCTTTGTCGTCGAAGAACTTGACGATGCGGTCCCGGCGGGCCAGGAGCCCATCGATCTCCATGTTCGTGAGGTAGGCTCCGAGTCGTTCCACGAGCGTCTTCCTGTCCAGCCGGCGCATTCCCTCGAGAAGGGCGCGATCGCACCGGGCGAGGTCGTCCGCGGCGAGGAGGTCCTTCCAGGGGCGGAAGGCACGCGTGTGATCGATGATCCAGATGTTCCAGCCGCGGGTGATCAGGATGTTCCCGAGGTTCCGGTCCTTGTTGGCGATGAGCTGGTCGAAGACGCGGACGATGTGGATCTGGTAGTTCCACCTGTACCGTTTCGGGATCGGCGGCAACTCCTTCTTCAGGAGCCGGTCCTTCTCGTCCATGAGCACGTCATCGACCCACCACGTCACCGCGGCCGTGCGCTTGCCGACCTTCCGTTCGACCGTCGGCGGGATCATGTCCATCCCCAGGAGGCGGTCCATGGCATAGGCGGCCAGGTTGAATTTATAGGTATCCCGGAAGTTGAGCTCCCATTGCCCCGCGACCCCCTCGAACTTGGCCGCGGCGATGTCGATCGACTGGATGTGGGCATCGTGCGTCCCCCGCGCGTTCCGCAGGGTGGCCCGCGACGAACGCGTCGTCCCTCCCGGGATGACCTCGCTGCGGACGATGTCCGCCGTCCGGAGGAAATCCTCCTTCTCCTCCCGGCTCCAGGCCGCCGGGTCCGTCGCCTGGTCCTGCCCGGCCGGCGGCGCCGAGGCCCCGAGGACCAGGACGGCGGCGCCGGCGGCGGCGAGGACCCGGACGAGGACGGCCGGCACCCTAATCGACGCGAAACGCGATATCGAGCGGCTTTCCGAGCTCATAGACGTCCAGCCTGAGCCTGAGGGTCTTCCCCTTGATACCGCCCTCGGGCATCGGGAAATAGACAAGGTCCTCCATATAGCCGTTCGTTTGGACGTAGATGGCATCGACGGTCCGCCCCCTCCCTGGGTCTGAGGGAAGAGGCGGCCCACGGCCTTGCGGTAGTAGGAGAACCCGGTCATGATCTGGTCCCCCAATACGCCCGTCTGGCTGATGAACTTGTTGTCGGGCGTCAGCTTATCGTACTGGAGGGAAAGCTCCTCGACCGAAGGCATCGGGTAAACGGTGCCCGCTTCGTTGACCAGGAAGAGCGTCTCCCGGTCGACGATGATCCTGTTGAGCCGCTTGTTGGCGATCTTGATGCCCAGCGGGAAAAAGGGCTCTTCGGTCCGCCTCCGGGCCAGTTCGACATCCAGGATGATCGCCAGATTCTTGTCCTGCCAGGAGTAGTTGAACGTGGCCGACTTGGACGCCTCGCCGGGCTTCCCCTTCGGGCCGGCGGTGGCGCAGCCCGACGCCAGCACCGCCAGGCCGAGAAGGATCGATACCGAAAGTTTTTGTCTCACAGTCACCCCCTATTCGACCGCGAACTCCGCGGTCCGCTCGATCGCCTTGTTGGCGACCTTGTCCGTGACCTTCAGCTTGAACGTGTATTTCCCGGGCTTGAGCGGCGAGAGAGGGACCTGCGTCCCCCCGGCAACGGTCTGGTTCTCCTCCACCCTCACCCGGATCGTCTGAGGGTTCAGCCTGTAGCCCACTTCGGCCGAAATGATGAAGTAATCGACGGTCAGATCGACCTCGCCGTTGTTCGTCCCGGCGTTGTAGATATGGAAGAGAACGCTCAGGTCCTCGTTCGCCCGGAAGACGCTTCCCCAGCGCGGCGTGGCCCTGTAATCGCTCGTGACGTAGGGGCTGAATGCCCCGGGCGCCTCGTCCTTGGGCCTGGAGACGACCTCGGAGCTGAGGATGAGGGAGCTCGTGTCGAGCTCGCCCTTCCAGAAATCCTTGACGTCCAGGTCGGCCTTGATCAGGGTCGGGTTCTGCTTGTCCGCGTCTTCCGCCCCGAGGTAGAGCACCGATTTGCCGGGCTTGGCCGGGAAGCCGAAGACCACGACCAGCTTGTCGGCCTTCTCCTTTTCGACCCGGACCGTCGTCAAGAAGTCCTGGACCTCATCGCCTTCGCCCTTGAGCCGGCCGAAGAAGGTCGTTTCCTTGAGCTTCTTCCGGTCGATCGTCCCCGGATCGATCTGGACGAGCAGAGAAACGTAGGTACTGCCGCCCATGGCCCGGGTGTAAATGGGCGCCCACTCGAGCGAAAGGCCCTTGACCTCGTTCCCGGTCGCGATGAAATCCTGGATCATCTTCCCCTCGAGGGAGGTCTCGTCCAGGACGTACTTGTACATCGGGAGCTCTTTGAGGTCGGGGTTGAAGACGACGATCTTGGGAAAGACCTCCATGGCCCGCCGGACCTTTTGCGGCGTCGACTGGTCGATCTCGTATCCGAACTGAAAGTTCCGGAAAACGACCGAGAACGCGTCGGTCAGGCTGAGGTCCGGCATCGGCTGATAGAGCCACGTCTCCGACGGGGCCTCCATTTGGGTTCCACCCGCGGACTCGGGTCTCACCCCGGTCGCCCCTCCCTGGACCTGGACCGGGGGCCCGAAAAAGAGATAGACCTTGCCCATGTCCGAGCGCCAGCCTTTGGGCCCCAAGCCCGAGGCATAGGTCTTATTGACATATTCGAGCCTCGCCAGCCACTCGTCCCGGAACTCGTTGTTCTTGGAGCCGGGCGAGGGGTCCCTTTTGGCCCAGAACAGCTCGATGAACCGGTCCTTGTCCTCGTTCGTCTTGAGCTTTTCGAACTCGGCCTTTTCCTCCGGGAGGACGAGGAGCGCGACCTCCTCCTTGATCCATTTCTCATACTTGTCCTGTTCCTTCTTCGCGGCCGCGGCAGACGGGACCAGGCCCGCGAGCGCGACGGCAAGAAGGGTCGTCAATACGATGATCCTTTTCATATTCGCCTCCATGGTGATCTTTATTTTCTTCATGGCCCCGGCGGCGTTTTCAGGCGCCGCTGCCAATCGGCCAGGGCTTTCCGGGCGTTCGCCTTGCGGGGCGTCTCGCCTTCCGTGGTCTTTTCGATATAGAGCTGGAGATAGCGGACGGCCTCGGCGAGCTTCCCCGACTGCTCGAGGACGGAGGCGAGATTGAACCAGGTCTCCGGCGACGGCTGCAGCTCGACGGCCTTCCTCAGGTTCTCTTCGGCCAGGTTCCACCGGCCCAGGCCGGCATAAATGACGCCCAGGTCCTGGCGGAGCCGGGTATCGTCCGGGAATTCCGCCTTCAGCGCCTCGTCGATCTTCGCGGCCTCGTCTCCCCGGCCCAGGGCTCCCAGCGCAAAAGCGTACTTCATCCGGATCTTCTTGTTCTCGGGTTCGACCTCCAGGGCCTTCCGGTAGAGGGATACCGATTCCTCCCAGTTCTCCCGGACGTCCTCGACGCCGCCGGCGATGACCAGGGAATCGAAATGCCCGGGATCGATCCGGAGGGCCGCCCGGCTCATCTCACCGGCCTCGTCGTAATGGCCCGCCCCCATTTCTAAATGGGCGAGCCGCGTGAGGAGGACGAAGGAATCCGGCATCCGGGTCAGCCCCTGCTCTGAGGACCGCGATGGCCTCGGGAAGCCTGTCGCGGATCGTCAGGAAGATCGCCAGGTCCACGTAGCGCCAGGCGACGTCGGGCTGGAGGCGGAGGATCTCCCGATAATCCTTCTCCGCGTCATCCCATTTTCCATCCCATTCGTTCGTCTTGGCCCGGTAGAGGATATGGAACTCGGGCATCCGGTCCTTAGGGTCGGGCAGAGGCCCGCTCCCGACGCGGACCGAAGCGTCGTTCCCCACATAGCCCAGCGACCTCAGCCGCTCCTCTTCTTCCCGGCTGAGTTTCCTCCGGCTCAGGGCGAGGCCGGAAGAATCCGCGGCGATCGTGTCCTTGAGCTTTCGCATCATCGCCGACGCCTTTCCCGCCTGCCTCCCCACGAGGTCCCGGGTCTCTCCGGGGTCGGTCTTGATGTCATAGAGCTCGGACCGGGGCGCCCGGATGAACTTCCATCCTTCGTCGATGAGACCGACGAGCTCGGACCATCCGTAGGTCTCGAGCGGATAGTAGCTTTCCAGGTAACACGGCAGGTCCTCCTTCTTGCGGCCCTCCATGTAGGGCAGGAGGCTCGTCCCCTGGACCGGCTTGTTGATGGACATCTTCAGCGCGTCGAGGACGGTCGGCATGACATCGATGAGCCTGACCCGCGAAGCCACGACCTGGCCCTTGGGGAGATTCCCGGGGGCGTGGAATATGAGCGGGACCTTCATCGTCACGTCATAGATGAAAACGCCGTGGCCCAGCTCCCCCTTCTCCCCGAACGCCTCGCCGTGGTCCCCGGCGACCACGATGAGCGTCCGCTCGAGGAGGCCCTTTTCCCGGAGCCGCGCCAGGACCTTCCCGAAGCAGGAGTCCATGTAGGCGATCTCGCCGTCGTACGGGTCGGAGGCGAATTCCTCCCGGAACGGCGACGGGGGGTGGTAGGGCGTATGGGGATCGTAGTAGTGGATCCACGAGAAGAACGGGCCTTGCCCCGGTTCGTCCAGCCAGCGGAGGAAGGCGGCCGTGGTCTCCCCTCCCCGCCGCTCCGACCGGAACGTCTTTATCATCTCGTCGTCGTGGAACCGGTCGTCGAAGACGTCGAACCCCTTCGCGACGCCGAAACGGGAGTCCACGTTGAACGAGCTGACGAACGCCGCCGTCCTGTAACCCTTCTCCTTGAGCCTCTCGGTCAGGGTGACGATATCCTTGTTGAGGTAATAGGTCCCGTTATTGTGGACCTTGTGATAGAGCGGGCCGGTCCCCGTGAGGATGGAACAGTGCGATGGGAGGGTCATCGGAACCGGGCAGTAAGCGTTCACGAACCGGACGCCTCCGGCGGCAAGGGAGTCGAGCGCGGGCGTCCTGGCCTTGGTGTACCCATAGGCGCCGATACGGTCCGCCCGTGTCGTGTCGAGCGTCACGAGAAGGACGTTGAGTCCGGCGTCCCTTTTGACGTCGGTCGCTGAGAAAAGAGGGCGCCCGGGCCCCGCGGAAAGGAACAGGATGAGGAGGACGGCCGGGATTCTCATTGCCCCTTGATCCGTCTTTCCCATTCCGCGACCGACTCGCGGGCCTTGGCCTTCCTGGGGGTCTCGCCCTCGCCGGTCTTCCTGAGGAAAAGCTTCATCTGGGCGACGGCGTCCTCGAGCTTTCCCATCCGCCCGAGGAGCGTCCCCAGCCGGTGATGGTTCTCGGCCGAGGGATTCAACGCGACGGCCTTCCTGAGATTCCCCTCGGCCTGGTCAAGCTTGCCCTGGGCCGTATAGATGACCGAAAGGTCGGTGTAGATCTTGGGATCCTCGGGATATTCCTTCTTGAGGGCCTCATCCATCCGGGCGGCCTCGTCGCCGCGCCCCATGGCCCCCAGAACATAGGCGTATTTCATCCGGACCGTCTTGTTCTCCGGCTCGATATCCAGGGCCTTGCGGTAGAAGCCGGCGGCTTCCGTCCAGTTGGCGCGCATGTCCTCGGACCAGCCCGCGATGACCATCGCGTCGAAATTCCGGGGGTCCAGCTTCAGGGCGTTCCGGCTCGATTCGAAGGCCTCGGGGAAGCGTCCGATCTTCATGTAGAAACTCGCCAGCCTCGCGTGAAGGATCGCCGAATCCGGCATTCGACCCAGCCCCTCCTTCAGGACATCGATCCCCTCGGCGACCCTCTGCGCCTTGACAAGGAGCGCGCCCAGGCCGATATAGTGCCAGGGGACGTCGGGTCTCAGGCCGAGAAGCTCGCGGTAACATTTCTCGGCTTCCCCGTACTTTTCCTCGGATTCGAGAAGCTTCGCCCGCGAGAGGATCGTGCTCTCCCCGATCCTGTCCTTGGGGTCCGGGCGGGGCCCCTTTCCGACCGCCGGCGCGGCGCCCGCCCCGACGTAGCCCAGGGAGCGCAGACGGTCCTCTTCGTCCCCCGTCAGGGTCCGGCGGCCCGGTTCCGCGTTCGAGACGTGGGCGCGGATGACCTCGTCGAGCCTCCTGTTGAGGAGCGAGGCCGTCCGGGCTTCCCGCGACGCCAGGTCCTTCTCCTCTCGAGGATCGTTCGTCAGGTCGTAGAGCTCCGAACGCGGGGCCCGGATGAACTTCCGGTCCCCTTCGACGAGCCCCACGAGCTCCGACCAGCCGAAGGTCTCCGTGGGATAGAAGCTTTCGAGATAGCAGGCCAGGCCCTCCTTCTTTTTTCCCTCGACGAACGGCAGGAGGCTCTCTCCCTGGACCTCGGAGTTCACGGGCATCTCGAGCGCGTCGAGGACGGTGGGCATGAGGTCGATGAGCCTGACCTTCGAGCTCACGACCAGTCCCCTGGGGAGGTTCCCCGGAGCGGAGAGGACGAGCGGGACCTTCATCGCGGAGTCATAGATGAAGATGCCGTGGTTGCTCTCCCCGTGTTCCCCCAGGGATTCGCCGTGATCTCCGGCGACGACGACGAGCGTCCGGTCCAGGATGCCCTTCGCCCGCAGGGCGTCGATGATCCGCCCCAGCTCGTGGTCCATGAAAGCGATCTCGCCGTCATAGGGGGCATCCGCGAACTTCTCCCTATACGGCGGCGGGGGCTCATAGGGGGCGTGCGGATCGAAGAAATGGACCCAGGAAAAGAGCCGGGCCCGGGGATTCGCCGAGTCCAGCCAGGAGAGGAACGCGTCCGCAACCTTGTCGGCCGGCCTTTCGGAACGGAACGTCTTCAGCATCTCGTCCCCGCCGAACCGGTCGTCGTAGACGTCAAAGCCCTGTCCGAGCCCGAATCTCGAATCGGTGTTGAAGGAGGCGACGAACGCCGACGTCAGGTATCCGTTCTGCTTGAGCCTTTCGGCAAGCGTCACCGCCTCGTCGGCCAGGTAATAGCTGCCGTTGTTCCGGACCTTGTGGCGGAGAGGATAGGTCCCCGTAAGGATCGAGCAGTGGGAAGGGAGGGTCAGCGGCGTCGGGCAATAGGCGTTGACGAATCGGACGCCGTTCCGGGCCAGGGAGTCGAGGACCGGCGTTTCGGCCTTCGCGTACCCGTAGCAGCCGACGTGGTCCGCCCGCGTCGTATCCAGGGTCACGAGGAGGACGTTCAGCCGGCCGTCCCTGGTCACGGTGTCCGCGGACGCGGACGGGGAGGCGACGCCCGGGGCGGATAAGAGAATGGCGAGGGCGATCGCCGCGTTCCTCATCGCTCCCTGATCCTCCGTTCCCATTCCGCAAGCGCCGCGCGGGCTTTCCGCGTCCTGGGAGTGTCCCCTTCCTTCGCGGTCTCGAGGAACAGCTTCAGGTTGGCGACGGCGTCCTCGAGCCTTCCCATGCGCTCGAGGATCGCCGAGTACGCCAGATAGGCGTCGGGCCCGGGCTTCAGCTCGACGGCCTTCCGGAGGTTCTCCTCGGCCAGGTCCAGCTTGTTCATCGAGGCGTAAATGACCCCGAGGTCGGCGTGGACCCGATAATCCCCGGGATGATCCTTCTTGAGAGCCTCGTCCATCCGGGCCGCTTCCTCCCCCCGGCCGAGCGCCCCGAGGGCGTAGGCGTATTTCAGGCGGGTGTACTTGTTCTCCGGCTCGATCTTCAGGGCCTTTCCGAAATATCCCGCCGATTCCTTCCAGCGGCCGCGCATATCCTCGGACCACCCGGCGATGACCAGCGCGTCGAAATGCTTGGGGTCCCGTTTCAGGGTAGCCTGGCTCATCGCGAAGGCCTCCTTGAAATTCCCGGCCCTCATGTAGAAGCTGGCCAGCCGCGACATGAGGACGACCGAATCCGGAAGCCGCGCGAGCCCGCTCTTAAGGACCTCGATGCCGTCGCCGACCTTCCGCTCCTTCGCCAGAAGGATGGCCAGCCCGATGTAATGCCAGGAGACGTCCGGCTCCAGCCGGAGGATCTCCCGATAATATTTTTCGGACTCCTCGAAGTTGCCCTGATATTCCAGGAGCTTCGCCTTGAAGAGGGTCTTGAATTCCCCCATCTTGTCCTTGGGGTCCGGCAGGGGCCCCTTGCCGACCTTGACCGAGGCGTCGGCCCCGATATAGCCCAGCGACCGCAGGCGGGCTTCCTCTTCGCCCGTGAGCGTCCTCCGGCCGGGCTCCGTCTTCGACGTATAGGTTTTGATGATGTCGTCGAGCTTCCTGTTGAGACGGGCGGCGGTCCCGGCCTCGCGCCCGACGAGGTCCTTCTCTTCCCGGGGGTCCTTCTTCAGGTCGTAAAGCTCCGAACGCGGCGCCCGGATGAATTTCCAGTCCCCGTCGACGAGGCCCCGAAGCTCCGCCCAGCCGAAGGTCTCCGGAGGATAGTAGGTCTCGATGTAGCAGGGCAGGTCTCCCTCCTCCCGGCCTTCGATGAAGGGCAGGAGGCTCGTTCCCTGGACCTCCCGATTCACCGGGATCCCGAGCATATCCAGCACCGAGGGCATGATGTCGATGAGCCTGACCCGCGAATCGACGACCAGGCCCCCGGGCAGACGCTTGTCCGCGTAGAAGATCAGCGGGACCTTCATCGTTCCGTCGTAGAGGAAGATGCCGTGATCGAGCTCTTCCTTCTCGCCGAGCGCCTCGCCGTGGTCGCCGGCGATGACGATGAGCGTCCTGTCCAGGACGCCCTTGGCCCTCAGGGCGTCGATGACCCGACCCAGCTCATGGTCCATGAACGCGACCTCGCCGTCGTAAAGGTCGGCGGCGAACTCCTCTTTGTACGGCGAAGGCGGGTCGTGGGGCATGTGGGGATCGTAGAAGTGGACCCAGGAAAGGAACCGGCTCCCGGAGTTGGCTTCCAGCCAGCTGATGAACGCGTCCGCGACCTTGTCGCCGCGGCGCTCGGACCGGAACGTCTTCAGCATCTGCTCATCGTCGGAGCGGTCATCGTATATCGTGAACCCCTGGTCCACCCCGAACCGCGAATCGACGTTGAACGAGGCGACGAAAGCCGACGTCGCAAAGCCCCGATCCCGGAGCCTCTCGGCCAGGGTCACAGCCTCCGGGCCCAGGTAGTAGGAACCGTTGTTACGGACCTTATGGTAAAGAGGATAGGTCCCCGTCAGGATGGAACAATGGGAAGGAAGGGTCAGGGGCGCCGGGCAATAGGCATGGGCGAACCTCACGCCCCCCGCGGCCAGGGCGTCGATGTTCGGGGTCCTGGCCTTGCCCCACCCGTAGGCGCCCAGGCGATCGGCTCTCATCGTATCCAGGGTGATGAGGAGGACGTTGAGGTTCCCCTCCCTGGCGACCTTGGCCCCGGCGCCGGATAAGGCATAGAGGTCCAGGCCCGGGAAGAGCAGGAGCAGGACGAATCCGACGATCCTGATCATGGGCGCCATTCGAAAAATATACCAGAATGTATGCGCGGCATCAATCGGCCCAAAAGAAAAGCCCTGCCCCGGCGAACCGGGGCAGGGCTTTGAGCGTGTGCGTGTGCTCGAGTACTTGAACCTTAGAACATGATCCGGAGCGATACCTGGGACGTCCTCTGGCCGCTCATCCGCTGCGATATGCCGAATCGCGTATCGGTCCAGCTCGTGTTGGGGAGATTCCAGAAGTAGGACTTGAGGACGTTGAAGACCTCGACGATCGCCTGAACCGTGAATTCCCTCCCGGCCATGGGGACGGTCCAGTACTTCTGCAGAGAGATGTTGATGTTGTGGGTCGGGAACCACTTGAACGCGTTCCGCGGGGCGAAGGTCTGATCGTAGTAGCTGAGGTCGTTGGCGCCCGACGGAGGCGTCGGGACGGCAAAGGAGCTCTTGTCCCAACCGGGCTTGCCGTTCGTCCAGTTGATGATCTCCTGGTAGTTGCTGCCGCCGAGCCACAGCGGCCTGTCGTTGTAATCGTAGTCCTTGTTCCAATCCTGGCTCGAGGAAGCGGCCCGGATCGAGAACGGAGCGCCGGACGTGAAGTGGAAGTTGCTGGAGATCTGCCAGCCGGCGACGACGTTCTTCAGGAACCAGTTCTTGGAGTTCTTGAAGAAGGGGATGTCGTAGATCATGCCGCCGACGACCCGATGCCGCCGGTCGAACTGGGCGTAGCCGTACTCGTCGGAGATCCGCTCGTTGGAGACGGCTTCCATGACCGTGCCGCTCCCGGTATCGCCTTCACCGAAGTAGTCGGAGTTCTGGTCCTTGGCGATGCCATAAGTATAAGCCGTATACCAGGACCAGCCGTTCGCGAACCTCTTGTTGATCGTGGCGGTGAACGCGTGGTAATCGGATTTCAGGTTCTGCGTGCGAAGGTTGAGGTCCCGGATGGCGGTGTAGGCGTTGATCCCGTCCGGACGGCGGTCGACCCCGTCCCCGGTGAAGCGGTTCGGCCGCTGGATGGAGCCCAGGTTTGCGCCCTTGGAGCCCGTGTAATTGAGCTCGATGGAGACGTTCGTCGAGAGCTCTCTCTGGACCCCGACCAGCCAATTATAGGCCTTCTGAGGCTGAAGGTCGGGGAGCATCCACCGCAGGGCGGCCCTGTAGCCGGTGATGTTCGCCTGTGGGACGGTCCCGGGATAGGTGACCTTGATCGGGGGGCTTCCTACATCATACCCATACAGAATATCCCAGCTCGCGATCGAGGCGAACGTAAAGTCGGGGTAGTTGAACCGGTCGTTCTCGTACGTGTTGTTGAAGGTGCGGTCATAGGAGATGCCGGCACCGGCCCGCAGCGACGTCTTGCCGTCGCCGGTCAGGTCGTAAGCGAAGCTGACCTTGGGAGCGAACGCCTTGTAATAGGGATTCCAGAGCCCCTTGCCGAGCTTCTGGCGGCCGTCGAAGATGAGGTACTTGATCCCTTCCTCGCCGAACGTCCCCTCGATGATCTGCTTCGATTCGAAGCCTGCCTTGGTCCCGAAGGCGGGCATGTTGATGCCCTTTCCGGACGTTTCCTTGGGGACTCCGTAGTATTCCCATCTCAGGCCGAGGGAAACGGTCAGCTTGTCCGTCACGCGCCAGTCGTCCTGGACGAACAGGCCGCCTTCGAACCCTTTCCATTTCCTGCGGGAATCGCCCTGTTTCCATTCTTCCTGGGCGGCGCCCGTGACGTAGGGATTGCCCTCGGGCGGGTCGGGCGGGTCGGCCCCGATGACCAGGTAATAGGCGCCGAGGTCATAGAGGAACCACGTCGAATCGACGAAATAGTAGCTCCCCGCGACGTTGGCGTCGAACATCGAATCCGAGTTCCAGAGCCTGGCTTCGCCGCCGACCTTGATGCTGTGGTTGCCGACCTGGAAGTTCAGGACGTCCACCAACTGATAGGTGTTGTTGGCGAACTTCTGGGGCATGTTCGGGTAGTCGCCGATGACCGTTACGCCGTCGGCAAAGGAGTAGCCGCCGATCGACGGAACCTCAGGCGCGAGGCGCGGCCAGTCCGCGTAATCGCGGTGGTACCCGATGCGGACCTCGTTGTACATGGTCGGGCTGAAGAGATGCAGCCAGGTCAATCCGCCGGTGTGATAGGAATAGGGATTCTTCTTGATGTTGCCCGGAAGCTGGGCGAAATCCCACTCGTACTTGGCCGTGTTGAAGAGCCAGCGGAACGCCACGCGGTCCTTTTCCGAGAAGATGTGGTCGATCTTCAGGCCGAAGTTGTAGCCTCTGGTCTTGGCCGTCCCGTCCCAGACGAACTTGCCGGCGTCGATCAGGCCGTCGCCGTCGACGTCCACGAAATCGTATGTCGGCTTGGGATAGGAGGCGCCGTACTTATCGAAGAAGGTCTTGGCCGCGCCCTGGGCCCGGCCGATGGCTTCCGGGGTGAAGAACAGGAGCGGATCGCGGGCCTCGTCGTCCTGGATGACGCCCTCGAACGAGGCGAAGAAGAACGTCTTGTCCTTCTTGATGGGACCGCCGATCGTCCCCCCGTACTGGAACCTCTTGTAGGGCGGCAGGTCGTGGGTCAGCCAGTCCTCGCTCTGGAACAGCGAGCTGTCTCCCCGGTGGAAGACCCAGGCGCTGCCGTGGAATTCGTTGGTCCCCGACTTCATGACGGCGTTGATGACGCCGCCGGAGTTCCGGCCGTATTCGGCCGAGAAATTGTTGGAGACCAGGCGGAACTCCTGGATGGATTCGGGCGGCATGCTCGTCACGGCATTGGTCGCCGTGCCGTTATCGTTGTTGTCGATGCCGTCGATCTGGAAGTTGTTCGAGGAGCCGCGCATCCCGTTGATCGCGTAGCCGGAACGGCCGGCGCCGGGGAGGGTCCCCGGGGCGTAGGCGATCAGGGCCGTATAGTCGCGGTTGCCCTGCGGATAGCTCAGGAATTCCTTCTCGGTGATGACCGTGGATACCTGAGCCCGGGTCGTTTCAACCAGCGGCGATACGCCGATAACCGTGATGTTCTCCTCGAGCTTCCCGATCTCCAGGTTGAAATTGATCTTGACCTCGGCTCCGATGGCGAGCTCAAGGCCCTCCTGGGTGGTCGTCTTGAAGCCCTGGATGGCGGCCGTCAGCGTGTACATGCCGCGGGGCAGCTTCTCGATCCTGTACCGTCCCTGGTCGTTGGTGACGGTTGACTGGACCAGTCCCATATTGATGTTCTTCGCCGTGACCGTAACACCGGGGAGCGCAGCTCCCTCGACGTCAAAAACGGTCCCGATGAAGGTCCCGGTATCCTTGGACTGGGCCATTCCGAGAGAAGCTACCAAAAGAAAAGCGAGACAAACAAAGGAAAGCTTTCTTAAGGTCATTAAACTCCTCCGAATCCCATGGTCATGGGATCTCTTGTTTTCCCCCTCCCGCGAAGCGCCCTCCCGCCCCGTGGGAATCCCCCGGAAGCACCCTGCCCGGCATGGTGCTCCGCCCTTCCGTGTTCCTGCATGTTTTGTCGGCTGTATACTCCTCCCCTCTAAAGATACCTTCATGTCCCGGGTATAATGCAAATTCGGTGCCATCTTTCGACGGCGACCAGAAGCTACATAAATGATTGATAATTAAGATAATTGGGAATTAGATGAGCGGCTTCAGTCGGGGAGAAAATCCAATAATTTGAATGAAATTCGTTTTCCTGGATTCACTTCAATTCGAAGGCCGCCCGCTTCTCGGAGGTCTTCCCCGAGAAAATGTCCCTGACCCGGACGACAAGCTCGTACTTGCCCGGAGCGAGGTTCGCCAGGGAATATTTGTTCCCCCTGTCGATGCCCCCCTTCGTTCTCTGGGCGATGGGCAGCTGGATGTCCCGGGGCTCGACGATCTCGACGACGCGCTGGTCACCCTTGAGGATCCGCTCCTCGATCCGCAGCCTGGCCACGCCCAGGGCCTCGTCATAGGTCGCGTTGTAGATCTGATAAAAATAGGCCAGCTCGTCGGCCTTGTCATATTGGGACGTCAGGCTGGGGCTGACGTCCAGGTCCCCGAACGTATAGGGACCGCCACGGGGGCGGGATATGCTCAGCTTGTCGGGGACCTTGAGGTCCGTGTTCCGGAGCGTCCTCATGGCCGGGAGGTCGTTCGTCTCGATCGTGACGTCCTCGGAAGGCGCTTCGATCCGGCGGATATCCCGGGCCAGGATGATGTCGCTCGCGCCGAACTCATCGGAGCCGAGGCTTGGGACGTCGATCCACCGGTCCAGGTAGCCGACCTTTCCGCTCTGCTCGTCCCAGACGACCAGATGAAGGAAGTACCGGCCGGGCTTCAGGCTCGCGCCCTGGAGGTACTGATAGTTCTCCGCGAACCTCCGCCTGTAGCTGTCCTCCTTGAGGTTCATCTCCAGCCTGTCGCTCTTCTGGAAGACGGGGCCGCTCGCATCCTTGACCTCGATGTAGAAATTGACGAGGCCCTGGTAGCGGTCCTTGGCGGGACGGAACTCCAGGTCCTTGGCGGCCACTTCCATGACCATGGGGATGTAGGTCAGCTCGCCCGTGCCGCGCAGGTAATTCTCCTTCGAGGCGATCGTCAGCGCGCTCGTCGCCGCCTTGGATTCGACGATCCCCTTGAGCTTCGTCTGTCGCGAGCTCCGTTCCAGCTCTTCCAGGACCTCTCCCCTCGACTTGGTCAGCTCGGCCATCATCGCGAGCTGTTGGAGCGGCTGCTTGTAGGCATTCTGGCTCATCTGGGCGATCGCGGTCGGAGATTTGACGTCGGACGGGTAATCGTTATAGCCGGCGTAGCGGGCCGGGAGGGAGACGTTCCGGAGAGCGTTGGCGAGGGCCGGATTGTCCGTCAGCTGGAACGACCCGGCGGCGTAATAATTGACGAACGTGAAGTCGACGCGGCTATCCTGGAGCTTCAGCCCGGGGATCTCCCTGTAGGTCCAGACCTCGGACGGGAATTCCGCGCTGGGGGCCTGGACGCCGAGGAGGAACCCCCTCCCCCCGCCCGGGTTCGTCTCGAAGAAATCCGGCGGGCCGAACATGATATAGACCCTTCCCCGGTCCGAGCGCCAGCCCGCCTTTCCCTCGAAATAATGGTCGTTGGCGAAGGCGATCCTCCGATAATGCTCTTCCCGGAACTCGTTGACCGGGGTTTCGGGCGACGGATCACGCCTCGTCCAGAACATCTTGATGAAATTTTCGCGCTCGGCGTCCGTCCTCAGGTTCCGGAAGACGTCCCTCTCGTTCTCGGAGACGATATAGACCACCTCTTCGTTCAGCCACTTCCGGTACTTCTCGGAGAGGGCGGGGCGCTTGCCCTCCTTCTTCGCTTCCGGCTTCTGTTCCTGGAGCGCCCCGGGGCCCGCGGGCCGCGATCCCGTCGCCGGGATCGGGCCGGCGGACAGGAACGCCCCGCCGACGGCGAACGCCAACGCCCATATTCGTCCTCGTCCGGTCATGGTCCTCTCCTCGTTCCCGCGCGCGGGATCACTGGGATTTCAGGAACGCCAGGATCTGTTTGGCCACGGCGGCGTTCGGGTCGTCGGGTGCGAGCTCAATGAATTTTTCCAGGCTTTGAATGGCTTCCGGCTTCTTGTTCTGGTTGACGTAGATCATCCCCAGCTGATAATAGGCCGGGGCGAGGTCCGGCTTCAGCTCCTTCGCCCGGTTGAAGGCCGCCGCGGCGTTCTCGAAGTCCTGGACGTTGACGAGGCAGGCGCCGAGATTGTAGGAGGCGTCCGGGTCGGAAGTGCTCAGCTCCGAGGCCTTCCGGAAATACGGAAGCGCTTCCTCGTATTTCTTCTCCGCGCCGAGGATCTCGCCGATGTTCTTGTTCGCGCTGTAGCTCTCCGGCTGGATCTCGAGCATCTTCTTGAACGCGGCCAGGGCCTCTTCGTTGTTCCCCAGCTTGAGATAGGTCGACCCGAGGTTTCCGTGATAGACGGGCTCGCCTGATTCCTTGCCGATGGCGGCCTTGTAGGCTTCCGCCGCCTCGGTGTACTTGCCGGCGTTGAACAGCTCGTTGCCCAGCTTGAAATCCTTGTCCCCCGGGGATTCTCCGATAAAATACTTGCCCTCCTCGAGCTCGAGGACGACCTCGACGGTTTCCTGGATGCCGACGTACTTCTCGGTGAACGCAGGGAGGAATCCGTCCTTCTCCGCCTTGATCTGGTAGTAGTCTGGTTGGAGGCCGATCTGGAGGCATTCCCCTTTGGCATTGGTCTTGAGCGTGTACCTCACGGCCGAGTACAAAATGGACACAATCGTGACCTTGGCTCCCTCGAGGATGTTCCCCTTCTTGTCCTTGATGACTCCCTTGACCGAGCCCTGGACGGGCCCCGGCAGGGTCCGGACGCAGAGCAGGACGGCCGCGAACAAAGCCCAAGCCACAAGACGAGAACGATCGTTCCTCATGAGGATTACCCTTTCCTTCTCGTGATGATATCCATACCCGAAGGTATCGTAACCTGCCCCGCCGGCAAAGTCAAACGGGGCGGGCCCGCCTTCGGACAGGGACCAGGAAGCCGCATTCGTTCCGGGCTCGGCGATGACGCATGCCGGAGCCGGTCGGGCACAACGCGGACGAAAGCCGTTCAGAGGACTCTTAGATGCCCCCCTCGGAGGCGGGGTCGAGGGAGAGGGGCGGCCTCGATCGCCGCCCCTCTCCCCTGCGGAAGCCTATGTCGGGAACCGATCAGAACTCGAACTTGGCTCCGACCCGGAATATGCGCGGATTCTGTATGGAGGTCATCTCTCCGAAGATCCGGCTCGGATTGCCCGACAGGTCCTCCGCCGCGGTCGCCTTGTTGTTGTTGAAGATATTGAAACCGTCGACGAACATGCTCATGGCCATTCGGCTGATGCGGAACGTCTTTTCCAAACGGAGGTCGAGGACGTTGAAGGCCGGCAGGCCGTGGGAGCCGCGTTTCTCGGCGTAGATCGTCTCGTCGCCCTGGTTCAGCTCGACGCCGAGATCGGAGCTCGTGATCTTCCGCGTGTAGCGCTGCCCGGAAAGGTAGCGATAATAGCAGCTGCCCATGATCCCCCAGGGTCCCTTGACCATGCCCTGGAGCTTGAACTGATGCCGTCGCTCGAGGTCCATCCGCCCGTAGGCGTTCGTGTGGTTGTTGGGATTGTCGAAGTAGCCGCGGGCGCCGTAGCTGTCGTTGAAATCGGTCCCGATCAGCCCCCGCGAATTTTGGTAAGTATAGGAGACCGCCAGGCCCCACCTTCCGGTGAACCTCTTGTTCATCGTGACTTCGGCGCCGTCATAGTTCCTATCGGCGCCGGGAGGGTTGACGGTGTAGAGCCGGGCGGGCGGGAAATCCGTCTGGTTGTAGAATGTCTGCGTGCTGCCGTCATAGGGATCCGTCACCGTGACGGCCTCGTAATTCAGCCAGACGAGCTCGCCCCGGTCCATCAGGGCGTCCATGTCCAACATGTTGCCGTTGACGTCCTCGATCAGGTCCCTGTCCCATTTCTTGATATAGCGGGCCCCGATCGAAAAATCGGCCAGGACCTCCCGCTCGATGCCGATGGTCAGCTCGTCGATGTACGGATTCTTCAGCTTGTGGTTCTTATAACCCGCCGTGTTGCTGCCCGGAACGTACAGGTAGAACGGGGAGTCGGCCCTGGACCAGTCGGGATTCAGCATATCCAGCGCCACGACGAAATCGTTGGGGTTGAGGTAAGAGAACCACTGCGTGAGGTTCGCCGCGTAGTACCGGGAGTAGCTGGCCTTGATCAGGGTCTTCCCATCCCCCGTGATGTCGAATATCGCGCCCAGTCTCGGGGCCAGCGTGGTCCATTTCAGGGGCGTCAGCCTTTTCATCACGCTTCGATTGTAGGTGTAGCCGTAAAGGCTCTGTTCCCCCTCGTCCTGGTTCTGCGGCGGGATGATGCCGCGCTGATGCTCGAATCTCAGTCCCAGGTTGAGCGTCAAACGATTGTTGAGGGTCCAGGAGTCGTTCACGAAGAGGGCGGTATTCATCGTGTCCTCGTACTTGTCGAGGTCCGCATAATAGGTGCCGTACCATGGCTCACCGCCGTACGTATTGATCTGAGTCAGGCCGTTCCTGGGGTCGGTTTTCCAGTGCAGGCCCCAGTAGCTCCAGGAGTACATGAACTCCCCGCCGAACTTGAGCTCGTGGGAGCCGGCCAGCCGGTCGATATACCGGGTCGCATCGACGTTGATCTGGAGCCTGTCCCTCTTGTTGAGGTCGTCGTTTCCGTAGCTTCCCGAGACGTTGCCGGTCGTGACCTCGTAGATATTCGGCATCTCGGTCTTGGCCAGCATATTGAAATCGGATTTGACGTAGCCGACCCGGAGGTTGGCGAACAGGTTCGCGGAGAAGAATCGCGTCCACTGGAAGTTGAAGACGTGGGTCGGAGTGACCTGCTTGACGGTCGTATCCTCGGTCTGGAACCTGTCCGCGAACCGGTTGGAGTATTTGATGTCGGAATAATTGTAGGAGAGGACGAACTTGTTCCCCTGATCGGGCTGGAAGCTGAACTTGATGTACGGGTACGGCATGTAGCTGTTCACCGGGGTGTTGGCCGTTTTGTTGTAGGGGAATCCGTCCACGTACGTTTCATCCTTGGAGAAGCTGAGGTTCGTGAAGAACCAGAGCTTGTCCTTGATGATGGGCCCGCCGAGTGTGATGATCGGCTCCATCTCGTACTTGAAACCGCTGTCCCGCCCCTCGAGCGGCGTGCCCTTGGTGTTCTTCGACTGGAGCTTCTCGTTCCGGAAATAGAAGGACGCCGCGCCGCTCAGCGCGTTCCCGCCGGACTTGCTGACGACGTTGATCATGGCGCCCCGGACGCCGCCGTACTCGGCCGAAAGGCCGCCGGACTGGACGGAGATCTCCTCCATCAGGTCGAGTCCGAAAAAGACGGCCTGCGTCCCGACGGTCGGATCGCCCAGGTTGACGCCATCGAGGTTGTACGTATTGTCCCGGACGGAGCTCCCGTGAGACGTGTCCGAGGTGAAGCCGGGCGTCATGTTGACGAACGTGGCCAGGTCGCGGACGGCCGGGATCGAGCTCAGGAAGACCGTCTCGAGGTTGACGTTCTTGGTCGTCGACTTGAGGTCCACCGTGGGCGCCTGCCCGACGACGGTGACCTCCTCCTCGAGGCTCTTGATATCCATGGTCACGTCGATCGAGGACGTCTGGCCGACGCCGACCTTGATGTCCTTATGGACCAGCGTATTGAACCCGCCGAGGGTGTAGGTCAGCTCGTAGAGGCCCGGCGCGAGAGACGGGAACCGGTAGCCGCCGTCCTCGCCCGTGATCATCGACATCCGGGAGACGATGATCGCGGGGGACCTGAGGCTGACCTCGACACCGGGGAGTGCGACGCCCTGGGCGTCCTTGACCTTGCCGACGATGGACCCGGTCTGAGCGGACTGCCCCCATCCGGCCGCCGCGGCCAGGGCCAAGACCAGGACCAAGAGGACCGATCGTTTGAACATTATGACCTCCTTATCGCGATGATACAGATCTCGCGAACCGGGAAACTGCAAAAGACGTGCCATTCCTGCCTGGGAGCCGGCGCGTCCGCGGGCCCGAATAATGTAAACGACCGCAATATTGTTTACGTTCGAGCGCGGCTGCCGGAGGACGCGCGACCGGGGGGTGGTCTCCTTGACAGAGCCGGATAATGTTCAATATAATTGACAACTGTAATAGAACCTTAACAACCTCATGGCCCTGGAAACGATCCTCGACGAGCTCCTCGACGGCCCGTCCAAGGTCCGCGTCCTCCGCCTCTTCGCCCTGAGGACGGATGATTTCCTCGCCTCCGGAAGGGAGGTCGCCCGGCTGACGGCCCTGTCCCCTCCCGCCGCCCACGCCGCCCTCCGGTCCCTTCTCGACGCCCGCGTCCTCGGCCGCGAGATCGTGGGACGACAGCACCTCTATCGGCTGAACTCGGGGGGCCGACTGGTCCGGGATCTCCTCCGGCCGCTGTTCGCCCGCGAGGCGGCGATCCGCGAGGACGCCGGGGCCTTCCTGGAGAAGCGGCTCGCGGCCACGGGCCTGCGGGGATCGGTCGTGTCCGCCGTTCTCTACGGAAGCCTGGCCGCGGGCAGGACCCGGGAATCGAGCGATTGCGACGTCGCCGTCGTCACGGGGAGCGTCAGGGACAAGGTCCGCCTCGAGAAGGCCTTCCAGGGATCGATCGCGGCCGCGTTCTTCGCAGAATTCGGATTCCACGTCGATCCCTACATCAAGACGGAGGCGGAGTTCCGGAGAAAGCTCCGGAGGAACGAGCCGCCGCTCACGACGCTGATGAAAAGCTATCGAACGCTCTTCGGGAAGGACCCGATCGAATACCTGTGAGGTGTCGCCATGAAGGTCAGGACGCGCAAAGAGGACCGAAGCGCCGCCATCGATTATTTCAACAAGGCCGAGGACAACCATAAGGCCATGTTGTCCTCGTTCGCCGCAAAGCGCTGGAATGCCGCCGGCACCCTGGCCCTCCAATGCTCCGTCTCCTCGGCCGACGCCCTGTGCGTCTATTTCAAGGGGCTCCGGTCGGTCTCCCAGGACGACCTCGACATCTGCGAGCTCGTCGCTACGATCCCGCTGGCCGAGGCCGCGACGCAAGCCGCCCTCCTCCGGCGCGTTATCGGCAGGAAGAACCTCGTCCAGTACGAGCGTCGGAATCTCACCGCCAAGGAGGCCGAAGACCTGGTCCGGGCCGCCTCGGAGTTCTTTCGCTGGGCATGTTCCCTGGCCAGGCCCGTCGGGCGGGATTGAAAGGAGCGGCTATGACGCGAAGATCCATGAATCCGGTCGCGGTCCTGGGGCTTTGCGCCCTGCTCGGGGCGGGCCCCGCCCGGGGGCAACAATCCCGGCTCCTCGAGGACGAAGCGAACACCGATCGACGTCGTCCGGAGGACGAAGAACTCCGTCGTTTTCGTGACCAACATCCAGCTCGTCCGCGATTTCTTCTTCTGCGAGCGAGGAGGCCGTGCCCCGCGGCAGCGGCTCCGGGTTCGTCTGGGACGACCAGGGCCACATTGTCACGAATTTCCACGTCATCGAGGACGGCGACATCTTCAACGTCGCCCTCCCGGGCGGCGAACAGCGGCGAGCGCGGCTCGTCGGCCGCGAGCCCAACAAGGACATCGCGGTCCTCAAGGTCGAGGGGGACCTCGCGGGGCTGTTCCCCCTGCCCGTCGGGCGCGTCCCGGGACCTCCAGGTCGGGCAGAAGGTCATCGCCATCGGCAATCCGTTCGGGTTCGACCACACGGTCACCACGGGCATCGTCAGCGCCCTGGGGCGGAGCATGCCCGGCGCGGGCGGGGTCACCATCCGCGACATGATCCAGACGGACGCGTCCATCAACCCCGGGAACTCGGGCGGGCCGCTCCTTGACTCCGCCGGCGAGCTCATCGGGATGAACACGATGATCATTTCTCCCTCGGGGGCGTCCAGCGGGATCGGCTTCGCCGTTCCCGTGGACACCATCCGGAAGATTCGTCCCGGAGATCATCCGGAACGGTAAGGTCGTCCATCCGGGCCTGGGCGTCTCCCTGATGAGCGACGCGTACGCCAGGCGCATCGGGGTCGAGGGGGTCGCCATCCTCGAGGTGCCCCGCGGCGGCGCCGCCGCCCGGGCGGGGCTCGAAGGGCTGGGCCGAGACCGCTTCGGCCGCCTCTTCTTCGGGGACGTCATCGTCGCCGTCGACGGGACGAAGGTGAGGATCCTACGACGACCTATACACGTCGCTCGAGGAACATCGCATCGGGGACACCGTGACCTTGACCGTGAAGCGCGAGAACAGGGAACGCACGGTCCGCCTCGCCCTCGTCTCCGGCGACTAAGGCTGCCGACGAGATCCGCAGCCCCCGGCTTCGGGACTCGGGGCCTCCGGGGCTTTACGGAATCTCTTCATGAGCAGGGCCAGGACGAAAAGAGGGCCCGCGTAAAGCGCCGCGCCCGCAGCCAGGCCGATGTTCCGCCCCTTCAACATCTCCATTCCCCAGCCAAACTGGTCTTCGTTGACGAGGTAGGTCCAGGTCGATGAGGGCCCCTTGAGGTCGTCGGCATCGAGGTCGAGAGGCTCGAGCTTATCCGTTCGCGACCGGAAGCCCGCGAGTACGGCGTCCTCGATCCGGCGCGGGATCTTCAGGAATTCGGCCGTCGCGGATCGGACGAATTCGTCGAGCGGCGTCATCCCGCCTACGCTCACGAGGTGGATGCTCTCCCGGGAATCCGCCACCCAGGCCAGGTGATCCGACCAGACCCCGTCGATAGCCAGAACGGTCAGCTTCCTTTCGAGCTCCACGGCAGGCCCTATCCCGAAGCGCGCCTTCCCTTCGGCAAGGAGACCGGGAGCCCTCGTTCCGACGATCCCCAAGGGCTCCCACCCGAAGGCCCTTTCGGGGTCCGCCGCGGCGCACCCTCCGGACGGGAGGACCGCGTCGCGCCAGCCCTGCACGATACGGCGCTGGCGCTCGACGAGCGAGGAATATTTCCTCAAAGAGCGCCGGATGTCGAAGTTCTGCCCTTCGATGACGCGCTGGGCGTGGGCAATATCGTTCCGGACTGAACGGCCCGCGATGGGCTCGCTCCCGCGTACGGGCGCGTACCGTTTCCGCAGCTTGCTGTCAAGGCCGTAACGCATGAAGATGTCGTCCTCGAAGCTGATAAAGAAACGGGTGGATCCCGGGTCCCCCTGCCGCCCCGCCCGCCCTTTCAGCTGACTATCAATACGGAGGCTCTCGTGCCGGTTCGTGCCGATGACATAGAGCCCCCCGAGGGCGGCGACCCCGGCGCGGTCCCGCTCATCGGGCCCTCCCAGCCTGATATCGGTCCCGCGTCCGGCCATGTTCGTCGAGATGGTGACCGCGCCAGGGGCTCCGGCCCGGGCGACGATCCCCGCCTCGTGTTCGTCGTTCTTCGCGTTGAGAACGTCGCAGGGAATGCCGGCCGTCCTCAGGGCGACGGCCAGCTCCTCCGATTCCCGGACGCTCGCCGTCCCGACGAGAACCGGCCTGCCGGCCGCATGCGCCCCGCCGATCTCCCGGACGAGGGCGGCACGCTTGGCTGCCGGGTGCGTGAACACGGCGTCGGGGAGGTCCTCCCGAATGCTCGGGACGTGGGGCGGGACGACGACGACTTTCAAACCGTAGAAGTCCGCGAGCTCCGGCGCCGCCGAACGGGCCGTTGCCGTCATCCCGCACAGACGGGGGTAAAGACCGAAGTATTGTTGGAGGGCGATCGAGCCGAGGATCCGCCCCTCCTCGTTCCGGGCGATCCCTTCCTTGGCCTCGACGGCCGCCTGCAGCCCGTCGGGCCAGTGCCGGTGGTCGACGACCCGCCCCGTGAACTCGTCGACGATCTCGACGCCGCGGTCCCGGACGATATAGTCCACGTCCCGGCGGACCAGGGCCTCGGCATGCAGGGCGCAATGAACGGCCGCGACCAGATCCCGGTTCGCATCGTCGTAGAGGCTTCCTGACCCGAGCGCCGCCTCGATCCGGTCCAGGCCCGCGTCGGTCAGGAAGACGTTCCTGTGTTCCGCGTCGGTATCGTAGTCCCGGCCGCGTTCGAGCGTCCGGACGAGATCGGCGAGCGCTCCGGAATCCCGCCGGCCCCGGCCCGCGCTCCCGGAGATGACGAGCGGGACGCGCGCCTCGTCGATGAGGACGGAGTCGGCTTCGTCGACGAGGGCCATGTGGAACGCCCTGTGGACGATATCGCCGGATGCGACGGCGATCCGGTCGCGCAAAAAATCGAACCCCGATTCCCTCGCGGCGGCGTAGGTCACATCGCTCGAATACGCCCGGCGCCGGTCGGCCGCCGTCATATCCTCCCGGACGCACCCGACCGAAAGGCCGAGGGAAGCGAACACCGGGCCCATCCAAGCGGCGTCCCGCCGGGCTAGATAATCGTTGAACGTCAGCACATGGACGCCGCGGCCCGACAGGCCGTGAAGGTAGGCCGGGAAAACGGCCGCGAGCGTCTTCCCCTCCCCTGTCGGCAGTTCCGCGACCCTGCCGTTGGCCATAGCGAGCCCGGCGATGATCTGGACGTCAAACGGCTCGAGCCCGAGAACCCGGCGCGAGGCCTCGCGGACCAGGGCGAAGGCTTCGACGACGAGCTCGAGCTCCGGCGGGCCGTCTCCCCTGCCTCCGGCCCGGGCATCCCTTATGAGACGCTCCGAGGCGGTCCGAAGCTCGGCATCGGCGACGCCGCCGAGCCGACGACTCCGGATCTCCTCGAGGACCTTCCGATAGGGTTTCAGGTCGGTTTCAACCGTGCCGCCCGTCGCCCCCGCAAGAAGCTTGTTCATATTCATGATAGACCTCCTCTCTTGTTCTCGGGATTCTCGGATTGCGACCGGGATCAGACAAAGAGAGGGGGGCTTCTTCCGGCGGGCGGAAAGAGGGAAGGACAGAGGACGGGCACGGGACCGGGCGGGGACGCCCGCGACAGGAGGACGAGCGTGATGAGCGGGAGCGCGGGAACGAGAAGAAGGAGCGCGAACGGGAAAGCCAGCGCCGCGACGATGAGCAACACCGATCTCGTCATCGATCCCATTGTATAGGAAGGATGTGCCGGAATCAACCCATTGAATTTCCCGCCGTTCTGTCGTATTTATGGCTTTCCGAAGATCATGCGCCATTCTATCGCGACGGAGGGATCCATGAAAAAGATCGTCATCGGCTTCTGTCTTGTTCTCTGGGCCCTGTCGCCCTCCTTGGAGGGGGGGAAGGACCGGCCCGCCGCTCCGCCGGCGAAGTCGGGCCCGTTGTCGTCCGAGATCCTCGCCGGTCTGGAGTTCCGCAACATAGGCCCCGGGCTTATGTCCGGTCGGATCAGCGATATCGCCATCCACCCCCGGAGCCGGAGGACCTGGTACGTCGCCGCGGGCTCGGGCGGCGTCTGGAAGACCGAGACCGCCGGCCTGAGCTGGAAGCCGATCTTCGACGGCCACGGCTCCTACTCCATCGGGTGCATCACCCTCGACCCCGGCAACCCGGAGACGGTCTGGCTGGGCACGGGCGAGAACGTCAGCGGCCGCCACGTCGGCTACGGCGACGGCGTGTACAAGAGCCTTAACGGCGGCGCGACCTGGACGAACATGGGGCTCAAAACCTCGGAGCATATCGCCCGCATCCTCGTCGATCCCCGAGATTCCGCCGTCGTTTACGTAGCCGCCGAAGGCCCCCTATGGTCCTCCGGCGGAGAGCGCGGGCTCTTCAAGAGCGTCGACGGCGGCAAGACCTGGAAACCGTCCCTCGAGATCTCCGGTGATACGGGGGTCGCGAGCGCCGAGCTCGATCCCTCGGATCCGGACATCCTTTACGCGGCGGCCTACCAGAGGCGGAGGTCCGTGGCCGCCTTCATGGCCGGCGGGCCGGAATCCGGGATCTACAAGAGCGAGGACGCCGGCGCCTCCTGGCGGAAGCTTACGGTCGGGCTGCCGGCGGGAGACATGGGGAAGATCGGCCTGGCCGTGTCGTCCATCGACCCGCGCGTCGTCTACGCGACCATCGAAGCCGGCCCCGAGGGCAAGGGGTTCTATCGTTCCGCGAACAAGGGCGAGAGCTTCGAGAAGAGAAGCCCGTACATCAGCGGCGGCACGGGTCCTCATTACTACCAGGAGATATTCGCCGACCCTAACGTCTTCGACCGCGTCTATCAGATGGACCCGGACCAAAAGGTGACCGACGACGGCGGGAAGACATGGCGCCCGGTCGGCGAAAGGAACAAGCACGTCGACAACCACGCCCTGGCGTTCCTGCCGGGAGACCCGGACTACCTCCTCAGCGGGTGCGACGGCGGCTTGTACGAGAGCTTCGACCGGGGCCGGACATGGCGGTTCTTCGAGAACCTGCCCGTGACCCAATTCTACAAGCTCGCGATCGACAACGCCCTCCCCTTCTATAGCGTCCACGGGGGCGCCCAGGACAACGGCAGTCAGGCCGGCCCCTCGCGGACCCTCCATGCGAACGGCATCGCCAACTCCGACTGGACCATCACCTACGGGGCGGACGGCTACGCCTGCGCCGTCGACCCGACCGACCCCGACATCGTCTATCTCGAATGGCAGGAGGGGAACCTCCTCCGGTACGACAGGAAGAGCCACGAGGCGGTCCCCGTCAGTCCCAGGCCGGAGCCCGGCGAGCCGCCGCTTCGCTTCAACTGGGACTCCCCCGTCCTCATCAGCCCGCACGCCCACGCCCGGATCTATTACGCCTCGCAATATGTCTGGAGGAGCGACGACCGCGGCGACAGCTGGAAGCGGGTCAGCCCCGACCTGACCCGGGGCGCCTTCCGCCTCGAGCAGAAGATCATGGGAAGGACCTGGAGCGTCGACGCCCTTTGGGACCACGGCGCGATGTCCCTGTTCGGGACCGTCACCGCGATCGCGGAATCGCCCCTCGCCGAGGGGCTCCTCTACGCCGGGACCGACGACGGCCTCATCCAGGTGACCGAGGACGGAGGCGCGACCTGGCGCAAGGTCGAGAGGATCCCGAGCGTCCCGGAGTCTTTCTTCGTCAACCGGATAAAGGCGTCGAAGCACGACAAGGACACCGTTTACGCCGCCGTGGACGACCATAAGTCCGGCAATTACAAGCCCTACCTGCTCATGAGCGCCGACAGGGGCCGGACCTGGACCAACATCGGGGCCGGATTGCCCGACCGGACCATCGTCTGGTCCGTGGCCCAGGACCGCGTGAAGAAGAACATCCTTTTCGCCGGGACCGAATTCGGCATCTACGTCACGATCGACGGCGGCGGCTCCTGGACGAAGCTCGCGGGCGGAGTCCCGACGATCTCTTTCCGGGACATCGAGGTCCAGGAGCGCGAGGGCGACCTCGTGGGCGCCTCTTTCGGGCGGGGCTTCTTCATCCTCGACGATTATTCGCCTCTGCGCGACATGGACGAAAAGACCTTGAGCGCGGAAGCGATCCTGTTCTCTCCCCGGAAGGCCCTGATGTACATTCCCCTCCGGCCCATCGATTCGGACGGCAAGGGGTTCTTCGGCGAAGGCGTATTACCTGGCGCCCAATCCGCCCTTCGGGGCCGTCTTCACCTATTATCTCAAGGACTCCCTGAAAACCTCCGCTGAAGCCCGCAGGGACCGGGAGAAAGAGCTCGTCAAGGCCGGAAAGCCCATCCCCTTCCCCGGCTGGGACGCGCTCAGGAAAGAGGAGTCCGAGGACAAGCCCCTGATCGTCCTGACGATCAGGGACGAGGCCGGCGAGGTCGTGCGCCGGATCACCGGGCCGGCCGGCAAAGGCGTTCACCGCGTCGCTTGGGACCTCCGTTATCCGGCGGTCGATCCCGTCGAGCCCGAAGAGCGTGAACGGGATGAATGGGATCGGACCCCCGAGGGCCCGCTCGTCGTCCCCGGGACGTTCACTGTATCCATGGCCGGGTTGGCGGATGGAACCCTGACCCCGATCGGAGAACCGAAGCCGTTCACGGTCGAATCGCTGGGGCTCGCGAGCCTGGGCGAAAAGGACCGGTCCGCGCTCCTCGCGTTCCAGAAGAAGGCCGGACGGCTCCAGCGGGCCATGATGGGCGCGGGCGCCGCGGCCCAGGAGGCCGGGCGGAACCTCGACGCCATGAAGAAAGCGCTCCTCGCGACCCCCGGAGCCGATCCTAAGCTCGGAGACAAGGTCCGGATCCTCCAGGGGCGCCTGAGGGACGCGACGAAGGTGCTCTATGGGGACCGGCTCCTTCGGCGCCGGTCGGAGCCGGCCGAGCCTTCGCTGATGGACAGGGTCGGCGCCCAGCTTTCGACGACCTGCCCGATCACGGAGACCGCGAAGCGCGGCTACGAGATCGCGGCGGCGGCTTACGGGAAGCTCGGGGAGGACCTCCGGACCCTCATCGAGGTCGAAATGAAAAAGCTCGGCGACGAGCTCGAGGCCGCCGGCGCCCCCTGGAGCCCCGGCCGCGGCGTGCCCGTCTGGAAGGAATAGCGAGGCCGGCCGGGCGGGGATCCTTTTCCTAGGCGAGCCTGGAGCGGTCGATATCCATGACCGCCACCCGGGCGGCCGCATCCGGAAAGGCCTTCAGATGATATACCCGATCCCGATCTCGAACCGGAGCCCCGGGACCTTCAGGAAGATGTCCCGGCGCGGGCCGGTGCGATCTATATAGAGGTTGGTGACGTCCCTCCCCCGCCCCGGCCCCTTGGCGTACATGCCGGCGAAATAGCGATAGGTGGCCCCGCAGGTCAGGAAGGTCCGCGGGCCCAGCGGGATGAGGAGCCCGCCGCCGCCGTTGACCGCCAGGCCGAGATAATTGGCGTCATAGATCTTCCCTCCGCGCTCGGCCGCGTCGCGGACATGGAGCCACGGCAGGCCGAATCCGACCTGGATGTACGGCAGACAGGGACCCCTTGTCCAGAGATAGCCTTTCCCCCCGAATTCGACGGCGTTGTACGAGGCGGAGCTTCCGATGCCGCGGAACGACGCGTCGTGGACGGAGCGCGTGAAAGTGACCATCCATAGCCCGTTCTTGCGCAATTCCCCGTATCCGACGCTGAGGCCGAGTCCCGCGTCCAGCTTGGGGACATAGAAGACCTTTTCGGTGGTCCCCAGGGCGAGCTTCCCGTCGAGGTCCCCTTCGAGCGTATTCCTGAGGAACGAAACCGTCACGAACGCCCTGTCGGCGCAGGAACGGTTCCAGCCGACCGGAGGGCGCACGGCGACGTCGCCGAGCATCGGGACCGCCGCGGCAAGGACAGCCGTGGAAAGTAGCGCGTATTTTTTCATCCTCATCCTTGTTCCGCCCGGAATAAGGCCCCCAGTATAGCCGAGTCCTCGGGGTTTGAGAAGCCTCCGGGCCTCGCGACCGCCGCCGGGCCGGCTTTACTTGGGGGCCGATTCCTGTTATATCGGGACCATGCCGCGGGACAAGCTGACGCCGAGAAAGCTCAGAGGCCTCGTCGGAAATGAGCTCGGCGTCTCCGACTGGCTCGTCGTCACCCAGGAGCGGGTCGACGCATTCGCCGAGTGCACGGAGGATCGCCAGTGGATCCACGTCGACCGCGACAAGGCCGCGGCCGGCCCTCTCGGCGGCACCGTGGCCCACGGATTCCTCCTGCTCTCCCTGCTCCCCCGATTCCTGGGCGAGAGCGCCCTGTTCCGGCAGGGATTCAGGATGGCCGTCAATTACGGGCTGAACCGCGTCCGGTTCGTCAGCCCGGTCCGGACGGGCGCCCGGGTCCGCAACCGCGCCGTCCTCAAGGGCGTCGAGCGGAAGGGTTTCCGCCGGATGCTCGCGACGGTCGAGAACACCATCGAGGTCGAGGGCGGGAGCCGGCCGGCCGTCGTGGCCGAGCTCCTGGTGCTCATCGTTTTTTAGCCCCGGAAAGGCGCCGGGACAGGGGAACTCTTCGGTTCGGAGGTCAGGATGGAACGATTCAAGGACAGGGCTCCGGTGCTCGATCCGGAGACGTTCGTCGCCGACGGCGCCCGACTCGTCGGCAGGGTGATCCTGGCGGCGGGCGCGAGCGTCTGGTACAACAGCGTCTGCCGCGCCGATATCGCGGACATCATCATCGGCGAGAACACGAACATCCAGGACAACTGCGTCATCCATGTCGAGAGCGGGCGGGATACGGTCCTCGGACGAGGGGTCACGGTGGGACACGGGGCCATCCTTCACGCCTGCACGGTCGGCGACAATTGCCTCATCGGCATGGGAGCCATCCTTCTTGACGGCTGCTCCGTCCCCCGGGATTCCGTCGTCGCCGCCGGCTCGCTGGTCCCGCCCGGAAAGACCTACCCCGAGGGATCGCTCATCCTGGGCTCTCCCGCCCGGGTCGCCCGGAAGCTCACGGCCGAGGAGATCGGGAAGATCGGCGCGAGCGCGGAGCACTACCGGGCTTTTTGGGAAGCTTATGTCGATCAGGGTATCGGGAGTCTGAATAGACCGTAGGCGGGAGGGATCAGCAGACGATCTCCAGGGCGCCGGGAAAGACGTCGAACCGGACCCTCTGGAACGTCTCGGGCCGGCCGGCGCCGCCGAGGATCTCGCCGTCGGTCTGGACCTCGAACGGAACCGTTCCGGAAACCTCGAAGCATCCCGACTTCATGAAGGAAACCTCGTTCGCGCGGCCGTGGACCCCGCGAGACGCCAGGACGGCGATGCGGGCGAGCCTGAAGAACGGGCACGGGCCGATCAGACACGCGTCGAGGAGCCCGTCGTCGGGTTTCGCGTCGGGAACGATCTTCTTCCCCGTCGCCCAGTAGCGGATATTGCCGAAGACGGCGAGGACGAACCGCCCCCGGGATACCGCGCTCCCGCCGGAGACCTCGAGCGCCAACGGCAGCCTCCCGCTCCGGTAAGCGCGGAGGGCCCCCAGGACCCCGGCCGCCGTCTGCCGCCCGGCCAGCCAGGCCTTCCTCGAAGCGAGGTCCGCGACATAGGCGTTGACCATCGCACCGAGCCCGACGTTGGCCTGTCCCAGAAAGTAGCCCAGGACCTCGCCGCCGCGACCGATGCGCCCCAGGTCGATCCGGCGGCCGCGGCCGGCCCGGAGCGCCGCGCACGCCTTGTCCAGGGATTCCAGCCCGAACTCCCGGTCGATGTCGTTGGAGGACCCGACGCCGATCATGCCGAGCCGGGCCGTCGCTCCCGACCGGACGAGCTCGTTGGCCACGATATGGAATGTCGAATCGCCGCCGGCGCCGACCACGGTCCGATATCTCCGGCCGTGTTCGCGCACCAGGCTCCTCAGCTCGGCCTCGCTTCCCGTCATGAAAAGGTCGAAGCGGACCCCGTTCGCCCGGAGCCGGGATTCGACCTTGGCCCGGAGGTCGCGGGCCCTCCCCTGCCCGGCCGAGGGGTTGAACAGCACTGACAACGTGTCCGTCGTCATCGGACCTTCACGGCCTTCTGCTCGAAATCCTCCTGCCAAAGGACGAGCCCGTCGACGACGCCCTTGTCGTCGCGGCGGAATTGGATGCGGATGAACGGGTCGACGGAGAAGAAGACCGTCTCGCTCTCCACGTAGAATTTCGTTCGCGCCTGGCCCGTCGGATGGATGATCAGGTAATAATCCTCGAAGGTCACGTCGAGGGCGTAATCCGGCGCGATCTCGTAGCGGCCGACATATTGCGCGTACGTCGAGGGGTCGAGCCGGAAGAGGGGCTTTTCCTCGGGCTTGTAGTCCGGCCATGCGTATGCCGCCGATACGGCCCGAAGGAGCTCGTCGGCGAGCAGGCCGCCGTTGTCGCTGTTCGTCATGACGACGAGCCCCTGGCCCCGGGCCGGATAGAACACGGCCAGCGCGGCAAAGCCGCAGGTCCGGCCGCGAACGCTGAAACGGACGTCGTTCCCCGAGCCCTCGATGAGGAACCCGAAGCCCCGGCCCCGGAATTGGGGCGTGAGCATCGTCCGGGCCGACTCGGGCGACAACAGCTTTTTCGACCCCCCCATGGCGTCCCCGACGACGGCCAGCAGGAAATCCGCATAATCGAGGGCCGTCGTCCACAGTCCCTTTGACGCGGCTTCGCAGTAGTTCAGCCAGCCGCCCTCGACGCCCGGCCCCGGCCGGAGGTGGCCCGAGGCGGCCCGGCTTTCGAGGGCCGCCGGAAGCGGCGCTTCGAAGGAGCTGTTCGTCATGCCCAGAGGCGCGAGGACGGCCTCCTCGGCGAACGCTGGGAAAGGCTTCCCGCTCGCGTCGGAGACGACCTGTTGGACGACGACATAGCCGGATTCGGATTCGCCGGCGGCGTCAGGCCGGAGGCCCTCGATGACCGGCCTGTTCGCGGCGGGAGATTCCCCTTCGAGGACCTGAGCCAACGAGGGCAGGGGTTCCTTTCGAGGGCGCCCCTCGAAGACCTGTCCGCTCAAGCCGGAGGCATGGGCCAGGAGTTTCCGCAATGTCAGGACGGGCGCCCCGCCGGCGCGGGCCTCGGATAAGGACGGCTTCCAGGAACGCAGAGATCTTTCCGCATCCGCGTCCAGCTCCAGGCTCCCGCGATCGACCAGGGAAAGGACCGTCGCCGCCGCGACCGGTTGGCCCAGGGCCCCTGCCTGGAAGGGGGTATCCGGCGTCACCGGCTCATACGCCTGCACATCGCGATATCCATAGGACTTCGCCCAATCCACGGCGTACCGGTCGAGCACGACGACGCTGGCCCCGGGGACCTTATAGAATTCCATCCGCTCGCCGAGGGGCGAACGGTCGGCCTTCGTCCCCTTGATGACGACCGCCCGGAGAAGCCCCTTTTCGACCTTTTTCAGCCTTGACTTCGTCAGCGAGGCCCGTGTCTCGCAGGACGCGGACAGGAGGGCCGCGACCAGCCCGCAGACGAGCCCGATACCGGCGGAACGCGGCGTGCGCATGGATTCCTCTCTTCGACGCCCTGCTTATACCATACGCGCTTCGGCCGGACAAGCCGTTGAAAAAGGCCTCCCGATGATGTATAAAATCTTCGGCTATATACGCGCCGAAAGGATCGACTATGAGGACTCACAGTTCGATATGCCTGGGAATCCCTGAGATCTGCCTGCCGAAGCCGGGCACGGACCTCACCAGATGGGCCGTCATCGCCTGCGACCAATATACGTCGGAGCCCGAATACTGGCAAAGGGCCGCCGAGATCGTCGGCTCCGCCCCGTCCACCCTGAACCTCATTTATCCCGAGGTCTATCTCAACGAGCTGGATCCCGCCGCCCGGATCGCCGGGATCCGCCGGCACATGAAGGAGTACTGGGACGCCGGCCTGTTCCGCGAGGCCGACGGCTTCGTCTATGTCGAGCGCCAGACCGGGATGCGGACGCGCAAGGGGCTGATGGTCTGCCTCGATCTGGAGCACTACGACTTCCGGAAGGGCTCGACCAGCCGGATCCGGGCGACCGAGGGCACCATCCTCGAGCGCATTCCGCCCCGGGTCCGGATCCGGGAGGGCGCGCCGTTCGAGCTCCCCCATATCATGGTCCTCATCGACGATCCGGCGGACACGGTCATCGGGCCCCTGCACGAGAACCGGGGCCGCCTCGAAGCCCTCTACGAATTCGAATTGATGATGGACTCCGGGACCCTCTCCGGGCGCCGCGTGAGCGACCCCGGCCTCGAAAAGGGCGTCGTCCGGGCCCTGGAAGCCCTGGCCGATCCCGGGTCCTTCACGGCCAGGTTCAGCCTGAAGCCCGGGACGCCGGTCCTCCTTTACGCCATGGGTGACGGCAACCATTCCCTGGCCACGGCCAAAGCCATCTGGGAAAAGGCCAAGGAGGCCGCGACCGACCGGACGGCGATCCTGTCCTCGCCGCTGAGATACGCCCTCGTCGAGCTCGTCAACCTCCATGACGAAGCCCTGAGCTTCGAGCCCATCCACCGGGTCATCTTCGACACGGCGCCGGGGCGCTACCCGCTCGAGGAGATGAAGGTCTTCTATCGCGGGCGCTATTCCTTCGAGCCCGCGAGCGACTTCGGGGCGATGAAGGCCGCCGTGGACGGCGCGCCGTCGGGGGCTCATCGGATCGGTGTCATCCGGGCCGGAGAGTTCGGGGTCATCGAGGTCGCGTCCCCGGATTCCAACCTCGCCGTCGGGACCCTGCAGAATTTCCTGGACGCCTATCTGAAGACCAAGGGCGCCTCGGGCATCGATTACGTCCACGGGACCGACGCCGTGATCAAGCTGGGGAGCTATCCGGGGAACCGGGGCTTCTATCTTCCCGCCATGGACAAGAAACAGCTGTTCCGCACCGTCATCCTGGACGGGGCCCTGCCCCGCAAGACCTTCTCCATGGGCGAGGCCTGGGAGAAACGGTTCTATATGGAGGCCCGGAAGCTGTTCTAGACGACCGCCTCAATCGTCGGCCGTCTGCCGGAGCAACGCGGCATAATGGTCCGCCGCCGTTGAGGAGTCCTTGACCGAGATGCGCACGACCTTCGCCCCCCGCGAAGAATAGTATTCGACGAGCGGGAGCGTCCGCTCCCGGAAGGTCTCGAGCTTATTCAGGACCTCGTCCCGGGAATCGTCGGCCCGGCCGCTCCTGTCGTCTTCCGCATCGAGCCGGATCCTCTCGGCGACGACGTCCGCCGGGGCCTCGAGCAGGACCAAGAGCTCCACGGCGATGGTCCCCTCGAGGGCCCGGGCCTGCCCCGCGTGGCGGGGGAATCCGTTCAGGACGATGAGTTCGGCCCCCGCGGAAGCGGCGAAGTCCCCGAAGACCTTCGTCGCGACGGGGAATTCGGCGTCCTCGAAAAGCGCTCCGGTCGAGACGGATCGCCGGATCGTCTCGAGCTCCGGAGCCGTGAATCCCTGCGCATCCGGGAACGCCGCCAGTCTCCTCAGCCGGGCCCCGAAATCGAGATGGCGGCATCTCCGCCCGCGGAATCCCTCCCGCTCGAGGAGCTCTCCGAGCGGCGTCTTCCCCGAGCCCGTCGGCCCGACGAGCAGGATCGCCGCGGCCCTCACCAATTCCTTTTATAGACCGGATAGGCCGGCTTGACGTGCTTCGGCGGCGGGTTCTTAGCCAGGAGCTCGAGGACGACCGCCACAGCCTTTTCCAGTTGTGGGTCGCGGCCGGCCTTGACCGACGCCGGGTCCATCTCCACTTCGACGTCGGGGGCGACGCCGGAATTCTCGACGTCCCAAGTCCCGTTCGGGTTCCAGAAACCGCTCTGGGGCGCCCCGGTGAATCCGCCGTCCATCAGCGGAGCCGCTCCGGCCATGCCGACGAGCCCGCCCCAGGTCCGCGTCCCGACGAGGGGCCCGATCCCGGCCGCCCGGAACAGCCAGGGCATCATATCCCCGCCCGAACCGGCATATTCGTTGATGATCATCGCTTTCGGCCCATAGATCGAGCCGACCGGCGTGATATAGTCAGCCCCGTCGCGCGAAGCGAAGTAGCCCATGAGCGGACGCCGCATGTAATCGATAATGTAATCGGCGATGAGCCCGCCTTGGTTGTAGCGCTCGTCGACGACCACTCCCTGCTTCCCGACCTGGGCGAAATAATAGCGATTGAAGCTCGTGAATCCGCCCTCGGCCGTATCCGGCAGCCAGACATATCCCAGCCGCCCGCCGCTCAGGGCGTCGACTTTCCTGCGGTTGTCCTCGATCCAGGCGAGGTTCCGGAGACGGTACTCGCTCGCCACGGGGACCACGGTGACCTCGCGGGCGTCGCGGCCGTCCGGGCCGGGCCCCACCTTGAGCACGACCTGCTTGCCGGCCGTCCCGACAAACGTCTTGTAGATCTCCTCGGACCCCCGGATGTCCCGGCCGTCGACCGCCAGGAGGTACTCGCCCGCTTTCACGTTGACGCCGGGCTGGGTCAGCGGCGCCTTGAGCCCGGGGTTCCAGTTCTCACCGTCATAGATCCTGGCGAACCGATAGCGGCCCCCGACGATCTCGTAGTCGGCTCCGAGCAGGCCCGTCGGTACGGGCTTGACCTCGGGCTGGTCGCCTCCACCCACGAACACGTGCCCGCAGGTGATCTCGCCCAGCATGTCCTCGAAAAGATAGTTCAGGTCCTCGCGGCCGCCGATCCCCTCGAGGAACGGGGCGTATCGGGCTTCGGTCGCCTTGAGGTCGAGGCCATGGATGCCGGGATCATAGAAGAAGTCCCGTTCGAGGCGAAGGGCTTCGCGGAACATCTGCCGCCATTCGACGAGCGGCTCCGAGGCGACCTCCATGTCGGACGTCTTGAGCACGCCCTTGCCCGGCTCGACGGGCCCGGCGGTCCCGGCGATGGTCCACGATTCCCCCTGGCTGAAGAGGATCTTCTCGCCGCTTGCCGAAACGAAGAACGCCCCGACGCCGTCGAGGAACTTATCGAGCTTCCGGGTCGCCAGATCGAACTTTTGGAGGGTCTTGCCGGGGGCGCCGAATCCGGAAGTGACGGGCGGTCCCTCGTGGAGGAACACGATCCCCTCTTTCCCGGCGGCGAGGCCGACGTAGTTCTTCGCCTCGACGGGCAGGGCGAGGATGCGCTGGCCGATGCCGTCGAGATCGATGGCGACCTTCACGGCTTCCTTGGCTTTCTCCTCGGGCTCCTTGCCGGCCTTGTCCGCGCCCGTCTTTTCCTTGCCGGCCTTGTCGGGCTTCGCCTCCTCCTTGGGCTTCTCTTCATCGCTCTCGGCCGCGAGAGGCGACGGGAGGTCTTTGCGGAGCACGGCGACATAGACGCTCCGGGTCACGGGCCGATCCATGCTGGACATGTTGAGCCATCCCGGAAGCAGGCCGACGTCGGTGCTGGCGGCAAAGAAAAGATACTTGCCGCTCTTGTCGAAGGCCGGGAAACGGGCATCGCTCATGCCGTCGGTGAGCTGGGCCGACTTCCCTGTCTCGAGGTCGTGGACGAACACGGCGTTCATGTGGCTCTTCAGCTGTTTGGCGTAGACCAGCCACCGGCTGTCCGGGGACCAGCCGAGGTCGAAGGCGAACGCGGGATTATGGTAGTATGTCGTGTCGATCTTGACCGGAACGCCCTTGTCGATATCCACGCACCATAACGCCAGCCGCTTGTCGTTGTAGGCGATCTTCTTTCCGTCGGGCGACCAGACCGGCCGGTAGAAAAACGAGGGCGGCTCGCCGAGCCCGATCGTTCTCACGGGGCCCTTTCCCGCCTGGTCGACGATGTGCAGCGCATATTCGCCGGACGCTTCGGAGAAATAGGCGATCGACAGCCCGTCGGGCGACCAGGACGGATCGCGTTCCATGACGCCCACCGTCCGGGTCAGGTTCCGGATGTCGCCCTTCTCGGCCGGGACGGTCAGGATCTCCCCCCGGGCCTCGAAGATAGCCCGGGCCCCGTTCGGCGAGATGTTGGCGGCGGCGATCCGGCTCCCCACCTTGACGAAATGCGGCCGGACCTCGGCGAGGTCCCCGCCGAGCCCGATCGGGATCCTCCGGGCCTTTCCGTTGCCCGTATCGTAAAAGAGAAGGGCTCCGAACTGTTCGATGACGATCCCCCCCGGCCCCGCCGAAGCAGACTTGAAGTCGAACCCGTCATTGGGCAGGACCTCGGCGACCGTCTTCCCGGCGAGGTCGTAGGCGAAGAGCGAAACGGCCCCGTTCCGGTCGGAAAGAAAGTAGACCTTGTCCCCGATCCACATGGGATTGGAGTCGTTGGAGTTCGCGCGGGGGACCTTCTCCACCTTGAGGTCGGCAAGGTCGACGATCCAGATCGGGGTGGTCTGCCCCCCCTTATACCGCTTCCAGGCCCTCTGCCACTGCATCGTCGGGACATAGGCCAGACGCCTGCCGTCGGGCGCATAGGAGGCCTGGGTCGCGGTCGGCAAAGGAAGCTCCTCGGGGAATCCGCCCCGGGCCGGCACGGTGAACAGGCGCGTCACGCCCGAAAAGCTCGTCCGGGCGGAAGCGAAAAGGACGCGGGAGCCGTCGGGCGTCCAGCCGACGACGGCATCGGCATCCGGGTGATGGGTCAGGCGGACAGGGACGCCGCCCAAGGCGGGAACGACATAGACGTCGGTATTCCCGTCGTATTGACCGGTGAAGGCCACGAGGCTTCCGTCCGGCGAGAAGAGAGGGCGGCTCTCGATGCCGATCCCGGCCGTCAGCCGGGCGGCTTCCCCGCCCTCGCGGGGAGCCGTCCAGAGGTCCCCGGCAAACGTGAAGACGACCGACGTCCCGCTGATGGACGGTTGGCGGAGAAGCAGGGGCTTCGCGCTTTCGGCGAATCCGGGCAGGATCAAGAGCACCGCGCCACCGAGCGCGGCGGCAAACTTATTTCGGATCGACATCACAGGCCTCCACCGAATGGATTTCAATGGATATATAACGCAGGCAGGGAGCAGAGTCAATCAAAGCGGGATGAGCGGTCCGCAGACGCGAATTCCGGGGGAATAAAAAAGACCGGGACGACCTTCTCTCCCCTTCTCCGTCCCGGGCCTTCCACTTATGCGGTCCTTCGGGCCCGCCTCATCTTAGGCCCCTGAGGACCTTCAGCCCGCATTTGCGGGCTCCATCGAAACTCTCTCGGGAAGGCCCCTCCCAGGGTCGATCCGGCCGTCCCGGATTGTCGCTTGCCTACTCAGACAATATCAATCTAAGTCGCGCTCCGGCGCTTGTCAAGCGGATGGGGGGAATAAATTCCGGCCGGCCCTCAGCGCTCCACGCCGTCCCAGCAATAGGTGCAGAGCCGGTCCTTCGGAAGGCCGATGGCCCCGACCAGGTCGTCGAGCCGCTGGTACTTGAGCGAGGTCAGGTTGAGCCGTTTCCGGATGCTCTCGTCCATGGCGGAGTATTCCGCCGACCCGTATCGGGTATACCTGGCGAAGTCATCGAAGTCCGGCCCTTCGAGCTCGCGGATGGCCCGGCGGGCGGCGAGGTCCATGTCCGACCGGGACCGCGAGAAGTTCAGGAACTTGCAGCCGTAGACGAGCGGCGGGCAGGCCGGCCGCATGTGGACCTCGAGCGCCCCGACGTCGTAGAGCCGCTGGATGGTGTCCTTGAGCTGGGTGCCGCGGACGATGGAGTCCTCGCAGAAGAGGAACCGCTTCCCCTCGATGAGCTCCCGGATGGGGATGAGCTTCATCCGGGCGACCAGGTCGCGGACCTCCTGGTCCTGGGGCATGAAGCTCCGGGGCCAGGTCGGCGTGTACTTGACGAAGGGGCGCCGGAACGGGATGCCGGCCTCGGCGGCGTAGCCGAGCGCGTGCCCGATGCCGGAATCGGGGATGCCGGCCACGAAGTCGATCGCCGCCGGTTGCCGGCGGGCCAGGGCGGCCCCGCACCGGTTGCGGACGGCCTCGACGTTGATCCCTTCGTAGCTCGAGGCGGGATAGCCGTAGTAGACCCAGAGGAAGGCGCAGATCTGGAGCGATCTCGCCGGGTCGCCGCGGCGCTCGAAGCCGTCGGCCGTCACGAAGACGATCTCCCCCGGACCCAGGTACGTTCCAGGTCTCGAAGCCCAGGTTGGGAAGGGCGCAGGTCTCCATCGTCACGGCGACGCTCTCGTGGTTCCTGCCGATGATGACCGGCGTCCGGCCGCGCTTGTCGCGGGCGGCGTAGATGCCTTCCTTCGGTCAGGAGCAGGATCGAGCACGATCCGTCGATGGAGTCCTGGGCGATCCGGATCCCCTCCTCGAAGCTCTCCTCCCTGGTTGATGAGCGTGGCCACGAGCTCGGTCGGATTGAGCTCGCCGCCGCCCATCTCGGAGAAGTGGAGCCGCCGGCTCCGGAAGGCCTCTGCCCGCGAGCTCGGCGGCGTTCTTGACGATCCCGACCGTCGCGATCGCGAAATCCCCAAGGTGCGAGCGGATGAGGAGCGGCTGGTCGTCGGTGTCGCTGATGACGCCGATCCCCGAACGGGCCGTGCATCTTGGCGAGGTCGTCGTCGAACTTCGACCGGAACTGGGCGTTCTCGATATTGTGGATGACCCGGCGGAGGCCGTCCTCGCGGAGCACCGCCAGCCCACCCCTCTTCGTTCCGAGGTGGGAATGGTAATCGGTCCCGTAGAACAGATCGGCGATGGCATCCCGGCGCGAAACGATCCCGAAGAATCCGCCCATGAGGCCTCCTCTAACTCCCGGATAAGCCCGTATTCATAGCCTTGATCGGGGCGGCTGTCAAGCCCTCCGCCGTTCCGTCCCGGTCGACGCCTATGACCGGCGTAATGAGCCTCTTCGTTCGGCTCACCGGCCGGTGCCGAGGGCGATCATGGCCCTCATGAGCTTGAACCCTTCGATGTAATCGTTCGTCGAAAAGACCGCCGTCCTGGAGTCCCGCCGGGCGATCCCGGGCAAAAGCATCGAGATCTCCGCCTGGCCGCTGGTGTGGAAACCGACCTCGAAGCGATACGGAGGCTCGAGCTTATAGACCTTCGCCGCCTCCCGCCGCAGCAATGCGTCCCGAGCTCCTTCCCGGAGGGCTTTCCGCGCCGCGTCTTTCGGGAAGAGACGAGCCGCGTACCTGGCATAACCTTCCTTGACGGGGACGGCGATCGTCCCGTCTCCCAGAAGGGCCTTGGCCTGGGCGCAGCACGCGGTGTCCCCGCTGACCATGATGACCGGCACGCCGAAGGCGCCGGCGATGGCCGCGTTGATCCCGAGCTCGGGCATCTCGATCCCGTTGATCCTGATGCTGTAGATGACCGAGCCGGAGATCGTGTGGTCCAGGATGGCGGCCTCGGTCCCGGCCTTGGCGTGGTAGCCGATGAAGAGGCAGGCCTGGAAGGCTTCCCCGATCCCCTGCATCATCGAGAGAGGCTTCGGCGAGCCGGTGATCAGGGACGCCCGGGGATCGAGCGCGTCGGGAATGATGTTGCGCTGGCTGCCGTGGGCGTCGTTGACCACGACCTCGGTCGCCCCGGCCTCGAATAGGCCCGCGACGACCGCGTTGACGTCCTCGGTCATCCAGCGGCACGCCGGCCCGTATTCGGAGGATTCCGGCGAGGTCTGGTCTCCGTGGACCACGCCCCAGATCCCTTCCATGTCGGCCGAAACGAAGACCCTGAGCCCGGGCTTCGATGTCTGCGCCGCCAACGACCCGACCAGAAGCCACAGTCCCGCCAGGACCGCCATCGCCTTTTTCATGCGCTCTCCTTCGGCAAAGGCCCTCCGAACATAGGCCGATATATATCACGGGCCCCCGCGCCAATCAAGGTCAGCGGAATACGGATTTTTGGAAATATATCCGTTGACTTTGCGGTTACGATTTTTTATAGTTTTCCCGTCAGCGGAGAATGGTGTTTTTCAATATTTCATAGATACGTAACCGATCGAGAGGAGGGACCATGAGACTCAAGACCTTGGCCGCCGCTGCGGCTCTCCTGCTTTTCCTGTCGCCGTTCGCCCTTTCCCAATCCAAGGACACGGGCGCCATCGAAGGGACGATCACGGACGCGGAAAAAGCTCCGCTCCCCGGAGTCACGGTGACCTTGACGTCCCCGAACCTGATGGGCACGCGGACGGCCCTGACCGACGGCAACGGTCAGTTCCGCTTCCCCGCGCTTCCGCCGGGGACGTATACGGTCAAGGCCGAGATGCCGGGGTTCCGGACGGTCATCCAGGAAGGCGTCCGGCTGACGACGACGACCCGGCTGACCGTGGACATGGTGCTCCAGCAGTCGGCCGTCGCCGAAGAGGTCACGGTCGTCGGCCAGGCGCCGACCGTCGACGTCAAATCGACCGAGTCCGCCTCGGTCACCCTGAGCAACGAGATCCTGCGGAATATCCCCTATAACCAGTTCACGGCCGACATCGTCAATCTGGCCCCCGGGGTCGCCGACAATTCGGCCTATGGCGCCTCCCAGGACACGGGCATCGCCTACGCCATGGACGGGGTCAACGTCTCGGACCCGGAGGGCGGCTCCGCCTGGGTCTTCCTCGACCACAACATCATCGAGGAAGCCAAGGTCATGGGGCTCGGCCTGCCGGCCGAGTACGGGAACTTCACCGGCGTCATCTTCAACCTCGTTACGAAATCGGGCGGCAACGAGTTCTCCGGGCATTTCGAGCTCGATTTCCAGGGGAAGCCCGGCGAATTCCCGAATCACTTCTGGCAGACGGTGAACAACCACGATTATGCGGACGATTGGCCCGACGTAACCTCGCCCATCAACAAGCTCTTCGACGTCAACGCCCACGTGGGCGGGCCGATCCGCCGGGACAAGCTCTGGTTCTATGTCGGCCTCCAATATTATGAGACCTGGTTCTTCCCGACCGGGTTCCCCGAAGCGCGCAATTATTATCAGCCCCGCTCTTTCTGGAAATTGAGCTCCCAGCTGTCCCCGAAAACCAACGCCATGTTCTCCCTCGAGGTCGACACATATAACGGCGTCAACCGGGCCCCCTTCGGCTTTTCGCACGCCGAGATCGGCGCGGAATCCACGGTGACCCAGAAATCGCCCGAGCTCGTCGCCAGCCTGACGATGACACATATTCTCAGCCCCAAGACTTTCTTCGATATCAAGGCCGCCTACTTCTGGGGATATTATTACCTCGAACCGAAAATGGGCCGGGACGTCAACGCCCATTTCGACATCAACGTCAACAAGCTGCTGGGGAATTCTTACCATTATTATCTCGCCGACCGTTCGCGTCTCCAAGCCAACGCCAGCCTGACGCATTACGCCGAGGATTTCATCAAGGGCGACCATGACTTCAAGTTCGGCGCGGAGATCGAGCGCTCCACCGTCCGCAGCCGATACGGCTTTACCGGCGCTAACCACACGTATTATGTCGATTACCAGGGATATTACTATGCCGGCCCCCAGGGCCAATACCTGGCCTATCAGTACGAGGGCTACGACCTCAACAGCAAGTACCTCCGGATCGAGGGCTTCGCCCAGGACTCCTGGCAGATCACGAAGCGCCTGAACATCAGCGTCGGGCTCCGTTTCAGCCAGAACTGGGGATTCGTGGACGGCGTCAGCGGCGCTGTATACAAGAGCTCGAGGCTGGCCCCCCGTCTCGGATTCACGTTCGATCTCCTGGGGGATAAGACGACCATCCTCAAGGCCCATTATGGCCAGTTCACCGAGGCCATGCTGAGCAACGCCTTCGACCGTCTCAGCCCGACCGCGTTCAAACCCTATATCAGTTCCATGTGGGATATCAACGAAGGGCAGTTCGTAGAGTTCGAACGAACGCTGAACACCTACAGGCTGGCGCCCGGGACCAAGCACCCGTACATGGACCAGTTCACGGTCAGCCTGGAACGTGAGCTCTTCAAGGACGCTTCGCTCTCCGCATCGTTCGTCGCGCGTCGCTGGCGGAACACCATGGGCATCTATGATAATGCCGCCCAATATGAAGAGGTCGACATTGTCGTCCCCTTCACCGACACGCCCATGAAGGTTTACAACCTCGTCTCCGGGAACACTCACGACTTCGTCCTGGGCAATATCAAGACCAGCAATCCGTGGATCCTGCTCGATCCCTACAGGAAATACTGGGGGTTCGAGGTCATGTTCAACAAGCGGTTCTCGAACAAATGGCAGTTCCTGGCTTCCTACGTCTATGGCAAGGCCACCGGGACCATCGACAACGGCCAATCGGACGATTTCGGGAGGTGGAACGATACCAGCAATCCCAATTTCTGGATCAACGGCGAGGGCAATTCCTCATCCGATCCGACCCATATGGTCAAGATCCAGGCCACCTATGTCCTGCCGTTCGACGTCAACTTCAACGCCTACTACCACGGCATCACCGGCCGGGCCTGGACGACGCGCTATCGGACCCCCTCGTCCCTTCTCAACCAGGGCCGCGAGACGGTCTTCGTCGAGCGCCGGGGCACCAATCACTATCCGATGGCGCACGGGATCGACCTCCGCCTGGAAAAGACGTTCATGCTTTCGGACAGGTACCGGTTGGGCGTCATCCTGGACGTCTTCAACCTCCTGAACGACGACTACGATCAACGACTGGGGGACGCGGCTCGATTACGATTGGATCCCGGGCGAGGCCCCGTCGACGAACGGTCACGACCTCTACGGGTTCGCCGATCCGCGCGCGGCGAGGGTCGGGATACGCCTGATCTTCTGACGAAGGCGGGATATCGGAGGGCCTAGGCGCCCGCCCGAGCGAGCGTCACGGGCCCGGCATTGGGGGCCGCTTCGTAGATGACGAAGCGGCTTCCAACGCTCCCGCTCGCGGGAACGCGTTCGACACGGCTTCCCTGCCGGACGTCGGCGGCGGGCCAGTCGTCCGGCACGGCCGTTTTCAGCGTCAGGGGCCGGTCGTAAAGGTCCCGGGGCAGGTCGTGGGCCAGGGTGATCTCGAACCCTTCCCCCGCCGCCCGGCTCCGCACGCGGGAGCCCATACGTTCGCGCATATATTTCACGACATCCCGGAACGTCGCGACCCAGATCCCATCCCCGAGCGATTTGATGTAGCCGAAATATTCGCTGAGCTCGGCGCCCGTCTTCGGCTGCCAACCGATGCCGTCGACGCCGTGGAAGACCAGAACCAGCCACATGTTGTCGCGGGAGGCGACCGTGTCCACCCAGGACCTCATCAGGGACATCGGCGTATCCGTCAGCGCCCCGCGCTGCCACTGCACGTATTCTTTACTGGAGGATAGCGGGTCCTTATCGCTGGCCCGGTTGAGCTCCTCGAGCCAGGGCTCGGGCAGGCGATTACGGGACGCCGGATAGCGGGCCAGCGCATAGCGCATCACCCGTTCGTCTTCCGTTCCGTACGGGCATTCGACCGTGAACGTATGCCCGGGACCGAGATGCTCGAGGATCTCCCGGCGGCTCGTCTCGAGCTCATAGATCAGGTTCGCCTCATCGAGGACGGACAGGTAGGGATGCGTGACCGTATGGCTGGAGATCTCGAACCCCTCGGCGGCCAGCGCCTCCAGGTCGGCCCAGCCGACCCCTCCCCGCCGCCCCGCGGCCGCGTCGGCCGGGGCCTTCTTCTTCCAGACGCCCGCGCGCACTTTCGCGAACGCGTCGTCGATGATCCGGTAAGCTTCGCCGGGCTTCCCGTCCTCGAAGAGCTCGCCGGCGCGGCCGTGGCTTTCGACGCCTTCCGCGAAACCGAGATGGGCGATCGCGGACGCCCGCTCGAAGAAGCTGTCCTTGCCGGTGGGGACGGACGCCGTCTCGGCGATGATATCCGCGACCGGGCGGCCGATGAACGCGCCCGTCATATTTCGAGCCGGCGACCTGGCCCGTGACGATATGGAAGGTCGCGGGAAATCCCAGCTTCTTCATCAGGGGGACGGCCACGCGGAACTGGTTGATGCTTCCGTCGTCGTATGTCAGAGAGACGGCGGCCCGGCTTCCCTTGGGCCACTTGAGGATCTCCGTCCGCCCGGCCTCCGCCCTCAGGGACGGGCCCGCGCCGCTCCCCATCGCCGCGATCAGAAGATAGACTCCGACCTGGAACTTCATTCCGATCCTCCTGGGCTTCGTCGTCCGGACCTGGCCGGCTATATCCGCTTGAACACGTTCTCCCCGGACGGGTCCGTCTGCTTGAGGGCCTTGACCTGGCCGTCCTCGACGACGAACTCGAACACGACGTCCGAGAAAGCCTTGATCCGGAACTTCAACCCTTTATAAGGGATCAGGGCCTCCTCGGGCTGGCCCGGGAAGACCAGGGCGAGGCTCCCGTCCTCCTTCAGGACCACCCGGAACTTGTAGCCCGTGGGAGTCTCATAGGTCCCCGCCAGCTTGGCGAGCATTTCGGGAGCGAGCTTGTCGGCCTTTCGCGTAAAGGCCGCCTCGGCCTCGTCCAGGGACATGACGGCCTTGTCGATGTCCCCCTGGGGGTTCGTCCGGAAGCTGATCGAGAACTTGCCGTACTGCTCGTCGTCCGGGGTATCGAAACGGTCGTAGTGGAAGTGGGACAGGGGGAGCTTGATCTTATGGAAGTCCGCCTGGAGCGCGTCGCCCTCCATGGTGACCTTCAGGACGCCGTAGGCCGGGTGCTCGTACTCGGCCGCGTAATCGGAGAGCTTGTGGGACGGCATCGTGTTCGGCACCCGGTCCGCGCCGGCCTTGGCCCGGGCCTCGGTGCCCGCTTTCTTTCCCTTCAGCCGAAGCTCGAGCATGCGGGCGCTCCACGGGGTCTCGTCGAGGCCCAGCAGGCGCTCGTAGACGTTGTAGCTGATGAGATTATAGAGCGAGGAGCAATGGTCCCCGATCACGAAGACGATGACGCCGAGCTTCTCCTTGGGCATGAAGGAGATCTGGGAGTGGAATCCCGGCAGGTCCCCGCCGTGAAACGCGAGGAGGCGGCCCCGGTACGAGGTCGTTTCCCGGCCCATTCCGTAGGCCGAGTTGAGGACCTCCCAGAATCCCCGCGTCTCCGCCATCGTGTTGGGGAGCGCGATGGCCGGCTCGAGCGTCGCCTTGAGCACGTCGGCCGGAAGGACCTGCTTCCCCTCGTACTTCCCCTCGTTCATCAGGGCCGTCAGCCAGCGGGAGATGTCCTGGATATTGGAGATGATGGCGCCGCAGGGCGCGACCCCCGCCATGTCCTCGTAATAAGGGAGCTCGTAGAGCTCGAAGCTGTCCCGCCTCTCGGTGTAAGGGACGCCGCGGTCGGGCTGTTTGAGCATGTCGGCGATCGAAAAGACCGTGCTCGTCATCCCCAGGGGGGCGAAGATGCGCTCGCGGACGAAGTCCTCCCAGGTCTTGCCGGACTGAAGCTCGATGATGTACCCGGCGGCGGCATACATCAGGTTGTTGTAAAGGAAGGTCTGGCGGAGCGGCTCGCTGGGCTCGAGGAACTTGACCCGGTCGAAGAGCTCCTTCCGGGTGAAGTCGGACTTGTACCAGATCGAGTCGTGCCGGGTGATCCCGGTCCGGTGGGCCAGCATGTCGCGGAGCGTGACCGTGTTGTTGAGCTGGTCGTCGTAGAAGCGGATCGCCGGGACGGACTCGCGGACCGGCTTGTCCCAAGTGAGCTTCCCCGCGTCGACGAGCATCCCCGCGGCCACCGCCGTGAAGAGCTTCGTGTTGGAAGCGATCTGGACGAGCGTCGTGCCGGTGAACGGGAGCTTCTTCCCGTAGTCCCGGTAGCCGTAGCCTTTGACGAAGACCAGCTTGTCGCCGGCCACGATCCCGACGCCGATGCCCGGCGCGTTCCAATCCTTGAGGACCTTCGTCATGTAGGCATCGAAGCCCTTCATCTTCTTGTCGAAAGCCTTGTCCTGGGCATTGAGGATCGTCCCCGCGGCGAGGGCCAACAGCATGACGATCAGAAGACCCGAGATCGCGCACCGGCGCGTGCGTCCGTCGGTCAGTTTCATGGTGCCACCTCCAAAGAGGGGATTTTAATCCAGAGGAAGCCAAAGTGCAACCGGAGCGGCGGCTCCGGACGAACTTGACAATCCCCCTGTCCGAACCTAAGTTGAGAAGGGGAAAACCAAAGGCTAAAGGAGGGGTCATGCCTATCCAAAAGCTCAGGGAGTTCCTGGACGGGAACAAGGTCAAATACGTCACGATCCGGCACTCGACGGCCTACACCGCCCAGGAGACGGCGGCCTCGGCCCATATCCCCGGAAAAGAGCTGGCCAAGACCGTCGTCCTGAGGATCGACGGCCGGATGACCATCGCCGTCCTGCCCGCGTCGCACAAGCTGGACATCCCGCTCCTGAAGAAGGCCGTAGGGGCCCGCGACGTCGAGATCGCCCGGGAAGCCGATTTCAGGGACATGTTCCCGGGCTGCGACACCGGAGCCATGCCGCCCTTCGGGAATCTTTACGGAATGGACGTCCTCGTCGACGCGCTCCTCGCCGAGAGCCCCGAGATCGCCTTCAACGCCTGCTCCCATTCCGAGCTCGTCAAGCTCAAATACGACGATTTCATCAAGCTCGTGAAGCCGAAGGTCGCCAGCTTCTCCGCGCTCCGTTAGGCCGCCCGCGCCGGCCTCGGCCGGATCCGGGTAGGACACGACGGGTGGTTTTCAGCCCAAGCGGAAGAATCGCCCGGCGAACTTCGAGAGATTCTTCAGGGAACTGCCGGCCTTGATGGCGCGCCACTCGGGCAGGAGCGCCCCGAGCGATCCGAGCTTGGCCCGAAGCCTCCGGGAGTGGAGGAGGACGACGGCGTTCCTCATGAACCGGCCCTTGGTCCGGTCGTAGGGGTACCACCAGAGCTGGTCCTTGCGCCGGTGGAAGTCGTAGCTGACGAGCTTGATGTTCGAGATGTCCAGGAGCCCGTACGGGCCGTGGGATCGTCCTACGCCCGTCTTCTTGACCCCTCCCCAGATCGCCTTGGGGTCGGTGAACGAGAACATGTGGTCGTTGACCGTCACCGTCCCCGCCTCGATCCGCTCGGCCAGCCATTCGGCCCTGGACTTGCTCCGGGTCCAGACCGAAGCCGTCAGGCCGTACTCGCAGTCGTTGGCGAGGGCCGCCGCTTCCTCGATGGTCCTGAACGGCATGATCGGAAGGACGGGGCCGAAGGTCTCCTCGGTCATGACCTTCATGGTATGGTCGACGCCGGTAGAGGACCGCGGGAGTCAGGAAATATCCGGGGAAGTCCTTGAGCCTTTCTCCGCCGCAGAGGATCCTGGCTCCCCTTGCCCGGGCGTCGGCGATGTGCTCCTCGACGGTCTTCCGCTGGTCCTCGGTCGTCATCGGGCCGACGTCGATATCCTCGTCCATCGGATCTCCCACCCTGAGGGACCGGGCCAGATCGAGGACCCGGCTCGTGAACGGCTCCGCGATCTTCTCGTCCACATAGACGCGCTCGATCGAGGCACAGCTCTGGCCGGTGTTCATGAACGCCGCCCAGACCGCTCCCCGCGCCGCGAGTTCCAGGTCGGCGTCGTCGAGGACGATCATCGGATCCTTGCCGCCGAGTTCGAGGACGATGTGGGTCAAGTTCCTGGACGCAAGCTCCATGACCCGGCGCCCGATCCCGACGCTCCCGGTGAACATGACCGTCTGGACCGTGGGGTGGGTGATCATGTATTCCGCCTGCGCGGCCCGGGTATTGACGACGTTGAGAACGCCGGGCGGGAGCCCCGCTTCCCGGTAGATCTCGCCGATGAACAGGCCGGTCAACGGCGTCGTCGAGGACGGCTTGAGGACGACCGTGTTCCCGGCCGCCAGGGCGCTCGTCGCGTCGCTCAACGGGATGACAAACGGAAAGTTCCAGGGGGAGATGATGAGCGTCACGCCCAGCGGCTGGAACAGGAAAGGAGCTCTTCTTGTGGGCGAGAAGAGGCTGGTAGAGGCGGGTCTTACGGGGACGGCGGACCTTGTCGAGATGACGACCGTAGTAATCGAGGATCTCGAGTCCCGTGATGACGTCGACGGCGTTCGCCTCGACGATGGGCGATCCTTTCTCGCGGCAGACGAGCTCCGCCAGCTCTCCGGCCCGGGCGAGAAGGATATCCTTGGCCCGCAGGAAGGTCTTTTTCTTTTCCGCGATCGGAAGCTCCCGCCATCCCCTCTCGGCCGCCTTGGCCGCTTCGATGGCCCTCCGGCACTCGTCATCCCGGGCCAGGGAGACCTCGCCCAGCGGCTCGAGGGTCGCCGGATTCGTCGAGGTGAGCTTCGTCGGGGTTTCGATCCTCTCGCCGCCGATGATCAGGCGTCCGTCCATGGTTCAGAACCTCTCCCGGAAGAACGTTCTCAGCTTGGACAGAAAGTAGAAGGGATATCCGTCCAGGATCAGGCCGGGCTGGAACATCGGATTGACGATCCCGGCCTTGAGGAAAAGCCACATGACGATCGTCTTATGCTTGGGCGGACAGCCGCCGATCCGGATCTTGCGCCGCGCCTTGAGCGTCCCCTCGACCTTCGTGCACTTGCCGAGGAGGAACACCCGGTCGGCTTCGACGTCGCCCTTGTAGGCGCCGATGACGACCGTCCAGGCGGGAAGGTCGTTCCAGAGCTTGGGCTTGCGGTCCTTGATCATGTAGATCCAGTCCAGGAAAACGCCGTGACATCCCCCCGTGCAATAGGGCTCGCCGCAGAGGACCTTCATGTTCCCGGGCAGTTGCGAGGCATGGATGAAGCCCAGGTCCCAATCCTTGGTCTTCTCGCGGAGCTCGTCGAGGCTGATATCGCCCTCGATCTCGATCGAAGAGAGGTCAAGGGAGCCGTACCCGCGCTCGGAAGCGAGCTTGAGATGCCCGATCTTCGCGGGGTCGAGATGGAGGATATGGGCGCAGACGACGTCGTGGGCGAGCGGGTCCGTCGCCATGATCACGGCGCCCAGGTGACGGCCCAGCTGGGTCATCTGGTTCCCGCCTATGGCGCACTCGATGGCGTCGGTGGCGATGAAGTCGGGCGCTCCGACCTCGGCCAGATCCACGATCTTCTTGTCGAGGTCATAATGATGGCACCACATCCGCTCTTTGTCGCAGAGGATGCCGATGTTGAGCTTGAATGCCCCCGTCAGGCCGTGGGCCAGGACGTTCGTCTTGAGTTTGGGGGCATAGACCAGGAAGTCCCGGTCGACCATCTCCCGGGCCAGCGTCACCTCTTTGTGGAGCTGCCCCTTGACAAGAGGGACCTTTACTTTTTTGACCTCGTCCATCGGGACGAGACGGAAGCCGTGCTTCTTGCGAAGCGGGTAATAGCCCGCCCGGCGGAACATTCGAGACCGTCGGAATGCACGCCCCGCACTTTTCCGCGACGGAGATGCGGAGCTCCCCTGCCGCCCGCTTCTTCAGCGCGGTGATCAGCCCGTCCAGGAACTCGGGCCGGGTGAAGGCCGAAGGGGCGACTTTGTGATGGGCGAAGACGACGTTCGGCTTGACCGTGACCTTGCCCTTGATCCGGTCCGCGAGCCCGAAGGCTTCGATCCCTTCGCGGATGATCCGCGAGATCGCGTCGGGCTCGTACTCGGGCGCACGCCGCAGAATCACCCTGCGTTTTAGAGTCTGCTTATTCCCGGCGAGCGAAATTCCGGCTCCGGCCGACGGCTCTCCCCTGTCTCATTATCCCGGTACTATATCGTCGGCAGGACGGAGATGTCAATTTCGGAGTTCTGCGTGTCAGGGCAACGGGGATATTCCCGATCCGACCCGCCTACTGGCGGCTTCGAGGGGAGAAATCCAGAACCTGGAAGGGCTCGATATCCGGACGGCCGGGCGCGACGTGAAGCTCCGGCTTCTCGCCCAGGATCATCAGGGTACAGCCGTAGGTTTCCGCATTATTGATCCCCGAGGCGCGATCCGCGAAAATCGACTTCAGAAGAGCGAGGTCTATCGTTGTCGAGTTGTCCGAGAGCGTCCGCTTGAGAAAGTTGAACCGAGGGCAGAACGGTTCTATAGGTTTCCAGGGACACCCCGTCCCGTTTCAACGAAGCCCTAAACCCCGGGTCAAGTTCATCGTTGGCCAGGGGGTGATTCGTATGGTAGGTGAATTCGGCCCCCTCGAAAGGAAGGAACGGGACCATCTTTCCCGCCGAGCGTTCGAAGCTCCCCGCGTCCCGAGCGCCGGCGAGGGCATAGTTCTGCGGGGCGGCAGGCTGGACGTCGCGGAGGAATTCCACCGCCTCTTCATAGCTCCCCTGCCGGAGGATCCCCCGGATCACGAAGGCGACCGGAAGCCCTTTCAGGGAATGCGCGAGCTGCGGGACGGCGTTGACACAGACGCCGACCGAACGGCTGTTCAGTCCGTTCGCGGCGATGACCCCGGGGATCGTGAAGACGAGCGTCTCGGGATATTCCCCGGTGCCCCGGATCCGAAGGACCGTCGGAAAGCCATGATAGAAGCGGGGAATGTCCAGGGTCTGGGAAGTGAACGCGGCATGATCTCCCCTTTTCCCGGCGGCAATGCTCGTGCATTTGCCGAATCCGAGGTCCTCGCCCATGACCCAGCTTTCGTCGATCAGCTGAAAAGCGTACATCGTGTCGAAGTCCACGCCGGCCCCGTCGGCAATGCCCCGGACCTCCTCCAGGAGGCCGGGTGTCCACCGGTCGATGTCCGGCCGGAAATCCGTGCGGCTCAGGAATCGCCGGATGTATTCTTCCGCGGGCACCTTGTAGGTCGAAGCAAGATCCGCTTTCCAACGTTTGATGAGCTCGGTGATCTCGGGCCTGAGGGCCGTTCCATGGATCACCCCCATCCGGTACGGCGTTCCTTCGAGAACGAGGACCCTGAGCTTCGCATCGCCTCCGGGGCCCGAGGCTCCTCCGCCTGGGCGGGAAAGGAAGACAAGGAGGAAAAGGGCACAAGCGGCGATTCGGGTTCTGCGGGTCACTTCAAGGATTTAATGCCAAGTTCAGGAAAGTGTCAAGATTCCGAGGCGCCCTGGGCTCCCGAGCTGGCGGAGCTTCTCTTAGGCTCTTATAAAATCCAAAGGAACATCCTTCAACCGGACGATATCCTGGATCCTGTCCTTGATGTCGAAACCTGAGGTGCAGGCGACGCTGCAAGTGTCGCATCTTTCGCAGGGCTTGCCGGATATGTCAACGGTGTCGAGCGTGTACCGGGCATGCTCGACATTCCGGTATCCATAGGCGTACATATAGCTGCGCATCAGGGTGGGGATATCCAGGTTATTCGGGCATTGGGGCACGCACTTCCGACACTGGAGACAGTACAAACCGGGTTCGGACCTCCGGTCCGCCAGGGCGATGTCTTTCAGGTCCTGATCGGAAAGCTTCAGGTCCTTGATCATCTCCAGGTTCTTCTGCAATTCTTCGATCGAAGACATCCCAGAAACGATGCTTGAAATATTCGGATTCTGAAGCACCCATTTCAATGCGGCATTGATGTTCATCGGCTGCGTCCGGTTCTTGTCCCGGGCGGCGCCGGCGGTCGTCTTCATGGCGACGATGCCCATTCCCGCCTTCGCCGCGTAAGCTAAGGCTTCGTTCATGGCTTCCTTATTTTCGGTCTTGAAGTTGTATGCGGTCATCGCCATATCGTAGACCTTGGCGTCGGCGGCGGCCCTGAGAGCTTCCTCGCAGCCCCCGTGCGTGGCGATCCCCGCAAAGCGTATCTTGCCCTGCTTCTTGAGCTCCGTCATGGCCTCCAATATAGGTCCGGAAAGAACGTATTCCCTCTTGGCGGAAAAGGGCAATAACAGGATATCCACATGATCGAGTCCGAACCGTTTCAGGCTTTCCTCCGCCGTTTTCATATAGGACTGGGCCGTCATGTCTTTGGGGAGCGTGCCCACTCCCCGGGGATCGAAGCCTTCGGGGGTGGCGGCCGTCCCGACGACGAACGAATCGCGCGGCAGGCCTTTCAAGGCCTCGCCCACCAGTCTTTCGTTGTTCCCCCTGCCGTAATAGGTGGCTGAAAAGAAGAGCTTGATGCCCGCGTCATACCCCATCCGGATGAGGTCGGCGCTGCTGGCCTCGCTGGTCCCCATGCTTATCAGCGGGGTCTTGATCCCGGTCCTCCCTAGAGCCCGGGTGGCCAACGAGGGGGCAGCACCCTTTGCACCTTGTTTTCCGGACGAGGACATCGATGTTCCCGGGATAAGGGTCACGCCGCATATCCCGACGAGACTCTTCTTGAGGAATTCACGACGTTGGTTTTGTCTCATGTTCTCAAGCCTCCGGACGTATTAAGATGATTGGATCATTGAGCGGGAGTTTCCTGCTTCCCCGGCCCGGCCGATAGCCGCACCAAGCGATAATTCCCCCGACCCTGACCACACCGGAAACTTATCACCCTCCGAGCGGCGCTGTCAATCACCGCCGATATCATCCATGCGTGCCGAGCATGTCCTTTCCATTTGCGGATGCCCAGAAAGTAGGTCTAGGGGGTTGCGAGAATTACAAAGGCAGGCGAAAAGAGAAGCGCGCCCGGGGTGACTCGAACACCCGACCTGCTGATTCGTAGTCAGACGCTCTATCCAACTGAGCTACGGGCGCGCAGGTCAGGAAAAGCGAGATAATGATAGCGTAACAGGAACGGATTTCGAATGGATCAAGGTACGCGACCGCTAGACCTCGAGCGACAGCCGCGCCGTTGATACGGCCTGCCTTGAGCGTTCTCAGAACCTCGTTGGCCGCGGCCAAGGGGAATGTCCTCGACGCGTCGTCCGGATCGGGATCTCGGCCGGCAACTGTCAGCAACTCCTCCCCGTCCCGCCGGGTGGCGTTGGCGACGCTGCGAGCATCTTCGTTCGTGATAGAGGTATCGGTCATATTCCATTCCGGGATGGGCGACATATGAGATGCCGGCCGAACGCACCGTCCCTCCCCTATCCAGACCCGCAGGGCGTCGAGGTAGAGGCTGCCGACCGGGGCGAAAATGATGGCGCTCGTCAGCTTCGCCGGCGGCTCCTCCTGGGCCGTCCCGGTCCATGCCGCGCCGAGCTCCCGGGCCAGTCGCCGGTGCTCGGCGCTTCTCGAAAACGAAGACCTCGCACCCCAGTATTTGGCGATCTGGATGGCGATATGGGCCGAGGCCGCCGAAGCCGTAAAGCCCGAGCACTCCCCCGGGCCGATCCCGGATACCCGGAGCGCCCGGTAGCCGACGATCCCGGCGCACATGAGCGGCGCCGCTTCCGCGTCCCCGAAACCCGTCGGGAACGGCATAGGCGAATTCCTCCGGGACCGTCATGATATTCGGCGTATCCGCCGTCGGCGTGATAGCCCGTGAAAGCGAGCCGTTCCGCAGAGGTTCTCCCGGCCGCTCAGGCAGAAGCGGCACGTCGCCGCACGTCGATGAAGCCAGGCCGCGCCGACCCGCTGCGCCGGCCGGGAACCTCCCCGTCCCCTCCCCTGCCCCGGCGACGGTCCCGATGACCTCGTGGCCCGGGATGAGCGGCAGGCTCACGCTCGGGAAGCTCGCCTTCGACGATGTGAAGATCGGTATGGCAGACGCCGCAAGACTGACCTGGACCAGGATCTCCTCCGGGCCCGGGTTCGGGCATCGGGACGTCGCGCCGTTCGAGGGGCTTCCCCTCGACCGGGCCGAACGCCCGCAGGACCATGGCTTTCAACGTTTGCCTTTACGGGCCGGACCCGCGACCGCCTTCGCCATCTTCGCCCGGATCCGCTCGAGCCGCTTCTCGGAATCCTGTGCTTGCGGGCCCGGAAGGGCCCATCGACATCGCCAGGCCCTCCTCGGCGGCCCGGAGCGCCTCGTCGTACTTCTTTTCCTTGTGCTCGTAATACATGGCCAGCTCCCGGAAGCGTCGAGCTGGTCCTCGCCGGGCAAGGTCCTGCCAGAGGACGACGGCCTTGTCCCAATCCTGGTTCTTCTTGAAGTGATGCGAGAGCTTCCTGTGGACCCGGACCGAAAGCTCGCCCGACAGGTTCCGCTTCAGGGCCTGTTCGAAGAGCTCGGCCGAGCGTTCCGCGTCCCCGGCGCTCTCGATAGAGCCGGCCGACGCCGTACGAGGTCCATGGGGTCCCTCTCCTCGGCGGCGTCCGCGCGCTGGCCGCGTCCGAGGAGCAGGGCCCCGGCGATGACGACGCCCAGCAGCGAGAGGAGGTCCTCCTGGTTGTGATAGAGGATGGGCTCGATGAGAGATTAGTCGCCTGTCCGGATGTACTGGAAATAGCGCATCGGGATCTCGGCCCCGGGGATGTCCTCGTTCCGCTCGGCCTGGACGATCTGCTGGGCCAGGTGGAAGAGCCGGCAGCTCTCGTACTTGTGCTTCCAGAGCTGGCGGGCGGCGAACAGGAAATCGAGGTGCGGCAGGCCGGCGAGCGGGAAAGCGCTCCCGGTGCAGGGCGAAGCGCGTCTCGAGGAGCGGCAGGTCGAACGCCTTGCCGTTGTAGGTGACGACCGACTTGAAACCCATCTCCCGGATGAACCCGGCGAGCTCGCGGATCATCGCGTCCTCGTCGGCCATCTCGCCCAGGAAGTACTGGGTCACCTTGAACTTGCCGTCCCGGAAGTACCCCATGCCGACGAGGAACGGCACGGTCCCCGTTCCGCCGGCGAGGCCCGTCGTCTCGAGGTCGAGGAACAGGGCGGACTCGAGGGTCAGGAGCTCGAATTCTTCGTCGTGACTCAGGAACGCGAGCGCCTTGCCCGGGATCTCGAGGCCCAGGGCGATGGAGATGTCGCCGTACCGCGTCCCGAGCGCATAGGGGTTCTCGATGAACCGGAAGGGATCGCGGTGAAGGGGTCCGGGAGACGGGGACGCGGCCGGTTTCGGGGGGTATTTTCCTCCCCCGGTCAGGCTGATGAGGCGCTCGAGCTTCTCCTTGACGGTCAGGGCCTCGGCTTCCTTATCGATCTTTTTCCAGGCGTCCTCCACGTTCCTGGAGCGGACCCGGGCGTCGCGCTCTTTTTTCAGGAGTCTGAGCTTGTCGTCGATGGTCATGTCTAAGCGGTCTTTTCGATCCGCCCATCTATCATAGGATAAACGTCCGGCCTTTTCCAGCGGCCCCCGGAGGCCGGGCGGCCGTCCGCTTGACACGCGACCTTCGGCGGGGCTATAAAAGAGGCGGGGAACCGAAAGACCGGCAAGGTTGACGATGGATTCTGTCTTAGTCGCAAAGAACTATGTCTCCGGCCGCGAGCGGTTTGCCGGATTCGGGGTCGACACGGAGAAGGCCTTGGAAGCTCTCGGCCGCGTTCGATTATCCCTCCATTGCCGGCGGGAAACCGCGGGCGACTCCGTGGATTCCTGGGATGCCGGAAGCCTCCGCGAGCTCCGCGAGGATCTCCACGAGGCCTTCGCGCTCATTCCGGGCCGCCACCGTTTCGGCCTTCGCGCCGTTCACGCGGAATCTCCCGCCGCGGGCCTCGTGGAACGCAACGCCCTCGAGCCCGCCCATTTCCGGGGATGGATCGAATGGGCCAAACAGGAGGACCTCAAACTGGACTTCAGCGCGGCCTGTTACGGCCACCCCCAGGCCGCCTCGGGCTTCACGTTGAGCCACCTGGAAAAGGACGTCCGCCGGTTCTGGATCGAGCACGTCCGGCGGTGCCGCAAGATCAGCGCTTCCATCGGCCGCGAACAAAAGACCCCCTGCATCCACACGCTCATGGTCCCCGACGGCTCCGCAGGGCGCCCTCCTTTCGACCGATGGACGCGGAGGGAGCTCCTCCGCGAGTCCTTGGACGAGATCTTCGACATAGAGCACAGTCCCACCCAGATGAAGGATGCCCTGGAAAGCCGGCCGGCCGGGAACGGGAACGAATCGTCCGCGGTCGCTTCCCATGAATTCTGCGTGGGCTACGCCATGAGCCGGGGGAAACTGCTCAGCCTGGACCTCGGCCGCGGCCTCTCGGCCGAGTCCGCGGCCGACCAGGTCTCGGCGATCCTCCAATTCTCGGACGAGTTCCTCATCCGCGTCCCCCGGGACGTCCCGTCGGAAGACGCCCGCGCCGATCGCCGCGACAACGGGACCCTGTCCCTGGCCAGGGAGTGCGTCCGCGGCAGAGCCCCCGATCGGGTCCATCTGGGTCTCGAGGATCCCGGCGCCGGGCCGGGCCGAGTCAGGAGATGGGCCGCGGGGGCCCGGGCGATGCTCAACACGCTCCTCGTAGCCCTTCTCGAACAGGAAGGCGGGCTGGACGGAACGGAAGTGAAGGCCGACGACGCCGGCCGCCGGGCTCTCGAGGAAGATTTCCGGAGCCTTCCGTTCGGGGCCGTCTGGGACCAGTATTGCCTGACGTCCGGGGTCCCGCCGACGTCGAAGTGGCGGCAGGATCTCTCCGAATACGAAAAGCGGCCGCGCCCCAAGAGGCCGTAGCTCCCCAGCCTCCTCCCTGAGAGACCGCCGGGCCGGGGCCCGTCATTATCGTTGACGAACCGGCGGAAATCATTTACCTTAGGAATTGAAATGGACCCCAATATCCAAGGGCATCCTGACGACCTCCCCCCCGACCCCAGGATGACGGACCGCGTCCGGGAGATCATGCTGGCGGTGGCCAACACCGTCTCGGCCATGAAGATCTTCCCCTCCGAGCACGCCGGTATCCGGAACTTCGTCGAGGACCTGACGAAGAAGATGAAGGCCTTCCTCGAGGAGCACGGAAAGCTCGAGATCGGGATCGAGGAATATGTCTTCACCTTCCATGGGAAGCCCGTCTACCGGGACGAGCTGTCCGTCAAGAGCCTCCCCTTCTTCTTCTTCAAGGACGGGATGAAGACGCTCTTCTTCTACCAGGGGCTCGAGAAGGAGGAGCTGGCCGAGTTCCTCGAGCTCATCAAACGGGAATCACAGAAGCCCTCCGAGGACAGCGACATCGTCAACGCCCTGTGGGAAAGGGACCTCCCCGACATCCAGTATTTCGCCCCGGACGACTACCTGGAGAACAAGATCATGGAGGACGCCGCCGGCGAGCGGTCCGCGGCGGGGGCGCCCGTCCTGCCGGCGGAGCTCGCCGCCAAGGTCATCGAAGTCCATGTGGACGAATCCCAGTTCCGGACGGGGAAGATCACGGTCCTCCCCGAGGACCTGGAAGAGGAGGGCCTGCCTTCCGCGGTCGAGGTCGGGATTGGCGCCGGTTCGACGGACGCGGCGCCCATGCCCAAGGGGGGCGGCCAGGACTCCTCCCTGACCGACCACGAAGTCGAAGAGATCGGCGACCTCATCCACGCCAACCGGACGATCTCCCAGGAAGAGGAATTCCTGGACCTCATCGTCGAGATCATCTACCTCGAGAACGACCTCGATCGGTTCCGGAGCAGCCTGGACGTCATGATGGAGTACCATATCGACCAGCTCAAGGGAGGGAACTTCCAGGTCCCCATCCTCATCGTCCGGAAGGTCCAGGAGCTCCGGGATTTCCTGCTCGGACGGGACGCGGAGAAAGCGGACCTCCTGGCAGGCTTCCTGAAGACGGTCGTCGGCGAGAGGATCCTGGGAGCCGTCAAGGAGCTCTTCAAGACGTCGGCCGCCGTGGACGTCGATTCGTTCTTCGGCTACATCAGGCTCCTCGGGGAAAAAGCCCTGCCCATCGCCGCCGAGGTCTACGAGGCCTCCGCCGACCCCGAATTCCGGGCGAAGGTCATGAACTTCGTCCGGGAGCTCGATCTCAAGGACCTCGGGAGCCTGACCGCCCTGGCCAACGATTCCCGCCCCGATCTTTCGGGCGAGATCATCCGGTACATTTCCGGGAGCCGGGACGCGAAGGCGCCCCAGTATCTCGCGGCGTTCCTGGGATTCCAGAACAAGGCCATCAAGCTCGAGGCGATCCACGCCCTGGGGCGCCTCGAGGATGCCATGGCCAACAAGATCCTGGCCGGCTTCCTCAAGGACGGCGACGAGGAGCTCCGCGTCCAGGCGGCCCTGCGGCTCAAGTACCTCGGCGACAAGCCGAGGCTCCTGGCCATCATCCTCGAGGCCTCGGAGAGGTCGTTCCGGAAGCGGGGCGAGGCGGAGAAACAGGCGATCTTCGACTTCCTCGGAAGGACGCGGACCGACGAGGCGTTCGCCTTCCTGAAGGAGACGGTCGAACGCCGCGCCCTTTTCGCTTCGAAGGCCGACATCGCGACGCGGCTTTGCGCCGTCCGCGGGCTCGAGTCCATGGCCTCCCCGGAGGCCCTCGACGTTCTCCGGCGAGGCTCCCGGTCCCGCCTGAAGCTGGTTCGGGAGGCGTGCGCCGCGGCTTTGGTCAGGCTGGCTTCGGCCCCCGGGGCCGCGAGGAGCGTGGATTCGCAATGACCGAGAACGAACCGAAAGGGAATGAGATGGCGGCCGAGCGCGACCGCAAGGACGCCAAGGCCATCCAGAGGACGGCCGTCGACCTGCTCATCCGCTTCCACATCGTCTACAAGATCGCCAAGCTCTACGAGACGAACAACGAGATGCTCCTCGAACAATCGAAGCTGATGTTCGACGCCCTCTCCACGCTCATCGGGGCCGGCGGGCAGGCGGCGTTCTCGGTCCGCCAGGGCTCGCTCTACCTCAACGGCCTCCGCATCAAGTTCGTCCTCCAGAACTACCCCATATTCAAGTTCGTCCTGGAGGAATTCCGGAAGAGGGCGATCGGCGGCATCCGGTTCCGCGAGGGGCTGACCCTGGACGGGCTCGTCCGGTTCATGACCACGCTGGCCAAGAAAGAGAAGGCGGCCCGGACGACCTTCGAGGAGCTGGCCGCCGACGTCGCGGACGCCGGGGTCGACGGCGTCGATCTGGAGAAGATCATCCCGAACGAGACCTTCCCGAGCGCGGAAAAGAACACGTCCAACCTCTACTTCCTGAGCATCTTCCACCTCAAGGAGACGTTCGAGAAGGACCGGAAGGACGAGAAGCTCAAGCTCAACACGACCCGGCGCCTCATGCAGTCCATCTTCAACCACATCGTCGACAACGAGGCCTTCGTCTACGGCCTGACCAACATCAAGAACTACGACGAGTACACCCTGAACCACTCGGTCAACGTCTGCATGCTCTCCATCGCCCTGGGCCGCCGGCTCGGCCTCAACCGCGGCGAGCTCGTCGACCTGGGGATGGCCGCGTTCTTTCACGACCTGGGCAAGCTCGACACCCCCCTCGAGATCCTCAACAAGCCCGCCCAGCTGAGCGACGAGGAGCGGGAGATCATGGAAAAGCACCCCTCCCAGGGCGCCGAGAAGCTCGTCCAGCTCAAGGAGTTCAAGCGCCTGCCGCTCCGGGCCATCCACGTCGCCCTGGAGCACCACATCAAGGAGGACGTCACGGGCTACCCTCACTACTTCAAGAAGCAGACGACCAACCTGTTCAGCAAGATCGTCAAGGTCGTCGATTACTTCGACGCCATCACGACCAAGAGGGTCTACCGGAAGAACGTCTTCACCCGGGCCGAGGCCCTGAGCCTGATGCTGGAGCAGATCGGGACCGAGTTCAACCCGGTCATCCTCAAGGCGTTCGTCAACATGATGGGCGCTTATCCCATCGGCACGGTGGTCGACCTGGACACCGGGGAGATCGGGATCGTCTTCGACACCAACCCCGACCCCCGCCAGGTCCTCAGGCCGGGGGTCAAGCTCATCACCGACCGGGAGGGCAACCGCATCGACGGGGAGATCGTCGACCTCTCCGAAAAGGACCCGGCGACGGAAAAATACGCCCGGCACATCGTCCGACCCCTCGACCCCAACAAGTACGACATCAACGTCTCGGACTACTTCCTGGCCCAGGCCCAGTAGAAAAGCGGTCCCGGGGGTCCCGCGGCGCCCGGCATCGGCCCGGGATTCGGTTGACACAAGGCGGCTTCCGGGTATAATTATTGACTTCCATGTCCATCTTCAAGAGGAAAAAGAAAGAGCGCGCCTGCGTCATCGGCCTGGACGGCGTCCCCTACGCCATGCTCCTCGACCTGGCCCGGCAAGGGCGTCATGTCCGCGATGGCCCGGCTCATCGACGTCCGGGCACCTCCACCGGATGAAGGCCAGCCTGCCCGAGATCTCGGCGGTCTCCTGGACGGACTTCATGACCGGGACGAACTCCGGGACCCACGGCATCTTCGGCTTCACCGACTTCAAGCCGGACTCCTACGAGCTCCGCTTCCCCAATTTCCTCGACGTCAAGGCCCCGACCTTCTGGGACACGCTCGGAGCCAAGGGCAAGAAGAGCATCATCATCAACCAGCCGTCGACCTATCCCGCCCGGCAAGATCGACGGCGTCCTCGTCTCCGGGCTTCGTCGCCCTCGACATGGCCAAGGCCGTCTAGCCCCCCACCTACCGGGCGGCCCTGGAGCAGATGGGCTACCAGATCGACATCGATACCCTGAAGGCCCGGGAGAGCCCGGAGTTCCTCTGGCAGGAGCTCGACCAGACGACCATGGCCGGCCGGCCAGAAGGCCCTGAACTTCTTCTGGGACGAGGACTGGGACTATTTCGAGTTCGTCGTCACCGGGACCGACCGGCTCCATCACTTCCTCTGGAATGCCTACGAGGATCCGGGCCATCCCCATCACCAGGCCTTCCTCGATTACTACCGGCAGGTCGACCGGATCATCGACAAGATCGTCGACCGCCTTCCGCAAGCTGACGGGCGGCGACGAGGGCTTCTATCTCCTGTCCGACCACGGCTTCACCGGCATCGACCAGGAGGTCTACCTCAACGCCTGGCTCGAGAAGGAAGGCTTTCTGGCCTTCGCACGCTCCGTCCCCGAGAGGCCTCGAGGACATCGCGCCCGGACCAGGGCCTTCGCCCTGGACCCGAACCGGATCTACCTCAATCTGCAAGGAGAAATTCCCCACGGGCTCGGTGGAGCCCGCCGCCAAGCAGGACGCTCCTGGAGGAGATCGCCGCGAAGCTCGAAAGGCTCGAATACGAGGCCGGAAGGTCGTCCGCAAGGTCTTCCGGGCCGAGGACGTCTATTCCGGCCCGCTCGTCCCCCAAGGGGCCCGACCTCATCGTCCTCGGCGAGCCGGGTTCGACATGAAGGGCTCGGTCAAGAAAAAGGAGATCTTCGGCCGGTCGAGCCTCCAGGGCATGCACACCTGGGACGACGCCTTGTTCTGGTCCGCCTCCGAGGAGGGCACGGACCTGGCCATCTCCGACCTCGCCCCGATCATCCTGAAGAACTTCTCGTGAAGCACCATGACGCCAAGAATGCTCAAACGCCTAAAGGTCCTGGCCCTGCTTTTCGCCTTCGCCTCGGTCCCGCTCGCGGCCTACATCGGGCCCGGGCGCCGGATTCGCCTTCCTCTCGTCGTTCCTGGTCCTTTTCCTGACCTTCTTCCTGGCCCTTTTCTCCTTCCTGTCCTGGCCGTTCCGCTTCCTCTGGCGGCCATCCGGGGCCGGAAGGGCCTACAAGGCGAGCCGGGTCAACAAGATCGTCATCCTCGGCCTGGACGGCATGGAGCCGACCCTGGCCGAGAAGTTCATGGCCGAGGGGAAGCTCCCGAACCTGGCCCGGCTGAAGAAGGAAGGAACCTACGCCCGCCTCCGGACGACGATGCCCGTCCATCTCGCCCGTGGCCTGGTCGTCCTTCATGACCGGCTCCGAGCCCTCCAAGCACAACATCTTCGACTTCCTGAGCCGCGACCCCAGGACCTACCTCCCCGACCTCTCCTCGGCCCGGATCGGGAAGCCCAAGCGGGTCCTCTCGCTCGGGAAATACAATATCCCCCTGTCCAAGCCCGAGATCCGGGGCATGCGCAAGAGCGTCCCGTTCTGGAAGATCCTCGGCGAGAAGGGCATCTTCAGCACCGTCCTCCGGGTCCCCATCACCTTCCCGCCGGAGAAGTTCAAGGGGCACCTCCTCTCGGGCATGTGCGCCCCCGACCTCAAGGGCAGCCAGGGGACGTTCTCCTTCTACACGACCGACGAGAGCCAGGATCCGACAGGAAGGAGGGCGGGGTGAACATCCCCGTCGTCCTCGAGGACGGCCGGGTCGAAACGTACCTCTCCGGGCCCGGAGAACTCGCTCCTCAAGAAGGCCGGCGAGATCCGCCTGCCCCTGACGATCACCGTCGACCCGAAGAGGGACGAGCGCCGCGATCGAGGTCTCGGGCCAGAAGATCCCGCTCAAGACGGGCACCTTCTCCCCCTGGATCCGGATCGCCTTCAAGCCGGGCCTGGGGATCAAGATCCAGGCCATCTGCCGGTTCTACGTCTCCGAGCATCCAGCCGCACTTCGAGATGTACGTCACGCCGCTCAACATCGACCCGGAAAAGCCGGCCCTGCCCGATCTCCCACCCCTTCTATCTACTCCGTCTACCTCGCCAAGCTCCTGGGGAGCTTCATCACCCTGGGCGAGGCCAACGACACCTGGGCCCTCAACGAAGGCGTGCTCAGCGAACAGGCCTTCCTGGAGCTCACCTACTCCAACCACATGGAGTGGGAGGCCATGGTCTTCAACGCCCTGAAGAAGACGAAGAAGGGCCTCGTCTGCTGCGTCTTCGAGACGACCGACAGCATCCAGCACATGTTCTTGCGGTATCTCGACAAGGGCCATCCCGGCGTTCGGGCCGGCCAGAACAAGCTGGGCGCCGCAGGTCATCGAGGACCTCTACGTCCGGATGGACGACCTCGTCGGCCGGGTCCGGGCGAAGCTCGACGCGAAAGAGCGTCCTCATCGTCATGTCCGACCACGGCTTCAAGTCCTTCCGCCGCGGGGTCAACCTCAACTCCTGGCTCTGGAAGAACGGCTACCTGGCCCTCAAGGACGGGAAGACGACGAGCGGCGAATGGTTCAAGGACGTCGACTGGGACGCGGACGAAGGCCTACGGCCTGGGGCTCGGCGGGCATCTATCTCAACCTCAAGGGACGCGAGGCCAAGGGCATCGTCGGCCCGGGGGCCGAGGCCGCGGCGCTCAAGGCCGAGCTCGTCCGCAGGCTCGCCGGCCTCAAGGACGACGATGAAAGGGACCGTGGCCATCAACCAGCTCTACGACACGGACGGCGATCTATGCCGGGCCCTACAAAGAGAACGCCCCCGACCTCATCGTCGGCTACGCCGAAGGATACAGGGCTTCCTGGGATTCCGTCACCGGGAAAGTGGACGCGACCGTCTTCGAGGACAACACCAAGGCCTGGAGCGGCGACCACTGCATCGACCCCAAGGTCGTTCCGGGCGTCCTCTTCACGAGCATCCCGCCTGAAGGAAAAGGACCCGTCCATCATGGACGTCGCCCCGACCGTCCTGGAGCTCTTCGGCGTCAAGCCGCCGGCCAGATGGACGGGCAGTCGCTCATCGGGACCGGCGACCCGTTCGCGCCGGCAGGAAAGAAAACATGAGCGACCGCAGGGAATTCCTGAAGCTTGGCCTGGGGGCCGCGTCCGCCCTCGCCCTCGGCGGGGACGGGGCGCCCGTCATCCGGGCGGCCGGCCGCAAGGCCACGGCCCGCAAGGTCGTCGTCCTCGGCTTCGACGGCATGGACCCGCACCTCGTCAAGGTCTGGATGGACGAGGGCAAGCTCCCGGCCTTCCGGAAGCTCGCGGCCCGGGGCGGGTTCCGCCCCCTCCGGACAAGCATCCCGCCCCAGAGCCCGGTGGCCTGGTCGAACTTCATCGCCGGGACGAATCCGGGCGGCCACGGCATCTTCGATTTCATCCACCGCGACCCGGAAACCTACATCCCGATCTTCTCGGCGTCCGCCACGACCGGAGCGACGAAGACCGTCCGCATCGGCGACATCGTCCTTCCCCTCTCCGGCGGCACAGGTCACGCAACCTCCGGAAGGGCAGGGCCTTCTGGCAGATCCTCGAAGAGCACGACGTCCCGCGACCATCTTCAAGATCCCGTCCAACTACCCGCCGGTCGCGACGAAGCAGCGGACCCTATCCGGGATGGGGACGCCCGACATCAAGGGCTCCTACGGCATCTTCAACTATTACACGAACGAATACCGGGAGATCACCGCAGGAGGCGGGCGGCGGCGGCCGGGTCCACGAGGTCTACGTCATCGGCAACCGCGTCGAAGCCCAGACTCCCCGGCCCGAACAACAGCTTCCGGAGGGACGCCCCGAAGCGCTCGTCGATTTCAAGGTCTTCCTCGACCCCGAGAACCCGGTCGCCAAGATCGTCCTCCAGGGCCAGGAATTCATCCTCAAGGAGAAGGAGTGGAGCGGCTGGAAGAAGGTCAGCTTCGGCCTCATCCCGACCCAGAGCGTCGGCGGCATCTGCATGTTCTACCTCAAGGAGGTCCGGCCGAAGTTCAAGCTCTATGTCTGCCCCATCAACATCGATCCGGCGAACCCGGCCCTGCCCATCTCGACGCCCGAATCCTACGCCAAGGAGCTCGCCCGGAAGTTCGGGCCGTTCTTCACCAAGGGCCTGCCGGCCGACACGAGCGCCCTGGACAACGGCATCCTGGACGAGGAGGAGTTCCTGGAGCAGGACGACATGGTCCTCCGAGGAGAGCCTGGCCATGTTCGAGTACGAGCTCGGGCGGTTCGACTCCGGACTGCTGTTCTATTATTTCTCGAACACCGACCAGCGCCAGCACATGTTCTGGCGCCTGATCGACCCCCAGCACCCGGCCTACGACGCGAGGCTCGCGGCGAAGTTCGGCGAACGTCATCGAGGACATCTACGTCGAGATGGACCGCGTCCTGGACCGGACGATGGACCGCGATCGGACAAGGACACGACCATCATCGTCATGTCCGACCACGGCTTCAACCCCTTCCGGCGGGGCTTCAACCTCAACACCTGGCTCAAGGAGAGCGGCTATCACCGGCTCGTCGACGACCGCCGAAGCAGGAGGATACGTCCTTCTTCGAGAACACGGACTGGTCGCGGAGCCGGGCCTACGGCATCGGCCTCAACGGCCTCTACATCAACCAGAGGGCCGCGAGAGACGAGGGCATCGTCGCCGCCGGCGCCGAGGCGGACAACCTGGTCCGGGAGATCGCCCGGAAGCTCGAGGAGGTCGTCGACCCCGCGACCGGCGAGAAGGCGCTCCACAAGGCCTATATCGCCAAGGATGTCTATCAGGGGCCCTACGTGGACCAGGCGCCCGACATCGTCCTGGGATTCAACCGGGGCTACCGCATCTCCTGGCAGTCGCCCCTGGGCGGCTTCCCCAAGGAGATCCTCGAGGACAACACCCAGAAATGGAGCGGCGACCACATGTCCGCGGCCGAGGTCATCCCCGGGATCCTCCTGGCGAACCGGAAGATCGCGGCGGACTCCCCGGCCCTCTACGACCTGACGGCCACGATCCTCGGCGTCTTCGGCATCGAAATGCCACGGAGGGCATGATCGGCAAGAACGTCCTGAAGGCATAGCACGGAAGGAAAGAGACAGGAGCACACCGATGGGAAAGGCGAAAGTGAAGATCGAAAAGACCCTCTTCGACAAGGTCGAAAAGTTCGCCGGCGATGTCGGGCTACACCTCGCCCGAGGAGTTCATCACCCACCTCCTCGAAAAGGAGATCGCCAAGATCGAGGAAGCCGATTCCGAAGAGGAGATCAAGAAGAAGCTCAAGGGCCTGGGGTACATCTCCTGACGCCATGTGGATATTCAACTCGGCCCTGAACAAGGTCTTCGAGGTCCTGTTCCTGCCCGTCCGCGGCCTGAGCCCGTGGGTGGCCATGATCCTCGTCTCCCTTCTGACCTCCTTCCTGATGCTCCTCATCTTCCGGCACACGTCGAACCAGGCCGGCATCAGGAAGGAGCCAAGAACCGGATCAAGGCCCACCTCCTCGAGCTGCGGCTGTTCAAGGACAACATGGGGGTCCAGCTCCGGGCCCAGGGGCGGATCCTCCTGGCCAACGCTCAAGTACGTCGGGCACAACATGAAGCCCATGCTCGTCATGATCGTCCCCGTGCTCCTCATCCTCATCCAGCTCAACCTCTGGTTCGGGTCCGAGTCCCTCAAGCCCGGAGATCCGGCCCTCGTCAAGGTCCGGCTGGCCGAGGGCAAGTACCCCTCGGAGGTCCCGGCCTCGCTCGAACCGCCTCCGCGGAGCTCGAGATCGAGACCCCCCCGCTCCGGATCGAGGATGAAGCCGAGATCGACTGGCGCCTCAGGGCGAAGGCCGCGGGCCCGGGCGAAGCTCACCCTCACGGTCGGCGGGGAGACCGTCGTCAAGAGCGTGTCCGTCGGCGCGACGCGGCTCTCCCCCATCCCCGTCCTCAAGCCCGGACGCAATCTCCTCGACCAGGTCTTCAACCCCGGCGAGGCCCCCCTCCCCGCGGGCTCGGTCGTCCGCTCGGTCGAGATCCGGTATCCGGCGGCTTCCATGTCCCTGTTCGGCTTGCACATCCACTGGCTCATCGTCTACTTCATCCTGTCCATCGCCTTCGGTTTCGGCTTCAAAGGCGTATTCAAGGTCGAGATCTAAAGGAGCACCCGCATGAAGATCGAAACTTTCAAGATGGAACGCATGCAGTCCACCTGGGAGAACGTCGTGGAGTACAACCTCTCCGAGAGCGGCGTCCACCCCCTGACGCTCGAGGAATTCCTGAGCCCCGAGGAGCTCGACGGGCTCGAGCGCATTCGCCGTCGGCTACACCCAGACCAACGGGACCGACGGAGCTCCGGGAGCGGATCGCCGGCCCTCTATCCCGGGATCGGGCCGGGCGGCATCCTGGCCACGGCCGGCTCGTCCGAGGCGAATTTCCTCCTGATCTGGAGCCTGATCGAGCCCGGCGACGAGGTCCTCTTCGAGCTCCCGAACTACATGCAGATGTGGGGCCTCCTCCGGGGCTTCGGGGCGAAGGTCAAGCCGTTCCGCCTCCGCGAGGAGCTGGGCTGGCAGCCCGACCCGGACGAGATCGCGCAAGCTCGTCACCCCCAAAACCAAGCTCATCGTCCTGACCAACCCCAACAACCCGACGGGCGCCGTCCTCAGCGCCAGGTCCATGGACGAGATCGTCGGCCTGGCCGACGAGGTCGGGCGCCTGGATCCTGGCCGACGAGGTTTATCAGGGCGCCGAGCTTTCGGGCGTCCGGACGCCGAGCTTCTGGGGACGTTACGACAAGGTCCTCGTCGTCAACGGCCTGTCCAAGGCCTACGGCCTGCCCGGGCTGAGGGTCGGCTGGATCGTCGGGCCGGACGAGGTCATCGCCCGGACCTGGCCCTACCACGACTACACGACGATCTCCCTGTCCGCGCTGAGCGACCGGCTCGCCGCGATCGCCCTGTCCCCGGGGAACCGGGAGCGGATCCTGGCCCGGACGCAGGGCATCCTGAACAGGAACTTCCCGGTCCTCGAGCCGCTGGCTGAAGGCCCAGGACGGCCTCTTCGCCTTCCGCCCGCCGCAGGCCGGGGCCATCTGCTTCGCCCGCTACGACCTCCGGATCAATTCGACCGAGCTCGTCGAGAAGATCATCCGGGAAAAGAGCGTCCTCCTCGTCCCCGGCGACCACTTCGAGATGGACGGCTATCTCCGGTTCGGCTACGGGCCCGAGGAGCCCTATCTCCTCGCCGCTCTCGGCCGCGTCGAGGAGACGCTCAAGTCCCTGCGTTAGATCGGGGACCCGAATTCGAGAAATACCATAGACAAGGAGATAAAGAGATGTCAATCCGCAAGTACGCTTATCCTCTGATCGCCGTCCTCATCCTCGGCTTCGCCGCCGGGGCCCAAGCCCAGCAGACGATGAAGATCGGTGTCATCAATTCGCAACAGGCCTTCACCGCTTCCGCGGAGGGCAAGAAAGCCCAGGCCCAGCTCCAGGACCAGGATAACAGGATCAAGTCCGACCTCGCCCGGCTGGACACCGAGATCAAGAGCCTCGAGACCAAGCTCAGCACTCAGCGGATGACGCTGTCGAACGAGGCCGCGCTCCAGATCCAGTCCGACCTCGACAAGAAGACGACCGCCCGGAAGCGGCGGGAAGAGGACGGCGCCCGCGAGGCCCAACAGCTCCAGATCAGCCTGATCCAGAGGATCCGGGGCGAGATGGTCGGCATCATCGAAGGGTTGGCTAAGGAAAAAGGCCTGGACCTGATCCTCGACCTCGGGGCCAGCGGGATCGTCTACTTCAACCCCACGATGGATCTCACCGACGAGATCATACGCCGGTACGACGCCGCCAAGCCGACGGCGCCCAAGAAGTAGCCTTCCTCCGGCCGGGAGCGCCTCCGAAGGGATCGGGGGCGAGGAGAAGCGCGATCAGAGCCTCGAGGGCGGCGCCGCGAGCCTGACGACGTGCCGGACAAATCCCTCTCCGGGCGTTCCCGGCATGCGGATGATCAGCCGGCCGGCGGCGAGCTCGGCACCCTCCACGGCGGATACCTTTTCGTTCCGGAAGAGGGGAAGTTCATAGGATTCGCCGGCCAGCCCCTCGACGACCACCTCGAGCCCGTTCTTCGGGCCCGATGAGGCCACCCGTATCACCTTCAAGCCCCTGTCCGTGTCGCCCGCCCGGGTCTCGATGGCCGGGGGCAGGACCTCGACGGTCGGTTCGAACTCGACCTCGATCACGTCCATCCCGGTCAGGGAAAACTCAACGGACGGCCTTACGGCCGAGGTCGCAGGCCCGAGGTCGACGAAAGCCGCCGGCTTCCGGTTGACCGAAGCCCCGAGAATCGCCGTTCCGGGGCCGAAGAAGGGGCAGAAGGTCATCCGCCATCCGGGCGGGGCGGACGAGGTCACGACAGCCGTGATCTTCCGCTCCGAGCGCGTATAGCGGATGGCTACGTCCGCCTCCCCGACCTTGAAGCCCTCGATGCTCACGCCTTCCCAATTCGCCGGAAGGCGGGGTTCGAAGGAGATCCTCTTTTCCGGGGCGCTCCCCTCCAGCCCGAGAAGCCCCCTGACGAACGGCAGAACGACACTCCCGGCCGAGAACCCTTGGTGCGGAACCGCTTCGGCCGGCCAGATGTTCCTCGCGCCCGAATAGACCTCCGTCACCGCCCCGAGGGCATTGTCGAAGGTGTGCCGTACCGAGCTCATCAGCGATCCGTATCCGGGGATGGGAGATCCGTTCTTGAATTGTGCCGCGGCGACCCAACCGGTCAGGAAAGGCCATACGGCGCCATAATTGTAGTTCGAGGGCTCATAGAGCGAGCTCTTGTCGGACAGGGTCCGGACGCCCCAATCCGTCATGAGCTCGGCCGACGAGAGCTTTTCCAGGGTCGATGCGCCCCTATCCCTGTCGCCGAAGCCCCACATCAGTCCGACGGCGCTCCATGGCGTCAGCTCGGGAACGAGACCGCCGTCCTTATCGACGGCGTGAGCGTAGCGGCCCTTCTCCCCGTCCCAGAATCTTCGCCCCATGGCGTCGACCGCCCGGATACGGTCGGCGCCGGCCCTCTTCGATAGCGCGGCGTCGCCCGCCGCCCGCGCCAGGCGTTCCATGCCTTCGCAGGCCTTGGCCCAGACGGCCGCCAGGTAGATATCGGTCCTGATGCCGGTCAGGGAGCCGAATTCGAGCGCTCCGAGCCCGGCCTTGGCGTTGTCCATGAGGCCATCGCCGTCCTCGTCGGTGGATACGCACCAGGCAAAAGCCTTTTTCAGGGATTCCCAACTGCCCCTGACGAATTCCATGTCGCCGGTCTGCGCATAGTAGTCGTCCATCGCGACGATATAAAAGGGCGTCGTGTCGCCGTGGATATAGCCGTAAGGATAAGCCCCCCACCAATCGATGTAGCCGGCGGCCTGGGAAAGCTCGTGGGCCATTTTGCCGTCCCCGCGCTGCCATTTCCGCGCGAAGGCGAGGGCCTCTTTGGCCCCCGCCGCGTTCCCGAAGCTGTCCAGGCTCAGGGCGTTGATGAAGGAGTCGCCCCCGAAGAACCAGCCGAATCCGGGTCTTCCGCTCGTGCCGGACGGTCCCAGTCCGGCGACGAGCCCGCGCCCCAGATCGGGATTGTCCGCGACCAGATTGTCGAATCCGACCTTCGCCCAGGCGAACGCCAGATCGAGCTCCGGGACCGGAGTCCGGACGCGCAGTGTCGAAGCGAGGAGGGTCGCGTAGTGCTTTTCCGCCGCCCGGCAAACCGATTCGGGGTCCGCGGACAGACGCCGGTAGACGTCGGCCACGGATTCACGGCTCCCCTTTCCCCCGGCCATGACGACGGGGATATACCTTCCGGCAACGTCCAAGGGATCGTCGACGGCGATCTTGAATTGGCTGGGGACGTCCGAAAGCATATGAGCCGGCGTATAGGAGATCCCCGCCGCCGCCGGAGAGCCGACGAGTCCATGGTTCTTCCGCGTCGGCTCGGATATGACATAGGCTTTGAGCGTGTCGTCCCATGCCGCATATTGCCCCCCGAGCCCCGCCGGCCACATCGGCTGAAGAACGGGAAGAAAGCCGGCCACGATCGACAAGGGCTCGCTCGCATCGACCTCGAGAAGGACAACGGCCCCCGGCTCATCGACGGCCGCGATATAATGCGCCCGGATCGTGAATGACTGGTGAACGAAGGTCACCGTCGTCCGCGCCGGCGTCACCTCGATGAAACGGGCGATGTCGCGGCCCGCGACCGGCAGCGTGCTTGAAGCGAGAAGGAAGGAGATCTCGAAATTCCGGAAGAGCTTGAGCGGCCAGGCCCAGGCTTCGAACGAGCCGTCCCCGGAACCGAGGACGGCGAACTTCCGGCCGACCTTGTCGAAGGTCGTTCCCGGCCGCGCCGGACCCGAGAGCCGGATGGCGCATGGAGCGAATCCGAACGCGGAGACCGTTCCCTCCCGGGACCGGGCGGCCGACGCGAGCGCCGGCCCCAGGACAGCGAGGATCGTGATGACGGCGATCCTTTTCATGGCATGCCCCTCCTCTTTCAAGCGCACGCCCGGCGCGCCGAATAGCTATCCCCGAATCGCGGGCTTTCGCGCCGTCAGAACGGCCCCCACTTCATCAGGACGGGCGGGACCAGGGCGACCAGGCTGAACGCGACCAGGATCAGCATCAGGGGCAGGAACCATTTCGCCCATTTCTCCCACGGGATCTTCGCGACGCCGAGGACGCCCATCGTCACGGCCGAGGTCGGGAGAATGGGGTTGATGACCTCGCAGAGCTGGAACGCCAGGACCGTCGTCTGCCGGGTGATGCCGACGAGGTCGCTGAGCGGGGCCATGACCGGCATGGTCAGCGCGGCCTGGGCGGTTCCCGAATGGACGAAGAAATTGATGACCGCCTGCATGAGGAACATGATCTGGGCGGTGACGATGCCGGGCATGGCCGAGATGAACCCGGCGGCGGCCTGCAGGACCGTGTCCAGGACCACGGCCTCGTTGAGGATGATGAGGATGGCCCGGCCCCCGGCGATGATCATGGCGACGCCGATCAGGTCCGCGGCCCCCGAGACGAAGGTCTTGGCCATGTCCGAGGGCCGGATCCCGGCGATCGGCCCGGCCACGAGCCCGATGCCCAGGAACAGCGCCCCGATCTCTTCCATGTACCAGCCCTTCGCCAGGATGCCGTAGATAAGGGCGACGATCCCGGCGAACAGGATGCCCAACACCGCTTTCTGGGCCGGCCCCCAGGGCAATTCCTTGGCCTGGACCTCCGAAGCCGTGTAGCCCCGCGCCAGATCGACGTCATAGACCAGGCTCTTCTTCGGGTCCTTCCTGACCTTCTCGGCGTAGATCATGACAAAGACGATGGACAGGACCGTGTTGACGACCCAGAGAATGATCCTATAGGTCAGGCCCGAATAAAGCGGGAGTTCCGAGAATCCCTGGGCGATGCCCACCGTGAAGGGATTGAAGAACGCGGAGCCGAAGCCGGCGGCCGCCCCGACGAAGGGGATGGCCACGCCGACAAGGGAGTCGTAGCCGAGGGACAGGGCCAGAGGGATGAAGATGAGGACGAAGGGGATGGATTCCTCGGCCATCCCGTAGATCGCCCCCGCCAGCGAAAAGACGACCATCAAGACGGGGATCACGAACTTCTGCGTCTTCGGCTTCCGGGCGAAGAACCGGGACAGCCTCTGGATCCCCGATTCGATGGCCCCGCTCTTGCCCAGGATGGCGAACGTGCCGCCGAAGATGAGGATGATGAAGATGATGAGGGCCCCGTCCTGGAAGCCCCGGACCGGCGCGATGAGGAGCCATTGCGGCCCGAGCAGGTGCTTCGGGGTCTCCGCATAGGTCCCCGCCACGGTCATCAGGCGCGTCTGGCCCTGGACCGTCTTCTCGATGCGCTTGAACTCGCCCGAGGGAATGACGAGGCTCAGGGCGTAGACCCCGATGACCAGGGCATAGATCAGAACGAGCGTATGAGGGAGCTTGAAGCCCTTCCTTTTCGTCATGGAACCGCCTTTCGTCATCGTTCGGCCCGTTGCCCGCCGTCGTTCGGCCCCGGGCGCATCGGCGCCTATTCTACAACGGATCCTTCCCTGATGGAACCGGGGGCGGGCCGCCCGGAGGGCCGAAGGAGATCTCGAGCCGGATGATCTCGGGGACGCTCCCGGTGCGCACGGCCGGCCCCCAGGTGCCGACGCCGCAGGAAACGTAGTACTGCGTCCGTCCCTTCCTCAGATACCCCCAATACTGCTCATAGATCATCTTGTTGATGAGGTTGAGGGGAAACAGCTGTCCGGCGTGGGTATGGCCGGAAAGCTGGAGGTCGATGCCGGCATCTTCGGCCTCGTTCAGCCGGAGCGGCTGATGGTCGAGGAGGATGACGGGGAGCGCCCGGCCGACTCCGGCGCTCTCGAGGATCTCCGAGAGCGCTTTTCGCGACTCCCCGAACCGGAGAGCCGTGGGGTCCTTGCGCCCGGCGAGGGCGAAGGCGCCGCCGACGGCGACGACCTCGTCCTGGAGGACCCTCACTCCGCCCCGGACAAGATATTCCAGGTTCTTGGCGAGCCCGCCGAAATACTCGTGGTTCCCCGGCACGGAAAAGACGCCCAGGGGCGCCTTTATGGACCTGAGGACGGAGATCATCCGCTCCTCCTCGGCGATCGAGACGCTTTCGTCCACGATGTCGCCGGGCAGAAGGACGATGTCGGGCTCGAGCGCGTTGATCCTGGACACGATGGTCTTCAGCCGCCGGCTCCCCATGATGGTTCCCAGATGGATGTCCGAGGCCAGCACGGCCCTCAGTCCGCCGCGCCCGTCTCCCGCGGGCTTCTCGATCTTGATATCGAGGGTCCGGAGGCGCGGGTGGAGGGCGTTCACATATCCTCCGACGAGCCCGAGCACCGAGATCCCCATGACGACCGCGAAAGCGATGAGGCCGGTCCGATGCGGGTCCGCGGCCCACGCTTTCGGGAAGATACGGATCGCGCTGTTGATGAGCCGGAAAGCGTCCACGAGGAGAAGCGCGAAGAACAGGCTCACCATCAGGGCCAGGTAGAAGGACCCGGCATGAGTGAGGGCGTCCGAGAGCCGGCCGCCCAGGGCGCGGCCGAGCGGATAGGCGACGGCGAGCAGCCCGCAGGCGGCGAGGAAGACGGCCCGGGCCGCCGGGTATCCGGCGAGCGCCTGAGCGCCGCGGCGCAGGATGTAGAAATTCGCGCCGCCGTAGACGACGAGGACGATGAGCACGAACACGGCCATCTCCGATCTCCTCATGGGATCCTGTTGAACCAGGCGATCTCTTCCAGGGCCTTCCGTTTCGTTTCGGACGGCGGCCGGCTCGCCGCGTACCCCAGGGGGAAAAGGGCGACGATCTTGTATTTCCGGGGAATATGGAGGACCTTGCGCACGCGCCGGGCGTTGAACCACCCGATCCAGCAGGTCGCCAGGCCCATCTCCTCGGCCTTGAGAACGAAATGCGTGCCGGCGATGCCGATGTCGATGAGATAGAACTGCGTCCCCTGGATGCGCCTGCCGAGACGGTGTGCCAGAAGATCGAGCGAGGCGAGGACGACGACGAGGACCGGAGCCTTTCCGGCGAACTTCGTCATCCCGTAGATCCCGGAGAACGCGCCGGCGGCCAGCTTGTCCTTAAGCTCCGGCTCGTCGACCACGAGGAGCCTCCACGGCTGGGCGTTCTCGGCCGAAGGGGCAAGCCGGAGCGCCTCGAGACAGGCGAGGATCTTCTCCCGGTCCACGGGATCGGGCAGGAAACGGCGGATGCTCCGGCGGGAGTGGATGAGCGCGTCCAAAGGCGTCGGCATGATCAGCTCCCCTTCAGGATGATCAGGCCCGCGCGCTCCAGGACCGTGAAGAAGGCCCGGACGTCCGCGCCCCGCACCGGGCCGAACTCGGCGGATACGGCCAGCAGGATCTCGTGGAGATTCTTCTTTCCGTCGGCGAAATTGAGGGCCTCGTAGGCCGTATTGCCCTTCAGCCCGACCTCGTCGAAGATATCGAGGCCAAGCTTCTCCTCCAGATAATCATCCTCCAGCGGACCGATGAAACCGGCCGTCCGGACGGGCACGAGTCGCGCCAGAGCGCGGTCCTCTTCGGAGAGGCCCATCGGCCCGGGGGCGGTCCCCATCGCCCCGCAGAGCTTTTTATAGACGCCGGCGGCCTCCTTCGGGAACGAAAGCGCAAGGTTGTCGATGCTTCCCTTGAGGGCGGAGATATCCTGCTTGGACATCGGGTCGGACGCCAGAACGCCCGCCGAGGCGATGGCCTGGGACTCCCGGCGCGCTGCGTGGGTGATAACGTTCAGGACGTGCCGGTAAGCCCGGTGCAGCCCTTCAGGGTCCCCCGCGGCGTGGAGTCCATCCAGGGCGTCGTAATATTCGGCCGACAGGCGCCCGACTCCGTTGCGGGCCACGAGCCGGGCCAGGTCCGCGGCCTCCCGGTCCCCCGCCGCCGCGATGGCATAAGCCGTCGCGAGAGCGAGGACCGAGGCGCGCCTGAGCTCGGTCGGATCGACCTTGTCCATGTCGTCAAGGCTCGTGTGGTGGAAGAGGTCGTCCCGGTTGAGCATGATCGCCGCCACCTTCAGCGATCCGTCGTTGAAGACGACGTGGTCGCTGCCCCCGCCGTACGACCTGAGCCTCCAGACGAACGGATGGGTCGAGCCGTTCAGGCTCGTCAATCGGCGCTCCTCGACGAGCCCGGCGAATCGGGCAACCGCGTCATTGAGGAAGCTCGGAACGGAATCGGGAGTTCCGAAGATGTTGAGCGCGCCGCCGGTCTTGTGCAGGTCCTCGCCGATCATGTCGCAGTTGATGACGGCCAGCGTGTTCCGGACGCTGTCGGGATGGGCCAGCACGTAGGGCACCGTCCCATTGAACTCGGGGACCCAGACGAAGCGAATCGTCCGCTTCGGCGCGGCCAGGAGACCTTTGTCCACCAGGACCTTGAGGGCCCTGGCCATCTCCATCAGGCCGCCGCTGCCCGAGGCGTTGTCGTTGGCGCTCGGCATCGGGTGGCAGAGGTGGGCGATGAGCATGACCTCCTTTTCGGGCTCCGCGCTCCCGGGGAACGCGGCCGAGAGGACCTCGAGGCGGCTGGGGAAGAACTCGGATGCGACCTCGGCTTCGAGGACGATCCTCCGTCCTTCCTCGAGACTCCGCTTGAGGGCGGCGCCCTGATTCTTGCTGAGGTTGAAGCCGAACCCGACCCTGTCCCGGTCCTCCCAGCGCGGCCAGAAGGACGCGTAACGGACCAGGTTCGGGTAGCCCGGACGTGTGTCGGGGGCGTAATACGTCAGGATCCCGGCGGCGCCGCGCACCATGACCGCCTGCCTCATGACCTCCGCCGGCGCGCCGGTGGCCAGGACGATCTTCCCGCGGACGTCCTTCCCCTCGTAGGCCGCCTTGCCGATGCCGGTGCCCACATCTACGAGATCCGCCTCAACCGAGGCCGAACGGCTGCGTCCGACGAGGCTCAGCGGGAGCTCCTCATACGAGCACAGGCGCTCCCGGACCGGAGAGGTCATCCAGAGCTCGCCCTTCGAGGCCTTCCAGCCGATGACGCTCCGGTACGTGGAATACCGCTTCGTCCCGTCGGAAGGCCAGCCCTCGAGCGTGACGTCCTGGTAGCCCGCCCGCTCGAGCCCGCCCTTGATCCAGACCGCGGCGTCGTGGTAGCCGGGGGCGGCCTGGATGCGATCGAACTTCGAGATGGCGTCCGTGAAACGGCGCGCGGTCTCTCCCGAGACCTCTCCGGCCAGCGTCCGGACGATCTCCTCCGGGGTGACGGGGGCCTCCGCCGGCAGGGGCCGGACAAGGACGAAGATCGTCAAAGCGATAGCCGGGCCAAGAATACGACCGAAGCATTCGCGTCTCATGGGCACTCCTTCCCTCCGTTTCATGGATTCCAAGGTAATGCGAACGCCGGGGGAAAATCAAATGAAATAATTCCGCCCGCCGCCGCCCCGGACCCGCCGAAACACTCGTCTTGCATTGACCTTCCCGATTCTGCTATAGTCCATCCGAGGACTCGAAGAGGAGGATATCTCATGAAAAAACTCGCGACATTCGGGATCGTCATTTCGCTCGTTCTGTTCTCGTTCACCGCCTGCGGCAAGAAGGAAGGCCCGCAGGGCGGGACGGCCGACGCCAAGGCCGCCCTCGAGCTTCTTCCCAAGAGCTCCCAGGGGGTCGTCGTCGTCGACGTCCACCGGGCCATGGCCACTGCCGTTCGCCGACAAGGCGATCAAAGAGGACAAGAACTATCAGAAATACCAGGAATTCATCAAGGAGACCGGCATCGATCCGCAGAAGGACATCTACTTCGTCGCCGTGGGCGTAGCCGGATCGGCCGAAGGCATGAAACAGGAAGCGGCCGTCGTCGTCAGGATGAAGTACGACAAGGACCTTCTCCTGGCCAAGCTGAAGAAGGACGGTAAGGCCGAGATCAAGGAAGACGTCTACAACGGGGTCACCATCTACTCCGGGGTCAAGTCCGAGCCCGGCAAGCCCCCCGCCTCCGGCGCGTTCCTCGACGCCTCCACGGCTGCGTTCGGCACCGACGCGATGGTCCGGCAGGTCATCGACGTCCAGCAGAAGAAAGCCGAGAGCGTCCTCAAGAACGACGCCCTGGCCGCGATCATCGGGACCGCGAACAAGGGCGCCCTGGTCTGGAGCGCCTTCGCCATCCCCGAGGAAGCGACGAAGAAGCTCGCCCAGTCCAACCCGATGATGAGCAGCCTCGAGGGCATCAAGGCCATGACCTTCTTCTTCGACTACAAGGACAAGACGTTCCTCCTGGAGATCAAGACCCAGGGCGGGGAAGCGGCGAAGAACAAGCAGCTGGCCGATATGCTGACCGGCTTCAAGGCCCTGGGGGCCGGGGCCGCGGCCAAGAACCCCGACGTCGGCGAGCTCCTGAACCGGATCGAGATCTCCTCGGGAGCCGATTTCGTCAAGATCGCCGCCGGCCTGCCGGAGGACGTCCTCGAACGGCTCTCGAAGTCGGCCGCGCAGAAGGTCGAAGGCATGATGAAGCCCCACGAAGGGACTGCGGTCGAGGAGCCTGCCGAGGTACCGAACGAAGAGCCTGCGGAAGAGCCCGAGGGTTAATCCTCGAACATATATTCTTTCAGACTGAAGACCAGGCAGGCCAGCCCCAGGAAGACGGCCGTGATCAGGATGAGGGCGAGGACCGCCGTCGCCGGGCCCGTCGGCTCCAGCCGGAACGTCAGGATCGAGATACTTCCCCGGCGAGTAGTACGGGCAGCAGCGATTTGAGGTAGTGGACGATCGAGAAGCGCTGGGTCGATCCGGGAAAGTACTGGATCACGGTTTCCCAGCCGAATCCGAAGGCCAGCCCGATCAGGATGGACCTCTTCAGAAGGGTGCCGAGGAACGTGAAGAGGGCCATATAGGCCATCAGCCCGAGGAAGAGGACCCCGGCATAGCGCAGGAGGGCCGTCCAGGCTGACAGCTCGTCCGAGCCGGCGCCCGTTCATGATGAGGTAGGATGCCGCCAGGCTCAGTCCCACGATGAGAGAGCCAGGGCCGTATAGGCGGCGAATTTCCCCAGGACGATGCCGGCCTTGGAGAGCGGCCGGGTGGTCAGGTACGGCAGGGTCTTCCCTTCGATCTCCTCGGAGCAGACCGACGTCCCGTAGAACAGCGTCAGGATGACCGACCAGGAACTGCAGGTCGTAGATCATCAGGATGTCCTGGAACACGGACATCACCTCGCTCGAGCGGTGGGTGAAGACGATCCTGCACCAATGATCGCCAGGGCGACCGGGAGCAGGCCGAGCAGGATGAACGCCCGGATCTTCCGGGCCCTCCGCCCGAGGAAGAAGAAGAACGCGGCGACTTCGCGGACGGTTCTCAGCATGTCATTTCCCCACCAGGTAATCGAACACGGCCTGAAGGTTGTCGTCGGGCGAGGTGATCTCGTCGACGCGGACGCCCCCCTCCAGGATGACGGCGTTCGAGCCGGCCGAAGAAGGCGTCCCGGTTGTGGGTCTCGACGACGAGGCCGTCCGCGTCCGGCCCGAAGCTCAGGTTCTGGACGTAGGGTTCCGTTCACGAACCGGGCGGCCAGGGCGCGGGGATCGTCGCACCTGATCGAGATGACGTGCGGATGCGTCTCGATGAGGTCGCGGATGTAATGGATGTCGCCCTGGGCCAGGATCTTCCCCTGGTGGATGAGGATGATCCGCGACGTCATGGCCTCGATCTCCGGCAGGACGTGGCTCGAGACGAGGATGGTCCGGCCCTGGTCCCGGTACTGCTTGACGAGATGGATGAGCTTCCGCTTGCCCAGGGGGTCGAGGCCGCTCAGCGGCTCGTCGAGGATGATGATCTCGGGGTCATGGGCGATGGCCTGGGCGAACTTGATGCGCTGGCGCATGCCCCGGCTGTAGCCGCGGATCCTCCGGTCCTTGTCCGCGGTGAGCTCGACGATGTCCAGGGCCTTCGTCGCCCGGTCCCGGGCCTCGTCCCGCGAATAGCCGTAGAAGGACAGGAGCCCCAGTCAGGAACTCCCACCCGGTGATCTCCTCGTAGAAGGCGTCCGATTCCGGGCAGAAGCCGATCTTGGCGAACAGAGGATAGGCGTTGCGGATCCGGCGGCCCAGGACCGCGACGTCGCCGATGTTGGGCTTGAGCTGGCCGGTCAGGAGCTTCATGAAGGTCGATTTGCCCGCCCCGTTGGGCCCCAGCAGGCCGGTGATCCCGGGCTCGATGGACAGCGTGACGTCGCTCAGGCCGAGGACGTTCCCGTACCACTTGGAGAGGTTCCGCGTCTCGATCGTCGGCGATTCACCGGACCACCTCGACGCTCCGCAGATCCGCCGCCAGAGAACGGCGGCCGCCACGGCGCAGATCGCGGCCAGGACGAGGAAGGAAAGGTACGCCGGAAAGGCGAACGGCGGCTTCTGACCGAACATCATCGCCCCGGCCTGCTGGAGGTTCCCCTTGAGGCTGAAGAGGGCGACGTACGGGCTGCGGAAGATGCCGAACAGGATCCCGTAGAGGATGTCCGAGAACAGGTAGACGGCGAAGATGAGGATGGTCACGTACCTCCGGTTCTTGCTGAGCGCGGACAGGAGGAGCGTGTAGCAGGCGAAAAAGAGGGTCAGCAGGGCGGAATAGCCGATGACGGACAGGATGAGCCAGGGATATTCGGCCAGGAACCGGAAGCTCCCGGAGAAGATGAGCTTGAAGACGATGAAGAGGAGACCGGGGACCAGCGTCAGGAGGAGGATGAAGAAGAAGACGACCGAGGCCTTGCCCAGCAGGTAGTCCTTTTTCCCGAGAGGCCGGGAGAAATAGAGCTGGAGGGCATTGTGCTTCAGGTCGTCCGAGATGAGCCCCGCGCCGGCGAAGACGAGGATCATGACCATCATGAACAGCAGGAAGTCGCTCGTGAAATAGGTCTTGAAGTAGGCCGGATTGATGGTGATGAACTTCTCCGAGCCCTTGAACATGAACTTGAAGTCCTCGAGCCGCTCCGAGATATAGATCCCGGCCAGGAAGACCAGGGCGGGGACGAAGGCGAAGGTGAAGAAGAACTTGAATTGCTTCTTCCGGAACGTCAGCAGGATGCCCGGTCCGGGTGATCGGCCACCAGGGGAAACGGCGCTCCTGGAGCGTCCCGTCCCAGTGGGTGTAGCCCTTCTCGCGGATCGTCGCCATCAATCCACTCCCACCGTCCGGGCGAAGAGGTCCTCGAGCGACGTCCGGCTCTTGACGAAGTGACGGACCTGCGACCCCGGCCGCAGCGGCCGCCCGGAAGATCTCCATCCGGTCCTTGTCGGCGGGCATATAGACCTTGAGGATGCCGTCCTCGGTCTCGTCGACGCGGCATCCCCGAGCTCTCGGCTTCGCCCCGGAAAAGACTCTCGTCGCCCTTGACGCGGACCTCGAACAGGCTGTAGTCGATCGCCCGGAGGCTCTCCAGAGCTCCCCTGGGCGGCGACCTGGCCTTTGTTCAGGATGACGACGTCGGCGCAGAGGGTCTCGATATCGGCCAGGATGTGCGACGAGACGAGGACCTGGATGTCCTTGGCCGAGGAGATGTCCCGGATGAGCTCGAGGATCTCCTGGCGGCCGTGAGGGTCGAGGTTGGACGTCGGCTCGTCGAGGAACAGAAGCTTGGGATCGTGGACGAGGGCCTGGGCCAGCTTCAGCCGCTGCTTCATCCCGGCCGAATACGTGTCGAGGAGCCTGTACCGCGATTCGCCGAGCCCGACGTAGAACAGGACCTCGTGGGCCCTCTTCATGGCTTCCTGACGGGGCATGCCCGAGAGCTCGCCGAAATACGAGGTGAAGGAAACGGCGTCCATGCCCACGATGAAGCAGTCGTCCTCGGGCATATAGCCGACCGACCGGCGGATGAGCGCCCTTTCGGTGCGGATGTCGTAGCCGAGGACCCTCCCCTCCCCCTTCGACGGCGTCAGGAACCCGAGGAGGATGCGGAGGAGCGTGCTCTTTCCGGCGCCGTTCGGCCCCAGGAGCCCCACGGCGCCGCCCTCGAGCTTGAGGCTCACGCCGGCGAGGGCGGCGATCGGCCCGTAGCTGAAATGGATATCGTTGACTTCCAGGCTCATCTTAATGTCTTACGGGAGCCGGCGTAAAAAGTTCCTCGTCACGCGTCCCGGCGGGAAACCCTCGTGCCGACGCCGTCGACGAGGGCGCGATAGGCTTTTTCGACGCGGTCCCAGTTCTCCTCCCGGTCCAGGGGCCAGAATCGACCCATGACCGTCACGACCTCGCCCGTCGCCGAGATCCCGGCAGGTCTCCTCGACCTTCTCCACATAAATGGCCCCGCTCTCCGGCCTCTCCCCCCGCCGGCCGATGAAGCAGTGGACGAAAACATCCTTCAGGCCCGGCGTCCCGGGCCATGCGCAGGAGGGCGAAGAGATGGCGGATCGTGCCGTGCGAGCTGTAATGGGAGACGATGCCCATGAGGTGAAGGGCCCGGTCGGCCGCCCGGGCGCGCTCCATCGCCCAGACGAACGCTTCGTTCCGGAAGAACGTCCCGTCCTCGACGGCCTTGTCGATCTTGACCCGGTCGAGGAGGACGCGCCGGCCCGCGCCGAGATGGAGATGCCCGGCCTCGGAATTGCCGACGGTTCCGGCCGGCATGCCCACGGCCTCGCCGAACGAGTCGAGGACGGCGTGCGGGAAGGCCGACCAGAGGCCGTCGAAATGCGGCGTCTCCGCCTCCAGGATCATGTTGCCGAACAGCGTCCTCGCGCCGGCCCCAGCCGTCGAGGATGAGGAGCATGATCTTCCGGCGGGGCCCGATCGGCGCCGGGCCCTCGAGGAGGCTCCGGCCGGTCATCTCCGGCGGGACGGCGACTCCCGCCAGCGCGAGGATCGTGGGGGCGACGTCGGCCAGCTCCCCGGACGCTCTCAATCGGGCGGCGGCGCCGGGCTCGCCGGAAAGATCGGCCAGGATGAACGGGACCGGATTCTTCGTGTGCCCGGTGTTCACGGTCCCGTCCGGGTAGAGCCATTCCTCCACGGTCCCGTGGTCGGCGGTGACGACGAGGACGGCCTTCTCCCGCCGGGCGGCCTCCACGATCCGTCCGAGGGCCTTGTCCACGGTCCCGATGGCCTCGAGCACGGCCTTCTTGTCCTCGATGTGGCCGACGACGTCCACGTTGGCGAGGTTGGCGATGACGAGCTTGGAGCCGTTGCCGGCCAGGGCCTTTTCGACCGCGTCGACGACGCCCGCGGCGCTCATGGCCGGAACGGAAGCGTAATCTCCGGTCTGAGGGGACGGGACGACCACCCGTTCCTCGCGGGGAAAGACCGTATCGCTCTTGCCGTTGAAGAAGTAGGCGACGTGGATGGCCTTCTCCGACTCCGCGACCTTGATCACTCGGAAGCCGGCGAGCGAGAGGACCTCGACCAGGGTGTTCTTGAGATGCTCCTCGGGCGGGAAGGCGACCTTGACGCCCAGGGACCGCGAGTACTCGATGAGCGTGACGAAATTGAGATCGAGACGGCGGGCGGGAAAATGCGAGAATGCCGGGTCGACGAGGGCTTCCGTCAGCTCGACTTCCCGCTCGCCCCGGATGTCGTAGAAGATGACGGAATCTCCGGCCGCGATCTTGCCCACGGGACGGCCCGCCGCGTCCACCCGGACGATGGGCTCGAGGGCTTCGTCCTCCTGGCCGGCCGCGTAGGCTTTACGGACGGCGTCGGGAAAGCTCGTGATCGTCATGCTTGGGTCCTTTTTTTGAGCCTCTACTATAGGAAGCCTCCCGGCCTTTGTCAAACCCTTCGCCTGCCCGACACTGGTATCGAGGATGTATGGGGTTGACCCTGAGCCCCGCCCGGAAGGGCTCCGGCGAATTCGGGTCAGTCCCTTGACGCCCTGGCCCGAACCTCGTCGACCTCGAGCATCCGGTCGATGCGGAACGTCCGGGGCTCTCCCCTCTTGTGGCAGAACGCCCGGACTCCCTCGAAGGCCTTGCCCCGGTACTCCATCATCTCGATGCTCTCGGGCCGGATGCGGCGGCGCGTTTTGGCATCGTCGGTCTTCAGATAGACGATGTCCAGCTCGACGCGGCTCCTGATGGCCCTCCGGATGAGCGCTTTCTTGTCCGCATAGGAGAGTCGTTCCTCGGCCTTCCGGTATTGGTACCTGGTCAGGAAACGGATGACGCGATAGTCCAGCCGGATGTGCTGTCTGCCGACCCGCGTCCGGAGGACGAGGCCCGGGAAGTTCGTACAGCGGCTGAGGGCGACATAGAGCTGGCCGTGGGCGAACGTGCCGCGCCCGATGTCCACGACGACCCTGTCGAAGGTCTTCCCCTGGCTCTTGTGGATCGTGACCGCCCAGGCGAGCTTCAGCGGATACTGGGTGAAGGACCCGGTCGGCTCCGCGTAGATCCGGTTCGCCTCCTTGTCGTAGCCGTACCGGAAGAGCTCCCAGACCCAGGGCTCGACCTCGACGGTCGGTCCGTCCCGGAGCTCGACGAGGACGCGGTCGTGTCCCTCTTCCTCCCGGGTGAATCCGGCGACCCTGCCGATGGACCCGTTGACCCACCGGCCCTGCCGGTCGTTGTTGACCAGCATGACCTGGGCCCCGGCCTTGAGCTCGAGGAGCTCGTCGGCCGGGAGCGAGGACCGCTCGAACTCGCCGTCGAGCTCGCCGCGCGAGGTCCAGGTCTCCCCCCGCAGGCGGTCGAGCTTTTCCCGGTTCCGTTGCCCCGCCAGGTCGTTCGTGCTGGTCAGGGTGATGTAGAAGTCCCTGTCGGGGGGCGTGAAGGCGGGGTCGAGCTTCTCGTTGAGGAGGGCGACGTCCTCGGCCGTGACCGAACCGTTCCGGAAGGCGTTGAGGAGCCGGACGAACTCCGCGTCCGTCTGTCGGTAGACCTTTTCGAGCTCGACGAGCTCCATGTCGAACGTCGGTTCGGCGAAGATCTTCGAAGAAAAGAAATACGGCGTCTCGTAGCGGCCGGAGAAGATGTCCTTCTCCGGGGTCGTGACCACCGGAGGGAGCTGATAGAGATCGCCGATGAAGATCATCTGCGTCCCGCCGAACCAGGCCCGGGGGCGGCGGCCGTTCAGGCGGAGGAACTTCTCGACGCAATCCAGGAGGTCGGCCCGGACCATGGAGATCTCGTCGATGACGACGGCGTCGAGATTCCGGTAGAGGTCCGCCCCCTCCCCGCGGGCCTTCTTGACCGTGTCGAGGGTGACGCCGGGCTTGAACCGGCAGAAGGAGTGGACCGTCTGGCCGTCGACGTTCAGGGCGGCCACGCCCGTCGGCGCGAGCACGGCGATCTTCTTTCCCGTGACGGTCCGGAAGTGCTCGAGGAGCGTCGATTTCCCCGTCCCGGCCTTCCCCGTCACGAAAACGTGGCTGTTCGTCCCTTCCATCAGCTCCAGGGCTTTCCGGAACTCGTCGTTGATCTCGATCTTTTTCGGGACGGGCATGGGTCTCCCAGTCTACACCATCTCGTTGATGACGGGAAACCGCGGCCGGGCGTCTCACTCCGCAGGGGGGCCGGAGCCCCCTACTCGAGGCCGAGGCCCAGCAGGGAGAAGGGATCGACGCGCGCGTCGTAGATCCTCACGGCCCAATGGAGGTGGGGGCCGGTGGACCGGCCGGTCGAGCCGGCCTTTCCGAGGATATCGCCCTTCCCGACGGACGCTCCCCTCTTCACCAGGATCTTCGACATGTGTCCGTAGGAGCTGAAGACGCCGAGCCCGTGTTCGATGATGACGGTCCGGCCCGAGAGATACAGGTCGCTGGCCAGGACGACCGTGCCGGCGTTGGCGGCCCGGATGGGAGACCCCATGGGCGCGGCGATATCCACGCCGGCGTGGGTCGAGCGCGGCTTGTCGTTGTAGATCCGACGCTGGCCGAAGTTGGGAAAGGCCTTGCCCTCGTGCGGAAGGACGAAATCCCCACGGCCCAGCCAGCGGGGCGTGACCCTCGCGTAGACGGCCGCGACGAGCTCGCCCTCCCTGGCGATCCGTTCCTCGACGGACTTCGGGGGGACGGCGAAGCTCTCCTTGACCCAGAGCTTCTTGCTCGGGAACTCCTTGGCTTCGACCACGATGTCCCGGCGCAGGATCTCACGGGCGCCTCCCGACCTCTCGACGGCGACCGATAAGGGATAGGTCCCCGCGGGGGTCCCCAGGTCGAGGCCGATGAAGACGAGAGCCTCGTCCGCGCCCGCGGAATTGACGAGCTCATAGTCCCGCCCGCGAAAGCTGAAGACGGCCCGGCGGACGCCCTTCCCGTTCTCGAGCGTGGCGACGATGGCCTCGCCGGGCTTGAGGGACCTGTACTTGAGCCCGATGACCGGGCCCGGGGGCGTATCCTGCCGCGCCGCGGAAAGCGCCGCTGCCGCCGCCGCCGAAGCGACGACGACGACGAGCGCAAGGACGGCCCGGGATCTCCGGACCATCACGCCGCCTCCGGGCCCCCCTTCCGGAGCACCGCGCCGGCCGTGATTCCGGTATGTTCGCCGTCCTTGATGACCACCTTCCCGTTGACGAGGACATGGGGGATGCCTTCCGGGTATTGATGAGGATCGGCCCATGTGGCCTTGTCGCGGATCCTGTCGGGGTCGAACACGACAATGTCCGCAAAGTTGCCGGCCCGCAGGACCCCTCTTCTCTCGAAGCCGAACCTTTCGGCGGGGACCGAGGTCATCTTCCGGACCATCGCTTCGAGGGGCAGGAGCCGTTCCTCGCGGACATACTTGCCGAGGGCCCTCGGGAAGGCGCCGTACGAACGGGGGTGGGGCTTGCCCTTGCCCAGGGGGCCGTAGGGCGCGAGGGCGGAGCCGTCCGAGCCGATCCCGACGAGGGGATGGGCCATGAGGGTCCTGAGGTTGTCCTCGCTCATGGCGAACTGGACGATGCCCACGCGGCCTCTCTCCTCGATGAGAAGGTCCCTGATGAAATCGTAGGGCGGCTTGCCCTGTTTCCGGGAGGCCTCGAGGATGTTCATGCCCTCGAGCCCTTTGTTCTTTTCCGTACCGACGCCGGAAATGAGGACCTTGTCCCAGGAGCCCATCTCCGCCTCTTTGGTATCAACGTAGGCCTTGAGCTTTTCCTCGAGCCCCGGATCGCGGAGCCGACCCAGGAAGACATCCGTCGTCCCTTCCCTCGCCCATAACGGGAAATACAGGTCGAGGCCCGTCGCCGACGCGACGTACGGGTAACGGTCGCAGAAGACGTCCAGGCCTTCCGCCCGGGCCGCTTCGATGTGTTCGAGGATGGTCCCGAGCTTGGGCCAGTTGCGGACGTACCCCGTCTTCAGGTGGGAGATCTCGAGGGGAAGGCCGGCTTCCCGGGCGATACGGATGGCCTCGTCCACGGCCTCGACGACGAAATCTTCTTCGTCCCGCATATGAGTGGCGTACATCGCTTTATAGGGTGCGGCCGCCCGGCAAACCTCGATGAGCTCCTCCGTCGACGAGAATCCTCCCGGCGCGTACTCGAGGCCGGTCGAGATGCCGAAAGCCCCGCCGGCCATGCTCTCGGCGACAAGCTTTTTCATGAGCTCGAGCTCGGCCGGTTGAGGTTTTCCGTCCCCATACCCCATGGCGGCCGCCCGGACGGTCCCCTGTCCTACGAACGACGAAAAATTCAGGGCCGTGCCCGCCCGGTCGATGAGGGCATAGAACCCCCGGATATCGCGCCAGGAGAGGACGAGGCCGTATTCCTTCCTCATGTTCCTCTCCGCTTCCTCGAACATCGCGTCCGAAAGCGGGAACGGCGAGTCGCCGCATTGGCCCGCGACAAGGGTGGTCACGCCCTGGCGGATACAGCTTTCGGCCTTGGGATTCACCAGGATATTGATGTCGGTGTGATTGTGAACGTCGATGAAACCGGGGGCGACGACCATCCCCCGGGCCGGGATGACCAACGCGCCGCGGGAGGACGGGATCGATCCGATCCGGGAGATGGAATCCCCGACGATCCCGATATCGGCGACGCGGCCGGGGGTCCCCAGCCCGTCGACGACGAGTCCGTCCTTGATGACGACGTCATACGAGGTCTTGGACGCACAGCCTTTGAGTAGCAGCCCACAGCCCCCCGCCGCCGCCAGTCCAGCCGTCCTCATGAAGTCCCTGCGCGAAATTTCGGCCATGGCGTTTTCTCCTTTGGGCAAGCATAGCAAATATCGGGTATATCCGTCCACGGATTCCGGAAGCAGGGGATCAGATCCCGGGCCGCCGGCCCGCCTTGACCCGGGCGAGGGTCTCGGCGATCCGCCGCGTCTTCGTCTCCGGCCTTTTGGCGCTGTCGACCCAGAAGCTATAGAGCTTCCTGGACGACGGCGACATCTTTGTAAAGCACGTTCCGGCCTCAGGGTCGGCGGCCAGGGCCTCGAGGAGGTCCCGCGGCGGCTCGCGGTCCCGGTCGATCGCGTCGAGCCTCGTCCATGAGCCGTTCCGTTTGGCCGCCTCGACCTTCGCCAGCCCGTGTTCGGTCATCCGGCCTTCGCGGATGAGCCTTGCGACGTGCCCCTTGTTCGCGGCCGACCACAGGCTCCGGGGATTTCGCGGCGTATACCTCTGCATGTATCTTTCTTCGTCGCATTTCTTGACGATGGAATCGATCCATCCATAGCAGAGGGCCTCGTCGAGCGCCTCCGGGTAGGTGATCGATGTCTTCCCGGATCCCTTCTTGTAATAGAGGAGCCAGATCCCCTTTTCCTTGTCGTGGTGCTTCGCGAGCCACGCCCTCCACGCTCCCCCGTTCTTGAAAAGCCTGCGGGCAGCCCCGTCATCCATCGCCTGCGGCATCGACCTTCAAGCCTTCGATGGGGCTGGGGAGCGTCTTCTCCCGGCCTTGGCCGAGGAGGCCTCCGATGAGGACCGTTTCGACTCCATGGAAGCGCCCTATTTCCGGATGTTGGGCAGCTCGAGGCCGTAGCCCTTCTTCTTGTCTTCCGCTTTCAGAAGGAACGCGAAAACGAGGGCCGTCAGGCCGAACGTCATGAAAATGATCATGGGGATGGTGTAATTATAGGCGGTTACGGATTGCCCGTCCCTCACGACGGTCCCGATCACGCAGTACTTGTCGAGCACCCAGCCGATCAGGGCCGGGACGGACATCAGGGCGAACGCGTTCTGGACCCAGAAGATGAGCGCGTACGCCGTTCCGAGCTGCCGCTCGGGGATGATCTTCGGGACGGACGGCCACATGGCCGAAGGAACGAGGGAGAAGCCGATCCCGAGGATGATCATGAGCCCGATGGCGAGCAGCCAATGGTTCAGGATGGGGACGGCGAACAGCATGTGGACCAGGATGATGAGGGCCGACCCGAGGATCATGATGGAGGCGCCCTTGCCCTTGCGGTCGTACAGGTTGCCGAAGACGGGGGTCAGCAGGATCGTGCCGAAGGGCAGGAGACCCGGGATGGCGCCCGCCCACGATTCCGGGACGCCGAACTTGTTGACCATGAAATAGGTGGCGTACTTCAGGAACGGGAACACGGCGGAGTAGAACAGCGCGCACAGGATGGTCACGTACCACCAGCCCCGGTTCCTGATGATCATCAGGATGTCCTTCAGCCTGAAGGCCTCCTCCGGCGGGGCGTCCGTGCCGACCTTGGCGGCGGCGATCGTGGCGTCGAGCTTCCTGTCCTTGAACGTGAAGACGAAGAAGCTCAGCAGACCGACGCAGAGCATGACCAGGCAGAACAGGACCGGCGCCGAGACGCGCCCGAAGGCCTTGGCGATCGGCAGTGAGGTCGAGAGGGCGACGGCCGTTCCCAGTCGGGCAATGGCCAACTGCAGGCCCATGGCCAACGCCAATTCGTGGCCCTTGAACCACTTGACGATGATCTTGGACGTGGTGATGCCCGCCACCTCCACCCCGACGCCGAAGACGGCGTATCCGAAGGCCGCCATCCAGACCTGGGCGGGGAAGGTCCAGAACAGGATGTGCCAGCTCCGCCCGTCGAGGACATGGGTCGTGATGGCCCAATATTTAATGGATGCTCCCGCGACCATGACGATCGCCGAAGCCAGGCCGGCGAAACGGGAACCGAGCCGGTCGAGGATCATCCCGCCGAGGATCAGGAAGAACAGGAAAACGTTGAACCAGCCGTAGGCGCCGGTATACCATCCATAGTCCGTACTGCTCCAACCCAGCTGCTTTTCGAGCATGCCCTGGAGCGGCGACATGACGTCGGACAGGAAATACCCGGCGAACATGGTGACCGAGATCAGCATGATCACCGTCCAGCGGGCGGTCTTGGAGTCGCTGAGGATCTTTTTCAGTTGTTCGGTCATCGTCAACCTCCTTACACGGTCGGTCCACTCGAATGGCGACGGGACGCGCCCGTCATTCCTCGCGCCGATTGCGACTATATCGCCGGACGCGGAGCGCCGTCAACCCCATAAAAGCTAGAGCTATTATGGGGTTACCCTGAGCCCCGCCTCTCGCCCCGCCTGGAAAGGCGGGGTCCAGCGTCAGCGAACGGGTCAACCCTTTTGACTTCCCGCAGGAATAGCGGGGTTTGTCCTGGGGTAGTCCTGAGCCCCGCTTCTCGCCCCGCCTTGAAGAACGAGGGCATAACGGCGGCGCGGGAACTCTTGAGCGCCCGAAGCTCGCGGCCGTCCTGAAGTCGAGCCCGACGGCCAGGCGATTTCATGGTCCGTCAGAACGTGAGCGAAAGGGTGATGGCCTGCCCGCGGCCGGCGGGCCCGAACGACGCCGAAAGCCTCGGACCTCCGGGGTCCCGGTTCAAGGCACAGATCTTCTTGGCGGTGAAATATCCGATCGCCGATCCGATGAGGATGTCCGAGGCCCAGTGCTTGTCCACATAGATCCGTGAAAGCGAAGTCAGGACGGCGACGCCATAGCAGGCGGCATCGACAAAACCGTTTTCCGCCCGATCCGCGATGACAGTGGCCACGGACCATACGGAGGTCGCGTGCCCGGACGGCATGGACGTTTGCGACGATCGCGTCGAGAACGGATGGAAGCTCCGGTTCCCCTTATCTACTCCGGGCCTGTCCCGTCCGATCGCAAGTTTGAGGACCGTCGAGAAAACGCTCGCGGTGAGGTAGCTCTCGACCCCGAGCCACGCCGTCTTCCTCAATCCATCGTTCCCGGAGAACTGGCCGACCGCAAAGAGCCCCGCCATGAAACCGCCGAGGATGATCCCGTCGCCAAAGTGCGTAACGTGCTCGAAGAAATGCTTCTCGCCCAGCGTCCGATGATCCATGACGCTGTTCCGGATGCCCTCGTCCGCGAAGCCAAGGAAGAATCCGGCGCCGACGACGGCCGAGAGCTTCAGAAAGTCCGAACCCTTCCAGTGGGCGGGCGAGGCGAGAGTCTTCCCGATGACGGGCGGGGTCATATGGAACGCCCGGGAGAACGACCCGGCGTCCTTTTCGGTCGCGGCCCCGGTCGCGAAGGGCGTCAAGCCGAGGATCAGGACGACGGCCAGCACCCGGCGCGTTCCTGAGCCCGATCTAGATCTCGAGCGCAAACTCGACCTCAGCCCTTTTTCGTCATGGCCCATTCAATGGCCCGGATGGTCCGTTCCGTCGCTCCGCCGAGCGACGCCAGATGGGCCCGGGCCTGTGCGCCCATTCTTTCGAGGCCTTCACTGTCCCGGAGAAGGAACATGTCCACGAGATCCGGGTCCGTCCGGACGATCCTGGCGCCTCCCGCCCGGATGAACGAGTCCGCCAGCCGGGCGAAGTTCTGCATGTGAGGCCCGAAGAAGACCGGCTTTCCGTAATAGGCCGGCTCGAGGATGTTGTGGCCGCCCCAATCGACGAGGCTCCCGCCGACGAACGCCGCGTCCGAAAGAGCATAAACGCGGGCCAGCTCCCCGATCGTGTCCAGGACAAGCACATCCCATCGATCTTCCGGCCGGGCCTGCGTCCGCCGGACGACAGTGAAGCCGGTCGCCTGGGCGGCCCTTTCGATCTCCCCGGCCCTCTCGATGTGCCGGGGAGCGACGATGAACCGGAGGTCCGGCCGCTCCTTGCGCGCCTCGGCGAACGCCTTGAGAAGGCGGTCCTCCTCGCCCTTCCGCGTCGAGCCGGCGACGACGACCTTCTCCCCGTCCCCGAGCCCGAGGCTTCGCTTGAAATCCCGAAGCTCCCCCTCGGAGAAAACGGGGAGCCGGACCTCGGACTTCAGGTTGCCGGCGACCTCGAGCCTCGCGGGCTCGATCCCCAGCCGTTCGAGCCTCTCCCGGTCCTCGTCGGTCTGGACGAGGAAGCGGTCGACGTTCCCGAGGATGCGCCGGGCGATCGGCCGGATGTCCTCGTAGACCTTGAAGGTATGCTCGGAGATCCGCCCGTTGATCAGGAGGACCTTCAGCCCACGGTCGGCCGCCTCGCCGACGAGGTTCGGCCAGAACTCGGATTCCGCCAGGACAAGGGCGCCGGGGCGCACGGCCCGGAAGACCCGGCGGATGACGCGCCGGAAATCGAGGGGGACGAAGAAGATCCGGTCCGCCTCGACGAGCTTTTCCCTGGCCACCTTGATCCCGGTATGGGTGAGCGTGGAGAAGACGATGTCCCACTCGGGATGCCGGCGCTTGAGCTCCCGGATGAGGTGCTGGAGCGAAATGACCTCGCCCACCGAGACCGCGTGGATCCAGACCGCTTCCCGGCCCTCCGGCCGGCTCTCCAGGCCCAGGGCGAGGCGCTCGCGGAGATGGACGCGGTCCTTTTTCAGGACCTTCATCCGGAACGCATAGAAGGGGAGATAGAGGGCGAGCGCGACGGCCAGGGCGAACGAATAGATCAGGTACACGGCCCTTGACTATACTAGATTCCCCCGGGCCGCGCAACGTTCCCCGGGCCGCCGGAGGGCCGGGGCGGAGGACCGGGATGGTCCCGCGGTTGCCTCCGGGAAGGGAATCTGGTAATCTGGGCTTCCGGAACCCCTCACGGAAAGTTTTCAGGAGATTCGAAAGGAAACGAGCATGGCCGAAGAAAAGAAAGCCGATCAGGCCGGGACCCCCGAGGCCCCCGCCGGGAACAAGAAGATCAACGAGATGACGATCGCCGAGCTTGACGCCAAGCTGGCCGAGGTCCAGGAAAAGCAGGGCGGATTGACATCCAAGTACGCCCGACAGCTCCTCCTCCGGAAGAAGTCCCTGAAGCCCTGAGGGCGGTCCCCCTCCGGAACGCCGGAGTCCTGCCCCCGGAAGCGCAGAAAATAAACAGTTTACTTTTCCCCCTCCCTTTGATATGATACAGGGCGAAAAAAAACATAGGAGAATACCGCGTGCTTAGCAAAGAAGTGAAGACCAAGATCGTCAAGGACAATCAGGCGCATCCCACGGATTCGGGGTCGCCCGAGGTCCAGGTCGCCCTCCTCACCGAGCGGATCAACATGCTCATCGAGCATTTCTCGACCCACAAGAAGGACCATCATTCCCGGTCGGGACTGATGAAGCTCGTCGGCCAGAGAAAGCGGCTCCTCGAATACCTCAAGAAGAAGATGTCAGCCGCTACGAAAAGCTCATCCAGAAGCTCGGCCTGCGCAAGTAGGCCCCGGCCTCCAAAGGAACCCAACATGTCACACACCATCAGTCTCGAGATCAACAACCGGACCCTGTCCATCGAGATCGGCAAGGTCGCCAAGCAGGCCGACGGCTCGGCCCTGGTCCGCTACGGCGACACCATCATGCTCGTCACGGCCACGTCCAAGAAGGAGGTCAAGGAGGCCAAGCCCTTCCTCCCCCTCATCGTCGACTACCGCGAGAACACCTATGCCGCCGGCAAGATCCCCGGCGGCTTCTTCAAGCGCGAAGGCCGGCCCTCGGAGCGCGAGATCCTGGATGGCCCGGCTGATCGACCGGCCGATCCGGCCGCTCTTCCCCGAAGGCTACTTCTTCGACACCCAGATCGTCGGCCTCCTCCTCTCGGCCGACCTGGAGAACGAGCCCGACACGCTCGGCGTCATCGGCGCCTCGGCCGCCCTCTACTTCTCCGACATCCCGTTCACGACCCCCATCGGCGCCGTCAAGGTCGGCCTGGTCGACGGCGCGTTCGTCATCAACCCGACCGTGACCGCGAGCTCGACCGCGAGCCCGCTCAACATGACCGTCGTCGGCACCGAGGACGGCGTCGTCATGATCGAGGCCGGGGCCAAGGAAGTCGAGGAGGAAAAGCTCATCGAGGGCATCACCCTGGCCCACGAGACCATCCGGCAGATCATCCAGGCCCAGAAGGACCTCTTCGCCCAGCTCGGCATCAAGAAGCGCGAATTCACGCCCAAGGCCCTCGAACCCGAGCGAAGCTGGCCCGGATCGAGCAGCGAGCATCGGCCGCGGCCCTCCTCGAGGCCATCCAGATCAAGGACAAGAAGGCCAGAGCGAGGCGGCCGTCAAGAAGGTCCTGCGAAGCCGCTCCTGGCTCGCCGATCCCCGAAGACAAGCCCGAAGAGAAGCCCAGGAGACCAAGGAGATCTTCTACGAGCTCGAGGAGAAGCTCGTCCGCGAGCTTCATCCTCAACCAGGGAAGGCGGACCGACGGCCGGCGGTTCGACGAGATCCGGCCGATCACGATCGAGGTCGGCCTCCTGCCCCGGACCCACGGTTCGGCCCTCTTCACCCGGGGCGAGACCCAGTGCCTGGCCACGGTCACCCTGGGCACGGTCGAGGACGCCCAGCGGCTGGACAGCCTCGGCGAGGAATACCAAGAAGCGGTTCATGCTCCACTACAACTTCCCGCCGTTCTCGGTCGGCGAGGTGGGCTTCCTGAGGGGCCCGGGCCGCCGGGAGATCGGGCACGGCGCCCTGGCCGAAAAGTCGCATCCTGCCCTCCATCCCCGACGACGAGACGTTCCCCTACACGATCCGCATCGTCTCCGACATCCTGGAATCCAACGGCTCCTCCTCCATGGCCACGGTCTGCGGCGGCGTCCTGGCCCTGATGGACGCCGGCGTCCCCCTGAAGATGATCGTCGCCGGCATCGCCATGGGCCTCGTCACCGGACGGCGACGGCTACGCCATCCTGACCGACATCGCCGGCCTCGAAGACCACCTCGGGGACATGGACTTCAAGGTCGTCGGGACGCGAAAAGGGCGTCACCGCCATCCAGATGGACCTGAAGATCCCGTCCGTCACCCTCGCCCTGCTCCGGGAGGCCTTCGCCAAGTCCCGCCAGGCCCGGCTCCAGGTCCTGGCCAGGATGAAAGAGGCCCTCGCCGGCCCCGCGGGCCGACATCTCGCCTTACGCGCCGCGCATCTTCACCCTCTTCGTCAACCCCGAGAAGGTCGAGCGAGGTCATCGGGCCCGCCGGCAAGGTCATCAAGAAGATCGTCGCCATGACCGGGGCCAAGATCGACATCGAGGACGACGGCAAGATCACCATCGCCTCGACGGACGTCGCCGCGGCCGAGAAGGCCATGCAGATGATCCGCGACATCACGGCCGAGGCCGAGATCGGCAAGACCTACACGGGCAAGGTCATCCGCCTCGAGGAATACGGCGCGTTCGTCGAGATCCTGCCCAACCTCGTCGGCCTCCTCCACATCTCCGAGGTCGCGCCCTACCGGATCAAGAGCATCCGGGACGTCATCCAGATGGGCCAGGACCTGACGGTCAAGGTGCATCACCATCGACGAGGACCGCAAGGTCCGGGTCAGCCTGAAGGCCCTGCGCGGACCCCGACGCCCCCGGCTGCCGCCCGAAGGAAGCCAGGCCCGAACGGCGGCCGGAGCCGGACGACCGCAGAGGCCGCGGCCGTACCGAGGGACAGGGGTCGCCGCAACCGATACTAGGTCTCACATGTTCGCGGGGACGGGAACCGCACGCTCCGGCCGGCCGGGGATTCACCCTGGTCGAGATGCTGGTGACCCTGACGGTCCTGGCGATCCTGGCCTCGGCGATCTTCCCCATCGCCAAAACCGCCGTCCAAGCGCGAAAAGGAGATCGAGCTCCGCGGGACCTGCGCCAGATCCGCGAGGCCATCGACGCCTACAAGAAGCTGGCCGACGAAAAGAAGATCGAGACGGAGGAGGACAGCGAGGGCTATCCCCCGGACCTCGAGACCCTGGTCAAAGGCGTCGAGATCGAGGAGACCCCCTCGGAGGGCCAGGAGGCGGAGGGGACGGGACGGGCGCGCCCCGAAGCGAAAAAAAAACTCGTCCGCTTCCTGCGCCGAATCCCCCGGGACCCGATGACGGGCTCGACGGAGTGGGGGCTGCGATCCTACCAGGACGACCGCGACAGCGACGTCTGGGGGGAAGAGAACGTCTATGACGTCTATTCGAAGAGCCGGGCCAAGGCCCTGGACGGCACCAGGTACAAGGACTGGTGAGGGCGGCATGACACGACGAAAAGCGAAGGGCTCCGGGTTCACGCTCATCGAGATGATCATCGTCTTCACCCTCATCGGGATCCTGGTCGGACTGGGCCTCCCCCAGTACCAGAGCGCGGCCAAGCGGGCCCGGGAAGCCGTCCTCAAGGAAGACCTGTTCCAGTTCCGCAAGCTCATCGACCAGTATTTCCAGGACAAGGGCAAGTACCCGGCTTCTCTCCAGACCCTGGTCGACGAGAAATACCTCCGGACCATCCCGGTCGACCCGATGACGAAATCGGCGACGACCTGGGTCGAGGTCCGGGAGACGCCGGCCCCCGACGAATATACCCCCGCCCGAGAATATGGGCGTCATTGATGTCCGATCCGGGTCCGAAGCCAAGGCCCTGGACGGCACGCTCTTCAACACATGGTGAAACGCGGGAAACCCGGTTACGTCCTCATCATCCTGATGATGGTCGTCTTCGTCCTCGCCCTGGCCCTCACGGTGGCCGTCCCCGTCCTCGAGACCGAGCTCCAGCGGGAAAAGGAAGAGGAGCTCATTTTCCGCGGCCGCCAGTACGTCGAGGCCATCCGGCTCTTCCAGGCGAAGAACCCCGGCCGCTTCCCGGCGTCCCTCAAAGAGCTCCTGGACGGGGGATTCCTCCGGAGGCCCTTCCCCGACCCCATGACCGCCTCGGGCGAATGGGACGTCATTCTCAATCCGAGCGGGCAGGCCGAGGCCGAGGCCGGAGGGACCCGACAGGTCCTCGTCGCTCCCCTCTCCGCCCTCGGCTCCGTCCAGAATCCGAGCGTCCTCGGCGTCGTGAGCTCTTCGAAGAGGACGTCGATCCGCCTTTACGAGGATCAGGACCGGTACGACAAGTGGCTCTTTTATTACGGCCACGATCCCGGCACCCAGCCGAAGGTCGTCCGCCTGGGCGGGGAGCAAGAGGAAGAAGAGCAAGAAGAGGGATCGGGAGCGGAGGAGTGAGCGGCTCCGTCCTCATCGTCGCCGGGGAAAGCTCCGGAGAGAGATACGGGGCGGCCCTCGTCCGCGAGTTCCGCAAGCTCCGGCCGGAAACCGCGTTCTTCGGGATCGGCGGCAAGCGGATGGCCGCCGAGGGGGTCGAGATCCTCTTCCCGACCGGGCACCTGGCCGTGATGGGGATCTTCGAGGTCCTCTCGCAGGTCCCGCGCATCCGCTGGATCTTCCGCCATCTCGTCCGGGAGGCTTCGTCACGGAAGCCCTCCGCCGCCGTCCTCATCGATTCGCCCGATTTCAACCTGCGCCTGGCGAAGAAGCTTAATAAGGCCGGGGTCCCGGTCCTCTACTACGTCAGCCCCACAGTCTGGGCCTGGAGGCGGGGCCGTCTCAAGGCCGTCCGGCGATTCGTGTCACGGATGATGCTGATCTTTCCGTTCGAGGAGGCCATCTACCGGTCCGAAGGGATCCCCGCCTCCTATATCGGCCATCCCCTGCTCGAACGGGTCCGGGCGGAATTCGGCCGCGCCGACCTCTTCGCCAAATACGGGCTCGATCCCGCGAAGAAGCTCGTCGTCCTCCTTCCGGGAAGCCGCCGGGGCGAGCTCAGGTATCACGCTCCGGTCCTCGCGGAAACGGTCGCCCGGCTCCGGTCGTCCCCCGACCTTCAGTTCGCCCTCGTCCTCGCGGAAAGCCTGGACCGAAGCGCCCTGGAAGGGTCCTGGCCCGGACCGATCGAGGGGATCACCGTCCTCGACCGGGACGGTTACGAGGCCATGGCCGCGGCGGACATCGTCCTGTCCTCCTGCGGTACGGCCACGCTCGAAGCCGCCCTTCTCGCCGCTCCGGTCGTCGCCTTCTACCGGATCTCCCCGCTGACCTACCGCGCCGGACGGAGATTCGTCAAGATCGACCATTACAGCATCGTCAACATCCTGGCGGGAAGGCCGCTTGTCCCCGAGCTGATCCAAGGAGAGTTCACGGCCGAGAATCTCGCCCGCGAGACCCTCCGCGTCCTTGGCTCGGAAAGCGCCCGCCGGGAAATGCGGGACGGCTTCCTCGAGATCCGGAAGAGCCTCGGGGAAGGCAGGGCCTCGGAGAACGCGGCGCGCGAGCTGGAGAGGTTCCTGGTCACGGAAGGAAAGACGGCCGGGACGGACTAGGCGCTCAGAGGCCTTCGACCACCCGGAGGGCGAGGTCATACCGGCCGAGGGGCGGGCTGATCTGGATGCCGCGGACGAGGGGCTTGATGGCTGCCAGGATCTCACGGGCGATCCGGACGCCTTCTTCCCGCGCGTCCTCGGCGCCGCGGTCCTGAGCCTTCCTCATCCTGTCCATGATCCCGTCCGGGACGCTCGCTCCCGGGACCTCATTGTTCATGAACTCCGCGTTCCGCAGGCTCGCGAGGGGCCACAGGCCGGCGATGACCGGAACTTGGAAGCCCGAGACGGCGTCCAGGAATTCTTCGAGCTTGCGGACATCGAACACCGGCTGGGTGATCACGAACTCCGCGCCCGCCCGAACCTTGGCCTCGAGCCTCGAGAGCTCGTGCCCGGGATTGACGGCCCCCGGGTTCGCCCCGACGCCGATGAGGAATCCCGTCGGTCCGTTGATCGTCTTGCCGCCGATGTCCCTCCCCCGGTTGAGCGAGCTGACGACGCCGACGAGGCCGATCGAATCCACGTCGAAGACGGCGGTCGCGCTCGGATAATCCCCCATTTTCGGGGGATCTCCGGTGACGATGAGAAGGTTCCGGATCCCCTGGGCGGAGATGCCGAGAAGGTCCGACTGCATGCCCAGGAGATTCCTGTCCCGGCACGTATAGTGAAGGATGGGCTCGATCCGCGCGTCCTTGGCCAGGAGGAAGGCCAGGGCCATCGGGCTCATCCGGGCGCTCGCGCGGGGTCCGTCCGGAATGTTGACGCAGAGGATGCCCTTGTCGGCAAGCCGGCGGGCCGCTTCCAGGGTCTTGGCGGGGTCCGGTCCGCGCGGCGGGACGACCTCGACGCTGACGACGAACTCTCCGTCCTCGAGCCTCCGCCCCAGCTCGGACCGTTCCCTTTTGGGCGCGGGCTCGATCCGCGGCCCTTCGCTCTCCGCGGGGAGGGCGGAAACGACGTGACGCCGGGGGGGTTGGAGGGCGCGGACGGCGCCCCGCATGGCCTTGATATGGGCCGGGGTCGTCCCGCAGCAGCCACCGACGAGCTTCACGCCCGCGAGGATGAACCTCTTGGCGTATTCGGCCATATAGTCGGGAGAGCTCAGATAGAGGTTGCGCCCGTCGACCTCCCGCGGCAGGCCGGCATTGGGCATGGCCGACAAGGGCAGGGCCGTCACCCGGGCCATGCGTTCGACGCACTCGAGCATGGGCGCCGGTCCGACGCTGCAGTTGACCCCGACGACGTCGGCCCCCCATTCCTCGAGCTTCCGGGTGAAATCCTCCGGAGTCGTTCCGTAGCGGCTCGCGCCGTCCTCGCCGATCGTCATCTGGGCGACGACGGGCAGGCCCCTCCCCGCCCTCCGGACCGCTTCCAATGCGGCGCGGATCTCGTTGAGGTCGGAAAAGGTTTCCAGGATGAAGAGATCGACGCCCCCCGAGGCGAGCGCGTCCGCCTGGACGGCGAAGGCCTCGCCGGCTTCGGCGGCCGGGACCGGGCCCCACGGCTCGACGCTCACGCCCAGCGGTCCGATGGCCCCCGCGACCAGGGCGTCCGGCCCGGCGGCATCCCGGGCGATCGCCGCTCCCGCCCGGTTGACGGCGACCGTCCGGTCCTCGAGGCCGAATTTCTTCAGCTTGTAGCGACTGGCTCCGAACGTGTTCGTCTCGATGACGTCGGCCCCGCTCCGGAGGTACTCCGCGTGGACTTCCCGGACGAGGTCGGGGCCGGTGAGGTTGAGCTCGTCGAAGCACGTATTGATATAGACGCCCTTGGCATAGAGCATCGTCCCCATACCGCCGTCGCAGAGAAGGACCCCCCGGGAAATGCGGTCGCGAAAGGCGTCGGCGCTCATGTTGACAACGGATTATATTCGACCTATCCTGAGGCGTCAAACGAACGGAGGTGACCCATGAAACGCCGCTACGTCCTGGGCCTCGCGGCCCTGTTGGCCATATCCTTCGGATGTTCCGGAAAGAAGTCCGAACCAAGCGCCTTCGACGCCGGATTCGCGCGCTTCGAGGCGGCCCTGGCCGGAAGTGATTATTCGGCGGCCCTGGCCGCTCTCAGGTCGTCGTTCGAGGCCTTCCGGGAGCGGTCTCCCCTCCTCCTCGAAAACGTCAAGTTCGTCACGAGCGACTCGGCGAGCTACGGGATCTACGAGCCCCGGGCTTCCGATACGTTCGGGGCCGGGGACGTCATCTACCTGTATCTCGAGCCGGTCGGCCAGGTCCTGATGGGGTCGGGGGACGGCAAGCACGAATTCGGGTTCTCGGCCGATTTCTCCCTCGAGGACGCGGCGGGCAAGGTGCTGGGCGGCCAGAAAGATTTCGCCAGCCCCCGCTTCTCTTCCTGGAATGCCAACACCGAGATCGCCCTGACCTTCAACTTCTCGTTCACAGGCCTTCAGCCCGGCCGATACAAGATCCTCCTCACGGTCCGGGACGCCCATTCCGAGAAGAGCGCCACCATCGAGAAATCGTTCGTGATGATCTAGAGGACGAATTCCAGCCGGTCTCCGGGCTCGAGGCCCCGGGCCCGGCATTCGCCGGCCTTGAGCTCGAGGACGAACAGGGCCGGGGCTCCCGGCCCGTAGGACGGGCAAGGGTCGGCTTCGCACGGCGGGACGTCGGCGGCGATATGGACGATACGCCGGTCGCGGCCGAGCCAGAGGATATCCAGAGGGATGAGCGTGTTCTTCATCCAGAAGGGATAGACCCCCTCCTCTTCGAAGACGAAGAGCATTCCCTGATCGGCCTCGATCCTCTTCCGGAACATCAGGCCCCGCGCCCTCTCCGCGTCGGTCACGGCCAGCTCGGCGGTGACCGCCTTGCCGTCGGGGAAGAAGACCTTGACGAACCTGTCCTTTTCGGGGGCACGGCAGAATGCCAGGAGCCCCGCCGTGAGGAATGCCAGCCCCAGGACGGCCGCGGCCATTCGCGTTCCAGCTTTCGCTATCATCGTCCTCTCCTTATCATGTCTCGCCGCCTTCCCGCGTCGGCCCGCCGCACCAACGGCACGAACCGGACCCCGATCAGCCTCTTCCTCCGGAAAGATTCCGCTTCGCGCCGGATCAGGACGAGCTCCTGGGACCCCAGGCCGACGGGGACGATCATCCGGCCCCCCGGGGCCAGCTCGCCCTCGAGCGCCGACGGGACCGATTCGGGCGCGGCCGTGACGAGGATGGCGTCGAAAGGGGCGGCTTCCGGCCATCCCGCGGACCCGTCGCCGACGCGGAAATGGATGTTCTTGTAGCCGAGCGCTTCGAGCCGGTCCCGGGCCCGCAGGGAAAGCTCCTCGACGATCTCGACCGTCCAGACCTCGCCGGCGACCTCGGCCAGGACGGCCGTCTGGTAACCCGATCCCGTTCCGATCTCGAGGACCTTCTCCCCTCCCCGGAGCCGCAGGGCTTCGGTCATGTAGGCGACGATGTAAGGCTGGGAAATGGTCTGGCCCCGCCGATCGGCAGGGGCTCGTCGGCGTAGGCGTAGGACGCGCAGGCCGTCGGGCACGAAGAGATGGCGGGGGACCTTGGCCATGGCCGCGAGGACCCGCGCGTCCTGATGCCCCGGGCCCGGATCTGGGTCTCGACCATCCTCAGCCGCTCGTCCTCCGATCGGGACCATCGAACTCCCTTCGACGACCCAGCCGCGGCGCCGCGCCGCGTCCCGGACTGTCAATAGGCACGGGCGAAACAGGCCAGCGTGCCTGGCGTCCGCGCCGCAGGAAACGCAGCGGCCCGTCCGTCTCGCCGTGCTCGTCGCTCGAACGGGATGACCCGGATCGTGGCCATCGTCTCGTCCTTGATCCTGTCCTCGCAGGCCTCGTCGCCGCACCAGAGGGCCCGGACGAAGCCGCGCTTGTTCTCGAGGATGTCCTTGAACTCGTCGTAGGTCGGCCGCGTCCCGGGTGTTCTCCTCGAGGAAGTCTCGGGCCTCGCCGGAAGAGCTCGGCCTGGATCTCCTCGAGGAGCGCGGCGACCCGGCCGGCGAAGGCCGTCGAGCGGCGACGGCTCCTTGGTCCGCAGTGTCGCGGCGGACGAGGACGGCCTGGCCGGCCTTGACGTCGCGCGGGCCGATCTCGATCCGCAGCGGGACGCCCCGCATCTCGTACTCGGCGAATTTCCAGCCGGGCGTGAACTCCTCGCGGGCGTCGATGCTCGACCCGGAGGCCGGCCTTCTTCAGGCTCGCCGCCGCGGCCTGGGCCGCCGGCAGGACGGTCTCCTTCCAGTTGCCGATGGAGATCGGGACGATGACGGCCTGGACCGGGCGCGACGCGGGGCGGGAAGCGCAGGCCCGGAGTCGTCGCCGTGGGTCATGATCAGGGCCCCGATCAGTCCGGGTCGTCATCCCCCACGAGGTCTGCCAGACGTACTGGAGGCGTCTGGTTGCGGTCCTCGAACTTGATGTCGAAGGCCTTGGAGAAATGCTGGCCGAGGTTGTGGGACGTCCCCATCTGCAGGGCCTTGCCGTCGGACATCAGGGCCTCGATGGCGTAGGTCATCTGGCGCCCCGGCGAACTTCTCGCGCAGGGTCTTGCGGCCGGCGAGGACGGGGATGGCCAGCTCGGTCTCGCAGAATTCCTTGTACAGGTCCAGGATCTTGAGCGTCTCGTCCTCGGCCTCCTCGGCGGTCTCGTGGCAGGTGTGGCCTTCCTGCCAGAGGAACTCGGTCGTCCGCAGGAACGGCCGGGTGACCTTTTCCCAGCGGACGATGTTGGCCCACTGGTTGATGAGGACCGGGCAGGTCGCGCCAGGACTTGATCCACTTGGAGTACATGTGGCCGATGATGGCCTCCGAGGTCGGCCGGACGGCCAGCCGTTCCTCGAGCTCCTCCTTGCCGCCGATCGTGACCCAGGCGACCTCGGGCGAGAAGCCCTCGACGTGCTCGGCCTCCTTCTTGAGGAAGCTCTCGGGGATGAACAGCGGGAAATAGGCGTTGACGTGGCCCGAGTGCCTTGATGCGGCGGTCCATCAGCCGTCTGGATGTTCTCCCAGACGGCGTAGCCGTAGGGCCGGATGACCATCATCCCCTTCATCGGCGTGTAGTCGGCGAGCTCGGCCTTCTGGATGATCTCGACGTACCACTTCGAAAAATCCTCGCTCTTGGGCGTGATCTGCTTGACCTGTCGTTCGTTGCTCGTTCACTTTATCTCCTTTGCCTTTGAGACGTTTTACTATTCTAGCCGCCGCCTCCCGAATTGTCAAGGAACGGACCGGCCGCGCCGAGGGCAATATCCCCCGTCATTTCATCCTTAGAGGTGATTGACCGTCCCGGAACGAAATGTGCATTTTAGTCGCGCTCAAAGGAAAAGGAAAAGACGATGATGTGGAAAGGAACCCCCGGGAGCGGCCCGCCCGCGTCCCGCGAGAAGGACCCGGTTTCGAGCTCGGCCTGCCGATGAGGGTCGCTGGGCCGCGACGCGTCCGGGCGCGATTTCGAGGAGCGGACGGTCCTCCAAACCATGAGCCACGCGTCGGCGGCTCTTCGAGCTCCGAAGCCCCGTGACCCGCGGGGCGGACCTCAAGCTCATCGTCGAGCCTCCCGCCCAAGCTCGCCGAAGGCCGGAGACCTCAACCTCGTCATCCGGGGCAGGATCGTCTCCGTCGGCCCGGCGAGCGCGGACGGGAAGGGCCGCCGGGTCGCCTTGAAACTGGAGTCCCGTTACGTCATCCAGCCCCCGACGGAAGGAGGGGCCGCGTGACGGGCGAGGCGTGGCCCGCGGCCGGCGGAGCGGGTTAGCCGTCTACCGGTGAGAGCGCGGCCGCAAAATATCACCCCGGGAATCACCCCGGAGGAGCGATTGCCGGCCGGGCGGCGAACTGAAACAATGGATACGCCATGAACATCGAGCAGGTCCCTCAGTGAAACGATACCGGGCCTCCTTCCGCGACGCCTCGTCCGCCGGGAGAAGGGAGAGGGCCTTCGAGCTCTCTCTCCCGGCCGTGGTCATCGGGACAGGACGCCTCGGGCGGAAGCCTTCGAGGAGAGGACCGACATCTGCTCCATCAGCGCCCAGGAGGTCTCCTTCCGCCTTGAAGACGCGGCTCCTGATCGGCTGCAAGCTCGTCCTCAACCTGGACGTCCCCAGGACCCTCATCCTCGAAAAGCCCCTCCGCCTCCTCCTGTCGGGCGCCGTCGTCTCCGTGCGCGCCGAGCAGGGCCGGGCCAAACGGCAGTACATCGTCGCCCGGCTCGACCGGACCTACAAGCTTCTATCGAATTCGTAAACGGCCCGCCCCCGGTCGTCCTGAGCGCCGTTTTTCCCGCCGGCCTCTCGCCGGCGCCCGTCTCGCGACTTACTCGAGCAGCATCTCGCTCCTCCTTACGCTCCCCGTACTGCCGTGCACAAGTCTCGCCACGATCTCGCGACTTAGACTTGACATCCCGATGAGGATTAACATAGAATTTTCGTAAAGATAACGTTCCGAAGGGGTTCAAAGCGCATGGAAAAGAAAAAAAGCCCGCCACGCCGAAGCCAAGAAGATCAGCATCCTGATCTTTTGCCCCTCCGACATCATCCTCTCCGGGATCCTGCGAGGCCCTGGAGGCCGACGCGGACCTGGAGATCCTGAACATCGAGAAGAACACGATCGACAGTCGTTCATGGACTCGATCAAGAAGCTCAAGCCCGAGGTCATCCTGTTCGCCAACATGGAGGCCCTGCCCAACCTGCGGGAGATCTGCAAGGCCATCCGGAGATCTCCAAGATCCAGGCCAGATCGGAGCTCCTGCTCATGGGCAACATCCCGGCCCACGAGGAGATCGTCAACCTCATCAACGCCGGGGCCCGCGGCTATTTCGACCTCAACGACCCTCCACCCAGCTGCCCGAGGCCGTCCACGCCGTCCACAAGGGCGAGATCTGGCTGCCCCGCGACAAGATGTCCAGCATCATGGACCGGATCATCTCCGTCGTCGGCCGGGACCTCAAGGAAAAGACCCTCGACCAGCTCACGCCGACCGAGTTCCAGGTCCTCCGCCTCATCGGCCAGGGCAAGAGCAACGACGAGATCGCCGAGCTGCATGTTCATCAGCAAGAACACCGTCCGCTCCCACATCAAGAGCATCTACGCCAAGCTCGACACGCACAGCCGTCTCCAGCTGGCGCTCTACGCCATCAACTCGGCCCTCTTTTAGAGCGAGGACGCCATGAACAAGGACGCCGATGACAAAGAAAGCCGCCGCCGAAAAAAAAGCCAAGAAGCGTCCCCGAGGACGTCGAGATCAACCGCCGCCGGGAATGGCGGTTCGACCTCCCCCTCGACCGCCGAGATCGAGGGCAAGCCTCGCCGACGGCCGGAAGTTCAAGGAGGAGACGCGGCTCGAGAACATCTCCTCCGGCGGGGCCTATTTCTCCCTGGACTCCGGCGTCGTCGTCGGCTCCAAGCTCAACCTGTATCATCGAGCTCCCGGAGAAGCTCACCGACGGCAAGAAGCTGAAGATGCGCCTCGGCGGCATCACCGTCCGCCTGGAGAAGCCCGACAAGAAGACCAAGAAGCAGGGCGTCGCCGTCCGGTTCAGCAAGGACTTCCAGAGTCGTCCCCGAAAACGCCAAGAAGAAATAGCGTCCGTGCTCGCCGTCGCCCTGACGGGAGGGATCGCCTGCGGCAAATCCGTCGTCGCCGCGCATCCTCGCGCGAGAAGGGCTGTTGTCGTCCATTCCGCCGACCGGGCCGCCCACGAGCTGATGTCCCCGGACGGACCGGCCTGGCGCCCGTCGTCGCCCGGTTCGGGCCCGGCGATCCTCGCCGCCGACGGGACGATCGACCGGAAGCAGCTGGGCGCCATCGTCTTCGCCGACCCGGCGGCCCGGGCGGTCGCTGGACGCCTCGTCCACCCCCTGGTCCTCGACCGGGTCCGCGAGGTCGTCGCCGGCTCGAGGAGGATGGCCGCTGCCGGATCTTCGTCTCGGAGGCCGCCCTGATCATCGAAGCCGGGTTCGCGCCGTTCTTCGACAGGATCGTCGTCGTCTCCTGCCGCGAGGACGTCCGGCTCCGCGCGCCTGATGGCCACGGGACGGGATCGGCCGGGACGAAGCCCTGCGGAAGATCGGGTCCCAGTTGCCTCAGGCGGAAAAGACCGGCCGCGCCGACTACGTGATCGACGCGTCCGGGACGCTCGCCGAGACGGTCGAACAGACCGAGCGTGTCTACGCCATGCTCGTCCGGGACGAGGAGCTCAAGGACCGCCGGGAGCCGTGAGCCGCCGCGTCAGGGTTCCCGCGACGCCCCGACCCGCCTAGCGGTAATCCTTGAGCGAGACCAGGACCGCCGACCAAGGACAGAAACGGCCGACGGTGCCCGCCCAATAGTCGATGTCCTTCTCGACGTCGGACGGGAGGCCGTCGCACAGCTCCATCGTGACCTCCGCCATTTGGATATCCCGGGGATCGATATGCCAGCTCCACGGCGCGTTGTAGGATTCCCGGCCTTTGACGACGCGGCCGCTCGGGATCCTCGCTTCGCTTTGACCCTTGGACAGGGCCAGGACCTGTTCGATGGCGCTGCGCGTCGATAATGAAGATGCTGTAACGTTCCCCGCGGACGTCGAACGTCGCCAGGACGCCGCCTTCGAGCTCCGGCGACGTCGGGGAGGAACAGGCGGACAGGAAGAGCGCCGACGCCGCCAGGACGAGCGCCGCGATCCCTCCTGCGGCGGGTCTTCCGGTCATCGTCCCGAAGCCGGGGCTCAGCCGCGCGTCTTCAGCCCGGCGGCGAAGAGCGGGATCATGATCTCGTGGGCGCCGATGAAGTAGAACCCTCTCCCCCGCTTCCCCACAGGCCGCCGGACGACGTTCTCGTCCGGCCTGTAATGGCGGTTGAAATCGAAGACCGCGGTGGTCATGCGGTCGAGGCGGGCCCCCTTGTTCCGGGCGAATGAGACCGCCTTCAGGAAGACCTCGGGGAGCATGACGGCCGAGCCCACGTTGATATAGACGCCGCCGTCGAGGCCTCCGACCAGGGACGCGAACGTGAAGAAATCCCGGAGCGAGCCCTCCCCGATCGCGGCCCCGTCGGCGCCCGGGTGGAAGTGGATGATGTCCGCGCCGAGGGCGACGTGGACCGTGACGGGGATGCCCAGCCGGTGACCCGCGGCGAGGAGGCTCAGCTTCCGGTGCGGGAACCGGGAGCCGGCGATCATCCGGCCGACCGCGGCCCCGAGCCCGAGGCCGTCCGCGACGCCCTCGCGGATGGCCCGATTGAGGATACTCGCCCGTCTCGCGGGCCGCCCCGAAACGGCCGTCCCGGATCTGCGCGCCCACGTCCTCCGACGTCCGGCCGGCGAAGGCGATCTCGAAGTCGTGGATGATCCCGGCCCCGTTGAGGGCCAGGCCCTGGACGAATCCTCTCTCCATGAGGTCGATGAGGACCGGCTGGAGCCCGACCTTGATGACGTGGGCGCCGCAGCCGAAGAGGATCGGCTTCCCGTCGCCGCGGGCCTTTTTCACGAGCCCGAGGAAGGTCGCGGAAGTCGCGCGCAGCCGAGGACGTCGGGGAGGGAGCCGAGGAACGTCTCGAAGGACGCTCCCGCCGGGACCGGCTTCGCGAACGCGGCGGCGTCGACCTTGCTCCGGCGGCCGCGGAGGGGATAGGTTTTCAGTCCCTCGGCGGAGAGCAGGTTCGGCTTCCCGGGGACTCGGCGTGACGGCGACATGGCGGATGGCGGAGCGGCGGCCCGGCTCGGGCTAGGAGGCCTTCGATTTCGAGAGGAGGTTCTTCAGCTCCTGGCCGGGGCGGAACTTGATCCGCTGGCCCTTCTCGATCCGGATCTGCTTCTGCCGGCGGATGTCCCGGCCGAAGCCCGTCTTCTTGGCGACGACGCGGAAGCTGCCGAAGCCGCGGATCTCCACTTTTTCGTTCCTGGACGAGCGCGGTTTTGAGGGACTCCAGAATGGATTCGACGATCGACAGCGACTTGGCCCTGTTGAATTCGGACTTCTTCTCGATCGCCAGGGCGATATCGTTCTTGATCATCGATCTCTCCTTAGCTCCGCGCGAATAGTTAATAATTAATTAATTGAAGAATAAATGTCAAGCGAATTATAACTCATTGACTTGACCGTGCTTAGTTCCTATAATGAACTCACGTGAGCCAGAGAATCCGGGTCCTTTCTTTCGTCGTTCTGGCGCCCGTCCTCGCTCTGCGCGCCGAGGTCCTCAAGATCAAGGTCAACGCGCCCATCCACCCCATCACGTCCGAATACATCGTCAGGTCCGTCGGAGCGGCCGACGGCGACGGCGCCGCCTCCTCATCATGGCCCTCGACACGCCCGGAGGGCTCGACACGTCGATGCGCGAGATCATCGAGGCGATCGTCAACGCCAAGATCCCCGTCGCCGCCTACGTCAGCCCGAGCGGCGCGCGGGCCGCCTCGGCGGGCTTCTTCATCGGCGTCGCCTGCGACGTCTTCGTCATGGCCCCGGGAACGAGCACCGGGGCGGCCCACCCGGTCGGCATCTCGCATCACCGGCCAGGCCATGGACAAGACGATGGAGGAGAAGGTCACCCACGACGCGGCCGCCTACATCAAGACCCTCGCCGAGAAGCGCGGCCGGAACGTCGCGCATGGCCGAGGACGCCGTCCGCAAGAGCCTGTCCTACACCGAGAAGGAGGCCCTCGACGGGCGGCCTGATCGACCTCGTCGCCAAGAGCGACGGAGGACATCCTCGCCGGCCTCGACGGCCGGACGTCCTCAAGCGCTTCGACGGCGCGGAGACGACGCTCGCCCTCGCCGGCGAAGACCGTCGTCGATCGGCCCATGACCTTCCGCCAGAAGTTCCTCCTGACCATCTCCAACCCCAACCTCGCCTATATCCTGCTCATGATCGGGCTCCTCGGCCTCTATTTCGAGTTCGCCCATCCCGGGGCCATCCTGCCGGGCGTCCTGGGCGGGATCTCCCTGCTCCTGGCCGTCTTCGCTTTCCAGATCCTGCCCATCAACTACGTCGGCCTCGTCCTCATCATCCTGGCCATCGTCCTCTTCATCCTCGAGGTCAAGGTCCACAGCTACGGCATGCTCTCCGTCGGAGGTATCGTCGCCATGATCATCGGATCCCTGATGCTCATCAATTCCCCCGTTCCCGAGCTGCAGGCCGAGCCTGCGGTTCATCGTCCCCGTCGGCCGTGGGCGATCTCGCTCGTCTGCATCTTCCTGGTCGACCCTCGTCGTCCGGGCCCAGGCCCGCCGCGCCGTCACCGGGCGCGAAGGGCATGATCGGCGAGATCGGGACGGCCCGGACCGACCTCTCCCCGACCGGCAAGGTCTTCGTCCACGGCGAGCTCTGGAACGCCGAAGCCGACGGGCCCGTCCGCGACGGGCGAGAAGGTGCAGGGTCGTCGAAGCTTCGGCGACGGCCTGAAAATCAAGGTCGGCAAAGGAGTCGAACATGACAAAGCCCATGACCATCCGCCTCTGATCATCATCGTCGGGATCATCGTCCTTTACATCCTGAACTCCATCAAGGTCCTGAGGGAGTACGAGCGCGGCGTCATCTTCCGGCTCGGCCGCGTCCTGCCCCAGCCCAAGGGGCCCGGGCATCATCCTGGTCTTCGCCCCGATCGACCGCATCGTCAAGATCAGCCTGCGGCTCATCACCATGGACATCCCGCCGCAGGACGTCATCACCAAGGACAACGTCACGGTCAAGGTCAACGCCGTCCTCTACTTCCGGGTCATCGACCCGCTCAAGTGCGTGATCGAGGTCCAGGATTACCTCTACGCCACCTCCCAGCTCGCCCAGACGACCCTGCGCAGCGTCCTCGGCCAGGTCCCGCTCGACGACCTCCTCTCGGAGCGGGACAAGCTCAACGCCCGCCTCCAGGAGATCATCGAACAGCACACCGATCCCTGGGGCATCAAGGTCCAGCTCGTCGAGATGAAGCAGGTCGACCTGCCCGAGAACATGATCCGGGCCATCGCCAAGCAGGCCGAGGCCGAGCGCGAACGGCGGGCCAAGGTCATCCACGCCGACGGCGAATTCCAGGCCGCCGACAAGCTGACCCAGGCCGCCGACATCATTTCCCAGCAATCCCCAGGCCCTCCAGCTCCGGTTCCTGGGGACGCTGACCGAGATCGCCGCCGAGAAGAACTCCACGATCGTTTTCCCCCTGCCGCTCGAGCTCCTCAAAGCGTTCTCGTACGATCAAGCCCAGGAGAAGAAATAGACCGATGAAGAACAAGGAATTCCGGGAGATCCAGGTCTCGAGCTCGCTGCTCGTCTTCATCTTTCTCGCCATCCTCGTCCTGGGCGTGTTCATCTTCCTCCTCGGCGTCTCCGTCGGGAAGAAGCAGGTCCAGATGGCCGGCCCGACGACGCTCCTCGCCCGGCCGGCGACGGAGACCGTCTCCGGCGAGGCCCGGCCGTCCTCAAGGAACGACGTCCGGCGTCGATGCCGCCGCCGTCCGAGCTCAAGCCGGACGCGACGAGTCCCGGTCGCCGGAAGGCGCGGCCGAGGTCCAGCCGGTCCGCAAAAGCCCGCGCCCCGGACGACGGCGCCGGAACCTGTCGCGACCAAGCCCGCCGAGACGAAGACCACGCCCGCCGGCGACGTCGGGGACCTGTACTACATCCAGGTCGGAGCCTTCACCGACAAGACCCAGGCCGACAGCCTTCGCCGCCAAATTCAAGAAACAGGGCTACGCGACGGTCGTCCTGAACGCCCTGCCGACGGACAAGAAGACCTGGCTACCGCGTCAGGCTCGGCGGCTACACGACCAAGGGACAAGGCCGTCGACCTCCTGGCCAAGCTGAACGCGCGCGGCGGCAAGAGAACGGGTATACATCCGGAGGAACTTGGCCAGATCGTCCACGACTCTTGACTTCAGCCTCAACTCCTTTATTATGAGTCTTTTCAATAGACCACAAGGAATAACCGCCATGGCCCACATCGAGACATCCGAAGACCTCAAAGCCCGCCTCGACGGCCTCTTCGCGAAAGTTCGAAGAGCTCCGAGGTTTTCTTTGACCTCGATCACAAGAAGGCCGAGTTCGAGGCGATAAACACCCAGCTCGGCTCCCCCGAGGTCTGGCAGGACCAGAAGACGCTCCCAGGCCCTCCAACAGAAGAAGAAGCTCCTCGAGAAGGACCTCCAGTTCTTCGAGAGGATCCTCGGCCAGAAGGAGGAGCTCGAGGTCCTGTCTGAGCTCGCCGGCGAGGGTGAGAACGTCGACGGCCGACGTCGCCGCGGCCCTGTCCGGGCTCGAGAAGGACCTCCAGAGGCCGAGCTCCGGACCCTGTTCTTCGACGCCGACGACCCCCGCAACGCCATCCTGACCATCCATCCGGGCGCCGGAGGCACGGAATCCCAGGACTGGGCCCAGATGCTCCTCCGGATGTACCTGCGCTACGCCGAGCGCAAGGGCTTCAAGGTCGAGGTCCTCGACCACCAGCCGGGGGAGGAAGCCGGGCTCAAGAGCGCCACCATCCGGATCGAGGGCGATTTCGCCTTCGGCAACCTCAGCCAGGAGACCGGCGTCCACCGGCTCGTCCGCATCTCGCCCTTCGACGCCGCCAAGCGGCGCCACACGTCGTTCGCCGCGGTCTTCGTCTATCCCGAGATCGACGAGGACATCGAGATCGACATCAACCCGGACGACCTCCGGATCGACACCTATCGCTCGGGCGGCAAGGGCGGCCAGCACGTCAACACGACCGACTCGGCCGTCCGCATCACCCACATCCCGACCGGGCATCGTCGTCCAGTGCCAGAACGAGCGCTCCCAGCACAAGAACAAGGCCGCGGCCATGAAGGTCCTCAAGGCCCGCCTCTACGAGCTCGAGAAGATGAAGAAGAACGGACAAGGTCGAGAAGCTCGAGGACGCCAAGTCCGACATCGCCTGGGGCAACCAGATCCGGTCCTACGTCCTCCAGCCCTACCGGATGATCAAGGACCTGCGGACCCGCCTCGAAACCGGCGACGTCGACCGGGTCCTCGACGGCGACCTCGACGAATTCATCAAGGCCAGCCTCGTCCTCCGCAAGAAGACCGCTCAGGAACAGGCCGGCTGAGATCCCGGCCGGACCGCCTGAGAGAACTCAGGACCGCCTATCGCGGGCCTTTTGGCGGTCCCAGATCGAATCCATCTCTTCGAGGCTCAGCTTCCCGAGGTCCTTTCCGGAGGAGCGGACCTCCTCTTCGAGCGCCCTGAACCTCCGGACGAATTTCGCGTTGGCCTTGCGGAGGGCCAGCTCGGGATTGAGCCCGAGCTTCCGGGCCGCGTTGGCCAGGGAGAACATCAGGTCGCCGATCTCTTCCTCGACCCCGGCGGCGTCCGCCTCCGAGACCGCCGCTTCGAGCTCCCCCGTCTCTTCCCGGACCTTGGCGAGGACCCCGGCGGCGTCCGGCCAGTCGAAGCCGTACGCGGATACCCTGCGCCCGATCTGGAACGCCGAAAGAAGCGCCGGCGTGGCGGGCCCCGGGTCCTCCAGGACGGAGGAGGCCCGCTTTTCGGCCCTCTTTCCCTCCTGCCAGGCGCCGGCGACGCCGACGGCGGTCATGTCCCGCGGTGATGCGAAGACATGGGGGTGGCGGGCGATCATCTTGGCGTTGATCCGGTCGAGGGCGTCGACAACGCTGAACTCCCCCCGCTCCTCATGGATCCGCGACAGGAAGACGACTTCCATAAGCACGTCGCCCAGCTCCTCCGCCAGGTTCGCGGCGTTCCCGGCCTCGAGGGCCTCGACGGCTTCGTAGACCTCCTCAAGGAAATAATCCCGGATATCGAGGGCGGTCCGTGCTCTGTCCCACGGGCATCCCCCGGGGCCGCGCAGGGCCTCGAGGATCCCGACCAGCTCATCGAACTTCTTCCCGGCGTTCCCGGTCTCGGTCATGGGCACATCCTTGAATTCAGGGTCCGAAAAATGTAATATTCGTTCCCGTAAAATACCCGAAGTTGCCGGCGAAAACAACCTCGGGCCCGTAGAATCCGCCGGGAGGACGCTTCATGGCCAGCGACGAAGAACAGAAAGAAAAAAAGGAATTCCTGCCGCCCCTCGAGTTCGGGTCCCTGGTGATGCCGTTCTACATGCAGGCCGTCATCAAGCTCGGCAAGGTCGAGGACCCCGTCTCCAAGATGAGGTCCGAGAATCTCGAGCTCGGCAAGAGGCTTATCGACCTCCTCGATCTGCTCAGAGCCCGCACCGAGGGAAACCTGGAGGAGGACGAGGAGAAGCTGCTCGAGGCCTGCCTGGCCCAGCTCAAGCTGGCCTACATCGAGCGGACCAAGCCCGGCAAGTCGTAAGCCGATGAGGGTTTACACCGGGTTCGACGGGCTCCCCCGCTCCCGGCGGGGGGCCGCGGTCGCCATCGGGAATTTCGACGGCCTTCATGTCGGCCACAGAAGGATACTCGCGCGCCTGGCCTCCCTGGCGGAGCGCGAGCGCCTCCGATCCCTGGTCCTGACGTTCTTTCCCCACCCGGCGCGAGCCATCGCCGGCAACGACGTCCCGCTCGTCCAAACCCTCGACCAGCGGCTGTCCGGCTTCCGCCGGGCGGGGGTCGCAAGCGTCGTCGTCGTTCCCCTCGACCGGGCCCTGTTCGAGCTCACGGGGCCGGAGTTCGCGGAGAGGATCCTCGCCCGGGCCCTGCGGGCCCGATCCGTCGTCGTCGGAGCGAATTTCCGTTTCGGCCGGGGACGGGGGTCCGCGGCCGCCGACCTCGAGGACCTCGGGCGCGGCTTCGGGTTCACCGTGCACTCGATCCCCCCAGTGGTCCGCGACGGGAGGACCGTCAGTTCCAGTCTCATCCGCCGGCTCCTCGCAAAGGGGGACGTCGCGGGCGCCGCCCGGCTGCTCGGGACACCCTACGAGATCGAGGGCCGAGTCGTTCCCGGCCAGGCCCGGGGCCGGGCCCTGGGATTCCCTACGGCGAACCTCGAAACGACCAACGAGATCCTCCCGCCGGGGGTTTTTCTGACCGTGGCTTCGGTCGGCCGCCGCACGTTCCCTTCATTGACCAACATCGGCGTCAAACCCACGTTCGGGAACAATCCGCCCGGCGTCGAAGCCCATCTCCTGGGCTTCCGGGGCGACCTTTACGGACGGATCGTCCGCCTCGGGTTCATCCGGAAGCTCCGGAACGAGCGCCGCTTCGCGACGCCCGAGGCCCTGGCCCGCCAGGTCGGCCGGGACCTCCGCGCCGCACGGACCGCGTTCCTTGACATTTCCGGAAGGATGATGCATCTTCTGGATTCCCGGGAAAAACCCCCGGGCGCATGACGAGGAGTCCCCCATGGAAAAGACCAAGATCAAGGCCCGGGTCATGGACGCGAGCAAGATCCGGCGCGTCCTCTATCGCCTGGCGACGGAGATCGTCGAGCGCAACCGCGCTCTCAAGAACGTCGTCATCGTGGGCATCCGGACCCGCGGAATCGATATCGGGAAGCGCATCTCCCAGATCGTCCGGGAGATGGAAGGCGTCGCCATCCCGGTCGGCGTCCTGGACATCGCACCCTTCCGGGACGACATCCCCGCTTTCGAGTCCAAGCCCTCGCCGAAGAAGACACAGATCGAATTCCCGGTCGCCAAGAAGGACGTTCTCCTCGTCGACGACGTCCTCTTCACGGGCCGGACCATCCGAGCCGCCATGGACGGGGTCTTCAACCTCGGCCGGCCGCGGACGGTCCAGCTCCTCGTCCTCATCGACCGCGGCCACCGGGAGCTCCCCATCCGCCCGGATTACGTCGGGAAGGTCCTTCCCACGTCCCGGCGCGAGATCGTCCAGGTCCTGCTCAAGGAAGTGGACGGCAAGGACGAGGTCCTGATCACCGAGCCCGTGAAGCTGGGCTAGGGACCGGGATCATGGGACTCCTGATCAGGGGCGGCCGGGTCGTCGATCCGGATTCGGGGACCGACGAGAGCCTGGACGTCCTCGTCTCCGGAGGCGACGATCGAGGCCGTCGCGCCCCGTATCGCCTCCCGCCGGTCACGAGACGATCGACGCGTCCGGGCTCGTCGTGGCGCCCGGGCTTCATCGACATGCATGTCCATCTCCGCGAGCCCGGCTTCGAAAAGAAGGAGACCATCCGGACGGCCGCCCGGGCGGCCGCGCGCGGCGGGTTCACGACGATCTGCGGCATGCCCAACACGAACCCCGTCAACGACACGCCCGCGGTCACGGAATTCGTCCTCGCCGAGGCCCGGCGGAGCGCCGTCGTCAACGTCCTTCCCATCGCCGCCGTCACCCTGGGGCTCAAGGGCGACGACACCGTCGGACTTGGCCGCCCTCGTCCGGGCCGGCGCCGTCGCGTTCTCCGACGACGGCCGCCCGGTCGGGGAACGCGGACATCATGCGGCGGGCCCTCGAAAGCTCGCGGGACCTCGGAGACGCTCGTCATCGATCACTGCGAGGATCCGAAGCCTCACCCGGCGGGGCTCTATGAACGAGGGCCCGACGTCCCGCCGTCTCGGACTCCGGGGCATGCCGGCGGCCGCCGAGGAGGTCATGGTCGTCCGGGACATCCGCCTGGCCGAGGCCGCCGGGGCCCGCGTCCACATCGCCCATCTGAGCGTCCGGGGCGCCGTCCGGGCCGTGGCCGAAGCGCGCGAGAGGGGCGTCCGGGTCTCCGCGGAAGCCACGCCCCATCATCTCCTCCTCGACGAATCCCTCCTGGAGGACCGCAACGCGAACTTCAAGATGAACCCTCCCCTGAGGAGCGCCGCGGACGTCGCAGCGCTGGTCGCCGCCCTCCGGGACGGGGTAGTCGACGTCATCGCCACCGACCACGCTCCCCACACCGAAGAAGAAAAGGCCCTCGGCTTCGAAGAAGCGCCGTTCGGGATCGTCGGCCTGGAAACGGCCGTCCCGGTCCTCCTCGACCGGCTGGTCCGCCCGAACACGATCTCCCTGAGCCGGTTCATCGCCCTCCTGTCCCTCAATCCCGCCCGGCTCCTGGGCCTCGGGCGCAAGGGAAGGATCGCCGCCGGGGCCGACGCGGACCTCACGCTCCTCGACCTCGACCGGCGGACGGTCGTCGACCGGACCCGATTCGAATCCCTGAGCCGCAACACTCCGTTCGACGGCTGGGCCCTCAGGGGCGCCCCCGCGATGACCGTCGTCGGGGGCAACATCGTCTACCCATTCGGCCGGACGTGACATGAAAACGAATCTCGACCGCCTCGAAAAGAGGCTCGGCTACGCGTTCAAGGACAGGGACCTCCTCGAAAAGGCGCTGACCCACAGCTCGTTCGCCTTTGAAAAGCCCGGGGCGAAGGACAACGAGCTCTTGGAATTCCTGGGCGACTCCGTCGTGGGCCTGGCCGTCGCCCACCACTTCTATGAGGCTTATCCGGGCCTCGCCGAGGGGGAGCTGTCCAAGCTGAAGTCCACGGCCTCCTCGACGCTTTCGCTCTCCGAATTCGCCCAAAAGCTCAAGCTGGACAAGGCCATGCTCCTCGGAAGGGGCGAGGAAAAAAGCGGCGGCCGGGGCAAAAAGACGATCCTGGCCGGGGTCTTCGAAGCGGTCGTCGGGGCGATCTATTGCGACGGCGGATTCGAGCCCGCGCGGGCGTTCATCGCAAAGGTCCTCGCTTCGTCGTTCCGGCCCATCCGGGAGGAGTTCCTCATCAACAACTTCAAGTCGGCCCTCCAGGAGGCGTTCCAGAAGGACGGCCTCCCCTCCCCTTCCTACCGGACGGTCGTCGAGAAGGGACCCGCCCACGACAAGACGTTCGTCGTCGAGGTCTGTGCCCGGGACAGGGTCCTGGCCAAGGCCAAGGGGCACTCCCGCAAGGCCGCCGAACAGGCCGCCGCCCAGAAGGCCCTCAAGTCCATGCTCGGCCGGAAGATGAAGGTCCTGACGTCCGAAACGTTCATCGTCGCGAAGAAGGATTGACGCGCATGCCCCTCTGCCCCAAATGCGGGATCCGGGTAGCCAAGCGGTCGTGCCCCGCCCTGGGGAGCCGACTCTGCAACCTCTGTTGCGGACGCCTTCGGGAAAAAGAGCTCCACTGCCCCCCGGCCTGCCCCCACCTCGCCCGGCACAAGCCCTATCAGGAAAAGCGGGTCCTGGAAAGGGTCTCCGTCCGGCCCCCCCGCTCGCGCCGGGCCGAGGACGACGTCCTCAAGGACGAGCGGCTCGCCTGGCTGGTCCTCCAGCTCGAGGCCCCTCTCGCTCAGATCTCCGAACGCTCCCCCTCCCTGACGGATGGGCAGGCCCTCCTGGCGCTCGAGTACGCCCGGGCCAAGGTCGATAAGGGAAAGGGGCTCCTGATCATCCCGGGCGAGAGCCGCAAGCCCTCGAACGAGCTCGGCGAAGCGGTTTTCACCGCTTCCGAAAGGGCCCGTTGGGAAGCCCCGGTGCTCCTGACCTCTGGACTCGAATCGTACGGGCGGGAGGAGAAGCTCCGCTGTCTGGACAGGATCATCGACTCGGTCCGGCTCAGAGTCCGGAGCGCCCCCGACGGCCGGGTCTATCTCGACGATCTCGTCGACCGTTTCGCCAGGATCAGAGGCCTAACGCAAAAGAACCGGATCATCCCATAGGAACGGGGCGGCCGAAACGGCTGGAACCTACTTGCTCATGAGCTCCGCGACCGGGCGGAGCGACGGGATGTTGGCGCAGACGATCTTGATGACGGCGGTAATGGGCACGGACAGCACCATGCCCGGGATCCCCCAGAGCCAGCCCCAGAAGATGAGGGAGAAGATGACGACGAGCGGGCTGAGCCCCAATCCGCGGCCCATGAACCTGGGTTCCAGGAAATTCCCCATGACATTGTCGAGCAGGACCACGATGGCCAGGATGGCCAGGCACCTCAAGACGCTCCCGTACTGAAGGAATGCGATGATGATGGGGACAGCGGTAGAGACCGTCGAACCGATATTAGGGATGTAGTTCAGGAAGAAGGCCAGGAAGCCGAAGACAACGGCGAATTCGACGCCGAAGAGGGCGAGAACGACGCCGACAACGATCCCATTAATGATGCAGAAGACGGTCTTGATGGCCAGGTATTTCTCGATCTGTCCGTTGATGTTTTCGAGCATCGCGCTGATCTTTTTCGCTTGACCGGGGCTGAACGAGCACTCGATCTTCGCGGCGAGCCTTCCCCGTCCCGCCAGGATGAAGATGAGGAAGACGAGAACGAGGACGAGGGTCGACATGAAAGAAAAGAACGGGCCGAGGGCAGAGACGGCGATCGCAGCGATCTTTTCGACGTTGATCGCCCCGAGCAGGATCGATTGGCTCCAGTGGACGCCCAGAAAACGAGAAGCCTCGAGCTTCGCGAGGAGGGCTTCGAACTGCGCCCCGTACTTGGGGAATTCCGCGGCGAACGCCTTCCCGCTCGAATAGAAGATCGCGCCGAAAAGGTACATTAAGGAAAAGGTAGCTAGGATGAGGCCAAGGACGGCCAGGGGCTTCGGGATCTTCCGCCGCATCAGGAATTCCAGGGCCGGGTTGATGATGTAAGAAATGAAGATGGCCAGGAAGAACGGGAAAAGGACCGGCTTGGCCAGCTTGATGACGACGCCGGCGACGACGAGGGCGATGAAGCCCATCGCCACGTTGAGGAACTTGTTGTCGTTCATGGAATTATATCTAACATAAACGCCGGGAAAAAGGAATCATCCCCCTCCCCCTCCCCCCTCGCCCCCCGCGATGAGGCGAGGCGCGTGAATATCCCCCCCCGCTCTCACCCGCATCGGCGATTGACGAGGGCGCGGGGCAGGGTACAATCGGAGGCATGAAAACGAGCCCCCATGCCTTCCGCACCTTCCTTAGAGAAGCCGAAAAGAACAACGAACGCTCCCTATACTGGAAAGCGGTCGTCCAAAGCCTCGCCGACGGCATCGTCGCCCTCGACCGCAAGAACAACATCGTCGAATGGAGCGACGGCGCCCGGAGGATCTTCGGCTACGGGCGCCGGGAAGCGGTCGGAAAGAACATCGACAGGCTCGTCGGCGGGCCGAAGTACAAAGAAGCGCTGGCCCTATCCCGGACCGTTAGCCGCAGGAACGGCCCGCTCATCGATGCGGAGTCGGTTCGCTATCGGAAGGACGGGACGCCCGTGGATATCAGCATCTCGGCCTCTCCCATCCTCTGGAACGGCCGGATCGAGGGCGCCGTCGGCATCTACAGGGACATCTCGGAGCGCCGGAAAAAGGAGCGGGAGATCGCGCGCTTCCAGAAGGAGCTCGAGTCCCTCAAGGAATTCAACGAGAACATCGTCAATGGATTGGCCGAGGGCATCATCCTCGAGGACGCCCGAGGCCGGGTGGTCTTCGTCAATCCCGCCCTTGAGCGGCTCCTAGGGTTCCGGGCCGAGGAGCTGACCGGCCGCGACCCGAAGGATTTCATCTCGCCGGAAGAGCTCGCCCGCATCCGGAAGAAGACCCGCTCGCGGCGCTCGAAAAGCACGCTCGAGATCTACGAGACCGTGCTCCGGTCCAAGGAGGGAACGCCTGTCCCGGTCCTGGTGAGCGCCCGATCGCTGTTCGAAGCGGGCAAGTTCATGGGAGTCCTCTCCGCGGTCACCAACATCTCCCTGCAGAAACAGGCCGAGGCCGAGCTCAAGGCCTCCCGTCTCGAGGCCCAGGCCGCCAACGCCGCCAAGTCCGAGTTCCTGGCCAATATGAGCCACGAGATCCGCACGCCGATGAACGGTATCATCGGGATGACCGACCTCGCCCTGGACACGCCCCTTTCCCCCATCCAGCGGGATTACCTGAACGCCATCAAGGCGTCGGCGGATTCGCTCCTCGTCCTGCTCAACGATATCCTCGATTTCTCCAAGATCGAGGCCCGGATGATGGACCTCGAACCGATCCGCTTCGGCCTGCGCGACGCCGTCGCCGAGACCGCCTCTTTCCTGGGCCTGGAAGCCCACCGGAAGGGACTGGAGCTCGCCTGCCGCATCTCCCCCGACGTCCCGGACGGCCTCGTCGGCGACATCCGCCGCCTCCGTCAGGTCCTCATCAATCTAACGAGCAACGCGATCAAGTTCACCGAGCGCGGCGAGGTCGTCATCGACGCGACCGCGGAATCCGCCGACAGGAACCACGTCCTCCTCCACTTCACGGTCTCGGACACGGGGATCGGCATCCCCCGGGACAAGCAGAAAGCCATCTTTCAGGCCTTCGTCCAGGCCGACGGGTCAACGACCCGGCGTTACGGCGGTACGGGCCTGGGCCTGACGATCTCCTACCGCCTCGTCGAGCTCATGGGGGGCCGCATCTGGGTCGAGAGCGAACCGGGGGCCGGAAGCCGCTTCCATTTCACGGCCCGGCTCGGACTCCAGCGGACAGTCTCCCGGAGGGCGACGCCGGCCGAGCCCGAGGAGGTTCGAGACCTGCCGGTCCTCATCGTCGACGACAACGCCACGAACCGGCGGATCCTGAAGGAGATCCTGACGAACTGGCAGATGCGGCCCGTGGACGTGGCGAGCGGGACGGAAGCCCTGCGGCTCCTCAAGCGGAAGGGCCGCCGCGGCCGGGACTTCGCCCTCGCCCTCATCGACGCCAACATGCCCGGCATGGACGGCTTCGACCTCATCGACCGCGTCCGTAAGGACCCGGCCTTGAAGGGGCTCAAGATCATGATCCTGACCTCCTCGGACCGCATCGGCGACGTCGATCGCTGCCGGGGCCTGGGGGTCCAGGCCTACCTCACGAAACCCGTCAAGCAGTCGGAGCTCCTCGACGCCATCCTTCTCGCCCAAGGCTCGCGGCTCGCGGCCGGGGACGCTCCCGAGATCATCACCCGGCCGGTCCCCGTCGCCGCCGGCCCGCCTCTGAGGATCCTCCTCGCGGAGGACAATCCCATCAACCAGAAAGTAGCCGTCCACATCCTCGAGAAGCGCGGACACATCGTCCGGACGGCCGGTAACGGGAACGAGGTCCTGGACGCCCTGGACAAGGAGGAGTTCGATGCCGTCCTGATGGACGTCCAGATGCCGGTCCTCGACGGGTTCGAAGCCACGGCCCGGATCCGGGCCCGGGAGCGCCGGACCCGCCGCCACATGCCCGTCATCGCCCTGACCGCCCATGCCCTCAAGGAGGACCGGAAGCGCTGCCTCGAGGCCGGGATGGACGACTACGTTTCCAAGCCCCTGAACCCCGAAGAGCTTTTCCGGACACTGGACCGCGTCGCCCGGGGAACCGTGAAGAGAGGCCCCGAATGAAGATCCTGATCGCCGAGGACGACCCGGTCTCCCGGAGATTGCTGGAGAAGAGCATCTCGGGCTGGGACTACGACTGCGCCCTCGCCGGGAACGGCGATGAAGCCCTGGCGATCCTCCGGGGAGGGGAAGTCCGCCTGGCCATCCTCGACTGGATGATGCCGGGGATCAACGGCCTCGAGATCTGCCGGTTCGTCCGTCAGGACGGCGGGCCGAAGTACGTCTACATCATCATGCTCACCTCCAGGGACCGGAGGCAGGACATCGTCGAAGGCCTCGAAGCCGGCGCCGACGACTACATGGCCAAGCCGGTGAACCTCCTGGAGCTCCGGGCGCGGATCCAGACGGGCCGGCGCCTCGTCGAGCTCGAGGACAAGCTTCTCGAATCCAACCGGAAGCTCAAGGACATGGCCAGCCGGGACAATTTGACGAGCCTCTGGAACAGGGCGAACGCCTTCCTGTTCCTCGAGGAGGACCTGGCCCGGGGGCGGAGGGAGAGCCACCCCGTGAGCGCGATCATGATCGACATCGACAACTTCAAGAAGATCAACGACGCCCACGGCCACCTCGCCGGTGACGTCGCCCTCATAGAGATCGCCAAGCGGCTGGAGCGGGGCGTCCGTCCCTACGACAGGGTGGGCCGCTACGGCGGAGATGAGATGCTCGTCGTCCTTCCGGGATGCGGCCTCGCCGACGCGGCGGCCATCGGGGAGCGGCTCCGGAAGGCCATCTCCGGGAGGAAGGTAAGGACGCCGGCCGGCGACGTCCTGGTCACGGTGACGCTGGGCTGCGCCTCGTCGGAGCTTGCCCCGGACGCCACGGCCGAGACTCTGGTCCAGGCGAGCGATGCCGCCCTTTACAAGGGCAAGAGCCTGGGAAGGAACCGCGTCGTCGCGGGGGCTTGAGAGGACGGAGGAAAACATGGAACGAATTCCGATCGACGTTGCGGACGCCCTGGCCCGGGTGGGAGACGACAGGGATTTCCTCAAGGAACTCCTCGACATCTATACGGCCGATCTCGCGACGAGGGTCGCCGGGCTCCGGGGGGCTCTCGCCCAGGGCGACCTCAAGGCCGTCGAACAGCTCGGTCACGCGATCAAGGGGTCCTCGGCCAACCTGAGCCTGCCCCTGCTTCGGGATCGCGCGTCGGCCATCGAGCTCGCCGGGAGGAACGGCAGTGCCGCAAAGGCCCAGGCGAACCTTCAGGGGCTGGAAAAGGAATTCCAAAGGCTCCGCGACCACCTCCGCCAGAATCCCTTGTAGGATTCAGGCGCCTTTTTTCACGGCTTCGGCCAGACGCTCGAACAATGCCGAGCCCGCCCGTTCGGACCCGTCCGGAACCCTGTTGATCCCGCAAAGGCGGTCCCCGGCGATCCCGAGGAACAGGTTCTGGGCGTACTTGTTCCTGACGCGATAGCCGGCGGCCGAAGGCTCCACGGCCTGTCCGTCCCGGGTGAAGAAATCCAGGAGGCGCTTCAACAACGCCGCCGGGTCCTGCGCCTTGTCGGGCTCGATGACGAAGCCCTCGAACTCGGCCCCGTCCGCTTTATAGGAGACCAAGTACCCGTCGCTCAGAAAATCGAATCCCATGACGTTCCGCCGGATGTACTTCTCGCTGTTCGGGACGAGCCCGTCCTTCGGGAACACCGAGAACGGGGCCGGGATGGCGCCCTTGGCCCCCGCCGCCGCGGCGACTTTTCGGGCGAAGACTTCGAGGATCGAGGCGGTCGACTCCCCGCCGTTGAAGCAGAGGAGCTTCACGTAGTTGGGCCCCGCGACGAAGTTGAGGACCTCGCCCTCGATGTAGCCGTGGGTCCCGATATCGACGGCCTTGTTGTCCGGGAAACGCTCGGCGCTATAGATGCCGAACGCGTCGAGGGTGTCTCCCATGTCGTAGATCTCGAGGGTCAGGGACGCCGTCGTTCCTGCCTGGGAGAACTCGGCGACGGCCAGCTCCTCGAAATCGTAGCCGATGTAGCTTTCGGCGGCCCCGTCGATGTATTCGTACAAGGTGTCGGGGAAGAAGCTCCGCGGCTTTTCGGTCGCCGTCCAGCCGTCGATCGTCGGGATCAGGGCCAGGAGCGACGGGTCGCCCGCCCTCTGCGCCCTCCCTTCCGCCCCCCGAGCGGCGGAGAATAGGACCGCGACCAACATCGCCGCCGGACCAAACGCTCTGCTCGATATTTTCATGATGCCTCCCGGACCATCGGAACCGCCCTCCCAATATAGCGGCTCCGCACCCCCATTTCAAGCGGGCGCGCGGAGTTGACAGCCCCCGGTATAAGAGCCATCATGGTTGGGATGGACGCGTCACGGATCGTGGTGATCAGGGCGAAGGGGCTCCCCCCGGGGGACGCCCCTCCGGGGACGATCCGGCGCATGTATGAAACGGGGATCCGCATCCTGACCGGAGAGAGCGATCCGGACGCCGGACTGCGCCGGCTGTTCGGTCCCGGCGATGTGGTCGGCATCAAGATCAACGCCATCGGCGGAAAGGCCCTCAGCACCCGTCCGGACGTCTCGCTACCCCTGGCTTCCTGGCTCGCCGAAAAGACCGTCAAGCCGGGGAACGTCATCGTCTGGGACCGCACGAACCACGAGCTCAGGTCCGCGGGCTATAAGCTCTCCTCCGGAGGCGCCGGGCCCCGCGTATTCGGCACGGACACCGACGGGGTCGGCTACGGCCGCGAGCTCGTCGTCCACCGCGACATCGGGAGCCTCTTCTCTTCCATCCAGGAAGATTACGTCACGGCCTCGATCAGCCTGGCCGTCCTCAAGGACCACGGGATGGCGGGCGTAACCGCCGGGATGAAGAATTATTTCGGCGCCATCCACAATCCGAACAAATACCACGACGGCCGCTGCGATCCATACGTCGCCGATGTCTTCGATGCCCCGCCCGTCAGAGGGAGGCACCGGCTGACCATCCTGGATGCCTTGACCGTTCAATATCACCGCGGCCCTTCCTACCACCCGTCCTGGGCGGAAAGGGCCGGCGCCCTCGTCTTCGGGACGGACCCCGTGGCGACGGACGCGGTCGGCTGGCGGCTCATCGAAGGCCTGCGGGCGAAGAAGGGCCTCCCCTCCCTCGCCGAAGAACAACGGGAGCCGTCCTACCTGGCCACCGCCGAAAAGCTGGGGCTCGGCACCGTCGACCCGGGCCGGATCTCGATCGTCGAGGCCGAGGTCTGACATGGACCGGCGACGTTTCATCCGGGAGGGCGCGGGCGCGGGCCTCGTCCTGGGGACCTGCCTGCCGTCGTTATGCTCGGAGATGGCAGCCTTTGCCGCGCCGTCCGGGCTTTCCCATGTCGAAGCCCGCTATTACAGGAAGCTCCCCGACCGAGAGATCGAATGCAGTCTCTGCCCGAGACTATGCCGGCTGGGGGACAAGGAGCGCGGCTATTGCGGCGTCCGCGAGAATCAGGGCGGGACCTATTACACCCTCGTCTACGGCAAGGCCTGCAGCCTCAACGTCGACCCCGTCGAGAAAAAACCCTTCTTCCACGTCCTCCCCGGGACGAACGCCCTCTCCCTGGCCGCGGCGGGCTGTAACGTGAACTGCAAGTTCTGTCAGAACTGGCAGATCTCCCAGGTCCGCCCGGAACAGGTCGAGCACTTCGACCTCCCCCCCGAAGCCGTCGCCGCGTCGGCCGAACGATACGGCTGTCCCTCGGTCGCCTACACCTACACGGAACCGGTCGTGTTCTTCGAGTACATGGCCGACGCGGCCGTCGCCGTCCGGAAGAAGCGGATCCGGAACCTCGTCGTCACCGGCGGGCACATCAAGCCGGAGCCTCTGCGGGACCTTCTCGAAGTCGTGGACGCGGTCAAGATCGACCTCAAGGCGTTTTCCAAGGACTTCTACGCCGAATACGTCCGGGGAGATCTCGAGGCGGTCCTCGAGGCGATCCGGATCGTGGCCGGAAGCAAGGTCTGGCTCGAGGTCGTCTATCTTGTCATCCCCACTCTCAACGACTCTCCCGGGGAGATCCGGGAAATGAGCCGGTGGCTGAAAGCGGAGGCCGGGCCGGACGTCCCCCTGCACTTCTCCCGTTTCCAGCCCATGTACCTGGTCAAGAACCTCCCGCCGACGCCGGTCTCGACGCTGGAGCGGTCCCGCGGCATCGCGCTCGAAGAGGGCCTGCGCTACGTCTATGTCGGCAACGTCCCCGGTCATGCGGCCGAAAGCACGAGCTGTCCCGACTGCCGCCGCGTGGTCATCGCCAGGTCGGGATACGACGTCCGGAAGATCGACATCAGGAGCGGGAAATGCGGTTTCTGCGGCGCCCCAATCCCCGGGATCTGGGCCTGACGGCCCACGCGCCCGCGATCCTCCTCGGTTTCACCGCAACGGCCTTCCAGATCTATCTCCTCCGGGAGTTCTCCGCCCATTTTTCGGGGAACGAGCTGGTTTACGGCATCGTCCTGGCCAGCTGGCTGTTCTGGGGGGGCCTTGGGAGCCTCGCCGGCCCCCGTTTCGCCGGCTCGAAAGAGCGGATCGAACGGCTTTTTTATGCCGTCGCCCTCCTCTTCCCGATGGGCCTCGTCGCCCTGAGGTTCTCCCGGTTCGCTATGGGAACCCTGCCCGGAGAATTGACCGGCATGGCGCCTGCCCTTGCCGCCGCCGCGGCGATAGGCTTCGTCTCCAGCTTCCCCCTTGGTGTCCTCTTCGCCCTCATCGCCAGACTGCCCGGCGCCGACGTGCCCCGCGTGTACGCTTTCGAGTCCCTCGGGGCCGTTGCCGCCGGCCTGACCGTTTCGCTGGGCCTCATTCCCCTCGTCACGAATTGGCAGGGCGCCGCTCTCGCGGCCGGGATCGCGGCCACGGGCGCCTTCCTGATCTTCGGGCGGAGGAAGCGTCCCCTGGCCCCCCTGGCGGTCATGGCCCTCCTCGCGGCATTCTTCGCCGGCGACTTGTCCTCCCAAAAGATATGGTGGAAGCCCTTCGAGCTCGTCGGGAGCCGGGATACGCCCTATGCGAAGCTCCAAGCGGTCAGGACCGGCGATCAGCTGTCGCTCTATGCCAGCGGAATTCCCGTCCTTACGACCCCGGACCCGGCCGCGGCCGAAACGCCCGTCCACTTCGCGATGCTCCAGGACCCGGGAGCCCGAAAGGTCCTGCTCATCGGCGGGGGCGTCGGCGGCGGGATCGGCGAGGTCCTGAAATATCCGAACGTCTCGGCGGACTCCGTGGAGCTCGACCCGGGGATCATCCGCATGGCGGAGGCCATGCTTCCGGAGAAGGACCGGACCGCCCTTCGGGACCCGAGGGTCAACGTCCACAGGGGGGACGGGGTCGGGTTCCTTCGAGGAGGGAAAGAGCGATACGACGTCATCATCCTGAACCTGCCCGAGCCCGCGACCGCCCAGATCAACCGGTTCTACACGAAAGAATTCTTCGTCCTGGCCCGCTCGCGGCTCGCGTCCGCCGGGGTCTTCTCCTTCGTAGTCCCTTCCTCCGAGGACTCTTTGGGGGCCGACCTCCGGCGTTTCCTGTCGTCCCTTTATGCGACGCTTCGGTCCGTCTTTCCCGAGGTCCGGGTGGTCCCCGGCAACGCGAACGTATTCCTGGCGTCTTCGGCCCCCCTCACCCTCGATCCGAAGATCCTCGAGCGGCGGATCGAAGAGCTCGGACTGCCGCTCCTCTCCATCAACGCCGGGCTTCTTTCCGCGCGCCTGAACCCCCTGCGGATGGAACGGCTCGCGGAAAGCATCGGCGCGGGACCGGTACGCCTCAATCGGGACCTCGCTCCGGCGGCCTATTACTTCTATTCTGTGCTTTGGAGCAGTCAATTCCGGGGCTTCGAATCCGGGATGCTCCGATCTTTTGAGCGGATCCCGGTCCCGGCCCTCCTCGGGGTTCCCCTTTTCGTCTATGTCTTTTTTCTTTCGCTCCTCGCGCTCCGGAAGAAACGGCGGGCCGCGCTTCCCCTTGTGGCCGCCTGGACCATGGGCTTCACGACCATCGTCGCCGAGCTGGCCGCATTCATCGCTTTCCAGTCCTTTTTCGGATACGTCTATGGAAAGCTCTCGCTTCTTCTCTCCGCGTTCATGGGCGGCTTGTTCCTCGGGGCGTGGCCCCGGCGCCCCGGAAAGCCCGGGGGAACCCCGAGCCTCCTGGCGCCTTTGGCCGGCTTCCTGATCATCGTCGCGGCGTTCAGGATCTCCCTGGCGAACCGGGCCCCGGAGGCCCTTTTCTATATCCTGCTCCTCGCCCTCGGGGTGCTGGGGGGGCGACTATTCGTTGCTTCCGCACGGGCCGTCCCCGCCGGTCCCCGAAGGACCGGCCTGGCCTATGGGGCAGACCTCCTGGGGTCCTTCCTCGGGGCCCTCTCGGCCTCCGCCCTGCTCATCCCGCTGGCCGGGATACTACCCCTCTTCGACGCCCTGTTCCTCATGAACGCATTCTGCTTCATCTTCATCGCAGCTTATCCGCGTCCTGAAGTCCCGGGCGGCCATCGGGGCCTCTAGTCAGGGCTTCGGCCTCGAAGCAAGCTTCGTTATAACGACGGGGAAAGCCGCCTGGCGCATGTCCCTATGCAACTTTGTCGGGAGCAAGGCATTTCTATATAATAGTCTGGAAGGTATGAGTTTTGAGAGACGGATTCTTACCGGAAGAGCCGGAACGGAAGCCTTTCTATAAAAGGCGGGCCGCGAGCCTCGCCATTTCGCTGGCCCTTCACGCCCTCCTTATTTACGGCTTGTATCACGCCAGGGGGACGATCAAGATCCTGACCTTCGGCAGGGAGGTCCGGAACGTCCGGCTCGCTCCCCCGGTCCGGATGGTCGTCCCGGAGCGCATAGAGGATTACATACGGAATTCCCCCGCGCCCGGACCGTTCGAGCTCGGGACGCGCCGGCAGGTCGCCCGCCCGGCCCCGGCGCCGGGGGCATCCCCCGAGTCTTCGAATCCGGATGAAGCGGGCCCGAGGTCCGGGCTCGCTCCCGATAACCTCATGAAGAACGCGCCCGGGACCCCGCCTTCTTCCGGGGAATCCCTGAGCGGCAGTCTCGCCCTGGGTTCGCGGTACGCGGACGAAGGGGACGGAAGGCTCCGGATCAACCTTCTAGCCATTCCAGACCACGTCCAGGACGCCCCCATGGGCTTCGAGGGCGGTGTCCCGAGCGGCCGGTCGTTCCGAGGGTATGTCCTGCCCGGGCTCGCGACCTCCCGTGACCGCGGACGCCGCGGTTCCGGGGCCGGCGGGGGGACGGGAGGAAGTCGGACAGCGGGCGAGCGCCGTGTTCCAGTCCCCGGGTTACGACATCTCCCCTTGGGCGGCCAAGGTCATGGACCGGGTCCAGCTTAACTGGGCCATCCCGAGCGCCCTGAATGTCACGGGAAGGAGCGAGGTCCGGATCGCCGTCACCATCGAGAAAAGCGGCGCATTCTCGGCGTTCGAGGTGACCGAGCTTGCGGAGCTCGAAGTCTTCAACGCCGCCGCAGAAGCCGCCCTGCGGGCGAGCGCCCCCCTGCCTCCCCTGCCCGACGATTTCCCCGCCTCGAACCTCCCGGCCGAATTCGTGTTCGCATATCATGACTAAGAGACCCGCCGCCCTTTTCCTCGCCGGCCTCCTTTCGGCGACGGCCCTCTCCGCCGACTGGAAGACCGATGTCAGGGCGCTCCTCGACCCGCCCCGGCGCGACGTCGGCGCGGCGCGGACCTATCTGCGCGAAAGCTTCGACGGCCTGGACCCCGAGGAGAAGCCGACCGCCGCGGAGTTCCTCGCGTTCCTCGCCCGGAAGGCCGGTGATCCCCGGGACGAACTCGAACGGGTCGTCGCCTGCTTCGAGACCTACGGGGACGTCGAACCGGCCTTCGACTTTCTGGACGACGCCATGGGGCGGGAGTTCATGGTATTTTGGGGAACGTGGAAAACCAGCTATCCCTTGGCCTCGGGGTTCGTGCTCCTCGAAAGGGCCGGAGAGAACGACCCCTCCCCTCCCGACCGGCTCGAGGTCGGTCTCGATCTCTTGAACGAGGCTTACTACAGGGTCTCGGGCGACGGAGGCACTCTCGCCGGAGGCCTCTGGCAGGGAGGCTTCCACATCCTCCGCCTGCCGTTCTCGAGCGGATACGACAGGTCCGGAGAGATCTCCTTCGACCTGGACCTCAAGGTCGCGGAGCTGGTTGTCCGGAAGCGCATCACGGTCAAGGTCGACGTCGAGTCGTCGTCGGCGATCTCCTTCCCGCCGGTCGCGCCCGCCGCCGGCCGTCCCGCCCCGCCCGCGCCCCGTGCGGTCGAGGGCGAGGTGTCCCTCTACGTGGGCGACAAGCTCATCCTCACCAGCAAGAAGCTCTCCGCCAAGCCCGCTCCGTTGAAGATCCCCATCCCCGGCCCGTCCCCCTGGGGGACCAAGCCCTTCATGGTCCCGCGAAAGGACGCGCCCCAGTTCAACCAGGTCTCCATCCTCGACGCCGTCTCCTTGGCCATCCAGGCCATCCGGGACATCGGCAAGAAGCGGAAACTGGCTTCCGTCTCGCCCCCGTCCTACAGGAGGACCCAGGCCCTGGGGTTCTCCTTCACCCGGCCCGGCCCCTCCGGGACGGAGCTCCGATATAGGGCGTCCGTCTCCCTCGAGGCGTCCAACGGGACCGTCGCCAGGGAGCGGGCGGCAAGAACTCTTTGACAGCCCCCGGTGATTGATGTATGTTTTCCGGGTAACAGGTTCCGATGAGACGGGAGGTTCGCCATGTCCGACAAGGGGATTGAAAGACGTCTATGCCAGCGCTTCAAGATCCCCGGCGCGACGATTTCCTACCAGAGGGAACGGCGTTTCTTCCCCCCCAAGGGTTTCGAGCAGGAATTCTGCCCGGTCCTCGACATCAGCCGGGGCGGCGTCCGTTTCCTGACCCAGAAGCCTCTCAAGTTCAAGGCCCGGGTCGTCCTTCAGATCTCCATCCCCGGGGAGCGCATCCCGCTCAACCTCAGAGGACACGTCCGCTGGTCCTCGTTCAACCCCGGCAAAAGCTATAAATTCCAGGTCGGGCGTCCAGTTCAGCGCCTACGGGGAAAAGAAGGACCAGAACTATCCCGGAGCCCTGGTCAAGATCATCGCCCTGGAGCAGAAGTTCATCGAGCCCGGGGACCAGGGCGGCACCGGGAACAACAGCGAGTTCAGTATCTAGCGGGAACTTCCCGGCTTGCCGTTCCTCTCTCCCTCGACCACGACCGGGAGTAGTCCGCGACCTGGAGGAGGAGCTTTCGGATGGCCTGGAGGAGCGCCAGCCGGTTCTGCCGGACCTTCTTGTCCTCCGCCATCACGAGGACCTTGTCGAAAAAGGCGTTGAGCGAGGGCTGGAGCCTGAAGATGATGCTCTGGGCCCGGGCGAAATCCCCCTTCTCGATCATCGGCTCGACGTTGTCCCGGATGATGACGAAGTTCGAGTGGAGCTCCCGCTCCTCTTTCTCGACGAAGAGCTCGGGGTCGAGCCGACAGGCCGGGGCCTCCTTGAGGATGTTGTTGATCCGCTTGGCCATGAGGATGAAGGGCTCGAAATCGGGGCTCGACTTGAGGCCGTCGAGGGCCTTGATCCGCCGGGATGAGTGCGCGATGCGGTCGATGCCCGGCCCGAGGGCGGCTTTGATGAGGTCGTAACGGAAGCCCTGCTTCTCGAAGATGTAGCGGAGCCGCCCCGCGAAGAACTCGAGGCATGCGGCCTTGACCTCGGCTTTGGGCCCGAGGAGCTTGTCGCCGTAGACCGAAAGGACCTTGTCGAGGAGAAGGGGGAACGAAAGGTCGAGCTTCTTCCCGATGATGATCTGCGCAGACGCCGTGGGCGTTCCGGCGCAGGCCGAACGGATCGCTCGAGCCCGAGACCTGGAGGCCGACGCCGACGACCCCGACGATCGAATCGATCTTGTCGGCCAGGGAGACCAGGGCGCCCGTCATCGACGACGGGATCTCGTCCTCCAGGCTCGCGGGGAGGTAATGCTCGTAGATGGCCTGGTGGACGGCCGCGGGATATCCTTCGGTCTTCGGCATAGAGCCCGCCCATCTTGCCCTGGAGCGAGGGGAACTCCCGGACCATGTCGGTCAGGAGGTCGGCCTTGCACAGCCCGGCGGCCTCGACGGCCTCCTTCTTGACCTTTGCGGCATCCGTCCTATCGCAGAGGTACCCGACGATCTTCTTCAGCCGCTGGGCCTTGTCCTCGTAGCTCCCCAGCTTCTCCTGGTAAACGACGTTCTTCAGCCCGGCGGCCCTGTCGGCCAGGGGTTTCCGGACGTCCTGCTGCCCAGAAGAACCGGGCGTCCTCGAGCCGCGCCTTGAGGACGCGCTCGTTGCCCGTGCGGATGAGCCCCTTGGGGTCCCCGGGGACATCGGCGACTCCCGAGAAAGACCGGCAGCTGCTTCCTGTCCTTGACGACGGAAAAGAGCTTCTGGCCTTCGCGCATCGCCGTGGCCAGGACCTCGATGGGCAAGCTCCAGGTATTGGTCCGGGAACGCGCCCAGGATGACGAAGGGGAATTCGACGTTGTAAGCCAGCCTGTCGAGGAGCTCGTCGTCGGGGTAGATCCGGGCCTTGAGGGGAGCCAGCCTCTCCTCGATCTGGGCGAGGATCGTCTTCCGCCGCTCCTCGAGATCGACGATCACCAGGGCTTTGTCGAGCTTGTCCCTGTAATCGGAGATCCCCGTGACTCGGACGGGTCCGGGGGCAAAGATGGGATGGCCGACGGTCGATATCGGAAGCCGTCATCCCCTCCAATACTGAACGGGAGGACCTTTCCGTCACAAAGGGCAGAGGAGGCCCTTGATCGGCCGCGAGAACCTGAAGGGGCTTTCCCTCCAGCGCATCGTCTTGGGGAAAGGATAACGAGGCGATGATCCCCGGGATGGAGCCGGTCAGGATCTCCGCGGCGGACTTGCCCTTCCGGACCGTCCTCGTATCCCCAGATACTCGCCGCGCGGCGTTTGACACGATCTCGAGGGCCTCTACCGGGATGCCCTTGGCCTTGGCGAATCCCAGGGCGGCCGGAGAATAGGTCCCGTCGGCGAGGAGCGCCGTGGACTTGGGCGGCCCGGTGACGACGACGCCGGCGTCCTCCTGTCCCGCGGCGAGGTCCGCCGTGACGGCGAGCCGCCGGCATGTGCCGCAGGTCTCGAGCTCCTGGACGGCGATCCCGGCCGACTCTGAGCTCGGCCCGGAACTTCGCGTCGAGCTGTTCCAAGGCCGGTCCGGACGTGGGAGGCGGGCAGTTCTTCGGTCAGGATCTCCAAGCAGGAATTCCATCAGGCTCCCCTTCCCGAAGCCGTGAATCTCTGGGCGATCTCGTTGACCTGGGACCCGGATCCGGGCGATCATCTTGACCCGTTCGGTGACGCTGATGGCCCCCCGCGCGTCGAGCAGGTTGAAGAGATGGGAGCACTTCAGGCACATGTCGTAGGCCGGAAGGAGCAGGCCCTTTTCGATGAGCGCAGCCGCTTCCTTCTCACAGGCCTGGAAGCAGCTCCTGAGGAGGGACGTGTCGGCCGCCGTTGAAATTGTACTCCGAGAACTCCTTCTCCTCGGCGAGCCGAAGGTCGCGATAGGTCACGTCCTTCGACCAGTCGAGGTCGTAGATGTCGTCCTTCTGCTCCAGGAACATCTCCAGCCGCTCCAGCCCGTAGGTGATCTCGACCGGGACGGGAGAGAGCTCGATCCCGCCGGCCTGCTGGAAATAGGTGAACTGGGAGATCTCCAGCCCGTCGAGCATGACCTGCCAGCCGACGCCCCAGGCGCCGATGGTCGGCGACTCCCAGTCGTCCTCGTCGAAGCGCAGGTCGTGGTCCCGGAGCTCGATCCCGAGCGCCGAGAGGCTCTGGACGTAGATCGCCTGGATGTCCGCCGGGGCGGGCTTCATGATGACCTGGAACTGGTGGTGCTTCTGGACGCGGTGGGGGTTCTCCCCGTACCGGCCGTCGGTCGGCCGGCGCGCCGGCTGGACGTAGGCGACGTTCCAGGGCTTCTTGCCCAGGACCCGGAAGAACGTGTCCGGGGTCATGGTCCCCGCGCCCACCTCCAGATCGTAGGTCGGGGCCAGGTAACATCCCTGCCCCGGCCCAGTAGGCCTGGAGCTTCAGGATCAGGTCCTGGAGAGCCATCTATTTCTTCTCCCACTTCAGGACGGGAGTGCGGGCGGCCGCGGTCTCGTCCAGGCGCCGGACGTAAGTGGCGTGAGGCGCCGCGTGCAGGACCTCGGGGTCCTCGACGGCCTCCTTGGCGATGGCCTTCATGGCCTCGATGAACCGGTCCAGGTCCCGCTTGCTCTCCGTCTCGGTCGGCTCGATCATAAGCGCGCCGTGGACGATGAGCGGGAACGACATCGTCGGGGGATGGAGCCCGATAGTCGATCAGCCGCTTGGCGATGTCGAGGTTCGAGACGCCGTGCTCCTTCTGGTATTTGTCCGAGAAGACGCATTCATGGAGGGTCGCGGCGGGATACTTCAGGTGAATAGTCGCCCTCCAGGCTCTTGCGGATGTAGTTGGCGTTGAGGACGGCGGTCTCGGCGATCTCCCGGACCCCTTCGGGGCCCAGGTTGAGGATATAGGCCAGGGCCCGGACGATGACCAGGAAGTTCCCGTAGAAGCTCTTCACCCGGCCGATGGAACTGGGCCTGTCCCCGATCCACGATGAACCGGCCGTCCTTCTCCTCGATGACCGGGACCGGGAGATAAGGCTCCAGCTCCTTCTTCACGCCGACGGGGCCGGAGCCGGGGCCGCCGCCGCCGTGCGGGGTCGAGAAGGTCTTGTGGAGGTTGAGGTGGAGGACGTCGACGCCCATGTCCCCCGGGCCGGACGATGCCGGTCAGGGCGTTCATATTGGCGCCGTCCATGTAGAGGAATCCTCCCTTGGAATGGACGATCTCGGCGATCCGGCAGATGTCCGACTCGAAGACGCCGAGCGTATTGGGATTGGTGACCATCAGGGCGGCCACGTCCTCGTTCATGAAGCGGGCCAGGTCCTCGAGGTCGATGGTCCCCTTCTCGTTCGACTTGATCTCCTTGACCGTGTAGCCGCAGATATGGGCGCTCGACGGGTTCGTCCCGTGGGCCGAATCCGGGATGAGGACGTACTTGCGGGCGTTCCCCCGCGCCTCGAGGGCGGCCCGGATGAGCATCATGCCGGTGAGCTCGCCGTGGGCGCCGGCGGCGGGCTGGAGGGTGAACGCGTCCATGCCCGGTGATCTCGCCGAGCAGGTCGCTCGACCTGTCTTGAGAAGGCGCAGGTTCCCCTGGACGAGCTCCTCGGGGGCGTTGGGGTGGGTGCCCGTGAAGCCGGGGAGGGCCGCTACCTTCTCGTTGACCTTGGGATTGTATTTCATCGTGCAGGAGCCCAGGGGGTAGAACCCCAGGTCCACGCAGTAATTCGTCTGGGAGAGACGGGTGAAGTGGCGGGTGACCTCGACCTCGGAGAGCTCGGGGAACCCGTCGATCGCCTCCCGGACGGCGACCCCCTCGAGGACGTCCTTGCGTTCGGGGACATCCAGCTTCTCGCGCCCGGAAGGCCCGCTTTCCCTCCGAGCTGAGCTCGAAGGCCAGCGGTTCGCGCATTTCGCGGATCATCGGAGCACCTCCTCGAGCGCCCCGGCCAGCCTATCGATATCGCTCCTTCGAGTGCTGCTCCGTGACGCAGACGAGGGCGCAGTCTCTCGAGCTCCGGGGAAATCCGCCCCGAGGCCGATCCCGGCCAGGATCCCCTTGGCCTTGAGGGCCTTCGTCGATCGCGGCCCAGTCCTTCGGGAATTCGAGGACGAACTCGTTGAAATGGGGGCCCGGAAAACGGCGCCTGACGCCCGGGATCCGGGTCAGCCGGTCGGCCGCGTAGGCCGCCTTCTGGACGTTCTGCCAGGCCATCTCCCGCAGTCCCTCCTTGCCCAGCGTTTCCAGGTAGATCGTCGCCCGGAGGGCGCAGAGGGCCTGGTTCGTGCAGATGTTGGACGTGGCCTTCTCCCGGCGGATGTGCTGTTCCCGGGTGGCCAGGGTCAGGACGAAGCCCCGCTTCCCGTCGACGTCGGTCGTCTGGCCGGCGATGCGGCCGGGAAGCTGGCGGACGAAATCCTTCATGCAGGCCATGAAGCCGAGGTAGGGACCGCCGAAGCTCAGGGGAATGCCGAAGGACTGGGCCTCGCCGGTCACGATGTCCGCGCCCAGCTTCCCCGGGGCCTCGAGAAGGCCGAGGGACATGGCCTCGGCGACGACGACGGCCAGGAGGGCCTGGCGCCCGTGGGCCGCGTCCGCGGCCGCCTGGATGTCCTCGCAGACGCCGAAATAATTGGGCGACTGGAGGATGAGCGCCGCAGGTCTCCGCATCGAGCATCCGGGCCAGGGCGGCCTTGTCGAGGGCGCCGCTCGCGTCGTAGGGGACCTCTTCGGCCCGGATGCCGAGGTTCTTGATGTAGGTCCGGATGACGCTCTTGTACTGGGGATGGAGCGTCGCCGCGACGAGGACCTTGGGCTTGTTCTTCAGCCGGTGGGCCATCAGGACGGCCTCGGCCGCGCCCGTGGCCCCGTCGTAGAGGGACGCGTTGGCGATGTCCATGCCGGTCAGCTGGCAGATCAGAGTCTGGTACTCGAAGATGGCCTGGAGCGTCCCCTGGCTCACTTCGGGCTGGTAAGGCGTGTACGGGGTGACGAACTCGCCCCGGGAGCTCAGGCTAGTCCACGACCGACGGGATGAAATGGTCGTAGGCCCCGCCGCCGAGGAAGGACAGGTACTTCGGGTAGGTGTTCTCCCCGGCGATCGCCTCCATGTGCCGGACGAGCGCCGGTTCGGGCATCGCCTCGGGAAGGTCGAGCTTCCCCGTGAGGCGGACGCCTTCGGGGATGCAGCAGAACAGATCGTCCGTCGAGCCGACGCCGATCCTCTCGAGCATCTCCCGGCGGTCTTTGTCGCTCAAAGAAACATAGCTCATGAAAATCCTTTCGCTGGGGCCCGACGGAGGGCGCGGCGCTCAGGCTTCGAGTCCCTCCAGGTATTTCTCGTAGTCGGACACGGTCATCAGGGCCTCGACCCCGGCCTTGTCCGCGAGCTTGATCCGGACGATCCAGCCCTTGCCGTGGGGGTCCTTGTTGACGAGGTCGGCGGCCTGGCCGAGCTCGCCGTTGACGGCGACGACCTCGCCCGCGACCGGGGCGAAGACGTCGGAGACGGACTTGACCGATTCGATGGTCGCCGATGGTCTCGTGGACGCCGAGCTTCCGGCCGACCTCGGGGAGCTCGACGAAGATGATGTCGCCCAGCTGTTTCTGGGCGAAATCGGTGATGCCGACGACGGCCTCGTCGCCCTCGACCTTGACCCATTCGTGTTCCTTGGTGTAGCGGAATTCTTTCGGGTACATATGAGCCTCCTGCTTATTTCTTCTCTCTCTTGTAGAACGGCGTCGGAACGACCTTCGCCTTGACCTTCTTGTCCCGGATGCCGATCTCGATCTCGGTCCCGACGGCGGTGTGCTCGACCGGAAGATAGGCCAGGCCGATGGACTTCTTCAGGAACGGGGCGAACGTCCCCGAGCAGACCTCGGAGACCTTGGTCCCGCCGACGAAGACCGGGTAGTGCGGCCGGGCGATGCCCCGGTCCATGATCTCGAAGCCGGCGATCCTCCGCCGGACGCCCTCGGCGAGCTGTTTCTCGAGGACCGCCTTTCCCAGGAAATCGCCCTTCTGGAACTTGCAGATCCACTTCAGGTCGGCCTCGAGGACCGTGGTCTTGTCGCTGATGTCGTTGCCGTAGAGCATGAGCTTGGCCTCGAGCCGCAGGGTGTCCCGGGCGCCGAGCCCGATGGGCAGGACGCCGCGGCCCGCGCCCTTCGCCAGGATGGCGTCCCAGATGACGCCCGGATTCGGGTCGACCGTATAGATCTCGAACCCGTCCTCGCCCGTGTAGCCCGTCCGGGAGACGAGGGCGTCGATGCCGGCGACCTTGCCGAACGCGAAGTGGAAGGACTTCATGCCGGCGAGGTCGAGAGTCGGTCAGCTGCTGGAGGACGGCGACGGCCTCGGGCCCCTGGAGGGCGAGCTGGGAGTAGGCGTCGCTCCGGTTCTCGGTCGTGACGGCGAAGCCCTTGGCGTGAGCGACGATCCAGGCATAATCCTTGTCGGCGTTCGAGGCGTTGACGACCAGGAAATAGTCCTCGGGCCCGACGCAATAGACCAGCATATCGTCGACGAAGGTCCCCTCGGGGGTCGTCAGGGCGGTGTACTGGACCTGGCCCGGGGCGAGCATCGCCGCGTCGTTGGGCGTCAGGTGCTGGACGAAGGCCAGGGCGTCCTTGCCCCGGACGACGACCTCGCCCATATGGCTGACGTCGAAGAGCCCGGCGCTGGTCCGGACGGCCATGTGCTCGTCGATGATGCCCTTGTACTCGACGGGCATCTCCCACCCGAAGAACTCGATCATCCGGGCGTTCCATTTCTTATGAGAATCGTACAGCCGGGTCCGTTTCATGAAGGCGTCCTTTCAAGAATGATGAGTCAATTTAGTACCACATTTCGCCGGCCTTCGCAAGTCCGCGCCGCCGAGCCGGACGCCGTCCGCGGGGTTTCGGGCCCGGGCCGAATATGGTAGAATCTCCACGGAAAAAAGGAATCCCGAACATGAGATCGAAAGCGTCCCTCGTCGCGTTGGCCATGCTCCTCGCGATACTCGCCGCGTGCGGCCCGGATGGCCGCCGGCCCGAGCTTCCGGCGACCTGGGTCTGGGACCAGGAACAGACGATCGTCGCCCCGGACCACGGCTCCAGGAACGCCTGGAGCGGCTGGACGGTCCGAGGGGATTCCTTCGAGGCCGAGGGCGCCGCAGCCAAGTTCATTCTCTGGGCGAAGACGGCGGGCCCGAAGCGGCTCCACATCACCTACTCCCTGGAAGGGCGGCCCGCGGAGCTCATCGCCAACAGCCGGGCCCGCAATCCGCTCTTTATCGAGCCGTCCCTCCATCCCCGGACGGCCTCGTTCGAGGTCCAATTCCGGCCGGGAATGAATTTCCTGGAGTTCCGTACATCCGGAAAGGGCCGGCTGCGGGTCAGCCGGATCGCGGTGGGCCGGCCGGACCCGCCGACGGCCGACGACCTTGTCCGGGGCGAATCGGTGACCGTGTTCCTGCGGCCCGGCCGCGGCCGGATCGAGTGGAGCGGCTCCGGAGAGCTATCGGAGAGAATCCGGGAGAGCGTCTCGGGTCAATTCCGGGAGAGCACGCGCTCCCTCAAGCCCCGGTTCCTCTCGAAATCCGTCCGCCATGAGTTCATGCTCACGGGTCCGGGCACGCTGACCGTAACGGTGGTCCGGGGGCACTTCAACGTCGCCCGGTTCGCTTACGAAGAGGACAAGCCGACGCCTCCGGCCGAGCCGAAGCGCCGGCTGGCGAAGGATCCCCCCATATTCATCCTCTTGGCCGACGCCTGCCAGGCAAAGCACCTGAGCGTCTACGGATACCCCCGCCCGACGTCGCCGAACATCGAGGCGTTCGCCGGGGACGCCGTCGTCTTCGAGAACGCCTACGCGAACGCGAGCTACACGCGCTCGAGCGTCCGCTCGCTTCTTTCCGGCCTCCTGCCGGAAAGAAGCGCGGCCGGCAACCTGACCCGCGTCTCCGACCGTCTGCCGGTCGTCCCCGAATACCTGAAGATCAAGGGCTATCGGACCTCGATATTCACTTCGGCCGTGACCATTTCGCCGACGTTCGGCTTCACCAAGGGGATCGACGACTACCACCAGTACCTCGCCGGCGTGGGGGGAAAGAGCCGGACGCGGCCCATCGATCTCGACGCCTTCGGCCGCTGGCTCGAGCGTCCGGGCCCGCTCTTCTCCTACGTCCATTTCATCGAGCCCCACCTGCCGATCCTCCCGCCGCCGCCGTTCCTGGACATGTTCTCCGAAGCGCCGCGCCGCAGGTCCGCAGCGGGCGGGGAGCGGCTGATGGCCCTGATGGAGCGCGCGACGGCCCTCAGGCGCCCGTTCACCCCGGAGGAGGCGCAGGAGGTCGTCGACGACTACGATTCGACCATCGCCTACGTCGATTCCGAGATCGGCCGGGCCCTCGGGCACATAAAGAAGGCCGGGCTCTACGACGACGCCCTGATCGTCATCCTGGCCGACCACGGCGAGGCGATGTATGAGCACAAGGCCTGGGGACATTCGAGGAACGTCTTCGAGGAGACGACCCGCGTCCCCCTTCTTGTTAAATTTCCCGCCTCGATGAATCTCAAGGGCCGGGTCCAAAGGGTCGTCCAGCTGACGGATTTCTTCCCCACCCTGACGGACCTTTTCGGGCAGGGTGTCGCCCTTCCCGGCCGGAGCCTGCTCGCCGCCGTCGCGGAGCCGACGATCGACGACACATGCGCCGTCTCCCAGTCGATCGCCAATGTCGCCCAGTTCGGGATGCGCTGGCGGCAGTGGTACTACATCGTCAGCCTGAACACCGGCCGGGAGCGCCTGTACGATCTCGGTCGCGATCCGCGGGCCGAGGCGAAGGACGGGGCGAAGGAAATGAAGGGATTCTTCCGAGCGATGTTCCTGGACTGGCTGGCCCGCTCGGACGACTCGCCCGACGCATCGACGGCGATCGACCTGAAGACCCTGACGCCCGCGGAGATCGAGAGCCTGAAAACCCTCGGGTATATCTAAGCCGCCGCGGGCGACGGCCCGCTCAGCCTTTCTTCTTCCGGATCTCGTCCAGGAGGGCCTTGGCCTCGGGTGCGTTCTTCAGGAACGCGGTCAGCTTTTCGCAGGGATAATCGGGGCAATAAGCGCAATTCTTCACGCCCTTTTCCCTGGCGCATTTCCGGATCTCGCACTGGGCGCAATAGTTGAACAGCCTCGCCGAGTCCGTAGGACAGCCGTCACAGTTGATATCGGCGGGCTTGATGTCCGCATGGAACATCTCGGACCACTTCTTGGCGGTCTCCTCGCGCATCTTATCGTCGTTCTTCTGCGTGGCGATGAACGTCGGGCAGTCCGAACAATTGAGCCCGCAGTAGGCGATCATCTTCTCCGGCTTGGCGGGAGCTTCCTGGCCGCCGCGGAGCCAGCGGGGCGAGCTCCAGACCGCGAACGCCGCGAGCGGGCACATCTTGAGGAATTCCTTCCGGGACAGTTGTTTCATGGTTTGACCCTCCCTTTGGTCTCACGCGGGATTCTAGACCCGGCCGCCCCGGGAAGTCAATCCCTCGCCTCTCCGGCACCAGTGCCGGGACTCGTATGGGATTAACCCTGAGCCGCGCTTCGTTTTCCCGCCTTGAAAGGCGGGGTGGCACCGGCGAATGGGTCAAGCCGCGGCGATCTGAACGGGGCGACCTTGTTACCAGACGCGTTTTTGTTATAATAAGGGACCGAAAATGATCGAACTCAAGAAAAAGCTCAAACGGGACATCTTCGAAAAGGTGCGGGAGAAGTTTCCCTCTGGATCCCTCCGACATCGAGCTCGCCTCGACGCCGAACCCGAAGATGGGCGACCTGGCCCTCACCTTCCCCCTCCAGCTGGCCAAGAAGCTCAAGGCCAATCCCCGGGAGATCGCCCAGGAGGTCGCTCGCCTCGCTCGGCCTCGCTCGAGGGCGTCGACGAAGGCCGAGATCGCCGGCGCCGGCTTCATCAACCTCTTCCTCGACCGGACGGCCTTCTTCCGGGACCGGCTCCGGCCGTCGGCGGCCGCCGGGCCTCGCGCCCGAAGAGGCGAAGATCATCATCGAGCACACGAACATCAACCCGAACAAGGCCGCCCACATCGGCCACCTCCGCAACGCCTGTCCTCGGCGACACGCTGGCCCGCTGCCTGCGATTCAAGGGCGAGAACGTCGAGGTCCAGAACTACATCGACGACACCGGCGTCCAGGTCGTCGACGTCGTCTTCGGCTTCATGGAGCTCGAGAAGAAGGACATCGCCGACCTCGAAGCGCTCGCACGGCAAGTTCGATTATTACTGCTGGGACCTCTACGCCCGGGTCTCCGCCTACCTCGCCGACCATCCCGAGGCCCAGGCCCGCAAGGCCGAGATCATGAAGAGGATCGAGCACGGCGAGGACCCCGAGGCCGCCATGGCCCGCTACGTCTCCCGGCGCATCGTGCGGGCCCACCTGGCGACGATGAGCCGCATCGGCATCGGCTACGACGTCCTGCCCTGCGAGAGCAGCATCCTCCACCTGAAGTTCTGGGAGAAGGCCTTCGCCCTTCTCAAGGAGAAGCGAGGCCATCTATCTCGCCGAACGAGGGCGACAACAAGGGCTGCTGGGTCATGAAGCTCGAGGAGGACGAGGAGCGGGAGAAGATCATCGTCCGCTCCGACGGGACCGTGACCTACGTCGGCAAGGACATCGCCTACCAGCTCTGGAAGTTCGGCCTCCTCGAGAAGGATTTCTACTACGAGCCCTTCCTCGAAGAGGACGGCAAGACCCTCTGGATCTCGACGGCGGAGCCCACGACCGGACTCCCCGCATTTCGGCGGCGGCAGCCGAAGGTCTACAACGTCATCGACACCCGCCAGGCCTACCTCCAGAAGGTCGTCACCCAGGGGCTGCGGGCCCTCAAGTTCGACGCCCAGGCCGCGAAATCCGTCCATTTCTCCTATGAGATGGTCGCCCTGTCCCCCAAGAGCCTCGAGGAGCTCGGCTACGAGGCCTCCGAGGAGGAAAAGGACCGGGCCTTCCTCGAGGTCTCGGGCCGGAAGGGCCTCGGGCGTCAAGGCCGACGACCTCCTCGACCGGCTCGAGGACAAGGCCCTGGCCGAGGTCGAGAAGCGGAACCCCGACCTGCCGCCGAGACGCGAGAAGCGGCGATCGCCCGGGAGATCGCCACCGGCGCCCTGCGCTACTTCATGCTCAAGTTCGCCAGGAATTCCCTCATCGTCTTCGATTTCGAGGAGGCCCTGAGCTTCGAGGGAGAGACGGGGCCCTACCTCCAGTACACGTGCGTCCGCCTCGGCAGCATCTTCCGCAAGCTCGAGGAGCGGACGGGCACGACCGAGGCCGCGCGTCCGCGAGCGCGCCGGCCGGTCGGACGGAGCGCCGCTCGAAGCTGCTCGGCGACAGGAGAGCGGCCGACTTCTGGGACCTCGTCCTCTACGCCGCCGGCGTTCGAGGAGGAGGTCCTGCGCTCGGTCGATCCCTGCTCGAGTTCTCCCACCTGGCCAAGTTCGCCTTCAACCTCTGCCAGAAGATCAACGCGCTACTACCATCACTACCCCATCCTGGCCGAGGAGAACCCGGAGCTCAGCGCGATCCGGGCTGCTGACCATCTGTCACTGTCACGGAGCACGCTCGAGACCGCCCTCGCTCTCATGGGCATCCCCCTGCCCGAGAGGATGTGAACGGTCTAACCGCCCCGGCCGAGCCTGAAACTCCGCGGGCGGGATCGGAGTTACTCAAACAGCATGGAGGTGACCATGATCGAAGTTGCGGATCTCATCAAGAAATACGGGGACTTGTCGCCGTCAAGGGCCTCAGCTTCAAGGTCGAGAAGGGCCAGATCTGGGGTCTCCTCGGCCCGAACGCGGCCGGCAAGACGACGACCATGCGGATCCTGACCGGCTATCCTGCCGGCCACGGACGGGAAGGCCGTCGTCGCCGGCTTCGACGTCTTCGAGCAGGCCGAACGAGGTCAAGAGGATCATCGGCTACCTGCCCGAGATCGTCCCCCTCTATCCCGGAGATGACCGTCGCGTCCTACCTCGGCTTCGTCGCCGAGATCAAGCGGGTCCCTTCCGCCAAGAAAAAGGAGGCCGTGGCCCGGGCCGTCGACGTCGGCGGGCCTCGGAGTCCGTCAGGCGCCGGCTCATCAAGAACATCTCCCGCGGCTTCAAGCAGCGGGTCGGCATCGCCCAGGCCCTGATCCACGACCCCCAGGTCCTCATCCTCGACGAGCCGACCATCGGCCTCGACCCGGCCCAGATCATCGAGATCCGGGAGCTCATCAAATCGCTCCGCGGCGAGCACACGATCATGCTTTCGACCCACATCCTGGCCGAGGTCACCCAGACCTGCGACGGCGTCGTCATCATCAACGAGGGCCGGCTCATGGCCTCGGGCTCGCTCGAGGACCTGACCGCCTCCTTCGGCCGGACGGACGGCGTCTTCCTCACGCTCCGCGACGGCGGCGAGGAAGCGGCCGCCGCTCTTCCGCGGCCTGCCCGGGGTCGGACGGCGTCGTCGCCGACGGCGGCGAGATCCGGATCGAATGGGAGCCGCGGCCGCGACCTGCCGCGACGACGTCGCCCGCCTGGCCGTCGACAAGGGCCTCGGGCTCCGGGAGATGCGGTCCCTCGGCCATGAACATCGAGGACCTCTACCTCAAGATCGTCTCGGGAGGGCTCGACCAATGAAGAACATCTGGTTCCATCGCCAAGAAAGAGCTGCAGGCCTATTTCACCTCGCCCATCGCCTACGTCGTCATCGCCGTGCTTCCTGCTCCTCGTCGGCTTCTTCTTCTACAGCCTCGTCTGGTGGTTCAACTCCCAGTCCATGCAGATGGCCCAGAACCCCTACTACGCCCAGCAGATCAACATCAACCAGATGGTCTTCTCCCCCCTCTTCCACAACATGTCCATCATCCTGCTCCTGATGCTCCCGCTCCTGACCATGCGCCTCTTCGCCGAGGAGAAGAAGATCGGCACCGAGGAGCTCCTCTTCACCTCGCCCGTCTCGGTCAGCCAGATCATCCTCGGCAAGTACCTGGCCTCGCTCATCGTCCTCGTCGGTCATGCTCGCTGCTGACCGGCCTCCTGTCGCTCTTCACCTTCGCCTACGGCAACCCCGAGCTGGCGCCCCTGCTCATCGGCTACCTGGGGCTCTTCCTGATGGGGGCGGCCTTCATCGCCATCGGCATCTTCTTCTCCTCCCTCACCGAGAACCAGATCGTCGCCGCCATCCTGACCTTCGGCGCCCTGCTCCTCTTCTGGATCCTCAGCTGGGCGGCCTCGTCGGCCGGCGGGCATGTGGAAGGGCGTCCTCAACTACCTGTCCTTCTTCCAGCATTTCGACGACATGACCCGCGGCATCCTGGACACCACGGACCTCGTCTACTACCTGAGCTTCTCCTTCTTCGGGCTCTTCCTGACCCACTCCGTGATCCAGTCCAGGCGGTGGAGGTAAGACCATGGACAAGATCAAGACGCACCTCAATTCCGTCGGCCTGGCCCTCCTCTTCGCGGGCCTCGTCGGCCTGGCGGATCTGGCCCCAGCCGAAGACGGCCGTCCCTCGTCGTCCTCGCGGGCCTCGGGCTCGCCGCCATCGCCGCCTACATCGTCCTCAACCTGGCTTCGCTGAAAAAGGGCTTCACGCGGAAGTCCTTCCTCTATTCGAGCAACCTGCTCCTCGTCGTCGTCCTCGTCCTGGCCATCCTCGTCCTCGTCAACTATTTCCTGTCCAAGCACCACTACCGGGTGGACTTCACGGCCTCCAAGCTCCACTCCCTCTCCGACCAGTCGGTCAAGGTCCTCAAGGCCCTCAAGAAGGACATCTCCGTCAAGGCCTTCTTCCGCGAGGGGAACTACGGCCGGGCGACGCATGGAGAACCTGCTGAAGATCTACGCCTACCAGTCGCCCGAGGATCAAGTACGAGTTCATCGATCCCGACAAGAACCCGGGCCTGGTCAAGCGCTACGAGGTCACCCAGGACGGCACGACCGTCTTCGAGTCCGGCGACAAGGAGAGCCGCGATCACGACGACGACCGAGGAGGACGTGACCAACGCCATCATCAAGGTCACCCGGGAGAAGAAGAAGGTCGATCTACTTCCTCGAAGGTCACGGCGAGGAGTCCATCGAGGAGAGCGGGCGACAACGGCTATTCCGACGTCAAGGGCGAGCTCGAGAAGCTCGGCTACGAGGTCAAGAAGCTGACCCTGGCCCTCTCCGACAGATTCCCCGCGGACTGCGCCCTGCTCGTCGTCCCCGGCCCGCAAGAAGGACCTCCTCCCGAACGAGATCGAGACGATCGGGAACTATGTCGGCCGCGGCGGCCGCGTCCTCTTCATGGTCGACCCCGAGACCGATCCCGGCCTCGCCCCGCTCCTCGCCGGACTACGGCGTCAGGCTCGAGAACGACCTCGTCGTCGACACGGTCTCCCGGCTCCTCGGCGGGGACTACTTCATGCCCGTCGTCAGCGAATACGAGTCCCACGAGATCACCAAGGAGCTTCCGCTACGCGACGTTCTTCCCCTACGCCCGGTCCGTCGAGGCCGTCGGAGACGAAGCCCGAGGGCGCGACCCTGACCGTCCATCGCCAAGACCAGCCCCAATTCCTGGTCGGAGCGCCAGCTCGACGAGAAGCAGGTCAAGTTCGACAAGGGCAAGGACAAGCCGGGCCCGATCTCGCTGGCCGCTGGTCGAGACGCTCAAGGCGAAGGCCGAACGAGACGACGCGCCGCGAAGCGGCCGAGCCGGCCGGCCGACGCCAAGCGAGGCCCGGCTGGCCGTGTTCGGCGACTCCGACTTCGTCGCCAACAGGTACTACGGCACTTTCGGGGAACGGCAACTTCTTCCTCAACATCGTCAACTGGCTGACCGAGGAAGCCGACCTCATCTCGATCCAGCCCAAGACCTCATCCCCGCGGACGATCCAGCTGAGCCCGTCCCAGGGCCGGCTCCTCTTCTTCGTCTCGGTCATCCTCCTGCCGCTGGCCGTGCTCGTCCTGGGGGTCTCGGTCTGGCTGCGGAGGAGGTCGCTGTGAAGTTCAGGAGGACGCTCATCCTGCTCGGCGGCGTTCCTGGTCCTCCTGGCCGTCGTCCTGTTTCTTCGAATCGCACGCGGCAAAAAGCAAGGCGGCCGGCAAGGAGAAGGGAAGCGAAGCTCGTGGACGTCGCGGCCGCCGACGTCGTGAAGATGTCGCTCAAGAACGAGAACGGCGCTCTGACCTTCGCGAAGGAACGACAAAGGAGATTGGGCGATCACGGAGCCGCTCGAGGCGGCGGCCGACGCCGGCGGAAGTCGGACAGCCTCGCCGAGAGCTTTGCCGGCCTGAAGATCGAACGGGTCGTGGAAGCCGAGCCGGCGATCTCGAGACCTACGGAATTCCCGAGGCGGGAGGTCGCTCTCTGGGTCAAGGGCAAGGACGCTCCGATCACGGCTCCTCATCGGCATGGAAAACCCCATCGACAAGACCCTCTTCGCCAAACGGGAGGACGAGAAGCGGGTCGTCCTCATCGGCGGCTCATCTCAAGACGATCCTCGACAAGAAGCTCTTCGATTTCCGGCGGAAGGACGTCTTCAAGTTCGCAAAGTCGGCCGTGACGGCCATCAAGGTCCGGGCGGCGGCCCGTCCTGGGAGGCCTCGAAGAAGGACGGCGACTGGTTCCTCGAGTCCCCGGTCGCGGCGCTGGCCGAAAAGGGCCGTGTCGAAGCCCTGCTCGATTCCCTCGCGGGCCTCAGGGCCAAGGAATTCATGGCCGAGAAAAGGACGGACGAGGATGTCCGCAAGAACGGACTGGACAAGCCTGAATACGAGGTCGTCCTTTCCATGCCGACGGAGGGCCGGGAAGTCACGATCGCTCTGCACAAGGACGGAGAAAGGATCTCCGCCATGAGCTCCCTCGCCGACAAGATCATCCTCGTCGAGAACCCGATCCTCACCGAGCTGGACAGGAAGCCCGAAGAATACAGGGAAAAGAAGGTCGCGGTCTTCGACAGCTGGGATGCGGACAGGATATCCGTGACGGCCGGGGGCGTCTCCCTGGCGGCGCTCAAGGAAAAGACCGGGGATGCCGACAAGTGGCTCCTGGAATCCGAGGGCAAAACAGAAGCCGACGGCTCGAAGGTCGAGGCGTTCCTCCGGAAGATCGAAGGCCTCGAGGCCGTCGAGTTCATCGACGCCCCCAGGAGCCTGGCCGCATACGGACTGGAGAGACCGCAGGCCGAGGTGAAGATCAGGACCAAGGACTACGAGGGCAGGGTCCGGGAATCGACGCTTCTGGTCGGCGCCGAGGACAAGGACAAGAAACAGGTCGTCGTCAAGAACGCCGCCTTGAGCTACCTCTTCCGCGTGGATGCTTCTTTCCTCCACGAGCTCCCCAAGGAAGCCAAGGATTGGAGGGCCGCGCCGGAGACCAAGCCCGGCGAGGCCAGGAAAGCGCCGTAGGACATTGCCGAAGAAGCAGAGGGGGTATGGTTCGGCGGACTCCCGGCGAAAGCCCGCGCTTCCGGGATCGATCCGACGGCGCCTTTCCGCCCCGGATTTCGCGAAGAGGCTTCTCCGTTGGTACTCGAAACGCCGGAGGGACCTGCCGTGGCGGCGGACGACCGCTCCCTATGCGATCTGGATCTCGGAGATCATGCTCCAGCAGACGACGGTCAATGCCGTCGTCCCCTATTACGAGCGATGGCTCGAAACGTTTCCCGACGTCCGTTCCCTCGCCGCCGCGCCCCTCCGGAAGGTCCTCAAAGCCTGGCAGGGGCTCGGATACTACGCCCGGGCCCGGAACCTCCATGCGGCCGCGAGGATCGTCGTCAAGGAGCATGGCGGCGTTTTTCCGCGTGACGGGAAGATCGTCAGAAGCCTCCCCGGCTTCGGTCCTTATACCACGGCCGCCGTGCTCAGCCTGGCGTTCGGCGAACCCCTGCCGGTCATCGACGCCAACGTCCGCCGGGTCGTCATGAGATTGGCAGGAATTCACGGAAAGGCCGGTCCGGACAAGGACGCCGCGATCATGGCGTATATCCGCCCCGTCTTCCCGCCCAAGAAGCCCGGGGCCTTCAACCAGGCCCTGATGGAGCTCGGGGCCGTTGTCTGTAAACCCAGGTCGCCGCAGTGCCTCGTCTGTCCCGTCGCGGCCTTCTGCAGGGCTTTTGAGGCCGGAGAGCAGGAGGTCATTCCCGCCCCGGCCAAGCGCAGCAGCCGAAGGATCGAAGCCGTCGTCGCGGTCATCGAGAGGAACGGGAAATACCTCATCCAGCAGAGGCCCCCGACAGGGCTCCTTGCGGGTTTATGGGAATTCCCGGGAGGCAAAAGAGAACCGGGAGAGACGCTGGAAGAGGCCCTGGCCCGGGAGGTGCGCGAAGAGCTGGGCGTCGAAGTGCGGGCGGTACGCCCTCTTGTCACGGTCCGGCATGCTTATACGGAGTACCGGGTCACCCTGCACGCGTTCGCCTGCGACATCGTCGGCGAGCCGAAGGCCGACCCGAAACGTCTGCGCTGGGTCGCCCCGAAAGATATGCGCCGCTATCCCTTCCCCTCGGGCACCGCCCGTATATTGGGGACACAATACCATTTTCCGATTTAATTAATTTTACATATTTGCCAGGGGAAATTCGGGGAATTCGGAATTTGGTATTGTGTCCCCATTTTGATATGCTTTCGAGAAAAGGAGGGCAGTCATGAAGAGCGCGTTCACCTGTCTGGCGACGATCGGGATCCTTTTTCTGTCGATCCCTTCCGGGATCCCCGCGGCCCAGGCTCCGAAGCCCGTGTCGGGCTGGGTCCTCAACGCCGAGGAGTATTTCGAGAAGCCCGGGCTTTCGGTCCTCGTTTTCCACGATCATTATCCCGAGGGCAAGCAGGGCGGCATCGAGATCATCCAACACGGCGAGCGGGTCGCCGCCAACGGCGACGTGCGACTCGAATCCGCGCCCGGGCAATGGGGCAAGCTCCCGGCCGTCGGCAAGCGCTCCTTGGACAGGGGCGCCGGAACCGCAGAGATCTCACTGCGGTTCGAAAAAGAGGACATCTCTTATGTCGTCAGGGTCGAGCCGGACGGCGAAGCCGTCATCGTGACCGTGGACCTCTCCCGTCCCCTGCCCGCGGAATTCGTGGGCAAGGCGGGATTCAACATGGAGCTGTTCCCGACCGCCTTCTTCGGGAAGGCCTACCATCTGGGCGGGACCGACGGCGTCTTCACCCGCCAGGGCAACGGGCCCGTCGTCCTGGACGAACAGGGCGCGCGGCCGGCCATCCTGGCCGAGGGCCCCAGATTCGTCGCCGCCCCGGAAGATCCGATGCGCCGGCTCGTCATCGAATCCCTCAACGGCGACATCCAGTTCTACGACGGCCGCAGCCAGAACACGCATAACTGGTTCCTGGTCCGTTCGCTCATCCCCGCCGGGGCCACCAAGGGAGCCGTGCGCTGGAGGATCACCCCCAACGCCGTCCCCGGTTGGACGCGCCCGCCGGTCATCGGGATCTCCCAGGTCGGCTACCACCCCGGCCAGGACAAGCGCGCGGTCATCGAGCTCGATCCCCGCGCCGATGCCCCGGGAGAAGCCACGCTCCTCAGGCTGGACCCCGAAAAGGGCCCTGTTCCCGTGCTCACGAAACCCGTGACCCGATGGGGTCGGTTCCTCCGGTACGAATACGCCCTCTTCGACTTCTCGGAGGTCAAGGAGCCCGGCGGATACGTGGTCCGCTTCGGCGACGCCCGCACGTCGCCCTTCCTTATCTCGCCGACGGTCTATCGCCATGACGTCTGGCAGCCGACCCTCGAGACCTTCCTGCCCGTGCAGATGTGCCATATCCGCGTGATCGACCGCGGCCGCATCTGGCATGGCGCCTGCCATATGGACGACGTCCTCCAGGCCCCGCCGAATATCGACCTGGCGTTCATCGAGGGGTACCGGCAGGGCGCGACGACGGAGACGAAATACGCCGCCGACGAGCACATTCCCGGTCTCGACAGGGGCGGCTGGCACGACGCGGCCGACCACGATCTCGCCGGAGGCGCCCAGGCCTGGGCTACGCAGCTGCTCGCCCTGAGCCGCGAAGCCTTCGGCCTCGATTCCGACCAGACGACGGTCGACGCCGCCCGCCGGAACGTCATCCTGCACGTCCCGGACGGAAAGCCCGACATCCTCCAGCAGGTCGCGCACGGCGTCGAATACCTCCTGACCGGGTATCGCGTCGCCGGCCACAGCTTCACCGGGATCTCGGACCCGAGCCTGGAGCAATACGGGACGCTCGGCGAGCCCGCCGTTGTCACCGACAACCGCGTTTACGATCCCTCGCTCGGCGTCGACGAGGTCAAGGGCGACCGCTCGGGGCGCCGCGACGACCGCTATGCCTTCACCAATCGCGACACCGGAATGGAATACGCTTCGGCCGCGGCCCTGGCCGCGGCAAGCCGGGTGCTCCGGGGCTTCGACGATCCCCTGGCCGAAGAATGCCTGAAGACTGCCGTCGGAGCCTGGGAATATGAACGGACGCATCCCCCCGCCCGCTTCGCCAATCCCTACGTCCCCGATCGCGCGGACATTCAGGAAGTCATCGCCGCCGCGGAGCTGCTGATCACGACGCACGAGGCCCGATTCGCCGAGCGCCTCAACGCCCTTCTCCCCGTCATCGCGGAGCGGCCGGATGAAGCGGGCTGGGCCGCGGCCCGGGCTCTCCCGTTCGTCAAGGACGCGGCTTTCTCCAAGGGACTGGACCGTATCCTCGGCGAATACGCCGCGAAGCTCAAGGAGGAGCTCGCCAGGATGCCCTATGGCGTCCCCTTCAGGCCCCAGGTCTGGGGCGTCACCTGGGACATCCAGGAGTACGCGGTGAGACAGTACTACCTGCACAAGGCCTATCCCGACAGGTTCGACCGGGAGAACCTCCTGCGGGTCCTCAATTACGTCCTGGGCTGCCATCCGGCTTCGGACACCTCGCTCGTCTCGGCGGTCGGCGCAAAGTCCATGACCGTGGCCTACGGCATCAACCTGAACGACTGGACGCATATTCCGGGAGGCGGCGTATCCGGCCCCTCGCTGATCCGGCCGGACTTCCCCGAGCTGAAGGAGCCCTTCCCGTTCCTCTGGCAGCAGGCCGAATATGTCCTGACGGGCGCCGCGACCTACGTGTTCACGGTCCTGGCGGCGGACAGCCTGCTCGACGGGGCGAAGCGGTAAAGGACCGAGGTTACAGGACGCCGAGCGCCTTGTGCTTCTCGGCGATCTTGTCGGCGAGGGCGTCCAGGGCCTTGAATTCCGCGTCCCGGGGCAGGCCCTTGGCGATCACCGGAGGCAATATCTCCGCTTTGATATTCGGGATGAGGCCGGATATGGTCTCGACGATCTTGTTCGCCCAGCCGTAGGATCCGATGACCGAGGCGAACCGGACCTTCGGTCTCAGCGCGTTGGCCAAGTAGGCCGCGTTGGCCGCGAGCGGATGGGGTCCGACATGGACGGCCGGACAGCCGATGACGAGGGTTGCCGCGTCGACCAGGCTCATGGCCAGCTTCCCGGTGTCGGTCACGGGGAGGCTGAACAGCTGGACCGTCACGTCTTTCCGGGCCAGCTCGGCCGCGAGATGTTCGGCCATGAGGGCCGTCGATCCGTGCATGGAAACGTAGGGCAGGACAACGAAGTTCTTCGGCGTTTCGGAAGCCCAGTCGTTGTAGGCTTCGATGATGAACCGCGGCCGCGGATAAAGGGGGCCGTGGCTCGGCGCGATGATATCGATGGGAAGGTCCTTGATCTTTTCGAGGTTTTTCCGGATGATCGCCCTGAAGGGCAGCATGATCTCGGCGAAGTACCTTTTCGCGGGCTCGTAGATGCGGCGTTCGTCGCTGACGAAAAGCTCCGAGGTCGCCAGGTGCGAACCGAACCAATCGCAGCTGAACAGGATCCTTTCTTCTTCGAGGTAGCTCGACATCGTCTCCGGCCAGTGGACCCAGGGAGAGTGGATGAACCGGAGCGTCCGGTCCCCCAGGGAGATCCTCTCCCCGTCGGCGACGGTCCGGATCCGGGCCTCCGCGATCCCGAGGTGGTCGATGAGGATCCCCTTGGCCAGCGGCGTGCAGACGACCTTGGCTTCGGGGTACTTGGCGAGGACCCACGGGATGCCGCCGGAATGGTCCTGCTCCCCGTGATGGGCGACGAGATAATCGACCCTGGGGACGTCGGCAAGGTGCTCCTCGAGCTGCCGGAGCTTCGAGGGGTCGGTCGCGTCAAGGAGGGCCGTCGCCGCGCTCCCGTGGACAAGATAGGCGTTATAGCTTGTCCCGTCGGGCAGGGGGATGAGGGAATCGAAGAGCCTCCGGTCCCAATCGACCGACCCGGCCCAAAAAACGCCCTTCCTGAACTCTTTCTTGGTCATCGATCACGCTCCCGAGGTCATTTCCTACAAATTTTATAGTATTTGGGGAGGACTTTCAAGCCCGGCGCGCCCGGTCAGGAATCCGGGGTTTTCTTCTTCACGAAGTAATGGATGTCGTCCTTGCGCCGATATCCGAGACGGGTAAAGAACTCCATGGAGACCTCGTTCCCGTCCTCGATGAGACAGGCCAGGACGTCCATCCCGGCGGCTTCGAGCCGGCCCTCGGCCTCCCGGACCAGCCGCTCCCCCAGCCCCCGCCTGCGCATGTCTTCGCGCACGGCCAGCCGGTTGATCCAGCCCTTTCGGCCGTCATGCGTGGCCAGAACGGTGCCGGCGATGCGGCCCTCGGCTTCGGCGACCAGAAAAATGACGTTGGGCTCGGAGAGCTGGGCTTCGATACGCTCGCGCGCGTCTCTCCCCGACGGCCTTAGGGGAAGTCCGGACTCTTCCCAGAGAGTCATGACCGCGTCGTAATCACCGATCCGGAAGGGCCTGATCGCGATCTCCATGGCCGGCCCGTCACCTCAGCAGGAGCACGACCGGCCCGACGAACAGGACCTCCGCCAGGAACCCCAGGAACAGGGCGGCGGGCCACTTGACCTTCTGCGATATGGAGGCGGCCAGGCAGGCGAGAAGGAAGGACCAGGCGAGAGCCGCTCCGAAGACGGCGAGGAACACGGTCTGGGGGGTCGACGGGGCCGACAGGATATCGACCATTTCCTGCTGTCCCATCCCCAGGACGTAGAAGACGGCGATGGCGGTCTGGACCGTCCAGACGAGGAGGATGGGCACCGATTGGGCGAAGCCGAAGAGAGCCAGCGTCTTCTTCAGCGATCCGCCCCGTTTCCGCCCGCCGCCCAGGATGTGAACGACCATGGAGGTCACTAGCCATACCGTGAGAAGCAGGGGCAGGATGAACAGCGTCTGCCAGAAATAATAGTTCTCCGTCCGGACGGGGAGGAAGATCGGAGCCATCGGGACGGCGCCGACGGCGGCGAGCGCGAGCGCCGTGAGCGAGGCCAGGACCCCCGTCACGACCACGATCCGGAGTCCCCGCCCGAGCGGGCGGGCTTCGTCCATCAGGCGCCGGAACGCCCGGGCCGGAACGAAGATGACTCCGAAGAAGCGGCGGCAGGTCAGAGCTCATGATGTCACCCCACGAACAGGCTCTTGCTGGCGAACTCGGGGTCGCTGGTCAGGTTGATCCCGAAGCGCTTCATCCCCGCCTCGTCGCCCGGCGTCGGGATGTGGGTCATGTGGACCTCGCATCCGTGCAGGTCCTTCAGCTTTTCGATGGCCATCTCGGCCGCCGGATTGGTCGAGGCGTTGATGCCCAGGCAGATGAGGACCTCGGAGAGGTCGAGGCTGACGGACTTCGCGCCCAGGACGTCCTCCTTGAGGCGGGCCACCGAGCCGATGACCGAGGGCGAAAGGAGCGGGATCTGATCGGGGATCCCGGCCAGCGTTTTCACGGAGTTCAGGACGAGGCTCGAGGCCGCGTGCATCAGGGGCGAGTTCTTGCCGGTGATGACGGTCCCGTCCCTGAGCTCGATGGCCGCGCCGACGAAGATCCCCCGGTTCCCTTTCCCTCTGCGCGACGGCCTCCCGGGCCGCGTCCCGGGCCGGGACGACGACGCGCCGGTCCTCCGGCTTGAGCCCGAGCTCCTTCATCAGGAGCTCGGCCCTCTGGACGGTCTCTCGCTCGGCGAAGCCCATGACATATTCGCAGGAATATCGGAAATACCGCCGGATGAGCTCCTGCTTGGCGGCTTCCCGGCAGACCTCGTCGTCGACGATCCCGAAACCCGCGGCGTTGCACGCCCATGTCCGTGGGCGACTTATAGACGGCCGCCGTGCCCGTGATCTTCTCCAGGATCCTCTCGAGGACCGGGAAGACCTCGACGTCCCGGTTGTAGTTGACGGCGCTCCTGGCATAGGCTTCCAGGTGGAACGGGTCGATGAGGTTGAAGTCCCCGATATCGGCGGTGGCCGCCTCGTAGGCGACGTTGACCGGGTGCTTGAGCGGCAGGTTCCAGATGGGGAAGGTCTCGAACTTGGCGTATCCGGACTCGGTCCCGCGCTTGTGGTCGTGGTAGAGCTGGGAGAGGCACGTGGCGAGCTTCCCGCTGCCGGGCCCCGGCCCGGTCACGATGACCAGGGGGTGCTCCGTCTCGATGTATTCGTTGGCGCCGTAGCCCTCGTCGCTGACGATGGTCTCGATGTCCGTCGGGTATCCCTTGGTGAACCTGTGGGTGTAGACCTTGAGGCCCCGGCGCTCGAGCTTGTTCTTGAAGATCCGGGCGGACGGCTGGTTCTCGAAGCGGGTGATGACCACGGCCCGGACGTCGATCCCCCAGTCCCTGAGGTCGTCGATGAGCTTGAGGGCGTCGGCGTCGTAGGTGATGCCGAAATCCGCCCGGACCTTGCGCCGCTCGATATCGCCCGCGTAGATGCAAAGGATGATGTCGGCCTTCCCTTTGAGCTCCCGGAACAGCTCCATCTTGACGTTGGGGTCGTAGCCCGGCAGGACGCGGGCCGCATGATAGTCGAAGAGGAGCTTCCCCCCGAACTCGAGGTATAGCTTGTCGTGGGCCTTCTTGACCCTCTCGAGGATGGCCGAGGTCTGTTCCGCGAGGTACTTGGCGTTATCGAACCCGATCTTTCCGTTCATGAGCCATTCCTGTGCTGTCGAAAGAATTCCGTGTACCGGATGTCCGTTCGCAATGTATTTGACCCCAGGGATTTTGTCAACCCCTCGGCTCCCCGCCTCTCCGGCACAAGTGCCGGGACTTTATGGGATTGACCCTGAGCCGTACATTGCGCTTCGCATCGGCGAACGGGGCAAGCCGCGCCGCGAGGCGGGCGGTTACTCGGCGACGACGACGCGGGCGCGGCCTTCCTTCTTGGCCCTGAGGAGGGCCATATCGGCCGCTTGAACGACCGCCATTCCCGTCGAACCATGCTTGGGGAACGCGGCGACCCCCAGGGAGAAGGTGATCGGGCCGAGGGCAACCCGGTTGTACTCGACCCGCAGCGGCCGGACCTCCGCGCACAGTTTCCGGGCCCGTTCAGCCGACGCCTCAAGGGAAGCGCCAGGGAGGATGATCAGGAACTCTTCGCCCCCATACCGGCAGACGACGTCTTCCTTTCGGACGTGGGCGGGCAGGAACGCGCCGATGGCCTTCAGCATCTCGTCGCCGGCTTCGTGGCCGAACGAGTCATTGAAGCACTTGAACTCGTCGATGTCCATCATGATCACGCCGAGTGACGTCTTGTTCCGTTCGGCCCTGGCGAGTTCGCGCCCGAGCGTCTCCTCCATATACCTGCGGTTGAACAGCCCGGTGAGCGGATCCCGGATGGATTGCTGACGGAGCTGCTGCCACAAGCGGAAATTGTCCAAGGCCAAGGAGACCCGCTCGGCGAAGTTCTGGGCGAGCCCCAGCCTGACCCGGCCGCTCCGTCCGTCGCGGGCGACGGATCCGCCGCCGAACCGGATGTGGAAGAGGCCCAGCGTCTCCCCGCGGGCGGAAAGCGGTACGCAGGCGTAAGCCGGCACGTTCTTTTCCGACAGGACGTGAGGGCAGATCGGCACCGTCGAGGGGTCGTCGGCCAGATGGGCTTTCCCCCTTCGGAGAGCCCAGCAATCGTCGGGCACCAGGACTCCCGCCGCCGTCTCCCCCGGCCCCCAGGCCGCAACGGGATCAAGCAAGTTGCGGGATTCCTTGAAGATATAGAGGACGCCGGCGTCGCCGGGGAATAGCTTCACGGCATATCTGCCCGCCGTCTCGTAGATCTCTTCCGCCTTCCGGCACGCCTGAAACGCTTCATAGAGCTCGCTGAGGAGCAGGGCCTGGGCGTTGCGTTGTTCGAGCGCGAGGACGGTGCCGTGGAGCTTTTCGTTGGCCTCCGTAAGCTCCTGTTCGGCGGCCTTGCGGTCGGTGATGTCCGTGAAGACCGACAGGGCGCCAAGGTATTCCCCGTTGGGGTGGAGCCGGGGAATGGACGTCAGCAGGATCGTCCGCAGGGCCCCGTCGTTCCTGCGTATCTCGAGCTCATACGATCCTCGCTCGCCCTTTTGCCTGAGCGCCGTTTGCCCGCGGATGGCGTCGAACGCCTCGGCGCTTGTGAATTCCTTGAGGTTCCTCCCGGACAGCCCGTTTTCGGGCAAGCCGAAGATCGCGTTCGCGCTCCGGTTGGCGAACAGGAAGTCCTCCGTCACCGAGACCACGCCGACGCCCTCCCCGAGGCTCTCGACCATGCTCCGGAAGTTCTCCTCGCTCTCGCTGAGGGCGGCAGCCGACGCGGCGCCGTTCGGCCACTTCGGTCTGGAGCTCGCGCGTGCGCTGTTCCACCCGGTCCTCGAGGGTCGCCCGGGATTCCGAGAGGGCGTCCACCATGGTGTTGAAGGCAACGGCCAAGTGCCCGGATTCGTCGCGGGTCGAGACCCGGGCCCGCTTGGTCATGTCTCCTTGAGCGATCTCGCGGGCGGTCTCGGCCAACCTGCGGAGTGGTTTCGTGATGGCCATGCTGAGGAAGAGGACGGCCATCAGCCCCGAGGCGAGCAGACCCAGCCCTATCAAGATGAGCTTTCTCTGATAATCCGCCGCCTCTTGAAGGGCTTCTCTGAGGGAAAGGCCGAGCAACAGCCTCCCGAGTTGCCGATCCCCGTAGGCGACGGGGATCTCGAAATGATACGTCTGCCCGTCCGAGGATAAATGGCCCTTATGAGTTTCCGCGGCCAAGGGGGCCGCATCCGAGGGCGGGGCGGCGGCCCGGTTGAACTCAGCAACGACGCGTCCGGACGCGTCCAGCACGACGAGATAGGCCAGGTCCCTATTCTGCCTTGCGCTTTGGACCACCTCTTCGATCGTGCGCGCATCCTCGAAGAACAGGGCCGGGCCGAGGCCGAAAGACGTCATATGGGCGATCCCGTGCGTTTTATCCTCGGCAGCCTCGAAGACTTGTTTTCGGCGCTCGCGCGACCCGATGACGGTGGAGAGTATGCTGAAAGCCACGAGGATGGGGAGAACGAAAATGAACACTTTCAGGCCGAATCTCCGGGGCCGGAGGAACTCAGGGAGTTTCATCGGGTCCCTCCTCGGGTCGCGCGTCCACGACCGTGACCATGTCCAGGAGCCGGGCGCTGAAATCCGAGCCTTCGGCCCGGGAATTCCCCTTGTTGATGAGGACCTCGGCCTGGCGCCCGCGACTCCCGAAGCTTACCGAAAGGCCGCGGCCGAGGTATTCGGGGACGCCCGAGAACGTGGAGACTCCCTTGGCGCGGCAGGCGGCGGAAACGGGGGCCAGATCATAGTGTCCGATGGGGGTCACGTAGAGGGCGTCGATCGACCCCTCGGCCAGTGCGGCCTCGATCTGCGCCTCCTTGCCGTACTTGATGGGAACGACTCTGACGGGAAGACCTTCGAATTCGGCCGGCCCGTCCGCGGCGGCGCGGGCGAAATCGTCCCTGGCCTGGAGGGATTCCCGCACCAAGCCCGCGAAAAGGATCCCTATAGTGAGACTGTCCCCGATCCTGGCCTTCAAATTCCTGTCGAACGTCAGGACCTTAAGATAGAGCCGGAACTGGGAGGCGGGATCGATCCAACGCCGCTGGGACTGGGGCCAGAGGCGCCCGGAGATCACGGCCCATAGGAGGACGGGAACGATCCAGGTCCGAGTTCGAAGGAATCTTATCATGCGGAAACCAAGCCCTTGTCGGATTCCATTATAGGCCTGATCCGCCGGGAACGCCAATTCAGGCCAGGCCGGAGCGGATCTCGAAGAAGAGTTCCATGTTCAAGGCAGCGTCCTCAGGATTCGGTAAGATTCGCCAGGCCTTTGCCCAGGGCCCGAAATCATGATCGTCCCTGAAGAGAACCCCGCGGCCGGCGGCCGGGAAATGCCTAAAGCTCCCCCGGCGAAGGGAGCCGAACCGACGGCGCATAAATTGGCGGGTAGTCGTGGACGGTAGGCGAACCCTACAACCCCTTGAAATAGAGCTACTTATAAAAATTTATCGAAAACGTAGCATGGGTTGGCTTATCGCCCTAGACGAACCCGACTTCCATAAACTTCCGAAAACCAAATAACCCAAAAAATTCCTGCCTACTTCAGCCAACCGACGGTCTGGGCGAAAAGGGGGCGCTGGCAGGGGCGAAGGTTCAACTTTTCGGCGAACGCGCTCCTGTGGCAGTTGTGAAACCAGGCAGTCAGACCATATGCGGCGGCGAACACGGCAACGTTGCCAGCGATCAGGCCGGTGTCGACGTAATAATACGATTTTTGAGTCTCGGGATCTTTCAGGCCGGGCTCTTGGAAGCCTGCAGTTTTGAATTTGTCGATATCGACGACATAGATGATGCGTACCGGGGCATTTGCTCCGGCGCCGTTCTGAGCGGCACCTATGGCCATAGGCCGCAGGTCGCCAGAGGCGACGGGGAGCAGGCGGTGTCGCGTCGCCTCATAAAGATAAACCCCTTCCGGAAGCGCGATATACAGGTCTATCTCCTGCGCGTTGCTGGCCGATGCAGCCGTCCTTCCCTCGGCGCCGAACGGGCCTTCTCCCTTCTGCCGGTTCACGCCGAATGCCGCCCAAAGAAGATTCGAGAGAAGCTGTAGCGGAAGTATCCTGTCACTGATAGTACGCACCGTCTTTCGTTTCCTCAGAGCCGCCATCACATTCGTACGGCCACTATCTTTGGGACGGGGAAGATCGATCGACTGCAATCCCTGCTCTGCGGTAAGTTTCATTCCGGAATATTTTTCCCGTGTCATTTGATACCTCTTAGTAAATTATTGAAGTTCACCCGTTTGATAGTTTGGAGAGACTAGCCATTTCTTGAATATTCTAACCTGCTCATAAATCTCTAATTTTCACAAAATTATACGAAAGGCGATATTCTCCAGTACTGATTCATGCTTTATCAGTATATTCTCTTCAATTTAAAACAACCCCAATGCGCCAGGGTTCGCGTCCACAATGAGTGTGGACATCTTTTACCACCCTCCTCGTCGGAAGGGTCACCGAAAAATTGGCGGAGAGGGCGGGATTCGAACCCGCGGTCCCGGCGTTCACCGAGACAATCGCTTAGCAGGCGATCCTGATCGACCACTCCAGCACCTCTCCGCGAAGCCTCGGAATGGCGGCGTCATTCTAGCATGATTCCCCCCGGACCTGCAAACCTCGGGAATCCGGGTCCGCTGCCGGCGGCCGAGATCGGCTCGCTCGAAGCCCCCTGCGTCCGCCTTGACAATAGGCCAAGAATTGCCGATTATGAATCCGGGGGAGGGGAAAGAAGCGTCGGGAGGTGGGGACGCCGATGGTCAGATTCCGCGGCCGTTTCGGTTTTTCGTAAGTCATTTTTTTATCCTTTCGTTCTGCGCCGCCGGTCTGGCTTCGCAAGCTAAACCCAGAAGCGGAGATGAGCCCCCGATACGGCAAGAGGTCACGGTCACGCTCAAGCTCATTCAGGTTTACGTGAATGATGAAAACGGCAAGCCCGTGCCGGACCTCGAGAGCTCGGATTTCGCCATCTTGGACAACGGCAAGCCGCAGAAGATCACGGAATTTGAACGACATATTCTCGCGACCGCTGTCGCGCCCCGGGAACCGGCCGCTCCGGTCGCCCAGGACCGGATGACCCGGAAGTTCTTTCTTTTCTTCGATCTCGCCTTCAACGATGTTCACGGCATCGCCATGGCCAAGAAGACCGCCCTCGACTTCATCGATTCCCAGGCAGGCACAACGGACGAGATCGGCGTCATCAGCTATGCTGTCGGCAAAGGTCTCCGCCTCCATGAGTATCTGACCGGCGACCGCGCCAAGTCCCGCGAGGCCATCCTCGATATCGGGGCCGCAGCACAGTTGGGACGCGCCGGGCGTCTGCTGGAAGAATTGACGTCCGAGAAGTCCGCCAAAATGGACATGATGGGGTTCCAGGGCGAGCCCCGGAAAGCAAAAGAAAACGCCATCAGGAACTCGGGAATACCCATGTATCGGCAGGAGGTCCAGGCATTTTCTTCGGCAGTCCGGGACTTCGCCAAGGCCCTCCGGACCATCCCCGGATATAAGCACATCGTCCTTTTTTCCAAGGGGGTCCCGGACTTCCTGATGTACCAGAGAGCCGACGATATCGCCGGCGCGATTGACGTCGTGAACATGAATGCCTCGGACGGGCTGGACCTCCGACTCCGCTTTGAAAGGGCGATCAGAGAGCTCTCCTCGGCCGATTGTCCCGTTCTGGCCGTCAACGTGGAGGGACTCTCCACCCGTTTCAAGGAGATGGAATTTGGGGATGTCCGCTCCCCTTCATCGTCACAACTTGATCCTTCGCCCTTCATGGACAGGACCGGAAAGGGAGACGGCTCCCTTCGGGAAATGGCCAAGCTTAGCGGAGGAAAGTATTTCGGCGATTCCAACGACACCGGCCGAATCGCGCAAGAGATCCAGGAATATACCGGCTCGTATTATGTCCTCGGGTACGCCATCGACGAGAAATGGGACGGAAAATACCACAGGCTCGAGGTCAAAATCAGGAGGCCGGGAACAAACGCCCGCTTCCAACAGGGCTACTTCAATCCGATGCCGTTTGCGAAGCTTTCCGATTTTGAAAAGAATCTCCATCTCATAGACCTCGCGCTGGGAGGACGCACGTACTTTTCCGAGCCCGTCGATTTCCCCATGACCGCGCTCGTGAATCCCTCTCGCTCGGGAACCGAGCTCGTCATGTTCGGTAGGGTCTCCGGCGAACGGCTCCGGCGGGTCTCCGGATCGAAGCTCGAGATCGTTGCGCTCGTCTTCGACAAGGACAGAAACCTAACCGTCCAGCGCCGGCTCGAGGTCGATGCCGCGAAGATCAGCGCCGATGCCGCGTTCTGCGTCTTCTCTTCCCCGGCTTCGCCGGGCGACTACGAATGCCGGATCGTCATTAGGGACCTGACGTCGGGGGCCAGCGCCCTGGGCTCATCCTCCGTCAGGGTGCCCCGCAGATTCGAGCCGGGGATCCGGCTCTATCCTGCCCTGCTCCTCGATCCCGGCGAACGGGCTATTTATCTGAACGACGCGGAGGCGGGGCCGGAAGGGACCGCCCGAACCCTGACAGACCTGTACTCTTTCGACCTGGAGCGGCAAGTGCCGCTGATGAACGAGATCGACGGGAGCGCGACGCGGCTCTTGGCCTTATTACCGTGCTCCGTCATCCGGTTCGAGCCGAAGAACGTCCTGCTTTCGGCACGCCTTGTGAATCTGTCTTCAGCGGAGAAGCGCGAACTTCCCATGTCCGTTATCGAACAGCATCAACAGGACGACACGATCGTCTTCAAGCTCGAGCTTCAGATGGAGAAACTCCCCGCGGGAAAATATTCTTTATACTTCTTTGCCGAGGACGGCGAGACACATCAGGCCTATTCCTTCACGGCCAGGACGATCGCCATAAAGTAGATCCCCGGGATCGCTCACGCCTGAAAGATCTGGATGAGGTTGCCGCACAAGGCTCTGTCCGTATTCCTTATCCCATATTAGATCAAGGGGCGAATCCGGAGAAGGGCGGCAAGAATAGGGCAAAAACGCCTCCCAGACTTGTCTCGAATTCTTATCCCCCCTATTAATTGCCGCCAAATCGGCGTTTGAATGGTACAAAGGCGCTCCCGAGAATTTGATATGATTTTCCCTATCCCCCTTCGATTAAGGGGGGGGGGGCAGCTAAGAACGCCTCCCAGACTTATCATTTCTTATCCCCTTCCCTTGTATCAAGGGGGGAACTCGGAGAACGACAGCGTTTTTGAAGGAGCGGAGGGAGAGGGATTCGAACCCCCGATCCGGAGACCGGATAGCGGTTTTCAAGACCGCCGCCTTAAACCACTCGGCCATCCCTCCGCATGCGTTATGAGATCTTTTCGAGGCCGTCCATGAAAGGCCGCAGGGCCTCCGGGACGAGGACCGAGCCGTCGGCCTGCTGATAGTTCTCGAGGACGGCGCTGACGGTCCGCCCGACGGCCAGGCCGGAGCCGTTGAGCGTATGGACGAACTCGGGCTTCGACTTCGGCTCGCGGCGGAATCGGATGTTGGCCCGGCGGGCCTGGAAGTCCATGCAGTTGGAGCAGGAGGAGATCTCCATGTAGCCGTTCCGGCTGGGCATCCAGACCTCGAGGTCGTAGGTCTTGGCGCTGGCGAAGCCCATGTCGCCCGTGCACAGGGTCACGATGCGGTAAGGCAGACCGAGCCTCTTCAGGACCTCTTCGGCATCCGCCGTCATCTTCTCGTGCTCGTTGAAGGAGTCCTCGGGCGTCGAAAAGATCATCATCTCGACCTTGTTGAACTGATGCTGGCGGACGAGGCCGCGGATATCCTTGCCGTATGAGCCCGCCTCGCTCCGGAAGCAGGGCGTATAAGCCGCGAAGCGCCGCGGCAGGACCTCGGACTCGAGGATCTCGCCGCGGTAGAAGTTCGTCAGCGGGACCTCGGCCGTCGGGATGAGGTACCAGGGCAAGCCCTCCAGCTTGAAGAGGTCCTCGGCGAACTTGGGGAGGTTCCCCGTCCCGGTGAGGCTCTCCGCGTTGGCGATGAAGGGAGGGAGGACCTCGGTGTAGCCCCGCTCGCGCGTGTGGAGGTCCAGCATGAAGCCGATGAGCGCCCGCTCGAGCCTGGCCCCGGCGCCCAAGTAGACCGCGAACCGCGACCCCGCGATCTTGGCGGCCCGGTCGAAGTCCAGGATGCCCAGGCGCTTCCCGATGTCCCAATGAGCCTCGGGGGTGAAGGCGAATTCCGCGGGCTTCCCGAAGCGGCGGACCTCGACGTTATCGGCGGCCGAGCTTCCGACCGGGACCGATGCGTGCGGGAGATTCGGGATGTTCAGGAGGAAGGCGTTCAGGCGCCCCTCGACGTCCTTGAGCCCGGCCTCGAGGCGGGAGATCTCCTCCCCCACCCTGCGCATGGCGAGGATGACCGGAGCGGCGTCCTTGCCCTCCTTCTTCATCCTCGGGATCTCTTCCGAGACCCGGTTCCTCTCGGAGCGGAGGTCTTCGACCTTGCGCAGGACCTCCTTCCATTCGGCGGACAGCTCGACGAGGGGGCCGAGGTCGAACGCGCGGCCGCGCGTCCCGAGCCTTTCGCGGACGGATCCCAGGTTTTCCAGGACGAATTTCGAGTCCAGCATGCGTGGGATTATATCACAATTTGACTTGGGCTTATCCTTCCCCTATAGTTCGCCGTAGAGACCATGCCGGAAGGATTCAAGGGCTTCATCCAGATCTATACGGGCGACGGCAAGGGCAAGACGACCGCCGCCCTGGGCCTCGCCCTGCGCGCGTCCGGCCGCGGACTGAGGACCTATTTCGGCCAGTTCCTCAAGGGCCGGACGACCGGGGAGGCCCTGGCCGCCGCGAAGCTCGCGCCCCTCCTCGTCATCGAGTCGTTCGGCCGCAAGGGGTTCGTCGTCATCACGGCCGGCGGCGCTCCGGAGGACGCGGACGTCGCCCGCGCCGAACAGGGCCTCGCCAAGTGCCGGGAGGCGATGCTCTCCGGTCGCTATGACGTCGTCGTCCTGGACGAGGTCTGCGTCGCCGTCGACCTGAGCGTCCTCCCCGAGGCCAAACGTACTCGAATTCCTCGACGCGAAGCCGGCCGGGGTCGAGATCGTCCTGACCGGCAGGCGCGCGACGCCGGCCCTCCTCGAGCGTGCCGACCTCGTCACCGAGATGATGGAGCGGAAGCACTATTTCGCCCGAGGCGTCCGGGCGCGGGACGGCATCGAGAAGTAGGAGGACCGGGAGCGGCGATGGACAGGGAGAAGTTCGAAGCGCTCGTCGAAGAGGCCCTCGCCGACATCCCGGCGCAGTTCAAGGAGCTTCTCAAGAACGTCGTCGTCATGGTCGAGTCGCGGCCTCCCCGCGGGCGGAGGCTTCTCGGGCTCTACCACGGCGTCCCTTTCAAGTACCGGGGCCCCGAGTACGGCAATGTCGCGCCGGACGTCATCGTCATCTACCAATGGCCCATCGAGCGGATGTGCTCGAACGACGACGAGGTCCGGGAAGAGGTGCGGATGACCGTCCTCCACGAGGTCGGGCACTACTTCGGCCTCGAAGAAGGCACGCTCCGGGAGATCGAGGACGAGCTCCGCAACCGACATCATTGAAGAGGAGACAGAATCATGGCCCCCCTGCTCGAAGGCATCATCGCGGCTTTGACCAGCCCGTTCGTTGACGACGAGGTCTCGATCCCCAAGTTCGAGGAGAACATCCGGAAGCTCAACGGGACCGGGCTCGCGGGCTACTTGGTCCTCGGCTCCACGGGCGAATGCGTATCCCTCTCCGACGCGGAATCGGAGGCCCTCGTCCGGGCGGCCCGGGCGGCCGCGGCGCCCGGGAAGGCGCTCATCGCCGGGACCGCCAGGGAATCGACGCGCCTCACCGTCGACTTCACCAACCGCATGGCCGATTCCGGGATCGACGTCGCCCTCGTCCGCTCTCCATCCTACTTCAAGTCGCGGATGACCCGGGAGGCCCTCAAGGCACATTTCCTGGCTGTGGCCGACAAGGCTCGGGTCCCGATCCTCGTCTATAACATCCCCGCAGAACACGGGCATATCCCTGGAAGCCTCCCTCGTCATCGAGCTTTCCGCACACCCCAACGTCATCGGCTTGAAAGAGAGCTCAGGGAATATCGCTTATCTCGGAGAGGTCATCCGCCGGGTCCCGCCGGGATTCCGGTATTTCCTCGGCTCGGGAAGCGTCTTCCTGCCGGGCCTCGAGCTCGGGGCCTGCGGCGCCATCCTGGCCGTGGCCGACGCCGCCCCGGAGCTCTGTTCGAAGATCTACAGCCTGTTCCGCGATGGGAAGCTCGACGAAGCGCGAACGCTCCAGCTCGACCTCATCCCGCTGAACAAGGGCATCATGGAAGGGACCGGCATCGCCGGCCTCAAGCACGCCCTCGACCTGCGGGGCTATTACGGCGGCCCCGTGCGCCTGCCCCTACTCCCCCCCGGCGAAACGGCCAAAGCCGGGATCGCCGCGCTGATGAAGGGGCTCGGGCTCGTCTAGGCTATTTTTTTACGATCTCGACCCTCCGGTTCTTCGCCCGGCCTTCTTCGGAACGGTTGTCGGCGATGGGGTTTTCCTGTCCCCAGCCGAGGGCCGAGAGGCGGACCGCATCGACGCCCGCGGCCACGACGGCCGCGACCACGGCCTTGGCCCTTTTTTCCGACAGGATCTTGTTGGATGGAGCGGTCCCGACGTTGTCGGTATGGCCTTCGATGCTCAGCTTGAGATCGGGGTTGTCCTTGAGGAGCGTTGCGATCTCGTCGACGACGGGCCGCGACTCGGGTTTGATATCGGCTTTTCCGGTATCGAAATTGATATAGAGGGCCATGAACCCGTCCTTGTTGAGGGCATCGAGCATCTGGTTGGCCGTGACCTCCTGCTCCATCGCCTCGACCTCGATGATGGTCAGGGTATAGTCGCTCCCGTCGTTGAACCCCTCGACGGCCGCCCATGTCTCCTTCCCGTTCTTGACGAGCTTGAAGCTCGCGTACCGGCTCTCGTCATAAAGGACGGCCCCGCCCAGGGACTTCATGGCGTTGCCGTAATTGCGCCGGATCTGGAGGTAGCTCGGGGCGGGCGCGCCCTCGTTGAGGGAGTAGCCGATGACCGTCTTCTGACCTTCGACGGTCACGGTGGTTCCCTCGGCCGTGTAGAAATCCGCGGCGTCGAAATTGCTCTCACAGCTCGAGATGTAGAAGCCTTTCAGACGCGAGAGCATGGGATGGTCCTTGCATCCCTCCGCGTCTTCTTCCTGGGCGGCGGCCCCGGCGAATGCGAGGGCGGCGCAGGCCAGGAGGAGGATAGTGACGTGCCGGATATCCTTGCGCATGACGACCTCCTTCATTGAGTGGACCGTGCACCGCGCTTCGAACGGACTCTCCCCGCGTTTTCCCCGAGGCAAGCTCAGGCGAGGCTGACCGCAGCACAAGAAACCTTCCCGCTGCCGCTGCTACCTTCCGGTCCTGACGGGATTCACGGGCGGCTCTTCGCGCGGGGCCCCGGCCCTCAACGCCGTCCTCTGAGACACGGGCCGGACAGAGGCCGCCCTCGGCGAGGAATTCGACCCCACTGGAGCGGATTGTGGGTGACAGGGCACCGCTAGCTCCCCATCTAGCACGGTCCGGGAGCATTATATCCCAAATCCCGTCAAGCGTCTCCCGGCTTTCGCTCCCGCCTCCGCCCGCGAGTCTTGATACGTTCGCCGGCGCTGAACCCCGATTCTCAAATCGGGGCAAAGAGCGCCGCTCGGTATCGACCCTGAGAAGACCCCGGGCTTGAGACCGGGCCGTCGAAGGGGTTGATTCCCTGAGGGAATGGGGTATCATGGACTTGGAGGGACCGAAGATGTTCTACTGGGATTACACGATGTTCCTGATCCTTCCGGCCCTCGCCCTGGCCCTGTACGCCCAGGCGAAGGTCCGGGGGGCCTACGCCAAATACGGGAAGGTCTTCGCCTCGTCTCGGATCACGGGAGCCGAGGCGGCCCACCGGATCCTGCAGACCGGAGGCGCCGGCGAGGTGACCGTCGAGAAGGTCGCCGGCCAGCTCACCGACCATTACGACCCCCGCAAAAAGGTGCTCAGGCTTTCGGAAGGGGTTTACGGCAACACGTCGATCGCCGCCCTCGGCATCGCCGCCCACGAAGCGGGCCACGCCCTTCAGCACGCGACGGGCTTCGCCCCCCTCTCCATCCGGAATGCCATCTATCCAGTGGCGAGCATCGGCTCGACCCTCGCGTTCCCCCTCTTTTTCATCGGATTCCTCATGAGCTCCAAGGGGCCGAGCGTCCTGATGGACATCGGCATCCTTCTCTTCGCCGGGGCCGTCGTCTTTTCCGTCATCACCCTGCCGGTCGAGTTCGACGCGTCCAAGCGGGCCATGGCCCTGCTCGGGGAGCGCGGCTTCCTCGTCGGGAACGAGATCGACGGGGCGCGCAAGGTCCTCTCGGCCGCCGCCCTGACCTACGTCGCCTCGACGGCCATGGCCGTCATGCAGCTCGTCCGCATGTTCCTGATGAGAAGCTCGCGGGACTAGGTCTCGGAGCCAGGCGGTTCCGGCATGTTCATACGCCCCATGCGTTCCGACGAGCTGACGTTCGCCTCGGAATGCACGGCTCTTGAAGGCTGGGCCGGCGAAACTCTCGCGGCCTTCGAAGGATTCCTCAGCAACGACCCCGAAGGCTGCCTCATTGCCGAGGAAGCGGGGGCCCCGGTGGGCATCTGCGTCGCGACTTCGTACGGTAAGAACGGATTCGTCGGCGAGCTCGTCGTCCGCCGGGAGGGACGCGGACGCGGCGTCGGGCCGAGGCTTTTCGAATCGGCCGTGAATTACCTGAAGGCGCGCGGAGCCGGGAACATCTATCTCGACGGCGTCGCCAAGGCCGCCCCGTTCTATGAGCTCTCGGGCTTCCGGACGGTCTGCGGATCTCTGCGGTTCGCGGGGCGGCCCGAGGAGCTCGCTCAGGCCGGCGGGCCCGGCTCCGGAAGCGTCCGGCCGATGCGTGCGGAGGATTTCCCGCCCGTTCTTGAGCTTGACCGCGAGGCTTTCGGCGCGGACAGAAGCTTTTTCCTCGCGCGCCGGCTGAAGTCCCATCCGGAATTCGCCTGGGTCGCGGAGGACGGCGCGGGCATCGCCGGGTTCATTCTCGGATATCCGGGGAATGATATCGTCACCGTCGGTCCCTGGGTCGTTGCGGAACGGTGGCCGCGCCCTTTGGAGCTGCTTGTCCCCGTCAGGGCCGGGGCGAAGGGATCGCGCCTCCTACTCGGCGTCCTCGAGACTAACGTTGCGGCCGTCCAGGCCCTCCGCTCGCTCCCGGGAATGACCGAACAGCCCCCCAGCCGCCGGATGGTCCTGGGACCGTCGGACCGGCTCGGGAACTCGCCGATGTGCTGGGCGATCGGCTCGGCGGCGAAGGGCTGACCTTCCGGCGTCGTTGCCTTGACAATCTCCACGGGCGAATGATAGAAAAAGGGGAACGCTCGCTTCGCAGGAGGTTTCCATGTTCCTTCGCACGCTTTCCCGGAAGTTCGCGGCCTTTGCGATCATCGCGGCCCTGACCTGTCTTACGGCCGGGGCCCAGACGTCCCCCGAGGCCTTCCTCGGCCACAGGGTCGGCGCCGACCGCAAGCTCGCCGATTATGGCCAGATCAAGGCCTATTTCGAGAAGCTCGACGCCGAGTCGCCGAAGCTCCAGCTCCTGACCATCGGCGAATCCACGCTCGGAAAGCCGATGATCATGGCCGTCATCACCTCCGAGGCGAATATGGGCCGCCTCGACCGCTATCAAGGAGATCACCCGGCGGCTCAAGGACCCCAGGACGCTTTCCGCCGAAGAAGCCGCGAAACTGGCCGGAGAAGGCAAAGCCATCCTCCTCATCACCTGCAGCCTTCACGCCTCCGAGATCGCCGCCTCCCAGATGTCCATGGAATTCGCCTACGACCTCGTCACCGGGAAGACGCCCTTCGACGCGGACAAGGTCCTCGAGGACGTGATCGTGCTCCTCGTCCCGACGTCGAACCCCGACGGCCACCAGATGGAATGCGAGTGGTACGCGAAGAACCTCGGGCACGAAGTACGAGGGCGGCAACATGCCCTGGATCTATCATCCCTACGCGGGCCACGACAACAACCGCGACTGGTTCATGTTCAACCTGCCGGAGACGAGGGCCATCACCAAGGTCCTCTATCACGAGTGGTTCCCCCAGATCCACATGGACGAGCACCAGATGGGAAGCGACGACGCCCGGCTGTTCGTCCCGCCCTTCATGAACCCGCCCGTCCCGAACGTCCAGCCGCTCGTCTGGCGGGGCGTCAACCTCTGCGGGGTCAACATGGCCTTCGACCTGCAGAAGAACGGCTATCGGGGCGTCGTCCACGGCCGGAGCTTCACGGGCTGGTGGATCGGGGCCTGCGACGACACGGGCTGGCTCCACAACACCCTCAGCCTTCTCAGCGAAGCGGCCTCGGTCAACCTCGCGACCCCCATCTATATCGAGCCCACCGAGATCTCGAAGGAATACTCCGAGAAGCGCATGGAGTTCCCCGACCCGTGGCCGGGAGGCTGGTGGAGGCTCCGGGACATCGTGGACTATGAATTGACGCTGTCGATGAGCCTCGTCCGGACGGCCTCCCTGCATAAAGAAGACCTCCTGCTCAACTTCTACAAGATGAACAAGAACTCCGTAGAGACCGTGGATAAAGGCCAGCCCTATGCCTTCGTCGTCCCGGCCGCGCAGAACGACCTCCCGACGGCGCTGAGGATGATCGGGATCCTGATGTACGGCGGGGTCGAGGTCCACAGGGCCGCGGCGGATTTCGTCGCCGGCGGCAGGCTCTATCCCGCCGGCTCGTTCGTCGTGCTGATGGCCCAGCCTTACAAGCCCTATGCCTGGGCACTCCTTGAAAAACAGAAATATCCCGACCTTCGTCAATTTCCCGGAGGCCCCCCCATCCCGCCGTATGACAACGCCGGCTGGACCCTCCCCCTGCAGATGGGCGTCGCCTGCGACGAGGTCGAAACGCCGTTCGAGGCCCGCCTCGAAAAGCTCGACACGGCCCCCTCCGCCGCCGTCCCGGACGGGCAGGGGCTCGGCGCCTATGTCGCTCTGAGCTCAAAGGTCAACGCCTCATATACCGCCGCGTTCGCCCTCCTCAAGGACAAAGTCGAGGTTTCCCGGACCAAGGCCGCCGTAAAGGTCAAAGGCGCGGACCTCCCGGCCGGAAGCTTCGTGATCAAGGGCACCCCCGAAGCGAAGAAAGCCCTCCCCGGCCTCCTCGCCAAGCTGGGCCTCGCGGCCGTCGACCTCGACGACGTCGCGAACATCCCCATGGCCGCCGTCAAGGATCCCCGCATCGGACTCTACAGGTCCTGGTGGTCGAATATGGACGAGGGCTGGACGCGATATGTCTTCGACGATCTCGGAGTCCCCTACGTCACCCTCCGCAACGCCGACTTCAAGGCGCCCAAGAAAGGGAAGCTCGACCTCAAGGCGAAATACGACGTCATCGTCTTCCCGAGCGAGAACGTCGATATCATCAAGACCGGCAAGATCGACCCCGCCTCCCCTTGGGCCCGGTGGTTCACCCCGAATCCCCCCGAATACAGCGGCGGCATCGAGAAGGAGGGGATCGAAGCCCTCAAGACCTTCGTCGAGGAGGGAGGCATGCTCGTCATGCTCAACGAGACCTGCGGGCTGGCGTTCAAGGATTTCGAAGTGCCCGCCATGAATGCCCTGGAAAAGCTCGAACGGACGAAATTCTTCTGCCCGACCTCCATCCTGAAGCTCAATGTCGACACGGCCTCCCCCATCGGCTACGGCCTGGCGGAAGAGACGGCGGCCGTGTTCTCCGACAGCGTAGCCATGGCGACCTGGGTTCCGACCTCGACCGAATGGGACCGGAGGGTCGTCGCGAGCTTCGCCGAGGAAGGCGTCCTGCTCAGCGGCTGGCTCCTCGGCGAGGACGTGATCGCCCGGAAAGCGGCCGTCGTCGACGCCCGGCATAAGAAAGGGCACATCATCCTCATCGGCGTCGCCGCCCAGATGAGGGCGCAGTCCCACGGGACCTATAAGTTCCTGCTCAACGCGCTGTTATACCCCGAAGGGATCTAAGGGGTTCATTCTAGGATCCGGGCCCGGGAGTTCGGGTGAACGACGGGCCCGCATTCCGCGGACGGGAGGGTCGGCGCATGATCAAGAAGCTCTTGGGAACGGACGGGAATCTTTCCGGGACCATCCTCAGGGTCCTTCTGGGAAGCGTCATGCTTCCGCACGGCCTCCAGAAGGTGCTGGGCCTGTTCGGCGGGGCGGGACTCAAGCCGACCCTGGACATGTTCCAGACTGCCTTTCATATCCCGGTCTACCTTGCCCTCGCCGCCATCCTTGCCGAATCCCTCGGGGCCCTCGCCCTCATCGCGGGATTCTGCACGCGGATCGCGGCCCTCGCGATCGCCGTCGACATGGGCGTGGCCGTCTATCTGGTCCACTGGAAGAACGGCTTCTTCATGAACTGGATGGGGAACCAGAAGGGCGAGGGCTTCGAATATCACCTCCTGGCCATCGCCGTCGCCCTGGCACTGGTGATCAGGGGCGGCGGCCGCTGGTCCGTCGATAGGGCGATCGCCGGGAAATAGGCCCCCCTTTTTCATAAAGGGGGTGCGGGGGGATTTGGGGACGGCTGAGGGCGCCTTCAGCCGCCGAGGACCTGGATCGCCCGCTCGATGTTGCCGACGTCCATGATGACGGAGATCGTGCTCCCCTTGCGGCTCAGCGTCCCGTAACAGTACTCGATGTTGATGCCCTCGTCACCGAGCTTCGTGGTCAGCTCGGCCAGGGCGCCGGGCCTGTTCTCGAGGTCGATCTTCAGAACGTCCCGCTGCTCGGTGATGTAGTTGAGCCTCGAGAGGATCTTCAGGGCCTTGTTGAGGTTGGAGACGACGAGCTTGGCCGTATCGTGGAAGACGCCGATCGAATCGATGTTGATCCCGGCCTCGGCCAAGTGGCCGCAGAGGTCCCCCAGGACGGAGGGCTTGTTCTCCAGGATGACGTAGATCTCCGTGACTCTTTCCATGGTTTCCCCCTCAACCGGTCAAGGTTCGCATGACGGACGGGGACGCGGATGCCGTTCCGGGTCCCCCACCGAATTAAAGCACGGGCCATCCCGGAAATCAAGGTTCTTATCCGTGTCCCGGGGCCTAATCGAAGATCTTGCCCGGATTGAGGATGCCGTGCGGGTCGAAGACCTTCTTGATGCCCTTCATGATCTCGATCTGGCCCTCCTCGAGGGCCAGGGAGAGGAACGGCTTCTTGACGAGGCCGATGCCGTGCTCGCCGGAGATGACCCCTCCCCTCTCGCGGGCGTCCCGGTAGAGGTCCGCGCGGACGGCGTCGATCTTGTCCCGCCAGTCGCTCTCGGGCAGCGGGACGACCTTCCCGTCCCTCGTAGCGCGCTTTCATGATGTGGGTGTGGACGTTGCCGTCGGCGGCATGGCCGAAGGTCGGGCAGCCACATGTCGTGTTCCTTCCCGACGTCCCGGACCTTCCGGACATGGCCGGCGATCTCGGCCCTCGGCACCGAGATGTCCAGGATCTCGATGGTCTCGGCCTTGATGGCCTCGTAGATCATCGAGCGGATGGCGAGGATCTCGTCCTGCTTGGCCGGCGTGTCGGCGATGAAGACGTCCAGGGCGCCGCGCTCGAGGCAGACCTCGGCGACGGCCTGGGACAGCCGGTCCTGCTCGTCCTCGGTCGCGGCGTCCAGGATGACGAGCAGATGCGCGGCCCCGTCGTGGGTCGGCCAGCGCTTATGGAGATACTCTTCGGTGATGGCGATGACGTCCAGCCCGACGAACTCCACCGCGACCGGGACGATCTTCCGGGCGAGGAGAAGGGGCACGGTCTCGATGGCCGCCTCGAGGTCCGCGAACGGGACGACGAGCGACCTCAGGACCGGAGGCTGGGCCATAAGCTGGATGATGGCCTTGGTGACGATGCCGAGCGTCCCCTCGGAGCCGATGAACAGATTCATCAGGTTGTAGCCCGTGCTGCTCTTGACGTACTTCCCGCCGGGGTGGATGACGGTCCCTCCGGCCAGGACGACCTCCAGGCCCCGGACGTAGTTCCGGATGACGCCGTACTTCACCGCCCGGCTCCCGCCGGCGTTCGTGGCGACGAGCCCGCCGATCATGGCGCTCTCGTCCCCGGGATGGGGGGGAAGAAGAGCCCGGCCTCCTCGACCGCGGCCACGAATCCCGAAAGCGTCACGCCCGCCTCGGCGACGGCCATCTGGTTCGCCGCGTCGACGACCACGCGATTCATCCTGTCGAGGGAGAGGACGATGCCGCCCGGCGCCGGGACACAGCCGCCGCACAATCCCGTCGCCCCGCCCCGGGCGGTCACCGGGACCCGGCGGGCGTCGGCCAGCCGCAGGACCGCGGCGACCTCGTCGGTCGTGGCCGGCAGGACCGCCGCTCCGGGGATGCGGGCGATATCGCGCAGGGAGAATTCGTCGTGGCCGTAGTCCGTCGAGCTTCTCGGGATCCGTCAGGACGTTGCCCGGGCCGACCGCGGCCCGAAGCTCGTCGAGGAATCCCGCGTCGATATGTTCCATCATGGGGACGACCTCAAGGCTTTATATTCCAGGGCCGACGGCCATGTCAACCCATAAAAGCGCACGCTTTTATGGGTTACCCTGAGCCGCGGCGAACGGGTCAATCCCTCGACTCCGCGGCCAGAATGCGCATGGAAGGCAGGCTCCTGATCTGCATGGGCAGGTCGACCATGATCTGAAGGCGCCCCCGGAATTCCTCGACGAGGCCCTTGACGAGGACGGGCTTCCCGGCGAGCCCCTCGAGGCCCGGGAAATCGGCCCGCCGCCTTCCGGGAACGAGGACCTCGAATTCCCCGCCGGGAGGGCGGAGGACGATGAAAGGCTTCCTCTCTTCGACCGAAGCGCAGATCATCCGGATCGATGCCAACCGGCCGAGGAAGCCTGCCGCTTCCGCCGGAGCGATGGGCGGCGGGTCCGCCGCCCTCCATAGCCCCCGCTCTCCCCTCCGGGCCTCGGTCTCGGCCGCCTCGAACCGCTTCATGAGCTCGGGCTTGAAGGGGAACGCCCGGAACCTGAGTGCGAATCCCTCCCGGAGGATAAGCTCGTTGAAGAGCGTCCCGTCCTCGGTCGTCAGGAAGGCCAGGAGACGCCCGTACTTGTCCTCGAGCTGCCAGTCGTAGGACAGCCGGACCTCCCGGCGATAGAGCTTCAGGAAGGCGAATCTCTTGGCGACGTAGGCCATAAAACGGACGTCCTCCCGCTCGTCGGAGAGCTCCGGGGAATCGATGCCTATCAAACGGACCTTGCGCTCGCTCCCGTTCCCGAACCTGACCTTGACCGTGTCGCCGTCGTAGACGACGACCACGGTCGCCGAGTCCGGAGGTACGGGAATATCGCGCGGCCGGGCCTGGAGACCGCAAAGCGCCTCGAAGGCGACGAGGGACAGTATGAGGGCGGAGCGAAATGCGGGGCTTCGCCCGGCCTTTGAGGTGCATTTCATGATATCAAGCATGCCGAACCGTGCCCGTCCCCGGCGCAGGAAAAAGCTCGGGCCGGGACCCGTCCAGGGCCTCAGGCCCAGCCGCACAATGCCTTGACGGCAGCGACGATATGCGCGGCGTTGATGCCGTACTTGTCGAGGAGTTCCGAGGGCGGGCCGGAACGGGGCAGTTCCCGGACGCAGAGGTGCCGGAGCCGGGCCTCGCCGGCCAGGGCCGCGGCGACGGCCTCGCCCAGGCCGCCGGCCTCGAAGTGGTCCTCGACGACCACCGCCCGGCCGCCGGTCTCGCGCGACCGCGCTCCGGATCCCGGCCTCATCCAGGGGTTTAACCGAATAGGCGTCGATGACCCGCACCGGAGTCCCCTGCTTCGCCAGCTCGTCGGCGGCCTTGAGGGCCTCGAAAACGGTGATGCCGGCGGCGATGACGGTCGCGGCGTCGCCGTCGCTCCTCTTCAGGACCTTCGAGCCTCCGATGGGGAAATCCTCGGCGGCCGGGTAGAGCAGAGGCACGGCCGGCCGTGTCGTCCGGACGTAGACCATCCCCCGATGCGCGGCGGCCGCCGCGACGCAGGCCTCGGCCGAGACCGCGTCGGACGGATACAGGACGACGCACCCCGGGATGGGCCGGAAGATGGCGAGGTCCTCGAGGCCCATCTGGGAAGCCCCGTCCTCGCCGATGCTCACGCCGACGTGCGAGCCGCAGAGCTTGATGTTCGACTCGGAATAAGCGGCCATCCGGACCTGGTCGTGGGCCCTCGATAGGAACGCCGCGAACGTGGCGATGAACGGGACGAATCCCTTGGCCGCGAGTCCCATGCCCATGCCGACCATGTTCTGCTCGGCGATATAGGACTGGAAGGACCGTTCCGGGAACGCCGCGAAGAACTTGTCGGCGTAGGTCGAATTCTTGACGTCGCCGTCGATGACGACGACCGACGGGTCGGCCTTGCCGAGGGCCGACAGGGCATAGCCGTAGGCGAGCCGCGTCGCCGTTTTGTCCTTGTAGGCCGTCCGGGGGAATCCCTTTCCGCCCGCCGGCGCCTTCCCCTTGAAAGGCCGGGGCTTGCGGACATAGAGGGAGGACTCCACATGAGGCATCGGCCCGAGCTCCTCGAGCGCCTTTTCCAGCTCCTCGGGCTTGAGAGGCTTGCCGTGCCAGCCGTTTCGGTCCTCGATGAAGGAGACGCCCTTGCCCTTGATGGTCCTGGCGAGGATGACCGTCGGGAGCCCCTTCTTCCCCATCCCGGCCAACGCCTCGAGGATCTTCCCGGTCTTGTGGCCGTCGACGACGACGGCGTCCCAGCCGAACGCTCGGAACTTGCGGGCGTAGGCGGCGAGGTCGTGGTCGTGCATCGTCCTGTCGGATTGCCCCAGGCCGTTGACGTCGACGACGGCGCACAGGTTGCGGAGCCCGAGGTTCGCGGCCGCGTTGGCGGCTTCCCAGACGGAGCCTTCGGCGCACTCGCCGTCCCCCATGAGAACGAAGGTCCTGGCCGGGGACTTCATGAGCCTCTGGGCCAGGGCCATCCCCACGCCGACCGACAATCCCTGGCCCAGGGAGCCGGTCGCCGCCTTGATCCATTTCATCCGCGGCGTCGGGTGTCCCTCGAGGTCGCTCGTGATCTCCCGGAGCGTGTAGATGTCGGCTTCCGGGAGGATCCCGGCCTCGGCGTAAGCGGCCCAAAGAACGGGGGCGGCATGTCCCTTGGACAGGACGAACTCGTCGTTGGCCGGGTTCTCCGGCGTCGTGGATGTCGTACCTCATCTCGTCGAAGAATAGGCAGGCCACGAGCTCGGCGGCGGAGAGGCAGGTCGTCGGGTGGCCGGAGCCCGCCCGGGTGGTCATTTTCAGGGAATGGATGCGCAGCTTCCGGGCGATCTGGTCCAGGATCTCGGCTTTCGGCATTTTTGAAGGCCTCCTTCGAACGCGGTCCCCCATTATAACTTCTTTGCGGGCGGATAGGAATAGCCGGGCCCGTGAGTTGCCCGATCCTTCGATTCGGGGTATCATGAACCCCGTGGACACGAGAAAGATCCTGGGCCTGGCCATCGAACTCGAGATGAGGACCTCGGAATGCTACGAGAGGATCAGGAAGATGCCCGGGGCGGAACCCTTTGCGGACGATCTCGGAAAATTGGCCAAGGAAGAGATCGTCCACGCCAACCTCTTGAGGACGGGGAAAGACCAGGAAGCCTCGGATCCCGGGGCCTTCGGGAGCCCGCTCGTCCCCCCGAAGGAGCTCGAAGACGACCTGGAGGCCGCCGGACAGCTCATCGCCGACATCGACTCGGGGAGCGTGACCCTGGCCGATGCGGTCCGGCGCATCCGCGACCTGGAGATCGCCTTCGAGCGGACCCATATGGCGACCCTTCTCGAGATCAACGACCCCCGCATCCGAAAGCTCTTTCAGGCCCTGTCCGTCCAGGACGCCGGGCACCAGCTCAGGCTCCAGGGCATCATCCGGGACCTCAGGACCTGATCCGGCCATCACCTCTAAAGGCGATTGACAACCCGCTGCGGCCAGACTATTAATGGGGACAGTTCACGAGGACCAGACTTTGAAGGAGGTCTCATGAGAGGAAAGACGAAAGCCAAGGCGGCCGTCGGGACGCTCGTCCTGATGGCCCTCGCGTTGTCCGCAGGCTCCGGTCCGGAAGGCCGGACGGCGGCCCGGGACGGCGACGCCCGGGGAGGGCCGGGGCGCCAGATCCAGGCCGCCCGCGGGAGCGAAGCGAATGCCCTGAGCCGGTATATGGACCGTGAGATCTCCCGGGGCAATCTGCGGCTCGCCCTGACCCAGAGCGAGGCCGACGGCGTCCGGGTCCACGAGCGCTACGACGTTCTTGCCAAGGGCCTCAGGATCTGGGGGGCGCAGATCCTCCGCCATCGCCTGAACGGAGAGGTCTACCTCATCAACGGAGAGCTCCATCCCGCGGTCGACATCGACGATGTTCCGGCGATCGCGGCCGGGCAGGCCGAGCAGATGGCCCGGACCGGCCTCACCCACCCCGGCTTCAAGCTCGTCGGGGGGACGGAGCTCCTGATCTATCCCGCCGCGGACGGCTATCACCTCGCCTTCAGGGTCGCCTACGCCAGGTTCGGCTCGCGGATCATCACCTTCGTCGACGCGAAGACGGCCGCCATCCTCTTCCGTTTCGAGGAGCTCCAGACCTCCTCGGCCGTGGGGACCGGAACGGGGACCCTGGGCGATACGAAGAAGCTGAGCACGACGTTCGAGAACAGCACCTATTACACCGTCGACCAGATGCGCCCGGCCCAGATCACCACCGGCACCAGCAACAACGCCGAGGAAGGGCCCGTCTTTTACGTCACGGACGACGACAACAACTGGACCTCCGACGGGACGGTGGTCGACGGCCACGCCTACATGGGCTGGACCTACGATTACTATTTCCTGGTCCACGGCCGGAAGGCCATGGACGACAACAACCGCGAGCTCGGCCTGTCCGTCCACCTCGGGAACAACTACCAGAACGCCTTCTTCGACCCGTCGAGCAAGTGGATGTTCTTCGGCGACGGGAATCCGGCCACCAATTACCCGTATGCGACCGCCCTCGACGTCGTGGCCCACGAATTCACCCACGGCGTGACGGACATGACCTCGAAGCTGATCTATGCCTCGGAGTCCGGCGCCCTCAACGAGGCGTTCTCGGACATCATGGGGACCAGCTGCGAATTCTATCATCAGTCGGCGGGCTCGGGCTTCCGCCTGGCCGAATGGTGGATCGGCGAGGACTGTTCGAAGGGCTTCCATCCGATGAGGAGCATCTCGAACCCCGCCAGCATCCGCGTCTGGGGCGGCACCTACCCCGACCACTATTCCAAGAGATGGATCCTGCCGGTCGACGAAGACAACGACTGGGGCGGCGTCCACCTCAACGGCACCATCGCTTCCCACTGGTACTTCCTGCTGGCCAGCGGAGGCACGAACAGGACCTCGAAGATCGCGGTCGACGGCATCGGCCTCGGGAAGGCCGAAAAGATCGCCTACAGGGCCTGGGTCTATTACCTCCATCCGTCCTCGAACTTCAAGGGCGCCCGGACGGCGAGCCTCCAGGCGGCCAAGGACCTTTACGGCTCGGGAAGCGCCGAATACGCCGCCACGGCCCGCGCCTGGAGCGCGGTCGGGGTCAACTGAAAAGGGACACGGGAGAAGATCAGATGACGAAAGCACAAAACTTCCGCAGGATCGGCATTCTCCTCGGCGCCTTCCTGGCCTTTGCCGCTTTCTCCTTCGGCGCGGACCTGAGGGTCGAAGTCGTGGTTCGCTCGGCCAACGTCCGGCTCGAGCCGGCTCTGGACAGCCCCGTCGTCGGCAACGCCGCGATGGGCCTCGTTCTCAACGCCGAGAAGAAGACCGGGGAATGGTACCTCGTCGAGCTCCCCGCGGACGCGAAAGGCGTCTCCGTGCGCGGCTACCTCCACGAGAGCGTCGTCCGGGAGGTCGCGGCCAAGACGCCGGTTTCGAAGGCCGTCGTCGAGCCCAAACAGGCGCCGGACCGGCCGTCCGTCAAGCCCGCCAAGCCCGCGGTCCGGAAAAAGGCCCCGGCCGGCGCCGCCTCGGCCCGGAAGAAGTTTTACATCCGCCTCGGGGCCGGCTACGCGACGAAATCCTTCGATTACAACAACTCCTGGTCCTTCCAGCTGTACGGGGAATCCGGGAGCGCCACGGAAAAATACGCGGTCGACGCCTCCGGCGTGGCCATCGACGCCGGCCTCGGGTACATGATCACCCCGGCGCTCGGCGTCGAGCTCTCGTTCGCCCCGGCCTCCGGCAAGTCCAAAGGGACGTTCGCGGCCAGCTTCCCCCACCCGTTCTATTTCGGCGTCCCGCGGGAGAAGGACTGGACGAAGGACGATCTCAAGTATTCGGCGTCCGAGCTCAACCTGGACGTCCTGTACGCGTTCACCGCCACCCCGCGGATCGGCGTCTATGTCTTCGCCGGCGGGACCTATTTCATGGGCGTCAAGATCGAGAGCCTTCAGGCCCTCGATTCGTCGGAGATCGGCTATCCCTATTTCGACGTGAACGCCAACCCCCGGTACGCGAGCTTCAGCGCGAACACGTTCGGGTTCAACGCGGGGGCCGGCGCGGACTATCGGCTCTCCCAGGGGCTGGCGGTCAACCTGAACGCCCGCTATTCCTCGGGTTCGGCCAAGGTCAAGATCGAGGCGAACGAGCTCACGGTCCCGGCCGGGGGGCTCAAGGCCACCGTCGGGATCAAGTTCGGGTTCTGACGCGCCCGGCCCTTCGGGGCGCTAGATGATCGGCCAGGCGTGGGGAAAGAAGACCTTTTCGTAGAGCGCCAGAGCATAGCTGTCGGTCATGCCGGCGATGAAGTCGGCCGCCCGGATCTCGACCGGGTCCTCGACCGGGTACGGCTTGATGTGCTCGTCGGGCCGCTCCAGGGCCCGGGCATATAGGTCCCGGATTATCTTTTCCGTCTTGGCGAGCTCTTCGCGGGCCTCGGGGCTGAAGTAGACCTTCTCGTAGAGGAAATCGCGAAGCTCCTTGACCGCCCTCATGATCCGGTCGCTCATGGCGATCCGCTCGAGCCCGTTCGCGAGGCTCGCCTCGACGACGTCCATGACCATCCGGTCGATCCGGGTCGCGTGCCACTTGCCCAGCGTTCTTATCAGGGGCGCCGGGATATCCTCGTCCCGGATGATGCCCGCCCGCGTCGCGTCGTCGACGTCGTGGTTGACGTAGGCGATGACGTCCGAGACGCGGACGATCTGTCCCTCCAGGGTCTCGGGCATGTCCGCGACGTCCTCGTCCAGGATCTCCCCTCTTCCCTTGGAATGCCTGTGGATGCCGTCCCGGACCTCGAGCGTCAGGTTCAGCCCTTTGCCTTCGTATTCGAGCTTTTCAACGACGCGGAGGCTCTGCTCGGAGTGATGGAAGCCTCCGGCGAGGAGCTTGTTCAGGGTCGCTTCGCCGGCGTGGCCGAAGGGCGTATGCCCCAGGTCGTGGCCGAGGGCGATGGCCTCGGTCAGGTCCTCGTTCAGGCGGAGGGCCCGGGCGACGGTCCGGGCGATCTGGGACACCTCGAGGGTGTGCGTCAGCCGCGTCCTGTAGTGGTCGCCGAAGGGCGAGAGGAAGACCTGGGTCTTGTGCTTGAGGCGACGGAACGACTTGGAATGGATGATCCGGTCGCGGTCGCGCTGGAAATCGGTGCGGATGGCGTGCTGGGCCTCCGGCCGGGCGCGGCCCTTGGAATCCCGGCTCAGGCAGGCCTTCGGCGAGAGGATCTTCTGTTCGGCCGCTTGGATGTCCTCCCGGATGCTCATAGAGATCTCATGCCCCTTGACGGCGGGGATTATAGCACAGAAATGCGATATAATATTCCCGCCATGATCGCCGACAATGTCCAGCGCATCCTCGAGGAGCTCCCCCCGGGCGTCGAGCTCGTCGCGGCGGCCAAGAGCCAGTCCGCCGACAGGGTCCTCGAAGCCGTCGCCGCCGGCGTCCGAGTCATCGGCGAGAACTATGTCCAGGACGCCGTCGCCCACTTCGCGGCGGTCGGCGGCCGGGTCCGCTGGCACTTCATCGGCCACCTCCAGAAGAACAAGGCCAAGCGGGCCGTCGAGATCTTCGACATGATCGAGACCGTGGATTCCCCGGAGCTCGGCGCCGAGCTCGACAAGCGGTGCGCCGCGCTCGGCAAGACCCTGCCCGTGCTCGTCGAGGTCAACAGCGGGCGCGAACCCCAAAAGTCGGGGGTCTTCCCCGAGGGGGTCGAAGGCCTGGTCCGCGAGCTCGCCGCGTTCGGGAACCTCAGGGTGGAGGGGCTGATGACCATGGGGCCGTTCGAGGGGGATCCCGAGGACGCCAGGCCCTATTTCCGGGAAACGCGGGCCGTGTTCGACGCGCTCAAGGCCCGGTCCGTGCCGGGCGTTTCGATGTCCCGCCTCTCCATGGGCATGACGAATTCTTACCGCGTCGCCCTGGAGGAAGGCGCCACCATGGTCAGGATCGGAACGAAGATCTTCGGCCCCCGCGGCTAGGCCGGCCGCCCCGGAAGCTCAGCCTTCGTTCTCCGTCCCCTCCCCTTCCCCGCCGCCCCCGGCGACCGCCTCGGCCTCCACGATGAGGGGCTCCGGCTCGAGGCCGCGTTGCTTCCTTAGGTCCTCGATCTGGCGGAGCGGCCGCTCGAGCTGGTTCCGCCGCGTCGCCGTGAGGCCCTGGTATTCGGACTGGGCTTCCTCCAGCTTCTTCCCCATCTTCTCCATCGACCGGACAAAGAGGCCCCATTGCTTATGGAACGTCCCCATGAGCTTCATCATGCTCCCGGCCGTCTCTTCCATTTTGAAGTTGTCCATCGCCTGGCGGATGATGGCCAGGATGGCGTAGAGGGTGAACGGCGAGCAGAGGATGACCTTGTTCCTCAGGGCCTCGTCGATGAGCGAACGGTCGTTCTCGTTGATGAAGGCGTAGACCTGTTCGTTGGGGATGAAGACGAGGACGTAATCCAGGGTGTCCTCCTCGGGGTTGATGTAGTCCCGGGTCGTGACCTCCTTGATCCGGGACTTCACGTCCCGCAGGAACTGGGCCTTCAGGGACTCCCGCTCGGCGTCCCTGTCGGACTCCAGGAACCGGACGTAGTTGTCCAGCGGGAACTTGACGTCCATATTGACCTTCCGGCCCTGGGGCAGAGGGAACGTATAGTCCGGCCGGCCGGCCGCGGTCTCGAGGGTCTTCTGCTTCAGGTAGTTGACGCCCTCGATGAAACCCGAGAGCCGGAGGACGTCCTCGGCCATCCGCTCGCCCCACTGGCCGCGGGCCCGGGTGCTCGACAGCGCCTGGCGGAGCTGGTGGGCCGTCTCCTGGAGCAGGGCCGTCTGCTCGGCCGTGTGCTTCAGCTGGGTCGCCACCTGGCCGAACTTCTGCTCCCTGTCCTTTTCCAGGCTCTGCATGAGGTCCTCGACCTTGCGGAGGTCGGTCTTCATGCCTTCGAGGCTCTGGTCGATGAGCTGCTTCTTTCCCTCGAGGTCCTTCTCCCCGAGGCCCGACTGGCGGGCGAGGGTTTCGTTGGCCAGCTTCAGAAATTCCTCGGTGTTGCTTTTCAGGGCCTCGAGCGAGAGGGCGCCGAAGGAGTCACGGACGCGCCCCATCAGGGCGTCAAGGTCCTTGACCTTCTCGGCCTCCGTCTGGCTCATGAGCTCGCGGGCGAGAGACCCGGCCTCACGCTTCCGGATGAGGTGGATGACCAGGAACAGGCCCACGCCGAAGACCGCGCCCCCGATAAATGCCAGAACTGGGTTCATCATCGTCCTCCGTTCGTTTTCCCGGCGGGGATGGGCCCGCCGAGCGGCACGAAAAATGTCCGTCCGCCGCTTTTCGCCGTCATTCCTTTTTCCGAGATCTCCAGGACCTCGAGCCCCCCGAAAGCCTCGCCGACCCGAAGAGTGAGGCCCGTGCCCAAGGGCCCGCCGACCACGGCGAGGGACCTCCCCGCGTCGACCGAGAGCAGAACGCCGGCGAGGAAGGGGCCGCGGCCCCGGTCTCCCGACTCGCCCGATGCGCCCGCAGGCGCGCCGACCCGGGCGCCCGGCGCTTCCGCGGGCTCCGCGGGGCGCGGGCCGAGCCCGGCGAAGAGACCCGAAAGCCCCGCCGCGGAGGACGCCGATGCCGTAAACAGGTCCCCGGCGGGCCATTCGGTCACGCCCTCGACCGCCTTCCAGAACGTCTCGTCGAGCTCTTTGAAGAACCCGTCGGCGTCGGCCGGCCTGGAGTTGAACAGGCCCGCCCAGGACAGGCCGTTCGAAGCCCGGACGATGATCGAGGACGTCCCCGGAAGGGAGCCGGTGTGCCACCAGTTGGCGTCACTGCCGACGGGCCGGACCTGCCAGCCCAGCCCATAATAAGAGGCGGCGGACTGCCAGTCCGCGAGGCCGGGCCGAGCCGTCATGTCCTGGAGCGTCGAAGCGCTCAGGATATCCGCGCGCCCGGCCCGGCCGTCGCAGACGGCCAGGAATCGCATCAGGTCCGTGGCCGAAGCCAGCCAGGCGCCGTGGGAATCCATGGCCTCGAGATAGAAGCCGCCATAGGGCCAGGGCACCGATCCCTCGTCGCCCGGGAAGACGGAGGGGGCCAGCGGGGCGCCGAGATAATCGTAATAGCGCACCTCGCCGTCGGCCCGGTTCGCGAGCCGGGTCCGGCCCAGGCGCATCCCGGAGATCCCGGCCGGATCGAGGACGAGCTCCTTCATGGCCTCGAAATAGCTCTTCCCCGTGATCTTCTCGACGACCCGGCCCAGGATGCAATAGCCGAAGTTCGAATAGGCATAACGGGCCCCCGGAGCGAAATCCAGCCGCCGGCCCGTCATATAGCGGACGATGTCCGCGGCTGAGGCCGGCCCGGGCTTGCCCAGGGCCTTGGAGATCTCCGCCGACCGGAACATGGGATCGAAGCTCACATCCCGGTCCCAGCCGCCGGCGTGCTCGAGAAGATGACGGACCGTGACTTCGAGAAGCCGCGGGTCCATGGACGTCCCCGGAGGCGGCGCGGGGACGAGGTATTTCCGGAAAACCTTGTCCTCGAGCCCGAGTCTCCCCTGCTCGCGGAGCTTGAGGACCGCCGCCGAGGTCAGGGGCTTGGATAGGCTGGCGATCCGGAACAGCGACGACGGGGTCACCGGCGCCCGGCTCTCCGTATCGGCCTGGCCGTATCCCTTGACGAAGACGAGCCGGTCGTCCTTGACCACCGCCACGGCCCCGCCCGCGACGCCCCACCGGGACATCAGGTCCGGGAAGAGGGCGCCGAAGCTCTCCTCCGGCGACGTTTCGTCGGCCGGCGGAGATTCCTGACATGAAGGATACAGGAGGAACAGGGAGAGCCCGATGATCTGGAACAGGACCGCGGGCCTCAGGCGCATGGCGAACTCCTCTGGAACGCGCGGCAAAAAGATTGACAACCCACGCCGCGCATTATATTATACCGCCGTCGGCGAGAGATGGCCAAACCGAAATCGATCGAACTGCCCGCTACGATCAGTCAGGCGATCTACGATCATTTGAAGAAGGCCATCGTCCGCGGCGAGCTCAAGCCCGGCCAGCGGGTCCAGGAAAAGGAGGTCGCCGCCCTCTTCCACGTCAGCTCCACTCCCGTCCGCGAGGCCTTCTTCCGCCTCGCGGCCGAGAAGTTCCTCCTGATCACCGCCCGCCGGGAGGTTCTCGTCCAGGGGACCTCCGACGCCGAGGTGCGGGAGCTCTACGAGGTCGTCCGGGCCCTGGACGGCCACGCCATGAAAAAGATCGTCGGCGAGCTCACGGACCACGACCTCGACAAGCTCCGGATGATGACCGCGAAGCTCGGCGAGCATTACGAGGCGGGGGACCACGAGCGTTATCTCGAACAGAACCTGAAGATCCATGACCGGCTGTGGCAGGCCTGCGGGAACAAGTACCTTTACGCCGCCCTGAGCCAGCTCATGGAGAAGATCGCCATCTACAGGAAGCATAGCGATTTCACCCCGTTCGCCGACCTCGAGGCCATGGAAAAGTCCTACCGGGACCACCTCCTCATCCTGGAATCCCTCGTACGCCGGGACCTGGACGGCCTGGAGAAGGTCATCGAGACCCACTGGGGCGAGGAATTCATCAAGCCGCTGGATTCCCGGCCTAAAGAGTCCGGCCTCGAGACGCGGTAGGCCCCGGCGTTCCCCCGCCGGGCCGCCGCCATCCCTTTCACGCTGCCGGGGAAGCGTCCGTCGCCCCGCCCCCGGAGCCCAAAAAAAAGGCCGGCGCCCGGTTTCCCGGGCGCCGGCACTGTCGTGCGAGTCCTGGTCCTGCGGACGGTCCTCAGAACCTGTAAATGAGACCGAGCTGGACGTACCGGGGGCCCATGATGCTGTAAACCTTCTGGCCGGCGGTCGTCTTGAACCAATCCCAGGCGGTCACGTTGCCGATGCCCGTCGTCTGGTTGGAGTTGAAGACGTTGTAGACATCGACTTGGAGGCCGATCTGGCCCTTCCAGACGTTGAAGGACTTCTCGACCCTGACGTCCAGCAGGTGCTGGTCGGGGAGCTTGTAGGTGCCCCGCTCTTCGGCGTTGATGGTCACGGCACCCTGCCAGAGCTCGCCGAGTCCGGCCTCGTAGGTCCGGATCACCCGGGTGTAGGGTACGCCCGAGCCGAACTGGTAATAGGCGCCGACGTTGATGCCGAGCGGGCCCTGATAGGTCGCCTGGACCTTGACGAGGTGTTCCCTCTGGTAGTCCAGACGGCCGTAGGCGTTGATCATGACGTTGGGATCATCGTAGTAGCTGCTGTAGGCGCCGCTCTGATCCCGCGAGGTGTTCAGGATCCCTTCGCCCTTGGACCAGACGTAGCTCGTCTGCATGGCCCAGCCATGGGACATCCTCTTGTTCAGCTTGAGCTCGAGAGCGCGATACTTCCGGGCGGTCCCGGGGATGTTCGTGTAGACGAAGCTGGTGTCCCCGAAATCGGAATCCATTTCGTAGAACGTGACGCTCTTGCCCGTGAACGGGTCGGTGCCGAAGACGGGATGATAGCCCGTCCAGACGAGATTGCCCGTGTTCCGGAGCGTTTCGAGGCTGAGGTGGGCGGCGTCGATGTCATCGATGATGTTCTTTTCCCACTTGCCGATGACGGTCGCTGAGAAGGTCAGGTCTTCGACGAGCTCCCTTTCCACGCCGAGGTTGATCTCGTCGGCGTAGGGGGCCTTGACCTTGCTGTCGACGAAGTTGAGGGCCGGGGTCCACGGCGGGGTGGTGTAATTGACTGTCCAATCAGAATTGAGGTTGGCCCAGAACGAGGAGCGGCCGTTGGGGTTCGCGTTGTAGTAGAGGAGCATGATCAGCGGGGCGTAGTAGCGGCCGTAGTTGGCCCGGAGGACGGTCTTGCCGTTGCCGAAGGGGTCGAAGCTCACGCCGAGCCGCGGCGAGAACGTGTTGAAGGTCATGGCCTTCAGGCGCTTTTCGTTGACCCAGACGTCCGTGCCCTTCTTCTTCTGCGGAGGATAGGAACCCTGGGCGTAATCGTAGCGGACGCCGATGTTGAGGGTCAGGTTCCGGATCGGGGCCCAGGTGTCCTGGGCGAAGAAGCCGGCTTGGACCAGCTCGTTCTTGATATTCTGTTCCTCTCCGACCCAGGTCCACGCCGGAACGCCTTCCCAGAGCTGGACGTCGACGGCCTTGAATCCCGCGGGGAAGACGCCTTGCGAAATGGGAGTCGGGATAATAGCTGCTTTCGGTCCTGTCGGAGGCGAGCTCGAGGTTGGCGCCCGCCTTGAACTCGTGGCTTCCGACCATGTTATCGAGGAAGTAAGTGATGTCGCTGTTCGCCTGGACGCGCTTGCGATAATACCGCCAATCGGACCCGTAGCCGCCGCGCTGGATGCCGTCCGTCAGCTCGATGTACGGGGGCAGGCTGTTCCGGGCGAGGATGTACTGGTGAAGGGAGTAATAGGAGCTCTTCACGTTGAAGAACAGGTTATTGCTGAGGGTCTTCGTCCACTGGACGGTCCCCAGCCAGACGGCCGTATTTTCCTTGGCGTTGGCGTCGACCGTGGTCCAGCGGCTGGCATTCCGATGGTCCCAATAATACTGCCGGAAATAGCCGGACCCGACGATCCGGGACGTCTTGTTGGGCTGCCAGGTCATCTTGAAGAACGGGGCATATGTGTCCTGTTGAGTGGGGACGCTTTCGGGAGTCGCGCCGCCGATGGTCTCGGGAGCGGGGAATCCCTGGATGTAGGAGGAGTTCTTGTCGATGTCGAAGCTCCCGAAGAACCAGAGCTTGTCCTTCTTGATGGGGCCGCCGAGCGAGAACCCGGGAAGGTACTGGTTGCGGAATCCGACGAAGGTCTTGCCTTCGAGCGGAGTCCCCTTGGTGTTGTCGGACTGGAGGCTCTTGTTGCGGAAGTAGAAGTTGACGCCCCCGCTGAATTCGTTGCCGCCGGCCTTGGTGATGACCTGGACCAGGGCGCCCTTGACGGAGCCGTACTCGGCCTTCTGGTTGCTGGTCTCGATCTCGACCTCGTCGATGGCGTTCCAGGGGACCGTCTGGTACGGGTCGCCCGTGACCGGGTCCTGCATCTTGACCCCGTCGACGACGAAGTCGTTGGACCGGGCGTCACTGCCGTGCGACGTGCGCGAGAACATGCCCGGCGCCGCATTGAAGATGGACGAGAGGTCCCGGGCGAGGGGCAGGCTGGTGATCAGGTCCTTGGTGAACGTCGTGCCTGTCTGGGTCTTTTCGAGATCGACCGTCGGGGACTGCCCGACGACCGTCAGGGTATTCTCGAGGGCGCCCTGTTCCAGGGCGATGTCCAGCGTCGTCGTGTGCGTGGCGCTGACGAGGATGCCCTCGCGGACGACGCCTTTGAATCCCTGGAGCTCGAAGGTCACCTTGTAGGTGCCCGAGGGCAGGTTGAAGAACTTGTAGAGCCCGTTCTCGTTCGTCACGAACGACATCTGGGGCAGGATGAGCGAACGGCTGCTGATCGTCACGTTGACGCCGGGCAGGGGCCCGTTCTCGCTGTCGGTCACGGTGCCCGTCAGTTTCCCGGTGGGGATCGTCTGGGCGAAGACCGTGCCGAAGGAGAGGGCGACGATCAGCAGGAATAGGAACGTCTTTCTGATCTGCATTAAGTATCTCCTTTCTTAAGTTGAAGCCAAAAGGACTTTCGGATGCCGCAATTCGAGAACCGCGATATCACCCCCTTTGGCGTATTCAGGCATTTCCCGATATCTCCGAAAATTCCTCCCCCCAATGGGAGGAGATGATCGACTCGAGGGCCGCCCTGTCGCCCCGTTCGAGGGCGTTCAGGATCCCGACGTGGTCGGCGTAGGACTTGTCCAGGGACTTCTGGTCGGCGAAGGGGGAAAAGCCGTTCGACTTCCTGTAGATGGCGATCTTCTCCATCAGCTGAGTGAGCGTTTCGTGGAGGGACGCGTTCCCGTTGGCCCGCCAGAGCCAATCGTGGATCTTGAGGTTCTGTTCGAGATATCGCTGATGGTCGTTCGCGTCGTAGCATTCGCCGAGCTTCCGGGTCATCGCCTCGAGCATGTGGACATCCCCTTCGGCGAGGGTGCCGGCGATCTTCTTGACGGCGTACAGGTCCAGGGCCCGGACGACCTCGTAAAGCTCGCGGACCTCTTCGATCGAGGCCCCCTGGACGAGGACCTCCTTCCGGGCGTTGATCGCAAGGTACCGTTCGGCTGCCAGGCGGAAAAAAGCCTCCCGGACCGGCGTGGAGCTGACATTGAAGCGGGCGGCGATGTCCTTTTCCTGGACCCGCTGGCCGGGCTTGAGCTCCCCGCTGACGATGGCCTTCTTCAGATGGAGGTAGATGGTCTCGCTGATCGTCCGCGGAAGCTCGAGGGTCTTTTCTCTTAGGCTCATGGAAATCGTTATATTTTATATTATATATGCTATAGGATGTCAAGTCCCCCGTGATGGGAAGGCGTTATTCCGTTCATAAGAATGAGTTTATGAGCACCCGGAACCGGACGTAAACCTCCCGGGGCACGTTGGCACGCAAGAGCACAGTTGACTTGCGCCAATCCCCTGTCCTATAGTAGTTCCTCATGAGCGCAGCGGCGACCGCAAGGACGGGATTTCCGGCCCCCCGGAGCTTCCCGCTCGAAGATATCCCCCAAATCATTGGACCCAAGGAGGTTTCACGATGAGTCCCTCGAACCATTATTCCGGGATCCCGGCGAAGGAGCCCGGGCGGAGGCTGTTCCTGAAGCAATCCGCCGCGGCCTTGTTCCTGATGGACCCCGCCCTCGGTCATCTGTTCGCGGAAGATTTCGAGCTTCCGACGTCCTCCCCCGCCAAGTACGGGAGCATGTTCGTCATGGAGAGCGCCCCGGGCCCGGAGACCGTCATCAACGGGAAGCGCTGCATCTACTTCGGAGGCACGGGCTATTTCGCCCTGCAGGGCAATCCCGAGGTCATCGACGCCGGGATCGCCGCCTACCGCAAGTTCGGCGTCCACAGCGCCACGTCCAGGACCGGATTCGGCCACAACCCGGTCATCATCGAGCTGGAGAAGCGGATCGCCGAGTACTTCGGGACGGAGGATGCCCTCCATTTCGTTTCCGGCTATCTCGACAATCTCTTCCTCGTCCAGGCTTTCCGGGACAAGGTCGACGCCGTCTTCATCGACGAGACCTCCCATTTCAGCATCAAGGACGCCGTCTACTCCGCCCTCAAGCCCGTCTTCATGTTCCGCCACCGCGACCCCGAGGACCTCGCCGCCCAGCTCAAAACCAACCTCAAGCCCGGCCAGGTCCCCCTCGTCATGACCGACGGGATCTTCCCGACCTTCGGCGTCATCGCCCCCGTGCCCGACTACGTCAAGGCCATCGAGCCCTATCAGGGGATCCTGTGCATCGACGACTCCCACTCCGTCGGCGTCCTGGGCCCGAAGGGCCGGGGCACCTACGACCATTTCGGGATCTCCTCGGACCGCTGCTTCTTCGCCGGCACGATGAGCAAGGCCTTCGGCGGCCACGGCGGCTTCATCCCCGGGAGCAAAGCGTTCATCGACCACATCAAGGCGACGTGCGGCGCCTACCCCGGCGCCACGCCGAGCCCGACCCCGGCCATGGCCTCCTCCCTGGCGGGCATGGAGATCGTGATGCGGGAGCCCCAGCGGCGGGAACGCCTGAGGCGCAACGTGAAGATGGCCAAGGACGGACTGCGGAAGCTCGGCTTCGAGATGAACGACAATCCCGTGCCGATCGTGACCTGGGTCATGAAATCCGCCGAGGACATGAAGAAGATCCAGAAGGAGCTCATCGACCGGGGCGTCGCCGTCGCGTACATGAAATACGTCGGCGCGCCGGCCGGAGGGGTCCTGCGGGCCTCCATCTTCTCGGAGCACACCCCCGAGCACATCAACCGGCTCCTCGACGAGATGAAGAGGCTGGCCTGAAGCCGGACGGAAGGGACACTCCATGAAAAAGCTCACCCTGTTCACCCTGATCTTCGCCCTTTTCGCGGGCATCCTGGCCGCCGAGGCGCCGTTCGACGCCCCGGCCGTTGACGCCCTTGTGGCCGCCGAGGTCAAGGCCCGCGGCCTCGTGGGCATCACGTTGGCCGTGGCCCGGGACGGCAAGATCGTTCTCTCCCGCGGCTTCGGCCTGGCGTCGCTGGCCGACCGCCGGCCGGTCACCGAGGAGACGATGTTCGCCATCGGCTCCGTAACCAAGCAGTTCACCTGCGCCTGCATCCTGCTCCTTGCGGAGGACGGAAAACTCTCCCCCCAGGACAAGGTCGCCAAGTATTATCCGGACCTGACCCGGGCGGATGAGATCACGATCCTCGACCTGATGAACCACGTTTCCGGCTATCCGGATTATTATCCCCTCGACTTCGTCGACCGGCGGCTGGCGACCCCCAGGCCCGTCGACGAGGTCATCCGTCTCTACGGGACGGGCAAGCTCGATTTCGAGCCGGGCACCCGCTATTCCTATTCGAACACCGGGTACGACATCCTCGGCCGCATCGTCGAGAAGGTCTCCGGCCTTCCCTACGGCGAGTTCCTCTCCAACCGCATCCTGAAGCCGCTCGGCCTGGAGCATACGACCTACGAGCCTGATACCGCGGGCACGCGCTTCGCGCAGGGCTATTCTTCCTTCGCCCTGAGCGGGCCCGAGCCGGCGGTCCCCGAAGGCAAGGGCTGGGTCGCCGCCGCGGGCGCCATCTACTCGACGGCCTCGGACCTCGTCCGCTGGGACCTTGCCCTCATGTCGGGGAAGGTCCTCAAGCCCGAGTCCTATAAGCTGATGACCTCGCCCCGGAAGCTCGCCGACGGCCGGATGTCCAACTACGGCTGCGGGCTCTCGGTCGGCGACAGGGGCGGCACGGCCGTCCTAGGCCACAACGGCGCCGTGGCGGGCTTCCTCGCCTACAACACGATGGTTCCCTCCACCGGGACCGCCGTCGCGATGGTCTCCAATTTCGACGCCTCCGGGGACGCGAGCGCCGTCTTCCGGAAGGTCCTCCTGCCCCTCCTGCCCCCCGTTCCGCCGGCCCCGCCCGCCGCCGAGCCTAAGAAGCCGGAGGCTCCGGCGATGCCCGCTGGCGTTCCCGCGGTCTCAGGCCGCCCGGCGGCCGAAGAAGCCCGGGTGCTCTTTCTCATGCTCCGGTCGGGGAAGCTCGACCGCTCGGTCTTCAGCGGGGATTTCAACGAATTCCTGACCGACGCCAAGGTCAAGGGCGCGGCGGCGCGACTGGCCTCGTTCGGGGAGCCGACGGCAGCCGCCCTCGAATCGATCAACGAACGCGGCGGGATGGAAGTCACGTCCGTCAGGCTGACGTTCGCCTCGGGCTCGCTCCGGGCCCTCATGTACCGGATGCCCGACGGCAAGGTCCAGCAGTATTTCCTCTACAAGGATTGAATCGGGACCCGCGGGCGCGCCCCGCGGGCCTCATTGAACTCCGAGAGGGCCGGTTCCGCCCCGGCCCTCTCTCTCCCTTTCCTCCCCTCGGCGTCAGCCCTTCCTGTTCTTGGCCAGGAAGTAATCGTAGCCGGCCCGGGCGATGAGGCCCATCTTATGCTTCAGCTCGTAGTGGACCTCCTTGAGGTCGTTCCCCCAGACGCACATGACGAGATGGCCGGCGCCGTTCGGCAGCCAGATCACCGCGGAGTCCAGGAGGACCGAGTCCTCGCCGTCCTTCGAGAGACTGCCGCCCTTGCGGGCGATCTCGGTCGAAAACGGCAGGTAGCGGAGGATGAGCTCGGCGCCCGTATGCTGTTTCATGGTCTCGAGGACCTGGTCGCTCGTCGCCCGGTCCACGATCTCGCCCTTGACGCACTTCTCGAGGAGGGCCCCGATATCGGAGGGGGTCGAGGTGTTGTGGGTCGAGGACTCGAACGCCTTCTGCCGGGCCTCGCGCTCGGGGCTCGTCCAGACCGAGCCGGGCAGTTGTCCGAGCTCGGCCGGGGTCAGCCGGTTCGCGGGATCGAGCCCGATATAGCCCAGGATGAGCCCGCGCGTATCGAGGTCGATGGTCGTGTCCTTGAGCCCCAGCTCCTTCATGTAGGCCTGGATGGCTTCCGGCGTGACCATATCATAGAGGATATCGGTCGCCGTATTGTCGGACCTGGCCATCATCAGCAGCTGAAGGTCCTGGACGGAGATGTTCAGCCCGGGCTTCATCGAGGACATGAGCCCGCTGCCGAAGGTCTTCATCGACTCCGCGAACAGGATCCGGTCGTCCAGGGAATACTTCCCCAGGTGGATCTGCCGGAAGAGGGTGACGAGCACCGGGATCTTGAATACGCTGGCCAGCTGGAACCTTCGGGTTTCGTTGAGGCCGACGGTCTCCCCGGATTCCACGTGCTTCATGTAGACGCCCACGGCGCCCTTGATCGACGCGGCGCCGTCCCGGACGGCGGCTTCGAGCTCGGCCTTCGTCTTCGGCGACCGGAACTGGAATTCCTGGCCGTAGGACGAGCCCGCCGCGAACAGGACGGCGGCCAGGGCGACGGCGATGAGTTTCTTCGACATGATGTTCTCCTGACGGATATATTCCGGGGCGCGCTCCGGCGGACGCCGGCGGCATCCTTGAGTCGTCCCGAGTGCGATACCTTAGTCCTATTCCCGCCCTATATCAAGACCCTTTCGCTTCCGCCGGGCGCCCGCCTACCACTTCTTGAAGAGGAAGAACGCGGCGGCGACGATGAGCAGGAAGCCGACGACGTGTTCCACCGGAGGTCCTCCCTGAGGTAGACGACCGAAAACGGAGAACACGACCAGCGTGATGACCTCCTGGATGGTCTTGAGCTGGGCCGCCGTGAACTGGCGATGACCGATGCGGTTGGCCGGGACCTGGAAGCAGTATTCGAAGAACGCGATGGACCAGCTGACGAGGATGACCTTCCAGAGGACCGTGTTCTTGAACTTCAGGTGCCCGTACCAGGCGAACGTCATGAAGATGTTCGAGATCGCGAGCAGGATGATGGTTTTCACGTGTTTGCGCCGCCTCCGAAGCCGCTCATCTTACGCCGCCGGCCGGCCGGCGTCAAGCGCGGCCCCGGGCGGCCGGCGGCATTTGACCGGGCGATTTTCGTGTGTTATAAGCCGCTCAAGAGGTAACCTATGATAATCAACCGACGATCCCGGGCCTTTTCAGCCGTATTCCTTTGCCTGGCTCTAATGGCGGTCATGCCGTCCCCGGCCGCCGCGGAAGAAGCCGACGCGCCGCAGAACGGGTCGATCCGGAGAACGGACATGAAGGCCGACATGCTCTTCTTCACCTCCGACAGCCTCAACGGCCGGGTCAACGGGACGCACGACACCGACGTCGCCGCCGAATTCATCAAGGCCCGCCTGGCCCGGATGGGGCTCAAAGGGGCCGGACCGGGAGGCGCGTTCTTCCAGCCGTTCAACATGATGTCCGCTTCGCTCGGACCGGACAACCGGCTCGAGATCGCGCTCGGCGGCGGGCCGACCCTGCGCCTGCATCCCGGACAGGATTATTTTCCGCTGAAATTCAGCGCCAGCGGCGTGGCCCGGGGGCCCGTCGTCTTTGCCGGCTTCGGGATCCGGCCGGAGGATTACGGACCATCGGTTAAAGGGTCCGTCGTCCTCGTCCTCGAACACGAGCCCGGAGAGTTCGACCCGCAGAGCCCCTTCGACGGGGTCGTCCGCTCGGAGGCGTCGAACCCGCTCCGCAAAGCCCTCCTGGCCCAGGAGAAGGGCGCCGTCGGCATCCTCTTTGTCCGGGACATCCATAATCACCCGGCGCCGGTCAATTTCGAAGCCGAGGCCAAGGACTATTGGCCGGACGATCCAACGCGCTCCGGCTGGCTCAGCCTGGCGGAATGGCTCGACAGGCTCCATATTCCCGCGGCCCAGATCTCCCCGGCCTTGGCTGAAACCCTCGTCCGGGGCTCCGGCCGGAAGTTCATCGACCTTTCCCGGGCCGCCGAAGCGGCGAACGGAATGACGCCCGTTCCCCTGACGGGGCCGATCGCCGAGCTCACGGTCTCGGTGGACAGGCACCCCGTGCCGACGAAGAATATCGTGGCCATGATAGAGGGCTCTGACCCGATCCTCAAGAACGAATGCGTCATCCTTTGCGCCCATCACGACCACCTGGGCGTCGAGAACGGAGAGGTCATGCCCGGGGCCGACGACAATATCTCGGGCGTGGTCGCCGTCCTGGACATCGCCGAGGCCTATGCCCTGGCCGCCCGGGAAGGCCTGGGGCCGAAACGCTCGATCGTCTTCGCGTCCTGGGACGCCGAGGAGACGGGATTGCTCGGGGCCTGGGCTTACACCGAACATCCGCTCCTTCCCTTGGACAAGACCCTGGCCGTGCTGGACATGGACATGATCGGCCGCAACGAGGAGATCCCGGCCAGCGACGATTGGCGCTACCGCGGCCTGGAGGTCCAAACGGCGGAGTCCAACGTCAACACCCTGAACATCCTCGGTTTGAGCCGCTTCCCGGCCCTTAGGGCGCCTCTCGACAAGGCCAACGCGGCCTTCGGCCTCGACATCAAGACGAAGCTCGACAACAACGTCTCCAACCTGCTCCGGCGAAGCGACCACTGGCCGTTCATGCAGAGAGGCGTGCCGGCCCTCTGGTTCTTCACAGGTCTCCACCCGACCTACCACACGCCCATGGACCGCCCGGAGCGGATCAATTGGGACAAATTGGAGCGCGTCGCCCGCCTGGTCCACGAGATGAGCTGGGAGCTCGCGAACAGGTAGGCCGGGCGCTCGCTTCGGGGAACGCCGTCAAGGGCGGGAGAGCCGCGCGGCGGTGTATTTCCGCAGGAACCTCAGCGCCTCGTCCGAGCGGCGGAACACGGGTATCCCCGCCTCTTCCAGGAGCTCGCACATCGGGTCATAGACCTTCCCCGCGTCGACGTTGACGACAAAGGGCTTGTCCGTCCTTCGGAACAAGGCGATGATCCGCTGGGCGAAGCTCTCCGGATCGAGGATGCTCGGCCGGCCGTCGAGCGACGGGGCCGAGCGTCCGCATGGCCGGCGTCATGGGGACGGGCGAGATCACGGCGCAGTCCACGCCCGGGTCCTCGAGCACGGCCTCGGCGCAGCCGATGAACGCGGCGTCGTCGGCGACCGGCGTCACGTCGAGCGGGTTGTGGACGTCCTGGAGCCGGTCGATGCCCAGGGGCCGAAGGGCCGCGGCGATCCGCGCCGCCGTCTCCGGGGAGAACTCGGCGAGCTCGAGCCCGCCGCCGTCTCCCTTGAGGCTGTCGGCCATGATGACGCATTCGAACCCGGCGTTGCTGACGAGCCCGACGCGGTTCCCCCGGGTCCTCTTGTCGGCCAGGGATTCGAACCCCCGGACCATGTTCTCGAACTCCTCGATGTCCCCGCAGACGACCGCCCCGGCCTGTTCCAGGATGGACCGGCAGATCGAATAGTCGCCGGCCACGGAGGCCGTGTGGCTCGAGGCCGCCCCGCTGCCTTCGGGCGAACGCCCCGACTTGTAAACGATGACCGTCCGGCCGGCGGCCGCGATCTCCTTGACGGCGCGGGCGAACGTGAAGCCGTCCCCGGGACGGAACCCCTCCATATAAACGGCGAAGGTCCGGACCTCGGGCTCGCCCTTGAGGAAGTTGAGGTAATCGGAAGCCGTCAGGTCGATCTGGTTGCCGAGCGAAACGGCGTAGCGCGGCTCGATGCGGGGCATCTTGCTCATCCGGGAGATCATGAAGGCGCCGCTCTGGCTGATGACGGCCATATCCGACCTCGGGCCCCTGGGCCGCGGCAGCTTGTCCTCGGTGATGAACGTCGTGTCGTAGCGGCCCGGCTTGGAGGCGATGCCCAGGCAGTTGCCGCCGTTGACCACCGGCGTGATCCTCCCGGCCGCCCGGCCGGCGGCGATGATCTCCCGGATCTCCGCTTCGAGGCCCTGGCTCCCTTCCTTTTCCCCGAGCCCGCCGGCGATGAGGATGACCGACCTCGCCTTTTCGTTCTCCGGCAAGCTCCCGCATGAGACCGACGCTCTGCTCGGCCCCGAGGGTCAGGACGAACATGTCGACCGTGACGGGGAGGTCCCGCACGGTCGGGACGCACCGGCACCCGGCGATCTCGGAAAGGCCGGGCTTCACGACGAAGACGTTCTCTTTCGGGAAGCCGTTCTGCAGGATGTTCTCGAGGATGATGCGGCCGATGTTCCTCTTTTCGGAGACCCCGATGATCCCGATCGTCTCCGGCCGGAGGAGGCTCCGGATCCCCTCGTACGGCCGCGCCGCCTGTTCCCGCAGGCCCCGGGAGAAGCGGCAGAGCCCGTCCAGGGGAACGAGCCTTCCCTTCCGGATGACGAGGGGATTGACCTCGAACTCCTCGAGGACGTACGGGGAATCCTGGGAGAACGCCGAGAGGCTCCACGCCAGCCGGACGAACCGGAGGAACGATTCGGAGAGGACCTTGGGCGCGATGATTGGTTTCCGCCCCCGGAACGGCAGGGCCACCTTGCCGAAGAAGGCGAGGGGCTCGAGGAGAGCCTGGATGCGATCTTCGTCGAAGAGATGGACCGAGAACAGGGATACGGCCTTCCCTTCCCGGATCCTCTCGTTCATGTACTCGACGTCCAGCCCGCCGCCGCCCACGGTCATCACGGGCCCGAACTCGCGGGAATCCCGGACGCCCACCAGGATCTCCGAGCCGAAGCCGACGTCGTCGAAGGCGACCTTTTCGCAGACCAGGACGCCGCGGAGGGAATCCTCGACGGCCTTCCGGCCCGGCGTCCCGTCCCTGCCGGCGCGGGCGATCCTCTTCGACCATTCCAGGAACCGCCCGGGCACGACGGCGAGCATCTCCTCGCAGGCCGCGTTGACGGCCCCGGCTTCCGCCTTCGCGAAGCGCACGCCTCCCGCGTCGGACTTGTGGAGGATGAGCGGCGAGACGATCTTCAGGACGACGGTGTCGGTGCCGAGGGCGGCGAGGTCGGCTTTCCGGACCCGCCGGCCTTTCGGCACGAAGACGTGTCTCGGCGTCGGAAGCCCGGCGGTCTCCAGGAGGGCGTAGACCTCGTGCTCCAAGAGGAACGAGCGTCCGTCCTTCTCGGCGGCCTCGAAGATGCCGTTGATCGGCGGTCATGTTCATGGTTCCGTTCCTTCCTGCGGCCGGGCGCCGGGCGTCAGGACGCGGCGGCCGCGGCGCGGCCGAGGTCGAAGGCCTTGAGGTTCGCCCGGACGACGTTCTCGCCGCGGGCCTTGAAGAGGACCTCGATGAAGCGTCTCAGGCTCTCTTCCCGGAGGACCAGGTGCTTCGAGGCGGCGCCGAGCATGACGGTGTTCTGGGCCTTCGAGGTGCCGGCCTCCTTGGCGAGCTTTTCGGAATCGACGATGACGCACCGGCCGGAGCTCCGGACCTCCGCCAGGACGGCCTCGATCGGCGGATAGTCCGGGATGTTGACGAAGGGCGTCGCGCTCGTCACGACGATCCCGTCCGGACGCGAGGTGGCCGAGGTAGCGCAGGGCCTCCAGCGGCTCGACGCTCAGGATCATGTCGGCCTCCCCGAGGGGGATGAGGTCGCTCCAGATGGGCTCCGAGGCGAGCCGCATGTGCGACTGGACCGCTCCGCCCCGCTGGGCCATGCCGTGGACCTCCGCCTGCTTGAACGACAAGCCCCTCGGCCAGGGCGGCGTTGTCGATGACGAACGCGATGGAGAGGATCCCCTGCCCCCCGACGCCGGCCAGAATGATGTCCTGCTTCATCGCTCAGCTCCTTTTCTTCCGGCTCTCCTCGAGGCATTCCCGGACGGCCACGATGACCGAAAGCCCCTTGTGATCGATCTCTTCCCTGATGACGGCGACGTTCGTCTCGTGGTGCTTGGGAAGGGGCTCGATCGTCCGGATGTGTTCCTTCCTGACGCCGAGGCCCTCGATGAGCCTGAGCAGGCCTCCGCCCGTCCCGAAGCTCGGCTGGCCCCCGGTCATGGCCGTGGTCGAGTTGTCCAGGATGATGACGGTCATGTCCGTGTCCGCGGCCGCAGCGGCGAGGAGCGGCGTGATGCCGGAGTGGGCGAACGTCGAATCGCCGATGACGGCGACGGCGGGGCGGATCCCCGCGTCCGAGCCGCCCTTGGCCATGCTGATGCTCGCGCCCATGCAGACGCAGGTCTCGATCGCGTTATAGGGAGGCAGGGCCCCGAGGGTGTAACAGCCGATGTCCGAGAAGACGCCGGCATCCGGGATACGTCTCGCGGGCCTTGTTGAGGGCCTTGAAGGTGTCCGCGTGCGGACAGCCGACGCAGAGCTGGGGCGGCCGGCTGGCCAGCGCGAGGGGGCCGGGCTCGCGGACGGCCGCCGGGGCGAGTCCGAGCGGCGCTCGCGGACGAGGTCCGGCGTGAGCTCGCCCGCAGGCGGGAGGTCCCCGGAGAGCTTCCCCTTGAGCGTCTTCCCGGGGATCCCGAACTGGCCCTTGAGCTGGCGTTCGATGAGCGGGGCGCCTTCCTCGACGACGAGGATGGTCCCGGCGTGGTCGACGAGGCGCGCGACGAGGGCGTCCGGAAGCGGGTACGTCCCGACCTTGAGGACCGACGGCGCGGGGTCGACCCGGTCCAGCCATTCCCTGAGATAGTTGTATCCGATGCCGGAGGCGATGACGCCGAGCGACCGGTCCTTTTCGTTGAGCGCTGAGCGCGTTGAAGCGGGATCCCTCGGCGATCCGGACCATCTCGGGCTGTTTCCGAGGAGCCGAGTCGAAGCGGCGCCGGGCGTTCACGGGGAGAAGGATCCAGTCCTTCCGGCCTCGCCGGTCCGGAGGCCGTTCTGCGGCCGCGGCTCGCGCGGCGCGACCGATGACCGGCTGTGGGCCAGGCGCGTGACCATCCGGACCATGACCGGGAACCCCAGCTCCTCCGAGATGTCGAAGGCCTCCCGGGTCATGTCGTAGGCTTCCTGGTGGTTCGAGGGCTCGAAGCAGAAGATCTGGGCGAACCGGGCGTAGAAGCGGCTGTCCTGCTCGTTCTGCGAGCTGTGCATCCCCGGGTCGTCGGCGCTGACGACGACCAGTCCGCCGTTGGCCCCGGTGACGGCCGAGTTCATGAACGGATCGGCCGCGACGTTGAGACCGACGTGCTTGAAGGAGACCATGGCCCGCTTCCCGGCGAACGAGGCGCCCAGGGCCTCCTCGTAGGCGGTCTTCTCGTTGACCGACCAGGAGGCGGCGAAATGCGCCCCGCGGCCGGAGACCCGGATCAGGTATTCCATGATCTCCGAGGCGGGCGTTCCCGGGTACGAGCTGGCCGCCGAAAGACCGGCGTGGACGGCTCCCAGGGCGACGGCTTCGTCGCCGAGAAGGATCTCGTTTTTCATGTCGGGTTCCTTTTCGCTCGAGAATGCCCCGGCCGGGAGGCCGGCGACGGAATCAAGGATACATGCCGCGCGACGGGACTGTCAACCCATACCGGCTGGAGGCTGTCAAGCGAGTTGCCCGGAGCCCGCGTCTCGCGCTCCACGTTCAAAACTTATTATTCCTATATATTCATGTTGTCAGGCGGCGGCGATTTGGGCTAGAATGGAGTCCAGAGAAGGAGAGCGGCATGATCAGACTTTCGACCAAGGGACGATACGGGACGCGGCTCATGCTGAACCTGGCCACCCGCTACAGGGTCGACGGGGACGCCGATCATCCTCAAGAGCATCTCCGACGAGGAGGGCATCTCCATCCGCTACCTCGAGCAGATCATCATCCCCCTCAAGATCAACAAGCTCGTCAAGAGCATCCGCGGCGCGGGCGGCGGCTACACCCTGGCCAAGGACCCCTCCCGGATCAACCTCAGGGAGATCCTCCACGCCCTCGAGGGGACCTGCTGTCTCGTCGAGTGCGTCGAGGAAGCGGACCTCTGCGAACGCCAGCCCTACTGCGCCGCCCATGACGTCTGGAAGGAAGCCACGCTTCTCCTGAAGAACTATTTCGAGAACATCACCCTGGCCGATCTGGTCAAGATGGCCGAGAAGAAGAAAAAGAAGGCGCGGAGCCACTGATCCCCGCGGATGCGGGATCCCTCAGGGCCATGAGATCCATCCTCAAATTCCTGGGTTCGATAAAGCTCGCCCTCGCCCTGTTCATCCTCCTCGCATCGGCGTCGGCCCTGGGGACCCTCGTTCCCCAGCAGCGGACCCCCGGCGAATACAGGGCCCGATACGGGGCTTCCGCCGCGCTCGTGACGGGGCTTCGCCTCGACCGGCTCTACCAGTCTCCCGGATATCTCGCCCTGCTCGTTCTTTTCGGGGCTAACCTCACCGTCTGCGGCCTGACCAGGCTCTCCCCCAAGCTTAAAAGGACCTTCGGCAAGGCTGCCGGCTTCGACGCCTCCTCCATCGGCGCCTTGAAGCTCAGGGATGCGTTCGTCCGGAAGGGCAGCCTGGACGGAACGGCCGCGGCCTACCGGCGCCAGCTCGAGGCGAGGCGCTACCGCGTCCGGGAGAGGGGCGACGGCGGACGCCGTCTCCTCCGGGGACGCCGCCGCGTCCTGGGCCTCTTCGGCGCCGACATCGTCCATCTCGGGATCCTGATCATCCTCGCCGGCGGCATCGTCAGCGGGCTCGGCAAATCCGCGTCCGACATCGCCCTCGTCGTCGGCGAAACCGCGCCGATCCCCGGCCGGGCGGCTGTCGCTCCGGCTCGATGCGTTCGAGACCGAATACTATCCGGGGGGGGGCGTCAAGGACTGGAAGAGCACGGTCACGGTGATCGAGAACGGCATCCCTGCCGCCGGCCGGAAGATCGAGGTCAACCATCCCCTGAGCTGGAAAGGGACCGTTTTCTACCAGATCGAGCTACGGATGGGATTGGGAGAAGCCCGAGGTCGGGCTCCGGGTTCGCCGGAAAAGCGACCCGGCGTTCCTGAAGCGGATCGTCCTCGGGCCGGGCGGGACCGCCGAGGCCGGGGACGGGACGACCGTCTCCGTCCTCAGGTTCGTCCCCGACCTCGTCATCGGCGACGACGGCCGGGCGGGAACGCGCTCGGCCGAGCCGAACAACCCCGCGGTCCTCATCGAAGGACGAAAGGACGGGAACGTCGTCTATCTCCGGATGGATCTTCGCCCGCTATCCGGAGGTCTCGCACGTCCGCCCGGAAGGGGCGACGGACCTGGTCTTCGAGCTCGAGACCTATTCCGCCCCCCAATTCTCGGTCCTCCAAGCGTCCCGGGACCCCGGAGCCTCGCTCATCTGGCTCGGCAGCGCCGTCCTGATGGTGGGCCTTTTCCTCAGCTTCTACTGGCCCGCCTGGGAGATCCGGATCGCGCTCGAAGCCCGTCCCGACGGGACCGGTCGTCGGTCGCGGCCGGAGGCCTCGCACCCAAGGGCCGCGAGCGATTTCGAGAAGAGAATTCGCCGACATCGCGGCCGCCCTCAGGAGAGTCCTCGTGAACGAACCCCTGCTGTTTTCCGCGGCCTTCGTCGTCTACGGAGCGGCCGCGCTCGTCTATTTCGTCTTCCTGTTCTCGGGAGGCCTCCGATGGGCCCGGGCCGGATTATATCCTGGCCGGCCTGCGGCCTCGCCGTCCATACGTTGGCTCTCGCGGCCCGGACCCTCGGCAGCGGCCACGCGCCGTTCACGAACATGTACGAATCCGCTCTCCTTCCTGGCCTGGGCCGTCGGCCCTGGCCTACGTCCTCATCGAAGGACGAGTTCCGCATCCGGAAGGCGGGCCCGTACGTCATGCTCATCGTCGTCGCCCTGATGGCCCTCGCCTCCTCCCCGCTGATGCCCAAGGACGCGACGCCCCTCGTCCCCGCCCTCCAGAGCTACTGGCTCTGGCTCCACGTCTCCGTGACGCTCCTCGGCGAGGCCTTCTTCGCCGTCGCCTTCGTCACCAGCCTCCTCTTCCTCAGGGCCGATGCCAGGAGCCGGAAGGACAGCGGCGACGAATGGGCCGGGCTCGCCGCGAAGCTACGACGCCGTGAGCTACCGGGCGATCGCCGTCGGCTTTCCCCTGTTCACCCTGGGCGGGCTCGTCTTCGGGATGATCTGGGCCTACCGGGCCTGGGGAAGCTACTGGAGCTGGGACCCGAAGGAGGTCTGGTCGCCTCATCACCTGGCTCGTCTTCGCCCTCTACCTTCACACCCGGATCGTCATGGGCTGGAAGGGCCGGCGTTCGGCGCTCATCGCCGTCCTCGGCTTTCTGGCCGCCCTCTTCACCTATTTCGGAGTCAATTACCTGCTGTCCGGACTGCACAGCTATGCATGATAAGGAGATCCCCATGAAAAAGATCGCGATCATCGCCGGCGTCCTGTTCGCCGCCGGGCTGACGGCCCTCGCGGCCGCCGATGTCCCGACCTACGTCGGCGCCGGCAAGTGCCGGGACTGCCACCGGACCGAAAAACAGGGAAAACAGCATCCCATCTGGGAGGCCAGCAAGCACGCCCAGTCCTTCAACAACCTGAAGCCCGAAACGGCGAAGAACGAGGCCGGGGAGGCGATCCCCGCCCAACAGGCCCCCGGCTGTCTGAAGTGCCACTCGCCCCTGAGCGAAAAGGCCCCCGAGGTCGCCGCCGAGGGCATCACCTGCGAGGTCTGCCACGGCCCGGGAAGCCAGTACCGGAAGCTCAACGTCATGGTGGACCGGGATGCCTGCGTGAAGAACGGACTTGTCGTCTACGCGTCCCAGGACGCCGTCAAGGCCCACTGCATGACCTGCCACGACAACGCCCACGGGATCGCCTTCGATTTCCCGAAGGCCTGGGACGCCATCAAGCATTACAGGCCCGCTAAATAGCTCAGGCCCTATTCAAACCCTCGAAGAACGCCGGCCAGAACGGATCCTGCTCCGGGATGGCCAGGGGCGTGACGCTTCCGTCCCGCCGCGTGAGCACGCGCCGGCGCCGGTTCGCCGTGATCTTACCGATCGCGGAAGCCTCGATCCCGACGGCCTTCAGGCGGCGCAGGATCCCCGGCACCGCGGCCTGATCGGCCGTGATGAGCAGACTGCCCTCGGCGATGGCGCACACGGGGTCGATCCCGAACGCCTCGCAAACCATCCGGACCTCGTCCGGGTAGACCATCAGCCTCTCGTCCGCCTCGAGGCCGACGCCGCTCGCGGAGGCGATCTCGAAGAGGCCGCCGATGACGCCGCCCTCCGTGGCGTCGTGCATGGCCGTGACCCCTCCGGCCTTCATGGCCGTCAGAGCGTCCTTGACGACGCTGATCTCATAACAGAGGCCTTTCGCTTTCCGGATCAGGCCGGGCGCGTACCGTCCCCGGAGCTCCTTTTCGCGCAGGGCCGCGAGCAGACCGGCCGTCTCGATGGCCGGGCCTTTCGTGAGGAGGACGGCGTTCCCGGGCCGGGCGCCGGCCGGCGTCACATAGGCGCCTTTCTTGGCGAACGCGAACACCGTGATCCCGCCGACGAGCGGCGCGGCGAGCCCGGGATAGAAGCCCGTGTGGCCGCCGACGACGGCGATGTCCAGGGAAACGGCCGTTTCATGGATGGAATCCACGATGGCTTTGAGTTCCCGGACGCCCGCCTCGGGAGGCATCAGCAGGGAGTAGGTCATATAGCGCGGCTTAACCCCCATGACGGCGACGTCGCTCGCTCCGATGTGGACGGTGAACCGGCCGAACATCTCCAGGGGGAGCGCGGGCATGGTGAAGATGGGGTCTTCGGCGATGACGAGGACCCTCCCGCCCCCGGCGTCGACGACGCCCGCGTCCACCCCCGTCCGCGGGGGGACGAGGACCGTCGCATCCTTCTTGCCCAACCGCTTCAGCAGATAACGGCTGAACGTCTCCTGGTCGATCTTGCCTATTTTCATGAGGAGCCTCCCGGTCGTTTCAGGCGCCGAGGCCGGCCGCGCGTTCGGCGGCTTCGACGGTGTTCATCAGGAGCATCGTCACCGTCATCGGGCCGACTCCGCCCGGAACGGGCGTGATGGCCGCGGCCTTGTCCTTCATGCCTTCGAAATCGCAGTCGCCGACGAGCCGGTAGCCCTTGGGGCATGACGGGTCCTCGACCCTGTTGACGCCGACGTCGATGACGACGCATCCCTCGCGGATCATGTCCGCGGTGATGGCCCCGGGCACGCCCATGGCGGCGACCAGGATATCGGCCTGCCTCGTGAAATACGGCAGGTCCTTCGTCCCGGTGTGGCAGACGGTGACCGTGGCGTTGGCCCCCTTTTTCTTCTGCATCAGGAGGGCGGCGAGCGGCTTGCCGACGATGTTGCTTCGGCCGCAGATGACGACGTGCTTTCCCTCCGGGCTGTGGCCGGCCCGGACGAGCAGCTGGACGACGCCGTAGGGGGTGCACGGGAGCGGGCAGGGTTCCCCGCGCAGGAGCTTGCCGACGTTGATCGGATGGAAGCCGTCCACGTCCTTCTCCGGGGAGATGAAATTGATGACCTTGTCGGAGCTGACCCATTTCGGCAGAGGCAGCTGGACGAGGAGGCCGTTGAACAACGGGCTCCGGTTGAGGCGGTCCACCGTCGCCAGGATCTCCTCCTCCGTGGACGTGCCGGGCATTCGGATCGTCTCCTCGAAGATGCCGATCTCCGCCGAGCCCTTGGCTTTGCCGGCGACGTAGGAGACGGAGGCCGGGTCCTCCCCCACCAGGACGACCCCGAGTCCGGGCGTGACGCCCTTCGCCTTGAGGGCGTCCACGCGCCCCTTGAGCTCGAGACGGATCGCCGCGGAGACTTCCTTGCCGCTGATGATCGTTGCAGGCATCGTGTTCTCCTGGAAGAGGATATCCGGGCCGTTCGTTTTCCGGAGAATCCAAATTAATCGATTACGGGGGCGAGGTCAAGGCAAAAACGCCGGCCGCACGGCATCCGGGCTCACAGGGACCGGACGAGGGCCCCCCACTTCCTGTCCGCCTTGAAGCCCCGGCGAAGGAAGAAGCCGGGCAGGTAGGAATGGGTCAGGACGACGGTGACCCCGGAGCCGGCCATCCGGCCGCAAAAGTCCTCCAGCATGGCCCCGCCGACGCCGCCGCCCTGGAGGGGCGAGGCGACGACCATGACATCGATGAAGGCCGCGTTCCGGGACATCATCCGGTAGCACAACCCGCCGACGACCCGGTCCTGGCTGTCCTTGACGACGTAATGGCGGTCCTGCTCCAGGATCTTCTTCGGGTAGTTCACCATGAAGAAGAGGCGGTAGAGACGGCCGATCTCGGCCGGGTCGAAGGTCTCGCCGAACGTATAGATCCCGCCAAGGCGGTCGGTGAGGTACGAGTGGACGACGACCTGCCGGAGCCCTCCGTCCCCGACCTTGAGGATGTCGAGGGCCTGCGAGCCCCGGAGGCGGGGGAAGACCATCCGGCTGAAGACGAGGCGGTCCTCGTCCTTTCGAAGGGCCGCCTGGAGGTCCGAGAGCTCCAGGAACTGGACGGCCGGCCGCTCGAGGCTCGTGGACATCTTCGCGAGAAGGCCGTCGAAGACCGACCGCGCCTTCTCGTCCGCCCCGGCGAAATAGGTATGCCTGTAGAGGTAATAGCGGACGACCTCGGGATAGCGCTCCAGCCTGTAGAGACGGATGACGTCGAGGAGGACGGCCTCCTTGTCCATGGAGGCCGCCAGGTCGTTCCGAAGCTCCCAGGTCTTGTAGCGTTCCATGGCGTTGATGGCCGGGAGGGGGATGACGTAGTTCTTGCCGAGATAGCCCAGGTAGGCGTCGAGGGCGGAGGAGAGGCTCTTCCCGTCCGGTCCGGCGACGTCCGCGCCCGCGAGCTCCGCCCTGAGCCGGTCCAGGAACTCCAGGGCGTCCCGGCGGCCCAGGGCTTCGGTGCAGGCGTCGAAGACCCAATCGAGGTCGAGCTGGTCCCGGCTCCAGGGATAGTGGGCGACGGTCCTGAGATAGAAATTGACGACCATCGGCCGGACGAGCGAAAGCGTGTCCTCATAGGGTTTCCAGCCCATGAGCGACGAGATCATCGGCTCTTCCCGGTAGTCCAACTCCGGGACGACGATGTTCGTCGGAGAGACGTGTCCGGGGACGATGCGACGGGACGAATATTGCCACGCCCGGAAAAAAGCGGACATCGCCTCGATGAAGAGCCGCCGCCACAGACCCGGCGCCCCGGGCGGGCCCTCCGGGCCGCGGACGGCGGCGAATTCGCGGATCTTCTCCCACATATCGAGGCCGCCGGGATAGCGGACGGACACGGCGGCGCTCTCCGGACGAAAACACCCCAGCGGGGGAAGCACGCGCTGGCCGTAAGGATAGCTGGCGATGGTCAGGTACCAGCGGACGGTCTCCCGGTACGCGGCCTCGGCCAGGGTCTCGTCCAGGATAAGCTGAAGGTCGTAATGGCGCCCGCCGGCCGCGGTGACGCCGACCCGATAGGACCGGCGATAGTTGGGAACGGGGAGCCGCGAGATCCAGATCCCTCCTGCCGGGACGTCCGCGAGCGCGAACCCTTCGACGTCGAAGGCCAGCCCGAGGGACTTTTTCAGGAAGGACCTCGTCCGCAGGACCTCCCCGATCCCGGCCGCCTCGTCGGGTCCGATCCCTTCATCGAATGTCAGCCGCACCGCCCATTCCGCCGGGGACGGCTCCGGCGCGTCGCCGGCCAGGAGCCGCTGGGAATCGCCGTCGAGCTCGGCCAAAAGGTCTTCGGCCCGGGCCGCAAGCGCGGGATCGGACCGGTGGAGGGCCCAGCTCGAGAGCTCGGCCCGGACACTGCCGTAATATTCGGGGTGATATCGACAGAAGTCGACGAACAGGCGGAAGATCCGCTCGAACTGGAGGCGGGGCACGTCGGCGACCGGCCAATCCAGCTGCTCGCGATAAGCGAGCATCCTCTGGCGGAGCGCGTCGAACCGGCCCTTGCCCAGGCGGGAGGACGCGATGAGCTCGATCGATTCCTCGTTGAGGAACGACAGCCCGGATTGAACGAACGCCGACAGGGCCTTGCTGTACTCCGGGTTCGGCTCGTCGAGGAGGAGGATCCTATAGGCCGCGCACCGGATCCGCTCTTCGGGGTGGCGGGCCAGGGCTTCCAGCCTCCCCCGGATGACGGACGACGTCCGCAGCTCGGGCTCGCCGAAGAGCCGCTCGATCTCCTCCAGGGCCTCCGTCGCGGCCCCGACAGCCCCGAAGAACGCCAGGGACACGAGCCGATGGACCTCCTTGAGATGGCCGTCCCCGATCCGGGCCGGGTCCGGGATGTCGCCGGGGCCGAGGGCGCCGGCCCGCGAGGCGGGCAGAAGGACCCGGCCGGAGACCGCCTCGAGGGGGACATCCCAGCCCTCCTTGCAGGGGCTGAACCGGACGAGGGCGGGATTGCCGATCCACAGGCGCGGCTGGCGCGCGAAGAGGCCCAGGTCGAGGAGGTCGCCCCGCACGGAATATTCGAGGTCGCCGACGAGCACGGTCGAAGGGTCGTCGCCCCTCCGGAGCGGCAAGGTCAGGCCCCGGGCCTGATCGCGGAGCCCGGTCGTCTCCATGGAGATGTCGTCCTCGAGGATCCCGAGGTCGCGGTAGAACCAGTGCGGGACCCGGACCCGCAGTCCCCCGGCCTCGAACTCGACGAAGTTCGTCCTGTAGAGGCCCTCGATCTGGGCCTCGAAGCCATGCTCGATGACCTTGCGGTTATAGGACCCCTTCGGCGTGACCTCGCCCCGGCCGGGGTCGAAGTCCCTTTCGAGGAGGGCGAAATTGACGACGCGCTCGTAGGGCGCCAGGTCCGTGTTGGCCGCGTTCACGATGCGCCGGTAATATTCGCGCTCGTTCTCGGCGGTCAGGCCGGCCCCGAGCACGGGGTCGCCCCGGTCCGGGACGATGAACAGGACGTTGTACGGCCGCCCGTCCCCGACGAGGAAGGTCCGCCGGACGCCCGGGACGCCGATGAACTTGTTCTCGACCTTGAGGGGGGCGACGGTCTGGCCGCGGTTGTTCTTGTAGATGTCCTTGATCCGGTCGACGATCTGGTAGTAACCGTTCTCGAGCTTCCGGAAGACGTCGCCGGTGGGCAGCCAGGCGTCCCTCTCCGGCCCCTCCGGGTAAGGGATGAGGTCGCCCGGGCCCTTGTCCTCCAGGTAGCGGCCGACGTAATGCCCGCTGATCTGGAGCTCCCCCTTCTCCCCCAGCCGGACCCGCATGCCGGGGAGCGGCAGGCCGTGCGTATTGTCGACGTAGCGGCCGGGCGGCGTCATCGTGATCCCGCCGGTGCCCTCGGTCATCCCGAATCCGCTCGAGACCGCGACGCCGTTCCTCTCGAAGAAACGGAAGACCCTGGGATCGAGATAGCCGGCGGCGGACAGGCCCCAGCGCAGTCTTCGGCCGACGACGCTCCGCATCACCTCCCCGGCGTCCGCACCGGGGCCCGCGGCGTCGATCTTCTCGAGGCACTTTTCGTGGAGCTGGGCCCAGCGGACGGGGACGCTGATGAAGCCCGTGGGGTTAACCCTGGGCAGGAGCGATAGGAGCGTGTCGACGGAGGGATTTCCGGGGAAAACGTAGGTCCCTCCCCAATAGACGGTCCCCAGCATTTCGAGATAGCGGCCGAACGTGTGGTAAAGCGGCAGGAAGCTCAGGAAGACCTCGTCGTCCCCGACCTCGGGCAGGGCCGCGGCCCGGGCGAACCGCTTGGCGACGAGCTGGTAGGTCGAAAAGCTCACGCCCTTGGCCTTGCCCGTACTGCCCGAGGTGAACATGACCGTGGCGACCTCGTTCAAAGGCCGCCGCCGGCGCCGGGCGAGGGACTTCTCGACCTCGGCGGCCGAGAGTCCCCGGCAATATTCGCCCAGGAAGACCGCATGATCGCTCTCGGGGGCGGCGTCCCGGTTCAGGGTCACGATCCGGAAGGGCACGGCGGTCCGGCCTCGGATCTCCTCGAGGACCTGGCCGCGCTCCCGGCGGTCGACGACGGCGATATCGATGGAGAGCCGGTCGAAGATCTGGATGAGGGTCTCCTGGTCCGAATGCGTATTGAGGGGGGTGTCCAGGATGTCGTAGAACAGGCAGGCCAGGTCCACAGCGGCGCTGTCCACGGTGTTCTCCGAGAAGATGGCCACCCGAGGGGCGCCGGCCGGGCCGGAAGACAGGGCGGCGAACGCGGCCGCGATCTCGCGGGTCCGGCGGTCGATCTGTTCGTAGGTCCATTGGCCGGGGACCGGAGAGGACATGTCCTGGAACAGGACCTTGGCCGGGTGGGCCTTGACCCGGGCCTGGAAGAGATCGAGGAGCGAGTATCCGGACGCCTGGATCAGCTTGAAGGCGACCTCGGCCCATCGCTCGAGGTCCGGAGCTTCCGCGAGGCTCATGAGGAACGGCCGCTTCCCCGTGCCGTCCAGGACCTCGAATGCCGTCTTCCGGTCGAGCGAGGCGAAACCGTCCGTGCCCGCTATTTCCTCGAGGGCGTTGAGGACCTTGAGGGCGTTTTTTCGCGCGTCAAGCCGCGCGGAGCCGCCGGGAACCCGATCCCTTCCATCAGCCGACGCGGCCGCCTCGGCCCGCCAATTCCTGAAGCGCCGTTTCAGCTTGGCTACCCGGATCTGCTGTTCATCCATCGGACGCCTATTGTATTTTAATCAGGGACACAATACCAATTTCCGAATTTCCGGAAACTCCCCTGGAGAATGCGTAAAGATATTTTATTCGGAATCTAGTATTGTGTCCCCGATTTAGGTCCTGGGCTTGTATACCAGCTCCCGGAACGTGATGCAAAAGGCGGTCCCTTTCTTCCCTTCGACGGCGATCGTCCCTTCGAGCTGTTCGATCAGAAGGTGCGCGATCTGCAAACCGAAGCTCTCCGAGCTGCGGTAGTCAAACCCTTTGGGAAGGCCTACTCCGTCGTCCGCCACCCGGAGCTTCAAGGTCCCGTCTTTCTCCCGCCGCAGTTTGATCCAGACCGTTCCTCTCCGGCCGTCCGGGAATGCGTGCTTGAGGGCGTTCGAGACGAGCTCGTTGACCAACAGGCCGCAGGGAACGGCCGTGTTGATGTCCAGGCGCACGTCCTCGAGATCGGTCTCCAGCCGGACCTGCTCGGGGTCGACCTTGAAGAACTGGAAAAGAAAGGACGCCAGGCTCTGAAGGTAGGCCGCGAAATCGATCTTCGACAGGTCCCGGGCCTGATAGAGCTTCTCGTGAATGAGCGCCATCGAACGGATGCGCAGCTGGCCTTCCTTGAGCATCCGGCGGGCTTCCTCATCCGCGATATGTCCGGCCTGAAGGTTGAGGAGGCTGGAGATGACCTGCATGTTGTTCTTCACCCGATGGTGGATCTCCCGGAGGAGGGTCTCCTTTTCCCTGAGAGACGTTTGGGCGGCTTCCTCCATCCGCTTGCGGCCGGTGATGTCCATATTGAAGCCATACCAGGTGATGCTGCCGTCAGCCGATCTCTCGGGCGTCGAATTGCCCAACAGCCACGTGACCGGCCGGCCGGGGATCCGGACGCGGTATTCGCATGTCCAGGCCGTCAGATGTTCGGCCGAATGTTCAATGGAGCTGACGACCCTGCCGAGATCCTCGGGGAGGATGACTCCGGCGATCGGAGAAAAATCCTCCTGGACGTCCTGCGGGGAACAGCCAAAAATGTCCCTGATCGCCTCCGTCGAGAACGGGACGCAAAATGTGCCGTCCGGCCGCTTTTTGAACATATAGATCATCCCCGGCACCCAGGAGGTGAGCTTATTGAGGATGGTGTCGCTTTCCCGCAACACGTCCTCGGCCTGCTTGCGCCCGGTGATATCCTTGGCGATCCCGATCAAGGCGTAAGGCCTGCCCTGGTCATCTTTCAATAAGGTCGCCGTCATCAGGGTGGAAAACGGCGTTCCGTCCTTGTGGATATGCCCGACCTCCCCGCTGTAAGCCCCGAGCTCATTGACCTTTTCATTGAATGGGATGACCTCATGCTCGATCTGATCCTGGTTATGAAAAATATTGAGGCTCTTGCCGAGGAGTTCCTCGGAGTCCTTGTAGCCGTGCATCCGGCACCAGGCGTCGTTGACGAACGTGAGATTGCCTTTCAGATCGCAAATCGCTATGCCTTCCGTCGACTGCTTGACGGCACTCGAGAGTTTTCTTATTTCTTCCACCGCCCGCTTGCGCTCGGTGATGTCGCGGACGACCACCAGGGTCCCGTTCCGCTCGCCATAACGGAAGTTCGACCCGCTCAACTCTCCGACGAAGATGGAACCGTCCTTCCGCTTCATCGCCAATTCGAGGTCCCTCGCCTTTTCGCCGCGCGCCAGCACATCCTGAAACACCGCGCCGGCTTTGGGAACCGCCGCCGGGTCGAGGAATTCCATGAAATGGCGGCCGCACATCTCGTCGGGCTCATAGAGGAAGAGAGCTCGGGACGCGGGCGATACATAAGTGATGACGCCGTCGGCATCGGTCAGGGCGATCAAGTCGCTCGTTTGCTCCGTGATCATGCGGAACTTTTCCTCGCTCGCCTTCAACGCCTCTTCCGCCCGCTTGCGCTCGGTGACGTCGTGGACCGAGCCGACCAGGTACGTGCAGCGGCCCTGATCATCGAAAACAGGGGCGACGCTCACCTCGCCGATCAACCGTCCGGTGGGATAATCGGAAGTCTCTTCCCAACGGACGACCGTGTTCTCTTCGATCGCCCTCCGATAATTCTCCAGCACCATCGTCCGGGATGGTTCGGGGATGATCTCGGACACCGTCCTGCCGACCACCTGCTCGGGCTTCAGTCCGGTCACCTCGGAAAAAGCCCGATTGATGGAAACAAAGCGGTATTCTCCCCCGGGCTCGACCGCGATATGGAAGATGCAATCCCCCACCGTACCGTAGATGCTGGAAAGGCGCTGTTCGCGCTCGCGCAAGGCGTCTTCCGCCCGCTTCCGCTCGGTCACATCCCGGACCGTCGATATCATCAGGGGCTGACCGGGGACGGGGATGTTCCTGGCCGTGATATAGGTCGTCTCCTGTCCCTTGCGGGTGATCGGGACATCGACCCAGTGCATTTGCGCGGGATCGCCGCTGGCGATACCGTCCAGCACCTTCTTCCTGATCTCTTCCCGGAATTCCGGATCTTCGTAAACCGAGTCCCAGAACGCGTCCGGCGCGGCCAGCGCCTCTCTCGTCGTCCGGTAAAGCCTGGGAAAGTTGTCGTTCATGTATTCGAACTTCACGGCGGGATCGATGGAATTCACGGCGATGCCTATCGGGAGATTGTCCATGACGACCTTGGCAAAGGCCTCGTTCGCCTTCAGGGCCCGCTCGGCGGTCGTCCGCGTCCTGATCTCCCGGGACAGGATCCGATTCCGGACGGCCAGTCCCGCCAGGATCAAGGCCAGGGCCGCAAGGGGGATCCAGAGCCAAAAGTCGTTGCGCCCGTGATCGGTCCGGATAGACACCCATCTCCGGTAGATGTTCGTCAGGGTATTTCCGGCGACATACGGGATATTCAGCCGCGTGAGGATGACGATGGGAATCGTCAGGCAGGGCTCGGTGAAAGCCCAGAAGGCATCCCGCTCGGGGGCAGGGATCGCCGAAACGTCAGGAGCCGGGCCCGCGTCGGAGCGAGAGGACTCACGGCACGCCCCGGACAAAGCTAAGAGGATCGCAGCAAGGAGGACAGCCTTCGTCCATCGGCGCGCTGTCAGCGCGCCTCTGTCAAGCCCGATCGCTGGGGCAAGGGGGCTTTTTCGCTTCGGACAGCAGGAAGGTGAGCTTCCTTTCCCGTCTGCCGATCGCCCCTCTATCCCTCTCTCCGCGGCCATCACCTGATCAAAAGGCCCACGTTAAGCCTTGAACTCAAGTTTACATGCGCTTAAGCCGGGTGTCAAATCAGGGGGCTTGATCTCCATTCCCGGCTTTCCGGGCTCTCCGCGGGCGAAAGGGCAACGAAATGAAATCCCCAGCTCCGTCCGGACTCCCGGATTCAGGTCTTTGGCCTATCCTCCGGTTCACGGAACGAGATCCTGATGTCCGTTCCGTTCCCGTCTCCAAGCTCTATCGTTCCGCCAAGCTGGTCGGCGAGCAAGTTTACGATCTGCAGTCCCAGGCTTTCGGTGCGGCGGAAGTCCAGCGATCCGGGCAACCCCACTCCATCGTCCGCCACGCGAAGCTCCACCCTCCCGTCCTCGTCCTTGCGAAGCCCGATCTCCACCGTGCCCTTCCTGTCCGCCGGGAAGGCGTGTTTCAGGGAATTCGAGACGAGCTCGTTGACCAAGAGACCGCTGGGCACGGCCGAATTGACGCTCAGATAAACGGGCTCGAGATGCGTCGTCTCGAGCCGGATCCGGCCGGCCTCGACCCTGTAGAAATGGAAAAGATGGGCCGCCAGGCTTCGGAGGTAATCGGCGAAATCGATCTTCGACAGGTCGCGCGACTGATAGAGCTTCTCATGGACGAGCGCCATCGAGCGGATACGCAGCTGCCCTTCCTTGAGCACCCGGCGGGCGTTCTCGGCCGTGATCTGCCCGGCCTGCAGGTTGAACAGGCTGGAGATGACCTGCATGTTGTTCTTCACCCGATGGTGGATCTCCCGGAGGAGGATCTCTTTCTCCCGGAGCGCCGTTTGAACGGAATCCTCCGCCTGCTTGCGCTCGGTGATATCGATGATCGCTCCCCTGAGTCCGAGGGGCCGGCCCCGATCGAATATGACGCTCGAAACGACGATAGCGGGAAAAGTGGACCCGTCCAACCTCGTGAAAACGTATTCCGTCCCTTCGATGGCCTCCCCCGTCAACAGCTTCTGAATGTTCACGCGGGACCTTTGGACATCCTCGGGGGACAGCAGCTTCCAGGCATTGAACCCCTTCTTGAAGTCCTCTTCCGTGGCCCTGAAGGCCTTGAAAATGGCCCGGTTAGCCGCCGTGATGTTGGCTTCGAGGTCCATCTCATAGACGGGGATCGGCAAAAAATCGTACAGCTCGCGGTATTGCTTTTCGCTCTCCCGCAGTTTCTCCTCCGCCTGCTTCCGTTCGGTGACGTCCCTGACGAAGCCGACCACGACCGGCTGGCCGTGGCGCCGCACGACGCTCGTATTGATCTCCACGATGATCGAGCTGCCATCCTTTCTCCTGAGCGTCAGCTCGTCGGGGCCGGTGGGTTCGCCCCGGGAGCTTGCCTGCATGAGTTCGGCGGCCCGGGCCAATTCGTCCGGGGAGAGGAGATCGAGCTCCATCATGTTCTTGCCGATGAGCTCTTCGCGCCGGAAGCCTGTGATCTCCTCCGTCCGGCGATTGCCGTAGAGGAAAGAGCCAGCGAGATCGTTCAGGTAAACCCCGTCGGGAGCCAGCTCCATGAAGGCCCGGAGCTGTTCTTCGCTCTCGCGCAGGGTTTCCTCCGCCTGCTTGCGCTCGGTGATGTCGCGCCAGACGCAGTGATAAACGGGATGGCCCAGGATCTCGATGATCTGCGCCGTCACGTGGACGTCCCGGATCTCGCCCGACTTCGTGCGGTGGCGGGTTTCGAAATCGTTCCTCCCTTCGCGCAGCACGCCGGCGATCCGGGAAGAGATCTCTTCGGACGTCTCGACGATTTCCAGATCGGAGACGGATAGCCGGGCGAATTCTTCGCGCGTGTAGCCCAGCTGTCGGCAGGCCATTTCATTGAATTCCAGAGGCCGGGCCGTCGCCGGGTCGAGGATCACGATGCCGTCGGGGGAATGTTCGAACAGGAGGCGATAGCGGGTTTCCGCGTCGCGCAGGTCATCCTCACTCTTCTTTCGCGCCTCGTTCTCGGCTTCCAGGGCCAAGCTCAGATCGATGGCGGCGGTCCTGCTCAACTCCAGGTCCCGGTTCGTCTGCCTCAAGGCCTCTTCCGCCCGCACGCGCTCGGTGATATCGTTGTAGACGGCTACGATCTCACCCGTGGGCAGCTTAAAGACCCAGTTTTCCCTCCAGCTTCCGGGGTCTCGCTCATCCTTATACAGGTGTGCCGGGAAATGTTCCGATGTTCCGGTCCGCCACACCCTCTGGAATACCTGAAAAATCCCCAACTCCTTCACTCCGGGGAACACTTCGGTCACGCGCCGGCCGAGGATATCCTGCTTGCGGACGTTCTCGATCTTCTCCGCGGCGGGGTTGAAATCCCTGAAAACAAAATCCGCTCCGTCATCGACCGCTTCATATACGGCCACTCCGCTTCCCATGTGCCTGAAGAGCTCCCGGAACCGCGCCTCGCTCTGCTGCAGCGCAGCCTCCGCACTCTTGTGCTCGGTGATGTCGCGGACCACGGCCACCGCCCCGACGATCCGGCCCGAGGGATCCCTGACCGGGGCGGCGCTGACCTGGCGATACCGTAATTCCCGGCCCTTGGCAGTACGGATCACCTCCTCTTGCGCCCTGACCACTTCTCCCGCAAGGGCTCGCAACGGCGGGGCTTCTTCGACAGGCCTTGGGCTCCCGTCCGGCCGGAATACCTCCAGGCGCTTCGCGAGCGTTTCCACGTCGACCAGCCGATCGGGATCGAGGGCGAACTCCTTGAGCGCCGCCGGGTTCGCCAGTGTGAATCTCCCCTCCGTGTCGGCGAACCAGACCTCGTCGGTGATGCTGTTGATCAGGGTCAATAGGATCGTTTTCTCGTTTTGAACGGCGGCCAACAAGCTTTCGTTCTTCTCTTCCGCCCGCTTGCGCTCGTTGATATCCAGACAATGGCCGATGTAGCCCAGAAACTTATCTTGCCTGTCATAGCGCGGCTGGCCGTCGTCCTGGACCCATCGGAATTCTCCGTCGCGGCGGCGCAGGCGGTATTCGATGCTGAAGCGCTCGCGCCGGTCGAAAGCGCCCCCATAGAGCTCGATACAGCGCCCTAAGTCATCCGGATGGACTCCCTCGATCCAGCCATCGCCCAGCTCCTGTTCGAGAGTCCGGCCCCTGAATGTCAGCCAAGGCTGGTTGAAATAGTCGCGCTTCTTGTCCGGTCCGGAGGTCCAGATCAAGGCCTGGCCGGAGTCCACGAGGATCTGGAATCGACGCTCATTTTCCCACAGCGTCTGCTTCTCCCCCCCCCCATCGCCGTTCCGTGCCTCCGGTTCAATGCGATGGCCCCGCGGCCCGGGCGATACCCCGCGATCCGCCTTCTTCACCGGCCCCGATCCCCGTTTCGTTCTTTCGGCCATCGCCGTTCTCCCTTTCGCCCGTCCTCAACATGCGGGCATGACGACTCGTTTGCCTTCAAGCCACCGATCGATAGCGCTCTTTTGGAAACGCCAGTGGCGGCCGACTTTATTGGACGGAACCTTCCCTTCCCGGGCGAGCATATAGAGCGTCGACTTCGGGACCTTAAGATAGGCTGCTAATTCGTCGATGGTCAGGATCTCACTGATGGGTTGCTTCATAAAGACACAACTCCTCCCATATAAATGGTCAAGTTTGTATTCCCCGGATGCTTACTCATAATTTGCTCTTATTTACAGTTGTTGTCAATTGTTATTTATCGGGGACACAATACCAATTTCCGAATTTCCGGCATCTGCCCGGGAAATGCCAGAATTATTCGGAAATTGGTATTGTGTCCCCGAATTTCGGCCGGAGTATAATATATCGAGGAGAGAAAGAGATGAGAGTAGGCATTCTGACCGGGGGCGGAGATTGCCCGGGATTGAACGCGGTGATCCGGGCCGTCGTCCGCAAGGGCATCTCCTATTACGGCTACGACATCCTGGGCATCAAGAGCGGCTGGCTCGGCCTCATCGAGGGGAAGATCGTCCCGCTCGACCTCGACTCCATCTCGGGCATCCTCCCCCGGGGAGGGACCATCCTCGGCACGTCGCGGACCAACCCGTTCAAGGTCGAGGACGGCGTCGGCAAGATCTTCGCCCAGATGTCCAAGTTCGAGATGGACGCCGTCGTCGCCGTCGGCGGCGAGGACACGCTCGGCGTGGCCGCCAAGCTCTTCACGAAGGGCGTCAGGGTGGTCGGCGTCCCCAAGACCATCGACAACGACCTTTCGTGCACCGACTACTCGTTCGGCTTCGACACGGCCGTCTCCGTCGTCTCCGAGGCCCTCGACCGGCTCCACACGACGGCCGAGGCCCATCACCGGGTCATGGTCGTCGAGGTCATGGGCCGGCACGCCGGCTGGATCGCCGTCGAGGGGGGGATCGCCGGCGGTGCGGATTACATCCTCACCCCCGAGGTCCCCTTCGACCTCGCCGAGGTCTGCGCCCAGATCCAGAAGCGCCGCGCCCGGGGAAAGGAATTCTCCATCGTCGTCGTTTCCGAGGGCGCCGTGCCCAAGGACGCGTCGCTCCTGACCCAGACCGATGAGAAGGATGCCTTCGGCCACGTCCGGCTGGGCGGCATCGGCAGCTTCCTGGGCAAGGAGATCGAGAAATGCACGGGCTTCGAGACGCGGGTCACGGTCCTCGGGCACGTCCAGAGGGGCGGCTCCCCGACGGCGTTCGACCGCATCCTGGCCACCCGTTACGGGATCGGGGCCATCGACCTCGTCCACGAGGGGAAGTTCGGCGACATGGTGAGCCTGCAGGGAAACAAGATCGTCGCCGTGCCGCTGGCCAAGGCCGTCGCCGAGCTCAAAACGGTCGACGCCGAGCTCTACGACATCGCCAAGGTCTTCTTCGGCTGAGCCTTCAACCGACGGCGGATTCGATGATGCCGCCGCCGAGCACCGTGCTCCTTCGATAAAAGACGATGGACTGGCCCGGCGCCACGGCCCGTTGAGGGGATGCGAACAGGACGCGGGCGCCCGTCGCGCCGATGGGAGTCACGCAGGCTTCCGCTTCCTTGTGCCGGTAACGGATCTTCACCCTGGCCTTGAACGGCCCGTCCGGCCGCACGCCGGAGACATAGCTTACTCCGGAAGCGAGCAATCCCACCGCCCTCAGGGCCTCGTCCGGGCCGGCGACGACCGTATTCGAGGCGGCGTCCACGGAGACGACATAGAGCCGCCGGGCGGAGGCGACACCCAGGCCCCGGCGCTGGCCGACCGTGAAATGGGCGATGCCCGCGTGCTCTCCCAGGATGCGCCCGTCCGGGTCGACGAGGGGGCCCGGGCGGAAGGCTTCGGGGATCCTGCCCTTGAGGAAGCCGGGATAGTCGTCGTCGGGCACGAAGCAGATCTCCTGGCTTTCGGACTTGTCCGCGACGGCCAGCCCCATCCTTTTCGCTATCCGGCGGACCTCGGCCTTCGTGCGGCCGCCGAGCGGCAGGAGCACCCGGGCGAGCTGTGCCTGGGTCATCGCATAGAGGAAATAGGACTGGTCCTTGGCGGCGTCCAGGCCCTTTTTCAGGAGGAAGCCGCCGTGACGGGCGTCCCGCTCGATCCGCGCATAATGGCCGGTGGCCAGGAGGTCCGCCCCGAGCTCCCCGGCCTTCTCCAGGAGCAGGTCGAACTTGATGAAGCGGTTGCAGAGAACGCAGGGGTTGGGGGTCCTGCCCCGCGCGTACTCCCTGCAGAAATCCGCGACGACGAGCTTTTCGAACGGGGCCCTCATGTCGGCCACGAAATGGGGGATCTTCAGGGACAGGGCCACGCGATGGGCGTCCTCGACCGCCCGGCGCCCGCAGCAGCTGCGCAGGCCTTCCGACCGGCAGATCTCGGCCGGAAGATCGACGAGGCGCATCGTGACGCCCGTGACGTCGTGGCCCGCCCTCTTCAGCAGGGCCGCGGCCACCGACGAGTCCACCCCGCCGCTCATGGCCACGACCACCCGCCGCCTCTGCGCGCTCATCGGGAACAGGATATCACAGAACGGCTCCGCCCGTATGGACGGCACGGGCCAACCGGAGGACCCTTCCTTTTTTCCTCGATTTCTGCAACAATCGGAGAGCGGATCGATCGATGGGAGGGATAACGAAATGAACAAAAAGGTCCTGCCGATCCTCGCCTGCGGTCTCATCCTGTCCTGCGCCGTCCCGACGTTCGCCCAAAGGCTGGAGTTCGGGATGGGGTGGAGCTTCTACTCTCCCGGCCTCGACACGAGCTACGTCCATCGCTACTCTCCGCTTTACATCTCGGGCGGGACATATGCCAGCCTGGCCGAGCAGGTCTTGAACATCAAGGCCAAGAACACCAACGGGCTCTCGGCCCTCTTCAACTTCTTCCCGGTGTCCAATATCGGCGTCCAGTTCCTTGCCGACTACTTCAAGGCGCCCCTCGAAGGGGTCAACGCGCCCTACGCCGCCTCGATCACCGGCCGGCACCCGATGCCCGACCATACGGTCCAAACCCTGTCGTACGCGGGCGAGACCGAGTGGCCGGCCACCGAAGGGGACATCCGCGAGATCGTCCTCAGCCTGAACGCGATCGTCCGCCTGCCTCTGACGCGCTCGCTTTCCCTGAGCCTATCGGGGGGCCCGAGCTACTTCTACTCGGAGGCCAAGACGGGGTTCATCGGCTACACGAAATTCAGGACCGGGGACGACCGCCGTCTCTACATCCAGACGTTCAATCTGGGCTACGAGTTCGGGCCCCAGTCCCGGCTCGGATTCAACCTGGGCGCCGAGATCGCCTTCCGCCTCTCCGGGACCATCTCGATCGTCGGGGATTACCGCTATTTCAAGTGCGGCGGGGCGGAAACGCCCCTGCACCTGACGCCCACGGACATCCTCACGGACCCGGTCGAACAGGTGGAGAACACGATGGGCCTCGGGTCCCTGAAGATCGACCCGTCCTTCTCGCGATTGAACTTGGGGATCAAGTTCAGGTTCTGATCCCGTCCCCCGCCGGTCCTCCGGCAGGCGTCGTCCGACCCGTCCCGAAGGATGCCGTTATTTTTCCTTATTCTCTTCGGCCATCTTGGCCTTGTCGCCGGCGGCCTTCATCTCGGCCAGGTGCTTCTGGATCATCTTGACGGCTTCGGGATCCTTGGAGGAGATCCGGACGACGGCGCCGTCCGCGGTGTTCTCGACGACGATATCCGCCTTGCCGGACAGGCCGCCGCACATCGGACAGCCGCCCTCCATATGGCGGAACATCATGCCGGGCTTCGGGGCCGTCCCATGCATCATCCTCATCTTCATCTTCATGGGACCATGTCCCATCATGGGGCAGGACGGCATCGGCGCATCCTTCATCATCGGGCAATCCGGCATTGCGGCGCAGGGGGCTACGGCCGTCGGAGGGGTCGGAGGCGCGGGGGGGGCGCCCGGGACCGGCGCCTGGCCGTGCATCATCTTCATGCCGGACATCATCTTACAGCAAGCCTGACAGCACATCCCGCAGCACTTCTTCGCCGGCGCGGCGGGAGCGGCGGCCGCGTCCTTGGGAGCGAACTTGACCGGGTCTTTGAGGAACGCGGTCTTGCAGGCCGCCGAACAGAAATAGTATGTATTCCCGAGATATTCGGCCGTGTGGGGGGCGCCGGCGATCTTGACGCTCATCCCGCAGACCGGGTCCTTGGCCGTCTCGTCGCCGGCCTGTCCGGCGACCGCATAAAGGCCGAGCATGGCGACGGCGGCGAATACCGCCATAAGCCTGAAACTCTTCTTCATAGGATCCTCCATCGGTTTAATGCTCATATTCTATCAGTTTCGGAACTGCCTTCCAACCTTTCATAACTCTCCTCGCGCCCGCTCCGTTCCATCCGCCCCGCCGGTTTCCGGAGCCCCGAGGGCCCCGCTCAGATCTTCGCCCGCCTCAGCCTCAGCGAATTCGAGACGACCGAGACCGAGCTGAAGGCCATGGCCGCCGAGGCGATGATCGGGTCGAGGAGGACGTCGAAGAACGGGTAGAGGACGCCGGCCGCGACGGGGATGCCGATGACGTTATAGATGAACGCCCAGAACAGGTTCTGCTTGATCGTCCGGATCGTCCGGCGGCTGAGGTCGATGGCCGAGGCCACGCCGTCGAGGTCCCCCTTGATCAGGGTGATGTCCGAGGCTTCCATGGCCACGTCCGTGCCCGTCCCGATGGCGATCCCGACGTCGGCCTGGGCCAGGGCGGGCGCGTCGTTGATCCCGTCGCCGACCATGGCCACCGTCCTCCCCTCGGACCTGGAGCCGGCGGATCTCGTCGGCCTTCTCGCCCGGGCAGGACTCCGGCGACGACCGTGTCGATCCCGGCCTCGCGGGCGATGGCTTCGGCCGTCCGCCGGTCGTCGCCGGTCAGCATGACGACCTCGAGGCCGAGCCCTTTCAGCCTGCTTCACGGCTGCCGCGGCGCCTCCTTGAGCGTATCGGCGATGGCCAGGAGCCCGGCGGCCCGGCCGTCGACGGCGACGAAGACGGCGGTCTTCCCCTCTCCGGCGAAGGCGTCCGCGGCCGGCGACAAGCTCTCCAGCGTCCACGCCCCTCGCTCCGCCATCAGCTTCGCGCTCCCGATGAGGACGTCGCGGCCCGCGATCGCGGACGGCGACTCCCAGCCCCTCGAGCGCCCGGAAGTCCGCGGGCTCCGCGAGCTCGAGCCCTTTTGCCTCCGCTCTCCGGACGACGGCCCGGCCGAGGGGATGCTCGGAGCGTCTCTCCGCGCTCGCGGCGAACTTCAGGACCTCGTCTCCGCGATAGGGCTCGCAGGGCGACGAGGTCCGTGACTTCGGGCTCTCCCCTGGTCAGGGTGCCGGTCTTGTCGAAGACGACGGTGTCGACCTTGTGGGCCGTCTCCAGGCTCTCGCCGCCCTTGATCAGGATGCCCGTGCTCGGCGCCCCTCCCCGTTCCGACCATGACCGCGGTCGGGGTCGCCAGGCCCAGGGCGCACGGGCAGGCGATGATCATGCACGGCCACGAAATTGAGCAGGGCGAAGGTCAGGCGGGGGGCGGGCCCGAAGCGTACCAGACGACGAACGTCACGACGGCGATCGCGATGACGGCCGGCACGAAATAGCCGGCGATGACGTCGGCCAGCCGCTGGATGGGCGCCTTCGATCCCTGGGCCTCCCGGACGAGCCGGATGATCTGGGCCAGGACCGTGTCCTTCCCGACCTTCGTCGCCCGGAAACGGAAGCTCCCGGACCTGGTTGAGCGTGGCCCCGATGACCTCGTCGCCCGGGCCTTTGGCCACGGGCAGGCTCTCCCCGGTGATCATGGACTCGTCGACGGCCGAGCTCCCGTCGCAGGACGCCGTCGACCGGGATCCTCTCGCCCGGCCGGACCACGATGATGTCTCCCGGCGCACGTCCTCGATGGGGATATCGGCTTCCCGACCGTCCCGGACGACGCGGGCCGTTCCGGGGCGCGAGGCCGACGAGCTTCCGGATGGCGTCGGAGGTCCGGCCCTTGGCCCTGGCCTCGAGCATCCTGCCGAAGAGGATGAGGACGATGATCAAGGCCGACGTGTCGAAATAGACCGCGGGCATGACCCCGGCCCGGTGGAAAAGCGAAGGGAAGAGGGTTGCCGCCGCGCTGTAGACATAGGCCGCGGACGTGCCGACGGCGACGAGCGTGTTCATGTCGGCGGTCCCGTGCCGGATAGCCCCCCAGGCCCCGCGATAGAACCGGGACCCGAGGACGAACTGGACGGGCGTCGCCAGGGCCCAGAGGACGTATGGGTTCCGGAGGAAGGCCGGGACCCAGGGGAACCAATGGCCCATGGTCCCCAGGAAGACGAGGACGCCGATGACCGCGCCGGCGATGACCTTGGCCCTGAGGGTCCGGTATTCCTTCTCGCGGAAGGCCCGTTCCGGGTCGCCCGGCGCGCCGGACGTATCCGTGCCGACGACCTTGTAACCGGCGGATCCCACGGCCTTGCGGAACCCGGGCAGTCCGGCCGAGTCGGCGAGGTATTCGACTCGGGCCATGGTGCGTCGCCATGTTGACCGAGGCCCGGATCACTCCGGAAACGTCCAGGAGGGCCTTTTCGATCCGGGCCGCGCAGGACGCGCACGAGATCCCCTCGATGGCCAGCTCGATCGTCGATGTCGCGACCCCGTACCCGAGCTCCCTCGATCCGGGCGACCAGGTCCCGCGGCGTGACGAGGCTCCGGCTCGTAGACGACGGTCGCGCGGGAATCGGCGAAGTTCACCCCGGCGCTCGTCACCCCCTCGACCCTCCCCAGGACGTCCTCGATCTTCGCGGAACAGGAGGCACAGCTCATCCCGGTCACGGGAAGGGCGATCCGGGCGGAGCCCCGACCTGCCTCCGGGGAGGGGCTCCGGCGGCCGCTCCCGGGCGCAATGGGAGAGGGACAGCTCCCGGAGGCAAGATACTTTTGGGGGTCGGCGTCGAATTTCGCCTTACAGCCGAGGGAGCAGAAATAGGTTTTTCGCCCATCGAGGCTCGAAACGCCGGCCGCAGAAGCCTCGTCGACGTCCATCCCGCAGACGGGGTCCTTAGCCACGGCCCTTTCTCCCGGCTTCCATGATCGGCTATGTTCCTGTCCCCGCCATTATAACACGCGGCTTCCTTGAATACGCTAATCCTATAATTACAGTGGGTTATCGGGGCCGGGCCGCTCCGCCGCGGCGGCCTCCGGTCTGTTGCGCGATCAGGGCGTTTGTGTTAGAATTCCCCCGTCATCCTTCAAGGAGAAAACCATGTCCGGACATTCCAAGTGGGCTTCCATCAAGCATAAAAAGGCCGCGACCGACGCCAAGCGCGGCAAGATCTTCACCAAGATCATCCGCGAGCTGACGATGGCCGCCCGCGGCGGCGGCGACCCCGACACGAACGCCCGGCTGAGGAAGGCCATCAACGACGCCAAGACCGTCAACATGCCCGCCGACAACATCAAGCGGGCCATCCAGAAGGGCACCGGCCAGCTCGAGGGCTCCCAGATCGAGGAGATCATCTACGAAGGCTACGGGCCGGGCGGCGTCGCCATCTACGTCACGGCGCTCTCGGACAACAAGAACCGCACGGTCTCCGAGGTCCGCCACATCTTCGCCAAGAACGGCGGCCGGATCGGCGAGCAGGGCTGTGTCGCCTACCGGTTCAAGCGGCAGGGCTACATCGACATCGAGAAGGCCAAGGCCGCCGAGGAACAGCTCATGGACATCGCCCTGACGGCCGGGGCCGAAGACATCAAGGACGACGGCACAAGATTGGGAGATCATCACGTCGCCCGAGGCCTACGAGGCCGTCGTCGAGGCCGTCAAGGCGGCCGGGATCGAGATCGCGGACTCCAACGTCGGCTACATCCCCCAGGATTACACAAGATCGAGGGCAAGCAGGCCCAGCAGGCCCTGAAGCTCGTCGAGGAGCTCGAGGACCACGACGACGTCCAGACGGTCGCGGCCAACTTCGACATCGACGAAGAGGAGCTCGCCCGGCTCGAGCAGGCCTGAGGGCCGGACCGCATGAGGGTCCTGGGGATCGATCCGAGCCTTCGGTCCACCGGGTTCGGCGTCGTCGAATACGCGGGAAATGCCTACATCCCCATCGTTTACGGCATCATCAAGCCTTCCCCCAAGCTCCCCTTCCCCGACCGGCTGAACGAGATCCGCACCGAGCTCGAGAAGATCATCGAGCGCTTCGGGCCGGAAGAAGTCGGCCATCGAGAACGCCTTCTTCGCCCAGAACGTCCGGACGGCCCTATCCCTGGGCCAGGTCCGGGGCGCGATCCTGGTGGCCGTGGCGTCGCAGCGGTGCAGGCTCTTCGAGTACTCCGCCCTCGAGATCAAGAAGGCCGTCACGGGCTACGGCCAGGCCGACAAGGACCAGGTCCGGACGATGGTCAAGACGCTCCTCAACCTCGAGGACGACGCCCTCTCCCTGGACGCTTCGGACGCCCTGGCCGCGGCCATCTGCCACCTCAACGTCCGCATCTTCCGGATCGCCGTCGAAGGCGCCTGATCGGAGGCCGCCGGCGGGGAGCGCGGCGGGGGCCCCCGGCCCTTTGATTTTGGGGCGCGCTTATCTTAGAATGGGAGCGACATGATCGCCTATCTCAAGGGGACGCTGATCCGGAAACAGCCCAACCAGGTCGTCGTCGACACGGGCGGCGTCGGCTACTGCGCGGCCATCCCCCTGTCGACCTTCTTCAAGCTGGGCGAGATCGCGCTCCGAGGTCGAGCTGCTCATCCACACCCACATGACGGACAACGCCCTCTCCCTCTTCGGGTTCGCGACGTCCGCGGAGAAGGAGACTCTTCCTGAAGCTCATCGGCATCTCGGGGATCGGACCGAAGCTCGCGCTGAACATCCTCTCCGGGATCGAGCCGGCCGAGCTCGAGGACGCCGTCCGGCGGACCGACGTCGCCCGGATCTCGCTCATCCCGGGGATCGGCAAGAAGACCGCCCTCCGCATCGCCATGGAGCTCCAGGACAAGATCGAGAAGAAGGAAAAGGTCCTCGCCGCCAAGGGCTCGAAGGAGAAGGAGGACCTCATCTCCGCCCTGGTCAACCTCGGCTTCCGGCGGAAGGAGATCGAGCCGACCGTGGACAAGGTCCTGGCGACCGTCCCGGAGGACGCCGGATTCGAAAAGCTGCTTCGGGAATGCCTGAAACAGCATGGCCAGGCTGTGACGGACGGAGGGCCCCGCTGATGCCGGCGATCCTCAGCCCCGTCCGGACGAAGGAGGACGTCCTCTTCGAGGACAGCCTCCGGCCCCGGAGCTTCGACGAATTCGTCGGCCAGGAGACGATCAAGGCCAACCTCAAGATCTTCATCGAGGCCGCGAGGAAGAGGGGCGAGCATCTCGACCACGTCCTCCTCTACGGGCCGCCGGGGCTGGGCAAGACGAGCCTGGCCTACCTCATCGCCAAGGAGATGGGCGTCGGCATCAAGCCGACCTCCGGGCCGGTCATCGAGCGGACGGGCGACCTTTCGGCCATCCTGACCAACCTCCAGGAGAAGGAGGTCCTGTTCATCGACGAGATCCACCGGCTCCAGCCCTCGGTCGAGGAGATCCTCTACTCGGCCATGGAGGACTTCAGCCTGGACATCGTCATCGGCCAGGGCCCGAGCGCCCGAAGCCACAAGCTCAAGATCAAGAAGTTCACCCTCATCGGGGCGACGACCCGGGCCGGGCGCATCACGGCGCCCCTTCGGGGGCGGTTCGGCATCATCCACCGGCTCGACTACTACAGGGACGAGGACCTGAAGAAGGTCATCCGGAGGTCCGCGGCCCTGCTCGGCGTCCAGATCGACGAGGCCGGGGCCGGCGAGATCGCCTTGAGATCGCGGGGGACCCCGCGCGTGGCCAACCGCCTCCTCCGGAGGGTCCGCGACTACGTCGACGTCAAGGGCGACGGCGTCATCACGGCCAAAGAGGCCCGGCACGCCCTGGACATGATGGAGGTCGACGCCGTGGGCCTGGACGACGTCGACCGCAAGATCCTGACGACCATCATCGAGAACTTCGGCGGCGGCCCGGTCGGCATCGGCACGATCGCCGCGGCCATCGACGAGGAGAAGGACACCATCGAATCCATCTACGAGCCCTTCCTGATGCGGATCGGGTTCCTCGAGCGGACGACGCGCGGCCGGAAGCTCACGCCCCGGGCCTACGAGCACCTCGGCTTCGAGGATCCCCGGGAGCGCCGGCCCGCGCCGCAGAAGAAGCTGTTCCCGGACAAGTCCTGAGCCGGCGGACCGATGCTCGTCCAGGAATTCGACTACGACCTCCCGCCGGAGCTCATCGCCCAACAGCCCACGGAGCGGCGGGGGGATTCGCGGATGATGATCGTCCGGAGGCGCGAGGGGACGATCGAGCACGCCCGTTTCGAGGACCTCCCCGGGCGCATGGACGCGGGCGACGTCCTCGTCCTGAACGACACCCGGGTCATCCCGGCCAGGGCTTGGGGAGAAAAGGGCGGGACCGATGTCGAATTCCTGTTCGTCCGGGAGCTCGGGCCCGGCGTCTGGGAGGCCCTGTGCCGTCCGGCCCGAAAGGTGAGGGACGGCGAGCGCATCGCCTTCGCCCCCGGCCTGGACGCCGTGGTCGCCGGAGAAGGGGCCGAAGGCTTGAGAACGCTCCGCTTCGGCCGGCCCGACGTCCTCGCCGTCCTTCATGAGATCGGCTACGCTCCCCTGCCGCCGTACATCAAGCGCCCCAAGGGCCGGGAAGACCTGAGGTCACGGGACCTCGAGCGCTATCAGACGGTCTTCGCCCGGAACGACGGCGCGATCGCCGCCCCCACCGCCGGACTCCATTTCACGCCCCGCGTCCTCGCCGCGATCCGGACACGCGGGGTCGACGTCCGGAAGGTCACGCTCGAGGTCGGCGTCGCGACCTTCCAGCCCGTTCGGGCGGCGCGCATCGAGGACCATCGGATGCTGGAGGAGCGGTACGAAGTCCTCCCGGCGGTCGCCCGGACGATCAACGCCGCGAAGGCCGCGGGACGACCCGTCGTCGCCGTCGGCACGACCGTCGTCCGGACCCTCGAGAGCGCCGCCGGTGAAGGCGGGGTCCGGTCCGGAAAGGGCGCGACGTCCCTGTTCATCCGCCCCGGCTTCGAATTCAGGGCCGTGGACCGGCTCCTGACCAATTTCCACCTGCCGAAGTCCACCCTTCTCATGCTCATTTCCGCCTTCGCCGGGGTCGACCTCATCCGGCAGGCCTACCGGGAAGCCGTGCGGGAACGCTATCGCTTCTTCTCCTACGGCGATTGCATGTTCATCCTTTGAGGAGGCCCCGTGCTGCCGTTCGTCAACGCATTCATCGGAAGGCCGGAGCCGCCCGGCGACGACGATCTCGCCGAAGTCCTCGGGCCGGCCAAGGCGCTCTGGGATAAGCTGACGGCCGACCTGGCCTCAGAGCTCGCGGTCGGCGATTCGGAATGGAAGTCCTATTCCCCCAAGGCAGGCTGGGCCCTGCGGCTTTTCCACAAGAAGAGGGCCATCGTCTACCTCTCCCCCGGCCGGGGCCGGTTCCTGGCTTCTTTTGCCCTCGGCGAGAAGGCGGTCCGGGCCGCCCTCGCGACGGATCTCCCCGCGCCGGTCATCGCCGCCGTCAAAGGCGCGAAAAAGTACGTCGAAGGGACCGCCGTCCGGATCGAAGTGAAGCGCCCGGCGGACGTCGAAGCCGTCGAAAAGATCGCCGCGGTCAAGCGGGATTTCTGAACGCAGCCCGGAGCGGGTCCGCCACCTCAGACTTCGCTGTCCGAGAAACGGATAAACGAGAACCGTTCCGGGAGGTGGGAGTCATAGACCCCGTGTCGGTTCAGAGCCCAGCCCGGGTGGGGCTCGGCCTTGACGCCGCAATATTCCAGCCGCTCGAACCGTGAGAGGTCCATCCGCCACACGTCGCCGTCCCGCGGAGGGAGCGGGCGGCTCCCGGCAAGGACGGCCATCCCCTTCCAGGGAAAGGCCAGTTCGACGGTCCAGCCGCGGTCGACGTCGGCGGGGTTGTTGAGCGTGCCCTGAACGCGGACGGCGGTCTTGAGGCCGGGGAGGTCCCAATCCATGAACGCCCAGCGCGCCCCGCGCGGATGACGGCCGTGCCGCAGGGCGTCCTGGAAACCGCCGAGGACGTCGACCTTGCGCCGGCGCAGGTCGAACTCGGGGATGTCGAAGCGGCTCCCCGCCCGCAAGGCGTCCTGCCAGATGTAGAAGACCTCGTAGACGGTCCCGAGGGCGTTGATCTCGAATTCGTAATAGCAGTCCTCGCCGCCGATGAAGACCTCGACGTCATTCTCGTTCCAGACCAGGGAGTCGCGCGCGACGAGGCGGGCCTCGACGTCGGGCTCCTCGACGCGAAAAGCGACATAGAGGTTCTCGTCGTCCCAGAGGAGGGCGGCGCGGGTGTCCAGGAACCCGGGAACACCGCTGACGAGGTCCACGAAGCGGCCGGACCAGGGGGCCCGGCGCCAACAAGGCTTTTCCAGGTCTCCATCGATCGGGAACCGTTCCCGGACCCGGAGACACGTGTAACGCGCCAGGTCGCTTTCGTTCATGGCCACATCTTTCCCCTTATCCCGCCGGCTCGACGGCCGTCCGGGTCCGCCGGACGGGAACACGGAGGGAAGGATACCGCCCGCGGTCGCCCCCTGTCAATTCGGGGATCGCGTCGCATTTCGCCAGGCGGGTGTAACCTTTCGGGGCTCCCGAGCGTAGGATTAGATGTCGGAGCAAGAACATGAAGAAACGCCGGGCTGTCGTCGAGATCCTGTCGATATTCTACGCCGCCCTGTTCCTCTTCGGCTTCCTGGCCATCCTGGCTTCGGGAAGATAACCGTCCCCCCTATTTTGTCTGCTTTGTCTCGAGGGGCTTGTCGGCCCCGTCGAAGAACATCTTCTGGAGCTCGAGGGTCCTGGTGTCGGCCTTGACGGAGCGGATCATCTCCGCGAGGAGGTCGGAATCCAGGCCGAGGGCCAGCTCGCCGAGTTCTTTGTTCCCGGCCGCGCCGTACCCCCGATAGTGATTCGGCTGGCTGGCGTACCACCAGATGCCGGTATAGGCGTGCTTCAGGTGGGACAACCGCTTCTGGTCCTCCCCGCTCTGGTCTTCGGCCCTGTCCATGTGGACGAGGTCCGGCCGGTGGGCCAGCATGGTCGAAGTCTCTTCCTCCCCGGCATGGCCGTCGAGCGTCGTCCTGCGCAGCTTGGCCAGCTTTTCATCCATCGCCCCTTCGTCGGACGGGGCGTAGAGGAAGACGGCATAGTCCTTCCTGCAGGCGAGCTGGACCTGGCAAAAGTACTGGAGGAACTGAGTGTTCCCGCCGTGGCCGTTGACCAGGATGATCTTCTTGATGCCGTTGCGGGCGAGCTCGTCGCACGTCTCCTGGAGGATCTGCTGCATGAGCGGGGTGCTGTAGGCGATGGTCCCGGGCTGATGCTTGGCCTCGAAGATCTGCCCGAAGTAATAGGCGGGGAAGACGATGGAATATTCCTTCCCGGCGGCGCGAAGGGCGAGCTCCCGGACGTCGATGAGGTCCGTGCCCAGGGGAAGATGCGGGCCGTGCTTTTCCAGGATCCCGATGGGGATGACGCACGTCGACGCGGACCTTGCGACGGCCTTGATGAAGTCCGGCGAGGTCAGCTCCTCGTATTTCACCGTCAGGTCCGAAGGGGCGCCGCCCCCCGTCAGGGCGACAGCGGTCCCGGCCGCCGAAAAGCATGCCGCCGCGAGCAGGCAGAATATGATCCGATTCTTCATGTTCATCATGTCATGTCCCTCCGTGAATACATCCGATATACCTAGAATATATATACCCCGGGAAGCGGGGAGTCAATTTCCCGCCATCGCCGTTCATCCCGCTCGGACGGCTGAGGGCATTTTGTCACAAAAGACTGTTCTCTGGAAAGGAGCTCGGGTACAATGGGCCGCGGAGGCGAACGATGGCCGATAACGAATGGGTCCGCGAATTCCCGGCCGCCGTGATGGTCTGCGACGCGTCGGGGACGATCACCGAGCTGAACGACCGGGCGGCCCGGAACTATGAGTCCGAAGGAGGCCGGGCGCTTGTCGGGAAGGACCTTCTCGCCTGCCATCCCGAGCCGGCGAGGACCAAGCTCGCCGCCCTGATCGACAGGCGCGAAGCCAACGTCTATACCATCGAAAAGCACGGCCGGAAAAAGCTGATCTACCAGGCCCCGTGGTTCCGGGACGGCCGGTTTGCCGGGTTCGTGGAGATCTCCTTCGAGATCCCCTCCGATATGCCCCATTTCGTCCGGTCCTGACCGCCGGGAGCGCCGCGAACCGGCCCCGGCCTCCGGAAGGGACCGATTGACCGGGCCGCCCGGGCGTGGTATGAAACTCTTATGATCGGCCGGACCCTCAAGCACTACGTTATCGAGAAGACTCTCGGCGACGGCGGCATGGGCGTCGTCTACCGGGCGCGCGATACGCGCCTCGAGAGGCCGGTCGCCATCAAGCTCCTCAAGCCCGAGCTCGTCGCCGATCCCGGCCGCAAAGCCCGCTTTCTCCGCGAAGCGCGTTCCGCGGCGGCCGTCACCCACCCCGCCATCGCCCAGGTCTACGATATCGACGAGGATGCGGGGACGACCTTCATCGCCATGGAGTACGTCGACGGCCGGACGGTCGGCCGCCTCGTCGCCGAAGGCGAGCTGGACCTCATGGGCTCGGTCGAGATCGCCGTGCAGATCGCCGAGGGCCTGGCCAAGGCCCACGAAGCCAACATCATCCATCGGGACATCAAGTCCGACAACATCATGGTCACGCGGGAGGGCCACGCCAAGCTCCTGGACTTCGGCATCGCGAAGCTCCTGGACGCCGCCGCGGGCGATACGGAGGTGGACCTGAGCGCCCGAGCGGACGGCTGGACCATGACCGCGGAACGGGCCCGGACGCTTCCCGGCGCGGTCGTCGGGACGGTCCCCTACATGAGCCCCGAGCAGGCGCGCGGCCAGGCCCTGGACCCGAGGAGCGATATCTTCTCTCTCGGCATCGTTCTTTACGAGATGGTCACCGGACAGCTGCCGTTCAAGGGCGACAGCCTGCTCGACACGATGCACGCCATCGTGTTCGAAGAGCCGAAGCCCGTGACCGCCGTCCGCCGGAACCTGCCGCCGAAGCTGCACATGATCGTCGCCCGTTGCCTGCGCAAGCGCCGCGAGGACCGGTACCCGGACGCCCGTGCCTTGGCGGCCGACCTCAAGCACCTGAAACACGACCTGGAGACGGGGACCACCTCGTCCCTCCCGGTCGGGGCGCGGCTCCGCAGTTTGATGGGGCGCATCAACGCCGTCCTCCCCTTCGGCCGGTTCGGGACCTACGTCCTGGCGGCGGCCGTCCTCGCCGCCGTCGCGCTGCTCTTCACCAACCTCCAGCTGGGGAACCTATTCACGTTCACCGTGATGGGTTTCTTCCTCTACAGGTTCCTCCGCAATCGGAAGAGGCGCATCCTCGCGGCCGTGACGAAGAAGATCGCCGCCTTTCCCGAGGTCAAGGCCGTCGCCGTCAAGGGCGACCGGGTGACCGTGATCATCGCCAAGGCCCCCGCCCGGACCTATATCCGGATATCGAGCCTCATCGATTCGGCCAACCGCAAGCTTTTTTTCGGCAAGGACGTCATGGGCGAGATCCGGGACGACGTCACGGACAAGGACCTCCGGACGCTCCTCTGCCAGCCGGGCGTCACCTACGTCCGGGACGACGTTCAGCTCGACTAGTTCCGTCCATATTCGGGTCCGATCCCGCTTGCCGTCTTGAAAGGCCCGCCGCTTTCGCCTAAAATCTCACGTGAGATGATTAAGCGCCCCCGTCCTTCTGCGGTCGTTGTCGCGATCCTGTTCGCGCTCGCGGCTTCCTGCTCGCTGGCGGTCAAGCGGGCCGCCCCGCCCCCGGGTCCCGCCTGGCTGCCCGTCGGGCAACTCGTCGCCCCCGTCGGCATCCAGGTCCAGCTCCCCGGGCTGAGGCCTCAGGTCCTCGCCCTGAGCCCCGACGGTCGCCGCCTCGTCACTTCGGGGAAGACGAACGAGATCATCGTGGTCGACCCGGCGACCGGGAAGCTCCTCGAAAGGGTGCCCTTCCCGGGCGGCGGCGGCGATGCCGGGCCGGGAGCGTCCTCGGAAAACATCCTCGACCCCGACCTGGAAGAGCAGGTGAGCTATACGGGCCTGGCGTTCTCCCCCGACGGCCGCCGCCTTTACCTCAGCGACGTCGAGGGGAGCCTCAAGGTCTTCGGGGCCGGGCCGGACGGGGCCCTGAAGGGGCTGTTCTCGATCCCCCTGCCGCCCGCCGGAGCCCCCCGCCGCGAGAAGGAGATCCCGGCCGGGGTCGCCGTCTCGCCTGACGGGCGACTCCTGTATGTGGCCCTGAACCTATCCAACCGTCTGGGAGAATTCGAGGCGTCCGGCGGCCGGCTCCTCAGGCTCTTCGACGTCGGCGTGGCCCCCTACGACGTCGTTCTCGCCGGAGACAAAGCCTACGTCAGCAACTGGGGCGGACGGCGGCCGCGCCCGGGCGACGCCGTCGGTCCCGCGGGCCAGGGCACGACGGTCCGGGTCGACCCGGCCTCGGGCATCGCCAACGACGGCTCGGTCAGTGTGATCGACCTCCGCGCCGGCAGGACCGTAGCGGAGATCCCCACTGGCCTCCACGCTTCGGCCCTCGCCCTCGCTCCCGGCGGCCGATACATCGTCTGTGCCAACGCGGCGAGCGACACCCTGAGCGTCATCGACACGAGGACCGACAGCGTCGTCGAGACCATCTGGGCGAAGCCGAGCCCGGCCGATCTCTTCGGAGCGTCGCCGAACGCCCTGGCCTTCGGCCGCGACGGGAAGGTCCTCTATGCGGCGAACGGGACCCAGAACGCCGTCGCCGTCATCGAATTCGAGCCGTCGCGCCGCGCGTCGAAGCTCGCGGGCCTCATCCCCGTCGGCTGGTTCCCCGGCGCGCTCGTCCTCCATCACGGGCTCGGGACTCTGTGCGTCGCCAACATCAAGGGACTGGAAACGGTCCGGGGGACGGACGAGGAGACGGGACTTTCCGGTTTCAATTCGCACCAGTTTCACGGCTCGCTCTCCCTCGTTCCCCTCCCCCGCTCCTCCGAGCTTCCGCGCCTCACGGCTTCCGTCTGGGAGAACTACCATAGGGAGCGCGTCGCGCGGGCGCTCCTCCAGCCTCGGCCCGGCGTCCCCGCCGTGCCCGTCCCGGAACGGATCGGCGAGCCCAGCGTCTTCAAGCACGTCGTCTACATCATCAAGGAGAACCGCACCTACGACCAGGTGCTGGGCGACATGCCGCGGGGCGACGGCGACCCCTCCCTCTGTGTCTTCGGCGAGCATGTGACCCCGAACCAGCACAAGCTGGCCTCGGAGTTCGTCCTCCTCGACAACACCTACTGCTGCGGCGTCCTGAGCGCCGACGGCCACCAGTGGTCGACGACGGCGTTCGGCACCGATTATCTCGAACGGTCCTTCGCCGGCTGGCCGCGAAGCTATCCGGACGGCATGGGGGAGGATGAGGTCGACGCCCTGGCCTACGCCCCGAGCGGCTTCATCTGGGACAACGCCCTGAGACACGGCAGGAGCCTCCGGGACTATGGCGAGTTCGCCCTCCCCTCGGTCAGGTGGGCGGACCCGGACAGGCCGGGCGAGCCCGATTGGACGGCCTGCTGGCGCGAGACGAACGCGCCGACGGGCGCGATCGTCTTCTCCAGCGAGCCGGGGGTCGAGTCGCTGAGGCCGTATCTGGCCGCGAAAACCGTCGGCTGGAGCATGGAGGTCCCGGACGCCTTCCGGGCGAATTACTTCATCCAAGAGCTCGAGGAATTCGAGAAGAGCGGGGCGTTCCCCGACCTGGTCCTGATCTGCCTGCCCAACGACCACACGAGCGGGACGAAGGAGGGCACGCCGACGCCGGCGGCGTACGCCGCGGACAACGACCTGGCGTTCGGCCGCATCGTCGAAGCCCTGAGCCGGAGCCGGTTCTGGAAGGAGACGGTCGTCTTCGGGATCGAGGACGATCCGCAGAACGGTTGGGACCACGTCAGCGCCTACCGAACCACGGCCTACGTCGCGAGCCCGTATACGAAGCGGGGCCAAGTGGTCGGCACGCGATACAACACGATCAGCATCCTGAGGACGATCGAGCAGATCCTGGGCCTGCCGCCGATGAATCAGTTCGATGCGGCCGCCGAGCCGATGTTCGAATGCTTCACGGGGACGCCCGATCTCACGCCGTTCGAAGCCGTGGCGAACCGCGTCCCCCTCGACGAAATGAACCCGCCGGCGGGGGCGATCGCCGATCCCCTGCTCCGGCAGCACGCCGCGCTATCGGCCCGGCTGGATTTCGAACGGGTGGACGCCTGCCCGGAGGACGTCCTCAACAGGATCATCTGGCACGCGATGAAGGGAAGCGCGGTCCCCTTCCCGGAACGGACGGGTGCGCCCGTCCCGGACGACGACGATTGACCTCCGCTCAGCCCTTTTTCGGGAGCGTCCCGTCGTCGCAGGGCTCGTCTTCCCTGTAATTCCGGGCCTGTTCGGGGTCCGCGATGGCCGCCGGACAATACGGAAGGGGTTCCATCGGCATCCCGCAGCAGATCGGTATCGCGTTGCCTTCCTTGACCGTGGCCCGCCTGTTGCACACCGGACAATGATACATCGGATCGGCCATGATAGGTCCTCCCCACTCCACCTTAGCATCCCCGGGGCGCGTTATCAACCCATTTGAGACCCCGTTCCCCGAGATGAAGATCCGGGTCCGGCGCCGGCGAGCCGATCAAGCCCGGCCGGAGCCGGAAAGGCACCCCTTGACATCGCTCCCGGATGTCTTATAATGGGCCGATCATGCGCAAAAGATATTCTCCCCTCGATTCGCACCGCATGATAATGCCTTGCCCGGATACGGGCAGCCTCGGACTCTGACCCCGTATTCGGGACCCTTCGGCCCACAGGCCCGTTGTTCATTCCCATTCCAAGGAATCAAGGAGGATGACCATGACCGCTGAACACCGATATCACCCGGATACCCTGTGCCTGCACGCAGGCCAGGAGCCCGATCCCGCGACCGGCGCCCGCGCCGTCCCCATCTACCAGACGACGTCCTATGTCTTCAAGGGCACCGATCAGGCGGCCCGCCTCTTCGAGCTCACGGAGGAGGGCCACATCTATTCCCGGATCTCCAACCCCACTGCCGACGTCGTTGAACGGAGGGTCGCCGCCCTCGAGGGGGGCGTCGGCGGACTGCTCGTGGCCTCCGGAATGGCCGCCGAGCTCATCATCTTCTCGGTCCTGGCCAGGCAGGGCGACAACATCGTGGCGAGCTCGGCCCTCTACGGGGGGACGAACACGATCCTCGGCGTATCGCTCCCCCGCTTCGGGATCAGCGGCAGGTTCTTCGACGTCAAAAGGCCGGAGACCGCCGCGGACCTGATCGACGACCGGACGAAGGCCCTGTATGTCGAGACCATCGGCAACCCGGCGGGAGACGTCGCCGACCTGGAATCGTTCGCCCGCATTGCCCACGCCCACGGCGTCCCGCTCGTCGTGGACAACACGTTCGCCGCCTACCTCTGTCGGCCGATCGATTGGGGCGCCGACATCGTCTTCCATTCTGCCACCAAGTTCATCGGCGGCCACGGCACGTCCATCGGGGGGATCATCGTTGACGGGGGGACGTTCCCCTGGGGCAACGGGCGCTTCCCGGAATTCGTCGATCCGGCCCCGGGCTACCACGGCCTCAGGTTCCTGGAGACGTTCAAGGAAGCGACCTTCATCGTCAAGTGCCGCGTGGACGGCCTCCGGACGCTCGGGCCCGCCGCGTCCCCCTTCAACGCGTTCCTCTTCCTCCAGGGCCTCGAAACGCTTCACCTGAGGGTCCCGAGGCACAGCGAGAACGCCGGGCGGGTGGCCCGCCACCTCGCCGGCCACCCCAAGGTCAGCTGGGTCTCCTACGCCGGACTGCCGGGGCATTCGTCCCACGAGCTTGCCCGGAAATACTTGAAGGGCGGCTTCGGCTCCATCTTCACGTTCGGGGTCAAGGGCGGCATCGAGGCCGGGAAGAAGGTCATCGAGGGGGTCAAGCTGATCTCCCACCTGGCCAACGTCGGGGACGCCAAGACCCTCATCCTTCACCCGGCCTCGACGTCGCACTCCCAGCTTTCCGAAGACGCCAAGCGCGCCGCCGGGGTCACGCCCGACCTCGTCCGGCTGTCGGTCGGCATCGAATACGCGGAAGACATCATCGCCGACCTCGACCAGGCCCTGGCCCGGATCTGACGGCTCCGGGAGGAAAGACATGGACCCCCGAAGCGTCGGTATCGTCGAAAAGCGATCCGTCACGTTCGCCGAGCCTCCCGGCGGGATGCCGCTCCAGAGCGGCGCCTCCCTGGGCCCCATCACCCTGGCCTACGAGACCTACGGCCGGCTCGACGACGCGAAGTCCAACGCCGTCCTGGTCTGCCACGCCCTGTCGGGCAGCTCGCACGCGGCAGGCTATTATTCCGAGGCCGACGAGAAGCCGGGATGGTGGGACAATATGATCGGGCCCGGCAAGGCCATCGATACGGACAGGTATTTCGTCATCTGCCCCAACATCATCGGCAGCTGCTACGGATCGACGGGCCCGGGGTCCGTCGATCCCTCGACGGGGACGCCGTACGGGCTCCGGTTCCCGCTCTTCACCATCGCGGACGTCGTCCGGGCCGAGAAAGAGCTCATCGACCGCCTCGGGGTCGCCCGTCTTCTCGCGGCCGTCGGCGGGTCCATCGGAGGCATGCAGGCCCTCGAGTGGGCGGCCGCCTACCCCGGCATGGTCCGGTCGGTCATTCCGATCGCCTCGACCTGCAAGCGATCGGCCCTGTCGATCGGGCTCTGCGAGGCCCAGCGGCAGGCGATCATGGCCGATCCCGACTGGAACAACGGCGATTATTACGACCGGGAGCCGCCGCGCAAGGGCCTGGCCCTGGCCCGGATCATCGGCCACATCACCTATCTTTCGGAGGCGTCGATGCAGAGGAAGTTCGGGCGGCGCCTGCAGGAGAACGCGGCGTTCAAGTTCGACTTCACGCCCGACTTCCAGGTGGAACGATACCTCCACCACCAGGGCCGTAAGTTCGTCGACCGGTTCGACGCCAATTCATACCTCTATATCACCAAGGCCGCCGACTACTTCGACCTGGGCGAGCAGTGGGGCGGCGGGTCGCTCGTCCGGACGTTCTCGAGGACGGCGGCCAAGTACCTGGTCATTTCGTTCTCGTCGGACTGGCTCTTCCCGACCTCCCAGTCCAAGGAGATGGTCAGGGCCATGACGAAGGCCGGCCGCGACGTCAGCTTCTGCGAGATCGAGGCCGACACCGGCCACGACTCGTTCCTTTTGGCCGAGGTCCCGATGACCCGGCTGATCTCGGGCTTTCTCGCCCGGGTCGCCGACGAGGAGGGGCTCTGATGCGCTTCGACCTGCGGATCGTCACATCGTTCATCGAGGAGGGCGCCCGGGTCCTCGACCTGGGATGCGGCACGGGGGATCTCCTGCGCACGCTTCGGGAGGAAAAGAAGGTCGAGGGCCGGGGCATCGAGATCGACGGGAAGGAGGTCATCGCCTGCGTGGAGAAGGGCCTTCCGGTCCTCCAGGGCGACATGCACGAGGAGACCCGCGACCTCGCCGACGGGTCGTTCGATTACGTCATCCTCAGCCAGACCCTCCAGCAGGTCTACAGGCCGGAATGGATCATCGGGGAGATGCTCCGGGTCGGGAAGCGGGGCATCGTCAGCTTCCCCTGCTTCAGTCATTATGCCATCAAGGCCCAACTGCTCTTCCGGAGCCGCGCCCCGGTCACGAAGGAGCTGCCCTTCCAGTGGTACGACACTCCGAACATCCGGGTCATCACGCTGAAGGACTTCCGGGAGTTCTGCGCCGCCCGGGGCATCGCCATCCTCAAGGAGGTCGCCGTCGCCTCGCACCCGGGGGCGGGATCGGGCCGGATCGTCCGGTTCCTTCCCGACTGGTTCGCCCGGTACGGCATATTCCTGATCTCGCGGGAGCGGTGAGCCCGCCCTCCGCTTTGACGCGGCGGGTGTTTTTGTCTATTATGAAGGCTCATGCGTGAACATCAGACGAACCCTCATGGACGAAGAGCGGACCTCCTGCAGCCCGCCGGATAAGCAGCCGGTCGTCCTGCCGCGGGACGCCCACCCGATCTCGCGGAAGAGCATCGATCCGGACGCCCTGAAGATCCTCTACCGCCTGCACCGGTCCGGCTTCACGGCCTACCTCTGCGGCGGGGCGGTCCGGGACCTGATGCTCGGGAAGGCGCCCAAGGATTTCGACATCGCGACCGACGCCCGGCCGGGCCAGATCCGGAAGCGCTTCCCGAACGTCTACGTCATCGGCCGCCGGTTCCGTCTGGCCCATGTCCATTTCCCGGACGGGAAGATCATAGAGGTGGCCACCTTCCGCAGGGACCCCCGGCCCGGCGAGATCGAGAACGGCGGCGAAGGATTCGATCCCGCCCGCCTCTTCGGGTCGCCCTCCGAGGACGCCGTCCGGAGGGACATCACGATCAACGCCCTTTACTACGACCCGGTCTCCTTCTCGGTCATCGACTACGTCGGAGGCCTGGAGGACCTGGCCTTGAGGCACGTCCGGATCATCGGCGACCCGGACTGCCGGTACACCGAGGACCCCGTCCGCATCTGGAGGGTCCTCCGCCACGCCGCCCGTCTCGGCTTCGGTATCGAGGAAGCCACCGAGAAGGCGATCCACGTCCACGGTCCCCTGCTCGCCACGTCCCCGGGCGCCCGGCTCTACGAAGAGCTCAACAAGGACCTGAACTATGAAACGAAACCCGTCATCGAGAGCCTCCGGGGCTATAAGCTCCTCCGGCACGTTCTCGGCGCGGTCGGGGAGGCTTACGAAGCCGACTACGGGCTCTTCTCGCGCCTCCTCGCCCTGCTGGAGCTCGAGGCGCGGGTGCGGCGGGAGGGCTGCCTCCTCACGCTGGAAGAGACGTATGCGCTCCTGTTCTGGCCGTGGGCCGAACCCCTGTGCGGCGCCGTCGAGGAGGATCCGAGCCCTGTCATCGCGGAAGCGCTGACCCACGCGGGAATACAGGCGACCATCCCCCGGGCCGTCCGCGCGGACGTGGTCCAGATCCTGGGCATCCTTAGGGCGATGCTCGAGGCCCTGAGAGGCGGGCAGATGCGATGGTCGCTCCGGAAACGGGCCCATTTCCCCCAGGCCTCACGGTTGTGCTTCCTGATCGCCGAAGGCCGGGCCCCGAAAGAAGGGGAATCGTTCGAAAGCCTTTTCGGCCGGGCCTTTCCGGCCGCGACGGCGGATTCGAGGAACAGGCGGCGCCGTCGCCGGCCGAGGCGCCGGCCCGGGAACGGCGGCTCGACGCCCCTCTAGAGCCCGGCGCCGATAGGGTACCGGTCGCTGACACGGACCGGGAGCCGGCCCGACGGCTTGATCGCCCCCTTGAGCCAGGCTATGAACGTATCGAAATATATCGTCTGGTTCCCGAACCATCCCCCCTCGCCGTAGCCCACGGCGAACGCGGGGACTTCCTCGAGCTTCCGGATGAGGTAAGGATTCCCGTAGGACATCGCGACAACGGCGCCCGGCCGGGCCTTGACGATCTTTCGGACGAGCTCCAGGTCCCGCTCGCGCAGGGGCGCGGCGTCGCCGAGCCTATCCCTCTGGACGAACAAGGAGAGGATGACGAGGTCGGCTTCTGCGGCCGCGTCCAGGGCCCTGTCGTACGCGGCCGCGTCCAAGTCGGGGCGAAGGGTGAAGGACCGTACTCCCGGCAGGGCTGCGGCGAGCTTCGCGGCGAGGAGGGCCGGCGCGGGGTCGTTCTCCATCTTCTGGAGGCTGATGTTGACGACGTTCTTCAGGCGGTCGGCGGGGATCGGCAGGACGCCGTCGTTCCGGAGAAGGGTCAGCGAGAGGTCGGCGACCTTGCGGGCGACGGCCAGATGATCGGGCGTCCCTACGAGTGCGCTCACCCGGGCCTCGTCCGTGAACCTATCCTTGTGAAGCCCGAGCCTGGCCTTGCAGGCGAGGATCTTCCGGACCGAGGCGTCGATCCGGGCTTCTTCGATCTCTCCGGACCGGACGGCAGCGGCAAGCCTCTTCGCCGCGGCGAACGGGTCTTTGGGCTTCAGGACGACGTCGTGCCCGGCAAGGACCGCCTTCACCGCCACCTCCTCGGCGCCGAAGCGCGCCACGACCTGGTCGTACCAGAGGTCGTCGGTGGTCAGGATGCCCTTGAAGCCGAGCCTGTCGCGAAGCCACCCGGTCGCCAGCTTCTTCTCGACGCTGGCCGGAAGGTCGGAGCCGCCCGTGATCGACGGAACCGCGATGTGCTCGCTCATGACGAACGACACGCCGGAGTCGATGGCGTGGCGGAACGCCCGGAACTCCTGCGCTTCGACGTCCGCGGCCGGCTTGGCGATGAGCGTAAAGCCGGGGCGGCCCGGCATCCGGTCGACGTCCCCTCGCCCCGGGAAATGCTTGGCCGTGGTCAGCATGCCGTTGTCCTGATATCCCCGGATGTAGGCGCCGATCATGCGCCCCAGGAGGTCCAAGTCGCCGCCGAAGGTCCGAACGCTTTCCGCCGGGTTCTCCGGATCCACCGAGACGTCGGCGACCGGGGAGTAGGTCAGACGGATACCCATCGCCCGGCCCTCGATCGCGCCGATCCTCCCGACCTCGGCGGCGAGCGCCTCGGAACCGGCGGCCGAAAGGGCCATGTCCGCGGGAAATTCGGTCGCGCCCGCGATCTGCTGGCCCGGGCCGCCTTCGAAGTCGGACGAGATGAGGAGAGGCAGGGCCGCTTCCCTCTGGAGACGGTTGACGAGGCGGGCGGTCTCTCCCGGCGTCCCCCCGTAGACGACGAAGCCCCCGACGCCGAGGTCGCGGGCCAGGCGCGTCCACAGGGCGAGCCTCGGATCGCCTTCGGCGATATAGCCTCCGGCGATATCGACGCAGAGCATCTGGCCGATCTTCTGCTCGAGCGTCAGCCGGGCCAGGGTCCCGTCGACCCAGCGGACGGCATCGTCGTCCGGAGAGGACGCCGCCGGGCCGTCCGGGGAGGCCGGGCACGGCGCCAGCGAAAGGATCAGGAGAAGAGCCGTGGAGAAGAATGCCGCGCGTCGCGCCATGAAAGCCTCCTCTTTATAGCAGAATTGCGGGCTCGAACATTACTCCGGACGGGAATCCTTGTCAACGGGCCGGGCGGACGGCTATAATGAGTGCGTTTCGGAGAAGACATGCTCGAACTCGACGGAAAGCTATCGCTGGAAGGATTCCTGCGCGTCGTCCGCGGACGCGAGCCCGTCCGGCTCGGGGAGGCGGTCCGCGGGCGTATCCGGGGCGCGCGCGCCGCGGTCGAGGGCATCCTCCGGAGCGGGACCGCCGTCTATGGGGTGAACACGGGCTTCGGCAAGTTCCAAAACACGCGTATCGAAGCGGACAAGCTGAAGGAGCTCCAGCGCAACCTCATCCTTTCGCATGCCATCGGCGTCGGCGATCCCTTCCCCGCCGAGGTCGTCCGGGGCATCCTCCTTCTACGGGCCCATAGCCTGTCGCTCGGCCACAGCGGCGTCCGCGAAATGGTCGTCGAACGCCTCCTCGAATTCCTCGACCGGGGCTTGCATCCCGTCATCCCCTCGCAGGGCTCGGTCGGCGCGAGCGGCGACCTCGCCCCCCTCGCCCACATGGCCCTGGCCCTGATCGGCGAGGGAGAGATCGAACGGGACGGGATCGTCCGGCCGGCGGCAGAAGCCCTCGCCGCGGCCGGCCTGGGGCCTCTCGAGCTCGAAGCCAAGGAAGGGCTCGCCCTCATCAACGGAACCCAGGTCATGGGCAGTATCCTGGCCCTGTTGACGGCGGACGCCCGGACCCTGCTCACGACCGCCGACATCGCCGCCGCCATGAGCGTCGAGGCCCTCAAGGGGAGTCACGCGCCGTTCGACGCGCTGGTCACCGGCGTCCGGCCCCACCCGGGGGCGGTGGCGACCGGCGCCAACCTCCGCCGGCTCCTCGAGGATTCGGAGATCAAGGAATCCCACGCGGATTGCGCGAAGGTCCAGGACGCCTACTCGCTCCGGGCGACGCCACAGGTCCACGGCGCGAGCCGCGACGCCTTGAAGCACGTGGCGGACGTCCTCATGATCGAAATGAATTCCGTGACGGACAACCCGATCATCTTCCCTGCCGAGGGCCGGGTCATCTCGGGGGGGAACTTCCATGGCCAGCCCCTCGCCCTGGCCGCCGATTACGCGGGCATCGCCATCGCCGAGCTGGCCGACATCAGCGAGCGGCGCATCGAGCAGATGCTCAATCCCGCCCTGAGCGGACTCCCGGCGTTCCTGGCCGAAATGGGAGGGCTCCACAGCGGGCTGATGATCTCCCAATACACTGCGGCCTCGCTGGTCTCGGAGAACAAGGTCCTGGCCCACCCGGCCAGCGTCGACAGCATCCCGACGAGCGCCAACCAGGAAGACCACGTCTCCATGGGCACGATCGCCTGCCGCAAAGCCCGGCGGATCCATGAGAACGTCCTTTGGGTCCTGGCCATCGAGCTCGTCTCCGGGGCCCAGGCCCTGGATTTCCACGGGCCCCTCCGCCCCGGGAGGGGCGTCGCGGCCGTCCATGCGGCTATCCGGGAAAGCATCCCGCACCTGGCCCGGGACCGATACCTGAAACCCGAGGTGAGCCGCGTCCGCGAGCTCATCCGGAGCGGAGCGCTGGTCCGGGCCGCCGAGGCGGCGGCGGGCCCGCTCTCCTGACGCGGAACGAAACGAAGGAGGATCTCAATATGCCCGGCAAGAAGCTCATATCCATCTTATCCCTGGCCGCCATCGCGCTCATGGCTCCCGCGACGGCACCCGCCGCCCCCGACGGGAGCGTTCCGAAGGTCCTGAGCATCCGGGACCGGGCCGACCTCGTCCTGCGCGTCACCCGGGACCGGCTCGACAGCCTCCTGCCCGGTCTCATGCGGGAGACCGGATTCGACATGTGGATCATCACCTGCAACGAGGACGTTCCGGACCCGGTCCTCATGACCATGATGCCCTACGAGAACTGGTGCCCCATCACCCAGATCCTCGTCCTTTACGACCGCGGCCCGGAAAGGGGCGTCGAGCGGATCAACGTTTCGAGAACGGACACCCAGGGGCTCTTCGAGAACGCCTGGGACGCCGCGGCATGGGACGCGGACGGGAAGGAAAGCCAGTGGGCCTGCCTCGGTCGGATCGTCCGGGAGCGGGACCCCAAGAAGATCGGGATCGAAACGGGCGAGATCCAATGGGCGGCCGGAGGGCTGACCGCCGTCCTCAAAGCCCGGCTCGAGGAGGCCGTCGGCCCCGACTACGCCGCCCGCCTCCTTTCGGCGGAACCCCTGGCGACCCTCTGGCTCGAGACGCTCGTCGACCAGGAGGTCGAGATCATGGAACGGGCGGCCGCGATCTCCCGGAGCCTCATCGCCGATATGTTCTCGAGCGCGGTCGTCACGCCGGGCCAGACGACGACCGACGACCTCCGCTTTTATTATTGGCAGAGGGTGGCCGACCTTGGCCTCGATGTCTCCTTCAGCCCGTTCGTCTCCATCCGGGGCCGGGCCCCGGCCGACGCCGAGAGGTACGGGAAAGCAGACAAGGTCATCCGGCCCGGCGATATCGTCCATTGCGACGTCGGGCTTAAATACATGAGATGGAACAGCGATCATCAGGAAGTGGCCTATATCCTTAAGCCGGGCGAGGCGGACGTCCCGGAGACCTTCCGGAAGATGATGGCCGAGGTCCACAGGCTCCAGGACGTCTACCGCGGCGAATTCAGGACCGGGCTCACCGGGAACGAGATCCTGGTCAACACGCTCCGGAAGGCGGCCGGGCTGGGGATCCCCGGGCCCAAGGTCTATTCGCATTCCCTGGGGCTTTTCCTTCACGAACCCGGGCCGCTCATCGGACTACCCTGGGAACAGGAGAACAACCCGGGCCGGGGCGATGTCCGTCTCGTCCCCGGAAGCTGTTTCACCGCCGAGATGAGCGTGACCGCCCCGGTCCCGGAATGGGGAGGGAAGGAATTCCGGCTTCCTCTCGAGCAGGATATCGCCTTCCTGGGGCGGGAGGCCGTCTTCCTGGCCGGCCGTCAGACGGCGTTCCACCTGATCCGGTGACGCCTGGGGCGCCGGCCGGTTTTTAGTCCGGCCGGGACCGGGCCCTGCAACTTGCCATCGGCTGTGTCGTATATATATAATGAACGGCGTTCACGGGCGCGGGCTCGAGGTGAGTTGACGATGGCACTTCAGAACGGGCAGATGCTTTCCCACTATCTCCTGGCCGACAAGCTCGGCGAGGGAGGAATGGGGGTCGTCTGGAAGGCCCGGGACCTCCGGCTCGACCGCGACGTCGCGATCAAGGTCCTGCCCGAAGGCCTCGCGGACGACGCCGATCGCCGGGCCCTCTTCGAGCGCGAGGCCAAAGCCGTCGCCGCACTCCGTCACCCGAATATCGTCACCATCCATGCGGTCGCCGAAGCCGAGGGGATCCTCTTCTTCACGATGGAGCTCGTCGAGGGCGATCCGCTTTCGACCCTCATCGTCCCGGGCGGAATCCCCTTCGACCGCTTCCTGAAGATCGCCGTCCCGCTCGCGGACGCCATCGCCGCCGCCCACGAGAGCGGGATCATCCACCGCGACCTCAAGACCCGGAACATCATGATCGGCCGCTCCGACACGGTGAAAGTGCTCGATTTCGGGCTCGCCCAGGCCCTCGAGCCCATCTCCACTTCCGGAGGGAAAGAAGGCGATACCAGCACCCTGGGCAACGGCCTCGTCGGGACGTTCCGCTACATGTCCCCCGAACAGCTGCGGGGGGAGCCTCTCGACCACCGCACGGACCTCTTCTCCCTGGGGATCATCCTTTTTGAGCTGGCGACGGGCGAGCATCCCTTCGGCACCCGGACGGCGGCCGAGGCCCTGTCCGCGATCCTCAAGGGTGAGCCGCGGTCGGCCCTCGAATTCAACCCCCAGCTCCCCCGCGAGCTCGACCGCGTCCTCCGTCTCTGCCTGGAAAAGGACCGGCAGTTCAGGATCTCATCAGCCGCCCGCCTCCGCAACGAGCTCGAGAAGCTCGGGCAGGAGTCGGCGACGGCCCGCGTCGGCGAGATCCCCTCGATCGCCGTCCTCCCGTTCGCCGACATGAGCCGGGACAAGGACCAGGCCTATTTCTGCGAGGGCATCGCCGAGGAGATCATCAACGCCCTCTGCCGCCTGAGCGGGCTCCGCGTTGCCTCGAGGACGGCCTCCTTCCTGTTCGGCGGCCAGGCGCTCGAGCCCCGCGAGATCGGCCGCCGCCTGGGCGTCGAAACCATCCTCGAGGGCAGCGTCCGCAAGTCCGGCAACCGCCTCCGGATCACGGCCCAGCTCGCCGAGACCGCCCAGGGATTCCACCTCTGGTCGGAGTCCTTCGACCGCGAGATCAAGGACGTCTTCGAGATCCAGGAGGAGATCGCCCAGAACATCGTCCGGGCCCTCCAGGTCACCCTCAGCCCCCAGGAGAAGGGGACCCTCCAGACGACCCCGACGCGCCACGTCCAAGCCTACGACTATTATCTGCGGGGGCGCAGCTACTACTACCGGTACGGCAAGAGGGACATCGAGTTCGCCCTCCAGCTCTTCAAGCGGGCGACCGAGCTCGACCCGGGTTATGCCCTGGCCTACGCCGGCTTGGCCGATTGCTGGTCCCATATCTATCTCAATTCCGAGCGGCGGGAGGCGGTGCGCCTGCAGGCCGACGCGGCAAGCCGCCAGGCGGTCGAGCTCGCCCCCGAATCCGCCCAGGCCCAGGCCTCCCGGGCCGTGTCCCTATACCTCGGCGGAGCCTCGGAGGAGGCCGAGCAGGCGTTCGAAAAGGCCATCCGGCTGGACCCCGGGCTCTTCGAGGCCTGGTACTTCTACGCCCGCCAGAAGTTCGGCGCCGGAGATCTCCCGCGGGCGGCCCAATACTACGAGGAAGCGATGCGGGTCCGCCCGGACGACTTCCAGACTCCGCTTCTCGTCGCCCAGATCTACGACGACCTGGGCCGGCCGGAAGATGCCCGGGCGAGCCGCCGGAAGGGGGTTGACCTCGTCGAGGAGAGGCTCGAGCTCTATCCCGACGACGCCCGGGCGCTCTACATGGCCGCCAACGGGCTCGTCGGCCTCGGCGAGAAGGAGAAGGGTCTCGAGTGGGCCCGCCGCGCCAGGGCCATCGCCCCCGACGACGCGATGCTCCTCTACAACCTCGGGTGCATCTATTCTATGGCCGGCGAGATCGATGAGGCCATCGAATGCCTGGAGCGGGGCATCGCCCTCGGCCTGAAGCATAAAGGGTGGTACGAGCACGACAGCAACCTCGACGCCCTACGGGGCGACCCGAGGTTCCAGGCCCTTCTGGATAAATTTTAATCCCCAGCGCCCGGGTCCGCCGCTATTTCTCCGCCCTTGACCCACTGGTCGAGCCAGGCGATCACCGTCTCGTGCCAGAGGATGGAGTTGGCCGGCTTCAGGACCCAGTGGTTCTCGTCCGGGAAATAGAGGAACTTGCTCGGGATGCCGCGCCGCTGGAGCGCGTTGAAGGTCGAGAGCCCCTGCGTCTCGACGACGCGGAAGTCCTGGCCGCCGTGGACGACGAGCATCGGCGTCTTCCAGTTCTTGACGAAGTTCACCGGGTTGTGCTTCTCGTAGCCCTGCGGGATTGTCCCAGGGCGTGCCCATGTGGTCCCACTCGGGGAACCAGAGCTCCTCGGTGTCGAAGTAGGCCGCCCGCTCGTCGAGGTTGCCGTCGTGGCTGACCAGGCACTTGAAGCGGTCGGGCCAGTTGCCGGCGATCCAGTTGATCATGTAGCCGCCGTAGGAGGCGCCCAGGGCGCCGACCCGCGTCCCGTCCATCCAGGGGTACTTCGGCGAGCGCGGCGGCCAGGCCCTTCTTCAGGTCCTCGAGCGGCTTGCCGCCCCAGTCGCCGCGGATCGAGTCGCAGAAGGCCTGGCCGTAGCCGGTCGAGCCGTGGAAATCGACCATGACCGCGGCGTAGCCCGCCCCGGCGTAGGCCTGCGGATTCCAGCGGTAGTGGAAGTCGTTGCCGAACGAGCCCTGCGGCCCGCCGTGGATGAGGAAGGCCACGGGATACTTCTTGGCCGGGTCGAAATCGACGGGCTTGACGACATAGCCGTAGACCGTCTCGTTGTTCCAGCCCTTGAAGGTGAACTGCTCGGGTTCGCCCATGCGGGCGGCCGCGACCTTGGCGGCGTTGACCGCGGTGACGGCCTGCTCGTCGCGCGCCGTCGGCCTTGACCGAGTAGATCTCGGCGGGCGACGTCAGGCGTGTTCCGCTCGAAGACGATGCCGGTCCCCTGCCGGGGCGAACCCGGCCACGGTCCCCTGGCCGACGACCGTCGCGGCCTTGCCGGTCGCGGCGTCGACGGCGAAGAGCGAGGTCTGGCCCTTGTTGCGGCGCCGTGGCCAGGATCTTCGTCGCCGTCGGCCGACCAGCGAGCGAGGCCACCGAAGAAGTCCCAGGCCTCGGTCAGGACGCGCGCTGTCCCCGTCCGGCCAGGGCTTGAGCACGATGCGGAAGCGGTCGGCCTCGTAGCCGGGCCGGGCCATGGCCAGATAGGCCAGGGTCTTCCCGTCCGGCGAGAAGGCGGGCGCCGTGTCCGTGGCCTTGTTCGGCCTCGGTCAGGCAGGCGGGGCGGCTCGGAGCCGTCGACGGGCGACGTAATAGAGGTCGAAGTCCGTGGACCAGGCCTCCTCGCGGCCGGCGTCGCGGGCCGTGAAGACGAGGCCCTTGCCGTCCGGCGTGAAGGCGATCTCCTCCGGTCCCGCCGAAGGGCTTGCTGGGCGTGTCGGCGTCCATGGCCGGCATGAGGTCCTGCGCCTCGCCGCCCGGCGATGGGGACGACGAAGAGATGCGAGCGCCGCCCGTCGCTCCAGGTGTCCCAATGGCGGACGAAGAGCTTGTCGTAGATCCGGCCGGTGGCCTTCCGGTTCGTGATGGCCTCGAGCTTCTTCGGCCGTCGCCTCGGGGTCCTCGCCCGGGGAAGACCTCCATCGTGACGGCCAGGGTCCCGCCGGCCGGGGCGACGACGAGGTTCCCGACGTCGAGCGGCGAGCTTGGTGACCTGTTCGGCCTCTCCCCCGTCGACCTTGATCCGCCAGACCTGCGAAGAGCCCGACCGGGTCGGACAGGAAGAAGACGCACTTGCCGCAGGGGGACCAGCGGGCGTTGAAGTCGGCCGCGGGATGGGTCGTCAGGCGGCGCAGGCCGTCGCCGTCCGCGCCGACGAGCCAGATGTCCGTCCGGCCGCGGTTGGCCTTCGAGGTCGGTCTCGCGGACGTTGAAGACGATCCATTTTCCGTCGGGCGAGACCTGGCGAGTCCGAGATCCGGTCCATGGCCAGCATGTCATGGACGGAGAACGGATGGGTCTTTCCGGGCCCCTCCGGGGCCGCAGCGGGAACGGCGAACGACGCGCCCAAGCCGAGGACCAGGGCGGCCGCAATGATCAGGAAATATCGACGCATGGGAGCACCTCCAGGGGATTTCGAGACGGTTATAGCACACGGGCTCCGGCCTTGACAAGGACGGGGGGCAGGGCTATAGTTCCCTGCGAATTCGGGAGGAAATGAGCCCATGCCCACCAAAGCCAAGAACCCTCATCTGCCCTTCGGCGATCAGCAGACCGCGCCCTGGTACGGCAAGGACATCCTCATCGGTCAAGCAGTTCAGCCGGTCCGACCTTGAATACATCTTCGCCGTGGCCCACGAGATGCGGATCATGGTCGAACGGATCGGGACCTTCGACCTCCTGAAGGGCAAGATCCTGGCGAACCTCTTCTTCGAGCCGTCCACGCGGACGTCGTCGTCGTTCATGGCGGCCATGCAGCGCCTCGGCGGGGCCGTCATCCCGATCAGCGAAGTGAAGTACTCGTCGGTGGCCAAGGGCGAGAGCCTGCCCGACACCGTCCGGACGCTGGGCTGCTACGCCGATGTCATCGTCATCCGGCACCCCGAGGTCGGTTCGGCCGCCCTCGCGGCCCGTCACGCCCGCAAGCCCGTCATCAACGCGGGCGACGGCGTCGGCGAGCACCCGACCCAGGCGCTCCTCGACACCTTCACCATCCACGAAGAGCTGGGCCGGCTCGACGACCTGACCGTGACCATGCTCGGCGACCTGAAGTACGGGCGGACGGTCCACTCCCTCGCCCGCCTGCTGACCCAATTCACGAACATCAAGCTGAACTACGTTTCTCCCGACATCCTCCGGATGCCCAAGGACGTCATGGACGAGGTCGCGGCCAAGGGGATCCCGCAGACGGAGCACGCGACGCTCGGCAAGGTACTGCCGAAGACCGACGTCCTCTACGTCACCCGGGTCCAGCGGGAGCGGTTCGAGGACCCCGCCGAATACGAGAAGGTCAAGAGCGCCTACGTCGTCGCGCCGGAGATCATGAAGGCGGCCAAGGAAAAGATGATCGTCATGCACCCCCTGCCCAGGGTCACCGAGATCAGCATGGATTTCGACGACGACCCCCGCGCGGCCTACTTCCGCCAGATGGAGTACGGGCTGTACGTCCGGATGGCCCTCCTGGCGATGGTCCTCGGCAAGGCCTGAGCCCTCCGGGGGCCGCCTTTTCTCGGGCGTCGAAATGAAGCATCACATCTCGCGACGCGCGTTCCTGGCTTCCTCGCTGGCCGCCATCGGCGGGGCGGCGGGGGCCCGGGGAGCCTTCCGGCGCACGGCCGACCCATTCCCGCCTCCCGGCCCCTCCCCCTCCATCGGCCTCGACGCCAAGATAGGCCGGATGATCATGGTCGGGTTCCGGGGACTGACGCTCGCGCCGGACAACCCCGTCATCGCCGATATCCGGGCGCGTCGGATCGGGGGCGTCGTCCTTTTCGATTATGACGTCCCCGCGAAAAGCGGCGTCCGGAACATCGAATCCCCGGAGCAGGTGAAAACCCTCATCCGGGACCTGCGCCGCGTCGCTCCCGCCCCCCTGCTCGTCGCCGTCGATCAGGAGGGGGGCCAGGTCGCGCGGCTCAAGGAGAAGTTCGGATTCCCCCCGGGTGTTTCGGCGAAGTCGCTGGGCGTGCTCGACGACCTCGCGGCCACCCGGAAGGCGGCGTCATCGACCGCCGGGATGCTCGCCGAAGCCGGATTCGATCTCAACTTCGCCCCGGTGGTCGATCTCGACGTCGATCCGGCCAACCCCGTGATCGGGGCCCGCGAGCGCAGCTTCTCCGCGGACCAGGACGTTGTGACGCGTCACGCCGCCGAGGTCGTCCGGGCCCATCGGGAGCGCGGGGTGCTCACTTGCCTGAAGCACTTCCCGGGACATGGGAGCTCCAGGTCCGACTCCCACCTCGGTTTCACGGACGTGACGGAGACCTGGTCCCGAAAGGAGCTCGAGCCCTACGCGAGGCTCATCGGGGCGGACCTGTGCGATTCCGTAATGACGGCTCACATCTTCAACGCCGGCCTCGACCCGGACCTGCCGGCGACGCTCTCGACGAAGGTCATCACCGGCCTCCTCCGCGAGGGGCTCGCCTATGACGGCCCCGTCATCTCGGATGACATGCAGATGAAGGCGATAGCGGCCCACTATGGCCTCGAGGACGCCGTCCTGAAGGCCATCGCCGCCGGTGTCGACATTCTGGTCTTCGCCAACAATTCCGTCTTCGACCCGGACATCGCCGCTTCGGTCGTCAGGGTCATCAGGCAGGCGGTCCTGGACGGGAAGATCAACGAGGAGAGGATCGACCGGTCCAACGCCCGGATCATGCGTCTGCAACCAAGGAGAAACCCATGACCGACAGGCCTCGCAAAGCTTCATCCGGCTCCCGGATCATCGAGACCGTCCTCGCGACGTTGATCCTTGCCTGCCTGTTCTTCGCCCCGACGAGCGGAGCGGAAGAACCCGGGCGCGCCGTACGGCCCGACCTCGGCCAGGCCCTTCGATCCGCCGCCGCCCCGGCCGAGGCGCCCCGAGACCTCACGCCCGAGCTTATTTGGACCCGGAAATCCATCTCCGACCTTCAGCTCTCGCCCGACGGAAGCCGTCTGGCCATGGTCGTGTCCGAACCCGTCCTGGGCTCGGAGACTCGCCGGAACATCTGGCTCTACGACATCTCCACCCGGAGGCTCCGGCAATTCACGGCATCGGCCAAACCCGACGGCCGGCCCCGCTTCGCGCCGGACGGGCGAACCCTGGCCTTCATTTCGGCCCGCAACGGCTCGAACCAGGTTTACAGGATCGACCTGGATGGGGGCGAAGCCCTCGCCTTGACCGAAGCCAAGACCGCCGTCAGCTCCTTTGAGTGGTCTCCGGACGGGAAGCGGATCGCCTTCATGACGGCGGCTCCGAAGTCCGACGAAGAGGAGAAAAAAGAGAAAGACAAGGACGACGCCCGGGTCGTCGGCCGCGAAGAAAAGGAACCCCTGCTCCAGGTCATGGACATCGCCTCCAAAGAGGTTCGGACGCTCTCCCAGTGCCCGTGGCGCGTGTCCGAATACTTTTGGACGCCCGACAGCACGGCTCTTGTGATCGCGGCCACCGACGACCCCCGGCGCGAGCTGTTCTCGGAGAAGATCTACCGCCTGGCCGCCGGGGACGGAAAGATGACGCTCGTCGCGAGCCCCTCCGGACCCTTCGGAAACCTCCGCGTCTCTCCGGACGGGAAGACCCTGGCCTACGTCGGATGCCGGACGGACGGACCCGATGCCCACGACCTTTTCGTCCAGCCGCTCGACTCCGGGCCGGCCCGAAACCTCACCGCCGCGCCCATCGACCGGCCCGTCGCTCAGTTCTCCTGGGAGGATGATTCGCGTCTCTTCCTGCTGGCCGCGACCGGCTTCGGCAGTGCTTTTTATGAGGCCGGCCTGGACGGCCAAGCGAAAAGATCCGAATGGACGCCCGACCTCGCGGTCCGGTCATTCGCCAGGGGAAAAGGCGTGCTGGCGTTCGTCGGCGAAGGGGCGGTCCGGGCGCCCGAGCTCTGGGTCGCGGCCGCTCCGGGCCGGGCGGAAAAGGTCAGCAGCTTCAACCAGGATTGGGACGCCGTCAAGCTCGTCGCGCCCGAGATCATCCGCTATGCGAGCTTCGACAGGACGGAGATCGAGGCCGCCCTGCTCGAGCCGGAGGGCATCCCCGACGGCGTCCGGGTGCCCCTGGTCGTCCTCGTCCACGGGGGCCCGACCGGCGCCTGGACGGACCGTTTCGATCCCTGGGCCCAGCTCCTCGTGAGGCGCGGCTTTGCGGTCCTCTCTCCCAACATCCGCGGTTCGACCAACTACGGATACGGCTTCATGGTCATGAACCGACGGGACTGGGGGGGCGGCGACTTCAAGGACATCATGGCCGGCGTGGACCGGCTCATCCGACAGGGCGTCGCCGACCCGGACCGCCTCGGCATCGGAGGCTGGTCGTACGGCGGCTACATGGCGGCTTGGGCCGTCACCCAGACGACGCGGTTCAAGGCCTCCGTCTCGGGCGCGCCGATGACCGACCTCGCTTTCGAATACGGCACCGAAGAGGCGGCCATCAACGCCTACGATACCTGGTTCATGGGGACGCCCTACGAGAACCTCCCTCTCTTCACCGAGCGCTCGCCCGTGACTTTCGTCCGGAGGGCAAAGACGCCCACCCTGCTTCTCTGCGGGGAGAACGACGCGACCGACCCCGTCGAACAGTGCGCCCAATTCCACCGCGGGCTCAGGCGGTACGGGGTGGAAACGGAGCTCGTGGTCTATCCGCGGGAAGGGCACGGGATCCGGGAGGAAAAGCACGCGATCGACGTCCTCGAGCGCGTCGTCGGCTGGTTCGAGAGACATCTGTCCGCGGTCAAAGCGCCCTGAGGAGCCCCCGCGGCAGGGCCCGGGATCGGTTCAGCCGTCGAGCTTGATCTCCTCCCGGTAATCGGCGGTGACCCGGCCCCCCTTGCGGGTCCTCAGCAGGTCGATGACCCGGAGGAACGTCCGGTTCTTCTTCTTCCAGGTCCGGTTGAGCTTCCGGGCGTAATGAGCGATGGCGATGCTCAGCCACTCCCCGGCGAAGACCTTCCCCACCGACCGTTTCATCGAATAGAACTTGCGGTGGCAGAACATCTGGGCCTTCTGGAGGTCGAAGAGCGACAGCTTGGCCGGCTGGAAGACGGCGTGGTGGGCGTCGTAGAGCGCCCAGTCCCGAACCGGAGGCGGTGCTCGGACTTCAGCTTCTCGAAGAGCTCCGACCCCGGCAGGGGGGTCAGGATGAGGAACTGGGTCGTCGACAGCCGGACCTTCTTGGCGAACCGGACGGTCTTCTTGATGGAGTCCCAGTCGTCGTCGTCGAAGCCCAAGACGAACATGCCGTGGATGTGGATCCCGTTGCGGCGGAGGATCTTCGACGCCCGGGCGAGGTCGGCCACGGTCTGTTTCTTCTTCATGTGATCGAGGCTCGCGGGATTGACCGATTCGAACCCGATGTACACGGTGTGACAGCCGGCCTTTTTCATGAGGCGGACGAGCTCGAGGTCCCGGGTGACGTCGGCTCGGACCTGGGTCGTCCATTGGAAGCGGAACCGCTCCCGGATCATGGCCTTGAGGAGCTCCTTGGTCCGCTCGGGGTTGGCCGCGAAATTGTCGTCGTAGAAGAAGACGGCGGCCCCGCGCTTGTCGTACCGCTTCAGCTCCTCGATGATGTTGTCCGTGGAGCGGAAGCGGTACTTCTTCCCGAACATGCCCGTCACGGAACAGAACGAGCAGTCGAAGGGACAGCCGCGGGACGTCTGGACGGGGATCGGGGGAGAGTATTTCAGGCGCTTCGGGTCGTGCTTGAGGAGGGAGAAATCGGGGTACGGGATCACGTCCAAGTCCTTTTCCATGGGCAGCATCGGATTGTGGACGGCCCGGCCGTCGATCTTCAGGGAGAGATTGGGGGTTCCGGAGAAGTCCCGGCGGCCTTCCCAGGCGTCGATGAAAGCGGCGAGCGCCTTCTCCCCTTCGCCGCGAATGACGTAGTCGGCGTGTTCCAGAGCCTCCTCGGCCAGGAAGGTCACATGCGGCCCGCCCATGAGGACGGGGATCCCCATCCCGCGGACGCGGTCGGCGATGGCGTAAGCCCGCGGCGCCGTCGAGGTGATGGTCGAGATGCCGACGAGGTCGGCCCCGGCCATGGCTTCGTAGTCGATCCGCCTGAGGTCCTCGACATAGACCTCGACCTCCCATCCCCGGGCCTTCATCATCGTCCCGAGGATGAGCGCCCCGAGGCGCGGCAGGGGGAACTGGGAAAAGATATGCAGGTTCGGCGCCTGCGGCTCTATGAAAACGATCTTAGGCATCGGCGGCTCCTTCATTCAGGACGGTATCCGTCCTTTTCCGGTTCTTCTCCTTCAGGGAGAGGATGTCTTTCCTTTTTTTCTTGAGGAGGTCCTGCCATCGGTCGATCCCCTCCCCGAGTTGTGCCATCCGGTCGCGAAGGGCCTGGATGCGCCCGAGCATGCCCTCCAGCCTGGCGCCGACGTTCGCCCTCGGGAACGCGGCGAGGTCGCCCTCGATAGACACGAAATCGCGGACCTCGCCGGACATTTCCTTGATCTCCTCGAGCGTGTAGCCGAAGAGCTGGAGGTCGCGGATGAGCTGGCAGAGGAAGACGTAGGACTCCGAGTAAAGGCGGAAGCCGCCCTCGGTCCGCATGTCCGGCTCGATGATGCCCTTGTCCTCCCAATGCTTGATCGTCCGCGGGCTGACCCCGGAGCGCTCGGCCAGGCTCCCGACGGTGAGGTAAGGGGCCTTCTTGGCTTTTTTTCTCCCCCGCTCCCCGCCCCCGGCCGGAAGGCCGACCTTCCGGACGATCTTCTGGATCTCTTCCGGCCCGTAGCCGAGGTCCTCGAGCTTCCGGATGCGGACGACCCGGTCGAGGGTATCCGCGGCATAGAGAGGGGTCTTATCGTCCGCGTACCCGGCCGGGCGCAGGAGCTTGGCCTTCGTCCACGTCGCCAGCGATCCCGGCGGCACTCCGGCCTTCTGGGCCAGGTCTTCCAGCGTGAAAACGTCTTTGTTCATATCGTACCTTCACGTATGCTTTGAAATAAACCGATTACTACGTTCACGCATAGGAATATATCCGTCAGAAAAACGTTTGTCAAGGGGAATTTCTCGCGACCGGATCAGGGAGTGCGCCCGGCGGCTCGGAAGAGCCTCCCCAGGCAGAGGAGCCCCAGGAGGGCAAGGACGTCCAGAACGACGGCCGCGAAGGCCACCGCCGGAAAGCCGACCCGATAGAGCAGGGGCGAGACCCAGGCCCCGGCGGCCCGGCCGAGGGAAAAGGCGGCCGTGTAGAACGCCAGGAGGGTCGCCCGCGCGTCGGGAAGGATCTCGCTCATCAACGGGATGATGCTGACGACGGCGAATTCGCAGGTCAGGTAGAAAGCGAACAGCCCGGCCAGGGCTAACCCGGTCGAACGCCCGCCAAGGGGGAGGAGAAGCGCGACGACGGCGTTCGCCCCGAAACCGAGGAAGAGCGCTCTCATTTTCCCGAGGCGGTCGATCGTTCCGGCCACGAGGGTCTCCCCGCCGAGCTCCGACAGCCCGATCACGGCCGATGCCGCGCCCAGGGCGGCGATCTTCAGGCCGAACGAGTCCTCGAGCCAGACGCCGAAGACGACGTTGACGGTCTCGTTGGCCATGCTTCCGAGGAAGATGACGGCGAGGGACGTCCGCGCCGCAGCGGACCGGAACACGACGCCGTATTTTTCCAAGTGCTCGCCGAAGCCGTTGCCGACGGTCTTCCTCCCCGTTTCCGGACAGACGGCCCCCGGGCCCGCCTTTTTCGAAAAGAACACCTTGAGGGCGACCGCGGCCGCAAATCCGAGCCCGGCCAGGACGAGGAAGGGCGACCGCCACCCGAACCTGACCATCAGGAACCCCGCCGCCGGGACGCCAAGGATGAAAGCGGACGACCATCCCCACTCGGTGACGGCCAGCGCTCTCCCCCGCCGGGCGAACGGGACGATGTCCCCGAGGTGGGCCTGCATGGCCGGATCGAAGATATACTTGCCGATGGTCGTCAGGACGAGAGCCAGGACGAAGAGGGCGAATCCCGAGCGGAAGAAGGCCGCCGCGGCGCCGACCGTGAAAAGCCCCATGCCGAGGATCATCCCGAACGCCCGCCCCTTGCGGTCCGACAGCGGCGCCGCCAGGGGACCCAGGGCGCCGGAGGCCGCCCGGATGGACAGCGCGAGCGACATCGTCCTGAGGTCCACCCCGAGGCCGCGGGCGATGATGGGGAGGAACGGGTAGATCATCCGGTACATCGTGTTGAGGACGGCCTTCACGGCTACGAAGAACAGGATCTGAATGCGGATATGTTTCATGGCTGTCCCCGGGGCGGGAAAGAGCACTATATCCGCGACGAGGGGTCCGGTCAAGGGGAGACCGTCGTGCCCGGAAGAGGACCGGATCTCGGCGGAGGCGGGGCCCGAGGGTTGCCGGCTTCGGGAGGCCAAGGGACATCTTGCGTCGGGCGCGCTTCTCGATGAGAATAGGCGGACGGGTAAAGAAAGCGCCCGCGCCGGACGTATTTACAGGTGAAGGACGGAAGATGACCGACAACGAACTCGTCCGGGAATGTCTCGAGGGGAGGACCGATTCCTTCCGCGAGCTCATGGACAGGTACCGCAGCCACGCCATGGCCGTCGCCGTCAATATCCTGGCGAACCGGGAGGATGCGGAGGACGCCTGCCAGGAGGCGTTCATGAAGGTCTATCGGAACCTGAACACGTTCGACGCGGGGCGGAGCTACAAGAACTGGTTCTATGCCCTGCTGTCCAATCACTGTCTGGACATGGTCCGGAAGAAGACGCGCTTCAAGGGATTCCTCGGCCGATTCCGGTACGAAGAGCCGGGCGCTTCCGCCGCGGCGACGAAGGCCTCCCCGCCCGGGGAGGGCCTGGACTTCCGGTACCTCCGGCCGCTCGCCCCGAAGGAACGGACGGCCTTGTACCTCTGGGCCCAGGAAGGATATTCGTCCGCGGAGATCGCCGCGGTCCTGGGATGCCGGCCCAACACCGCCGCGGTCCATCTACACCGGGCCAGGACCAAGCTCAGGACGCTGTTGAAGGAGACGAACGATGCGAAATCATGAACCTGACCATAAAGAAGAACGCGGGGACGGGCTCGCCACCCTGGAAGAGGCCCGGCGGGCGACGATCGCCGGCGACCGGCTGAAGGACGTCAGGGACTTCTGGCCGGGATTCGCGGCAAAGGTTCCCCTCGAGCGGGGGAAGAGTCACGATAAGGCCGTCGCACCGCCCGCATGGCGCTGGGCCCTGGGGACCGCCGGGCTTTTGGCCGTCATCGGGATGGTCCTCCTCGTCCCGATGCTTTCCCGAAAGAAGCCGCTTCCGGCCTCCCCGGTCGAACCCCAGCTCTCCTTCCGGGTCGACTCCGTCACGATCGAAGAGAAGCCTGCGCAGGCCTTCGTCTTCCATACACAGGACCCCGATATCACATATGTCTGGGTCGAACGACAGCTTTAAGGAGTACACCATGAGAATCAAAGGTCTTTGGGCGACCCTGGGCTTTCTGGCCGGGCTGTTCGCCCTGCCCCTCGCGGCGTCGGACCGCCTCGAGATGAAGCTCCGGGTCTTCGAGGGCGCCCGCCAGGGAACCTTATCCCCGCCCGAGTTCGTGACTACCTCCTACATCCGGCCGACGGTCACGGCCAGCCTCGAAATGCAGGCCGGCTCCGGCCCGGACAAGGAGAAGGACCAGATCATGCGGGTCTTCAACCTCCGCGACGCGAGCCTGCTGACCGAGGCCGACCTCGTCATCGGGGAGGGCGGACAATCGCCCGACTCCGTCCGCCACTTCTTCCGTCTGAACGGGAACGCGTTCCTGATCGTCGTCCTCCTCAAGGAAGAGGGGAACCCGAACCGCTTCCTGGTCCTTTTCAATGAGATGGACGCCGACAAGGCCAAGAACGTCCTTACGACCGAGATGCTTCTGGCCGGAGGGCACCGGGCCGTCTTCGGCTTCGAGGACCGTCAGGGCAAGCCGTATTTCTGCTCGTTCCATATCACGGGCCCGCCCGACCGCATCCTGCCGCCGCCGCCTCCTCCGCCCCCCGCCCCCCCCATGTCCCCAGAACTCAAGAAGGAGCTCGCGGAGTTCGAATCCGGCGCGGTCAAAGCCTGGGACGACGTCAAGCCCCCGCGCCTCATGAAATCCGTCCAGCCGGTCTATCCCGAGGAGGCCCGGAAGGCCCGGACCCAAGGAGCGGTTATCCTGAACGTCCGGACCGACAAGAAGGGCAACATCAGCGATGTGATGGTCCTCAAGTCGGTCGACGAGAGCCTCGCCCGGGCCGCCATCGAGGCCGTCAAGCAGTGGAAATACGAGCCGTTCATCATAGACGGCAAGGCGAAAGAGGTCGTGTTCACGGTCACCGTCCAATTCAAGCTTCATTAGATCGTCCTTCGCTTCGAAGGGGGCGCGGTCACGGACGTGGCCGCGTCCCCTCCCTCCAATCAACCCGCCTCTGCCGGCCCGGAGAATCCGGGCCGCCTCTCGGGACTCTCCGGTTTGATACGTTCGCCGGCGTCAATCCCCAATTCCCAAATTAGGGGAAAAGCGCCGCCCCGCATCAACTCGGAGCATATCCCGGGCTCCGGATCGGGATCGTATGCGTTGATTTCCCGCCCGCCTGATGCTAGTGTAGTAATTCCGAAAGGGAACCGCCTTGATCCGAAGAAAGAGAACTGGTCCGCGGATGATCGAGCTGGCCGCGCTCTGCGCCGCCTGCTGGGCCGCCGGGCCGGCCTTCGCCCAGGACAAGCCCGAGGAGCTTCGGGGGTACGCCGTCACGGTCACGTCCGTCACGCTCGCGGTGACGGTCCAGGACGGCAGGGGGCGATACGTCAACGACCTCGTGCAGGCCGATTTCACGGTCACCGAGAACGGCGCCCCGCGCACGATCAGCCGTTTTTCCCATGATTTCAACGCGCCCCTGAGCCTGACCATCCTCCTCGACGTCAGCGGCAGCATGGCCCTCCAGGACAAGATGGCGGAGTGCCGGCCCGCGCTCGCCCGCTTCGTCACCGACCTGCTCAAGCCCGGGGACGAGGCCGCCCTGCTCATCTTCGCGGACGGGGAGGTCGAGGTCGCTTCGGGGTACTCCGAGGACAAGACCCGCCTCCTGGAGGTCCTGGCCGGGACGGAGGCTTACGGCAAGACGGCGCTGAACGACGCCGTCGCGGTCTCTCCCGAATACGCGAGGAAGGGCCGTCACGAGAAAAAGGCTCTCCTCCTGGTCACGGACGGCATCGAGAACGACAGTCAATACTCGCCCGCCCAGGCCGCCGAGATCGCCAGGAAGGTGGATGTTCCGATCTATACCATAGGGTACAAGATCCCGCTCGACGAACAGCTCCTGAGCAAGCACAAGCGCGCCCCGGGGCTGACGTCCGGCGGTATCGTCGAGTCCCTGGAGAGCTTCTCGAGGGCGACCGGCGGGAAAGCCTTTTTCGTGAACACGCCGGCCGAGCTGGCCGGTTCCCTGGGTGAGATCCGGCGGGAAACGGGATACCAGTACATCCTGGGTTACACCTCGCACTCGAGCCCGGAGGAGGGATTCACGAGGATCAAGGTCCTCACGAAGAACCGGAAGCTCCGGGTCCGGGCCCGGGAAGGATACTGACTAGGAATCTGCCGCAAGGTAGCCTATAATAGATATGGACTGATGCCAAAAAGGAGGCTTTCATGAGACAACGCAAGATCCTGGTGATCGCCGGAGTGCTGGCGACGGTGGTCCTTATCGCCACAACCGGCTGTGTCACCAAGAAGCATTTCCAAACGGAGATCGCCGCCCTGGACCAGAAGGTCAACGGCGTGGAGACGTCCGTCGAGGAGAGCCAGAAGAGGATCAAGGAGCACGACGAGCGCCTGACCTCGATCGGCTCCCTCATCACCCAGCATGATACCCAGTTCGTCGCCGTCGACGGCAAGATCGAGGACGTCAAGAAGATGATCCGGGGCAACCTGATCTTCACCGAGACCCTGAAGAGCAGCGACGCGAAGTTCAAGTTCGACAGCGCCGAGCTCTCCCCCGAAGCCCAGGCCGCCCTGGACAAGTTCGTCGAGGCGCTCGTCGCCCTGAACCGCGGCGTGTACCTGGAGATCCAGGGGCACACGGACAAGACCGGCGAGGAGAGCGTCAACATCTATCTCGGGAAGAAGAGAGCCGACGCCGTCATGAACTACCTCTACATGAAGCACCACGTCCCGCTGTTCCGGATGGAGACGATCAGCCTCGGCAGCTCCATGCCGGTCGCCGACAACGCCACCCGCGACGGGAGGGCCGAGAATCGGCGGGTGGACATCCTCGTCTACGAATAAGACCTGTTACCTTCCCATCCTGATCCTGACCCGGTTTTGACCGGGGCGGGATCAGGGTGGGGCGGTTTTTCGCGCACCGGCCCATGAGAGTGATGGTTCGTACTTTTCTCGAAGCCCGATCTCGAGGTCCACGAGTAGGCGTTGCGCCGGCTCCTCCCCCCTACTTGACCGGGGAGGCCCCTCTTTCGAGATAGGCCTCGGCCGCCTTGAGAGCCAGTGCCGCCGCGTCCGCGTCGGCGCGATTGCAGAGGACGACGACCGTGATCCCGTCCTCGATGAAACGCAGTATCGCCGTCCGGAACCCTATCGACTCTCCATAATGCCAGGCCCGGACGTGGCCTTTCCACGGATTGAGGAACCAACCGAAGCCGTAGGCCGCGGGCGTCCCGTCCGGCTCGACGGGAAGCCCGTCCGGCGCGGCGACGGGGGTCAGGGCGAGCTTCATCTCCGCGGCGCTGAGCAGGGTGTGGTCCCGGAGGGACACGTCCCAGCGGGCCATATCGCGGAGCGACGAATAGACCCCTCCGTCGCCCAGGGTCGCCGAGGTCGGGCTCTGGTCCGTTTCCCGCCACGCGCCGTTCTCGAACGAGTGCCCGAAGGCCCGGTCCCGAACCTCGTTCGTCCCGCGCTCATAGGCCACGGTCCCGTCCATCGCGAGAGGGGCGAAGATACGGTCCCGCAGGAACCGCCCGAAAGGCACGCCCGATGCTTTGGCGACGACGAGGCCCAGCACGACGTATCCGGAGTTGCTGTAATCCCATCGCGTTCCCGGAAGGAACTTCCCGGCGGCTTGCCTTTCGAGAAGCCCAAGCACCTCGGCGTCGCTGATCTGGGCGTCCCCGGCCGGGACGCCCGGACCGGGATCCGGCATGATGTTCTCGTAATCGGGAAGCCCGGACGTGTGCTGGAGCAGGTGGCGAATGGTGATATCGCGGCCGTAGGCGGGGAATTCCGGGAAAACGGAGGTCAAGCGGTCGTCAAAGCTCAGCCTGCCGTCACGAACGACCAGGCAGACGGCCGCCGCCGTGAATTGTTTCGTCACCGAGGCCAAACGGAAGTTCGTCAGCTCATCGATGGGCCGCATCGTCCGGAGGTCGGCGACGCCGTAGCCTCGCTCGAAGGCCACCCGTCCGTTCTCGATGACAAGGACCGCCGCGCCCGGTGCCCGGTCCGATGCCATCCCCGTGAAAGCGTCTTCCACACGCTTCGCCCTCGAGTCCGCCCCTCCCGGATGCGATACGGACATCGTCATCAGGACCATGGCCAGGACCTCCCCCGCCTTTGTTCGGTTCTTCATCTAGCCGGCATGATAGGGCATCCTCGAAGTCATTGTCAAATCGGAGGCGGCGGGTCCCTCTCCCGCAAAGGGCTCATCCCACCTTCTTGCGGAAGCGCAGGACGCTCAGGGTCAGAATCGCGATCCCGAACACGAGCATGGCCAGGCCCTGGGTCCAGAGCTCGTGGATGCCGACGCCCTTCATGTAGATCCCGCGGACGACGACGAAGTAATAGCGGAGCGGGACGATATAGGTCACGGCTTGGACGACCTTGGGCATGTTCTCGATGGGGAAAGCGAAGCCCGAGAACAGCATCATGGGCATCAGAAAGAAGACCGCCGTCAGCATGGCCTGCTGCTGGTTCGAGGAAATGGTCGAGATGAAGAGCCCCAGGCCGAGCGTCGTCAGCATGAAGACGAGGCTCAGGCCGAACAGGAGGAGGAGGCTGCCGCGCATCGGCAGGCGGAACAGGAGAAAGATGAGGCCGACGATCATCACGACGTTCACGACGCCGATGATGAGGAAGGGCAGGAGCTTTCCGGCGATGAGCTCGAACGGCCGGACGGGGGTGACGATGAGCTGCTCCATCGTCCCCGTCTCCTTCTCCCGGACGATGGCCATCGAGGTCAGCATCATGGTCATGACCATCAGGAGGAGACCGAGGATGCCCGGGACCATGAAGTTGCGGCTCCTGAGCTCCGGGTTGTACCAGACCCTGACCTCGGGGGAGAGCCGGACCGGCCGGACGCCGAGGGCCCGGAGCCGATCGATCGTCGGGCCGAGGAGGCCCTGGGCGTGGATCGACACGATCATCGACGCGGCGCCCGCGCCGATCGTGGCCGATTGGCTCTCGGAGCCGTCCACGATGACCCCCACGGTCGCCGGCGTGCCCGCCGCGAGGTCGTTCGCGAACCCCCGCGGAACGATGACGGCGACGGCGGCCTTCCCTTTCTCGAGGTAGGGGTCGATCGCGTCCGGCGCCGTCACGGTCCCCGCGCGGACGAAATAGCCGGAGTTCATGAACCGGGATATGAGCGCCCGGCTCGCCGCGGTCCCGTCCTGGTCGCAGACGACGGTCGGGATATCCTTGACGTCGAGGTTCGCGGCGTAGCCCAGGAGCAGGAGCTGGATGAGCGGGGCGAAGAACAGGATGGGGACGAGCTTGGGGTCCCGCCGGAGCTGGATGAACTCCTTCCGGATGATATGGGAGATGCGGCTCATCGCGGCCTCCTCCCCGCCGCCGGTGTCCCGCCCCGCCCCCGTCCGCGGCCGAGGCCCTCATCCGGAGCGTGCTCACGCCCAGCGTCAGGGCGGCGAAACCGGCCAGGTAAAGAAGGTCCTCCCAGACCGCGTGGAGCCCCGCCCCTTTGAGGACGATGCCCCGGAGGGCGCTGAGGAAGAATCGGGCCGGGATGAGGGTGGTGATCGCCCGGACGAGGGGGGGCATGTTCCGCACCGGGAAGATGAACCCGGACAGGATGAACGTGGGGAGGAACGTGGACAGGATGGCCAGCTGGAAAGCGACCTGCTGGGTCCGGGTGATCGTCGAGATGAGGAGGCCCTGGCCCAAGCCCGCCGACGAGGAAGATGGTCATCGTCAGGAGGAGCAGGAGGTAGCTCCCCCGGACGGACACGCCGAACAGGACGTAGCCCAGGAGGAGGACCGAGTGCGACGACACGAGCGAGAGGAGGACGTACGGGATGGTCTTCCCGGCGATGAGTTCGAACGGCTGGAGCGGCGAGACCGCGATCTGCTCCATCGTCCCCCGCTCCTTCTCCCGGACGACGGAAAAGGCCGTCGAGATGACGACGATGACCATGAGGATGAAGGCCATGAGGCCGGGGACGAGGAAGTTGGCGCTCCGGAGCTCGGGATTGTACCAGACGCGCGTCGCGGCTTCGACGGGCATGCGGAAGCCCCCGAGGCCCCGCTCGGCAAGGAGCCGGGCCGTCGCCCGGACGGAATAGTTCTGGACGATGGCCCCGACGTAGCCCGCGGCGGTCGAGGCGCTCATGGAATTCGCCCCGTCGACGATGACCTGGACGGGGGCCTCCCGTCCGCGCCAGGAGGTTCCGGGAGAAATCGCGGGGGATGACGACGGCCGCCCGGACCCTCTCCTCGCCCATCAGGAGGTCGATCTCCCGCCGGTCGGCGGGCCTGGCGACGACGTCGAAGTACTCGGTCCGGGTGAAGTTCCCGGCCAGGTCCCGGCTGGCGGCGGTCCGGTCCTCGTCGCAGACGGCCAGGGGGATGTGCTTGACGTCGAAGTTCAGGGCGAAGCCGAACATGACCAGAAGAAGCGCCGGGAACGCCGAGCAGGAAGACCAGGGTCCGGCGATCCCGGGCGATCTGCAGGAGCTCCTTCCGGATGACCGCGCGCAGGCGGCAGAACCTCAGCCGCAGGGCTCCTCTTCGATGCGGCTGATGAACACGTCTTCGAGCGAAGGCATGATCCTGTCCATGCGCCGGACCTCGATGCCGGCGGCGGCGAGGACGCCCTTCACGCGCTCCCGGCCCTCGGGTTCGTCCGCGACGCTGACGTGGAGGTAGGCCCCGAAGATCGAGGTCTCGATCACCCAGTCCTCTCCCTGGAGGATCTCCATCGCGTCCACGACCCTGTCGCACTCGACCTCGAGGATGGGGTTCCTGATGTAGGTCCGCTTGAGCTCCCCGGGGCTTCCGGCGGCGACGATGCGGCCGGCGTGGATGAGGCGGATGTCGTTGCAGTACTCGGCCTCGTCGAGGTAATGGGTCGTGACGAAGACGCGTGACGCCCTCTCCGGACAGGCGGTTGATGAGCTCCCAGAAGTTGCGCCGCGACACGGGATCGACGCCGCCCGTCGGCTCGTCGAGGAAGACGATCTCGCGGCTCGTGGAGCAGGGCGCAGCCCAGGGCCAGCCGCTGCTTCCAGCCGACGGAGAGCTCGCGGGCCAGGCTCCGCTCGCGCCCCTCGAGTCCCGCCATCTCCAGGACCCCGGGCAGCTTCGTCCGCTGATGCCGGCCGCCGGCGACGCCGTAGACGCCGCCGAAGAACTCGATGTTCTCCTCCACGGTCAGGTCCTCGTAGAGGGAGAACTTCTGCGACATGTAGCCGATGCGCGCCTTGACCCGGTCGGGCTCGCGGGCGATGTCGAAGCCGCCGACCGATGCCGACCCCGAGGTGGGGCCGAGGAGGCCGCAGAGCATGCGGATCGTCGTCGACTTTCCCGCCCCGTTCGCTCCCAGGAAGCCGAAGATCTCGCCCCGCCGGACGGCGAACGTCACATGGTCGACGGCCGTGAACCTGCCGAACGCCTTCGTCAGGTCGCGGACGTCGATCGAGATCTCCGTCATGATCCTCGGCTCCGTCTCATTCCCCCAGGGCCTTGCGGAACCTTGCCCCGGCGAGCTCGGCGTCCACGAGGGCCTGGGTCAGGTTCGTCTTCGCCTGGAGGGCCAGGACCTCGGCATCCAGCACATCCGTGTTGAGGGCGACCCCTTCCCGGAAGCGCTCGCGGACGACACGGAGGTTCTCCTCGGCCTGGTCCGCGGCCTCGCGGGCGACGGCGATCTTCGCCCTCGCCCCGTCGAGCTCGAGTCGGCACTGGCTGAGCTCGAGCGCCACGGCGTCCTTGATCATGCCGAGGGCGTCCTGCGCCTGGGCCAGCCGGGCCTTCGCCTGCTCGGCCTGCCGCGCCGTCGCCCCCCAGTTCCAGAGGTCCATGGAGATGTTGAGGCTGATGTCCCAGGTCGAGTAGAACTTGTCCCTGGCCGGAAGGAGCCTCGGGTTGGGCCGGAGATCGTAGTAGTTCCCGGCGAGGTAGACCTGGGGATACCATCCGGACCTGGCGATCGCGACGCCGGCTTCGCCCGCCTTGACCCTGAGGTCCATGGCCCGGGGCTCGGGCCTGCGGGCGAGGGCCTTCTCGAGGAAGCCGGGAGCGTTCTCCTCGTTTCCTTCCGCCGCTTGGAAGACATCGGGGCCATAAGGGACCGCGGGATCGCCGATCCGGCGTCGCGGCCTCGATCTCCGTGTCCAGGGGCAGTCCGAGAAGGCTGTCGAGCCGGACCCGGGCCAGCGCTTCGGCGTTCGCCGCATCCACCCGGGCCAGCCGGGCGTTCGAGAGCTGGACCTCGGCCCGGAGGACCTCGTTCCGGGTCAGGAGCCCCTGATCGAAGAAATTCCTGACGTCGGCGAGATGGGCCTCGGTGCGCCCGACGTTCTCGTCGATGGCCTTGACGAATTCTCCCGCCTTGTAGAGGCCCCAGTAGGCGGCCCGGAGGGCATAGATGAGCTCGGACCGGTCCGCCGCGAGGTCGAGTTCCGCGGCCTCGGCGCCGTACTTCGCCGCCGCGGCGCCCGCCCGGAGGCGGCCGCCCGTGTAGAGAGGCTGTTGGACGCCGAGACGCAGCGCGTAATTGTCGAAATAGCTCGGGGAAACGACGAACTTCTCGGGCATCGGGAAAGGGAGGCCGGCCGGGAACGGGAGCCGGACCTCGAAGGGCGGGACCTCGCTGAGGCGCGTATAGCCGGCGCCGAGCTTGAGCACGGGAAGGAGCGCGGCGCCCGCTTCTCTCGACCTCGCCGCCGAGGCCTCGGCGGCCGCCGCGGAGGCATGAAGCCCCTTGCTGTTGGCGAGCCCGAGGGCGACGCACTCTTCGACGGTCAGCGGCCGTTTTTCGGAGGCGACGGCGGAGCCCGCGAGGGCCGTCGCGACGATCAGGGCCGGGATCTTCTTGTTCATGGGCGCATCTCCTTGCCCGCCGGGCCCGCGGGACCCGTCAGGGAAATGAAAACGTTCTCGAGCGAGGGCGGGATGATCCGCCGGTCCCGGACCTCGATCCCCGCGTCGCTCAGGCGCGTCAGGACCGCGGGGAGGTCCCGGCGGGCGTCCCCGACGACGAGGTTCAGCCGGTCGCCGAACAGCTGGACCTCCCCGGCCCCCGGCCAGTCCTTGAGGAGGCCGAACGCGCGCCGGATCTCGCCGCAGACGATCTCGACGACCTCGCCCTTCATCATCCCCTTGATCGCCCGCGGCGTATCGGCCGCCAAGAGGCGTCCGGTGTTCATCAGGCCGACCCGGGAGCACCTTTCGGCCTCGTCGAGATAGGGCGTGGACATGAGGACGGTGATCCCGGTCTTGAGGAGATTCGACAGGATCTTCCAGAAGTCGCGGCGCGACACGGGATCGACGCCGGTCGTCGGCTCGTCGAGGAGGAGGAGGCGCGGGGAATGGACGAGGGTGCAGGCAAGGGCGAGCTTCTGTTTCATCCCTCCGGAGAGCCGCTCGGCCAGCCTCTTCCGGAAGGGAGCCAGGCGGGAGAACTCGAGCAGTTCCTCGCGCCGGGCCGCGTAATCACTCACCCCGTGGATCTCGGCGAAGAAGGCGATGTTCTCGTCGACGGTCAGGTCCCCGTAGAGGCTGAACCGCTGGGAGAGATAGCCGATGTCGCTCTTGACGCGATGCCGCCTCGCGGGCGAGGTCGCGGCCGAGGATGGAGATCCTCCCGCTCGTGGGCGGGAGGATGCCGCAGAGCATCCGGATGGCCGTCGTCTTCCCGGCGCCGTCGGGACCGACCAGGGCGAACATCTCGCCCTTGCGGACGACGAGGTCGAGGCCGTCGACGGCGCGGAGGTTCCCGAAATCCCTGGTCAGGCCGGCCGCCTCGATGACCGGGACGTCCGCCGGCCTCTTTTCACCCGCGTTCATGCGGTCACCGCTCTTCGAGGACGATCACCGCGTCGGCCGGAAGGCCCGGCTTGAGCGCGCCGTCCGGATTGGGGATCTCCACCTTGACCCCGAAGACCAGCTTGACCCGGTCCTCTTTCGTCTGGATGTTCTTGGGCGTGAACTCGGCTTCCGGGGAGATGTAGGTCACCCGGCCCTTGAAAACGCGGCCGGGCGCGGCATCGATCGTCACGTCGGCCTCCCCGCCCAGACGGACGCGGCCGAGCTCCTTCTCCGTGACGAAGAGCATGACATGGACCCGGTCGAGCTCGGAGATCGTCAGGACCGTGGCTCCCGGAGAGACGAGCTCGCCCGCTTCGACGGGCCGGCGGGTCACGATCCCGGCCACGGGCGAAACGACCGTGCCGTCGGCGATCGTCTTCCTGAGGAGGTCGGCGGCCGCGACGGCCTGGGCGAGGCGCGCCTCGGCGGCGCCGACCTCCTCGGGCCGGGCCAGACGTCTGAGCTTGGCGAGCGCCTCTTTCGCCGAAGCGTCCTGGGCCTGGCCCACGACGAGGCGGGCTTCGGCGTCGTCCCGCTGTTTCGGCGTCACGCTGCCTCGGGCGGCGAGCTCCCTCATCCGTCGGGCGTCGTCCGCCGCGACCTTGAGGTTCGCCTCGGCCTGCCGGAGGGCTTCTTCGCCCTGGCGGATATCCTCGGCCCGGGCGCCCTTCCTGAGGAGCCGGAGCTGGGCTTCCGCGAGGGCGACGCCGGCTTCCGCCTGGCGGAGCTGGATGTCGAGTGTTTCGTGGTCGATGAGGACGAGGATGTCCCCCTTCCCGACCCGACTCCCCTCTTCCGCCCTGATCTCGAGGACCTGTCCGCCGACCTTGGAGGCGACGGCGACCTCGCGGGCTTCGATGGTCCCGGAACCCTCGATCCCCCGGACCTTCCCGGACCCGGAACAGGCGGAGAAAACTATGGCTCCCGCCGCTAGGGCGGCGACGATCGGAAGGGCCTGGGGGCGGCCGCTGGCATGCATTCTCATAACGGGACCTCCTTATCGGCTCCGGGCTCAATGGGCTTTCGGACGACGATCTCCGCGCGGGCCCGGTCGGTGAGGATGCCCTCGAAGACGACCTTGAAGAGCGTCTCGAAGACCTCCCGCGCCGATTGCCGGGATTCGCGGAGGGCGTCCGGATTGATGAAGCCCTGGACCAGGCTGACGAACATCCTGAGAACGAGATCGCGATCGAGATCGACGCGGAAGACGCCCTCCTCGACGCCTGTCTCGAGAAGGGCGCTGAAGTTCACGATGATCTTCTGCCTCCGGAAGCGATCGATGTCCTCCCAGACGTCCGGCGCGTTCCGGCGCAGGTCTACGATCAAGGCGCGGCTGAGCCTGGAGACCCAGTCTCCGATGAGCGTCATCAGCCGGATGAGCTTCTCCGGGCACGCCGTGGAGCCGTCGGCGATGATCCCGTCGACGCCGGCCAGGAAATCGGCCTTGATCGAGTCGACCGCCGCCCTGAGGATCTCTTTTTTGCTGGCGAATTGCTTGTACAGCGTGGCTTTGCTTATGCCAAGCCGCCCCGAGATCTCCCCGGTCGTGACCGGGGCAAAGCCGCGCTGAATGAAGAGCTCGCGGGCCTCGGCGACGATACGTCTCCGTAGAACCTCGTCTTCCGTAGGGGTTGACGTGGGTACTATGAGTACTGATTTAGTTTTCACGGTACTATAATAAGTCGCCGGACCTTCGTTGTCAAGCCGATCGGGCTATCCGACGACGCTTAAAGGAGGATTGTTCTTCCACTCCCCCCGGGTGAAGTCCGGAAACGCTTGAGGCGCTCCCTTCTTCGCCACCGAGCGCACGCTCAACTCCTGGACGGCGCTCCAGGCCGCGGCATCGTACACGTCCATATCCATCGGCTCGCCGTTCCGCAGGCTCTCGACGAGGCGGAAGTCCTCGATGAAGTCCATCCCGCCGTGCCCCCGCCCCTCCCCCTGGGCCGCCAGCCTCGACCAGAGGGGGTGTTCGAACTCGAGATACGCGTCGAACGGCTGCCACTCGTGTTCCGGGCTCCGACCCTCGATATAGACCCGGTCCGGCCATTTTTGCACGACCCCCCTGGTCCCCTGGATGAGGTGGATCCGGGTATAGGGCCTCGGCAGGTTCGTGTCGTGGACGAGGATGATCGTCCGGCCGTTCTTCGTCCGGAGGAGGCTCGTGTTGACGTCCCCCAGCACGAACTTCTCGCGGGCCTGCGGCGAATCCGGGCCGAACGAGGCGGCCGCGTATTCCTGGAGCCCGCGCGACGGGCTCGAGTACGAAACCAGCGTGTCGAGCGCGTCTCCCCGATTAATGTTCATGCATTGGGCGACGGGCCCCAGACCATGGGTCGGATAGAGGTTCCCGTTGCGGAGCATGGAGTGCCGGCGCCGCCACAAGCCCTCCCCTTCCGCCGAGAACTTGACCTCGCGCAGGTCATGGAGGTATCCGGCCTCGGCGTGGAGGATCTCGCCGAGCAGGCCCCGGCGGACCATATTCAGCGTCCGGAGCTCCAGCCGATCGTAACAGCAATTCTCCAGCATAACGCAGTGCTTCCCGGTCTTCTCGGCGGTCTCGACGAGCCGCCAGCACTCGTCGAGCGTCACGGCGGCGGGCACCTCGGTCGCCGCGTGCTTTCCGTTCCTCATGGCCGCGACACAGACGGGGACGTGCCATTCCCAGGGGGTCGCCGTAAGGACGAGGTCGAGGTCCTCCTCGGCGCACATCCGCTCGAAGTCCCTGGGGCCGCGGGAATACCCCGCCGGGCTCGGACGACCGGCCTCTTCGACCCACTTCCGGGCGCGGGCGACCTTGTCCTCCCGGACGTCGCAGACGGCCTTGACGACGACGCCGTCCATGTTGAGGAAGTTCTGCACGTGGACCGAGCCCATGCCGCCGACGCCGACGAACCCGACCCGAACGGTCGGGATGGGAGCGACCCGGAATGCGGACCGGGCCTTCCCGGCGGACGGATCCGCGGCCGCCGGAACGGCCTTCAGGGACGCGAAGACCGTGCTCAATCCGGCCGCCGCGCCGGCTTTCAGGAACTCCCGCCGCGTGGGATTCATGGGGCCTCCTTCGTGCGCTCCCGCCGGGCCTGCGCCCGGCCGCTAATAAGAGGTCTGCTTCGGCGGCAGGGGCGGGACCTCGATCTCCCTCGAGAGGTTGCTCTCGACCCCGGCCCGGTCGATCGCCGTTATGGCATAATAATAGGTGACCCCGCTCGAAACTCCCTTGTCGGCGAACGACAATCCTTCGACGGCGAGCTCGTTCACCTTCTCATAGAACCCGTGGGGGATCTCCGTTCTGTAGATGTTGACACGCGCGAATTCGGCCTGTTTCTCCCATCGCAGGTAGACGTTCTTACGGGTGCCGAGGAGAGCGCTGAAGAACGAGGATCTGGCCTCGAGCCGCTGGGGGGGCGGCGGCCCCAGCCGGACGGGCTGGGCGAGGACGGCCGTGGTCGCCAGGGCGGCTTTCGCCGCCTGGGCGCAGAAATCGAGGTTCAGGGTGCTCAGGGTGTCCTCTATCGTATGGTAGAAGGGGTTTTGGATCGGGATATCGTCAATGGCCAGGAGCGCCGCGTAGCCGTAATCCCAGAACGAAGCGTGGTCCGAGTAGACCATCGAAGGGTCCACCTCGGCCTTGACGGAAAGGCCCGCGTATTCGCGCCCGTCGAGGGCGAGCCTGCCGCCCCAGCCATTCGGAGGCGGAATTCACGAAGACGTCCAGGTCCTCGGGCATCCGGTCGGCATAGCCGATCATGTCGAGGTTGACCACGCCGACGATCCGCTCTCTGGAGCCGTGGGCCGCGGACGCATAGGCCTGGCTTCCGTAGAGCCCCTGTTCCTCGCCGTTGAAGGCGATGAACCGGACCGTGTAATCCGTCGGATGACGCGCCAGGATCCGCGCCGCCTCCATGACCGCCGCCGTCCCGCTCGCGTTATCGTCGGCCCCGGGCGCGAGAATGTCGGGCTCGGGAGACGTCGAATCCAGGTGAGCGCAGACGATCACGATATCGTCCGGAAAGTTCGCGCCTTTGAGCTCGCCGACGACGGCCCGCGCTCCTTGGAGGGCGTCATATCTGTCGAAGACCCGGAGCCCCTGGCCGCTGAAATAACTGGAGACGAAGGCCTCGGCGGCCTCGCAGCCCGGCGTGTCGGTCCGGCGCGTCCCGAAGTCCTGAAGGGTTTTGATCAGGGCCCTCAGGTTCTCCCGGGAGACCGAATCGACGATGGTCCCGACGATCGGGTCCCGGGCGACGGCGGACGTCGGGGCGGCGGGAACCGGGTACCTCCGCAGATAGGGAACGATGGAGGAGGCCGCGAGCCGCTTCCGGGCGAGGCTTGCCGGAATGGCTCCCGCTCCGTCTCCGGAGGGCGTCCAGAACAGGAGAGAATCCGGTTCGAGGACCGCGACCCGGCCCCTGCCGGACAGGACCGCGGACACCCTGTCCGAGTCGGGCCGGACGAGGTAATACACCTTCCCCGAGATATTGCGATCGAGAGACGTTACAGGTACCCCGGCGCTTCTCAGGAAGGAGATCTCCTCCCGGTCCAGCCGGCCGACATAGCAGGTCTTAAGCTCCTGGACGATGTCGAGTCCCCGGGCCCTGAAGACGGATTCGAGGCCGGGCGTCCCTTTTTCGATCCGGACGAGATGGATAGGCCCCGGCGCGGGGACCGCGAGGGCGACGCCGAGAACCAGGAAGACCGGGAAGATGATCCTCGGAAACCTCATCGTTTATCCATTTAAACAGAATCATCCCCCGAGTTCAAGCCGATTTTCCCGCCGCCGCGACCGGGCCCCCGTTGACGCTCCGCATCCCCCATGCCAGAATGGAGGCCGGAAGCGCGGAGGAGGCGGACATGACCGAAACGCCGGATAGGATATTCATGGAAATGGCCATCCGCGAGGCGCGGAAGAACCTGAGAACGCCCGGCGGCGGGCCCTTCGGAGCCTGCATCGTCCGGGACGGCGCGGTCCTGTCCGTCGCCCGGAACACGGTGCTCCGGAACGACGCCACGGCCCACGCCGAGGTCAACGCCATCCGCAAGGCCTGCCGCGGGTTCGGCACCTACGACCTTTCGGGCTCGATCATCTATTCCACGACGGAGCCATGCCCCATGTGCTTCAGCGCCGTCCACTGGGCGCGCATCGGGACCATCGTCTACGGGACGAACATCGCCGACGCCAGGAGGACGGGCTTCCATGAGCTCGAGATCTCGAACCGCCGGCTCAAGGCCCTCGGCCGGAGCCCGATCGAGATCATCGGGGGGTTCCTGCGGCCGGAATGCCTCGAGCTGTTCAAGGCCTGGAACGCCCTGCCCGACAAGCGGCTTTACTGACTTCGGCCGGCGCCGATCGAGATCCTGAGGTAGGGGCCCGTCCATCCGACGCCGGGGCCGCCTCCGACCTCCGTCCCCTCGAGCTCCCAGGCCCCCTTGGCCGGAGCGAAAACGTATCCCGCCCGGACGCCGATGAAGAAGCCGCTGCGGCCGCCGCGCCCGGCGGGTCCCAGCCATCGGTTGGCGGCCAGGGCGATCTGCATCAGGAACCCGCTCGTCTGGAGTCGCGCGCTCCGGCCCGGGTCCGCAAGGACCTCCTCGAACGGAGCCGTCCCGCGGCCCGATATCTTCAGATCGACGGACCCGGCGCCTATGCCGAAAAACGGATAGACCTGGAGTCCGCTCCCGGAGTGGACGACATAGCCGATATCGAAGAACCCGCAGCTTCCCGATATGACCGTTTTCGAATCCGCGCCCGAGCCTCTCCTCTCCATCATCCCCTGCCCTTCCCCTCCCAGGATGAGCCGGCCGATGAGAGCATGACCCCCGCCGCCTACAGTGAGGAAGGAGCCGGGGAACCGGGAATACCCGCCGCGCTCCAGGGCCGCGTTCAGGCCGTTGAGGTTGAGCAGGCTCCCCCCGATCATAAAATATCCGGCGCCGCCGCGCGCGAGGCGGTCGTCGGCGCCTGCGGGCGATACGAACACTGCGAGCGCCAGGACCAACGGGACCGTCCCGGCCATAAGCGTTTTCTTCATGATCTCCTCGCCTCCTCACATCGACGAGACTTCTCGAGTCCGTTGTCGGGCCAGGGAACCGACAAGCTTCTCCCTGTCGAACGGACGGCCGTGCGCCGGGAAGAAGGTCCGCGCTCCGGTTCCGAGAAGCCTTTCCCAGCTCCGGAGAAGGGCCGGGACGTCGGCGGCGAAGGGCGGGAACACCGACCCCGCCCCGACGATCGGCACGTTGAAACAGGCGTCGCCGACAAAGGCCTCGCCCGAGTCGAGGACGACCGAGGTCGAGCCGGCCGTGTGGCCCGGCGTATGGATGATCCTGCCCGCGACCCCGAAGCCCGCGAGGTCGAAGGCGTCATCGACGAGGATCGTCGGGACCGTCGCCTCGTACATCCTCTTCGCCGTCAGGGCCCTGGCCAGACGGTAAACGGCCTTCGAGAAGCGCCGGGTCCCCCGGGCGGGCGCGTTGATCCCCTGCTCGAGGAATCCCTTTTCGGAGGCGTGGACCGCGACTTCGGCCCCGGTCAGCCGACGGACCGCCGCCAGGCATCCGGCATGATCGTAATGGGCATGCGTGACGACGACGAGGAGGACCTCCTTGGGCCCGATCCCCTGCCGCTTGAGCTCGCCCGTGAGGATCCTGAGCGTGCCGGGCACGCCGGTGTCGACCAGGATGAATCCCCTGGCCGTGCCTATGAGGGCGACGTGACAGTGGCCCATGGACAAGGGGAAGATCTCGGGCATGGCGAATCCATTCTATGACAATTCGCCGCGATTTCAAGCCCGCGGCCCTCCGAGGCCCGGGCCGCTCGTTTATTTCGCTTGACACGGAAGCGAGGCCTCCCTATAATTCGCCACCGATGTGTAACGGAACGAGCGCCCGCGAATTCGTCGCCGGACCTCTGTCCGTTCCGATCTCCTCCGCTTGGTCCTGGTGGGCGCCCTCCCGCGCCCTGTAAACCGTCCTTTTCCGCACTCCATCCCGATCTCAAGGTTGAAATTCGTTCAAGGAGAATGATCATGTCACGATTCGCATCGCGAAAATCCGAATACCTGCCGACCCATTACTACAATATCAAGGCCGACCTCCCCACCCCTCCCCCGCCCCCCCTGCACCCCGTGACCAGGAAGCCTCTGGTCCCCTCGGACCTCGAAGGGCTCTTTTCCAAGGGCTTCGTCGGCCACGAGATGTCGTCGGAGCGGAATGTCCCGATCCCCGGCGATGTCCTCGAGGCTTATTCGATCTTCAGGCCGACCCCTCTCGTCCACGCCGCCGGGCTCGAGAAATACCTGGATACGCCCGCCCGGATCTTCTACAAGTACGAAGGCGTCGGGCCCGTCGGAAGCCACAAGACCAACACGGCCATCATGCAGGCCTGGCTGGCGGCCCGGGAGGGCATCACGACACTGACGACGGAGACCGGCGCCGGCCAATGGGGCGCCTCCCTGGCCTATGCGGGGTCCAAGTTCGGCATCGAAACGAGGATCTATATGGTCCGTTCGAGCTATCGCCAGAAGCCCGGCCGCCGCATCCTCATGGAGATGTTCGGCGGCACGGTCCGGGAAAGCCCGAGCGACACGACGGACGCCGGGAAGCGGTTCTTCGCCAAGGACCCGAACCACCCCGGAAGCCTCGGCATCGCCATTTCCGAGGCCGTGGAAGCGGCCGTCAAGAGTCCCGGGGCGAAGTACTCCCTCGGCTCGGTCCTCGACGCGGTCCTGATGCACCAGACGGTGATCGGTCTCGAGGCCGAAAAGCAGATGGCCGAGCTCGGCGCCGAGCCCGACACGGTCATCGGGTGCGTCGGCGGCGGCTCGAACTTCGCCGGCATCTCCTTCCCCTTCGTCCGGAGGAACCTCAAGGAAGGCCGGAGCATCCGGTTCGTGGCCGTCGAGCCCGAATCCTGTCCGACGCTGACCCGGGGCGAGCTTCGCTACGACAGCGGCGACAGCGTCGGCATGGCTCCGCTCCTCTACATGTACACGCTCGGGATGGAATTCATCCCCCCGCCCATCCACGCCGGCGGCCTCCGTTACCACGGCATGGCGCCCCTCGTCAGCCACCTGGTCCGGTCGGGGATCGTCACGCCGAAAGCCTACCCCCAGGACAAGGTCTTCGACGCCGCGACCCTTTTCCTCAAGGCCGAGGGCATCCTCCCGGCCCCCGAATCCGCCCACGCCATCGCCGCCGTGATCGACGAGGCGCTCGCGGCGAAAAAGGAGCACAAGGAGCGCGTCCTCCTGTTCAACCTTTCGGGACACGGGTTCCTGGACATCACCGCTTTCAACGGCAACGGGCGCAAGTAGCCCGGAACCCCGGACGGCGCCGGGCGAACCGGCCCGGTGCCGTCGTTCCGCGCCTCGGGCGGAGGGCCGGAACTTTCACCCCCGGAAAATCGTATGATAATAGTGACAGCCCGTCCCGAGGAGGCGTTCATGGTCCGCATCATACGAACGGTCGGCCTGACGATCGTCCTTTCGCTGGTCTCCGCGTTCACGGCGCGCGCCGCCGAGGCCCCGCGGACCGACGACGCGCCCTGGCGAAAAGGATCGACTCGGTCATGTCAGAGGTCTATAAGCCCGGCGAGCCGGGGGCGGCGATCATCGTCCGCAAGGACGGAAAGACGATCTTCCGCAAGGGCTACGGGATGGCCGACCTCGAGCTCGGCGTGCCCGTCGAGCCCGACATGGTCTTCCGGCTCGGTTCCATCACCAAGCAGTTCACGGCCGTCGCCGTCCTCATGCTGGCCGCCCGGGGGAAGCTCTCCCTCGAGGACCCGATCACGAAATACCTGCCGGACGTCCCGACGGGCGGCAAGGCGATCACCGTCGAGAACCTTCTGACCCACACGTCCGGGATCAAGAGCTATACCAACATGGCGGAATGGCTCCCCCTGTGGCGGAAGGACATGACGCCCGGGGAGATCATCGCCCTCTCCAAGGACAAGCCCCTGGAGTTCGAGCCCGGCACGCGCTGGAACTACAACAACACGGGCTATGTCATCCTGGGCGCCCTCATCGAAAAATTGTCGGGAGAGACCTACGAGGGTTTCGTGAAAGCCCACATCTTCGATCCCCTGGGCATGAAACACTCGCACTACGGGAGCGTCGAGCCCGTCATCGCCCGCCGCGTCCCCGGCTACCAGAAGGGCCCGGACGGCTTCGTCAACGCGCCGTACCTGAGCATGACCCAGCCCTACGCCGCCGGCTCGCTCGTTTCGTCGGTGGACGACATGGCCGTGTGGAACGACGCCGTCTTCTCCGGAAAGCTCGTCGGGAAGGAATGGCTGGACCGGGCATTCTCGCCCTATCGACTGGCCGGCGGCGAATCCACGGGGTACGGTTACGGCTGGTTCATCGGGAACGACCGGGGGCATCGCTCCATCGAGCATGGAGGAGGCATCAACGGCTTCACGTCCTACGAGATGACCTTCCCTGAGGACGGCCTGTTCCTGTGCATCCTGACGAACTCGGCAGCCGAGGGCCGGGGGCCGGAACCGCGGGCCGTCAAGATCGCCGACGCGGTCCTGGGCCGGGCCGAGCCGGAACGGAAGCCCGTGACGCTCGCCGCCGCCGACATGGACGCCCTCACGGGCGTTTACGAGAACGCGGACAAGCAGGCGCGCTATCTCACCCGAGACGGGGACAAGCTCTTCTCTCAGCGGGCCGGGGGCCCGAAGAACGAGATCTTCGCCGCCTCTCCGACGGAGCTCTTCTTCGCGGACAACCCGGCCCGGATCCGCGTCGTCAAAGACGAGGGAGGCCGGGTCACGGGGCTCCGCCTCGAGGCCCGCATCGGCCCCGCCGAGATCTATGAGAGGACGGCAAAGCCGCTGCCCGCGCCGCGCCAAGCGATCGCCCTCGCTCCGGGGGTCATCGAGCGGTACGTCGGGGAATACGAGCTCGCGCCGGGGTTCACGATCGCCATCGTCAACGAGGGCGGCCGGCTGATGTCCCTGGTCCCGGGCCAGATGAAGGTCGAGCTCTTCGCCGAGTCCGCAACGAAGTTCTTCGTCACGGACGTCGACGCCGAGATCGAGTTCGTCGCCGACGGCTCGGGGCGCGTGACGGGGCTCATCCTGCGCCAGGGCGGGGAGACGATGACGGGAAAGCGGATCCAATGAGCGGACCGGGGGACCATTCCCCGCGGAATCCATACTTCGGGATAGGAGGGCGACACGCATGAAGATCAGGAACATGGCTTATATCCTGGCCGCGGCCGGGCTCGTCTGGGCGTTTTCCTCCTGCGATGAGCACCGGGAGACGCGCACGGAAACGCGAACGATCGACGCCGGGGGCGCCACGTCGGCCACGGTTTCGGTCCGGATGGGCGCCGGGGAGCTCCGGCTCTCGGGCGGGGCGCCCTCGCTGATGGAAGCCGAATTCACGACCAACCTGAAGCGCTGGGTGCCTGAGATCGAGTATCGGGTCGTCGGCGAGCGGGGCCGGCTCATGGTCCGGCAGAGGAAGGGCCACAGCTTCTTCATCGGACATCGCCGTAACGATTGGGACATCCGCCTGGCCAAGAGCCTGCCCATCGACCTCGAGCTCAAGCTCGGGGCGGGAGAGAGCCGGCTGGACCTGCGCGATGTCGACCTGGCGTCCCTGGAGGTCGATATGGGAGTCGGGGAGCTCAACCTCGACCTGACCGGCGCCCGGACGAGGGACCTCGAAGTCCGGGTCCACGGCGGGATCGGCAGCGCCAGGATCACGCTCCCCCGCGACGTCGGCGTCCGGGTCGATGTCGACGGCGGCCTCGGCTCGGTGAGCGCCCCCGGATTCGTCAAGGACGGACGCCGTTATGTGAACAGCGCCTTCGGCCGGACTGTCGAAGGCCGGACGGCCGTCACTATCCGGGTGAAGGTCGAGGCCGGGATAGGCAGCGTCGAGCTCAGGGAGGAGTAGGCCCCCTTCGGTCCCGGGGAGGCCCTTGAAAACCGGCCGCCGTTCGGCTAGACTTGAGGCATGTCCGACCGCGCTTCGGAAGAGAAACTGGCCGACATCCTCCAGCCTTCGCCCCAGGCCGATACGTTCCGGATCACCGTCGTCTTCGGCGTCAAGCCCGCCCTGGGCTATGCCCGCGCGGTGGAGATCGCCCGCCGGAATCTCGCCTATACGGAGGAAGGGAGCGGCGAATGGCTCCGGCATTCGGCCACCTACACCCCCGCCGAGGTCGACGACCTCTTCGAGCTCTTCAACCTCGTCAGCGGCTGGGACGATACCGAGGTCCTGGTCAATAACCGGAACCTCCCCTACGGGACGTCGCTCTGGTTGCCGTTGATGTGGTTCTATCGGATCAAGTAACTCGTCTCGCTCGTCTCGCTCACAATTTATTTCGGGGGAACGACCGAGTATTCCCTGATGTAAAGGACCGCGGCGGGGCGTCGCGAAATGTCATAGAGGGCGACGAGGAGCCGTTTCCTGCCGGCCGCCGGGTTGAAGACGGACGATTCGAACCGCCGCTCCTCCCCGGGCTTGAGGTCCATGACGATCTTCTGGTCGACGAGCGCCTCGTCGAGGAAGACCCGGAGCAGGCCGAAGGAGACGACCGCCCTGCTCTCGTTCCGGACCCAGCCCTTGAGGAGGAAGTGCTCCCCGACGGGCGCTTCGATCGTCGCCTCGTCCCCCCCGAGGGGCGCTCCGTCGATGGTCGCCGCTCTTTCCAGGAGGAAATCAACCGCGGAGCGCGGCTCGGCGTCCGCGGTCACGAAATAGCGGATCATCGGAACGACGAACTCGGCCTGAGGCTGCATGAGGCTGAGGCTGATTTCGTGGAGACCGGGGATGAGAGACGGGAGGCCCGGGACCCTGCCGGAATCGATGATGGTGGTCCCCGCGAACGACAGGCTCGTGAAGACCGTTTTGAAGGGCATCCCGTCGACGAGCCACTGGGCCTGGAGGACGCCGGTGCCCTCGAACTTGATCTCCGCAAAGGCGGTCAGGGAGTCGAATTGCCGGGGAACGACCTTGTAGGCCTTCCCGTCCTCGAAGCGGAGCTGGATGAAGGAGACGGCGAACCTGGCCCTCGGGCCCTGGGCCGGGAGGACCATGAGCGAAAGCGACTTGGCGACCTCGGCCGAACCGCTCCGATCGAAGGCTCGGACCGTCCAGGGCCCCGCCGTCCGGAACGCGTGTTGGACCCGGGTCCCGGCCGAGAGGACACTACCGTCGCCGAAGTCCCAGCGCAGGGTCGCCGACCTGAAATTCGACGCCTGGAACGTGATCTCCTCGCCGGCCCTCGGGTCGGCGGGGCTGAACGTGATCAGGCGCTCCGGCAGGACCCCGACCGAGGCCTGGGCCGAAAGCGCGCCGGCCCCGCCGTCGTAGGCCCGGACGATATAGGTCCCCGGAGTGAGATAGACATGCGTGATCCCGGGCTGGGTTGCAGCGTTGGCGGTCGCGCCGTCGCCGAAATCCCAGCGCACGGTCGCGGACCTGAAATTCAACGCCCGGAACGTGATCTCCTCGCCGGCCCGGGGATCGGGAGGACTGAACGTGATCTGTCGTCCCGGCATGACCCGGACCGAGGTCTGGGCGGCCGGTGCCCCGGCCCCGCCGTCATAGGCGCGGACGACGTAAGTCCCCGGGGCGCGATAGACATGGGCGACCGCGGGCGGCGTCGTGTCGTTGGCGACCGTGCCGTCGCCGAAATCCCAGCGGATGAGCGTTTTCGACGTGAAGTCGATGGCCCGGAATTCCACGGCCTCGTCGGCCCGTGGATCCGCGGGCGTGAAGACGATCGACGGCGCCGGCGGAGAGCCGACGACGAGGCTGGCGACGATGGGGACCGCGGACCTGCCGTCCCAATCCTTGACAACGACCCTGTGCGTTCCGGCCGTCCCGAAGGCGTGGACCTGCCCGGGGCCGCCGTTGAAGGGAGCCGCATCGTCGAAGTCCCACTGGAGCGATGTCGATAGGAAGTTATTGGCGGTAAAGGCCACGGGCTGACCGGTCATCGGGCTCGGAGGGGAAAAGGTGACGGACCTGCGCTCGACGACGCTGATCGTCGTCCGGATCACGGGGAAAGGGGTGGCGAGGGTCTGGATCTGGGCCCGGACCGTGTAGAGCCCCGCGGCCGCATACGTATGCACAGCCGTCAGGACGTTCGCCGGCGAAAGATAGACCCTGCCGTCGCCGAAGTCCCAGCGGATCGGGTACCCGACCGTTCCCGTCGGCACGTATCGGAAGTTCACTCCCTGTTCAACGTTCGGCGCGGCGGGATTATGGACGATGCTGTCCGCGAGGAGCGGCGCGGCCGCGACCAGGATCCCCAGGGCCGCCGCCACGGCGAGAGCCTTCCCCGCCTTCCCCGTGCTCCTTCCGATGGACGTCATGATCTTCGGCCTCTCCTAGAACGAAAAATCGCATTGGGCCAGGATCGCGGAGACCGTATTGGAAAACCCGGTCATCTTCGTCCGGCCGTAATTGCCCCTGACGGATAAGGATACCGTGCCGGCCTTGATCAGCTTGCCGAGCTGCAGACTGAGCATCCCCGAGAGGTTGAGGGCGTCCATCGTGCCCATCGAGCCGTTGTCCGCCCGGCTGAATCCGCCCTGGACGGACGCCGAGAACCATTCGGGGACGATGGCGGCCTCGGCGGTCAGGAACGAATTGTATGTCAGCTGCCTCTCCCCGGTGAACTTGTTCTTCGCGTTGGCATAGCCCAGGGTCGGGGCCAAGGAAAGGAAGGTCCCCACCCGGAAGGAGCCGCCCAGGTTCGCGTTGAGCCCGGTGTTGTTGCCCTGCGGCGAGGACTTGCTCGAGGCGTTGGCGTTGGCGAGCTGCAGGTTCAGGCTCGCCGATGGGCTGAAGGTGACCATCACCGCGCCGGAGACCTGGTTCGTCGTGATGTCCTGGGGGAAAAGCGGCGTCGCGTTCTCCCGCGACGTATCCTGTTCGCTCCTTTGATATCCGAGGTTCAGGGAGACCTTGTCGGAGACGTTCCAGGAAAAATTGAGGTTCCCGTTCACGTTCGCCGTGGTATCGCGCTCCGCGTCGTCCTTGACGTTGTCCCTCATGGACTGGAACGACCCGGTCAGGCTGAGCCGGCCCTTGGACAGGCCGACGTTGGCCTCGAGACCCCTTCGGTCGTTCGCGAAGTACTGGAAGCCGATGGGATTGAAGGCCCCGCCGATGGACCTGTAAACCGCTCCCGCCTGGACGATCCCCGACTGGAATGTCCCGCCGACCCTCCAGGCGCTGTCCCTCCGCGAACCGGACTGGTCGCCGATATCGCCGTCGTAGTCGCTCCGGGCGTACTCCGCCCCCAGGGTGAGCTTGTTCTGAAAGAGGCTCGTCTCCTCGACCAGGGCGAAGACGCTGCCCTTGCGCCCCCGGGCGTTGAAATAGGATTCCGAGACGTTCACGCCGCGGGTGGGATCGTCCTTCCCGGAAAGATAGACGGCTTTCAAGGAGACGGCGTCCTTCAGGAGCTTGGTCCCGACGGCGCCGCCGAAGATGTTCAGGGCGGCCCTCGGGATCCCGAACCCGTCGAACCCCCGAGGCTGTTGGGAGTTGATGTCGAAGACGTGGACCGAGGCCTTGGCGCCGCTATAGGCGTATTCCAGGCCCCGCCGGCCGAGCCCCTGGACCGTGAACTCGGATTCGGTGATGTTGACGTCGCCCGCCTTGAGCGAGTGGCGGTCGTGGACGACGGAAACGGCCATGTTGGCGAGGTCGATGTCCTTCTCCCCCTGGACGGGGGTATTGGTGTAATTGAAGGTGCTGTCGATGACGACGTTCGTGTCCCCTTTCCGATAGTCCGCGGCGAGACGGACGTTGCCCGCCAGAGGCAGGTCCTTGGGCGATGAGGATTCGTCCTTCTCGTAGATGACGGCCTGACCGGTCCCGGTCAGGGAAACGGGCCAGGTCACCTTGCCCCCGGCGGGCGACGGAGAAGGCAGGTCGTCCGGGATCGCGGGAGCGGCCCCCCCTCCCTCGCCGGCGGCCGTGAAGAACGATGACGGGGCTCCGGCCGGGAGGGATGCTGTCTCACCCTTGCCCTCGGCTTCGATATAATACTCGAAGGAATTCCCCGTAACCTCGCGGGAATCCAGGGCATATGTGAAATCGTCGTCGGAGCCCCGGGCCATCGGCCTGACCTGGAATTCCTCGACGCCCGGGAAGCGGAAGAGGATCCTCATCTCCCTGGCCCCCGGTGCCCGGGCGGCGATGGTCAGGCTCTCCCCGGCCCGGTAGGCCGCGATGGGAGTATGCTCGATCCGGAGGCCGTTGGGCCCGGTCCCGCCGTAAAGGAGGGCCTGTCCCATCCAACCCAATGCGATGAGGGCAATAACCTGCCGCTGCATGTTCCCCTTGTTGGTTCTTAATTATCACAGGGAAACGGAAAAAGCAACGGCAAAGACGCCCCGGGGAACCCGCCGCGCCTCAGATCTCTTCGAGCCGAGCCGTGAAATGACGCAGGAACGGCGACTCCCGGACGATTCTCAGTCCCCGGACCTTGTCCCGGTTCGCTAAAAGCTCGATGAGCGATTCGGCCACGAACGCGAGGTGGGAGGCCGTGTAAACGCGGCGCGGGACGGCCAGCCTGACGAGCTCGAGCTCGGGATAGATCTCCTTGCCGGTCCGGTCTTCCTTCCTGGCGAACATCACGCCGCCGATCTCGACGGCCCGGATCCCGGCCTCTCGATAGAGGGCGACGGTCAGGGCCCAGCCGGGGAATTGGGGACGAGGGATATGAGGCAGGAACCTGTCGGCCAAGACGTAGATGGCGTGCCCGCCCGCAGGCTTGACGAAGGGCACGCCGCCGGCCTCGAGCAGGGCGCCCAGGTAGGCGATCTGGGCCGTGCGGTGCTCGAGATAGCGCTCGTCGAGGACCTCCCGGAGCCCCCGGGCGACGGCCTCGAGGTCGCGTCCGGCCAGCCCCCCGTAGGTCGGAAATCCCTCACCGAGGATGAGGGCGTTCTTGAGCTTCTCCGCCAGGGCGTCGTCGTCGAGGGTGACGAAGCCGCCGATGTTCACCAGGGCGTCCTTCTTGGCGCTCATGGTCGCCCCGTCGGCGTAGGAGAACATCTCCTGGGCGATCTCCAGGATGGATTTCCCGGCGTAGCCTTTCTCCCGCTTCTTGATGAAGTAGGCGTTCTCGGCGAAGCGGCAGGCGTCGAAGAAGAACGGGATGCCGCGCCGGCGGCAGATCTGGCTCGCCTCCCGGATGTTCTTCATCGAGACGGGCTGGCCCCCGCCGCTGTTGTTGGTGACGGTCATCATGACCAGGGGGATCCGCGCCTTCCCCTTCGCGTCGATGAAGGCCTTGAGCTTGGCGACGTCCATGTCGCCCTTGAACGGCTGGAGGGCGTCGGGATCGTAGGCCATCCGGCCGGCCAGGTCGACGGCCCGGCCGCCCAGGACCTCGATGTTCGCCCGCGTCGTGTCGAAATGGATGTTGCTCGGGACGAAGTCGCCCTTGCGGACGAGCGTCCCGAACAGGATCCGCTCGGCGGCCCGCCCCTGATGGGTGGGGATGACGTGGGTAAATCCGAAGATGTCCCTGACGGAGGCCTCGAAATGGAAGAAGTTCCGGCACCCGGCGTAGGATTCGTCGCCGGTCATCATGCCGGCCCACTGGTCGTCGCTCATGGCCGACGTCCCGGAATCCGTGAGAAGGTCGATGAGGACCTTGTCCGCCGGGATCTGGAAGACGTTGAACCCCGCCCGCTCGAGAAGCGCCCTCGCGCTCCTTGCGCGTCGTCGAGGCAGAGGGGCTCCACGACCTTGATCCGGAACGGCTCCATGGGCATCTTCAGGTCCGGCATGTTCCCCTCCCCTTTCGTCAGAACGATACGAGCTTCCGGAACTCGCGATAGCGCGCGTCGATCTCCTCGGGACGAAGGGTCAGAAACCGGTCGACGCCGAAGTCCTCGATGACGAACGACGCGATGACGCTCCCGTAGACGGCGGCCCGCCGGAGCTCCCGGCCGCGTCGGCCGGGGGACCCGGTCGAGGTGGCCCAGGAACCCGCCGGCGAAGCTGTCGCCGGCCCCGGTCGGGTCGACGACCTCGTCGCAGGGCCGGGCGAGGACGCCGAAGACGAAGTCCCGGCCGAAGACGAGGGCGCCGTGCTCCCCTTTCTTGGCGACGACGAGGGACGGGCCGTACTTCAGGAGCTTTTTCCCGGCCCGGACCAGGTTGCTGTCGCCGGCGAGGAGCTTGACCTCCTCGTCGTTGGCGAAATAGACGTCGACCCGCCCGAGCTCCCGGACGACGGCGTCGGGCTTGGTCTCGATCCAGTAGCGGATCGTGTCCATGGCCACGAGCCGCGGCTTCTTCGCCTGGGCGAGGACGGGGCCGTGGAGGTCCGGGTCGATGTTGGCCAGGTAGAGGATGTCCGCGGAGCGGTACGACGGCGGGAGGCGGGGCTTGAAGTCGGCGAAAACGTTGAGGTCCGTCCGGACGGTCGTCCGCTGGTTGGGATCCTCGCCGTAGCGGCCCTCCCAGTGGAAGGTCTTCCCCGGCCTTACCTCGACGCCCTTGAGGTCGATCTTCCGCGACCGCAGGAAGGCCAGCGTCGTCCTTCGGGAAATCGCGGCCGATGACGCCGACGATCCGGGGCTTCGTGAAGAAGCTCGCGGCCAGGGCGCAATAGGTCCCGGAGCCGCCGACGATCCGTTCCCGGCGCTCCTTCGGGGTCTCGATGGTGTCGAAGGCCAGGGAACCGACGATGACCAGGCTCATAGGCGCGCCCTCATGCCAGGTACTTCCCGATGAGCGGACGGAGCCGGTCCCTCGTCTCCCGGGAAACGAGGGCCGGGTCGGTGACGATGGTGCCGCGGAGGGCATCGCCGCAGCCGCAGGCCCCCGGGGGCCCTTCAGGGAGAGCGACGACGGCCTTCCGGACGAGCGGCCTTGGCGTTCCCGATGTTGCAGTCGGAGGTTCTCGAAGATGAGGTCGACGCTGACGGTCTCCTCCTCGTCGTGCCAGACGTCGTAATCGGTGACGAGGTTGAGCGTGGCATAGCAGATCTCGGCCTCGCGGAAGAGCCTGGCCTCGGTCGCCCCCGTCATGCCGATGACGTCGCAGCCCCAGGACCTGTAGGTCCGGGATTCGGCGATCGTCGAGAAGGCCGGCCCCTCGATGCAGAGATAGGTCCCGCCCATGTGCATCCGGAGGCCGAGCCCGGTCCCGATGCCGTGGAGGACGCCGGAGAGGTCCGGGCAGACCGGCCGGGCGAAGCCGATGTGGGCGACGATCCCGTCCCCGAAGAAGGTGTTCGGGCGCCGGGTCCTGTCGTAGAACTGGTCGGCCAGGACGATGTCCCTGGGCCGGATCTCCTCCTTGAGCGAGCCGACCGAGCTCACCGAGATGACCCTCCGGACGCCGAGCATCTTGAAGCCGTAGGCGTTGGCCCGGTAGTTGACCTCGCCGGGCAGGAGGCGATGACCCCGGCCGTGGCGGCTGAGGAAGGCGACCCGGCGACCCTCGAGCGTCCCGGTCACGAAGGCGTCCGAAGGAGCGCCGAAGGGCGTATCGAGCGGGACCTCCCGGACGTCGCGGAGTCCCTCGATCTCGTAGAGGCCGGTGCCTCCCAGGATCCCGATATCCGCCTAGGGGCGGGCGTCCGCTGAAGGGGCCATTTTTCCTCCTCGTTCGAGACTAATGATATATCTTCAATGAATGGGCAAGTCAACCCCTCTATCCCCCGGGATGAAGGCCGGGGTTTCATGCGGGGTCGATCCCGAGCCTCGCTTCGCGCGGCGCGCCGATGACGGCGACGCCGGCGTCTGGACTTGGCGGGAGGCTTGGGTTATCCTAGGACGAAAGGCTGGACGCGCCGCGGACGACGAGGACGCTTCCGCCCGGACAGAGGCAAGAGCATGAAATACGTCTATTTCGACGCATCGTCGGGGCTGAGCGGGGACATGATCCTCGGCGCGCTCCTCGACCTCGGGGTCGAGCCGGACCGCTTCGTCCAGGGCGATGGGCCGGCTGAAGCTCCCCGTCCGGATCGAGATCCGGGAGACGCAGCGGTCCCATCTGCGCGGGCTCAAGGTCGACGTCCGAGTCGAGCGCAAGCGGCCCGTGGAGCGGACCCTGGGCGACGTCGAACGGATCATCGACCGGAGCCCGTTCTCCGCGGCCGTCAAGGACCGCGGCCTGAAGATCTTCCGGAAGCTGTTCGAGGCCGAGGCCAAGGTCCACGGCCGCCCGCTCCGTACCGTCCACCTCCACGAGGCCGGGGCCGACGACGCGCTGGTCGACGTCCTCGGCGCCTGCTGGCTGGTCGAGGCGCTGGGCGTCGGGCGAGTTCTTCTGTTCGCCCCTCAACGTCGGCTCGGGATGGGTCAAGACGTCCCACGGCGTCCTCCCCGTCCCTCCTCCGGCCGTCGCCGAGCTCCTCAAGGGAGTCCCGGTCTATTCCGCCGGGGCCGAGGAGGAGCTCGTGACGCCGACCGGGGCGGCCATCGTCGCGACCCTGGCCGAGGAATTCCTCCGGCTTCCCGGAGATCACCTACGAGAGGATCGGCTGCGGCGCCGGGAGCCGCGAGTTCCCGGGCCTGCCCAACATCCTGCGCGCCTTCTATGGGGAGCGGCGGCTTCGACGCCGGCAAAGCAGGTCTACGTCATCGAGACGACCATCGACGACGCGACCCCCCAGGTCCTGGCCCGCTTCCTCGAACGGGCCCTCGAGCTCGGGGCCCTGGACGCCTTCCTGACCCCCGTCGTCATGAAGAAGGGCCGGCTGGCCACGAAATTGACCCTGCTCGCCGAGGCTGATAGAATGGACGCCCTGATCGAGGCCGTCTTCCGGGAGACGAGCTCGATCGGGGTCCGCTTCTACCCCGTCGGAGCGGCGGGTCCTCGAGCGGGAGTTCCGCAAGGTCCGGGTCCGGCGGCGAGGAGATCGCGCATCAAGGTGTCCCGCCTGGGCGGCGAAGCCGTCAACGTCCAGCCGGAGTACGAGGACTGCCTGAGGGTCGCCGCGAAGACGCGGCCTCCCTCTCAAGGAGATCGCCCGGCTGGCCGCTGAAAGCGTTCGGCGGCAAGGGCCGGAGCGGCGGGGGCGGCGAAGGAGTCATGATGGACCTGAAGAAGATCGAAAAAGGGGTCACGGCTCATCCTCGAAGGGGCCGGCGAGGACCCCGACCGGCCGGGCATCCGGGAGACGCCCCGGCGCGTGGCCCAGATGCTCCAGGAGATCCTCGGCGGGTCCGATCGAGGAAGCCGCCCGCGACCTCCGCGTCATCGAGGACGAGAAGCACGACGAGATGGTCCTCATCAAGAACATCCCCCTCTACTCGATGTGCGAGCACCACCTCCTGCCCTTCGCCGGCGTCGCCCACGTCGCCTACATCCCCAAGGGCGGCCGGATCGTCGGCCTGAGCAAGATCGCCCGGGTCGTGGACACCCTGTCCCGCCGGCTCCAGGTCCAGGAGCGGCTGACCAAGCAGATCGCCGACCTGATCGACGAGCACCTCAAGCCGCTGGGCGTCATGGTCGTCATCGAGGCCGAGCACATGTGCATGTCCATGCGCGGGGCCAAGAAGCCCAAGTCCATCACGGTGACCTCGGCCGTCCGGGGCTCGTTCCGGAAGAACGCGGCCACCCGGGCCGAGGCCATGATGCTCATCCGAGGAGGACTGACCAGTGGCAAAGAATTCTGACCCGGACGACGTTCTACGTCACGACGCCGATCTATTACGTCAACGACATCCCCCACATCGGGCACGCCTACACGACGATCATCGCCGACGCCCTGGCCCGGTTCAACCGGCTCCGCGGCCGGGAGGTCTTCTTCCTGACGGGCACCGACGAGCACGGCCAGAAGATCGAGAAGGCCGCGGCCGAGCGGGGCCTGACGCCCAAGGAGCTACGTCGACCGGATCGTCGGCCGGTTCGCAGGACCTCTGGAAGGCCCTCGACATCTCGTACGACGGCTTCATCCGGACGACCGACGCCGGTCCACGAGCAGGGCGTCCAGAAGGCTCTTCCAGATGCTCCTGGACAAGGGCGACATCTACAAGGGCGACGTACCAGGGCTGGTACTGCGTCTCCGACGAGAACTTCCTCGCCGACGACGTCGCCCTCGGGCCCGAAGGGCGCAAGACCTGCCCGGACTGCGGCAAGAAGGCCTGCACGCTCGTCTCGGAGGAGATCTATTTCTTCCGGCTCTCGGCCTACCAGGACCGGCTCCTCGAGTTCTACGAGGCGCATCCGGAGTTCGTCCGGCCCCAGAGCCGGATGAACGAGGTCACGAGCTTCGTCCGCCGGGGGCTCAAGGACCTGAGCATCACCCGGACGACGGTCAAGTGGGGCATCCCCGTCCCGGACGACCCGAAGCACACGATCTACGTCTGGTTCGACGCCCTGCACAACTACCTGACCGGCGTCGGCTACGGCTCGGACGAGGAGCGCTTCCGAGAAGTTCTGGCCGGCCGACGTCCACCTCATCGGCCAAGGACATCCTGCGCTTCCACGCCATCTTCTGGCCGGCCTTCCTCATGGCCGCGGGCCTCCCCCTGCCCAAATGCGTCTTCAGCCACGGCTGGTGGCTCAAGGACGACACCAAGATGTCCAAGTCCAGGGGCAACGTCCTCGACCCGCACGTCATCCTCAGGACCTTCGGCCCCGACGCCCTCCGCTATTTCCTGCTCCGCGAGATCCCCATCGGCCTCGACGGCAACTTCTCGCACGAGGGCTTCCTCCACCGGGTCAACTCCGACCTGGCCAACGACCTGGGGAACCTCGTCCAGCGGACGCTGACCATGATCCGGAGCTACTTCGGCGGGACGATCGACGGCGCCGCCCCCGAGACGGCGAGGACGACCGGATCCGGACGGGTTTCGACGAGCTGAAGGCCAGGGTCCATGACCTCTACGACGCCTGCGCCCTGAACCGGGCGCTCGAGGAGATCTGGGCCTACCTGGCCGGCGTCAATAAATATCTGGCCGACAACGAGCCCTGGAAGATGGCCAAGGACCCCGGGCAAAGGCCGCGGCTGGCCCGGATCCTCCTCCAGGCCGTGGCCGCCGTCCGGGGGGTGAGCTATCTGCTCTACCCCGTGATGCCGTCCTCGTGCGAGCGGGTCTGGGAATATCTCGGTGAAGGCCGAACCATCGAGGAGACGGCCTACGCCGACCTCGCGTTCGACGGCTACGCCCCCGGCCGGCCGGTCGAGGAGCCGCAGGCCCTGTTCCCCAGGGTCCTCCTCAAGGATTTCCTGGCCGAGGACAAGCCCGCGGCCGCGCCGAGCGCGTCCGAAACCCCCAAGGAGAAGACCATGGAAGGAACACCCCCGGTCCCCCCGGCGCCCGCGGCCCCCGCGGCGCCCCGCCGCGAACGTCGTCACCTACGAAGAATTCATGAAGATGGACCTCCGGGTCGCGAAGATCCTCGCGGCCGAGCGCGTCCCGAACACGAACAAGCTCCTCAAGCTCGAGATCGACCTCGGCACGGAGAAGCGGACGATGATCTCGGGCATCGCCGACACCTACACGGCCGAGGACCTCGTCGGCAAGAGCCTCATCGTCATCGCCAACCTCAAGCCGGCGAAGATCCGCGGCATCGAGTCCCAGGCGATGCTCCTGGCCGCCGTCGTCGACGACAAGGCCGTCGTCCCCTTCTTCGACCGCGACCTGCCCCCGGGAACGAAGGTCAAGTAGGCCGGGGGTTCCCCGGCCCGGGCATGGACTTGACAGAACGCCCCTCGGGGATTATCTTATAAAATGAGATTATTTAGTATTCCGATAGGGTTTAAGGCAACAGGAATGTCGAAGCATCCATGGCTGAGGGTTGGCGCGGTCGTCCTGGCGATCGCCGTGGGCACTTCTCTCGCGGCTCCGGCGCCTCCCAAGCCGGGGAGAGGGCCCTTGAATCCCGATTTCGTCGAATACCTGAGGGCCCGCGCCCTGAGCCGGGCCACGATCAGGACCGCCGCCGGGCACGCCCTCGGCGAGGTCCCGCCGCCCGTCGGCGCGTCCAAGATCCAGCCCAACCGGAGGATCCTCGACCGCGGCCCCCTCCCCGCGTCATTCGACCTGAGAACGCCCGGAAGCAAGCTGCCCGCCGTCAGGGACCAGGGCGGCTGCGGCAGCTGCTGGGCGTTCGCGACCTACGGGGCCCTCGAATCCTATTTCCTCCCCGGGGAGACCCTCGACCTCTCCGAGCAGCATCTCATCGATCACGCCGGCTTCTCGCTGGGACCCTGCGACGGCGGTAATATCGACATGTCGACCGCCTATATGACGCGCTGGGCGGGGCCGCTGAACGAGGCCGACGATCCCTACGCTTACTCCGCGGCTTTCGCCGGGTCGACGGCATCGGCCGTGCGCAAACACGCTCAGAACATCGTCTACATCCCGGAGCGGGCGTCGAGCCTGGACAACGACATCCTGAAGGGCTTCGTTTTCGACCAGTGGGCCATCTATGTCTCCATGTACTGGGTCGACAGCGGATACAATGCCGCCCATGCCGGCTATTACAACAACGGCGTCATTTCGGGCGGAGGCGGCCACGCCGTCTGCATCGTGGGCTGGGACGACGCTTACCCCGCCTCGAATTTCAACGTCTCGCCGCCCGGGGACGGCGCCTTCATCGTCAGGAACAGCTGGGGGCCGAGCTGGGGCGAGTCGGGTTACTTCTACGTTTCCTACTACGACACGTTGTTCGCCCGGAGATGGTACAACGCGGTGCTCCGGGCCGAGAACACCGACAACTACAGCGGCGTCTTCCAGTACGACCCGCTCGGCTGGTGCGACAGCTGGGGTTACGGGACCGATACGGGCTGGGGGGCCAACGTATTCACGGCTCCGGCGAAATCCGCCGTCTCCGCGGTCGGATTCTACGCCGTTTCGGCCAACTGCGCTTACGAGGTCCGCGTCTATACGGACGCGACGGCCGCCAATCCCAGGGCGGGAACGCTCAAGGCCACGACGGCGGGAACATCCGACCTTCCGGGTTACGTGACCATCCCTCTGCCCGCTCCCGTTACGGTCGTCGCGGGCCATAAATTCTCGGTGGTCGTTAAATTCACCACGCCCGGTTGGGGCTACCCCGTCCCGGCCGAAGAGAAGCTGATGGGATATTCCGATGCGGCCGTCGCCCACGGCGGGGAGAGCCTTCTCAGCCCGAACGGAACGTCCTGGACGGACCTGATGAAGGACGCCAGCTATGCGCCCTACATGGTGAACTTCTGCATCAAGGCCTATACCGCCCCCGTGCCGCAGATCGCCGTGACGTCTCCCGCGGCCGGCGCGCGCTGGTTGCGGGGCACGACGCAGACGATCGGCTGGAGCACGAGCGGCCCCCAGTCGGGCACCGTGAAGATCCAGCTCTTCCAGGGGACGACGAAGATCCTGGACGTCGCGACGTCCACCGAGAACGACGGGGCTTACGATTGGGCCATCCCGGCGAAGCTCGCTCCCCGGACGGACTATGCGGTCAGGATCACGACGACGGACAGGACGGTCAAGGGGACGAGCGCGAAATTCGCGGTCGTCAAGCCCACACTGACGGTCACGTCCCCGGCCTCCGTCGAGGTCTGGACCCGGGGGACGACCCGGACGATCGTTTGGGCCAAGAACGGCGCCCAGAACGACCTCGTCCGGATCCAGCTCCTCCGCTACGGCGCGGTCGTCAGCGACATCAGCGCCGGGACGGCGAACATCGGGACCTTTGATTGGGCTATCCCCGCGAGCCTCGCCAAAGGCGGCGGGTATAAGGTCCGGGTGAAAACCGTCGACAATCTGGTCAAGGACGACAGCGCGCTCTTCAGCTTGAAATAGCTCGATCCCGGCCGATGAGGGCTTAGCCTATTTCCCGGATCCGAGCCCCAGGCAGGCGCGAACGGCGGCGGCAGGGACCGCGCCTTCGCGGAGGAAACGGGGCTCCCCGGCCGACAGATCCACGATCGTCGAGGGAAGCCCGCCCGGTGTCGATCCCCCGTCCACGATGACATCGACCTTGCCGTCGAAAAGACGGATGACCTCGGCCGGGTCCGAAAGCTCTTTTTCGCCCGATACGTTGGCGCTCGTGGCGGTGACGGGCAGGCCGATCTCGGCGACGAGGCCCCGGAGCCAGGCGGCCGGGGGGATCCGGACCGCGACGGTATGGCCGGGGCCGGCGAACTCCGCCGGGAACGTCGGAGCGGCCTTGAGGACCAGTGTCAGCGGGCCGGGCCAGAACTCGGCCGCCAACAGGGGAAAGACGGGGGGGAGCTCCGCCGCGATCTCCTCGATCATATCGATATCGGAGACGATGAGGGACAAAGGTTTCCCCGCGTCCCTCGCCTTCAGACGGAAGACGCGACGTACGGCCTTCCTCGAGAAGAGGACCGCCCCGAGGCCGTAGAACGTCTCGGTCGGATAGGCCATCACGCCATCGGCGGCCAGGATGCCGCCGAGGGTCCGAAGGTCTTCCTCTTGCGGACCGGACGGATCGATCCTGACGATGCGCGATCTCATGGGTTCCGCCGTTCCATTTTCGTGTCCTCCTCCATGGTATGGGGCATCGCCGGGAATGTCAATTCGGTGAGTATTCCCGCCCGTCCTGCCTATCTTCCCAGTCTTGCCAGACTAGCCGGTCTAGCCAGTCCCGCACGTCTCGCTTGTTTAGTGGACAGATGACCCTTTTTAGCCACATCCCCGTTGAGCGCTATGCCTGTAAAGACCGCGGGCGCCGATTGGCACGCATTTTGCTATAATAACTGGTGTGAGGAGGACGAAAATGAAAAAACACCTGATCCTGGCCGTCGCCGCGCTCATCCTGGTCCCGACCCTGGCCTTCCCCAACATCATGTCCCTGCGGGGCGGATATTATCTTCCCAAGACCTCCACCGGGCCCAACAGCCTCTGGCAGATCGAATTGGACCAGATGAGCTTCGAGAAGTCCAACTTCAACGGGAGCACCTTCGGATTCAGCTACGAATATTTCGTCGGCCGCCATCTCAGCTTCGAGTTCTCCATCGATACCTACAGCAAACGCAAGGGCGGCTATTACCTGGATTATGTCGGCTATACCTTTGACGAGGGCGAATTCGCTTTTCCGGCCGCCGATTACGAGGGCGAATTCAACATCTCCCACGGATTCAACGTCTCCGTTACGCCCGTCCAGTTCTCCGTCAAGGTCATGCCGATGGGACGCCGGAACAAGTTCATCCCCTACTTCGGCGGCGGCGTCGGGCTGTACTTCTGGAGCGTCGGGATCCGGGGCAGCATGATCGATTTCACCGACGAGTGGTTCTACACTGATCCCGACCTCGGCGAAGTCCCGATCTACGGGATCGTCCAGACCGATGCCCGCGAGGACACCCGGGCGACGTTCGGATATCACGCTTTCGCCGGCCTGATGTTCCCCATCGGGGACCGGGTCACCCTCTCGGCCGAGGTCCGGTACCACGCGGCCAAGGGCCGTTTCAAGGACAACAGCGCTTTCGTGGACTTCGACGACTTCGAGCTCGGCGGATACGCCCTGACGGCCGGACTGAGCTATTGGTTCTGAACGAGGCGAACCTGACGGGGCCCGCGAGATAAGGGCCCCGTCGGACTATTCATATCGCTCGTAAGATACGATATCTTCCCTAGCCTTGCGTCCCCGGGGAGGCGGCGTTTCCGCCGGCCAGCCCAGCGGGGTCATCGCCATGACCCGGACCTCGTCGGGGACCCCCAGGACGGATTTCGCTTCGGCTTCCTGGAACGCTCCGATCCAGCAGGTCCCCAGCCCCTCTTCGGCGGCCGCGAGAACGAGGTGCTCGAAAGCGATCGCCAGGTCGATGGGCCAGGAATTCATGAAGCGCCCCTGCCGCGGATAAGCTTGCCCGGGCAAGCCGCAGGCCGCGACGACGATGTCCGCTTCGGCCATGAAGCTCTGGTCGAACGAGGCCTTCGCCAACGCGGCTTTGGTCGCCGGGTCCCGGACCACGACGAACTTCCAGGGCTGGAGATTCTTGGCCGACGGCGCCAGACGCGCGGCTTCCAGGACACGGAAAAGCGTTTCCTCCGGGACGGGGTCCCTCCTGAAGCGCCTGATGCTCCGGCGGTCGCGTATGGTCTCGAGGACGCTCATGTCTCCCCCCCTATCCGACTTTTCGGTCCCTCCCGCTTTTCTCAGGACCCGGACTTGCCGGCCAGGGCCAACGGCCCCGATTTGTCGAAAGCAACCGTCAGACGGCCCCAGATCGATTCGACGACGATCTCCCCGGAGAAACGGCAGGGCGCCGGCGGGTTCGCGAGCAGGTCGTAAACCCCTTTACCCGTCTCGAAAAAATCCAGGAGGAACGGCAGGGAGAGGGTCTTCTCCCCTCTCGCCGGGACGCTCTTGTCGCCGGGGATCTCGCCTTTGAGGACCGACGTGTCCCCGAAGAGGAGGTCGTAGCGGATGGCGTCCACGATGAGGTCCCAGCCGTTCGGGTTGGTGAACCTGACGTCGAAGACGACGTCCCCACCCCCGACCGTGAGGTCGTTCACCCGGAGCGGGAGGAACTGGACGTCCGGGTCCTTGAAGATCGGGAACTCTCCGGAGAAGGCGAACGGGACCTTCTCCTCCTTCCCCTTCGCGTCCCTGAAGATAAAATCGCCGACGGCGTCGCAGAGGGCCTTGTCCTCGATCGGCCCGACGGCCAGGAACAGGAGCTCGTAGGTGACCTTCAGGGGCAGGGCGACGACAACCTCCTCGCCGGCCCCGATGGCGATGGGCTCGTCGAGGACGACGGGGAGCCGCAGGTATTCGGTCTGGTTGACGGTGACCCTGTACGTGTAGCGGGCGAGCGAGACGGGAGCGGTCGAAGAGTTTCGGATGGAGGCATGGAAGGCCAGGGTCAGGCCGTGCGAGCTCAGGTCCCGGATACGCTTTTCCCGGAGCTCGACGGCGATGTCCTTTCGGGAGAGGGCCGGGACCGGGCCCGGCAGGGCCAGCGCCATAAGCACCGCGCCCAACAGGACCCCCGGCCTCGATAAAGGACTGAACCTCTTCATGTTAAGACCATTAGGATACACGAATCGGTCCGGGCGGGCAAGGCGCGCCGCCTCGCGCCGGATTGCTTTTCGCCCGGCATCTTCATATAATGGGGCCCTTTGAAGCCATGCCGTCCATCGATCGGAGGTCAGCCATGAAACGGATCCGGATCGTCCTGCCTGCGTTCCCCGTCATCCTCCTCATCCTGGCGATTTCGGCCTGCGCGCCCGGAGGGAAGACCCCTCCGGAGGCGAAGGGGGCCGCGGCCCCGGCTCCCGACGAGGCCGTCTACGTCACCCAAAAATGGTCCGGCGGAGAGTACCAGCGGCTGACAATGGACGTTTCGAAGGTCGCCCGCCCCCGCGGGCTCGACGAGTTCGCGACGCTCCCCCACCTCCCCCCCATCCAGCAGTATAACACCGGGATGTGCTGGTGCTTCGGAACAGTTTCGCTCCTCGAATCCGAGCTCAAGCGGCTGGGGCGGCCCGAGGTCAAGCTCTCCGAAGAGTACACGGTCTACTGGGAATTTGTCGAGAAAGCGAGGCGCTACGTCCGGGAAAAGGGCGATTCGTTCCTCGGGGAAGGCTCCGAGCCCGGCTCGGCCATCGCTCGGATGAAGCAGTACGGCGCCGTCCGCCTCTCCGATTATACGGGCCTCCTCGATGGCCGGACCGAACATGATCACGCCGCCCTCTTCACCGAATTCCGGTCTTTTCTTGCCGGGCTCAAGGACAAGAGCGCTTGGGACGAGGAGAAGGCTCTCGCCGGGGTCCGGGCCCTCCTCGACAGGCATCTCGGCAGGCCGCCCGACAGGATCGACGTGGACGGCAAGTCCCTGACCCCTGTAGAATTTCTCGCCGCGCTCGGCCTCGACCTCGATGATTATGTCTGCCTCCTCAGCTTCCAGTCCCTGCCCTTCTACACGAAGGGGGAATACAAGGTTCCCGACAACTGGTGGCACGACGCGAATTACCTGAACGTCCCGCTCGATGAATACACCGCCGCCGTTACCGGGGCCCTGAAGCAGGGATATTCGGTCGTCTTCGCCGCCGACATCGGCGAGCCCGGGAACCGCGGGGACGCCAATCTCGGCATCATCCCGAGCTTCGATATCCCCCGAGCCGCGATCGACCAGTCGAGCCGCGAGCTCCGGTTCGTGAACGGCGCCTCGACCGACGATCACGTCGTCCACTGCGTCGGGTATAAGGAAGCCGGGCCGGACACCTGGTTCCTCGTCAAGGACTCCTGGAAGACGGCCTACCAGGGCCCGGTCAAGGGGTATTTCTTCTACCGGGACGACTACCTGAAGCTCAAGGTCCTGATGATCATGACCCACAAGGACGCCGTCGCGGACCTGATCGCGAAATTCCCGCCGGCGAGCTGAGCGCGGGGCCGCTCCCGTCCGGCCGACATAGTTCAACCCGGCGTTGCTGAGGTCCGGGGCGATCCCGATTTCGCTTGACGCCCGCGTTTGCCCGGTTCTAAGATTCGACGGAGGGTGGGAGCTATGAGAAATAAGGAGCGATCCCGGAGTCTCCGGCTCCTTTTCTTTTCGTTATTGATCGTCGGCATAAAGGCGGGATCGATGGCCCGACCGGTGCGGCCGTCGACTCCGTTCGCGGTTTCAATGCTCGAAGCCGGGGACAAGATCGTACTGGCCGACGCCTTGCGTTTCAAATCGGATCTGGGCGAAGATGTCTGGCCGGGATTCGGCAAAGCCGATATTCCGGTCGTCGTCTATGACGACGAATTCGAATACCTGATCGGGTTTCCGGATCCCCCCGCTCCCTGGGAGATCGTCGCCGGCGATACATGCTGCGGGCGGCCCTATTTCCGCCGCCCGGCCAAGGACCCGCAATCATTCGCCGTCGACTTGGGCGATCGGTGGGCGGGGAGTCTCTCAACCCTCAGCCGGATGAGCCGAAAGGTTCCGTTCAAGCTCGGACCGGATTGGTACAGCCTCGGCCTTTTCCATGAGCTCTTCCACGCTTTTCAGGCCCAGGCCAATCCGGCGAAGTTCGCCGCCGCCCTGGAGGCGTACTCTTTCGAGGATCGTTATCCCTTCAAGAACGCGGAATTCGCCGCCGCCTGGAATTCGGAAGGAGCGGCTCTGTCCCGGGCGTTGAAGGCCTCGGATCCCGCCGGAATGAGGACGGCCGCGATCGAATTCCTCCGGATCCGCGATCGAAGGCGGGAGAGCGTCCGTCTGGCCCGCGACCTGGTCCTCTTCGAGCGGCGGTTGGAATGGCTTGAAGGATTGGCCAAGTACGCCGAGATCCGGGCCGATGAATCGGCGGTGGCCCGGGCCGACCAGGAATCGTACGCGCTTTTTCGGTCGGGGCTTCATTTTCTGGTCCGGGCGGATCTGGCGCGTCTCGAAGGATCGCTGGGCCGACAGGAGGGAGACCTCCGTTTCTATCTCAGCGGAATGGCCATGGCCCGTCTTCTCGACCGGTTGGATCCCGGATGGAAGGGAAGCGCGTTCAAGGATCAGGCTGAATTGGAGGATCTCTTGCGATCCGCGATTCCATATTGACCGGCGGCCGAGCCTTCCCTATTGCGGCTAAATATTGGTAGAATGGGGCTATGGGTAGGATCGCGGCCGATTTCAGGGATAAGGGCCTGTTCGTCAGGCTTTTCGGGGCGGACGTCTATGCCGTCGGCGGCTATGTCCGGGACCTGCTCCTTCGCCGCCCTTCGCCCGAAGTGGACCTCCTCGTCGCCCGCCACTCCCTCGAGGACATCGTGCGCAGTCTCGAGCCGCACGGCAAGGTGGACCTCGTCGGCCGGAGCTTCGGCATCATCAAGTTCACGATGAAGGGCGTGACCTACGACGTCGCCCTGCCCCGGACGGACGCCCCCCGGGACGCCTCCGCCGGAGTCAAGGGCCATAAGGATTTCGTCATCGCGGCCGACCCGTACCTCCCGGTCGAAAAGGACCTCGAGCGCCGCGATTTCCGGGCGAACAGCATCGCCGTCCGCCTCTCGGACGGAGCCGTCATCGACCCTTTCGAAGGCCGCCGGGACATCCGCGCCCGTCTCATCCGCGTGACCAACCCGGCCGCCTTCCCGGACGACCCCCTCCGCGTCCTCCGGGCGGCCCGGTTCGCATCGGTCCTGGGCTTCCGCGTCGACGCGAAGATCTATGCGACGGCCAAGGACGTCGACCTCTCGGGGCTGAGCGTCGAGCGGGTCAACGAGGAGATCTTCAAGATCCTCCTCGATTCGCCGAAGCCGTCGGTCGGGCTCGAGGAGCTGTTCAGGGTCGGGGCCCTCGAGAAGCTCTTCCCCGAGCTCTATGCGCTGACCCTGTGCATCCAGGACGCCATCTTCCACCCCGAGACGGACGCGTTCGGCCATCACACGGTCTGGGCCCATACCAAGCTCTCGGTCGACCAGGCCCGGTCGCTCGCCGCCGCCGTCGGCCTCGACCGGCCGCGGACGCCTCGCCCTGCTCCTTGCGGCCCTCTATCACGACGTCGGCAAGCCCTCGACGACGCGCTGGGAGTTCAAGCGGGGCCGGATGGCCGTCACGAGCAACGGGCACGACATCCAGAGCGAGCGCGTCGCCAGGAAGGCGTTCGCCCGCCTCAAGATCCACTCCTGGAACGGCGCGGACCTCGAGAAGACGGTCCCCCTCCTCATCCGGACGCACCACCGGTCGACGGAGCTCTGGCAGAACAGGGACGCCGTGACCCGCAAGGCGTTCAACCGCCTGGCCGCCGACGTCGGCGGGGAGATCGAGCTCCTCGTCTACCTCGACGCCGCCGACCGGGCGGGCCGGAAGGCGCGGCCGATCAGGGCCCTCGACCGGGAAGCCCGTTGGCTCTTCGCGAAATTCGAGGAGCTCAGGGTCAACCGGGAGACCATCAAGCCTCTCATCCTCGGCCGGGACCTCATCAAGATGGGCGTCCCTCCGGGGCCGGACATGGGGAAGATCCTCAAGCGCCTCTACGCGATGCAGATCGACAACGCGTTCGAAACCCGGGCGGGAGGACTCAAGGCCGCCCGCAAGCTCCTGGGCGGGGTCGCGTCGTGAAGGTCCTCGTCGCGGGCGGCGCGGGCTACATCGGCTCCCACACGGTCAAAGCCCTCCTTGCCGGCGGCTTCGAGACCGTGGTCTTCGACGACCTCTCGGCCGGAAGGCGGGAGCTCGTCGTCCCTGGCTGTCGCCTCGTCGTCGGCGACCTCCTGGACCCGGACGCCGTGAGGAGCGTCTTCCGGGAGAACGGGGACATCGCCGCCGTCCTCCATTTCGCCTCGCTCATCCAGGTCGGGGAATCCTATCGGAACCCGCGGAAGTTCTACCCCCACAACCTCGGCACGTCCCTGAACCTCCTCGAGGCCATGCTCGAGGCGGGGGTCGGGCGATTGGTCTTCTCGTCGAGCGCCGCCGTCTATGGAGCTCCCCGGGTCCAGCCCATCCCCGAGGACCACCCGCTCGAGCCTATCAACCCCTACGGCGCGACCAAATCGATGGTCGAGCACATTCTCGGGGACTTCGACCGGGCCCACGGCCTGCGTTTCGTCACTCTCCGCTATTTCAACGCCGCGGGGGCCGACCCGGACGGAGCCCTCGGCGAGATGCATGAGCCGGAAACCCACCTCATCCCCAATATCCTTCTCTCCGCCCTGGGGAAAAGGCCCGCCCTCGGCGTGTTCGGGACCGATTTCCCGACGCCGGACGGGACGGCCGTCCGCGACTACATCCATGTCTCGGACCTGGCCGCGGCCCACGTTCTTGCCCTCCGTCACCTCATCGCCGGGGGGGCGAGCGAGGTCGTCAACCTCGGGACGAATCGGGGGTATTCCGTCCTCGAGGTCGTCGGGGCCGCCGAAAAGGTCGTCGGACGCAAGGTCCCCGTCGAGGTCCTTCCCCGGCGGGAAGGGGACGTTCCGATGCTCCTGGCCTCGAGGGAGAAGGCCCGGCGCCTCCTCGGCTGGGAGCCCAAGATCTCCGATATCGGGACGATCGTCCGGACGGCCTGGGACTGGCACCGGAATAGGGTTTGACGACCTTCCGGCCGGGATGGTATAAATAGGGACTTGGTACGATCATGAACGGCAAACGATATATCTCTATTATCGCCTGCGTATTGGCCCCCCTCCTCCTGGGAGGAGCGGCCTGTTCTTCGGGAAAGAAGGCGGCGAAAACGACCCCCGCGCCCGGCCGGACCGCCGCGGCGGCGCCCCAGAGCGGACGGAACGGCAAGGCCCCGGCGAAGCCCGAGACCGGACTCGCCGAGCCCGCCCGGACGGGGGCCGCCCTTCCCGTCCTGGGGGAGGATGACCTCGCCGAGGAGACCCTGAACGGAAGGAACGGCGCCCAGACCCCGGAACGGGAAGAGGCCGCGGCCCTCCTCGAGGACGCCCTCTCCACCTACCAGGAAGCCCAGGCCGCCCTGGACGGGGGGAGACCGAGACCGCCATGGCCAAGCTCGACGAAGCCTACGGGCTCATCCTCAAGGCCGAAACCCCTCCCGATTCGAACCTCTGCCAGGAAAAGAACGACCTCCGTATCCTCATCGCCCAGAGGATCCAACAGCTCTATGCCTCGCACCTCAGCACCCCCGAGGGCCGGAACGGGTCCATCCCCCTGGTCGAGAACAAATGGGTCGAAGCGGAGATCCAGTCATTCCAGACTCGGGAAAAGGGCTACTTCCTCGACGCCTACAAGCGCTCCGGCCTCTACCGGCCGATGATCGTCGAGGAGCTCCGCAAGGCGGGGCTCCCCGAACAGCTCTCCTGGGTCCCCATCATCGAGAGCGGATTCAAGTCGCGGGCCCTGTCCCCCGCCCGGGCCCTGGGCATGTGGCAGTTCATCCGGTCGACCGGCTACCGCTTCGGCCTGAAGCAGGACAAGTACGTCGACGAGCGCATGGACCCGCTCAAGGCGACCCGGGCCGCGATCAAGTTCCTGACGGTCCTCCACGAGTTCTTCGGCGACTGGACGACGGCCCTGGCGTCCTACAACTGCGGCGAGTTCCGCGTCCAGAGCGTCATCAAGGCCCAGAAGATCGACTACCTGGACAATTTCTGGGACCTTTTCAGCAACCTCCCCTACGAGACGGCCCGGTTCGTCCCGCGCATCATCGCGGTCATGCTCATCATCGAAAACCCGGCGAAGTACGGGTTCACCCTCCCCGAACCGGACCCCCCGGTCGCCTTCGAAACGGTGCGGGTGAGCCAGCCGGTCAAGCTCGCGTCCCTCGCCTCGAGCCTGGGACTCGACCCCGTGCTCCTGTCCTTCCTGAACTCCGAGCTCCGGCACGACTCGACGCCGAACTACGACTACGACCTCAAGGTTCCCGCCGGATTCGGGGAGAAGGTCACCGCGGCCCTGCCGAACATCCCCCGCTATATCCCCCCCGACGTCGTCTACGGCTGGCACAGCGTCCGGTCCGGGGATACGCTGGGGGCCCTCGCCCGGAGGTACAGGACGACCGCCCAGGCCATCATGCGGCTGAACGGCATCAAGAACCCGAAAGCGCTCCGGATCGGCCAGAAGCTCAAGATCCCCGGGAAGGGCGACCCCTCCGAGCCAGAGCCCGGCACCCGGACCGCGGCCGTATCGTCGAAGGCCCCGAGGGGCGTCGCCTACACGGTGAAGCAAGGCGACACGCTCTTCACCCTGGCCCGGCAGTTCAACACGACCGTGGACAGGATCAAGGCGGCCAACGGCCTGGCCAGCGACAGTCTGAGCGTCGGCCAGAAGCTTGTCATCTCGGACCGCAAGAGCTGAACCTCATCCCATTGAACCGGAGGCGAAGAGGGATCGCCCCGTAAACCCCAGTCGGGAAGGGAGCACCGCCGCTTACGGCGGGGGGAACCCGCCTGCGGGTTCCCGGGTCTGGGGTCGAGGGGCGACCCTCGAGCCTCCCTACTTCCAGACGTCGCCCGTAAGGCCGAGCCCGGGCTCGTCGGATACGATCATCCTGTCCTTGTCCCTCTTGAATCCCTTGAACGGGTCGTTCGAGATGAGCAGGTTCCCGTCGAGGTCGGCGTAATCGACGAGCGGCGAGATGGAGGCCGCGGACGCGATGGCCACGGAGGTCTCGGTCATGCAGCCGATCATGATCTTGAGGCCCAGGGCCCGGGCGATGGCGATCATCCGGAGGGCCTCCTGGACGCCGCCGCTCTTCATGAGCTTGATGTTGATGCCGTGGAAACCGTCGACGAGGCTCGGGATGTCCCGGGCCGTCATCATGCTCTCGTCGGCGAAGATCGGGAGCTTCGACCGCTCCTTGAGCCACTTGTATTCCGCGAACATCCCGGCCGGCATCGGCTGTTCGACGAGCTCGACGCCCTTATCGGCCATCCAGTCGATCATGGCCAGGGCCTCTTCCTTCGTCTTCCAGCCCTCGTTGGCGTCCGGACGCAGGGGCTTGTCGGTCACCTCGCGGATGCCCTCGATGATGGCCTTGTCGTTCGGCGTGCCGAGCTTGATCTTGTAGTATCCGAAATCGGGGTAAGCCCTGATCTTCTCCTGCATGACCTTGACCTCGTCGATGCCGATCGAGTAGGTCGTGACGGGCGTCTTGGCCTTGTCCAGGCCCAGGAACTTGTACAGGGGGACGCCGAGCTTCCGGCTCACCCAGTCCAGGATGGCCATGTCCAGGGCGGCCTTGATGGCGTGCTCGCCGGGCGTCAGGGCGTCGATCTCGTTCCAGCGGTCGACGTACTGCCAGAGGTCCCGGTCGAGGATGGGCCGGGCCTTTTCGAGGAAGGCCATGCCGCTTTCGGCCGATTCGTTGTACCGGGCGATTGGGGCCGATTCCCCCATCCCCGCGACGCCGTCCTTCTCCAGCCGGAGGAGGACGTTCTGCCGGACGTTCCAGGTCCCCCGGGAGAGGGTCCAGGCGTACTGCATCTTGACCTCGAAGATGCGGGCATCGAGCTTCGCCGGCCCGGACGCGGCGTCCTTGATCTCGTCGCCGAAGAGCCTGCCGCCGGGCAAGGCCGCGCCGGCCAGCATCATGCCGGACAGCCCCAGGAATTCTTTACGTTTCATGAGTGCCTCCTGCCTTTCATGGGATTATCGGTCGATTATAGAATAAATCGGGGAACAGGGAAAGCGGAAAGTGTCCCCCGGGCCGCCGCCGCCGGAACCCGCTATTCGTCGCGCTTGCGCGGCCGGCCGGAAATATTCTATAATCCTCATCTATTCATATTCCAGGAGGGATTAATGAACAGAACAGTCATCATCAGTTTCATGATCGTCATGCTCTCTCTGCCCGTTGGGCTGGCGGCCGGCTCGGGCGCGCCCGCCACGGCGGTGGTTATCGTGCCCGTCGCGGACATGTTTGAGACCTCGAACGACACGGTCGAGCTCGTCAGCCAGACCATAATCGGGACGAACGTGAAGATCGTCGCCTGGGAGAAGAACGGCGGGCAGGAATGGTACCGGATCGAAACCCCGGACACCTATCAGGGCTGGACGAAAGGGTCCTCGCTGCTCGTCCGGCCCGAAGGCGGCAAGCCCTACGCTTCGGAAGGCCCCGTCTTCGAAGTCGCCAGCCTTTTCGCCAACATCTACGACGTCGAGGACGTCACCGAAGGCAAGCCAATGGTCGTTGCTCCCTTCGGCGCCCGCCTCGAGGCCGGCAAGATGCGGGGAACGCTGGTGCGTCGTCACCCTCCCCTGCGGGGCCAAGGGCTACATCCAGATCGGAGAAGGCGAGGTCAGGGACGCCGCGGCGCCGCGGAGGACGCTCGCGCCGGACGAGACGGTCGCCCTGGCCAAGAGATTCCTCGGGGTCACCTACCTTTGGGGCGGGAAAACGGCGTGGGGTATCGACTGTTCCGGCTTCGCCCAACTCCTCTATGCCCGGAGCGGGATCGACATTCTCCGGGACGCCGGCATCCAGATGACCAAGAGCGGCCTCGTCGAGGTCCCCCTCGGTCAGGAAAGGATCCGCGACCTCGTCTTCTTCGGGGGCTCGCCCACCCGGATCTCCCACGTCGGGATGATGATCGGCCCGGACGAGTTCATCCACTCGACGACCCACGACAAGCCCATGGTCCAGATCTCGAACCTCAGGGACGCCTACTGGACGAAGCTCCACCAGGGAACACGTAGGCCGAAGGAATAAGAATTTCCGGGTTCGACGCGCGCCTTCAGTCGGGGTTCAGACGCCACCCCGAGCCGGGAATTCCTCCAGGCACGACAAGAAAGGCTGAAGCCGCGTTCCTGTCGGGAATGATCCTCGGAATCGGGAGAATAAAAAAGCGGCACCGTTTCAAGCACGGCTTGAAACGGGGCCGCTGGTGGGATTTCGTCCTCAGGCCTTGGCCTTCTTCAGGGGCGTCTTCTTCGCCTTTTCCTCTTTGGTCTTATCCTTCTTCTTCTTGGCCTTCGCCTTGAATTCGGAGCCGACGAGCTCCAGGACGGCCATATCGGCGCCGTCGCCGGCCCTGGGGGCCAGCTTGACGATCCGGGTATAGCCGCCCGGGCCGTTCCGTGAACCGCGGGCCGATCGTCGTCGAACAGCTTCTTGACGACCGCCTCCTTGGTGAGGTAGGCCGCGGCCTGGCGCCGGGCGTGGAGGGTGTTCCGCTTGGCCAGCGTGATCATCTTCTCGGCGATGGGCCTGGTCGCCTTGGCCTTGGCCAGGGTCGTCCGCACCCGCTCCTTGCTCGAGGAACGAAGTCACCAGGTTCCGCAGGAGGGCCCGCCGGTGGGCGGAGTTCCTCCGCAGATATCGTTTCTGGACTTGATGCCTCATGCCTCCTGCTCCTTCTCCCCGGGCGCTTCCTTGATCTCCGCCTGGATCCGCTCGACGAGCTTGGGGTGGAGCTCGATGTTCAATCCGAGGCCCAGGTTGGCCAGGGTCTCCTTGATCTCGGCCAGCGACTTGCGGCCGAAGTTCTTCGTCTTGAGAAGCTCGTCCTCGGTCTTCTGGACGAGCTCGTAGATCTTGTCGATCCCGGCCGACTTCAGGCAGTTGTTGCAGCGGACCGAAAGCTCCAGGTGCTCGATGGACTTCGACAGGATGTCGATCTGGGTCAGATAGGGGATCTCCTTCTTGGCCGCGACCTGCTCCTTCTCCAGGGGCTCGTCGACGACGTTGAGGAAGATGACCAGGTGGTCCCGCAGCAGCTTGGCCGCCTGGTACAGGGCGTCGGTCGGCCGGATGGCGCCCGTCGTCCAGATCTCGAGGGTCAGGCTCTCGTAGTCGATCCGCTTGCCGACCCGGGCCGGCTCGACCCGGTAGTTGACCTTGAGGACCGGGCGAGTGCGAGGAATCGAGCGGGATGTAGTCGACGCTCAGGTCCTCGTCGAGGTTCTGGTCGGCCGGGATGTAGCCGCGGCTGTTCCGGACGATCATCTCGACGTCGAGCTGTGCCGTCCTTGTCCAGTGAGGCGATCGGGACGTCCTTGTTGAGGATCTCGATGTCCGAGTCGTGGACGATGTCGGCCGCGGTGGCCTTGGCCGGCCCGTCCTTCTTCAGGGTCATCGTCACGGGGCTCGTCCCCCCTGAGCTTGAGCGGGATGCCCTTGAGGTTGAGGAGGATGTCGGTGACGTCCTCGACGACCCCCGGGATGGTCGAGAACTCGTGGAGCACGCCCTCGATCCGGACGGCCGTGATGGCCGCGCCGGTGATGGAGGACAGCAGGATCCGCCGGAGGGCGTTCCCGACGGTCACTCCGTAGCCCCGCTCGAACGGCTGGGCCTGGAAGCGGCCGTATCTCTCCGTCAATGTCTCGAAATCACATTCCAGGAACTTCGGCCTCTGAAAGCCTGTCTCGTGTCATTGGGATCCCTCCTTATTTCGAATAGAGCTCGACGATCAAGTGTTCTTCGACCGGGAGGCGTGACGTCCGCCCTCTGGGGCAGGGCCAGGACGCGGCCCTTCATCCCGTCCCAGTCGACCTCGAGCCAGCCGGGCATGGACTTGTTCTTGTTGGACGCGACGAGCGCCTTCATGTCCTCGCTCGTGGCCGAGCGGTCCTTGAAGCGGACGACGTCCCCGACCTTGACCAGGGCCGAGGGGATGTCGACCTTCCGGTCGTTGACGCAGAAGTGCCCGTGGCTGATGAGCTGGCGGGCGTGGGTCCGGGAGTGCGAAAAGCCCAGCATGTAGACGACGTTGTCCAGGCGCCGCTCGAGCATCGACAGCAGGTTCTCGCCGGTGACGCCCTTCTCCGCTCCGCCCTCTCGAAGAAGAGGCGGAACTGCTCCTCGGACATTCCGTAGAACCTTTTCAGCTTCTGCTTCTCGCGCAGCTGGATGGCGTACCCCAGGATCCGCTTGCGGGACCGGCCGTGCTGGCCGGGCGGGTAGGCCCTCCGTTCGACGGGGCACTTATCGGTCAGGCACTTGTGGCCCTTGAAGAACAGCTTCGTCTTTTCGACCCGGCAGAGCCGGCAGTCGGCGGCTTGGAATCTTCGCCATGGTTCGCTCCTTATCTCCTCATCCCCTCAGACCCTGCGCCGACGGCGGACGCGGCAGCCGTTGTGCGGGATGGGGGTGACGTCCTTGATCGACTTGATCTCGAGGCCGGCGGCCTGGAGGGCCCGGATGGAGGATTCGCGGCCCGCGCCCGGCCCGGTGATCCGGACGTCGACGTAGCGGACGCCGAATTCCTGGGCCTTGGTGGCGACGTCCTTGGCCGCCAGCTGGGCGGCGAACGGCGTCCCCTTCCGGGCGCCCTTGAACCCCGAGGTCCCGGAGCTGGCCCAGCAGACCGTGGCCCCGTTGTGGTCGGTGATGGTGATGATGGTATTGTTGAACGTGGACTGGACGTGGGCCACGCCGTATCCGATCTCCCTCCGGACCTTCTTCTTCTTCGTCTTGGTTTTGGCTTTCGGCATGTCTGCGCTCCCTCACTCAGGCTTTCTTGGCTCTTCTCTTGATCGTCCGGCCGCGCGGCCCCTTGCGGGTCCGGGCGTTGGTCTTGGTCCGCTGGCCGCGGACCGGCAGTTTCCTCTTGTGGCGGAACCCTCGGTAGCAGCCGATGTCGATCAGCCGCTTGATGTTCATCGTGACTTCCTTGCGGAGGTCGCCCTCGATCTTCTCCCGCTTCTCGATGATCCGGCGGATCTTGTTGATCTCGTCCTCGGACAGGGCCTTGACCTTCTTGTTCTTGTCGATCTTGGCCTCTTCGAGGATCAGCTTGGACTTGGACCGGCCGATCCCGTAGATGTAGGTCAGGCCGATCTCGATCCGCTTGTCCGGGGGAAGGGTGATACCTGCGATTCTTGCCATGTTGACCTCGTTTATCCTTGTCTTTGCTTATGCCTCGGGTTGATGCAGATGACCCGGACGATGCCCTTGCGCTTGATGATCTTGCAGTTCCGGCAGATCTTCTTGACCGACGCTCTGACTTTCATGTTCTTGTCCTCTATTTGAATCGATAGGTGATCCGCCCCTTGGTCAGGTCGTAGGGCGAAAGCTCCACCAGGACCCGGTCCCCGGGCAGGATGCGGATGAAGTGCTTCCGCATCTTGCCGGAGATGTGGGCCAGGATGACGTGCTTGTTGGTCAGCTCGACCCGGAACATGGCGTTGGGCAGGGTCTCCAGGACGACGCCCTCGGCCTCGAACACGTCCTGTTTAGGCATGCAGGCTCTCCTTGTCAAGGGCGTTCCCGACGTTCGCCCCGTTCCGGGCGCTCAGGATCTCGATCCCGTCCGCCGTCAGGCGACCGTGTGCTCGTAATGGGCGGCCAGGCTCCGGTCCTTCGTCACGGCCGTCCAGCCGTTGTCGAGGATCTCGACCTCCCAGTCCCCCATCGGCGATCATCGGCTCGATGGCCAGGACGAGGCCCCGGCGGATCTTCGGCCCGTGCCCGGGGAGCCCGAAGTTCGGGACCTGGGGCTCCTCGTGGAGGGACCGGCCGATGCCGTGCCCGACGAAGGCCCGGATGACCGAGAATCCGTCGGCCTCGACCGTCTTCTGGACGGCGGCCGAGATGTCCGAGACGCGCCCGCCCTCTTTCATCTGCCGCGACCCCCGCGAAGAACGATTCCCGGGCGGTTGCGATGAGCCGGGCGGCGCCGGGATCGACCTTCCCCACCGGAACGGTGATCGTCGCGTCGCCGTAGAAGCCCTCGAACAGGACGCCGAAGTCCAGGCTGACGATGTCCCCCTCGACGGAGCGTCCGCGAGGACGGGATGCCGTGGACGATCTCCTCGTTGACCGAGGCGCAGAGCGAGGCGGGATAGCCGCGGTAGCCCTTGAACGCGGGGACCGCGCGCCATCTCCCGGGTCCGCCGCTCGGCGTACGCGTCGAGGTCCCGGGTCTCGACGCCCGGCACGACGAGCGGGGCGAGCTCGGCGAGGATCTGGGCCACGATCCGCGAGCTCCGGCGCATGGCCGCGATCTCCTCGTCGGATCTTGTAGACGATCATGCCCGCGCGCCCGCCTTCGCGGCCCCGAGGGCCCCGTCCAGGATCTCCCGGATGGCCGCCGCCGTCGCGTCCATCCCCCGCCCGCCGTCCACCCGGCGGAGGTCCCCCTTGTCCCCGTAATAGGCCAGGAGCGGCTCGGTCTTTTCCGCATAGACCCGGAGGCGCTCCCGGATGACCTCGGGCCTGTCGTCCTCGCGCTGGACGAGCGTCCCGCGGCAGGCGTCGCAGACGCCCTCCCGGGCCGGCTTCCGGACGATGAGATTGAAGACGGCCCCGCAGTCCGGGCAGGACCGCCGGTCGGCGAGCCTGCGGACGATCTCCTCCGCGGAGACGTCGATGGCGATGACGATCTCGGGCCGGGCGGGATCGAGGGCCTCGACGTCCTTCGCCTGGGCGAGGTTCCTCGGATAGCCGTCGAGGACGTAGCCGTCCCGGCAGTCCGGCCGGCCGATCCGTTCCCGGACCAGGCCCAGGACGATCTCGTCCCGGACGAGGGCGCCCCGCTTCATGGCCGCGTCGGCCTCGAGCCCGAGCGGCGTCCGGTCCAGGACGGCCTGGCGGAGGAGGTCCCCGGTGGAGATCCTCGGGAAGCCGTAGCGCTCCACGATCAGGTCTCCCTGGGTCCCTTTGCCGCTCCCGGGCGGGCCGAGGAGGATGATCCTCATCCCCGTCTCCCCTTGATCCGGCTCCGGCGCATGAAACCGTCGTAGTGGCGCATGACGAGCTGGGCCTCGATCTGCTGGAGGGTGTCCATGGCGACGCCGACGACGATGAGGATGGACGTCCCGCCGAAGTAGAAGTCGATCTGCATGCCCTGGGTGAACCACTTGGGCAGGTTGGCCTCGAGGAAGGTGCCGATGAACGGCAGGGCCTGGACCTTGAACCCGGTCATCAGGAACTCGGGCAGGATGGCGATGGCCGCGAGGTAGATGGCGCCGACCAGGGTGATCCGCGACAGGATGTCGTCGATGTGGTCCGACGTGTTCTTTCCCGGCCGGATGCCCGGGATGAAGCCGCCGTACTTGCGGAGGTTGTCGGCCACGTCGACCGGGTTGAAGATGATGGAGACGTAGAAGTAGGTGAAGAAGATGATGGCCGCGACGTAGACCAGGTTGTAGAGGGGCATGCCCAGGCTGAACTGGGTGGCGATCGTCTGGAAGACGGGGACCTTGACGAGCTGGGCGAGCGTCGCCGGGATGGTGATGATCGAGGCGGCGAAGATGATCGGGATGACGCCGCCGGTGTTCACCCGGAGCGGCAGGTGCGTGCTCTGGCCGCCGTAGACCTTGCGGCCGACGACCCGCTTGGCGTAGGAGACCGGGATGCGGCGCTGGCCGCGCTCGACGAAGACGATGAAGGCGATGACGGCGAGCATCATGGCGCCGAGGAAGATGAGCTTCAGGGGGTCCATGCTGCCGGTCCTGAGGCCGGAGATGACGCTCGTTGAGGCCGCGCGGGAAGTCGACGACGATGCCGGCGAAGATGATCAGCGAGATGCCGTTGCCGATGCCCCGCTCGGAGATCTGCTCGCCGAGCCACATGACGAAGACCGTGCCGGTGGTCAGGGTCAGGATGGTCAGGAGCTTGAAGCCGATGCCCGGGTTGGGGACGATGGCGCGCCCCGCCGGGGCTCTTCAGCGCTCTCGAGGAAGAAGGCGATGCCGAAGGCCTGGATGAGGCAGATGACGATCGTGCCGTAGCGGGTGTACTGGGTGATCTTCTTCCGGCCGAGCTCGCCTTCCTTGGACAGCCGCTCGAGATAGGGCCAGACGACCTGGAGCAGCTGGAGGATGATCGACGCGCTGATGTAGGGCATGATGCCCAGGGCGAAGATGGTCATCCGGGACATGTTCCGCCCGGAGAACAGGTCGATGAACCCGAGGATGGACCCCTTCTGGGCCTGCCAGAACTCGGCCAGGGCGACGGCGCTGATGCCCGGGGTTCGGGATCTGGGCGCCGACCCGGTAGACCGCCAGCAGGAGGAGGGTGAAGATGACCCTCTTCCGGAGCTCCGGGATGCTGAAGATGTTTCGGATACTGTCGAGCATTAGTCGTTTCCCGATGACGACGGCCTTGCCGCCCGCCTGCCTCGATCTTCTTCACGGCGGACTCGGAGAACTTATGGGCGCTGGACGGTCTTGGCCGACGTGAGCTCGCCGCGGCCGAGGACCTTGACCCGGGCGGATGTCCTTCTGGATCAGGCCGGCTGCGACCATGTCCTTGGGCCCGATCTCGGCCTTGCGCGATCTTGGCCAGCCGGTCCAGGTTGACCTCGGCGTATCTCCGTCGCGGAAGATGTTGGTGAAGCCGCGCTTGGGGATGCGCCGGGCCAGGGGCATCTGGCCGCCTTCGAAGCCGCGCTTGCGGGAATAGCCGGCGCCCTGGAGCTGGCCCTTGCTGCCGCTGCCCGGCGGTCTTGCCGGTGCCCGGAGCCGGGACCGCGCCCGATCCGCTTCCTGTTCTTCCTCGACCCTGCGGCCGGGTTGCAGTTGCTGAGGTTCATTGTTCCTCCAACGCTTCCACTTTCAAGACGATGGGAGATCTTGTCGATCATGCCCCGGATCTCCGGGCGTATCTGGGGCGGACGACCTCCGAATCGATCTTCCTCAGGCCCAGGCCCCTGGCCGTCGCGCGCTGGATGCGGCGGGTACCCGATCAGGCTGCGGACGAGCCGGACCCTGACGAACGGGGCCCCCAGGGGCGCCCGGACGGTCTTTTTATCCTTCTTTGTCATAGCGTGACCTTCACTTTCCCCCGGGTCCGGGCGACGGACTCGGGGCTCCTGAGGCTCCTCAGGGCCTCCATCGTCGCGTTGGCGACGCTGATCGGGTTGCTGCTGCGGATGGACTTGGTCAGGATGTCCTTGATCCCGGCCAGCTGCATGATGACCCGGACGGCGCCCGCCGGCGATGACGCCGGTGCCCTTCGAGGCGGGCCGGAGGATGACGACCCCGGCCCCGTCGACGCCCTTGATCAGGTGGGGAATGGTCGTCTCGGCCAGCGGCACGTCGATCATGTTCTTCTTGGCGGCCTCGACGGCCTTGGCGATGGCCTGGGGGACCTCCCGGGCCTTGCCCTTGCCGATGCCGACCTTGCCGCGCTCGTCGCCGACGGCGACGAGGGCCGAGAAGCTCAGGTTCTTGCCGCCCTTGACGACCTTGGTCACCCGGCGGATGGAGATGACCTGGTCCTTGAACTCGGGGTCTTCGTCGTCGGCTCCGGCCTTCCTGAATTGTTGCGATCGTCCACGCTCATTTCTCCTTGGTGCGCCCGTCCGCTCAGAAATCGATGCCCTCTTTCCTCATGGCGTCGGCCAGGGTCTTGATCCGTCCGTGATAGGGGTAGGTGCCCCGGTCGAAGACGACCTGGTCGATCTTCTTCGCCTTGAGCCTCCGGCCAGGAGCTCCCCGAGGACCTCGGCGGCGTCCTTGTTCTTGGTGTTCTTGGCTCTCGGTCCTTGAACTCCTTCTCCAGGCGTCGAGGCGGCGGCCAGGACGGCGTTCGGCCGTGTCGTCGATGACCTGGGTGTAGATGTACAGGTTGCTCTTGAAGACGTGGACGCGGGGCCGCTCGGCCGTCCCCTGGACGCGCTCCGCGGATCCGCTTCCGCAGACGGTCCTTCGGACCTTCTTGACCTTCGAGCTTGATCTTTAAGCACCGGTCACCCCTGCCTTTCGTTCCTTCTTGATGAGCTTCTCGCCGGCGTAGCGGACGCCCTTCTGCTTGTAGGGGTCCGGCATGCGGAAGCTCTTGATCTCGTCGGCCACCTGGCCCACCCGCTGCTTGTCGATGCCCCGGACCGTGAGGAGGGTCGGCTTCTCGGCGACGATCTCGATGCCCTCCGGGATGTCGTAGACGATGGGCTTGGAGTAGCCCAGGCTCATCTCGAGCTTGTCCTTCTCGACCTTGGCCTTGTAGCCGACGCCGACGATCTCCAGCTGCTTGGAGAAGCCCTCGGAGACGCCGATGACGGCGTTCTGGGCCAGGCTGCGGCACAGGCCGTGGAGCCTCCGCTGGCTCGGACTGTCGTCGGCCCGCTTCAGGACGAGCTCCTCGCCCTCCACGACGGCCGTCGATGCCCGGGTAGAGGGGCGTCGCGAGCTTCCCCTTCTTCCCCTCGAACTCGATCCGGTCCGGGATGGGCACGTGACCTTCACGCCCGCCGGCAACTTGATGGGTTTCTTTCCGACTCTCGACATCTTGTTTTCCTCGCGTTCAGGATCCTACCAGATCGAGCAGAGGACCTCGCCGCCGACGCCCGAGCTCCTCGCACTTCTTCCCCGACATGACGCCGCGGGAGGTCGAGACGATGACGAGCCCCAGCCCGTCCAGGACCTTGGGGACGGAGTCCTTCGTGCAGTAGATCCGGCAGCCGGGGGTGCTGATCCGGCGGAGCCCGGTGATGACGCTCCGGTTGTCCTCGGTGTACTTCAGGGTGATGTTCAGGATCCCCTGCTTGCTTGTCCTCGATGACCTTGTAGTTCCTGATGTAGCCCTCCTCCTTGAGGATCTTGGCGATCTCGACCTTGATCCGGGACGACGGAAGGGTGACTTCCTTCTTCCGCGCCTTGGCGGCGTTCCGAATCCGTGTCAGCATATCGGCGATCGGGTCCGTGAGATTCATGAGCGTGTCCTTTCCGTTAATTACCAGGAGGCCTTGGTGACGCCCGGGATCTCGCCCTTGAGGGCCAGCTCGCGGAAGCAGAGCCGGCACATGTCGAACTTCCGGTAATAGCCCCGGGAACGGCCGCAGATCCGGCAGCGCTTGCGCGTCCGGATGGCGTACTTGGGCTTCCTGAGATATTTGGCGAAACGCGCTGTAGTCGACATATTTGACCTCCCTTATCAGGACTCGCGGAACGGCATGCCCAGCTTCTTCAGCAGGGCATAGGCTTCCTTGTCGTGCCGGGCCGAGGTGACGATGGTGATGTTCATGCCCCGGGGCCTCTCGACCTTGGTGTAATCGATCTCCGGGAAGACGAGCTGGTCGCGCAGGCCCAGCGTGTAGTTGCCCCGCCCGTCGAAGGACGTCGGGCGGGCACGCCGCGGAAGTCGCGGACGCGCGGCAGGACGATGTTGACCAGCCGGTCGAAGAACTCGTACATCCGCCGGTGGCGCAGGGTGACGTAGCAGGCGATGGCCTGGCCCTTGCGCAGCTTGAAGGCCGAAATGGACTTCTTGGCCCGGCCGACGGCCGGGAGCTGGCCCGGTGATCGAGGCCGAGCTCGGCCTTGGCCGTGTCGAGGAGCTTGATGTTCTGGATGGCGTCGCCGACGCCGACGTTGACGATGATCTTCTCCAGGCGGGGGACGGCCATGACGTTCGTGATCCCGAGCTCCTTCTGGAGCTCGGGCAGGACCTCTTTCACGTACTTTTCGTATAGGCGGCTCATCGGTTGTCTCCTCACTTACTGCTTTTCGATCAGGCTCGAAGCGCACTTCGCGCAGACCCGGACCTTGGTCCCGTCCTCGAGCGTCTTCGTCCGGGCCCGGACGCCCTGCTCGCAGTCCGGGCAGTAGAGCATCAGGTTGGAGACCGGCATGGGGGCCTCCTTCTCCATGATCCCGCCCTGGACGTTCTTGCTCCGGTCCGGCCGGATGAACTCCTTGACGAAGTTGATCCTCTCGACGATCGACCCGGTTGGTCTCGGGGAAGAGCATCAGGACCTTGCCCGTCTTCCCCTTGTCCTTGCCCCTGCTGACGATGACGATGTCGTTCTTCTTCAGCGCGGATCTTGTCCATCAGAGGACCTCCGGAGCCAGGGAGACGATCTTCATGAACTTCTTCTCCCGGAGCTCCCGGCCGACCGGGCCGAAGACGCGCGTCCCGACGGGCTCGTCGGCCTTGTCGATGATGACGGCCGCGTTGTCCTCGAAGCGGATGTAGGAGCCGTCCTTGCGGCGGAGCTCCTTGCGGGTCCGGACGATGACGGCCCGGACGACCTTGCCCTTGGGGATCTTGCTCTCCGGGTCGGCTTCCTTGACCGATGGCCGAGATGATGTCGCCGATCGTGGCGATCCGGCCGACGCTGCCGCCGAGGGGCGTGATCGCCTGGATCCTCCGGGCGCCGGAGTTGTCGGCGACCTTGAGCATCGTGCGCATCTGGATCATTGGACGTCTCCGCCCGGGCCGGTCGCGGGCCCCGGCGGCCGCCGGCCCGACGATCTCCAGGACCCGCCAGCGCTTCCGCTTGCTGATCGGGCCGGGTCTCGACGATGCGGACGACGTCGCCGACCTTGCACGTCTCGGTCTCGTCGTGGACGAGGAAGGTCTTGCTTCCTCCGGATCGTCTTCTTGTACAGGGGGTGGCGGACCTGCCGCTCGACCAGGACCGTGACGGTCTTCGTCATCTTCTTGCCGACGACGGTCCCGAGCTTGGTCGTCTTCCGTTTTTGTTCGTTGGCGTCCATCTCTCTATTCCGTCCCTTTGCCCGGCAGGTTCAGAAGGGTCTTGATCCGGGCGATGTCCTTCCTGACGTTCTTGAGCTTCATCGGGTTCTCCAGCTGGCCCAGGGACTTCTGGAAGCGGAGCTTGAACAGCTGGTCCCGGAGCTCGGCCTCCTTGGCCTGGAGCTCGTCCGCCGAGAAGTTCCTTGAGTTCGCTGATCTTCATCGGAGTTCCCTCGCTTCCCGGGATATGAACCGCGTCTTGATCGGGCAGCTTGTGGGCCGGCCAGGCGCATGGCCTCGCGGGCCACGTCCTCGGGCGACGCCCTCGAGCTCGAACAGGATCTTGCCCGGGCGGATGACGTCGACCCAGAACTCGGGGTCGCCCTTGCCCTTTCCCATCCGGACCTCGGTCGGCTTCTTGGTCACGGACTTCCAGGGGAAGGTCCGGATCCAGAGCTTGCCGCGCCGCTTCATGTGGCGGGTGATGGTGATGCGGCCGGCCTCGATCTGCCGGGCGGTCAGCCAGCACGGCTCCAGGGCCTGGAGGCCGTACTCCCCGAACGACAGCGTCCCGCCCCGGTAGGCCTTGCCGCGCATGCGGCCGCGCTGCTGCTTCCTGTACTTGACTTTGCTGGGCATCAACATGGCTAGATCTCCTCAACCTCCGCCATCTGGGACGTCATCTTGGGCTTTTCCACGTCGCCCCGGTAGATCCAGACCTTGATGCCGATCTGGCCGTAGGTCGTGAAGGCCTCGGTGAAGGCGTAGTCGATGTCGGCCCGGAGCGTCTGCAGGGGCAGCTGGCCCTTGAGGTACCACTCGGAGCGGGCGATCTCGACGCCGCCCAGCCGGCCGGCGCACATGACCTTGATGCCCTTGGCGCCCATCTTGAGGGCGATGTCGACGGCCTTGCGCATGGCCCGCCGGTAGGCGATGCGCTTCTCGAGCTGGACGGCGATGCCCTCGCCGACGAGCAGGGCGTTGAGCTCGGGCTTGTCGACCTCGCGGATGTCGACGTAGACGTCCTGCTTGGCGATCCTCTCGAGGTAGGCCCTTGAGGCTCTCGATCTCCTTGCCGCCGCGGCCGATGATGATCCCGGGCCGGGCCGTGTGGATGATGACCCGGATCTTCGGGCCCGACCCGCTCGACGTCGATCGCCGGCGATGCCGGCGTGGTAGTACTTCTCCTTGATGGCCTTCTTCATCGTCAGGTCCTCGTGGATGAGCCGGGCGTAGTCCGGGCCCTTGGAGAACCAGCGGGAGCTCCACTGCTTGTTGAAGCCCAGCCGGAATCCGAACGGATGTGTTTTCTGTCCCACGGTCTATCTCCCTTTTCTCTCTTCGAGAGAGATGTGGACGTGGCTCGTCCGCTTCAGGATGCGGTAGGCCCGGCCCATCGGCGCCGGCCGGATCCGCTTCATCATGCGGGCCGCCGTCGATATGGATCCGGGCGACGAACAGGTTGTCGACGTCGACGTTCGGGGACTTCTGCTGGGCGTTGGCGATCGCCGAGCGGAGGACCTTCTCGATGATCGGCGCTGATCTTCTTCTTGCTCCGAGAAGCGGAGGATGGTCAGGGCCTCGCCGACGTACCGGTCCCGGATGAGGTCGGCGACCAGGCGGCCCTTCTGGGGGCTCATCCGCACGAAGCGGGCCGACGGCATGGGAGATGATGTTCTGGCGTCGTCCATGTCACTTCCCCACTTTGAGCTGCCTTGGCGGTCTTGGAGGTGTGCCCCTTGAACGTCCGGGTCGGGGAGAACTCGCCGAGCTTGTGGCCGACCATGTTCTCCGTGACGAAGACGGGGATGAATTTCCGGCCGTTGTGGACGCCGATCGTCATGCCCGACCATCTCCGGGATGACCGTCGAGCGGCGGGACCAGGTCTTGATGACCTTCCGCTTCTCGTCCTTGGCGTCCGCCGAGGGCCTGGATCTTCGCCGCCAGATTGGGCGTCGATAAAGGGACCTTTGCTCAGAGACCTGCCCATGGTTACTTGCTCCTTCTCCGGACGATGAAGACCTGGGTCCGCTTGTTCTGCCGGGTCTTGTAGCCCTTGGTCGGGATGCCCTCGGGGCTGACCGGATGGCGGCCGCCCTTGGCCTTGCCCTCGCCGCCGCCGTGCGGATGGTCGACCGGGTTCATGGCCGTGCCGCGGACGTGGGGCTTCCTGCCCATCCAGCGGCTCCGCCCGGCCTTGCCGATGCTCGATGTTCTGGTGGTCGAGGTTGCCGATCTGGCCGATCGTCGCCCGGCAGTCCATGTGGATCTTGCCGGATCTCGGACGACGGCAGGCGGACCTGGGCGTAGTCCCCTTCCTTGGCCAGGATCTGGGCGCCCGGTCCCGGCGGACTTGGCGATCTGGCCGCCCTTGTCCTTCTTCATCTCGATGTTGTGGATGATCGTGCCGAGGGGGATGAACCGGAGGGGCATGGCGTTGCCCGGGAGGATGTCGACCTGGGCGGTCGGAGGAGACGATCTCCTGGCCGACCTTGAGGTTCAGGGGCGACAGGATGTAGCGCCGCTCGCCGTCCCGGTACTTGACGAGGGAGATGAACGCCGACCGGTTGGGGTCGTACTCGACGGTCTCGACGACGCCCGGGATGTCGATCTTGTCCCGCTTGAAATCGATGATCCGGTACAGCTGCTTGTGGCCGCCGCCCCGGTTGCGGATGGAGAGCCGGCCGCGGCTGTCCCGGCCGCCCGATTTCGACAGGGATTTCGAGGAGAGGCTTGTGGGGGCGGTCGGCCGTCAGCTCGTCGAACGTCGAGCCGGTCCTGTGGCGCAGGCCCGCCGTGACTGGTCTGTACGTCTTGATGCCCATGTTAGACCGCCTCGAAGTATTCGATCATTTTCTCGCCTTCTTTGAGCTTGACGAAGGCCTTCTTCCAGTCCTTGGTCTTGCCCGAGCTCCGGCCGACCCGGCGGACCTTGCCCGGTCTTGTTCTGGGTCCGGACGGCTCTCGACCTTGACCTTGAAGAGCTGTTCGACGGCCTTCTTGATCTCGATCTTGTTGGCGTCCCGGGCGACCTCGAAGCAGACCTCGCGGTTCCGTCTCCTTGAGCCGGGTGCTCTTCTCGGTGATGACGGGCCTGACGATGATTGGAATGACGGTCCTTCACTTCAATCTCTCCATGACCGATGTCGAGGGCCTGTTCGCTGAAAACAAGCCATTTGTGGTCCAGGACGTCGTAGACGTTGAGCCGGCATGGGGTCGACGGCCTTGACCTTCGGGATGTTCCGCAGGGCGAGGAAGAGGTTCGTGTTGCCCGCTCCCGTCGACGATCAGGGCGGAATCGACCTTCAGGCCCTTGAGCAGCTCGGCGGCGGCCTTGGTCTTGGGCTCGGCGAGGGCGAGCTCGCTCGAGGACCATGATCCGGTTCGCCTTGAGCTTCAGGGACAGGGCCGACTTCAGGGCGTTGCGCCGGGCCTTCTTGGGGATCTCGTAGGAATAGTCCTTGGGCTTGCGGCCCGAAGGTCGTGGCCGCCCTTCCTCCAGAGCGGCGAGCGGGTGCTGCCCGCCCGGGCCCGGCCCGTGCCCTTCTGCCGCCAGGGCTTCTTGCCGCCGCCCGCTGACGAGGCCCGGGTCTTGGTGGCCGCCGTGCCGCGGCGCTGGTTGGCCTGGTAGTTGATCACCGCCTCGTAGATGAGGTGGTCCTTGGCCGGGTAGGAGAAGACGCCGTCCGGCAGCTCGATCGCGCGAGCCGTCTTGCCGCTCTTGTCCAAGACGTCTAGCTTATGCATGGTTCACTCTTTCCGTCAGGAAGCCTTGCGGTGGAAGCCGCCCTTCTTGATCAGGAGATAGCCGCCTTTGGCCCCGGGCACCGCCCCCCGGACCACGAGCAGGTTGTTCTCCTTGTCCAGCTCGACGACGACGAGGTTGCGGACGGTCACCCGCTCGTCTCCCATGTGGCCGCCCATCCGCATCCCCTTGACGACCCGGGACGGGTAGGACGAGGCGCCGATCGAGCCGGGGGCCCGATGGAACATCGAGCCGTGGGAGCCGCCGCCGCCGGCGAAGTGGTGCCGCTTGACGACCCCGGCGAAGCCCTTGCCCTTGCTCGTCCCGACGACGTTGATCTTCTCGCCGACCTCGAAGATGTCCACGAGGACCTGGTCGCCTTCCTTGAGGTCCGACGGGCTCGGTGCAGCGGAATTCGCGGAGGGTCCTCAGGACCGGGACGCCCGACTTCTTGAAATGCCCGACCTGGGCCTTGACGGGCTTCCGGACGCCCTTGCTCCTCGACGAGGCCGAGCTGGACGGACGACGTAGCCGTCCTTGGCCAGGGTCTTCTTCTGGATGACCGTGCACGGGCCGGCCTGGATGACCGTCACGGGGACGACGTTGCCTTCGCCGTCGAAGACCTGGCTCATGCCGATCTTCTTGCCGATGATTCCCTCGATCATGATCATTCTCCTGCTGCGCCGAAGGCCTGGATCTCGACGTCGATCCCCGCCGGCAGGTCCAGCTTCTGGAGCTCCTCGATCGTCTCGTTGTTGTATTCGCTGATGTCGATCAGGCGCTTGTGGATCCGCATCTCGAAGTGCTCGCGCGACTTCTTGTCGACGTGCGGGGAACGGAGGACGCAGAACCGGTGGATCCGGGTCGGCAGGGGGATGGGGCCGGACGATGCTCGCGCCCGTCCTCTTCGCCTTGACCACGATATCCTTGACCGACTGGTCCAGCAGCCGGTGATCAAATGACTGTAAGCCTGATTCTTATCTTTTCCATCTTCGTTCCTCGGTTCGTCGATTTCCGTTCCCGCTCGTCCCGCTGGTCCCCGTCGTCCGGGCGCGCCGGCTATTCGATGATCTCCGTGACCGTCCCGGCGCCGACCGTCCGGCCGCCCTCGCGGATCGCGAACCGCAGGGCCTTCTCCATCGCCACGTCCGCGATCAGCTCGATCTCCAGGTTCACGTTGTCCCCGGGCATCACCATCTCCACTCCCGCCGGCAGCTTCACCGACCCCGTCACGTCCGTCGTCCGGAAGAAGAACTGCGGCCGGTAGCCCGTGAAGAACGGCGTGTGCCGCCCGCCCTCGTCCTTCGTCAGCGCGAAGATCGCCCCCTTGAACTTCCGGTGCGGCGTGATCGATCCCGGCTTCGCCAGGACCTGGCCGCGCTCCACGTCGTCCTTCCCGATCCCCCGCAGCAGCGCCCCGATGTTGTCCCCCGCCTGCGCCTGGTCCAGGAGCTTGCGGAACATCTCGACCCCCGTCACGACCGTCTTCCGCGTCTCCCCGAACCCGACGATCTCGACCTCGTCCCCGACCTTCACCACCCCGCGCTCCACCCGGCCCGTCACCACCGTCCCCCGTCCCGTGATCGAGAACACGTCCTCGATCGACATCAGGAACGGCTTGTCCACCTCCCGCAACGGCTCCGGAATGAAGTCGTCCAGCGCCTTCACCAGCTCCCAGATCGGCTTCGCCGCCTTCGCCCGTCGGGTCCGCCAGCGCCTTCGTCGCGCTCCCCCGGATCACCGGCGTCTTGTCCCCCGGGAAACTGGTACTTCGTCAGAAGCTCCCGGACCTCGAGCTCCACCAGGTCCAGGATCTCCGGGTCGTCCACCAGGTCCACCTTGTTCATGAACACCACGATCGCCGGCACGTTCACCTGCCGCGCCAGCAGGATGTGCTCCCGCGTCTGCGGCATCGGCCCGTCCGCCGCCGACACCACCAGCACCGCCCCGTCCATCTGCGCCGCCCCCGAGATCATGTTCTTGATGTAGTCGGCGTGCCCCGGGCAGTCGATGTGCGCGTAGTGCCGCTTCTCCGATCTCGTATTCCACGTGGCTCAAGGCCACCGTCAGGATCTTCGTCGCGTCCCGGCGGAACATCTTCGCGTCCGCCTTCGCCACGTCGTCGTAGCTCTTCGCCGTCGCCAGCCCCTTGGTCGCCAGCACCTTCGTGATCGCCGCCGTCAGCGTCGTCTTCCCGTGATCGATGTGCCCGATCGTCCCCACGTTCACGTGCGGCTTCGTCCTCGCGAATTTTTCCTTGGCCATCACTTACCTCCTGTCGGCGTTGCGGTATGCATGATATCCCTACCTCTGAAGGGGCAGTCTCCCTTCGATCCGGGCGATGATCTGTTCCTGGACGGCCGCCGGCGTCCGCTCGTACCGGAGGAATTCCATGGCGAACTACGCCGCGGCCCTGGGTCAGCGTCCGGAGGACCGTCGCGTAGCCGAACATCTCGGCCAGAGGGACGAGGCTCTTGATGACCCGCGAGCCGCCCCGCATCTCCATCCCCTCGATCCGGCCCCGCCGGGAATTGATGTCGCCCGACGATGTCGCCCGAGATACTCGTCCGGAGCTGACGACCTCGAGGCTACATGATCGGCTCGAGGAGGACGGGCGACGGCCTTCCGGCCGGCTTCCTTGAAGGCCAGGGAGCCGGCGATCTTGAAGGCGATGGGGGTGGAGTCCACCTCGTGGCTAGGAGCCGTCCAGGAGGACGGCCTTGAGGTCCGTCAGCGGGAACCCGGCCAGCGAGGCCGGCCTCCATCGACTCCCGGATGCCCGTCTCGACGTCGCCGATGAACTCCCGGGGGATGACGCCGCCCCGGGTCTCGTCGACGAACTCGAAGCCCCGGCCCCGCGGCAGCGGCTCGACGGAGATGCGGCAGTGGCCGTACATGCCCTTGCCGCCGGTCTGGCGGATATACTTGCCCTCGCCCTCGGCGGACGTCAGGATGGTCTCCTTGTAGGCGACCTGGGGCTTGCCGAGGTTGGCCTGGACGCCGAACTCGCGCTCCATCCGGTCCATGATGATGTCGAGATGGAGCTCGCCCATGCCCCAGACGCAGGGTCTGGCCCGTCATCGGGTCCTGGTGCGACCTTGAGGGTGGGGTCCTCCCGGGTGAACTTGGCCAGGGCGGCGGCGAGCTTGGCGTGCTCGGCCTTGGACCTGGGCTCGATCGTCGCCATGATGACCGGCTCGGGGAACTTGATGGACTCGAGGACGATGGGCCGGCTCTTGAGGCAGAGCGTGTCCCCCGTCGACAGGTTCTTCATCGAGCCCATGGCCGCGATGTCCCCGGCGTAGACCTCCTTGATCTCCTTCCGCTTGTTGGCGTGCATCTCGAGGAGGCGTGACAGGCGCTCCTCCTCGTCCTTGGCCGAGTTGTAGATCATCGACCCGATCTTGGCCTTCCCGGAATAGACCCGGAAAAAGGCCAGGTTGCCGAGGAAGGGGTCGTTCATGATCTTGAAGACGAGGGCCGAGAAGGGCTCGCTGTCGGAGGCCGCCCGCGTCTCGGGGGCCCCGGTCCGGGGGTGGAGGCCGACGACCGGCGGGACGTCCGCCGGCGAGGGCAGGTAGTCGACGATGGCGTCGAGGAGGGGGTGGATCCCCTTGTTCCGGAAGGACGCGCCGTAGAGAACGGGGACGAACTTGCTGCCCGAGGGTCCCCCTGCGGATCGCGCCCTTGATCTCCGGGACGGAGATCTCCGTCCCGTCGACATACTTCTGCATCAGGACGTCGTCCGTCTCGCTCAACGTCTCGATCATCTCGCTTCTTTTCTCTTCGACCATGTCCCGGAACTCCTCCGAGACCTCTCTCACCTCGAAATCCGTTCCGAGGATGTCCCGGCCCCAGTCGATCTCTTTCCGCTCGACCAGGTCGATGACGCCGCGAAAGCCCTCCTCCCGGCCCATCGGGACCTGGATCGGCAGGGGCCTGGCCGCGACCCGCGTCCGGAGCTCGGCCACCGCCCTCTCCGGGTCCGCGCCCACCCGGTCCATCTTGTTGATGTACACGATCCTGGGGACCCTGTACTTATCCGCCTGCCTCCAGACGGTCTCGGATTGGGGCTCTACGCCGCCGACCCCGCACAAGATCGCGATCGCGCCGTCGAGGACCCTCAGGGAACGCTCGACTTCCGCGGTAAAATCCACGTGCCCCGGAGTATCGATGATATTGATACGGTGGTCTATTCCACGTGCACGTCGTCGCGGCGGAAGTGATGGTGATCCCGCGCTCCTGCTCCTGGACCATCCAGTCCATGACCGCCGTCCCGTCGTCCACCTCTCCCATCTTGTAGGTGATCCCCGTGTAGAAGAGGATCCGCTCCGTCGTGGTGGTCTTCCCCGCATCGATATGGGCCATGATGCCGATATTCCTCACGTTCTCGATCGGGTGAGACCGCATGTCCTCTATGCTCCATTGATCGACGTGCCACGACGTGCCGCTCGGAAACGGAGACTACCATTTGTAATGAGCGAAGGCCCGGTTGGATTCCGCCATCTTATGGGTGTCTTCCCGCTTCTTGATCGCGCCGCCCCGGTTGTTGATGGCGTCGATGATCTCCGCGGAGAGCTTCTCCGCCATGCTCTTCCCGTTCCGTTCCTGGGCGTATTTGATGAGCCAACGGACGCCCAGCGTGAATGACCGGCCGGCCGTGACCTCGATCGGGACCTGATAGTTGGCGCCGCCGACGCGCCGGGACTTCGTCTCGAGCAGCGGGCGGACGTTGTCGATGGCCTTTTCCAGGATCTTGAGGGGATCCTCCTTCGTCTTCGCCTGGATGATCTCCATCGTGCCGTAGACGACCCGCTCGGCCGTGCTCTTCTTGCCCTTCTTCAGGAACAGGTTGATGAAGCGGGCGACCAGCGTGCTGTTGTAGAACGGATCGGCCTGGAATTTTCCTCTTCTTGATGATTCCACGTCTCGGCATATCCGCTCTCCCTTAGGCTTTCGCTCTTTTTTCTTTGGGCCGTCTTCGCGCCGTAGCGGGATCGCGCCTTGAAACGGCTCTGAACGCCTTCGCAGTCGAGCGTGCCCCGGATGATGTGGTAGCGGACGCCCGGCAGGTCCTTCACGCGCCCTCCTCGGACGAGGACGATGGAGTGTTCCTGGAGGTTGTGACCGACCCCTGGGATATAGCCGGTGACTTCGATGTTATTCGTCAGCCGGATCCTGGCCACCTTCCGCATGGCCGAGTTCGGCTTCTTCGGCGTCGTGGTGAATACGCGCGTGCAGACCCCCCGTTTCTGGGGGCCGCATTCCAACGCAGGCGCTTTGCTCTTGGACTTCCTGAGCGTCCTGCCCTTCCTGATAAGCTGATTTACGGTCGGCAAAACACCTACTCCTCGATAAAAAGATTCCGGTAGTTATTCACCCCAGGGAGAATATCCCGAGACGAATGTGTGGATGATAGCAAAATCACCCTTCTCTGTCAAGAAATTTGAGGACATTTCCAGGGGAACTCCCGTCCTCAGTCCCGGCTCGGGACCTCGGTCTCGCCCTCGGGCGTCTCGACGATGAGTTCCGGCAGTTCCTCGTCCTTCAATTCGACGTTCCGGTAGAACTTGTAGCCCGTCCCGGCGGGGATCAGCCGGCCCATGATGATGTTCTCCTTCAATCTCCTCAGATAATCCACTTTTCCGTAGAGGCTGGCTTCCGTCAGGACCCTCGTGGTCTCCTGGAAGGACGCGGCCGCGATGAAGCTGTCGGTGCTCAGGGCGCTCTTCGTGATGCCCAGAAGGAGCGGCCGGGCCTTGGCCGGCTTGCCGCCCTTCTTCATCACCTTTTCGTTCTCCTCCTGGAAGATGAACTTGTCCACCTGTTCGTCCACCAGGAACTCGGTGTCCCCGACCTCCTCGACCTTGATCCAGCGCAGCATCTGGCGGATGATCGTCTCGATGTGCTTGTCGTTGATCGGGACCCCCTGGAGCCGGTAGACCTCCTGGACCTCGCGGAGCAGGTATTCGGCCAGCTCCTTCTCGCCCAGGACCTTCAGGATGTCGTGGGGGTTGACCGGGCCGTCCATCAGTGCGTTGCCGGCCTTGATGCGCTCGCCGTCGCGCGACGCTCAGGTGGGCGCCCTTGGGGATGAGATATTCCTTCTCGCCGCCCCGCTCGTTCTTGACGGTGATCTTGCGGTAGCCGCGGACCAGGCCGCCGATCTGGACGAGGCCGTCGATCTCGGAGATGACGGCCGGGTTCTTGGGCCGGCGGGCCTCGAAGAGCTCCTCGGCCCTGGGCAGGCCGCCCGTGATGTCCTTGGTGCGGGACGCTTCGCGGGGGATCTTGGCCAGGACGTCGCCGGCGAACACCCGGTCGCCCTCCTTGATCTGCAGGTTGGCCCCCGAGGGCATGAAGTATCTCTTGAGGATGATGGGGTTCCCCCGGTCGTCCTTCTTCTTCTCGTCGAGGATCTCGACCCGGGGCTGGAGCTTCTCGTCCTTGGGGTCGATGACGACCTGGGTGATGAGGCCGGTGAACTCGTCCTGGACCTCTTCCATGCTCACGTCGAGGACGACGTCGTGGAAGCGGATGACGCCCGTCTCCTCCGTCAGGATGTACGTGTTGAAGGGGTCCCACTCGGCGAATCCCTGGCGGGCCTTGACCTCGTCGCCTTCCTTGACCAGGACCTTGGCCCCGTAGGGGACCTGATAGTGCTCGATCTCCCGGGCCCGGTGGTCGAGGATGGCGATGTTCGCGTTCCGGTTGACGACGACGAGGACCCCATCCTTGTTGGTGACCGAGAGGAGGCTGTTGAACTTGACGACGCCGTCCTTCTTGGCCTCGAGCTTGGACCGCTCGGCGCCCCGCATGGCGATGCCGCCGACGTGGAACGTTCTCATGGTCAGCTGGGTCCCGGGCTCGCCGATCGACTGGGCCGCCGTGATCCCGACGGCCTCGCCGAGCTCGACCATCTGGCCGCTCGACATGGCCCGGCCGTAGCAGAGCTGGCAGACGCCCCGCTTGGACTCGCAGGTCAGCACCGAGCGGATCTTGACCCGCTCGATGCCCAGGTTCTGGAACTGCTGGGCCACCGCCTCGGTGATCTCCTCGTTCATGTCGACGACGACCTCCCCCGTGTCGGGGTTGACGACCCGCTCGATCGAGGTCCGGCCGACGATGCGGTCGATGAAGGGCTCGATGATCTCGCCGTTCTCGACGATCGCCGTCACGTTGATGCCCTTGAGGGTCCCGCAGTCGTGCTCGTCGACGATGACCTCCTGGGAGACGTCCACGAGCTTGCGCGTCAGGTAGCCGGAATTGGCCGTCTTCAGGGCCGTATCGGCCAGGCCCTTGCGGGCGCCGTGGGTCGAGATGAAGTACTGGAGGACGTTCAGGCCCTCCCGGAGGTTGGAGGTGATGGGCGTCTCCAGGATCTCGCCCGACGGCTTCGACATCAGGCCCCGCATCCCCGCCAGCTGGCGGATCTGCTGCTTGTTGCCCCGGGAGCCGGAGTCGGCCATGACGAACAGCGGGTTGAGCCCGCGGCCTTCGAACGAGATCCGCTTCATCTCGCCGATCATGGCGGCCGAGACCTTGTCGGTCACCGTGCCCCAGATCTCGATGACCCGGTTGAACCGCTCGCCGGCCGAGATGGTCCCCTCGCGGTAAAGGCTCTCGATGCCGGTGACCTCCTTCTGGGCTTTATCGACAAGGGCGGCCTTTTCCCCGGGAATGACGAAGTCGTCGATCCCGAGGGAGAACCCGGCCTTCGTGGCGTACTTGAAGCCGAGGTCCTTGAGGCTGTCGAGCATTTCGACGGTCGGCTTGAGGCCCTTCCGGAGATAGCCGTAGAACACGAGGTTCTCGAGCCCCTTCTTGCGGAAGATGCCGTTGATGAACGGCATCCCCTCGGGGAGGGCGCTGTTGAAGATGATCCGGCCCGGGGTCGTCTCGATGTGCTCGCCGCTGACCTCGTTGATCGGGCAGGTCATGACGGCCTGGTCGTCGTAGAAGGTCGCCAGGTTCATGAAAGGGCCCGAGAACCGGAGCTTGATCTCGGACTGGAGTTCGACCTCCCCGCTCTCCATGGCCAGGAGGACCTCGTCGGGCGAGCCGAAGATCCGGCCCTCCCCTTTCAGGCCCTTCTTGCCCAGGGTCAGGTAGTAGCAGCCGAGGACCATGTCCTGGCTGGGGATGGTCAGGGGGCGGCCATGGGCCGGGGACAGGATATTGTTGGTCGACAGCATGAGGGTCTGGGCCTCGACCTGGGCCTCGACCGACAGGGGGATGTGGACGGCCATCTGGTCGCCGTCGAAATCGGCGTTGAACGCGGCGCAGACGAGCGGATGGATGTGGATGGCCTTGCCCTCGACGAGCTGGGGCTCGAAGGCCTGGATGCCCAGCCGATGCAGGGTGGGGGCGCGGTTGAGCATGATCGGGTGCTCGCGGACGACCTCCTCCAGGTAATCCCAGACCTCGGGCCGCTCCGCTTCGTGCCATTCCCGGGCGACCTTGACGCTCGGGACGAGCCCTTCCTTCTCCAGCCGGTTGAAGATGAACGGCTTGAAGAGCTCGAGGGCCATCTTCTTGGGCAGGCCGCACTGGTTGAGCTTGAGCTCGGGACCGACGACGATGACCGAGCGGCCGGAGTAGTCGACGCGCTTGCCGAGGAGGTTCTGGCGGAACCGCCCCTGCTTGCCCCGCAGGGCCTCGCTCAGGGACTTGAGCGGGCGGCGGTTGGCGCCCAGGTGGACCCGGCCGCGCTTCCCGTTGTCGAAGAGGGCGTCGACGGCTTCCTGGAGCATCCGCTTTTCGTTGCGGATGATGAGCTCGGGGGCCTTGAGCTCGATGAGCTTCTTCAGCCGGTTGTTCCGGTTGATGACCCGCCGGTAGAGGTCGTTGAGGTCCGAGGTGGCGAAGCGGCCGCCGTCCAGGCGGACGAGGGGCCTCAGGTCGGGCGGGATGACGGGGACGACGTCGAGGACCATCCACTCGGGCCGGTTCCCGGAGCGCTTGAGGGCCTTGAAGACCCGGAGGCGCTTGGCGTAGCGGAGCTTCCTCTGCTGGGAGGTCTCCTTCTTCATCAGCTTCCGCAGGCGGTCGGTGTCCTTGGCGATATTGACCCGCTGGAGGAGCGTCTTGATCGCCTGGGCGCCGATGGAGGCGTCGAACTTGTCGCCGTACTTCTCCTGGGCGTCCTTGTGCTCCTCCTCGCTCAGCAGCTGCTTATCCTTGAGCGGGGTGTCGCCCGGGTCGAGCACGATGTACGACTCGAAATAGAGGACCTTCTCGAGGTCCTTGATGGACAGGTCCAGGACGAGGCCGATCCGGCTCGGCGGGCTCTTGAAGAACCAGATGTGGGCCACCGGCGAGGCCAGCTGGATGTGGCCCATGCGCTCCCGGCGGACCTTGGATTTCGTCACCTCGACGCCGCAGCGCTCGCAGATGATGCCCCGGTACTTCATCCGCTTGTACTTGCCGCAGAGGCATTCGTAGTCGTTGATGGGGCCGAAGATCTTGGCGCAGAAAAGGCCGTCCTTCTCGGGCTTGAACGTCCGGTAATTGATGGTCTCCGGCTTCGTCACTTCGCCCCAGGACCAGCTCTTGATCTTGTCCGGCGAGGCGATGTTGATCCGGACCCTGTCGAAATCGATCCGGGGCTTGCCGCCCATGATCTGGCGAACGTCCATCATGCATCTCCTTTGACGGTCTGGGGCACCGCGATCCCCCAAGGCAGGATCTCGTCCTTCTCGCCCTTCTCGAGCTCAAAGTTCAGACAGAGGCTCTGGAGCTCGCGGATGAGGACGTTGACGGATTCGGGGAGCCCGGGCTGGAAGTCCAGGTCCCCCTTGACGATGGCCTCGTAGATCTTGGCCCGGCCTTCGACGTCGTCCGATTTCACGGTCAACATCTCCTGCAGGGTGAAGGCGGCCCCGTAGGCTTCGAGGGCCCAGACCTCCATCTCGCCGAACCGCTGGCCGCCGAACTGGGCCTTGCCGCCCAGCGGCTGCTGGGTGATCAGCGAGTACGGCCCGGTCGACCGGGCGTGGATCTTGTCGTCGACGAGGTGGTACAGCTTCATCATGTAGATGTAGCCGACCGTGATCTCCTGGTCGAAGACCTCGCCGGTGACGCCGTCGAAGAGCAGGATCTTCCCGGACTCGGGCAGGCCGGCCTTCTTCAGCAGCTCCTTGATCTCCTTCTCCGAAACGCCGTCGAAAACGGGCGTCGCGATCCACATCCCAAGGCTCTTGGCCGCCCATCCCGCGTGCGTCTCGAGGATCTGCCCGACGTTCATGCGGGAAGGGACGCCCAGGGGGTTGAGGACGATCTCGACGGGCGTGCCGTCGGGAAGCCTGGGCATGTCTTCCTCGGGGACGATGCGGGCGATGATCCCCTTGTTGCCGTGCCGCCCGGAGACCTTGTCGCCGACGGACAGCTTCCGCTTCATGGCGATGAAGACCTTGATGGCCTGGATGACGCCGGGGGCCAGCTCGTCGCCCTTCTTCAGGTTGTCGACCTTCTCCTTGAAGATCGACCGCTCGGCCTCGATCTGTCTCTTGACCTTCCGGTCGAGGTCCTTGAGGACCCGGTCCCGCTCCTCGTCTTCGGCGAGCTTGAGCTTGAGGGCCTCGTCCTCGCCGAGCTCTTCGAGGATCCGCTCGGTGAGCCGCGTCCCCTTCTCGACGGAGAGGGCGCCGGCCTTGTGGGTCTTTTCGACGATCAGGCCCTTGAGGAGGGCCCTGGTCTTCCGCCACTTCTCCTCCTCGAGGATGGTGATCTCGTCGTCGAGGTTCCGCTTCATCCGGGAGATCTCGTCCTTCTCGATGGCCTTCGCCCGGGCGCCCTTTTCGGTCCCTCGGCGGGAGAAGATCCGGACGTCGATGATGGTGCCCTCGACGCCGGGCGAACAGTAGAGGGAGGCGTCCTTGACGTCCAGGGCCTTCTCGCCGAAGATGGCCTTGAGGAGCTTCTCCTCCGGGGAGAGCTGGGTCTCGCCCTTCGGAGCGACCTTGCCGACGAGGATGTCGCCGCTCTTGACCTGGGCGCCGATGCGGACGATGCCGTTGTCGTCGAGGTTCCGGGAGAGGTTCTCGGGGATGTTGGGGATGTCCCGGGTGATCTCCTCCGGACCGAGCTTGGTGTCCCGGGCCTCGATGGTCTCCTCCACGATGTGGATGGAGCTGAAGACGTCCTCCTTGATCAGCTTCTCGCTGACGATGATGGCGTCCTCGAAATTGTAGCCCCGCCACGGCATGAAGGCGCAGAGGACGTTCCGGCCCAGGGAGAGCTCGCCCTTGTCGGAGCAGGAGCTGTCGGCGAGGACCTGGCCCCGCTCGATCTTGTCGCCCCGGCGGACGATCGGCCGGTGATTGATGCAGGTGTTCTGGTTGGTCCTCAGGAACTTGGTCATGAGGTAGAGGTCGGTGCCGACCTCGTAGTCCCGGGCGTTCTCCTTCTCGTCGACCCGGATGAGGATGCGCTCGGCGTCGACGAACTCGACCACTCCGGAGCGCCGGCAGACGACAACGTCCCCGGACCCCTTGGCCACGAGGTGCTCGATGCCCGTCCCGACCAGCGGCGCCTCCGGGCGCATCAGGGGAACGGCCTGGCGCTGCATGTTGGAGCCCATGAGGGCGCGGTTGGCGTCGTCGTGCTCCAGGAACGGGATGAGGGCCGCCGAGAGGGAGACGAGCTGTTTGGGGGAGACGTCGATATAGTCGATCTTCTCCCGCGGGATGTTCTTGAAGTTGCCGACCTCGCGGGCGCTTACGAGGTCGCTCGTGAGTCGCCCCTTCTCGTCGACGTCGGCGTTGGCCTGGGCGATGTTGAACTTCTCCTCCTCCCAGGCCGTGAGGTACCAGCAGAAGGGTTCGAGGACCGGCAGGGACTTGCCCTTCTGGCCCTTGAGCGGCTCGCTCGCCTTGGTCATCTCGTCCTTGAGGACGACGTCCCCGACCTTGTAGGACGTGCTCCCGGGGTGCAGGACCTTGACGTAATCGACGATCCGGCCGTTCTTGACCTTGCGGTAGGGCGTCTCCAGGAAGCCGTAATCGTTGACTCGGGCGTAGCAGCTCAGCGAGGAGATGAGGCCGATGTTCGGGCCTTCCGGCGTCTCGACCGGGCAGATCCGGCCGTAGTGGGACGTCTGGATGTCCCGGACCTCGAAGCCCGCCCGCTCGCGGCTCAGGCCTCCGGGCCCCAGGGCGCTCAACCGGCGCTTGTGGGTGATCTCGGCCAGGCTGTTGATCTGGTCCATGAACTGGGAGAGCTGGGAGCTCCCGAAGAACTCCTTGAGGGCGGCGATGACCGGCTTGGAATTGATCAGGTCCTGGGGCATGGCCGCCGCCAGGTCCGCGGTCACGGTCATCTTCTCCTTGATGGTCCGCTCCATGCGGGTCAGGCCGATCCGGAAGGCGTTCTCGACGAGCTCGCCGACCGACCGGACGCGGCGGTTGCCCAGGTGGTCGATGTCGTCGACCGACCCCTCGCCGGACCTGAGGTCGAGGAGGTACTTGATGACCGCGACGTAGTCCATGGGGAACAGCGTCTTGTCCTCGAGGGAGGTCTGAAGGCCGAGCTTGATGTTGAACTTCAGGCGTCCGATGCGGGAGAAATTGTATTTCTGGGGATTGAAGAACAGATTATGGAAGAGGTTGTGGGCGCTCTCCATCGTATGGGGCTCGCCGGGCCTCAGCTTCCGGTAGATCTCGCCGAGGGCCTGGTTCGTGTCCTTGCGGAGGTCCTTCTTCAGGGTGTTGACGATGATCTGGCCGGCCCGGTCCTCCTCGGGGAAGAAGACCTCGAACGGCTCGCCCTTTCCGACCAGGAGATCGGCCTGGACCTCGTTGAGCTCCTCGTTGACGCGGACCTTTCCTTTGATGCCGACCATGGAATAGGCGCCCTGGAGGTCCTTCTTGGCCAGGGGGACCCGGGCGACGCCCGCGTCCTTCAGGGCCTGGACGGTCTCCGGCGCGATCTTCTTGCGGGCATGGACCAGGACCTTCTTCGTTTTCGGGTCGACGACGTCCTCGGACGCCGGCCGGCCGGCGAGGCCGTCGGAGACCTCCCAGTAGAGCTTCCCCTCATCGGGGATCGACCTTGACCATCTTGTGGAAGAGCCTGAGGATATCCTCGTCGGTCCCGAAGCCCAGGGCCCGGAGGAAGACCGTGGCCAGGAACTTCTTCTTGCGGTCCAGGCGGACCCAGAGGTTGTTCTTGGCGTCGTACTCGAACTCGACCCAGGCGCCCCGGTACGGGATGAGCTTGCCGATGAAGAACCCCTTGGCCTCGGCCTGACGGAAGAACACGCCCGGCGAGCGCTGGAGCTGGCTGACGACGACCCGCTCGATGCCGTTGAAGATGAACGTGCCCTTTTCCGTCATCAGCGGGATGTCGCCGAAGTAGACCTCCTGCTGCTTGATGTGTTTGAGGCGCTTCGTCTTGGCCGCGATGTCCTTCTCCCACGAAACGAGCTGGACCCGGAGCTTCAGCGGCACGGAGTAGGTATAGCCCTTCTGGATGCACTCGGTGGCGGTGTATTTCATCTTGAGGCCGACCCGGTCGCCGCAGTGATCGCAGAGAGGGATCTCGATCTTGCGCGCCGCCCCGCAGTACGGGCAGATCTCCTTCTCGGTCAGCTCGGTCGCGGCCGCGAGGAGCGTGCCGCACGCGTTGCACTTCGCCCGGGAGTTCTCGACGCCCTTGAGGCGGCCGCACTTGCATTCCCAGCTTCCGATGGAATAGCTGAGGAACTCGAGCTCGGTGGTCTCCTTGAAATCGGATATCGGGAAGACGTCCTTGAAGGCGGCCTGGAGGCCGATATCCTTCCGCTCTTCGGGCAGAAGGTCCATCTGGAGGTACTCGTTGTAGGACGCGACCTGGATATCCAGGAGGTCGGGCATGGCGAAGACCGATTTGATCTTCGAGAAGTCGGCCCTCTCAAGATAAGCATTTGTTTCTTTGTGCATATTCTCTCTCTATCGAAAGAGTCTCACGGCCTGTCGCCCCCGGTCCGCGGGACCCGGGGACGCGGCCGTCCAGCCGGCTTCACTGAAGCTCTACGGTGGCTCCGACTTCGGCGAACTTGGCCTTGATGGCCTCGGCTTCCTCTTTGGCGATGCCTTCCTTGAGGGTCTTGGGGGCGCCGTCGACGAGGTCCTTGGCTTCCTTGAGGCCGAGGCTGGTGACTTCCCGGACGACCTTGATCACGTTGATCTTCTTGTCGCCGATGGTCTTGAGGACGACCGTGAACTCGGTCTTCTCTTCGGCCGGCTTGGCCTCGGCGGCCGGGCCGGCGGCGGCCATGACGGGGGCGGCGGCGGCGGCGCTGATGCCGTACCGGGTCTCGAACTCCTTGACGTAGTCGGAAAGCTCGAGGATGGTCAGGCTGTCCAGGTGGGTGAAAAACTGCTCTTTTGTCAATTTGGTTTCCATGTCTGTTCTCTCCTTATTTCTTATCTTTCAACAGGCTCCACATCCGGCCCATGCTGACCAGGGGCGCCTGCAGCGTCCTCAGGAACTGGCTCATCGGGTACGCCATCATGTAACCGACCTTGCCCAGGAGCTCGTCCCGGGAAGTGAGCCTGACGATCTCGTCGAACCGCTCGGGGGCCATGTACTGCCCCTCGATGACGCCGGCCTTCACGGCCAGCACCTTGCCCCCCGCCGAATAGTCCCGGAGCGCCTTGGCCAGGCCGATGGGGTCCTTTTCGGCGAAGGCGATGGCCGTCGTCTTGCGGAAGAAGGGCTTGAGGGGCCCGGGCGCGCTCTCCTGGAGGGCCCTGAGGGCGAGCCGGTTCTTGACGACCTGGTAGGAATAGTCGCTCTTCCGGAGGATCTTCCTCAGCTCGACCGACTGGGAGACGCGCATCTTCTTGTAATCGACGAGGTAATAGCTGCCGTTCCCGGCGAAGGCCTTCTCCAGGCCCTTGACGATCTCTTCCTTGTTTTCCCGTTTCACTGCCGTCTCTCCTGTTTCTCCAGAATGTCCTCGGTGATCTTGAACGACGGGCCCATCGTCGAGGAGACGAACATGCTCCGGACGTATTTCCCCTTGGCGGCGGGCGGCTTGGCGTGGACGATGGCCTGGATGAAGGTCCGGATGTTGTCGACGAGCTTGTCCCCGGCGAAGGAGACCTTGCCCACCGTCGAATGGACGATGCTCGTCTTGTCCACCCGGAACTCGACCTTGCCGGCCTTGGTCTCCTCGACGGCCTTGCGGACGTCGAAGGTGACCGTGCCCGACTTCGGGCTCGGCATGAGGCCCTTGGTGCCCAGGATCCGGCCCAGCTTGCCGACGCCCCGCATGACGTCGGGCGTCGCGATGACGATGTCGAAGTCGGTCCAGCCGCCCGAGATCTTCTCGATGATGTCGTCGCCGCCGAAGAAATCGGCGCCGGCTTCCTCGGCCTCCTTGATCTTCTCGCCCGAGGCGATGACGCAGATCCTCTTGGTCTTGCCGGTCCCGTGGGGAAGGACGACGGTGCCCCGGACCATCTGGTCGGAGTACTTGGGGTTGACCCCGAGGCGGATGGACACGTCGACCGACTCGTCGAACTTGGCGTAGGCCGCTTTCTTGACGTTGGCCGCGGCGTCCTCGATGGTGAAGACGCGCGTCTCCTCGCCCTTGAGCTCCCGCGCCTTGACGTACTTCTTGCCTCGTTTACTCACTGACGATCTCCAATCCCATGTTTCGGGCCGTGCCTTCGATGATCTTCCGGGCGGCCTCGATGTCGTAGGCGTTGAGGTCCGGGAGCTTGGTCCGGGCGATCTCCTCGATCTGCTTCCGGGTCACCTTGCCGACCTTGTCCTTGTTCGGGGCCCCGGAGCCCTTGGCGATGCCCGCGGCCTTCTTCAGGAGGTAGGAGGCGGGGGGGGTCTTGACGACGAAGGTGAACTTCTTGTCCTTGAAGATCGTGATCTCGACCGGGATCACCGTCCCTTCCTCCATCTTGCCCGTCCGGTCGTTGAACTGGCGGACGAACTCCATGATGTTGGCGCCGTGCTGGCCGAGGGCCGGGCCGACCGGAGGCGCGGGGCTCGCCTGACCCGCCACGATCTCGAGCTTGACTTTGGCTATGACTTCCTTGGACATCCTTCCCTCCTAAAGTTTTTCGACCTGCAGGAACTCGAGCTCCACGGGCGTCGACCGGCCGAAGATGGTGACGAGGACCTTCAGGGTGCTCCGCTCGTGGTTGACGTCCTCGACGATCCCGTTGAAGTTGAAGAACGGGCCGTCGATGATCCTCACGGCCTCCCCCTTCTCGAAGGAGTGCTTCGGCTTCGGCTTCTCGGAGGTGGTCTCCATGTGCTCGACGATCTGGCTGACCTCGTTCTTGTTGAGCGGCGACGGCTTCTTGCCGGAGCCGACGAAGCCCGTGACCTTGGGGGTCTGGCGGATCATCAGCCAGTTCTCGTCGGACATCTCCATCTCGACGAGGATGTAGCCCGGATAGGACCGTTTCGTGGACACGACCTTCTTCCCGCCCCGGATCTCGATGACGTCCTCGGTGGGGATGATGATCTGGCCGACCTGGTCCTGGATGTTGAGCTCGAGGGCCCTCTGCTTGACGGACTCGGCCACGAACTTCTCGAACCCCGAATAGGTATGGACGACATACCAGTTTTTTGCCATGGTGCCGTTCCTCTTAGCTCACCAGAGCCTTGATCTGGGTGATGACCCAGGAAAAGATGAGGTCCATGAAGAAGAGGTAGAAGCCGAAGAAGACCGTGGCGATGATGACGACGATCGTCGTGCTCGTGACCTCGTCGCGCGAAGGCCAGGTGACCTTCTTCAGCTCGGCCCTGGTCTCCTTCAGGAACTGGATGAACCGCTTGTACCAACGGATCTTGTCATTCATGGTCTTTCCTCGTCTATCCCCGACCGTCTCTCAGGTCTCTCTCCGCCCGTCCCCCCGGGGGCCGTTGTTCTGGCAGGTGAGGCAGGACTCGAACCCGCAACCTGCGGTTTTGGAGACCGCTGCTCTAGCCAGTTGAGCTACTCACCTGCACCTCGTTCACTTCACCTCTTTGTGGAGGGTATGCTTGCGGCAGAAGGGGCAGTATTTCTTGAGCTCCGTTTTCTCGGTCTGCGTCTTCTTGTTCCTCGTGGTCGTGTAGTTCCGACGTTTGCATTCGCTGCAGTTCAGGGTCACTGTCTCGCGCATCTTCGCTTGTCCTTTGCGGTTCCCGTCGTCCGGGCGCGCCGGCTATTCGATGATCTCCGTGACCGTCCCGGCGCCGACCGTCCGGCCGCCCTCGCGGATCGCGAACCGCAGGGCGTTCTCCATCGCCACGTCCGCGATCAGCTCGATCTCCAGGATCACGTTGTCCCCCGGCATCACCATCTCCACTCCCGCCGGAAGCTTCACCGACCCCGTCACGTCCGTCGTCCGGAAGAAGAACTGCGGCCGGTAGTTCGAGAAGAACGGCGTGTGCCGACCCCCCTCGTCCTTCGTCAGCGCGAAGATCGCCCCCTTGAACTTCCGGTGCGGCGTGATCGATCCCGGCTTCGCCAGGACCTGGCCGCGCTCCACGTCGTCCTTCCCGATCCCCCGCAGGAGCGCCCCGATGTTGTCCCCCGCCTGCGCCTGGTCCAGGAGCTTGCGGAACATCTCGACCCCCGTCACGATCGTCTTCCGCGTCTCCCCGAACCCGACGATCTCGACCTCGTCCCCGACCTTCACCACCCCGCGCTCCACCCGGCCCGTCACCACCGTCCCCCGTCCCGTGATCGAGAACACGTCCTCGATCGACATCAGGAACGGCTTGTCCACCTCCCGCAACGGCTCCGGTATGAAGTCGTCCAGCGCCTTCACCAGCTCCCAGATCGGCTTCGCCGCTTCACCCGACGGGTCCGCCAGCGCCTTGCTCGCGCTCCCCCGGATCACCGGCGTCTTGTCCCCCGGGAACTGATACTTCGTCAGAAGCTCCCGGATCTCGAGCTCCACCAGGTCCAGGATCTCCGGGTCGTCCGCCAGGTCCACCTTGTTGATGAACACCACGATCGCCGGCACGTTCACCTGCCGCGCCAGCAGGATGTGCTCCCGCGTCTGCGGCATCGGCCCGTCCGCCGCCGACACCACCAGCACCGCCCCGTCCATCTGCGCCGCCCCCGAGATCATGTTCTTGATGTAGTCGGCGTGCCCCGGGCAGTCGATGTGCGCGTAGTGCCGCTTCTCCGACTCGTATTCCACGTGGCTCAACGCCACCGTCAGGATCTTCGTCGCGTCCCGGCGGAACATCTTCGCGTCCGCCTTCGCCACGTCGTCGTAGCTCTTCGCCGTCGCCAGCCCTTTGGTCGCCAGCACCTTCGTGATCGCCGCCGTCAGCGTCGTCTTCCCGTGATCGATGTGCCCGATCGTCCCCACGTTCACGTGCGGCTTCGTCCTCGCGAATTTTTCCTTGGCCATCACTTACCTCCTGAATTCCTTATCGGTCATGCGTCAAAGGACCCGTTCTATGCGTCAAGCCCAAGACCAGAATTGAACTGGTGACCCCGTCCTTACCAAGGACGTGCTCTACCAACTGAGCTACTTGGGCCCGTCGAACTCGAAAAGGAAGAGCGGGAAACGGGGATCGAACCCGCGACATTCAGCTTGGAAGGCTGACGCTCTACCAACTGAGCTATTCCCGCCCAGGGAATGGGCAGGGAAGGATTCGAACCTCCGAAGCGTTTCCGCAGCGGGTTTACAGCCCGCCCCATTTGGCCACTCTGGAACCTGCCCGACATTTCTATGCTCATCCTTTAATCTCTTGGGCGCCCCGGTCCGCCGGGCGTCGCTCGCCGGCGCGAAGGGTGCCGTCCCAAAAAACTAATCCGCCCGTCGCCAACGCTAAGCCAGCGAAGGGACTCGAACCCCTGACCCGCTGATTACAAATCAGCCGCTCTACCAACTGAGCTACGCTGGCGTCTCCTCGATGTCCTGCCCGGCGAGCCTGAGATCCCGCGAGAAATAGGGGGAAGAGAATGGGCTTAAAAAATCGATAAACCTTCTCTTATACCAGCTCGAGCCTTTTGTTTTTCAGAAGGTACTTCTGAAAAAACGAAAATTTACAAGGGTCATAGTAACGGAATTATCCTTTTTTGTCAAGAATTTCTTTTTTTCAGGGGAAGGGCCCTTCGGGCCCTCCCCCTGAGGGCCCTCTCCCGGCCTTTCCCGGGTGCATGCATGATATCAGGCAGCCCTGCGATAATCAAGGGCCCGATGCCGCGGGGCTCGCCTGCTCAGGACTCAGGGCATCCCTCCGGAAGACGCGGAATTGCCCCAGCGAGTCAATTCCGCTCCCCTTCCGGTCTCGCTCTCCCCGTCCTCGCGGACGGGGAACCGTGCCCGCTTCGACCTCCAGAGGGCTTCTGTCAGGATATCCCCTCCGTCCCTCGCCCGGCGATCCTCTGTAAAACCGGACGGGATGAATTGACAGCCCGGGGGGCGGTTGTTATGATGGGAGCTCCATTCCCGGAGGGATGGACAACCGATGATCGAACGCTACACATTGCCCGAGATGGGCGCCATCTGGACCGACGAGAACAGGTATCGCCGGTGGCTCGACGTCGAGCTGGCGGTCTGCGAGGCCTGGGCGAAGCTCGGAAAGATCCCCCCGGCGTCCCTGAAAAGGATCAAGGCCAGGGCCGGCTTCTCGATCGAGCGCATCGACGAGATCGAGAAGGTCGTGAAGCACGACGTCATCGCCTTCCTGACCTCGGTCAACGAGAAGGTCGGACCGGACGGCCGGTTCATCCACCAGGGCCTGACCTCCTACGACATCGTGGACACGGCCCTCTCCCTCCTCGTCCGGGAATCCCTGGAGAAGGTCCTCGCCCGGCTCCGGGGGCTCGAAAAGCTCCTGAAGCGCCAGGCCCTGAAGTACAAGATGGCCCCGTGCATCGGCCGGACCCACGGCGTCCACGCCGAGCCGGTGACGTTCGGGTTCAAGCTGCTCGTCTGGGTCGATGAGCTGCGCCGGCACATCGAACGGACGGAACGGGCCGTCGACGTCATCTCGGTCGGCCGCATCTCGGGCTCGGTCGGCACCTACATCCATCTGGACCCCCGTGTCGAGACGTACGCCCTGCGGCAGCTCAAGCTGCGTCCCGCCCGGGTCTCGACGCAGGTCCTCCAGCGGGACCGGCACGCCGAGGTCATGGCCGCCCTGGCCCTCATCGCGACCTCCCTCGAGAAGTTCGCCCTCGAGATCCGTCACCTCCAGCGGACCGAGGTCCGCGAGGTCGAGGAACCCTTCACGAAGGGACAGAAGGGCTCCTCGTCGATGCCCCACAAGAAGAACCCCGTCCGCTGTGAGCGCATTTCGGGGCTCGCCCGCATCGTCCGGGCGAACCTTCAGGTAGCCCTCGAGAACATCCCGCTCTGGCACGAGAGGGATATCTCCCACTCCTCCGCCGAGCGGATCATCTTCCCCGACTCGTTCATCCTGACGGACTACCTCCTGGCCGAGATGACCGACATCCTCGGGAACTGGGTCGTCCACCCCGGGCGGATGAGGGAGAACATCGGGGCGACGCGCGGCCTGATCTTCTCCCAGAGCGTCCTCCTGGCCCTGACCCGCAAGGGGCTCAGCCGGGAGCGGGCTTACCAGATCGTCCAGAGGAACAGCCTGAAGGCCTGGAACGAAGGCCTGGACTTCAAGGCCCTGATCCTGGCCGAGCCGGAGGCCGCTTCGGTCCTCAGCCCCGCCGAGATCGAGGCCTGTTTCTCCCTCGACCCCTACCTCGGAAGGATCGATTACATCTTCGAAAGGGTGATGTCCGATGAAAGTTAGGATCCTGGTCTCGTTCAAGGACAGCGTTCTCGACCCCCAGGGGCAGACCGTGAAGAACGCTCTGCACACCCTCGGCTACGACGGCGTTCGGGAGGTGCGGCAGGGCAAGGTCTTCGAGCTCGATCTCGCCGGGGTGTCCGAGAAGGAGGCCGGGACGCTCGTCCCGGAGATCGCCCGCAAGGTATTGGCCAATCCGATCATCGAGAAGTACACCTGGCAGGTCATCAAGGGTTGAGCGGGGCGCAGCCATGAAATTCGGCGTCGTCATGTTCCCCGGGTCCAATTGCGACCGCGACACCTTCCACGTCCTCAAGAACGTCCTGGGACGGGATACGGCCTTCCTGTGGCACAAGGACCATGACCTTCGCGGGGTGGACGCCGTCGTCCTTCCCGGCGGGTTCTCCTACGGGGATTACCTGCGCTCGGGGGCCATCGCCAGGTTCTCGCCGCTGATGCAGGAGGTCCGGGACTTCGCCCGCCGCGGCGGGCATGTCCTCGGGATCTGCAACGGCTTCCAGATACTCCTCGAGCTCGGCCTTCTCCCGGGGGCCATGCTCCGGAACAAGGGGCTCAAGTTCCTCTGCGAGTTCGTCCATATCCGCGTCGAGAACGCCGGGACGGATTTTACCCGGGCGGCGACGAAGGGACAGGTCCTCCGGATCCCCATCGCGCATTTCGACGGCAACTATTACGCCCCGGACGGCGTCTATGCGGGCCTCCTCCGGAAGAAGCGGGTCGTCTTCCGTTACTGCGACGCGGACGGCCGGATCACCGCCGGCGCCAACGTCAACGGCTCCATGGGCAACATCGCCGGGATCATCAACGACGGGGGGAACGTCCTCGGCCTGATGCCCCACCCGGAGAGGGCCTCCGAGAGCCTGCTCGGCAGCGAGGACGGCCGGGTCATCTTCGAATCCCTGGTCGCGTCGCTGGACGCCGGAAAGCGCTCGAAAAAGTGAACGGACATCATGGACGCTAAGATCATCAAGTACCACGGCCTGACGCCCGAGGAATACGGCGACATCGTCAGCCTCATCGGCAGGGAGCCCAACCTGACGGAGCTCGGCATCTTCTCCGTGATGTGGTCGGAGCACTGCGGCTACAAGAGCTCCCGCGTCTATCTCAAGGGCCTCCCCACGAAAGGGAAGCACGTCATCCAGGGTCCCGGGGAGAACGCCGGCATCCTCGATATCGGCGACGGCCTGGCCGTCGTCTTCAAGATCGAATCCCATAACCACCCGTCGTTCATCGAGCCCTACCAGGGCGCGGCCACGGGCGTCGGCGGGATCCTCCGGGACATCTTCACCATGGGCGCCCGCCCCATCGCGGTCATGGATTCCCTCCGGTTCGGCCCCCTCGACGACCCCTTGAACAGGTCCGTCATGGAGGGCGTCGTCTCCGGGATCGCCGGCTACGGGAACTCGATCGGCATCCCGACCGTCGGCGGCGAGATCCAGTTCGACGCGGACTATTCCCTCAACCCCCTGGTCAACGTCTTCGCCCTCGGGCTCGCCGAGAAGGACCGGATCTTTTACGCCAAGGCCGAGGGGGCCGGGAACCCGGTCCTCTACGTGGGCGCCAAGACCGGCCGCGACGGCATCCACGGCGCGACCATGGCCTCGGCCGAGTTCGGCAAGGACACCGAGCACAAGCGGCCCAACGTCCAGGTCGGCGACCCGTTCAAGGAGAAGCTGCTCCTCGAGGCCTGCCTCGAGGTGATGGCCACCGACATGATCGTCGGCATCCAGGACATGGGGGCCGCCGGGCTGACCTGCTCGACGACCGAGATGGCGGCCAAGGCCGGCACGGGGATGGACGTCGACCTCGACCTCGTCCCCCAGCGCGAGGAGGGCATGACGCCTTACGAGATCCTGCTCTCCGAGTCCCAGGAGCGGATGCTCATCTGCGCCAAGAAGGACCGGGTCCAGGAGGTCCAGGCCATCTTCGCCAAGTGGGACCTCGACGCCGTCGTCATCGGTCACGTCACCGACGGCGGGCAGGCTCAAGGTCCGGTTCAAGGGCGAGGACGTCGTCGACATCCCGGTGGACGCCGTCGTCAACCTCTGCCCGATCTACCGGAGGCCCGTGAAGGCGCCCGCCTACCTGCGGAAGGTCGCGAGGCTGCCCGAGATCCGGCGTCCCGGACGACCTCGGCGCGGCCTTCCTCGAGGTCATCGCCTCGCCGTCCATCGCGGACAAGGAATGGGTCTTCCGCCAGTACGACCACATGATCCAGATCAATACGGCCTTCCTGCCGGGCGCGGACGCCGCCGTCCTGAGGATCAAGGGCTCGCGGCGGGCCCTGGCCATGACCCTGGACGGGAACTCGCTATACGCCTATCTCGACCCTCGGGCGGGCGGGAAGATCGCCGTCGCCGAGGCCTGCCGGAACCTGGCCTGCGTCGGCGCCCGGCCCATCGGGGTCACCAACTGCCTGAATTTCGGCAACCCCGAGAAGCCCGAGGTCATGTGGCAGTTCAAGGAGGCCGTCGCCGGGCTGTCCGAGGCCTGCGAGGCCTTTGAGATCCCCGTCACCGGCGGGAACGTCAGCTTCTACAACGATACCGAGGGCGCCTCCATCCACCCGACGCCGGTCCTCGGAGTCGTCGGGCTCATCGAGGATATCGATAAGGCCGTCCGACCGGGGTTCCGCGCGGACGGAGACGTCGTCATCCTCCTCGGGGAGAGTCTGGACGAGCTCGGAGGGTCGGAATACCTCAAGGTGCGGTTCGGGCTCCAACAGGGAGTCCCGCCCGTCCTCGATCTCGCCCGCGAGAAAGCCGTCCACGAGCTCTGCCTCGAAGCGGCCGGACGGGGGCTCCTCCGATCGGCCCATGACGTTTCGGACGGGGGGCTCGCCGTCTGCCTGGCCGAATCCGCCTTCCTCGGGGACCGGAAGCCGGGGTGCTCGATCGACCTCGCGGACCGCATCCGTCCCGACGCCCTGCTCTTCGGCGAGACCCAGTCCCGGATCGTCGTGACCGTCTCTCCGCGCCGGGCGGCCGAGCTCCTCGCCCTGGCGAAGAAAAGGAAGGTCCGCGCGTCCCGGATCGGCCGGGTGGGCGGCGCCGATATCGTCGTCCGCGTCCGGCGGAGGGAGGTCCTCCGCGTTCCTGTCGCGGCGGCGTTCAAGGCCTGGAAGGAAAGCATCCCCTCCCGCTATAAGATCAAAGGATGAAGCTCCCCTTCCGCTCGAACGGGAACATCCGCGCGAACGCGGCGGGCCGTCCTCGCCGTCCCGGTCCTCCTGCTCCTCACCGCCCTCCCCTCCTTCGGCCTGACGGTCCAATTCAAGCTATCCGGAGGCTACGGGCTCCTCGCCCTCGACGACGTCAACCGGTCCCTCGGCGACTGGGAGGACCTCGTAAAGAAGCACGCGGCCGCGACACCGGGCTGGTCTTACGAGGCCGGAGAGGCCGGCCGCATCCGGAGCGGCTTCGACATCGAGGGCGAGTTCCTCCTCGGTCTCACGCCGCGCTGGGCGGTCGGGATCGGTTCCGGATTCATGGTCGGCGAGGCCGCCGAAAGGGCGACGTCCCTCGACATCCTGCGGTCCTCCGTCCCCTATGTCTACGCGCGGCCGACAAACATCACGGCGACCCCGTTGGTCCTGTCGGGGTATCATTTCTTTCCGCTCGGACGAAAGCTCGCCGTTTACGCCGGGGCCGGTGCGGGCTGGGTCCGGGTCCGATATTCGGACCGCGAAGCGGTCAAAAAGAAGGCCAGCGCAGGATTCACCTATTCGAACGAGCAGTCCGCCACGGGCCACGGGACTCTTGTCCACGGCGTCGCGGGGATCAAGTACGCCCATGACGAGAACCTGGGGCTCTTTCTGGAAGCGCGACTGGAAGCGGGCCAGGGCCAAGGACCTCGGGAACGGGACGGGAACGCTTTTCTTCTACGAGGAATATCAGCCGGACCTGGACTTCTGGCAGGCGAGGATGAGCGTCCTCGACGAGCCGCCGGCCGGAGAGACGTTCCGTTCGGTCCGGAAAGCCGTCGTGGATTGCAGCGGATTCGCGCTGAAGCTCGGGTTCTTCGTCAAGTTCTAGGCGGAGAGGAGGCGACGTGACCGACGAAACCTATCGCAGCCCGCAGAAAACCGGGCGCATCGCCGTCCTGCTCTCGGGAAGGGGCTCCAACTTCCGGGCCCTTCTCGCTGCCGTCCGGGAAGGCCGGATCGACGCGGGGATCGCCCTCGTCCTGAGCAACAAGGCGGAGGCTCCGGGGCTCGCGAGCGCCCGCGAGGCGGGGCTCGACACGCTCTTCCTCGACCCCAAGCGCTTCCCTTCCAAGGAAGACTATGACGCGGAGATCGTCCGCGAGCTCGGCGCCCGGGACATCGACCTCGTCTGCCTGGCCGGCTACATGAAGATCCTGACGCCCGTCTTCTGCCGCGCCTTCAAGAACCGTATCCTGAACATCCACCCGGCCCTCCTGCCGGCTTTCCCGGGCCTCCACGTCCAGCAGAGGGCCATCGATTGGGGGGTCCGCTTTTCGGGCTGCACGGTCCATTTCGTGGCCGAAGAGGTCGATATGGGGCCCATCGTCCTCCAGGCCGCCGTGCCCGTCCTGCAGGACGACACCGAGGAGACCCTATCCGCCCGGATCCTCGTCGAAGAGCACCGGATCTATCCCGAAGCCGTCCGGCTCTACTTCGAAGGACGGATCGAGATCCGGGGACGCAGGGTCTTTATATCGGGTTGACGCCTTCCCCAGCCCGGGCGCGCCCCCGCGCGTCACATCGGCCCTCGTAGATCCTCAGGAGGGCCACCCCGCCGAGGATCATGAAGCCGCCTGCGATCTGGAGGGCGTTCAGGCGTTCGCCGAGAAAAGCGGCGGCGATGACCACCGTGAAAACCGGCTCCACGGTGACGATCACGTTGGCGACGCTGGCCGGCAGATAGACGAGGCTGAGGTTATAGAGCCCGAACCCGGCCAGGGTGGGTCCCGCGGCCAGGAGAAAAAGGATGCCCCATCCCTCCCATGCGTTCCCGAGCCATAGGAGCTCGGCCGGACGGGCCGCCGCTCCGGGCACGATCCCTCCCCCGAAAACGTTGAAGATCCCCAGGACGACCGCCGCGACGCCGAACGTGTAGAGCACCGTCGTCCACGGGTTGAGGCCCCGGCGGGACGCCGCGCGGCCCATCAGGCTGTAGCCGGCATAGCCCAGGCCCGACAGGACGCCGGCCAGGATCCCCGGGAGACTGGATATTGGCAGGCTCGCATCCAGGGCCCCCGAAACGAGGACACAGCCCCCCAGCGTGGACGCGACCGCGAGGAGTTTGGCGAGGCTAAGCCGCTCTTTGAGGAGCCAGCGGCCCAGGAGGACGGTGAATCCCGCCGAGCTGTAAGCCAGCACCGTGGATACCGCGGCCCCGACGAGGGCGACCGAAAGGGTCCAGAGGGAGTTGAAGCCCGCGAGCACGAGACCGTAGGCCGCGAGGAACCGGATGTCCCGGACGGCGATCCTCGAGAGCGCGGGACGACGGACCCTGAGGATGACGAACAGCAGAAGGGCCGTGAAGGTATCCCTCCAGAACGCCAGGACAAGAGGAGGGATGTGGTAGGCCAGGGTCAGATGCCGGATGAGGATGGCCGTGAGCGAAAGGACGGCCGCGCTGGCGAGGGCGATGGGATAGCCCCGGGCCGGCGCGTCCGGTCCGACGATGTCCTTCGTCACGGTTCTTTGATTCGACGGGCCCGGCCGCGCCTCATGCGACGACGATCCGGTGGACCTTCTTCTTGCCCGCCTTGAGCATCATGCCGTCGGGCCCGACGTCCCGGATCGTCAGGAGCCGCTCGAGGCCTTCGATGCGCTCGTCGTTGACGTAAAGCCCGCCCTGCTTGATCAGCCGTTTCGCCTCGCCGCGCGACGGCGTGAGGCCGACGTCGGTGAAGAGCTCGGCGGGACCGATCCCGGCCTCGAGCCGAGCCCGCGGAACGGCTGTCGTGGGATCAAGGCACATGATCGATCGTCCTTGTCTCGACCGACCGCCTTCCGGAACTGCGGCCGCACGCCGCCGCTGCGCGCTTCGCGGGCCGCGGCCTCGCCATGGGTGAGCTTCGTCGTCTCGTAGGCCAGGATCCTTTTCGCCTCGTTCGCTTCCGCGTCCTTGAGAGCCTCCAGCCGGCGGATCTCGTCGAGCGGGAGGAGCGTGTAGATGCGCAGGAACCGGCCGACGTCCCGGTCGTCGCAGTTGACCCAGTACTGATAGAAATCGTAGGGGCTGAAGAGCTCCGGGTCCAGCCAGACGGCGCCCTTGGCCGTCTTGCCCATCTTGGCCCCCGAGGACGTGGTCGTCAGGGGAAAGGTCAGGGCCTGGACCTCGGCCCCTTCGACGCGGCGGATGAGGTCGACGCCGGCCAGGATGTTCCCCCACTGATCGTCCCCGCCCATCTGCAGCCTGCAGCCGAGGGTCCGGAAGAGGTGGAGGTAATCATAGGCCTGGAGGAGCTGGTAGTTGAACTCGATGAAGGACAGGCCCTTCTCGAGCCTGAGCTTATAGGCTTCCGACGCCAGCATCCGGTTGACCGAGAAATGCCGGCCGATGTCGCGCAGGAATCCGACGTAGTTCAGCGGCAGGAGCCAATCCGCGTTGTCGGCCGTGAGGGCGCCCTTCCCGTCGAACCGGAGGTACCGGTCGAGCTGGGCATGGATGGACCTCCCGTAATCACGGATGGTCGCCTCGTCGAGCATCTGCCGCAACTCGGTCCGGCCGCTCGGGTCGCCGACCATGGTCGTCCCCCCGCCGGTCAGGGCGATGGCCCGGTGGCCCGCCCGGCGCAGGTGGACCATGGCCATGATCGGCACGAGGCTTCCGGCATGGAGGCTCCGGGCCGTGCTGTCGAAGCCGATATAGAAGGTGACCGTCCCTTCGCCGAGCATCTTCCGCACGGCGTCCTCGTCGGACACCTGGGCGATGAAGCCGCGCTCCTTCAGTTCGTCGTAGATGTTGCCGCTCACAGGAATCGTGCTCCTCGACATTTTATAGCACAGCGGACCGCCGATGACAACGGACGCGCCGCTAAAAAGAAGATTGTGTCGCCGCGCCGATTGCTTTATTATGAAGAGGGACGAAATGAAGAAGACGCGGGTCGCTCTCGTCTACAACGCGTACACCGACGGCATCGTCGAATCCGCTGGCGGACAGCGGGTCCGTCCGCTCCCTGCGCCTCATGATCCGCGGCGATGGCCCGGGCGCTCCGCAAGGGCGGCAACGACGTCGCCGTCATCTCGCTCGCCGACGACCTCCGGAGCTTCCAGCGGACGCTCCAACGCCTGAAGCCGGACGTCGTCTTCAACCAGTACGACGACGTCGTCCACGGCGCCCTCTACGAGATGCGCGTGGCCGCCCTCGTCCGGATCATGGGCTATCCGATCACCGGATCGCCCGCGCTCGCCCTCGGCCTGAGCCGGTACAAGTACATGTGCGCCAGCCTCCTCCAGGGCGCCGGGATCCCCATCCCGCCTCGACACGACGCTCCTCGAGCGGATCCGCGACGTCGACGGCCCGAAGTGGGCCTTCCCGCTGATCGTCCAGCCGAGCCAGGAGCACGCCGGCATCGGCGTGAGCCGCGATTCCGTCGTCCGGACGAAGAAGGAGCTTCGGGAGAAGGTCCGGGAGATCCTGACGAAATACCATCAGCCCGCCCTGGTCCAGCGATTCCTCCCCGGGCGCGAATTCAACGTCGGCCTCGTCGGGGGCAAGAAGCTCCGCGTCCTGCCGCTGGCCGAGGTCGACTATTCCCGGCTGCCGAAGAAGGTCCCGCCGATCATGTCCTACGCGGCCAAGTGGATCGAGACCTCGGTCGAGTACCAGCGGATCTCGGTGATCTGTCCGGCCGATGTCGAGCCGGCGCTCGCCGCCCGGATCTCGAGCACGGCGGTCAAGGCCTTCCGGGCCATCGGCGGCTGGGGCTACGGCCGGGTGGACATCCGGCTCGACGAGGACCTCGTGCCCCGCGTCCTCGAGGTCAACTGCAACCCCTGCCTCGACGACGGCATGGGCCTGGCCCGGTCGGCGCGGGCGGCGGGGATCTCGTACCCCGAGCTCCTGAACCTCGTCATCCGGGCGGCGTTCGAAGGCCCGCCCAACGACGTCCACATCCCCATGACCTTCGCCGAAGCCCCCCGTGGGGCGCCGCCGAAGGTGAGCGTCAGCCGGTGAGCCGGCCTGTATAGGAATAGTCCATCGCCAGGGCGGTCGCCAGGCCGGCGATCTCCATGAGCTTCCGCGGCACGCCGGGTCCTCGGGAATCCGAGGCCCAGGGCTTCCGCCCGATGCTCCAGCTTGTCCAGGATCGCGCCCGCCTCCTCCTCGTTCAGCCCCGACCATCGGACGACGAGGGCCAGGAGGTCCCGGTGATGCTCGCGCAGGAAATCGGCCGCCGCGGGCGGGGACGCCTTCCCGCGGACCGGCGGAAAGACCTGTTGGAGCCTGTCGTCCACATAACCCTGGGCGGCCTTCCGATACCGTTCGGCCCGCAATCCGTAGTAAGCGGATGAGCCTGATGTTCATCGTCGCGACGGGGCTCAATAATCCACCCCGGCGGACCCGGGGTGTCTCGCCGCGGATGCCCTTCATCAGGCCGTCGACGTAATTCAGCTTCCGCAGGGCCGGCCAGAGCCGGTATCGTGCCCGCCAGCCGCCGCGCGGCGTCAGCCAGACGGCGAACGTCTCGGCGAAATCCTCGTCCGGGTGCCTCTGAGCGTACATGCGGCCGTAGGAGCGGGTATCGAGGTGCCGGACGAACGCCCGGCTTAGGCGGTCCGGCCGGAACGTGTTCGGATACGGCCTGGAGAACGGCCCGAACATCTCCCTCCAACCCGGCTTTTTCCAGAGCCGATAGGCATAGTTCACGGCATGCCCCGCCTCGTGCCGCAGGTACATCATGATCTCCGGGCCGTCCTCGATCTCCCCCGCCTGCTCCTCCTCCAGACGGACGAGGCGCGGGTCGGCGAGGTAGAACGGGATGCCGATCACCGGGACCTTGTTCGGGCACCCCCAGACGTCGGTGAGGTAGAACTCCGGCCGGAACCGGATCTGCCGGGATTCGAGCTCGCGGAGGAGCCTGCGCGTATAGGGCTCGACCGGGGAACCCTCGAGACGGAGGCCGAGGTCCGAGACCTTGGTGTTCAGAAGCTCCAGACGGACGGTCTCCCAGCCGTGGACCAGGGATCTGATATGCCGTTCCGACATGGCTTTTTCGCCTTGCGCCGCTCCGATGAACCGGAACTATACCCCCCCGGGAGCCGAAAAGCCAACGATTATTTACCTCCCCGGCGGCGCCGGAGCGCGGCTCATTTGAGCAACGGGGGCGGGGTCGTCGCGGGAGGGCGGCCGAAGACCTTCCGGTAGGTCCCGGCATAGGCGTCCTTGCCGCCCAGCATCAGGCAGGTGAGCGGCATGGCCTTCCGGGCCAGGGAGGACATCGCCCCGGCGGTCCGGCGGATATCCCACTGGGCGGAGGCGTCCTCCCTGAGCCGCGAGACGTGGTAGAGCTCGCGGGCGTTGATCTTGAGGAGGACGCGCCGCCGGTGGGCGTTGGTCAGGACGTAATCCGCAGCCCCCCCCACGGCCTTCGCCAGGCGGGCGTGGGCTTCGTCCGTCGCGGCGACGACCTCGAGGAATTCATCGGCCGCCCCGATCTCCGCGATCGAAGGGGGGACGGTCGCCCCGAGCCCGGGATCGTAGGGCTGGGCGGTCATGGTCGCCATCCGATGACGCTTGAGCTGGGCATAACAGGACGCCGAGACGACGAGCTCGAACGTCAGGTCGGGATATTCGAACTCCCGCAGGGGAAAATCGTAGAATTCCATGCGCCGGAAGGCGGCCTTCGCGGCGCGCCTTTTCGCCGGGGCCGTCAGGGCCCGGGCGCGGGCAAAGCAGGCGTCGTAGGGACCGCCGCCGGTCGCGTAGGCCAAGGCGGCCATCAGCCTGTCGTCGGCGTCCTGCGTAGCCGTGACAAGCCGGACCGTACCGGGCGGCTTTCCCTTCCCCGCCCGGCCCGGGCGCGCAGCCGCGACGGGGCCCGCGAGCGCGTCCCCGATATCCCGAAGGGTTTCGGCGTCGTAATCCGAGCCTTCGGTGAACAGGAGGATCGACGGAGCGACCTCTCCGGCCAGGGCGTGGAGCTTTACGCCGATCTCGCGGAGCTCGGCGAGGGGCTTCGAGGCGAACCGGCGGATGAGGAGCTCGAGGTTGCGGGCGTTAATGGTCATCCCCAGCTGGCCCTCCGCGGCCAGGCTCACAACGTACCGCGCGTCCTCCTTGGCCCAGCCGTCCAGGACGGAATGGTTGCGGGGGTCCTTGGCCGCCTCGGCGTTCCGCTCGAAGACGTGAGGCCGGAGCCGCTCGTAAAGACGGTGGTAGAGCCCGTTCTGTCTCCGGACCGCGGCCGCGAACAGGCCTTCCATCCCGGCCTCGCGGATCTCCGCGGGAACGACGAAGTCCTCGCCCAGCTTGATGTAGCGCTGGGACTTCTCGGTGAAGGAACAGAGCCGGAAGCGCTCGAGGTCCTCGATGGCCAAGCGGGAAACCCCGATGATGTCGAAGTTGAAGACGGCGTGTTCGGCCACGGAGTGATGCCCCATCCCGAAGATGATGTTGCGGTTCGAGCGCCGGGCCCGCTCCACCTCCGACCGGGCGGCGGCCCGGAGCTCGTCGGCGGGACGGGGGTCGCGGGAGATCCGGGCGTAGGCCGCCGAGAGGGTCTCGGGCGTGACGTCGGCCCGGGGCGGGGAGCTCCGCGCGAGCTCGCCGATGACCTCGGCGTCGACGTTGTATCCCGCCAGGACGATCTTCACGGGGATAAAGATAGCAGAAGGCCGGGAGGGATTCAACGACGGCGGAAGGCCTTCCCCCGCGCCCCCTTTCGTTATATAATCGGTGTATCAAGGAGGGAATGATGACGATTTATCGAAGACTCGGCATCGGTATCTTTCTCGCGGGCTTCGTCGCGACGGCGTTCGCCGCCGGGCTCCCGGCCGACCAGGCCCAGGCCAAGCCGAAACAGGCCCTCAAGGTCCAGTTCCGGGCGCCGACGGACCTGATGCTCTGCACGAATTGTGCCCGGCTCGACGTCCGTATCTTCAGCCTTCCCGGCGACGGTTGTATCCATTGCGAAGGCCTGGCCGACATGGGCCTGTTCGCCTTCTTCGACCCGGACCTCTACGTCGAGAACCACGGCACGGTCGCATCCAATCCCGGTACCGTGGCCCTCGAATATTACGACCTCGTGCTGAAGACCACCAAGACCATGTCCGTCGCGATCCCCGGTGTCCCGCCGGGCGGCTGGGAAGCGGTCGGGCTCCCCTGCGTTTACATGGTCTTCCTCAAGACGGACGGGATCAAGATGACGATCGACTACTCGGACGCCAACGGCGCCCGCCACAAGGTCCGCACCGTGAGGAAGTGCCCCGACAATTGAGATGAAGAACGCGGAGATCGCGGCCGCCTTCGACCGCATCGCCGACGCCCTGGAGATCAAGGGCGAAAGCGGGTTCAAGGTTCAAGCCTACCGCAAGGCGGCCCGCATCCTTGCGGACATGACCGAGGACGTCGCCCGGGTCGCCGCGGAGGGCCGGCTCGAGACCATCCCGGGGATCGGGAGCGGCATCGCCCGGAAGGTCGAAGAATACCTGAAGACGGGCGGCATGGCGAGGCTCCGGGAAGCTCTCTCCGTGGTCCCCGCCGGCCTTCTGGAGCTCCTCGAGATCCCCGGGCTCGGGGGAAAGACGGTGCGCCTCATGCACGAAGCGCTCGGGATCAAGGGGCTCTCCGACCTCAAGCGGGTCGTCGCCGACGGAACGCTCGCCCGCCTGCGCGGCATGGGGGCCAGGAAGGTCGACAATATCCGCCGGGGGATCGAGACCCGCGAGCGCGTCCGGGAGAGGATCTCCATCCACGAGGCGAGCCGTATCGCCGACGCCGTCGTCGCCTATCTCGCCAAGTCCCCTCTCGTCGGGTGCATCGCGGCCGCCGGATCCCTGCGCCGGATGAAAGAGACCGTCGGGGACATCGATATCCTGGCCACGGGCCGGGACGGGGCCGCCGTCATCCGTCGATTGGCGGCCTATCCGGAGGCCGTCCGCGTCCTGGCCGCGGGGGACACCAAAGGCTCCATCGTCGTCCGGACCGGGCCCACGGAAAGGCAGGTGGACCTGCGCCTCGTGAAGGACGCCGAGTACGGGGCGGCCCTCCTTTATTTCACGGGCTCGAAGGCCCACAATATCAAGCTCCGCGGCATGGCCAAAGACCGGGGCCTGAAGATCTCGGAATACGGGATCTTCAAGGGCCCGAAGAAGCTTGCGGGAAGGACCGAGGAGGACGTCTATCGCGTCCTCGGGCTCCCCTGGATCCCGCCGGAGATGCGCGAGGACAGGGGGGAGATCGAGCTTGCCCTCGAAGGCCGTCTCCCCGCCGTCGTCGACGCCGGGGACATCCGGGGCGACCTTCACGTCCATACGAGCGCGAGCGACGGAACGCTGACGCTCGACGAGGTCGCCGCACGGGCGAAGGCCCTGGGCTACGCGTACGTCGCGGTCTGCGACCATTCGCGGTCGGTCCAATACGCCCACGGCCTCTCCGTCGAGCGCCTGCAGGCTCAGATGAGGGAGATCGATCGCCTGAACCGGAGACTGAAAGGCTTCCGCATCCTGAAGGGCAGCGAGGTCGATATCCTCGCCGACGGCTCGCTCGACCTCCCCGACGCGATCATGGCAAAGCTGGACTTCGTCGTGGCGGCCGTCCACAGCGGATTCCGGAAGGACGTGACGGCGCGCATGCTCAAGGCGATGGAAAACCCCTACGTCATGACGATCGCCCACCCGACGGGCCGGCTCATCTCCGGCCGCGAGGGATATGACGTGGATATCGACAAGGTCCTGGACGGAGCGAAAAGGCTCGGAAAAGCGCTCGAGCTCAACGCCTATTACGACCGGCTGGACCTCGACGAGCATAACCTTATGAAGGCGCGGAAGCTCGGGGTCAGGATCAGCATCGGGACGGATACGCACGGCCCCGGCGGAATGGAGATGATGCGCTTCGGCGTTGGCATCGCCCGCCGCGCCTGGCTCCGTCGCGAGGACATCCTGAATTGCGGGGATCCAGGGACGTTCGCCGCCGCCGGCCGGCCCCTTCCCCGCCGGGGGACGTCCCGGCGGCCTAGCCCTTCATGACGCCGACGGGGACGACCTTGGCCACCAGCCGGCCGAGTCCGGCCTCGTCGGAGACCCGGACGACTTCGTCCACGTCCTTGTAAGCTTCGGACGCTTCCTCGGCGACGCCCCGCAGATTCGAGGTTCGCAGCTCGATGCCCCTCGCCGCCAGTTCGTCGCGGATCTGTTCACCGCGGAAGCGCTTGAGGGCCTCGTGGCGGCTCATGACGCGCCCCGCACCGTGGGCCGTCGAGCCGAAGCTCTTCGCCTCCGCCTCCGCCGTCCCGGCGAGGATGTAGGAGGACGTGCCCATGGAACCCGGGATGATGACGGGCTGTCCGGCGGCCCGGTACGCGGCGGGGACCTCCCGGCGGCCGGGGCCGAAGCTCCGGGTCGCGCCTTTGCGGTGGACGCAGAGCCGTTCCGCGACGCCGTCGACCGCGTGGGTTTCGACCTTGGCCACGTTATGGCAGACGTCGTAGACCTGGGTCATCCCCGCCGAACTCCCCAGGACCCGGGCGAACACCTCCCGGACCCAGTGGGCGATCATCTGCCGATTGGCGAACGCATAATTCACGGCGGCGCACATGGCCCCGTAATAACATCGGCCGAGGTCCGACCGGAACGGCGCATGGACGAGCTCCCGGTCGGGAAGGCCTTCCGTCCCGCGCTCGTTCTCCATGCGCTCGATGAAATCGGAGGCGACCTGGTGGCCGAGGCCCCGGCTCCCGCAATGGATCATGATGGTGACCTGGCCTTCGGCGACGATGCCGAAGGCCCGGGCCGTTGCCGCGTCGAAGATCTCGGCGACCTTCTGGATCTCCAGGAAGTGGTTCCCGGCGCCGAGCGTCCCCAGCTGGGGGATGCCGCGCTCCATGGCCCGGTCCGACAGCCCGCCGGGGTCCGCCTCGCGCATCCGGCCGCCCTCTTCGGTCCGCTCCAGGTCCTCCGGGAAGCCGAATCCGTTCCTGACGGCCCATTCCGCGCCTTCGGCCAGGATCTCGCGGAGGACGCCGCGGCTGAGCTTCGTCACGCCGCCCTTGCCGACGCCGGCCGGAACCTCCTTGAAGATCTCCGCGAGGAGCGCCTTGCGGCGGGCGGCGATATCCTTTTCCCGGTAATCGGTCGCGAGGAGCCGGACGCCGCAATTGATGTCGTAGCCGACCCCCCCCGGCGAGATGACGCCCTCGTCGAGGTCGAACGCGGCGACGCCGCCGATGGGGAACCCGTACCCCTGGTGGGCGTCGGGCATGACGTAGGACGCCTTCCTGATGCCCGGCAGGCAGGCGACGTTCCGGGCCTGGGTCAGGGTCAGGTCCCGGCGGATGTCCTCGAGGAGCCGCTCCGACGCATAAACGACGGCGGGGACGCGCATGGCCCCCTGCCTGGGGATCTCCCAGGTGTTGTCGTCGACCTTCCGGAGTTCCATCCCCCCTACATGTCGACCACGACTTGGACGGTGAACAGGCCGCAGTCGCTTTCCTCTATCTTCATCTCGTTGTAGGTCACGGCCTTGACGCCCCCGAAGAGCGCGTAGCGGTCGGCGAGGGCGTCTCCGATGAAGACGGCTTCGATCCGGCTCGACGTCTCGCCGCGCTCGATCGTCAGGCTCGCGACCTCCCCGAGCAGGAACCGCCGGGTCTCGAAGAGGAAGATGACCTCGCCGAGGAACTTGACGAGGAGCTGTTCGAGGTCCCTCGCTTTGACGCGGACGGAATAGCGCGTCCGGGGCTCGACCTTCGTCCAGTCCCACATGAGCGAGGCGGTGGCGAGGGCGGCGTTGGCGAACGCCTCTTCGAGGGTCGCGCCGTAGGCCTGGAACTTCCCGTCCGCGGTGTGCGGGAGGATCCTGTATCGGCCGGGGGCCTCATCCATGCCCTCATTCTAACAGAGTCCGTGCCGTAAAGGACAGCCCCGGTCCCGGCAAGGCCGGGACCGGGGCTTGTGCGGGGTTGACCTTGAGCCGTGTTTTCTTCCCCGCGTCGAAAAGCGGGGGCATAGAGTCGGCGAACGGACAAAATCCACGCCACCCCCCGCACTGGTGCCGGGGCTTGTATGGGATTAGTCCTGAGCCGCCCCTTGGCGGCGAAGGATCAGAACACGCCGGTGATCCCGGCCCCGCAGGAAGGGCAATTCGAGCCTCTGAGAGCGTTCTTCCGGACCCGGAACCCTTCACGGCCGAGGACGACGGTCCCGCAGGACGGGCAATGCGTATCTTCGTCGAATCCTCCGACGTTGCCGACATAGACGTAGCGCAGGCCTTCCCGCTTCCCGATCTCCAGGGCTTTGGCCAGGGTCGCGACGGGGGTCGCGGCCGTCTCGTCGTATCGATAGTCCGGATGGAAGCGGCTGACGTGCCACGGAATGTCCGCGTCCACCGAGGCGATGAACCGGGCGATGGACGCGAGCTCGTCCTCGCCGTCGTTGAGCCCCGGGACGACAAGGGTCGTGACCTCGACCCAGACGCCCGACGCCTTCATAAGGCGGATCGTATCGAGCACGGGCGCGAGCCGGGCCTTGCAGACCTTCTTGTAGGTCTCGTCGTTGAAGGCCTTGAGGTCCACGTTGGCCGCGTCGAGATACGGGCGGATGGTCTCCAGGGCCTCGGCCGTCATATAGCCGTTGGTCACGAAGACGTTCAGGAGCCCCTTGTCCCTGGCGAGCCTGGCCGTATCGAACGCATACTCGAAGAAGATCGTGGGTTCGGTATAGGTATAGGAAACGCTCCGACAGCCGCGGGCCAGGGCCTCGCGGACGACGTCCTCCGGCATGAGCTCGAATGTTCCGGACTCTCCGTCCTTCTTGGACGCCTGGGAGATCTGCCAGTTCTGGCAGAAGCCGCACCTGAAATTGCATCCGATGGTCGCGATCGAGAACGACTTCGTCCCGGGCAGGAAATGATACAGCGGCTTCTTCTCGATGGGATCGACGGCCGCGGCGACGACGTCGCCGTAAACGAGGGTGAAGAGCTTTCCGTCGAGGTTCCGCCGGACCCCGCAGACGCCGAAGGCCGCGGGGGCGACGGGGCACCGGTGCGCGCAAAGGGCGCAGACGACACGACCCCCTTCGAGGGCCTGCCACAGCATCGCTTCTCTAATCATACGCGTCCGCTATCGCGGGTCTCGCTTGTCCGCGATTGCTCCGGATCAGCACTGTCGGCCGAAGGGCAAAGGAGCCTGATCGGACAACCGGGGCAATCGGGCTTCCGGGCCCGGCAAGTCTTCCGGCCGTGGTCGACGAACAGGGAGTTGAAATCCAGCCAGTCCTCCCGGGGAACGATCTTGAGAAGGTCCCGTTCTATCTTCACGGGGTCGGTCTCCCGGCTCAGCCCCAGCCGCCCCGCGAGACGCCGAACATGCGTATCGACGGCGATCCCCTCGGCCTTGCCGTAGCCCGCCGCAAGGACGATGTTGGCCGTCTTGCGGGCGACGCCCGGCAAGGTCACGAGGTCCGCCATGGTGTCCGGGACCTTCCCGCCATAAGCTTCGACGATGCGCCGCGCGGCGCCGATGATGTTCCTGGCCTTGTTCCGGAAGAACCCTGTCGAACGGATGGCCTCCTCGAGCTCCGCCTGATCGGCCCCGGCGAACGCTTCGGCGGTGGGATACTTGCGGAACAGCGCCGGCGTGACCATGTTGACCCGCTGGTCCGTGCATTGCGCCGCGAGGATGGTGGCCACGAGGATCTGGAGCGGGCGTCGCGGAACTCGAGGGCCGTCCGGCTCCCCGGGAATTCGCGGCGGAGGATCGCCACGATACCGGGGACGCGCTCCTTCGCGCCCTTCATTCGAACGGACATCGGCGTGATCGTCCGCCGTCAGGGGCCGACGTGGAACAGGTCCTGCCCGACGTGGAAGTCCTCGACGTCGTAGTAATCGGGGAACTTGGACAGGAGATCGATCTCGGAGCGGATCATGGCCCCATGGCTCCGCTCGACGCGGCCGAGATAGGTGAGGATCCGGCGGCTCGCCTCGTCCTCGGCCCTCTCCCCCGCTTCGCCGTAGAACCGCTCGGCGATCTCTTCGGCGGCCAGAGCGGCCTTGAACAGGTCGAGGACCGACGGGTCCTCGCCGAGGCCGACGCCGATGGGCGGGATCGGCGAGCGCTCGGGCACGTCGAGGCTCATCCCGGCGTACCTCTGAGCGAAGAGCCGCTCGAGGACCTTCCGGTGCTGGGCCTCCTCGAAGGCCAGGAAATCCAGCTTCCGGACGAGGAGCGAGTTCTTCACTCTCTCCCCGAGCTTCTTGTAGAACGCCGCCGCCTCGATCTCCGAGCGGATGGCCGCGGCGACAACCTGGAAAGGCTTCAATCCGGGATCCAGACTCATGGGACCCTCCTTAAGAACGGACCCGACCTAGAACTTGACGAACTTCTCCCTGGGGGAGCCGCAGACGGGGCACTTATCCGGGGCTTCGCCTTCCACGGTGAAGCCGCAGACCGAGCAGACATGAATGGGAGCGGCGTCGATATCCTCGCCCTTGTCCACGGACGCTTTGGCCTTCCCGTAGATACCGGCATGGACCTTTTCGGCGGCCAGCGCGTAGTTCAGGTACATCAGGGCGGTCTTCTCGCCCTGGAGCTCGGCGACCTTGATGTACGCGGGGTACATCTCCTCGATCTCGAACGTCTCCCCGCCGATCCCCCCGATCAGGTTCTCTGTGGTCCGCCCGACACCGGCAGAGGGTCTTCAGATGGTTGATCGCATGGATCTGTTCGGAATAGGCGGTCGCCTGGAACATCCGGGCGACGTTGGGCAGGTTCTCGGACGCCGCTTTGGCCGAGAACGCCAGATACCTGATGTGGGCCTGGCTCTCGCCGGCGAGGGCGTCCTTGACGTTGGCCTCGGTCATCTTCTTCATGGACTCTATCCTCCTTCAGATGCTCAGCATTTTATCGATGGCCTCCCGGGCCCGGCCGGCCGTCGCGGGGGGGACGGTGACCCGGGGCGTCCCCGTCTCCAGGGACGTCAGGACTTTGGCGAGGGTGATCTTCTTCATGTTCGCGCAGAAGGCCATCTCCCGGGCCGGGAAATACTCCGGGGCCGGATTCTCCTTCTTCAGGCGGTGGATGATCCCCGCTTCCGTGGCCAGTATGATCTCCCGGCGGGAGGTCGCCCGCGCCTCCCGGACCATGCCCCCGGTGGACAGGACCTTGTCCGCGACGTCGAGGACCTCGAGGCGGCATTCCGGGTGGGCCCAGACCTCGGCGTCCGGATGCAGGGCCCTCTTGTCCCGGATGTCCGAGGCCCGGAAACGGTCATGGACGTAACAATACCCGTCCCAGGCGACGATCTTCCGTCCGGTCTGCCGGGCCGTCCAGGCGGCGAGATTCCTGTCGGGAACGAAAAGGACCTCCCCCTCGGGAAGCGAGTTCACGACCTTCGCCGCGTTGGCGGACGTACAGCAGATATCGGACTCGGCCTTGACCTCGGCCGTGGTGTTGACGTAGCAGACGACGGGCCGTCCGGGGTATTTCGCTTTCCACGCCCTGAGGTCCGCCGCCGTGATCATATCGGCCATGGGACAGCCCGCGTCGGCGTCGGGGAGGAGGACGGTCTTCTCCGGGGCCAGGATGGCCGCCGTCTCGGCCATGAAATGGACGCCGCAGAACACGATGGTCTCCGCGTCCCAGCCCGCGGCCTTCTGGCTGAGCTCGAGGGAGTCGCCGACGAAATCCGCGGCATCCTGGACCTCGGCCGACTGGTAGTTGTGGGCGACGATGACGGCGTCCCGCTCCGCCTTGAGCCGGGCTATATCGCGGAATAGTCTGTCCCGTTCTTCGTTCATGACCCGACCGGCCGCGCTATTTCTCCAGAGCTTCGCCGCAATGAACGCACGTCTCCGCGCCCTTCTTGTTGAGGTCCCCGCAGGAGGAGCATTCGACGAATTCGACGTCGCATTTCCGGCAGAGCTCCTCCCCCCTCCTCGACGAGGGGCCCCTCGCAGTACGGACAGGCGCACAGTTCCTCCGCTTCCCCCTCCGGGCCCTTGGAGCCCGGCCCTCCATGAGCGGCCTCCGACGGCTTTTTCCGGTAGTTGTCGATGGCGGCGTGCAGGGCGTCGGCCCCCAGGTTGGAGCAGTGAAGCTTGTTCTTCGGCAGGCCGCCCGAGCTCCTCGGCCACGAGGCTGTTCGTGATCTTCATGGCCTCGTCCAGGGTCTTGCCCATGGCCATCTCGCTGACGATGCTCGAGACGGCGATGGCCGCCCCGCAGCCGAAGGTCTGGAACTTGATGTCGGCCAGCCGGCCGTCCGCCACCTTGATATAGAAGGTCATCATGTCGCCGCAGACGGGGTTGCCGACCTGGCCGACGCCGTCGGCGTCCTTGATGACGCCCACGTTGCGGGGGTTCTGGAAATGGTCCATGACCTTATCGGTGTAGATCATGACGTCTTCTCCTCGAGGAATTTTGTGTAGAGCGGGGACATCCGGCGCAGCTTGTCGACGATCGGGGGAAAGACGTCCAGGACTCGGTCGACGTCCGCGGCCGTCGTCGTCTCGAGCAGGCTGAAGACCAGCGATCCCTGGGCCAGGGCGTGGTCCAGGCCCATCGCCAGGAGCACGTGGGAGGCCTTGAGCGACTTGGAGGTGCAGGCCGACCCGCTCGACGCCGCGATCCCCTTCATGTCCAGGTGGAGCAGCATGGCCTCGCCCTCGATGAATTCGACGCAGAAGCTCGCGTGGTGCGGGAGCCGGTTCGCCGGGTCGCCGGTAAGGACCGACGCGGTCCAGCCGCTCGAGCAGTCCCCGGATCAAGCGGTCCCGGAGGGGCGTTTCGGCCTCGATCCGCCGCGTCATCTCGGCCGCGGCGATCTCCGCCGCCCGTCCCAGGCCGACGATGGCCGGGACGTTCTCGGTCCCGCCGCGGCGTCCGCTTTCCTGGACGCCGCCGTCGATGAGCGGAACGGCCCTGACCCCCTTCCTGATATAGAGGGCCGCCGCCCCTTTGGGCCCGTAGAATTGGTCGGCCGCCAGGCTCAAGGCGTCCGCGCCCAGGGCACGGACGTCGACGGGGATGTTCCCGGCCGCCGCCACCGCGTCCGTATGGAAGAGGACGCCGTTCTCCCGGGAGATCCGGGCGATCTCGGCCACGGGCTCCAGGGTCCCGACCTCGCTGTTGGCCGTCTGGACCGAGACGAGAACGGTATCCTTCGTCAGGGCCTTCCGGACGTCCCCGGGATCGACGCGGCCGAGCCCGTCGACGGGGACGAGAACGGTCTCGAAGCCCAGCTTTTCCAGGCTCTTGGCCGCATTGAGGACGGACAGGTGCTCGACCGCCGAAACGACGATCTTCGTCCCCCGCGACCGCCCGGCCAGGGCCATCCCCTTGACGGCCAGGTTGTTCGACTCGGACCCCGAAGCGGTGAAGAAGACCTCCTCGGCCGAGGCTCCGATGAGGCCGGCGACGCGGCCCCTCGCTTCATCGACGGCCTGAAGGGCTTCCTGGCCGCCCGAATGGAGGCTCTGGGCGTTCGCGAAGCGCTCCCGCAGGAACGGGAGCATGGCCTCGACGACCTCGGGCCGCAACGGGGTCGCCGCGATGTGATCGAGGTAAACGGTGTTCATGCCGCTGTCCCCTCCCGGGAGAGGCCCCCCGTCAGACGGACTCGACGCTCTTGACCTCGGGGACCTCCTTCCGGAGGTGGCGCTCGATCCCCATCTTGAGGGTCATCTGGGACATCGGGCAGCCGCCGCAGGCCCCGGTCAGGCGGACCTTGACGACGCCGTCGACGACGTCCACGAGCTCGACGTCTCCGCCGTCGGCCTGGAGGGCGGGGCGGATCTTGTTCAGGGACTTTTCGACCTTATCTTTCATAATGACGCTCCTTGGAGATCCTTCTCGAATCCGGTCCTATTCTACGACTTTCCGGGAGGACTGACAACTGACCCTATAATAATAGTAGGAATTAGGGTCGGCGCCCCTTCGCCCGGGTCGAAGGGGGAGACCTCGCGGCCGGGACGCTACTTCTTCCCGCCTTTCTTCGGCGCGGGCTTCTTCGCGGCGGCCTTCTTCATCGGCGTCCCGCAGCAGATGAAGACGTGCTCCTCGGCGCAGCCGCAGACGGGGTCGATCACGGCGTAGGCGCCGCAGACCTCGCACGCGTAAGCCGACCGGGAGGCTTTCCCGGCCTTCGCTTTCGGTCCCGCTTTCTTGATGGGCATCTTCCCCTCCTCATTTCCAGTCCAAGAGTCTCTTCTCGCCGCTGAGAGACCTGATCCCGGTGACGTCCTGGCTGATCTCGAGACATCCCCGATAGGTCCCGGCCTTGTCCCGGACGGCGATATACCGGATGTGGATGAAGCGCCCGCCGCGCTCGATCCAGAACTCGGCCACGTCCTTTGTCCGCGCCTTGAAGGCGTCGAGGATCGCCTTCACCACGTGAACGCTCTTGCCCGGATGGCAGTTCAGGACCTTCCGGCCGATGACCGCGGGCGTCCGGACGAAGAGCCTGTCCTCGGTCTCGGAGTAATAGCGGACGACGTCCTCGGCGTCCACGAAGGCGATATCCACGGGCAGATGCGTCAGGAGGAGGTCGATCTGTTCGGGGGTCAGGGCCCCGGTGCTCAGCTCGAGACTCCCCGCGGCCCCGGGATGCGGGATCTCCGCCGCCGGCGCCTTCCCCTCTCCCGGAGGAACGGCCGGGGCCCCTCCCGCGGCGGAGCGGATCCAGGCGTAGCCGATCCCTTCCTCGCCCTCCTTGACGCGCGCCCAATCGGCGTCGTCGAGCGTTTCCAGGCTCATCGGCAGGAGGATCTTTTCCTCCTTATAGATCATATCGGCCATTTCCGTGGCGAGCCAGCGCCCGAGGCGGAAGGCGGAGTCCAGGTCCGAAGCCGCGAGGAGCTGCCGGAATTCCTTGAGGTGCCCGCGGATGTCGTCGTGGATGGCCCACATGACCTTCGAGGGCCCGCTCACGCCCTTGGATTCGAGGAGCGGAAAGAGCTGGTTCTCTTTTTTCAGGTAGTGCTTTTCCACCTCGGCCAGCTTCCCGGCCAGAGCGGTCAGGGCCGCCGCCGTTTCAGCCCGGGGCGGGGGAATGCGTCCCGATCCCGGTTCCGGGATGAGAGCCCTCAGCTCGGCGAGGAGCCCTTCCAGGGCCCGGTTCTCCGCCATGAGGGTGTGCAATGGATGGCCGGGCACGGCGTCGGGAGATTCGCGGCCTTCGAGGGATTCCTTGAAGACCTGGACGTGAACGTCGCAGAGCCGCTTGACCTCGTCCTCGGGCATCCCCTCGTCGATGAGGGCCTGCTCCATGGCCGAGATCTCGGTCGGGGCGACGTCGCGGATGAGCTCGCGGAACCGCTTCTTCAAGGTCTCGAGGTCCTCGCCCCGGTGAAGGTCGCGGATGATGCCCTTCAGGACCTCCTGGCGCTCCTTGCGGACGCCGGGCGACGGCGGCGGGGCTCCCGTTTCGACCTTGTCCCCGGTCCTCGCCGCGATCTCGGCGGCCAGCGCCGACAAGAGGGCCCCGAGCTCGACATCGCCCATGGAAGCCACCTTATCCAGGCGGACCATCTTCCCGATCGTGCGTCTCAGGACCGGGTTCATGATCATCCCGAATTTGGGCGAGAAACGGGCCAGGAATTCCGGCAGGAACGGGTACTTTTTCAGCAGGTCGTCCAGGCGCGTAGTGCCGTCGATCTTCATGTTTTCCCCTCGAAACGGCATTGTATCAGAATCCTCCGGCCCGGGGAAGGCTTCCGCCCCGCGGGGTCCGGGGCGCGCCCGGGCCCGCTATTTTCCGGCCTGGAGGCTTGCGAAGTCGAGGATCCCCCGGAGCTCCTGCTCGAGGTAGATCGTGTCCTCACGCTCGACCCCCGTCGAGATGACGGCCACCTTCGTCTCGATGAGGTCCTCGATCGCCCGGACGTAGTCCTTGAAGGCCCCCGGGAGGGCGGCGTGGGCCCTGGCCTTGCGGACGGAATCCCGCCATCCGGGCATCTTTGTGTACACGGGCTCGACGGCATCGAGGATCCACGGGTCCGCCGGGAACTCCTTCAGGATCTCCCCTCGGACGCGGTATCCCGTGCAGATCGCGACCTCGGCCATCCCCTCGAGGACGTCGGGTTTGGTCAAGGCGATGCGGTCGATCCCGTTGACGCGGCAGGCGTACCGGACGGCCACGGCGTCGAACCAGCCGCAGCGGCGCGGCCTCCCGGTCGTGGCCCCGAACTCGTCGCCGCGGGCCGCCATCAGCCGGCCCGACTCGTCGAGGAGCTCCGTCGGGAACGGACCGCTCCCGACGCGCGTCGTATAGGCCTTCGTGATGCCCAGGACGCCGTGAATGGACCCCGGTCCGATCCCGAGGCCGGTCGCGGCCCCGCCGGCCGTCGAGCTCGATGACGTAACGAATGGGTAGGTCCCGTGGTCGAGGTCGAGCAGGACGCCCTGGGCGCCTTCGAAGAGGATCCTCCGTCCCTTCTTCATCTCCTCGTGAAGGAACAGGGAGACATCCCTGATAAAGGGTTTCATCCGCTCGGCATAGCCGGCGTATTCCTCGAAGATCGCGTCGGCGTCGAGAGCCGGGGCCCCGTACGCGGCGAGAAGCCTGTTCTTGACCTCGACGTTCTCGCGGATCTTCTCCCGGAGCGCGTCGAGGTTCCGGAGGTCCCCCGCCCGGATGCCCATGCGGGCCGCTTTATCCTCGTAAGCGGGTCCGATCCCGCGGCACGTCGTGCCGATCTTCTTCGCCCCGCGCCTCTCCTCCGAGATCCGTTCGATGACGGGGTGATAGGGCATGATCAGGTGGGCCTTGTCGCTGACGACGATGCGGCCCGCGTCCGCCGACGCTCCGCCGGAAAGCAGGTCCTCGATCTCCCGGAAGAAGGCCGGGGGCGAGACGACGAGCCCGTTCCCGATGACGCACATCTTTCCCGGGTGCAGGATTCCGGAGGGGATGAGGTGGAGGACGACCTTGCGGCCGTTGACGTAGACGGTGTGGCCGGCGTTGTGTCCGCCCTGGTAGCGGGCGACGACGTCGAAGGCGGGGGTCAGGAGGTCGACGATCTTGCCTTTGCCTTCGTCTCCCCATTGCGTTCCGAGGACGAGCAGGTTGGCCATGGGACTCCTTTATTCAGTTGCGGGCGCCCGCGTCGGACGGCGATCGCGCCGGAGGCCGGTGGACGCCGAATTCTACCAGAACCCGGGAGGCGCGGCAAGGCTAAAAGGAGATCGCGGCCTGGACGAGGACCAGGTTATTCTTCAGCGCGAGGCCTTTTTCCCTGTTGATGTCGTACTCCGCCTTGATGATGAACGTCGGGCTGAGGTAATAGCGGGCCCCGAGGGCCCAACGGCTCCGGACGGCGAGCGTCTCGGCACCGCCTTCGAGCGCGACGAGGCGAAGCCCCGCGCCGGCATCCCCCGGATCCCACCGCTGAAAGCTCGCCACCGGCTGGAGCTTGCCGAAATAGAGGGCGACGAGCCCGAAGAAGCCGTCGGCCCTTCCGTCCGGCGCGCCGCCGGGGTTCTTCCAGCGGCCCCTCGTGTACTCGCCGCGGACCTCGTAGTCCTTCGTTATCCAGGTCAGGTCGGCCCCTTCGAGGACGAGACGGAGCGCGCCCTCCCGGTCGTACTTTCCCGTATAATAGGAAGCTCCGACCTCGAAACCCTCACCGAGGATGAATCCGAGCCGTCCGCCCTTGGCTTTGTCCTTGTTGAGGTCCCTGAACGATTGGCCGGCCGCGGCGCCGTCCTTCTCCCCGAGCCCGTTCGCGAGATAGGCGGCAATAGCGCAGGAAGCCGATCCGGCCCTGGGCCGTGAGCCCGATATCCCGCCAGCTCTCGGGGTAAGCGGCCTCGAGGCTCAGCGGCGTGGCAACGAGGACCGTTTGCTGGGGCCGGTTGGACTCGTTGTATTTGCCGAAGGGGACGAGGAAGAGCCCGAGCCGGAGGTCTCCGGAAGCGCCGAGCTTGAAGCCCGCGAGCGCCTGCTCCAGATCGAACGTCGATTCCGAACGGAACCTCGCCTCGACGAGGAACGAAAATCCCTGGCCGAGATCCCCGGTCGCGAGGGCGCCGCCCCGGACGTCCTGAAAGCTCCCCTGGCTGACGCCGCTCATGGCCTGTCCCTTCAGGAAGGAAAAGGAAAGGTACCCCCCCGTTTGAACCTCGGCGACGGCGCCGACGGAGGCCAGAAGGAAGATCCCGATCCCAAGGAATGTCTTTTTCATCGGATTCACAGCCCCGCGAGGTCGAAACCGTCCTCGAGGAGTTCCCCTTTCCAGGTCGCGACGTTCTTCCGTGAAGCGGTCAGCCGGGCGATGTCCGCGGCCCCTTTCTTGGTCCCCATCCAGATCGCTCCTTCGAGGATCCCGTCCTTCAGGACCAGCTTCCTGTAGATCCCGGCGCCGGCGTCCTCTTTGGCGATCGACTCGTATCCGGGCCCCTCGGGATTGACAAGGCCGACGGAAGTCACGAAGATCCCGACGACCTTGAGGGTGTTCGACGGGACCGTGCCCTCGTATCTCTTCTCCATCCCCAGCATGTTGTACGCGGCGGCCCGGGCCTGGTCGAAGGAGGCCGGTATGATGCCGTAGACGCGGCCCTTGTGCTGAGCGACGTCCCCCGCGGCGTACACGGCCGGATGGCTCGTCCGCAGATGGTCGTCGACGACGACGCCGCGGTCCGCCTCGATCCCCGCTTCTTTGGCGAGGGCGATGTTGGGCCGGACGCCCGCGGCGAAAACGACCATATCGGCCTCGGTCGAGCTCCCGTCCTGGAACCTCAATCCCGAGGCTTCCCCGTCGCCCGTGATCTCTTCGGCCGACGCCCCCAGCCGGACGCCGATCCCCAGCCGCTCGACCTGGGCCTTGAGGAGGGCGGCGCCGCGCGGGTCGAGCTGGCGCGGAAGGAGCCGGTCGAAGAACTCGTTCACCGAGACCTCCGCCCCGCGGGCCTTGAGGGCCCGGGCGATCTCCAGCCCGAGGAGCCCCCCGCCGAGGACGGCGACGCGCCGCCGGGTCGTCAGGGCTTCCAGGATGGCTTGCGCATCGTCGAGGGTCCTGAGGACGAAGACGCACTTCTTGTCCGCGCCCCTGACGGGCGGGACCACGGCCGCGGAGCCGTTGGCCAGCAGGAGCCGGTCGAAGGCCGAGGTCCGGCCGTCCCCGGTCGTGACGGTCCCGGCCGCGGTGTCGATGCGGACGACGGGCGTCGCGAGCCGCACCGCGATGTTCTGGCGCTCGTGCCAGTTGGTCGGGAAAGCGAAGAGCTTCTCATAAGGAAGGGCCCCGGCCACATAGTCGATGAGGTTGGGCCGGGGGTAGTAAGGGTATCGCTCCTCGGCGATGATCTCGATCTCGAGCGAAGGATCGAGCTCCCTCAGGCTCTTGGCGGCCATCGTCCCGGCCAGCCCGTTGCCGACGATGACGGTCTTCATCGGAGCCCTCCGCAGGTCCGGAGGTCAAGCGACCTTCTGGAAGAATTCCTTGCCGACCCCGCACTGGGGGCAAACCCAGGTGTCGGGGAGGTCTTCGAAGCGCGTCCCGGGGGCGATCCCGTGGTCCGGGTCGCCGACCGCCGGATCATAGACGAAGCCGCAAGCCGTGCATTCCCATTTTTCCATGCCCTTCCTCCTTATGGATCGTCGAAAATAGAGGCGCCGGCCCTCACCGGGGACGCTAGTCCTCGGCGAGGACGCGCTTGTCGTACTCGGTCTCGAGCTTGAGCTTGTGGAGCTTCTCCCGGCCCGCGAGGAACTCGAACAGCTTGCGGTCCTCGGCGCGCGTCGCTTCCGCCGCAAGCCCGGTATACAACCGGACCGCCTGCTCTTCCTTTCGGGCGGCGAAGATCAGCGCGTCCTGGAAGCTCATATCCGGGTGGGTCGGCTCGGCTCGCAGGCCGTCGGTGATCCCGAGGTCCTCGACCGCCGCCGGCCCGAGGGCGCCGGCCCCCGCGGGGTCCAGGCCTTCGAGGAGCCTTTTGTGGTCCATTTCCTCGTCCCGGAGCTCCCGGAAAAGATCCTTCAGCCCGGGCGTTTCCGCGGCCGTCATGAGGGCCGCGTATCCCGCGGCCGCATCCTCTTCGCGGGCGACGGCGAAAGCGATGATGCCTTCGAAATCCAACGGTCGCGATGCGCTCTTCATATGGACCCTCTTCCCGCGGACGGATTCATTATAAGTAAAACGCCGGGCAAGTCAAACCCAAGCGCAACGGCAGGGATGCCGTACTCGCACGGGGTTAGTCCTGAGCTGTTGCGAAAGGGCAAACCCACGCCAGCCTCGGTATGAACACCGAGGCACGTATGGGGTTAGCCCTGAGCTAGAGCGAATGGGCAAACCCTCGCGCCGCGGCATGAATGCCGGGGCTTGCCCGAGGCGACCGGATCCGGACGAAGAGACCTCAGCCCCGGCTGAGCTCGATGAGCTTTTCCCTGACGAGCGAATTGCGCTTGACGGGCTTGTCGTTCTTGATCGCGATGTACAGGGCCTTGTAGGAGCCGACGATGACGCTCAGCTTCTTGGCCCGGGTCAGGGCCGTGTAGAAGAGGTTGCGCTGGAGCATGATGAAATGCTGGGTCAGGAGGGGCATGACCACGGCCTGGTACTCGCTGCCCTGGGCCTTGTGGACGGAAACGGCATAGGCGAGGACGAGGTCGTTGAGGTCGTCCTTCTCGTAGGGAACGGCGCGGCCCTCGAAGTCGACCAGGACCCGGAGCCGCGGCCGGTCGATGTGGACGACGATCCCGATGTCGCCGTTGAAGACCTCCTTCTCGTAGTCGTTCCGGATCTGCATGACCTTGTCGCGGACCCGGAACTCGCGGGTCCCCCACTTGAGCCCCTCCCGGAGGGGGTTGAGCCTCTGCTGGAGCTCCAGGTTCAGGTTGTCGACGCCGCACAGGCCCTTGTACATCGGGCTGATGACCTGGATCTGCGGCGAGAGGGCGGGAATGCGCGAGCCAGCGGGGGATCCGCGTCTGGCAGAGGCCGACGATGGTCTCGAAGGCCTTGCGCTCGTCGTCCTGCCGGATGAAATAGAAATCGGAATCCTTCGTCGCCCTTCGGGGGATGGACCAGCCCCTGGCCCTGGTTGACGCGGTGGGCGTTGAGGACGATATAGCTCTCCTTGTCCTGGCGGAAGATCTCGTCGAGCCGGACGACGGGGACCGTTCCCGACTCGATGATGTCCCGGAGAAGCGTTCCCGGCCCGACCGAGGGCAGCTGGTCCTTGTCGCCGACGAGGACGAGGCGCATCGCGTCCGGGACGGCCTTGAGGAGGTGGTGCATGAGCGGCAGGTCGACCATCGAGAACTCGTCGATGACGAGGGCCTCGCCCTGAAGAGGACACTTGGCCCCCCGCCGGAACGTCCCCTGCTTGGGCTTGAACTCCAGGACGCGGTGGATGGTCCGGGCGTCCTGCCCCGTCGTCTCGGAGAGCCTCTTGGCCGCCCTCCCGGTGGGCGCCGCGAGGAGGACCGCCTTCCCCCATCGGCGGAAGACGTCGACGACCGCCTTGATGATGGTCGTCTTGCCGGTGCCCGGCCCGCCGGTGATCACCAGGACCTTCTTCCGGAAGCACTCGGTGACGGCCAGCCGCTGGGCCGGCGAGAGGACGAGCCCGAGGTCCTTCTCCGCTTCGGAGACGGCGGCGTCGAGGTCGAACGGCGGGGGTTCGCAGGCGACGGCCGCGAGCTTATGGAAGGCCCGGACGACCTCTTCCTGGGCCAGGTGGAAGGACGGGCGGTAGAGCGCCCGGTCGGAGCCCAGCGGCTCCGCGACGAGCTTCTTCTTGGCAACGAGCGCCGCCAGCGCGGCGTCGAACTTCGGGTCGTCGGCTCCGATCTCCTCCAGGCATCGGGCCCGGACCTCGCTCTCGAGGGAGAACACGTGACCCTGTTCGTTGTCCTTTTCCAGGAGGTAAAGGACATAGGCCTTGACCCGTTCGGGGGAGCCCGGGTCCATCCCGAGCTTCAAGGCCAGCTGATCGGCCGTCTTGAACCCGACGCCCCAGATGTCCAGGCTGAGCTGATAGGGATTGCTCCGGAGGACGTGGAAAGCCTTGTCCCCGTACTGACGATGGATCTTCGTCGCCAGGTTCGTGGAGACGTCGTGCTCCTGGAGGAAGATGATCAGGTCCCGGATGTCCTGATGCTCCTCCCAGGACCTGCGGATCTCCCGGAGCTTGACCGGGCCGACGCCCTCGACCTTCTTCAGCTTCTCGGGCTTGTCGGTCAGGACGGCGATGGTCCCGGCCCCGAAGGTCTTGACGATGCGCTCCGCCAGCACGGGACCGATGCCCTTGATCAGCCCGGAGGCGAGGAACTTCTCGATGCCCTGGACCGAGGCCGGCAGGGCCAGCGAGAAGCTCTCGACGTGGAACTGCCTGCCGAACTTCGGATTGACCTCCCAATCGCCTTTGAGCTTCAGGACCTCGCCGGGAGAAAGGGGCGGGAAGGACCCGACGATGGTCACCGGCTTCGCGGCGCCGGCGGAGAACCGGCAGACCGCGTAGCCGTTCTCGGGATTGTAGAAGACGATCTGTTCGACGGTGCCTTCCAGCTGTTCCATGGGCTCTGTGTTCCTTTATTCTAAAGGAACGCAGAGGGCGAGACAAGCGAGACAGGCGAGGCTGGGGAGAAAAGCGCGTCTTGCCTGTCTCGCCGGTCCCGCTCGTCGCGGGCCGGGCCCCCGGGCCGCGGCCGGTTGACCCCCGTCCGCTTTCATGCTAATTTTCCAGACGATGAAATTCCTCAAGGTCCTGTCGAACGCCGTGCTCTGCGCGCTCTTCTTCTCCGGGCTCATCGCCCTGCTCACCTATGACATCAACATCAACCTCCCCTTCGCGGCCGGACCCTTCGTCCGTCTCGCCCTGGCCTCGGCCGTCTTCTACGGCCCGATCGTCGTCCTGGCCACCGTGGTGTTCTTCTTTCTCGTCCAGTTCTTCTCCGGGCGCAGGTTCGCCCTCAAGGCGGTCTCGCCCTCGTTCCTGGCCCTAGCCCTCCCCCTGCTCATCGTCCTCTTTCTCTTCATCTTCTGGGAGAACCTGCCGTTACTTCGCGTCGTTCTTCGATCCGGCCCACGGCGCCCTGGTCCGCGCCCAGGGGATCGCGCTCGCGGTCCTGGCGATCTCCGGCGCCGGGGCCCTTTATGCGTCCCGCCGCCTCGGGAAGAAGCCCTTGCCGCTGGGGGCGTATTTCGCGCTCTTCGCCGCCGGCTTGCTCCTCCTCGCCGGACTGCGGGCCCGGTTCCCCTCCCCGCGGCCGGGCATAAGAACGGGCAGGCTCGAAGCCCGGAAGATCGGCCGGAACGTCTGTCTCATCGGGCTCGAAGGGCTGAGCCTCGATATCGTCTTCCCGCTCATCGCCGAGGGGAAGCTCCCGAACTTTTCCTGGCTGGTGGACAACGGCAGTTGGGGACGGCTCGGGACGCTCGCCCCGACGGAGAGCGCCCTCCTCGACCGTTCGCTCGAGACGGGCAAGCTCCCGGCCAAGCACCGCCAGCTCTCCACGAACGCTTACGAGCCGGCCTTCAGGGCGCCCCGGCTCGAGGTCACTCCGAGATACATCCTCTTCCGACAGATGATCCGGCTGGGCCTGCTGCAGATCCTGCCCAACGTCCCGCCGCCGGCCCCCACGGACCTCGGGCGGGTCTTCGAGGCCAACGGGTCGAGCGCCCTCGTCGTCGCGCCTCCGCCGGCCGAAACGCGCGGCGATCCCGACCCGAGGGCCGATAAGGCCTTCGGCCAGGTCTTCAAGATGGACGGCTCGGAGACGGGGCGCCTTCTCGAAGCCGCCCGCAGGGCGTTCGCCCGGGACTGGGCCCTCGAAGAAGGAGCGTTCGCCGAGAAGGGCCGCCGGGCGCCGGGATACTTCCATCTCCGCCTCGACGGCCTCAACACGGTCGAAGCATTCTTCTACAAGTACAGCTTTCCCGAGCAGTTCGGCAACATCGCCCCGGAAGAGCTCAACCGCTACGGGCCGGTGATCTCCCGATATTACGAATTCTACGACCAGCTCATCGGCAAGTACCTGACGGGCTTGAAGGACAACGACCTGCTCGTCGTTTACTCGCCTTACGGCGTCGAGCCCCTTCCTCTGTGGAAGCGGTTCGTCGAGTGGATCCTCGGGAATTCCGACGTCTCGGCCTATCACGAGGACCAGCCGGACGGCGTCGTGTTCTTCTACGGGAACGGTATCGGGAGGAGGAACACCGTCGAGGGGATCAAGATCGTGGACATCGCCCCGACGCTCCTCTACTACCTCGGGCTTCCCGTGGGCAAGGACATGGACGGGATCGTTCAGAGCCCCGTCTTCGTCGGGGACTTCACGGCCGAAAACCCCATCTTCTCGATCTCCTCGTACGAGGAGATCGAGTTCCGCAAGCCCGGCCTTTAAGCGAGGGGATCGCCGCACGAAGGACGGAGGGATGTCCCTGAGTCCTGAGAAGGCGATCCCTGCCCTAGTGGATGACCCTGAGCATCCGCCCCCAGCGGGCCTTGGGGAGGAAGCTCACGAACTTGCGGAGCCGGTCGCCGACGGTCGTCTTCTGCCAGGCGTCCCGCTCGGCCTTGTAGGAGAAATAGATGACCCAGGGGCGGCCCTTGATGTTGTCGAGCGGCAGGAATCCCCAGTAGCGGCTGTCGGCGCTGTTGTCGCGATTGTCGCCCATGGCGAAGCAATGGCCGGGAGGGACGACGACCGGGCCGAAGTTGTCGCGGATGAGATCGTCGTAATGATAGGAATCGCTCCGGGAATAGACCTGGGCGTCGTTATGGACCTTGTAGGGCTCGGCGAGGGGCTTGTCGTTGACGAAAACCTGCTTGTCCCGGATCTCGACCTTTTCGCCCTCGAGCCCGATGACCCTCTTGACGAAATCCTTGTTCAGCTCCCGGGGGTACTTGAAGACGACGATGTCCTTCCGCTCGATCCGCTTGTGCGGGAGGAGCGCCCCCTCGAGCGGGAGGACCGGCGTCGACGTAGGCCAGCTTGTTGACGAGGAGGAAATCGCCGACGAGGAGCGTCGGCTCCATGGAGCCCGTCGGGATCTGGAAGGCTTGGACGACGAAGGTCATCACGAAGAAGACGAAGACGGCCGTCTCGGCGATGAGCTCGAAGTACTCCCTGACGACGCCCTTGTCGCTCTTCCTTTTTTCTTTCCTGGTCATGGGTTCACGCGCGAAGCGCTAATATAGCCCAATTCCTGAAAATCCTCAAGTGCCGGAGCTCAGGCCGATGCCTGCGGCCCCAAGCGCTATGTCTTGACAGCCGGCCGGGTTCGGGCTTTACTGAATTCGTGAACTTCGTCCTGTTCGGGTATCCGAGGACCGGGAAAACGACCCTGTTCCGCCTGCTCACGGGAGCCGGGCCGGGGGCCGAAGCCCGCGGGGATGGGAAGAAGGAACCGAGCGTCCGCGCCCGGGCGCTTCCCGATGCGAGGCTCGACGCCATCGCGGGCCTCTATCCCGAGAAGAAGAAGGTCCCCGTCGTCGCGGAGTTCACCGACCTCGCGGGCACCTCCTTCGGCGAGGTCAAGGACGCCGCGTTCTTCGACCGCCTCCGGAAGGCCGACGGCCTCGTCCACGTCGTCCGGGGATTCCGGACGCGTCCCGTCCCCCACCCGAAAGGGAAGGTCGACCCCGCCGGACGACATCCGGTTCATGGAGGAGGAGCTCGTCCTGGCCGACCTCGTCATGGTCGGCGCCCGGCTCGAGAGGCTCGAAAAGGACCTGAAGAAGATGAAGGATCCGGAAGGCGAGAAGGAGCGAGACCTCCTGGACCCGGCTCGCGGCCTTCCTCGGCGAGGGGAAGTCCCTGCGCGCCTTCCCCTTCTCGGCCGCCGAGGAAAAGCTCGTCCGAAGCTTCGCCTTCCTGAGCCTGAAGCCCCTCCTGCACATGGTCAACGTCGACGAGAAGGACGTCGCCGGAGGCCCGCCGCGCCCGCGGACCGGAACCGTCCTGACCTTCTGCGGCCCGATCGAGTGCGAGATCCTGGAGCTCGCCGAAGACGAAAAGGACGCTTTCCGGGCCGGATACGGCCTCGGAGAGCCCGGGGCGGCGAAATTCTTCCGGGCGCTCCCCGGCTTCCTGAACGTCCTGACCTTCTACACCGTCGGCAAGGACGAGGTCCGGGCGTGGCCCCTCCGGCGCGGGCTCGTCCGCCCTGACAGCCGCCGGCGCCATCCATTCCGACATCGAAAAGGGCTTCATCCGGGCCGAGGTCATCGCCTGGGACGAGCTCGTCCGGCCGCGGCTCCGTTCCAGAAGGCCAAGGACGCGGGAGCCATCCGCCTCGAAGGGAAGGATCTACGTCGTCCGGGACGGGGACGTCATCTACTTCCGATTCGCCCAATGACGAACTCGTTCACGATCACGGCCCGCGACCCCGCCTCTTCGGCTCGGGCGGGCCTCCTCGAAACCGCCCACGGCGCCGTCGAAACGCCGGCCTTCATGCCCGTGGCCAGCCAGGGCTCGGTCAAGGGCCTGACCCACGCCGTCCTCGAGGAGCTCGGCGCCCAGATCATCCTCGTCAACGCCTATCACCTCTACCTCCGGCCGGGGGCGGACGTCGTCGCCGGGCTCGGCGGCGTCCACGGCTTCATTTCCTGGCGGAAGCCCATCCTCTCCGACAGCGGCGGCTTCCAGATCTACAGCATGTCGCCCCTGGTCAAGGTCCGCGAGGAAGGGGTCCGGTTCTCCTCCCATCTCGACGGAACGAAGATCTTTCTGACCCCCGAGGACGTCGTCGACATCCAGTCGAAGCTCGGGACCGACATCATGATGTGCCTGGACTACTTTCCTCCCTACCCCTCGACCGAGGCGACGATGAGGGAGGCCGTGGGGCGGACCGACGCGTGGGCCGCCCGGGCGAAGAAGCGGCATCGACGCGCGCGAGTCCCGGCAGCAGCTGTGGGGGATCAGCCAGGGAGGGGTCTACCCGGAGCTGAGGGCCCGGGGCATCGCCGACCTGCTGGAGATCGGCTTCGACGGATACGCCTTCGGCGGATTGGGCATCGGCGAGCCCAAGTCCAAGCTCCTCGAGGTCCTCGAGCAGGGCGACGCCCTCCTCCCCCGGGACAAGCCCCGCTATCTCATGGGCATGGGCTATATCGAGGACATCCTGGAGGCCGTCGAGCGCGGCGTGGACATGTTCGACTGCGTCCTCCCGACGCGCAACGCCCGGAACGGGTCGCTGTTCACGAGCCGGGGGCGGATCTCCATCAAGAACGTCAAGTACGCCGGCGGACCCGAAGCCCCTGGACGAGGCTTGTTCCTGCTACACCTGCCGGAACTTCAGCCGGGCCTATCTCCGGCACCTGTTCGAGCGCGGCGAGATCGCCTCGGCGGTCCTCAACACCATCCATAATCTCCACTTTTATCTTGACATTTTCCGGCGAATCAGGCAATCTATCGAATCCAACTCGTTCGGCCTTCTAAAAAAGAGTATAATATCCGACTCTAACGTCGAAAAGGAAGAAAAGACATGATCTTCGCAACCCTTCTTATGTCCGCCCAACAGGCCCAGCCCGGCGCCGTCCCCAGGGGAAACATGCTGACGGCCCTCCTTCCGTTCGTCCTGGTCTTCGGCATCTTCTACCTGCTGATCATCCTGCCCCAGAGGAAGAAGCAGAAGAAGCACCAGGACATGGTGAATGCCCTCAAGGCCGGGCGACCGGATCATCACGACCGGCGGCATCTTCGGGACGGTCATGGGCGTCCAGCCGGACCGGATCGAGCTCAAGGTCTCGGCCAACGTCAAGATCGACATCACCAAGAGCGCCGTCGGGGCCATCCTGGGCGCCGAGAAAGGCCGAGATAGCGGCGCGGACGGATCCTCGGCGCGCCAGGGGAATCACGACTCGCAAGCAGAAGTGAACATGAAAAAAGGATTGCAGTGGAAACTCATAGTGACGTTGTCGCCGTCCTGGGCTTGGCGATCTTCCTGGCCTATCCCCCCAAGGACAAGATCAAGCTCGGCCTGGACCTCAAGGGCGGCATCCACCTGGTCCTCCAGGTCATCACCGAGGACGCCATCAACGTCGAGACCGACCAGGAGATCGCCCGGTTCCAGGAGCTGTTCAAGAAGAACAATCGATCACCTTCCAGACGGTGACCAAGGAGCGGCCCGGGCGGTTCGTCCTTCACCGGGACGGCGCGCCGACCAGGAAGGCAAGACCCGGGACCTCATCGACCAATACACGAGGGATTGGGATTATTCCTTCACCGGCGACAGGCTGGCCTTCACCCTGAAGGCCGCGGTCATCCAGTTCCTCAAGGACCAGGCCGTCAACCAGACCGTGGAAACCATCCGCAACCGGATCGACCAGTTCGGCGTCGCCGAGCCCCTCATCCAGCGGCAGGGCTCGGAGCGGATCGTCGTCGAGCTCCCCGGCGTCAACGATCCCGACCGGGTCAAGGACCTGATCAAGGTCACGGCCATCCTCGAGTGGAAGCTCGTCAAGGCCGGGCCGGCCCCGGACGAGGAGACGCTCCTCAAGGAGTTCGGCGGCAAGGTCCCCGAAGACATGGAGGTCGTCAAGGGCGACCCCAAGCAGGGGCGAGGCGGGTTTCTTCCTCGTCAGCAAGGTGGCCTCGGTCACGGGCAAGGACCTGCGAATGGTCCGCCGCTCCGTCGACGAGTGGAACAACCCGGCCGTCTCCTTCTCGCCTGAACTCCGAAGGGGCGCGGCGCTTCGAGAAGGTCACCGGCGAGAACATCGGCAAGCAGCCTGGCCATCATCCTCGACGGCAAGGTCCAGTCGGCCCCGAGCATCAACGACCGGATCTCCGGCGGCGGCATCATCCAGGGCCGGTTCACCCTCGAAGCAGGCCGAGGACCTGGTCGTCGTCCTCAAGGCCGGCGCCCTGCCGGCCGGCATCCAGATACCTCGAGGAGCGGACGATCGGCCCGTCCCTCGGCGCGGATTCCGTCCGCCAGGGCCTGCATGGCCGGGCTCGTCGCCATCCTCCTGGTCATGGGCTTCATGGTCTTCTTCTACAAGCTCTCCGGCCTGAACGCCGTCGCGGCCCTCATCCTGAACGTCATCATCCTGTTCGGCGCCCTGGCCTACTTCAAGGCCACCCTGACCCTGCCCGGCATCGCCGGCATCATCCTGAGCATCGGCATGGCCGTCGACGCCAACGTCCTGATCTTCGAGAGGATCAAGGAGGAGCGGGCCGCCGGGCAAGAACGTCCCGAGCGCGATCCAGCTCGGGTTCTCCCGGGCCTTCAGCGCCATCTTCGATTCCAACCTGACGACGATCATCTCGGCCATCTTCCTCTTCCAGTTCGGCACCGGGCCGATCAAGGGGTACGCCGTGACCCTGATCATCGGCCTCGTGGCCAACGTGTTCACGGCCGTCTTCGTCTCCCACCTGATCTTCGACCTGACCGTTCCCAAAACCGCCAAGAAGCTGAGTATCTAACATGCAACTCTTCAAGACACCCCACATCCAGTTCATGAAGTACAAGTACGTGGCCCTGATCGTCACGGCCGTCATCGTCCTGGCCGGCGTCCTGAACATCACGGTCTTCCATGGCCTGAAGCTGGGCGTCGACTTCGGCGGCGGCACGCTCGATCCGGGTCGAGTTCAAGGACCCGACGCCGGTCGGCCAGGTCCGCAAGGCCCTGGCGGACGTCGGCCTGGGCATCGAGCGTCATCCAGGAGACCGGGAAGAAGGGCCACGAGTACCAGATCCGGACGACCCAGGTCGTCAAGGGCGCCGACGCCCAACAGGAGATGGAGGCCCACGAGCAGCTGGCCGACAAGGTCATCGAGGCCCTCCGGGGCGAATGCGCGCCCGACAAGCTGACGGTCATCAGCCGCGAGACCGTCGGCCCGCAGGTCGGCAAGGACCTCAGGAAGAAGGCCACCCAGGCCACCATCTGGGCCCTCATCGGGATGCTCATCTACATCGCCGTCCGGTTCAAGCTGGAGTACGGCGTCGCGGCCATCTTCACCCTGACCCAGGACGTCCTGATCACCATGAGCATCTATTCGTTCACCAACCGCGAGATCAACCTGCCCATCATCGCCGCGATCCTGACCATCGTCGGCTTCTCCATCAACGACACGATCGTCATCTTCGACCGGGTCCGGGAGAACTCGAAGACTCTACCGCAAGGAGCCGCTCGAAGAGCATCATGAACCTCAGCCTCAACCAGATGCTGGGCCGGACGATCATCACCTCGGGCACGGTCTTCCTGACCCTCCTCGCCCTCTATCTCTTCGGCGGCGAGGTCATCAACGACTTCGCCTTCATCATGCTCATCGGGACGATCGAGGGCGTCTACTCGACGATCTATCTGTCCTGCCCGGTCGTCCTCTTCTGGCAGAAGACTTTCAAGACAAAAAAAGGCTTCCGGAGATAAATTTCTCTTGATAAAAACGATTTTTTTATTTATACTATTTGCTTACGGAAAATACTTCTGTGCGTGAGGTATAAAAATGGCGGAAGCAAGAAGCCCAAACCACAAGAAGAGATCCCCGAGATCTTCAAGGATTCCTTCTTCAAGAGCGAAGACCGGCTCCAAGAGAAAGGCCTTCGCTTTTCCCGTCGCCCTCATCGTTCACATCGCCGTTCATCGTCGGCCTCATCGTCATCCCGCTGCTCTCCACCGGCGACCCTGCCCAAGGTCGAGGTCTACAGCGCCTTCCTCGCGCCCCCGCCGCCTCCCCCGCCCCCCCCGCCGCCGCCGGCCAAGAAGCGCGCCTCCGCACAGGCCAAGACCCGCATCAAGCCCGTCCAGGCCGCCGCCGACCATCGAGCCCGGCCGGCTCGTCGCGCCCGTCGACATCCCCGAAGAGATCGCCGAAGAACAGCTCTCCGACATCGGCATCGAGGGCGGCGTCGAAGGCGGCGTCGAGGGCGGCGTCGTCGGCGGTGTCCTCGGCGGCGTCGTCGGCGGCGTCCTCGGCGGCGTCGTCGGCGAGGTCGAAGCCCCCGTCCGGGCCATCGGCGAGATCAAGCCCCCCAAGCTCCTCAAGCAGGTCGATCCCGATCTATCCCGAGATCGCCCGGCAGGCCCGGGTCGAAGGCGTCGTCATCATCGAAGCGACGACCGACATCTACGGCCGCGTCCAGAGCATCAAGGTCCTGCGCTCCATCCCCCTGCTCGACCAGGCGGCCATCGACGCCGTGCGCCAGTGGGTCTACGAGCCGATGATCATCAACGGCCGTCCCCGGGGCGTCATCTTCACCGTCACGGTCAGATTCCAGCTCAAGTAAGCAAAGCTATCAATGGCTTTCGAGATTTAAAAGGAGGTATCTAACATGCAATTCGGTCTGATTGAAATGTGGCAGGCCATGGGAGCCGTGGCCAAAGCGGTTTCCGTTCATCCTGATCTCCCTGTCCGATCGTCTCCCTCTACCTGTTCATCGAGCGCCAGCTGACCTTCAACCGGGCCAAGACGAAATCCAAGCTCGTCGCCCCCAAGCTCGCCGAGCTGCTCAAGAACGGACAGATCAAGGAAGCCCTGGCCCTCGCGTCCAAGAAGGAAAACAAGGGCAGCCACCTGGCCCGCGTGACGGCCGCCGGCATCCAGGAGTTCCTGTCGGGCAAGGAAGCCCATCTGAGCCTCGAAGAGCAGATCGACACCGCCCAGCGCGGCTGCGACCGGGCCGCCGATCCTGTTCAACCAGGACCTGAAGAGAGGCCTGAGCATCCTGGCCACGATCGCCACCTCCGCCCCCTTCATCGGCCTGTTCGGGACGATCTCGGGCATCATCAACGCGTTCCGCGGCATGGCCCTGACCGGGTCGGGCGGCATCGGCGCGGTCGCCGGCGGCATCGCCGAGGCCCTCGTCACCACGGCCTTCGGAATCGGCGTGGCCATCATCGCCCTCTGGTGCTACAACCTGCTGAACACCAAGATCGAGGTCTACGACGCCGAGATGGACAACACGACCTCGCAGATCATCGACTTCTTCATCCGAACATCGAAGCCAAGTAAGACGAGCCGAACTCGAAGACTGTTCAGCTCTTGAAAAGAGAGGCACACAATGGGTTTTTCAGTATCGACGAGCGGCAAAGAAGAAGTCACGATCCGAACCCAATGTCGTTCCCTTGTGTGATGTCCTGCTCGTTCTTCTGATCATCTTCATGGTCGTGACCCCCCTCGTTCAGAAGGGCGTCGACGTCAAGCTGCCCTCCGCCCTGAACACCGTCCAGCATGCCCGACAGCCCGGACGTCGTCCTGGCCATCAAGAAGGACGGAACGCTCTACGTGAACGAGGACAAGGTCACGATGGAAAACCTCCAGAACGCTGCTGGAAGAGGCCTTCCTGACGGTCTCGGAAAAGAAGCTCTACATCAAGGCGGACCAGGACCTCGAATACGGCAAGATCGTCGACCTCATCGACGTCATGCGCGAGGCCGGGATCGAGATCATAGGCATCATCACGGACAAGAAGACGGAAAAGGCCCTCTAATCGGACGCTCGGGTCCGGCCCAACCGCGCAAGCCGCATTATACCCGGGGGAAGGAAGCCGCAAGGCTTCCTTCCCCTTTTTTTTATCCCCCCCCGTCGAAATCGGTTTCCGACCGCCCTGATCCCGATCTCCGCCTGACTTTCTTTAGTCTCGTTCATGCTGCCCGTCCGGTAGCCTTCGAGGTCCAGGGTGACGTATCGGTAGCCGAGCCTTTTCAGGCCGGCAGACGATCCTCCCGGCCGCCTCCCTCGACAGGAGCCCGCGCGAACTCCCCCGGATCGATCTCGATCCGGGCGATCGGTCCCATGGTGGCGGACCCTGACCTGTCCGAAGCCGAGCCGCCGCAGGAGGTCCTCGGCCGCCCCGACCTGCCGCAGGCTCTTCGCCTCGATCCGGGCGTCGATAGGGGAATCGGGAAGCGAGGCAGGCCAGGGAGGGCTTGTCCCAGGTCGGCAGGCCCAGGCGGCGGGACATCTCCCGGATCTCGGCCTTGGTCAGGCCGGCTTCCCGGAGGGGGGAACGGATCCCGAGCTCCCGGCCGGCCTTCGACCCGGGCCGGAAATCCCGGCGGTCGTCGCGGTTCGAGCCGTCGAGGACGAACGGAGATCCCCTCGGCGCGGGCGATCGGCGGCGAGCGTTCCGAAGAGCTCCTTCTTGCAGTGGTAACAGCGTTCCGGGGGATTCGCCGCGAAATCCGGGTTGTCGAGCTCGCGCGGTTCGAATGACCCTGGGACGGACCTTGAGGCTCCGGGCCAGCGCCCTGGCGCGCGCGATCTCCTTCCCGGGATAGGTCTCAGAAGTGGCGATGACGGCCAGGACAGGCTTGACGCGGACGTCGAGGCGGCCTTGAGAAGCAGGGTGCTGTCCACCCCCCCCGAAAAGGCGATCAGGGCGCCCTTCCATCCGGCCCAGGATCCCCGAGAGCCTGTCGTACTTTCGCTTCGTCGTCGGGGATAGCCCCGAAACGGGTGAGTATCGCTCGTCATGTCCTTTTTCTTTCTTTCACTCGGCTTCTGCGACTCACGAGTTCGACGATCCCGGCCTCCGGGACCTTGCGGACGATCCGGCCCTTGCGGAACAGGACCCCGCTCCCCCGCCCGCAGGCGACGCCGACGTCCGCTTCCCTCGCCTCCCCGGGGCCGTTGACCATGCAGCCCATGACGGCCACGGTGAGCGGCGTCCTCGAGCCCGGCCAGCCGCCTTTCGACGGCCGCCGCGATCGTCATGAGGTCGACTTCCGACGCGGCCGCAGGTCGGGCAGGAGACGATCTCGACCCCCCTCGCCTGAGTCCGAGGTCCCGGAGGATATGCCAGGCGGTCCTGACTTCCTTTTCCGGGCGGCGCTGTCAGCGAGACGCGGATCGTGTCGGCCAGTCCCTCGCGGATGAGGAGCGCCAGGCCGGCGGCCGATTTCATGCCCGCCCGCCACGCGTCCCCCGGCCTCCGTGATCCCGGCGTGGAAGGGATAATCGACCCTGGGAAGCCAGGAGCCGGTAGGCCTCGAGCGGTCCTGGGGATATCCGATGCCTTGAGCGAGACCTTGATGTCGAAGAAATCCGAGGTCCTCGAGCATCCGGACGTGGCGCAGGGCGCTCTGCGGCCATGGCTTCGGCCGTCGCGACCGCCGTCCGCCTTGAGCAGGTCCTTTTCGAGGGATCCCGAGTTGACGCCGATCCGAATCGGGAACGCGCCGCTCCCGGGCGGCCCGGACGACCTCCCGGACCTTTGCCGCGGAGCCGATGTTGCCGGGATTGATCCGCAGCCCGTCCACGCCGGCCTCGATCGAGGCCAGCGCCAGCCGGTGGTCGAAATGGATGTCGGCGACGAGAGGGAGGCGCGACCTCTTTCCGGATCTCGCCCAGGGCCGCGGCGGCCGCGGCGTCCGGGACGGCCAGCCGGACGATCTCGCAGCCCGCCTTTTCCAGCCTCCGGATCTGGGCGACCGTGGCCCGGACGTCCCGGGTGTCGGTCTTGGTCATCGACTGGACCGAGATCGGCGCCCCTCCTCCGATGAGGACGTTCCCTATCCGGATCTGCCGGGTCTTGCGTCTTGGAAACAGCTCGTGATCCATCATCTTCGCGATGCCCCTATTCTAGACCATTCGCCCCGTGCCGTCCATCAGAACGGACGCCCTCGGGATCGCCGGGACAGGCCGCCAGGCGCTCAGAACGGCAGGAGGCTGTTCCAGCCGTGGGGCAGCTTCTTCACGAAATCGTTCATGACGATGAAGACGATGAGGGCCACGAAGATGACGAACCCGATCTGGAGCCAGACCGTGCGGACCTTGGGGCTGAAGTCCTTCCGGAAGACGCTTTCGAGGAGCAGGACGAAGATCTGCCCGCCGTCGAACACGGGGATGGGGAACAGGTTCAGGATGCCCAGCTGAAGGCTGATGATGGCGATCCAGCTCATCATGGCCAGCCAGCCCATGCGGAGGGCGGCATAGGAGAAGTTCGCGATCTCGAGCGGGCCGCCGAGCTGACGGGTCGAGGCCTGGCCGGTGAACAGGTCCTTGAGGAAGCGGATGACGAGGAAGACGTTCTTCGTATTGGCCCTGACGCTCTCCCGGATGGCCCCGAAGAACCCGTACTTCGCGGACGACGGATTTCGCTTCCTGGAGGATCCCGATCTTGCCGACGTTGCCTTCCTGCTTCGGGGTGACGGGGATCTCGAGCGACTCCTCTCCCCGCTCGACGGCGAGGACGATCTCGCGGCCGGCGTTCGTCTCGATGACCGGGATGAACGAGTAGAAGTAGACGGGCTTCCCGTCGACCGCGGCGATGACGTCCCCGGACCTGAGCCCGGCCTTCTCGGCCGGCGAGCCGGCCGTGACCAGCCGGATCTGGGTCAGGATCTTGGCCCGGAATCCGGCGTAGCCCATCTCGTAGCGGCTGACGGATTCCGTCCGGAGATCGACCGGCAGGACCTGCCCGTCCCTGAGGACCTCCAGGGAGATGACCTTGTCCGGCTTGGTTCCCACCGCGATCTCGACGTCGTTCCAGGTCGCGACCCTGCGGCCGTTGATGCTCAGGATCTTGTCGTCCAGCCGGAGGGCCGGCCTTTTCGGCCGGGGACCCGGGATCGATGTACCCGATGACCGGCTCCTGGTCCTGGTACTCGGGCGCGGGCACGCCGATGCCGTTGATCACGGCGACGAGGACGACGGCCAGCAGGATGTTCATGATCGAGCCCATGGCCATGACGAGGAGCCTCGCCCCCCGGCTCTTGGACATCATGTCGTCGGGGGCGAGCGCGCGGCCCGGGTCGAACATCCCTTCGCCCAGGAGCTTGACGTAGCCGCCCATGGGGAAAAGGCTGATCCGGTAATCCGTGTCTCCCTTTCTTGAAGCCGACGAGCCGCTTCCCGTAGCCGAAGGAGAAGACCTCGACCCGGATGCCGACGAGCTTGGCCATGAAGAAGTGCCCGAACTCATGGATGAAGACGAGGATGCCGAAGACGATCAGGAAGGCGAGCATCGTGCCGAATATCGTTCCCATTCTATGTCCTTTGCTTCGAGGATTTTGCGCGTCCGCTCCCGGGTCTCCCGGTCGATCTCGTAAACCTCCGCCAGGCCGCGGACGGGCCGCTTGACGTGCCCGTCGAGGCCGAGCCTCACGACCTCGGCGATCCTCCCGAAGCGGATCCGCCCGGCGAGGAAGGCCGCCACGGCGACCTCGTTGGCGGCGTTGAGGGCCACCGGCAGGCTCTCCCCCTCTTCGAGGGCCGTCCTGGCGAGGGCGAAGAGCGGGAACTTCGCGTGCTCGACGGGATGGAATTCGAGCGCCCCGGCCCGGACGAGGTCGAGCGGCGGCGAGCGGGGACGCTTCCCGCTCGGGCCAGGTCAGGGCGTACTGGATCGGGATCTTCATATCCGTTCTGGAGAGCTGGGCCAGGACCGAGCCGTCGCGAAGCTCGACGAGCGCGTGGACGACGCTCTGGGGATGGATGAGGACGTCCAGTCGGGCCGGCTCGAGGTCGAAGAGCCAGCGGGCCTCGATGAGCTCGAGCCCCTTGTTCATCAGCGTCGCCGAATCCACCGTCACCTTGCGTCCCCATCTTCCAGCGCGGATGGCGCAGGGCCTCTGCGAGAGTCTTGTCCGCGATCTCGGAAGCGGGGGTCCGGAAGAAGGGCCCGCCGGAGGCCGTCAGGATGACCCGCCTCACGAATCGGCGTTTCTCCCCGGCCAGGCATTGGAAGACGCCGCTGTGCTCGCTGTCCACGGGAATGATCCGGGCTCCGGAGCGCCGAGCCTCCTTCCTGAGGAACGCGCCGGCGACGACCAGGGACTCCTTGTTGGCCAGGGCGACCCTGGTCCCGGCCCTGACGGCGGCCAGCGTCGGGCCAAGACCGTCGATGCCCGTAATGGCGGAAACGACGATGTCGTTCCCCGGCCGGCCGGCGACCTCGGCCGCTCCTTCCGGTCCGGAGACCACCCGGACCTTCTTCCGCCCGTAGCGGCGACGGAACTCCGCGGCGTCGCGCTCCGTCCTCAGGGAGACGATCTCCGGCCCGAAAGCTCGCGGCCTGCTCGAGGAGGAGAGAGACATTGGAGCCCGCGGCCAGGCCGATGACCCGAAACCGCTCCCGGAGGCGCCCGGCGACCTCGAGCGTGCTCCGGCCGATCGAGCCGGTGGAACCGAGGATGACGAGCGTTCTCGCGGCGGTCTTCCATGTTTGCCGAAGCCCTATTTCCAGAGGAGCCCGACGAGATAATAGAACAGGGGCGCGGCGAGGATCAGGCTGTCGATCCTGTCGAGGAATCCGCCGTGGCCGGGCAAGAGGTTGGACGAATCCTTGACGCCGACCGCCCGCTTGAACAGCGACTCCAGCGGATCGCTCGACCTGGGCGGCCGCGTGGACCAGGACGGCGATGAGGAAGGCTTTCCAGAGGACGAGGTCCGGGAAGAAAAGCTCCCGGGCGGCCAACGCGCCCAGACAGGCGAACAGGATGCCCCCCGCGCTCCCCTCCCAGGACTTGTTGGGGCTGGCGATCGGCGTCATCTTGTGCTTCCGCCAAGGGCTTGCCGATGAAGAAGGCGCCGGTGTCCCCGAGGAAGATCACGGCGAAGAGGAAGTACAGATGAAAAGCCCCGTACTCGGCCCGGATCGTGAACATGTAGTTCAAGGTGAAGCTCAGGTAGAGGGCCCCGAAGAACGTGACGGCGATGGACTGGGGGAATGCCGCCAGCTTCTCCAGCGTCGAGACGCGGATGACGTAATAGAAGCAGGTCAGGAGCAGGCCGGCGAACAGGGCGACCTCGAACCGGAAGCCCTTGACGATGAAAGAGGCCGCGAAGGTCGCCGCCAGGACCACCCCGAGCGCCCTCCGGGGGCTGAGCTTCTTCCGGGAGGCCAGGGCATAGAACTCCGCCAAGGCGCGCCAGGACGAAGACCTGGAGCAGGAGGAAGAACACGATGTCCGGAGCGTACTGGATCACCGCGAAGACGACGGCGAGCAGGACGAAGGCCGTGAGGGTGCGTTTTCCGAGTTCCATGGGCGGATGGCGACGCGAAGCGCGAAGGCCGTCCCGGCTCAGCGGGCCCGGACGTCGCCGAACCTCCTTTCCCTGGTCTGATATTCGCAGAGGGCTTCGAAGAAGGTGCTTTTTTCGGAAATCCGGCCAGAGGACGGGCGTGATCCAGATCTCCGCATAAGCGATCTGCCAGAGAAGGAAATTCGAGACCCGCATCTCGCCGCTCGTCCGGATGAGAAGATCGGGGTCGGGAAGGGAGGCCGTGTACAAGATGCCGGGCGAACGACTCCTCGGTCAGGGCGTCGGGATCGGCCGTTTTCTCGCGGAGGAGCCCCTTCACGGCGTCCACGATCTCCGCCCGGCCGCCGTAGTTCAGGGCCAGGACGACGATCATCCGGCTGTTGTCCCTGGTCTTCGTTTCCAGCCGCTCGAGCTCCCCCAGGACGGCCCCGGGGATCCCGTCCTTCTGCCCGATGACCATCAAGCGGAGGTCGTTCTCGCAAAGGACCTTGCCGTCCTTCTTCAGATAGTTCTTGAGAAGCGCCCAGAGCTTCGAGACCTCCTGGCGGGGACGCTTCCAGTTCTCCTTGGAGAAGGCGAAAAGGGAGAGGACCTTTATGCCCAGGCGGGCCGAGGCTTCGACGATCTCGCTGACGGAATCGGATCCCGCCTTGTGCCCGTCGATGCGGGCAAGCCCCCTCTCCCGGGCCCACCGGCCGTTGCCGTCCATGATGACGGCGACGTGACGCGGGAGCCGGGAAGTGTCCAGGCGACGGACCAGGGCCTCCTCTTCCGAGCCGGGCGCGATATAGCCCTCGAGGCCTTCAAACATGTTGACCATTATATGGTTGCGGGCGGGTCAAGTCTGTCAGCAAAATAGACAAGCCGGCCCCGATGGTCTAAAATAGTCGGCATGTGCCTAGCCATTCCCGCCAGGGTCGCCCGGATCGACGAATCCGGCGGCGGCATCGTGGATTACCTCGGCAGCGAGGTCAGGACGAATTTCGTCCTCCTCCCCGGGCTCAAGACCGGGGACTGGGTCATCGTCCACGCCGGATTCGCCATCTCCAGGCTGACCCCCAAGGAAGCCGGGGAGACCCTGAAGCTGTTCAGGGAAATGGAAAAGGCCTGAAGCGCGCCGGCGTCATGAGCGCCCCGAGGGATAAGCGGACGATCGACAAGAGGCTCGACGAGGTCCGGAAGCTCGCCGCCGCCCTTCCCTCCCCCGTCCGGATCATGGAGGTCTGCGGGACCCACACGATGGCCCTCCATAGGTCCGGCCTCAAGCCGCGGCTCGAGGAAGCCGGCGTCGAGATGGTCTCCGGTCCCGGCTGTCCGGTCTGCATCACTCCGGACGCGATCCACGAAGCCGCGATCGACCTCGTGACAAGCCGCGAGGATCTCATCCTGGCCACCTTCGGGGACATGACCCGCGTTCCGACGCGCAAGGGCTCTCTCCGGGATGCCGTTCCTGCCCCGGGATCGCGCGTCCGGATCGTCTATTCGCCCGAGGAAGCCCTGGACGCCGCCCGGAAAGGCCCGGGGAAAGAAGTCGTCTTCTTCGGCGCCGGATTCGAGACCACGATCCCCGGCATCGCCTATACGGCCCGCCGGGCTTTCGAGGAGGACATCCGGAACTATTCCGTCCTCACGGCCCTGTGGCTCATCCCGCCCGCCATCCGGGCGATCCTCGAAGCGGGCGAATGCGCCGTCACGGGCTTCCTCTATCCCGGCCACGTCAGCGCCATCATCGGAGAAGCCCCCTATGCCTTCGTCGCCAAGGAATACGGCGTCCCCGGAGCGATCGCCGGCTTCGAGCCTCCCGAGATCCTGAACGGCGTCCTGTCGATCCTGGGCCAGGCCAAGGACGGAGTCCCCGGGGTCGCCAACGAATATCGTCGGGTCGTCAGGCCCGAAGGCAACCCCGTCGCCCGCGCCCTGATGGATGCCACGCTCGAGGCCAAGGACGCGGTCTGGAGGGGCCTGGGGAGGATCCCGCAGAGCGGCCTCAAGCTCCGCCCGCGCTATTCCGCCTTCGACGCCGGGATGAAGTACGGACTGGACACGGACCGGACGGTCCGGGAAGCCCCCGGCTGCCGGTGCGGCGAGGTCCTGAGGGGCGTCATCAGGCCGACGAATTGCCGGCTTTTCGGGAAGCGATGCACGCCGGATTCCCCTCTGGGGCCCTGCATGGTCTCTTACGAAGGGGCCTGCCTGATCACCCATAAATACGGCAGGAGCGGCGCATGAAGAAGGTCAGCCTGGAGCTCGGGAGCGGCGGCAAGCTCATGAGGGATTTCATCGCCGGGCACATCGTTCCGAGCGTTCGCGAACCGCTACCTCGGAGAGCTCAGCGACGCGAGCCTCCTGCCCGGCGGGATCGCCTTCACGACGGACAGCTATGTCGTCGACCCCATCTTCTTCCCGGGCGGGGACATCGGGACGCTGGCCGTCAACGGGACCGTGAACGACCTCGTCGTCTCCGGAGCCGTGCCCCGGTTCCTATCCCTGGCTCTCATCCTGGAAGAGGGCTTGGCCGGGGAAGACCTCGAACGGGTCCTCGGATCCATCCGGACAGCCGCCCGCAAGGCGGGCGTCCGCGTCGTGACCGGCGACACGAAGGTCGTCCGCCGGGGCCAGGGGGACAAGATCTTCATCAACACCTCCGGCATCGGGCATGTCATCGCCCGGCCTTCGGTCGGGAAGATCCGGCCCGGCGATAAGCTCATCATTACCGGGACCCTCGGCGAGCACAGCACGGCGATCATGCTGGCCCGGGGAGAATTCGGATTCACCTCGCATGTCAGGAGCGACTGCGCCCCCCTCCTCTTCCTCCTCCGCGCCTGGAAGAAGGGCGCCCTCTGGATGAGGGACATCACCCGGGGCGGGCTGGCCACGGTCCTTTCTGAGCTTGCCGAGCGCCTTCCCTACCCTCTCCTCATCGAGGAGGACCGGATCCCCCTATCGCGGCCTGTGCGCGCCGCCGCCGGGATCCTGGGGATCGATCCCCTATTCCTGGCCTGCGAAGGACGGGCCGTCATCGCGGCCCCGAAGGACAAGGCCGACGCCATCCTCCGGGATATCCGCCGCGATCCCGGGGGGCGGAAGGCCGCCGTCATCGGCGAGGTCCAGACGAAGGTCGGAAAGCCGGGGGAATTGCTGCTGAGGACGAGCGCCGGCGGCCTGAGGCTCCTCGAGCCTCTGACGTCGGAGCTTCTGCCGAGGATCTGCTGAGCCGAAGGACGCGATGAGCGGAAGATCCGCCTTCAAGCGAGCCGTCGCCCTGCTGGGGCCGGCGTTCCTCGCCGTCTTCGTCGCCTGCCCCCGCCCTGACGCCCCGGGAGCCGAGTTCCGCGCCGGGATCCGGTCCTCCCTTCAGGCCTGCGCGGCCTTCGAAGCCGAGACCGCCCTCGTCCCTATCGCGGTCGAGAACACGGGCTCGACGCCTGGGAATCCGGCGGAAAAGCGCCCGTCTTCGTCTCCTACCATGTCCTCGACGTCGAAGAACGAGCGGTTCGCTTCGAGAACGCCCGCTTCGCCCTGCCGGGCAAGATCGCTCCAGGGAGGAGCACGACTCTCGAGGTCGCGATCAGGGCTCCGCTCGAGGCCGGCCGCTATCACCTGGAATTCGACCTCGTCGCGGAAGGGATCGTCCTGGTTCAAGGACCGCGGCTCGAAGACCCTGGTCATACCGCTCGAGGTCGCGAGGAGGGAATGGCCCGAGGACTGAATTCGCGCTCTCCTTGGAAGCCGGCCCATTCACGAAGATCGACTCGGGCGGTCCCCGAATTCAATTCTCTGATGAAGCTCATTCGCGTCACCTTGAAGCACAACGAGGTCTCCTTCGAGGGCAAGACCGGGCGCGTGGACGGCTTTTTTGCCGGCGCGGGCTACCCCCAGATATGGGTCCGGGACGCGAGCACCATCATCCCGGCCTCGAGGTATTTCTATCCCGCCTCGTATATGCGCTCCTGGCTTGACGAACTGCTGTTCTTTCAGGGACCGGACGGGTCGCTTCCCGACTGGTTCGATTCCCGCGGCGTCACGGACAAGAACACCGTGGAAACGGACCAGGAAGCGAGCGCCGTCCAGGCCGGACGCCAGGTCCGCGATCTGCTTGGGCCGGCATGGGGCGACACGGATATCCGGGGCGTCCAGAACTCGGGAGAGGATGGAGAGGGCCCTCGAATTCGTCTGGAAGAACCGTCTCGACGTCGAACGCGGCCTGATCCAGGGCGCGCATACGGCCGATTGGGGGGACGTGGAAATGGAGGACGCCGACCAGAGCGCCATCTACGCCGGCGAGACGACCCGATGGACGACGGACATCTATGACCAGAGCATGTTCTATGAGGCCGCTAACGACCTGGCCCGGGAGTTCGAAGGATCGGGGGCTCGTGACAAGGCCCGCCTCTGGCGGGAGAGGGCCGGGTCCGTGCGCCGGAACGCCGACAAATGGCTTTGGCAGGAGGATAAAGGCTATTATCGTGTTCACTCCCATGCCGGGCCGTGGCGGCACGATCTCGACGAAGACGCCATGTTCGCCATGGGCGGCAACACCCAGGCCATGATCTCCGGACTCGCCGGCGCGCCGGAGGACGGCAAGCGGCGACGGATCATCGAGCAGGCCCTCGCCCGGCAGAAGGAATTCGGAGTCTCGACCATCAGCGCTTCGCTCCTCCCCCCTTATCCCGCGGGATTCTTCAAGCATCCCGCCCTTGACGAGCCCTACGAGTACCAGAACGGCGGCCAGTGGGACTGGTTCGGGGGCAAGCTTGTCCTGGCGATGTTCGAATCGGGATTCGCCCGCGAGGCGAGGGAGAAGCTCCTCGAGATCGCCCGCAAGAATGTCGCCAACGGCGGCCTGTACGAATGGGACACGAAGGACGGGCGGGGACGCGGAAGCGATTTCTATTCGGGAAGCGCCGGGAGCCTGGCCCGGGCCCTCGTCGAGGGATATTTCGGGATCCGGATCTCGGCGGACCATCTCGAGATCTCGCCCAGGCTCGGCCTGGATTCCGCCAAGGTCCATATCTATCTGCCGGCCGCCGGGCGTTTCGTGGCCTATGATTACCGGGCGGACGGCGAGGCTCGGACGATCCGCCTCGAGATCGGCTGCGACGCGGAGAATGGCCCGATCATAAGCGTTCTGAATCCCTGGGCGCAGTACCTGTCCGGACAAGACTCAAAGGCCGCCCAGGGCATAGAGGTCAGGGTCGACGGCAAAAAGGTCCCTTTCCGCGTGGAACGCGTGGGCCGGGATGAATATATCCGGCCGGACGCCGCGGCGACCCGCTTCCGGAAGGGCCTCGTCGAGGTCCGCGTCCTGCCGGAATAACGATAAGAGCCTGCCGGCCGCGCAGGGCGAAATTCATTCCCCCACTTTTTCGGCGTCGCCGCCGGTCGGCGCGGGAAAAGTCCTGCTATAAAGGGAATGTGCTGTTTTACAGGCCAATTCCTGAGGAGAGGAATCGGTTTGAGTTTAGCCATTGGAGGCTTCGCTTCGCCTCTCCCCCGAAATGCCGCCTTATTCCAGAGGGGAAAAAGAATCCACGAGATCTTGTGAGCGCAGAAGAATACTGGCACAAAAACGGCAATAAGATCGGATAGCTGCTCCCAGGTCCCTCGCGATGTCCGATAGCGGAGGGGCGACGGACAGCGGGAAGCAAAGGAAAAAGGAGGTTATTATGCTTTCGACAATTTTGATCGTCCTGGTCATTCTTTGGGCTCTGGGGCTGTTCGCGTTCCATGCCGGAGGGCTGATCCACGTTCTTCTGGTCATCGCCTTGATCGTTCTGATCGTGCGACTATTGCAGGGCAAGAAGATCCTGTGACGGGGAAGTCGTCACAATGATCCGGCCGAAGGTCCGCGCCTCGAGACGTCTGGGGGGGATCCTCGCCCTCTTGGGGTTGATCACCCCCTGCCTCTTCTCCGCCCAGGTTTTCAAATACGAGGGGGTCAAGCCTGAAAGAGGATACCTGATCCAGACGGTTCCCTTCGAAAAATGGCTGGAAAGAAATTATTGCGGCCCGGCCTGCCTGGCGATGGTCCTCAACTACTGGGACGAGAGCGCGATCCTTCAGCCAACGGAAGATCACGGATGAGATCTACGATTCCGAAAGCCAAGCGACCTATAACTCCGAACTGGTCCTGTATCCCCGCACTCAAGGGTTCGAGAGCTACTCTTTCCAGGGAAACCTGGGGATCCTGAAGGAGGTGGTCGGGAAAGATATTCCGGTGATCGTCCTGACCAAGACCATAAAACAGCTCGCCAAAGGACATTACCGGGTGGTCATCGGGTTCGATGAGGACAGGGACCAGATCATCTTTCACGACCCCTTTTTCGGAGGTCGTCACGCCATGACATCCAAGGATTTCATGAAGGTCTGGGAGCTGGGAAAGGGGCGGAACCAGTCCCGGTGGATGATGGCCGTGGTCCCCGATCCAAGCGCGTTTCCTTTTCCTGCCCTGCAAAACGACCCTCTGACCCCCATCAATCTGGCTACGGCCTATTACCGGAGGTCGGAATTCGAAAGATCGAAGGAGCATTGGGAAAAAGCGAGAGCGTCACTGAACGACGACCCCTACCCTCTGTACAGCCTGGCGATGGTCAGTCTGAAAGAGGGCCACGTCGGGGAAGCCGAAGCGTATGCTCTCGAAGCCCTCAGCCTGGACGCAAAAAGCGCCTATGCGCATGACGTCCTGGGGCTGGCTTACGCCAGCCAGGATAGGATGGGCCAAGCTTTACAGTCCCTCGGCCAGGCTCTCCGGTTGGCCCCCGGCGAGGAATTCATCCGAAAGCATTATCTTCAGGTCAGGGCTCTCTACATCGAAAGGGCCCGACTTGAAAACATTCAACAAAAGGAGAATCCGAATGAAAAAACAGATTAAGATCTGGAGCGTCCTGCTGATGCTCGTGCTGGTCTCTTCCTATGCCGTCGCTCTTCAAAAGCCGGTGCTTCAGCAGGCGGGCACGTCCTCTCAGCTGGTGCTCAGCGGGCAGGACGTGATCACGGCTTCCGATGCCGGGGGAGGCTATCTCTCCACGCGCGATATCCTCCTCGTCGTGCTCATCATCTTCGCGGTCATCGGCCTGATCTTCGTTCTTTAGCCTGAGCGTTTCCGGCGGAACCTTTCTTCCGGAGGCCCTGAAGGGGGCGTCCTCTCATGGGGGAGGACGCCCGTTCTTGTGCGACTCGGGGCGCTTGACAACTTGATCGTGGTGAAAAGGGATATTTCCATGAAGCTCGCCGGCATTATTTTCCTCGTTCTTGGAGTCCTGGCACTGGCTTATCAGGGGATCCGCTATACGACTCACGAGAAGCTGATCGATATCGGACCCCTCAAAGTCACGTCAACAGAGAAGAAGACCATCCCGCTGCCGCCGATCGTCGGCGGGGTCGCGGTCGTCGCGGGGATCGCAATGATCCTTGCGGACCGGAAAAAGAAATAACGGAGTTCTCGCGGAGTCCGTTCCCGGCCGACCGGCGAGACCGGGCTCATCCGGTCGCTGATCCGCCAGGGGACCATCTCCCCGGGAGCCGCCAAGCGGCTCCGGTGGATGGATCACCATGCGGAACATCGGAACGCCCAACTGACCTGCCGGTACTTTGGGATAAGCGCTCCGACCTTCTACCGGTGGAAGAACCGGTACGATCCCTATGACCTGACGACGCTGGAGGAGGTCTCCCGGCGGCCCCATAGGGTTCGTCTCCGGGAGACGCCAGGGGCCGTGGAGACAAGGCTCCTGGAGCTGAGGGAACGTTATCCCCGCTGGGGGAAGGAGAAGTTGGCGATCCTGCTGGCCCGTGAAGGGATCAAGCTATCGGGCTCGACGGTCGGGAGGGTCATGGCCAGGCTCCGGGACCGGGGGCAGTTGGTGGAACCGGAGAACATCCGACAGGCCAAGCTGGCCCGCCAGAGGCGCCGGAAGCCCCGCTACGCCGTCAGGAAGCCCAAGGGTTACAAGGTCGAGGCTCCCGGCGACCTGGTCCAGGTGGACACGCTCCATATCCGGCTTGTCGCCAACCAGATGCGGTTCCACTTCAGTGCCTGGGACATGGCGGCGAAGTTCGGTGCGTTCCGGGCCTACAGACGACAGACCAGCACCGCCGCCGCCGACTTCCTCCATCACCTGAAGACGAAGTTTCCGTTCCGGATCAAGGCCATCCAGATCGATGGCGGCTCGGAGTTCAAGGACCAGTTCGAAGAGGCCTGCCGGAGGCTCGAGATCACCCTGTTCGTCAACCCTCCTCGATGTCCGGAGATGAACGGGGGCGTGGAGCGCACCAACCGGACCAGCCGGGAGGAGTTCTACGAGGTGGAAGACCTGGCCCTGACCATGGAAGAGCTGAACCGGCAGCTCGAAGGCTGGGAGCATACCTACAACTGCGTCCGGCCCCACCAAGCGCTGGACTATCTGACCCCTAACGAATATTATCGCCGATGGAAGAAAATCCAAAAGTCCCAGGTGTCACTAATGTCCTGACCCAGTACACCGGCTTGACAACCTTCGTTTTCTTTTTTACTATTTCCTCCCTGGTGATATCCCATAATATTCCGATGGCTACAGTTCTGATCATCGATGATGACAAGCTCATTTGCGAGTGGATCGCGAATGTCGTCACCCGGTTAGGGCATCACCCCGTATCGGCGCACCTTGATCCGGGAGGGGCTCAGAAAGGTCCATTCCGAGCCGTATGACATCGTTTTTATAGACGTCCAGATGCCCGACGGAAGCGGCCTGGAAATCATCCCCAAGCTCAAGGCCGTCCGATCATCCCCGGAGATCATCGTGATCACCGGACGGGGCGATCCCGACGAGGCCGAACTCGCCATCCAAAGCGGCGCCTGGGATTATCTGGAGAAGCCGGCGTCGTTCGATGCCATCAAGCTCCCCATTCTCCGGGCCCTGGAATACCGGGCGGAAAGGAAGCAGGGGAAGTCGTCGACCGTACTGGAAAGAAACGGCATCATCGGGGATTCGGAGAAGATCACGTCCTGCCTGGAGCTCCTGGCCCAGGCCGCGGGCAGCGATGCCAATGTTCTCATCACCGGCGAAACCGGCACCGGAAAAGAGCTTTTTGCGAAGGTCGTCCATTATAACAGCCGCCGGGCCAAAAGAAATTTCGTGGTCGTCGATTGCACGGCCCTTCCCGAGACCCTTGTGGAAAGCGTTCTCTTCGGCCACGCGCGGGGAGCTTTTACCGGGGCCGAAACCAGTGAGGAGGGTTTGATCAAGCAGGCCGACGGGGGGACTCTGTTCCTGGATGAGATCGGGGAGCTGCCGTTATTGATCCAAAAAAAATTCCTGCGGGTCATTCAAGAGCACCGTTTCAGGCCTGTCGGAGGACGCCGCGAGATCGAAAGCGATTTCAGGCTCGTGGCGGCGACCAACCGGGACCTGGAGATCATGGTCCGGCAGGGCCGATTCCGGGAAGATCTCCTCTTTCGGCTCCGGACCCTGGCGATCGAATCCCCCCCGCTGAGGGAAATTCCCGAGGACATAAAAAAATTGACGTCCTTCTATATTCACGACTTGTGCGAACGGTTCGTAATAGTGGAAAAACGAGCTTCGCCCGAATTCTGGGAGATCGTGGCCGAATATAAGTGGCCCGGCAACGTGCGAGAACTGATCCAGGCGCTGGAGAAAGCGCTGCTTTCGGCAAAAGACGAGCCCATGCTGTTCCCCAAGCACCTTCCGACCCACATTCGTATCCAGGTCGCGCGCAACTCCTTCCCCATGAAGCCGGAAGGCAGGAGCAAGCCGGAGGTGCGCTCGAGCGTTCCCGAAGCGCCGCCCAAATTGAAGGATATCAGGAAAGCGGCCGTTCTGGAGGCCGAGCGACGGTATCTGAAGGACCTGATCTCTTTTACGGGCGGAAATAGCGGAAAAGCCTGCCGGATCTCGGGTTTGTCTCGCTCCAGATTCTATACGCTTCTCAGGAAACACCGACCGGCGGGCGGGTCCTGGCCGGAATGAGTGCTCATTTATCGGAATGAGTACGATTTAAAAGAACAGATCACCGTTGATTCCGGGCGCTCCGGGCTCGGACGATCTTCTCGCCCCCTGGTCAATAACATTCCGTTCGCCTTTCTGAATTTGGCATGTTTCTTGATTGATCATATAGGACGTTATTCCGTATGCGCTGATGCCTCTCGCTTAGCAAGCCGGGGCACTTGAGGCAAGGAGCCATAAAACCGATGCGATTACTCTTTTATTCAAGCCGGGACGATCAAAATAGCCGGAGACTCGAAACTGCCGTCCATAAGGTGATCCCGGAAAGTCAAATAGAGCTCTTCAACAAACTGGAGGACTTCAGGGAGAGACTCCGGCTGCCGATAGAGCCTGATTCTATCGCGGTGCTCTCGGCTTCGAACCGGGAAGAGCTTCGGCGGCTGCAGGCGCTCCGCGGACTGCTCACGGAGATCTATGTCGTCCTCGTTCTCCCGGATCGAAAGGACGGCACCATCAGGCTCGCCCATCTTCTATTACCCCGGTTCTTGAGTCAACAAGATGACGATTTCCAGGATCTCGGCAAAGTCCTTGATAAAATGGCCAGGACCTCTCACTGATCCCGCTGACGGGCTCTCCAGCCGGTGTCGCGGTATTCTTCGAGGGGTCCTGGTCTGTTTCGCGGCTTTATTCTGCGGCGGGTCAGCCGCGTCCGGGCATCCATTATCCGAGGGCGCCATTCCTCCGCGACCGGAATCGCTTCGACCCTCCCGGGCCTACGCCGCGAATTTCCATTTAGCCGCCCTTCGGACGAGCGCCGATAACATCCATGGACGCGACCCCGGGCTCCGGCCCTTTTCCCTCCAGCAGCAGCCGTTCAGCGAGGCCCCCGTTCGGCTGCGCGATGACGACCCCGCGTATAACAAAAGATCTCCTCTGTGGGCGGTCGCCCTCAGGGTCGTCTCGACGAACGCTTTCGTCTGGACGGTCGACAGGTTCATCTTCAATTATTCCTACTCGCACATAGGGCCTCAGAGCTGGAAAAACAACCTGGAGGCGGGCTGGGAATGGGATACGGACAGGCTGGGCATGAACTTCTTCTTTCATCCCTATTCCGGGGCCGCCTTTTTCAATTCCGCGCGCGCGAACGGATATCGTTACTTCGAATCCGTGCCTTTCGTCTTTCTGGGCAGTTTGATGTGGGAGTATTTCGGAGAAACGACGCGGCCGGCGTATAACGATATCATCAACACGACCGTCAGCGGCGCGCTCTTTGGAGAAATACTCTACCGATTGACCTCGAATATCCTGGATGACCGAACGACCGGGGCGGAGAGGTTCTTCCGGGAATTCGGGGCTGCGATCCTCAGCCCCGGGAGGGCTTTCGGGAGGCTTTTGCAGGGGAAGCTGACGCGGGTCACTCCGAAAGAGGTCTATCAGAAAGAGCCGCTCAATATCACGCTGGCCACCGGGACCCATTGGTTCAATCAGGGAACGAGCTTCGGGACGGGCAGCCTGAGCGCGTTCTTCGATGTCAATCTCGATTACGGGGATCCGTTCGATATCCGGCCCCGAAAGCCTTTCGACGTCTTCAAGCTCCGGGTCAATCTGAGCTATGGAAAGAACGTCGGAAAGAAATATCTGGATAATGTCGTCGGGTATGGCCTTTTATTCGGCAAAACCCTTCACTCCGGGAAACTGGAAATTCTGGTCGGGGCCTTTCAACATTATAACTACTGGGACAGCCGGATCTTCGAGGTCAGCGCCTTGAGCTTCGGCGGCGGGATCCTCGCCAAGTGGCGGTTCTCCGGGAATTCAAATTTTCAATCCGCATTCCATCTCGGGGTCGTTCCTCTAGGCGCCAGCAATTCGCCCTATATCGACATCGTGGAGGGCGGGATCCCCGGCAGGAATTATGATTATTCCGGCGGGGGCGAAGCCCAGTTCGAAGGGACCCTCAATCTTGGCGAATATCGGACAGGCGACGGCGGTCTATTACCTTTACCGACTTCATACGTATATCGGACCGGCCGGATACAAGTATCATCGGCATATTCAAACCCAGGATCGCCGTCAGACTATTCAGCAATCTCAGCCTTGGATTTGAATACTTGTACTACCACAAGGACAGCATCCTTCGGGATTTTCCGCACGTCCACAGGAGGAACAGCGAGCAGAAACTTTATGTGATGCTGTATTTCTAGATCCGCTCTTCGTTCACAGCGATAACAGAAAAAACCCCTGACTCGGAAATCGTGTCCTCAGCGGCGCCCGGATCCCGGAACGGCTGATTTCGCGGATCGCGGCAGGCCGGGGATTTCTCAAGAAGAGAGGGCCGTCTTTCCCGGACCTGTTTCAGGAGGCCGGAGGGACTCGACGCTCCGCGCCGAGGGCCCGGGGGCCCCGGCCGCGTTCCGGGCTCCGCCGCTACTTGCGGCCGACCGAATAATACTCGAAGCCGAGCTTGCGGACGGCCGCCGGTTCGAACATGTTCCTGCCGTCGACGATGATGGAGTTGGCCATCAGCTCCCGGACGCGGGTCAGGTCGAGGGCCCGGAACTCCTCCCACTCGGTCACGACAAGGAGGGCGTTCGCGTCCTGGACCGCCTGATAGGGGTCCTTGCAGTAATCGACCTGAGGGGACGGCGGGAAGATCTCTTTCATATTATCCATGGCCCTGGGATCGTAAAGCCGGAGGGCCGCGCCTTCCTTGACGAGCTCCTGGATGATCCGGATGCTCGAAGCCTCGCGGATGTCGTCGGTCTCGGGCTTGAACGCCAGTCCGAGGACGGCGATCCTCTTGTTCTTGAGGATCCAGAGGGCCTTCTTGACCTTGTCCAGGAACAACCCCGTCCGGGCGCGGTTGAGCCCGTCGGCTTCCCGGAGCAGGCCCATGTCCACCCCCAGGTCCTCGCCGATCTTCATGAGGGCCTGGATGTCCTTGGGGAAGCAGGAGCCGCCGTAGCCCAGGCCCGCTTTGAGGAATTGCCTCCCGATCCTCGGATCGAGCCCCATGCCCAGGGCCACCTGCTCCACGTCCGCGTCCGTCCTGTCGCAGAGGTCCGCGATCATGTTGATGTAGGAGATCTTGAGGGCGAGGAACGAGTTCGAGGCGTGCTTGATGAGCTCGGCCGTATCGATGTTGGTGACGAGGATGCGGTCCCGGAACTTCTCGTAGATCCGGACCAGCGTGTCCCGGGCCCGGTCCGTCTCGACGCCGACGATGATGCGGTCCGGCTCGAGAAAATCAGGGACCGCCGCGCCTTCCCGCAGGAACTCCGGATTGGAGGCGACGTCGAAGGGCGTGTCGCCCTTCCGGTAGAGGCCGATGACGCGCTTGATCCACTCCGACGTCTTGACGGGGACGGTGCTCTTTTCGACGACGACCTTGTAGCCGTTGAGGTTCCGGGCGATCGACCGGGCGACCCCCTCGATCTGGGACATGTCCGCCCGGCCGTTCTCGTCCTGGGGGGTCCCGACGCAGACGAAGATGACGCCCGCCTCGCGGATGGCCGCGTCGACGTCGGCGGTGAACGACAGGTTCCCGCCGGCGAGGCTCTTTCGCAGGAGGTCCTCCAGCCCGGGCTCGTAGATAGGCGAGATGCCCCGGGATATCAGGTCGATCTTGGCGGCGTCCTTGTCGGTGCCGATGACCTTATGGCCGAACTCGGCGAGCCCGGCCGCCGTGACCAGCCCGACGTATCCTGTCCCGATGACGGCGATCTTCATGAGTCTCTCCTCTCGCGATGCCAACGGATGGTCCGTTCCAACCCTTCCTTGAACGGGACGGCGGGCCGGAAGCCGAGCCTCGCCGCGGCCGCCGAGATGTCCGCGGTGGATCGCCGGACGTCCCCCGGGCGCCCGGCCGCACGGACGGGAACGATGCGGGTCCCGAGGACCTCGTTGACCGCGGCGGCCAGGGCGTTCACCGTCGTCCCGGCGCCGCTGGCGATGTTCAGGGCCTCGCCTCGAAGGTCCGGCGCCGCGGCGGCCAGGAGGTTGGCCTCCGCCGACGTCCCCGACATAGATAAAATCCCTGGATTGCCCGCCGTCGCCGAAGATGGCCGGGGCCTCCCCGCGCAGCATCGTGGCGATGAACCGGGGAATGACCGCGGCATAGTCGGAAGCCGGGTCCTGTCGGGGCCCGAAGACGTTGAAGTACCTCAGGGCCGCGGTCCTCAATCCGTAAAGGGAGCTGAAGACCCGGCAGTAGCTCTCGCCGGCGATCTTGCCGGCGGCGTAAGGGGAGAGAGGAGCGCCCTCCTCCCCTTCGCGCTGGGGGAACCCCGGCGCATCGCCGTAGACCGCCGACGACGAAGCGAGGACGAAGCTCCGGGCCCCGCCATCGCGGGCGGCGACGAGCATGTTGAGGGTTCCTCCGACGTTGATGCTGTCGGCGAGGATGGGATCCTCCACCGAGCGGGGCACCGAGGCCAGGGCGGCCTGGTGAAGGACGGCATCGACGCCCGCGGCCGCCTTCCGGCAGGTCTCGAGGTCGCGGACGTCGCCTTCGACGAGCTCGATCGCCCCCAGGAGCGGGGCGAGGTTCTCCCGCTTGCCGGTCAGGAAATTGTCCAGGACCCGGACCCGGGCCCCCCGGCGGACGAGGAGCTCGACGATGTGCGACCCGATGAAACCGGCGCCCCCCGTCACCAGGTAGGAGTCCATCGCGGTCCGGGATTACAGGTAGCCCAGCTCCTCGAGCCTCTTGAGGACCTTCTGGGTGCTCTCCTCGAGGGTCTCCTTGTCGGTCTCGACGACGATCTCGGGGCTGAGGGGCTCTTCATAGGGATCGGAGATCCCGGTGAACTCCTTGATCTTGCCCTCGATGGCCTTCTTGTACATGCCCTTGACGTCCCGCTGGATGCAGGTGTCGAGGGAGCACTTGGCATAGGCTTCGACGAAGTTCGCGATCTCCTTCCGCGATTCGTCGCGGATCTCCCGGTACGGGGAGACGAAGGAGGTCAGGACGGCGACGCCGTTGCGCGAGAGGAGCTTGGCGACGAACGTCACCCGGCGGATGTTCTCGTCGCGGTCGGCCTTCGAGAAGCCGAGGTCCCGGGTCAAGCTCTGGCGGACGATGTCGCCGTCGAGCCGCTCGACCCTCAGGCCGCGCTCCTTGAGGATCTCGGCCAGCCGGTCGGCGATGGCGGACTTCCCGGAACAGGGCAGTCCCGTGAACCACAGCGTGAACCCTACTTGATCATCCTTGCACACTTATCATGTCTCCTTACTTGATGACTTTGCCCTTCATGTCCGCGGGCACGGGGATGCCCAGGCGGTCGAGAACGGTCGGCGCGATGTCGAGAATGTCCGCGTTCCGGACCTCGCCTCCCCGCCCGGCGAGGTCCCGAAGGATGTAGATCCCCTCCTGGGCGTGGACGGCGTCGTCCGGCCCGGTGTCGTTCTCGGGCAGGAACATGGTCCCGTGGCCGAGGGTCCCGGCCGAGCGCCAGTACAGGTCGTCGAAATAGACCATCAGGTCCGGATACTCGCCGTTCGCCTCGTCGTAGTATTCCTGGGGCCAGATGACCTTGGTCTTCCACTCCTCGCCGTTCGGGCCGCGGAGGGCCAGGAGCCGCTTGGTCATGGCCTCCCGCTCCTTCTCGTAATCCTCGGGCTTGATGATGCCCTTCGGCTCTCGGCCCTCGACGTTGAGGAAGACCCGGGCGTAGTAGCCGCCCCAGGCCCAGGCCTTGGTCTTTCCCCAGTCGATCGGCAGGTCGTCGACGCTGACGACCTTCTGCGGCTTCTCCCGGACGACGAGGTCGCCCTCCTGGATGAGCCACTCGTTGACGCAGAAGGCGCCCTTCATCCTCTTGGCCCCGTGGTCGGAGACGACGAGGACGACCGTGTCGCCGTCCACGCGCTTGCAGAAGCTCGCCCGATCTTCGAGTCGAGGTGCTTGTAATAATCGAGGATGGCGTTCTCGTACTTGTTCCCGGGCTCGTAGAGGTGATGGCCGTGGTCCATGTACTTCCAGAACGCGTGATGGACCCGGTCGACGCCGATCTCGACGAACATGAAGAGGTCCCAGGGCTTGTTCTGGATGAGCCAGTCCATGACCTCGAACCGCTTGTCCGTCATCCGGTAGATCTCGGCCAGGATCTGGTCGCGGTCCTCGGTCCGGAAGACGACGTCGAAGATGTAAGGGCCGAACCGCTCCTCGATCTCCCCGCGGAGGCTCTGCGGCCAGGTGTATTCCTTGTCCTTGCCCGGGGGCGTGATGAAGCAGGAGATGAGGTTGCCGGCCACCGGATACGGCGGGTAGCTCGGCGGGACGCTGACGAGACAGCTCTGGCCGCCCGCGCTCGCCGATGATGTCCCAGAGCCTCTTCTCGTGGACGGCCTTGGAGTTGGCGATCCACATCTGGTCGTAGGAATCGCCCTTGCGGTGCCGGAAGCCGTAGAGGCCCAGCTTGCCCGGGGTCCTTCCCCGTGGTCATGACCATCCAGGCCGGGATGGTGATCGGGCGGGTCGGAGCTGCGCAGGCTGCCCGTGAACGCCCCCGTCCATGAGCCCCTTCAGGACGGGGAGCTCGTCGCGGTGGTCGAAGACGATCTGGGGCGGTGGCGCAGTCCAGGCCGACGACGAGGACTTTGGTCTTGCTCATGTCCGTGCCTCACTCGTTGAAGGGTTCCTTGAACCCCATGATGACCTTGGCCACCTCGGGCCGCATCAGCTCGACCGGCGGGACGATGCCCTGGACCAGCAGGTCGCGGATCTTCGTCCCGCTGAACTGGATCTGTTCGGACGGTCGGATGCGGGCAGATCTTCTCGTTGACGACCGAGCCGCACTTCCTGCAGAAATAGAACGACCGGAAGAACAGCGGCACGATGCCCAGGTCGGGGAACTCCTCGAAGATGTCCTGGGCGGCGAACGGATGGTAGTACTTGCCGACCCCGGCGTGGTCCCGGCCGATGATGATGTGGGTGCAGCCGAAGTTCTTGCGGATGATGGCGTGGTGGATGGCCTCGCGGGGCCCGGCGTAGCGCATCTCCATCTGGAGGATGGCCATGACCGCCCGCTCCTTGAGGTAATAGTGACGGATGAGCTCCTCGTAGGACGCCAGGATGACCTCGTCCTTGAAGTCGCCCTTCTTTTTCTTCCCGATGACGGGATTGATGAAGATCCCGTCGGTGAACGTCAGGGCCGCCTTCTGGACGTACTCGTGGCCGATATGGGGGGTGTTCCGGGTCTGGAACCCGACGACGGTCCTCCAGCCCTTGGCCTTGAAGAGGATCCGGGTCTCCCTGGGCGAGAGCTTCCAGCGGTCGAACGGCGTCGGGGCCATCGTCAACGAGGTCGACCTTGCCGGCCAGGAGGACGTCCTTCATGCCCATGACCTTGGCGACCCCGGGGTGGGCCGGGTCGGCGCGTCCCGAAGACCTTCTCGGCCATCGCCGTCTTGTCATAGCCGTACTTTTCCTCGAGGTGGCAGGATGGCGACGGGCTCGTCCGTCGTCGTCGACGAGGACGACCTCGGTCCCGACCTTCAGGCCGTCGGCCGTCGGCCGTTCGACGTCGAGGACGATCGGGATCGTCCAGGGCAGGTCGGAGGCGAGGCGCATATGGGCGAGGACGTTCCGGAAGTCCTTCTCTCCCAGGAAGCCTTCCAGGGGCGAATAGACGCCCGTGGCGAGGTTCTCGACGTCCGAGACGGACTCGGCATCGAGCCTGAGGCGCGGCATGGTCTTGGCCTTTTCGAGGGCCGCGTCCCGGGCCGGGCCCGAGAGCACGCCGCTCGATCAAGCTTGCCGCCGTGGGGCTGGATCATGGGTTTCCTCCTTCGGAGTGGGGATTTCGCGGCGCGACGGCGCGCCGGACGGCCGGAGGGTCTCAGTCGATGTAACCGAGGGCTTTCAGGCGTTCCTTGACCTTCTCCTCGTCCTCCTGGCTGAAGACCTCCTTGGCCTCCTGCTCCTTGGACAGGCTCTCCCGGACGATCTTGACGACGTAGGCCGAGACCGAGCCGATCTCGGTCCCCTTGATCGCTTCCTCGATCTTCCTGTGGAGGGAGGTGGGGATAGAGACGGTCGTAAATTCCTTGTCCATCATGTTCTCCTTGACCGGTTCCGCCGTACCGCACTCGGGACAGTCCCGTGTACGGTGCTGAAAATTAAACTTATATATATACGAAAACGGCGACTTTTTCAAGGCCAAAAGCGGGGCCGCCCCGGGCGGTCGGCTTGACAAACCCCCGCCATTGATGTTTAGTATCGATGGTTATGACCTCACCTCTCTCCCCTGCCGGAACCTCCTGATATGGAAAAGATCGCCCATCCCTGCGTCAGCAAGACCGTCGTTCCACGGCGTCCTCGACCGGAACCTGAAGAAGCTCGAGGCCCGGCTGGGAGTCAGCCTGGCCATCCGGGGCGACCAGCTCCTCATCGACGGCGACCCCGAGCGGGTCGCGTTCGCCCTGGCCTATTTCGACAAGATCCGGGAGCTCGACGATAAGGGCCGGGACCTCAAGGAGGAGGACTTCCTCATCGCCCTGGACCTGCTCGAGGAGGGTTCTCCCGCTCGAGCCGGGCCCTCGAGGATTATGCGCCTTCCGAGCCGCTCAACCTCTCCCGGAAGTCGGTCCACCCGAAGAGCCTCAACCAGCAGGACTACATCCAGGTCGATCAAGACCCACGACCTCGTCTTCGGCATCGGCCCGGCCGGCACGGGCAAGACCTATCTGGCCATGGCCATGGCCCTGTCCTTCCTCCAGAACAAGCTCGTCGAGCGCATCATCCTGACCCGGCCCGCGGTCGAGGCGGGCGAGAAGCTCGGCTTCCTCCCCGGGGACATCGCCCAGAAGGTCAACCCCTATCTCCGCCCCCTCTACGACGCCCTCTTCGACCTCTCCCAGTACGAGCAGGCCAACCGCCTGATCGAGCAAGGGCATCATCGAGATCGCCCCCCTGGCCTTCATGAGCGGCCGGACGCTCAACAACGCCTTCATCATCCTGGACGAGGCCCAGAACACGACCCGCGAGCAGATGAAGATGATCCTGACCCGGCAGGGGTTCGACTCGAGGCTCGTCGTGACCGCCGACATCACCCAGATCGACCTGCCCCGAGCCGAAGCAAGTCCGGGGTCCTCCATGCCATGAAGATCCTCGCCCCGCTGAAGGAGATCGCGTTCATCCAGTTCAGCGAACGGGACGTCGTCCGTCACCCGCTCGTCCAGAAGATCATCAAGGCCTACCAGAAGGCCGAGACACGGACGGCGTGAAGGCCATGGACGTCATCTCCTTCAACAAGATCAAGCCTTTTCAAGGGCTCCGAGATCCTGCCCCGCCGGGCCCAGTCCGCCCCGCCGCCCGGCGACGGCAAGGAGGATGAGCCCCCGCCCGGGCGGAAGTTCCTCCGCGGCCCCTTCCCCATCCTCGCCGTCTTCGTCACCGTCCTTTCGCTCTTCATCTCCTACACTCCCTCGAGCCGCCTGTCGGTCCCGGGCGTCGGGGAGATCGCCGGCGCCGACATCATCGCCCCTTCCGACCTGACCATCGAGGACCAGGAAACGACGGCCAAGCGGCGGATCACCGCCGAGCAGGGCGTCCTCCCGGTCTATGCCCTCGACCCGAACGGCTTCCCGGCGACGGAGACCCGGATCCGGCGGTCCTTCGAGCTCGGCCGGGAATGGCTGCAGGCGCCCGGCGGCGACCGGAGGCCCGAGGCCTTCGCGAAGGAGCTCGCCGACAAGCTCGGCGATCGAGATCGAGGCCCGGCACGTGGCTTCCCTGGCCAAGGCGAAATTCCCCAAGGAGCTCGAGGAGAGCCTGGTCGGCGTCATCGGCAAGGTCATCGGCCCAGGGCGTCATCCTGTCCAAGAACCTGTTCATCCAGGGCGAGCTCGAACGGGGATTCAGTCTCGTCGGGGGGGCCGGCGAGGAACGGACCGTCCGCGTCGCGGACATCCTGGACATCAAGGAGGCCAAGGAGCGCACCGCGGCCGAGGTCGATTCCCTGGACCTCCCGGCCCGGTCCAAGATGCTCCTCATCAACCTGGCCGACGTCTTCCTCGTCCCCAACATCGCCTTCGACAAGATGGAGACGGAGGCCCGCAAGGCCCGCGCCCGGATGGGCGTCGAGACCGTCTTCTACACGATCAAGAAGGGCAAGGTCATCGTCCGCAAGGGCGACGAGGTCACGGTCGAGGCCGCGAAGCAGGTCCGCCTGGTCAATCTCGAGCTCGGCCGGCGGCCGAGCTGGTTCACGAACTTCGCCGGAACGTTCCTGCTCTTCGCCCTCCTCTTCATCACCCTCTGGTACTACCTGAAATCCATCCTCCGGTCCGGGGACCCTCTCAAGAAGTTCGTGATGATGGGCACGACGCTCTTCCTCAGCCTCGTCCTCTACCGGCTGTCCCTCTTCCTGGCTGACAGCCTCAGCGGGAACGCCTCGGTCTCCTATTTCGCCACGGGCGACGTCTACCTGTACGCCTTCCCCTTCCAGGTCGGGACGCTTCTTTTCGCCTTCCTGACCTCGGACCACCTGGCCCTCATCTACGCCATCCTGAACAGCCTGATGGCCGGCTATGTGCTCGGCCCGAACTATTTCCCCATGATCTTCTGCCTGATCGGCGGGATCGCCGCCATCTACGGCGTCAAGGTCTATCAACGCCACCGCCGGACGTCGACCCTGAGGGCGGGGATCTTCGTCATCGCCCCGGTCAACGTCATCGCCGTCATCACGGTCCATCTCATCCGGGAGAAGGTCGGAGGCCTCGGCCAGGTCACCGTCGGAAGCCCTGATGGGCCTCCTCGGCGGCGCCTTGAGCGCCGGGCTGGCCTTCATCCTCCTCCCCGTCTTCGAGACCGTCTTCCGGTTCGTCACCGTCGACGAAGCTCCTCGAGCTGACGAACTCGGACCTGCCGATCTTCCGGCAGATGGCCCTCGAGGCGCCGGGCTCGTACCACCACTCCCTCATCGTGGCCACCGCTGGCCGAGAAGGCCGCCGAGGAGATCAGGCTCGACGCCCAGCTGGCCAAGGCGGGGGCCCTCTACCACGACATCGGCAAGACTCAAGATGCCGGAGTACTTCATCGAGAACCGGACCGGGGACTTCGACCTCCACAAGGACCTGACCCCCTCGCTGAGCACCCTGGTCATCGTCAATCACGTCAAGGAGGGCGATGGAGATCGCCCGCAAGCTCAAGCTGCCCCGCCCGCTCCGGGACATCATCGAACAGCACCACGGCAACTCCCTCGTCCGCTACTTCTACCAAAGGCCAAGGAGAAATACGACCCCGAACTGCAGAAGATCGGCGAGGAGGACTACCGGTACCCGGGTCCGCCGGCCCAGGACGCAAGGAAGCCGGCCTGGTCATGCTGGCCGATTCCGTCGAGGCGGCCTCGCGGAGCCTCAAGGACGCCGACCAAGGACAGCCTCAGCGAGGCTCATCACCGACATCATCAACAGCTACCTCCAGGACGGACAGCTCGACGACTGCGATTTCTCGCTGAGGGACCTGCGGACGGCCGCGGCCTCCTTCTTCTCCATCCTCTATGCGGTCTACCACCCCCGGGTCGAGTATCCGGGCTTCGAGTTCGAGGGTGAAAAAGGAAAAACGGGCTTCGGCCCGCCAGGAAGGACAATGGTCGCGATCATCAACAGACAGCGCAGACACCCGCTCACAGGAAAAGGATCGGAAGCCTGATTGAGCGGCTGGCCGACCGCTACGGCCTCGCCGACGCCGACGTCGCCTGGTCTTCGTCGGCGAGCCGGGCCATCCGGACGCTCAACCGGACGTACCGGAAGAAGGACATGCCGACCGACGTCCTGAGCTTCCCCGCTGGGCCGACGCGGGCCGGACGGCGCGCTTCTACCTCGGCGACATCGTCATCTGCGTGCCGGTGGCCGCCCGCCAGGCCAAGGCCCGAGGGGCCACGCCCTCGACCGCGAGATCGAGCATCCTCGTCCTTCACGGCTTCCTCCACCTGGCCGGCTATCGAGCACGGCGCCGGGCATCGGGACGCGAGGAACGGTCCCTGCGCCGCCTCCTGTTCGGGGAGGACGCATGACCGCGGAGCTTCTCGCCTGGACCGGGCTCGCCCTGAGCTTCCTGGCCGCGTTCGTCCTGTCGCTCTTCCACATCACCCTGGGGTCATTTTCCAAGATCCAGGTCAGCCGATTCCTCGAGGACAGGGACAAGGCCGAGCGCCAGGCCGTCCTCAGGGATTTCGACGACACCCGGATCGCCGTGGAGTACCTGCGCTCGGTGGTCGTCATCGCCTTCCTGGTCTATATGACGGTCGTCTTCCCGCGGGCTCCGGCTCTCCCCGCTCTGGCTGTTCCTCGCCGCCGCCGCCGTCGCGACCGTCTTCTTCGACTACATACCGCGGCTCCTCGAACTTCCGGCGGCAAGAACGCCGTCTTCAAGTCGTTCCTCCCGGCCGCCCGAATGTTCCGCGCCCTCGGCGCCCCGCTCCTCTTCCTCGCCCGCGACCTCGTCGAACGCGAGGAACAGAGGAGGAGCGGAACGAGCGAGCGCGAGGCGTCCGACGAGGAGATCGAGACCTTCCTCGACGAGGCCCGGGAGGAGGGCATCATCGACAAGGGCGAGGACGAGCTCCTGCGGAGCGTCGTCGAGTTCGGCGACACCGTCGTCCGCGAGATCATGACCCCCCGGGTCTCCATGGTCTGCATCCGGAAGGACGCCACGATCGACAACCTCAAGGACCTCATCATCCGGGAGAAGTACTCGCGCATCCCCGTCTACAAGGACCGCATCGACAACGTCGAGGGCATCGTCATGGCCAAGGACATCATCGAGTACGCCGACGAGAAGCACAAGGGCCAGCCCATCGAGGCCCTCATCCGGCCCGTCGCTCTTCGTCCCGGAATCCATGGAAGTGGCCGACCTGCTCAAGGAGTTCCAGAAGGTCAAGCAGAAGATGGCCATCGTCGTCGACGAGCACGGCGGCGTCTCGGGGCTCGTGACGATGGAGGACGTCGTCGAGGAGATCGTCGGCGAGATCCAGGACGAATACGACACCGAGGAGGCCGAGATCGTCGAGAACGCGCCGCTCGATTTCACCGTGTCCGGCGGCGTCGAGGTCGAGGAGATGGAGGAGCTCTTCGACCTGGAGCTCGCCGAGGACGATTTCATCACCGTCGGCGGCCTCGTCACCCACGCCCTGGGGCGGCTCCCGGTCAAGGGCGAGGTCCTGACATCAAGGGCCTGAAGTTCGAGATCCTGGACGTCGACCAGAAGAAGATCAAGAAGGTCCGGATCAGAAGAGGCTAGGGCGACGCCGGGCCGTCCCGGCGATCACGGCAAGGAAAGAGAATATGGAAAAAGAGATCAAGGAAAAGTCCGCTCGAACGAAAAAGAAGCCCGCGGCCGGGGCCTCCGCCGCCGCGAAGGCGCCGGCGAAGAAGACCACCGCTGGGAAGCCGGCGGCCGGCAAGGCCGCGCCGAAAAAGGCCCCGGCAAAAAAAGGACGCTCCGCAAGAAGGCCGTCCCGCCCGAGGCGCCGAAGAAGACCGGGATCCGGGTGGGCACCGTGGCCCTCCTCGGCCGCCCCAACGTCGGCAAGTCGACCCTCCTCAACGCCCTGCTCGGCCAGAAGGTCGCCATCGTCTCGAACAAGCCCCAGACGACCCGGATCAGCATCCTGGGCATCAAGACGACCGACCAGGGCCAGATCATCTTCGTCGACAACCCCGGCATCCACAAGCCCCTCCACACCCTCAACCGGAGGATGATGAACTTCGTCTTTTCCTCGCTCGAGACGTCCGACCTCCTCTGCCTCCTCATCGACGCCACCGAGCCCTTCGGCCACGGCGACGAGTTCGTCATCGAGATCCTCCGCAAGATCAAGCTGACGCCCATCTTCCTCCTCATCAACAAGGTCGACGCCGTCCGGAAGGACAAGGTCCTCCCCATCATCGAGCGCTACAAGGACCTCCTCCCGTTCAAGGAGATCATCCCCATCTCCGCCCTCACCGGCATCAACCTCGACGTCCTCGAGCAGCCTCATCCTCGAGTCCCTGCCCGAGGCCGCCAAAGCTCTATTCGGACGAGGAGATCTCCGACCAGTCCGAGCGCTTCCTCCTGGCCGAGATCATCCGCGAGAAGATCCTCAACCACGTCGAGCAGGAACTGCCCTTCGTGACGGCCGTCTACATCGACAGCATCGAGAGGAAGACCCAGTCGGACAAGGACGGGAATCGCGAAGCCCCTGACCTACATCCAGGCGTCCATCCTCGTCGAGAAGGACAACCAGCGGAAGATCGTCATCGGCCGCGCCGGCTCGCTCATCAAGACCGATCGGCATCGAGGCCCGCCAGGAGATCGAGGAGTATCCTCGAGCACAAGGTCTATCTGGGGCTCCAGGTCCGGTGGCGGCCCTGGCGCGACTCCGAGGACGTCCTCGATCTCATCGAGGGCCAGAAGCGCTGAGCGAAAAATTCGGGACATGGCCCTTTTCTCCAGAAAAGGGATCGTGTCCCGGGACTTTCTTCCGCAAGCCTGGGAAATGCATCCCTTTGCGAGTGGTTGACTGAATCCCCCCGCCATGCGATAATTTAGCGCCAATCGGACGGTGAGTGTAGCTCAACGGTTAGAGCATCGGACTGTGGATCCGAAGGTTGGGGGTTCGATTCCCCTCACTCACCCCATCATTTTCCCGGCTTTCCCTCCGGTGAATGAGCCGGTTATGGTTCTTTCTCGGTCAAGCTCCTATCGCTTCGGATCGGGCTTAGCGGGCGGCTTGGCTATAATGAACGGCACGGATTCCGCCTCGCGGCGGTAGAAGACGCGTGGGCGCTGCAAGGACCTCTTAGCAGGATCTTTGATATTCTCCTCGCCTTCGGCAAAGACGATGTCCCTGCCCAGCTTTCGAGCTCCCTCCATGGTCTCTTCCTGAAGCTGGGGGACGCGCTGCGTCGGATAGGACAGCCATTCCCGTACCGATATCTTCCCGTCTTTTGGCGCCGTATCCGCCGCGGCACTCTTGAGCCCGTCTTCGACCAAGGCCTGAGTCAGAAGTCCGTGCCCGAGTTTTTCCGCTTCAAGAGCCGCCTGGTATCCTTGGGCCGCCGTGAGGATGTACATCCCCTTCTCATAGGCCAATTGGGCCAGGCCTTTTGAGTTCATCGGACCGCGACGCTTTTCTTCGGCCTCAAGGGCTTGCCCGGAATTGCAGGCATCGATAATGAGCAGGATGTGAGCCGCGTCCAGCTTCTCGAACGCGCGTTCCAGCTCCTGGTCCGAAATGCTATGATCGAGGATGGTTTTTAATCCCACTTCATCCAGCTCGGTGCGTTTGCCCTGGTAACCGAGGTCGTAAGGGATCAGGTAGAACCGCGGCCCGGCGGCGGTGCCGTGTCCCGCAAAAAAGATGAATACGGCATCTTCGGGCTGGCACGGTTCGATCTTCGTGAGGGCCGCGGGCAGACCGGCCGGCAGGGGGCCGGTATTTTCTCCTGTCAATCGTTCAAGAACGAGGAGCAGGTTCGATTTCGTCATTTGTTGGTCCAGCAAGGGGATCATTTCGATCTTTCCATACTCCCCTAGTCCGGTCAGTTGCCGAAGGAGTTCTTGGCCTACCGCCTGCGCATCGGATACGGCAAAACTAAGGTTGTAATCCGGGTTGGCATACCGGTTGACACCCGCGGTCAAAATATAAGCGGACGCTTGCCGCTTCAATGATCCGTCGCCTTCTATCATGAGGGCGGCATCGGCGGATTTGATGTTTTCGCGGTTAAAGGCATAAGCCGTCAACTGATTCTTACCCGCGACGATCGGGATCGTGGCCTCTAATGTCGCCGTCCCCTGCTCATCGAGCTGAATATCGCCGCGCCATAATTTTATCAGTGAATCGTTCCGGAACAGGCGCACGTCGCGCACCCCGCTTCCCCGGACTTCTTTGGCACCCCGAATCTCTGCGACCTTGATGAGCAGTTGAACATTCCGCGGGAAGGAGCGCCTGTTTTCGCTTTGGGCCTCGCTGACAAGGCGCAGTTCCAGCCGAGGCTGGCGCCGATCCACTTGCCCGAGTTCGCGGGGCGGCTGGGGCGCTTTGTCCTTGAGGATTTCGCCAAGCAATCCGGGATAGTAGTATTCATTGAAGAACAGTTCGGGCGGTGCCACTTGATTATCTGCAAATCGCCAGGCCACGAGCCTCTGGAGCGCGGGCAACGTGCCGTCAAAGAGGCCGTTTGGGCTGATGACCAGCCAATCGTTAGTATATCGCGCCATGATGAGAGCGGCCGCTTCCGTCCATAGTCGAGTGTCCCAAATGCGGACGCCGTCATCCGTGCCGCTGGACGCGAGCCACTTTCCGTCCGGGCTGAAGGCCGCATACGTGAATTCGCCTATTTGACATCGGAGGGTTTTAACAAGGCGGCCGGTGGACGCGTCGAATAGCTTGATATCCCGGAGTCCCACGGCCGCGAGGATCTTCCCATCCGGGCTGAACGCCAGAACGCACCTATTTTGAGCGTACTGAGGATAGGCCAAAGAACCGGCTGTCCATGGCAAGCTCATTAGGGAATGAAGTCCTCTTTTTCCAGGTGCCCATTTCGAATAGGGCCACCTGGCTATTGTCGGCTAATGCGAGCGTTTTTCCGTCTGCGCTCAGAGCCAGCCCGCAGGCGTTGAAGTCGATATGCCCCTGGAGTCGGCGGCTGGCGGCGTCCCAAATATCGACGCCGCTATTGCAGCCCAAGAGCCACTTCCCGTCAGGGCTGAATTCGATATGATGATAAAAGCCGGAGCCGACCCATTGTTCCGGCTCTTCGGAGGATCCGATCTTTAAGCAGGAGAGCGCCTTTTTCGAGAAAGCGAATTCTTCAGTGAAGGCGATCAAGTCGTCATTCGGGCTGAGAGAAAACTGGGAGATCGGCGATTGATACGATTGCAGGACCGAAGCGCTGGCTAGATCGTAATAATATAGCGTGGATACACCCGGTCCGGTCCCATTCACGCTGAAGGCGAGGTGTTGAGCGTCTTTCGTGAAGGAGATCTTTTGCGTCCCGTAGGCCCCGTCCGGACCCACCAGCGTCTGTCCGCCCGTGCGCAAGTCCCAAAGACGGACTTTTGAAAGGCCGTTGCTTATGCCCGGCCCGCCCCCGACGGCAAGCCAATATCCGTCCGGGCTGAACGCGAGGGATTCCGCGTAGCCTATGTCCCCTCCGACCTCACGGGCGGGGCCGGTCTTCATGACATATCCCGAGTCCGAACGCCTGATGACCTCCGCCACCTGGACGGATGACATTCCTTCCGCCACGCGGACTTCCCATCGTCCCTCGCCGATTTCAATTTTATCGTCCGAGGACGGGAGATCTTCACACCACGCAGACGAGTCCTTGACGGGCCGGCCCGAGGAGATGTCCCATACGAACGTCTGTTCAATTTTGTCGCCCCACCCCACTTGCCGGTAATAGCCCAGCCGTTTTCCGTCCGGGCTGAACCCCAGACCCCACACCTCTTCTTTGTTGCCACTGGGTTTGGTGATCGGAAATTCCTGAACGAGCTCTCCGGAATCTATGTCCCAGAGAGTGACGCGCGTGGGATTTATGCAGGCAGAGGCGAGAAGTCGACCCTGAGGGTGAAAAGCCAAGCCTTCGACCCGGCCCACATCGCGAATGATGCGGACCAGCAGCCAACTGGTCGTATCCCAGATGTGGATGGTCTCGTCAAATAGACCGCCTCCCGTGACGAGCCGCCGTCCGTCCGGGCTCAAGGCCAACACCTTCGCTCCGCCCCCTATGGCACCCGCTTTATGTCCGATCTGCAGTATTAATTCCGGTCGCTCTTCTCCTGCCTTGCCTCGGAGTCCCTGCTGGGAGCCCTCTCTCACCGCCGCGCCCGAGAAAGGACCGGCGAGAATTCCGCTTAAACATAAGAAGACTCCGACCCTGATCCGGCTATTCGTTTTCATGACACCCCCTCCATGAAAATCCAACCGTTTTGGCTTATGCGGCGCGTTCGCTCATCCGAAGCAGGACCTGCCCCGCCCGCTCAGAGGGCCATTGATTAGAAACAGATCATCTGCCCCCGATCAAGATATCACCCCTGGCGGGAGGTTTTCAAGCTCCAGGGCCTCAGTGCCATAGCCGATCTCTCGGCCCCTATCTCGGCCGCTTATCATGACGGGGTCCTTCCAAACTCGATGATGGTCCCGCATAAGTACAGGGTCGTTGACAGTCCCGCGGGCCGACGCTATAATCGCCGTGCCAAGGTCGGGAAATCAACCTGTGTACTACGATAGACTGGTCCAGTACGAGCGGTCCGGAAGGCGGATCCGGGTAGCCCTGGTCGGCGCCGGAGCGATGGGTGTCGGGATCGCCTGGCAGATCGGGCGGACGCCGGCCATGGAACTGGTCTCGATTACAGACGTCCGTCTCGAGGCCGCCGTCAGGGCCGCCAAGGCTCACGGGAAGCCCTACGCGGTCGTCTCCGCGTCCAATCTCATGCCCGGAAACGGGGAAGTCCTGCTCACGCGCGATCCCTTCTTCCTGCTGGACAAGGACCGCGGCCTCGGCGTGGACGTCGTCGTCGAGGCCACGAACACGGTCGGTTTCGCCGGAAAGTTCTGCCTGGAGGCCCTGGAGAGCGGGATCCATGTCGTCCTCATGAACGCCGAAGTGGATCTGGCCCTGGGCCCCCTCCTCCACGACACGGCGGTCCGCAACGGGGTCGTTGTGACGAGCGACGCGGGCGACCAGCACGGTGTTCTCGCGCGGATGATCGATGAGATCCGGCTCTGGTCCTTCCGCGTCGTCATGGCCGGCAACATCAAGGGTTTCTTGAACCGGTACGCGACCGCGGATGTCCCTGGAACGCGAAGCGCGGATCCGGGACCTGGACCCCGTCCAGTGCTGTGCCTATACCGACGGCACGAAGCTCAACGTGGAAATGGGTCTCATCGCGAACGGCGCAGGGCTCGTCCCCTGGGTGCCCGGCATGGAGGGGCCGAAAGCGAAGGGCGTGAGCGACGTCTTCAGGCTTTTCGATTTTCGAAAGTACGGCGATGCGGGCGTTGTGGACTACATCCTCGGCGCGGAGCCGGGGGGCGGGATCTTCGTCGTCGGCCATTGCGATGATCCCGTTCAGGCGTCCTACCTCAAGTATTACAAGCTGGGCGACGGCCCCTTCTATCTTTTTTATCGGCCATACCATCTCTGCCATCTGGAAACGCCCTGGGCGATCGCCCGCGCGGTCCTGGACCGCCTTCCCCTGCTCTGGCCGCAGCATGGCCGCTTGACGGATGTTTATGCTTATGCGAAGCGCGACGTGAAGGCGGGAGAAGTGGTTCTGCACGGAATCGGCGGCGACTTCTTCTACGGGCTTTTGGAGCCTGCCGCGCCAGCCGACCGGAAGGGCATGGTGCCGATATCGCTTCTGGAAGGCGAGGACGGCAGGCTCCCCCGTCTGAAACGAAACGTGCCGAAAAACACGCCGCTCCTTCGTGAAGACGTGGATCTCCCCGAAACGTTCCTGGCGAGAACATTTGCGCACCAGGAACGAGTCCTGTCGGCCGCCGGGGAACAGTCGCGCTAAAATCCATGTCCGGAGGCACGAAGGTCCTTGTCCTCGGCGGGGGGATGTGCGGGCTCTATGCCGCTCGCATCCTTGCCGAACGGAGTGTCCCGGTGACCGTCTTCGAAAGGGGCCCGGCCCCGGGAGGCCTTGCCGCCGGCCGGGAATTCAACGGAAATTACTACGACCTCGGCGTCCATCATCTGCACGCCTTTGACCGCGAGATCCTCGAGGATCTGAAGGCCCTGATCGGGGAGCGTCTCCGCCCGGTCGAACTGAGGGCCCTCATACGCTACCGCGGCGGCTGGCGGCGGTATCCGCTGGAGTTTCTCGATCTATTGAAGAGCGTACCGTTCCCGGCGATGGCGAAGTCGCTCGGGGGTCTGGTATCGCAAACGGTACGCAATAGATTCGACCGGGTGCCGGCGCGGAACGCCGAAGAGGCCCTCATCCGTCTCTACGGGCGCCCCTTATACGATCATTTCTTCCGCGACTTCACGCAAGAGTATTGGGGCTTCCCCCCGAGCGGTCTTTCCGCGACGTTCGTGCATACGCGGATGCCGCGCCTGAGTGCCGTGGATGTCGTCAAGAGGGCGCTCGGGGCGGTCGGGATCGGGCCGGAGGACGGCGCCCCGGACAGCGCGTTGACGCATGAGACCGTCTGGTACACGCCCACCGGTTCGCGGGAATTGCCCCTCGCCCTGGCCGAGTTTATTCGAAAGCACCGGGGCGAGGTCATCCTGGAGAGCACGGTCACCGGCATCGAAACCGAGGCCGGCCGGGTGACGACTGTGCAGGTCGAACGAAACGGCGAGACGCAGCGGCTTCCCTGCACGGACTGCATTTCGACCATTCCGCTCCCGGAACTCATCCGCTCCATGACGCCGGAGCCTCCCGCGGAGGTTCTGGAAGCTTGCGACCACCTGCGCTATAGGCCCGTTGCCGTGTATGGCCTGCTCGTCCGAAAGCCCAGGGTCTTCGATGCCCAATTCGCGTACTTCCGGCACAGGATCTTCCATCGTCTCGCCGAGCCGAAGAATGGCGGGCTGGACGTATCTCCGCCGGGCCACAGCGTCCTGGTCGTCGAGATGACCTGCGATGAGGGGGACGACAAATGGAACGGCGGCGACGCCACCCGTCAACGGATCCTGGACGATCTCGAGATCGAGGGACTTGTCCGCCGCGACGAAGTCGCCGAATGCCATCTCCTTCGCTCCGCGTATGGATATCCCGTTTTCAAGCTCGGCTTCGAGCCCTATATCGAGAAGGCCAGGGGATATATCGCCGGATTCCGGAATCTCGCTTCGGTCGGACGGCAAGGAGGCTTCGGCTATCCCGCCATGCACGTCGCGATGCGGATGGGATCGGATGCCGCGAAGCAGGTCCTCGCGCGTCGAAAGCGGAATTAGCCTTAGGACGAGTCAGGTTTTAGGGATCCGGCCGAACCGTCAGATGTCGAGGCCTGACCTGTCCGTATTGAAGCGTATCGCTTTCGAGAAATGGAGATCGTGCTTCTTGATCTTCGCGTAGAGCGTCGTGTACTTGATCCCGAGGATGACGGCCGCCTTGCGGATGTTAGCGCGGGCCTGGGTCATCGCCTGCGAAATGATGTCCCGCTCCAGCTCCCTCATGATCCGCATGAGCGGGGCCGGCTTCCCCTCGTTGATCAGCTCGATGCATCCGTAGAGGTTATCGAGGGAGAAGGCCAGAGCGCTGATGGCTTCCCGTTGTCCCTTTTGTGATGAATGGGAGCCGTTGCCGTTCCCGGGCTCCTTCGCGGCCTGAGCAGGAACGGCCGGCAAAAATCGATCTTCTATCCTCTCCATCGTCATGGGCGTCGTCTCTTCTTTCATGAAAACTCTCCTGTCACGGTCTGCAGACCCTCAGCCTGAAGATAGGAGGATCATCGGACCGGCGGAATCGTTTTTCCTCGGAGCGGCCGAACGAGGATGCGGGCGGGCCCGGAAGGGTCTCGAACGGGACTTGCCGGATGGGCGCGGGAGCCCCGTCCGCCCGAGGCGCTAGGTCCGGCCTTCGAGGGACTTGCGGAATTGCTCGGCGTGGTTCCGGCTGACCCGGACCCGGCCGCCGTTCTTGAGGATGATGACGGACTCGCCGTGGAAATGCCGTTGGATCTCCTGGATCGCTTCCACGTTGACGATGAAGGACCTATGCGTGCGGACGAACACGCGAGGGTCGAGCTTTGTCTCGAGGTCGCTCAGGGTCTCTCGGAGGAGGTGCTCCCCCGTTTCCGTATGGAGGGCGATGTAACTGCCGGTGGCCTCGAGGTACAGGACGTCCTCCACATTCAGGAAGCGAACGCCTCGCTTGGACTGGACCAGGAATCTTCTGAGATAGGGGCTTCCTGACCGCATGTCCTCGAGAAGGCTACGGACCCTGGCCCGGAAATCCTCCCGGTCCTTTTCCATCCCGATGATGCGGCGGGCGCGCTTCAGGGATTCCCGGAAGCGCTCCCGGTCGAACGGCTTGAGAAGGTAGTCCAGCGCATGGATCTCGAAAGCCCGAAGCGCGTATTGATCGTAGGCCGTGGCGAAAACGAGGTGGGGCAGATCCTTGTCGCCCAGGGCTTCGACGACGCCGAACCCGTCCGGCTTCGGCATTTGGATGTCCAGGAACACGAGGTCGGGCTTCGTGTCCCGGATGATGCGGATCGCGTCCGAGCCGTTGCCGGCTTCGCCGACGACCTCGACGTCCTTTTCCGAAAGGAGGAATTCCCGGATCTTCTTGCGGGCGTAGGCCTCGTCGTCGACGATGACCGCCCCGATCGCCGCGCTCTTATCCATCGCTTTCGCCGTTCGTTCGATCGTCCCGCGTCTGGTAAGGGATCTCGAGCGCGACCCGGGCCCCGCCCTCGGCCCTGTTCCCGAAGGCTGAGAGCGCCGGCTTCGCCGTAGAGGCCGAAAAGGCGGCCCCTGATGTTCCTGAGTCCGATCCCTTTGTCCAGGAGCGCCTCGGGCCTATCCTTAAAACCCAGCCCGTCGTCCGCGACCCCGATGACGAGCCGCCCGCCGTTCCGGCTCGCCGAGATCGTGATGTCCCCGCCCCTGTTGCGGGGCATGATCCCATGCTTGATCGCGTTCTCGACGAGTGGCTGCAGGCTGAAGCTCGGGACGAGGGCGGACAGCGTGTCCGGCGCAATATCGTAGGCGACGGTCAGCCTGTCGCCGAAGCGCGCCTTCATGATGTCGAGGTACAGGGCCAGCACTTCCAGCTCGGTCTTGAGGGGGATGGTCGGCGTGTCCGGGCGATCGAGGGCAGCCCGCAGGAGGTCGCTCAGGCGGCTGATCATCCCGTCGGCCTTTCCGGGGTCCTCGTAAACCATCGCCGAGATCATGTGCAGGGTGTTGAAGAGGAAATGGGGATGGACCTGGCTCTTCAGGACCTGGAGATTGGCCCGGGCCAGCTCGGCCTCGAGCCGGCCGGCGGTGCGCTCCCTCTCGCGGTACAGGCGGAAATAATCCCGGACCCAGACCACCAGCGGGATCGCCAGGGACATGATGAAATTGAGGTTGAAATGGTGCAGGACCGTCAGCTCGAGGTCCTTCATGTAAAAGAGCTCCGCATCGGCAAGCCGGATGATCTTATCGAAGCCGAGGTTATAGAGGCCGAAGGTGAGAGCGGATTCCAGGGTGGATATGACGAGGCCGGCGGCGACGAGGACGGCGACGCGCCCGGGCCAGCCGCCCTTTCCGAGAGGGAACCGGCGCGCGATTCCGATCAGGGCCGGGGCGCAGACGACCCAGGGGAGCCACCGGACAAGATAGAGAAGGAAGTCCTGCCCCAGCGTGACCCTGCTGTAATCGAAGGCCAGGCGGCCGAAATAGAAATGGCTGTTCAGGAAGAACACGGCCGTCAGGATGAACGCCCCCGTCAGGATCAAGAACTTCCGGACACGCGTTCGCCACGGCGTCATCAGTATCGGCCCTTCTTCCCGGCACGCCGAAGGTCGTGCCGCGCCCATATTATGACGACCGGGGCGAAATATCAACTCGCCCGGGATCCGCGCTCATTCGGTCCGCGTTCGAAAGGGAATTTCGATGGCGACCCGGGCCCCGCCCTCGGCCCTGTTCCGAAGGCTGAGGACGCCGTCCGTCCCATAGAGGCCTAAGAGGCGGCTCTTGATGTTCCTCAGCCCGACACCTTTGTCCAGGAGCGCCTCGGGATCGCCTTTCACGCCCGCCCCATCGTCCGAGACCCCGACCACGAGCCGGCCGTCGTTCAGGCTCGCGGCGATCGTGATGGCCCCGCCCTCGTTGCGCGGCATGATCCCGTGTTTGATGGCGTTCTCGACGAGCGGCTGAAGGCTGAAGGTCGGGACAAGGGCCGCCAGCGTATCCGGCTCGATCTCGTAGGCGACGGCGAGCCTGTCTCCGAAGCGCGCTTTCATGATGTCGACATAGAGGGACAGCACCTCCAGCTCGGTCTTGAGGGGCACGGTCGGCGTATCCGGCTGGTCGAGCGCGGCGCGAAGGAGGTCGCTCAGGCGGCTGATCATCACGTCCGCCTTGCCCGGATCCTCATAGACCATCGCGGAGATCATGTGCAGGGTGTTGAACAGGAAATGGGGATGGACCCGGGACTCCAGGACCAGAAGGTTGGCCCGGGCCAATTCGGCCTCGAGCCGGCTGGCGGCGAGCTCCTTCTCGCGATAAAGGCGGAGGTGGTCAAGCTCCCAGACGACGATCGCTATGACCAGGAAGGTCACGATATTGTTATGGAGATAGTTCAGGCCCGTCCACCAATAGGAGTTGAGATAGACCGCCTCCGTCGGGGGGAGAGCGACGAGCTGCCGGAACACCAGCTTATAGAGACCCGTTGAGATCGACGATTCCAGGGCGGCGAGAAACAGGCAACCCAGGACGAGGACCGCGAGACGGGCGGGCCAGCCGCGACCCCGGACGGGGAACCGGCGCGCCAGCCAGATCACGGGCGGAGCACAGAGGACCCAGGGCAGCCACCGGACGACATAGAGAAGGAAGTCCTGCCGCAGCGTGAGCCGGAAAGCTTTCGGCGAGAGGTAAAAATAAAAGAAATTGGAGGTCGTGAAGAACAGGCTGACGGCGAGGAACAGTCCCGTCAGGATCAGGAATGTTCGTATCCAAGATCCCGATCGCGCCGCCATGGCAGGCCCTTTCTCCCGGAATTCCGAAGGTCGATGCGGATTCATATTAAGGCGGTCCCGCGGAAAATACAAGGCGCTTTCATCATGCCGTTCGCGCCGGTTTCAACATCTTGAATAATTGGCAATCACCGTTACGTTCCGTAAATGTTCGCGCTCCGGGCGCCCGCCCGAAGGCGGACCCGCGGCCGGCGTATTCTCGAGGAAGATAGCCGGACCCGCCGGGACGGTTCGCTGGCATATTAATTGCATTGGGAGACGGCGAGCCTTTTAATTTCGAGAGGAGGATGATACATGAGCAAACGTATTTTGACCCTCGTGTTGGGCCTGGCCCTGGCCTTCGTGGCGGCTCACGGCCAGGTGACCAACGCCCGCATCGTAGGGACCGTCACCGACACGGACGGCAGCGTCCTGCCGGGAGTGGCGGTCGAGGCCACGAGCCCCAAGCTCGTCGGAAAGGCCACGACCGTCTCGGACGCCAACGGCGTCTTCCGCCTGCTCAACCTGATGCCCGGCGTCTATAGGATCACGTACACCCTGGACGGCTTCCAGACCCTGGTCCGGGACGGCATCAGCGTGTCCCTGGAGCAGACGCTCTCTCTGAACGTGACCATGGAGCTCGGCAAGCTCGCCGAGTCGATCACGGTCACCGGCCAGGCGCCTCTCATCGACATCAAATCCACGTCCAAGGACCTGACCCTGACCAAGGGAACGTTCAACGCCCTGCCCAAGGGCCGCGATTTCGCCTCGCTGGTGACGGTCCTTCCGGGCGTCGATACGGAGACCTTCTCCGGCGGCGTCAACAGGGAGGGAGCCTCGAGGCGGGCAGGAGGCCTGTCGGTTGACGGCGCCTCGGCCTCGGAGAACGTCTATTTTCGTCGACGGCATGAACACGACCCACCTCGAGGACGGGACCATGTCCCAGAAGGTCAACTTCGACTTCATCGACGAGGTCCAGGTCAAGGCCAGCGGCTACCAGGCCGAATTCGGCGGCTCCCTGGGCGGCGTCGTCAACGTCGTGACGCGCTCGGGCGGCAACCAGATCCACGGGGACGTCATCGGCTATTACAGCGGCAGCACCCTGACCGGGAAACAGCGCGACACCCTGCGCGTCAATCCCCTGGACAACACCGTCGCCGAATACGTCAACTATCAGGACCAGAACGGCAAAACGAAGGAAGCCATTCTCGAGGGCGGCCTCAACCTGGGCGGCTATATCATCAAGGACCGGCTGTGGTTCTTCGGATCGTTTATGCCCGTCCAGCGCGACCGCACCCGCCCGATCACCTGGATCGGCGACGGCTCGAGAGGCAATTATAACCGCAAGGACCTCGAGCTCAACTATTCGGCGAAGCTTACGGCCCAGCCGTTCGCCAATCTGCGCGTCTCGGCGAGCTTCCTCAATAACTTCTGGAAGTACAGTGGGGCCCTGCCGACGTCCGACGGAGCCGGGGACCCGACGGCGCCCTGGGGAGATTTCGGGTTCGATTATCCGAACTGGAGCGCCAGCGCCTCGGCGGACTATACCGTGGGGAACAACCTGATGATCAGCGCCCGCGGCGGTTACTTCTTCTCCAACAACAACAAGCAGAAGGTGTCCCCCTCCGAGCCCCTGTGGCAGTTCCGCCAGACCAACGCCCAGTTTGCGGAGATCCCGGAGGAGCTAGTCAAGGCCCGCGGTTGGATCAATTATGCCGCGACGACCGACGGATACGTCACGAACAAGTACATCAGCGACCGCGCATCGGCCAACCTGGACTTCAATTATTTCCCCAATTTCGCCGGAGAGCACTCCCTCAAGGCCGGGGTCCAGTGGGTGCGCCTGCATGAGAATATCGACAACTCCTTCAATCACCCCTGGGTGCGGCTGAACTGGGGCCAGACCTACACCGACCCCAACGATCCCACGAAGACCGCCACCGGCCAGTACGGGTACTACGAGGTCCGCGGCGGCGTCTCCTCGCCGTTCGGTACCCTCGCCGAGGCTCATAGCACGAGCATCGCCCTGTACCTGCAGGATTCCTGGACCATCGCCAAGAGGCTCACTTTAAACTTCGGCGTCCGCGCTGAGAGCGAATACGTGCCTAGCTTCAGCGATATGCCCGAGTACAAGGGCAAGAAGGCCGTCGATTTCAAATTCGGCGACAAGCTGGCGCCCCGCCTGGGCTTCGTCTTCGACGTGCTCGGCGATTCCAGCCTCAAGGTGTTCGGTTCCTACGGCATGTTCTACGACGTCTTCAAGCTCGGCATGGCCGTCGGGTCCTACGGCGGCTTCAAGTGGATCTCGGACTACTACACCCTCGATACGTACGACTGGAGGCAGATCGGCGTCAACGGGAATTATCCCGGAACCTTTATCAGGGCCAAGAATGAACGGGAGCCTTCGTTCGAAGACACGGACCCCGACCTGAAGCCCGTCGCTCAAAGCGAGCTCTCTTTCGGCCTCGAAAAGAAGCTCAAGGACGACCTGTCCACCTCCGTGCGATTCGTCTACAAGCACCTCATCCGCACCATCGAGGACATCGGCTTCGAAACGGCCACGGGCACCAAGTACTACACCGCCAATCCCGGTTTCGGGTGGACGCTCTATCAGAAGGACGGCGGCCGGTTCCCCGACCAGCTCTGGGAATGCCCCAAGGCCAAGCGCGAATATTACGCCATAAATCTCTCCCTGGACAAGCGGTTCAGCGACAACTGGATGGGCGGCGTCTCCTTCACCTGGAGCAGTCTCCGAGGCAACTATTCCGGCCTGGCCAGCTCCGACGAGGTCGATACCCTCGGTTACGGCCGAACTAATCCGAACGTCGCCCGGTTCTGGGACGGCTGGTTCCTGCCCTACACCCAGGACGGCAAGCCGATCGACGGCCCGCTCGGGACCGACCGGCCCGTCAATGTCAAGGCCTACGGCTCCTACACCTTCCCCTTCGGCCTGACCCTCGGCACCACCGCCAACGCCTACTCAGGCGTACCGACCTCTATCGAATTCAACTTCGGCGGCATGCAGGGGTTCCTTCCGGTCGGGAGAGGGACGGAGAAGCGCTCCCCGTTCATCTTCGTCATGAACCTGTACGCCGAGTATCCTCTCCGGCTGGGCCGCACCAGGCTGACTCTGAGCCTGAACGTCGACAACGTGACCAACAGCAAAGCAGCCCAGCGGATCTACGGCATCTACAATCAGGACGACCCGTCCTTAACAGAGGCCGAGATCCTGGCCCATTTCGATTACCGTACTGTCGCACAACAGCTCGATCCGCGGTTCCTCAAGCCCTACTTCTTCATGGATCCCATCAGCGCCCGCATTGGGATCAAGTTCGGATTCTAATTCCCCCGGGGGCCGGGTCCTAACGAACGTGTCGCTCGTTAGGGCCCGGTCCCTCCCCCACCTCTCCGGAGACGCGGTCCTTGCATTCTCCCCTTGAATTCCAAGGGGAGTTGAGGGGATTAAGATCGAATGAGGATCTTGGTCGCGTCTCCGGCCCTATCTCTGACGCGGTTCCTGGGCCTTCCCCTTGAATTCCGTCAGATTCCTGGACGGGATCCGCTCATATCCAAGGGGGGAAGGCGCTGATAAGATCCAGCGTCAGCGGCCTTTGGGAGCCGCCGAGATAAGCGTCTTCTGGTAACCGAGCGCGGCCTGGACATAATATTTAACCGCGTTCTCGATGTCCTTGCTGGCTTGGAGCGCTTTTCCCTGTTTCTCGGCTTCCTTCGCGGCGTCGAGGGCCTTGTTGCCGACGGGGGCAGGCTTCAGGTCGTCGACGTCCTCGCTCAGGCCTTCGACGTATCTCCTGAAGACCTTGAGCCGATCTTCGTCCTTCGCCTTTTCCTGGCTGGTCCGGAAGAGCCTCTCCGATACCATGCACATGCTCCGGGCATCGACGTAGCGCTTTTGTCCGACCGCCTTCTGGGCGTCGGACAGCATGCCGTCGGCGGACCGGATGAAGAGGGATTTCTCGTCGATGCCCGACTTCACGGCGTTGCTTCTGGCTGCGGCGGCCCGAGCCCGGGCGAGGCTCGCGGATGAAGCATCCGGGTCCTGGGGCCCGGAGGCGGCCGGCAACGGCTGATTGCCCGAGGCGTCCTTCACGGCGGTGGAGGGTCCCCCCGCGGCGCCGTCCTTTTTCGTCTCGACGGCCTTGGCTGGCGGGGCTGAAACGGGCAGCTTTTCGGCCGGGACGGCGGGTTTCGTCGCGGTTTCGCTCGCCGGTCCGCCCGGGGAGGTTTTCTGGGCCGGCATCTGCTGGACCGGCTCCTGAAGGTCCGCCCCGGCTTCGGGCCGTGCTCCTTTCCCCGGCAGGAGCTTGAATACGACGAAAGCGGCCAGGGCGAGGACGGCCAGCCCGACCGCGGGAACGGCGAATCTTCTTCGCCTTGAGGGTGACCGTGACCTCTTTCGTGGTCCCGGGCGCCTTTGCTGACGACGACCCGCTCCCCCGTCGAAAGCCCTTTTTCCACCTTGTCGAGCTCGGCAAAAAGCTCGTCGGTGGTCTGGAAACGAGCTTCGGGCGATTTCTCCATGCACTTGGCGATGATGGCCGCGAGGCCGGGCGGGACCTGGGGATTGATCTCGCGGACGTTCCGGGCCTTTTCGGTCTTGTGCTTCATGGCCACGCTCAGGGGCGTCTCCCCCTCGAACGGGACCCTGCCCGACGACCATCTCGTACAGGACGACGCCCAGCGAATAGATGTCCGCCCGCGCGTCGACGTCCTTGAGCTCGGCCTGCTCGGGCGACATGTACTCGGGCGTGCCGATCATGACCCCGGAGCCCGTCATCCCCTCGGCGTCGGCGAACCGGGCGATGCCGAAATCCATGATCCGGGCGTTCCCGTCCTGGTCGATCATGATGTTCTGGGGCTTGAGGTCGCGGTGGACGACGCCCAGCCGGTGGGCCTCGGCCAGCCCCTCGCAGACCTGCTTGGCGATGTGGATGGCCTTGCCGGCGGAGAGCGTCCCCGCCCGCCGGATGAAGCGCTTGAGGTCCTCGCCGGAGACGTACTCCATCGTGATGTACTGGAAGATACCCCTCCTCGCCGAGGTCGTACATCCGGCAGACGTTCCGGTGGCTGATCTTCCGGGCGAACTTGAGCTCGTTCTTGAAGCGCTCGATGGCCTTGTCGTTGACGCTGATCTCGGGCCGGATGAGCTTCAGGGCCACGACCTCGCTGACCTTGCGGTCGTAGGCCTTGATAGACCTTGCCCATCCCGCCCTGGCCGAGCGTCTCGATGATCTCGTAGCGGTCGGCGAACAGGTCGCCGCGCGCGATCTCGAACGTCGCGGCCTTGACCGTCCGGCCCGCCTCCTCCTTCAGAGGGCTCGCGCAGTTGGAGCAGAACCGGCTGTCGGCCGGGTTCTCGGTCCGGCAGTTCGGGCAGATGAACGGGGCCGCCCTCCGGGCGCGGGACGAGCCGGTATTCGACCCCGCGGTTTCGCTCGATCTCTTCTTGGCTGGCGTTTGAACCTCCGAATATCGTTCTTATATTCCAACGGCGGACCGGTTGTCAAGGTTCGGGAACGGGGCCTTTCCAGCCCCGGATCCGGATAGGCCTTCAGCATCCCTTCGTGCTTCGTTTCGATCTCCCGGGGCGGGTATTCGGCGTCCACGCTCTGATGGAGGCGGGCATAGACGGCCGGGCTGATGAGGATCTCCCCGGGGCCGGCCGCGGCGCAGTAGCGCGAGGCGGTGTTGATCGTGCTCCCGATGACGGTGTATTCCATGCGCTCGGGCGCGCCGATGAAGCCGTGGATGACCGGGCCGGTGTGGATGCCGACCCCGATCCGGAACGGCGGCCCTCCCCTTCCAGCGCCCCGCGGCCAGGCGGTCGAGGGCCTCCTGCATCTCCAGGGCCGCCAGGACCGCGTGCCCCCATTGCGGCTTCGTCCGGGTCGGGGCTGCCGAAGACGGCGAGGATGGCGTCCCCCATGTACTTGTCGACCGTCCCGCTGAGCCGGAGGACGATCGGCGTCAGGTCGTGGAACATGTCGTTGAGCATCTGGACGACGAGCTCGGGCTCCATCCCGGCGGACATCTTCGTGAATCCCCGGACGTCGGCGAACAGGATCGTCACGACCTCGACCCGCTCGCTGACGACGGCCATCCGGGCCGGGTTGCGGGCCAGCCGCTCGGCGATCGGCCTGGGGAACTGGGCCAGGAGCCGGGACTTGACGAGCGCCTCACGCTGGAGGACCTGCTGGAGGGAGAGGTTCTTGACGAACATCGCCGCCTGGCTGGCCATGACCTGCATCAGCCGCAGGTCGTCGATCCCGAACGCCGCTTCCCGCGAGGTGGCGTCGAGGTACAGCACCCCGAGGACCTCGCCTTTCCAGATGAGCGGGACGTACATCGCCGATTGAACGCCCAGGTCCAGGAGGCTGGCCGACCGCTCGATCATGCCGGGCGCGCCCACCTCCCACAGGCATCCCTTCTTCTGGTCCCGGACATGCCGGGCCAGGGTCAGACTGCAGGTCGGCGGCTGATCGTCCGGCCGGAAGGCCTTGAGGGCCAGGTCCTCCCCGGCCAGGAAGCCGCCGTGCCCGTTCTTGGCCGCGGCGGGGAAGGCCTTGAAGATCCGATCGAGCAGGGACGAGGCGAGGGATTCGAAGCTGTCGATCTCGCCGAGTGCGGCGCAGAGCTCATAGACCGACTCCAGCCGGAGCCTGGCGGCCTCGAGCGAAGCGCCGGCGAGGAACATCTCCGGCATGGGCTGGCGGGCGTCGACGACCTCGCGCGGCGGGCCGTCGGGCGCGGCCGCGAAACCGCAGGCGGCCGCGGGCGGCGCCGAGGCCGGGGCCGGGGCCGGGCCGACGATGCCTTCGACCAGGAGTGTCGTCTCCCCGATGCGGACCTCTGCCCCCGCGTCGAGTCGGACCCTATCCTTGATCCTCTTCCGGCCGATCCACGTCCCGTTCGTGCTGCCGAGGTCCTCGATGAAATAAGCCCCGTCCTCGAACGTGAGCCTGGCGTGCCGTCCCGAGACCTTGACGTCCCGCAGGTCGAGGTGGGCCGGCGAGGGAGGGAGCTGACGGCCTATGAGCACGGAGTCCGAGTCCGTCGTCCACAGCTCCGTCTTCCCGGTGGGGACTTTGAAGCGAATGCGCATGATCAGCCGTTTTTCCGGTTATACAACAGAGGGAGGCGTCCTGTCAAAATCCGTCGGGGATCTCCGCTAATCCTTGACGGAAACGTCCTCTTTCATCTTCATCGATTTGTACAGATCGCGCCGGCCGGCCTTGTCGCCGTCCATGATCTTCCGGGCGTAGGCGGCCACGGCCGCGGCCTTGGCCCTCGGGACGACCACGACCCCGTCTCCGTCGGCGACGACGACGTCGCCCGGCATGACCAGGACGCCTCCGCAGACGATCGGCCGGTTGACGGACTCGAGCTCGTTCCGCCCGGGCCGGATGCCGCGCCCCGCTTTCCTCATGTACAGCGGGACCTTCTCCGTGATGATCTCGTCGGTGTCGCGGGCGGTGGCGCTCGTGACGACGCCGACACAGCCCTTCCCGTACCACTCGAGAATGTTATAGGAGCCGATGGAGCCGACGTCGGCCCGCGGGGCGTCCTCGATGACGAGAGCCGTCCCCTTCCGGATGACTCCCATGTACGCCTCGGTGGAGCGCGTGTCGTACCAGTCGCCCGCCCACTTGTCGTAGGCCTCGACGGACATCTTCCCGGCGGGCCCGTCCTGGGTCGGGACGTATCGGGCGGTGACCGCGATCCCGATGAAACGGTGCTTGAACGTCACGGTGTCGCGCCAGAGCGCCCCGATCTCCGCGTCCATGAGGCCGATGTTCTGGAGACCGACGGCGTCCATGCCGTCGGTCACGTCGGCGACCCGGAGCCCTTTGAAGAGGGCCAGGACCTTCAGATCGTCGGCTTCCGGATAGACGGTCGTGGGGATGAGGTTCTTGCCCGCGCGCAGATCGGCCGTGTCGTCGGCCCTCGGACCCGCGGCGAGCCCCAGGCAAAGGATGGCCATCGCGGCGAGGGCCACGGCGATTCTTCTCGACATGAATACCTCCTTCCGGAACGATCTCAGCCGGAGACTTTCCGCTAAAGAGCAGTCTATCCACGGACGCCGGGGCCTGTCAACACCATAAAATCTTGAGCTTTTTTGGGGTTACCCTGAGCCTTGCCTCTCGCCCCGCCTTAAGAGACGGGGCTGAGTGTGGCGAACGGGTCAAGCGAAGTTGACTCCGTTCCGCCCGATGGCATATATTTCCGGACACACCCGGCAAAGGAGGCCGCCTTGAGATCTAAGCTTCTGTGCGCCGTCGTCGCCGCCGCCCTGGCCCTCGGAGCGGCCGAATGCTCCAAGAAGAAGACCGCCGCCGAAGGCCCCGGGGACCTTGCGGGCGAGTCCCCGGAGGTCCAGGCCGAAGCATCCGGAGAGAGCGTTTCGCAAGGATGGCTCGAGGTCAAAGGGGCCGGATCGGCGGGCCAGGAGGTCCGGAAGGCCGGGACTTCCGAGAAGGTCGAGCTCGTCAGTGCGACCCGTTCGGTCGTTCCCCTCCCGCCCGGGACCTATGACGTCGTGTTCGGAAAAAGCCTTTGGAAAGGGGTGGTGATCATCGAGGGGCGGACCACGTCCCTCCAGCCCGGATGGGTCTCCGTCGCTCATGCCTCTCTCGAGGGCCATGAGGTCGTGGAGGAGGCGTCGGGCGCCGTCCAGGGCGTCGTGAGCTCGCTCGCGGACACCATCGCCCTCGTCCCGGGCCGCTACGTCGTCACGTTCGGGAAGCTCGCCTGGCCGGTCGAGGTCCGGGCCGGAGAGACGACGATCCTCAAGCCAGGGATCGTCGAGGTCCCCTACGCCGACGCCTCGGGGCACAGGATCTATGACAGCTCCGGGGCCGTCGTCGGCGAGGTCAGCAACATCCGGAGCTCCATCCCGCTCCCGCCGGGCGAATACGAGATCGAGATCCGAGGAACGAGACTCCCCTTCTCGCTCAGGGAGGGAGATACCAAGAGATTCGAGCAGGAGTAGCCCGTGAACACCGGACGGGAAAGCGTTCTGAGGCCGGCCCTCGTCCTGTTCAGCCTGATCCTCGGCGTCTATGCGGCCGTCGCCGGGCTCAAACCGCCGCCGGCCCTGCCGGCCACCGCTCCCCCACGGAATTTGCCGCGGGGAGGGCCATGAGATACGTGGAAATGCTGGCGGCCAAGCCCCATCCCATGGCCTCGGTCGCCCATGACGAGGTCCTCGAAGAGGTCGTCGGTCTGTGGAAGGCCCTCGGGTTCGAGCCGGAGGTCCAGACCGCCGTCCTCGTCGACGGGAAAAGGGGCGCGGCCGCCAAGGTCTCGAACGTTTTGACCCGGCTGAAAGGGACCGAAGCCGGGAAGGCCGTGATGCTCGTCGCCCATTACGACAGCGTCCCTTCTTCTCCCGGCGCCGCGGACGACGCCGCGGGAGTGGCCGTACTCCTCGAAACCGCCCGCGCCCTGAAGACCGGGCCGGCCCCCGGTCATGACATCGTCTTCCTGGTCACCGACGGGGAGGAGGTCGGCCTGCTCGGCGCCCGGGCGTTCGTCAAGGAGCACCCCTGGGCCGCCGATGTCGGCCTGGTCGTCAATTTCGAGGCGAGAGGGACGTCCGGCCCGTCCGTCATGTTCGAGACGAGCCCCGGGAACGGCCCGCTCGTCAGGGCGTTCGCCGCGGCCGCGCCCCGGCCCCAGGCCACGTCATTCGCCGTCTCGATCTACCGCCGCATGCCCAACGGCACCGACCTATCGATATTCCTGGACGCCGGGATGCAGGGGCTGAATTTTGCGTTCATAGGGGAACCGCGGGATTACCACACGCCTCAGGACTCCCCGGCCCACCTCGATCCGCGCAGTCTCCAGCACCACGGCTCTTCCGCCCTGGCCCTTGCCCGATATTTCGGCAGGACGGGAGTCCCCGAAAAAGGAGAGGCCCGACGCGGTGTATTTCAACGCCGTCGGCCCGGGCCTCATCGTCTATTCGCCCCGGACGGCTTGGCTGGCGGCGATCTTCGCCGTCCTGTTCCTCGCAGCGGCGGGGGTCGTCAGGGTTCCGTAAGGGGCTCCTGGCCCCCCGAAAGCTCCCGGGTTCCGTCCTCTTCCTTATCCTCGTCCTCGTCCTTTGTCCCGTCCTGGCCGTCCTCTTCGCCAAGCTCGCCGGCTCTCGCCCACGGCAAGTGGCTGGCGGCGGGCGAGCCCGGATCGAATCCTTCCTATTTCGCGGCGCTTCTGTTACTGATCTCGTTCCTATTCATCATCCTCTACGGCCTGTTCCGCCGAAAGAGCGGCTGGCAGAACATCGCTTTCGCGGCAACCTCCCTGGGAGTCCTCCTGACGATCTGGACGACCGCGGCCCTTCCCGGAGCCAGCTACATCATCGGATGGCCCGCCCTGTTGGGCGCAGCGGCCCTGCTCTCGACATTCCTCTCCGGAAATGAGGGCATCGATACCCCTGTCGGGACGGCCGCCGCCGCTCTTTGCGCTTTCGCGACAGCGGTGGTCTTCGCGCCCATCATCCATTTCCTGTTCGTCGCCCTCGGCCTGTCGCCGATGGGCAGCGGGGCGCTCGGGGTCTTTATGACGCTGGCCCTTCTGAGCCTCGTCCCGGCGGTCGAGAGCATCGGCCGCCGCGGGACGGCCGCCTGGGCCCTGCTCGCGGTCCTGGCGTTCGTCGGATTCACGATCGCGGGCGCCGCCACCACCCGGTACACGGTCCGCCACCCCCGGCCCTCTCAAATGGGCTATTGTCTGAATTGGACGCCGGGCGGGCCGACTGGTTCGTCGGGTCGGGGGCCCAGAACGCGTGGACCGCCCGGTTCATGCCCGATCCGAAGCCCGGGTTCACGACCGGTGACCCGTCCATCGCTGGAGTTCCGTTCGTCGGCGGCGAGGCCCCCGTCCTCGCCCGGAGCCGCCGTCGATCGAGAAGCTCGAAGAGTCGGAAGCCGGCGAGGGTCGCATCCTGCGGCTCCGGGTCCGTTCGCCGCGTCGGGCCGCCGAGCTCGCCGTCGGTTCGGAAAAGGACGATGTCCTCGACGCCGAAATGAACGGGATCCCGATCGAAGGGTCCGTTCGGAAGGGAAAGGGCCTCCGATTCCGGTTCTACGGGCCCGGGGCCGAGGGCTGCGAACTGCGGCTCAAGCTCAAGGACCGGGAGCCCCTGCCCTTGACCGTCCATGAATGGGTCATCGGCCTTCCCGAGGTCCCCGGCCGGACATGGCCACAGCCCCCTCCGGAGATCATGCCCGTGAGCCTGTGGACGATGGTCCGGAAGACCTGGGTCCTCTGATATAGGCCGCGGCGCCGGTCAGTCGAAGAACGGGAAGAGCTTCCTGATCTCCTCCCGATCCGGACGCCGGCCGTATTCGCAGATCTCGAAGGCCTCGGCGTACTTGAACCCGGCGGCCCGGTCCCTGCCATACCATACTTCGAGGCTGGGACGGAATCGGTCGGCGATACCGCGGCTCCTTTCGGCGAATCCTTCCTTGAGGGCCGCCCAGCGGGCCTTCTGCTTTTCCGGGTCCGACGGCATCATTTCCTCGGAACCCGACACGCCTCCCTCGTAGAACTGGGAGACCATGCCGAGCAGGACCTGGAGCTTCTTGTCGATCACGGAGTCGATGCCGACGGCGATATCGGCCTGGAACGGATAAGGCTTCATGAACCGGTCGGAAGCGTAGAGGAACACGGGGTTCTTCCTGAGGGCCGGGACCTCGGGCAGATATTTGGGGACGGTCACCATATAGGCCGAATCCTGAACGAGGATGCTGGTGTAACGATGGTCCGGGTGATAATCGTTCGGACGGTGGGTGATGACGACGTCGGCCTTCCATTCCCGGATGAGCCGGGTGATCCTGGCCCGATTCTCCAGAGTCGGCAGGAGGCCGCCGTCGTGGTTGTCCAGGATCTCGAAATCGTAGCCGATGAGCTTGGCCCCGTGCGCGACCTCGGCCTTCCGGCGCGCCGCGAGGGCCGGCCCGGACTCCTTCCAGTGGCCGATATCGCCGTTCGTGGCGCAGACGAGCTTGACATGATAGCCTTTGGCGATCCATAGGGCTGCCGTGCCGGCCGACATGGACTCCGCGTCGTCGGGATGGGCGCCGATGACGATGATCCTCGGCTTTCCGTCGTCGGCCGCGGGGGCTTGGGACCAGGCCGAACCGGCCCCCATGACGAGGGCCAGGATCGCCGCGGCGGTCAACAGGTGTTCCTTTCTCAAAGGGTCCTCCTTGACGAATTCCAGGCTCAGTCGCCCAGGGAGACGGCGTAGAGGAACCAGGCGGCGTGGGGAAGCCACTGTTCCGCCCAGCGCCAGTCGTCGTCCTTGCCGGTCACGGAGAAGTGGAGGTTCAGGTCGATATCCGACTCGTCCTTGTAGCCGCCCGTGATCCCGTTGACGATACCGCCGGGGGCGTTCGTATACTCGTAGGATTCGAAGAAGATGTACTGGGGGTTGTTCCTCCCGCGGCCCTGGAGCATGCAGGCGTCGAACGGGTTGAGGCCGAGGATCCAGTTCAGCTGGTCCCGGCCGAAGGCCCGGCACTTATCCGCCAGCGCCTTGTCGTCGGCGAACAGCCGGGCGGCGCGCCTGCCCGCGGCGGCCATCGACCCGAGGCGGGCGTTCTCGCCCTGCCACCAGGGGGCCGTTTCGGTATCATGGGGGAAGAAGAAGCTCGTCCTCCGGGCGCCGTCCCTGCTCTGGACGAGCTGGCGGCTGTAGCCGAAGGGGTTCGCGACCTCGCCGGTCACGCCGAGCTCGAAGGCCATCGACCTCTTCACGGCATCGACGATCCCGGCCTTGGCCGAGGCGTCGGCGATCTCATGATAGTCCGCAAGGGCCACGATCGGCCAGCCCGCATCGGCGGGATGGAAGAAGGGACGGTCCTTGTCGTCGGCCCGCCAATAGTCCGCGGGCTTGGCGTTCGGCATCAGCCGGGCCAGGAGGCTCGCGGCGCGCCTGTCGGCGGCGGCTTTGTAGACGGGCTTCTTCGTCGCCTTGAAGAGCTCGACGGCCGCCGTCAGGGCGCTGTAATCGTCGAGGATGTTCTCCTTGCCGTCGTTGGCGTAGGAGAGGTTGTTCTTCTCGAGGAACGCAAACGTCTCCTCGGCGGCCTTGAGGTAATCGGCGGCCGTGAAGTCGCCGGAGACCGGGTACGTCGAGGCCATCGCCAGGGCGGCGATGGACACGCCGGCGCCTTCCCGATAACCCGCCTCGAAGGCCGCGTCGCCCCTGATCTTCTCGCGGCCGTAGTCGCGGACCTTGTCCTTGGTCTCCGGGGTCAGGATGATGTGACGCTCCGCCTTGGCCGATATGATGCGGTCCTCGGGCTTCTTTTCGGGGCCGCGGCCGGAGACCGTGATGTAGAAGGACCCGTTCGGGTTCCGCATCCGCACGAGGTAGTCGGCGCCGAACATGGCCTCGTCGAGGAGCCGTTTCTTGTACTGCTTGAAGTAAGGGTTGCCGCTCGCCTCGAGCTCGCGGTACGCCTTGAACAGGCTCCAAGCCGACTGAGAGACCTGCTGGGGATTGAAGTATGTGGAGAACGAGAGGTGGGACATGTGCTTGCCGTAGTCCCCCGTCGCGTCGAACCAGCCGCCTCGGGCGTCGATCTCCCCTTCCTTGCCGTCGAACTTCAGCTTCCGGTCCGCCTTATCCCAGAGGCCGGAACTGCGCTGGCCCTTGAAATAATAGACGACGTCGGAGAGCGTGTTGCGCTCAAGGACGTCCTTCTGGACGAGGAAAGGACAGGACCGGACCGCGCCCTTCGGCGAGGAGGCCTCGATGACATAGGTCCCTTCCTGCTCGAGCCCGCCGAAATCGACGGTCCAGAAGTCCCAGTCCTTCCATTTTTGGACGGGTCCCGCGTGAACCGGGATGCCGGTCAGGACGACCTTGCCGGTCTCGGCCTCGATGACCTTGAAGCCGTCGAACACGTCTCCCGGCCTGCCTTCGATAACGGCCCTTTTCGCCGAATCGGGGGCGTAGCCGACGTGATTGATGAGCACCTTGCCCGTCCCGGCCAGCGCGGACGCCGCCGCGACGAGACCGAACAGAACGACCAGGAATGCGCGTTGTTTTCTCATGGGGTGTGACTCCTCAAAGATGGAATGAAAGGCACCCCATAATACTACGTTCGCGCCCGGCGCAATGCAAGCCCGATGCCCCTCCCCGGGCTCGGCGGCCTCGCGGGCCTCACTGGGCCAGGCCGAACTCCCTTCCCACCTTGTGGAAAGCCTCGAGGATCCGGTCGATGTGGGACTGCTCATAGGTCGCGATGAGGCTGAGCCGGATGAGCTGCATGCCCTGGGGGACGGCCGGCGAGATGACGGCGTTGACGAAGACGCCCTCGTCGACGAGCCGGCGCCAGAACTGGAAGGTCTTCATGTCGTCGCCGATGATGACCGGCAGAATGGGCGTGCCGCTCTCGATGAGCTTGAAGCCCTGGGCCTTGAGGCCGTCGCGGACCTTTTGGGCGATCACGCGGAGCCTTTCGACCCGCTCCGGCTCCCGGCGGATGATGCGCAGGGATGCCCGGACGGCCGCCGCGTTCGCGGGCGACATGCTGGCGCTGAAGATGAACGCCTGGGAGCCGTACTTGATGAAATCGACGACCCGGCGGTCGCCGCCGATGAAGCCGCCGAGGGAGGCGAAGGACTTGCTGAACGTCCCCATGGTCAGGTCGACGTCCCGGCCGTTCTTCAGGCCGAAGTGGCTGGGGGTGCCGCGGCCGTCCTCGCCCAGGACGCCCATGGCGTGGGCCTCATCGATCATCACCCGGGCCCCGTAGGCCCGGGCGAGGCGGACGACTTCGGGGAGGTTCACGATGCGGCCGGACATGCTGAAGACGCCGTCCGTGACGATGAGCTTCGCCGCGGCCTTCGGGACCTTCTGCAGGGTCTCCTCGAGGGCGGCGATGTCGTTTGTGGCGTAGCGGAGGACGTGGGCGCCCCTGGCCTTGGCGATCCAGGCCCCGGCGACGATGCTGGCGTGGTTCTCCTTGTCCGAGATGAGGTAGTCGTCCTTCTGGACGACGGTCGGGATGACGCCCTGGTTCGTCAGGTAGCCGGTCGTGAACGCCAGGCAGGCCTCGACGCCGAGGTAATCGGCCAGCTCCTCCTCGAGGGACGTGTGAAGGATGGACGTGCCGTTGAGGTAGCGCGACCCTGAACAGCTCGATCCGTATTCCCTGACGGCCTTGACCGCCGCCTCGATGACCTCGGGATGCTGGGACAGGCCGAGGTAATCGTTGCTTCCGGCCATGACGACTTCTTTCCCCTCCATCTTGACCACCGGCCCGTGGTTCTCCTGGATGACCTTGAAATAAGGGAAGAGGCCGGCCTTGATGACCGCTTCCACCCGCTTGAACTGGTCGCACTTGTCGAATAGGTCCATGTTCATCCCTCCATTGTAATTTTCGGCTCGGCCTTCAGCCCCGCCAGGACGACGTCGAACGCGACGGCGATGAGCCCGTCGAGCTCGTCCTCCCGGACCTGGCGTGATTCGGCCAGATGAATGATCCCGTTGATGGTCCCCCACATGACGAAGCTGATCCGGGCGGCCGTCCGGCCGCTTCCGATCTCCCCCGTCCGCACACCCTCCTTGACCGCGTTCTGCAGTTCGAGAAGGCAGGCGAGCTTCCGGAGCCGGATCTCCTTGAGCAGGGCGTCGGGGATCCGGACGTGGTCGCTGACCATGTCGATGAAGAACAGGAGCTTGAAATGCTCCCGGTGCTCGCGGTAGAAGCGGACGTAGGCCTTCATGGAGTTCCAAACCCGCTCGGCCATGTCCCTGCCCGTCCCCATGGCTTCCTTCAGCTCCGCGAGCAGGATGTCCAGGTGCTCGAGGAGGATCGTGGCATAGATCTCCTCCTTGCTCCCGAAATGGTTGTAGACGGTCCCCTTGCTGAACTCGATGCCGGAGGCGATGTCGTCGAGCGTCACGCCCGCGAAGCCCTTCCGGACAAAGAGGTCCTTGGCCGTGGCGAGGATGAGCCTCCGCCGCGACTCGAACTCCCTTTCCTTGCGTTCCTTGGAACCCATTATTGACTGTTGTTAATAATTTGACCAATGGTCATAATAGAGGATAAACCAAGGCGGGAAAGATGTCAACCCTTCGCTTTCCCGGCACTGGTGCCGGGGCTTGTATGGGGGTAACCCTGAGCCGCGCTTCTCGTCCTCGCCTCGAACCGAGGGACATAGCACCGGCGAAGGGTCAACCCCTCGCTTTACCGGTACTGGTGCCGGGGCCCGGGCTTCCCAGTCCCGGTCCTGGCATCGCCGGGGCCGGGAGCCGCCGGGAGCGCCCGCAGGCCGGGCCGAAACGTCAGCGCTTGTCGAGCGTCAATCCGTGACCCGCCGGGTAGAGCCCGGGCATGGAGACCGGAAGCCTGCCCCTGATATCCATCTCCCCGAAAAGCGCCCGGGCGGCGATCTCCTGGGTCTGGGGCGTGTTGCGGTACATACAGAGATAAGCGTCGACCTCGGGGAAGTGCCTCAGGAAATAGGGGCTTCCGAAAGAGACGACGATGACCGGGGCCCCTCCCGCCGCGACCCTCTTCACGAGAGCGGCGTGTTTCGGGTCGAGGTCCACGGTCCCCTTCCAGGACCGGAGGGTCGAGAAGAGGGCGAAGACGACGGCGTCCGCTCCCTTGGCCGCGGATTCGGCCTCGGCCAAGGCTTCCCCGCCGGTGTCGCCGTCGGCGAAGAACGCTTGGCACCCCGGATTCCTTTTCTCCATCGCGTTGGCGAACGCCTGCCCCGCCTGATAATCGCCCAGGTCGCTGCTCAGGGCGAAGACGGCGATCCTCTTCGCCGTCCGGCCGAGCGGCAGGGCGCCGCCTTCGTTCCTGACGAGGGTCGCCGCGCCCTCGAAGATCTTCATCGCCTGGGCGCGGTTGGCCTTCGTGCCGAGCTTTTGGGGCAAGGCATCGACGTCGACCATGCGGTTCCGGTGAAGGCCGAGCCTGGCCTTCGCCTCGAGGATCCGTCGGACCGATTCATCCACCCGCGACATCGGCACCCGCCCGGAGCGGGCGGCGTCGGCGAGATAGGCGATGACTTTTACCGGGGTCGGCGGCATGAGGATGACGTCCGCGCCGGCCATGAGGGCCCTCAGCGAGGAGTCCTCGGGCGTGTACGCTTTCGTGACGCCGCCCATGTCGAGGGCGTCGGTGACGATGAGCCCCTTGAATCCCAATTCCTTGCGCAGCAGCCCCGCGGTGATGGCCGGCGAGAGCGTCGCGGGAAGGTCCGGCGTCGGGTCGAGGGCGGGGACGGAGAGGTGGGCGGTCATGACGCTCTGGACGCCCGCATCGATGACCCTCTTGAACGGAAGGATCTCGACCTTGTCGAGCCGGGCCCGGTCGCCGGTGATGGTCGGAAGCTCGCGGTGGGAGTCCAGGGCCGTGTCGCCGTGGCCGGGAAAGTGCTTGGCCGTGGCGATCATGCCGTTCTCCTGAGCCCCCTTGACGAAAGCGACAGCCATCCGTCCGACGTATTCCGGGTCCTCGCCGACCGAGCGGGTGTTGATGATCGGATTATCCGGATTGACGTTGACGTCGACGACCGGGGCGTAATCCTGGTGGATGCCCACGGCCCGGGCTTCGAGCGCCGTGATGCGCCCCATGGCATAGGCCAGGTCCTCCGACCCGGTCGCGCCGAGGGACATCAGCGGCGGGAAGAGCGTCGCGCCGCCGATCTTGCTCCCCGTGCCGCTTTCGAGGTCCGCCGAGATGAGCAAGGGGACCTTAGCCAGCCGCTGGAGCCGGTTGAGCAGGATGGCGGCCTCGTAAGGCTCCCCGGCGGAGAGGATGATCCCGCCGATCCCCTGGTCGCGGACGAGGCTTTCGTATTCCGCGAGGGCATCACTATCGGCGCTGAGGAACGCCGCCGGGAACCGGGGCGTGATGAGCTGACCGATCTTCTCCTCGAGAGTCAACTTCTTCAGGGTCCTGGCGACCCAGCCGGGATCGCCGGCCGAAAGGGACGGCGTCGTGACGGGTCCGGCCGTCCGGGCACAGCTCACCCCCGACACGGCGATCGCAACCGCTATGACGATGTACAGGCTTCTTTTCATGACCGCGTACTCCTTCCCGTAATAAACGACGGAGTCCGAGCGCCCGCTGCGTTATTCAATAATGCATCTCGCGACGAATTGGACCGCCGGCTGGACGAAGATGATATAGGACATGGTCATGAAGGTGGTGGCGCCGCCCAGGAGCTCGTTCCGGACGGTCGTCCCGTTCTCGGCGAGCCTGAAGCGTCGCTCGAGCCATTCCTTCATGCGTCCTCCGCGGCTAGTAGCGGACGAGGCTCATGACCTCGACTTCGGGATGCGCTTTCCTGATGTTCGCTTCGCCCTGGAGGAACGAAAGCTCGACGACCGAGGCGAACCCCACGACCTTGCCTCCCAGCTTGCCGACGAGGTCGATGGAGCTTATCGAAGAGGAGCCGGTCGCGATGAGGTCGTCGATGATGAGGACCCGCTGGCCGGGCACGACGGCATCGGTGTGCATCTCGAAGTGCTCGACGGCATATTCGTTGGGGGCGATGACGCAGACGGCCTTGCGCGGAAGCTTCCCCTTCTTCCGGATGACGGTCACGCCGAGCCTCAGCTCCCGGGCGACGGCCGCCGCGAACAGGAACCCCCGCGATTCGATCCCCGCGATGACGTCGGGCCTCTTCGTCATCGCCCAGGCGGCGAGCTCATCGACCGCCTGATTGAAGGCGGCGGCGTCCTGGATGAGCGGTGTGAGGTCCTTGAAGACGATGCCGGGTTTGGGGAAGTCCGGCACGTCGCAGATCGCGGTCTTGAGGTCGATGGCCATGCGTCGATCCTTTCGGCGGAATATCGCCCTCATTTAAAGGCAAACCGAGGCCAAAGTCAAATACGCGAATCCCTGCGGTTCCCTGCTGGCGATGTCTTTGATTTCCCTCCTTTCCTAAAGGGGGGTTGGGGGGATCTATCGGCCGCGATCTCCTCCCCGCCGCTTGGCACGGCCTGCCTTCGGCCCTATAATGGGCCCGATGAGCGCGAAAAGAACTCCGGAAATCAACCTTTCCCTCTACCTCGTTGCGGACGTCGATTACGCCCCGGGAAAAGACGTCGTGGCCCTCGCCGTCGCCGCCGTCCGGGGCGGCGTGACCATCGTCCAGCTCAGGGCCAAGGGATCGGAAACGCGCGGATTCCTCGAGCTCGCGACCCGGATGGCCTCGGCCCTGAAACGCCGCTCGGTCCCCCTGATCATCAACGACAGGGTGGACATCGCCCTGGCCTGCGGGGCGGACGGCGTCCATCTGGGGCAGGACGACATGCCGCTCGACGCGGCGAGGAAACTGCTCGGCGGGGTGAAGATCATCGGCGTTTCCGCGAATACCCTGAAAGAAGCCCGGGAAGCCGAACGGCTCGGGGCCGATTACGTCGGCCTCGGGCCCATCTACGCGACGACCACGAAGGACACGGACCTCCCCGTCCTCGGCCCGGAAGGGATCCGGCGGATGCGGCAGAAGATCGGCATCCCCATCGTCGCCATCGGCGGGATCAACGCGGGGAACGCGGCGGCCGTCATGAAGGCCGGCGCGGCCGGCGTCGCCGTCGTCTCGGCCATCCTGGGCGCACCCGACGTCCGCTTGGCCGCCGCCGACCTCAAGAAAGTCCTATCTGTCTAACCACAAGCAATACCCTCTTCCAGATCAAACGCCTCCCTCCTGTTCCCCCGTCGCCCGAAGCGTAGGAGCTCCAGGCCGGCTGCCTGGACCCCGGCACGTACCGTATCTACCTGGATGGCACCCAAAAGGACAATCGATTTGAGCTTCTGAACCAGACCCCCGGGAGGACGCTCTTGAGTCCTTGAGAGACGAAGGTAGATTTTCATGCGAGGGCAAGAGAAAGGGGCGCGGGGTGAAGGCCGCCCTGAAGCCCCCCGTAGCGGAGGGGAGCACCGCCGCTTACGGCGGGGGAACCGCCGGGACTGGTTCCCGGGTCGGGGGAGAGGGGCGGTCTTCACCCCGCGCCCGAGTCCTTGAGATGGGGAATCTCAAGGAATAAAGCGATCAAGCGCGGCGGATGGTGATCGTCCGGGTGTCGTCGGGGCCGGGTTCAATGGCGACGCGGATGCCGTCGACGGGGAACGGCAACTTTTCGGCCCACTCGATGATGACGACCCCTTCGCCCAGATAATCGTCCCAGCCGAGGTCCAGGATCTCGGATTCCTTCTCCAGGCGATACAGGTCGATATGGAAAACGGGGACCCGCCCTTTGTAGACGTTGACCAGCGTATACGACGGACTGCATACCCGGCTCGTGTCCTCGACGCCGAGCCCGCCGGCCAGGCCCTTGGCGAAAACGGTCTTCCCCGCTCCGAGCTCGCCGGAGAGGAGGATGACCTCCGAGCCCTCGAGGCCGGAGGCCAGCTCCCGGGCGAGACGGAGCGTCTCCCCTTCGGAACGGGTGACGACGCGGCGGGCCGAAGCCCTTTGGCCGGCCTCTTTTTTCGGCCGCGCCGTCATCGCTCCTCCAGGTCTCTCAGCGCTTTCGGAAGATATCGGATGATATCACCGGCGGTCAGCGCTTTCTCGCCGAGCGCGTCCGCGCCGATGTCTCCCGCGAGCCCGTGGGCATAGACGGCCGAAACCGTCGCGGCCTCGATGTCCCGCTCCTGGGCGAGCTGAGAGGCGATCATTCCCCCGAGGACGTCGCCCGATCCTCCCGTGGCCATCCCGGGATTCCCGGTCGAATTGACGTGGACACAGCCGTCCGGGCAGGCGACGAGCGTCCGGTGGCCCTTGAGGACGAGATGGACCTTATGGTCCGTGGCGAAGGAACTCGCGAGCTCGAGCCTTCTCTCGAGGACCTCTTTCGTCGTCAGCCCTGCAAGCCGGGCGAATTCGCCGGGGTGCGGAGTCAATACCGCCGGAGCCCGGAGGGCCGCCAGGACGCCGGGCTTCGAAGCGACGGCGTTCAGGGCGTCGGCGTCGATGACCATCGGAACGCGGACACGGGGCAGGAGGGCAAGGACGAGGCTGACGGTCTCGGGATGGGTGGAGATCCCCGGGCCGATGAGCAGGGCGTCCTTCCCTTTCAATAGCGCCGATACCCGGGATAGGGAACGAGCGCTGATCGTTCCCTCCGGCGTCTCCGCCAGGGGTTCGGTCATCAATTCGTCCATGGAGCGGGCGACCATCGGCAGACAGCTCTCCGGCGTCGCCACGGTGACCAGCCCGGCGCCCATCTTCAAGGCGGCCTTCGCGGCCAGCGACGCCGCGCCGGTCTTCCCCCGGGACCCCGCGACCACGAGGACGTGCCCGTACGTGCCTTTGTGGGTATCCGGCTCCCGCGCCGCGAACAGCGGCAGGACGTCCCCGCGCTCGACGAGCTCGACCTTCAGGCCCGGGTCGTCGAACAACGCCGGCGGGATGCCGATGGGGGCCACGAAGAGCCTGCCGACGAGTCCCTCCGCGGGCGGGAGGACGTGGGCGATCTTCGGCGCGGCCAGGGTGACCGTGAGATCGGCTCGGACGGCGGGACCGATGATATTCGCCGTGTCCGAGGAAAGCCCGGAGGGGATGTCCACGGCCGCCTTGAAGCCCGGAGCCGCATTGATATCCCCGATGACCCGGGCATGGAGGCCTTCGGCCGGTTTCGTCAGCCCGGTCCCGAACAGGGCGTCGACGATGAGGTCGGCGCCGGCGAGCGCTTTCCGGCAGCGCTTCCAATCCTCCGGCGACCGGACCTCGGCGACGGGAATGCCCATGTTCAGGGCGATGTTCAGGTTGACGGCGGCGTCGCCCCTGACCTCATCCTTCGACGCCAGGAGGAGAACGGCCGGCCGGAGGCCCATGTTGCGGAGATGCCTGGCGACGACGAAGCCGTCGCCGCCGTTGTTGCCCTTGCCGGCCACGACGACCGCCTCCGCCGCCTCGAGCCCCTCGAAGACGCGCGCCAGGACCTCGACGACCCGGATCCCGGCGTTCTCCATCAGGACCGTCCCGGGGATGCCGAGCGCCGCGATGGCCTTGCGGTCGATCTCCTTCATCTGGACCGACGTCAGGATCTTCATGGGCCCACCTCCTCCCGCATTGTAAACCAAAGGGCCCCGCTCCTCAACGGCCGGATATTGCGGGAACCCTTCCGGCATGCTATTTTGGACGGAAGAAGGAAGGCCCCTTGAAAGACCCCGCACGCCCGCTCGCGACCCGCGCCATCCTGCGCTACTGGCTGCCCCTCGAGGCGACCTGGCTGATGATGGCCGCCGAGGGCCCGTTCCTGGCCGCGCTCATCGCCCGCCTGGCCTACCCCAAGGCCAACCTCGCCGCCTACGGCGTCATCACTTCGCTCGCCTGGATCGTCGAATCCCCGATCATGATGCTCCTTTCGGCGTCCAATTCCCTCGTCCGGGACGGCATCGCCTACCGGAAATTCCAGCGGTTCGCCATGACCATGAACGCGGCGGTCACGGCCGTCATGCTCGTCCTGCTGGCGCCGCCGGTCTTTTCTTTCGTGGCCCGCGGGGTCATCGGCCTTCCGGCGGACGTGGCCGGGGTCTCGGGCCGGGCCATGGTCTTCCTGGTGTTCTGGCCGGGATCCATCGGCTACCGCCGGTTCTACCAGGGGATCCTCATTCGCCGGGGCCGGCCTCGCGCCGTCGCGGCCGGGACCATCATCCGGCTGTCCACCATGGCCGCCGTCGGCGCCGCCTTCGGCCTCGCGGGCCGGATGGAAGGCGCGAGCGTCGGGGCCGCGGCGCTCGGGGCGGGGGTTTTCGCCGAGGCGGTCGCCAGCCGGTTCATGGCCCGGCGCTCGGTCCGGGAGCTCAAAACTATGCCGGAAGCCGACTGTTCCTTCGGCCGCGACCTGACCCTGGCCGAGATCTCCCGGTTCTGCTTCCCCCTCAGCCTGACGTCCTTCCTGGCCCTGGCCATCAATCCCATGACCACGTTCTTCCTCGGACGAAGCCGTTTTCCGCTGGAATCGCTGGCCGTGCTTCCCGTCATTTCCGCCCTGACCTTTCTCTTCAGGACCTGCGGCATCGCCTGCCAGGAGGTCTCCATCGCCCTTCTGGGCGACCACGGCGAACAGTACCGGGCGCTCCGGCGATTCGCCGAAAAGGTCGGCTTTCTGGCCTCGGGAGCGATGGCCCTCGTCCTCTTCACGCCGCTCGCGGGCGCCTACCTCGAAGGCCTCTCGGGGCTTTCGGCGGAAATGGCCCGGTTCGCGCTCTGGCCGGCGCGCATCATGGTCGCGCTCCCGTTCCTCGAGGCCCTGATCGCGTTTCAGCGGGGTTTCCTCGTCCGGGCCCGCGAGACCTGGCCGGTGGTCAAGAGCGTGGCCGTCCAGATCCTGATCGTCGTCGCGATCCTGTGGGTCGCCGTCATACCCCTCCGCATGGTCGGCGCCCTGGCCGCCGGGACGGCGCTCCTCGCGGGCGCCGGGGCCACCGCCGCCGTGCTGGCCCTTCACGCCCGCCGCCTTCGGGCGTCGGGCACTCCGTCCTAAAGTGACGAACGGGGTTGACGCCGGCAAGCCGCCGGTATTATCATCCCTGCTTGTTGGGAAGCCGAACGCTCAAAGAGAGCTTCCGAGTCGTTACCAAGGAGTGTTTTCATGGACCTTAGAAGCCTGTCGTTCCCCGAAGCGCCCCTCATCCGCGTCGAGCCGCCCGGCCCGCGGTCCCAGGAATACCTGAAATCCCAGCGGGCCCACGAGAGCAGTGCCGTATCCTATTCGCGCGGCATGCCCATGGCCGTCCGCCGCGGCCGCGGGGCGACGGTGGAAGACGTCGACGGCAACGTCTATATCGATTTTTTCGCCGGCGCCGGGGTCCTGAACTTCGGCCACTCCAACCCGGACGTCATCGCCGCCGCGAAGGCCCAGATCGATGACCTGACCCATACCCTCGACATTCCGAGCCCGCCGCGCCAGGCCCTGATGGACAAGCTCCGCGAGCGGCTTCCCTCGGAGCTGACCCGTTGTCTCTTCGGCGGCCCCACCGGCTCGGACGCCGTCGAATCGGCCATGAAGCTGGCCAAGTTCAACACCGGCCGGCCGGGAATGATCGCCTTCGAAGGGTCCTACCACGGGATGACCGCGGGCGCCCTTTCGCTGACGAGCGGGCGGAGCTTCCGGCAGGGATTCCTCCCCCTGCTCGGCGAGATCCATTTCCTCCCTTACGCCTATTGCTACCGGTGCGCGTTCGGCCGGAAGGCGGGGGCCTGCGACCTCGAATGCGCCGCCTTCGTCGACCACGTCCTCGAAGACCCGCACTCCGGAGTGGGCCGGCCGGCAGCGCTCATCGTCGAGGCCGTCCAGGGCGAGGGCGGGACCATCGTCCCGCCCCGGGAATTCCTGCCGCGGCTCGCCGAAGCCTGCCGCCGGCACGAGGTCCTCCTCATCGTCGACGAGGTCCAGGCCGGATTCGGCCGAACGGGGAAGATGTTCGCTTTCGAGCACTCGGAGACCGTTCCCGATATCATGGTCATGAGCAAGGCCCTCGGCGGAGCGGGCTTCCCCATCTCGGCGATCGCCTACCGGGAAAAGCTGGACACGTTCCCGCCCGGAAAGCATATCGGCACTTTTCGCGGGAATGTCATCGCCTTTGCGGCCGGCGCCGCGGCCCTGGGTTTCATGGACCGGACGGACCTGGCCGGTCACGCGGCCGGGCTCGGGGAATGGATGCTCGGCCGGCTCAAGGAGCTGGAGTCGACGTCGCCGATCGTCGGCGAGGCCCGGGGCCTCGGGCTCATGCTGGGGGTCGAGTTCGTCAAGGACAAGGCGACCAAGGCCCCAGCCTCGGACCTGGCCAAAGCGGTCCGCGGGTTCTGCCACAAGCACGGCCTCCTCATCGAGGTCGGCGGCCATTACGACAACGTGGCCCGGTTCCTGCCGCCGCTGGTCGTCACCCGCGACCTGGCCGAAAAGGGTTTGGAGGTCTTCGCCGAGGCCGTCCGGCAGGCCGCGCCGTAAGCCCTCCGGACCCTTCTGCCGCCGTTCCGGGGAGCCCCGGCTTCGCTTGAAACCGGCCCGAAATTGTGATATTTTGAGTTGAACTTCCTTTTTCGGACCACACCCCAAGGAGGCATTTCATGGGCATCAAGATCGGCATCAACGGATTCGGCCGCATCGGCCGCAACATTCTCCGGGCGTCGGCCGGCGACCCGGCCATCGAGATCGTCGCGACGAACGACATCACCGACGCCAAGACGCTGGCCCATCTGCTGAAGTACGACTCGGTCCTCGGCACGCTTCAAGGGCGACGTCCAGGTCGACGGCGACGCCATCGTCGTCAACGGCCGGAAGATCAAGGTCCTGGCCGAGAAGGAAGTCGGCAAGCTCCCCTGGAAGGACCTCGGCGTCGACGTCGTCATCGAATCGACCGGCAAGTACACCAAGCGGCCCGACGTCATCCAGCACATCGAGAAGGGCGGCGCGAAGAAGGTCATCGTCTCCGCGCCGGCCACCGATCCGGACGTCACCATCGTCCTGGGCGTCAACGAGAAGACCTACGACCCGGCCAAGCACCACATCATCTCCAACGCCTCCTGCACGACCAACTGCCTGGCCCCCGTGGTCAAGGTCCTCCATGAGGGCTTCGGCATCGAGAAGGGCTTCATGACGACCATCCACTCCTACACCAACGACCAGAAGATCCTCGACGCGCCCCACAAGGACCTCCGCCGGGCCCGGGCCGCCGCCGTGTCCCAGATCCCGACGACGACGGGCGCGGCCAAGGCCGTCGGCCTGGTCATCCCCGAGCTCAAGGGCAAGATCGACGGCATCTCCATCCGCGTCCCGACCCCCAACGTCTCCATCGTCGACCTCGTCGCCGTCCTGAAGAAGAAGGCCGACGGCCGAAGAGGTCAACGCCGCCTTCAAGAAGGCCGCGGAGGGCGCCCTCAAGGGCATCCTCGGCTACACCGACGAGCCCCTCGTCTCCGTCGATTTCATGAGCGATCCGCACTCCGGGCATCGTCGACGGCCTGTCCACCAAGGTCATCGGCGACAACCTGGTCAAGGTCCTGGCCTGGTACGACAACGAGTGGGGCTATTCCTGCCGGCTCGTCGACCTGGTCAAGTACATCGCGCAAGTGAGCCGGCCATGAGATTCGTCGAAGATCTCGACGTCAAGGGCAAGCGGGTCTTCCTCCGGGTGGACTTCAACGTCCCGCTGACCGAGCAGGGCGCGATCCGCGACGACACCCGCATCCGGGCCTCCCTCCCCACGATCACCTATCTCCTCGACCGCGGGGCCAAGCTCGTCATCGCCTCCCACCTCGGGCGGCCGAAGGGCAAGCCCGACCCGAAGATGAGCCTCAAGCCGGTCGCCGACGCGCCTCGCCGAGCTCATCCCGAACAAGGTGATCCAGGCCCCCGACGTCGTCGGGCCCGAGGTCGCCCGGCTCAAGAGCGCGCTCCGGGAAGGCGAGGTCCTCCTCCTCGAGAACGTCCGGTTCGACCAAGGGCGAGACGGAGAACGACGAGGCCTTCGCCCGCGAGCTGGCCGAGGACATCGACGTCTTCGTCAACGACGCCTTCGGCTCCTGCCACCGGGCCCACGCCTCGGTCGTCGGCATCGCCGAGTTCGTCCCGGTCAAGGCCGCCGGCTACCTGCTGAAGAAGGAGGTCGACTACCTGCGGAAGGCCGTCCATGACCCCGGCCAAGCCCTATGTGGCCATCCTCGGCGGGGCCAAGGTCGAGGACAAGATCCCGGTCATCGAGAACCTCCTCAACAAGGCCGACGACATCCTCATCGGCGGGGCCATGGCCTACACGTTCCTCAAGGCCCAGGGCCAGGACGTCGGCAAGTCGCTCGTCGAGGACGACAAGATCGACATCGCCCTGGACATCCTGGACAAGGCCGCCGCGAAGAAGGTCAGACTTCCTCCTGCCGCTGGACCACGTCCTGGCGACGGCCGTCGACGCGGGCGCGGAGACCAGGATCGTGGACGTCACTGCCCGTTCCCCGCGGACATGATGGGCGTCGACATCGGCCCGAAGACCGTCGCGGCCTACGCGAAGATCATCGCCGGGGCCAAGACCATCGTCTGGAACGGCCCGCTGGGCGTCTTCGAGATCGACGAGTTCGCCAAGGGCACGATCCGGATCGCCGAGGCCGTCGCGGCCTCCGGCGCCGTCTCCATCGTCGGCGGCGGAGATTCCATCGCCGCCGTCAAGAAGGCCGGCGTCAAGGACAGGATCAGCCACATCTCGACGGGCGGCGGCGCCTCGCTCGAATTCCTCGCCTACGAGACCCTGCCCGGGCATCGACGGCCCTGGAGAAGTAGACCGCCATGTCGACAGCAAGGCCCCTTTCGTCGCCGGCAACTGGAAGATGCACGCCGACGCTCGCCGAGGCGCGGGCCCTCGTCGCCGCGGTCGTCGGCGGCAGCCCCGGGCCTCGGCGAGCGCCCGGATCGTCGTCATCCCCCCGTTCACGGCCCTGGCCGAGGCCGCGAGGCTCGACGCCGGGGACGGCCGGTCGGGCTCGGGCGGCCAGAACCTCTACTGGGAGGACAAGGGCGCCTTCACGGGAGAGATCTCCGGCCCGATGCTCAAGGACGCCGGATGCGCCTATGTCGTCATCGGCCATTCCGAGCGGCGCCAGTTCTTCGGCGAGACCGACGCGACCGTCAACAAAAAGCTCCGGGCCGCCCTCCGGCACGGCCTGTCCCCCATCGTCTGCGTCGGCGAGATCCCTCGAGGAGCGGGAGGCCGGGAAGACGCATCGCCAGGATCGGGGCCCAGCTCGACGAGGGGCTCGGGGAGATCGGCCGCGGCGACGCCGGGAGGATCGTCCTCGCCTACGAGCCCGTCTGGGCCATCGGGACGGGGCGGACCGCCACCCCGGCCCAGGCGGAGGAGGTCCATGCCTTCATCCGGGAGAGACCTCGAAGAAAAATATGGAAAACCGACGGCCGCCTGTGCTATAATCCTCTACGGCGGTTCGGTCAAGCCGGCCAATGCGTATTCGCTGTTCCAGGAAAAGAACATCGACGGATTCCTGGTCGGAGGCGCGTCCCTCGAGGCCGAATCGTTCGTCGGGATCGCGAGCGAGGCCCTCCGGGCCTACAAGGAAGAGTAAGAGAAGTGAGCACGTTAATCATCATCATCCACATCATCGTCTGCTTCATCCTGATCTTCGCCATCCTTCTCCAGTCCGGCAAGTCGGCCGACCTGGCCGGCGCGTTCGGCGGGGCGGGCAGCGCAGACGGCCTTCGGGCCGCGCGGATCGGCGACGCTGATGTCCAAGATCACGACCGCCTGCGGCGATCCTCTTCATGTTCACGTCGATGGGCCTCTGGATCCTCTCCGCCAGGGGCGCGAAATCCGTCGTCCGCGGCGAGACCGCTCCCAAGGCGGCCCAGACTGCCCCGGCCACGGTGCCGGCTCCGAAGAAGGAGGAGCCCAAGGCGGCGGCGACCGAGACTCCGGCCGGGACGCCGGAGAAGGCTCCCGCGACCGAGCCCGAAAAGAAGTGACCTCTCCGAGGCCGGGTTCCGGCCCAGGATATAGACGCGTTCCGAGCGTGCCGAAGTGGTGGAATTGGCAGACACGCTAGCTTGAGGGGTTAGTGAGCCTTAAACGCTCGTAGGGGTTCGAGTCCCCTCTTCGCCACTCCCAAAGATCATCGCAGGCCGCGGGCCGTCGTCCGCCTAGAGCCGTCCTTCAGGACCCCCTGGTCAAGCGTTCCAGCTCGGTCCTGGCCTTCCGGATGCCGGCTTCGCTTTCGCCCGCGGAATTGTCCAGGTAAAGCCGGAAATACCGCGCGGCATCCTGAGCATGGCCGCTCTTCTCATGAGCCACGGCCAGGTTGAAATACCCGGCCGGCGTCGGCCGGACGGCCACGGCCCTCTCGAGCCAGGAAATGGCCTGGGCATATTCTCCCAGGTAGGAATAGGCGATGCCGATGTATTGATGGAATCCCTGTTCATCGGGAAAATCGTCGACCAGCTTTTTGTAAACCTCGATGGCCTCCCTCAATCGGCCGCCGGAGGCCAGGTTCCCCGCATAGCTCATTCTCAGGTACCGGCTTTCGGGCTCGACGGCCAGGGCCCGGTCGTAATAGATGCGGGCCTCTTCCTTGCGGCCCTGCGTATCCAGGATCCCGGCGCAGACGGTCAGGGCATCGACGTTTCGAGGGTTCGAGCCCAGGACCTTGTTCATCGTTTCGAAGGCCTCGCGGACCATGCCGGTGACCAGGTACGTATGGCCCAGGCGGACCAGGAGGATCTCGGAATCCGGTATCCTGATCAAGCCGTCGTTCAGGGTCTTCAGGGCCATATCGAACTTCTTCTGCCTCGCCTGGGCGAGGGCCAGGGTGACATAGCCGGCCGGAGCGTCGGGGACGTCCTGGAGGACCCTGACATAGACCTTCTCGGCCTCGGCATAATTTTCTTCGAGCTCGTAAGCCTGGGCCTGCTGGATCAGCCTGAGCAACGGGATCTTTTCCTTCGGGTCGGGCAGGACCGATCCCCCTCCGGCGGGAGCGAAGCTCACGTAGCCCAGGGACCTGAGCCGTTCCTGGTCTTCGGGCCTGGCGCCCTTCGGCTCGCCCGACGGCACGGCGGCGGCTCCCGAACCGAGGAGCTCCCGTTCCAGCATCTTCTTCAATTCGCCGGCCTTGCCGGCCGAGGACCCGATCCTATCTTCTTTTTCCCCGGGGTCGCTCTTCAGGTCATAAAGCTCGGGCCGCGGGGACTGGATGTATTTCCAACGCCCCGAGATCAGACCGACGAGCTCCGACCAGCCGAAGTTCTCCCGGGGGTAGACGGTTTCCACCAGGCTGTCGAGGTCTTTCCGGTCCTTGCCCGCCATCCGGCCGACCAGGCTCTGCCCCTTCATTCCCGCGGCGGCGTCCTTCAGGCCGAGGATCTCCAGGATGGTCGGCGCGATATCGATCAGCCTGACTTGGCTTTCGACGACGCGGGGACGGGGAAAAAGAGCGGGATTATGGAAGATGAGGGGGACCCTGAGGGTCTCTTCGTACAGGAAGATCCCGTGACCCTGCTCCACTTTGTCGCCCAGCCCTTCGCCGTGGTCGCCGGCGACGACGACGAGGGTCCTCTCCAGGACCCCCAGCTCCCTCAGCCGGTCCAGAACGGATCCCACGTATCGATCCATATAGGCGATCTCGCCGTCATAGGGGTCGCCGCCGAATTCCTCCTTGTAAGGAGAGGGCGGATCGTAAGGCAGGTGCGGGTCATAATAATGGACCCAGCCGAAGAACCTGTCCTTTCCGCCGGTCTCCAGCCATCGGGAGAACCTGGCGAACGTCTCCTCGGCCCGCCGCTCCGCGTTCTGCGTCTTGAAAGGCGAGTCCGCGAGGAACGTGTCGTCGTACACGTCGAAGCCCCGGTCGATCCCGAACCGGGAATCCACCGAAAAGGCCGAGACGAACGCCCCGGTGGCATAGCCCCGTCCTTTCAGGATCTCCGCCAGCGTCACGATGCCCGAGGGGAGGTCGTGGCCGTTGTTATGGACACCGTGCGCCGCGGGATAGAGGCCGGTCATGATGGAAGCATGGGAAGGCAGGGTCAACGGGGCCGGGCAATAGGCTCGGGCGAACCGGACCCCCTCGCGGGCCAGCCCGTCGAGATTGGGGGTTCTCGCCGGCTTGTGGCCGTAACAGCCGAGATGATCGGCCCGGGTCGTATCCAGGGTGATCAGGAGGACATTATAGGGAAGCGGACCCGAAGGTCCGCTTTGACGTTTCCCTGGGCGGAAGACGAGGAAATAGACCAGAAGGCCCAGGGCCGCGGCCGTTCCGGCCGCCCCCCACATCAATCTTGACCGCATGCGGATCTTCCGCTTCCTGGCCTTTCGGGCCGCTTTATTATTTGTGCTCATGGATTTCGTATCCTGCCGGGCGCCCGTCGGAGGCGCCGGCTCGTAATGCCGCTCTCATCTTATCACAACCCGCACGGTCAAGCCCCCCGCGCCAACGGCTTCTATTCGTTCCCGGACCGGCTCAGAACCCGGCCGCGGGTCCGGCAGACATCGCATGATAAAAAAAGGGCCCGCCCCACCCTCCGAGGGTGGGACGGGCCGTAGAGATCAGATCCTGTGCGTTTCGCTTAGAACGAGAACTTGAAGCCCAAACGCGCAGACCAGGGGGCGAACCTGGTTTCCCACTTGCCGTAGGCGGAATTCACGTCGCCCGCTTCGAGAACCATCGCCTTGTAGTCGCGGGCCAGAGTCCCGTCGAGGATCTGGGCATCGTCCGCCCAGATCCCGTCCAGGTTGTAGTCGTAGATCTTGCTCTGGATGGTCTTGGTATTGGTCACGTTGTTGACCTGGAGGTTGATCGAGGCCCGGTACCTGTCGCCGAGCTTGAAGGTGTAATCCAGATAAAGATCGGCCCAGAAGGTGAACGGGAGGCGGCCCATGTCGCCGCGGTTCTCGACGAGCATCCACCGGTTGTTCATGTGGAGCTTGGTGGTGATGGGCAATCCGCTCCGGCCGTAGCCGACGAGGCCCACGGTCAGGCCGAACGGGAAGGCATAAGTCCCGAAGGCCTTGAAGGAGTGGGTCCTGTCTTGAGGCAGGGGCCCGTCGAGATCCTTCCCCAGACCGTCGTACATGAGGAACCAATCATCATAGTACAACTGGACGTTCGTGCCCAGGCGGGCGACGCCGGCGTAGTCATACCCGATCTCGTCGGTGCTGGCCAATCCGGAATAGTTTCCTGAGATCCGGCTCAAAGTATAGTTGACTCCGCCCTGCCAGTTGTTGCTGAACCTCTTTTCCAGGGAAAGGTTCATGCCGTAGTAATTCCTTGTCGCTTTCTGGGTCGGCCACCGGCCATCGAGGAACTTTCCTCCCTGGGATATCGGCAGTGACCAGCCGTAGCCGGGGTTGACGATCCAGAAATTCTCAGTGACGCTCGTCTCGCCCGTTACGGGATCGGTCTCCATGGCGAGCGCGCCGACGTCCTCGATCGTCCGGAGGAGTTTCTTGTTGACGAGCCGGACGGAAAGGGAAAGATCGTCCGTCAGCTTCTTCTCGGCGCCGAAGGAGATCTCCCTCTGGGCGGTCGGTTTCAGGCCCGGGTCGGTCCGGCCGAACGACGGCGGCAGGTAATCGAGGCTTCCGGCGTACTTGCCGCCGGCTTCCTGGCTGGCCCGGTCATCGAACACGCCGCTTGCGGCGATCTGCGTCCAATCCGGGTTCGTGAGGGCATAGAAATCTCTCACGTGCTTCCAGCCGCCGTAGGTGAGCTCGGCTATGTACATCTTCATGACGTCGTAATAGATGCCGAAGCTTCCGAAGACCTTCAGGCTGGAATCCCCGAACACGTCATAGACCACGCCCAGCCGAGGGGCCAGCGCGTCGGTCAGGTCGAACTTGACGGGCTTATCCGTAAAGCCCGCGTACGACGTGTCGTTCGTCATGGCGGGGATGTACTGGCTCTCGGCCCGGAGGCCGAAATTGATGGTCAGCCTGTTCTTGATCGTCCAGGAATCCTGGATGATAGCCCGAGTAGTTGTTGGCGTGGATGTTCCAGACGCCTCCGTATGCGGGCTGGTTCCAGTTGCCCCGGACGTAATAGTACCCGTATTGGCCGTAGAAAGGGCTGTCCGGGTCGGCACCGGGGCCGATAGCGAAGCCCAGAGAGTAATTGGTTTTTCCGAAGAACAGGAAGACCCTGGGGTGCGTGGCGGCGATGTAGACGTCCTCATGAAGCCAGGCATAGCCGATGCCGGCCTTCAGGGCGTGCTCGCCCATGAAGTTGAGGTAGTAGGAGACGTCCAGGTTGTTGCCGATCTTTTCCTGGATGTACTTCTGTCCGCTCCTGGAAGGACGAGGAGGACGTCCAATCTTCGGAATGGAGCAGTTGCGGATTGGCGACATAGAAGGGGTCGTCCGCGAAGGGCTGATTCGAATAATTGAAGTTATAGGTCGAGTCCGGAGGGGGGTTTGATCTGTTGATTGTTCTGGTTCTGCAGGTGCCAGCCGCCCCTGTAGCTGATGAGGAGGTTGTTGCCGACGGAATAATCCGCCGTCAGCGCGGCCGTCCAGTTGGGATAATCGTAACCCCATGTCCCATAAGCGTAATCCGGGTTGTCGGAGCCCTGGATGCTCGGGAGGTCCCCCCGATCCTTGCCGAGATTGTTGATGTAGCTCGCCGCGACGCGGAAGCCCGCGAACGGGGCGGCCGACAGCTTGATGGACCCGTTGTAATTAGTAGTCTTCGACTTGAAGGTCTGGAAGGGCCCTTCCCGATAGTTGAAGTCCCTCTGGGCCTTTGTCTGGCTGAAGATCGGATTGAGGGAGCCGAAGAACCACAGCTTGTCCTTGAGGATATAGCCGCCGAGGCTGAGGACGCCCTCGTACCGGTTGTAGTTGTCCCGGTCCTTGCCGCCGTTGAAATAGAGGGTGTCGTTGTTGACGTATTCCCAGAGAGTATAGTCATCCTGGTTCTGCCGGATGTAATCTCTCGCGGCGCCCCGCATCAGCTTCGTATTGTTCTCGTAGAACATCATCAGGTCGCCGTGGTAGGTGTTCCCGCCGGCCCGGGTGATGACGTTGATGACGCCGCCCATCGAGCCGCCGAATTCGGCGTTGTAGCCCGACGCCGTGACCTTGACCTCGTCCACGAGCTCGAGGACCATGTTCGTGCCCTTGACGCCCAGATGGAAGTCCGTCACGTCCGCGCCGTCGGCGTACCAGACGTTCTCGGCGCCCGTGGCGCCGTCGACCGAAACGCCCGCCGTGGTGTCGTCATTCGAGACGCCGGGGATGGTGGCGACGAGGGAATCGAAGGCCCTCCCGCGGGGGAGGGACAGGAAGGTCTCCTTGGTCATGGTCTGGCCCTTGGTCGTGCTCTTGACATCGATCATGGGGGCCTGGCCGACGACCGTGACCTGCTCATTGATGGCCGACTGGTCCAGCGTTACGTTCAGGGCCAGGGTCTGGGAAAAGTCCAGCAGGATATCCTTCCTGACCAGCGTATTGAACCCGGCGAGAGTGAATGTAATATCATAAGTGCCGGACGGGAGGGCCATTATGCGATAGATTCCGTTGCCGTCGGTGACCGCGGTGGCCTTGCCGATCAGCTTGGGGCTGGTGGCTTCGACCGTCACTCCGGGAAGAGGACTTCCCTGGTTATCGAGAACCTTTCCGGTAATCCTACCTTCCGGTGTGACCTGGGCGAAAGCCGTTCCAGCGGTCGCTACGAAAATGATGAGAAGTAGAAATAACAACTTAATTTTCATTCGATTTGATCCGCCTTTTTTTGTTTTTCTAACCTCTTTTTCCCGAGGTGAATCCGAACAAGGCTCACCTCAGCCCTTGGTACCACGCCCCCCTCCTCATTCTAACGTCATTCACACTCCTTACTTGATTAAACTTCATCACTTGATTAAACTTCATCCGCATTTAAAAACAGCAATATTTATGCCAACTATATGGCACAGTCATAAGTAATACTTTATAAATATGTTACGATTATTGAACAATGATCGGGATCGGCTTCTCGCTCCAAATATTTGGAGTCCATCCATAATATTGAAGAACGCGCGATCTTCAGATCCCGGAAAAGGTCGTCATGGGGACAAAGAAAACCGCGTTAAGGAAGGAAAGCTCAGAGGTTGAACAGGAAGCTCGCCTTGAGCATGATGGTCCGATCCTCGATCGGGGCGCCCCCGACGAGGTTCCGGGTCTCGTTATAGATGAAGAAGATGCTGGCGCCGGGCTTGTAGATCCACCGGACGAGGACGTTGCTCTTGAAGAGATCCTCCGAGTCGTTCCATTGGAGGAACGCCTTGGCATAAAGGCTCGGCGTGAAGGAATAAATGAATCGTCCCCCGGCGATGGTCGTCGAGAACCTGCCTCCCGGGACGGGCAGGTCGAACCGGTTGCGGCTGACCTGGAGCTCCATGTTGAAGTTCCGCGAGACCTTGAGGAAGCTCTCCGCCCCGATCGACGCCAGGTGCCCGCTGTAGAATTCCCCGAACTGGACGTCCCCGCCGAGGGCCACGTCCCGGCTCCGGTCCGACCTATACATGGCCGAAAAGGAATTGAAGGAGTAGCCGCCGACGGGGATGATGACGCCGTCCTTGATCTCGAAATCCTCGTCGAGGCGCTCGAAGTTCCGGCCGTAGCCCAGAAACAGCTGGCTTCCGTCCTGGAAGCTGTTCCAGACCCCGGTGAAGATGCTCCGACTCTGGAGCCGGCCCGTGTGGTCCTCGATGTAGGTCAAGTTGTTCATGAAGAAGCTTTGACGGAGGCCGAGGAAGCGCGGCCGCGGCCCGACGCCGGTGTTGAGCTTGATCTTCCGGATGTCCGTCCGGGGCACGAATCCGAGCTCGGAATCGAAGTTCCCCCCGATATCCGTATAGGAGAGGCCGAAGTCCCAGAAATCGTCGGCGTAGCTCGAATTGACCGCCCCCGCCCAGTCCTTGTTCTTCAGGCCGGGGGAGAACGTCCTGGCCAGGAACCCGTCTGTCCTGAATCCCGGGCCGAAGGCCAGATTGAAGTCGATGCCCGTCGCCCGGTTGTACGCCCCTCCGTCAAGCGGGTCCTTGCTCATGCCGATGATCCCGATCGAGGACGTCTCGAAGATGTCCCGCTTGATCCGGACGACCGCGGCATTGGCCCGGCCGATATCGACGAATTCGCCGTCGTCGTTGACGTAGGACGTTCTGCCGCTCAGGATGTCCATGATGCCGATGTCGTAGCGCCCCGCTTTGCCCGTGACCCTGGCGCCGCCCAGCACGGGAACCTCCTTGCCGTCTTCGGAGAGCCCGATGGACCGGCTGAAGAAGAGGAGCGTCGTGGGCATATCGTGCTCCTGGAAGCGCTCGCCGAACCGGAAGATGTCCGCCCCTTCGAGGAAGAACTCCCGCTTCTCCGGAAAAAAGAGGCTGTAGGGCGTGAGGTTGAACTGCTCTTGGTCCGATTCGACCTGGGCGAAGTCGGTATTGACCGTCAGGTCGGCCGTCAGGTTGGAGGTCAACCTGTACTTCAGGTCGAGGCCCGCGTCAGCCTTTCCCCTGAAGGGCGCCGCGGCTTCCTCCTTGTTGCCGCCCCCGATGACGTAGGGCACCACCTGGAGCTTCTCCCCCTGCTCAAGGCCGGACAAACCAGTCAGATGCCCGAAGTACGAGATCTTCATCCGGCCCATGTAGCCGTAGCTCCGGAGGATGGGAGTCCAGAAGCTCTCCTCCCTCTTCCGAGCCACCGACCGGCCGAAATTGACCCCCCAGGTCTGGTTCTCCAGGTTGCTGAAGCGCAGGGTGCGGAAGGGAACGGCGATCTCGGCCGTCCAGCCCTCCTCGGTCCGTTGGGTCCGGGCGGTCCAGATCCCGTCCCATTCGCGGTTGACATTGGCCCCCTCGTCGCGGATGAGGAGGTCCCGCTGGGCGCCGACGGGGTTTACCGCGAACGAAAAGGCGTTGCGGTGGTCGTTGTAGGTGTCGAGGATGATCTCGAAATAATCGTCGTTCCGGAGCTCGGCGTCCCGGCGCATTTCGCTGGCCACGATCCGATCCGGGCGGCTGTCGCGGCAGAAGACACCGAAATAGATGTTCTTCTCGTCGTAGATGACCCGGACCTCGGTGACCTCGGTCGCCGGCCGGCCCTCCTCGGGCTCCTTCTGGATGAAATGGTCGACCGGCAGGGCCCTCCGCCAGTCGGGCTCGTCCAACCGGCCGTCGACGCTCACCTCTCCCCTTGCCCGGAGGGCCTTCATCTCGTAAAGGTGGGACTGGGCGCCCCAGCCGAAGGAGGACAGGACGAGGAGTCCCGCCGGAAGGATCGGTCCGAGCCGAAGTGTTCTCTGCTTATCGATCATCTCGGATTCTCTATGTTCATTTTTCGCGAGCCGCCGGTCCGCCGGGGCTGGAATATGAACGTCCATTATTCGTGAACGGCCGGGTGTTCGTCAATAAGCGGAACGGTCCCATGACCCGGGTCTTGGGCGTTTCAGGTCCGGCTGGCCACCCAGAGGGAGAAGTTCTCCTCCGACAGGGCGCCGGAGGTCCGGGCCCGCTCCGTGCCCTTCTGGACGATGACGAAGGTGGGGACGGCCTGGATCCCGAAGCCGTGGGAAAGCTCCGGGTACTGATCGACGTTGACCTTGACGACCATGATCTCGCCGGCCCGGCGCCTGGCCAGGCGGTCGAGGACCGGATGCATGATGTGGCAGGGGCCGCAGGTCGGCGAGTAGAAATCCACCAGGACGGGCAGGTCCGGAGTTCTGGAAGAGGTTGTAGGCCTGCCCCGGGGCCGGGCTCGAGGACCGTCCCCGGCTGGGGCAGAGGCGGCCTTGCACCGGCCGCAGACGACCTTCTTGCCCGGCGCGTTCGCGGGGAAATAGTTGGTCGTGCCGCACGGACGAGCAGCTGACCTTGACCTGGCGTCATCCGGCATCGGGGCTCCCTTCCTTCCCTGGGAAGTCCATTATACAGGATTCCGCCCCCGATTACAACTGGGGCCCGCAATCCGGCTTACTTTTCTTGATCGGGTAGGGCGGGACCGGCGGGATCTCCCGGCCCTTCGTCTTCAGCTCCTCGAGGATGACCTCGATGGCCTTGTTGAGCTGGTCGTCGACGCCGGCGAATTCCCGGGCCGGGTCGTTGTCGACGACGATGTCGGGCTCGACGCCGATGCCCTTCGATGATCCAGCCCTTGCCGTCCGCGGCGTAGGGGGCGAACTCCGGCTTGTTGAGGGAGCCGCCGTCGAGAAGCGGCAGGGAGCCGCGGATGCCGACGACGCCGCCCCAGGTCCGCTTGCCGATGAGCTTGCCCAGCTTGAGCGTCTTGAACCGGTAGGGGAAGATGTCGCCGTCGGAGGCCGAGAACTCGTCGCAGAGGCAGACCTTGGGCCCGAGGACGGCGGCGCCGGGGTCGGGGCCCGGGGCGCCGTTGCGGGCCGACCTCGACCATGACCATCTCGCGGCATCAGCCGCTCGATGATCATGCGGCGAGACGTTGCCGCCGCCGTTGCCGCGGACGTCGATGATCAGGGCCTTCTTCCGGAGCTGGGGATAGAAGTACTTGACGAACTCGTTGAGGCCCTCGGTCGCCCATGTCCGGGATGTGGATGTAGCCGACCTTGCCGCCGGTGGCCTTGGCGACCTTGGCGATGTTCGTCCTCGACCCAGGTGTGGTAGTAGAGCTGCGTTCTCGGTCTCGACGGGGACGACGACGACCTCGCGGCTCGCCCTTCTCCGTCGGGCGCGGCGTTCGACCTTGAGCGTCACCTGCTTGCCCGACCGTGTTGTAGAGGGCCTCGTAGATGTCGGCGAGCTGGTCGCGTGGCGCGGCCGTTGACGGCGAGGATGTACTCGCCTTCCTTGACGTTGACGCCGATCTCGGTCAGCGGCGAGCGCAGGCTCCGGTCCCAGTTCTGGCCCTTGAGGATCTTGGCGATCCGGTAGATAGCCGGTCTTGGCGTCGCGCTCGAACTGGGCCCCGAGCATCCCGACCTTGACCTTCGGCGGCGGCGGGCATCTCGCCGCCGCCGACGTAGGTGTGGCCGGTCGCTGAGCTCGCCGATCATCTCGCCGATGACGTAGGTCAGGTCGGCCCGGTGGTTGACGGCCGCGGCCAGCGGCTTGTAGCGCAGCCGCATGGCCGTCCCAGTCGACGCCGTGCATGTTCGGGGCGTAGAAGAAGTCCTTCATCTGCCGCCAGCACTCGTCGAAGATCTGGTTCCATTCCGGCCGGAGGTCGAGCGTCACCTCCATGCCGGAGAGGTCGAGCTTCGGCTCGAGCTTGATCGGCGCCTTGGGCAGGTCGATGATGGCGTAGGCGCCGTCCTCGGCCGACGAGCATCTTCTTGCCGTCGGCCGAGATCTCGTAGCCGTGGACCGGGCCGAGGTCCGTTTCCTTGTGCTCCGCGAGGTCGTAGAGCATGAGGGCCAGGCGGCGGCTCCACGGCCGTGGAACTTCTGGTAATAGACGGAGTCGCCCGACGGCCGTGATGCTCGCCGTAATTGGCCGTCTCGATGGGCAGGGCGACGATGCGGTCCTTGAGGCCGTCGGGGTCGACCTTGACCGACGGACGGCCTTCGCGGCCTCCGCGTCCTTGTCGGCGGGCTTCTTGTCGCGTGCCGTCTTGGCCGGCCGGCGGCGGGCTTCTCGTGCTCGTTCTTGATCGCCACCTCGTCGCTCTTCGGCTCGAAGGGCGACTTCGTGTCCTTGGCCAGGGTCACGAAGTAGACCCGCGACATGGCCAGGTAGGCGTGGTTCCATTCGGTCGCGCTGTAGACGGGGTTGAAGTCCCGGTCGGAGACGAAGAAGAGGTACTTGCCGTCGGTGCTGAACGACGGGCCGCCGGAGTTGTACCAGCCGTCGGTGACCGCGAAGGTCTTCTTGCGAGTCGACGCGAGTAGAGGTAGATCCTGTTCATGCCCTCGACCTCGGGCTTGCCGTAGGCGATCCACCGGCTGTCGGGCGACCAGGCGAACTGGCCGATCTCGCCGGCCTCGGCCTTGGCCACGACCGTCGATCGCCTTGCCGTCGCGACGTCGACGATAGCTCAGCCGCTGCATCTTGTCGTTCCAGAGGATCTTCTTCGCCGTCGGGCGACCAGCGAGATCTGGTACTTGTAGGTGTCGCCGCCGGTCGTGAGCTGGCGCGGCTCGCCCGTCCCGTCCTGGGCCATGAGCCAGATCTCGTCCGTGCCGCTCGTGTCGGAGATGTAGGCGATCCATCTCGCCGTCGGGCGACCACTTGGAGGCCCGCTCGTGGACGCCGGGGGTCCTGGTCAGGTTCCGGGTGTTGCCGTACTTGGCGGGGACGGTGAAGACGTCGCCGCGGGCGCCGAAGAGGGCCCGCTTGCCGTCGGGGGCGATCTCGTAGTTGGTGACGCGGCCGGCGACCTTGACGACCTTGCCCGGCCCGGAGACCATGTCGTCGGCGATGACGACGGGCACCTTCGCCGTCTTCTCGGTGGCCAGGTCGAAGCGTGTAGATGTAGCCGCCGTTCTCGAAGACGATGTGCGTTGGGGCCGAGCGAGGGGAACTTGATGTCGAACTCGGTGAAGTCCGTCAGCTTGCGGGTCGCCTTCGTCGCCGAGGTCGTAGACGTAGAGGTTCATCCGCTTGTTCTCGTCCCGGTCGGAGAGGAAATAGATCCGGTCGCCGCTCCACATCGGGATGATGTCGAGGGCCGGGTTGTTGGTGATGTTCTCGACCGTCTTGGTGGCGAAATCGTAGATCCAGATGTCGTCGGCCATGCCGCCGCGGTAGCGCTTCCAGGTCCGGAACTCGCGGAAGATCGCGGTTGTAGGCGAGCTTCTTGTCGTCGGGCGAGAAGGAGCAGAACCCGCCGCGCGGCAGCGGCAGCTGCTCGGGCGTCCCGCCGTCCGTCGAGGCCAGATAGAGCTGGCCGTTGAAATCGTTCCATTCGCGCATCCGGGAGCGGAAGACGATCTGGCTTCCCGTCGTGGGTCCAGCCCATGACGAGGTTGTTCGGGCCCATGCGGTCGGAGATGTCGTCGCGGCCGAGCGAGGGCGTGTAGGTCAGGCGCTTGGGCACGCCGCCCTCGGCCGGGATGAGGTAGACCTCGCGGTTGCCGTCGTACTCGCCGGTGAAGGCGATCGATTGCGCCGTCGGGCGAGAAGCGGGCGAAGGCCTCGTAGCCCTCGTAGGGACGTGAGCTTGCGGGCCATCCCGCCGGCGAGCGGGACCGTGTAGAGGTCGCCGGCGAAGCTGAAGACGATCGGGTCGTCCGAGACCGTCGGGAAGCGCAGGACGCGCGCTTCCTGCGGCCCGAACGAGACCAGGGAAATGAGCCCTAGGATGATGACGAAACCGATGCCTGACTTGATCTTCACCGTTCCTCCTTCGACCGATAATGGATAAGAATTTATAGCACAGAATCCGACATGACGTCCATCGAGCCCGTCCGCCCTCCGTTCCTCCCTTATATACGACGCATAAGAACGAAAAGATGCGCCACTCATGCCCTGTTTGATCGGAGGTTTAACGGGAAAATGAAAGAAAAACAAAAAAAGCTTGACATACTGTATGATACACATTATTATATTGTACGCATGGTAGATAAATCACACAGTATTAAATGCCCATGCTGAAAAGAGGTGCCCTGGCCATGGACCCCGAGATCGGAAGCTTCGAAACGGAGATGAACCGGGGATTCCTCCAGATCCTCGTCCTGACCCTTCTCGAGACGGATACCTACGGTTACGCGATGGTCCGGACCATCCGGGACCAAGGGTACGAGGTCGAGGAGAACACCCTCTATCCCCTGCTTCGCCGCCTCGAGAAGAACGGCTGGATCCGGAGCAAGTGGGACGTCCGCGAGGAGCGGCCGCGTAAATTCTATTCCATCACCGAGGAGGGGCGGGCCCTGAGGGCCGAGCTCCTGTCCATCTGGAAGAAACAGGACCGGGTCCTGAGCTATTTCACCGGGGAGAAGAACCATGTCTGAAAAGCTCGAAGCCTATCTCGAAGAGATCGGCCATTTCCTGTCGGGCCGCGAGGAGCGGCAGGAGATCCTTTCGGAGATCCGGAGCCACATCCTGGAGAAGGCCGAAGAGGAATTCGGGGCGGTCACGGACGATTCCCTGAACAAGGTCATCGCCGCCTTCGGGCCCGCCCGGCGGGTCGCGGACCGGTACGTCGACGGGCATCCGATCATAGCTCCCGTCTACAGGCGTTTCCTGTTCCGTTACACGGCGTTCCTGTTCGCCTGTCACTTCCTCTTCACGCTCGCCGCGGTCATCTTCCGCGAGAGCTTCATCATGTTCCCGTTCCTCTTCGTGCCCCGGATGGGGCCGTTCGAGGCCGTCCTTTACCTGCCGACCGCCTTCCTGTTCGACCTGGGCGTCGTGACCCTGGTCCTGTACCTCATCACCCGGAGCGGCAAGGAGGTCAAGCTTCCCTGGCCCAAGTTCTCCGTCGATATCGACGAAGTGAGGACGCCGAAGCGCCGGGTCGTGAAGATCACCGGCGCGGCCCTCGCGTCGGGCGTCGCGCTTTTCGCGGCCTACGTCTTCGTTCGGTGCCGGACGGTGTTCCTTCTCAACCTGGATTTCAGCGAGCCCAGGCCCCTGTTCACCCCGGAGGTGGGATATCGGATCTCCCTGATCGTCGTCGCGATGTTCGCCGCCGGGGCCCTCGCCTCGATCGTTCGGGTCTTCGCCGCCTCCCGCTGGGTGGAAGCGGCCTCGGACGGGGTTTCCCTCGTCCTCATCGGGCTGCTCCTGCGCCAGCCCTTCGAGGCGCCGTTCGCCGTGGCGTCGCTCGTCCCTTCGACTCCCGCCATCAGGATGGGCCTGAAGTTCTCCCTCCTTTTCATCGCTCTTTTCGTCGCCATAGATCTGGTCAAGCACCTGGTCGCGATAGGACGCGGAATGCTGGCAAAGTCGGACCTCGGCGGCCCCGTCGCGGCGCCCCGGCCTTAGCCTCGGCCGGCGACGGTACTTGACGTGCCGGGCTCCGGCCCGGCGTCCCCACGCCCGCTCAGCCTCTTGTCCTGAGCAGGAGCTCGGCCCGCTTCTTCGGGTCGAACCGTTCGATGGCGTAACGAAGGGTCGTGCGCGGGATGGCCGGCCCGTGCTCGAGGAGGAATCGCTCGAGCCGAGCCATGTCCCTCTTCCCCACCTCGCGCAGGAGCCAGCCGGCGGCCTTCTGAATAAGATCGTCCCCGGTCGCGAAATGGGACCTCGCGATATCGTAGATCGTGTCGGAATAGGCCTCGTTCTTCGCCAGCTTCAGGAAGGAAACGAGGGACGCCCGCCGCACCCAGAGATTGGGATGGACGGCCCAGGACTTGATCCTCGCCACGAGCTCCGGATAGCGGACGAGCAGGACGCCCACGGCGTCGGGGCAGAAGACGTCCACAGAGGCCCAGTTGTTCAGGAGGTCCGCGGCCAGCCAACCCTTGATGCGCTCGAAGAGGGACTTCGGCAGGACCTTCTTGTAGCGGATCATGACGAGAGCGCCCAGGGCCTTGGCCTCGAGCTCGGCCTCGCGGAGCATGATCTCGCAGTAGCGGGCGGCGTCTTCCACCGCCCAATCCGTCCTGATCGAAGCGTAGAGTTCGGCCGCGATGCCCCGGACGTCGGGCGAGGCGACGCCGTAGAACTCCACGGTCTCCTTGAAGTACTTCCTGGCTCCCGCCGCCCTGGTCGGGTCGGCTTTAGCCCTCAGCCGGGCCTTGCCCTGACGGGCGAGCGCTTCGGGGGTGAGTGCCTTCTTCATGATGCCGACCTCCTTGTCAAACAAATCGCGAAAGGACCGCGTTGGATATCAGGAGCTTGTCGCCGGGAATGCGCAGGCGGCCGTCCTCGACGGCGAGCAGGCCTTCGTTCCTGAGCTCTCCGAGCTCCCGACGGAACATCTCCAGGACGTCGATCCCGAACCGCTCTTCGAGCTCGCGCGCCCGGACGCCGAGGACCGTCCGCAGGCCGGAGATCAAGGCCTCGCGAAGTCCGGCCTCGGGCGTTAGCTCCCGGACCTCGCCTCGGGGATCGCCGCCGGAGGCCAAGCCCGCCGCCCAATCCTCGATCGCCGGCTTGTTGCACCACCGGACGGCGCCGATATGGGAACAGGCGGAAGGGCCGAGACCCAGGAAGGGCTCATAGCGCCAATATTTCATGTTATGGAGGCACTCGGCCCCTTCCCTGGCGAAGTTCGAGATCTCATACCTCCGCAGGCCGGCGGATTCCAGCTCCTCCCGCATGAACTCGTATGCGTCCGCCGCCGCGTCGTCTTCCATGGGATGGGCCCGGGCAAAGGCTTCGAACGGGAGTCCTTCGAGATTCTCCATGATGTAGAGGGAGACATGGTCCGGGCCGAGGTCCGCGACCGCGCTCATCGTCCTCCGGAGCGAATCCGGAGTCTCGGTCGGAACGCCGATCATCAGGTCGATCCCGACGACCGGGAATCCGGTGCGGCGCGCGCCCCTGACGAGATCCCCGGCCCGGCGGGCGGTGTGGGTTCGACCCAGGACTCCGAGAATGCGGTCGTCGAAGGATTGAGCGCCGATGCTCAGCCGGGTCACCCCGGCGTCCCGCCATCCTTCGAGGGGGGGCGCATCCGGGATGTCCGGATTCGCCTCCAGGGTGAATTCCACGAGCTCCGGACGGAAGCCGGCCCTCAGGGCTTCCAGCACCCGCCCGATGTCGCCGGGTCCAAGGAGCGACGGCGTGCCGCCGCCGATATAGAGCGTATCGGCGCGGAAGCCCTCCGGGGCGTGCCGTGCGACCTCTTTTTCAAGCCCCTCGAACCATTTCTCACGGAGGTCCTCCCGGAACGGGACGCTGGCGAAATGGCAATAGGGGCACTTCGCCCTGCAAAACGGAAAATGGACGTACAGTCCGATCGGCTGGCTCGTCAAGCTCCGCACGCGGTAATTATAGAACAGGCGTCCCGAACTTCCCAGCCTCGCGCGTCTCGCCCGTCTCGCTTCTTCTTAAATCCAGAGCTCCCGCGCCGCGGGAACCGAGGCCCGGGCCGACAGCGTGATCGCCTTTTTGGAGCAAACCGAGCGGCAAATGCCGCAGCCGAAACAGCGGCCGGCGTCGACGGAGACCTTTTTCTTCGCGGGGCCGTAATTCAAGGCCCCGAAGGAACAGAGGCGCAGGCACTCCCGGCAGCCGCTGCAGAGGTCCGCAGCGATCCCCGCGACGTATTCGGCCCGGAACAGGGTCGCGATCCCGCTCTTGAGCTGGAACTTCAGCGCAAGGCAGTCCGCGCTGTCGCAATTGCAGATGCCCCCGATAAAGGGGGCCTTGAAGGTCCAGACGGTGTGGCAGCAGCCCTCTTTCTCGTGCTCGCGAAAGGCCGCCAGCGTATCCCGAGCCGAAAGGACCTCGAGGCCTTTCGTCTCGGGGCCGATGAGATACCCCGCGTCGATCTCACGGAGGAACCGGGTCCATTCCCCTCCGTTCGGGGCGAGGCTCACTCCGTAGCAAAAACGGTGCTCGTGCCCGACCGTCAAGTGCCGGCAAATGCAGGCCAGGCGGACGATCGACGTAACGAACCCGAAGATCTTCTCGATCTCCTCGATGGGAACGACCTGGCCGAAGTGATCCACCTTCTGTTTCCGCAGAATCTGCCGCCGGACGGCTCTCTGGACGAAGGCGGGCAGCTTGTCGAGCTTTTCGACCTGGCGGAGCTGGCCCGGATAGCGGGCCGGGAGGTTCTCGAAAAAATCACGGATGAACCCCCGCCGGCCGAGGTCGCTCATCAGGTCGTCGGAATAGTTCTCCGCTTTGAGGTACCAGGTTTTCCCTTCCCCGTGCTTATGACAGAACTCGCACATCATCCCCCCTTCCCGGCCTGCCCGGAAGATCCCTTGGGGCGCGCCGTCCGTACCCCGAGCGGCCTTCCCGGGCGCTAATCCTTGCTCTCGTAGCCGCAGGCGGCGTAATAGATGGCCCGGTCGAAGAACGTGACCACCCGATTGTTGAGCTCCATCGCCTGATAGAGGTCGAGGGCGGTATCCAGGAGTCCTTCGGACTGGACCTTGAGCCAGAGGTGCCGTCTAAGGAGGCTCAGGGAGAGGATGATCTCGGGGAGGGGGAAGCCCTCCGCGCGGCGCTGTCTGCCAAGCTCTCTCCAGTAGCTCTTGATCTCCTCCTTGGAGGTCTCCTGGGAGATCCATTTGCCGAGCTGGCTGTAGACCTTGTGGGCCCGGCGGAACAGCTCCTTTTCGTCGAAGAGCTTGTAGGTGGGCAGGCTGAGGTTCCTCTTGACGTCCTCGAGATACCGCTTGGTCAGCTCCTCGGCGCTCCGCTCGATGAGGTCGACGAGCTTCTGCGACACGGGAGTCTGGTACAGGGACGCGGTCCGAATGGTATCCTTCACGTTTCTCCCTCGCTTCCATCATCAATTTAACATCGGGGCCCGGGCGTGTCAATCGTATGGGAGGGGTTCTTTCGAGACCGAGTGAGATAAAACCGGGCGCCGGCCCGTCTATAGGATAGAGCGACCTATCAAGGGCCGTTCGCGTATCTCCTTCCTTAATTTTGGGGCCGGGCGGACCGCCCGCCCGGCCCGGCTCCAGCCGATCCCCGGTCCGACGCGGTCGGTTTGCCATGCCGTGAGCGGGATGCTATCTTAGGTGTCCCCATGCCCGACCAACGCCGATCGACCGCCTCCCTCGACGAAGCCTCCGCCCGCGACGGCGTCGTCGTCAAGCGGGCGTCCGAGAACAACCTCCGGGGGATCGACGTCGACATCCCGCGCGGCCGGATCACCGTCGTCACCGGCGTGTCCGGCTCCGGAAAGTCCTCCCTGGCGTTCGACGTCGTCTTCCGGGAAGCCCAGCGGCGCTACCTCGAATCGTTCTCCTCCTACGCCCGCCAGTTCCTGGGCAAGCTCCGACGGCCCGAGGTCGCCCATATCGCCGGCCTTTCCCCCGCCATCGCCGTCGGCCAGCGGACGGTCACGGGCAATCCCCGCTCGACGGTCGGGACCCTGACGGAGCTCCACGACGATCTGCGGCTCCTCTACGCCCGGCTGGGCGACGCGCCCGACGGGATCCCGGCCCGAGCGCCGGCTCTTCTCCTTCAACTCCCCCCGAGGCGCCTGCCCGGCCTGCAAGGGCCTCGGCGTCGAGGACCGCATCGACCCGGAGCTCCTCGTCGCCGACTCCTCGAAAAGCCTGCGCGAGGGCGCGCTCGTCATCACGACGCCGAGCGGCTACGTCATCTATTCCCAGGTGACGATGGACGTCCTCGACCAGGTCTGCCGGGCCCACGGCTTCAGCGTCGATATCCCCTGGAAAGACCTGACGGAGGAGCAGAGGGACGTCGTCCTCAACGGGAGCGACCGGATCCGCATCCCCTATCGGCAAGCACCCCCTGGCCTCGCGCATGCGCTGGAAGGGCATCACCGCCCGGCCCCGGGAGGAGGGCATCTACAAGGGCATCCTGCCCGTCATGGAGGCCATCCTGAGGCAGAAGCGGAACCGCAACATCCTCCGCTTCGCCCGGACGCTGCCCTGCCGGGCCTGCGGCGGCCGCCGGCTCCGAGACCGGAGGCCCTAGCGGTCGCCTTTCGCGGCCGGGACATCGCCGAGATGAGCCGTCTTGTCCATACATAGAGATCGACGGGTTCTTCCGGGCCCTCGAATTCACGGGCCGGGAGAGGACGGCGGGCCCGTCCCTCCGCGACGCCGTCCTGAAGCGGACGGACCTCCTCCTGCGGCTCGGACTCGGCTATCTGACGCTCGACCGCGAGTCCACGACCCTTTCGGGCGGCGAAGCCCAGCGCATCCGGCTGGCGTCCCAGGCCGGGAGCGGGCTGCGGGGCGTCCTCTACGTCCTCGACGAGCCGACGGTCGGCCTCCACCCCGCAGAAACGGCCCGGCTCCTCGCGGTCCTGAGCGAGCTCCGGGACAACGGCAACACGGTCCTCGTCGTCGAGCACGACGAAGCCGTCATCGCGGCCGGCCGATCACATCATCGACCTCGGGCCCGGGGCCGGGATCGAAGGCGGGCGGGTGCTCTTCAGCGGCTCGCCGGAAGGCCTGGCCGCCATGCCGCCGGGCGTCAGCCTGACCCGAGATTACCTCACGGGCGACCTGCGGGTCCCGGAGCCCTCGACGCGGCGGCCGGGGACGGGCGCCATATCCGTCCGCGGGGCCCGAAAGCACAACCTCAAGGACATCGACGTTGAGTTCGCGCTCGGCGCCTTCAACGTCGTGACCGGCGTCTCCGGCGCCGGCAAGTCCACCCTGGTCAGGCACGTCCTGGCCGCCCGGCTTCGCGACGGGCGCTCCGGACCCGGGACCGGACGCCGACGGCCTCCGGATCGAAGGCCGCGCCGGCAAGATCATCGAGATCGACCAGTCCCCCATCGGCCGGACGCCCCGCTCCAATCCCGCGACCTACACGGGGATCTCCGACCGCATCCGCGACCTCTTCGCCGCCCTGCCCGAAGCCGCGGCCCGGGGCTGGGGCAAGGGGCGCTTCTCGTTCAACGTCAAGGGCGGCCGCTGCGAAACCTGCCAGGGCGCGGGGCTCCTCCAGATCGGCATGCACTTCCTGGGCGACGTCGAAGTCGTCTGCCCCGAATGCGAGGGCCGGAGGTTCAACGACGAGACGCTCGAGATCCGTGTACCGGGGGAAAGGACATCCACGACGTCCTCGAGATGAGCGTCGCCGAGGCGGCGGGCTTCTTCCGCGACCGGCCCGCCGTCGGCCGCTTCCTGGACGTCCTGGCGTCCGGCTCGGCCTGGGCTATCTCAAGCTCGGTCAGAGCTCGACGACCCTCTCCGGCGGCGAGGCCCAGCGCGTCAAGCTCGCCTCGGAGCTCGGACGGCCCGCGGCCGGGAACACGCTCTACATCCTGGACGAGCCGACGACGGGCCTCCATCCGCACGACATCGACAACCTGCTCGCCTCGCTCCAGGAGCTCGTGGACAACGGGCAACACCATCGTCGCCGTCGAGCACGACCCCGACGTTCATCCGGGCGGCCGACCGCGTCGTCGACCTCGGGCCCGGGAGCGGGGACGAAGGCGGCCGCGTCGTCGCCGCCGGAACCCCGGAAGAGGTCGCGGCCGGAACCCGCCTCGCTCACGGGCCGGGCCCTCGCGGGCATCCGCCGGCTGGCCGCGCGCCGCGGCCGGGACGGCCGACGCCGGCCCGACGCCGACGGCCCGATCCGTCCTGAACGGTGTCTCGACCCACAACCTCAAGAGCGATCGACGTCCGCATCCCCTTCAACCGGCTCACCGTCGTCAGCGGCCCGTCCGGGAGCGGCAAGTCCTCGCTCGCCTTCGACACGCTCTTCGCCGAGTCCCTCCAGCGGTACATCGAGAGCTTCTCCGCCTATCGTCCGCAGCCTCATCGACAAGGGCGGGCGGGCCGATGTCGCCTCCGCCCGGGGCCTGACGCCGCCCATCGCCATCGGCCCGGCTCGGCCGCCCGCCACCCGCGCTCGACCGTCGGGACCGATGACCGAGATCTACGATTATTACCGCCTGCTCTACTCGCGGGCAGGGACTCCGCCGCCGGAGCTCGCGGGCCGGCCGCTCACGGCGAGCCGGTTCTCCTTCAACCACGAGCAGGGCGCCTGCCCTCGCTGCAAAGGCCTCGGTCGACTCACGGTCTGCGATCCGGAAAGGCTGGTGACGGATCCGGCGAGGCCGCTTGACGGCGGGGCCCTCGACGGGACGAAGACCGGGCGGTTCTACGGCGATCCCCACGGCCAGTACGTCGCGGCGCTGAGAGCCGCCGGCCGGGCCCTGGGCATCGATTTTTCCGTCCCCTATGACGCGCTCGGCGAGGAGGCGCGGCGCGTCGCCATGTTCGGGACCGGGGACCGGAGTCTACGACGTCGTCTGGTCCTACAAACGCAAGCGCCGCGCCGGGGAATTCCGGTTCAAAGGGCCGTGGAAAGGCTTCGCAAACCTGGTCGACGGAGGAATACGAGCGCAAGCACGCCGACGACCGCGGGGAGGCGATGCTGCCTCCTCATGATGGAAGATCCTTGCCCGGCCTGCGGCGGCGCCCGGCTCAAGCCGGATCCTCTCTCGCCGTCACGCTGCGCGGGCCTGAACATCGCCGAGCTTTCCGCCCTGACCGTCCGCGAGGCCTCGGGTTCTTCGAAGACGAGGGTCGTTTCCGGGGCGCCGGAGTGAAGCCGCGGCCGTGACAGCGGCCGTCCGGACGGAGATCCTCCGGCGGCTCTCCCTCATCCGCGACGTCGGCCTGGATTACCTGGCCATGGACAGGCGGTCGGCGACGCTTTCGGGAGGAGAAGCCCAGCGGCTGCGGCTGGCCGGCCAGCTCGGCGCCCGCCTTTCCGGGGTCACCTATGTCCTGGACGAGCCGACGATCGGCCTTCACCCGCGCGACACGGCGCGCCTCGTCGCCATGCTCAAGGACCTGACCGGCCGGAGGAACACGGTCGTCGTCGTCGAGCACGACATCGACGTCATCCGGGCGGCGGACCGGCTCATCGACATGGGGCCGGGGGCGGGGCGCGGACGGCGGCCGGATCGTGGCCGAAGGGAGTCCGGACGAGGTCGCAAAGATCCCGGCGTCGCCGACCGGGCGATATCTGGCGGGCGGCCTGCCCGCCGCATCGCCCTTGCCCGGAACGCCCCGGCCCGGCGTCCGGATCACCGGGGCCTCGGCGAACAACCTCCGGATGATCGACGTCGATATTCCGTCCGGCGTCCTGACCGCGGTGACCGGCGTATCCGGAAGCGGCAAGTCGAGCCTGGTCTTCGACGTCCTGACGGCGTCGGCGAGGGCCGGCCGGCCGGTCGGATGCAGGGATATCGCGGGCCTCGAGCGGTTCGAGCGGGTCATTCCCGTCGACCAGGAGCCGCTCGACGGAGGGCCCCGGAGCATCCCGGCGACCTATGCCGGGATGTTCGACGCGATCCGGAGCCTGTTCGCCGCGACGGCCGGAGCGAAGGCGCGCGGGTTCGGGCAATCCCAATTCTCCTTCCTGACCAAGGAAGGCCGCTGCGAAACCTGCGGCGGCGCCGGGAAGACCACGGTCAGCATGGATTTCCTCGCCGACGTCGAGTCTACCTGCGAGGCTTGCGGCGGAACGCGGTACAAGCCCGAGGTCCTCGAGGTCGGGCTCGACGGGAAGACCGTGGCCGACGTCCTGGACATGACCATGAGCGAGGCCGGGGCGTTCTTTTCCGGACGGCAGGGCTTGGAAGGCCCTCTGGCTCTCTTCGACGAGATCGGCCTCGGCTACCTCCGGCTGGGCCAGCCGCTCGACACCCTGTCCGGAGGGGAAGCCCAGCGTCTGAAGCTCGCGACCGGTCTGGCTCGGCCCGCCAAAGGGGAAAGCCTTTACGTCTTCGACGAGCCGACGACAGGCCTCCATTTCGTCGACATCGAGAAACTGCTCAAGGTCTTCGCGCGCCTGCTCGGCGCGGGCCACACCATCGTCGTCGTCGAACACAACCTGGACATCGTCGCCCGGGCCCACCATGTGATCGATCTCGGCCCCGAAGGCGGCGACGGGCGGCGGCAGGGTCGTGGCCGCAGGATCGCCCCAGGATATCGCCGCTTCTCCGCGCTCCCACACCGGCGCCGCGCTCCGAAGGAGCATCGCGGTCCCATTCCTCTGACCGGACCGATCCTCGGTCCGTACTTTATCGCCCCATGGTCCCGGAAAGCGTCCTGCGGCGCAGGAATCCATCCTGCCCTGGGGCAGGGGACCGACCCCCCAGGGTCGTCGCCCTCCGTAAAAGGGGGCTGTTCCCCTGGGGAAGTGAGGTGCCCGCCCGGGCAAACGAATTGGCATATATCTTGCTCAAATCTCCGGTCAAATGCGTCGTTCATACAACAAGACCGCATTCGCGACGGCCGCTTTGGGGATTCGACCCGACCACGCCCCGGCCGGCGGCCGAAAGGAGGTTCGGAGGGGAAAATTCGGTGACTCGGCGAAGGGAAAGTTCAAATTGCCGCCGGAAAAGAGATCGGCCGGCTCATTGCACGGAAATCGGATAAAAGGAGCAGCCTAAAAATGGGAAAGAAGATCAGTATATTCTTGAGCCTCTTGCTTGCGCTGTTCATCCTCGATTGGGGGATCGGACAGGGCCTGGCTCAATCGGCCGGAAGCGGGACGAAGGTCGCCGCCAAGCCGTCCTCGCAGAAGATCAAACCCGCTGAGAGAAGGGCCGCCGCGGCGCGCCTGAAAAAGCTCCGCTCGGCCTATCTTTACGGAAAGAGGCCCATCGACCGGGCGGTGATGGACCCCGGGGGATTCCCCCACTATTTCGGCCCGTTACCGAACTACGCCAATAGCCCGATGCCGAAGGGCGTGATCGCCGCGATCACCCTCAACGACGGGGGCAGCGGGTATACGTCGCCGACGGTGGTCATCTCCGACGCCTACGGCACCGGCCTCGGAGCCACGGCCACGGCCACCGTGGCGGGCGGCGTCGTGACCGGCATCAGCCTGACGAATCCGGGCTCCGGCTACTCGGCGCCCGTCGTCTTCATCACGGACCTGACCGGCGTGGACGCCGACGCCTCGGCGGTCATCGGCCCCCCCTATACGGGCGGCATCAGGAAATTCGTCGACCGGCTTGCGGGCCTGGACGCCGGGGCCGCCAACCTTCTCGGCCAGTATATCCCTGTCGCCATCCCCGACAAGCTGACATACTCGGGGGCAGATTACTACGAGATCGAATTGGGCCAGTACACCGAGAAGCTGCATTCGGACCTCCTACCAACGACGCTTCGCGGCTATCGGCAGACCAACACCAGCGATGCGTCGGTCAAGAAGTACCATTATCTCGGCCCCCTGATCGTAGCCACGAGGGATCGTCCCGTGCGCATCAAGTTCACGAACTCCCTCCCCACCGGGATGGGCGGCGACCTCTTCATCCCCGTGGACACGACCGTCATGGGAGCGGGCATGGGGCCCGCCATGGGTGAGATGTTACACCCAGAACCGCGCCACCCTGCACCTGCACGGCGGCGTCACCCCCTGGATCAGCGACGGCACGCCCCACCAGTGGATCACCCCGGCGGCTGAGACCACGCCGTATCCCGAAGGTGTCAGCGTGGTCAACGTTCCCGACATGACGGACCCGGGCGCCGGGTCGATGACCTTCTTCTACACCAACCAGCAGAGCGCCCGGCTCATGTTCTACCACGACCACGCGCTCGGCATCACCCGCCTCAACGTCTACGCGGGCGAGGCCGCGGGTTACCTGCTGACCGACCAGGTCGAGCAGGACCTGATCAACGGCACCAACGTCTCCGGCGTCAACCCCGGCCTGCTCGCCGCTCCTGCCGGGCCTCGGGATCCCCCTGATCATCCAGGACAAGACCTTCGTCGACGCCGCGACGATCGCCGCCCAGGACCCGACCTGGAATTGGGGACGACGCCCCCCGTGCCGAACACCGGCGATCTCTGGATGCCGCACGTCTACATGCCGAACCAGAACCCCTACGACCTCTCCGGGGTCAACGCCTTCGGCCGCTGGCACTACGGCCCCTGGTTCTGGCCGCCCACCTCGAACATCGTCCAGGGCCCCGTCGCCAATCCCTATGCCGGGCGACGCGCCGTGGGAAGGGCCGTCCGCACCCGGGACGCCCAATCCGTCCATGGCGATGGAAGCCTTCATGGACACTCCGCTCGTCAACGGCACGGTCTACCCGTACCTGGATGTCGAGCCGAAGGCCTATCGCTTCCGCATCCTGAACGCCGCCAACGACCGGTTCTTCAACCTGCAGATGTACGTCGCCGACCCCGCGGTCACGACGGCGGACGGCCGGACCGATACCGAGGTCAAGATGGTCCCGGCGGCCGCCACGGCCGGCTTCCCGGCGACCTGGCCGACGGACGGCCGTGAAGGCGGCGTTCCCGACCCGGCCACCCGGGGCCCCGAATGGATCCAGATCGGCACCGAAGGCGGTTTCCTGCCCGCGCCGGTCGTCGTCCCCAACCAGCCGATCGGCTGGAACCTGAACCAGACGAACTTCAACTTCGGCAACGTCAACGAGCACTCGCTCCTCCTGGGGACCGCGGAACGGGCCGACGTCATCGTCGACTTCTCCGCCTATCGCCGGCAAGACGCTCATCCTCTACAACGACGCGCCGGCGGCGTTCCCGGCGCTCGATCCGCGTTACGACTACTACACCGGGCAGCCTGGACCAGGTCAGCTCCGGCGGGACCCCCCCGACCCAGCCCGGCTACGGGCCCAACACCCGCACCATCATGCAGATCCGGGTCGCCGGCGGCGGCGGCCGGAGCCTATCCCCTGGCTTCCCTGAGGAACGCCTTCGCGAAGACCGCCTCGAAACGGGGCGTCTTCGAGGTCTCGCAGGACCCGATCATCGTTCCCCAGGCGTCCTATAACTCCGCCTACAACGGCTCCTTCCCCGCGGACCCGTTCGTGAGGATCCACGACGGCTCCAAGACCTTTCAGAACCTGATGGCGCGACGGTGTCCATCACCTTCGAGCCCAAGGCCATCCAGGACGAGATGGGTGAAGCCTTCGACACGGAATACGGCCGGATGAGCGGCTTCCTGGGCGTCGAACTGCCCGTCGGGAGCGGCGTCCAGCGATTCACCCTCTCCCCTTACATCGCCCCGCCCCTCGAGGTCATCAAGGACTCCGTGACGCCCCTCTCGCCGGTCGCCGGCGACGGAACCCAGATCTGGAAGATCACCCATAACGGCGTCGACACCCACACGATCCACTTCCACCTGTTCAACGTCCAGCTGATCAACCATGTCGCCTGGGACAACGCCGTCAGGCCGCCCGACGACAACGAGCTCGGCTGGAAAGAAACGGTGCGGGTCGATCCTCTCGAGGATACGATCGTGGCTTTGAGGCCCATCGCACCGACCCTGCCGTTCAAGATCCCCAATAGCATCCGGCCGCTCGACCCCCTCACGCCGCTCGGAACGGTCATGCCCGGAGGTCCGGGCGGATTCAAGGACCCGGCGGGGAATCCGGTCACCGTGGTCAACCACGAGGTCAATTTCGGCTGGGAATACGTTTGGCATTGCCACATCCTCGGCCACGAAGAAATGGATATGATGCACGCGTTTGCGCTCGCGGCCGTGCCTGCCGCGCCCTCGGGCCTGACGGCCACCTTGGTCGCCGGGCCTCCCCTGACGGGCGAGCTGGCCTGGACCGACAACTCTCTCGACGAGACCGGCTTCACGATCCAGAGGGCCGGCGACGCGGCTTTCACGGCGGGTCTGACAATATTTACCGCTCCCAAGGACGCCGTCGCGTACACCGACTCGACCGTCCTCGACAACCAGGCGTACTATTATAGAGTGTTCGCCAACAACGTCGTCGGGGATACCGAGACTCCCGGATTCCCGACCAAGGTCGCCGACTCGGCGTTCTCCAATACGGCCACGTTGGGTCAGGGCCAGGCCGTGCCCTCTCCTCCCCCCAATCTCGCCGCCGTCGCATTGAGCGGGAATGAGGTCCGTCTGACCTGGGAAGTGCCTCCCGGAATCATCACAGGATTCCGCCTCGAGCGGAGCACAGACGGCGGGACCACCTGGCCTCTGAGCTTATCGATCCTCGATCCCGCCGCGGTTTCTTACAACGACACCACGGTTCAGCCTTTGACCCCGTACGCCTACAGGATCTTTGCCACCAGCTCGGCCGGGGATTCACCGGCCTCCAACGTTGCCACCGTAACCACGCCTCAGGGGCTCCCCCAGCCTCCAAACAATCTCGCCGCCGTCGCGGTGAGCGGGATCGAGGTCCGCCTGACCTGGGTCGCACCGGCAGGTCCCATCACGGGTTTCCGGATCGAACGCAGCACAAACGGCGGGGCCACCTGGCCGTTCGTTTTTTCGCTTCCCGATCCCGTCGCGGTCTCCTACAATGATATTACCGTACAGCCGTTAACCACGTACGCTTACAGGGCTTTTGCCACCAGCGTCGTCGGGAACTCGGCCGCTTCCAACATCGCGACCGTGACCACCCCCCAGGCGCCTCCCGCCGCGCCCAGTAACCTCACGGCGAGGCTTAACAACGCCGGAAGCAGGGTCATCCTGAACTGGAGGGACAACTCGAACAACGAGAACGCGTTCCTCATCGAAAGAAAAGCCAGCGGCGGCGTCTATGCCGTCGTCGCCCAGGTTGCCCGGAACATAATCACCTACACGGATTCGAGCGTCCAATCGAATACCACCTATCAGTACCAGGTCCGCGCGTTCCGGACGAACGGAGGGCCGTCTCTGCCCTCGAACGAGGTCTCCATCACGGTCGGCCTGCTGGTTCCCATCGCTCCGGCCAATCTCCGCGTTACACGGACGAACCGGAGGTCCGTCAACCTGGCCTGGCAGGACCTCGCCACGAACGAGCGGGGTGTTTATGTCGAGAGGAGCACGAACGGCGTGACGTTCACCCGCGTGCTGACAACCGCCGGCCGCAACATTACGACCGCCCAGGTGAACGGCCTGAGCCCCAATACTCCGTACTACTTCCGCGTCCAGTACTATAACACCTACGGAGGGTCGCTCTATTCCAACGTCGTCACGACGACGACTCTGCCCTAGCCGCCTTTTGAACCGGGAGGGGGCCTTCCCCCTCCCGGCCTTTTTCAGGATCATCCCCGACCCGGACATCGTCCAGGCCTCTTCCGCGCATTCGGAAGCCCCCCGGGGGGTGATTGGCCGGAGGCGGAATGATACAATGGCCGAAGAGACCATGACCGGCCGACCTGGAATCTCGAAGGCGCCTCCGTCTTCCGGGAAAAGATCATCGATGAGATCTTCTATACCCTCGGGCTCTCCCGGGGCGGGGCCGCGCGCCGCGTCCTTGGCGCGCTCTTCAGGCGCCCCGCCGGCCGGTTCGGCCGGATCGCCGCCCGGGCGGACGAGGCGGCCGCGGCCTCGGGACTGAGCGGGGCCGCCCGGCGCATCCTGCCGGACCTCTCCCTCGAGGTGTCGGCCCGGGGGGCGGAAGCCATCCCGGCAACGGGGCCGCTTCTCGTCGTCGCCAACCATCCGGGCGGGCTGGACTCGGTCGCCATCCTGGCCAGCATTCCCCGGAACGATATCTGTGTCGTGATCTCCGACGTCCCCTTCACCCGGGCTTTCGAGGCGGCCGGCCGGGCCTTTGTCTATGCACCGCCCGGGCCCGCCGGGCGCGCCGTCGCCCTGCGCACCGCGATCAGGCGTCTCCGAGCGGGAGAGTCCCTTCTAATCTTCCCCAACGGCGATGTGGAACCCGACCCCGAGCTCGGCCGCGGCGGGCTCGGATCGATCGGGAATTGGTCCCGGAGCCTCGAGACCATTCTCAACAGCGCCCCGGGGACACGGCTCCAGGTGGTCATCGCCAGCGGGGCCGTGTCGCCGCGTTTCTCCCGTAGTCCCCTGCTCAGGATCCGGAAATCGGAGCCGCGACGGCAGAAGCTGGCCGAGGTCCTTCAGTTCATCAGGCAGGTGACGCGGCCGGGGAGCGTCCCCCTCGTTATCCACCTCTCCTTCGCCGAGCCCGTCGAGGGAGCGGACCTCGTGGCTAGAGGAGTGATGCCGACCGTGGCCGCGATCGCGCACCGCGTGCTCGAGGACCACTTGGAAGCCCTGGCGTCCGGGTGGCCCGGCGGCCGATAGGCTAGTCCGCTATACGGTGATACAGGGCTTCGATATTCCCGGCCAGCCCGGGATCCGATCTGTTCAGCTGACGGATGAGGAGCTCTCCGCCCGCATAGAACGAGACTCTCGTGAACGGGAGTCCCAGGCCGCCCTTGTTCGCCGGCAGACCGAAGCGGGCTTTGACCTCATTCTCCAGGAAGCGGGCCGTGCCTTCCTTCCATTGTTGCCAGGTCATGTACTCCCAGTCCTCCCGGGACAACCGCTCTCTCAAAGCCTTGCGGACGGACAAAACACGCGCCTCGTCCCCCGCTCCGAGCGCGCTCAATAAATCCGTGTAATCCTGTTCGAAGCCGGCGTCGCCATAGGGGAAGGGATATTCGAGCTCCCACATATAGTTTTTCCGTTCCATGGCTTCCTTATAGATCCCGAGCGAATCCTTGAGGCGCGTCTCGCATGTTTCCCACTGATAACAATGAACGAACTCGTGGAAGATGATGGCGTATCCTCCGGGCTCGGCGAAAACTTCCGGGGTGACGACGCAGGCGATCCTGTTCTCCCAGAACCCGAGCGGCATGGCCGCCCGCACGCCGACGGGCATGTGGAAATCATCGGGCGCTTCCTCGGTCAGCCGGTAGGTCCGCTGATCCGGTTCCGGAACATAGACGAAGAACCGATTGTGATCGACGATCGCGACCGGGTAAAGGGCTTCGAACGCCGGATGGATGTCCCGTATCTTTTCCTGCAGGCTATAAAGACGCTCGAGCGAGGCCACATGGGGACTCAGGGGTGCCTCGTCCTGCGCCACAACGATCAACGGGATACAGGCTCCGAGCGACGCAATGAGAGCCCGGGCGAGCCAACCTCGAGGGATCTTGATCATCGTCTGTCTCCTGGCAGAAAATAAGCTACGGTTCGCGCGATTCTCGTCCGACGATGCTTCCGAAGCGGGGACGGAAGTCCGATCGCACGCCCGCCGCGGACTACGGGATCGGGCTCCCCTCTTTGTCAAGCGGCGAGGCCCCTCCTCAATGGTGCCCGTGTTCCTCCGCGGCCATGGCCTCGGCCTTGGTCTTGTGAACGGTCCCGTCCGGATGGTTGGGCGGCGAATAGACGGTGTACAGCTTCAGCGGCTCGGTCTTGGAGACATTGATCACGTTGTGGTAGGTTCCTGCGGGGACGATCGCGGCGCCGTTGGCCGAGACCAGGTGTTTTTCCTTGCCGTTCAGGACGAACCTGGCCTTCCCCTGCTCGACGCGGAAGAACTGGTCGACGTGGCCATGGACCTCGTTGCCGATCTCCTCCCCCGGCTGGAGGCACATCACCACGAGCTGACAGTGCTCGCCCGTGAACAGAACCTGCCGGAAATACTTGTTCTTCAGGGTTTGAGTCTCGATGGGTCCGAAATAACCGATCATGGATTCCCTCCTTTATCCTCTTATTATATAACAATCATGCTCGCCCGGCTCTCCAAAATCTCGCCCATGGTCAGCTCGCCATCCCGATGCCTTCGGGCTCACTCGACAAGCCTGATGAGGACTTGGTTTCCGGAGGTTTCGACCTTATAGCGCCCGCCGGTCAGGGAGAATTCCTCGACCTCGATCCCGTCCCCCTTCCGGGTCTCGAAAGCCGAGGCCTTCGTCTTGACGGCGAACTTCATCTGCCGGGCGGCCTTGTCGATGAGGACCGGGATGACTCTTGGCGAAACGGAACTCGGATCTATCGGTGAACCGGCCCGCGAGCGGGACCATATCGTATAGGACCAGGTTCTCGGCCAGCTTGGTCACGCCGAAGGGCGTGAAGGACATCCCGGCGATCCCCCCCGGGCCGGAATAATCGATGACGACCAGGGTGTCGCGCGTCTCGAGGATGCCCTTGAGCTTGTCGCCGAGGACCCTTCGGCCTTCCTCCTCGAATTCCCGCTTCTCCGCGGCCAGGGCCTCGTAGCCGTACTCGGTCCGGGCCCGGGCGACGAGGGAAGCCTGCTCGGCGGCGCTCAGGGGGACCGCCTTTTTCAACTCATCGAACAGATAGGCCCCGTCCTTGAATATGCCGGCCTTCCAGCCGGGCGCGACCTCGTCCAACAGGAGGGCCAGCGCCGCGCCGCTCGAATACAGCCTGAACCTCAGGGGGCCGACCCCGAACTTGTTCCCCGTCATGTCGACGCTCGCCGCGACGACGTCCTTGAGCCGGAGGACGGCCTTGTCCCTGACCTCCTCGAGCTTGGGCCCGAACCCGGTGAAGCCGTGAACGAAAAAGAGCCGGGGGTCGGGCTCCAGCGCCTGGGCTTCCCGCAGGAAGCGGAACTCGACGTACTTGGCCAACCCTTCGAGATACTCGGTCCGGTCCTCGTAGTCGATGGACTCCTTGTTCAGCCCGGCCCGGCGCTCGGTGCGCACCGCGACCAGCTCCCTGATCTTCGCCGCCCGCGTATCGGCCGAACCGGGGAGCAGGGCGTCCCGCATGAGGACCGCCTCGAGCGCCCAGGATGCGTTGTTCGCCGCGTCCAGGAGCGGATAGTCGACGGCGGCCATTTCGTTCGGCCCTTTGTCCGGGGCCTGGGCGTCCTGAAAAGCATGGAAGCCTTCATGGAGGATCATCGCCATCTGGCCGTAGGGGTCGTCGGGGAGGAAGTTCCAGTTCTCGAGCCAGGTCCGGGCGAAGTCCTTATCGCGCCCCAGGAGGACCCCGTTGAGCTGGTTCCTCTGGTTGGAGAACGTATCGGCCACGACCAGGGTCTTGACCCCGTCGATGTCCGTGACCGTGTTCTGGCCGTCGGTGTCGATGAAGGTCGTCCCGTCCCTATAATAGATCGTCTCTCCGCCGAGGGGGTTGAAACCCGTGATCTCCCGGAACCCGGCCGGCTTATGCGGATAGCCGATCAGGATGTCCTGGACGCCGGGCCGATAGAAGAGGATGGGGGTGTTGGACAGGTCCCAGCCCTTCCAGATGGCCTCCCCCGCGGCGCGCATGACCGCCCGGCACTCGTCCAGGTAAATGAAAAGGGCGGGGTCGATCTTGATCCCGCTTTGGGACCGGCCGAACGCCGGGGACAGGAGCGAAAGGACGATCACGGCCGCGATCGGGGTCCGCATCTTCGACATGTCGATCTCTCCTTGAAGGGATTCCATCCCGATTCTATCCTAAACATCAAGCCCCGGCCAAAGGTTACACCGTTCGCCGGCGGGGGTTGGGCCCGAGCGGGGCTTGAAAACCTCGTATCAGAGGTAGTACATTGAGCGGAGGCAGGTCAAGGAAGACCTCCCGGACATGATAAGGAGTGCTTGAAATGAAGATGTCCCGATCCCGCGTCCTTCTCGTTCTGGCCATCGTCGCGGTATCCGCGATCTCCTGTTCGACCCAGAGGGCCCCGGCCCCTCCCGTCGCCCAACGCATCGACCATAAGGTCGTCTGGCACGGCGAGACCGTCGTGGACCCCTACCATCTGGCTGAGGGAGAAGACCAACCCCGAAGTGGCGAAATATCTGGAGGCCGAGAACGCCTACACGGAGGCCATGACCGAGGACCTCAAGCCTTTCCGGGAAGCCCTCTATGCGGAGATGCTCGGGCGCATCAAACAGACGGACCTGAGCGTGCCTGTCCGCCAGCGGAAACTTCTATTACTACTCCCGCACCGAGGAAGGGAAGCAGTATCCCATCTACTGCCGGAAGGCCGCGGCCCCGGACGGCTCCTTCGACGAGAAGGCCGCCGAGTTCGTCATGCTGGACCAGAACGAGATGGCCAAGGGACTTCCCTTCCTGAGCATCGGCGAGGCCTCGGTGAGCGACGACGACAACCTCCTGGCCTACAGCACCGACACCACGGGATTCCGGCAGTACGTCCTTCACGTGAAAGACCTCCGCACGGGCTCGATCCTGCCGGATACCGCCGAGCGCGTCACGTCGGGCGAGTGGGCCGCGGACAACAGGACGCTCTTCTTCACGACCGAGGATCAAGGTCACCAAGCGCTCGGACCAATTCTGGCGCCTGACGCTCGGGGGGACGCCGGAGCTCCTCTACCAGGAGAACGACGAGCTTTACAGCATCGACGCCGGGCGCACCAAGGACAAGAAGTACGTGGTCCTGGGCATCCAGAGCACCGATACCTGGGAGACGCGCTACCTCGACGCGGCCACGCCGTCCGGAGAGCTCAAGGTCGTCCTCCCCCGCGAAAAGGGGCACAAGTACGACCTGGAGCACCGGGACGGGCTGTTCTACATCCGCACCAACAAGGGAGCCAAGAACTTCCGCGTCGTCACGGCGCCGGTCTCCGACCCCGGCCCCGGGAACTGGAAGGAGCTCGTCCCCCACAACCCGGACGTCCTCCTCGAGGGATCTCGAGGTCTTCAAGGACCACGCCGTGGCCCATGAGAAGTCCGAGGGCCTGAACCGGTTCAGGGTCCTGAGCTTCAAAACGGGAGCCTGGCACGAGATCGATTTCCCGGAGACCGTGTATTCGGCCTTCGGCGGCGAGACCCCCGAATTCGACACCCGCAAGTTCCGGATCAGCTACCAGTCCATGATCACGCCGTCGAGCGTGTTCGACTACGATCTCGAGACCCTTGAGCGGACCCTGCTGAAACAGCAGGAGGTCCTCGGCGGTTACGATGCCGCGCCGATACGCGACGGAGCGCCTCTGGGCCACGGCCCGGGACGGCGTCAAGGTCCCCATCTCCATCGTCTACAGGAAGGGCTTCGCCCGCGACGGCAAAGCGCCTCTCTGGCTTTATGGCTACGGATCCTACGGCTACGGCGAGACGGCGCAGTTCTCGAGCGACGAACTTGAGCCTGCTGGACCGCGGATTGGCTTACGCCATCGCCCACATCCGGGGCGGCGACGAGATGGGCGAGGCCTGGCACGACGACGGCATGCTCATGAAGAAGAAGAACACCTTCACCGATTTCATCGACTGCGCCGAATACCTCATCGCCGAAAAGTGGACGTCCAAGGACCGCCTCGTGATCGAGGGCGGCAGCGCCGGCGGCCTGCTGATGGGCGCCGTCACGAACATGCGGCCGGACCTCTTCAAGGCCGTCCACGCCGCCGTGCCTTTCGTCGGACGTCATGAACACCATGATGGACGCCAGCGTGCCGCTCACCGCGGTCGAGTACCTGGAGTGGGGCAACCCCAACGAGAAGGCGGCCTACGACTACATGAAGTCCTACAGCCCCTACGACAACCTGGAGAAGAAGGCCTATCCGGCCATCCTGGTGACCACGAGCTTCAACGACAGCCAGGTGATGTACTGGGAGCCGACGAAATACGTCGCCAAGCTCCGGACCCTGAAGACGGACAAGAACGAACTGCTCCTCAAGTGCAAGATGGAGCCCGCGGGCCATGGCGGCGCTTCGGGCCGTTACGACCAGCTGAAGGATGCCGCGTTCGAGATGGCCTGGATGCTGAAGCAGGTGGGGATCACGAAGTAGAGGCCCGGACCCAAGGCCCATGCCCGCCCAGCGACATCGCCAAAGGCCCGCCGCCCGCAAAGGGCCTGCCGCGAGCCGCCTGATCCTCTGGGCCGCCGGCGTCGCCGCCCTCGGCTTCTTGCTGTTTCTCGGGCTGAACAAGGGCCTTTTCAGGAAAAGCCCGGGAACGTTCCCGGGGATGAACGTCCTTCTCTTCACCTTGGATACGACCAGGGCCGACCACATCGGATGTTACGGCGATCCGGACGCCCGGACGCCGAACATCGACAGGCTGGCCGCGGAAGGCGTCCGTTTCAGCAACGCGACGGCCCAGGCTCCCCTGACCCTGCCCTCCCATTCCTCGATCTTCACGGGGACCTATCCGTTCCTCCATGGCGTCCGGGACAACGGCGGCTTCTACCTGGGCCCGGAGAAGACCACCCTGGCCGAGCTCCTGAAGCAGAAAGGCCGGGCGACGAGCGCGTTCGTCGGCGCCTTCGTTCTCGATTCCCGCTGGGGCCTCAACCAGGGCTTCGATCATTACTTCGACAATTTTGACTTCGCCAAGTACAAGAAGATCAGCCTCGACTCCGTCCAGCGCGAAGGCGGGGAGGTCGTCAAGGCCTTCTTCGAGTGGTTCCAGTCGAACGGGGACCGCCCGTTCTTCAGCTGGATCCACTTCTACGACCCTCACACGCCTTATGAGCCCCCCGAGCCCTATAAGAGCGAGCATTCGGGACGGCCGTGGGGGCTCTACGACGGCGAGATCGCTTACGTGGATTCCCTCGTCGGGAAGGTCCTGGAGAGCCTCCGGGAAAAGGGGGTCCTGGACAGGACCATCATCGTCGTCGCGGCCGACCACGGGGAGAGCCTTGGGGAACACGGCGAGAGCTCCCACGCGTTCTTCATCTACGACGCCACCGTCTCCGTCCCCCTCATCATCAAGGTCCCTTCCTCGAAGTGGAAAGCGAAGGTCATCGACGCCCAGGTGGAGAACGTCGACATCATGCCCACGATCCTCGACCTGCTCGGGGTCGCCGTTCCGAACGAGGTCCAGGGAAGGAGCCTGGTCCCGCTCCTGGCCGGAAGCCGGGCCGGGGCCGAAAGAATGGCCTATAGCGAAAGCTATTATCCCCGATACCACTACGGCTGGAGCGAGCTCAAGAGCCTCCGGACGGCCCGCTACCAATACATCCAGGCGCCGCGGCCGGAGCTCTACGATATCGTCAGCGACCCCGGGGAACGGACCAATATCTTCGGGCCCAACAGCTCCCAGGCCGAGCGCTTCATCAGGGAAATGAAGAGGATCGAGGAGCGTTCGCCCGTCCCCGAGACAGGATCGGAAGCCCCCCGCCAGCCGGATGACGACACCCTGGCGAAATTGAAGGCCCTGGGCTATGTCGGCGGATTCACGTCGAGCGCGAAGCTCAACCGCTCCTCAGGACTGGCCGACCCCAAGGATAAGATCCTCCTCTATAACAAGCTCAAGCAGGCCGAGGGAGCGTCGGCCGACCGGGAGTACGACGACGCCCTGAGGCTGATCGGCGAGGTCGTCGCCGAGGACCCCGGGATCATGGAGGCCCGCCAGGTCCGGGGGAACATCTACATGGAGCTCGACCGCCCCCAGGAGGCGCTCGAAGAGTGCCGGGCGGCCCTGGAGATCGACCCCGAATACGAGGCGGCCATTTTCACCATGGCCCAAGCGTACAGGAAGCTCGGGAGGCCGGACGAAGCGGCCGCCGGTTTCCGGCGCCTCATCCAGATGGACCCGAAGGACCCGAAACCCTACCTGAACCTCGGGGAGATCTCCATCGACGCCGGGGATTTCGACGCGGCCGTCTCCCATCTCGAGAAAGCCGTCGCCGCGGACCCTGAGCACAGCGCCGTCGCCCATAATCTCCTGGGCTCCGCCTATCTCGAGAAAAAGATGCTCGAGCCGGCGGAGCGGGAGATCCGGACCTCGCTCGAGATGCGGCCGCAGATGCCGGACGCCCATTACAACCTGGGGCTCCTGTACGAGGAGAAAGGCGATCTCCGAAGGGCCGCGGAAGAATACCGGAAAGAGATCGAGATCCACCCCGCCGCCTATCCCGCCTATTTCAACCTGGGCCTTCTATGCGCCAAGACCGGCGACCGGCAGGGAGAGGTCGAGGGCTTCAGGGAAGCCATCAAGGCCAACCCCAAGTTCGCGAGGGCCCACCTCTTCCTGGCCAAAGCCTATCTGGACAGGAACGAAAACTTCGACGAAGCCATCCGCCTCGCCCTCAAAGGACTGGAATTGGAGCCGGAGGCCGAATCGGCGCCCCTGGGTCATTATGTCCTGGCCGATATCTACAACCGCCTGGGGCGTCATGCCGAGTACAGGGCGGAGCTCGAAAAAGGCCAGGCCCTCGAGGCCAGGATCGGTAAACGATAGGCGTCCGGGAACGCCTCGCCGCTCAGTCTTTCGTCTCGAATATCTCTTCCCGGAACACGACGCCGTGACGCGACAGCTCTTCGAGGATCGGCTCGTAGATCGTCGGGTCGAGCGGCGTCTGGACCCCGGTCTTGCGGATCTTCCCCTCCGCGATCAGCCGGGCCCCGATGGCCGCCGGCAGCCCGACCGTCCGCGACATCGAGGAGTCCCCGCCGGGGATCCCGTAGTCGACGAGCGTCGAGACGATCTTCTCGCTCGTCCCGTCCGGCCGCGACGCCAGGAACTCGTGCCGGAGCACGATCATATCCCGCTCGCCTTCCTCGTACTTCAGCTTCTCGATCATCAGCGCCGCCAGCGCGTCGAGCGCCGTATTGACCCCGGCCGGGATCGGCCGTTCTTCGAGGAGCCCGAGCCATTCCATCCGTCCTAAAACGTCCGACATCCGACGCCAGGCCCAGCTTCGCCCCGAGCGCCTTCCTGAGGTTCGCCCCGGCGCCCGCGTGGACGAGCTCCCGAACGAGACCCGCGTAGGTCATTCCCGTGAGCTTCCGCTCGGTCTGGTCGAGCAGGCCCAGGTCCCCGATCTTCTTCATCGTCGCGCACCAGCCCGCATACCGCAGGGTCCCCCGGAACATCGTCTTCGCTTCCGGGATCCCGTAGGCTTCCGCGTACGGCACCGAGTCCCGGTTCGGGTAGCCCTCGAAGTCCCCGATCCCCGGGACCTTGACCGTCCGGCAGCTCTCGAACAGCTTCTCCGACGGGATGAACTCGACCTTCCCCGTCCTCCAGGTACCGGGCGGAGTTCTTCCCCGCAAGCAGGACCCCCTTCGGGCTCCACGAGAACTTGTAGCCGAACGGGTTGGTGTTCGCCTCCGGCGCCGGCAGGCCCCCGCACCAGGAGACAAATCCCATAACCTTATCTCCCCCGTCCTTGATCCGCCGGATGACGCGCATCGCCTCCATATGGTCGATGCCCGGGTCGAGCCCGAGCTCGTTCAGCAGGACGACCCCCTTCCGCTTCGCGTCCTCGTCGAGGCTCTTCATCGCCGGGCTCACGTAGGACGCCGTGACCATCGACTTCCCCAGATCGATCGCCATCCGGCCGAGCAGCGGGTGGAACGTGTACGGAACCATGCTCACCACGACGTCCGCCCCGCCGATCCTCTCCCTCAGGGCAGCCGCGTCCTGGATGTCCAGGGTGACGGCCGTCCCCCGCGGGTGTCCCGCCACGATCCGCGCCGCCCGCTCCGGCTCGACGTCCCCCACCGTGACCAGAAAGTCCGGCTGGTCGAGCAGGTACCCCACCAGCGGCCTGACGACGAGTCCCGCCCCCGCAACGAATATCTTCTTCATGATCTTCTCCCTTCCCGCCTCCGCTTACTTGAGGTATTCGGACATGTACCGGTAGTCCGGCGCGAGCTCGCCCCGATAGAGGATGACCGCCTTCCGGATCTCCGGAGGCAGCTCGCACTTCTCGAACGGACCGCTCGAAATCCGCCGCCGCGATGACCGGCACGTACTTCTTCAGGCCCCCGCTGAAGAACGACGACGACTCCAGCGGCAGCTCCGCCGGCAGGTTGTAGACCGCCATCACCACCGGCCCGTTCCCCTCGATCCCCATGATCGCCTTGTCCTTCGCCGGATCGTAGACGTAGACCGGATCTTCCGAATGCGTCGCCTCGACCGTGCATTCCACCGACCCGTTGATGTCGCAGGTGATGTCCCCCACCACCTTCAGCCGCGGCGCCGCCGCCCCCCCGTAGAGCTTCGCCAGGAACGGCTTCGTGATGTACTTCGGGTACTTCTCCGTCCAGTAGATGCCGTTGATGATCATGCCGAGATACGGCACGTAGCTCTCGACCACCGATACGTACTTCCCGGGCTCCCGGTAATAGTCCTGGAGATCGAAGACACCCCCGGCCGCCACCGGACGCACCATGTCCTCTTCCTTGAACACCACCTTGTAGAGCCCCCGCGCCGCCGGCTCCTTCTTCCGGAAGAGCCCCGCCAGCTCCCGCGGCGCCACCGTGTCGTTCGGGATGAGGTCGTAGATCTCCTGCGCCCCCTGGGAGACGTGCCCGTACCCCAGGAACCCGCAGACGAACGGCTGCAGCCCCGACGGCAGGCCTTTTTTATGGATGAGCCGCCCCACCTCCGCCACCTCTTCCTTCGCCTCGACCAGGCTCTTATAGCCGATCGTCTGCTTCAACCGCAGGAACGGCGTCTCCACCCCCTCGAGCTTCAGCCTCCGCCCCAGCGCCCAGAGCGAGTCGATCATCCCCGCCTGGCCCGCGTAGCTCCCGAAGTACAGGATCCGCTGGCCCTTCTCGTTGACGATCTTCTCGTAGTCGATGATCGTACAGCCGAGCTCCATCATCCGCTTCAGCATCGGCATGTTGTACGGCTGGCCCTTGGCCGTATGCGAGAAAAAGACGTAGATCTTCCCCTTCACCAGGGTCTCGATCGGGATCTCCTTGATCGCGAACACCGTCCGCGACGGGCAGATGTCCTCCGCCACCCGCGCCCCCTCCACCGCGTAATCCGCGTCCGGGAACACCCGGATCTTCGAAGGCTGGATGTAGACCTCGATCCCGTGGTCCTTGATGAGCTCCCGGACGTGCGTCGGGATCAGCGGCACCCGCCTCTCCCACACGTTGACGTCCTCCCGCCGGATACCGATGGAATGTGGCATATTGACCCCCTGATTATTATGGATGATTTCGAAAGGACATCATCTCACACCCCCCTCCGGGGTGTCAATTAAGGGGAGTTATCCCCGTCCGTCCCGGACCGGCGGGGGCTGACGGCCCGATCCGGGGTGTCCCGCGGCAGGGGGCCTTCAGGCTCCCGCGGACCGGATGATCTTCCTCAGTTCCGCTTCCAGCTTGGGCTCCAGAGGGGCCGGATGGTGGGTGGCGAGGATGGCCTTGGCCCTATCTCGGGCCCAATCCCTGGCGCCGTCCTTCTTGCTCTCCCAGGTCGTATAAGGACGGCGATCCAGGAGACTGCTGAGCCAAAGCTCCCGCATGTGCCGGAGGGTATGGTCATGGGTCAGGAAATCGCCCCTGGGGCCGGCTTCCCGTATGGCATCCAGGGCCAGCGTCTCGGTGTCCACGGGAATGCCGCTCATCATCTTGCGGATGATGCTGAAGATCTCGCAATCCATGATCATCTGCTCGAAGGACCAGATGGTGCTCCCGTTGAGAAGGCCCGCGCCGAGCAGCATGTCGGACATGACCGCCGAGGCCATGAAGGTCGAGAGGCTGTTCTCCAGGCCGGCCTGCCAATTGGGTTCCTTGGCGCCCGTGGCGAAGGAGCCCATGGACAGAGGGAGGTTGTAAAAATCGGCCAGCTCGTTGGAAGCGGCGCCGAACAGGAAGTCCTCCGGGCCGCCTCCTGTATAGGCGCCCGAACGGAGGTCCATGACCGTCTGGGCGGCGGCGTAATACACCGGGGCGCCCGGGAACGCGAGCTGCATGAGAGCCAGGGCGCTGAGGACCTCGGCGTTGCCCACGGCGAGGTCCCCGGCCATGGTGGCCGGCCCCGTGGAACAGCAGGAAGCCATGGTCATGAAGCCGACCGGGCACCCGGCCTCGGCGCCGATCAAGCCCGCTTCGAGGCTCCCGCTGTCGTGGGCCAGGGGAGAGATGGTGCATTGCATGATGGACAGGATCGGCCGCTTCCGGAGGGCCTCCCGGCCGCCGGCCAGGACCGAGGCCATTTCCACGGCCGCCCGGGCTTCTCTGCCGGAATAGATGCTTTCCGTCTGGACATGCTTGGTGGAATTCCCCCAGATCGCCAGGATCTCGTGAAGCCCCCGGGTCTCGGGAGGGCAATCCTGGGCGGAGACGGGAACCCAATGGAAGGCCACTTCCTCCAGGTCGTCGGCGACTCGCGCGATGTCCGCTACGTCCTTGACCGTCGTCCGCCTCTTCACGCCCGTCTCGAGGTCGATCACCTCGAAGCCGCAGCCGTCCGTGCCGAGAAAGACGTGGTTCCCGTCCAGGGGAAGGTCCTGGGAGGGGTCCCGGGCGGCCAATGTGTAGGCGGGCGGGGCGCTGCGCAGGGCGGACTCGAGGAGAGCCGCGGGGATCTTGACGACCTGCGTCGCGCGGTCCACTTTGGCCCCGTGGGCTTCCCAGATGTCCAGGGCCCTCGGGGACGGGAACTTCACGCCGATGGTCTCGACGATCTCCAGGGTGGCTTCATGGATCCTGCGGATGTCTTCGACGCCGAGGACCCTGAGCTTCAGCCGGGGGTTGGTGATGGACCTTATTTTTGCGGACATGCTGACTCCTTTCGGGCGGACGGGCCCTTTTTTTGCCAATAGAGATAGGCCGGGATCCCTATGAGGAGGAAGGCCAGCCCGATGAGAGACTTGAGCGGCTGGGCGGCGATGGTGTTGCCGAAAACGGCCAGGTTGATGAGAACGAAGAGGATCGGGACGACCGGATAGCCCCAGACCCTGTAGGGCCGGGCAAGGTCCGGCCTGGTGCGGCGGAGGACGATGACCGCGAACCCCGTGGCGGCGAAAAAGATGACGAGGGCGAAGACGACGTACTCGTAGAGCGCCTGGTATTTCCCGGAAAGGCAGAGCAGGCAGGACCACACGGCCTGGCCGACGAGCGCCTTGCTGGGGACCCGGAAACGGGGATGGATATAGGTCATGCTCCGAAAGAAGGCCCGGTCCTCGGCCATGGCCATATAGACCCTGGGGCCGTAGAGGATCGTCGCGCTCAGACAGCCGAAGACGGAGACCATGACGGCCGCCGCGATGGCGGAAGTCGCCACCGGCCCGAAGAGCTGGGTGGACGCGAGCTCGCCGATGCGGACCACCCCCTTCATCCTCTCCACCGGAAGGGCCAGGATATAGACGACGTTGACCACGAGATAGATCAGGGTGACGCTCAGGGTTCCGATCATCAGGCTCAAGGGGATGTTCTTTTCCGGCTTCTTGATCTCCTCCGCCGTGCAGTTGACGGCGTACCAGCCGTCATAGGTCCAGAGGACGGCTATCAGGGCCAACCCGAAGGCCGAGAAGACGCTGGGCCCCAGGGCTCCTCCGCCCGAAAAGAGCTGCCCCAGGCTCGTGATGCCCGCCCGCTTTCCCAGGAACAGCCCGAAGACCGCGATGGCCGCCACCGATCCCAGCCGGAGGAAGGTGAAGACGTTCTGGACGACGACCCCGGTCTTGACGCCGACATAGTTGATGGCGGTCAGGAAGATGATCGCCCCGGCGGCCAGAAGCTGTCCGGCCGAGAGCGTATAGGGCATGCCGAAAAGGGTCGCCTTCAGGATGACGGCCTGGGTGGACACGGCAGGGAAGAAGTAGCCCGTGAATTCGGCAAAGGCCACGGCCAGGGTGGCGATCCCGCCGCACATGATGAACCAGAAGAAGCCCCAGCCGAAGAGGAACCCGGCCCAGTGACCGTAGGCTTCGCGGATATAGATGTATTGCCCCCCGGCTTTGGGGAACATGGCCCCCAGCTCGGCGAAGGAAAGGGCCCCGCAAAGCGCGATCAGGCCGCCGACGGCCCAAACGAGGAGGATCCAGCCCGGCGACGGCAGGTATCCGGCGATGATGCCCGAGGTCATGAAGATCCCCGAGCCGACGACGGAGCCGATGACCAGGAAGGTGGCGTCCATGAGGTTCATTCTTCGGAGCAGGCTGGGTTGGCATTCAGGTTTGTTCATGAGTTGGATCAGGCCTCTTCATTTTCAAATATCCCGGCCAGGCGCTCCGGAGAGATCGTCTCCAGGATGCGGCCGGATCTTCCCCGGACGGGCCGGGCTTTCAGGAGGGAATGGATGACGGCTTCCTCCGCCGCCCGGAAGGCGGCTTCGGCGATGCCGTCGAGATGGATATCGGCGACGGAGCGGAATTCGAATTCCAGGGGCCCCTCCTCCGAAAGGGTCATGGCGTTGGCCGTCGTGAAGGCCGCCCCGAGGACCGCATCCGAAAAGCTCCCCGACGGAATGGCGGCGTCCATCCGGGCGACCAGGCTCCTGACGATCCTGCGGAGCTGATGCGGCAGGAGGGGAATATCCATGGCGGCGACAAGGACGAGGGCGCCCTCGTCCTCGCCCGCCCGTTCCGCCGGAGGCTCCCGGTCCGCCGCCTTCGTGTTGCCGAAATGAGAGGCGGCCAAAACGCCGCAGGTGAATTCCGTGTCCCCGACAGCGACGCGGCGGGAAGATGAGCCAATGCCTCCCTTGGCGCCCAGGGACCGCAGTCCGGTCCCGGCCCCGACCGAGCCCTCTTCGATCTTCCCGTCCGTGGCCCCGCGGAAAGACTCCAGGATCTCGGTTTCCTCCAGGCATTCCCCGTCCATCTGGTTCAAGAAGGAATCGTTGAGACCGACGACCACCGGAGGCCAGATCTCCGCCCGCTTCAGGGAGAAGCCGTAGGACAGGGTGGCGTCATAGGCCCGGCCGAGGTTGCCGGCGTTGGTGATGATCAAGGGCGAATTCAGGTAGCTGAAATCCTCCGTGACCGCGAAGCCCGTGACCTCGGGCCCCGCCCCCAGGACGGCGGTGGCAAAAAAGAACCTCAGCTCCTTCTCCATGGGCGAAGGCATGACGGCGGTCAGACCGGTCCGGGCCGCGATCAGGCTTCCCGACGGGCCCGGGACGTCCCGGTGAAAGGTGAGATGCCCGACCCTGACCCCGGCGACGTCGGTGATGGAATTCTTTGCGCCGCGCACGGCCTACTCCCCCAGCCTGCGGTATCTTCTCATGATCTTTTCGACCTGGTCGAGCGGGATCCCGTAGCACGTGTTGCCGTCCTTGCCGACGACGGTCTCGGCGGAGGTCAGGGCGTTGAGGATGGCTTCCTGAGTGGCCTCTATGGTCGCCCGGTAAAGGGGCGTGATGAGAAAATCGTTGACGGCCCGGATGCTTTGGACCGGTGCGGCCGATATCCGTCGAACCCGATTTGCCGTGGAGAAGGCCAGGATGATGTCGCCGCTTCCCGTCCCGGAATTGGCGCCCACCTTGGCCAGTCCCAGGGCGACCCTCTTGGCGATCTTCTTCAGCTGATAGGAAAGGAGCGGGGCGTCCGTGGCGGCAATGAGGATGATGGACTTCGTCCGTTTTTCGATCTCTTCGAAGCCTCGGATCTCGCGGCCGACGGGCGCGCCGTCGATGCGCAGCTCGTCCCGGCCGCCGGTGTTGGCCATGACCAGGACGCCGACCGTGGCGCCGCTCTTGATCTTCCGGGAGGACGTGCCGATGCCCCCCTTGAAGCCGAAGCACGTCATCCCGGTCCCGCCGCCGACCGCCCCCTCGGCCACCGGCCCTCCCGCGGCGTTCTCTATGGCGGCAAGAACGTCCTTCGCGGCTATGGGGCGGCTCGCCGAATCGCTCAGAAAATCGTCGAAGCACTCGGCCACGACCGGAGAGACGGTCTCACCCGTAAGCCCCATCGCCGGATTCGTCCTCCGGAGATAGGCGGCGGCGGCGCTTTGGACGATGCCGACGTTGTAGGTCCCGGTCAGGAAGATCGGGGCCGCGAGAAGCCCCGTCTCTTCGATCGCGGCCAGCCCGGTCATTTCCCCCCAGCCGTTGAGCCCGAACCAAGAGGCGAAGAGACGCTCTTCGTAAATATTTCCCTCATGGGGCAGGAGAACGGTGACTCCGGTCCGGGCCGCTCCACGGCCCTGGCCCTTGACGATCGTCGCATGGCCGACCCTGACCCCCCGGACGTCCGTGATGGCATTGAATGGCCCCGGGGGGAGGTCGCCGATGACGACGCCGAGCTCCCGGAGCCTTTTTCGCCGGCCGTCGGCCGCGAGCCCAGGCCGGACAAGAAAGGAGAGGCCGAGGGAAGAACGGCCGCCCCCGCCACGGTGGCCCTGAAAAACTCGCGGCGCTTCATGACAGCCTCCTTTTTCAGAACGGCCCCAGATGAATGGCTTGGGCGATGATCACCGCCACCATGCCCAGGCCCAGCCAGATGAGAAGAAGCGGCAGGAGCCAGCGGACCCATTTCTCCCACGGGATCTTGAGGATGCCCAGAGCGGCCATGAAATAGCCTTGGGTGGGGATGAAGACGTTGGTCAGCCCGTTCCCCAGCTGGTAGGCCAGAACGTTCGTCTGACGGGTGATGCCGACCAAGTCCCCGAGGGGCGCCAGGATCGGCATGGATACCGCGGCCTGGCCGCTCCCCGAAGGGACTATGAAGTGGAGCAGGTTCTGCATGAGGTAGATGCCGACGACGCTGATGGAGGACGACCAGCGTCCGACGACCCCCGCCATGGCATGGGTCAGGGTATCGATGACGTTGGCGTCCCGGAGGATGACAAGGGCCCCCCGGGCCAATCCAACGACGAGCCCGGCATAGGTCATGTCCTGGGCGCCCTGGATGAAGCTCCGGGCCGTGTCGTCAAGCGACAGCCCGCCGATCGGACCCGCCGCGATGGCCAGGCCGAAGAATAGGGCCGAGAGCTGTAAAAGGCCCCAGTGCCAGCGGATCGCGCCGAGGATCAGGACGACGAGAGCGGCGACCGTCACGACGAGCACGGCGATATGCCTCCGGGTGAAAAGAACGTCTTCGCCCCGCGGGGCCCCGGACTCCCTCTTCAGGTCGAATTCGCGCATCAGGCTGATCCCGGGGTTGGCCTTGACCCGGACCGCATAGCGGGAGAGGAAGATAATGGTGACCGTGGTCATCACCACCCATAGGATGAGCCTGAAACCGATCCCCGAAAACAGCGGGAGCCCGACGATCCCCTGGGCCACGCCGACCGTGAAGGGGTTCATGAAGGCCCCGGCGAAGCCGGCGTTGGCCCCGACAAGCGCGATCCCGCCGGCGGTGAGCGAGTCATAGCCCAGGGAGCGGGCCAGGAGAAGGAGGGCGGGCAGAAAGACAAGGGTCTCTTCGGCGATGCCGATGGTCCCCCCGCCGACCGCGAACGCGAGCGTCAGGACGGGGACGATCAAGGCCTGACGGCCGCCGATCTTCTTGACCAGGGCCTGGATGCCGCCCTGGATGAGGCCCGTCCTGTTGAGGACGCCGAAGGTGCCGCCGATGATGAAGATATAGAAGATGATGTCGGCCACTTCGACCAGGGCCTTGGGGAACGCCAGGAGGATCTCGAAGATCCCCGCCGGCCGGGCCTCGACGGCATGAAAGGACGCGGGATCGACCAGCGTCCGGCCCCGCTCGACGACCCCCTCGTACCGCCCGGCCGGGATGACCCATGTCAGGACGGCCGCGAACACGGTCAGGGAGAGGAGTAGGACATAGGTGTGGGGGATCTTGATCTTCATGCGGGCTTGGTGAAATGCCAGGCCGCCAGCGTGTAGAGCCTGACGGCCTCATAAACGTCCGCGAGAAGGATGCTTTCTTCGGGAGAATGGGCGTACTCGAGCCCCCCGGGGCCCCAGACGATCGACGGAATGTGTCCTTCCCGGGAGATGAGCGAGGCGTCGGTCCAGGCCGGGAAAACGGTCAGGGGCCGGGAGGGCCGGCCGAGCTCGGCGAGGCTCCTTTCCGCGGCCCGGACGAGGGAATGCTCCGGGGGAATGGTCACCGGGCCGTGGACCATCGTGGCCATCCCGCCGGGCATCCGGGATATCTCGGTCTTGAGGCCGGGACGGGATTCGCGGACCCGGCGCAGGAGGCCTTCCAGGTCCTCGAAGACCATCTCGATCGTCTCCGTCGTCACCCAACGACGGTCGAGCCTGATCCGGCAATGGGCGGCGACCGTGCTCGGCTGATCTCCCCCGGCGATGGTCCCCAGGTTGATGGCCGGAGGACCGAGCACGGGGTCGCGCCTCAGCGCCAGGGCCGGAATGAGCTCGTTTTCCACGAGATGGGCGAAATGGGCCGCCGCCGAGATGGCGTTGAGCCCCGCTTCCGGAGTTCCGCCGTGAGCGGCACGCCCCTGGAAGTCGATCTCCAGCCACTCAAGGCCCCGGTGGCCGATGGCGATCCTGTTGCTTGTAGGTTCGCCGATGACGGCCCCGTCGGCCTTGAACCCGTCGAGGATGAGCTTCTCGGCGCCGATGCTCTCCATCTCTTCATCGGCCACGGCGGCCAGTGTGACCCGGCCCGAGACGGGCTCCCCGGCGTTCTTCAAGGCCACCAGGGCCCCGGCCATGGCGGCCAGGGCGCCTTTCATGTCCACCGTCCCCCTCCCGTGGAGCCGGCCGTCTTTTTCGACGGCGGCCAGCGCATCCTCGGCGTTTCCCGCGTTGGGAGGAACGGTGTCCATGTGGCCGCAGAAGAGAAGATGAGGGCCGGAGCGTTTCCCCTTCACCGAAGCCAGAAGGTTCGGCCTCCCTTCGCGGACTTCCTGATAGCTCGGCTCGATGCCGCGGGCTTGAAGGAAGGCGCCGATCTCCCGGGCGACGGCTTCTTCCTGGCGCGGAACTCCCGGGTAGGAAGGCGTCCGGACCAGCCGGACGAGGAGGTCCCGGATATCCCCGTCGGGCGGAAAATGGGGCCGGAGGGTGTCCAGGGCTTGGGTCATGATGTGTGCTTGCCTTTCTTGTAGAGCCGGCTCCGGCGCTTCCGCTCCAGGTTGGCCGGGGCGATGCTGATCCGGTCTCCGCGGAGCAGGGTCGCCACGCCCTCCCGGTTTTCCAGGAGGGGGAACTCCCGCCGCATGGCGTCTTCGTCGGGGCACTTGACCTCGGAAGGCTCGGGCTCCGTATACACGCAGACGACGCCCTCATAATTCCGCATGACGACCCGGCGGTCGTTCCGGGAGAGGACATAGTCGGGCATCACCGGGGTCTTGCCGCCTCCTCCGGGAGCGTCCACGACGAAGGACGGGACGCAGAAGCCCGAGGTGTGGCCTCTCAGGTTCTCGATCATCTCTATGCCCTTGCTCACCGAGGTCCGGAAGTGGCCGATGCCCAGGGAAAGGTCGCATTGGTACAGGTAGTAAGGACGAACCCTTATCCGGACCAGGTCATGGACGAGCTTTTTCATGATGATGGGAGAATCGTTCATCCCCTTCAGGAGGACCGTTTGATTGCCCAGCGGGAAGCCGCCGTCGGCCAGCATCTCGCAGGCCTTCTTGGTTTCCGGCGTGACCTCCTTGGGATGGTTGAAATGGACGTTGATGTACAGCGGATGATATTTCCTGAGCATGGCGATCAGCCGGGGCGTGACCCGTTGCGGCATGACCACCGGCGCCGCCGTCCCCAGGCGGACGATCTCGACGTGGGGGATCTCGCGGACCCTGCGCAGGATGTCGTCGAGGAACGCGTCCGAAAGGGTCAGCGGATCGCCGCCGGAGATCAGGACGTCCCTCACCTGCGGCGTCGCCCGGACGTACTCGATGGCCTCCAGGATATCGTCCTTGGGCAGGGCCCGGTCGGTCTCGCCGGCGCTCCGCCGTCTCGTGCAATGCCTGCAGTACATCGAGCACTGGTCGGTGACCTGGAGGAGGACGCGGTCGGGATATCTGTGCGTCAGCCCGGGAGCGGGCGACTCGATGTCCTCATGGAGAGGATCGACCATGTCCTCCGGGCTGATCTTGACCTCCTTGCCCGAGGGGATGGCCCTTTTGCGGATGGGGCAGTTCCGGTCGGTGGGGTCCATGAGGCTGGCGAAGTAGGGCGTGATCGCCATGCGCAGGGACTTCAGGGCCGCGGTCACTTCCTTTTGTTCCTTCTCCGTCATCTCCACGACCTGCCTCAGCCGGTCGACCGAGGTGATCCGGTTCTTGAGCTGCCATCTCCAGTCGTCCCATTCCGCGGCGGAGACGTCCTTCCAGATCGGTATCTTCCGGAAATCGCGTCCGCCCGTCAGAGTCCCGTCTTTCTTGATCATGTTGACCCCCTAGAATTCATTTACAAATTAATCTAGCACAGATTATTATTGTAAGGAACCTAAAAGATACTTTATTTTCGGGATGCCCGGGGATTGCGGGCGAAGAGAGCCTGCGGTGAAAAGACAGAAGATCGTCGTCGCCACCTTGAACGCATTCGCCCGAACGGCGAAGGGCGGGAATCCGGCGGGGGTCGTGCTCGACGCGGATCGCCTGGACGAGAGCGCCATGCAAAGGATCGCCGCGAGGGTCGGTTTGTCGGAGACGGCATTCGTCCGGAAGTCGGCCGCGGCGGACTTCAAGATCAGGTTCTTCACGCCGGCCGCCGAGGTGGACCTCTGCGGCCACGCGACGATCGCGGCCTTTTCCCTCCTTTTCGGGCTTCGACGGATCCCGCCGGGGCGGTACAGCCAGGAAACGAAGGCGGGGATCCTCGGGGTCGAAGTCCGAACGGACGGCACCGTTTTCATGGATCAGGCCCTGCCGGTCTTCGGGGATGCGATCGATCCCGGAGAGATCGCCGCCTCCCTGGGGATCGGGCCCGATTCCTGGCCCCGGATCATGCCGGTTCAGATCGTATCCACAGGGCTCCCCGACATCATGGTCCCCATCGTTTCGCTTCGGGAGCTGTCAAGCCTCGAACCCGATTTCGCAAAGATAACCGATATCAGCAAAAAACAGGGATCCGTGGGTTACCACGCATTCAGCTTGGAGACGAAATACGGGTCGACGGCCCATTGCAGGAATTTCGCCCCCTTGTACGGGATCCCGGAAGAAGCCGCGACGGGGACATCGTCCGGTGCCCTCGCCTGCTATCTGTTCAAGCACGGCAAGATCACCGAAGAGCAGGCCCGGACGCTCGTCTTCGAACAGGGCTACAGCATGGGAAGGCCTTCGGAGATCCTTGTCCGCCTCGAGATCGCGGATAACGGGATCACCGGGGTGCATGTGGGCGGGAAGGCGACCGTACGTCCGGAGAGATGACGATCGAGCTGGAGGACGCACGATGAAATTCCTGAATTGGGGAATCTTATTGAGCTTGATGATCGCGCTCCTCGTTCCGGTCCGGGGAGCGACGGGCAAAGAGAGGATCAAGGGATTCACCGGGCCCGGCTCGAGGGAAGAGCGTCGAGCGGAAGCCGCTCTCAAGATGATGGCCGACCCCAAGGTCTACGAGGAGCATTTGAGATTCCTGACGAAAGAGCCGCATATCGCGGGCACGAAAAGGAATTATGAGCTCGCCCTTTACGTCAGGGACAAGTTCAGGGAATTCGGCCTCGAGGACGTGGAACTTGTCGAATATCAGGTCCTCCTCTCCTCTCCCAGGGACATCTCCGTGGAAATGGTCGAACCTGTCGTCTATAAAGCGACGCTGAGGGAAGAAGGCTATCCTGTCGACAAGGATACGTCCAACATCAGCGTCAGCATAGGATTCAACGCCTATTCGGCCTCCGGTGAGGTCACGGCTCCCCTGGTCTATGCTCACGGCGGGAATCCGGAAGATTATGACAGGCTCCTGGAGATGGGGATCGACATCAAAGGCAAGATCGCTCTGGTCCGCTATTCGGAGCCTTACAGCTATCGAGGCTTCAAGGCCTTGACGGCCCAGAGGAGGGGCGCCGCCGGCCTGCTGATCTATTCCGACCCCAAGGACGACGGATTCGGGCGCGGCGCTGTTTTCCCCGACGGACCCTGGGGGCCGGAAAGCCACATCCAGCGGGGCGGCATCCCTTTCGACTTCATGGTCCCCGGGGACCCGCTGACCCCCGGCTGGGCCTCGGTTCCGGGAGCCCGGCGTCTGAAGCCGGAGGAGTCGGAGATCCTGCCCAAGATCATGGCCGTTCCCCTCTCCTATAAAGACGCGCGGCCGCTCCTCCAGAATTTGGCCGGCCCGGCCGTGCCGCCGGAATGGCAGGGCGGCCTGCCGTTTGCCTACCGCGTCGGCCCGGGCCCGGCCAAGGTCCATCTCAAGGTGGATATGGACAATTCCGTCGGCTCCATATGGAACGTGGTCGGGAAGATCAAGGGCCGGGAAGAGCCCGAAAAATGGGTGGTCGTCGGGAACCACCGGGATGCCTGGGTCTATGGGGCTGTCGATCCGAGCAGCGGCACGGCGGCCCTCCTCGGCCTCGCCCAAAACCTGGGACGACTGGTGAAGGACGGATACCGGCCGAAGAGGACCATCGTATTTTGCAATTGGGACGCCGAGGAGAACACCCTGACCGGCTCGACGGAATGGGCGGAGCAATACGCCGACAAGCTGAGGAAGGACGGCGTCGCGTATATCAACGTCGATTCCGCGGTGAGCGGAACCGATTTCGGAGCGACCGCCGTGCCTTCGCTCAGCGAATTTATCCTGCAGATCACCCGGGAAGTCCCGGATCCCGCCACCGGGAAAACGGTCTTTGAGGCCATGGAACAGCTCAAGCGCGGCAAGGACCCGACGGGAAAACTCCGTCTCATCGACACCCGGGTCGGAAGCGGCAGTGACCACACGGCTTTCCTGAATCACGTCTGCATGCCCGTCCTGGACATATCTTTCGGCGGCCCTTACGGAGTCTACCATTCTCAATACGACGATTTTTACTGGATGTCGCATTTCGGCGACCCCGGGTTTCGTTATCATGCAACCATGGCCACGCTCTGGGGAATGACGGCCTTACGACTGGCCAACGCCCGAATTTATCCTTTCGATCACGAGGCCTATGCCGGAGAGATCGGCACTTATGTCAAGGAGATCGCGGGCCAAGGAGATAAGTCCATCGCTCCCGACCTCGACCTCCTGACCGGCCGGATCAAGCGCTTTCAAGAGAACGCCCGGGAGCTGAACGGACATATCGACCGGCTCCTCTCCCGGGAAGGCAAGATCCCGTCCGGAACCCTTCAGGCGATCAATGCCGCCTTGATGCAGGCGGAAAGGGATTTCGGGTCCCCCGGGGGCATCCCCAAGCGCCCCTGGTTCAAGCACCTCATCTACGCCTGCAAGTTCACCTACGACCCGGAAGTCCTTCCCGGGCTTACGGAGGCCGTCGAAGAAAAGGACTGGGCCCGGGCCAAAGAGCAGATCGCCCTCCTGGCCCAGGCCGTCGGCCGTGCCGACAGGACCCTCGAAGAGGTCCTGACAAAAGTCCTAAGAAACAAAGAAGGTAAATGACCAAAGCCCCTCTATAAGGGACCTGGATCATTCACCCGAACAGAGCGGAACATCACCTCGGGATCTCGGGTAATATTATCCTCGAGGAAAAATCTTTATCGTGGTAGATCTTCTGCATCGCCCTTACGACCTCTTGGTCTTCTCCGAAAGGATGGCCCGTATTGGGATTCCGGTCCAAATGAGGGAAATAGCTGCTGGTGACGGCAATCCTTATCCTGTGGCCTTTCTTGAAGACCTGGCTGGTGTACATCAGGCCGATATCGAACTTATAGATCTTCCCGGGCGTAAGGAGCTTCGGATTGGATTCTGATTCACGATACCGTGCCCTGAGTATCCCCGACAGCGGAGGCGTGATGTTCTGGGAATAGCCATCAGGATAAACGTCCGTGATCTTGACCACGAAATCCGTGTCTTTCGCCGAAGATGACGCCCATATTTCGGCCGTTATCGGCCCCGTTACCTCCAGATCGTCTGCCAAGGGTTCTGAAGTGTAGACCAGGACATCATTTCTTGTCTCAACCGGCCTTTGATCCCGGGGTCCGCTCTCTTCAAAACGGAAATCCGTGACCGGGTTGGAAGGGTCATAGACATAGAGATCTGGGTCTTCCGACGCAGGCATATTTCTATCCAGCGTCCCGTCCCCATTCAGGGAATTTGCCCCGCCACCGCTATGCAGATAATAGGGGGTATACTTCGTTCGGGCCAGCGGCCACTCCTGTTCGTATCTCCATCTGTTGCTGCCCATGACAAAGATCTTGATGGGGGGCTCAGCCAGGATGCCGTTATCAATGCCCTTCAGCCAGAAATCGAACCAGCGCAGGACAAGATCATTGGGATCCATGCGGCTTCAGGCCCAAAATCGATATCTCCCGCTTCCGGCGTGGGGTTGCAGTGTGTCCACGGGCCTATGATGAGCTTCTGCCCTTCGCGTGCCTCTCTTGTTTTCCCGTTCTTTTTCATCCCAAGAAAATTGAGGATGGCTCCAGGCTGACCGTAGCCATCATCGAACCAGCCCGTGAAATTGTAGGCAGGGACCTCGACCTGGCTATGCTTCTTCTCGACGGCTGCAAAGTCCCAGTAAGAATCGTCGTCGGGATGGGAAAGCCACTCATAATAATAAGGGCAGAATTCCTTCAGAAGGGGGAAGTCCCTAAGCGGAAGATAAGAAAGCCATTTCCACTTGTTCGTTGCCCACTGATCTCCGGCTTCTTCAGGGGACGCGTCTTTCCCCACGATCCCTCTTCGTTTCTTGATGTCGGGCAGCCTACCGTTCAGCCAACTGATCCAGCTCAGATCAAAAGTGCCGCCGAAGAAGAAAAAATGCCTGGCATTGGCAAACGTGCATTGGGGGAAGATGGCCACAAGATGCGGAGGGGCAGCCGTCGCCAACTGCCATTGGACCGCCCCGAGATAAGAGCATCCTTGGGTTCCCACCCTTCCGTTGGAATAGGGCAAGGCGGCGGCCCACTCCACAGAGTCGTACCCGTCCCCTATTTCCTGGGCATATGGGAGGAATGCGCCTTCCGAAGCGTATCGCCCCCTGACATCCTGGACGATGACAATATAGCCCCTCTTGGCGGCATGATCGGGAAAGGGGGAATACTTGCCAAACGCTTCTTTATCGTAGGGGGTCCGGATCAGGATGACGGGGAACCGGCCTGGAGCATCCGGCCTGAAGACAACGGCCGAGAGCTTCACCCCGTCCCTCATCTTCGCTTCAACGCCCGTTTCGGTTCTGACCTTATAGAGCTCGTCCCCGAAACCGAACGCGATCCCGCAGGAGATGAGAAAGAGGGCCAGGGAAAAGATAAAAGCCGGAGCCGGCGGCCGTTTCAGGCGGATCTTCATATTCTTTTCTCCAAGAGGTTCGGAACCTGGACTCAATTGGCTATCTCGGGATGATAGGCAGCATCACCAGTGAAGGGTGTTTTTCATCATGATAAATAGTTTGAGTGGCCGAATTGAATTGGGCATCCTCGCCAAAGGGGCCGCCGGTATTCGTATTTCGGTCGATATGAGGGAAGATGCTGCTGGTAATGGACATCCTTATCCTGTGACCCGCTTTGAAAACATGACTCGTATACATCAAGTTGACATTGAACTTATATATCTCACCCGGTATAAGGAGCCGTTGTTTGAACTCCGATTCACGATACCTTGCCCGAAGGATGCCGGATAATGGAGGCGTGATATTCTGAGAATATCCCTCAGGGTAAACATCGGTCAGCTTGACGATAAAATCGGTATCTCTGGCCGAGGAAGATGCCCATATTTCTGCTGTGATCGGTCCGGTCACTTCAAGTTCTTTGGACAGCGGGGCCGAGGTATAAACCAATACATCGTTCCGGCTCTCGACGGATCTCTGATCCTGAGGACCGGATCCCGAACTGCGATCCGTAATGGCATTGGCCGGGTCATAGATATAGCCATCAGGTTCTTCTGCTTTGGGATCCTGTCTGCTCAAAGAGCCCTCACCCTTTAGAGAATTCGCTTCTCCTTGGCTATGCAAATAGAACGGGGTGAATTCGGTCCTCGCGAGCGGCCATTCCTGCTCGGATCTCCATTTATTGTCTCCCATGACAAATATCTTTATCGGAGCTTCATCCTCGATGCCGTTAGCAATGCCCTTCATCCAATAGTCGTACCATCGAATGACCAAGGCGTTGAGATCCATCTCGGCCTCGGGTCCAAAATCAATATCGCCGACTTTTGAGGTCAGCTTGCCATAATAGATATCTAAGTGGGTCCAGGGCCCTATGATGAGCTTCTGGCCCTCGCGGGCGGCCTTTGTCTTACCGTTTTTTCGCATGCCGAGGAAATTGGAGATCGCTCCGGGCTGTCCGTAGCCGTCATCGAACCATCCGGTCATGTTGTAGGCCGGGACACTCACCTCGTTGTGCTTTTTCTCCACGTTGGCAAAATCCCAGAATGGACCATCGTCCGGATGAGAGAGCCAATCATAATAGCAGGGAAAAAATCCTTTCAGGAGAGGGAGGTCTTTGAGAGGCAGATAGCTAAGCCACTTCCAAATGTTCTCCGGCCTTAGAAGCTGAGCTTCTTCTTCTGAGGAGACTTTTATCCCGCGATGCTTCTGAATATCAGGCAACCTTTCATTGAGCCAGGAGATCCAGCCGATGATAAAAGCCCCTCCAAAATAAAAAAAATGCCTGCTATTAGCGAAGGTGCATTGAGGAAAAATAGCCACAAGGTGCGGAGGAGCGGCCGTGGCGAGCTGCCATTGGACAGCTCCCAAGTAGGAGCAACCTTGTGTTCCTATCTTCCCATTGGAATAGGGCAGGGAGGCGGCCCATTCAACGGAATCATAGCCGTCGTTGATCTCTTGAACATAAGGAAGGAGTTCTCCTTCGGAAGAATAGCACCCCCGGACGTCCTGGACAATGACGACATAACCCCTCTGAACAGCGTAGCGAAGAAAAGACGAGGTTTTTTCGAATCTGTCCTTTCCGTAGGGAGTGCGAATGAGGATGACGGGAAATTTGCCCTGAGCCTTCGGACGATAAACATTGGAATACAGCTTCACCCCATCTCTCATAGAGGCGGCAACTCCTTTATCATTCGTGACCTGGTAATCTTGTCTGTCATAAGAGAAACCTGGATTTGAAAGAACATTAAGGGCCGCGAGAAAAACGATTGATCTCAAAAACAGCGCTTTCACTGAAATCATCATCATCTTCTCCTTGGACTATCAGTCGCCCTGCCTATTAAAGACGATTCTTCCCCCGACAATAGTATAATCGACCTCTGTATTTATGATCTGTTCAGAAGGGATCGTCAGCAGATCATCACCCATAATCACCATGTCGGCAAGATAGCCGACCTTCAACATTCCTTTGCGATCCTCCATGAACTCCGCATAAGCCGATCCCAGGGTATAGAGTTCGATGGCCTTTTCCATTGAGATCTTTTGTTCTGGAAACCAACCGCCCCTTGGCTCGCCATCAAAATCCTCTCTCGTGACCGCAGCAAAGAGCCCCTCCATCGGATTCATCGACACGACATTCCAATCTGATCCAAAAGCGAGAGCGGCGCCTGCCTGTAATAAGGTCGCAAAGGCATAAGTATTTTTACAGCGCTCCCAACCGATCCGCTTTTCTGCGAATTGCTTGACCACGACCAGGTGGCTCGGTTGCACCGAAGCGATGACGCCCAGCTTGGTGAAGCGCGGAAAATCGTCCGGGGCGATGGACGTCGCGTGTTCGATCCGATGGCGACCGTTACGTTTCCCGTTGACCTGTTGAGCCTTCTCATAAGCGTTCAGGACCCAAGTGTTCGCTTTGTCTCCAGTGGCATGGATGCCTATCTGGAACCCCATTTTATCAGCAGCGATCACCCTTTCTTCCAATTCTCCGTAGGTCATTTGCGGCAACCCCCACGTCTGAGGATTGTCTTCATAGGGTTTGAAATACAACGCCGTCGCAGATCCGAGCGTGCCATCGACGAAAGCTTTCAGATATCCAAATCGCAGCCAGATGTTCTCGGGGGGGAATTGTTTCCGGAGGGCGTCCATCCTTGCCAAATGATCCCCGCTTTTTTCCAGATGCATATTAAAGGTCACTCGCAGAGTGAGCTTCCCGGCTTCTAAAAATCTCTTAAATTGATCCTGGCCTCCCTCGAGATGCTGGATGCTGGTGATGCCGAAGCGTCTCGCCTCATAAAGAGCCCGCTCCAGGTCATCATCACTCGGCTTCCCTTCTTCCTCTCCCGCTGATGTTACGGCTTTCGTTCTTTTTATCAGCTCCCCCGCGGTCTCCTTGAGAATGCCGGTCGGCTCTCCGGTCGTCGGCTCTTTGACTATCGTGCCTCCGGGGGGATCTGGAGTATCTTTCGTGATCCCTGACATCTTGAGGACATAGCTGTTGACCCAGATTGAATGGCCGTCTATTCGACTCAGGCTGACGGGATTGTCCGGGGCCACTCCATCCAATATTTGCCTGGTCGGCCATTGCTTTTCGGGAAACCTATCCTGTTCCCAACCGCCCCCGACAATCCACTCCCCTGGTTTGATCCGGCTTACCTGCTCTCTGACTCTCTGCTGGATTTGCATAAGATCGGTCACCCCATGAAGATCAATATAAGCCATGGGAATGCCGCTAAAATGGATATGCGCGTCATTAAACCCAGGAATGACGAGCCTTCCCTTGGCATCGATGATCGTGGTCGTGCGTTCGTCAACATATTGCTCGATAGCCTTGTTCGACGCCACAGCGATAATTTTATCGCCTCTCACGGCAACCGCCTCAGCACGGGGATTCTCTTTATCCACGGTGACAATTTTGGCATTCTTGACAATAAGGCTTGCGGGAGGGCCTTCATACCGTTCCTTGCATCCCATGACGGCCACAAAAAAAAGCCCGGCTAGAGCGACCGCGAATGACCTTCTGGGATTCTTCATGTTAGGCTCCTTATCCTATCTCTCTTAGATCCAGGATACCGCATGGCGCGAATGTTTTTGAAAAACGCACGGACTCATAAGATGGGGGGGACACGTTGAACGCCCCCCCCGTCGTTACAGAACGGCTTTTCTGTTTTAAAAGACGAGCTGGAAGCCGAACATGGCCATTCTGGGCAAAACAATTCCTGTCGGAACCATGAAGTTCGGGCTATCGGCTTGGGTACTGACGTATTGGAGATTCGTATCCTTGTTAAAAAGATTAAAAATATCAAAGGTGATCTTGACCTTGAGGTTTGACCAGATCCTAAAATCTTTCTCGGCCTTCAAATCCAAATAGAGTTCGTTCGGGAATCGACGGCTTCCTCGCGGCTCAGCGTTGATGAATTTCGCTCCTTGGTTGAGGCCAGGGAAGCTGCCCGTGGGCCTTCCGGGCACGAGAACCGTTCTCTGCCAGGGCAACCCCTGCTGGTAGGTAATATTGGTGCCCACAATGATCCCAAGGGGAGCGCTATAGGATCCCGCGAACTTGAACTGCCACCTTCTATCGACGGCCCCGGCCCAATCCGCATAGCCGGGCGGCCCCACGGCATTGACGAGTGAGTTCTTATCCAGGAATCCTTTGGGCTCTTGCCAAGCTTTCGATAAAGTGAATGAAAAATAGAATTGATAATTATGGGAGAATCGCTTGTTGGCGACCACCATCAAGGCCTTGTAGGTCATTTTGTCGCCGGGATTCGTGATCAGACGGAAGTTTTGAATGGGCGTGACCTGGTTATAGACCATGATCGTCTGGTCCCCGTAGGCATCATAGAAGGGAATTTCTTGATATTGAGCAGTGGTATTCGTCCGAGCAATGATATTCCCGCTATTCTTGTAAACAACGGTGGCGGATAAGGAGAAGTTTTGAAAGATCTCCCGCTCGAGGGCCGCTGAGAATTGATCGGTATAGGGACGCTTCAGGTCAGGATCAAGCCCATATTGTTTCAATGGGTCCAAGACGAACCAAAGCTGGTCATATCGACCCGTACTCCAGTTGTAACCGTACATATACCATTTTGATCGGGCCGGGGTCGCAAGGTAGAAGTCATTGATCTTCAAGCCGCCGGAATATCGGCCATACGACGCCCGAAAGACCGTTTTCATATCAGCCGTGAGCTGATAGTTCAAGCCGATCCGAGGCGACAGGGTCTTCCAATTACCGATGTTATCGATGCCTGCGATGACCTCCCCGGTAGGCTCTCTATTGATATCCAATCGATCAAAAGCGGGAATGGATCCTTTGCTATAGTCGAATCGAAGTCCCAGATTCAAGGTCAGCCTGTCCGATATTCTCCAGCTGTCGTCGACAAAAGCACCAAGCTGGTTGACCAAGCCCCCGATGTGCTCAGGATCCCAAGCATAGGCCGCATAAGGATACCCCAGCCAATCGATATACGTCACTCCGCCCCAGTAGCCCTCGATGATGTCGGAGTAGCCCCTGTTGAATTGAACTCCGAACTTGAAATCATGATCTCCTTTTATAAAATCTTCGGCGAAGTGCGAGACGGAGGTGTTGACTTGGATTCTGTTCGTCCACCAGTGGTAATAAGCTTCAGGGTTGTTCTTTGACCAATAGCCGGTCCCCCAGTCGATATGCCCCGGCGTGTCCAGATCTCCGGTCAAGGGATCATACCAGAGATAGGAGCGCCAGGAGGCAAACTTAAGCTCAGTGTAGGTGTTGTTGTTCAGCGTGAAAAGCCAGTCCGCATTGAGCGAATATACCCAATCCTTTTCCGCGCTGATCGTTTCATAGGGATGGTACTGAGTCGGCGAATTACCCCATTGGTATCTATCATAATGTGCGTTCAGGCTGATCTTGTTCTTTCGGTTGAGCTGGTAGTCCAATCTCAGATCGAGCACAGGATTGAGCTCATATTTTGCGGGACTATCCGGATCGGCACCGACACCTGAGGCCTGCTGCCGAGTATGCTCGGCTAAAACAAAGAACCATAACTTATCCTTTATGATCGGCCCCCCCAGGGTCAAATAAACGTCATGCCAATGAGAAACGTTATAGGGCCATTTCTCTTTGGGGGTGTTGCTGGCGGTAAGGCTTTGGTTCCTCAAAAAAACTTCTGCGGCGCCATGAAATTTATTAGAACCCGATTTGCTGACCACATTGATGACGGCGCCCTGAAAGTTGCCATATTCTGCAGGGGCCCCGATCCCCGTGATCTGCATCTCCGCGGTGAGTTCAAGTTGGGGTGCCAACCAGGCCGCTCCGGTGGAAGGGGCCGATATATCTGTTCCGTTCAGGTAGTAGGCATTATCCTTGACAAGAGAACCGAATGAACTCACCCGGGTGCTCCCTTGCTCGGGAGGGGATATTCCAGGTGATATCGCAATAATATCGTGCATTCCCCGTCCCGTGGGCAAGCTTTCAAGAAAGCTGGAATCCATATTCGAAGAGAAGCTTGATTTCACAGTATCTACAAGAGGGGCTTCGCCAATGACATTGACTTCTTTCTCAAGTGTGGATGGCTTCAAGACAGCCTCTAAAACGACTGTTGCCCCGATCTCGATACGCAGATCTCTCCTTATGAGAGTCTGAAATCCGGTCAAAGAAAAAGAAACCTCATAGTTCTTCCCAATAGGAAGAGCGGGCAATCTGAACGAACCGGCGGAATCGGTGATCGCCGTTCTTTTGCCCATCAGCGCGTCACCTTTCGCTTCAACGGCAACTCCCGGCAACGGTTCTCCCGTTTCGTCTTTGACGGTGCCCTTAATAGCGCCGGTATTAATCTGGGCATAACTCTGAGCGACCATTAAGAGCATGGCGCTCATGACCAATGCGAATAAAATGGTGCGTTCTTTTCTCATGAATTAGCCTCCCTCGAAAATTGAACCCCTTGTTCCGCTAAGCGAAACACGATTTTACTTTTCCCTATTGGCTCATCTTAGCAGAGAGCGTACCGCGAATGTCAAGTATTTTTTTTAGCCTGAACCATCTTCTCTTACTCATTCATAGACGTTAAGCAATTCTCAAAAAGCCTTTCAATTGACCCGACGACGATCTCGAGCCGGCCCGGGCTAAACCACGGCCGAGGGTTCGTGAGCACTTGGGCTCAGTCTTTTTCCATCAACGATTCGACTCTGTTCTTAATTTCCTTTTGCTCAGGATCGATCTCCAAAGACTTAGTCCAGGCCTCCAGTGCCTGTTTGAAGTCGCCGAGCCCGGCATAAGAAGCTCCGAGCGAATTGAGCAGGTTCGTGTTGACCCCGTAGTGTAGAATGGCCTTGTTCATCACAGCAATGGCCTGGTCGAATTCACCGAGGGCTTGGTACGTCAGACTGAGCGTCACGAGAACGTCGTAATCGGGCCTGCTTGAATCCTGGAAGGGAAGCAGAACGACCCTGGCTTTCTCGTAATCTTTAAGAACGAGGTAGACCTGGGCCAGGACCAGCGCATAGCTCTGAACATTCGGTTGAGCCCGCTGGGCTTTTTCCAGGTATTCCAGAGCCCGGCCGGATTTTCCTTGATTAAAGTACTGCTGTCCCAGGGCAAAGGAATAGCCCGGGTGAGAGACCGGAGTGAATGTCCTGGAAAACACCCAGGGCCGGGGAAGACTGGAGAGAGAGGTGATCTCAAAGGGTTCTTTTTCCGTCTGCAGGACCTGCCCGCCATTCTGAAGAGTGACCAGCAGCCTGTACGTTCCCGGGGAAAACCCCGCCAGCGGAAAATCCTCAAGGATACTCAGCAGGTTCTTATAATCACTGATCTTTCTTGTCAGCGACAGAACGCTCTCTTCTTGATTAAAAACTTCAAAGCGCACAGATCCATTCCGCTCCAAGTCGGGCGTCTCGCCGAGAATCTGGAAGCCCAGGAACAGGTGATCCTGGATACAAAAAACCCGGCTCGGCTGAGACATGATCTGATCTTGCCCCAATTGGAACGGCTTCAGGTTGGCCGAGGGGTTGGGTTCTGTTTTATATCCCAGCAACAGCCCGCTAAGCCTGGGGGCAGAGTTCGTCCCCGGGAATATTGATGTTCTTCTCCAGAGAGGTGAATTCCTGAGAGGCCTCGTTTTTCAAGAGAACAGTGAGTTTATAGGTCCCTGGAACGAGAGGGAACATGTCGTAAAGGTCAAAAGGTTTGTGGGTGACGCTCTTGAGCTGGTCCGCGCTGAGCTCGACAGGAAGATCGCCTTCAAACTGATAGACGATCTTCCCCAGGGCGTCCGCCACTTGTCCGTGAATCCTCAGGTGAGTTGAGTATCTTCCCTCGCCTTCATTAACGGAAAATCTATTCAGTTCGATACTGTAATGGACGAACGTGAGGCCGGACCGGTCCTTGAAGGGTCTGACGATGGAATCGCTGTCGATATAGTTGGCGGAGTACTCGACTTCGACGATATCCTTATACATCAAGAATTTCTCGGCATACCTGTCTTTGACCTCTTTCTCGGGAAGAGCCTGGATATTCTGGAGAAGAATATCGGAGGCCAGCGTGGGCCGGCCGAAACTGGCCGATTCCCCAGGAATGAGGCTCAGGGAAACTCTCGCCAGCGCCGGACTGATGTTGTTTAATTGTTTGTAGGCCTGGAGGGAGTTCCCCTGATCACCCAAATAGGCCGCCAGCAAAGCCTGCGGCCCGTCCATAGCCGGGCTGTAGAGGACATAGTCTCCGGCTCCTCCCTTTTGAAAGAAAACCAGGTTGAACGCCGGCGGCAGTCCGTATTTGACCAATCCTTGATAGAACCAGACCTCGCTGTTATAGATCTCGGCTTCGCCCACGAACCTTTCTGTATCTCGGGGTTCGCCGAGAAGAACATAAAATCGACCCCTATCGGTCTTCCAGCCGGGAAGCATCGTCGTCCGCCCGAACATGCGATTGGCATATTGGATCCGCCTATAATGTTCCTCTTTGAATTCATTGAGAGGAGTCCCGGGAGAGTGGTCCCGCTGCCTCCAAAAGGCTTCTATAAATAGATCTCGTTCTCTGTCTGAATTGAGGCGGAGGAACACGCCTTTTTCGAGAGGAGTGATGATATAAGCGACGTCCTCTTCCAACCATTTTTTGTACCCGGGTGGAAGGTCCTTGAAGGTCTTCGTCTCCGCAAGAACGGATAAAGAAAACGTTACTAAGAGAAGAATGATTCCTTCGACTGCCTTAGATTTCATCGGGCCTTTTCACCAATACTACATTTTGAAACTAGTATAACACCGTATGCTGAGCCAAGTTAAGCATGTCCTGTCGGCATGCCGCGGCACCTTCACGCTCGGACTACGGAAGCCGTCGAAGAAAAGGACTAGGCCCGGGCCAAAGAGCAGATCGCCCTGTTGGCCCAGGCCGTCGGTCGCGCCGACAGGACCCTCGAAGAGGTCCTGATCAAGGTCCTTAGAAAACGAACTTCAAGCCGATGAGGGCCCTCCTGGGCAGGATGATATCCGTGGGCGTCATCCAGTTCGGGCTTTCGATCAGCGTGCTGACGTAGCTCAAGTTGGTGGCCTTGTTGAAAACGTTGATGATGTCGCAGGAGAGCTCCACCGAGTACTTTTGCCCGATCCTGAACATCTTCTCGATCTTGATGTCGCAAAAGAGCTGCGAGGGGAGGCGGCGGCTGCCGCGCGGCTCGGCCTTGATGAATTTCGGCCCCTGGTTGAGCCCCGGAACGAGGGCCGTCCTCTCCCAGGGCGCTCCCTGCTGATAGATGACATTCGCCCCGAGAACGAAGCCGAGCGGGGCCATGTAAACGCCGCCGAACTTGCACATCCACTTCCGATCGACGGCGTATTCGATGCTCATCGGACCTTCGGAGTTGATGAGCTCGTTCTTGTCCTGGAAGCCTTTGGGCTCCCACCAGGCTCTCGACCAGGTGAACGAGGAATACAGCTGGAAGTTGTGGGAAAAGCGCTTGTTGGCCACGAGCATCAGGGCCCGGTAGGTGATCGTGTCGCCCGGATTGGTGATGAGATAGAAATTTTCGAAGGGCTCGAGCTGGTTGTAGACCATGATCGTCTCGCCCGTCGCTTCGTCGACGAAGGGGACCTGCTCGTACTGGGCGGCCGTATTGAGCCTGGCGATCCTGTTCTTGTTGATCTTGTAGATGAACGTGGCCGAGAGGGCAAAGTCCTTGAACATCTCCCGTTCCAGGGCCGCAGAGAACTGAAGCGTGTAGGGCGCTTTCAGCTTTTTATCGATGCCGACGTCGAACAGGGGATCCCAGTTCCAGACGTCGATGTCATAGGCCTGAGTATCGGGATTATACGCCCGGCCATAGAGGATCGAGAGGGCGGGCGTCGCTCCTTCGATGTCCCCGAGGACCAGGCCTTTGGTGTAGCGGCCGAAGGACGCGCGAAAAAGCGTTTTCCGGTCCGACGTCAGCTGGTAGTTGATCCCGATCCGCGGCGAGAATTGTTTCCAGTTCGCCACGTTGGGGATGCCGGCGATCTTTTTCCCCGTGGGCTTTTCGAACGGATCGAGCTCGTCGAAGGCGGGGATGGAGGCGTGATTGTAGTCGAAACGCAGCCCCAGATTGGCGGTCAGCCTGTCCGAGACCTGCCATGTGTCGTCGATAAAGAACCCCAGCTGGTCCGACATGCCGCCGTAGTGGGAAGGGTTGCGGAAATAGGCGAAATAGGGCTCGTTCATATAGTCGAAGTACTCGACGCCTCCCGTGTAGCCCCAGATCAGGTCGGAATAGCCGTGACTGTATTGGACGCCGGCTTTGAACTCGTGATGTCCGTTCAAAAAATCATCCGCATAGTGGGAGACGTTCGCATTGACCTGGGTCCGGTTGGTCTTCCAGTGGTAATAGGTCCGTCGCGTTGACCGAGTCGTATCCGGTCCCCCAGTCCGAGCGCCCCGGGGTCGTCAGGTCCCCGGAGACCGGATCCCATTTATCATGGGTGTAGAAGCCGCCGTATTTGATCTCGAAGTAGGTGTTTTCGCTGATCATATGGAGCCATTCGAAACTGGGTGTGATGGCCGGCGCGGCTTCGGAATTCATCGTTTCATAGGGCTTGAATTCCGTGGGCGTCCCGGGAAACCGATAATCCTCATAGTGGAGGAAGAGGCCCAACTTGTTCTTCTTATTGAGCTGGTAGTCGATCTTGATATCCCCCGTGGGCTTCATGCTGGTTTCGACCGGATACCTGGGGTCCGCCCCCACTCCCGAATACCGGTCCACCTTGTGCTGAAGGGCGACGAAGAACCACAGCTTGTCCTTGATGACCGGCCCGCCCAGGGTGAAGATGGCATCGTGCCAATGGGCGCGGTTGAAGGACCATTTCTCATCGGGAGTATTGGTGCCCGAAAGGGACTGCGGCTGGATAAAATACTTCGCGGCGCCGTGGAAGGTGTTGGAGCCGGACTTGCTGACGACGTTGATGACCGCTCCTTCGAAATTTCCGTATTCGGCCGGAGCGCCTATCCCGGTGACCTCCATTTCCTCGATCACGTCGGGCATGGGCCAGGGCCAGGCCGCGCCCGTCGAGGGCGCCGAGATGTCGATCCCGTTGATGTAATAGGCATTCGACTTGTCCTCGCCCCCGAAGGCGCTGGCGCGGGAATACTCGGTATCCGACGTCGTGATGCCCGGGGAGGCCTGGACCATGTCGAAGAACGTGAACCGCCTGGTCGGCAGAGTATCCAGGGTCTTGGCGTCGTAGGTGGAGGAGAAGCTCGATTTTTCCACGTCCACGAGAGGGGACGCGGCGGTTACCGTCAATTCCGTCTTGAGGGAGACGGGCTTGAGGACGATGTCGATGGCGACGGTTCCCCCGATCGTGACCCGCTGGCCTTTGCGCACCTCGGGATGGAACCCCTGCAGTGAAAACGCGACCTCGTATTCCGCGCCGATGGGCAGGGCGAGGAACCTGAATCCTCCCGAGTCGTCGGTCGTGATCGACCTGGAGCCCATCAAAGCCTGGCCTTTCAACTCCACGACGACTCCGGGGAGAGGCTCCCCCGCCTCGTCTTTGACCGTTCCCCGGATGGTCCCCGTTTGTTTCTGGGCGAATCCTTGGGTGACCGCCAGGAGCATGAAAACGAGGCATAAAAAGACCACGCCAAATACCTTCTTGCTTTTCAAATGACCCCCTGTCTCATTGTATTTTGGCACAGAAAGACCCGCCCGGCGATCTTTCTGTTATTCCCTTGCTGTCTGCTAACGCATATAGGACGCCGGCCCAAGATCTCCCGTCGATGCGATCTCGGACTCCCCTACATCATACTTGGTGGGATACTAATTCACCGTTTTCGATTTGTCAACCCCATAAAGGCCCCAGGGCCTTTATGGGGTTAACCCTGAGCCTCGCTTCTCGCCCCGCCTTTTATGGCGGGGAAACGTTAGCGAACGGGTCAACCCCGAAGGGCGCACCCGCAGAGGCGCTCATTATCGTTTGGAAATGAGCTTGTACTCGTCGTACTTGACCTCGCATGGGTTGCCTCGGGCCAGGAGCATGGTGAGCGTGTTGAGGTTGATGATGACCGAGAACGTGGTCTTCACTCTTTCCCCGTGCGAACAGATGGAGCCGGGATAATTCACGTGGTCGGACAGGAATTCCTTCATCTTCGCGGCGTTCAGCTTATGCAGGCTGTTCTTGAGCAGTCGGGTCGCGCGGTTGTAGCGGACGATGGAATTGGTGATCGCGTTCGGGTCGAGCTCGAACCTTCGCATCCAGGGCGCGACAAAGTGGTTGGTATGGACCAGATAGCCGTCGGTCGCGTAGATCGGGGCGTAGTCGGTGGCCGAGCCCTCGATGCTGTAGATCTCCCCGTTCGCGTCGGCGATGACCTGGTTGTAGTCGGACGCCCTTTCCTTCAGGATGGCCGCGTCGATCGCCTGACCGATCCTCCGGGCGGCCAGGATCTTGCGGACGAGGAGGAACCGGGGGACCCCGACCCTCATGTCGTTGGAGTCGACCTGGTTTCCCGTCAGGCTGATGCCCGCCGAATTGTATCCGACGCTGATCCCCAGTCCCCCGTAGCCGACGGCGACGATCTCCGGCTCGCCGTCCACCTGGTAGTGGATGATGGTGACGTGTTCCTGGGTGGATACGGACGTGTCGTTGTTGTGCGCCGCGAGGACGGAGCCGTCTTCGGTGACGTCGTTGGAGGCGATGAGATCGCTGCAGCCCCTCGTATAGGGATAGCCGTACGATCCGATCTCTTCGCAGACGGTCGGAAAAAGGTCCTCCAGGTCCAGGCCGGCGGCGTCGGCCGCTCCCTTGACCTCCAGCACGTATTCGGGCACGTATTTCCGGGAATACTGGAGGAAGAGCCCCGCTTCCGCCCTGGTCTTATCCCAGTCCTTGTCCTTCTTCATTTCGGCGACCTCCCGGATGAGGTTGTCTTTGAGCTGGGTCCCGATCTGGCGGCCGACCTCATAGTGATCGCCCTTGACGTGGATGACGGGGACGGGGATCTCCTTGAGAGGACCCGCGGGCTTCTGTTCGGGACGCGTTCCCGCCGGGCCCGGCGAGACGGCGCCGAAGAACATGACGACGAGGAACAAAGCGGAAAGAGTCCTTAAAGATACGGGTTTGTGCGGCATCTTATCCCTCCCTTGATGGAGGCAATAGTAATTCACGACCCTCGGGGGTGTCAACCCGGGCTCGCGGGCCGGGCACTCATCAATCTCTTGACATTCGAAGGCCGGTATTATATTCCTCGGGTAAGGGTTATTGGGAAATTGTCTTCGAGGGAGGTCTAAGCATGTTCCGAAAGCTATTTCCTTGTCTTCTGTTCGGGATGGCCTTGTTTCTCATCGTTTCCCCGGCGTTCCCCCAGCGATTGACGGGGAGCATCCAGGGGACGGTCACGGACGAGGGCGGCGAACCGCTTCCGGGCGTGACCGTGGAGATCAGCAGTCCGTCGCTCATCGGCGGGATCAAGTCGATGATCACGACGGCGTCCGGGTCCTTCCACTTCCCGGCCTTGCCCCCCGGCTCCTACAAGGTCCGGTTCTCGATGACCGGCTTTCGGATCCAGGAGCGGGAGAAGACGGTCGTGTCCATAGGCCGAACGACGACCATCGACACGGTCATGAGCCCCTCCCCCATCAGCGAGTCGGTCCTCGTGGTCGGGCAATCGCCCATGATCGACGTGACCAAGTCCGGGACGTCCACGACCTACGACAGGGTGCTCATGGAGAACCTTCCCAAGGCCCGATTCACCTATATCGATATCATGTACTGGGCCCCCGGCATCTCCCAGAACGAAACGGGCACCGAGGAATGGCATACGTCCCTGGGCTCCTCCGGCTGGTCCGATAATTACCTGGTCGACGGCGTCGACACCTCGTTCGACTGGAACGGAACGACGTGGGTCTGGAACAATCCCGACATCTACGAGGAGGGCGAGGTCGTCTCGATCGGGGCCCCGGCGGAGTACGGGGACTTTCAGGGGGCCGTGGTCAACGTCGTCACCAAGTCCGGCGGGAACACCTTCCACGCCGGGGCGAACGTCTACTCCATTCCCTCCTCCTTCGTCGGGAACAACGTCCCCGGGGCCGAATTCCCGTTCACCATCAAGAAGAACTGGGACCTGGGATTCGATCTCTCCGGTCCGTTCATGAAGGACAAGATCTGGTTCTACGCCAACCTCCAGTTCAAACGCTATGATTATTCCCAGCTGGGAACCCCCTCCGACTTCCCGACGGTCTCCAGCTATAAGCGGATCTTCGCTAAAACGACATACCAGCTGGCCAGGAACCACAAGCTGGTCATGTCCTATCAGCACGAGTGGTCCAAGCTCCCGGACGTCATCACCCCCTCCCAGCCGTTCGAAGCCTGCGCCGAGGAGCCGGGCAAGTACGGCGTCGCCAATCTCAACCTGACGTCCATCCTGAGCCCGAACACGGTCCTCGACCTGAAGCTCGGAGGCTGGGTGGCCAAGGACAACTGGGTCCCGATGGACGGGAACCTGGACGAGCCCCAGCACTACGACGGGCTGACCGGCATGGCCACCAACGGCATCTGGTCCTGGAGCCGGACCACCTATACGAAGCTCCAGGCGAACGCCACACTATCCCATTTCGCGGACGACTTCATCAAAGGCAATCACGAGTTCAAGGTCGGCGTTCAATACACCCGGGGCAGCTCTTCCGGGTTCAGCTCCTATTCGGGCGGGGTCGTCTACTACGACTGGGGCGGCTATCCCTACGCGGCCTATTTCCAGAACCCCTACAACTACGGCGTCCTCCATCAACAAGCTGGGCGTTTTCGTCGACGATTCCTGGGCCATCACCGACCGGCTGAGCTTGAACCTGGGCCTCCGTTTCGACCATCAGGACGGAAATATCCTGGATGTGGACGCCATCGACGCCCAGCGCCAGAAGACCGGCGAAAAGATCAAGGGCATCGACAACGTCGTGGCCTGGAACACCTGGTCGCCCCGCCTCGGGCTCATCTACCAGCTGACGGGCGACAAGAAGACCATCCTCAAGGCCAACTACGGCCATTATTACGACGGCATGACCCTGATGGCCTTCAGCCGTCTGACACCGAGCGTCCCGATAGTCTACGCCTTCCAATACAACTGGGATACGGGACTCTACGATATCCCCTTCTGGACCTGGGACGCCACCAAGGGGGCGGCCGTGGATCCCAACGTCAAGAACAGCCTCTGTCGCCAGCTGTCCTTCGGCGTGAGCCGGCAATTGTCCGCCAACCTGGCCCTGGAGCTGACCTATATCTATAAATACACCAATAACTTCTACAGCTGGTGGAACACCTCGGCGCAGTTCGAGCCGGTCGAGATCGTCGACGAGGTCGGCGGAAAGCCGATCACGGTCTACAACCAGACGACTCCCGTCGAGGACAACTTCCTGACGATGATGAACCTGCCCGACTACAAACAGAAATACCGGGCCATGATCCTCACCCTCCAGAAGCGGCTGTCCCACAACTGGCAAATGAGCTCGTCGTTCGTCTGGTCCAAGGCCAACGGCGTGTCCACGCTCGGATCCATCGCCCAGGGCACCCGGAACGGGATCCAGACTCCCAACGACCTCATCAACAACAATTGGAAGAGCCTTCTCCAGGGCGACAGGACCTATGCGTTCAAGTTCCAGGGGACCTATTTCCTCCCCTACTCCTTCAGTATCAGCGCCAGTTTCCAAGCCCAGACGGGAAAGCCCATCGCCCGGATGATCCCCATCGACGGGATGAACCAGGGGGCCTTTTCGGTGATGGCCGAGCCGCGGGGCGCCCGCTCCAGGCTGGACCCGATGTATGCGTTCGACCTGCGGCTTGGAGAAGGGGATCCGCTTCGGCTCGCGGATGAGCGTCCATATCTCGGCGGACGTCTTCAATCTCTTCAATGCGCACACCATGACCCAGGCGGTCATCATCGGGACGTCGGAGAGCTTCATGAAGCCCGACGCCATCGCCGCGCCGAGACGGGCACAGCTTTCCCTGAGGGTCACCTATTAAGAGAGGTCGGATCGGACTATTCGATCGTTAGAACGCGGATCCTCGACCCGTCTATTCCGCCGCGGTAAACGCGCTCGACCGCTTTGACGAAATCCGCGGCCTTGGCCTTCGGAATGTCCGTGAATTTCTGCGGATTCCGGTCCGTCAGCGGAAACCAGGAGCTCTGGATCTGGACCATGATCCGGTGGCCGGGCCGGAAGGTGTGGCAGGCGTCCGGCATCACGAATTCGATCGTCTCCGGCCTGTCAGGGACGAACGGCTCCGGCTTTTCCAGGCTCTTGCGGAACTTGCCCCTGAAAGGCTCCCCGCGGACGAGCTGCTGATAGCCCGCGCGGCGGATCCCCGCCGGGTTCGGATCCGGATCGGGATAGTCGTTCGGGTAGACATCGATCAGCTTGACGTCGAAATCCGAGTCCGTGCCCGAGGTGGAAACCTTGAGCTGGACCGTGATCGGCCCCGCGATCGTGACGTCGTTATCCAGCGGGTCGGTCTCATAGACCAGGACATCGGGGCGACGGGAAGCGAACCTCTGGTCCTCGGTCATATAATCGCCCGGCATGCCCTCCCCTATATATCCCAAGACCGGCACGGGCTTGTTGGGGTCGCTGAGGTATTCGTCGAACTCGCCATCCGTTTCCGGGGCCGGATCGAAAGAGAGCCTGCCTCCCGGACCGAGATACAGGATCCTTTCGCGAGCCTCCTTCGGAGGCCAGGCGTCAAAGCGGCGCCATTCGTTCGTTCCCGTCTCGAAGAGCCAGGCTTTCGGGGTCGTCGCGTCCTTCGACGTCTTCAGGCCGTCGCCCCTGTCCTTCAAGTGGTGAACGAAGAAGGGCAGTTCGATGTTGTCGCGGAAGAACTCCCCGGTCTTGGAGCCGAAGTCCAGGTTTCCGAGCTTGTCGCCGTCCATATCGGCCCATCCGCCGTGAAGCCACGGACCCATGACCAGGGTGTTGGGCGCGGGCGGCCCGTTCTTTTCCAAGGCGCGGAAGAGCATCAGCGGACCGGCCAGGTCCTCCGCATCGAACCAGCCGCCCACGAACAGGACGGCCGGCTTGATGTTCTTCATGTGTGGGGCGAGAGCCCGGCACCGCCAGAACTCATCATAGTTGGCATGTTCGAGAATTTCGTTCCAATACGCGTTCTCGTTCTTAAGGTACTTCTCGTTGCTGTTCGAGAGCGGCCCCATGCGCAAATAGAAGTCGTATGCGTCCGGCGTGCCGTAATTGAAACGGGGGCCCCTCTCCGGGCGGAAAGGCCCCGCCAGGCGAGGCTTGAAAGCCGTGTAGAAGCCGAAGTTGGCTGCCAGGAAAAAGGCGCCGTTGTGGAAGACATCATCGCCATCCGCGGAATCCCCCACCGGGGCCTGGGGCGAGGCGGCCTTGAGAGCGGGGTGGGCATCGATCATTCCGTGAGCGGCGAAAAAGCCCGGATACGAGATTCCCCAAGTGCCGACCTTCCCGTTATTGTTGGGGACGTGTTTGACGAGCCAGTCGATCGTGTCATAGGTATCCGTGCTCTCAGCCGTGTCCTTGGGGCCCTCAAGCCGGATCTTATGATAGGGAAGGTCGATGAAATCCCCCTCGGACATGTATCGCCCGCGCACGTCCTGATAGACGAAGATGAAGCCCTCCTTTTCGAATCCCTCGGAGGGGCCGAGCACGGCCCGGTAGTTGTCGATGCCGTAGGGCGCGATCGAATAGGGCGTCCTCTGCATGAGGATCGGAAAGGTCCGGCTGGCATCCTTGGGCACATAGACCGATGTGAAGAGCTTGACGCCGTCCCGCATGGGAATACGGAAGTCATGCTTCGTATAATGGGCCCGGGTATACTCGAGTTGTCTGCGAACCGATTCCTGAGGATCCTCTCCCTGAGCGAAAGAGGCCGGCCCCAACAGCGCTCCCAGGACAACCGCGCACATGATCTTGGTCGTCCACGTTCCATACGTCCAAGAGGTTATATTCATGAACGGCTCCTTCCCGATGATTACGGATATTATTCCCCGCCACTGAGCAATGTCAACCTTTCGAAAGAAGTGGAAAACGCGGGGGCGACTTCCTATACTGTTAGGCATGGAGCTCCGAGGAAAAAGCGACCTGCCGACGGGCGCTTCGAGCCGGCGGAATAAAGAAGAATTCATCCTGGGTTGGGACATACGATAGGGACGAATGACTTCACTATCCGGAAAGAAGATCCTGATCCTGGGCGGGACCGGGTTTCTGGGAAGCGCCCTCGCCCATCACCTGACCAACGACCTGAGACTCGATCCGTCGTTCATTCGTGTTTTTTATCTGGCGGGGACGCCCACGGATTCCCTTCGCGACCTCCCGGGTTTGGAGCTTTTCCCGGGCGATATCCTCGACGCGGAGGACCGTCCGCCGGGCCTCCGAAGGCATCGAGCTCGTCTTCCACATGGCGGCGTCCATCTCGTTCGACCCGAGCCGCAAGCGGCGGCAATGGTTGGTCAACGTCGAAGGGACCCGCAACGTCCTCGAGGCAGTCCGCCGATCCCCATCGATCCGCAAATTGTGCTACACGAGCACGGTCAACGCGCTGGGTGTCCCGAACCCGCCGGGAAGCATCGGGAATTTCGAAAGCTCCGACCCCTATAAGGGAGCTCCCCGGCTCCATGCCTTCCGGTCATCGGATGAGATCCTGGCCTTTGCCGAGGATGTCCGCAAGGGCCGCCTCCCCCGCTGGGAAAAAAGGATCGGCCTCGGCTACTTCGATTCCAAATTGGCCGCCCAGGAACTCACTCAGCTCTATGCGAACCGGTATGGGCTCAACGTCGTTTCCGTGTTGCCGGGGACGGCGTTCGGCCCCTATGACTTTCTCATCGGCAACGGCCTCTACCTGGACAGCATCTATCATGGACGGATGCCGGGCGTGCTCAAGGGTGGGATATCAGCGGCCCACGTGATGGACGTGGTCGAGGGGCATGTCCTAGCTATGGAATTAGGATCTCCCGGTTCCCGCTACATCATCACGGGGAGGCCCGAGGACAATCTCCATTTCAAGGAGGCGATGAGGATCATGGCCGAGGTTTTAAGGGAACGATTCCCGGACAAGAAGATCCGGACCCCTTCATTCGTCGCCCCCACCTGGGCCGCGAACATAGCAGCATTCTTCTCGGAGAAGATCGCAGGCCTCCGTCAGCGACCCTGCCTTCTGAGCCGCGCGGCCGTCAGGGCCGGGTCCCAGCCCTTGTTTTATACCTATCAAAACGCGGCCCGCGACCTTGGCTATGAGCCCACGCGCACGTTTCGCCGGGGCGTCGAGGAGATGGTCGCCTATCTCAACGGCCGGGGCTTATTCGAATCCAACGGCCGGATCATCGACCGACCGGCAGCCGCGAAGAATTAGGCCGGCATGATGGACCATGTCTTCGATTAAAATCGGCTTCTCGTTTTCTTTTTCTGCCGATGATGTTATAATTAGTTCACTTAGCAAAGCCCTGGGATTACTTGCTCGAGATCATCGCCGAAAACTAAAGGGGCCAAGCGTGGCGTGGACCAAGGCCGGATTCATGTCTGCAACCAGGATCCATTGTCCGGGAAGGCAAGAACGGATAGGTTGAAGAAGAATTAGGGGATGCGCATGCCTCAAAAAAGGGCCGATCCGAAAGTGAAGAAAGCCAAGGGGGACTCAAAACGGCGCCAAATTCGGGAGTCTCCTAGAGTTATCGCCGATAGGCTAACGACCAAACTCAAGAAAGAGGTCGAAAGGCGCAAGCATATCGAAGAGGCTCTTCGCCAATCGCTGGAAATCAATAGGTGCCTGAATTCTTCCATAGATTCGATTTATATCGTGGACCGGGACTGTCGTTATCGGTTCATGAACGCGAGACAGCTCTCAAGGCTCGGCCTGTCATTCAACGAGGTCGCCGGCAAACCTTACGGCGATTTTCATTCCGAAGAAGATTCGAGCGTGTTCGCCAAGATTGTGAAAAAGGTCTGTGATACCGGCGAACCCTTTCAGATAGAATATCGAAGTCAACGGGACCATAAATATTTCCTTCGGTCCTTCACTCCTGTTAAGGGTTCAAGAGGGAAACCGTGCGTCGTCACGGTGGTTTCGAAGGATATCTCCGAGCTCAAGCGGTCCGAGGAGAAAAGCCGGGCTCTCGTCCAAGAAAGAGATTCCTTGCTGAGGGAGATCCACCATCGGGTCAAGAACAACATGCAGGTCATCTCAAGCGTGTTGAATCTCCAAACGGCCGAGCTTGATAATCCGGAGATCGTCGCCGTTCTCAAGGAATCCCAACGGCGGATCCACACCATGGCCTTAGTCCATGAACAGCTCTACCATTCGACGAGCTTGGAGGAAATCAATTTCGGCGAATACATAAGGAGCCTGGCTTTGCAACTTTGCCAGGTACTACGGACAGACTCCCGTAACATCCAGTTCCAATTCTATCTGGAGCCCTTGTCCCTGAATATCTCAAGCGCGATCCCATGCGGCATGATCATAAGCGAGCTCATCTCGAACTGCCTGAAACACGCTTTCCCCGGCGGCAGGGCAGGAACGATCACCGTCGAATTCCACCGCAAGAAAGGCAGTGAGGTCAAACTGGAGCTCATAGTCCGTGATGACGGCGTCGGATTCCCTCCGGGCATTGATATAGGGATGACGGGAACCCTGGGCATAGAGGTCGTCCGGATATTAACCGAGCAATTGAACGGAAGCGTCGAATTGGAAAGAGGTCAAGGTACGACCTTCCGGGTCATTTTTGAGGAACCCGTCTATATGCCCCGCGCCTGACGGCGCCTCGTGACGGCCCGGGGCCATAGCGAGAAAAAAGGAGCGCGCCCGGGGAAGGCCCGGCGCTTGAAAATCGCGCTTCGGAGGTGATACATTGAGCGGCAGAAAGCCGCGGAGGAGGTATCCATGAAAAGAAGATCCACGATCGTCGCCGCCGTTCTTCTATTCCTTGGCTCCATTCCGGTCCTTGCCCAAAGCGACAAGGTCGACGAATATGTCCGGTCAGAGATGGCCCGGCGGAAGATCCCCGGCCTTTCTCTGGCCGTGGTCAAGAACGGGGAGGTCGTCAAGGCCATGGGCTACGGATTGGCCAACGTCGAGCTCAATTCCCCGGCAACGGCGGAAACCATCTACCAGTCGGGTTCGGTCGGCAAGCAGTTCGCGGCGACCCTGGTGATGATGCTCGTCGAGGAAGGCAAAATCAAGCTGGACGTCCCGATCTCCAGCTATTTTCCGGATACTCCGGCGGCATGGAAGGACGTCACGGTCCGCCGCCTGCTCAGTCACACCGCGGGCATCTCCGACAAGCTCTACGACCTGATCAACCTGAGGCAGGATTACACCGAGGACGAGCTCTATCGAAAGATCGTCTCCCTTCCCCTCGACTTCGCTCCGGGAGAGAAGTGGAGCTACAGCAATCCCGGCTACCTGCTGTTGGGCATCCTCGTCAGGAAGGTGACGGGCGAGTTCTACGGAGACGTCCTTAAAAAACGGATCTTCGACCCGCTCGGGATGGCCACCGCCCGCATCATCAGCGAGGCCGACATCGTCATGAACCGCGCCGCCGGGTACCGGCTGGTCAAAGGCGAGCTCAAGAATCAGGAGTGGGTCGCCCCGATGATCAACACGACCGCGGACGGCAGTCTCTACCTGACCGTCCTCGACATGGCCAAATGGGACGCCGCCCTGTACACCGAAAAACTGCTCAAGAAGGCCAGCTTGGACGAGATGTGGACCCCGATCAGGCTCAACAACGGCAAGACGGAGAAATACGGTTTCGGCTGGCGCCCCGATGAAGTCCGCGGGCATAGGATCATCGAACACGGCGGCTCGTGGCAGGGATTCAACACGCACATTTCCCGCTATGTGAACGACCGGCTGACGATCATCGCCCTGGCCAACCTCGACGGGGCGGACCCGGGAGACATCGTCCATGGAGTCGCGGGTCTGTACATCCCGGACCTGACCCCCGAGAAGGCGGAGGTATCGAAGTAGGTTTGCGAAACGCCCCCCTCCAAAGACGAGAGGCGAAAAATAAAGGCCCCTGCCCTCGCCGGACAGGGGCCCGAGACCTCTTGAAGATCCTTGGCCTCAATACTTGAGGCTGGCCGTCACCAAGCGCAGAGTTATCACGAACCAGACGAAGGCCAGGCAAGCGAGCGCGATGACCGTCGCCGAGATCTTCGCCCACCAGCTCCGCCCTTTCCGCGTCCAAGCCAGGAAAACGTTCCAAACGGCTATGACGGCCCCGATAACCCCCAGGAGGCAGAGTCCCTGGGCGACTCGGATGAACGGGTCGGCGGCCACGTCAGCGGCCAGTGTGCCGTTGCTGATCAGGGAAATGACCAGGACGTACGCGAGGAGCGCCAGGAGATCGACCAAGGCCGCCGCCCGCGTCAGCCTATAGAGCCGCGCCTCACAACCGGCAAGGGGGAAGGGCCGGCCGTAATGGCGCCGGACGAGCGCGGCGACGGGCCAGAGAAGAACGGCGAGCAGGAGCACCACGACCATGGCATACAGCAGGGGCATATTCCAGGCCGCCGAAGCCCACCCAGGCACGGGCTGAAGAACCATGACCGGCGGCAGTTGGTCCGACGTGAAGTTCACGACCTTGCCATCCTTGACGACCGCAGCCAGATTGATCTCCCCGGCCGGGTCCTGCCAGACGAACGGAGCGACCTCGCGCCAGCGAACGACCGCCCCCGACGCGTCCTTGAGGACGGCGACCTCGAGGGTGCCGTCGGGACCGGCCTTCACCTTCACCTGCCCCAGCAAGTTCATCATCGTGAAGAAGGACGACTCCGACCGGCGGCTCCATCGATAAAGCCCGGCCATCATCCGGCCGTGCTCTTTTGCCGTCGCCAGGGTCGGCAGGGGGGGCTTAGGGGCGGGAAAATATCGATCCATGAAACTGCGTAACAGAGCGGCCCGTACAGACCCGGCCGCGCCCTCTTTACCCGAGCTGTTCAGGGAAATGAACAGGCCGACACCGTCGTCCGGAAGGATGTGGAGGTCGGAATGGAACGCCGCCGTGTCGCCGGCGTGTCCGACGATCTGGTGCCCGTTGCGGTCCTCATGGTAGAAGCCGAGGGCCATCCCGTTGAGCGGCGGGTTCAACTGCGGGGAGGCGGCGCGCATCCTGCGTGCCGTGTCGGCCCCGAGGATTCGCGCCTCGCCGAATTGCCCGTCCTGGAGGTGAGCGATCATGAAACGCGACATATCACTGCCGGTCGCGGTCAGGCTTCCCGCCGGGCCGCCGGTGATCAGCTCATAGGGCCTCGCCGGCCCGGAAGCGCGCAGATAGCCCGAGGACATATCCGCCTTCATCGCCTCGGGGAGGGGCTGGCGGAAGCTCGACCGCGTCATGCCGAGCGGGGCGAAGATATGGCGTTCGATGTACTCATCGAACGGTTCGCCGGAGAGGCGCTCGACGATGTAGCCGGCAAGCCCGGCCCCGTAGTTGGAATAGGCCGGGACCTCGCCGGGCGGGAATATCCTGGGCGGCGTCCACGATGCCAGGTATTTGCCCAGGGGGACGAGCCGTTCCGGGGAGGCGACGAACAGTCCTTTAACCGCTTCCCCGAAGCCCGGGGTATGGGTCATCAGGTCCCTCATTGTGACCGGCTTGCCCTCCCGCGGCGGGATCTTGAAATCGAGGTAGGTGTTGATATCGGTGTCGAGGTCGAGCTTCCCGGCTTCGACCTGCTGCATGACGGCCGTCCAGGTAAAGAGCTTGGAAACCGAGCCCGGACGGAACAGGGTGCGCTCCGGGTCCACCGGGCGCCGGCTTTTGACGTCGGCGAGGCCGAAACCCCGTTCGGTCAGGATCTCGCCGTCCTTGACGACGGTCACCACGGCGCCGGCGATGTCACCGCTGGAAAGGGCATAGGGCATCAGGCCGTCAAGCCAGCCGTCCAGATCCGGCTTGGTCAACGGGGCCGCGGCCGGTTCCTCCTTCTTGACCTGTCCCTCCTGGGCGAAGGTCGCAGACGCTCCAAGCAAGGCCAGGGCGGCCAGGATGACGAATGCCGTGCGCCACGCTCTCATGGGTCTCTCCTTTCTATCGCTCACTTTTTCTTCGCCGTGAACGTCCCGTTGGGTTGATGGAATATGACTTCGGTGACTGCGCCCGCGGTGTCCTGTATGAATTCGACGCTGTAGCCGTCGACGCCTTTGAGATTGAATTCCGTCCCCTTGTACGGGACAAGTTCGTAATCCGGCTGACCGGGAACGGTCAAGAACAGGCCTTTCCCCTCCCTCAGGGCGACCTTGACCTCGGCTCCGGAAAGGATATAGGTCCCGACGAACTTTTCCAGGAAGCCCATCTCCGTCATCGCCTTATCGGCCGCCCGGGCGAATACAATGTCCTTGACCGAAGGCTCCAGCTGGACGGAGAGGCTGGCGATGTTGCCTTTAGAATCGGTGGCGAAGCCCACCTTTGAATTCTGTTCCTGGCCGAGGATCATGGCCTTCAACTCGAAAACGTCGTAGTGGTAATGGGATAGGGGCCCTTCCAGAAGGGGCATCTTCAGCTTGAGGCCGTCGCCGTCTTTAACGACGGAAAGCGTGCCGTAACCGGGATTCTCGTAATCGCCCGCATAATCCGCGAGCGGATGCGACGGCCGGGTGTCGGGCTTTCGGTCCCTGTCAGCTTCCTTCCGGGCCTTTTCGTCCTCGGCTTTGCCCTTGGCGATCTCGTCCTTGGTCCGTTTGTTCCAGTCGACCTGGTCCAGGCCGAGCAGGCGGTCGACGATGTTCAGGTAGACGATGCCCGGCACGGGGTTCCCGTTCAAGTTCGACAGGATGACGAGCCCGGCATTCTCCCTCGGAAGGAACGCGACCTGGGATATGAAGCCGTCGATCCCGCCGTTGTGCCACACCAGGAGGTGTCCCCTGTACGGCTCGATCACCCAGCCCATCCCGTAGCTCGAGTACAGCACTTCATCATACTGGATCGGCATCGGGACGAGCATCTGGGGAGAATGGATCTGCGCCATCGAAGCTTCGGAGACGACCTGCTTATCGCCGAACTTGCCCTTGTTCAGGTTCAGGAGCACCCATTGGGCCATGTCCAGGACGTTGGAGTTGATCGAACCGGCCGGCCCGACGGCGGTGATGTCGCGGTACGGCACCGGCTCGATCTTGTCCTTGATCTCCATGTAGGGCCGGGAAAAATCCGCGGCCTTCTGCGTCAGGGCGACGGAGAAATTGGTCTCCTTCATGCCGAGGGGGTCGAGGATCCTCCTCTGCGTGAAGTCCTCCCAGCTCGAGCCGTCAACCTTGCCCACGAGGTATCCCGCCGTCATGAACATGAGGTTCTGGTACTGCCATGCGGAGCGGAGCTCCTTGTTCATTTCGAGGTAACGGATGCGGTCATAAAGCTCCCGGCGGTCGAACTGCCCCCCGATCCACATCAGGTCGTGGCGCGGCAGGCCCGAGCGGTGAGAGAGCATGTCGCGGGACGTGATGTGAGCGGACGCGTATTCGTCCTGGAGCTTGAGATCGGGGAGATAGGTCCTCACGGGCTCGTCCCAGCCGACCTTCCCTTCGTCGACCAGGATCCCCACATCGGCCGCCGTGAAGGCTTTACTGCAGGAGCCGATGGGGAAGATCGTGTGCGGAGTGACCTTGAGTCCCCGTTCGACGTCGCGGAAGCCGAAGCCCTCGGCAAAGACCACCTTGCCGTCCTTGACGATCGCCACGGCCATCCCGGGGACCTTCCACTCGGCCATGGTCTTGGCGACGAATTCGCTGAATCCCCTGAGATTGACCGGCTGAGGGGCCTTGGTAGCCGCGAACGCGGGCGAGAGGCCCAACGCGAGAACGATGAAGACGATAAAGAAACTCTTGGATCGCTTAGCCATTCAGAGACCTCCTCCCTGTAAATTACGGAATCGCCTGTTCAGGGATCAGGCAGACTCATCTTCTCAATTCCATAACCCTTGTCGAGAGCGGCCCCGTGAGAGGCCTCTCAGCCTTCAAAACCGGTGGACCTTCCCGTCGACGATGACGATCTCGGGGCTCCCCAGGACGTCGAACGTCTTGAGGGGATCGCCCTTGACGACCTGGATGTCGGCCAGCTTCCCGGCTTCGATGGTGCCCATCTCATCGGCCTTGCCCAGAATGATGGCGCCGTTCTTCGTCGCCGTGACGAGGGTCTCCATCGGGCTCACGCCGAGCGCCACGAACTCCTTGAGCTCGTCGAAATAGCTCACCGGGTAATGCTTCAGGTCGATGACGTAATCCGTCCCGATGCCCATGAAGATCTTGCGCTTCCGGGCTTCCTGGAAAAGCTTCTCGTGCATGGCCCAGGTCCAGTGGCGCTTTTCGACGAGGACCCGCGGCGTCTGGCCGGTCTTGTAGAGGTCGTGGTAGACGGCCATCGTCGGCACGCAGAAGACTCCCTTCTGGGCCATCAGGTCGAGGACGTCAACCTCCATCTCGTTCAAGTGTTCGATGCACTGGACGCCGGCTTGGACGGCGATACGGGTCATCGTGGTCGGCGTCGTGTCCGATGCGCCTCCGCCGTGGGCCGTGATGCGCATGCCGAGGGTTTTGGCCTCATCGGCGGCGGCCGAGGCTTCCTCGAGAGTGAACGTCGGAGAGATCTTGATCTGGTCGAAACCCTCCTTGTTCATCCGGCGGACGGCCTTGCGCCATTCCCACGGCCCGTCGGCGGTCGCCACTCCCTTGAGGCCGTCGCCGTGGCCTCCGGTCACCGTGATGAGGTCGCCGCACGGGAACAGCCGGATGGAATCGACGTAGCCGGCCCGCTGAGCCCCCCTGAGCGCCTTCATGGAAGCCACGTTCGAACCGACGTCCCGGACGGCGGTCACCCCGGTCTTGAGGTAGTTGTTCATCACGTAGAGGGCCCGGAGCGTGGTCGTGGCGTCATCGTCGGTGAAGTACTCGATCTCGTTGAACGGATAGGTCGTGTGGATGTGGCAGTCGATGAAGCCCGGCAGGACGTACTTCCCGCGGACATCGATCCTCTCGGCCTTCTCCGGGACCTTGACGGCGGCCGCCGGCCCGGCCTGAAGGATCTTCCGCCCCTGGATGAGGACCACCGCGTCGGGGACGGGGGCGCCGCCGTTCCCGTCGATCAGAGTGCCTCCCGTCAGAGCGATGACGGGCGCTTCCTTCTTTTCCTGTTTTTCCTGGGCCGGCCCCAGGGCCGCGCCGAGAAAGAACAGGGCGACCGCGACGACAACGACCGGGCGTAGAAATCTCATGGTAATCTCCTTTGTACGGTTCATTTTTTCTTCGCTGTGAGCGTCCCGCCGGGCTGATGGAATACGAGTTCGGTGACCGCGCCCGCGGCATCCTGCTTGAATTCGACGCTATAGCCCGCCATGCCCTTGAGATTGAACTCCGTTCCTCGATAAGGGACGAGTTCATAATCCGGCTGACCGGGGACCGCGGCCACGAGCGTGTTCTCGCCCTTGATCCGGACGGTGAGCGTCTGGCCCTGGAGCTCGTAGGAACCGCAGAACTTCTCCAGAAAGCTCCGCTCGGTCATCTTCTTCTCGGGGAGCCGTGTGAAGATGATGTCTTTCACGGCGGGCTCCAGGGGCATGGCTACGGTCATGATATTGCCCTTGATGTCCATCCCGAACGTCCCCTTGAGGGTCAAGCCGAACGCGTCCTCCTTGAGCTCAAAGACATCATAGTGGTAATGGCTCATCTCGAATTCCAGGCCGTTGTACTTGGCTTTGAGAACATCCCCGTCCTTGCTGACGGACAAGGTCCCGTAAGCGGGGTGCCCATATTCCCCCGCATAGTCCTCGAGCGGATGAGACGGTTTTGTGTCGGGCCGGCGATCCTTCCCCGCCTCTTTGAGGGCCTTCTCCCCTTCCGCCTTCATTTTGTCGATGATCTCCTTGAAGCGCTGGCTCCAGCCCACCTGGTCCAGTCCGAGGAGACGGTCATAAATGTTATACATCACGGCATAGGGCAGGAACGTCCCGTTGAGGTTGGTCAGGATGACGAACCCCATGTTGTCGCGGGGCATAAACGACACCATCGCCGAGAACCCGTCAATATTGCCGCCGTGGTTGAGCATCGTGTGCCCGCGGTACGACGTGATGAACCAACCCATCCCGTAGGACGGGTAGTAGAGCTCGGGAAAATCGTTGAGGAAAACAAAGAGAGGATCCTGGATGACCATCTGGGGAGACTGGATCTGGGTCATGGCCGCTTCGGAGACGACCTGTTGGCCTGCGAACTTCCCTTTGTTCAGGTTGAGGATGACCCAATTGGCCATGTCGACGACGTTGGAGTTGATCGAGCCGGCCGGGCCGATGGCGTCGATATTCCGGTAGGGGATCTCCACGACCTGGTCCTTCTTTTCGCCGTAAGGCAGCGAGTGGTCGGCCGCCGCTTTCATGTCTTCGATGGAAAAGCTGCTGCTCGTCATGCCCAGGGGCTCGAAGATCCGCTTTCGAGTGAACTCCTCCCACGTCGAGTGGCTGAGCTCGCCGACGAGATAGCCGGCGGTCATGATCATCTGGTTCTGGTACTGGAAGAATCGACCGGAAACCATGGCTTGGCTCGAGGAACGCGAGCCGGTTAAAAAGCTCCTGACGGGAAAAGGGAGACCCGATCCACATGAATTCGTGCCGCGGGAGCCCGGACCTGTGACAGAGGAGATCCCGGGGAGTCATCTGCGCGCTGGCGAAATCGTCCCAGAGCTTGAACGTCGGCAGGTATTCGCGAACGGGTTTGTCCCAATCGACCTTCCCCTCGTCAAACAAGACGCCCATCGAGGTGGCCGTGAAGGCCTTGGAAGACGACCCGATGGCGAATACGGTTCGGGGAGTGACCTTCAGGTTGTTTTTCACGTCCCTTAAGCCGAATCCTTCGGAGAGGACGACTTTTCCGTCCTTGACGATGGCGATGGCCATCCCGGGGACTTTCCATTCGGCCATGGCCTTGGTGATGAATTCGGAAAATCCTTTGAGCTGGGCCTTGGGATCGGCCTGTTTGGCGCCGAAACCGGGCACAGCAGGGAACACGGTCAGAATGATGACACCGAGCATCTTCAAGAACTGTTTTCTAGAAAACGGTTTCATGAATCCTCCATTTCAGTCGAATTAAGCTCCTGTCCGCCTCTTGAGTTCCTCGATCATGGCCTTGACCTGAGGCGCTTCGGGGGCGTTAGGATCCTGCTTCAAAAACTGCTCCAGATACTGGAGAGCTTTCGTCAAGTCGCCCTTTTTGATATTGGCGACTCCCGCTTGATAAAGAGCCGAGGAAAAGGCAGGCTCCAGTTCGATGGCCTTCTCGAACGAAGAGACGGCTTCGTCGATCTTGTCCAATTTGTAATAGACAATTCCCAGATTGTAGTAGGATTTGGCGTTCGGACCCTTGATCTCAAGCGTCCGGGAGAATGCCCGGAATGCCTTGTCGTTCTCCCCCTTGCCGAAATAGCACTCCCCCAGGGCAAAATGGGCTTCGGTCAAGTCCGGATTCAGTTCCACGGCCTTTTCGAGCTCAACGATGGCTTCGTCGCTCTTTCCGCCCATGAGCTCACTCAGCCCAAGGTTGTAATGGACTTCGGCGCTCTCGGGAAATCGGACCGCGACCTTTGCAAAATATTCGAGGGCCTCTTTGTACCGGCCCTGTTTGAAGAAATTCACCCCGTCCTGGAAGTCCTTGTCGTCGTCGAGTTTCGGGGGGATCTTTTCAAGCGTGACGTTCAGGATGTGCTGTTCGCCGAAGGAGATCGTGACCGTCTGCTGGTAAGGCTTGTAGCCTTCGAGCTCGACGCTCAGCCTATAGTCCGCCGGGGGGATCCCGGCCTTGAAGATCTTCCCGTCTCTTCCCGACTTGAACGAATACCGGTGTCCGCTATTGACGTCCAGGAGAATGATCTTGGCGTCCTTGAGCGAATGGCCGGCGCTGTCGCCGACGAAGCCCTTGATGATCCCTTCCTGTCCGGCGGCGAAGGGCAGGAGGAATAGACTCAGAACCGCGAGGCCGGATCTGAAAATGGCGCGGGGATACCTGGCCTCGGTCGTCATATCAACCTCCTTGTCCGTGCGTGTTCGACAGGTCATTCTGAAACATGGAACGGTCTTTCTTTCCAGGCTGTGCTTCCGGATACGCCGTCCGTGATCTTTGCCCGCAGGACATAATCTCCGGGCTTAAGGTCCTTGAGCTTGAAAGAATTCCGGAGGCGGCAGTCCGGGTCCGGCGCGGGCGGGGCCTGGGCACCGGGAATCCTGGCCAGGAGCTTCCCATCCTGCATCAAGGAATATTCGGCGGTGAATCTGTGGAGGCCCGTGGCCGGATCAAGGGAGAAGCCGTAGGCTTCAAAATAAAGGTTCAATTCATCCCCGAACCTGAGATCGGAAAAGGTCCCGGCAAGGCTCAGGCCCGGGAGCGGGCCCCCGCCCCGCTCCCCTTCGGCGGGGCGCGCATCATCGATCGACATCGAAGATAGGAGAAGATCGCTCAGGGCAAGCCCGCCGGCTTCGAAGTCCGGGACCCGAACCTCCCTGTGCGAGGTCCCCATCTTGCCGCTGTAATTGTCGAGGACGCGGAGGTGGAACGTGTAAACCGCCGGTTCGAGGTAGAGGGACGCCTGCAGGTCCAGGCTCCCGGCGTCGGACGCCCCCGCTTCGGCGGCCGTCCTTCGGAAATTGATGTCCCGGCTCGTCCCGAAGACGACCCGGCCCAGGGCGTCGCTCACGTTCACCGTGAGATTGAGGGAGACGAGATCGACCCCGTCCCCCTTCCTGACCGGCATGGAGGCGTACGGGACCTGGACGAGCAGGGGCAGATAGGTCCTTTTCGGGGCGCCCTTGAAGGCGAACGCTTCCCAGCGGAAAGGAACGAGGTCGTAATCGACCTCGGCCGTGATGACGCCCTTGAGGTTCCCGAGGTTCTCAAACGGGTTCTTCAGCGCTTCGGACAGCAATTCCATGGAGTCGAACTGGAAGGTGACGCCGGCCAGGTCGAGGGGGGCGTTCCTTCCCTGGTCCGTCCGGAAACTCCGGTCGAGGACGTAGCTCCCTGTTCCGAACCGGTCGACGAAGACGAATTCCATGTTGTAGGGCAGCTTGGGGTTGGGGAGGTCCCAGTACTGCCAGGTCTCCTTCGGCCCCGTAAAAGCGGACAGGCCGGAGCCCTGGCTTCCGAAGTCCCGCTGGACCTCCTTGGGGGCCCCGAGGAGGATGTAGATCCGGCCCCTGTCGGTGCGCCACCCCGCGAGGCCCGATGTCGAAAAGATCCTGTTGGCCTGGGCGATCCGGTGATAATACTCGAGCTTGACCTCGTTCTCGGGCGTGGACGGGTCCGGGTCTCTTTTCCTCCAGAAGCTCTCGATGAACGCTCCCCTTTCCTTCTCCGTTTTAAGGACCAGGAAGACCTCCTTCTCCGCTGAGGTGATGATGTAGGGGACGACCTCCTCCAGCCATTGCTTGGAGGCCGCGCTCAGGGGCTCCTGCGCGGGCGGGGTCTGCGCGGCGACTGCGGCCGCGATGCAGAACAGTAGGGCCAGGGGGAGGGCCGGCTTCTCCGGACGCGCCATTCTCATAACTATACTGTAGGCTCCTTTTGCCTGGCTAAAAAAGGGGGGACTCCCTTCCGGGAGTCCCCTCGTTCGGTCTGTCCTTGTAAGGCCGTCTTAGAAATCGATCCGCACGCCGAGCTGGATGAGGCGCGGGTCGCCGGCGACCGTGGGCTCCCCGAAACCGGGCAAGCCGTAGTTTTCGAAGACCGTTTCGAAATTCGCCCTGTTCGTCAGGTTGTAGAATTCGCCGAAGAGCTGGAGCCGGAGCCGGCTGATATTGATGAACTTGGAGACCCTGGCGTTCAGCGTCAGGCTGTCGAAGCCGCGGCGGGAGTTGCGGTGGGCGTCCACATAATCCTCGACGACGCCATCCGCGTTGACGTCATCGGGGTAGATGGCGTTGAAGGGCAGCTTGGACCGGTAATAGGCGTATCCGCTCAGCTGGAAGCCCAGCGGCAGATCGACGATCCCGGTCACCGACAGCCGGTGACGGGCATCCCGATCGGTCGGCCCCCACTGGGTGTCCCAGGCGTCGGGGTCATAGGAGTGGGGCATCGTCTGTTCGGTCTCGACGTCCGATTCCGACTTCGAAAGGGTGTAGGACGCTTCCAGGGCCCAGCCGTTGGCATAGCGCTTGTTGACGGTGAGATAGAGGGCCTTGTAATCGCTGGTTCCGCCGTCCGTGATGAGCCAAACATCGCCTTTGTTCATATTGGGGCGCACGTAAGATGTCCCCGGGATGACCGGGTTCTGGTTCTCATAGCGGCTCAGCCGGTAGCCCTTTGTCCAGACCAGGTCGGCCCCGATCGAAAGGTCGGGCTTCAGGGCCCGCTCGATGCCCAGCGTGGTCTGGACGCTGTAGGGAGCGATGGCGTCCACTTTGGCCCCGTATTCGCCGACGGACAGCGACCCGGGGATCGTCGGGAAGAAGGGATTCGGCTGGAAGGGATCGGGGTAGTTCGGGAAGATCATCGTCTTGACGGCGATCTGGTTCATGAAATAGGCCAGGAGCCCGCTGTTCAGCATGGGGTTGGCCGAGAACGTGCCGAATCCTCCACGGAGGGCCGTTTTCCCGTCCCCGGTCAGGTCATAGCTGAAGCCGAGGCGCGGATTGAGATTACGAATGTCGCCGTTCTTGATGTGCAGGCCCTCGCACATGTAATAGTTGTAGCGGAATCCCAGGTTCAGGGTGAGCCTGGGGAGGGCCTTCCACGTATCCTGGGCGAAGAAGGCGGTCTCGGAGTACGGGGAATTGAGATTGACGTCCCCGTCGTTGTACAGGAACATCAGCGGGTACGTCGAAAAATCGGCCGCGTTGAAGGGAGCGTCCGTGGTGAAGATGAAATAGCCGGGATTGTACTGGTAGATGAAGCCCTTCAGCGGAACGTTCGAATAGTCGAAACCGACCTTAAGGGTGTGGTTTCCCAGAAATACGCTGAAATTGTCGACGATCTGAGTCCTGTTCTCGATGGTGGTCTGGGGCAAATTCGGGATCTTGCCGAAATAGCCCGATGGCCTGGCGATGTAAAAAACGTTAATTTCGGGAACGAGAAGGCTGAAATCGGTGCGGGAGTGGAGGACCCGGAGCTCGTTGATCGTATTATCCGACGGATAGAAGGTCCAGTTCGCCTGGAAATCGTCTATCTTGTCCTTCTCGGTGAACGCGAGCTCTTTGGTGTATAGGCCGCCGGGGCCCTGGTTTTTCAAAGTCACCCGGTTCATGGTGTAGCGGAACGTCAGAAGGTTCTTCTCGTTCAGCTGGTAGTTGATCTTCGCGACGAACTGATGGGTCGTCGAGGGCTGTTTGATGGTTTCTTTGTCGACGAGCGGCGAAGTGATGGCCGCATAGCTGTTCTGGCTGAGCCCTTCGTAAGCGACGAAGAAATGGGCCTTGTCCTTGACGATGGGCCCGCCGAGGAACGCGGAATAGTTGTAATGGTCGAACGGGGTCTTCTCGTAATCGTCCTTCGATAGCTTTGCGCCCTTGTAGCCGTCGTGATTGACGAAGTAGTTCACCGAATCGAACGCCTGGTCCCTATAGAAGAACGACGCCCTCCCCCGGAGGGTGTTCGTTCCGGAGCGGGAGATAGCGCTCATGATCATCCCGCTCGAGTTCCCGTACTCCGCCTGGAACTGGTTGGTCAGGACACGGAACTCCTCGATGGCGTCCGCGGGAACCGAGGCCCTCGTGATGTTCGTGCCGACCCATTCATTCGAAACGCCGTCGAGGAGGATCTCTTCGTTCCCCCGCGACATGGCGTTCGACCGGCTGTCCTCCTGGACCCCCGCCTTGAGGACGACCAGGGAGGCGAAGTTCCGGTCGAGGAGCGGGATGTCGTCGATCTTCTGGCGGTCGACGACGCTCGAGACCTCGGACTTCGAAACCTCGATGATCGGGGCGGAGGCCGTCACCGTGAGCTCCTCCTCGATGGTCGAGGGCTTCAGGGTGAAGTTGAACGTCAGCCGGGCGCCCACGTTGAAAACCATGCCGGTGTTCTTCTGGGCGGCGAAGCCGGCGAGCTTCACTTCCACCTCATAGGTCCCCGGCTGGATGCCGGAGACGACGTAGGCGCCGTTGGACCGGCTCAGGGCGCTGTAGAGATAGCCCGTCTCCGTGTTCCGGATGCCGATCGCGGCTCCGGGCAGGGCGTTGCCCTGTTCGTCCACGATCGTGCCCTCCAGCGTGACCTGGGTCGCCTGGGGGAACGCCCCCGCGGCCATCATGAGAAAGGCCGCGGCGCAAAGGGCCAGCGATAGGAATCCCCTCTTCGTCCGAACTTTTTTGTTCATAGGATCACCCTCCATAAAAATTGCCTCTCCCATTTCCGGCAGGGAGCATCGGCCGTATACTCTGGGCCAGTTTGAGAACGCTCGAAGCGAAGCGTTTCTCAGCCTCCTCGAGCGTGTATTGAACCGTAGGGACATCGAAAGAAACGGCGCCGAGGACGGCCCCGTCCCTGTTGAGGAAAGGCGCGCCGATGGAGATCAAGCCGAGGGTAAATTCTTCATTATTGATGGAATATCCCCTCTCGCGCGTCTTTCGAAGATCGGCGAGTGCGGCGGCCCGGCTGGTCAGCGAGTGCGGTGTCCGGGATATGAACGTCTGGCCGTCGAGAATGCGAGAGCACGCATCTTCGGGAAGCCTCGAGAGGTAGGCCTTTCCCAAAGCGGTGCAATAAAGGCCGGGGGTCAACAGCGGCATCTTGAACACCAAGGTGTCCTTGGCTTCCCTCCGATAGAGGTTGACGAGCTTGCCATCCTCGACGATGCCCGAGTCGATCGTGATATTGAACGTCTCGAACGCCTCGTCGATATACGGCTTGACGATCCGGAGCATATCGAAGCTTTCGATAACGTTATAGCCGAGGGCCAGAGCCATCGGCCCGAGCTTGATGAGCTTCGACTTAGGATCCTTCTTCAGATAGCCGAGTTGGATAAAAGTCTCCACAAAACGAAAGGTCGAGGTCGAATTGATGCGCGTCTTGAGGGTGATGTCCTTCAGGCTCAGGCTCGTGGTCTCGGGATTGAAAAGGTTGAGGATCCGCAGGCTCTTCTCGATGACCTTGGAAAAATAGGGATTCGCCGGTCCGACGGCGGCCATTTCCGGATTCTTTCGAAGCGCCCTCATGCTTTCTATAATAGAAATACGATTTCGGATATCTTTATACTTAACGCTTCGGGCGTTGTCAAGAGAATCTTTAAGAAGAATCCGAGAGAGAATTCTTCTTGAAGATCAGCTCTTCACTCCGACCTGATCGCCTTCGTTTCCCGCTTCCCCTGGAGCAGGATGAGATGGGTGACCCGGCCCGAGGCGTCCTTTACGAAGACCAATTCCAGACCCGCGCTTTTTATGAAGAATTTCGTCTCCGACTCGGCGATCAAGGCCAGCCTCGGCTGCTGCTGGACCTGAACGAAGATGCCATCGCCGTCGCGGGTGATGGAAAGGACGATCGGACTCCCTTCCAGCTGGTACCGGCCCTGATAAGCGTCCAGGATCGCGGCGGGGAGCGCGACGGCCTTTTTTTCTTTCGGCATTTCGACGGCTTGACCGAAAAGGAGGCCCGCCAGCGCGTCGCTGATCTCCGGCGTATAAGCGGTCATGAAGTTGTTCAGGACGATGACGCAGGCGTCATCATCGGGGAAGCGCGAAATATCCGAGCTGAAGCCGTTGACCCCCCCGCTGTGACGAATGTTCTTGCGGCCGGCGAACGAGCCGATCTCCCATCCATACGCGTAATCCCCCTTGAAAGGCGTGAACAACCGGGCCAGGCCGGCCTTGGAAACGAGCTTCTCCGTATAGAGGGCCCGGTCCCATTTGTAAAGATCGCCGACGGTCGAATAGAGAGCGCCTGCCGCATGAGGGACGGACATATCGACATAGGAGGCGTTCGACATCTTGCCATCGGGGAATTCGTAGCCCGAGGCCCTGTTCTTGAGGACGGTCCCGGCATGGTCGTACCCCGAATCGTCCATGCTCAGGGGCCGGAAGATGTTCTCCCCTACATAATCTTCGTAAGACCCGCCGGTCAGCTTCTCGATGATGGCCCCCAAAAGGACATATCCCGAATTGCTGTAGCTGAACTTGTCGCCCGGGGCGAAATCCAGCGGCATGTTCTTGAACCGCTCGACGATTTGCAGGGCCGGGGAAGGCACGCCCTGGAGCTTAATATAATCCGGGAAAGCCGTATAATTGGGGATGCCGGAGGTGTGCGTCAGGAGATGATGAATGGTGATCCTGTCGCCTCCCGGGTAATCGGGGAAGATCGTCTTGACGGTATCCGTGACTTTGAGCTTCCCTTTCTCTTCGAGCTCGAGGATGGCCATGGCCGTGAATTGTTTGGTGACCGAACCCAGACGGAACTTGGTTTGAGGGGTGTTAGGTACTTCAAGCTCGTAGTTGGCCATGCCGTAGCCCCGGCTCAGGATGATCTGGCCTCCGCGGGCGACGAGGACGCTTCCGCTGAACCACTCGAGCTTTTGGGCCGCTGCGAGATAGGCGTCCATCCGGGCCGCCGTGTCCTGGCCCGAGGCCTGGCCGCGCGCGCTGGGCGGGCCGAAGGCCAGGACGATCGAAACCAGGAGAAGCAGGATCGAACGCGTGCGCATTCTTTTCATAACAAACCTCATTGTTCTCATGATTTCTATAATAGAAATCCTATTTCTGATTACTAATACCAAAGCAAAAATACGTTGTCAAGATAATCTGTATTCTTGCCATTAAAGGATTGAAAAATGATTTTAAATGTCCCTTCCGGCGCTTAAGCAAAATCCCCCGCCCCCGGTATCGACATTATTCGAGTTGCTTGACATCCGAGGAAAGCACGGGCTATATATTCTCAAAGTCCGTTACAGGAGGCGTACATGGTCCAAAAAACCCTTTACGGAAATCGTTCCTTGTTTCTGATCGTCATTCTTTTCCTGGCCATGCTGGGGCCGTCCCTCGTCCCGGCCCAGGAGCCGGCCGCCGCGCCGGCCCCGGCCGTCAAGATCGATCTCAACGTCCACATTCCGATGCGCGACGGGGTCGATCTCGCGGCCAACATCTTCCGGCCCGACAAGCCCGGGAAGTACCCGGTCCTGGTTGTCCGGACGCCGTACGGTAAGCACTCCGGCCAGCACTTCGGCTTCGGCCGGTTCTTCGCCGGGAAGGACTACGTGTACGTCGTCGAGGATTCCCGGGGCCGCCACGATTCGGAAGGCACGTTCCACGGCATGCACGACGAAGCCGAGGACGGCTACGACACCATCGAATGGGCGGCCGCCCAGCCCTGGTCCGACGGCAACGTCGGCACCATGGGCGGCTCCTACGGCGGCGAGAACCAGTGGATGGCCGCCGTGACGCGTCCTCCCCACCTGAAGGCGATGCTCGCCCTGGTCAGCCCTCCCGGCCCCTGGTACAACATCCCCTTCCAATACGGCGCCCTGACCCTCCTGACGCTCGACTGGGACATCATGACCTCGGGTCACGCCAGCCAGCCCTCCCGGGAGCTGGGCCTCGACCAGGTCATCACCAAGCTCCCGCTCGTCACGCTCGACGAGGTCGCCGCGGGCAAGGCCGTTCCCCTGTGGAAGGCGAACTTCTTCCATCCGACCTACGACGATTACTGGAAGCTGGTCGATTACGAAAGGCGCTGGGACAAGGTGGACGTCCCCGTCCTGCACATATCGGGCTGGTACGACGACGACCAGCCGGGGACGTTCCGGAACTTCACCGCCATGCGCCGCCTCGGACGCAAGGGCCAGAGGATGATGATCGGGCCGTGGCCCCACGCCATCAATTCGGTCACCAAGATGGGCATCCTCGACTTCGGGGCGGCCTCCCAGATCGACCTCCAGGCGACCATGCTCGGCTGGTTCGAACGCTGGCTGAAGGGGAAGGACAACGGCGTGGATCGCGAAGCGCCGGTCCGCGTGTTCGTCATGGGCGCCAACACCTGGCGCGACGAGGCCGAGTGGCCTCTCCCGGCGACCCAATGGACGAAATACTATTTCCATTCCGGCGGCAAGGCCAACACCCTCTCCGGGGACGGGGCCCTCTCCCCCGCCGCGCCGAAAAAGGAGCCGCCCGACCGCTACGACTACGATCCGGCGGACCCGACCCCGTTCGTTATGCGCGCCTCGAGCGCCCAGGTCGGCGGACCCGACGATTACAAGTCCGTCGGGGAACGGAAGGACGTCCTCGTCTATACGACGCCCCCGTTCGAGCAGGACATGGAGCTGACGGGGCCCCTCTCGGTCAAGCTGTACGCCTCCTCATCGGCCCCCGACACCGACTGGAACGCCATGCTCATGGACGTTTATCCCGACGGCTACGCCCTCCGCCTCAACGACGGCGTCATCCGGGCGAGCTTCCGGGAATCGTTAGAGAACCCCTCCCCCATCGAGCCGGGCAAGATCTATGAATACACCATCGACTGCTGGGCGACCTCGATGCTCATCAAGAAGGGCCATAGCCTCCGCGTCCATATCGCCTCGGCCGCCTTCCCCAAGTTCGACCGCAACCTCAACACGGGCCGCCCGTGGGGACTGGACGCCGAGATGAAGGTGGCCAGCCAGACCGTCTATCACGACGCGAAGCATCCCTCGCATATCGTCCTACCGGTCATCCCCGCGAAAGGACCGGAGGTCAAGTGCCCCTGACGAGAAAGGACGAATAAGGGAGTATCATCATGACCATTTCAAGAAAAGGATTTCTGAAGGCTCTGGGATTGGGCATCCTGGCATCGCAGGCGCCGCTCAGCCTGGCCGCCGCCGAGAAGCTCGAAAAGAGCGGGGCCGGGAAGCTCAGGATCAAGGACGTCGAGATCTACGCGTTTGACGTCCCGCTCGTGGAGCCGTTCCGGGTCTCCCTGGGCGTGATCACGGCCGCCAATGACGTCCTGGTCCGCATCGTCACGGAGGAAGGCCTCGTGGGCCTGGGCGAAGCCAGCCCCTACGCCCCCATCACCGGGGACACCCAGGACACGGACCTCATGATGGCCCGGAGTATCCGGGAGATGATCAAGGGCAGGAACCCCCTGGCCGTGGACGCCCTGATCACGGAGATCGGGCACATCGTCCACTCCAGCCCGAGCATAGTGGCCGCCTTCGACATGGCCCTGATGGATATCGTCGGGAAGGCCGCGGGCCTCCCCCTCTTCCGGCTCCTCGGAGGCGACAAAGGGACCTTCGAATCCGACGTCACGGTCGGGATCGACGCGCCCGAGAAGATGGCCGCCAGCGCCGCGGGGCATGTCGCCAAGGGCTACAAGAACATCAAGCTGAAAGTGGGCCTCGACCCCGATCTCGACGCCGAGCGCGTCCGGGCCGTCCGCGAGGCCATCGGGAAGGGCGTTCACCTGAAGATCGACGCCAATCAGGGCTGGTCCGTCCCCCAGGCCATCGTCGCGCTCCGGATGATGGACGGGCTGAACGTCGAGTTCGCGGAGCAGCCCGTGGTGGCCTGGGACTATACCGGCATGAAAACCGTGCGGAACGAGAGCCCCATCCCCATCTGCGCCGACGAGTCGCTCTTCTCCCCGCAGGACGCCATCAAGCTGATCAAGGGCGAAGCCTGCGATTTTTTCAACATCAAGCTGATGAAGGCCGGCGGGATGACGAATTCCGTGCGGATCGCCCACATCGCCGACGCGGCCAACATCCGCTGCATGGTCGGCTGTATGATGGAGACCCGCCTCGGCCTCACAGCGGGCGCCCATGTCGTGGCCTCGCAACGGAATATCGTATTCGCCGACCTCGACGCCTACACGATACACACCGTAGACCCCGTTGTCGGCGGGATGATCGTCAAGCCGTCCGGCGAGATCACCCTTCCGGAGCTTCCGGGGCTCGGGGTCGATATCGATCCGGCGTTCCTGAAGAAGCTCAAACGGATCTGAGTCGAACGCGGGGTCGTTCGTAAGACAAAAAGGGCCCGGAGGCTCCCCAGCCGGGAGAGCCTCCGGGCCTCTTTATTATATGGGCGCTTTATTTGGCCGGAGCCTGTGCTCCGGCGGCCTTTTCCGGCTCCCGCACGAAAACGATATCCTTGACCTCGGGAGTGAGCCCGAACGGGACGGTCACCGAGGCTATGTTCCCCTTGGGGTCGAGGGCGAACGATGCCTTGAACGCCAACGTCATCCCGATGGCTTCGGTCGAGATATCGAAGACGTCGTAGTGATAATGGGTCGTTGTGTACGTCATCCCGTTGCGCGTCATCCGGAGGCCGTCCCCGTCCTTCAAAACCGTGAGCGGGCCGTAGGCCGGGTGAACGTATACCCCGGCGTAATCCTCGAGCGGATGGGACGGATGGGTGCCCATCTTCCGGTCCTTGTCGCCCTCGGCCTTGCGCTTCTCGGCCTGGGCCCTGCTCTTGTCCCGCATCTCCATGTACCGCGCGCTCCAGGGAACCTGGTCGAGCCCCAGGAGCCGGTCGGCGACATTGAGGGCGATGATCTCGGGAACGAACGACCCGTTCTTGTTGCTCAGCACGACGACCCCGATGTCGTCCCGGGGGAAGAACGTCACCAGGGCGGTAAAGCCGTCGACGTTCCCGCCGTGATGGATCCAGGTATGGCCCCGATACTGGGTGATGATCCAGCCCATGCCGTAGCTCGAGGCGAACATCTCGGGGAATTTCTCGAGGATGCGGAACGAGCCATCCCGGATGACCATCTGGGGCGAGTGGATCTCGGCCAGGCTGGCTTCCGAAATGACCTGCTTGTCCCCCGCCTTGCCCTTGTTGAGATTGAGCAGGACCCATTGGGCCATGTCGAGGACGTCGGAGTTGATGGAGCCGGCCGGTCCCATGGCGTCGATGTCCCGGAAGGGGAGCTCTATGATCTTATCCTCCTTCTCCCCGTAGGGAAGCGCGAGGTCCGGCTTCTTCCGGGAATCCTTGATCGATAAGTCGCTGTCCTTCATGCCCAGAGGCTCGAAGATCCGGGTACGGACGACGTCCTCCCAGGTCGAGCCCGTGACCTCTCCGGCGAGGTGGCCTGCCGACATGAACATGTAATTGTTGTACTCGAAGATCGACCGGAAATCGGCGGTGGGTTCCAGGAAGCGCATCCGGTCGAAGAGCTCCTTCCGGGAGAACGCGGACCCGATCCAGGCGAGGTCATGGCGGGCCAGCCCCGATCGATGGCAGAGCAGGTCACGGGGAGTCATCAGGGCCGCTGCGGATTCGTCCTGGAGCCGGAACGTGGGCAGGTAATCCCTGACCCGTTTGTCCCATTCCAGCTTCTTTTCGTCCACCAGTATCCCCAGGGCCGTGGCCGTGAACGCCTTGGAGGACGAGCCGATGGCGAAGATCGTCCGGGGCGTCACCGGAAGCTTGTTCGAGACGTCCCTGAGGCCGTAGCCCTCGGCGAGGATGACCTTCCCGCCCTTGACGACGGCGATGCCCACGCCGGGGACATTCCATTCGGCCAGCGTCTTGTTGACGAACGCGGCGAAATCCTTGGGATCGATCCGCGGTTCCTTCTTCCCGGCCGCGGCTGGGGAAAGGACGAGCGCGAACACGAAAAGCGCGACGAAAAACGACGAAGTTCTTCTTTTCAAGTGTGTCCTCCTGGGAACGCCTTCCGGGCGTCCGACTTCATTATTGTCCGATAGCCGCCATTTCGATCTTTCGAAGCGCCTTCGTGCTTTCTATAATAGAAATACGATTTCGAATATCTTTATACTTAGAGTTTCGAACGTTGTCAAGAGAACCTATATTCTTGTCATTAAAAGATTGAAAGTGGACTTGGGGATCAGGTTGTGATTTGACACTCTGATAAACATGGGAATAGGAAAACGCGCCCGGTCCGATTCGAACGGGCGACCTGCGGATTCGAAGTCCGACAAGGCTCAACTCTAATCTAATGGATTAAGAATGAATGAGTTAAGAAAGAGTCGGCTTCAACGATGGCCGAATTATTGTCACCCGGAGCCGCGCAGAGCTACTCGACGCGCTCCCAGACGAGAACAGACTCACGGCGTTGCCCGTCATACAGAATAGGTGGCGTCAACAGGGTCAGTTTTATGCCCTCCAGCTTGTAGAACCGGACCTGGTCGCCTCCCATCCAGTTTGGGTAGCACGCCCCTTGGACATAATGAGTGACTGTGCCTTCTGTCGCGTTAACCGAGTAGGTACCGATGTACCCAATGAAGCCCTCAAACGCTGAGCGCACCTCTCTGTCTATGCCACGTCGCATGTCCCCCGCGGCGAATGGAGGGCGGTCCGGCTGTACCAGGATTGCTGATTTCCTTCCCTCGGTCCCGTACGAGAGTTGGCCGATGGCCTTCTGACCGAATGGATACCGGATCTCCCCGCTCTCGTATCGTGACTCGAACGAAACAAGCCGCCAGGTGCCGACAAGCAGGGGCGGCGTCTCCGTGCGTATGGCTCCAGCACCTATGGTCGCCAAAAGAAGCAGCAAGCAAGACGGTCACATGGAGGACCTCCTCGAATATCGAACGGCTTGCTCAGGGCTCCAGGTTCATCTTCCGCAGCAGGGCCTGATAGGCCGGGTGAGATCGCAGGCGATCGTAAGTCGGCGAACTCTTGAGTGCTGTCACAATGATCGGATCACGCTCTTCGATACCCCTTGCGATCCACTCCAGGCTCTCGTCCAGTTCTCCCAGACCATCATGGACCAATGCGAGAGCGGACGCGGGCACATAGGTCGACCGCCGTCGCGCCGTCAACTCCTCCAGCAATTGCCGCGCCTCGGCAGTCCGGCCGGCTCGACCATAGCACTAGCCCAGCACTCCCAGCGTCAGCGCAGTGCCCCCGGAGAGCTCGTTCGCCTTCTCGGCCGCGGCAATGGCCTCGTCGAACCGCCCACTACGTATGTAGGGAGGCGAGAGCAACCAATAGGAGAAGAAGAAGGTCGGGTCCAGATCGATGGCGTGCTGCAGTTGTGCGACCGCCGGCTCGAATTGCCGCGTCATGTAAAGGAGATACCCCAACAGGGAGTTGTAGAACGGATCGAGCGGATCCAACTCCAGCGCCCGCCGCATCTCCGTCATGGCCTGTTCCACCCGCCCCAGTGGCAAGAGGAACCACATGGCGTAACACCAGGCGTAGTCGTATCGGACGGCCGCGGAGGACGGATTCAACTCCAGGGCACGGCTGAATTCGCGCTCGGCTCCGTGCCAATCGAACTCGCCGCTAGCCCAGGACGGTTCCCAACGCGCTGTGGGCGTCGGCGATCGTGTCATCGAGTCTGAGGGCCTCGAGCGCCGCCGACTTGGCCCTGGGGAACGCCTCCCGCGGATCCATGGATCCCCAGATAGGCGCTCCACAAGTAGGATTCGGCCAGCACGACATACGCCAGGGCGTAGTTCGGGTCGAGCGCGATGGCCTGCTCACAATACCGCCGGCCCGCCTCGCGTCCTTCCTGCGTCATCTTCAAGAGGTGATATCGGGCCTTCAGACAGAGGTCGTAGGCGGCGAGATTCTCCGTGTAGCGCTTCACCAGCGGACGGTCCCCCGCCAGCCGCACCCGCAGCTTCTCCACGATGGCCTGCGAGATCTCGTCCTGAATGGCGAAGACGTCCGTCATCTCCCGGTCGAAGCGCTGGCTCCACAGGTGGTACCCGTCGCTCGCCTTGACCAGCTGCGCCGTCACCCGGATGCGGTTGCCCGCCCTGCGCACGCTCCCTTCCAGGATGTGCTCGACGTTGAGCCGCGCGCCGATCTCGCGGACGTCCACCTCCTTGCCGCGGAAGGCGAAGGCCGAGGTCCGCGCCATCACGCGCAGCCCCGGCACCTGCGTCAGGGCGTCGATGATGTCCTCGGCCAAGCCGTCGCTGAAGTACTCGTTCTCCTTGTCCGCGCTCAGGTTGGCAAACGGCAGCACCGCGATCGATGCCTGGTCTATCGCGGTCGTTGGGCTTGGTAGGTTGCGTGCCTTTATTCCCGATTCGGGCAATGTGGCCCATCTGAGGGACCTATAAACGACCCAGGCCACCCCGATGATAAAGGCAACAATCCCAAGTAATAGCGTCATTCTTGGGACGCCGACGATTCGGAGAATGAGGTTTAGATCGATGGCCAAAGTGGCCAGAATTACCAAGGGGACCAGAAGTACTTCGATCTTGACGTTACCCGGCCTCTTCTCCGAACTCCGGAACCAGCGCCAGACAAGGGTTGAGAGCAGGGCGCCGATGACGGAGGCTACCGTCAGGTCAATCAATCTCTCCGGAAGGTGATAATGGCCCACAAGAAGCCGTTCGACGACTTCGACCAAGAGCCAGCCGCCGCCGATGAAAGCGGCCAAGGTTTCGATGATGCGGCGCTTTCGGAGCTTCTGGAGGAAAGCCCGGAAGGAAGATTTCTCCTTATCACTGGAAGGAACTGCTCCCCCGTTCGAAGAGCTCATCGTCTCTCCTGCACTTGAATCCCCGGCTGACTGGCTCAAGGTTAACAATAAGCAAGAGGCCAGTCAATGGGAGGCCAATATGCCTCGCCAGGTATCAGGCATTCCTGGGGAACTTATCTCCCGCCAATTCGCGGTCGAGTGTTCCGTAACGTCGGGGCGCTCCGGGCCGACCGGCTGCAGCATCCCCTCCCCTCTTATTCACGGAAAATAGCCTAAAAGCGACTTTCAAGAATTGTGACGTGTTTGCAGCTAAAAGGGGCTTAAAACGGCTTACGGGGACCAAGCCGTTTACTTATCAGGCTGATATGGAGGGAAACGGAGAGCGCGCCCGGCCAGATTCGAACTGGCGACCTGCGGATTCGAAGTCCGACGCTCTATCCAGCTGAGCTACGGGCGCGCGGGGTGTCGGTCAGGCTAATGTTATACCGGAAACCCCGGCCCCCGGCAAGGCGGTCCGGGCGGGCGCGTCACAGAGTCCACTCGAGTCCCAGGCGAACCGAGAAGATCCCGTTCGAGGTAAGGTAGTTGACGCTCGAATCGATGTTCAACCGGGAACTCAGCCTATACCTCGCGCCTCCGATCAGCTTTACCTCGACGTCCTCGGGATAATCCGGCGGGCCGCTCCCGAAAATATTGAAATAGAACAATTTCAGGAGCCCGACGCCGAGATACGGATCGAGCTTCTTTTTCGGGAGGAGGGAGACATCGATGATCCCTCCGTAATAGACGAACCGGTCCTTGTATGCGCTTCGAAATTGCTCGAGCCCTTGATAGAGCTCGACGAAAGCCTCCTCATAGTTCTGCAGGGAAACCTCCAAGGAGAACCCTATGGGAGAGGTCTTCGATGCGAAGCGTATGCGGACGTCCGAGCAGGTCCTCATGCTTCGGCTTACGAATTGCCGGTAATCCCCATAGATCTGTTCGTCATACCGTTTGTCCTTGTTCGAAAACCCGTAGCCATAGCCGGTCCAGATCCGTACTTCCCCCGAAACCTCCCGGCTAATCCCCAGGAAGAGCGCCAGGAGCGTCCCTCCCGCGACAAGAGCCGTCTTGAAGGCATTTCTCACGTTCCCTCCTTCGGTCATCGGGTGACCCGTCTTCCCGTAGACAATATGGCCCGTTCTCGGAGAGAAGTTGTCAACATCGTGTCAAGAATCTGAAAAGAAATGACGCGCGCGACCGGAAGGCCCGGTCAGGACAGGCACTCGTCGAAGGCTTTTCGAGGGACCTCGGTCAGCAGGTGATGGCAGAAATAGCATTGGTTCTTCGTGGCCCCGGGGAAAACGACGCCGCGCTTCGTCAGGCGCTTCCGGATGCCGGTCAGTCCGTCCCGAAAGACCGCCGACACGAACGGGTTCCGGGCGGCGTTCTCGAGCATCTTCGCCGCCGTATCCTTGTGGATGTTGCCGATGGTCAAGCGTTCCGAGTCCGTCGCATATCCGCAACAGGGCTTGACGCTTCCGTCGGGCAGGACGTAGAAAACGTGACCCGGCCCCCGACAGAAGTCCTCCTGGAACCAATCCTTGCCCCATGGGTCGAGGAAACGCTCCGCCTTGCCGACGGGGACAAGTTCGATAGTCGTCACCGGCACGAACAGGGAATCGTTCCTGATGACCCGGTGCCCGCCCACGCGGACGAGCTTCGCCTTCAAGGCCCTGGCCAGGGCTTTCAGGATAGCCTCCGTCTCTTTGTCCCGGGCTCCCTTGACGGCGATGATCCGCGCGATATCCGGCCGATTCCAGATCCCGGCGGCCGTCTCGATGAACAGGGCCGGCTTTCCCGGATCCTTCCCGTGAAACGCGTCCACGCTGACGCCGAAGGAGCCGTCATAACCGCGGTCGCGTAACTCCTTCAGGGTCCGCCGCAGGTGCGCAGGGCTCTTGAACCAGCGCGCGTTCGTGGTGATCATTCCGAACAGGAGACCGTGCGCAACGGCGTCCTCGGTCAAGGCGAAGAGGAATTCCGTATCGAGGAACGGCTCGCCGCCGGTGAACCCGACCCTTTCGACACCGGCCTTGCGGCAGGACCGAAGGAACCTGACGGCCGCCGGTATCGGCAGACGGGCGCTCCCCTGCTCGACCGAGCAATGGGCGCATCTCAGGTTGCATTCGTCCGTGGACGCGAAGAGGACCTCTTTGGGGGAGAATTTCCCGGCGCGAGGGCGCTTCGTTCTTTCTGGCACGGTCCTGTTCCGGAGCCGGCGCCCGGGCCGCTACTTGACCGTCCCGCCGACGGCCTTGATGTATTCGGCGACCTTGGCCTTGAGGGCCGGGTCCTTGATCTCCGGGTAGAACTTTTCGAAGATGTCCTTGGCCTTCGCGCTCTCGCCGCGGTTCATCAGGGCGATGCCCAGGTTGACGTTCGCGATGATGTCCTTGGGGGCGAGAGCGACCGCGGTCTCCAGGCTCTTGACGGCCTCGTCAAAACGGTCCATCTGGTTGAGGATGACGCCCCGGAGGTTGTAGACGCCCGATTCCCGGGGCGACTTCGCCGCCGCCTTGTCGATCGCGTCCAGCGCTTCGGGAAGCTTCTTCCCGGCCAGATAGATCCGGGCGAGGGTGAAGGCCGCGAAAGCGTTGCCGTCGACCGCGTAGGACCTCAGAAAGACCGCTTCCGCCCTGGCGCCGTCATTCATCGCCTCGTAGGAAGAGCCCAGGCGGTTGAGGGCGTCGACGAGATCGGGTTTGATGGCCAGGCACTTCTCGAGGGCCTCGACGGCCCCGGGGTAATCTCCGGCCTGGAACCGGATATATCCCAGAAGGCTCAGGGACTGATAGTGGGCGGGGTCCAGGGCCAGGGCGGCCTCGATGTATTCGACGGCCTGCTCCGGCAGGTTGTATCTGAAGGCGATGACCGCTTTGTCGTACTGGTACGTGGGGTCTTTCTCGTTTTCCTTGTCCTTTTTCGCCTGGGTGGATGCGCAGGAAACCAGGCCGAGGGCGAGGATCACGAGGGCCGCGATCTTCAAGCTCTTCATCGCGGCCATTCTACCCCACGCCAGGGAGCGGGACAAGTCCCGGCGCCGGCCGGAGCTTTTTCGCCGGGAGAGGGAACCTTGAGGGCGCGGCGCGCGTCAGATATATATGAAGGGTGTGAACCCGTGCGAATTTTCCTTATGGAGGAGCCCATGACCCCGAGAAAACCGATACTGAGGGCCGCCGTTCTCATGACGGCCGCCCTGGTCATCATCGTCGCCATCATCATCGCGGCGATGATGACGATGATGGCCTACGGGAGCGAGGAGGACGTCGTCACGAAGTCGTTCACGGTCGAGCCCGGCGGCAAGTTCGATCCTCGACACGGATATCGGCTCGGTCGAGGTCCGCGGGGCCGACGCCGGTTCGGTCGAGATCGCGGTCCACCGCGAGGTCCGGCACGGCGACCGCGACAAGGTCCTCAAAGAGTTCGAGCTCAAGTTCGAACAGAGGGGAAACGACGTCTATGTGACCGGGGACCGGGATCGGCACGGCCTGCATTGGCTCTGGGACAACATCTGGAACAGGCTGAAGGTCCGGTTCGTCATCACCGTTCCCCGGTCCTTCGACGTCGAGGTCAAGACGAGCGGCGGCGGGGTCGATATCGCCGACCTCGGCGGGAAGGTCACGGCCAGGACGTCGGGAGGCAGTGTCGCCTGCGACCGGATCGGAGGGACCGTCGAGGCGAGGACCTCGGGCGGAAGCGTCCGGATCGGCGTCGCGGAAGGCCGGGTCGAGGCCCGGACGAGCGGCGGCGACATCCGGATCGACGAGGCGAAAGGGAATGTCTTCGCCCGGACCTCGGGCGGCGGCATCCGTATCGAGCATGCCGGCGGCGAAGTCGATGCGCACACCTCGGGCGGGAGCATCACGGCCGGGGACGTCGGGGGCGCCCTGAAGGCGAAGACCTCCGGCGGCTCGGTGACCGCGACCATCAGCGCCCAGCCGGGCTCGCGGTGCGAGCTGGAGACGTCCGGAGGGAGCGTCACGGTCCGCTTGGCGGCGAACGTGGCCGTCGACATCGACGCCCATGCGAGCGGCGGGCACGTCGAGACCGACATCCCCGTGACCGTCCAGGGCGAGATCAGCCGGAGCACGCTCAAGGCCAAGATCAACGGCGGCGGCCCGGAGCTCTATCTCCGGACCTCCGGCGGCAGTATCCATATCAAGAAGCGAGACTAGATCAAGAAGCGAGACGAGCGGACGGCGGGGTTATCTCTTGTAGAGATAGACGGCGTGCTCTTTGTCCAGGCCGTCCCAGACCTTGGCGGAACCGGCTTCCCGGGATTCCCAGCCCGGAATGACGTAATTGTGGGAGACGACGCGCGTTCCCGGCTTCAGCTCCCGTTCGAGCTTCGGCCGGAGCAGGGCGTTGGATTCCGGGAGCAGGTACAGGGTCACCACCGTCGCCTTGGAGATGTCGGCCTTCGTGGCGTCCCCGCAGATGAACGAAACGAGGTGTCCGACCATCGCCTTTGCGGCATTCTCCCGTGACTCCCGGATGCGCTCGGGGTCGATGTCGATGCCGACGCCCCGGGCGCCGAACCGGGTGGCGGCCGCGATGACGATCCTCCCGTCCCCGCAGCCGATATCGAAGACGAAATCCTCCGGGCCCACCTCGGCCATTTCGAGCATCCGGTCGAGCACCGGCCGGGGCGTCGCGACGTACGGGGCGAGGTCCTCGGCGTCCTCGCGACCGTGCGATCCGAGCCAGATCTCCAGGACGTCGTACTCGTCGTAGCGAAAGGTATATGGGCGGCCGGGCGTCAGGGAGCGGGTCAGGGCCCGGCCCTTCCGGTCGAATTCGATGACCAGGAGCCCCTTGGCCCTGTAGCGGCGGACGGCGCCCGGGAGCAGTGTCTCGCGGCTCCCCTTCTCCGTCGACCCGTAGGGAGCGATCATATAGTCCACGGGGATATCGACGGCGTTGCGTACCGTGATCTCATCGCCCTCGAGGACCGCCTCCCGCTCCGCGGAGGGCGGGGCCGGGCTCGCGACGGGACGCGGCGGACGGTCCGTCCTCAGGAACAGGACGGCCGCGACCGCCGCAACGACGAGAAGCGCCGCAGCCAGGATGCGGACGAAGCGGCCCGCCGTCATCGGCGACTCAGGGGAGCTTCCTCTTGAAGCTCAGCGAGATGCCGCTCGAGCTCGACCGCTCGACGGTCGTCTCGATCTCGGGCAGGCTCCTGGCGTAGTCGAGGAACTCCTTGACGCCGTGCATGAACTCCAGGTTGAGGACGTTGTGGGCCGCGAAACAGCCTCCCGCCACGAGCTTGGGCAGGAGCATCTTGAAGTAATTCTGGTACCAGTCCTTGTCGGCGTCCACGAAGACGAAGTCGAACGGCCCCTCGAGGAGCGGCACGATCTCATGGGCATCGCCCAGCCGGGCGTCGACGAACCCGTCCAGCCCGGCGGCCCGGAAGTTGGCCAGGGCCTGCTCGTGCCGGGCCTCGTCGATCTCGATGGTGACGAGCTTTCCCCCCGTCCGGCTCATGGCCCAGGCGATCCAGATGCCGGAATGGCCCGTCGACGTCCCGATCTCCAGGGCCCGGGTGTACTTATGCTCGACGACGAGATCCCGGAGGAACTCCCCGTCGGCCGCCGTGACGTTCTCGTCCCTCCACTGGTCCCGATGCGCTTCGAGGAACTTCAGGACCCGGGCGTCGCGCTCCGAGAGATCTTCACGGGGCGGGGGGACGGCGGACGCGAGCAGGGCCGCGGCCAGGATCGCGGCCGGGAGAACGATGCGGCGGAACGTCATTTTCAGGATCCCTTCTTTTCTTTGACTTTACCCTTTTTCCGGAAAAAGTAAAAGGCCGGAACGCCGGCGGCCATCGTCAGAAGCGCCACCCCCGAAGGCCCGGGGCTCTGGAGGAAGCCGAGGACGAGGATGGCCGTCCCCGCGATGAGATAGATCGCCGGGGCGACGGGAAAGCCCGGCATCCGGGTGACGGACATTCCCCTCCGTCCGGAGCTTGAAGACCCCGAGGACGGCGAAGAGGGGGAAGATACCGAGGGAGAATCCCATATAGGTCAGGATCTGGTCGAACGAGCCCGACACGACGATGATCATCGCGATGAGCCCCTGGAGCGCGACCGACCGCGAGGGCGCTCCCAGCACGGGATGGATCCTGGCCACCGACCTGAAGAAATATCCGTCCCGGGCCATCGAATAATAGACGCGCGGCCCGAGGATGATGAACGCGCTGAGCGAGGAGAACAGAGCGAAGGAGATGAGGAGGGAAAGGACCGTCTCGAAGGACGGGCTAAAGAGCTTGCCGGCGGCAAGGCCGGCCACCGAGATGACGCCGCTCATCTCGGCCGGGGAGACGGCGTACAAGTAGAGAACGTTGAGCCCCGCATAAAGGAGAATGACGATCCCCGTTCCCAGGATCAGGGACCTGGGAAGGGTCTTTGCCGGCTCCCGGACCTCCGAGCCGATATAAGCGGACGCGTTCCAGCCGCTGTAGGCGAACATGATCCACATCAAGGCGAGGCCGGCGCTCTTCAAGCCCGCGAAATCGAACCGGAAGCCGCCCCCTTCGGCGAAATGCGACCAATGGCCGTTCCCCGAGGCGAGCCCGCCCGCGATGAGCCCCACGATCAGGATGACCTTGGCGACCGTCAGGACGTTCTGGACCCGCGCCCCGAGCTCGATCCCCCTCGCATGGATGGCCGTGAACAGGAGGATGACGAGGCAGGCCAGCGCCTTCCGGACGAAGCCCGCCTCCGGAGCCGGGAAGCCCGGGGATAGCCCTCGTGAAATATTCGGAAAAGCCGATGGCCGAGGCGGCGATGGGCGCCGAGAAGCCGACGAAGAAGGACGCCCATCCGCTGAGAGAAAGCCGAGCAGGGGGTGGTACAGCTCGGAGAGGAAGGCGTATTCTCCGCCCGCCCTCGGTATGGCCGCGCCGAGCTCGCCGTAGGCGAGGGCGCCGCAGAGGGCGATGAGCCCCCCGAAGGCCCAGAGCCCGAGCATGACGAGCGGGTCTCCCAGGTCGCGCATCAGGAGCCCGGACGTCGTGAAGATGCCGGCCCCGATCATATTGGCGACGACGATGTTCGTCAGCGGGAAAAGGCCGATCCTCGGCGCCAGCCCGTCCCGTCCGCCGGTGTTCGCGCTCCTCATGCCCATCAATCGACCAAAAAGACCTTCGCTCCCGGCCCCGAGCTGGCCTTGTGCGGATTCCCTTCGTCGTCCCCGGCCGCGAAGCTCATCCCGGGACGGAGGACGAATTCCCGCCCGTCGCGAAGGACGACGACGAGCTCGCCTTCGAGGACGAGCAGGATATGGCCGCGGGCGCACCAGTGGTCGGCCCGGAAGCCGGCCGAGTATTCGACCATGCGGACGCGAATATCCCCCCGCTCGACGGTCCGCCAGAATGAAGTGCCCGTCTCCCCTTTGTGCTCCTCCGCGGGGAGCGCCCCCCAATCCGTGACGCCGAAAGGGATGTTCCTTATCTTCATGTCATCCCATTATACGCAGAAATCTTTTGAAGGGTTAGGTCACCGCTCGATTTCTCCCGCGTTTCTTCGTATACTTGTTTCCATTATGCCGCGCCCCGTCCGCGATTTCTACGAGGCCCAGAGCCGCCAGCGCCGGAGAAGTCTCTTCCTCTTCGCCGCGCTCGTCCTGTTCTATTTCGCGGCCATCGGGCTCATCTCCCTGGCCGTTCGGTCTGACCTTCGGGATCTTCGCCGTCGGAGGCGGGGCTTTCGCCCGTCCGTTCCTCGGCCGGCTCCTCGTCTTCGATCTCCTGGTCTCGGTCCTCGTCGCCTGGTTCCACTACCAGGACGCCCGGAAGTTCGGCGCCCGCTATATCCTCGACCGGCTCGAAGCCGCGCCCCCGGACCCGGCCGACCGATACCACGTCCAGTTCCTCAACACGCTCGAAGAGATCCGCATCGCGGCCGGAGCCCCCCGCGTCGCCGCCTATGTCCTCCCGACCTCGGCCGTCAACTCCATGGGGCTCGTCGAAGCGGACGGGACGCCCGCCGTCGCCGTTACGGAGGGCGTGCTGGCCGAATGCACGAGGGACGAGCTCCAGGCGATCGCCGCCCACGAGCTGGCTCACATCGTCCGGGGAGACGCCCTCTACGTGACCCTGGTCTGTTCCCTTGGCAACGTCTTCGAGAAGATGCGCGATGCGCTCGAGCCCGAAGCGCCCGAACCCCGGCCCGGCGTCGCCGGCGCAGGCGATCGAGGCGGAGCCGGAAGTGCGGCGCTCATCTATATCGTCGTGACCGTGTCCTCGATCGTCATGAGGCTCCTGGGCACCTTGATCAGCCGGGAACGGGAGCTCCTGGCGGACGCCGCGGCCGTGGAGTTCGGGCGCGAACCGACGGCCCTGGCCCGGGCCATCTACAAGGCCCACGTCAGGAATTCCTTCGTCGGGGATTTCTCGTCCGTCTATGCGCCCCTCTTCATCGTGTCGCCCGATTCCCGGGCCGTCCGGGAAGGCTTCCTCAGCCGCCTCTTCAATACGCACCCGCCCGTCATGAAGCGGGTCGAGCTCCTGGCCGGGATGGCCGCCAAGAGGCCCGACGAGATCATCCGGCAGGTCTGGGAGGGCCGCCGGGACCGGGAAAGCGCCCGCCGTATCCTTCCCTCGTTCGAAGAAACGGGGAACGGGCCGGAAGCGGCCGCCGGGGCCGCCGCGCCGGACGGCGTGCCGCCGGCTCTATCGGATGCCGAGCCCGAAGCGGCCCGGATCTGGCAGGTCCGAAGAGCGGCCGGCGGCTGGGAAGGCCCCCTGACCGTCCGCGAGATGGTCTCCTTGCCGTGGTTCACGAGCTTGCTCAACGTGAGGAACACCCAGGAAGGCGTCGAGGCCAAGGCTCGGGAATTCTCCCAGGTCCGGGACGCCATGCGCGGCCGCGGCAGAGCGAAGCCGCTCAACCCCGCCCACGCGGACAAATGCCCCAGGTGCCGCGTCCCATTGGCGGAAACGTTCTACGAGGGGGTCGCTGTCAAGTCCTGCCCAAGATGTCGCGGCCGGTTGGTGGCTATGGCGATGATCGACCGGATCATCGCCAGGAAAGAAGTGGCGTTTTCGGAAGCGCTCGTCCGCAAAGCGGAAGAGTTCAAGGCCCGGTTCCTCGCTCAACCGGTCCGGACGAAGAGGATCTCGGAAACCCCTCCGGCAAAGCCCCTCGCCTGCCCCGAATGCGGCTATACCCTCACGGCCCGGCCGTTCAGCTACGCCTACTTCATCCCCGTGGACAAGTGCCTGTCTTGCCACAAGATATGGTTCGACGCCGACGAGCTGGAGATCCTCCAGATCCTCGTCGAGAACCGCTAATCGAAGACCTTTTCCAGGGCGACGTACTTTTCGTGAAGGACGAGGACCGCTTTCTCGACGGCGGCGTCTTCCGCCCCCCCGGACGCTTCGGCGAGCGACGCCGCGGCGGCGACAAGGCCGGCGGCGGCGGCCTGAAAAGCGGCCATCCGGGATTCCATCCTCTTGGAGAGCGTGGCCTTGGCCACGGCCCGGGCCTTGGCCTCGAGCTCCGGGGCTGCGGCCCTTATCTCGCCGAACTTCCTGTCCGGAAGGGCTTTGTGAAAGACGACGTAGAGGGCCTTGTGGAACTCGTCGATCTCCTTGAGGACCGGGCGGATCGTCCGGACCAGCATTTCGTACCGGGCGTGAAGGATTTCCGCGGCGTCGAGGAGGGCCTGGCCGCCATCCCCCTTGGCCGCCTCGACATAGGCTTCGACGGACATCCTGAACTCCGCCAGCCCGGCCTGCCACTTCGCTGCCTTGTCCCGGAGGATGCCGGGAAGCTCGGCCCCATAGACCTTGCCGGCCAGCCTTTCGACCTCGGGAACGAATCCCTTCAGGGCGGTGATGTCCTTCTCAGGGTAGGCCGTATGCCAGATGGGGTAGATGATCTCGTGGAACGCCTCGAGCTCGGGAACGACGCTCTCCGTCTCCTGGGGCACGGCCAGGGGCGGGGCGACGGCGAGCCAGAGGGCGGCGAGGACGAGGACCGTTCGGCGCATGAAGACCTCCTTGGGTATGATGAGCCTCATTATATAGCACCGGCGACGGGATTTCATCCTGGGATTCACCCCTAAGGGTGATTGACGAGGATGCCCCCGGATGAAATAAGTATCCCGTACGATAAGGGGCGCGCTCCGGCCCGCCGTCCGGCCGGAAATCGCGCGGCGCGGGGTCGTAAGAGGTAAGGGCTTAATGGGCACGAAAAAGATTCTCGTCGTTGACTTCGACCAGGAATTCCTGAAGTTCCTGTCTCAATTCCTGCGCAACCAGGGCTTCACGGTGATCACGGCGGCCGACGGATTCGCCGGCCTGGAGATGCACAAGTGCGAGGCCCCCGACCTGGTCATCACCGAAGCCATGCTCCCCAAGCTTCACGGCTTCGAGCTCTGCTCGAGGATAAGCCACAGCGCCTCCCGCAAGACCCCGGTCATCATCGTCACCGGCGTCTATCGGGATACCGTCTACAAGACCGAGGCCCTGCATACGTTCGGAGCCGCGGCCTATTTCGAAAAGCCCCTGGACCCCGAAGAGCTCATGGTCTCCCTGAGGAAGATCCTCGGCCTCCCGGAGCTTAAAGAAGAACCGGAGGAGTCCTTCGACGCCGCCATCTTGGAGGCCCTCGTCTCCAAGCAAGCGGCGGCCCCCGGCCGCGTAAAGCCCGCCCCGACGGCCTCCGTCGGAGACGACGTCGACAAAATGCTCCGGAGCACTCTCGCGGAGTTCGGCCTGAACGCCGGGAAAAAGAAGGATGCGGCCGAGGCGCCCCGACCCGTGGCCGCAAAGGTTGAGATCAGAGCGGCGCGGGCCTCGAGCCTCCCCCGGCCCGACCGGCTCTCCGCCGAACCGCCCCCTCCGGCCCCCCGGCCCGCTCCGAAGGCCCCGACAGCCCGGACTGAAAAGCCCCGGCCCGAGACGTCCGCTCCCCCGGTGAAGCCCGAAGCCGCTCCGGCTCCGCCCGCCCCGGCACCGCAGGCCGCGGCGGCTCAGCCGAGCCGTGAGAGGACGGAGTCGTTCGAGCCCGTACCCGCATTCGGCATGTACGGGGAAAATAGAAAGAAAAGCGTTCCTCCCCGGATATTCGGCGCGATCGCCGGCGTACTCATATTAACGAGCGCGACCATCTTCGTCCTGAAGCCGGGCAAGGCTCGTGTCCCGGCCGAGGGGTCCGTCCCGCCCGTCGTCGAAGAGTTCCGTCCGGAATTGGATCCGGTCCCCGCGTCCACCGAGCCGGACGCCAAGTCGGCGGCCGTCCCGAAGGCCGGGAAAAAGAAGAGCCCCGGGCCTGCCAAGAACGCGGACATCGCCGGACAGGCGGCCCCGGCCGTCCAGGACGCGCCGATCCCCGAACCCGAGGACATCAATCCGATGGCTCCCGAGACGGCGCCGAGCCTGGAGATCCAGGCGCCTGAAACCGCTCCTTCCCAGGCGGGAGACGCGCCCGCGGACGCCGGCGGCGGGACCGAAGCGGCCGCGACGGAAGCTCCGGTCGAGCTTCCGGCCGTCACGGTCAAGGCCGGCGACGTCCTTCCCCTCGGAGACGTCGATGTCCCGCCCGTCCAGATCAAGAGCGCCGATCCGGTCTATCCCAGCGCGGCCCGGAGCCTGGGCAGGGAAGGCTCGATCATGATCAACATCCTGATCTCCGAGACCGGCGACGTCATCCAGACGGCCGTCATCGGCGGGGACAAGGGTTCGCTGGGTTTCGACAAGGCCGCCGAGAACGCCGTCCGGAAATGGAAGTTCAGCCCCGCCGCGAAGGCCGGGGTCCCCGTCCGGGTCTGGAAGCCGGTGACGATCGGCTTCAAGCTGAAAAAATAGCAAGGATCGCCCATAAGGAGTCCGACAATGGCTTTAAGCAAGGAACAAGAGGAACTCTACAGGAAAACGATGGACGAGGTGAAGCGTCAGCTGGACGGGATCGACTCCCAGGTCGAGCAGGAGCTCCAGAAGGTCCGGGAGCGCCTGGCCCAGCTCCAGGAATCCAAGCGGTCCCTCAAGATGGTCTATGAGGGAACGGCCAAGCTCCTCGGCCTCGAGCTCGAGCTCGAAGAGGAGCCGGGGGCCGATTCCTCCGCCGCCGCCAAGATGTGACGGGCGCCGGCGTCCGGGGGGTCGCCGGCTTCTCCACGCCTCGCGGGAACCAATCTTCCGCCCTTTCCGTATTCCGAATTGACACCCTTTCCGGAGTGGTGTAATTTAAGGCCCTATAAGCGCGGATCCATGTTCATTCTGCTGGGTATCGTCATCGGTTTTGCGGCGGCCGTCCCCCTGGGGCCGGTGAACGTCTTCATCGTCTCCCAGACCCTGAAGCACGATTATGTCCACGGGCTCATGGCCGGGTTGACGACGGCCGCCATGGACACCCTCTATTGCCTGGTGGCCCTCGTCGGATTCTTCCATTTCCATTTCAACCTCGCGCCCTATGCCGGCTGGATGAAGGGCGCGGCCATGGTCCTCCTCGTCGGTCTCGGCGTCCGCCTCATCCGGCAGGCCGCGAAGACGGACCCGCCGGTCCTCCAGGAAAAGCGGACGATCAAGCCCTCCCGGCCGATCCTCGGGGTCTTCCTTCTCTATCTCTCGAACCCCACCATCTACGCGTTCTGGATCGCCGTGGCCGGGACCGTGACGGCCCACAGCCTGGTCGCGGATACGGGCTGGCCCCCGATCGCCTTCGCTTTCTCATGCGGTGTCGGGGCCGTGCTCTGGTACCTCCTCCTCGTCCGCTACGTCGCCAAGAACCAGAACAAGATCAAGCCGGCCACGTTCCGGAAACTGCTCCTCTTCATGGGCATCGCCCTTATCGGTTTCGGGCTTTACACCTTCGCGACGATCTTCGTCTGACCCCTCCCCGACCGTTCTCGACCCTCCGGCCCTCCCGGCGGTGAACCTTATTCCCCGAACCTTCGTATTCATCAGAGAAAGGAGGATGACCGATGAAATTCCTGCTTTGGCTCATCCTGTTGGTGATCTGCTGGCCCATCGCGCTCCTGGCCCTCCTCCTCTACCCGCTCGTCTGGCTCTTCCTCATCCCGTTCAGGCTCCTCGGCATCACCGTCAATGCCGTGCTCGACTTTTTCAAGGCCGTCATCACGCTCCCGGCCAGGGTCCTGAAGGGCTGAACCCCGCCCCTTCTGTTTCGCCGTCCGCCGCGGTCCGGCCACGGCCGGCTGGACGCCCGCGGCGAATTGTGCGATTATGGGCTCCCGAAAGAAGGGAACACCATGCAGGTCAGGATCAAGAAGCTCGTTTACCCGGGAAAAAGCCTCGCCGAGCTCGAGGGCAAGGTCGTCTTCACGGACGCCGGGCTTCCGGGCGAGGTCGTCGAGGTCGAGCCCGTTCGGGAAAGGTCGAGCTTCATCGAGGCCCGGACCGTCGCCGTCGTCGAGCCCTCGCCCCGGCGCGTCGAGCCGCGCTGCGGGCATTACAAGGCCTGCTCGCCCTGGCAGGACATGGAATACGCCCTCCAGCTCGAGGTCAAGAGCGGCCAGGTCCGGGAGATCTTCGCCCGGGAGCTCAGGCTCGATCTCGCCGGGCCCGAGGTCGTCCCGTCGCCGAAGATCTGGGGGTACAGGAACCGGGCCCGGTTCCACGTCCTGAGGGAAGACGGAGAGGCGCGCGCGGCCTATCACGAGCCCGGCGAAGAGCACGTCTTCATACCGACGGGACCCTGCCATCTTCTTCCGGACGGGATCAACGCCCTGTGCACCGACATCCTGGACACGACGAACGCGTTCGAGATCGGCGCGATCACCGACATCGAGGTCCGGCTGAGCTCGGCGGACGGACAGATGCTGGTCGCCTTCGAGTTCGGTCCCGGAACGGACGTCCCCGAGATCCGGAAGGCGTTCGGGGGGCTCCGCGACAGGTTCCCGGTCGCCGGCGTCGTCGGCCTCGTCCGCGAAAAAGCGCGGCTCCGGGAGATCCCGATCCTCGGGAAGCCCTTCCTCAACGAGACCGCGGCCGGGGCGAAGTTCCGTCTCGGCCCCCGCTCGTTCTTCCAGGTCAACGGCGACATGCTCCTCGAGGCCGTCGGGGAGATGCGCCGCGTGGCGGAGGCCGCCGGCGAGCCGCAGATCGCGGACCTCTACTGCGGCGTCGGCACCTTCGGCATCCTGCTGGCCCCCGGGGCGAAAGAGGTCTTCGGCGTCGAGCCGGACCCGGAGAACCTCCGCTTCCTCAGGAAGAACCTCTTCGCCAACGGCGTCGGGAACTACGCGGTCTGTGAGGGGACGAGCGAGGAATGGATCGGAGAGCTCCTCGACCGGGGGCTCGACCTCGTCCTGGTCGACCCGCCGCGCCGCGGCCTGGAGCCGTCGATCGTCCGGGCCCTCGCGGAGCGGCCGGTCCCCGCGATCGTCTATTTGTCCTGCAACCCCGCCACTCTGGCCCGCGACCTCAAAGGCTTGGGCCAGGCCTACGTCCCGGAGATCGTGAAGGTCCTGGATTTCTTTCCGCACACGCCGCATATCGAGACCCTGGTCGTTTTGAAACGAGGCTGAGCCGTGACGCGGATGACCGCGGATCTCATCGCGCCCTGCGGGATGAACTGCGCCCTCTGCGCGGGCTATCTGGCCTATTCCTCGGGCGTCCCGAAGAAAGCGGGGAAGGTCTCCCATTGCGCGGGATGCCGGCCCCGCGACAAGCAATGCGCGTTCATCAAGAAAAGATGCGGCCGGATCGCCCGGAAGGAGATCGATTTCTGTTTCGCGTGCGCGAAGATTCCCTGCCCGGACCTTCTCCGAGTGGACAAGCTCTATCGGACGAAGTACGGCATGAGCCCGGTCGCGAACCTGGAATTCCTGAAGGAAAAGGGCATGGCCGCATTCCTCAGGCAACAGAGGAAAGAGCATGCCTGTCCGGAATGCGGAGGCATCGTCTGCGTCCACGACGGGAAATGCTATGCTTGCGGTAGGGGCGGATAAGCTTTAAGGCGTTCGTTTCCTGCGTGCGTCCCGCGGGGTCCGGCTCTCGCCACTCCGGCCGGTCCCCCGGGGCTCCTTCGCGGCTCGCGTTCCGACGGATCCGGCTTTCCTGCCCGTCCCGCCCCTCTCCTCCGCCTTCCCCGTCTCGCGCTTCCCCCCCGTTTCCCGTGTCTTGGGCGTCTCGCCTTTCTTATGCCCGGCGAGCTGGCCGCAGGCGGCGGCGATGTCGGCGCCCTTGGAGCGGCGCTCGGTCACCTGGACCCTGCGTTCCTCGAGCCAGCGGACGAATTCCTTCATGGCGGCGTCTTCGGGCGGGGTGAACTCCAGGCCCGGGACCGGGCTGTAGGCGATGATGTTGACCTTGGCCCGGAGCCTGCGGGCGATCGCCGCCAGGCCTTCGGCGTCGTTCCGGGTGTCGTTGACGTCTCTAATGAGGATGTATTCCAGCGTCATCATCCGGCCGCCCGACTCGAGGTAGGCTTCGCAGGCGCGGACGATCTCTTCCAGCGGATACTTCCGGTTGACCGGCATCAGCCGGTCCCGCAACCGGTCGGTCACGGCGTGCAGGGACAGGGAGAGGTTCACCTGGAGGTCCAGCTTCGCGAGCCGCTCGATCCCGGGGACGACGCCGCAGGTCGATATCGTGAACCGCCGGGCCGCGATCCCCATGCCCTCGGCGGCGTTCATGATGCGGATGGCTCCGGCGACGTTGTCGAAATTGTCGAGGGGCTCGCCCATGCCCATGAAGACGAGGTTCGTCGGCTCCTCCCCCATGACATCCTTGACGAAGAGGACCTGGCCGGTGATCTCGGACGGGGTCAGATCCCGCCGGAAGCCGCCGAGGCCGCTGGCGCAGAAAGCACAGCGGTACTTACAGCCGGCCTGAGTGGAGAGGCAGACGGTCCGCCGCGTCCCCGAAGGGATGAGGACGGTCTCGACCCGCTCGCCGTCGCCGAGCCGGAAGAGGAACTTCTGAACCCCGTCCGCGGACCGGAGGCGCTCGACGGCCTCGAGGCGGCCGATGAAAAACCGCTCCTCGAGCTTGTCCCTGAGCCCCCGGGAGATGTCGGAGAACTCGCCGAACGTGGCCTTCCCCCGCCGGTAGAGCCAGGCGAAGATCTGCTTCGCCCGGAACGCGGGTTCGCCCAGGCTTTCGAGCTCCGTCGCAAGCCGGTCGAGCGAGAGATCCTTGATGTCTGTTTTCGCGGCCATGGCCTTTCGTCCCCGCCGCCATTATACCCGGGGAGCTCCCCGAATGCGAACGGGGCCCGGAACTCGATTGACGGGAGCCCGCTTCTCTTATAAAATCGTTAGCCGACGATCAGGAACGATACGGCACTTCCGGAATCGACCGATCCCATCGCAGGCCCAGAGGAGCCCCATGAGCGGCATTGTATCCACGGCCGGGAACATCCCCCATCTCGGGGAGCTCCTCGCCCTGGCCTCGGCGGTGGTCTGGGCGGTCGCCGTCATCCTCTTCCGGATCTCCGGGAAGACCATTTCCCCGTTCGCCCTCAACCTCTTCAAGAACGTCGTCGCCCTGATCCTCTTCGTGCCGCTCCTTCTCCTGCTCGGCAGGCCGTTCCTGCCGGCCGCGCCGGCGGCGGATTACGGCCTGCTCCTCGCCAGCGGCTTCCTGGGCATCGCCGTCTCCGACACGCTGTTCCTCACCGCCCTCAACCTGCTCGGGGCCAGCCTTCTCGCCATCGTCGATTGCGTCTACAGCCCGTTCATCATCGTCCTCTCCTACATCTTCCTCGGCGAGCGCCTGAATCCCTGGCAGTTCCTGGGCGTCCTGCTCATCGCGGCGGCGATCGCCGTCATGGCCTGGAAGAGCGCCCGGGAGAACGGAAGGCTCCCCCGCCGGGACCTCTACCGGGGCATCGTCCTGGGCGTCCTGGCCATGCTGACCGTCGCCGTCGGCATCGTCATGATCAAGCCGATGCTCGCCCACACCGATGTCTTCTGGGCCACGGCCATGAGGATCGCCGGCGGGATCGGCGGCCTGATCCTCTACCTGCCCTTCCACCCGAAGCGCCGCGAGGTCCTCGCACCCCTCCTCGACCTCTCGCAATGGAAGGTCCTCGTTCCGGCCTCGATCCTGGGCTCGTTCCTGTCGCTCCTCTTCTGGGTCGGCGGGATGAAATTCACCCTGGCTTCGATCGCCGCGGTCCTCAACCAGATGAACGTCATCTTCGTTTTCATCCTGGCCGCCGTCTTCCTGGGCGAAAAGGCCACGCCATGGAAGATCGGGGCCGTCGCCCTCGCCTTCATCGGCGCCTTCCTCGCTTCGTTTCCCTTCTAATTGGGGACACAATACCAATTTCCCGTTTCCAGGCGAGAATTTAGGAATTGGGAAACGGGTATTGTGTCACCTTTATCGGGGGGCTGTTGCGTCGCATCGGTCGATGGGATAAAGTGAGCGAATGAATTCGCGCAGGGAGGGACGAGCATGAAAAGAACGCTGATCGTGGTGGTTGCCGCGTTGATACTGGCCGGGCCGCTCGCCGCGGGGACGACGCCCGTCAAGGACGATCCGGGCGTCGCGTCGAGCCTCAGGCTCCTGGAAAAATGGGTGGCGTCGCAGATCGAATACCGGGACCAGCCGGGCGTCTCGATGGGGATCGTCCACGGCCGGGACCTCATCTGGGCCGCCGGGTTCGGCATGAGCGATCGGGCCGCGCGGACTCCGGCCACGCCGAAGACCGTCTATCGCATCGCCTCCATCACCAAGCTCTTCACGAGCACGGCGATCATGCAATTACGGGACGCCGGGAAGCTCAGCCTCGACGATCCCGTCGAGAAGTTCATCCCCGGCTTCAAGGTCGGCGACCCGTTCCCGGACGATCTGCCGATCACGATCCGGCACCTCCTGACGCATACATCGGGGCTCCCGGGCGAAGCGGCGTTCCCCTACTGGACCGATCACGAATTCCCGACGTTCCCCGCCATCCTCGCCGCCCTCCCCTCCCAGCAGAAGCCTTTCGCCACGGAGACGAAATACCGCTACTCGAACCTGGGCCTGGCCCTTGCCGGCCAGGTCGTGACCGCCGCTTCGGGCGAACCGTACGAAGATTACGTCATGAAGCACATCCTCGAGCCTCTGGGGATGGCCGATACGTCGGTTTTGAGCCTGCCCGAAGGGCGCCGCGGGCCGCTCGCGGTCGCCTACAGCCGCCGCCTTCCGGATGGAACGCGGCGCATCCTCCCGTTCACGGACTCCAAGGGCCTGACGTCCGCGGCCAACATCTCCTCGACCGTCGAAGACCTCGCCCGCTTCGTCGCCTTCCAGCTCGGAGACGGCACGGCCGGCGGGACGCGGGTCCTCAAGGCCAGCACGCTCCGCGAGATGCAGAGGGTCCACTGGCTCTTCCCGGGCTGGAAGGGGGGGCGCGGCCTCGGCTTCTGGGTCCGTCAATTCGACGGCAAGTCGCTCGTCGGGCACGGGGGATGGGTCGGGGGATACCAGACCCAGATCTCGTTCATCGTCGAGGACGGGATCGGCGTGATCGCCTTGACCAACTCGGACGACGGCGTGCCGGGCATGTACCTCGAACAGGCGTTCCGGGTCGTCGGGCCGGCCATCCTCAAAGCCGCGGCCCCGGAAGCGGCGCCCCGGGTGGCCGATCCCGCCTGGAACGTCTATCTAGGCCTCTATACGGACCCGGCCATGTGGGACGTCGAGGTCATGCTCCTCGACGGCCGGCTCTATCTTTACAATCACGATTACCCGCCGGAGGACAGCGCCCGGGGGGCCCTGGTCGAGCTCGCTCCCGTGGGCCCGAAAACCTTCCGGATGACGGGCGAGGACGCTTCCGGCGACATCGTCGTCTTCGAGACGGGGCCGGACGGACGAGTGACGAGGGTCAAGGTCGGCGAGAATTACATGTTTCCGAAGGCCCGGCCGGCGGGCCTCGCGAAGAACTAAAGCTCCGGGGCCGCCCCGGCCCGCCCTCCGGACGGCTCAGGCGAGCAGGCGGGCGACCTCTTCGGTGGCGCCGGAAGCGTCGGCGGCGTAGCCCTCGGCCCCGATCCGCTCCGCGTATTCCCGGGTCACGGGAGCGCCTCCGACGATCACCGGGACCTTGAGCCCGGCGGCGCGGACGGCATCGATGAGGACCTTCATCTGGGCCATGGTCGTCGTCAGGAGGGCCGAGCAGGCGATGATCCCCGCCCCTTCCGCCCGGGCCGCTTCGATATATCTCTCCGGCGCGACGTCGATGCCCAGGTCCACGATCCTGTACCCCGCCCCTTTGAGCATCATGCCCACCAGGTTCTTGCCGATGTCGTGAAGGTCGCCCTTGGCCGTCCCGATGACGACGACGCCCCTGGGTTTCACCTTATCCCTGACCAGGACGGGCTCGAGCTTCGTCAGCCCGGCGTTCATCGCCCGGGCGGCGACGAGGACCTCCGGGATGAAGACCTCGTTGTTCTTGAACAGGACGCCGAGCGCCTCCATCCCCGGGATGAGCCCCTCGTTGAGGATGCGCTCCGCGGGAACGCCTTCGGCCAGGGCCTTGTCCACCAGAGCTTCGACGTCGGCCTTGCTGCCCTTCAATAGCGCGTTTTGGATCTCCGGAAACATATCGCCCCTCCGTTTCAGTCGTTTTCCCAGTATCTCACAACAACCGCGGAGCCTTGTCAAGAGAATCGGTGTTCTCGCTTGACCCGCGGAATTTTGATATGATGACGACAAGGGAAGGCGGGAGGGCATGAAACCGTTCAGGGTCGGCATCGACGGACGCACGCTCGGGCCCCTCGGGCTCTCCCCGTTCGAGACGCTCGACTGGGCCGTTATGAACGAAGCCGAAGGCGTCCAGTTCTCCACGGGCGCCGGACCGGACCCGGACCGTTCCTTCCTCAAAGAGCTGGCCCAGTACGCGGAAGAGAATCGCCTGTACCTGGAATGGGGGGGCGCGGAATACGATCCCCTCGATCCCGTCACCGGGCGGCCCAGGGACATCGCGCCCGTCAACAGGGTCGCCGCCGAACAGGCCCGGGCCATGGGCGTGGACACGGTCCGCGCCGCGGCTTCCGGCCCGAAGCGGTGGGAGAAAGGGGCCGGGGCCGTCGAAGAGCGACTCCGCCTCGCCGCCCGGAGCCTCCGGGAGCAGGGGCCGATGCTTCGCGACCTCGGCGTCACCCTTGCCCTGGAGACCCAAGCCGTCTTCACGACGTTCGACCTCCTCCGCCTCTTCGACATGTGCGAGGTCCGGCCCGGCGAACATCTGGGGATCTGCCTGGATACGATGAACGCCCTGACCGCGCTCGAGGACCCGGCCGAAGCGGCCAGTCGGGTCCTCCCCTGGGTCGTGACCACCCATATCAAGGACGGCGCCTTCCTCCTCGCCGAGGACGGCTTCATCGCGTTCGCCGCCGAGGCGGGAAGCGGGGTCGTCGACCTCGAAACGATCGTCGCCAAGCTCGCGACGCTCGACCGCGGAGTCACCCTCTCGCTCGAGGATCACGCCGGCGGCGTCTCCATCCCCGCCTTCGCCCCGCGTTTTCCGTCCGCGTTCCCCGACCTCGCGGCGACAGAGCTCCTGGCGCTCCTCAAGCTGTCGGTGAAAAGCCAACGGCTCCTCGACGAGGGCAAGCTCTCCCTCCTGGAGCCGGACCACTGGCCCGAACACTGCGAGCGCCGCATCAAGCGCGGCCTCCGCGCCCTCCGGCGGCTCGCCGGAGGAGGAAAGCGCTAGGGCCGCGGGCGATCGCCGGGAGCTCCTCGCAAACCCCCTTTTCGGGGATCCGGGTTTCATGAGATAATGCGCCCCATACGGAGATCTGGAGGAGACCCATGGCGCGACCGGCGGGGAAGCTTGCGGTACTGAAGGCGCTGGCCTCGAACCCTCGAATGCTGAGGGCCCGGCCCCGGGCGCTCGGGTTCCTCTGCCGCTACATGAGAGGCTTCCGCATCCAGCGGGCGGGCCGGAACCTCATCCTCCATTCCCACCTTCCGCCGCTCAACAGCAAGGCCTACGGCCGGTTCGTCGACGAGCACCTCGTCGCCCGGTCGGAGGGCCCGTCCCACGCCCAGGTCGGCTTGACGGACCGGTGCCCCCAGAATTGTCGGTATTGTTATAACAGGGGGAGGAAGGGCGCGCCCATGGACACGGCGACCATCCTCCGCGTCATCCGTGAGCTTCGGGAGCTCGGCGTCTTCTGGCTGGGGCTCACCGGGGGAGAGCCGCTCCTGAACAAAGACATCGTCGCGATCACGGGATCGGCGTCGCGCGACTGCGCCGTCAAGCTCTTCACCACCGGCTGCGGCCTGACGCCCGACCTCGCGGCCGGCCTGAGGGACGCGGGCCTGTTCTCGGTATCCGTGAGCCTCGACCACTGGGAAGAGGAGGTGCACGACAGGTCCAGACGATACCCCGGAGCTTTCCGGGCCGCGATGCGGGCCATCGAGATCTTCCGGGCGGCCGGAGGCATCCAGGTCGGCGTCTCGGCCGTGCTCTCGAGAGACATGCTCCGTCCGGAACCGGTCGAAGCGTTCCTGGGCTTCCTCGAAGGCCTGGGCATCGATGAAGCCTGGCTGAGCGAAGCCAAGCCCGCGATCCCCGAGCTTTGGACCGACGACATGCCGATCTCCGAGGAGGAGAGGCGCGGGCTGGCGATCCTCCAGGACCGTCGCAACCGGCAGAAGGGCATGACGATCAACTACCTCGGCCATTTCGAGGGCGCGGATAAGTTCGGCTGCAACGCCGGCCGGAAGATGATCTATGTGGACGCTTTCGGCGAGGTCGGCCCCTGCGTCTTCGCCCCGATGACCTTCGGCAACGTCCGGAGCGCCGCGCTCGCGGAGATCTGCGCGGGCATGGCGGCGAGCTTCCGGCCGGGGAGGACGTGTTTCATGAACGGGAACTTCCGGCTCTTCAAGGATCGCGGGCATGACGGATTTCCCCTGCCCCGCGAGGAAGCCGTCGAGCTGATGAAAGCCGTCCGATTCGGGCCTCCGCCGGAATTCGAACGCCTTCTCAGGGGTTGAAGGAGCGAACGCATGGACGGGACCGGAAACTCGGGGGCGAAACGGATCGTCGCTTATGGAATGGCCGCGGTCTTCGCGGCCGTCGGGATCATCTTTTTAGCGGCGCCCGGGGGCGTCATCGCCTTTTTCAACGTCCTGTCGGGGCCGCTGGGAATGCGGCCGGCTCCGGTCTTCGCGGCTTCTATCTACTCGGCCCTCGCCACCGCATATATGTACCTGGTCACGATCTTCGCCTGGAACATGGCCCGGCGGCCGAAAGAGGACGTCTTTTCCCGACTGCTCGTCCAGGCGAAGCTCGCCAGCGCCCTGATCTCTTTCGGGCTCTTCGCAATATGCCGGCCCTACCTCATCCTCCTGGCCAACGGCATCATCGACGGATCTATCGCGGCCGTCGTCCACTTCTGGTTCCGCCGGAGCGGGAGCGCCCCTCGGACGGGTCCCGGGAGACCTGAAGCATGAGCCTGAGGCTCAGTGCCGCCGGAGTCTTCCTCCCGCCGTTCCTGAAGAAAAGGTATCTCGGGAAGCTCTTCCGCCTCACGGCGGAGGCCTTCGAGATCTCCCCGCCCGATCTCGAGGGAGCATCCGAGGACGCCCGCCTCCGGCTCTACGCTTCGTTCACCCGCGCGAACGCCATGAAGGTCCTTGCCGCGGGGAACGCCGAGGCCGTCGGCGAAAGGCTCTATCGGAACGCCCGCGCGTTCGGCGAAGAGCTGCGGAGGTCGCTGGGCGTGAGGAGCCTGCCGGAAGCCATGGCCGCAGCGCGCCTCCTCTACCGGGCGATCGGCATCGATTTCGTCGGCGCCCCGGACGGCGCCGTCGTCATCAGGGCCTGCCGTTTCGCGGCGGACTATACGCCCGAGATCTGCGGCTTCGTTTCGTCCCTCGACCGGGGGGTCCTGACCGGGCTGGCGGGCGGCGGCGATCTCAGGTTCGTCCGGAGATTGACCGAAGGATACGATTCCTGCCGGGCCGAGTTCCGGCCGGAGGGCGGACTCGGATGAAGCGCGCCGTCGTCGTCGGGAGCGGGGCGGGAGGCGCCGCCGCCGCGGCCGGGCTCGCCGGCCGCTTTGCCGTCACGGTCCTGGAAGCCGGCCGGGAGTTCCGGCCTTTCGGAGCCAGGCTGGGCCTCGTCGACGCCTTCAAGCGGACCGGGCTCCTGTTCGACGTCAGGGAGATCGGGCTCATGTTCCCGGCCATGAAAGCCTTCAGGGCCCGGGAGGGCATGATCCTCGTGAAGGGGCGAGGGACGGGCGGCACGACGACCATCGCCACGGGAAACGCCCTCCGCCTCGATCACGATCTCAGGGAGATCGGCGTCGATCTGGACGAGGATTTCGCCGCCCTGGAACGTGAGGTGCCCATCACGACGGCCCACCAGTCCCGCTGGAGCGCGATGACGCGCACCCTGTTCAACGCCATGGGGCAGATGGGGCTGGAGCCGCGGGTCATGCCCAAGATGGGCCGTTACGAGGCGTGCGCGATGTGCGGGCGCTGTGTGCTCGGATGTCCCAGAGGGATCAAGTGGGACAGCCGGACGCTCCTCGCCCGGGCAATCGAGCGCGGCGCGACGCTCCGGACGGGCGTCGCAGCCGTCCGTGTCGTCGTCAGGGGCGGAGAAGCCGTCGGCCTCGAGGTCCGGACCGGCCTCCGGCGCGGGTTCGTCCCCGCCGACCTCGTCGTCCTCGCGGCCGGGGGATTCGGAACGCCCCCGCTCCTCGAGCGGTCGGGGATCCCCTGCGAGCCCAGGCTGTTCGTCGACCCCGTGTTGTGCGTCACGGCGACGCTCGAGGGCGCGCGTCAGGATCGCGACCTTCCCATGCCGTTCTATGTCCGGAAGGACGGATACATCTTATCCCCCTATTTCGATCACCTGAGCTATTTCTTCAACCGCGACTGGCGGCCCCCGTCAGGGGACATCCTGAGCCTGATGATCAAGCTCGCGGACGAGCCCGTCGGCAAGGCCGGCGGCGGCCGTGTCTCCAAGCCCTTGACCGGCAGGGACACGGCCCGCCTGGCCGAGGCCGCGGAGTTGTGCCGGGAGGTCTTCGCGCGCCTCGGCATTCGCGGGGACGGCCTCTTCTTCGGGACGCTCAACGCGGGCCATCCGGGCGGTTCTCTGCCGCTCGTCCGGGAGACGGCGAGATCCCTCCACGACCCGAGACTTCCGGGCAACCTCTATGTGGCGGACGCGACGCTCCTCCCCGATGCCCTCGGAGCCCCGCCGATCCTGACGATCATGGCCCTGGCCCGGAAAGTGGCCCGCGCCTGTCCCTGACGGCCGGCCCTTTCCTTGGGGCACGGCGTGTTCTATAATCGGACGATAGACAGGAGGGACCCATGTCCGTGACAAAAGGGAAGAAAGGGAACATCGGGATCCTGACGGGCGGCGGCGACGTCCCGGGGCTCAACCCGGCCATCCGCGCCGTCACCATCCGGGCCCTCCGCGAGGGCTACCGGGTCATCGGCATCCGGCGCGGCTGGGCGGGCCTGATCGAAATGCGGAGAGACAAGGACGCCCCCAGCCACGAGCATTACCTGGAGCTCACCGAGGAGATCGTCAACAAGGCCGGCCGGACCGGCGGGACCTTCCTCCACACCTCCCGCACCCGCCCGAGCGCCGTCCCGGACGTCAACGTCCCGGCCCATCTCCGCGACAGATTCTCGGCCAAGACGAACGACCTCACCGACGAGGTCCTCAAGAACCTGGACTTCCTGGGGATCGACACGCTCATTCCGATCGGCGGCGACGACACCCTGAGCTACGGCGTCCACCTCCACCACAAGGGCGTCCAGGTCATCGCCATCCCCAAGACGATGGACAACGACGTCCCGGGGACCGACTACTGCATCGGCTTCTCGACCTGCGTCACCCGGACGATCGAGATGACCCACGCCCTGCGAACGACGGCCGGCTCGCACGAGCGCTTCCTGGTCATCGAGGTCTTCGGCCGCTACGCCGGGTTCACCGCCCTCCTGCCGACGATGGCCGGGGCCGCCAACCGCTGTCTCATCCCCGAGCCCCGTTCAACATCGAGACGCTCTGCGAGCTGCTGACCGAGGACCGCTCGACCAACCCCAGCCTCTATTCGGTCGTCCTCGTCTCCGAGGGGGCCATGTTACGAGGGCGGCGACATGGTCTTCGAGAGCGACGAGAAGGACATGTTCGGCCACAAGAAGCTCGGCGGCATCGGCGACCGGGTCTCCCACGACCTCAAGGAGCTCTCGCCCAAGTTCAACGACGGCCGCCGGATCAACGTCATCAACCAGCGGCTGAGCTATCTCGTCCGCTGCGGCGATCCCGACGCCATCGACTCCATCGTCCCGATGGCCTTCGGGAACCTGGCCCTGGACCTGATCCTGGAGGGCCGGACCGGCCGGATGGTCTGCCTGCGCAACGGCGTCTACGACAACGTCCCCATCGAGGTCGTGACCAGCACGAAGAAGGTCGTCGACGTCGATAAGTACTACGACACGGACCGGCTCCGGCCGATCTTCAAGAGCTTCAGCCAGAAGCCGTTCCTCATCGTGACGAGCGATTACTAGGCGGCTTCCGGCGCGGGCTTGAGGCCTCCCCCGTTCTGTGTTATTTTAGCCGCAGTTCGGGACCGCGTCCGGTTTAGGAGGGAATCATGTCCGCGACAAGATCTCATCAGGGGCGGATCTTCTGGGGGCTGATGCTCATCGCCCTCGGGGTCCTATTCCTATTCGACCAGCTGGGCGAGATCGACTTCGGCGATATCGTCTCCAGGTACTGGCCGGCCATCTTCATCGTCATCGGCCTGTCCATCCTCGTCGGCAGCGGGCTCCGGAGCGCGGGCCCCGGGCTCTTCTTCATCCTGTTCGGCACCTTTTTCCTGCTCATGCGGCTCGAGATCCTTCATCGTTCCCTCTGGCACTACTGGCCGGTGTTCGTCATCGCGGCCGGCGTGTGGATCCTCGTTCGCCCGGCGTTCGAAAAAGGCGGCGCGCCCGAGGAAAAAAAAAGCCTTGAAGCGGCCCTCGCGGACGACGAGATCAGCGTTTCGGCCGTTTTTTCCGGCCTCAAGCGCCGGATCGAATCCCGCGCCTTCAAGGGCGGCAAGGCCGAGGTCGTCCTGGGCTCGCTCGACCTCGACCTGACGGGCGCCGGCCTCGCCGGGGACCAGGCGGTCCTTTATCTGAGCGTCGTCCTCGGCTCCATCGTGGTCCGGGTGCCCCCCGATTGGCAGGTCTCCCTCGAAGGGACTCCCGTCCTGGGGGACATCGAAGACAAGCGGAGGCCGTCGGGGACCTCCGAAAAAAAGATCACGCTCCGCGTAAAGGGCTCGGCGGTCCTCGGGTCTATCGAGTTCAAGGACTGAGGCTGGTCCGTGAGGAAGAGCGTTTCCTGGGCCCTGGCCGTCGTCCTCACCCTGGCCGCCGCCGCTTACCAGAGGACGACCGGCCCGACCCGGCCCGCCCGCGGCAAGGTCGCCCTCGGCGGCGCGGAGATCGGGTACCGGCTGCCCCGGAGCGCCGAGAACGACAAGGATTGCGAGATCTCGGTCGGGGCCGCCGACCCGACGGTCACGGGAATCGTCCTTTACCGCCGGTTCAAGACCGATGACCCCTGGGTCCGGACGGACCTCGAACGGCGGGGCGACCGCCTCGTCGCCTTCCTGCCCAGACAGCCGGCCGCTGGAAAGCTCGCCTATCGGGTCGTTCTCGAAGCCGGAGGGCGTGAAGCCCCGCTCGGCGGCGAGTCCCCCGTCGTCATCCGGTTCAAGGGGCCCGTGCCCGCGGCCGTCCTCGTCATCCACATCCTCGTCATGTTCGCGTCCATGCTCTTCGCGGCCATGGCCGGGATCACGGCCCTGGACCGGAGGAGGAACCCGCGGACCTTCGCCCTGGCCGCCGCCGGGCTTTTCTTCGCCGGCGGGCTGGTCCTCGGCCCGATCGTCCAGAAATACGCGTTCGGCGTGCTGTGGTCGGGCTTCCCGCTCGGGACCGACCTCACGGACAACAAGACGCTCGTCTCGATGGCCCTCTGGATCGCGGCCCTCGTCGCCGGAAGGAAGGGCCGCCCGGCCCGCGGCTGGATCATCGCGGCCTCGGCCGTCACCCTCCTCATTCACCTGATCCCGCACAGCCTGTTCGGCTCCGAGCTCAAGTACTAGGGCCCGGCCCGCCCCGCGCCCCGCGTTGTCATCGACCTATCATTCCTCTATAATTACCGGTGAATAGCGGGGCCGTATGGACCCAAGGGAGGGAAACAAGCCATGAAGAAGCTTTCGGCCATTATCGTCTCTCTGGCCTTCATGCTGGCGGGCTCGCTCTCGGGAGCGTGGGCCGCCCGGCCGGACACGTCCATGCCGGACGAGGTCAAGGCTGTTTTCCATAAGAACTGCGCCGTCTGTCACAAGGGGAAGTTCCCGCCCAGGAACCTCAACCTCGAGCCCGGAAGCCTTCCGGCATCCATCGTGGACGTGCCGAGCGCGGAGCAGGCCGATCTCAAGCTCGTCGATACGGCGGCCCCCGAATCGAGCTATCTCCTGAAGAAGATCAGGGGCGCGGAGGGGATCTCCGGCAAAAGGATGCCTCCGCCGACCCGGCCGGCCCTGACCGAGGACGATCTCGCCGTTCTCGAGAGCTGGATCATGGGGTTCAAGGCGACGGGCGCGCCGGTGGCGGACGGGGCCCGGATCCGTGGCCCCAGGGAAGACGCCGGTCCCGTTCCTTCCGCCGCCGTGGGCCAGGCTCCCGCGTCCGCAAAGGCCGAAGTCGGGGCCGCCGCCCCGCCGTTCTGGGGAACGAGACTCATTGGTCTCCCCACCGGAAGGACGATGGAAAAAGGCGATCTCCTGTTTCGGGTCTCCCATCGCTTCATCCCCTCCGTCCGCTCGGGATACGATGCGTTCTGGGGGCTGGACGGCTCGGCCGCGATCCTCCTGAGTCTCGGCTACGGCATCACGGACCGCGTGGGGATCACGCTCGGCCGGACCAACCTCTTCCAGGAGATGGAGCTTTCGGCGACCTGGCTCATGCTGGAGCAGGGCGAGAACGCCGCTCTCCCCTTCTCCGTATCGGTCAACGGGGGGCTTTGCTGGGCGGCCCAGAAACGGGACGGCCGGAGCGCCTTCAATTCCCGCAACTTCAAGGTCGCCGCCCAGGTCATCCTGGCCCATCGCTTCAGCCGCAGGCTTTCGGTACTGGTCGTCCCGGCCTACGCCTCGAACACCGACCACTGGGAAGAGGACCCGCAGGGGACGTTCGCGGTCGGCCTGGGCGGGAGGTTCATGGTCCTCGAGGACCTCTCGCTCATCGCCGAATGGGTCCCCGTCCGGGCCGGCTACAGGGAGATCGCGAACGGCTGGGGTCTCGGCGTCGAAAAGAGGATCGGCCTCCACGTCTTCCAGGTCTTCGCCGCGAATTCCGTCGGGCTCACCTCGAGCCGGATCGTCACGGGCGGGGACTTGCGCCTGGCCAAGGGCGACTTCCGGTTCGGGTTCAACATCTTCAGGACGTTCTGACGCTTTCCCGGACGCGGCAATAGCCACCGAGGGCGGGGGGAGAAGACTGGCTGGCGAGGCGCCAAGGTTTTCAAAAAAAAAGGAAGCGGGGCTAAGGAGGATCCCTCTCCAGCCAGCGGTCAAATTATAGTGGACCCGAATTCCCGTTGTCAATACACATAAGACTTGCTTTTTTAGAAATTTAATGTATATTATTCCTATAGGGATTAGTTATTCTGGGAGGTTATATGCCCCGGGGGATCAAGGCGGCGGCCCTGGCTTTGGCCATCCTGGTCTCCTATGCCGGCTGGAAAGGCCTCGGGGCGCTCCTCGGACCGGGACCGGGGGGGCCGAGGGCCGAAGGAAGGATATCCATGCAGCGGAAGGTCGCGAAAACGGATAAGGAATGGAAGGAAACCCTCACGCCCGAGCAGTACCGGGTCATGAGGCAGTGCGGGACGGAGCCGCCGTTCACGGGGAAATACAACGACCATGACGCCAGGGGGACGTACGTCTGCGCCGCCTGCCGCGCCCCGCTTTTCCTCTGGAACGCGAAGTACGACCATGGCACCGGGTGGCCGAGCTTCACCGCCCCCGCGAGCGACGACGCCGTCGAATACCGGGAGGACCGGTCGCTATTCATGAAGAGGACCGAGGCCCGGTGCGCTTCCTGCGGCGCCCATCTCGGGCACGTCTTCGATGACGGCCCGGCGCCCTCGCTCGACCACTACTGCATCAACTCCGCCGCCCTGGATTTCGTCCCCGAGGCCGCGGGGATCGGCGGGGCCGGAAGGGCCCGGCCGGGGGCCGGCGTCCCGGTCGTCCGAAAAGCGGGAAGCGTCCCCGGCGCGCTCCACGGCCACGTTCGCGGCGGGCTGTTTCTGGGGCGTCGAATACAAGTTCCGGCAGGTCGAGGGCGTCATGGACGCCGTGAGCGGATACACGGGGGGGACGACCCGGGACCCGACCTACGCCCAGGTCTGCGGCGACCGGACCGGCCATGCCGAGGCCGTCCAGGTCACGTTTGACCCGACAGCCGTGAGCTATGAGTCCCTCGTTCGCTTCTTTTTCACCATCCACGACCCGACCCAGGTCGACCGCCAGGGCCCGGACGTCGGCAGCCAGTACCGTTCCGTCATCTTTTACCACGACGAGGCCCAGAAGGCGGCGGCGCAAAAGGTCATGGCGGAGATCGGGGCCTCGGGGCGCTTCAGGAAGCCTCTGGCCACGGCGCTCGTCCCCGCCTCCCGATTCACGCGGGCGGAAGAATACCACCAGCGGTATTACGAGAAGAACGAAAAGAAGTCCTGCGCGCTTCTGAGACCCGCGGGACCTAGATCTCGGCCCGGCCGATCAGGGACTGGACCTTCAAAAGGAGGGCATCCATGCCGAAGGGCTTCTCGACGAACTCGTCGGCGCCGCTCATCCGGGCCTCGGCCCGGATCGCGGCCTGCTTGAAGACCGCGGTCGCCAGGATGACCCGCGTCGCGGCCAGGTCGGGGTCCTCCTTGATCATCCGGCAGAGCGAGATCCCGTCCATTTTCGGCAGCAGCATGTCCGAAAGGACGAGGTCGGGCTTCTCGCGGCGGGCGGCCGCCCAGGCTTCTTCGCCGTCGGCCGCCGTCAGGACCCGGTACCCCTCCCGGATGAGGCGCGCGCTGAGCATGAGGAGGGTCGCCCGGTCGTCGTCCACCACGAGGATCTTGAGAGAGGAAGCCGGCATGCGGCCCATATTATTGTTCGGGACGGGCTTTGTCAAGCGGAGGTTCCCCCCGATTCCCCCCTGGGAATCCGGGAAGGGAAAAATATTTTGTAAAAATCAAAAAAAAGACTTGATTTTCACTATAAATGGGTTTAGATTAAACATTCTTATACTAACTAGATATAAGATATATCCTATAATTTCGATATTGCGACGGGGTGAGACCAAGGATTCGGTCGGGCTGATACGGCAGGCACAGGCTCAGAAGGGGCAAACCCGTTGGCTGGACGCAACGGAATCCTTATGAGCGCCGTTCTCATACAAGTTAGATAGAATTAGTAAGGATAAGGGGTGACGAAAATGGCTAACGGATACAAGGCTGCATACAAGTATCATGAGGAAGAGATCCTTCAGCTCCTGCCTCTGAGGAGGACGGACGCCTCATATGCCGACGACATGGAGGTCTTCACTCCGGCGGTCCCGGTGACCGACCACGCCGCGGCGTCCGCCCCGGCCAAGAAGCCGGGCGCGGGAAAGCATCGCGCTCCGGGGGTCATTCCGCCCGGTGAAGGCGACCAGACGGCCGATCTCGTCCGCATCTACCTCAAGGACATGGGGAGCTACCTCCTGCTGTCCCGCGAAGAGGAGATCTCCCTGGCCCGCCGGATCGAGCTCGGCGAGAAGGCCATCAACAAGGCCCTGGCCCGCACCCCCTTCATCCTGGACGAGCTCATCTCCCTCGAGATGCAGATCCGGAAGTCCCCCGAGCTGGTCAACAAGCATTTCAGCCTCGGCGAAGAAGAGCTGACGCCCGAATCGATCGAGCAGAAGAAGGCGGCCATCCTGGACGCCATGAAGAGGATCAAGACCCTCAACACGCGGCTGGCGAAGATGCGGTCCCTCGTCTCGAACCGGACCGCCCGGGGGCGCCTCGTCGTCCGGATGGTCAAGCTCGCCCAGAGCATGGACATTCGCCCGGACTCCAGGGACAAGGCCATCGGAAGGATCCGCGAGCGCCTCGGCCGGATCGCCCGGAAGGGTCTAGCCCGCCAGCGGACGTCTGCCCGGAGCATCCTCAGGGCGATCGAGCGGGGATTCAAGACCAGGGACAGGGCCAAGAGCGAGCTCGTCTCGGCCAACCTGCGGCTCGTCGTCTCCATCGCCAAGAAGTACCAGAACCGGGGCCTTCAGCTCCTCGACCTCATCCAGGAAGGCAATATCGGCCTGATGCGCGCCGCCGACAAGTTCGACTACCGGCGCGGCCACAAGTTCTCGACCTACGCCACCTGGTGGATCCGCCAGTCCATCACCCGGGCCATCGCCGACCAGGGCCGGACCATCCGCATCCCGGTCCACCTGACCGAGACCATGCACAAGCTCAACAAGATCTCCCAGAGCATCGATCCAGCAGAGCGGCAAGGAAGCGACCCCCGAGGAGGTCGCCCGGAAGGTCGGATCTGCCCGTGAACAAGGTCATCGACATGATGTCCACCGCCCAGGAGCCCGTCTCCCTGGAGACCCCGCTCGGTGAGAACGGTGAAACCTCCCTCGGCGACCTCGTCGAGGACAAGAGCGTCCTCTCCCCTCCCGACACGGTCATCCACATCAGCCTTCGGGAACAGATCGAGGACGCCCTGCGCGGCCTGCCCGAGAGGGAAACGACGGTCCTCCGGATGCGCTACGGCCTCGGCGACGGCCGCGAATACACCCTCGAAGAAGTCGGCCAGCATTTCAATCTGACCCGCGAGCGGATCCGCCAGATCGAGCTCAAGGCCCTCAAGCGGCTCCAGCAGAGCGCCCCCGGCCAGAAGCTCCGTTCGTTCTGATAAAGAGAGTGCCGGGCCGGCCAGCCCGGCCAGGGCATCTTCCGCCCCTCGAGAAACGGCCCCTGGGGCGATCCTGCCGGGGCCGGGAATGTCAAATAACTTTACACATCTGACACCTCCCCGAAGGCCCCGCATCCTGACCTGATTCGGCATTAATATATTAATTATCTATCACTTACAAATATTCCGGGCGGTCCAAGGCCCGTTTGGGCCTTGATGAGACCCCCCTTTCTGGTAGTCTAGTGCTTTCCCAAACGAAGGCGGCGCACAGATGAACGGCAACACGGTCCCCAAGGTCTGCTTCATAGCCCCGTCGACCTGTCTGCCCCGGGCGAGAAAAGCTGTCTCGACAAGGCCGTCCGGCTCCTCAAGAAGGGGCTCGGGGTCGATTCCGTCTATCTCAGTCCGTTCGTCTTCTCCAGCGACGAGCAGATCGACCACGTCACGGCGTCCAGCCGAGGCCCGCTCGGAGCACTTCAAGAAGGTCATCCGGGAACAGGACCTCATCTTCTCGGTCGCCGGGGGCACCGGCGCCGAGGACCTCGCCCGCAAGATCGACGCGAAGGACTTACGCGATCATCCGGCGAGAGACGGCCCGTCTTCGTCGGGCTTCTCGGATTTCACCTTCCTCCTCAACGAGATCTACTTCCATACCCGCGTCCCGGCCATCTATTTCCCCTCCCTCAAGGCTCGGCAAGGGGAATTTCCGGAAGGTCCTCCCCCTGATCAAGGGCGAGGAGATCCAATATCAGGGCGCCGCCTGGCTGACCCCCCCTCCGGCCAGGAAGTTCTCGGGCATCCCCATCGGAGGGAACCTGTCGACCTTCGTCAACTTCCTCAACCGCAAGGACCCCCCGAAGTTCAACTGGAAGCGGCACATCCTGTTCATCGAGGACATCCAGATCGACGTCGAGGACCTCCACCGGCTCCTGGCGGCGCTCCGCCGCCACCACGTCTTCAAGGACATCCGGGCGATCGTCGTCGGCTCGCTGAGCGGGCACGCCCGGAACCACAACGCCCGAAGGGACCAGCGGGAGGCCGCTGAAGTTCGTCCGGACCTATCTCGACGACGTCATCCGCCAGCGGCGGAAGGCCGGCCGCCCGATGCCCATCCTGGCTGTCTCCAACTTCGGCCACAACATCGAGCGCAACCTGCATGGCCGTGCCGATCGGGGGATACGTCTCCATATTCAAGAGCAAGAAGATCATCGTCCGGATGCACAAGCCCCGGCGCCCGCCGGCCGCCTGACGCCCTATTTATTCCTGAGATACCCCAGGGCCTGGATCGCGGCCACGCACCCCTCCCCGACGGCCGAGGCGATCTGCTGTCCGCCGCAGGTCACGTCGCCGGCGGCAAAGACGCCCGGGAGGTTCGTCTTCTGGGTCCGGTCGACCGCGACGCACTGCCTGTGGTCGAGGAGGATGCCGGCCCGGCTCAGGAACGGGGCCGTCGGCGTCTCCCGGAAGATGAAGACGCCGCGCCGCCGGGATCTCCCGCCTGACGTCCCCCTGGCCGAGGACGACCTTTTCGACGCGCTTTTCGCCGGCGATCTCCAGGATCTCGAAGCCGTGGTGGACCTGGATGCCCTTGCGGGCGAGCTCGTCGGCCGCGGCGAGAGCCGCATCCCCGCCCTTGGCGCCGGGGACCCAATGGACCCGGGAGCCGAGCTGTTCCAGGGCCCGGACGTCCTCGATGGCCTCGTCCGACGGCCCGTAGGCGACGACGTCGGCGCCCCTGTAGAGGGGCCCGTCGCAGGTCGCGCAATAGCTGACGCCCAGTCCGGTCAGCCGGTCCTCGCCCGGGATCATCCGCTCCCGGGCGAACGGCTTCCCCGTGGCGAGGATGACGGCCCCGGCCTCGAAGAAGGAATCCTTGGTCGTGACATACTTGGGGTCCGAGTCGAGGCCCAGGGCGATGGCGTCCCCGGAGACGATCCGGGCGCCGAACCGGAGGGCGTGCTCCCTGAATTTCCCGAGGAGCTCGAGCGAGTTGATGGACGGAAAGCCCGGGATAGTTCTCGATCTCGTAGCCGAGCGCCAGGCGGGAAGCCGCCCTCCCTCCGAGGACGACGGTCGTCTTCCCGGCCCGGGCCGCGTAAAGCCCCGCCGTAAGGCCCGCGGGCCCGGCGCCGACTGATGAGGATATCGGTCTTGATGTTTTTCAGCATGGAAATGACCTCTGCGCCTATTCTACCAATATCGGGGGGCTCAGGCCAGGACCTCCGCCGCGGCGCCCCGGCGTTCCCGGGCTAATCGTCGGCGACCCCCCTGGGGTGACAGGCATAGCAGTTGGCGCTGTTGTAGACGTAGCCCCCGACATCGTCGTGACGCGAATCCGTCGAGGCCTTGTCGTGGGTGTGGCAGTCCGTGCAGGAGAATTGCCGGTAGTTGGACGTGAGATGGCAATCCGTACAGCTGAATCCCGCATGCTTTCCGGACTTGATGGGAAAATCATGCTGGAGGACGGCCTGCGACCATGAGGTATGGGTCGGCAGGTGGCAGGCCTCGCACGTCGTGGGAAATCCGGAGGCTTTGTGGTTGGGGTCCGTCGTCGCGTTGTAATCGGCCGCGTGACAGCCGTAGCAGTCCGTCGGCAAGTTGTAGCCCTTGGCGTGGCAGGCGTTGCAATCCAGGGTCGTATGGGCGCCCTTGAGGGCGAAGAACTTATTGTGATCGAACGAAGCGCCCGACCAGGTCACGGCCCCGCTGCCGTGGCAGGAAGCGCAGTCGGTCGGAAAGCCGGCCGCCTTATGGTTGGGGTCCGTCGTCGCGTTGTAATCGGCCGCGTGACAGCCGTAGCAGTCCGTCGGCAGGTTATAGCCCTTGGCGTGGCAGGCGTTGCACTCCAGGGTCGCATGGGTTCCCTTGAGGGCAAAGAACTGATCGTGTTCGATCGAGGCGCCCGACCAGGTCACGGCCCCGCTGCCGTGGCAGGTCACGCAATCGGTCGGAAAGCCGGCCGCCTTGTGGTTGGGATCCGTCGTCGCATTGTAATCGGCCGCATGACAGCCGTAGCAGTCCGTCGGCAGGTTATAGCCCTTGGCGTGGCAGGCGTTGCATTCCAGGGTCGCATGGGTTCCCTTGAGGGCAAAGAACTGATCGTGTTCGATCGAGGCGCCCGACCAGGTCACGGCCCCGCTGCCGTGGCAGGTCACGCAATCGGTCGGAAAGCCGGCCGCTTTGTGATCGGGATCGCTGGTCGCGTTGTAATCCTCGATATGGCAGGCCGCGCAATCGGCGGGCGTGCCCTGGAAGCGGCCTCCCGGATGACAGGCGGCGCATTCGAGCGTTTGGTGCCGGCCCCGGAGCGGGAAGGCTTCGTGGGGGACCACCGCGCCCGACCAGCTCTTTTGGCCCCGGTGGCAGATCGTGCAATCCCTCGGAAAACCGCCGGCCGCGTGGTCGGGGTCCTTGGCATTCCCGTAGCTCTCCTCATGACAGGAATAGCAGTCGGGGCCGGCCGTCCGGAAGTCCTCGCCATGGCAATCGGCACAATCCAGCGTCCTGTGGATGCCTTCGCGCCGGAACCCGGTCATGGTCTCATGGTCCCAGGCGTTCGGCGGCACGTTTTTCCAGGACGTCGGCGTGTGGCAATCCCCGCAATGGGCGCCGAGGCGCAGGCGGTAGCGGTCGTCCTGGCGCCGGTCCCAATGGCAGGCCTCGCAAGCGGTCGGCGTCCCCTCGAAAACCCCCTTGAGGTGGCATTCGGCGCAGGCGGCCGTCCGATGACGGCCGACGAGCGGGAAGTTCGTGCCGTCGTGCGTTTCGACGGTCCATTTTTGGACGTCGCGGGCGGGCTGGGCCGGCTTCTCCTGTCCCGTTCCCCATCGGCCCCAGGCCGTTGCCAGGAAGAGGACGGCCGCGAAGACCGCGGCCGCCGGGCCGTATCGTTTCGCTCCGCTCATGATGTCCCTCATTTTCGGAAGATCAGCCTGAGGAAGAATTGGTGCTGGCCGGCATCCTTCTCGGCGAAATAGCTGTATTCCGCCGAGATCGAGATCCGACGGCCGACGGGGACGAAGACGTTCGCCGCGAGCGTTTTGTATCCGTTGAGATGGAGGATCTGCGGCTCCCCCCCCGTCGAAGAGAAACGGAGACCGTTGTACGTGTTGGCGAAAGACACGGAACAGGAGAACCGCCCGAAATCCCTGTCGAGGGAGAGATAGTAGGAGTCGGACTCCGCATGCGTCCCCCGGTTCATCGAATAATCCCCATAGGCCGTGACGCCGCTCTTCAGGATGTCCGTCGCCGAGGCCCCGAATCGCCAGGTGTGGTTCCGGATGTCCAGGTCCTTCTGCCGGCTCTCCTGGCGCGAGACACTCAGGCGTATCCCCTTTACCGGCTTGACCGCCAGGCGGCCTCCGTACTGCTCGCTGTAGAAGAATCGCTCGAGGCCTCTATCCGGGAGGCCCGGGTCCTGGGATCGATCGAGCGCATAGCCATGGAAATCGAGACCCCTGCCGGAGCTATAGAAGGCCGTAACATCGGCCCTGCGGCCGAGGTCGACCCTGGCGTTGAGGAATAGCCGGGACAGGCGGTCCGCCGGCTTCACGTCCTTGCCCAACTCGAGCTCCGCGTTCCCGAAGACGTAAAACGTCCGTTTGACAGGCACGAAGCCTTGGGCATAGACGTAAGTGCGCTCGGCCCGCCCCGAGTACCGGAGCTCGTTGAGGCTCAGGGAGAACGAAAGCGCCTTCGGCCCGGTGAACCTGGCGAACGCCCCGTATTTCAAATAGCGGGCGTCGAATCTTCGCGCATAGACCTGCTGTTCGAGCCCGGCATAGCCGCCGACGAGCAGGTCGGACCGGACCTTCCAGCCGGCCACGGAACCCAGGAGCTGGCCGATGCCGGCCGTGTCGTAGAGGTTCATCTGGCCGGCCGACAGATACAACGGGCTCGACGGCGAATCGAAGGTCAGGCGCGCATTGTAGAGGAGGACCTGGTTCGAGCTCCGCTCGGCGAGGTTCCGGCGGTCGCGGACATCGATGAGGAGCGTCCAATTCCGGGCGGGGGCCTTGGCGAGCTCGAACTTGACCCGCGTCCCGAGCTGGCTCAGGCCTCCCCCGCCCTGGGCGAAGGCGGTCCCATACCAGTCGAAATAGACGGTGGCCCGGTATGAATATGACGGGGTCGGGGGCGCGGCGACCTCGGCCGCGGCCTGGCCTCCCAGGCAGGCCAGGACCGCCGCTCCGACGAGAAGGCCGCGCGCTTTGTCCATCGGCATGGTCCCGTCATCGCGCCGCCGGAGCGCTCCCGAACCTCCAACCCTCCATGGAATGGCAGGCCAGGCATTCTTCCTGGCGGCCGGGATGGGGCGAATCGTGGCAGTCGGCACAGAGGGCATGCCGGAGGAGGTAGGACCTGCCGGTCGCCCTCCGAAAAGAGTTGTCCCGGTCATGGCAGGCCAGGCACTCCCCGACCCGGGCGTGGCCGCCTTCGAGGAGAAAGCCGGTCTCGGCGTGATCGAAATCCCCGGGATCGAGCGGAACGAGCTTCGCGTCCGGGCCTTCGTGTTCGGCGTGGCAGGTCCCGCAGCCTTCGGCCTTGTCCCTGTGGAAGCCCCGGCCTTCCTTGATGCGCGAGGCGATCTCTTCATGGCAGGACAGGCATTTCTCCGGAGAGGCGTCCCCGTCGGGAGCGTGACAGGAGGCGCAGGCCGCGATCCCCGGCTTTTGGGCGTGGAAGGCGCTGAGCGGCCCCGGGGCTTCGGCGACGCCGGATCTTTGAGGAGCGGGCGGGCGCGGAGAGAGCCGGGGCACGGTTCCGAAGGCGAGGGCCGTGAACGCGGCGACGAAGACCCCGGCTTTCTTCAAGGCGGTCCTATCCTCTCTTCCCTATTCCCTATTATATAGATAGATTCGCTATATACAAGCCCCTTGTGCGGCCTTCGGATCGGTGGTAGAAATGTCGGATAGGAGAACCGATGAGAATGACACCTGCGCGCCGGGCCGTCGCCGCGGCCCTCTTCCTCGCCGTTTTCGCCGCCCCCGCCCTCCCCACCAGGGAGCCGGTCGACCGGGACATGGTCAACCGCATCTGGCTGGAGGGGACGAACCATTCCCGGGTCATGAGCTATCTCAGCTATATGACCGACGTCCTGGGCCCCAGGATCCCCGGCTCGCCGGCGTACGAGAAGGCCTGCGCCTGGGCGGTCAAGTCGTTCACGGAGATCGGCTGCGTCAACGCCGCCGTCGAGCCGGCCGGGGAGTTCGGCCCCGGCTGGTCGAGCGAATACATCTCGGCCCATATGACGGCGCCCTCCTATCTGGCCATCCTGGCGTTCCCGAAGCCGTGGACGGGAAGCACCCGGGGGAAGATCGTCGGGAGCCCGGTCACGGCCCTCATCAACACCCGGGCCGACCTGGAGAAATTCCGCGGGAAGCTCAAGGGCGCCATCGTCTTCACGAAGCCGGCCCGGCCGACCCACCCGTCCTTCAAGCCCGCCGCCAGCCGATACACCGATGCCGAGCTCAAGGAGCTCGAGGCGACGCCCATCCCGGTCAGGCCCAAGGAGTTCGGCGACCCCAAGGGAGAAGGGCCGACGTGGGAGGAGCTCCAGGCGTTCTTCCAGGCGGAAGAGGTCGGCGTGCTCGTCGAGCCCTCGAGCGAAAGCCGGGCGGATTACGGCACGGTCAAGGCGGACGCCTACGACGGCGACGGCAAGAACGTCGTCACCCGGGGGCAAAGCCCGCGTATCATCATGGCGGCCGAACAATACAACCGCATCTGCCGCATCATGGACCTCGGCGTCCCCGTGACCCTGGAGATCGAGGTCCGCAACGCATCTTACGAGAACGACCTTCAGGGATACAACGTCGTCGCCGAGCTCCCCGGGACCGACAAACGGGGCGAGGTGGTGATGCTCGGCGCCCACCTCGATTCGTGGGCGGGAGGCACGGGCGCCGTGGACGACGCCTCCGGCTGTGCGGTCGTCATGGAAGCCATGCGCATCCTCAAGGCCCTCGGGGTCAAGCCGAAGAGGACGATCCGCGCCGCCCTCTGGACCGGCGAGGAGGAGGGATACTACGGCTCGCGGGGGTACGTCGCGAGCCACTTCGGCGTCACGGATAAAGGCGCTCTCCCCGATTCCGCTTTCGACGAGAAGGAAAAGACCTGGCGCAACCCCCTCGCCGACGCGACCAAGCTCCTGGCCAAGCCCGAATACGCGAAGATCTCAGGGTACTTCAACTACGACAACGGCTCCGGCCGCATCCGGGGCGTCTACATCCAGGAGAACTTCCAGGTCCGGCCCATCTTCGAGGCCTGGATGGAGCCGCTCAAGGACCTCGGCGTGACGACCATCGCCCTCCAGAACACCGACGGGACGGACCACCTGCCCTTCGACGGCATCGGCATCCCCGGCTTCCAATTCATCCAGGACCCGTTGGATTACTTCCCCAACCTTCACCATACGAGCCAGGACGTCTACGACCACTGCGTCCCCGAGGACCTCATCCAGTCCGCCGTCGTCATGGCGAGCTTCGTCTACCACGCCGCCATGCGGGACGAGATGCTGCCGCGCAAGGCCCTGCCCGTGCCCGTGGAGATCAAATAAGGGACCCCGTGGGCGGCGACGAAGGCCGCCCCTCTCCCCGCGATCGTGAAAAAAGTGCTTGACATCCGTCTCCCTATATCGTATATTCACGATATACGTTATTGAGAGGATGCGATGGCTCAAGCGAAAAGCGGACTGTTCGGGAACGAGATGAACCGGATGGCGGGAACGGCCAGGGCCCTGGCCCACCCCGTCCGGATCCGGATCCTGAGGATCCTGGCCGAACGGGACGTCTGCCTCTGCGGCGAGATCGTCGGTCTCCTCCCCCTTTCCCAATCGACGGTGTCCCAACACCTCAAGGCCCTGAAGCGCGCCGGGCTCATCAAGGGGGAGGTCGAAGGGCCGAAGACCTGCTATTGCCTGGACCGGGAAGCCCTGGGAAAGGCCCTCAAGGGCTTTTCCGGGCTGTTCGCGTCCCTCTGTGCGTGTCCCACGAAGAAAGGAGCCCGAAAATGAAGAACGCCAAGGAAATTCGAAAGGTCGTCAGGGAAAAATACGGGGAGATCGCCCGCCGGTCCGATGAACAGCCGGCCTGCGGCTGCGGCTGTTCCTGCGAAAGCGGCGAGTCCTGGACGGTCGACCTCGACTATCGGGGGACGGAAGGCTACGTCCCCGACGCCGACCTCAACCTGGGCTGCGGCCTGCCCGTCAAGCACGCCGGGATCAAGGCCGGCGACACCGTCGTCGACCTCGGCTCGGGGGCCGGGAACGACGTCTTCGTCGCCCGCCGCCTCGTCGGCGACGCCGGCCGGGTCGTCGGGATCGACATGACCCCGGAAATGATCGACAAGGCCCGCCGCAACAACGCGAAGCTCGGCTATCGGAACGTCGAGTTCCGGGCCGGGGACATCGAGGCCCTGCCCGTCGAGGATGCCTCGACCGACGTCGTCATCTCGAACTGCGTCCTCAACCTCGTCCCGGACAAGAGAAAGGCCTTCGCCGAGATCCTGAGGGCCCTCAAGCCCGGCGGCCACTTCTGCGTCTCCGACATCGTCCTCAAGGGCGAGCTCCCGGAGAAGCTGAAGGGGATCGCCGAGATGTACGCCGGCTGCGTCTCGGGCGCCCTCCAGGAGGACGAATATCTCGGCATCATCCGGGAGACGGGCTTCGCCGACGTCGTTGTCCGCGAATCCCGCAGGATCGAGCTCCCGGACTCCGCCCTCGAGGGATATCTCGACGACGCGGAGATCGCCCGCATCCGCCGGAGCGGATTCCAGGTCCTCAGCATCACCGTCACGGCGACGCGGCCCTGAGAACCCGTTCGGCCGGCGGGGAGGGGCGCGTTTGACAGGCGCTCGCTCCCCTTGTTATAGTCGGGCCTTTCTCGACATCCCCATGCCCATCGAGGAGGCCCTATGAAAGATCGGCTGCCGAGGATCGGGACCGCGCTCTTCGTTCTTTCGTTCGGCATCATCGCCCTCGCCCTCTCGGCGGGGCAGGCCGTCTCCGCTAAAAAGCCCCTGACCTACGACGCCTACGACTCCTGGCGCTCCATCCGGGGCACCGCCCTCTCGCGGGACGGCGCCTGGCTCGTTTACGCCCTCGTCCCGCAGGACGGGGACGGCGAGCTCGTCGCCCGGGATCTCCGCTCGGGAGTCGAGCATCGCGCGCCCCGCGGGACCGATCCCGTGATCACGGCCGACGGGAAGTTCGTCGCCTTCGCGGTCGCCCCCCTCAAGGCGGACGTCGACAAGGCGAAGAAGGACAAGAAAAAGCCCGAGGAGATGCCCAAGGCCGGCCTGGGGATCATGGACCTGGCCACGGGCGCCGTGAAGACCTTCGACCGCGTCAAGAGCTTCAAGGTCGCCGAGGACGGCGGGGCGTTCATCGCCTGGCTCGCGGAAGCCCCCGAGAAGAAGCCCGACGCGGCCAAGGACGCCGAAAAACCGGATGAAAAGGCCGAGGGCGGGAAGAAAAAGAAGGAAAAGAAGAAGGAGCCTGGGACCGACCTCGTCGTCCGGGAGCTCGCGAGCGGAAGGGACGTCACGGTCTCCGAAGTCTCGGAATATGCCTGGAACAAGCCCGGGACCTGGCTGGCTTACGCCGTCTCCTCCAAAACCCCCGGGACCGACGGCGCGTTCGCCCGGCGCGTCGCGGACGGCGCGACCCGGAGCCTTATCAAGGGCGCCGGGAACTACAAGGGCTTCGCGTTCGACGAAAAGGGGGACCGGCTCGCCTTCGTCTCGGACCGCGACGCCTACGGATCGGACGCTCCCGTCTTCAAGCTCTATCTCTGGGAGAGCGCCGCGGAGACCGCCGCCGAGCTCGTCCCCGCCGGATTCAAGAACATCCCCGCCGGCATGGCCGTGAGCGAGAACGGCAAGCTCTCGTTCTCGAAGGACGGCGCCCGGCTCTTCCTCGGCGTCGCCCCCGTCCCCGGTCGCCGAACCCGACGACGCCCCGGAGCCGGTTAAAGTCGACATCTGGAACTGGAAGGATCCCTACCTCCAGCCGATGCAGAAGGCCCGGGCCGAAGAGGAAAAGAAGAGGGCCTTTACGGCGGTCGTCCATCTGGCCGGCAAAGGGAAGAAGGCCGCCGCGGGATTCGTCCCGCTCGGGGCGCCCGACCTGCCGGAAGTCATCCTCTCCGACGACGGCGGCTCGGCCCTCGGCGTATCCGACCTCCCCTACCGCCAGCTGATCTCCTGGGACCGCGAATATGCCGACTTTTATCTGCTCGGGATCCGCGACGGGGTCCGAAAAAAGATCCTCGAAAGATCGCCGTTCGCTCCCTCCTTCTCCCCCGCGGCCGGATACCTTGTATACTTCGGCGACGCTGACAAGAGCTACCATGCCTACCGGATCTCCGACGGCAGGACGTTCAACCTGACCGCCGGGCTCGGCGTCCCCCTGACCGACGAGGAGTGGGACCGGCCGAGCGAGCCGGAGCCTTACGGCGTCGCCGGCTGGACCGAGGGCGACAGGTCCGTCCTCGTCTACGACCGTTACGACATTTGGGAGGTGCGCCCCGACGGGACGGGCGCGCGCATGATCACGTCCGGGGAGGGCCGGAAGCGCGGGATCGTTTTCCGGTACGTCGGCCTCGACCCGGAGGAGAAGGCCGTCCCGCTCGGCCGTCCCCTCGTTCTCACGGCGACCGACGAGGGTTCCAAGGCCAGCGGGATCTATCGGGTGACTCTCGCCGCCGACACGAAGCCCGGCGCCCCCGCGCCGGCCGCCCCGGAGAAGCTCTTCATGCTGGATAAGCAGTGCGGCGATCTGATCAAGGCCAAGAGCGTCGAGACCTACGTCTTCACCCTCCAGCGGTTCGACGAGTTCCCGGACCTTTGGACGAGCGGCCCCGGCTTCGCGGACATGAAGCGCGCGAGCGACGCCAACCCCCAACAGGCTTCGTACATCTGGGGCCGGGCCGAGCTCATCGATTACGTCAATGCCGACGGACGGACCCTCCGGGCGACGCTCATCAAGCCCGAAAACTTCGACCCGTCACGGAAGTATCCGTTGATGGTTTACATCTACGAGAAGCTGACGGACGAACTGCACCGCTACGTGCCGCCCGCCCCGGGGACGAGCGTCAATTTCAGCCGCTATGTCTCGAACGGCTACGTCATCCTCATGCCCGACATCGTCTATGAGACCGGCTATCCGGGCGCGTGCGCCCTGAAGTGCGTCGTCCCGGCCGTTCACGAGATCCTGCGCCGAGGTTCTATCGACCCGAAGCGCATCGGCATTCAGGGCCACAGCTGGGGCGGCTATCAGATCTCCTACCTCATCACCCGGACCGACATCTTCGCGGCGGTCGAGGCCGGCGCCTCCGTCGTCGATATGACGAGCGCCTACGGCGGCATCCGCTGGGGGTCCGGCTCGTCGCGGGCCTGGCAGTACGAAAAGGCCCAGAGCCGCATCGGCGGCACGCCCTGGACCCGGTCCCTCCAGTTCGTCGAGAATTCGCCCATCTTCTGGGTCGAGGAGGTCCGGACGCCCTACCTGACGATCCATAACGACGAGGACGACGCGGTGCCCTGGTATCAGGGGATCGAGTTCTTCACCGCCCTGCGCCGGCTGGGGAAAGAGGCCTATATGTTCAATTTCGTCGGCGAGAAGCACGGCCTGCGGGAACGCCCCAACCAGAAGTACTGGACGGTGCATCTCGACGAGTTCTTCGACCACTTCCTCAAGGGCGCGCCGAGGCCGGAATGGATGGACAAGGGTGTCACCTACCTCGAACGGGGGAAGCGCGATGTCGACGCGCTGTTCAGGAAAGGCCCGGGCCGCTGAGGCGGCTCAACCGGCGAGGCCGGCCGATCTCAGGACCGCCGCGATCTCGTCCTCGCGCAGGGGCTTGTTGATGTAGAAGACCCGGCCGATCGACGCCGCCCGGCCCCGGGTCTCCGCATCGGTCAGGGCCGACATGAAGACCACGGGCATGTCGTAGCGCGCCCGGACGCGGAACGCCGTCTCGATCCCGTCCATGTCCCGCTTGAGCTTGATGTCCATGAAGATGAGGTCGGGCGGGGCCTCGTCGACCTTCCTCAGGGCCTCCTCGCCCGACCCGGCGAGCTCGCAGTTCCGGAATCCGAGGCCGCTCAGCATGCCCTGGAAGTCCCGGGCCACGATGCGTTCGTCCTCGACGATGAGGATCCTCGGCTCCGACGGACCGGTCATCGCTCGCCTCCTTCGCTTCCCTTCGCCGCGGGCGCCGGGAACGTGATCGTATAGAGGGTCCCCCCCCGGTTTTCGACCCGGACCGTGCCCTCGAGCTGGGCGACGAGGTCCCGGACGATCTGAAGGCCGAGGGATTCGCTCGTCTCCAGGCCGAAGCCGGCCGGCAGGCCGACGCCGTTGTCGCGGACGGTCAGCTCGTAGAGCCCTTCGCCGGTCCGGCGGAAGGCGATCGCGAGCTCGCCGCGGACGTTCCGCCCGGCCGGGAACGCGTATTTCAGGGCGTTCGAGACGAGCTCGTTCGTGATGAGCGCGCACGGGATCCCCGTGTTGATGTCCAAAAAGACGTCCTTGACGTCGATCTTCAGGTCCACCGTCCCCGGGTCGACCCGGTAGGAATTGAACAGGTGGACGATGAGCTTCCGGAGATACTGTTCGAAATCGATCCGGGCCAGGTCCCGGGACTGGTAGAGCTTCTCGTGGACGAGGGCCATCGAGTGGACCCGGTCCCGGCTCTTCTTGAGGAGGTCGAGAACGGCCTGGTCCGTGATGGACGCCGACTGGAGGTTGAGGAGCGACGAGATGACCTGCATGTTGTTCTTGACCCGGTGGTGGACCTCCTTGATGAGGATGTCCTTCTCCTTGACGGACGCGGCGAGCTGGGTATTGGCGGTCATGAGCTCCGCTGTCCGCTCCTCGACCGTCTTCTCGAGCTTCCGGGCCCGTTCGACGGCGACGCGCGTCCGGTGCCTGATCAGCGCCGCCACGAGGACCAGCCCGGCGATCGCGGCGAGCACCTGGACCCACCAAAGCTGCCAGAAAGGATACCGGATGACGACCCTTAGGGCCGTTCCTTCCTCGTTCCAGATCCCGTCGCCGTTGGCGGCCTTGACCCGAAAGATGTATTTGCCCGGGCGCAGGGCCGAATAGGTCGCGAACCGCCTGTTCCCGACCCTGTTCCAGTCCTTGTCCAGGCCTTCGAGCTTATAGGCGTACTCGTTCCGGCCGGGCGAGACGTAATGGAGGGCCGCAAATTCGAAGGAAAGGGTGTTCTGTCCGTGATCGAGCTCGACGGCCCCGGTCTCGAGGATGGAGCGCCGCAGGGCGAACTCCCCCCGTTTCGCCTCCCCTATGGCGACGGGCTGGTTGAACAGCCGGAGGTCCTTGATGACGACCCGCGGAGGGATCCGGTTGTCCCGAACGCCCTCGGGCCGGAATACGTTGAATCCCCGGGAGCCTCCGAAGAACATCTCGCCCGCGCGGTCCTTGAAGTAGGCCCCGCGATGGAACTCGTTGCTCTGGAGCCCGTCCTCCCTGGTGAAGTTCCGGAACGTTTCCAGGTCGGGATCGAAGCAGGACAGCCCGTTGTCCGTGCTGAGCCAGAGGCGCCCCGACCCGTCCTCCAGGATGCCGAAGACGACGTCGCTCGGCAGGCCGTCCTTGATCCGGTAACGGAGGAACCTCGTCGGCGCTCCGGTCCCATCGCCTTGGATCAGCCTGTTGATCCCCGCCCCGTCCGTGCCGATCCAGAGCCGACCCTTGCTGTCCCGGTAAAGGGCCCGGATGTTGTTGCCGCCGATCGAGCGCGGGTCGTCCGGGTCGCTGAGGAAGCGGACGACCTTTCCGGTCCGCGGGTTCAGCCGATTCAGCCCGTCCGCGGTCCCTATCCACAGGTCTCCCGAAGGATCCTCCAGGATGGCGAAGATGCTGTTGTCGCTCAACCCCTCGGGGTCGTCCGGGTCCGTCCAGATGCGCGTGAACCCGCCGGTATTCGGATCGAACCTGTTCAAGCCGCCGTCGATGGTCCCCACCCAAAGCGTCCCCGAGGCGTCTTCGAAGATGCTCATCACGAAATCGTTGGACAGGCTGGAGGGATCACGGGGGTCGTGCCTGAAATGGGCGAACGTCCGGGGTCCCTTCCCGCCCGCTCCCGGGGCGAGCTTGTTCAAGCCCCCCGTGTAAGTCCCGACCCAGAGGGTCCCGCCGCGGTCCTCGTAAAGCGACGTGACGACGTCGTCGCTGAGGGACCCCGGGACCTTCGCGTCGTGACGGAGGTGGACGAACTTGACCGGATCCTCCCGGTCCGTCGGCGGCTCGGCCACGTTCAAGCCGCCGCCGTCGGTCCCGATCCAGAGCGCCCCCCGGCTGTCCTCGAGAATGGCGTTGATCGGGCCGTCGCTCAGCCCGTCCGGGTCCGAGGGCCGGGAGTAATAGTGGAGGAACGACCGTTTTTCCCGGTGCGCTCCCGGATCATCGTTCAGGACGAGCTTGGCGAGCCCCCCATAATAAAGGCCGATCCAGAGGACGCCTGAGCGGTCCTCGCAGATAGCTTCCACGGCGTCGCCGGGCAGGCTGTAGGGATCTTCCTCGTCGTGACGGAACTTGAGGAAGACCGGATCGGCGCCAGGTTTCCGGCCGGGCACGAGCTCGTTGAGGCCGCCGCCGTCGGTCCCGATCCACAGCGCGCCCAGGAGGTCCCGCCGCAGGCTCCTGATATATTCGTGGCTCAAGCTCTTCGAGTCGCGGGGATCGGGGCCGTAGCGAAGGAACGAGCCGGAACCCCGGTCGTACAGGTAGAGCCCGTCGACGGCGCCCACCCAGAGCTCGCCGATATCGTCTTCGCTGATGGACGTCACCTGTCGCGGGGCGGGACGGCCGGGAGCGTCCGGAATTCGAACGAAGCTCACGGGCCCGCCGGGGCCGCCGCCCCTGACGAGCCTGTTCACGCCCCCGTCGTCAAGCCCGACCCAGATCTCGCCGAAACGGTCCTCATAGAGGGCATTGACGCTTTCCCCTCCGAGGCTCGCGGGATTCGCGGGATCGTGGGCGAAGCGGTCGAACTCGAAGGCCCCGCCGGCGTCCGGTCCCCGGGCCAGCCGGTTGAGACCGTTGCCGGGGGTCCCAAGCCAGATGTCCCCGTTCCGGTCCTCCAGGATGGAGCTGACTCCGTTGCTGCTCAGGCTTCGGGGATCGGCCGGGTTCGGCCGGGCCCGGACGAACGCCTCCCGATCCCTGTCGAAGAGATTGAGCCCGCCGTAATTCGTCCCGATCCAGAGGCGTCCCCGGCTGTCTTCGAGGAGCGCGAGTATCTTGCTGTCGGCGATCGAGGCCGGGTCGGAAGGGTCGTTGCGGAAGACGCGGAAATCGTAGCCGTCGTACCTATTGAGCCCGTTGTCGGTCCCGAACCAGAGAAAGCCCGTTCGGTCCTGGAGGATGGCGACCACGGAGCTCTGGGAAAGGCCCTGTTCGATGGAGAGCGCTTCGAACCGGACAGGGGCCCGATAGGCCGTCCATTGGACCGGGGGCCTGTCCGCTCCCCCGCCGAGGGCGGGGATGGGCGGGAATGCGACGGCCGCGACGAACAGGGCTCCGAGGGCCTTTTTGATGCCGATCATAGGATGCGTGACGTATTATATGACTTTCCCCGGAGGAACGCATCGCCTTTCACGATGATATCGGAGATGATTTTCCGGGGGCGGACGGCGGCGGCGAGCCGGGCCGGGAGGGCCGGCCCTCAGGATATCTTGTAGATCTCGAGGTTCTCGATGCCGTTGGCCTCGATCTCCTTCTCGTACTTCTTGACGTACGGCGCCCTCTTCTCTTCGAGCTCCTCGTCGGTCATCTGGTCGACGGTCGCCTGGCCGTACTCCCGGACGAGGTCGCGCTCGGCGAGCTTGAGGATGAGGAGGTCCCAGAATGCCCAGTCCTCGTAATCCTCGACGATGTCCTCGAGCTTCTCTTCGAGCTTCGCCGACGGGTAGGTCCGCCCTTCGGCCTCGTCGAAGTCGATCAGGTCCTTGAACCCGAAAGCGGGAGCCTGGGCGTAGATGTGCTCGGCCTCGCGGTTATAGTCCTCGATGAAATCGTTGGTCCTGTAGGCGTTGACCATCCAGTCGCCCAGATAGGCCAGGTGGAGCAGCTTTTCGTACTGGTCCTTCGTGAACTTGATATCCATAGCATGCCTCGCTTGCGGTTTTCAAGGATGCTAGTATACACCAAAATCACCTATCGGTTCAGGCCCGCCCCGCGGACTCGACCAGGGGGGCCATGTCCAGGCCGGCGATCCATTCCCGGGGGATGGCAGTCCTGCCCAGCTTGGCGCCGAGGATGTTCCCGGCGACCGCCCCGGTCGAATCGCTGTCGCCTCCGTGGTTCACCGCGGCGAGGACGCCCGCCCTGAAGTCGTCCGGGTGGCATAGGGCACAGAAGAGCGCGATGGCCAAGGCCGTGTGTCCCGTCCAGCCGCCCGCCGGTTCCGACGCGTCGCCCTTTCCGGCCAGGCTTTCGATCGCCTCCGGAAAGGGGACCGCCGCGGCGGTCTCCGTTCGGGACCTCCGGGCGCTCCCCGCCACGGCCATTTCGACCGCGGCCACGGTCTCGGCGTGACCTTTCCATGTCCGAAGGAGGGCCGTCGCGCGCTCGACGGAAGGCGGGAACGCCTCTCCTCTCGACAGGCTCGATATCAAGGCGGCCAGGAAGCCCGCCGGGAGGTAGCCGCTCGGGTGCCCATGAGTGATGGCGGCGACCTCGCATCCCGTCCGGAAAGCCTCCTCCGGATCGTCGCATCGAAGCCCGACCGGGGCGACGCGCATGACGCCGCCGCATCCTTTGCTGACGTTGATCGGGTCGGAGGTCGAGCCTCGCCGGCCGCTCTGCAGGGCCGCCAGGCACGTCATTCCGGGAGAGCGGCGGGCCCACAGCCCTTTCTCGCGGATGAGCCCGCCTTCCGCCTTGAGGGCGTCCGGGGTGGCCCGCGCCCGTCCCCAGTTCGCCTCCTCTCCTTGGGTCAGGAGCCATCTGAGGTAGGCGCGATGGACGCTTTCGACGAGGGCGGAAAGGGCCCTCGGACCTCCTCCCCGCGCCCTTTCGCCCGCCAGGGCGAGCCCCTCGGCCGTGAACAGCGTCATCTGGGTGTCGTCGGTGAACGCGCCCTGGCCGCTCCAGAACTCGACGTAGCCCGTGATGCCGGCGTCTCCGTAGCGGCGGCGGATCTCCTCCATGGACAGGAATTCGACCGGGGCGCCGAGCGCGTCGCCGACGGCCCCGCCGAGCAGACAGCCGATGGACCGTTCGATCGGAGGCCGTTCCCTGTCGTTATCGGACAAAGGTCACCGCGTAGAAGAGGAAGACGACCACGTCCGACAGAAAATGGATGAACCAGGGCCAGAGGATGCCCTTGGTTTCCAGCATGCTTTTCCCGAGGAGCCAGCCCAGGAACGCCGTCATCAGGAAGCCGGCGACGCCGGGAGGCGAGCCGTAGAGATAGTGCCCCATGCCGAAGAACACGGCGGCGATCATCAGGGCGTGCCCGCGGCCGACGACATCGACCAGGGTCGAAAGCAGGGAGGCCCTGAAATAGATCTCCTCGTTGAACGCGTTCACCGCCGCGAACAGCAGGACGGCCGGAATGAGCCCGGCGGCGCGGCCCAACGCGCCGGGAGCGAGGGATGCGGAGAGCAGGGTCGGGACCGCGACCGCCAGGGCGGCGATGACGGCGAAGATCCAGCCGAAAGTGCGCCAGGATTCCCCCGGGCGGATGCCGAGCCAGCGGACGGGCCCGATCGGAGCCGCGAGGTCCCCTTTGACCAGGAAGAATGCGCTCCTCCGGCGTTTGACCGCCCATAAAGCCGCGATGACGGCAAGGGCCACCCCGGTGTCCAGGAGATAGATCCCGACGTAGCCGAGCGTGAAGGAAACGTGGTCCCCGCCGAACCGTCCGCTCCACCAGGCGGTCCTTCGGGCGAGGCCCTCGAGCTCCAGGGCCAGGAAGAAAACAAGGAACACCAGGGTGAACGGCCGCAGGGCGCTCAGTCGCTTCCACAGCGAACATACGGCCAGCCCGCCCGCCAGGAGCCCTATCTTCGCCCAGGAGATAGGCGCGGGGACGCTTCCGACCAAGGCGTTGAGGAGAGCATCGGGCAGGTCTGAAACGAGGAGGATCATCCCCCAGGCGAACGCGACCGCGAGGCGCTTGTCGCTCATAAGGCAACTATAAAGGGCCGGGCCGCGATTTTCAAGACTCTCGCCGAGGAGTCAGGCCTTCCCTCCCGGACGCAATCTTTCGAGATGGAGGCTATGAAGGAGACGGTGACCGATGGGCACCATCAGGAGACCGACGATGACCAGGAATACCACCCCGGAGAACAGCGCATAGAATGACGCGAAGAGCTTCCCGGCCGGAGTCCGGATCGGGTCCACCGGCCCCATCCCCCCGAGGATCATCGACGCGTTGAGAAGAGCATCGATCCAGGGGAGCTTCTCCAGGAAATGGTAGCCTGTGACGCCGATCCCGAGCGACGCGCCGATGGCGGCCAGGGCGACGAGGAAATGGGCGAGGAGACGGCGGGCGAACTTCCTGACCGGCAGAAGCGGCTCGCTCGTGTGCTCATACATGCCGGGAGTATTGTATCACGAATGCCGCGCGTTCGGCGCTCCCAGGGTCCGACGGCACATCTCGAGGTTACGGCCCATGCTCCCGATGGACTCCGAGACGTCGAGCCGCTCGAATTTCGCGACGATACCCGCCCACAGGCCGGGAGGGACGCCGGCGGGCGCAGGGCCGCAGGCGCCAGGACCTTCGCCGGCGCTCTCCGATCCTTTCCCGGCCGCTTCGCGTCGGCCGAGTTCGAGCAGGACGTCGGTTTCGGCCTTCGTGAATGCGACGTCCATTCGCTCATGCTTGAGCTTGCCCCTGTTCTCGGGACAGGCTTCCTGGCAGGCGAGGCACCCGACGAGGCAAGCCGACGCGGCCGCGGGCAGGCCGTCCGGAAGGGCTCCTCCCCTCTCCGAGTATAGCGTGTAGCATTTCTCCGCCGAGATCAGGAACCGGTCCTTGCGAATGGCGCCCGTCGGGCACGCTTTCAGGCAGGCCCGGCAAGTTCCGCAGAGATCCAGGGAGGTCTCAAATGGCTCAGGCGCCGGGCGCCCGAACGCCTTCCTCAGCCGTTTCCCCGCCTCGCCGCCGACGACGTAACCGCAGAGCTGATGGTAGCTCCCGAAGCCGGGGACATATGTCACATTGTTCCGGCCGTATTTCGCAAGCCCCATGCGGACGGAAAGGGATTTCAGCGGCGCCTTCAGTATCCCGATGGCCGCGCCGCCGCCCAGCGCCTTCCTCAATTCTTTCAGGATATCCTCGAACAGGGCCCGGTACCGGACATAGGTCGGCGGGAAGATGCCGTCGACGGGCCCGCTCCCGAGCTCGAAAGCTACGACGTGGGCGGGCGCGGGCACCGACACCATCAGGACGGCTTCGGGATCCTCGACGCCGAGATCATCAAGATAACGGAACCCGTTCAGGTTCTCGAAGAAGAAATCCGGTTCGATCTGTCCCCCCTCTCGCAGAGCCCCGAGCCTCTCCCGGACCTCGCTCAGGACCTCGAGGCCCGAAACCGCGAATCGCCTTCCCGTTTCCTCCGCCCATCGCTTCAATCCTTCTTCGAACATCGTCTCACCTCCCATGCGGGATGTAACCATCTAAATCATTTTAACTAGTTACAACTTGAAATTATATCCTAACTCCCCGCCCTGCGCGCCCTCCGAGACCTCATGCGCCGCATCGCCGACGCGTACGCCGCCCACCGGGCTCCATCGCCTGCCGATTGGGAAGCCCTCGACGCTTATTTCGGCCGGGCCCCGCTCGCCCGGCGGATCGTCCCTCCCGTCCGGGGCGCCAGGCCGCGCCTGGAGATGGTTTCCCTTGCCGGCCGGCTCGATTCCCTCCTCGGCGATATCGCCCTGACGTTCGTCGAAACCCTGGAGGAAGGCGATCCGGCCCGGGTCAAGGTCTGCCGGAACGCCGACTGTCGTTGGATCTTCTACGATCGAAGCAAGAACAAAACCCGGAAATGGTGCGAGGCGACCTGCGGCAACCTGATGAAGGTCCGACGCTTCCGCTCGCGGAAGAGTGCATGAAGCGGACCGGAAGCTTCCGGCCTATCGATGGACCCTTACAAATAACCCCGGGGATTGCCAATATAGTGGCTCCAAAGGAGGGGTCCCATGAAGAAGTCTGTTCCATTCCTCTTCGCTGTTTTCCTTCTCGCAAGCCTAGCCCAGGCCCAGAGCATCACCGTAACGAGCCCGGCGGCCGGGGATTCCTGGTCGATCGGCAGTACCCACGATATCGTCTGGACCATCCAAGGCACGATGGACGATAAAGTAAAAATCCTGCTGTTCCAGGGCGGGGACCGGATCCTCGAGATCGCCGGCCGTGTCCCCAATTCGGGCCGGTTCCCATGGCTTGTTCCGGGCATGGTCGTCCCGGGAAGGTATACGATTCGCGTGCGTACCATCGATAACGCCGAGGTCGACAACAGCGACGAATTCGCCATCACGGTCGCCGCCGCCCAGCCGGAGCCCTCGTCGCCCTCGCCGGCGCCGCTCACCGTCGTTGCCCCGAACGGCAAAGAAGTGATCGCCATCGGCTCTCCGTTCCGCATCACCTGGAGGGCCATCTCCGGCGGGCCCGCGGACAGGACCGTGGACCTGTTCCTGTTCAAGGATGGCCGTTCCGTGGGCGTCATCGCCGAGAACGTCCTGCTCAGGCAAAGGAATTTCGAGTGGGCGGCCGGCAAGGTCCTCGGCCGGACGGCCGAGCCCGGGCGCGGCTACGCGGTCCGGATCCGGGTGGACGGGACAACGATCCAGGACGAAAGCGACCGGACCTTCATGCTCGTGTCCGGAGGCGGAGCGGGCGGGGCCTGCGATTTCGCGATCGAAGACGTGACGCTTGCGGACGGCATGCCCCTCGAGCACGGGGTCGCGGTCTCTTCTCCTTCCGATCCTCGAGATATCAACAGCGCTTTCCTCGTCAAAGTCCGCTGGAACAGGACCGCGCCCGCGGTCTCGGGCGGTCAGCACTTCATCCGGACCCGGGCGTCCTGACGGATGCCGATCTCGGCAGCGCCCCCTCAACGCCGCCCCGCTTTTCGGAAGTGAATGCCGACGGTTCCGGCCTGATCACGATCCGCTATCCGTTCCGGATCGCCTGGGCGGACATCCTGGGGATGACGCGGGAGCGCCACATCCCCATCGAGTTCAGCATCGCCTTCTCCCGGGGCGAATTCGATTCCGTCCCCGGGAACAACACGCGAACTCTGGACCTGCGGCTCATCGGCGTCCAGCCGTTTCCGGATTTCGTCGCCGAGATCGTCCCCGGCACCGTTTGGGGCCAAGCCGTCGACGCCCGCGACAGCAACGAACACGACCTCCTGGACTTCAGGGCGCGGGTCCGTTTCAAGAATCTTGCCCGGAACGAGGTCGGGGGGCCTTCCGCACCCTTCCCGGGCGTCAATTATCTCGCCCACGTCTTCTACAAGGACAACGACGGGATATGGCGCGAAGCGTACTGGGATTGGCAACATGTCACCGTGCCGTCGGATGATTGGGTCGTCGTCAACATCGAGAAGATCCACACGAACCATGCCTCAGGCGAGAGCATCATTCCCGTCAACCAATGGAAGCCCATGAAGTTCGAGATCACCATTAACGACGCGCACGAGGATGTTGTTCCGGAGGTCTCCAGGGCGAACAACAAGGCCGTCGTGGAGTTCGAGCTGGACTGACCTTCGGCTATTTTTTGAGATACTTGTCGTACCAGGCCAGGTAGCGCTCGTACCGGTCGCGGACGTAGCTCGGCATCGTGATGCCGTGGAACTGGCCCGGATAGACGACGAGCTGGGTCTCGACGCCCAGGCTCTTCAGCGCCTGGTACATCTGCTCGCCGCCGATGATGGGCACGTTGAAGTCCTTCTCGCCGCCCATGAACAGCGTCGGCGTCTTGATCCGGTCGGCCTGGAAGAACGGATACGAGATCTTGATCCAGTGGTCCTGGGCCTTCCACGGCAGGCCGATCTCGTTCTCGTACTGCAGGATGTACTGGTCGCTGCCGTACATCGAGAGCTGCAGGGCGCTGCCCGCGCCGCTGATGGCCGCCTTGAAGCGCGTGTCGGTGGCGATCGTGTAGTCGGTCAGGATGCCGCCGTAGCTCCAGCCGCCGATGCCGAGCCGCGCCGGATCGGCGATGCCCAGGGCCACGGCCTGGTCGACGGCGCCCGAGGAGGTCCATGACCTCCTTGTTGCCCCAATCCGCGAAGATGGCCTTCTGGAACGCCGCGCCGCGGCCCGAGCTGCCGCGGTAGTTGACCGCCAGGACGACGTAGCCGTTGGCCGCGAAGAGCTCGCGCTCGAAGCTGAAGGCGTGCTCGTCCTGGCCGTTCGGGCCGCCGTGGATGCGGAGGAGCATCGGGTACCGCTTCCCGGCGTCGTACGCGGCGGGCTTGACGAGCAGGCCGTTGACCACGGTGCCGTCCTTGCTCTTCGAGGTGAAGTCCTCGGTCGTCGCGAGCTGGAGCTCGGCGAACAGGGCGTCGTTCTGGTGCGAGAGCCGTCTCAGCTTCCCGTCCTCTCGAGGGCGTGGACCTCGTCGATCTCCGTCGCCGTGCCCGCGAGAAGGGTCAGCGCGCCGTCGGCGCCGAGCGAGATGTTCGAGACCGTCCGCCGGCCCTGTCGTCAGCGTCTCGACGGGCCCGCCCGCGGCCGGCATGCGGCCGACGTACACGGCCCGGTCGTCGTCGACGAGGACGAGGAGGCTCTTCCCGTCGGGCGACCAGAGGATCGGGCCGCCGACCGCCGCGATCGAGCGTTCCGGTCAGGACCGTCGCCGGGCCGCCCGCCGCGGGGACGATGGCGAGCTTGTTGAGGCTGTAGGCCTGAAGCGCGGTTCGTCGCCCTGGAAGAAGGCGATCCGCCGGCCGTCGGGGCTCCAGGCGGGCCGGCCGTCGTCGGGCCCGGGGAAATCCGTGAGACGGCGCGGCTCCGCTCCGGCCTTCGCCTCGATGACATAAAGGTCGGAGTTCGGCGTGCGGTCCGGGTCGGGTCCCCGGTCGCTGACGAACGCGATCTGCGTTCCGTCCGGCGACCAGGCCGGCGCCGCGTCGTCGATACGGGCCCGTTGGTCAGCTGTTCGGCCTTCCCCGCCGCCACGTCGAAGAGCCAGAGGTGCGAGGCCGGGGTCTTGAGGTAGCCGTCGCGGTCCTGCTTGAAGTGATAGCGGTCGATGACGACGGGCGGCTTCGTCTTGCGCTTCCAGCCTTCCATCTTCTCCGGCTCGTCGGCCGGGTCCGGGTCGCTCACGACGAGCGCCAGCCGCTTGCCGTCCGGCGACCAGGCGTAGTCGCCGACGCCGCCCTTGATATCCGTGAGCTTCTGGGCCTCCCCGCCCCTCCGGTCGAGGAGCCAGACCTGGGCGCCCGTCTTCTTCTCCTCCTCGGTGCCGCGCGAGGCGAGGAACGAGAGATAGCGGCCGTCCGGGCTCCAGCGCGGAGAGCTCTCGCCGTCGGGGCCCGAGGTCAGGCGGACCTGTTCGGTCCCGTCCCAGCTCACCATCCAGAGGTCGGTGTCGCGCTTGTCCTTCTCGACGTCGATCGCCGATACGGTATAGGCGACCCATTTGCCGTCGGGCGAGCGCTGGGGATCGCCGACGCTTCGAAGCTTGGCGAAATCGTCGAGCGTGATGGGGCGCTTTGCCGGCTGGGCGGTGACGATGAGCGCTCCGACGCTCAGGACCGCGATGGCCGCGACAAAGAAAGATACATAAGCCCGGTATTTTGAATGGGTGTTTGGGTACGACATAAGGGGACTTATACTGCCCGTCCCCGCGGCATGTCAACCCCGTAGAAGAGCGGGGGGATGGCCTCGACGAACGGATAAGGAGTTCGGATCAGGCCGCAAAGCGCTTGCGGGCCTTGACCAGGAGCGTCAGACCGCCCTCGGCGGAACCGGCCGGAGGAGCCGACGACCAGGCCGCGGCCTTCCGGGCCGTGCCCAGGGCCGCATAGCTCGCGGGCCTGAGGAATCGGAGCATGACCGGAAGCCGGTCGAGCTTCCAGGAGAGTCTAACGAACCTGAGGTCCCGGGGCGTGGACAGGATATACCTGGTCTCGACGATATCGAATCCGGCCCGGGCGAGCTTGTCCCTGACGATCGCGACCGTATAGAATGTGTTCACGGCGTACTTCCGCCGGTGATTCGCCCGTTCCTCGGGCGTGATCCCGGGAGTGGTCAGGCTGTCCGCCGAAAAGACGAAGAGCCCGCCGGGCTTCAGGGCCCGGGCGACGTTCCGCATCACGAGCTCGTCGTCCGCGAGATGCTCGACCACGCAGAGGCTCATCGCCTTGTCGAAGGAGGCGTCCGGGAATTCCAGTCGCGACGCGTCCATGAAATGATACTCCGTCCGGTCGCCCTGATAGTACTTGCGGGCCGCCGACAGCCTCTCATCGTGGATGTCGATCCCCTGGACCGTGGCCCCGGTCCCGGAGATCTTTTTATCGTAGGCCCCGTCGCCGCAGCCGATGTCCAGGATGTGTTCCCCCGGCTGGGCGTCCAGCCAGCGGATGATGGTCGCGCATTCCTCCATCCGGCGGAAGTTCAGGCGGCTCAACGCGAAGAGGGCGCGCCTGGGGGAAAAGCGCGTCCATTTTCTGCTGGTTTCGCTCATGCTTCGGCCTGCTTTCGTACGATGGTTGCCCGAGAGCATATCCACTTCGCCTGTAAAAGACAAGCGGGATCGTTCCGCGGCTCCCGGCCGCAGGCCTGAAAACGAGCCTTGACACCTGGGCGACCCGGGAATATCATCAGAATAATCGGGGGAAACGGGATAATGTTCTACGGATCCCCGTCTTTCCCTCGTAGGGAAATCAAGACGAACGCTAGGGGGAACCGATGAAACGAGTCCTTTGTATCGCTGTCTTCTGTCTTTTAGTCGCGGCCGCGGCTTCCGGGCAAAGCGTGACCGTTGCCTCGCCGAACGGCGGCGAGCACTGGACGCTCGGCGAATCCAAGAACATCACCTGGACGTACTCCGGCCTCCCGGACGGGACGCTGATGAAGCTGATCCTCTTCCGCGATGGCACCAAGGTCGGCGATATCGCCAATAACGTCGCCATCGGCCACAGCGGAGCGGGATCCTACCCCTGGAGCGCCGGCGCCTACATCGGAGGGACGGCCGTCTCCGGCCCCGGATACAAGATCCGCATCCGGGCCATGGGCGACTCGAACCTGGTGGACAACAGCAACCAACCGTTCGACCTCGATGCCGCCTCCGAGCCGCCCGGAGAACCCCCCACGCCCGGCGGACTGAAGGCCAAGGTGGGCTCGGCCACGGCCTGGGTCGCGATCTCGATCCAGGAACCCAAGAAAACGGCGGTCTGGACCATCGACGAGACCCATACCATCCGCTGGCATGCCGCCGACAGGGTGAAGTACCCGCTTTCGATCTTTCTCGTCTCGGCGGACCACAAGATCCCGATCGTCGACATCGGGAAATCGGTCCCCACGGGGTCGTTCCGGCCGATGGAGAAGGCCTGGAAGGTGACCGATAACCTCTACGACGGGCAATACTGCATCCGGATCACCAGCGACGACCGGGCCTACGAACAGCACTCCCAGCCGTTCACCATCAAGGCCTCGAGGACCCGGACCTTCAAGGTCGCCCCCTCCGCGGTTTATAACAAGGTCCATTGGCACAACATCGTCAGCGGCGACATCTGGCCGTACGATAAGTTCCACGGAGGCGTCTCCTCCATCCCCGACCCCGGCGGCAATATCATCAAATACGGCTATCAGCGATGGTACGACGATGCGGACAACCACGGGGTCACCCTGCATCGGAGCTTCGTCGCCTTCAACCTCGGAGGGGTCATCGCCCAGCTGACCCAGCACAAATATACCGTCAAGGGCGCCTGGATCGACTGGAAGAAGGCCGCCAACTCGCCGCAGGCCTGCGCCCCGAATATGTGGTGCCTGGATGCCGCGCTGGCCGTGGGCGACGGCAGCAACATGTTCGGGGCCGTCTTCGACGCCTTCCCCAAGCATCTCCTGACTGGAAACCTGCAGATCCAGATCCAGATGGCCCAACAGTGGCTCGGGGACCCGGCCAAGAACTACGGGCTGGTGATCAGCGCCGTGAACGAGGGCCAGACGGCCCAGAACGGCCAGTGCGTCCAGTTTTGCGACAGCGTCGTCATGACGATCGAGGTCGAGGAAAAGCTGAACAATTGACCGGGGGGAGGACCGCGCCTTAAGTCCGCCCGCGCCCCATCTTCCGGAGCCCGTCGAGACAGCCCTTGACGCTCTCGAGCGGGTGCGTCCCCGTCTCGTGCTCGACGATGTACCAGGCCGTCCCGGCCGCTCCCTCGCAGGCCTCGAGGACCTCGGCCCAGCGCACTTGGCCCTCGCCGATGACGGATTCGTCCCCGCCGCCGAATTCCTTGACATGCACGGTCGTCGCACGGCCGGGATACTTGTTCAGCATGGCGACCGGGTCGCCGCCGCCCTGCATGCAGTTCCCGACGTCGATCTGCATGATGACGTCCTTGTTCGTGTTGTCGAAGAAGATCTCCCAGGGGGTCGTGTCCCCGAGCTTCTTGAAATCCCACTGGTGGGCGTGATAGCCGATGCGCGCGCCCAGGGCCCCGGCCTTCGCGGCGATGTCGTTGAACGTCGCCGCCATGGCCTTCCACGCCTCGGCGCCCTCGACGGTCAGGCTTGGGACGATGAGATACGGGTTCCCGAGGATGCGATTGAGCTCGACCGTCGCTTTCAGGGCATCCCCCGTCACCGTCTCCAGGGCCGTATGCGTCCCGCAGCACTTCAGGCCGTTGTCGTCCAGGAGCTTACGAAGCTCGGCGGGCTTGTTCTCCCAGCCGTAGTACCCCGCGAACTCGACGCCCTTGTAGCCCATTTTCGCGAGCGCTTGAAGGACCGAGGGCAGGTCCTTGGCGGCCGCTTCCCTGACGGAATAGAGCTGGACGCCCACGGGGATATTCTTCCCGCCCTGACCCGCGAGCTTCGCCGCCGCCGCGAGACGGTCGAAGCCGACCAGCCCGACCCCGGCTCCCGCGGCCGCCGCTTTGAGGAAATACCGACGATCCATGTGTGCCTCCTTCGTGTCCTGTCCCGGAGCCTAGTCCGTGGTGAGCATTTCGGTATAGGTGGCGTTCTGGCGGATCTGGTCGATGGCTTCCCGGGCGTAGATCCCGACGCATACGCCGTCCTTGCGTCTAATATGCCCGAACGCGTATTCGAACCCTTCGCTCGCCGGGAGCCGGCCGGCCCCCAGGATCTTGTAGGCGACGACCGGCTTGTCCAGCCGATCGATGGCCGCCACGGCCTTCTCGCGCTCGGCGGGGGCGTAAGTTTCGCCCTTCGAAACGTTGTAGAAGCATTGATAATAGAAATCCAGCGGGAACTCGCGTCGCTGGAGCTCGAGGTGGACGTCCGGCCAATGGGCCGCGGCCCCCGCCGGAAGGCCGGCCTCCTTGATGCGCTCGATCCAGGTACGGAGGGTGTCGAAGCGACCCCGGCCGAACTGCTCCTCGACCCGAAGGCCCTGGATGAAGACGGCCCCGGCCCCGGCCTTGACGGAGCGATCGATCTCGTCCGGCATCTGGCCGGGCTCCCCGTGGCACTGCGAGATCCATGTCTGCAGATGGCCTCCCTCTCCTTTATAGCGCGCCCAGAGCTTGGCCCAGCGCTCGTCCGGCGGACTGGCCACGGCGGTCAGCCCGCAATCGGCCGCTTCGTCGAGGATCCGGATGATGCGCTCGTCCGTGTGGTGGCGGCGCATCTCTTCATCGAGCTGGGCCGATTTATGGGAGTATCCCCAGAACGGGTTAGAGCCGAGAATGAGCCGCGAGACCTCAAGGGCCCCGAAGCGGATCGTGGGAAGGGCGGCGGCCGCCGCCGGAGCGGCGCCTGTCGGAGTGCTCGCGCCCTCGAGCGGCTTCCCAAGGCCGGCGGCGGCGAACGCCGTTCCCGCCATCAGGAAATCGCGCCTCTTCATTGAAGGCCTCCTGCTTTCATCATAAGGGCTCGCTCGGCAACATTCAAGCCTCCGCTATTGAATAATGGGGCCCGACCCCTCATAATTTGGCCGTGAGGAAAGCGCTGAGGAAGGTCTTCAAGATCGGCGCCGTCGCCGCCGGTTGCCTCGTGCTCATCCTCGTCGCCGTGGTCCTCCTCGCCCTCTTCGACAAGCCGCTTGTCCGGAACATCGTCCGCGGCCAGATCGCCAAAAGGACGGGGATGACGGTCCGCATCGGCAAGCTGGATTATTCTCTCTCCCCCTTGCGCGTCGCGGTCGATTCGCTCGAGCTCGGTCTGGAAGATGCCTATCAAAAGATCTCCGTTTCCGTGGCGCGCCTCGAAGCCCGGGGCGACGCCCGAAAGGTCATGAACGGACGGAAGCCCGCGTTTGAATCGGTCGAGGTGGCCGGCCTTGTCGTCCGTATGGAGCAAAAGGCCGTTTCCCCGAAGCCCTCGGACCTCCGAGTTCTTGTCAGGCAGGCATCGGACGCGCTCGCCTGGACCCGCCGCCTGTCCGTCAGGAACGCCCGACTTTCAGCCGTGTTCATCTCCGGTGAAGCGGACGTCGAGGATCTCGAGATCATCCTTATACCGGAGGACGGGAGCGGGCCCGTCGCCTTTTCCATCGGGCCATGCCGCCTGGCCGTCCGGGATAAGGTCCGCGGTTTCGGGCTGAAATGCGGATCGAGCTTATCGGGGACCCTCCGGACGGTTCCTTCCCCGGGCATCGAAGGCGTCGCCTCGATCACCTCTCCCCGCCTGACGGCGCCCGGCATCGATGAGTCGTTCGACGGAGCCACGATCGACCTCGCGGGCCGGCTGGATACGGAAGCGCGGGAGTTCGCGATGACGGGGCTGAAGATCGCCGTCCCCGGCCTCCTCGACCTCGACGCGACGGGAAGGGGCAGTTACTCCGGCGGGGTCGGCATGGACGCCGAAGTGCACGCCCGGATCGAGAAGCTCGAGAACCTGGTCGAGCGTTTCGGGCCCCGGCTTCCCGCGGAACTCCGAAGCGCCCGGCTGAAAGGCATTGCCGAGCTCTCGGGCAAATCCCGAATCGACCGCTCGAACGGGGTGTCGAAGGGCGGCTTCTCCGGCGTCCTTTCGCTCCAAGGGATCGAGGCGGAATTCCGAGGCTCCCGGCTCCGGGGCAGTGCTAAGCTCACGGGAGACTATCATCTCGACCGCTCGAGCGGAGTGATCGTCCCCCCTTTGAAAAACGGCGGAGTCGATGTGAAAGGCCCCCCTTTGGAAAAGGGGGGAAGGGGGGATTTCTTCGACGTCTCCCTCGACTTCGAGGGGGTGGCGCTCGAAGGCCTCGTCGCCGGAACTCCCCTCCGTCTCGGGATCTCCGGCCGTCTCAAGGCGACCGGCTCCCCCCTCGATCCGCGCTTCTCGGTCGATATCCGCTCGAATGCGGGCCAGTTCGCCATGGGCCGGGTCTCCGTCGGGAGCACCGGAGTCCGACTCGTCGGAACGTCGACGAAAGATGCCGCGGACATCACCCGGTTTGACGCCACGCTCAAGGGCGTCGAACTCGATGCCGCCCCCGGCAAGCGGCTTTCGTTCGAGAACGTGACCGTCGCCGGAAAGGCGCGCCTCGAACTCGCCCGGAAAGGGGCGATCGTGGACGCCCTTATCACCGGCATTCCCGATCTCGCGCCGGTCAGCCTGGCGGCCCGGCTCGGGAAGGGGGCCCCTCCCCCCGTCGAGATCCGGCTCGAAAGCAAGGGCCTCGAGATCCCGGCTCTACGCGCCCTCGCCTCGCCGTTCCTCCCGGAGAATCTCTCCGGCTGGGACATCGGCGGCAAGGCCGATCTCGCCCTCGAAGCCCGCCGCCCGGCATCGGCCGCTGAAGGATGGCGATTCACGGGCGCCCTTTCCCTCGCCCAGGCCAGCTTCAACGACGCTTCGTCCACCGTCCAGAGCGAAGGGCTCGACACCGCGCTGGAGTTCGAAGGCTCTTGGGATGGTTCGAAAGCGCTCTCGTTCACGGCCGGCCTCGATATCGGCCAGGGCGGATCCCTCTGGAAAACGGTTTACGTCTCCTGGAGCGAGCATCCCCTCAAAGCGACGTTCTCGGGCCGCTATGATCTCTCCACGAGGGGCGTGGAAGGCCTCGCGGCGCGATTCCTGTTCCCGACGATCGGGGAGATCGACGTCGCCGGGTCCCTTCAGGCCCGGCCCGCCCCCGCGTTCGACCTCAAGGTCGACTCGCGGCTGAGCCTCGGGCCGCTCTATTCCCTCACGTCCCAGGCCGGGTCGCCCCAGTCGGGCAGGATGAGGCTCGAGGGGACCCTCGGAGCGTCGCTTCGGACCCGTAAATCAGGCGACGCCGTCTCGGTCGAGGGCCGGCTGACGGTCGCCGACGCCGACATCGGGCTTCCTTCCTCGAAGACCGATCTCGTCGGCGTCACGGCCGAGATCCCGATCCACTACGAATCGGGGACGGCCGAAACGGCACAGCCGGAAACCGAATTCCCCGAAGCGGGCTTCTTCCGCGCCGACGAGCTCCGCAATCCCATCCTGACCTTGAAGCCGCTGTCCGTTTCCCTGCGCGCCGGTGTCAACGCCTTCTCCATCGACCCCCTCTCGGTCGAGCTCTTCGGCGGCCGCGTCGAGCTCGGACGGACAGCCTTCCGCGTCGATCCCCGGACCGGCGCAGTCCGGGGCGCCGGGTCCCTCGTCCTGCGCGAGCTCGACATCTCCAAGTTCCCGATCTCCTCCCCTCAATTCAAGCTGACCGGCAAGGTGCGGGCCGATTTCCCGCGGCTCGATATCTCCTCCCGGGAGATCGCCGTCTCCGGCCGGGGCGAAGCGGACGTCTTCGGCGGCAAAGTAATCCTGCGGGATCTCGCCGTTACAGACCCGTTCACCCCGGGCCGCTCCATTTCCCTCAACGTGGACCTCCTGGACCTCGACCTGAAGAAGCTCACCGACGAGGTCCCGTTCGGCGAGGTGACCGGGATCGTCCGGGGCTAGATCCACGGCCTCGTCCTCTCGTACGGACAGCCCGCGAGCTTCGACCTCCTCCTCGAGTCCGTGCCCCGCAAGGGCGTCCCGCGGACCTTCAGCCTCAAGGCCGTGGACAACCTGACCGTCCTCAGCTCGGGCCAGCAGGCCTCGGCCGGCACGAGCCCGTTCTGGATGCGCTTCATCCGGGGCTTCCGCTACCAGAAGCTGGGCATCGTCAGCACGCTCCGCAACGACACGTTCACCCTCAACGGGACGATCCGCGAGGGGGGCGTCGAATACCTGGTGAAGAAGCCCGCGCTTTTTGGTATAAATGTGGTGAACCGCATGCCCGACAAGAAGATCAGCTTCAAGGAAATGACGGGCCGGCTCAAGCGGGTCGGCCAATCCGAAAAATGATCCGGCGTCACAAGGAGGAAGGGACCATGAAAAAACGATACGCCCTGGGAAGCATCGCGGCCGTGGGCCTGACATTCGTCCTGGCCTGCATCACGGTCAATATCTACTTCCCGGAAGCGACGGTCAAGCAGGCCGCCGACGAGATCGTCGACGAGATCCGCAAGAAGGAAGATCCGAAGAAGGAGCGAGGAATCCCGCACGCAATTACCGGACCCTTCCCGGATCTTCTTCGTTCACGCTCGTCCCCGCCGCCTTCGCCCAGGAGGAGACGAACGTTTCGACGCCGGCCATCCGGGCCCTCAAAGAGGCCATGAAGGAGCGCTTTGTCGAGCTCAAGCCCTACTATGACGGGCGGCAATGTCGGAGAAACGAACATCGGCCTCGTCGAGATCCGCGACGAGACGGGCCTCAACCTCCAGGCCAAGGCGGCCCTGCGGAAACTGGTCAAGGACGAGAACGGCGACCGGATGAAGCTCTACGCGGAAGTGGCCAAGGCCCTGAACATCGAGGCGTCCCAGATTGACCCGGGTCCAGAAGATCTTCGCCGAGAGCTGGATCGCCAACGCCGCGCCCGGCTGGTGGATCCAGCAGGACGACGGCAAGTGGGTCAAGAAGCCGGCGTCCTGATTGACAGCGCCCGGCGGGCGCGCGTATCATGGTCTCAAAGGGGCAATCGTGATCCGAGGGGCGGATTCCTGTCCCTAAATTCCGTTTTGTAAGGGAGGAGGAACCATGATGAAAAGGACGACGCACAGGAGTCGGACGGGCAAGAAGCTGTATGCCGTCAGGGACGCCAAGGGCCGTTTCGTGGACATCCAGACCTACGAGCGCTCCCATCGCGCTGACCTCAAGAAGAAGAGCAAGGCCGAGTCGGCCAAAGCCAAGACGAAGTAACGGCGAAGGTCCCGCAGTCATTCGGCAGGAGAATTCCCATGGGCATTTTCGGAAAATCTTTCAGCCAGAAGGTCGAGGAGGCGGTGGCCGCCGTCAACCGGTCCGGCCTCGGCATCCATGACCTGAAGGCGACGATAGCCGGAAAGGTCGTGACCTTGGAGGGGCTGGCCGACAGCATCGACGTCAAGGGCCGGGTCATGGCCGAATTCAACAGGCTGGTCCAGACGGAGAACACCGTGAACCGGATCCGGGTCGAGCAGACCCAGGCCGCTCCGCCCGCGGCTCCCCAAGCTCCGCCGGCCCCGGCCGCGGAGACGATCTACGAGGTCAAGCCCGGGGATACGCTCGGCGCCATCGCCCAGCGCTTCTATGGAAAAGCCAGCCTCTATCCGAAGATCTTCGAGGCCAACAGGGACATCCTGAGCAACCCCGACCTCATCAAGGTCGGCCAGAAGCTGAAGATCCCTAAGCTCTCGTAAGAAGGCCGGCTTCCCCGAGATAAGGACAGGGCGTTAGGCGCGCTCACCCTTCCCGGCTGGGGTCCCCCGCCGGACTTGCTTCTCCCCGGCGGGCAGGACCCGTATAAAACCTTGACAGAGAGCCCCCGTGAGGGTAGAAACGGGGATAAGATTCTCATGCACATCGACGAAACGCGCTGTACGGCCTGCGGGAGATGCATGGACATCTGCCCCGCGGGGGCCATCCGCGCCGTCGGACGGGCCCGGAAGATCCGCGTCGATCAGGATCTCTGCGTCGAGTGCGGGACTTGCCTCCGGGGCGGAGTCTGTCCGGAGCCGGGAGCCCTCGTCCGCCCGAAGCTCCGCTGGCCCCGGTCCCTCCGGAGACTCTTCAGCGACCCCACGGTCGTCCATGCCGGGACCGACATCCCCGGCCGGGGGACGGAGGAGATGAAGACCAACGACGTCACCGGCCGTCTTGGCCCGGGCGAGATCGGCGTCTCCATAGACATGGGCCGGCCGGGAATGACGACGACCTTCGCCGACATCCGGAGGATCGCGGCGGCCTGCGCCGGAGCCGGCGCGCGGTTCGAACCGCAGAACCCCCTGACCGGGCTCATGGCAGACAAGCGCCGGGGCACGTTCGTTCCCGGGATATCGAAGGAGCGCGTCCTCTCGGCCATCATCGAGGTCGAGATCGACCAGGGGCGGCTCCCCTTTCTCCTGTCGGCTCTGAAACGGGCGGCGGGCAAGATCGACACGGTCTTCAGCGTCGGCGTCTGCTTCCTCGCCGGCCCCCGGAGCACGCCGCGCAGCTTGAGGAAGATCCTGAAGGCCTCGGGAATGAGTCCTCTCCCTAACGGGAAGATCAACGTCGGGTTGGGACGGCCGCTCCGCCCGACCCGCCGCGGAGAGAAAGCCTAGATGTCTCATACCCTCCACCGGCTCGGGAAAAGGACCGCCCTGAAGGGCGATTGGGTCGTCCTGGCGATGTCGGCCCGGGGCGTCAACCGCCGCGGTTCGATCCCCCGCCTCAAGCGCTTCCTCCGGATGTCCCTGAAATACCACCCGGTCAATTTCGGCGACATGCGCTCGGGAAGCTCCTTCACGAAAGGCTCGCAGGCGCTCCTTTCGGAGATGCGGGAAGACTCCCTGATCAACGTCGTCTTCGAGTCCGAGCAGGCCCTGGGCCGTTTCCTGGAAGAGCTCGGGAGAGCCCGCCTCGGCCTCTCCGTCGTCGTCTCCGGCCTTCTCGAACGGGGGTGCCGATGCGCCCGGAAGGCGGGGCTCGTTCCCCACACCTTCGCCATGTCCCTGGGGGCCTGGGGGCGGACGAACCGTCTGCCCGACGCAAGAACGATGGAGATCACGACCATGTGCGGGCACGGCCTGGTCTCCCCCGCTTACGTGCGCCTGATGGCGGGGAAAGCGGCCGTGGGAGAGTTGAGCGCGTCGGAAGCCGCCGCGGAGCTCGCCAAGCCCTGCGTCTGCGGGATCTTCAATCCGGTCCGGGCCGCGGAACTCCTCGGGAAGATGAGCGGCGGGCGCGTCAGCTCCGCCCGGTCCCGCGCTTCACGTGGAGATGGAGGATCTTCCCCGAAGCGGTCGAAACGGGCGGCCGGCGCTCGATCCTGAACAGCCCCGCCTGCTTCCAGGTCAGCTCCATGATCTTTTCCACGCCCGACCCGCGGCCGACGTTCGCGAAAAAGACCTCACGGAGGCGCGCCTCGTCGAGGGCTCCGAGCCCGGGGTGGGCCAGGAGCTTCAGGACGGGTTCGCCTTCCGGCCCCTCCTCCTCGAGAAGCTGATAGTCGGTGGCCGCGCCGCCGAAGGCGGCGGGCAGGACCTCCTCGAGGACCCGGACGACGTCCGTGTCGAGGAAGGTCATCCCCGATCCCGTGAGCTTCTCGAAGCTCCGAATTCCGGACACGTGCGTATGCCAGCCCATCGCCCCCAGCGGACAGCCGCAATCCCTCCGGTCCAGGCGAGCCATGTCTCCCATGGATACGTTGAGAAAGACGAACGGGGCGTTGGCGGACAAGGTCGTCAGGAACAGGGCCTCGCGCGGCAGGCCCTCTCGCTCTCCCCAATCCCCGGCCTGGATGACCGCATGCAGGTCGGACTGGAGGTGGAGGTCGTCGGGCGCCGCCGGGTCGAGGCACCCGTAGCCGATGGGGCCGCACTCGATGGTCCCGTATCTCGGGAGCGGACGGCCTCCCGCCCTTCGGATGATCCCGATCCGGGCTTCGGTGATGGGCTCGCCCGAGATAAAGAACGCGGCCCCGTCGAGCGCCACCCCGGCGTCCAGGGCGGCCCGGGCGACGCGAACGGCCGAGCTCGGGAACGTGAAGAGGCAGGGGGTCTTTCCTTTCCCGAGGAGTCCGGCCATCCAACGGACGATGGGCATCGGATCGTCGAGGGGAACATACTCGAGCTTCGGCAAGGGCGCGCCGGCCATGAGACTGCCCAGGCGCAGGGCCTTCGCGCTCCAGGCATAGCGGGGATGGAGGCCGGGCGCCGAGGGATCGAGCTGGGAGAACCATCGTTCCGGACGCTTTCCGAAACGGCTGAACTTGAGCAGGCGAAAAAGCGCGCCTCCGCCCGGGACCTCCCAGTCCGCCTTGACCCACTCCTCCCCGCCCCGGGCCAGGAACATCAGGTGGCAGTTGACCGCGCATTCGGCCACGTAGGCCAGGTCGATGAGGACCGGGGTCCCGGAGCTCCGACTGCCGCTGCTCTTGACCGGGATGTGGAACTCCGTCCGGGGATTCCGGACGCTCTCCGGGCCGATCTCCATGGTCAGGCCCGGCCGTTTCACGGGCTGGCGGCCTTTGAACTCCCCGACCTTGAGATGGACGCCTTTGTCGAGAAGGACGGCCAGCGCGCCCTCCAGCCCTTCCCGACGGACGAGCTCCTCCAGGTCGCCGAACGCACAGCCGGCGTTCTCGAGGAGCTTGAGATAAGGGCTTGAAGGGTTTTCGTAGATGCCCCGCCGGGCGAGGCTCAGGAACCGGGCCTCCCTGTTCTCGAGCCGGTCGGCGAGGATGGCTTCGGAACGGGTCTTGTCGAGCTTCCCATGAAGGAACGACGGGAGCCGGCGCAGAAAAGCGGCGCCGACGGCCAGGTCGCTGGGCAGGGCTCTCATTCGTGTCTCTCGCCGTAATTGCGACCGCGATCGTAATTACGACGTCCGCCATGCTACCCGTTTCCCGAGGGCGGCGCAAGCGCTCTTCCGCCATGCTATAATGGGCCCGGACTCGATATCCCCGAGGAGGACCCATGAAACGTATGGCCTTCCTTCTGCTCGTCGCGGCGGCCGCCCTGGCGGGGTGTTCGCCTCACTTCCACCTCGATCTCCTCGGCAAGGAGGAGCTCACTGAAGTCGTCCTCGTTCCCAACCCGGCCCGGGATAAGGTCCTGATGATCGACGTCGAGGGAATGATCTCTTCGATCGGAGACGCGAGCCCGCTCTCCCGGGAGAAGAACATCGTCTCCCGCGTCTTCGAGCGCATGGAAAGAGCGGCCGGAGACCCGTGGGTCCGGGCGGTCATCCTCAGGCTCGACACCCCCGGCGGAGAGGTCACGGCGAGCGACATCATCTACCACGAGATCCTCCGGTTCAAGGAACGGACGGGCAAGCCCGTCATCGGCCTGATGATGGGGGTCGCGGCGTCGGGCGGGTACTACATCGCGTCGGCCTGCGACGTCATCATGGCCCATCCCACGACCCTGACCGGGAGCATCGGCGTCATCTCCGTCTTCCCCAACGTCGAATCGCTGATGTCCAAGATCGGCGTCAAGGTCAACGTCATCAAGTCCGGCGCGTCCAAGGACTCCGGCACGCCCTTCCGGGACATGACGGAGGAAGAGAGGGGGATCTTCCAAGGGATCATCGACGAATATTATGGGGATTTCCTGGATGTCGTGTCCCGGAACAGGAAGGAAAGGATCTCCGCCGACGAGCTCCGGAAGATCGCCGACGGCCGGGTTTACGCCGCCCAGCAGGCGCTCGAGCTGAAGCTCATCGACGAGATAGGATATTTCGACGACGCTTTCCGGAAGGCGCTGTCCCTGGCATCTCTGAAAACGGCCCGGCTCGTCGCCTACACCTACTACCCGAAGTCCAAGACAAATATCTATGCCGCCCGGCTCGGCGACTATGCGCCGCCCGAAGCCAAGATGCTGGAGTCGTACCTCGGGGCCCTGAGAACGGGGTTCTATTACCTCTGGCTGCCGCAGTCCCGATGAGCCCGCGGCGCGCCGCTATTATGCTTTACGGCGGAAGAACGAGTACAGAAGATAGAGGTTCATCGCCGAGGTCACGGAGAACAGAACGTAGGTGCCGAGGCCGATCTTATTCACGACGCCGAACAGGAAAATGAGGAAGAGAAGGAGGGCCCGGTTCTCGGCCGTCCGGCTCATGATCCCGTTCCCCGCATACGTTTCCGTCAGATAGAAGACCGCGACCTGGAGCAGATACAGCGACAGGGTCACGAGCCCCAGGACGAGCATGCGGACACTTCCGGAATAGGCATAGTAGCCCAGAACGGCGCCCGCGATGAGGAAGAATTCAGTGACACGGTCGAGGACGAGGTCCAGGTAAGCACCGTATTCGCTCATCTGGCCCCTGGCCCTGGCCAGCATTCCGTCGGCGCAATCGACGATGGAGGATAACTCGGCAAGAATAGCGCCCACGGCGAAGAGCGCGGGCGTCCCCCGGGAAAAGGCGAACGCTCCGGCCAAGCCGATGAAGAACGCAGCGAACGTCACCTGATTGGGCGTGACGCGGGTTCGCAGAAGAGCCCGGACGATGAGCGAGGCCAGGGGGCGGTTCAAGTACCGATTGACATGCAGGAATCCCACGTAGATCCTGGACCCGGCCGGGGCGGCGGCGCCCCTGGGCCCGGGCTCAGCCGTCGAGTCTGGGAGCGATGTCTCGGACCGCATGTTCATAATCCTCGAGGGTATCGATCTCGACCCATGGTCGCCCGCCGGTCAGGACGACGCCGAACCCCCGCTCGCCGGCCCCCTCCCGGCCGCAGATCACGTCGAATCCCTTTTCGAAGTAATGACCCAGCTCTCCCCTTCCCTCCAGCTCGTCGTAAACGGCGATGAGCTCGGGAACGAGGTCCCGGCCGATCTTGTTCAGCCCGATGGCTTCCCCCAGGCTCCGGGCCGGATCGATGTCCTTGCCGATCTTTTCCACCCGGCCGTCCCGGGCGATCACCTTGACCTCTTCGCGGTCGAGGGCGACGTCCTGGTCCACGGCCAGGCAGTTGCGGCTCGGATGGCGGAGGAGGTCGTCGAGGATGCCCCGGTCGAAAAGAACGTCCCCGTTGACGAGCACGAAATCCGAGTCCATATGCTCGAGCGCCAGGTTGAGGGAGACGGCCGTATTGGTGCGGGCGTATTCCCCGTTATAGACGAACGTCGGCCGCATCCGGCACCTCGCGAGGGCGTATCGCTCGACGAGCTCGCTCTTGTAGCCCGTCACGATGACGACTTCGTCGATCCCCGCGGCTTCCAGGTTCGCGAGGCACGATCCCAGGATGGTCTTCCCGCCGACATCGACCAGGCATTTCGGACGGTCCTCGGTCAGCGGCCGGAGCCGCCCTCCCACCCCGGCGCAAAGGATGACGGCTTTCATTCCGTCAACGGGGGAAACGCATCGGGAAGATCTTTCGCTCCGGGCCGGGCAACTAAATTCGCCACACCCGGGATGGGATGCAACATGCCGAGAATATATCCAAGCCCGCTGGATAGAAGTCAACCCCTAAGACTTCGCCTGCATGGATGCCGGGGTTTGTCCGGGCGGTTAACCCTGAGCTTCGCTTACGTGCCCGCCCTGAAAGGCTGGACAAAACATAGCCGAAGGGTCAATGAAGAAATTTTTCCGCCAGGCGCTTGTTCCAGGCCGAGACCCGGTCCAAACGCGTCGCCGCCGCGCCGCGCGGGCAGACCGCGACGCAGCCGAAACAGAGAAGACAGGCTTTTCGGTCCCGCCGGATCCGCGCCCCGCGCATGGAGAGGGCATGCCCCGGACATCTCTCCAGGCAGAGGGCGCACCCGTCGCAATTTCCGGGCCGGAACTCGGGCCTGGCCCTGACCAAGCCGGCCAAGAGCTTCAAGATCGGCGTCGGCATGCCGAATTGAAGGAACGCATGGAATCCCCCCGGCCGCACGGCCCGGACGCGCGCCCGCCGCCAATCCCGCGGACCGGCGACCTCGATCCGGTCGATGTCGCCCTCCCCCAACCCGCGCGCGCCGGCCAGGGTCGTTGTCAGCACCTCCTCCGCCTCCATCCCGAGCAGGAATTGGCCGACGGCGTCCAGGGCGACTCCGTCGGCGGAAGCGAGGACAACGCCGACTTCGAGCGGGCTCCCCGCGCACGGGCCGTCGCCCTCCTGGACCCGGATCATGTCCGCGATCGTCAGGGAGGGGCGGACATAGGCAAAGACATCGACGAGCCCGTCGCAAAACAACCGGTAGTCGCCCATCTTATGGATCCGCTCCCGCGTCCCGTAGGCGACGCATCCGAACGCGTTCTTGACCGCACCGGAATACCGGGTGAGGCGGTGCGTCTTCGGCGTCGGCAGGGAGATGACGACGTCCGCGTCGAGGACCTCGCCGGTGACGTCGATGTGGCGGAAGACGCGGAATTCGTCGCTCGAAATGCGCCTGTGCGTCCCCTCGAACGGAACGAGCCGCGCCGGCCCGCCGGCCAGGGCCCCGGCCAGCCCGGATTCCGAGGCACAGCGCCGCCCCTCGCCCAGGTAGTTGTAGCCGGGCATGTCGCCGACGCGGATCCGGGCGGGGCGCCGCTCGGCGACGATGTCGCAGACGGCACGAACGAACAGCGGATGCGTACAGATGCCCGAGTCGGGGCCTGCGGGAGCGACGACGTTGGGCTTGATCAGGACCCGGTCGCCCTCGCGGACGAACGCGGCTATCCCGCCGAGAGGCTCCAGGACCTTCCCGACCGCGCGGCGAAGCTCTTCGGCGACATAACGGACCCCCGTTTCCAGCCCGACGACCGGCATGCCAGCACTATAATCGACCCCAACCGGTATTTTCAAGCCCGGAGCGCCCCGTTTCCCGGCGATCTTCCGAGCTTGCCATTTTCGGCGGAATTATTGTAGATTGAAAAAGAAGGTCGGTCACTTATCCCAAGGGGAGGGGAAAGACATGAGAGGCAACTCACCAAAGGCATTTCTATCGGTGCGCTCTTTTTCGGCCTTTCTCGCAGCGGGGGCCAGCCTGGCCTTGGGCATCCTTGTCGTTGCCAGGCCGGCAATCGCCGCCTATCCCGGCGTCAACGGGAAGATCGTCTTCGGGAGCGACCGGGACCGCGGCGACAATTATGATGATCTCTACGTTGCGACTCCGGGAGTGCCAGGGGCGCTCCGCCTGACGAACAACAGCGGCGAGGTCTGGGACGTCCACCCGGCCTGGTCGCCGGACGGCGGGAGGATCGTCTTCGCGAGATACGACACGCACGACTACGAGATCATGGTCATGAACGCCGACGGCTCCAACGTGGTCCAGCTGACGGACAACGGCGTCGACGATTTCGAGCCGGCCTGGTCCCCCGACGGGCGGAAGATCGCCTATACGACCTGGGCCCTGCACGCAGGCGGCCGGGAGGATTGGGACATGTGGATCATGAGCCCCGACGGCTCCGGGAAACGCCTGCTCTTCGACGGCGGCGGCTCCGATATGGAGCCCGACTGGTCCCCCGACGGCACGAAGATCGCCATGGAGAGGGACAGTGAGATCTGGGTCATCAACGCGGACGGGACCCACCCGGTCCAGATCACCGTCAATACGAGGTACGACTCGGCGCCGCAGTGGCACCCCGACGGGACGCAGTTGGCCTACACGTCCGTCGTTGACGGCTTCCCGGAGATCTGCGCCGTCGACGTCGCCTCCCGCGTGGTCACTCAGCTGACCTTCGACGGCCACTCGAAATGGGATGCCTGCTGGTCGCCCGACGGGCAGAAGATCGTCTTCCAGAGGAACGACGGACCCGGCGAGGATTGGGAGATCGTCATCATCGACGCCGACGGCAGCAACCTGGTCAAGCTGACCGACAACACGGGCTGGGACATCCACGTGGCATGGCAACGCGAACCCGCCCCGGCCCTCGAGCAGATCGGGCCCCTGGTCGACAAGATCCGCGCCCTCATCGTCAAGACTCGACTGAACATGCGCGCGGGATCGTCGCTCATCGACAAGCTGGAGCGGGTGGAATTCTACATCGTCCGGGGCAGGGCGGCCCTGGCCCTCCGCTATCTGCGCGCCTTCATCCGGCGGGTGAATTACCTCGCCTCGATAGGGAAACTCTCCCTGCAGAGCGCCCGGGAGCTCGTTGCCGACGCACTCGGGATCGCGGCCCAGCTCCAGGCGCCCTAGGAAACGGGGGAATTGTCGGCCGGGGCCTTCAGATCTCCAGGCTCTCTCCCCGCTTGGGGATGACCACGTTGTTGTGGACCCTCCGGAATTCCGCGGCGTTCTCCGTATGCACCGGGATGAGGATCTCGGGAGCGATCCTCCGGACCGCGTATTCGAGGTCGCTTCGCGACGCGTGGCCGGAGCAGTGGGCTTTGTGCAGGGTGATCCCGAAATGGCCCAGCCAGTTGTCCAGGACCTTCCTCTGGTCCCTGTTCTCCTCCCCCTCCAGGAAGTGCTCGCTCGAGCTGAAGATGTAGTCGGCCTTCTCGGGCTGGATGTAGACGAGCTCCATGAGCTTGTTGAACCCGGTGAACATGACGAAGTCCCTCTGGCTCTCCCGGATCTCGCGATAGGTGATCATGTTGCCCAGGAATCCCCTCTCGTTCTTGCCGTAGTCGGCCTCGCAGAATTCGCGGCTCTTCGACAGCTTGAAGTAAACGCGGAGGAACTCGTCGGACTTCGGGTCGGGAAGATCGATCTTGTCCTTCAGGCGATCGATGAGATACGCGTACTTCGTGTCGATGACCATGATCCGCCCCGCGTCGCGGGCGGCGTTGTAGAACGAGCGGAACCGGTCGATGTTGCACATCGAGAACTCGCCGAAAACGAGCCCCTTCGACCTCTCGATGATGTCCTTGATCTTCTCATAGACCTGATTCTCGTCGAACTGCCTCTCGGGGTCCGGAGTCATCCGGGTGCCCTCGCAGATGAGGACGCGGGGCTTCGCTTTGGCCGCCTCATCGATGAACTCGTCGGTCAGGGCCTGCATCGGGCCGTGCCTCCGGAAATCGCCCGTGTAGGCGATCGTCCCGCCGGGAGCGTCGACGAGGAACCCATAAGCCCCGGGCGCCGAATGCTCCACGTGGATCGGGCGGACGACGAGGTCCTTGACCTTGATGCGGTCGCCGCTCTGGAACAGGTTGAGGCTGTTGTGCTCGCCGATATCGAGAAGCATCGGGAAAAGCGCCGAATACGCGTCGAAAATGGCCTTGGTCCCGTGCCCCAGGTAAACCGGGATGTCCTCGTCGAGGAACGAAAGATGCCCGGCGTGATCGGCATGGTGATGGGTGATGAAGACCGCGTCGACGTCGGGCTTCCTGTAGGGCAGGTCCGTGAACAGGAGCTGGGTCCGGCCGTACAGCCTGGAGATCCTCGGCAGGATGTCGAACTCGAAATAGCATTCCAGGCCGTTCGCCGCCCGGGGGGTCAGCCATTCGTAAAAATAGTCGGCTCCGAAGTTGAACGGCTGGCCGAAATCGAGGTATATCTTGGCCCGCTTGCTCTTGAGGAGGATCTTGTTCCCGCCGATCTCCCCCGCTCCGCCGTAGAAAGTCAGTGTGCTCATCGGATGCGCGTTCCCTTCGTCCCCTTCGTCGTCCAACCCGGCGAACGGGGTGGCCCATCGAAGCCGGGAGAGCCTAGATTGGCCCAAAGGCCCCGCGGTGTCAATCCCTTGACGCCCCTGCCCTGCTGCAGGGGCCTGTATGGGATTAACCCTGAGCCTCGCTTCTCGTCCCGGCCTGGAAAGGCGGGGCTTGGCATGGGCGAATGGGTCAATCGTTTGCCACCCCGGCACCAGTGCCGGGCCCGATTCCCTCCTCGGGGTGCTTCATTTTCCCGGTTATCTGTTGTAAAATTCTTTTAGAGGAGGGCCCCCATGAGAAATAAAGCGATCGTCCTCGCCTTATTGGCGGCGGTGCTCATTTCCTGCTCGCCGGTGCATATCAGAATGTTCCCCGGAGCCGGCCGATTCCCGGCGACCTCGCCTCAATCGGTCGACCTTCTGCGCCGCGAGCCGCCTCGGCCTCACATCGCCTTCGCCGAGATCGTTTACAAGCCCTCGCCGCGCGCCAGCCGCCACGAAGTGGATTGGGTCCTAAGGGAGCGGGCCGCTCGCATCGGCGCCGACGCCGTCATCATCGAGGTGGATAACTACTACCGCGAAAGCGTCTGGCTCAGTTCCTACAGGCGGGGGCGCGTCATGCCGCAGTACGAGCGCTCCATCGTCGGCGTTGCCATCCGCTACCGGTAGGCCTTCGATCTTCGGTCTCGATCGAAGGGAGGGGTTATCCACCGTGTCGGACAACAAGCCGGAACGCTTGGAATGGGAAGCCGTCATCCCGCTCTTCACCAACCCCTTCATCTGGGCCGATACCGCCAAAGCCGTCGCCATCCCGCTCGTCCTATTCGGGGGCCTCATCGTCATCATCCTGGCCGACGATAGTAACCCTGATTGGGGCGGCGCCGCCGGCCTCTTGGCGATCTGCGCCGCCGTCGTCCTCGTGCTCCTGATCTTCGTGGAGCTCGTAGTTTTCGGGAACCGGTTTGCCGCGCGGTTCTCGCTCGATCGCAACGGTGCTTCCTACGAAAGCGGTCGAGCCGGACGGGCGGTCCGAAAGGCCGGGCTGATCGTGGGCGTCCTGGCCGGTTCCCCTCTTGTAACCGGGGGCACTCTCCTGGCCTCTACGATGGCCTCGCTCCACATCGGATGGAAAGACGTGAAGAAAGTGACGCCCTTTCCCGGGCGGAAGGTCATCACCCTGTCGAATTCCTGGAGGCCGGTCCTGCGGCTCTATTTCCCCGACCAAGCGACCTACGAAGCGGCCTCGAAGCTCATTGCCTATTTCAAATACGAGATTCTCAGGTAATCGACGATCGTCGCCGAGCTCTTGCCGCACTGGAAGCCGATCTGCTGGCCGAAGAAGGGCTCGAACGGCATCTTGTGGACGAGCACCTTGTTCAGGAAGAAGGGGAAAAGCGATGTCAATCCGGGCCCTTTTCGAGCCCAGAGTGCTTAAACATGAGATATTCCTCCCCCGTCCTCCGTTATCTCTAACGAGGTTACATTTCGCAAAGAGAGGATAAAGTAAGGATATAAGAAAGTAAGGAGCTGCCGATGGAACGGAGTCGCAGATACGCCTGGTTACTATCCCGGTCCGATTCGGATTTTCAACTAGAAAGGGTCTTCGGTTGCTTTTAAATTGACCGATAAGGGCGTTCTCTTCATGCCTTGCGAGATCAACGAAAGAGAGACCTATACGCAAGAAGAGTGGGGAAAGATCGAGCGCCTGGTTGCCGAACGCGACGGAACTATAAAACGGCTAAAGGGGCCCGAAAACACCTGAAATCCCTGTGAATTATGAATTCAAGCCTTCATTCGATCGAGCGGTCAAATCGCTGTCCTCAAAGCAGAAAGCAGAAATCAAAGAAGCCTGCGTAGCTTTCCTGGAGCTATTAGAAGCACGAAGCCCCCTGCCCGCCGGGCTCGGGCTAACACGCCTTCAGGACCGCCCGTTAACATTTCGGCGCCAACCGGGATATACTCCAATGGATGACGGAAAAGGAGTTGGTGGCTATGATCCTGAGGGGCAACGTCGAGGCCTTCGAGCCTCTGGTCGCGCCCTACCGCCGGCCCCTCCTCAGTCTCGCCCTGCGGATGGTCCCGGACATGGAAGACGCCCGGGAAGCGGCCCAGGAAGCGCTTATGAAGGCGTTCCGGTACCTCAGGAAATTCGACCCGGAGCGGAGCTTCAGGAACTGGCTTTTCGGCATTCTCGTCAACGAGGCCCGGAAGGTCCGCGCGGCCCGGGCCATCGCCCCGCTCCCCTTTTCGCGCCCTCGCGCGGCCGAGTCCGGGACAGACGTGTCCCTGGAACCGGCTTCTCATGATCCCGCCCCGGACGAGCGCTATGCCCGAAAAGAGATCCGCTCCCAGCTCGCCGAGTGCCTCGATGTCCTGAGCCCGCGCGAACGGGAGGTCTTCCTGCTCAGGGACATCGAGGAGCTTTCCGTCAGGGACGCCGCGGGCGTCCTGGGCGCGACGTCCGTCTCGGTCCGGGTCAGTCTATCCCGGGCGCGGCGGAAGATGAGGAAGGCCATTCTCGAGCGTTATCCCCATCTCGGCGAGGAGGGGCGATGAGACGCCGTAAGGACGCACGGCAACTGGCGGCCGTCCTGGACAAGGCGCGGGAGCTTTCCCGGGAAGAACCCTCCGCGGACTGGTCCGAGGCGGAATGGAAGAAGCTCATAGCCGCAGCCGTCGCCCAGAAGATCGAGGGAAGAGAAGAACGCGCGGAGTCGAAGCCCAAGGCCGTCTTTTGGAAGCCCGCCCTAGCGTACGGAGGCGCGGCGCTCATCATGATGGCCATAATCGGATACACGCTCAGGAATTCGTTCTTCCGGCCCTCGGTCGCTCCCGCGCTCCACGATCAAGCCCTCGCTCAGAAGTCCGTGGCTCCTCCCGCGCCCGCCCTCGAGACCATGCCTTCCGAAGTGCCCACCGTCGTGGCCCGGGCCAAAGACGCCAACGCCGCGAAGCCCGTTCCGGCCGTCATCCAATCCCGCAAAACCGCCCTTTCCGGCGAACGCGCACGGGAGACCGACGCGGCCGGCGAAGCCCCCGGCCAAGATGAGGTCACGGTCAAGCTGGTCTCGCCGGACACGGGCCTCCAGATCGTCTGGGTCCTGAATAAGAATTTCGAATGGAAAGGAGAGAATCCATGAAGAAAGCCATGTTTATCGCCCTGGCGGCGATCCTTATGATCGGAACCCTCGTCGCGGCCGCGCCCGCCCAGGAAAAGCCGGCGCCCGCACAGCTCAAGACGGAGATGGTCCGCCTGAAGTACGTCACCCCCGAAGAGGTCCAGAACCTCGCCCGCGCCTATCAGAGCCCTTACGGCCGCTTCACCTGGGCCCCGGCCAACGAGAAGCTCCTGGTCATCAGCGACACGTCCCGAGAACCTCGCCCGCCTGCTCGCGGTCATCAAGGAGATCGACGTCAAGCCCGCCGACATCATGTTCACCGTCCAGCTCGTGCTCGGCTCCGAGTCCGCCGAGGGCAAGACCGACGAGGCCCTCAAGGACGACAAGGTCATCGCCGAGCTGAGGTCGCTCCTCCGCTACAAGACGTTCACGCTCCTCGACCAGAACTTCGTCCGGACGCTCGACCAGAAGAGCGCCGAAATTCTCATGGGCAAGGGCCAGGAATTCATCATAGCCTTCCGCAGGCCCAAGTACGTCAAGGACGGCGCCGACGATATCATCCAGGCCGAGATCCGTCTCGCCCGCATCGACATCGGACCCGGGCACGCGACGAGCTCGGGCACGCCGATCCCGTCCTCCTCGACGTCCCTCGTCCAGACGACCCTGACCATGAAGTCCGGCGAAAAGACCGTGGTCGGCGTCTCCAAGATGGACGGCGGGGACAAGGGGCTCATCCTGATCATTTCCGGGAAAGTCATAAGCTGAAGCATAGCGGGCTTGACTTGGCCCCCTGTCATGGTCATACTGTGGTAAGATATATTCTTACCAACAGGGGGCATTGATGGCCAAGACGGTCAAGTTCTCGATCAGCATGCCGGCTCCGGAGTTCAAGGCGCTCGAGGCTGGGCGCCGCAAGGCCGGAAGGACGAGAAGCCAGTTCGTTCGAGAGGCCGTCCTCAGAACGCCCGATGAACGGACGCCTGGCCAGGGAGCCTTATCGATCAAAGAGGACCGCGGCGCCTATGGGTCGCCGCACCCCACGGACCTGACGGACATGGCGGAACTGAGGCAGAGAGCGCTCGCCGCGGCCGGGAGGTTCGAGTCCGGCGTTCCGGATATTTCGATGGAGCATGATCGATACCTAACGGACCCCGAGGCGGGAGACAAGAACGGACCGCCCGGGCGGGCCGGGAAGGGCGGAGAGACGCGATGAACGTCTTCGTCGATACGAGCGCCCTCCTGGCCGTCCTCGACCGGAGCGACGAGCGGCACGCCGCGGCCAAGCGGACCTGGGAAGAGTTGCTGAGCGCGTCCCATACCCTCGTCTGCCACAATTATGTTCTCGTGGAGACCTCGGCCGTCTTGACGCGGCGTATCGGGATGGAAGCCGTTCGCGTCTTCGAGCAGGATGTCCGGCCGGTCCTGCGTCTTGTCTGGGTGACGAGGGAGATCCACGAGGCCGGGGTGGGAGTTCACCTGGCGGCGGGCCGCCGCGCGCTGAGCCTCGTCGATTGCGTGAGCTTCGAGGTCATGCGGAGGACGGGCCTCCGGTCGGCCTTTGCCTTCGATGCCCATTTCCGCGATTTCGGCTACGAAACAGTTCCATAGACCTTCTTCAGGAACGCGCGCACGGCCGCTTCGAATTCCACGGGCTTCTCGAGGCTGACCATGTGGGCGACTCCGGGGATGAGCACCTTCTCGAAATTCGGCACGTTCTTCCCGAGCAGGTCCACGATCTCGAGGATGCCGGGCATATCGAGGTCGCCGACGATGGCCAGCGTCGGGGCCTTGATCTCATTGAGACGTCCGGCGGCCAGCGGGATCGGGCGATACTCGATGGCCGCGTCGTTCTGTATATCCATCGACTGCTTTATCATGCCCCGGACCTTGTCGCGAAGCGCCTGGGGCAGGTCCTCGGCCTTCCGTTTCGGCCCGTACACCCAGGCCTCCATGAACGCCTCGACGATCTTATCCTTGTCGCCCGATGCCGCGGCGGCGCCATATTTCTCGATGAAAGCCTCGAACTCCGGTCCGTGGAAATCGTATCCCGAAAGTCCCGGGGCGACCAGGATGAGCCCGCTGACCTTGTCGGGATACCGGAGGGCAAAATCCGTGGCGACATAGCCGCCCATGGAAAGTCCCATGATGACGGCCTTGTCGATATGCAACTCGCTCCATCAGAGCATTGAGGTCCTTGAAGTGGAAAAAATCCCCCTTTTCGCTCCGGGAGCGGCCGTGGTTCCTGGCGTCGTAGCGGACGACCCTGTAGTTCTTGGCGAGATCCTGGAACGGCCCGTCCCACATCTCCTTCGTGAGACGGCCGCCGTGGATCAAGACGATGGCGTCCCCCTGCCCGGCTTCGTCATAGGTGAGCTTGGCCGTCCCGACGTCCACGACGCCGGACTTCACGACGGGGGCCCGCTCGGAGGCCGAAAGCGGCCTGAGGCAGGGCGACGACCGCGACTCCCAAAACAACACGGAGAATTGTCGTTCTTTGGATTCCCATGGGGGGAATATAGCCCGAGATGAACATAGTGTCAAAGCCAACTTCCCTGGGTTCAGATGAGAAATATCCTGGAGCCCCTCCGTCTCTTTTAAGTATGTCAAAAGGCTATTGATATTCGATGCGTAAGTATGTATATATGTATATATGGAACGCAAAACGATGAAACGGGTCAATGTCATTCTCGAAGCCGATCTCTACGACAAGGCCCGCGTCGTGGCCTTCGTGAAGCGCAGGAGTCTTTCGTCCATCGTCCGCGGCGCCCTCAGTGAATGGCTGGCCAGAAACGTCGACGCCGGGACCGAGCTTCTCCTCGCCGAAAAGGATGAAAAGCGCCTGCTGAAGATCCTTGAATCCGACGAATTCGTTCCCGCCGGAAGAGCTAAAAAAGTCTCTCGGATTATGAATGTCTTTTACAGCAGGACGAGCCTTAAATACCTCTCTAAACTTGAAAACAAGATCCGGACGAACATCGTCTCAGCCATAGATAAGCTCCCTGAGACCGGAAATATTAAAAAACTACGTGGCGCCATCGATAGAAGACCTCTATCGCCTCAGAGTCGGGAGATTCAGGGTCTTATACATTTGGCGGACCCCTGATATTAGGATCATCGATATCGATACTCGGGGAGATATCTATGGCCGCTCGAAATAAAGTGCATAGCATCGTTTGACACCCGCGGACGGGCGGGGATATATTTACGGAGGCACCAATGGTCTCCCCGGAATCGGAATATCCCCGCGTCGAATGGGTCGGCGACCGCTCGCTTCTGATCAGGGTCGGAGAAGGCATTTCGCGGGAATGTCACGCCGACGTGTTCCGGCTATTTCATCTGCTCACAGCCCGGAAGCCGGATCATATTCGGTCGATCCATCCGGCCTACGACTCCCTGCTTCTGACGTATCGATCCCACGGTCGCCGGGCCTGACGAGACCGCGGAGATGGTCCGCTCCCTTATCCAGAAGAAGGACGCCATCACCCTTCCCAAACCAAGGACGGTCGATATCCCCGTGTGCTATGAGGGGGAAATGGCCCCCGATCTCGGGGACGTCGCCGAGCTTAGCGGGCGGACCGTCGAAGAGGTCATCCGGCTTCATTCCGGCACGGAATATCTCGTCTATTTTCTCGGCTTTTCCCCGGGATTCCCCTACCTGGGCGACCTGCCCAAGGAACTCGCCACGCCGAGACTGAAGACGCCCGCGCCTGAGGGTTCCCGCGGGAAGCGTCGCCATCGGAGGGAGCCAGACCGGCGTCTATCCCGTTGATTCTCCAGGCGGATGGCGCCTCATCGGCAGGACCCCGCTTCCCCTCTTCTCGCCGGAGAAGGACCCTCCGACGCTCCTCCAGATGGGCGATCGGGTCCGCTTCGTCCCGATCACGATGGAAGAATTCCAATGCCTTGCGAGCCGCCGAGTAGCCCATGCCCCTGATGCGCGTCCTGAAACCCGGATTCCTGACCACGGTCCAGGACCTCGGGCGGTTCGGCTACTCCCACCTCGGGATCTCGGCGTCCGGCGCGGCCGATCCCGTCTCGCTCCGCATCGGGAACCGGCTCCTCGGCAACGATCCTTCCGCGCCCGCCCTCGAAATGACGCTGGTGGGCGGCGAGTTCCTGTTCGAAGAATCGGCTCTCATCGCGCTGACCGGCTCCGATTTCAGGCCCACGATCGACGGAGCGTCCGTTCCTTTGTGGACTTCGATTCCGGTCCGCTCCGGTCAGGCCCTGCGTTTCGGGCCCGCCGCCGACGGGGCGCGCTGTTACCTCTGCGTCCGCGGCGGGTTCAAGGTCGATAAAGTCCTGGGCAGTGCCTCGACCCATCTAGTTACGGGCATCGGCGGATTTCAGGGGCGGCCCCTGCGAAAAGGCGATGCCCTCACCTATGATCCATGGGAGGGCACGCCTGCTCCCGGCCCCCGCTTCCCCGCCGACATCGCGGCCGAATTGATGAAAAGGCGATACCTCCGGGTCACGGAAGCACCCCAGACGCATCGATTCCCCGAAGAGACGCTCCGGCTCTTCTCCACTTCCCCCTATCAGGTCAGCGAGGAGGCCAATCGCATGGGCTTGCGCTTGAAGGGCACTCCCCTGCCGCGCCTCGGAGCCGAGGACATGATCACCGAAGGCGTCCCCCTGGGCGCCATCCAGGTCTCGCCGGACGGCATGCCCATCATCCTGTTCGTCGAGCATCAAACCACCGGCGGATATCCGAAGATCGCGAACGTGATCTCCGCCGACCTCCACCGCATCGGCCAGCTTCGCCCGCGCGACACGGTCCGCTTCGTGTTCGTTTCCGTAAACGACGCTCACAGGTTCGGAGTGGCCCAGGAGAGACTCATTCCATGAAATGGTACGCGACCATCGGAAAAAGGCAGTGGAAGGCGCTCTTCGCCGCCCAGTTCGGCTGGATGCTCGACGCGATGGACATCATGTTCTACGCGTTCGCGCTCGTCACCATCCAGAAGGAATTCCATCTGACCTCGGCGCAGGCGGGCGCCGTGGCCTCGCTGACGCTCCTGGCCTCGGCGTTCGGAGGCATCTTCTTCGGGGCCCTGGCCGACCGCGTCGGACGTGTCCGGACGCTCGTCCTTGCCATCCTCGCCTATTCCGTGTTCACGGCGTTGACGGCCACGGCACAGACGCTCGCGGCGCTTCTCCTGTGGCGCTGTCTCGTCGGCTTCGGGATGGGCGGGGAATGGTCCGCGGGGTCCGTCCTGGTCTCGGAGACATGGCCGGCGGAACACCGGGGAAAAGCCATCGGCATCATGCAATCCGGCTGGGCCGTCGGATATATCCTCGCCGCCCTCATCTCCGCCGTCGTTCTGCCCAGGTTCGGCTGGCGGGCCCTGTTCCTCATCGGGATCCTGCCCGCGTTCCTCGTGGCCTGGATCCAGCGCCATGTCCCGGAGCCCGAGATATGGGTGAAGAACAAGGGCGCGCGGCGGGACGGGGCGCGCAGTTCGATCGGAGTCATCTTCAGGCCGCCGCTCCTCAAAAAGACCCTGACGGCCTCGCTCCTGACGACCTGCGTGCTCTTCGCTTACTGGGGACTATTCACCTGGATGCCGACCTTCCTTTCGAGGCCCGTCGCGGACGGCGGCGCCGGACTGGGCATCGTCAAGAGCTCGGCCTGGATCGTCCCGATGCAGATCGGGGCCTTCTTCGGCTATCTCCTGTTCGGATTCCTCGCCGACCGCTTTGGAAGGCGCCCGGTGTTCATCACGTTCCTCGTCGCCGCCGCGCTTCTCGTCCCGCTGTACGGCCAGCTGGCCCGCCAGGAGCTCTGGCTGTTCATCCTCGGGCCGTTCATAGGGTTCTTCGGCCACGGCTATTTCAGCGTGTTCGGCGCGATGCTTGCGGAGCTATTCCCGACACACATCCGCGCGACCGCCCAAGGCCTGACCTATAATGTCGGAAGGGCCTTCAGCGCCCTCGCGCCCTTCCTGATCGGGGCGCTTTCCGATGTTTACGGCATCGGCAGTGCCCTCGGGCTGACGGCGTTCTTTTTCCTGGCCGGGGCTGTCGTGATGCTCTTCTTGCCCGAGACGAAAGGCCGGGAGCTGGAATGAGGACACCATGATCCGAACTATCGACCTCAATTCCGACATCGGCGAGTCTTCTTCTGATGTAGCCGCAGGCTTTAGCCTGCGCTCTTCCGAGGTACCCTCAGACCCTAGCCTGCGCTCTTCTGTAGCCTCAGGCTTTAGCCTGAGTCCTGAAGAACTCTTGATCCGCCAGATCACGTCCGCGAACATCGCCTGCGGCGGGCACGCGGGAGACGATGAATCCATGATCCGGGTGATGAAGCTCTGCGCCCGCTACGGCGTCGGGATCGGCGCGCATCCGTCCTATCCGGACCGTGATTCCTTCGGTAGGAAGGAAATGGATATGACCTCAGACCAGATCGCGGAATCGGTCTATCGGCAGGTCAACCGGCTCGTCGAGCTGGCCGCCGGACTGGGGCTGGAAGTCAGGCACGTCAAGCCGCACGGCGCGCTCTACAATACGGCCGCCAAGGACGAGCGGACGGCCTTGGCCATCGCCCGCGGCGTCGGCCGGCTCGGCAGGAAGCTCGCCCTCGTTGGATTAGCAAATTCCCCCGCCCTGAATATCTGGCGGAAGGAAGGGTTCACGGCGATCGGCGAGGCCTTCGCCGATCGGCGTTATGAGCCCGACGGCTCCCTCCGCTCGCGACGGTTCGATGACGCCCTAATAACGAACCCCGCGCTCGCCGCCGAACAAGCCCTCCAGATCGCCAGGGACGGCAAGGTCATCACCGTAGCCGGGACCGAGGTTCTCTTGGATGCCCAGACCATTTGCATCCATGGCGACACCCCCGATTCCGCGGCCATCGCCGAGCGCGTCCGACAAGTTCTCACCGAAAACGGGTTCATCATCGCCCCATTCACACTCGAGGGATGAATACCGCTTAGGGCTCATCGAGGCCCTTGACTTGTCAATACGATGCGATTAGAATACATGTGAATCTTTATGAAGGAATCCGCATCATGAGCAAAACTGTCACTCTCCGCGTCTCGGAAGACAACTATAGCCTCCTCAAAGCGTACGCGAAATCGGAAAACAGGAAACTTTCCAACGCCGTGGAGACACTGGCCATGAGGCGTCTCGAACAGGAATTGTTCGTCGATCCGCATGAGATGGAAGGGATCCTAGCCGACGCCGGATCTCCTCGCCCCGATCAGAAGTTCGGCCAGCTCGATGCCGTGAAGGGACGCGACCTTCGTCGATTCGTTCATCGATGACTCCCCGTGTTCGAATCCACCTTCCCGAGCAATTCCAGTCCGACGCTTCGATCACGAACCTTGACCGACGGCATGATGAGATCTTTCGCCTCGGCGTGTCGAGCGTCTATCCGTCGATCTTCCGCTCACAGGCCTTTGGTTCTCGCCCGGACCCGCTCGAGCATTTTCTCAAAGGATATAGGCCGGACAGGAGGGTATTGCTCGGCGCCTCCCGTTTCCTCCACAGATCGATGCATCAAGATCGTCATGGATGATCGCCGTCGATACGCGGCAGAAGATCTCCTAGCATTCGGTCAAGCTCAGCCATAGCGCTGAGAACTCCGGCATCAGCCCTAATCGCGATAAGCGTCCTTTCTATGTTTCACATGGAGGACGATCACGCGGTGTTCAGCATGATCTATGGCAAAGATTATCCTGTAAGCGCCGACCCGGATACCTGTACAGCCCCTTGAATACGCCTTTGAGCGGCTTGCCCGCCGCGCCTGGGTCCGGCAGGAGATTCTCTTTTATCTTGGCTAAGATCCGGGATGTATCCTTCTTGGTCAATGAGGCGAAGTCGGCTTTGACCTTTTCGTGCCAGACGACGTCATAGGCCAAGCTCTTTCTCCAACTCCTCGCTGGTCAGATACATGGCGTTCTTTTCGTTGAGCCTGCCGAGCGCCGTGTATGCCTCTTCGTAATCCGCCAGGGAATTCTCGATCATCTCACGGATGAAGGACGTCTTGGTCCTTTTCGTCTTCTCGGAGAGCACGTTAAGCCGGCGATCTATTTCCTCGGAGAGCCGGACAGAGAGCATACCCATATCGGTCACCTCTGTATTATTTGTATTACATGAGTTACGCTTTGTCAAGGGCCACCCCCGCTACTCTGGTTTCCGCAATATTGACGACCTCGGAAACCCGGATTTCTCACCATAGACCGAAACCGGGTTTTCCTAACGGCTCAAGCAGCCGGCCAAGGGGACGCGGGAAGGCCCGGAGGCTCGAACCCAATAGGAAGCAGCTATCTCCTCCTGATCAACCGGTACAAGATCAGGATCAGGATGGCTCCGAGGATCGCCCCGATGAACCCGGCAGGCTGACCCTCTCTATACCACCCGAAGTGCTGTCCGATGTAGGTCGCGGCAAAGGACCCGCCAATTCCAAGAAGGATCGTAATGATAATTCCGCCCGGATCTCTCCCCGGCATGAGAAGCTTGGCGATGGCTCCAACCGCGAAACCGATCACGATCGTCCAAAAGAAATTATGCATAGGTTCTCCTCTCGATGATCAAGGGATTCAGCCCTTCGTCTTTTCCTGGGCGGCCTTTTTCAGCTTGTCGTTGGCCATGACGGCGATATCCACCCGGCGGTTCTTCTGCCGGCCTTCGGTCGTATCGTTCGTCACGATCGGCTGGGCTTCGCCGTAGCCGGCGGTCGAGAACCTCGCCGAGGCCACATCGACTGTCGCCAGGTAAGAAGCCACCGACTGAGCGCGGTCCTTCGAAAGGGTCATGTTGTGGTCGTCCGATCCGGTGTCGTCCGTATGGCCCTCGATAAGGATGTTGGTATCGGGATACTTGTTCAGGATCTTGGCCAGGTCGGCCAGGTTCGTTTTGCTGACCGGCCGGAGCTCGGATCTGTCGATGTCGTAAAGGATCCCGCTGTCGAAGGTGATCTTGATGCCTTCTCCGATGCGCTGGATCTCCGCCCCCTCGAGGTCCCTCTGCATTTCCGCGGCCTGCTTATCCATGTAGTTCCCGATGAAGGCGCCGGCCGCCCCGCCGACCGCCGCCCCGATGATCGCGCCGAGCAGGGTGTTTCCGGCGGCATGGCCGATCACCCCGCCGACGACGGCCCCTCCGGCGCCGCCGATCACGGCGCCCCGAGTGGTCTTGTTCCACGACGCGCAGTTGCTGGATGCCAGCAAGAAAACCATCACGACGGATACCGTTAGAATTCTTTTCATGGGCGTTTTCCTCTCTCTGTTTCGCTACTTCTTGTAATACTTCATCGCTTCCGGCATCTCCGATCTGATCTTCTGTATCCGATTCTTGTCGGAGGGGTGCGTGCTCAGGAACTCCGGCGGCTTCGCTCCCGCGCTCTGAGACATGCGTTGCCAGAACCCGATAGCGGTATTGGGGTCGTACCCGGCCATGGCCATGAAGATCAACCCGAGCCGGTCGGCTTCGGCTCTCCTGAAGACGGTTGTACGGCAGGACCGCGCCCAGCTGGACCCCGACGCCGAAAAGGGTCATCCAGATCTGCTGGGTCTTCTGGGGCTTCTGCTTGAGCGCCACGGCGAGCGCCTGTCCGCCCAACTGGGCGACCAGCGCCTGGCTCATCCGCTCGTTGCTGTGCTTCGCCACGGCGTGAGCGATCTCGTGCCCCATGACGACGGCCAGGCCGGTTTCGTTCTGTGCGAACGGAAGGATGCCGGAATACACCATGACCTTGCCTCCCGGCATGCACCAGGCGTTGGCTTCCTTGTTTTCGACGAGGTTGAATTCCCACGCGAACCCGTTGAGATCCTGGGACATCTTGTTCCGGGCGAAATAGGTCGTCACCGCGTTCTGGATGTTCCTGCCGACGCGCTTGACCGTCATTCGTCTCCGCCGAGTTCGAACTCATCTTGTTTTCCTTCTTGAACTGGTCGTACTGGCCGAAGCTCATGGAAAGCATGTCGGCATCGGAGACGAGCGAGAGCTGGCGCCTTCCGGTGAGCGGCACGAGACTGCACGCTTGGAACAGAAGCGCCGCGATCAGAAAAGCGAACGATCCGGCTTGTAGCTTTTTCATGATCCACCCCTCCTATTTATCCTTTTTCTCCTGTCCTTGACCCTTCGCCTTCGAGAACACTCCCTTATCGTCGTTTTTGAGGGCGTGGAATTCTTTCGACCCCGGCTTTATTCCCAGATGCTTGGCAATGACGCCCCACCCCTGGCCCCTATTGGCCATGTAATCCCTTTTGACGGTATCGATCGGCCGGCGCATTACGGATGCGAGCCTCGCGATCATGTACACGTCGGCGGGGGGGATCTTTTCTCTCCTGACAAGGTTCTCGATCCACGGTTTGGAGATGCCGAATGCGCCGTTCAATAAGCTAATGAAATTATCCAGGTCCTTATACGCGACATTGTTCAGGCTGTGAAGCGCACCGTCGAACTCTTTATCGCCGGTATTGGCGTAGTAACCCGATGAATTGTCTTTCGTGCTTTCCTGCTGATGGAACGTCAGCTCTATCCTGTAGCGGCCCTGGCCGGCTTTGCGCGAGACGCGGACGTAATACGCCCGCGTTGCGGGCGCCAGGAAATCGAGGGATTCGGACTGCCCCATTCCCCGGGCCGACGAGGCCAGGACGTCGCCGTTGGATTCGAGCAGGGCAAGATTGTAGTCCTGGTCGCCCTGGACCGTGAGTTGGATGGACACCCTCCATTCCTTATCGAGCGGAATGCTGTAAAAATCGATGCTGTCGGCCGGGCTGAGCTCGCCGTCGGCCGGCTTGGTGATCGGATAGATGGGGACAGCCTCGTCCAAAGCGTTTCCGGCGTCGCGACCGCTTCCGGCGTCGTTCTGAGCGTGCACTTCGGCGGGCGCGTCGGCAGGGGGCGTGTCGCGCGGAACGTTCGAATTGAGGTTCCCGTTGGACCAGACCGGAATTCCTTCCGCGACATACATCACGACGTTGCCGTCATCTTGGATCATTAATTTCGCATTCGGATGACCATAGGTATTCGTCGCCCAGACGTTCTTTCCGTTCTTATCCTTGAGCAACAGATTCCCGTCACTCTGAAGGACGCATTCCACGGCCCCGCTTCCGGACGTGCCGCTATTCCACAACGCTTTCTTTTGAATGTCGTAGGCCACTAAATTGCCGTCTCCCTGCATGACCAGGGAAAATTTCCTATTCTGAGACCTGATGAACTCGGCGGCTAACAGGTTATCGCCCTTTAACAAGCTGTCTTTGATCCTTCCGTTAGCCCACACGGCCATTCCTCTTGCGTTGTAAATGACCAGGTTCCCGTCATTTTGCATCTTCAATTTCGCGTTATTGTAGCCGTCCGTGTAGGTCGCCCAGGCGACTCTTCCGCCCCTGTCCTTGAGCAACAGATTGCCGTCACCCTGCATGACGCACTCCACGGCCCCGCTTTTGTCCGTGCCGCTGTTCCAGATGGCTTTCTTATGGCTATCATAGGTCACTAAATTGCCATCCTCCTGCAGGACCAGGGTATAGTTGCCATCCGAGGATCTCAACCCCTCTGAAACCTTCAGCTTCTCGTTCTGTCCCAGAGTATCCTGCCACTCGGCGCTTCCGGCATAGACCGCCACCGGAACCATGAACAAAATGAAGGCCGTTAAAAACGCCATCCCCGCTTTCTTGATATCCATTGTTTCCTCCCTTGCTTCTCGCCGTCCTAGGGCACATCCATCACTGGATGAGCCTATGGATTTGGGGGAAGCTACATCTGTTAATGCGGCTTTCATGCCAAGATCTTCCTGCGCTCTTGACGTGTCAAGAAAGGCCCGGTGAACGAGAAAAGCCCCCGCAAAATGGATTCCCCTCTGAAAGAAGATGGATTATCGGGTGACCGGGATCTAAAGGCTCGGGCCGGACGATTTCAGCCGTTTCCCCGCCTCAGATATCGTCCCATAAAACAGCACTTTTCCTCTTGGACAGGTATAAACTGGTTTGCCATTGTCCCATTCATCCTCGAGGGAGGAATCACGCATCGGTTCCATTGGAGACGTCCGCAGAGGGCGCCAATATCGCCGGCACACAGATCCATGCGCCATCGGGGACCTGGGATAAGGCGCATTCGAGCACGATCATGAATTACGTCACCCGGGACGGCAGTATGTGGACGGCTAGAATAGCGTCCGGCAAGTAAAGACGAGCATCAAGCACAGCAGGCCGAGTCGGATTCGGTGGCTTCCATTAATTATGCCTTTAGAAACAATAGAAGGCAGGGAAATATAGTTTATGCGTTTGATAATCCTAGGTCAGCGCCTACTGGATTGATCCGGTTATCGCTAACCAGGGCTACACCGATCTTTATATCATTAATAAACCCTACATATCTTTCATCGTTGGGCAATCTTGACGGGACAATGACTCTGTGCCTATTCTTAAACGAAATACCCTGTTCTTCTTCGAATTTCCTAATTTCATAATAATCATACTCCAACAATTGTATGACGCCTTTTCGGGCTTGACTTCGAAAGTTCTTATTTTCAGTACTTTTGACTTCGAACAGCAGTGATCTATCTCTATTATGAACAAAAAGATCGACGAACCTATTAGACAAAGTATCGTATCCCTTAGCTTTGAAAATATCGATAAGTCCCTGGATTATGGAGCAATGTACCTTATCGGCCTTCGCTAGCAGTTCGTTGTCTTTAACGTACGTGGAAGGAGTCTCCTTTATAATCCTGCGCTTTATGTTGTCAAAAGTGCTCAGCGTGGCAGCAAATCGAAATGTTTCCGAAACGTCATTCACTTTAGTCAATCTGGTTGGCTTAGCGTCATATACAATGTCCTCATATTGTGATTGATATGTATGAAGTGGTCTCTTATCGAAGAGGACTTGGCTTGCTACCCCTTTCGAGACGTGGGAAAAGCTCCCCATTTGAGGAAAACCGCTAATAGCTGATAGTGGGATAATATTCACTAGTAACGCCCCAATTAAATCCTTCGTTTTGGATTCGTTGTCTAGGTTCGGAGCGTCCCAATTTATGAGTTTAGGTAGTTTACTGAATAAATAGATCTCTGAGAGCGGAATTAATAATGGCCAAATATTTTGCCTTTCCTTAAGTTCTCGAAGCCACCTGTAATCTTTTTTAATATCAAATTGAGATCCAATAACTCCTAATCCGATAATGCCTGATTTAGCATTCGAATAATAAGAATTCTTAGTGCTGTGTATGAAGAATACATCGCCTGGTTGTAAGCGTTTCCATTGTGGCAAATATTTGTTTTCAAGTCCCCATGTCATATATTTCACGGCATATAGCCAATGTTCTGGGGGACCCGTGAACCGGAAAAAGCCTTTGCTATCCAATAACGGGGTGAAATCCATGGATTATAATCGATTATATTTCGTATGCTTGCCCTTAGCTTTTTCTATCGGATATTTCCTGCCATTCTCTGCGAGTTTTTCGTACATGGCCTCCAATAAATCGATGTTTAGGTTATCTGCAAGTTCAATTAGATATAAAGCGATATCTGCTATCTCGCTTTGAATCTCACGGAGGTTTTTCGGGATATATTGCTCCACTTCGTCCTGGGTCTTCCATTGGAAATGCTCAAGAAGCTCGGCGGCTTCAATAATTATCGAAATCGCCATATTCTTCGGATCGTGGAACTGCATCCAATCCCGATCATCTCGGAACTTAGCGATTTTTTTAATTAGCTGCGGGACTGTGAGCTTTTTTAACATTCTCAGCAAACGGCCTTAAATAATTAGTCTTCTACCTACTTCCCCAGCGTCCCGCTATCCCCCACCCGCCATTGGTTCTTGACGCTCACATACAGGATCGTCCTTGCGATCTCCTGTTGTTTCTCGTTCTTGTACCTGACATCGACCAGGGTCCAGTCGTCGAGGCCGGGGAAGGCCAGGTCGAGGCTCGAGGCGGACGAGCGGGCGAAATTCTTGCCGACGAAGCGCTTCAGGACGTCCGCATTCCTGCCGTAATTGCGGATCTCGACGGGGAAGATGCCCTTGGCCAGGGCGTCGTCCTTGATGAACTGCTCGACGTAATCGGCGGGCTGGTAGTATTCGTCCATGGATTTCCACTCGTAGGCGTCCATGGGCGTTTTGCCGGAGTTCGAGGACATGGCCGACTTGATGCCGAAGTAGGCCCCGAGGACGACGAGGTCGAAGACGAGGAAGATGACGATGATCTTGACGGTCTTGTTCATTGCTCAGGTTCCTCCGTGAGAAGCGGGGTTTGGTCGTCGGGCTCTTCGGGGCTGGGCTCCGACTCGCCGCGCTTGCGTGCTTCGATGATCGCGGCGGCCTCGCGGGCGAGGAGCTTATAGCGGTCCGACGGGATGGCCTTGCCCCGGGGACGCGCCCCATGCCTCCCGCGGCCCCGGCCCCCTCTTCGCCCGGGAACAGGGGCTCGTCGCCCTCCTTGGCGGCTTTTCTCGCGCCCCCTCCCACTCCCCCTCCCCCGGCCGGCGCCGCGACCCGCGCCTTCTTAGCCTCCCCCGCTCCCGCGACGTTGCCGAAGAGCTCGCGCTCGGCGGGCTCCGGGTCGCGCTTGAAGTATTCCTCGAAGAGCTCGCGGCGGATGAGGAACTCGTTCCGGAGCGTCCGGAGCATGGCCTGGGTGCTGACGCCGAAATAGCGCTTGAGGTAGAGGACGTCCTCGTAGCGGACGCGGCGGGGCCGGATCTCGCGCTCGACGATGTCCCGGACGCGCACCGGCGGCATGAGGAAGCGGGCGGCGAACGCCTGGGCGAACTGCTCGCGCGGCGGGTAGAGGGAGACGTACTCGTCCACGAATACGTCGGGGTGATCGACGACCGGGCTGTCGTTCCGGTCCTTGAGGTAATGGCCGTATTCGTGGGCGGCGGTGAAGGCCTGGCGGCCGGGCGAATCGGCGGAATTGACGAGGGCGAAGGCGGCCCCCTTGTCCTCGAGGTAGATGAGGGCGCCCGAGACGCGGGAGTCCTCGGGGAAAGGCAGGCGGAGGATGCGCAGGCCGTTTTGCTCGACGACGGCGAAGATATCCCGGATGGGGCCGGTGCCGAGGCCGAGGCGGCGGCGCTCGTCGTCGGCCAGGCGCTCGGGCGAGGAGTGGGTGTAGAGCGGGGCGAGCTCCAGGCGGCGGCCGGTGATGTCCTCGAGCTCGAGGTAGCGCTCGCAGTAGCGGCGGAAGCGGCCGAGCTCGGCGCGGTCGCCCTCGGTCAGGGCCTCGCCGCGGAGGAGCATCGTGAAGGGGGGCTCGCGGTGCTCGAAGAAGAAGGAGACGTCCTTCTTGAGGAAGGCCGAGATCTTCTCGAGCGTGCTGAAGGACGGCGTGCGCTTGCCGGCCTCGAGGAGGGAGATGTACTCGGACGAGAGGCCGATGGACCGGGCGAAAGCGCCCTGGTTCATGCCCGTCTCTTCGCGGGCCTTACGGAGACGTGAGCCGATGAGTGTCCGCATCGTTGCGCACCCCCTGTGGCGCTTCGATGGGAAGATTAACGTGATGTCAGCGCAGTGTCAAGGGGAGAAACAGGGGCTTGCAGGGGGTCAGGCCCTGACGGATCTTCCCTCGCGGGCGGTGGACCGCGATGACGACGAGCCCGACGCCGGCCCAGAACAGGGCCAGGACGCGCCGGACGAGGGCGAGCGACAGGCTGAGCCCGGCGCTCCATCCCAGCCCGATGAAAACCGCCAAGTTGGCCGCTTCGTAGGTCCCGAGCGACGCGGGGGTCGTCGGCAGGAGAAGCCCCACGGCGCCCAGCGTGACGACGAGGAAGCTTTTGCCGACGGTCAGGCCGGGAGCGCCGAGGGCGCGGAGGGTCAGATGGATCTCCAAGACCCAGAAAGCGTGGAGCAGGAGATCCAGGAGGAAGAGACTCACGACCGCCCGACGGCCCCGGGCGTAGAAGCCGGAGATATGCGCGTCCACCTCTCGGAGCTTGTCGCGGTTCCGCTCGACGAACGCCGGCCGGATTCCCACGCGGCCCAATAGGTCGATGAGCCAGGTAAAGAGCCCCCGGCGCTGGCGGCCGACGAGAAAGATCAGGCCGAGGACCGAGGCGATCATGGCGGCCGTCAGTCCGAGCCGGGCCGGAACGGGGATCATCGAGCCTGCGACGATCACCGCGATCCCCCCGGCGGCGAACAGCACCAGCGCGAGGATCTCGAATGTCGTGTCGACGACGACGGACGCGAGGACTTTCTTTCGGTTGACGCCTTCGACGAGGAGCGTCCGCGCGGCCTCTCCGCCCAGGTAGGCCGACGGCGTGAGATAGCTTACCGCGTGGCCGGCGATGCGGGCGCCGAACAGGCGGCCGAGGGAGGGAGCACGGACGGCCGGGTCCCCGGCCAGGATGGTTCTCCAGATGAGCGTCCGGAAGATCCAGTAGAGGGTCCGCAGGACGAACAGAAGGACGAGGCTCGGGAGCGCCAGCCCTTTCAGGTTGTCCCAGATGCGCCCCGGACCGATCTTAGCCACCAGGAAGACAAAGATGATGACCCCCAGGATCGAGGTAACCCTCAGGATCGTCTTTCGGCCCGGACGGAATCTTGCGGCCCATATCAATCGGCCGGTCCGGCCGGGAGATCCGCGGCGCCGGGCCGGCGGAGGAAGGCCTTGATGCGGTCCATATCCGCGCGAGGGAATCGGGACCGGAAATACTCCGCCGTAGGCTCCACGGGATAGTGGTCCAGGTCGGTGCGGACGATGCACAGGTCCCGCACGCGATCCTCGAACACGCGTTCGCAGTAGTCGGCGCTGACTGTCGTGTCGGCCGGATTCAGGATCAGGACATGGGGCCGGTCGTGGAACATCGCGCCATCGCTGTTGTTCAGGATGAGCTGGGCCGTGGCGAAGAACGTCCGCCCGTCCATATGGTCCAGGATGAGCCTGACCCTTTCGGGCGGGTAGGAACTCCACCAGAAGGCGAAGCTCTCGAGGAGCCGGGTGTTCCAGAGCGGCCCGCCGAGGCCCGACGCGCCGATGACGTTCACGACCGCCCGGTAGAAGAGCTTTTTTCGTCGCCTAAGGGCGAGGGATCGCGAGCCGAGGAACGGAAAGACCGCCAGGACGCCGCGGCACTCGGGCGGCAGGGGAACGCGGGAGACGACGGTATAGCCGAAGGAAATGCCGCCGAGGATGAAGTCGTCGAGGCCGAGCGCGCGGATCCGGTCCGCGACGTGGCTGGAAAAACTCTCGAGGCTGACTTCCGGGAGGGGCGGCTCCTGGGCGTGGAAGCCGGGAAGGTCGATAAAGTGGACGTGGAAGTCTTCGCTCAGGAATTCGCCGAGCCCGCGGAGGATGAAGCTGTTGGCGTAAAAGGAATGGACGAGAACGAGGTTTTCTTTCCCGCGGGGGCCGCCGGTGCTCTCGGTCCCGTTCAATTTGGCCATGGCGGGACTATATCTTCGGCCGGACGGCTATGTCAATAACCACTAAAGCCGTGCCCGCGGATCGTTCAAATCCCCCCTAAGCCCCCCTTTTCAAAGGGGGGAAATTCTGGCGCCCACGGATCATGCTCGGACAGGTCCTAAGAAAGACTCAGGCTAAAGCCTGAGGCTACAAGACCTGAGGCTACAAGAAATAACTATCTATAGGCGTCTTTGCGGGCACGGACGGTTTCGATCCAGACATTGCCCTCAGCGTCGAGCGTATAGATGATCCGGTATGCGCCCACCCGGAGAGAGAACTCCCCCTTGAGCTGACCCTGGAGCCGCTTGCCGCGGGCAGGGTTCTTGCGGATCTTGAGGAGGGCTTCTTTAACCCGTTCGCCAGCGCCAAGCCCCGCCTTGAAAGGCGGGGACGACAAGCGAGGCTCAGGGTTAACCCCGAACAAACCCCGGCTTTCATGCCGGGGAGTCAAGGGGTTGACCCGGGCACGGACCTCGTCAGGAAGGCGCTCGAAGTTCTTTTGGAACGTCCGGGTAAGGAATAACTGCATTGGGCAGTCAATTATTTGGATTTGCCGGCCACGCCGGGCTTTTCCGGCGACTTCCCCGCCGCCTCTTTCCCGAAATAGTCTTCAAAGTTCGCGTATCGGCCCTTCAGGATGTCCTCTTTGGCCGCCCGGATGTCTTCCAGAAGTCCCTTGTCGGCCATGACCTCAAGGGTTTCGAGCTTCTCGGGGCTGATGAGGACGGCTTTGGCTTTCGAACGCTGGAGGATGACGTACTGCGCCCCATCCTCGTGAACTTCCTTGACGACGGCCGCGATAGAGCCGCGCAATTCGGCGATCCCGATGGTTTTGTCCATGCTGACCCTCCGGACTAATTGTACAATTGGATGTACAATTAAGTCAAGGGCAGGCGAGATATTTATTGTAGCCGCAGCCTTTAGGCTGCGTTTTAGGGAAGGCTCAGGCTAAAGCCTGAGGCTACAAATCCCCCCCGGCCCCCCTTTCACAAAGGGGGGTCAGTTATCGTCGTCCCAAATCTCCCCTTGCACCCATTTTACATAGGGGGGTCAGTCATCGTCGTCATCTCGTCATCGTCCTCGTCGATATCGTGGCGGATGACGCGGCCTTTGACGTTGTCGATCCGGACGTCGCCGGAGCCCGCCTCCTTGATGAGGACGTCCCCGCCGACACCGTCGATCCTGATGTCGCCGGAGCCGTCGTCCACCTTGACACTGCCGCCGGCCTTGAGGACCTCGATGTCGCCCGAGCCGTCGTCGATGGCGACGTCGCCCCCGACGTCGCGGACGTCGATGTCCCCGGAGCTGTCATCGATCTCGAGGCGGCCGCCGACACGCGCGACCCGGATCTCGCCCGAGCTGTCGTCGATCACGACGTCGGCGTCGACGTCCTCGACGACCATCTCCCCGGAGCTGTCGTCGATGTCGAGGGCCAGGTTCTTGGGGACGCGGATCGTGAGGTCGATCCAGGCGCCGCCGTTGAAGAAGAGGCCCCAATGGTCTTCGATGGAAGCGGTCAGGACGGCCCGGTCTCCCCTCTTCTCGAGGACGAGCTTGACGTGGTCCTTGAGGAAGCCTTCCATCTTGGAGTCGTTGACCCCCTCGGCTTTGATCCTGGCCCGGACCTCGATGCCGTCGAGCCCGTCGGCGCCGGCCACGTCGAGCCGGCCGGCCGCGCAGTCGATGCGGAACGCCTTCAGGCCCTCGGCCGGGAGCGTCAGGGTCTTTTCGGTCTCGAAAGCGAATCCCGCCGAGATCAGCAGGATCAGGACCATGGCCAGGGTGATCAAAAGGATATAGATCTTCTTCATGGGCGCCTCCTCGTATGATTAGACGCTCGGCGGCCCGAAAAGGTTCCCTCGGCCGCCCGGCTTGAGCCCCGGCCCCGTTTTATGCTATATAAGGGCCACACGATGCTTGGGGGCATCAGCTTGAATATTCGGACGAGGGCCAGCCATGACCGTTGAAAAGCAGATCACCGAGGTCTTCGAGGGCGCGACCAAGACCTTCTTCAACACGCTCCTCAACCAGGTCCAGGAAGGGGTCTACTTCCTCGACAAGGACCGCCGGATCGTATTCTGGGGCCAGGGGGCCGAGAGGATGACCGGAACGGAGCGGACCGAGGTCCTGGGCAAGCAGTGCCCGGAGGAGCTTGCGCTCCTCGTGGACGAGGAGGGCAACCCGGTCGACCCGGAGAAGTGCCCGATCGTCGCCACCCTCAAGGACGGGACCATCCGCTCGGCCGAGCTTTACATCAAGCACAAGGAGGGCTATCGTCTGCCCATTTCCCTCCGGGTCATCCCTCTCATCCGGGAGGACGGCGAGATCATCGGCGCGGCCGAGGTCTTCACGGACAAGTCGCCCAAGATCACCATCCCGATGAACATCACCGACCTCGAGCACCAGGGGCTCGTCGACAACGAAACGGGGATCCCCGGCCGGAAGTTCCTCGAGATGCACCTGGCCGCCCGGCTCGACGAATACCAGAGGCTCAGCCTCCCCTTCGGCCTGATCTATGCCGACGTGGACAATTACGAAAAGATCCTCGAGCGTTACGGCCGGTTCAACGCGGCCAAGGTCCTCCGGATGATCGCCCGGACGTTCTATAAGAACATCCGCTATTTCGACATCGTCGGCCGCTGGGACGCCGAAGAGTTCCTCATCATCCTCCTCAACATCGACGAGAGCCGCCTCGACATCGTCGCCAACAAGCTCCGGCTCCTCGTCGCCGAGTCCTACATCTCGGTCGAGACGGGCGTGCTCAACTCCACCGTCTCCATGGGCGCCTGCCTCGTCCAGCGCTACGATTCGGTCGACGGCCTCATCAAGCGGGCCGAACAGCTCATGATGCACTCCAAGTGGCGCGGCCGCAACAAGGTCAGCATGAGCTTCGTGACCAACGAAGAGCGCTAGGCTCGACAACGCCGGCGACACGCCGGGCCCTGTAGGCGCAACCTTCAGGTTGCGTCTTCCCCGAAACGCAGGCTAAAGCCTGCGGCTACAGACCTGTCCTGTTTGTTTCGCGAGTTGATACAGTACCCCCCGTCCCCGGAGGGAGGGGACGGGGGGTATCTTCGAGAGGAGGGGTTAGAATGAAGCCGATTTCAAGCCCGTATTGCTGAATTCGGCGCCAAAGGCGACCTCGTTGTTGCCGCCGACGAGCTTCATACGGATCTCGGTTCCGGGGACGTCCCAGCGGGCTTGGAACTCGAGCTGGCCGTTGCTCACGGCCGTGCCCCAGAGCGCTTCCTCGCTCTTGAGGGCCGGGTCCTGCCAGTTGACCTGATCCGCTGCCGGCGCCCCGATCTTGGAGGCGGTGTAGTCCTTAAGCTTCAGGTAATCTTCGATATATCGATTCTTGTCGGCGAAGTGCTCGAGCAGGCTGAGCCGCGTGACGGCGAGGCGGTCGTCGTCGAAAACATACTCGACGAGACACCGGCGCCCCATGACATGTCGCTTGTAAGTGACGATCTCCACGCCCTCGATCTTTTCCTGGCCTTGGGGCCGGCCCTCGGCTTCAAAGATCGTGTTCTTGGACGAGCCCCAATCCATGACGGGCCGGTAGGCATCGTTGAAGTCCAGGGCCTCCGAGCCGTCGCCGTCGTCTTCGGACGTGATCTGGACGATCTTGAGGTCCGGATAGAGCTTCCGGACCGCGTCGTCGGTGATATAGCCGGAGCGCGTCTTCCCCGTCTGGGCCGAGGTGAAATAGACGTAGTACCACCGGGTGCGCGTTTTGATGGCGCTCGCGAGCGTCATGGTCGCCCCGCGGGCCAGGGTTTCGATGACGGGGCTCGACGCGTCCGCGTTGAGGTGGATGTCGGCGCTGGCCGAGACGACCTGGAGCTTTTTAGCCTGTGCGGCCTGCGGCAGGGCGACGAGCAGTAAAGCCGCCGCCGCGGCGATGACGAATCTTGTTCCCCCCGAGTGAAATTGCCTCATAATGGTTCCCTCCGATCACACGCGGATACTATGATGTCCGGGACCGGGGGTGGCAATGCCCCTTAGGGGTGATTTTCGGGGGGAAATAGGTCACCTCAAGGGGTCAGACGCCTCCCCGGCAAAAATCGAGCATTGACCGAATCCCCGGATGCTGATAAATAACCAATGAGATGATATTCTTTTCTCCGCTTTTCTGGGCCGTTTTCGCGATCGCGGCGGTTTTGTACTTTGTCCTGCCGAAGAAGCGGCGCTGGATCGTGTTGCTCGGTGCCGGCTATTTCTATTACCTGACCTGGAAAGCGGGATATATCTTCGTGCTCCTGGGCGCGACCTTGACGGGATATTTCGGCGCCCTGTTGATCGCTTCCGCAAAAAAGGCCCGAATAAGAAAGCGATATCTATGGCTCAGCCTCTCTTTGAACTTGGCTATACTTTTTGCCTTCAAGTTCGGCCCTCTGCTTGCCGGTCCGTTCAAGTGGATCATGCCGATGGGGCTTTCGTTCTTCACCCTGCAGATCATGAGCTACTCGATCGAGGTCTACTACCGGCGTTACCCCGCCGAGAAGAACATAGGGCTCGTGGCTCTCTATGCGTCGTTCTTCCCTTTACTGCAGGCCGGCCCCATCGAGCGTCCCGCCCACTTACTGCCTCAGATCAAAGGTGCGGCGGGTTTTGATTTTGAAAGACTGAAAGGCGGCCTTCAGCTCGTGCTCTGGGGGTTCTTCAAGAAGTTCGTGTTGGCGGAGCATTTGGCGCCGGCCGTCGACAAGGTCTTCAATAATGTCCCGGCCTTCAACGGCCCCTATCTCACGCTGGCCGCCGTTCTCTTCGCCTACCAGATCTATTGCGATTTTTCCGGGTACACCGATATTGCCCGCGGAGTGGCTCAGGTCCTGGGTTTCGACCTGATGGAGAATTTCAAGAGGCCGTACTCCGCCCGGTCGGTCGGCGAATTCTGGAGCCGCTGGCATATGTCCCTCACCACCTGGCTGAGGGATTACATATTCCTGCCGCTTTCCTATGCCTTGCTGAGGCTCTCGCCGAGAGAACGGTGGCTCGGCGTCAAGCTCGAGACCTGGACTTATGGAGTCGCGACCAGCATCACCATGCTGCTCTGCGGACTCTGGCATGGGATCAACCCCACCTTCATTCTTTGGGGGGGCTCGATCGGTTTTTATCTTGTCTTCGGCCAGGTCACTAAGAAATTCCGCAGGCGGCTGGCCAGGAAGATCGGGTTGACCGCGATTCCCCGTCTGCACAATGCTTTGCGGACCTTGACCACTTTCGCCCTGATCTGCTTTTCCTGGATATTCTTCCGCGCCAATTCCCTTGCCGACGCCCGGGTCATCATCACGAAACTGACCGTCGGCTGGTCGGCTTTGTGGCATGGCCCGCTGAAAAGCCTGGTCCTGAAGCAGGACCTTTCATGCTTCACGGGACTGGCGCGGAGCCTGGACGTCCGGGTGTTCGACCTGGAGATCATATTCTTCAGCCTGGTCATCCTGGGGATCGTCCAATGGCGGCAACGCCGCGGATCGGTGCGCGAGTTCCTCAATTCAAAGCCGTGGTGGCTGCGCTGGGGGATCTATTACCTTCTGATCGCCTGGATCCTGTTCCTGGGAAACTTCAAGGTCCAGGAATTCATTTACGGACAATTTTAAGCATGGCCACGAGGAAATAATTTAGCGTCGTCGATCGCTTTTGTCCTGACCGGATTTATCTTCCTCAATGGGCTGGCCCAGGGGGTCATTTCGTGCACGTCCGGCTCCGAATTGATCCGCTGGCGTCCGGTCGCGGAGGTCGTCAAGAAAAGCCGCCGGGAGATCCCTGGAACGGTGGTCGTGCTTGGCGATAGCGTGGCCAATCAATTTTTCTCATCCAGGGCCGCGGCCAATTCCCTGACGATCAACGGGGCCGTACTGAATTGCGGCCAGTACATTCTGGCCCACAACGTCCTGACCCGCAACCCCCAGCTCAAGACCATGGTCCTGATCCTCCATCCGGACTCCGTAGTGCTCGGATTCGAGCGGCACCATACCTACTCGAGTTTCTTGAAGCCGTTTTATACTCCGGCCAACGTCAAGCATTTTTCGAAGCTCGTCTGGTCCAAAATGGCTGCCCGGCCCTTATCCTATCTGGCGATCCTCCCGCTCGTGAAAGTGGCCCGCTGCTTTTCGGACATACGCTTCCCGGCAAGGAAAAAGACAGGCGGCTTATTTTCCGATATCTCTCTCGAATATCTCCATAAGATCGAAGCATTGGCGGAGGCTCATCACGTTCGGTTGATCCTTCTTTGTCCTCCGCTGAGGGCCCGTTTCAAGGACAGGGTCAGGAACCGGTTCCGGTCGGAGGTCGATCGGAACGGCTTGAATGCACTCTTCAAACCGTACTTTGAACGGCTGTTCTTCATCGATGACGCGCATTTCAAGGACAGGGTCCATCTGCGAACGCGATTACGCGCGGCGACACCGTCTTGAGTTCCGCAAGCGGATCTTGTCCGCTCCGATCTGGGCCGAATTCGATCGCTATGCCCGGGTCGGCGCTAAAAAGAAGGCTAAGCCCGCCCCGCCGCCCCGGGATCCGAAGGCAACCCCTCGGCTCCCCGGCATGAATACGATGCCATGAGGAAGAAGATAGCGTCGTCGATCGCCTTTGTCCTGACCGGGTTCGTTGTCCTCAACGGGCTGGCCCAGGGGATCATTTCCTGGACGTCCGGCTCCGAATTGATCAAATGGCGATCGGTCGTGAAAGTCATTGATAAAAGCCGCCGGGAGATCCCGGGAACGGTGGTCGTGCTCGGCGACAGCGTGGCCGCTCAATTGTTCTCGTCGCTGACAACGGCCAATTCCCTGGCGATCAACGGGGCCGTGATGAATTGCGGCCAATACATTCTGATCCGCAACGCCTTGACCGCCAACCCCCAGCTGAAAACCATCGTGTTGATGCTCAATTTTGAATCCGCCGGGTACGGATTCGAGCGGCGCACGGTCTATTCGAGCTTCTTGAAGCCGTTCTACACGCCGGCCAACGTCAAGCATTTTTCAAGGGTCATTTGGGCCAACATGGATACCCGCCCCCTGTCCTATCTGGCGATCCTCCCGCTCGTGAAAGTCGCCCGCTGCTTTTCGGATATCCACTTTTCGCGAAGGGAAAGGGGAATCGGTTCATTTTCCGACATATCTCTCGAATATCTCCACAAGATCGAAAAATTGGCGGAGGCTCATCGCGCACAATTGATCCTTCTTTCTCCTCCCCTGAGGGCCAGTTTCAAGAATAGGGTCATGAAACGGTTCCGGTCGGAGGTCGGCCGGAACGGCCTGAACGCTCGCTTCGAACCCTACTTTGAGCGGCTGATCTTCCTCGATGACGAGCATTTCCGGGACCGGGTCCATCTGCGACGCGATTACCTGCGGCGAAGCCGGCTTGAATTACGCAAGCGGCTCTTGCCGGCGTCGATCTGGGCTGAATTCGATCGTAATGCCCGATCAGGCTCAAAAAAGAACGTGAAAACCGTCCGGGCGGCCCGGGACGCAAAGGAATCAGCCAAGAAGAACGAGGTCGAACCTCCCAGCTGACGACGAGTTTCAGGGGCCGCGGGCTTGACAGGCCGGCTCTTACGACCCATATTGATATATAACACCCCCGGAAATACCTTTTAGGAGATCTCCGCCATGCACTCGATCGTCGTCACTCGCCAGGATTACGACAGACTGCAGGTGCTCGTCACCGCCGGGCTCGATTCTCCGATGAGGCCCCGCCAGCCCATCCTCGACCTGAGGAAGGAGCTCGAGCAGGCCGTCATCGTCGACCCGAAGGACGTGCCTCAGGATGTGGTCACCATGAGGTCGGTCGTCCGCCTGGTGGACCTGGACACGAAGAAGGAAGAAGAATACCGGCTCGTCTACCCCCACGAGGCGGATATCCGGGAGGGCAAGATCTCCGTCCTCGCCCCCGTCGGAACGGCCATCATCGGCGCCCGCGAGGGGGAGACCATCGAGTGGAACGTTCCGAACGGCATCCGCCGCCTGAAGATCAAGAAGGTCACTTTCCAGCCCGAGGCCTCCGGAGATTTTTCCCAATAGGGGCTCTGGGAAGGATGCCGTCGGCCGTCAAGATCCCACCCGAACTTCAGGGACTTCTGCGCCTCGGGACCTGCTCCTGGAAATACGATCTGTTCCTGGAAGGGCCTCATCTACGAGGCGGGCAAGCGCTATCGGCCGGACGACTACCTCGGCGATTACGCGAAGGTCCTGGATTCGGTCGAGGTCGATCAGTGGTTCTGGAGCCTGTTCCCCGGCCGTGCCCGTCTTCCCGAGCCGAGGACCATCAGCCTCTACGAAAAGAGCGTTCCCGAGGGATTCTCTTTCACGGTCAAGGCGCCGAACGCTCTGACATTGACCCATCACTACAAGAATCAGCCGGCGGGCTCGGCGGCCTTCGCCGACCAGCCGAACCCCAATTTCCTCGATGAGGGGTTTCTCCGCCGGTTCCTCGACATCCTCTCCCCTCTCGGCCCGAAGCTCGGGCCCATCATGTTCCAGTTCGAATACCTGAACAAAAAGAAGATGCCCGCGGCGGAGGCGTTCTTCGACCGATTCGGCGCGTTCATCAGCAAGGCTCCCAAGGGCTTTCAGTATGCGGTCGAGATCCGCAACGCGAATTACTTTTCGCCCGCCTTTTTCGGTTTCCTCAAGGAGCATGGGCTCGGTTTCGTCTATCTGGACGGGTATTACATGCCGCCGATCGGAAAGGTTTTCGAAGATTTCGCGCCGGAGACCGCCGCCTTCCAGATCATCCGCCTCCACGGCGGCGACAGGCTCGAGATCGAGGGAGAGACGGGCGAGGTCTGGAACAAGATCGTGGCCCCGAAGCCCGAAGGCCTCGAATCAGCCGCCAGGATCGTCCGTTCGAACGCCCGGAAGAACATCCTGACCTACGTCAACTTCAACAACCATTACGAGGGCAGCGCGCCTCTATCGATCCGGCGATTCCTGGAAACCCTGGGGCCGGGGGTCGAGAAGATCGATTGACCCCGGCGTCCCCCCTGACGGACTCCGACGGGGCCGAGCCATCGAGGCAGGCTCCGGCCTGGCGTTCCTCGCTCTTGCGCCGCTAGCTGGGCGCCGGAAGCCCGTTGTTCGAATGCATTTTCGGGCGCTTCAATCCGGCGCTCGAGCCGAGCACCGCCATCCGTTGACATGGCCGCCCTTTCCGGGGTAGTCTCCATTCGCGATGAAGATCAGGCATTCGTTGAGAGCGCTTCCGTGAAAAGCCCTCTCCCTGCCGAAACGCTCGATCCCGTCCAGCGCGCAAGGAAGGGACGAAGGATCGTCAACCTGGGGCTTGCCTGGAACTTCGTCCTCGCCGCGGGAAAGACCACCATGGGCATCTTCGGGCATAGCGCCGCCCTCCTTTCCGACGGCATCAACTCGACCTCCGATGTCGCTTATTATGTCGTCGTGAAATATTTCATGGGCCTCGCCGCGCGGCCGGCGGATCATGAGCATCCCTACGGCCACCAGCAGATGGAGAGCATCGCGGCCTTGACCGTGGGCTCATTCGTCATTACGTCCGCCATCGCCATATTTTGGACTTCCGTCAATAATGTCTTCGACCTGCTGAAGGACGGCGGCGATGTCAAGCGCGCCACGATGGGGACCCTGTGGGTAGCTCTGTTCACCGTCGTCGTCAAGATCATCTTGACCGTATATACGCGCGCCGTCGGGGAAAAGACCGGCAGTCTCGCCATCCGCGCCCTGGCGTTCGACCATCGGAACGACGTGTTTTCGGCCATGGCCGCCAGCCTGGGGATCTTTCTGGCGCGCCACGGCCATCGCTGGGTCGATCCACTGGCCGGCGCCATGGTGGCCCTGTTAATCCTGCGCACCGGCATAGGCATCCTGCGCCAGTCCAGCGACGACCTCATGGACTCGGTGCCGGGCCATTACCTGGACAAACAGGTCCGCTCGATCCTGGAAAACGTCCCCGAGATCCTCAGCGTTGAAGAGATCCGCGCCCACCGCTTCGGCCCCTACTTCGTGATCAACTTGACCATCGGGATCGACGGCAATTTGGACGTATCAGCCGGCGACGCCATCGCCACCCGGGCGGAGCAGTTGCTGGCCCAGCGCATCGAAATGGTGCGCAGGGTCTACGTCCACTATCACCCGGCGGGCATCCAAGCCAAATGAAACCCAAGTATCGCCGAATGCTCAGGGGGATGAAGGCCAAGGGGGAGCCTGCGCCGCCGCCGGCGTCCCCGGAAGCCGTCTGGTCCCTCTATATCCTGGAATGCTCCGATGGGTCCTTCTATACCGGGGTGACCACCGATATCGACCGCCGGCTCCTGGAGCACCAGAGAGGCACGGCCTCTCGTTACACCCGGACCCGGCGCCCGGTCGTCCTGGCCTATCGGGAGGAGTGCGGAAGTCGGTCGCTATCCCTGGCCCGGGAATGCACCGTCAAGTCCCTCAGCCGCCAGCGCAAGGAAGAACTCGTCTCGAAAGGGAAATCAGATCCTTGAGCGCCGGCGCGTCGGACCGCTGATCCGCCTCGGAGCGCCCCCCCGCGACCACGCGGTCAGCCCTTAGACGCGGCCCTTCGCTCGGTGAAGAGGATCCGGATGTATCCGAGCGCAATAAGGGACTCGATCGCGACGCTCGCCAGAATTCCCGGCCCCGCGTGCCCCGCAGCAAGTTCATAGATCCCGAACAGGGCCAACAATGACAATGCAACCGCAGTTCCGGCACTTAGGGCCGTGCGGGCAACCGATACTGGCGCAGATCTGGCAAGGAAATACATGACCGCTAGGCCAAGATAAAGGCTCCCGATTCGTCTGCCCACGAGAAGCACGCCGACCGTGGGCTCGATTTGCCAACGGCCCACGACGAGCGCTCCGAATACCAGATACGCAACGCCGAGCGCGAACGAAACGATCGCGGTGATGACGGCGAGAGTTTTGAAGCTCATGACTCCCTCCTCCAGCTCAATAGGAGCCTCCGGCTCCTTTCGATCACTTCGCCAAACGTATGACTTCCGATACGACAGAGACGAGAAGGTCCGGCTGGCTATACGGGATCATATGGCTGCTCTTTTCGGCGAGGACCAATTTGGCGCCCTTTATTGATGTCGTCAATCGCTCGTGGGACTCCCGCCAGGCCTTCTGTTCGTCCGGTTTGGGGAGGAAAGCGATTCCCGAGGTGATCACCCTCACCGGGATGCCCTCCGGAATGGCGGCCTTGCGCATGACGGCGATCTTTTCGGCCAGGTTGCCGCCCGGTGCGCCGACCATACGGACCGCGGCGCGCTGCAACTTGCTGAGCGTTTCCGGCCGCGAGATGTCGAACGGGAGCTTTCCCATCATGGGATGGTTGTTACAATATTCGATGCCGAACATATCTACAAACTCGACCGTGAAGGGGTCGACGAAGACGACGCCCCGGACCGCATCCGGGTGTTCGGCGGCTTCGAAGCGGATCAGGAACCCCCCGTAGGAATGCCCGACGAGGATGAGGTTCCGATCGAGGCCGAGAGTCCTGAGCCCGCGCCACAGGGCGGCGGTGTCCTCGCAGAGGTCATATTTCGTCGCCGGCAAATCGCTCTTTCCGAATCCGGCGCGGTCATAGGCGATGACGGTCGCGCCGGTTTCCTGCGCCAGCCGTGGGGCCAGGGCGTTCCACTCGGTGGAATCCATGCCGCCGCCGGACTCGAGGAGGATCGTGGAGCCCCGGCCCGGGATGATCCGGAAGTAAAGATTGTATCCCCCAACGTCGACCAACTTTTCAACGGCCGGGACGGCCTGATCCTGCGCCACCGCCGGTGTCGTCGCCGGCATCAGAATGGCGAGGGCTAACAAGATGTATTTTAGGGCGCAAGTAAAGCTCACGGCGCGATCCGTATTATTAATGACAGAGAGGAGTAACCGGCCCCCCACGCTCTTAGGATACCACCTCCAGGGTGAGATTATCAATCCATATTTCCAGCCCATCAAGGCAATGAAGGAACGGCTCAATACACCGGTTCGAAGAAGGTCAGCTCTATCGTCCCCTTGTAGAACGAGACGGCGTATTGGAATATGTGAAGCCAGCTCTCCGAGTGAGCCGTGACAAGGAGGCCGTGATTCGGCTTAGCTCCGCTCAGCCAATCCCGGACGAGGCTCGTGATGTCGCAGGTCCAGTCCGGCCCAGGGCTCGCCGGAACCTCCTTGAAGAACGTCACGGGGGTGTTCCAGAAGTCGGCCCAGGGGGCGTTGAGGGCCATGAGCTTGCCGATGGTCCAGTGAAGTTCGCCGACGTTGTGGCGGACGCCGAAGCTCGTCTGCTTCAGCCTCAGGGTCGCTTTCGTGAACCGGGACAGTCTGGCCTTGAGTGAGTCCATGGGGAACTGCATCCGCGCCCTGTAAACGACCCCCAAATAGGGAGTGCCGCCATCGCCGGCGCTGTTGTACCACCCGATCCGGGCCTCCCCGGGCCGCTCCGCCGCGACATGCTCAGCAGGCGCGCTCCCCGAGGGCTCCTTTTTCCAGCTCCAGTTGCTGTCGATGACGGCCTCGACCGCGACCTTTTCCTCGGTCCCGGGGATCCTGATCCAGAAAGGGGCGCTCAGGCCGGTGATGTTCCGGTTCCAGCTCCGGGCCCGGATGGTGTATCTCCCGTCGGGAACGTTATCCATGCGCGGCATCGCCCAGGCATAGGAGTAGACCCCGGGCGATGTCTGGGACATCGCCCCCGAGAGGATGTCGGTGACCCGGGTCGTTCCCGTCTCGTTGTAGAGATCGAGGTCGAACCCGTCACCCGATCCGTCGGCGGGGCCGGTGTTGGCCTGGACCTGGATCGCGATCGTGTCCAATTGATGGTAGGCATCGGCGCTCGACGGCTTGAGGACCTTGACCGAAGGGGCGGCATGCAGCTTGAGGTCAGCCTTCTTGACAACCTTAAGGCGCGAGTGAAGGCCTTCCGAGGACGAGCCGATAGTGAAGATGCCGCTCAGGTCCGTGATCGGCGCGCCCGAGACCTTGACCTTGATGCGGTATGGACCGTCGGCCAGGGAGGCGGGAACCGCCCAGGTGAAGGATCCCGTGTTGGGGGCCGAATTGACGATGACCTGGATTTGAGTGGTTACATCCGAATTCCACAGGACGATCCGGACCGTGTCCGGCATCGTCCCCTGTTTCGTCCATTGGATCGCGTGGTTCTGCCCCTTGACCCAGGTGTCGTTGGCGGCGGGCTTGGTCACGGCGATACTCTGGCCGTTTGCGAGCGCGAGCGAGAAGCTGAATAACAGAGCAGGCGAATAGGACTCTTTTCATGATATTGGCCTCCTCGTGAACATGATGACCGTGGAACCATCATTGACGAAGCGGCGGGAATAGTCAATCCGGTTAAGGCGAGATCGTTTTTAATGTGATGGTGCAGGGGGGAATAAGGACTTTAGGGGGTAAATCCTAATTGACAAACGCGCTTCTAGGACTTATCTATTAATCTGTAGGGTCAGCGATCGGGGGGATTGAGCTCTTATCCAGGGAACCTTCTGCATAAAACCCGCCTTAGTCCGTATAGATGCGGCTGAATTAGCCCGATAATCTATCTCAATGAGGAGGCATGCATGAAACGCAAGGTTTTATTGGCCGGCGCGCTCTTTTTGGCTTTCGGCGCGATCGGACTGCTTGGTCAGGTCGCATCTGCCCGGGGTCCGAAAGGGGCGGTGATGACGGGAACATGGTACTGGGAAACGATTATGCCCACCGGTGGGGCACTGCCATCCGTGTTGGTGTTTCATAGTGATGGCACGGTCGTAGCCTCCGGCGGAATCGCTTTCGGTGGCATTCCAACGAATCCGTATCGCTACACTCCTTTCCAGGGGGTATGGGAGCGCATGGGTCCCCACAAATTCAGGGCGACCTTTTATAGCCTGCGCTTCGATGGGGCGTCGGGATTACTCGTCGGCGTCGCTCGCAAACGAACGGAATTTTGGTTTGCGGGGGATTTCGACCATTTTGACGGGACTATGCTCCTGGACGTGCTCCCCTGCGCGACTCCGGTGTCGTGTCCAGATCCGCTGTCGGCGCCAGCCGCCGCTTGGCAGCCATTCTCACCTGTAGTCTCCATCCACGCCGCGCGCATTAGCGTCGTTCCCTATTGACGAGTGGACGAGGCCGTTAAGGATCGCGTAGGAGGGACGATTTAATGAGTTGAGCGCAATAAGATCCCCCTTACGATCTCTACTATTTCTACTGTGATGAAGAGGAAGGCAATAAATCCGATGACTGTGGCCGCTATCACAACGATCGAGTGATCCTTGAACTTGACTTGGCTTATTACCGCCGTAACAAAAGTAGCAATTCCGGTAAACATCATGCATGTTCCCAGTACGATAGCGAGCGGGGTCCCTGGAGCTATTCCCGCAAGCCTCATGCCGAGAATGAGCATGACAAGAAACACAAGGAACACGGCCAATAATCCTCCGGCCCATCTTCCGAGTCTTGTTTTCGGCATCAATTTCCTCCGATGAGAATTCCCTTCTTCATACCGCAATCTCATCGAACGCTGACTTCATCCTATCCTCGTCCCTGTGCCGGGAGTGGACAGCCGGACGAATATCCCCGGGAAGCCGGTCAGGCCCAAGGAACGGCTAATACTTAATGGCCTGCCCGGAAACCGGGACAGAACCATGAAATTGGACAATGACCCAATTTCCGTTTCGCTTCTCCAAAACTCCTGTTAGCCTCATTCCCTCCAGGGCAAACGCCTCGCCTTGTGCTTTTCCCGTCATGTCATAAAGTTCAGACCACCACGCCACTTCGCCTGATTTGTGAACCGTGATGACGCGTTCTCTCGATATGGCCTTGCTCTCTTCAGTGGATTCGAATTGCTTTTCCATCGAGCTCTCTAGGGATTGATAGCCAACCCATCTCTCCGCGGCGTCTGTACCAAAGGAAACCATGTCAGGATCATGAGCCATGAGTTTGGAAAAGAGTTCCAAGTTTTCGTTATCAACGACTTGAATCCACTGGTCGAGAACAGAATTGACGGCCACTTTAGCGGCTTCGAGATCCACGGCGGCCGCGGCCTCTTCTACACTCCCGCTTGTTGGCAGGACCGGCGACCGTGCCCAGGCGACGACTGCCAAGGCCAAGACAACCACCCAGACTGCAATGACAATGCGTTTCATAGAACCCCCTCCTCTTAAAACGATTCAGAGACAAGGGGACGACAAAGAGCGATGTTCCGTAAAGGCAGCCTTCGACCTCCCCCGATCTCTTGCTGATTTACTTATAACGCCGCGAGAATACGAAGTCAATTGTGGCGGGGTGTCGAAGCCCTAAGGGAAGAGCTTCTTCGTCAGGGCGGCCAGGTTTTTGGCGTGGGATCCGCAACAATCGAGCGACCTCTTGTCGGGCCGGCCGATCGAGACCGGGCCGTAGTGGTCGAACCTGTCGCCCGATACGTCGGCGGGGCCGGTGCTGGCCTGGACCTGGATCGTGATCGCGTTCAATTGATGGTAGGCGTCGGCGCTCGACGGCTTGAGGACCTTGACCGAAGGCGCGGCCTGCAACTACCAAGGCTTAATAGCCCCTACGGCCATCGCAATAAACCCCACGATGACGATAAGCTGAAAAGGCCTCGATCCGAAGACACCTAGGTGCCATTCGGGATCGGTAACCACGCCGTTTCGTCTGGAAGAGTTCAGGAGCGGAACCACCATGAAGGCCACCAGTAGGCCAATCGCACCGCTGGCCATGGTCATGTAGTCGAGGAACCCCTGCGTTGAAAGCAGGACCAACACAAAACTGGGAAGAGTGGCGGTCAGCCAGGATATCCGATGGCTGGTCTTCAGCCGCTCTTCCACCACCACCGCCAGCGCAAACGATACCGACCAATAACTGGTCAGCATGGCGAAAAGGACAAAGACGGACCCGACGATATTCGCCCAGCCCCCCAGAGCCTTTCCAAGGCTGATAACGGCAACCTCATCGACCGTAGTGCTGACCCCCAACGTCAATACGACGATCGACAGGGTGACCAGGGCGTTTATGACCACCCCCAGGGTAATGGCCTTAGGGATCAGCTTTTTATTCCAGGAAAGCCCCTGGGCGATCTGCGGGACCGAAAATATGGCGAAAAAGCCGAACATGATCATGCCGAACAGGGCCAGATGATCTTTATAGGCGCCGACCGTTTCCATGCTCAGGGAAAAGGGTACCATAGCCGCACCGACCGCCAGGACACCGACGATAAATAGGATCGCCAAGACGGCATATTTTTCGCTCATGCCAAGAACCTTGAGTCCGAAGAACACGACCCCGGCAGAAATAACATAAAAAATCAGCCGTCCCCAATGGAGCGGTATCACGAAGAGCCCGGACAGGATCCTCCCGCCCCCAGCGACATAAGCCGACAGACTGACCAGGAAGGCGAAGGCGATCAGGATGAAGAGCGCCCAGCTAAAGATAGCGGGCCTATTTTTCAGGATGAATTTCTGGAAGAGCTCGACCATCTGGTTATTCTGCCCGTCCCGCAGAATGACCTCCGCCACCATAAGGTGCATGAGAAGGCTTATAAAAAGCCCGATCACCAGAAGGAGGAACATCATCGGTAGGCCGGTTTTAGTGGTCAGATACGGAACGGTCATAATGCCGCCGCCGATTCCATACCCGGTGATGATCGCGGTAGCTTCGCTGAATGTCAGCCTTTTCTGTCTATCTTCAAAGAGTCGCGGCATAAACCTGGGGCTTTAATAAGTGGCGACGATGCTTTCGCCGGCCCTGACGTGTTCCCATTCCTTGACGAGAATCTTCATCCCGTCTCGATAGGGGAAGATCAGATCGACCTGAGAGCCCATCATGATCTTGCCGAAGCGCTCGCCCTTTTTCATCATCTCACCTTCTTTGGTAAAGCATTGTATTTTGCTGACATAGGCGTCCGCGATCTGGACGACATAGACGGGAAACACTCCGTCGATCCGCGTTGTTTTCCTCGCGTTCTCGAAGATGTGAACCGCATTTTTGTATAGCGGCCTCAGTCTTAAATACTTTCGCAAACCCATTCCATTCATTGAAATATTTTTCGCTTGATGATGCTTGATGAACTTCAATTGGCCGTCAATGGGGATCCTGTTCACATGGACGTCAAAAAAACTCATGAAGATCCCGACATGACAGAGGTTTCCTTGCGGCAGATCTGTTTTGGCAATCTCATCGAGTCTTATTCTTCTGCCTTTTTTGATTGTCACCGGCGCATAGCCGTCCTCGCAGATATTGGCATAAACAATCGTTCCATCGGCTGGGGCGACGATATTATTTCCTTCGGGAATTTCTCTTATAGGGTCTCTAAAAAAATAAAAGACCCTCCAGTAGAGCCATAAAAGTAACATCGCGGCGAATGAGATGAGAACAATGATGAGCCAATTCATCGCGCGCAACTCCGATCGCTGGAAACTATGAACGGCGGCAGCCTTCGACCTCCCCCGATCTCTTGCTGATCTACTTATAACGCCGCGAGAATGCGAAGTCAATCCGGATAGGGACAGCCTTCCTGACGTCGAAGCCCTAAGGGAAGAGCTTCTTCGTCAGGGCGGCCAGGTTTTTGGCGTGGGATCCGCAACAATCGAGCGACCTCTTGTCGGGCCGGCCGATCGAGACCGGGCCGTAGTGGTCGAACCTGTAGTCCCCCTGGACGACCATGCCGTGAATGAGGAGCGCCTGGAGGATATCGAGGACCGTCGTCTCGTTGCCGCCTCCGATGTTGGCCGAGGAGGTGAAGGCCCCCCCGACCTTCCCCCTGAGCTTCCCGTGGAACTTGACGCTCTCGTCGAGGAGCTTCTTCAGCTCCCAGGCCATGGTGCCGTAGTAGGTCGGGGACCCGAGGACGATGCAGTCGTAGCCGAGGAGGTCGGCCGGAGTCGTGTCCTTGACCGTCCTCAGGTCCACCTCGAGGCCTTGCGACTCGAGGACCTCGGCGATCCGGGCCGCCATCTTCTTGGTATTTCCCGTACGGGAATAATAGGAAACCAGGGCTTTGGGCATCGGATTCCTCCTTGAATATCCTCACCTGATCCGGGCGACGCCGTTGCCAGGCTCCGGAAACCGCTCGAAAATTGCGGGATCGTGCCCGGGGACGATAAGGCGGGGGCTCGAAGCGAGGCGGAGAACACGCTCCTGGACGCGCAGATCGGCGGCCTGGTCCAAGGTAAGTCCAAGCGGCAGATGCTTCTCGAGGTTCTCATATAGGTAGATGTTGTCCGAGGCGAGAACGACGATCCCCTCCGATGTCCGGACAGCAACGTACTGCGATGCGTAAGTATGCTTTCCGCCGGTATAGACGGTCACGCCGGGAATGATCTCCTTCGCGTCCCCGTCGACGAGCATCAACCGGCCTTCCTTCTTGACCTCGGTCAGCATCGCGGCATCGCCGGCCTCGATGGCCTCATCCCTGGGCTTCCCCGCCTCGTCGATGTAGTGGGCGAACTCATCGCGCTGGATCCAGAGGCGAGCCGCCGGAAACAGATCCACCCCGCCCACATGGTCCCAGTGGACGTGCGTGATGATAATATCGGTGACGTCGCCCGGTGCCAACCCGGTCTTGCCGATCGCGACAGAAGGCTTCACGAAGTCGATGAGATCCCAGCTCTTGAAGATCGGTCCCTTATAGGAGCCGGCATCGACAAGCACATTTCGTCCGTTCCGGCCCTTGAGCACCCAGATCATGAACGGGATGTCCATCTTTCGGTTCGCGTCGGCGCCGGCGACGAGCGAAGAGACCGCGTAGCCCGGGGACGTCGCGTATCGGACCGCGTAGACCTCGAACACCGTCGTGCCCGGCACGGACGAGCCGGCATGTTCGGTCTGCCTGGTTGCGGCAAGGCCGCATCCGACGCCCATCACAAAGAAAGCCGCGACTTGAACGAGGGCCGTTAGCGAACGAAGTCTATTCTTCACAAACTCATGATATGCCCGGCCGCAACCAGGTGTCAACGACTCGAAAGGCCACGGCATCATATGGAGGGGTTGGCTGGAGCCAGCGAGAGGGATCGAACCTCCGACCTGCTGATTACGAATCAGCCGCTCTACCGACTGAGCTACGCTGGCCCGAAGTGGCAAGATTATAGCGGAGATGAGGGTCGGTGTCCAGCCCGCCGGGGGGGGCCGGAAATACTAGTTCTTGAGCTTCTTTTCCTGCCACTGGGTATAGCAGGAATCGAGGATCTCGGAGCGGGCCTCGGGGTCCATGTCCAGGATCTTCAGGCCGAGCGACCACGTGCCGGCTTCGTTCTTGCTCCACATGACCTCGGCATTGGCCTGAACCTTGGTGTCCTTGCTAGGGCAGGGAACACAGGAGGTCGATCTTCGAGCCGGGGACGAAATCGAAGTCCAGATTGAGGACGAGCTTCAAGCCGCCCCGCGAGAAATCGTCGATCCGGGCCTGCTCGGCCATCCCGTTCTGGCTTTCGACTTTGACGACCTCGGCGGGGAGCGTGCATTCGAACCGCATGTATTTGCGCTGCTCTTTCTCCATGGCCTGATTATATAAGGACGGCGCGAAAAAACGCAAGGAAAGATTGCCCTGGGATTACCAAATAGAAGGAGAAAAGTCGGGGCCGGCTCCTCCCCCCTTCCCAAAAACGGCCGAATTAACTATGATGGGGACTCAGAAATCGGCCCGGGACAAGACGGGAAACCCGGGGACGCCGCCGCGAAATCCCCCGTCCAAGCGAGAATACGCGATATGATCATCAAGAAGCTCGAACTGCAGGGATTCAAGTCGTTCGTCGACCGGACCAAGATCGTCTTCCACCCCGGCATCACGGCCATCGTCGGCCCCAACGGCACGGGCAAGAGCAACCTCGTCGACGCCCTCCTCTGGGTCCTCGGCGGCCACCGCCAGAGGACGGTCCGCGGCGACCGGACCGACGACATCATCTTCAACGGCAACGCCAAACGCCCGCCCGTCAGCATGGCCGACGTCGTCCTCTCGCTCGGCGGCGAGGACGGCGAGATGGCGGTCTCCCACCGCGTCTTCCGCTCCGGCGAGAGCGAGTACCGCCTCGACGGCAAGGGCGTCCGCCTCCGGGACATCCAGGAAGAGCTCTGGAAACACTCCATCGGCGAAGCCGAGTACTTCGTCATCGAACAGGGGTCCATCGGCACGTTCGTCACCTCCAAGCCGCTCGAGAAGCGGGCCCTCCTCGAGGAGGCCGCCGGCACCGCCTACTACAAGGACCGGAAGCGCCAGGCCCAGAACAAGCTCGAGACGAGCGAGCTGAACATGACCCGCCTCGAGGACATCGTCTCCGAGGTGGAGAAGGCCAAGAACTCCCTCCAGCGCCAGGCCTCGGCCGCCAACCGCTACCGCCGCCTCCGCGAGCGCATCCGCGAGCTGACCTCGTTCCACTACGTCCGCAAGGACGTCTATCTCGTCCGGGCCCAGGCCGAAGCGGCCGCCGCCCACGACGCCTGCCTGGCAAAAGAGCGCGAGGTCATGTCCCGCATCAAGGCCGAGGAGCACGACCTGGCCGGGGTGCGCAAGTCCCTCTGGGAGCTCGAGAAGGCGCTCAAGGAAAGCCAGGAGCGGGTCTACGCCGTCAAGTCACAGGCCGCCCGCCTCGAGGGCGAGATCGAGCGCGAGACCAAGCGCACCGAGTTCCTTGAAGAATCGCGCCGCAAGGCCGAATCCTCCCGCGAAGAGCTGCGGGCCGAGATGCTCGCCCTCGAGCTCGAATCCGTCCAGGCCCGCTCCGGCCTCGAAGGGATGACCGCAGACCTCGAAGGGCGCCGGTCCGAGGTCGAGGCGTCCGCCGGCCTTGTCCGCGAGGCCAAGGAGCGGACGGCCGCCCGCGCCGCCGGCATCCAGGCCCTCCGCGACGAGCACCTCCGGAAATACCAGGAGCTGACCGAGAAGCGGAACGACGCCGTCCGGGTCGAAAAGGAGCTCGAGCTCGTCGTCCGGCAGGAGGAGAAGCTCCGGTCCCAGGCGTCCGGCCAGGCCGCCCTTCTCGCCGAAACCGAGGCCGCCCTCGCCCGCTTCGAGTCCGAGATCGCTTCCCGCGAGGGGGCCCGGGCCGAGAAAGAGCGGTCGATCGCAGGGCTCCAGTCGGACCTCGCTTCGGCCCGCGCCGCCGCCGACGAGCTCCGCGGGCGCATCGCCTCCCTCAAGGAGAAGCGCGACGCCGCCGTCTATCAGCTCCAGGCCCTCCGCACCGTGGACGCCAAGGAGCGCGCCGGCGTGGCGGCCGAAGACATCCCCGGCTCGTTCGGCCTCCTGGCCGACCTCGTGCGGACGAGCGCCGAGGACGCCCCCCTCTTCGACGTCTTCTGGAAGGACGAGGCCAAGGCCCGCGTCATCTTGCCCGAGGAGTTCCTGAAAGCCCTCCGGCCCGGGCTTAAGGGCAGTTACCTCCTGGTCCCCGGGCGCGTCCGGTCCGCCGTCCCACCCGAAGTCCTCGGCGACCCGGAGGTCATCGGTCTCCTCAAAGGCCGCGTCCGGGCCGACGAGCGCTTCCGCGACCACCTCGACCGGCTCGACGAGGCCGTCATCGTCCGTGAAGCCGCCGCGGCCGTTCGGCTCTGGCTCCGGTTCCCCGGACTGAACTTCATCACGCCCTCGGGCGACCTCCTTCTGGCGTCCGGCCTCCTCAGGCTCGGGGCGAAGGGCGACGGCATGATCGCCCTGGCCCAGGAGATCCATGGGCTCGAAGAGCGGGCCGCCGGGTTCGAGGCCGAGATCGTCACGCCCTCCACCGCCCTCGAGGCCAAGGAAGCCGAGTGTCGGTCCCTCGAGGCCGCCCTCGAGCGGGAGCGCGCGAGCCTCCTCGATGAGGAACAAGGCCTCCAGGATCGGCTCCGGGAGCTGAAGTTCGGCCGCGTCGAGATGGAGAAGGCGTCGACCTCGGCCGAGATCATCGCCCGAGAGCTCGCGGTGCTGGCCGCCGAGAAGCAGGCCATGACCGGGAACCTGGATGCCCTTCGGGCCGCTTCGGCCGCCGCCGGGGAGGACGAACGCGCCCTCGGCGAGCGTGTCGAGGCCGCCCGCCGGGAGCTCGTCGCCGTCCGGGAAAAGGACGGCGAGGACGAACGGCGCCACTTCGGGCTCAAGGCCGAATGCGACCTTCTGGCCGAGAAGATGAACGGCCTCAGCGTCCAGATCCAGGGCCTCGCCCGCCGGAAGGAATCCACCGAGGCCAAGATCGCCGCGCTCGAGGCGGAGATTCGGGAGGACGAGACCGGCAAGGAAAAGCTCGGCGAATACGTCCGGGAGCTCTCCGTGAAGACGAAAGCCTTCGAGGAGGAGAGCGCCGCGGGCGAAAAACAGCTCGAGGCGACAGAGACGTCCCTCCGCGAGGTCCGGAAGAGCCAGGACGAGCTCGAAGCCCGGCTCCAGGCCGCGCGCGAGGACGAGGATGCCGCCAAGGACGCCCGGCTCAAAGCCGAGATCCGCAAGGCCGAGATCGACCGCGACCTCGTCAACCTCGAGGAGACGTGCTGGCAGGACCTGAAAAAAACGCTGGCCGAGCTTCGGGCCGAAGCCGCCGCCGCGGCCGCCGTCCCGGGCGACGCCGGGGCCGCCGAGCTCGAGGAAGAGATACTCCCCGAGGACGAAGAGGGAGCCGAAGAGGCCGAGCCGGCCGCCGAGGTCGCCGGGGAAGCCGAGGCCCAAGCCGCCGCGGCCGTTGAAGGCCTGCCCGCGCCCGCGGCCGGGCCGGCGAAACCCCGCCGCGCCCCGCGGAAGCTCCGGCCGGTGGCCGAGCTCTCCGACGAGGAGGTCGAGAAAGAGCTCGAGGAGTCCCGCGACCACCTCCTCCGCTTCAAAGCCGTCAACCTCATGGCCGAGGAGGAATACCTCGAGCAGAAAAAGCGCTTCGATTTCCTCGTCGAGCAGAGGAAGGACCTCCGCGATTCGATCGACTCGACCGGCGAGGCCATCCGCAAGATCGACGAGGAGAGCAAGATCCAGTTCCTCAAGGCCCTCGAGGAGGTCAACACGAACTTCCGCGAGATCTTCGCCCTGGTCTTCAAGGGCGGCCACGCCGAGGTCAAGCTCCTCGAGCCGGACAACGCCCTCGAGAGCGGCGTCGAGATCGTCGCTCAGCCGCCCGGAAAGCGCGTCCAGAACCTGGCCCTGCTCTCCGGCGGCGAAAAGTCGCTGACCATCGATGGCGTTCATGTTCGCCCTCTTCCGCTACCGGCCGTCGCCGTTCTGCTTCCTCGACGAGGTCGATGCCGCCCTCGACGAGGTCAACCTCGGCCGGTTCCTCGACCTGATGATGGCCATCAAGCACCAGACGCAGTTCATCATCATCACCCACAACTACAAGACCATGGAGGTCGCCGACTACATCTACGGCACGACCATGGAAGAGCCGAACATCACGAAGCTCTACTCCGTGAAGCTCGAGCGAAAGGAAGATCTCAAGGCGGACGCATGAAGATCCTGCTCTTCGTCCCGCCCGGCGGCTATTTCGCCGAGCGCTGGTCCAAGGGCTCGACGATGCCGACCCTGGGCCTCCTCTACATCGGGGCCGTCCTCGAGAAGGAGGGTATCGACGTCCGCATCGTTCCGGCCGAGGTCCTGGGGCTCGACTGGCGGGGGATCCGCGAGACGATCCGTTCCGAGCGGCCGGACGTCGTGGGCGTCACGTCCACGACCGAGAACCGGTTCCAGAGCTTCAAGCTCATCAGGATCGCGCGCCGGGCCCTTCCCGGCGTCCTGACCGTGATGGGCGGGCCGCACGCATCGATGGCATCGGCGGATACGCTCTCCCACATCCCGGAGCTCGACGTCATCGTCCGGGGCGAGGGTGAAGTGACGACGCTCGAGCTCTGCAGGGCCGTCGCAAAGGCCGGCGGCGACCGGCGGGCCCTTTGGGGACTGCTCGCGGCGATCGACGGCATCTCCTATAGGGACGGCGACGGGAAGGTCGTCGCCACGAAGCCCCGCGCCCCCATCGCCGACCTCGACAGCCTCCCCTTCCCCGCCTTCCACCTCGTCCCGTTCGACAAGTACAACTTCAAGATCGACGTCCCGGGCCGCGGCCCGCTCCAGGCCGTCAACATCATGGCCAGCCGCGGCTGTCCGTTCGACTGCAACTTCTGCGCGACGCCCATCAACTGGGGCCGCCATGTCCGCATGAGAAGCCCCGAGAACGTCGTCGACGAGATCGAGACGCACGTCCGCGAGCGCGGCGTCCGGGTCGTCTTCTTCTACGACGACACGTTCAACGCCAGCCCGAAGCGCGTCGAGCGCATCTGCGACCTCATCATCGAGCGCAAGCTCGACATCTTCTGGCGGGCCGAGGTCCGGCTCGATCTCATCACCCGGCCGCTCCTCGAGAAGATGAAGAAGGCCGGTCTCTTCCACATCTCGTTCGGCATCGAGGCCGGCTCGGAGCGGGTCCGGCGCGAGGTCATCCACAAGATGATCGAGATCGAGGATTTCCACAACCTCGTCCGCTGGTGCCTCGAGCTCGGCATCATCCCCAACGTCTTCTTCATCTTCAGCCACCCGACCGAGACCTGGGAGGAGGCGCGGGAGACCGTCGGCATCATCGAAAAATACCGGAAGGAGGTCGAGGCGTCGGTCGCCGTCCTCCACGTCTATCCGGGCACGCCGCTCGAGGCCACGGCGAAAGAGATAGGCCTCCTGCCGGAGGGCTTCACCTGGACGAAGAAGTACGGGTCGCGCGTCGTGACCCTGCCTTCGGCCCAGGGCGACGTTCCCCTCTTCCTGGACAAGCTGACCTGGAGCCAGGTGAGCGAGCTCCTCTTCCGCTGGGCGATGAGCGGGGGGAACGTCTCGATCATTCGCAAGACGCTCCGGGCGATCGGCCATATCCGCTCGTTCGGCGACCTGAAGCGCTACGCCGTCATGGCCTGGGTCCTGGCCAAGCTCAAGGTGGGCAAGTTGTTCGCCCGCAATTCCTAGAGGTTCCCAGCCCCCTAAGCGCAGGCTGAAGCCTGCGGCTACAGGAACATGCACGCCGTAGTCAATTTGTGTCACTCGTCCCATATGGAGGACGCCAAATCCCCCCTATCCCCCCTTTAAAAAGGGGGGTCAGGGGGGGATTTCTCCCTGGGGGATGGCACGATATTTGCTAATATAAAGGCGTGCGCGGAATAGTGAGTCATGCGAGGAGAACGACCATGAACAAGAAATTCGGAATGATCCTGGTCCTGGCGTTGGCCGTGGCCTTCGGTTCCGGCCTGGGCCTCCCGCTGTTCGGCCAAGAACAGCAGGAACCCCAGGAAGCGCCGGTTCCCGAGGAACAGCTGACTCCCCAAGAAGAGCAGGAGACCGCGTACACGAACGATTCCGTGGCCCGCCTGAGCCACATTACCGGGACCGCCTTCATCCAGAGGGCCTCGGACATCGGTTACGAGGAATGCGTCATCAATACGCCCGTCACCGAGGGCGACCGCCTCGGGACGACCGACGGCCGGGTCGAGGTCCGCTTCGGCCGCGGCAACTACGTCCGGCTCGACAACGAGACCAAGATCGACTTCCTGAACCTCCCGAAGAAGGGCGACGACTCGGTCCGGATCCGCGTCTGGTCCGGCAGCGTCTACATCGAGGTATCCACGCTGGCCCGGGAGAAGGGCATCGAGGTCCATACGGCCGACACGTCGTTCTACGTCCTGGACGAAGGCCTCTATCGCATCGACGTCAAGGAGAACACGGACACCGAGGTCCTCGTGTTCCGGGGCCTGGTCGAGGCCGCGGGCGAGGAAGGCTCCATCCTGGTCAAGGCCGGCCAGCGCATCGAAGCGTCCGAGGGGCGGTTCCCCTCCCGGCCCAGCCAGTTCATGACCGCGGCCACCGACGGCTTCGACCGCTGGAACGACTCCCGGAACGTCGAGGTCTCGAAGCGGCTCCCCAAGAGCTACCTCCCGAACGACCTCGAGGACTTCGAGTACGAGCTCGGCCAATACGGCGACTGGATGTACCTCTCGCCCTACGGAAACGTCTGGGTGCCCCGGGGCATCGACGAGGGCTGGCGCCCCTATTCGAACGGGCGCTGGACCTGGCTGCCTCTCTCCGGCTGGACCTGGCTCCCATACGAGCCCTGGGGTTGGTCGACCTTCCATTACGGCCGCTGGCACTGGGGCCTCGGCCTCGGCTGGTACTGGATCCCCACCAGCATGTGGGGCCCCGGCTGGGTCAACTGGTGGTGGGACGATTATTACTTCGGCTGGGCCCCCATCAGCTACTGGGGATACCCGGTGGTGATCGTCGATAACTATTTCGACGGCCACTGGCACGGCGGCAACTACCCCTGGAACTCGCATGCCCTGACGGTCGTCCGCAGGGACCAGCTCCGGGCGAGGAATATCGCCCCCGTCGCGCTCCGGGGCGACTCGCTCAAGGGACTGAACAAGATCACCCTCTCCAACCGCGGGCTGGCCCTCAAGCCGGTCGGCGGGAGCCGGACCCTCGTCCAGCCTCTCGAAGGGCGGAAGGTCCTCCTCCGCAATGGAGACGGGCCCATAACTCTCAAGGGAGACGAGCGGGGCTCGAGGATATCCGGCGGATCGCTGAGCGGCCCCCGGACCGAGTCCGTGGATTCCCCGAAGGGGAAGACGAGGACCGAGTCCGTGAGCTCCCGCAAGGGCGGGACGAAGAGCACGCCCAAGTCGACCAGCCCCTCCTCGACGAAAACGACGTCGGGCAAGGTCAAGAAGAATAAGGATTCGGCGAGCTTCAGCCTCCGCGGCACCGGGGATGACGGGTCGTTCGCCGGCGGGACGCGGGTCTCGTCCCGGGGCATCGCCGGATACCCCTCGTCCATCAAGATCCGCGGCGGGCGGTATTCCAGCCTCGGCGACAATCCTTGGCGTTCGTCTTCTTTCGGCGGGATCCTGAAGAGGTTCTCCGGAGAGGGTTACAGCTCGCGGACGGGCTCTTCATCCGGGAAGAGCGTGTCGTCGTCGGGATCGAAATCCTCGTCCCGGTCCGGGTCGGTCTCGCGCGGCTCGTCTTCGTCCCGCGGTTCGTCTTCCCGGGGCTCGTCCTCTTCCCGCGGATCCTCCTCGGGAAGCGTGCACAAGAAGTAGCAACCTCCTCTGTTCTTATAACTCCGGTCCCCCTTTCCCGCTCCCCCGGGGAAGGGGGGCCCCCTCAATGCTCCTCGCGGGCGGTCTCCTGCGAATAATAATCGAGGATCCTGAGGTGGTCCTGGTTCGTGCAGTAGCGCGAAGGCTCGGTGCCCGGGAAAAAGACTTCCCGGAGGGGGAAGCGGCAGATGGGTGTCGCCAGAAGGCCGGTCTTGCGGTCGATGTCGACGAAGCTGAGGTTGGGCGGGACCTCGAAGTCCTCGGGAACGAGCTCGACCCCGCGGGCCGCGGCGTCCTTCTTTCGCGATTCGATGACCTTCCCGAAGAAGTCTTTCCAGATGGGCAGGGCGGCGACGGCGCCGGACTGGCGCTCGCCGAGGGTGATCTTCGTGTCGTAGCCGACCCAGACGCCGGCGCATAGCGTCGGCGAGAATCCGATGAACCAGGCATCCGTGTATAGGTCGGTCGTCCCCGTCTTTCCCGCCAGCGGCCAGCCGAGGTCGGCGAGCGCGGTGGCCGTCCCCTCGCGGACGACGCCCTGGAGGAGATAGGTCATCATGTAGGCCGTCTGCGGCGAGATGACCTCCTCGGATTCGACCTTGTTCTCCTCGAGGACGTTGCCGTCCTTGTCCTCGATGCGGGTGATGAAATAGGGCTTGACCCGAACGCCCTTGTTGGGGAAGGCCGAGAAGCCGGAAACGAGCTCGAGGAGGGTGACCTCGAAGGTCCCGAGCGCCAGCGAGAGATAGGGATAGATGGTCGACGTCAGGCCGAACCGGCGGCAGTAATCCACGCCGACCTGGGGCGAGATGTAGTCCAGGATCTGGGCCGTGACGACGTTCCTCGATTCCTCGATGCCCTTGCGCAGGGTCACCGAGCCCTTGTAGATCCGGTCGTAGTTCCGGGGCGTCCAGGGCTCCCCCGTCCATTTGTCGGTGAACGTCACCGGCTCGTCCTCGATGATGGTCGCCGGCGTGAACCCGTTCTCGACGGCGGCCGTGTAGAGGAAGGGCTTGATGACCGACCCCGTCTGGCGGAGGGCCTGGGTCGCCCGGTTGAACTGGCTCCGGCGGAAGGAGTAGCCGCCGATCATGGCCTTGATCTGCCCGGTCGGAGGGTCGATGACCAGGAAGGCGCCCTCGACCAGGGGCTCCTGGTCGAGCGTCACCGCCAGCTCCTCCTCCTCGGCGAGGGATCGTCTTCACCTGGACCTGGATGACGTCCCCGGGCCGGATCAGGGCATCGAGGTTCCTGGCCCGGGTCCATTCGATTCCTTTGCTCGTCATCCGGCCGACGCGGTCCTTGAGCCGGACGTAGGCCTCCGCCTTCCCGGCGCTCAGGACGATGGCGTCCGCGACCTCGCCGGCCTCGACGGCGTGAGTCGTCCAGCTCTCCAGCCAGACCGGCACGGATGTCGGCCGTCCCCTCCGCGAGAAGGTTCTTCTTGTCCCGCCGCCAGCCCTGCTTCTTGTCCTGGGCCCGGAGGCCCGCCTGCAGGGAGTCCTCGGCGAACTTCTGGAGCTCGGGATCGAAGGTCGTATAGACCTTGAGCCCGGCGTTGTAGAGGGCGTCGGCGCCGTAGTTCTTTTCGAGGTACCGGCGGACCTCCTCGAAGAAATAGGCCCCGAACTCGGACGCTCGTCCGGCGGAGAGGCAGGACGCTCATCGGCCGTGGCCTTGGCCGCCTCGCCCTCGGCCTTGGTGATGTAGCCTTCCTCGACCATCCGGTTGAGAACGTGGTTGCGGCGCTGGAGGGTCCTCTCGGCGTTCGTGTACGGGGAATAGACCGACGGCCCCCGGAAGATCCCGGCGATGAGGGCCGCCTCCTCGAGGCTCGAGGTCCGGGACGCTCTTGCCGAAATAGAGATTCGAGGCGGACTCGACGCCGTAGACGCCGTGGCCGAGATAGAACTGGTTGCAGTAGAGCTCGAGGATCTTCTCCTTGGAGTACTTCTTCTCGATCTGGCGTGCGACGAACATCTCCTTGAGCTTGCGCCGGATCGTCTGCTGGGAATAGAGGAAGAGCGAGCGGGCCAGCTGCTGGGTGATCGTGCTCCCGCCCTGGGGCCGGCGGAGCGTGCCGCGGCCCATCTGGACGACGTCTTCCTTGAGCGCCCGGAGGATGCCCACGTAATCGACGCCGTGGTGGCGGATAGAACCGGGGGTCCTCGGTGGCGATGATGGCGTTCTTCAGGGCGTCGGGGATGCTGGCGTAAGGGACCTCGATCCGCCGCTCCTCGGCGAATTCCTTGATGGGCTCGCCCTTGTCGGACAGAGATCGTCGTGATGATCTTGGGCCTGAGGTTCTCGAGCTCATCGACCGACGGGAGGTTGTTCCGGATGGCCATATAGGCGCCGAACATGGCTCCCAGGACGCAGGTCGCGCCGACGGCCAGGACGATGAGCAGGACGCGGAGCCAGCCGGACTTGCCGAGCTTGCGGATCTTATTTTGAGGTCGGGGATCTTGATCTTGAGCTTGGAGAACTTCATGGGCGTACCCGGCAAATATAGCACACGGCCCCGGACCCGTCCATATCGGGGGCGCCTGAATCCGGTCTCGGGCTTCAGCCTGAGCTTTTTCCGCGCAGGCTAAAGCCCGCGGCTACGTCGCGAGCTTCAGGACCCGGGCGAGGATCTCGTCGCTGATGTCCCTGATGTCCCGGCCGCCGTCGATATGGACGAACTTTCGGCCCTTGAAGCCGTTGAAGATCTCGCGGACGCGGACGAGGTAGTCCTCGCGCTCGAAGAGCTCGTCCCGGCGGCTCCCGGCCGCCGATCCGGGCCAGGCCGCGCCCCGCATCGATATCGAGGATGAAGACGAGGTCGGGCCGGACGGCGAACGCGCTCGTTCAGCCGCCGGATCCGGCCGGGGTCGATCCCCTTGGCCCCCTGGTAGGCGATGGTCGAGAAGTAATAGCGGTCGAGGACGACGATCTTCCCGGCCGCCAGGGCGGGCTCGAGGTTCCGGCTGACGTTCTCCCGCCGGTCCTTGACGAAGAGCTCGAGCTCCTCCTCCGGGCGTCAGGGAACCCGCCCGCCGGGCCTTCTCCCGGATCATCCGGCCCCATTTCCCGCGCGTCGGCTCCCGGAAGAAGACGGCCGTCCTGATCCCGCGGGCCGCGAGCCTCCGGACGAGGAGCCTGGCCTGGGTGGTTTTCCCCGAGCCGTCGATGCCCTCGAGGACGATGAGCAGGCCACGCTTCTCGCCCCGGGGATTCGAATGGGACCTTCTCATAGCTTCACGACCCATCCTAGCCTGACCGCCGGAAGAATGCAACGCTTGGCCCCTGGAGCCGGTTCTAAAGAGTTCAGAGCATTGAATTTTGGCGGAAGATATGCTAATTATGAGTTCCACGCGCTGGAGGGAAAAATGAAAAAATTCGTATGGGTGGCCATCGCCGCTTTCGCCCTGGGGCTCTTCGTCGCGGGCTACGTATTCGTATATCCTGCCCGAGACGGCATTCCGCCGTCCCGGACACCGCCGCCGTCTATCCGGCGGCCCCGGCCGCGTCGACGAACCTCTATGCCGCCCCGGCTCCCGAGGTCCGGGCGGACCTCGATTTCGTCGGGATCTCGGAGAAGGTCGGGCCGGCCGTCGTCAAGATCGTCAGCGAGCACAAGGAAAAGGCGCGACAACAGCAGGGCTTCGAGGACCAGTTGCCCTTCGACGATTTCTGGGACCGGTTCTTCGGCCGGCCCGCGCCCGGCCAGCGCCAGCCCCAGGATTATCGGAGCGTGGTCCAGGGGACGGGCTTCTTCATCAGCGCCGACGGCTACATCCTGACCAACAACCACATCGTCGAGGATTCGGTCAAGAATACCGGTCACGACCCTCCAGGGGAAGGAATACGAGGCCAAGGTCATCGGGACTCGACCCCAAGACCGACCTGGCCCTCCTCAAGATCGAGGCCAAGGACCTGCCCTTCGCCGAGCTGGGCGATTCCGCCCTGGTCAAGGTCGGCGAGTGGGTCCTGGCCATCGGCAACCCGCTGGGCATGGAGCACACCGTGACGGCGGGCATCGTTTCCGCCAAAGGGCGCCAGCTCGGGTCGACGGGGCCGCGAACTCACCGACCTACCAGGACTTCATCCAGACCGACGCGGCCATCAACCGCGGCAACAGCGGCGGCCCGCTGGTCAACATGAAGGGCGAGGTCATCGGCATCAACAGCAACATCCTCACGCCGACCGGCGGGAACATCGGCATCGGGTTCGCCATCCCCTCCAACATCGCCAAGAAGGTCGTCGCCCAGCTCAAGGACAAGGGCAAGGTGACGCGCGGCCGCCTGGGCGTCGTCATGCAGAACGTGACCGACGGCATGCGCAAGCAGTTCAATCTCAAGGCCGCCAAGGGCGCCATCATCACGACGGTCGAGCCCGACGGTCCCGGCCGAGAAGGCGGGATTCAAGCAATACGACGTCATCGTCGAGGTCAACGGCCAGCCCGTCGAGGACAGCAACGACCTCAAGTTCAAGATCGCCGACATCGAGCCCGGCAACAAGATCAGCGTCAAGGTCATCCGCGACGGCAAGGAGATCGACGCTCACCGCCGACCGTCGAGGAGCTGGAGCCCGAGGAGGAGAAGGGCGAGGTCGGCGAGCTCCGAGAAGGACGTCGGCCTGTCCCGTCGCCGCCGATGACGCCCAGCCTGGCCCGCCGCTACGGCTACCGGACGACCGAGGGGCTCCTCATCACCGAGGTCCGGAACTACAGCGAGGCCGACCGGGCGGGGCTCGCGGCCGGCGACATCATCCTCGAGGTCAACCGGAAGAAGGTCGCCTCGGTCCGCGAATTCGAGAGCATCCTGAAGAAGACGCCGTCCGGCGACGAGGTCATCCTCCTCGTCCGGCGGGAGAGCGACGGGCAGTCCCAGGACCTCATCGTCACCGCTGAAAGTTCCCTGATGAAGATTCATCAAGGCTCCATTCGCTCGGCAACGATTTCCTGGTCATCCTGCAGGAACGGGGCCCCCGACGCCGGGGCCGCGCGACCTGGTCCGGAAGATCTGCGACCGCCACACCGGCGTCGGCGCCGACGGCCTCCTCTTCATCTCCGTCGAAGACGCGAAGGCCGGCCGGGTCGGCTTCCGCATCTTCAACGCCGACGGCACGGAGGCCGAGATCTCGGGGAACGGCCTGCGCTGCGCCGCCGCCTACCTCTATCACGAAGGGGCCGTCAAGGCTCCCCGCATCCTCTTCCAGACGACCGCCGGGGAGCGCCCCTGCGAGCTCCTGACCCGGGACGGCAACGTATTCACGTTCGTCGTGGACATGGGCGTCCCCCGCTTCTCCTCGGAGGAGATCCCCTTCGACGACGGGTCGCACCACGACCGGATCGTCGATTATCCGCTGACCATCCAACAGAAGGCCTATCGCGTCACCTGCGTCAACGTCGGGAACCCCCACTGCTGCGTCTTCGTCGAGCGCTTCTTCCCCCCGCGCGTCCTCTGGCACCAGATCGGCGCCGAGATCGAGTGCCATCCCTTCTTTCCCAAGAGGACGAACGTCGAGTTCGTCCGGGTCATCAACAGGCAGGAGATCGAGGTCCTGTTCTGGGAGCGGGGCGTCGGGGAGACCCTGTCCTCCGGGACGCGGCTCCTGCGCCGCCGCCGTCGCCGCGATGCTCAAGGGCCTGACCGATCGAACGATGTCAAGGTCTGGACGAGCCTCGGCCAGCTCACGGTGCGCTGGGAGAACGGCCGCATCTTCCAGGCGCGGCCCGGCCGAGGTCGTCTTCCTGGGCGAATACCTGGCAGATAGAAGCCGACTGACCAGGCGCGACCGAGCCTGAAGCTCCCGTATCCTATTTGAAGTGCTCGTAGCCCTTGATCTCGAGCACTTTACGGCGTCCGCGGGCGTCCACGGTCCAGATGCCCTTCTCGGCGATGATCCGGCCGATATCCGTCAGCCGGAACTTCTTCCGCAGGGGCTCGAGCCGCGGCAGGGCCGACGGACGGACCGTGAAGATGAGCTGGAAGTCCTCGCCGCCGTGAAGGGCCAGCGGGAGCGGGTCCTTCCGGAAGGCCTTCAGGAACCGGGACAGCGGGATCCGGAGCGGGTCGAGCTCGGCGCCGACACCGCTCGCCTCGCAGATATTGTTGAGATCGACCGACAGGCCGTCCGAACAGTCGATCATCGCCGAGGCGGCCCGCCGCCGGGCAAGCTCGAAGCCCAGAGCGGTCTGCGGGCTTGGGATCCAGGAATTCCCGCAGGAAATGGTCGATCGCCGGACTCTCTCCCAGCCGACGCCCCTTCTTATAGAGCAGAAGCCCCTGCTTGGCGTCTCCGAGAAACCCCGAGACGAAAATGTGGTCCCCGGGCCTGGCGCCGCTCCTGAGGACGGGCCTCTCCGCCCGGCCGATCACCGTAACTGAAATGAAGACCTGGCGGGACTGGGACAGGTCGCCGCCGACGAGGACGACGTCCGCGGCCCGGCCGGCTTCCTTGAAACCGGCGAAGAATTCGACGACCCAGTCGAGCGAGGTCCCGTTCGGAAGCCCCAGCCCAGCACCGCGTAGAGCGGGCGGCCTCCCATGGCGGCGATGTCGCTGATGTTGACGTTGAGGCTCTTGCGGCCGAGGAGCCGGGGGTCGTGGAGAGAGACGATGAAATCGTAGTCCTCGACGAGGAGGTCCTTGGTCACAAGGAGCTGTCCCTGGCCGGGCTTGAGGACGGCCGTATCGTCCCCGATGCCGAGGAGGACGTCCTTCCTCGGGACGGTGAAGTGCCGGCGGATGACCGCCAGAAGCTCCCGCTCCCCGAGCTTGCGTAACCTCATGTCAGTACATGCCCTTCTTGATGTAGCCTCAGGCTTTAGCCTGAGCCTCTAAGAACACGCAGGCTGAAGCCTGCGGCTACGACGCGCGGGCCCCTTTCCTGCGTCCGGCCGCCCGCTTGTCCTTGGCCCGCTTTTGTCCTTTAGCTATCCCGCCCTTTTTAGGCCGGTTCCCGGCATGGGCCTTGCTCTTCTTCCGCCCTATGTAGGCCGTTCCGACCAGGGCGTGGGAAAGGACTTCCTTGACGTCCTCGACGTAGATGAATTCCATCGTCTTGAGGACCTTCTTGGGGATGTCGATAGAGGTCCTTCTTGTTCGGCAGCGGGCATGATCATCCGTCTTGATGCCCATGCCGCTGGGCGGCCAGGACCTTCTCCTTGATGCCGCCGACGGGCAGGACGTTGCCCCGGAGGGTGATCTCCCCGGTCATGGCCACGTCCCAGCGGACCTTGGTGTTGGTGCAGAGGGAGATGAAGGCCGTGGCGATGGTGACGCCGGCCGACGGCCCGTCCTTGGGGATGGCGCCCTCGGGGATATGGATGTGGAAGTCGTTCTGCTGGAAGAAGATCGGTTGTCGATGCCGAACTCCGCGGCGTGGGCCCGGGTGTAGCTCAGCGCGGCCTGGGCGGATTCCTTCATGACGTCGCCCAGGGAGCCGGTCAGCGAGAGGTTCCCCTTGCCCTGCATCTTGGTCGCCTCGACGAAGAGGATCTCGCCGCCGGCCTCGGTCCAGGCGACGCCGGTGGCGACGCCGACCTGGTCCTTCTTGAGGAGCTGGTCCTTGAAGATCTTGGGCGGGCCGAGGAGGCGCTCGATGTTCTGGGCCGTGATCCGGGTCAGGGTCTTCCGGCCCTCGGCGACCTTGCGGGCGACCTTCCGGCAGACCGAGGCGATCTCGCGCTCCAGGTTCCGGACGCCGGCCTCCCGGGTGTAGAGCGAGATGATCTTCTTGACCGCCCCGTCGGTGAACTCGATGAGCTTGGCGTTCAGGGCGTTCTCGGCGACCTGCTTGGGGATGAGGTGCTGCTCGGCGATCTGGAGCTTCTCCTCCTCGGTGTAGCCGGGGAGCTCCAGGACCTCCATCCGGTCGCGGAAGGCGGGCTGGATGGGGTCGAGCAGGTTGGCCGTCGTGATGAACATGACCTTGGACAGGTCGTAGGGCACGCCGAGGTAGTGGTCGCGGAAGGAATTGTTCTGCTCGGGGTCGAGGACCTCGAGGAGGGCCGAGGACGGGTCGCCCCGGAAATCGGCCCCGATCTTGTCGACCTCGTCCATCATGAAGACGGGGTTGTTGGACCCGGCCCGGCGGATGCCCTGGATGATGCGGCCGGGCATGGCCCCGACGTAGGTCCGCCGGTGGCCCCGGATCTCGGCCTCGTCCCGGACGCCGCCGAGCGAGATGCGGATGAAGCTTCCGGCCGAGGGCCCGGGCGATGGACTTGCCGAGCGAGGTCTTGCCGACGCCGGGCGGCCCGACGAAGCAGAGGATCGGCCCCTTGATCTTCTTGGAGAGCTTGCGGACGCCGAGGTATTCGAGGATGCGCTCCTTGACCTTGTCCAGGCCGTAATGGTCCTCGTCGAGGATCTTCTTGGCCTTGACGAGGTCGAGGTTGTCGACGGTGGTCTTGTTCCAGGGCAGGGAGAACATCCAGTCGAGGTAGTTGCGGACGACGGAGGTCTCGGCCGACTCGGGATGCATCTGGGCCAGGCGGATGATCTGCTTCTCGAGCTCCTCCCGGACCTCGTCGGAGACCTTGATCTTCGTCAGCTTGTCCTGGTAGGCCTTGATCTCCTCCTGGATCTCCGTCCCCTCGCCGAGCTCCTTCTGGATGGCCTTCATCTGCTGGCGGAGGAAGTACTGCTTCTGGAGCTTGTCCATCTCGCCCTTGGCCTCGGTCGAGATCTTCGACTGGACGTCGAGGAGCTCGAGCTCGCGGGTCAGGAGCTCGTAGACCTTCTTGAGACGCTGGAGCGGGATCGACGATCTCGAGGATCTCCTGGGCCTCCTCGACCTTGAGCTCGAGGTTGGAGGCGGTCAGGTCGGCCAGCCGGCCCGGCTCGTCGACGTTGGCGGCGATGATGAGGACCTCGGGCGGCATGCTCTTGCCGAGCGAGGTGGCCTTCTCGAGGCCGGAGCGGACGTTGCGGATGAGGGCCTCGCCCTCGAGTGCTCTTCTCGGGCTTCTCGGGCTCGTGGACGACGGAGACGCTCGGCCGTGATGTAGGCCCCTTCCTCCTCGTAGCTCTCGACCCGGGCCCGGACGAGTCCCTGGGCCAGGATGCGGACCCGGCCGTCGGGGAGCTTCAGCATGCGCATGATCAGGGCGACCGTGCCGATCGTCGTAGACGTCCTCGCGCTTGGGGTCCTCGACCTCCATGTCCTTCTGGGTCAGGAGGAGGATCATGCGGTTGGTCGGACAGGGCGCTGGTCGATGGCGTTCTTGGACTTCTCGCGCCCGACGAAGAGCGGGGCGATCATGTAGGGGAAGATGACGACGTCCCGGAGCAGGAGGACCGGGAGCTTCGCCGGGATCTGGAGCTTCTGGTTCTGCTCCTCGATCAGCCCTTCGAGCTGATCGTCGTTCTTATCGTCGATGTTGGCCATGGCTCGATCCTCCAGGTTCATTTCGCCGTTCCGGCGGGTCTTGATCTCGACCTTCCGCGCTCCGGCGGGGCGGCTTCTTCAGGACGACCGTCAGGACGCCGTTCTCGAGCGTCGCCGACGGCCTGTCTCGGGATCGACGGACGCCGGGCATGACGACCATCCCGGCGGAACGTCCCGTACTCCCGCTCGAGCCGCGATGGTAGCGGGACGCCGGCTCGGCCGCCGGCAGCTCCCTCTTGAGCCCCTGACCTCGAGCCGGCTCGCAGACGGAGCACGATCCTGACGTCCTCGCCTGCGACGCCCGGGAGCTCCATCTCGACGATGAACTCCGTCGGCGTTCTCGTAGACGTCCACGGCGGGGACGCCAGACCTCGTCGAGGCCCGGCAGCCGCGGCCTCGGCGGCCGAGACCCGGCCCCGGCCGGAGCTCCGGACCTCGCGTCTCGACCTTGAGGACTCGCGAAACGGGCTTGATGCGGCGGACCATGGCGGGCGGGGCCTACTTTTCCTTCAGCAGGTCCTCGAGCTCGTGCTTGAACTCGACGACGTCCTTGAACTCCCGGTAGACCGAGGCGAACCGGACGTAGGCGACCTTGTCCAGCGCCTTCAGCCGGTCCATGACGATCTGGCCGATCTCGGAGACGTCGATCTCCTTGTCCGGCCGCTCCTGGAGCATCGATCTCGATCTCCTCGACGATCTCCTCGAGCTGGCTGATCTGGATGGGCCGCTTCTCGCAGGACTTCATCATGCCCCGCAGGAGCTTCTGGCTGTCGAAGGGCTGGCGGCGTGCCGTCCTTCTTGACGACCATGTAGGGGATCTCCTCGATCTTCTCGTAGGTCGTGAAGCGGCGCTTGCAGGACAGGCACTCCCGCCGCCGGCGGATGGAGAGGCCCTTCTTGCTTTCCCGGGAGTCGATGACCTTGCTCTCGAGGAAACCGCAGAACGGGCATCTCATCGGTCTTCGGCTTTCTCCCATCTTCTTCAGCTGGAGAAGGGACAGCCCTTCTTTCCACAATATAGCATAACCGATGAGGCATGTCACCACGATCTGGACGGCGTGGATGACGAGCGTCATGCCCGCGGCCAGGTCGGCGGTCGAGGCCGTAGAGCGAGGATCATGCCGAGCTTGCTGAAGTAAGTCGAAGCCGCCGACCATGCCGGGCGTGGGGATGGAGGCCCCGACCATGGTCAGGAAGACGTAGGGGATGAGGACGAAGATACGGCACGGCTGACGTGATAGGCGAAGAAGAAGACCCAGTAATAGAGGACGATGCCGAGCCAGACGACGAGGGACAGCAGGCCGTATAGAGGAAGACATCGCCCGACGGTCCGGAAGAACGTCAGGCCGTCGATGAACTCGCGGGCGAGCTCGAGGGCCCGGGCGGCAAAGCCCCGGGGGAACGGCTTGAGGAGCGAAGCCGACGACGCGCATGGTCCGCGTCCTTGAAGAAATAGAGGCAGAGGCAGACCGCGAGGATGGCCAGGGCGAAGAGCGACGCCGATCCGTCCCCAGAAGACCAGCCGGCCGAGCGTCTCCGGGCTGAGGCCGAACGCCGACGCGTAGAGGGGCCTGGCCAGGAGGAAGATGCCCAGAAGGACGCACATGGTGAAGATGTCGAAGATGCGCTCGACGACCACGGTCCCGAGGCGAAGCCCGGCCCCAGGCCCTCCTTGCGGGCCAGGTAGAGGGGCTTGACGATCTCGCCGAGCCGGCCGGGGAAGATGCTGGACACGGTGAATCCGACGGCATTGCGCCGAGAAGGTGCTGGCGAAACGGACCCCTTTCTTCTGGTACCTGAGGAGGACGTGCCAGCGGAGGGCGCGGGTGGCCAGGTGCAGGGGGGCGAGGAGGATGATGAGGGCGAAGAGGAAGGGGTTCGCGCTCGTCGCGTAACGGAGGAACTGGCCCCAATCCACCTTCCGGAAGAACAGGAAAAGGAAGACGAGGCTGATGAGGGCGACGACGGCGAGCTTGATCCCGTGTTTCTTCATCGAGAGGTGGATATTACCATAAACCCGGGGAGTATTGAAATCCGCCGCGCTTTTGTTTATGATAGCGGGGTCCTTGCTGGGAAGTCGTCCAACGGCAGGACTCTTGACTCTGGATCAAGCAATCAAGGTTCGAATCCTTGCTTCCCAGCCAATCCCCTCTCCAGCCCCGGCCGTCAGGCCCTATCCCCTTTCCGCCGTAAGGCCGTGGTCCGCCCCTTTCCTTGACAAACCGAGGTTCGCGGCCGATTATGAGGGCAAGGGTGATGGGCTCAGTGCCCGCTGGGGGAGGGAGTCATGCGTTTCAAGAAAAACAGGGTTCTTTGGTACGCGTTCGTCCTGGCTGTCTTCGCCGTCTGTTCCGGATGGGCTGAAACGCAACGGATCTCCATCTTCCGGGGAGTCGACATCCCCTTCGATTTCAGGGCCGGAGACATCGTTGTCGAACACGGGAAATATGATCTCGAGGTCCATTTCTCAAAGGTGGACACGAACTATCTTTATGTGCTCAAGTTCATGAGAAAGGGCAAGTCTTTGTATGATATCCCCGGCCAGAGGATCGAGTACCAGGCCGTGACCTTGCAGGATCTCGCGAAGGACCCCAAGATCCCCAAAGAACCGACCATTCGCATCAGAAAACTCCCGATGGGGAATCTGGTCGACTTCATCTACGAGTCCGGCAAAACAGGGAATATGCCCTTTGAAAAGGCGTACTTCAGGGTGGAACAGATCCAAGAATGACCCGGCAGTGGGACTCCTAGCTCCGGATCGAACCATCAAGGTTCGAATCCTCGCTTCCCGGCCAATCCCCTCTTAAGCCGCCGCTCCGCCTCCGTTCCCCGACCTTTGACGGCCCGCGTTCACTTGAAGATATTCAGGAAGACCGTGATCAGGAGGGCGTTCGTGAAATCGATGAAGAACGCCCCGACCATGGGCACGACCAGAAAGGCCCGGGGCGCGCGCCCGTATTTATCGACCAGGACCTTCATATTGGCCATGGCATTGGCGGTCGTTCCCATCATGAACCCGAAAAAGCCTCCGCTCATGACGGCCGATTCATAATCGCGTCCCATGAGCTTGAAGACCGGGCCCAGGCAGAGCAAGACGAGGAGCAGGACCTGGCCGACGAGAACGATGATCAGAGGCAGGACGAGGCCGGCGAGCTCCCAGAGCTTCAGCGTCATCAAGCGCCAGGACGAGGAAGAGCGACAGGGAGACATGGCCGAGGTCGTCCATGGTCCGCTGGGAGATGCCGAAGACGTGGGTCAGGTCATCCAGGTTGCGGATGATGGCCGCGACGAACATGGCCCCGATGTAGGCGGGCAGAGTGAAGTGGAGCGCCTGGAAGCCCTTGCTCAGCCAGGAGCCGATCCACATGGCGACGAGGAGGACGACCAGGTTCTTGAGCAGGACATAGGCTTCCTGATCCTCGCCCGCGGGCGCCGCTTCCTTGGGCTCGGGGACCTTGGCCTCGATGATCTCGTCGGCGCTCGGCGCGGGCCCTTCGCCCGGATGGGCCTTGGGCTTGCGGAGCCTGTGGCGGTCGATCAGCAGCGTCCCGATCGGACCGCCGATCAGCCCGCCGCAGACGATCCCGAACATGGCGGCGGCCACGGCGATCGTCGCGGCCCCCTGGACCCCCGCTTTTTCGAACAGCGGCGCGAAGGCGAGGCCGGTCGCCGGCCCGCCGGTCAGGGTCACCGACCCGGCCAGGACGCCGAACAGGGGCTTGAGGCCGAAGGGCAGGGCGATCAGCGCGCCGACGATATTCTGGAGGACGGCCGCGATCGTCGCGATGATGAAGAACACGAGGACCTGGGGGCCTCCGATCTTGAGGAGCTTGAGGCTGGCCCCGAAACCGATCGTGGTGAAAAAGGCGATCATGAGCGGATCGCGGAGGGTCGTATCGAAAGTGAACAGGCTCACGTCGAACCGGCGGGCGACGAGAATGGCCAGGGCGACGACGAGCCCCCCGACGACGGGCGCCGGGATGTTATAACGCGAGAGCGGCTTGATCCAGCGGCAGAGGCCGTAACCCATGAAAAGGACGACGCCCGCGAACGCCACCGTATGGATGAGATTGAGGCTTAGCATATCCTGTGCTCCCCGGCGCCGGCCTCAGGCGGCCGAGGCCTTCCGGCGGCCCTTCCAGATGAGATAAACCGGGATGTCCGAGCGCGATCAGGGCCAGGCCCGCGAATGAGTTCCAGAACGTCCTGATGAGCGAGTTCACCGTCAGAAAGACCGACGAGAGGATGAAGAGGATCGGGGTCACGGGGTATCCCCACGTCTTGTAGGGCCGGGGCAGGTCGGGCCGCTTTTTGCGGAGGATCATGACGCCGGCCACGGTCAGGCCCATGAAGATCCAGAACCCGAAAACGACGTAGGAATAGAGCTGTTCGAAAGTCCCGCTCATGCTGAGCAGGGCCGCCCAGATCGCCAGCACGATGATGGAGACGTAGGGCGTCCGATATCGAGGATGGACCTTGGCGACGCCCTCGAAGAACAGGCCGTCCTTGGCCATGGCGTAAAAGACACGGGGCGCGGTCATGAGGTGCCCGTTGGCCGTGCCGGTCATGGACATCAGGATGATGAGGGCGACGACCGAAGCCCCCACCGGGCCCACGGCCGCTTCCATGACGTCGGCGGCGATCCGGCTCGATTCGGCCATCCGGGAGGCGGGAAACACGTAGAGGTAGGCGAGATTGGCCAGGAGATAGAGGGAGATGACCGAAAGACTGCCGATGAAGAGCCCCAGCGGGAGCTTCTTCTGAGGGTCCTTGATCTCGCCGGCGATATAGGTGCTCGTCTCCCATCCTTTGTAAGCCCAGAGGGCCGCCACGAGCGCCACTCCGAAGCTCCCTATGAGACCTCCCTCCGTCGGCGCCGCCGACGCGGAGGACAGGATATTTCCGGTCGAGCCCTTGGCGAATATGAAGACGACGGCGCAGATGCCGACGAGGCCGACGAACTTGATGCTCGTGAAGAAGTTCATCAGGAAGGCGCCCTTCCTGACGCCGAGGACGTTGACGGCCGCCAGGATCGCGATGAGAGAGACCGAAACGACCTTGGCTTGGAGAGCCGAAATATTCACAAAATAGGGTAAGTATTTCGTGGAGAATCCCACGACCAAAGTCGCGATCGTGCCGGCCTCGACGACCAGGAACATGGTCCAGCCGAAAAGAAAGGCGATGACGGGACCATACGCCTCCCGGAGATAGACATAGATCCCGCCGGCCTGGGAATAGATCGCGGCGAGCTCGGCGATGGCCAGGGCCCCGAAGAAGCTCAAGATCCCCCCGAGGACCCAGACGGCCATCATCAGCGCCGGCGTGCCGACGTCCTTGGCGACCTTGGCCGGATTGATGAAGATGCCCGAGCCGATCATGGTCCCGACGACGATCCCGATGATGCTGAACAAACCGAGGACCCGGCGCAATTCGGGAGCCGCCGATGATGAAGCTTGACGATCTGCCCTATTTTGTTCCATGGGGTCTATATATTCGAATCCGACACCGAAATCAACATCCTTGAATGGATCGGGGCAACCCCAAAATAAAGGGGGCGTCCCGAAGGGCGCCCCCCTCGTCCGATCCTCTTACTCTTCGATCAGTGCGCGGTATCGACGACCCTCCCCTCGGCGGCGTAGCGGATGAGCCCGAGGGACTTCATCAGGTCGCGGACGACGTTGTATTCGAGGAGCCCCGTCGGGATGGCGGTCAGCATCCCGGGCGGGAGCATTCCCGTGAGGGTGTTGAAAACCTGCTCGTTCATGACGACGAAGTAGATCCCCGCCGGGTCGATGGGATCTCCCGTTGACGCGGACCGAGAACGGGTCGACACGGCTCAGCGAGCCGAAGGGCGCGGCGGGCTTGCTCGAGTCGTAGGCGAACTTCAGCCCCGACGGCTGGAGGCAGAGGTCCTGGGTCACCTCGACCATCGAGACCGAGTACTCCATGAGCCCGAGGAGGAGCTCTCCCGTAACGGGGACGACGACGATCTTGAACCCGAGCCCGGACGGCGGATCGTACCCATAGGGCACGGCCCGCATGATGTCGTTGCCCACGACCTTTCCGGCATGGATCTTGGCCGCCGTATAGCCCATGACCTCGAGAGCGATGTCCGCCGGATATCCGGCTTTGAGCACGCCGGCTTTCATGGCGTCCGCGACCAGGTCCCCGAACCCGGTATCCCTGTATTTCGAGCGCGGACCCTTCCCCCTGGATGTCCAGCTCTCTTCGATATCGCGGACCGCAAACGCGACGCGCTTGTCATACACGTCGCCGAACCGGGGATCGGTCACGATCCCCAGCTTGAGGGCCTCGAGCCGGGTCTTGAGGGCCGGGTCGCGGCGGGCCCAGGTGAGGTCGTGAAGCCGGTAGCCGGCCAGGCTGACGACTCCCCCGCTCACCGAGACCTTGAGCTCCCCGAGATTCGTCCCGAACTCGCCCGCCTGGACGATGATCTTGTTCCCGACGACGATCGGACGCGCCAGGGCGTCGTGGGAATGTCCGCCGACGATAACGTCGATGCCCGGGACGGCGGTCAGCCCCTGGACGTCCCAGTCCTTGCCCAGATGGGACAGGCAGATGACGACGGCACAGCCTTCGGACCTCAATTCGGCGGCCTGGGCGGCCGCCGCGGCCAACGGGTCGCTGAGCATGCCGTAGATCTCGGGGGAATAGTTCAGCGCGTCGTAGTTCACCAGGCCGAAGACTCCGACCTTGATCCCGCCGAGCTCGCGGACGATATGGGGCTCGACCCTCGACGCCAGGAACGAGCCTCCCGGGAACGCGACGTTGGCGCACAGGACCGGAAGCGCGACCGGCCCCAGGTCGCAGCCGAGCTCCGGGGCCCCCGCCAGGACCCCCGTGAGAACGTCCGGGCCGAGGTCGAACTCGTGATTCCCGAGGGCCATGGCGTCGTAGAGCCCGTCCATGAGCTTGAGCTCCGGATAGCCCAGGTACTTATTGAACTCGAATGAGCCGACGAAGACATCGCCGGCGTTCAGGGCCAGGACGTTTCCCCCTCTTGCCCGTATCCTCTTGATCAGGGCGGACATGCGGGCGATCCCGCCGTACTCCTTGTGCGGGCCGAACGGCAGGAGCGTGGAGTGGGTGTCGTTCGAATGGAGAATGGTCAGCGTCACGGGGGTGTCCTGGGCGCACCCGAGGACGGCCATGGCCGCCATGAAGGCGGCGGCGCAGACGATCCCTGACAGCTTTTTGGTCATGATAACCCTCCTTTTGACCTATCCATGGCCCAATGATAGGGTTCGAGGTCGGAGGAGTTGTCAAGAAGTTGTCAATAAACCGTCAAAAGGCGGCGGAAGCGGCCGCCGCCGCGTCAACCCGAGATGATGTGCGTCCCGGCCGCGATGGCGACGACGTGGATGTTCGGGACCTTGCCGGTCGCCGCCTCATAAGCCCGGCCGACGCGCTCCCGGAAGCCCGGGACCGCGCCCTCCTCGACGAGGGCGATGGCACAGCCGCCGAATCCCGCGCCCATCATCCGGGCCCCGAGGACGCCCTCCGCCCGGGAAGCCGCCTCGACCATGATATCGAGCTCGGTCGAGCTGACCTCGTAGCCGTCGCGGAGCCCCGCGTGCGAGGCATACATGCGCTCGCCGAACGTCCGGAAGTCCCCGTCGCAGAGGTCCCGGCACGCCTGCTCCACCCGGACGTTCTCGCGGATGACGTAGTCGCAACGCCGGAAAACGACCGGGTCGAGCTCGGCCTTGTGCTCCTCGAGAAGGCACAGGCCGACGTCCCGGAGGCTCCGCACCGAGGGCGCGTATTTCCTCAGGACCGCGACGCCCTCCTCGCACTGCCCCCGCCGGACGTTGTACTCGGAGGCGGCCAGCTCCCGCCGGACCATGGTGTCGGCGACGACGATGCGGAGGTCGGACCGCTCGAAGGGAAGGTACTCGAACTCGAGCGACCGGCAGTCGAGCTTGAGGACCCTGTCCTCCCGGCCGTGGATGTTGACGAACTGGTCCATGATGCCGCAGTTGACGCCGACGAACTCGTTCTCGGCCCGCTGGGCCAGCCTGGCCAGCTCGACGCCGTCGATCTTGAGGCCGAACATCGTGTTGAAGGCGAAGGCCAGGCCCCCCTCGATCGCCGCCGAGGACGACATCCCGGCCCCGATGGGGATGTCCCCGCCGAAGACGCATTGAAATCCCCGGATCGGGTACCCTCCCCGCGCCAACTGGTCGATGACCCCCGCCAGGTAGTCCGGCCAGCGCAGAGGCGAGCGCGCCAGGTCCTGGATGTCGAACCGGACCTCCTGGCCGAAATCCAGGGAGACGATGCGGCAGCCCGTGTCGGCGCGCGGGGAGATGGCGAAAACGACGGACTTGTCTATGGCGGCCGGGAGGACGAAGCCCTCGTTGTAGTCGGTGTGTTCCCCGATCAGGTTGACCCGGCCCGGCGAGCGGACGAGGAGCGGCTCGCTCCCGAACCGGGCCCGGAATTCGTCCGCGATCTCGCGCGGCCGTTCTTGCCGCCACGTCACCGATTCCTGAAGAAGAATATGGCCCCGGCGGCGACCATGACGGCGCCCCACCAGACGTCGGGGTGGAGGCGGGCGAGGACGGTCGTGTGCGTGGCGCCCGTAGCGAGCCTGTAGATCCCCGTCAGGAGGACGACGGCCCCCATCGACAGCAGGACCAGGCCGACGAAGTACCAGATGGGTTTCATCTTTCTTGGGTTCGTTCATGATCTTCCTCCCTGCCTCACCAGAACAGGATGTTGAGAGCGACGAGGATCGCGAGCGAGAGGATCGCCCAGAATCCGGGCTTCTTGAGCAGGGGGACCGGCGCCCCGGCGACCGCGGGCGTCAGGCCCTTGACCAGGCCCGACCAGCTCCGCCTCGGGCTTCTTCTTCGTGAACAGGCTGATGACGATGGTCACGACGAAGCAGATGAGCCAGGCCCACCAGGCCCGCCAGAAGTTGGCGGCCATGTCGCTCTGGACGCTCGACATGGTGATGAGGCGCGGGTCGATCCAGCTGAACTTCACGGCCAGGAACATGGTGAAGGACGAGCCCATGCCCGCAGATGAGGCCCCAGAAGGCGCCGTTGGGGGTGATCCACTTGACGAACATGCCCAGGAGCATCGTGGCGAAGAGCGGCGCGTTGACCCAGGAGAAGATGGCCTGCATGTAGTCCATGATGCTCGGGAAGCTCTTGGCCCAGTAGGCCGTCCCGACGCTGAGGAGGATGCCGACCAGGGTCGCGGCCCGCCCCATCCAGAGCAGGTGCTTGGAGCGACGCCTTCCTGTTGAAGAGCGACTGGTAGATGTCGTAGGTCCAGACGGTGTTGAAAGCGCTGATGTTCCCGGCCTGCCCGGCCATGAACCCGGCGAGCAGGGCGGTCACGCCGAGCCCGATGAGGCCCGGCGGGTAATAGCGCGCGATGAGCAGCGGCAGGGCCGAGTCGTAGTTGATCTTGCCCGCCGTCCTGAAGCAGGGCGAAGCCGCTCGTCGGGTCGCGGGCCAGGACCAGGGCGATGAGGCCGGTCAGGATGACGATGAAGGGGACCGCCATCTTGAAGAAGGACGCCAGGATCGGGCGTCATGCGGGCCGAGCGCAGGTCCTTGGCCGAGAAGGCCCGCTGGACGACCAGGAAGTCGGTGGTCCAGTAGCCGAACGACAGGACGAATCCCAGGCCCAGGACGATCCCGCCCCAGGTGACGAACATCCCGTTCTGGGTCGGGTCGCCCGATGTGGACCAGAGCGTGGCGAAGGACTCCGGGATGCGGGCGAAGACCTCGCCGGGGCCGCCGATCTCGACGATGCCCAGGACGGAGACGAGGAACAGGCCGAACCAGATCAGGAAGAACTGGATGATCTCGGTGAAGATGGCCGACATCAGCCCGCTCATCGTGACATAGAGGGCGACGGTCAGGGCGGAGACCCACATGCTGACGTCCCAGTTCCAGCCGAGGAACGTGTGCAGGACGAGGGCCATGGCGTAGAGGTTGATGCCGGAGACGAGCAGGGTCATGACGCCGAACGAGATGCCGTTGAGGACGCGCGTCTTCTCGTCGAAACGGAGCTTGAGGTAGCCCGGGATGGACTTGATCCGCGGCTGTAATAGAACGGCATCATGTAGATGCCCAGGAAGAGCATGGCCGGGATGGCGCCGATCCAGTAGAAGTGGGCGACGTACATGCCGTACTTGAAGGTGTTGCCGGTCATCCCCAGGAGCTCGAGCGCGCCGAGGTTCGCCGAGAGGAAGGCCAGGCCCGCCACCCAGGCGCTGTTCTTGCGGCCGGCCAGGAAGAAGTCCTCCTCGGTCTTCGTGAAGCCGCGGAGGTAGAACCCGATCCCCAGGACAAAGCCGAAATAGATGGCGATGACCAGCCAATCGACGAACGTCAGTCCTATGGCCTGCATGTGTCCGCTCCTCTCATAGGGGCTTCCGGTACCCGAACTCCAGGGAGTCCTCGGCGGGCTTGCCGTGGGGAGAGTAGCCGGTATCGTCCGGACCGCCGTCGCTCGGGTCGGGCATCCACTGCCACCAGTACATGCCCGCGAGCCAGGTCCGGCCCGCGACCATCCGCAGGGCCGCCTCGTAACATTTCCTCTGGGTGACAAGGTCCACGGGGCCCTGCCTCTGCCAGTCCCAGGGGTTCTGGGCCCCGCCCTCGACACTGCGGTAGCCGATCTCCGTGATGACGAGGGGCTTCGCCCATCGCTCCGAAAGAGCGCGGAGCTTCTCGAGATAGCCTTCCCAGCCGTAACAAAGGCTCGAGATGGAGGGCCGCGGCTCGGAGGAGAGCGTCGGGTAGGCGTCCATGCCGATATAGTCGAGGGCGTCCCACCAGCTCACGGCCGTCGGATCGCTTTCCGCCTGGTCGTCGGCGTAGATCAAGGGGCCCGGATAGACCTCCCGGACGGCGGCGATCACGGACCGCCACTCGGGAACGCGCCGGACCGTGGCGTCGAGCTCACAGCCGACGGAGAACAGGTCGGCGCCCGTATCCCGGGCGAGCGCCGCGTAATGGAGAATGAACGACCGGTAGGCGTCGAACCAGGCCGACCATCCGGCCTCGTCGAACGAGGGCCCGATCTCGCCCCGCCAGCGGTCCTCCTTGAGGATGTCGATGTGGGGCTTGAGCATGACCTTGAGCCCGAGCTCATGGGCGTAGCCGATGATGTCGGCGAGCGAGGCGTCGGTCGGCGTCCCCTCTCCGAAGATATCGACCTCCGTGGACGCGATCGTATCCTGATAGGCCGTGACGAGGAGGCTGATCCACTCGGCGTTCACGGCGGCCACGTCCCGAAGCGCCTGCCTGGGTCCTTCGCCGACGTAGCTGTAGCGCGAATACCCGGTGAAGGCCACGCCCTTTTGAAAAGGGCGCCGGGAGCCGACGCGCTCCTGCTCCCGCAGGCGCTCGACGGTCCTATCGGGCCCCGCGATGATCAGGCAGGAGGTCAGGAAAAAGGCCGAAAGCGAAAGGGCCGCTGGGAAGGCCCGGATCCGGCACGGGTTGGGCATGGCGCGACTCCTTGGGGAAATTCATAACAAAAGGAGCGCGGAAAGTCAACGCGGGCGGGCCCGGTCGGGCCGGGGTTCACTGCTCAGCAGAGGGAGACGGGGATCGAGGCGGGTTCGCTCCCGGCTTTCAAGGCCATGAACCTGGCGTTGGGGCATTCGCCGCAGAGCCAGTTGAACTCGGCGGCTCTCCGTCGGGGCCATTCGACCCCTCCGGAGTTCACGACGTCGCGGATCTCGCCGCAGCAATGAGCCGGATCCACGACGGCCGTCGCGCAGACCTCGAAGAGCCGGGGCACTTGCTGTCCGGTGCCCTCCCAATACCATTTCTCGCAGTCCCGGCATTCCATGAGCCGACGAGCGTGACCGTTGCCCGGACGCCTCGGGGCTGTCCCGACCGGATTTACGTTCCGGTCCCAGCAGAACGGACATCTGGCTTCCATGATTCCCTCCCTTTTCCCGGGGGTCAACGGACGCCCGCAGGCATCGCCGGGTATTTCGCGGCAAGATGCTTCCGGCCGGAAAAATAGCCCAGGAGCAGGGTCGCGACGAATATAATGGGCAACCGGAAGTTCTTCATGATATCTCCTTCGCGCTGGAATCAATCCAAGAAACGTGCCAAGTTCCGGGCGGCAAGTCGGCTCCTTTCGCCGGACCGGGCCAGGGAGAGGCGCGAAGCAGAGAGTTCGGCCGGGGGGAATCCGTGCTGTAAGAGAGGACGAATATCTCTTCGGAGGATACCGGACGGGGCTAGGCTTTATGGGCCAGCACGCGTCGGACGGCCATGGCGATGTCCCTGGCCGAGAAGGGCTTCAGCATGAAAGCCCGGACGCCTATCGCCAGGGCCTGTTCCTCGTCGATCGTCTCGGAGTAGCCGGTGCAGAGGATGATGGGCAGGTCGGGCCGGAGGCTCAAGGCCTCCCGGGCCAGCTCCGCCCCGGACAGGTTCGGCATGGTCTGGTCCAGGATGGCCAGGTCGAACGCTCGGGGGTCCCGGCGAATGGTCTCGAGGGCCGCCAGGCTGTCGGTCATCCCGGTGACGCGATAGCCAAGGTGCTCCAGGAGCCGGCTCATGGCCCGGACCTGGATGTCCTCGTCGTCAACGAATAGGACGCGCTCAGTTCCCTTAGGGTACGGCTCCCTGGGCTCCTTCTTTCCGGCCTCCGGGGTTCCAACCGCCCGGGGGATGAGGATCGTGAAGGTCGAGCCTTTCCCGGGCTCGCTCCGGACCGAGATCGTGCCGCCGTGGCTCTTGACGATGCCGTGGACGACGGCGAGCCCCATCCCCGTCCCCTCGCCCGTCTTCTTGGTCGTGAAGAACGGCTCGAAGATCCGGTCCGCGACCTCGGGCGCCATCCCATGGCCGGTATCCTTCACGGTCAATCGGAGGTATTCCCCCGGCGCGAGGTCGACGTATTGGGCAGCGGCCGCCTGATCGAGCCGGATTTCCGCCAGCCCGACCTCGAGGACGCCGCCTTTCTCCCGCATGGCATGGGCGGCGTTGCTGCCGAGGTTCACCAGGACCTGGTGGAGCTGTGTCGGGTCGGCGAGGGCCATGGCGAATTCCGATTCGATCCTCTCGGAGATCCGGATGCTCTTGGGCAGGGAGACCCTGAGGAACTCCAAGGATTCCCGGATGACCGGAGTGATATCGACGGGCCGGCGCTCCTGCTCCCTGTGCTGAGCGAAGGCGATGACCTGCTTGACCATGTCCTGGCCGCGCCGGGCCGCTTCGAGGACCTGGCTCAGCCGATGGACCGTCGGGCCGTCCTCTCTGCGCTCGTCCAGAGTGAGCTCCGTATTGATCATGATGGGCAGGAGGAGGTTGTTGAGGTCGTGGGCGATCCCGCCGGCCAGCGTTCCCAGGGCCTCCATCTTCTGCCACTGTCGGATGCGCTCCTGGAAGATGACCTCCTGGGTCACGTCCCTTTCGACGGCGATGAGATTGACGAGCCGGCCCGTGCTGTCGTGGATCGGCGACACCACGAGGTCGAGCTCGCGTCCTCCGCCCTGAGGCATGCTCCTCGAGAAATGCCAGGACCAGGATTTCCCCTCGCCCACGGCCCCGCTCATGTCGTCGAGCATTATCGCTTCCCCGGGGTCGATGCCCAGGACCTCGTGAAGGGGACGACCGATGACCTCCGGCTGGCGGAAGCCGTGGTGGCCGGCGAAGGCGGGATTGGCCGAGAGCACCCGGCCCTCGAGGTCGAGGATCGAGACCCCGTCCTTGATCTGCTCGATGGCAATGGCCAGGCGCAGGCGTTCCTGCTCGGCGGCCTTGAGCGCGGTGATGTCCCGGGCGGCGGCGAAGACGCCGACCGGCGCGCCGGCCTCGTCCTTGAAGACGACCGCGTTGTAGAGGACCTCGGTCACCTGCCCGGACACGTGGCGGATGGCCAGGGGGTAGTCCCTGACCGATCCCTCCGAGAAGACCTTCTCGTATCCTTCCCTCGCCTTGGCGGGTTCCGTGAAATAATCGGAGAAGTCGCTCCCGATGAGGTCCGCCCGCGGGGCGCCCGTCGCAAGCTCCGTCGCCCGGTTCACGTCCGTGATCTTCCCGGCCGGGCTGATGGCCACGAGGGGATCGAGGCTGGCCTCGATGAGCCCCCGGGTGTAGAAGGACGAACGCCGCAGGGCGTCCTCCGACGCTCTTGCGCGAGGTGATGTCCCGGTTGATCTCGAGGATGGTCGTCGGCTTTCCGTCCCGGCCCCTGAGCAGAACCCAACAGCTTTCGACGATGATCGTCCGCCCGTCGCTTCGAGTATGGACTGAGCTCCCCATCCCAATGGTCTTCCCGCATGACCCGGTCGGCGATCGCCGCCAGAGGCTCGGGGAAACGGGTGCCCAGCAGGTCATGAATGACCTTGCCCAGGGCCTCCTCCCTCGGCCATCCATAGATGACTTCCGCTCCATGGTTCCAATAAGTGATCCTGTCCGCGGAATCGCGGACGATGATGGCGTCGGAAGCCATTTCCAGAAGGGCGGCCTGTTCCCGGAGCAGGGCTTCGTTCCGGCGCAGTTCCTCGTGAGCCCGTGTCTCCTCCGTCACGTCGTTCAGGGCGAACACCAGGTATTCCACGCGCCCCCGGTCGTCCAGGACCGGGTCCAGGGTCCAGTCCCAGTAAGTGACGCCCCATTCGGGATGGTCGGCGAACGAGAACGGCTTGGCCTTCACCTGGAACGGCTTCCGAAGCCTGACGACCTTCCTGAAGATGGCCTCGTTCTCCCGGTTCGGGAAGAATTCGAAGTGGTTGTGCCCGGGGAAATCGTCGACCTTCCTCCCGCAGTCCTTCGCGTACGCCTCGTTCACCCTGACGAAGTTGAAGTCCCGGTCGAGGATGACGAACGGGCTGACCCCCGACGTGAAACGGGCGTCGAGGATCCGGGTCGTCCGCCGCAGGGACTGTTCCGTCAACTTACGCTCGGCGACCTCGCCGCGAAGCTCGCGAACGGCCCGGGCGAGATCGGCGGTCCGGTCGTGGACCTTCTTTTCCATCGCTTCGAGGGTTTCGCGGAGCCGACGCTGGCTCTCCTCGAGCTCGGCCTCGCTCCGAGCCCTCCGGCTGACGTCCTGCAACTGAACCAGGAAGCCGGAATGCTTCTTCGACGGGCCTCCAACGGGCGTGATCTGGACGTCAAGATTGATGACGCCGGAACGGCGGGTCCGGTAGAGCTTCCGCCGGCGGACCGAGCCGAAATCGAACGGGATTTCGAAGCGCACGCTCCTCCCGCGTCTCAATTGAGCTCGGGCATCCGGGGAAAGGTTCGGGTCCTCGAACAGGCGGAATCCCCGGACCTCCGAGGCGTCGCGCGACGCCGAAGATCTCCAACGCGGCCCGGTTGATCTCGATGAGCCGGCCCTCGGCGTCGTAGAGCTCGATCCCGATGGGCGATTCCTCGAAGATCTCCTGGAAACGCTGTTCGCTCGACCGAGGTCGGACTCGACGCTCTTCCGGACGGAGCTCTCGACGAGCGTCCACTTGCCCCCCCGGCGAATGAGGCATCTGCTTGTGGTTGTTGAGGACGTCGACGACCTCCTGGACGCCGCATCTGTCGAGGGAATAGGTGCAGAGGGCCAGGATGCGCGAGCGGCGGACCGTGGCGTCGACCTTCGCCTCGTAATCCGCGAACCGGTCCCAGTCCTTCTTCTCCAGCCAGAACGTGTTGCCGGAGAGCCGGAGTCCTTCGAATCCCCGGGCCAGGGCGTCTTCCAGCTTGGCGGACCAGGCCTTGAGAACGCGATCCGCCCCGAAACGGCCCCTGCGGAGGTACCATTCCTCATGCGGCAGGATCTCGATCTGCCTCTTGCGCAACCGGGAGGCGAGGTCGGGGACGGCCTTTCGAAGGGCCTTCTTCGCCTCTGCCGCGCCCAGGGGGTCCGAACAGATCCACATGCAGGATTCGTTGGCCTCGAGCCCCGCCTTGAAATAGGGCACGAGGATATCCAGCAGGTCCTTGCGTGTCCGGTAGAACTGGCAGAAATGCGTCCCCCAGGGAACGCTGCCCAGAGCCCGGATCCCGGTGTTCCTCAGTATGATGTCCAAGTCGCTCGCTCGGCGGTCATGAATGAGAACTCCGCGCCTCGCATCTTATCACAGGACGCGGCCCGCGCCGCCCGGCCTTTCGCGAGCTGTCTGAGGATGGAGATGACCTCGGAAACGCCGTTGTCCATATAGGCTATGAAGGACGGGAAGAGCTTGTGGGCGAGAGAAATGGTTTCCTTCGAGCTGGTCAGGGAGGATGAGGAGCATCCGAGTCCCCATGAGGTAATCCCTGAGAGCGCCGAGGCTGCGGAGGTCCTCATGGGTCGGGTCGTGAACGATGGCGACGGACTCCGGGTCCTTCGGGAGCTTCACCCGGGCGGCGAAGCTCGGGATGTCGGAAAAGACCTCCAGGCTCCCGGGAAAGGACAGGTGGACGATCTCATCAAGGAGGCGGCCTCCCATCGTCCCCGGGCGCGGCATATAGACGAACAAGTTCATGATCGCCCGGATAAGTCCAATAAACGTGCCAAGATCCGCTCTCTGCCGCCGCCAGCCCAATAATATCTGTCCGCCCCCCTTGGAGGAGCCTTGAGGAAGCCGATCTCACGAGGATAATCCTGGCCGTTTTCAGGGCCGGATGTCCCGCGGGGTGGGACGGAGGTTCGATGGAGAGGACGGCGGTCCCGCAGGCGGAGGAACGGGAGCTATCCGGAGGGGGAAATGGCGTACTTTTTCAGGAGGGTGTAAAGTCGCGACCGCGACAGGCCCGAGACCCGGCAGGCCTCGGCGACGTTTCCGCCCGTTTTCCGTATCAGGGAGGCCAGGTAATCGCGCTCGGTGCGGGCCATTTCCGCGTCCCGGAAATCCTTGAGGCTCATGGGCCCCGCCATGTCGTTCTGGGACGCTTCCGCCGCCGGAGGCTGAGGAGGCCTCTTCTGGAGGACGGACTCGCGGGCCAGGCGGATCCGGATATGGTCGGGGAGGTGATTGGGGAAGAGCACGGGGTCGTCCCCGGCGCTCACGATCGCCTTCTCCAGGGCCTGGATGAGCTCCCGGACGTTTCCCGGCCAGCCGTAGGCCGTCAGGGCGGCCAGGAACTCCGGGGAGAAGCTCTTCATGGGTACGCCGTATTGCTCGGTGAGCTTGACCGTGTAATGCAGGACGAGGTCCCGGATGTTCTCCTTCAACTCCCGAAGGGGGGGCAGATCGAGGACGAGCGTACGGATCCGGAACAGGAGGTCTTCGCGGAACCTGCCCGATGCGACCATCTCTTCGAGGTCCCGGTTGGTCGCGGCGATCAGCCGGAAATCGCTCGAGACCTCCTGGCCGCCGCCGACGGGGCGGAACCGCCTTTCCTGGAGGACGCGCAGGAACGCCTTCTGGACGGAGATGGAAAGCTCGCCGATCTCGTCCAGGAAGAGAGTGCCGCCGTCGGCCTGCTTGACGAGGCCGTCCCGGGGCTTGTCGGCGCCGGTGAACGCGCCGCGGAGGTGGCCGAACAGGGTGCTTTCCACCAGGGTCTCGGGCAGGGCGGCGCAGTCCACGACGACGAAATTCCGGGCGGCCCGGGCGCTGTTCCGGTGGATGGCCCAGGCGAACAGCTCCTTGCCGGTCCCGGTCTCGCCGGTGATCAGGACGTTGGCGTCGCTCGAGGCCGCGCGGGCCAGGGCGTCCAGGCAGGCCGACATCTTCGGGCCCTCGCCCACGATGCCCTCCACTTTCAAGGCGACCGGCTTCGCCGTCGGCTGTCGCTTCTCGCGATACTGGAGGGCCCGCTCCACGGACAGCATGACGTCCCTGACGGATAAGGGCTTTTCGACGTAATCCCAGGCCCCCTTTCGGATGGCCAGCTCGGCCCCGTCGGGGTCCCCGTATCCGGTGATGATGATGACCTCGGGCGCGGGGCTTGCGTCCCGGATCCTGGGAAGGATGTCCAGGCCCGATCCGTCGGGCATCCGGACGTCGCAGAAGACGATATCGTAGCCGCTCGTCGGCGAACATCCGGAGGGCGTCGGCGACGCTCGCCGCGACGGACGCCGTATGGCCCATGCGTTCGACGACCTGGCGGAGGGAATCCGTTACCAGGCGGTCGTCATCGACGATAAGGATATTGGCCATTGCGGTCCGGTTCCAGGGCCGGATTATATCGGAGGCTTTCCTTCTAAGTCAAACCCTCGCAACCCCGGCATGTAAGTCGGGGTTGCGGCTCGGGTTGACAAACCGGGAGCGGCGACTTAAATTGATGACATCGGGGCAAAAAGGGGTGCCCGGGGCGGGTGTCAATCTCCAAGGCACAGAGTCCGACTAAACTCATTGCCGAGCCCGTCGGGGCATCATCAAGGAGGCTCAAATGAAAAGAACGATCGCCGCGGTGATCGCGCTCTCCCTGGGAGTGGCCGTTTTCGTGGTTCCGGCCCTCTCCTGGGAGAAAGGGACCCATCTCTACGTCGCCGACAAGCTCAAAAGACAGGGGGGGATGAATCCCCTGAACCTGGACGAGATGTACGGGGCCATGGCCCCCGACATCTTCAATTACGTATTCGAGCTGCCGGAAGGTGTCAATCCGTATCTCTACGACGAGACGCACCATAAATACTATAAGATGTGGAAGGCCGTTAAATGGGGCTACGAGAAGCCTCTCGCCTTCGGCTTCGTCTCCCACAACGACACCTGGGGGGCCGATTTTACGGCCCACCATCGCGCCCTGACGACGGGACTCTTGGAGGGCTACATCATCACGAAGGCCAACATGCTCGCCGCGGGGATAGATTGGGAGACCCTCGAGGGCGCCATCGGCGCCGGCATCCCGGCCAACGTCAGGCTCGAGCTTTGCCACAATATCGTCGAGGCGGCCGGGGACGTCGTCCTCAAGAGGTTCTATCCCCAACTCGGCCGGAACCTCGTCGCGGCCGGCTCCAGGTCCGACAGAAGGTTCAAGAACCTGTTCCTGAAGGCATATTTGCCCGCCCTCGTAGCGTTCCCGATGAGCGAGGACGCCGCCCGGGCGATCCTGCTCGACGGCGAACAGGCCTTCCGGCTCTATCAAGTCGTCATGTACGGGACGCTCCTCCAGCAGGACGAAGCCGCCGTCATCGGGGGGATCGCCGCCCAGTTCAACACGCTCGTCGCCGGCTATCTCATTTCGATGGGCGTCCTGCCTCCGGAATCGACGCTGCCGGATCTAACCCCCGTCATCCAGGGCGCGCTTATCGGGGCCATCGCCCTGATCGAGAACGACTACATGCTCGAGGTCAACGCCACGGTCAGATATGTCCGGGCCCAGATGAAGGCGCGGAAGTTCTGGGGGGCCGCGAAGAAAGGCATCTTCTGACGGGCTGAGGGGCGTTTCCGGCTTCTCTTTTCTCCGGGCGGGGAGTAAAATACCCCCCTCGCGCCGTTCGCCGTACCGACGGCCGGACCCGGAGAATCGATGAAGAGTTCTGACAGGAAATTCGGGCTGTCTGGCTACACGCTGGACATCTTCTTCGACAAGGTCGTGCGGACCTACGCCGGACGCCCCGCCCTGGCCATGGCCGGCGAGACCCCGTTCACCTACGCCGAGTTCGGCGAACGCGTCCGCAGCCTGAGGCAGGGCCTCGCCGCCCGGGGGATCCGCAAGGGCGACAAGGTCGCCATCCTCGGAACGGGAAGCCCCAACTGGGGCGTCGCTTTCCTGGCCGTGACGACCATGGGAGCGGTCGCCGTGCCCGTCATGGAGGATTTCCCGGAATCCGACATCGACCACATCCTCGCCCATTCCGACGCGGTCGCCATCTTCATCTCGGCGGCCCTCCACCAATCGCTCAACCTGAACAACCTCAAGAAGCTCGCCCACGTCATCAGGCTCGACGACTTCGCCTCCCTGTCGGGAACGGACGGGGACGACGGGCTCTGGGCCCAGATCCAGCGGCTCCCGAAGAGGATCATGCGCTCGATCTCCAAGCCCGCCCCCGCCGAGGCGCCGGGGCCCGGCGAGGACGACCTGGCCGAGATCCTCTATACGTCCGGGACGACCGGACAGTCCAAGGGCGTCATGCTGACCCACGGGAACCTCGTGAGCAATCTCTTCGAAGGCCCCGACCTGCTGGGCGTCATCGACCAGAACAGCGTGGCCCTCGCGTTCCTCCCCATGGCCCACGCCTTCGGCTCGACCTCGGCGTTCCTCTCGCTCATCTACCGGGGCTGCGCCATCCACTATCTCGGCAAGAAGCCCTCGCCCAAGATCCTGATGGCCGCCATGAAGGAGGTCCGCCCCCACATCATCGGCGCGGTCCCGCTCGTCTTCGAGAAGATCTATCACAAGCAGGTCCTCCCCGCTCTCTACGAGAAGAAGGTCCTGCGCTGGCTGGCCCGGAGCCGGGCCGGGCGCCGCTACGTCCACCGGATCGTCGGCCGCAGGATCATGCGCGGTTTCGGCGGCCGGCTGAAGTGCGCCATCATCGGCGGCTCCGGACTCAACCCCGAGGTCGAATCCTTCCTGCGCGAGGCCCGCATCCCCTTTTCCGTGGGCTACGGGTTGAGCGAGTGCTCCCCGCTGGTCACGTTCTCCTCCATTCCCGGCTCGCGGATGGGGTCCGCCGGAAAGGCCGTCACCGGGGTCTCCATCCGCATCGCCGACCCCGATCCCGGGACAGGCATCGGGGAGATCCTGGTCAAGGGGCCGAGCGTCATGAAGGGCTATTACAAGGACGAGGCGGAAACCCTGAAGGCGTTCACGGCCGACGGCTGGTTGAGGACCGGGGACCGGGGATATCTCGACGAGGACGGCTTCCTGTACGTCAAGGGGCGGTCGAAGAACGTCATCGTCGGCCCGTCCGGCGAGAATATCTATCCCGAGGTCATCGAGGAGAAGATCAAGGAATCGCTCTTCGTCGAGGAGGCGTTGGTCTACCGCGCCCGGAACGAGCTGGTCGCCCGGGTCTATCCCGACTACGGCTATATCCAATGCCTGGAGAGCGGGAAAGACGAGCCCTCGATCGCCTCGAACATCGCCCTGCTCCTCGAATCCGTCCGGGCCGAGGTCAACCGGAAGCTCGCCCCGGCCTCCCGCATCCGGAAGATCGTCGAGCAGACCGAGCCGTTCCTCAAGACCCCGACCAACAAGATCAAGCGGGCCGAATACGTCCCCGACGACCTCGCCCAGACCTGACGGCCGGGGCCGCCCGGCCCTCGCCCGGACGGCTTTGATGCTATAATGGAGCCATGAGCAAGCTTCTCAAAGAGCGTCGCGATCTGGCCGAACTCGTGAGGACCAAGGACGGGGTCTTCGTCCTTTTCTACGCGTCCTGGTGCCCGTTCTCGCTGGGCTTCCTTCCCGTCTATGAAAAGCAGGCCGCGGGCCGCGAAGACCGCTTCTGCAGGATCACTCTCGACGGCAACGAGGACCTGTTCGACGAGTACGGCGTTCAGGTCTATCCGACGGTGCTCTATTTCAGGGGCGGGAAGGTCGACAAGCGCCTCGACGGAAAGCACTTGGCGGGATTGCAGGAAAAACAACTCACCTCGCTCATCAAGTCCTGCGGCATCGACCAGGATTGAAGGCCCCCCTTGGGGGGCGCAAAGGAGGACGCGCTGATGGACGGTCCCAAACAGCCCCCGCGCATCAAAGTGACGAAGGACGGTCCCTATATCGTCACGGGAGGGGTCCCGCTGGACCGGGCGGACATCGTCGTCGGGGCCGACGGCGAGCCCGCGCAATGGGAGAAGGGGCCCTCACTCCCCCATAGGGACGCCTACGCCCTCTGCCGTTGCGGAGCCTCGAAGGGCAAGCCGTTCTGCGACGGGAGCCACGTCGAATCGGGGTTCGACGGGGCCGAGACGGCGAAGCACGAAGGTTTCCTCGAGCGGGCGGAACGGACCGTCGGCCCGGGGGTCGACCTGACCTGGTCGGCCGAGATCTGCGCGGCGGCCCGCTTCTGCCATCGGGGCGAGGAGGCCTGGGGATATGCCGAAAGGTCGGCCGACCCCGCGGCCCGGGCGGCGGCCGTCGAGGAGGCCTGCAACTGCCCGTCGGGCAGTCTCATCGCCTGGGACAAGAAGACCGGGGCGGCCATCGAACCCCCCTTGGAGCCTTCGATCGGCCTGGTCGAGGGATGCAAGGACGGGACGAGCGGTCCCCTCTGGGTCAAGGGCGGCATCCCCGTCGAATCCGCCGAAGGCGTCGCCTACGAGACGAGGAATCGGGTGACGCTCTGCCGCTGCGGCAAGTCCGGCGCCAAGCCATTCTGCGACGGGACCCACGTCCTGACCGGTTTCAAGTCCGGTGATTGACAACTCCGGCCGCTTCCCCTATAACTGAATCTCGAGAAATCCATGACATCCAGGGGTGCATCCATGAAATTCCGCAAGGCCTTTTCCTTCCTGATTCTGGCCGTCGCCGGGCTCGTCCTGGCCGGCGCCGTCTCCTTCGGCGGCGAGGACCCGGACGCCTGCGCCGCGTGCGGGCGGACCGTGCCCGAAAACTGCACGGTCATCATGGTCGGCAAGGCCGCCTCGACCGACGGCTCGGTCATAACGACCCACACCTGCGACTGCGGCGAACTGCGACTGGACCTGGCGCCGGGTCCCGGCCGCCGACCATCCGGCCGGAGCGATGCGGAAGATCTACCACGTCGATCAGTACGGGAGCTGGCCGCCCGACCAAGGCCTCAAGTGGGAGGCCGTCCAGCGCGACAGCCAGACCGTCCTGGAGATCCCCGAGGTCCCGCACACCTACGGCTACCTCCACGGGGATTTCGGCTACATGAACGACAAGCAGGTGGCCATCGGCGAATCGACCATCGGCTGTCAGAGGAAGATGGAGAACCCGACGCCCTCGGCCAAGTTCGACATCATCGATGCTGACCCTCCTCGCCATGGAGCGCGGCGGCACCGCCCGCGAGGCCATCCGGGTCATGGGCGAGCTCGCCGAGAAGCACGGCTACGGCAACACCGACACCGGCGAGATGCTGGCCGTGGCCGACCCGAACGAGGTCTGGCTGTTCGAGATCATGCCGGTCGGGCCCGCTGTGGACGCCCGCAGAGCGGGAAGCCCGGGGCCGTCTGGTGCGCCCAGCGCGTCCCGGACGACGAGGTCGCTGTCTGCCCGAACGAATCGCGGATCGGCGAGATCGACCTCGCGAAGCCCGACTTCTTCATGGCCTCGCCCAACGTCGTCTCCCTGGCCGTGAGCATGGGCTTCTACGACCCCAAGAGCGGCAAGCCCTTCAACTGGAAGAGGGCCTACAACCCCGAGCCCGCGAGCGCCGCCTCATCGAACGGGGCCCGGGTCCGGCTGTGGCGGTTCCTCGATCTCGTGGCGCCGTCCCAGAAGTTCAGCCCCGAGACCCCCAACATGGACCTCCCCTTCTCGGTCAAGCCGGACCGGAAGCTCTCCGCCTACGACGTCATGCAGATGACCCGGGACAAGACCGAGGGGACGCCCTGGTGGCCGGCCCGCGGCATCCAGGGCGGTCCGTTCCAGAACCCGAACTACCTCCCCTACGGTTTCGATCTGGACGGGAAGAAGTACGACACGCCGCGCGTCATCGGCGTCAACCGGGCCGAGTACGTGACGGTCACCCAGAGCCGCGGCTGGCTCCCCGACCCCGTCGGCGGCATCGTCTGGCTGGCCTGGGGCGCCCAGGACACGTCCTGCTTCATGCCCCTCTATGCCGGCATCACGGAGATCCCGCGGTCGTTCGAGATCGGCGACCACTGGGAGTTCAACCGGCGAGTCGGCCCGCTGGGCGTTCGACTACGTCGACTTCCATACCCAGGTCGTCTATTCCAAGGCCATCGAGGACGTCCGGGCCGCCCAGGCCGTCTGGGAGAAGCCGGTCGTCGAGCAGGACGCCGATCGATCGACGCCTTCGCCCTCGATCTCTACAAGAAGGACCCAGCCGACGCCCGCAAGTTCCTGACGGATTACTGCCTCGGGAACGCCCAGCGGGTCATCGACGCCTGGTGGAAGCTCGGCGACGACCTGCTCGTCAAGTACAACCACCTCTGGATCTACGACGCCAAGACCCGGAAGCGCAATCCGATGACCTTCCCCGACTGGTGGCTCAAGCTCCTCGTCGAGTACAACCAGCTCAAGCCGCGGGCGGACAAGTAATCCCGACAAGGAGGGACCCATGAAGGTCTTGAGGTTCGGTTTCCTTTTTCTCTTCGTCGCGGCAACGGCCGCTCCCCAGACCCTGGACCTGGGCCAGGGGATCTTCTACAACGGCGAGGGCGCCATCCTGATCGCCGTCGACGCCGGTGTCGCCATCCGCAAGATCGACAGCCCCTATGTCATGTTCCGGGCCTTCATGGCGGTCGCGGGCGGCGAGAGTGTCGCCGTCAACCGGGCGGACGTCACGATGATCCACAAGGACGTCGAATACGGGATGCCGGCCTACAAGGATTTTCAGAAGGCCTACTCGGCCCGGCGGAACGATCTCAACCTCTACCAAAATCTGGGAAAGGAATCCCTGGCCCTCTCGCCCATGAGGAATTTCCAGTTCCCGGAGACCGCCGATTTCTTCCCCGTCTTCGGACAGGGGGGGCCGAGCCTGACGAATGAAGGATCGATGGCCGGCACCATCGGATTCAAGACGACGCTCTATTTCAAGAACCCGGGGTTCCAGAAAGGCGACACGCTCGTCATCAAGGTCACCGGAAAGAAGAGGCCCGACCTCACGGGAGCGGTCGCGGTCGTCCTCAAGTAATTGATAATATGGAGAACGGCTGGGCCACGGGGGATTCGAACCCCAGTCTGAGGACTCGGACGCGTCCTTGATCCGACATCGCTTTTAGTTACAATATCCCAGGATAATAAGATCATGCTCTCGTTATGGGGGATGGCCGGTTTATGCCAGGCCGTCGTCCGGGTGGCCGCTATCGTCCTCATGGCGGCATCGACGCTCCCCCATCAGGAAGGACCCCGGCCGGACGCCGGGACGGCGCCCGCAGGCTCTGCCGTCCCCGCTCTCGCAGACAGCCCTGCTCGCCCTGAACGACGGCGAATTGCGGTCGCGGATCGAGGCCGATCCGGCTTCCCTGGGGTCCCTATCCATCGGCATCTCCCTCGGGCGGCATCCTTCTCAACGGGACGGTCATGCCCGCCGGCCCGGGTTGGGAAGTCCTCCTGCCCGCGGAATCGCTGGGAACGGCGGAGACCATCGCCTTCATCCGGACCGCCGTCGACAAGGTCGATGAGATCTACCCGGGTTCTCCGCCCGTCTCGATCGGCGACATCAGCGATTCCCAGGGCGGACGGCTGAACCGTCATGTCTCTCATCAGGCCGGACGGGACGCCGACATCGGTTTCTATTATAAGAACGGGCGCGGCGGCTGGCATACGGCGGGATCGGCGACCAACCTCGACCTCCCGCGCAACTGGGCGCTCGTCCGGGCCCTGCTCCTCTGCACCGACGTCGAGACGATCTTCCTCGACATCCGTATCCAGCGGCTCCTATACGCCCACGCCCTGTCGCTCGGAGAGGACAAGGCCTGGCTGGACCGGGTCTTCCGGTTCGTCAAGGGCGCCAAGGAAGCCAGAATTTGCCATGCGTCCGGCCACAGGACCCATTACCACGTCCGCTTCTTCAACCCCATCGCCCAGGAGCTCGGCCGCCGGGCCTATCCTCATCTCGTCCGCTTGGACAGGATCAAGCCGCCCGTGTTCACCGTCCGCCACACCGTGCGGCCCGGCCAGACATTAGGGCATATCGCCCGCCGCTATGGCGTGACCGTCCGGGCCATCCAGCAATATAACGGTCTGCCTTCGACCCTGATCCGGGCCGGACGGACCTACCGCATCCCCCTCAAGGGAGTCGCGGCGCCGCCCTCCGGACCTCAGGTCGTCCCCGCCCGGATGCTCCCGCCCCGGACGCCGGCGGCGCTGGCCGCGTTCGATTGGCCGACTCCGGTCACGCTGTACGGCGAGACGCTGTACCGGCTGGCACGCGCCCCGCTTCCCGTGGGCGGGACATCCCATCCTCGATAAAAAAAGGAATACGAATTCTCGATCGGGGAAATCAAGGGCATACCGGCGATAACGAGCAACAGAGCCACGGGGATTCGAACCCCGGTCTGATGGCTGAGAACTCATCGAACCGCAATCCTGCGCAAAGACTCGAAACTTCTCAGTCGTGCCTCAGCGCCTCGATCGGATCCAGCTTCGACGCCTTCATCGCCGGATAGATCCCGGAGGCCAGTCCGATGACGGTGCAGACGAACAATGACAGCAGAACGGCCGTAATCGTCCAGCCGACGGGCCAGCCGGTGATCGCCGAGATGGCCAAGGATAAGGCGAACCCGAATAAGATCCCCCCTACGCCTCCGATCGCGGAAATGGAAACCGTCTCTGCGATGAACTGACTGCGGATGTCGATCTGCCTGGCCCCGACGGCCCGGCGCAGCCCGATCTCCCTGGTCCGCTCGAGCACCGTGGCCAGCATGATGTTCATGATCCCGATCCCGCCCACGAGCAGCGATATCCCCGCGATGCAGGCCATGACGATGGTGAAGATGTTCTGCGTCTTCCGGTGCTGTTCGAGGAGCGCCTCGGGCACGATCATCTCGTAATCGCCGATCTCCTTGTGGCGCCGCTTCATCAGGTGGGCCAGCGTCGCGGCGGCCGTGCCGGCCGGGACCTCCTTCTTGAGCTGTACCCGGAATTCGTCGATATCCGATTCGTAGGGCCCGAACCGGAACACCTTCAGCGCGGTCTGCAGGGGAACATAGATGTTGTTCTGTTCGCCCTTGAGAGCGATGCCCTGAAATTCGGTCTTGACCAGGCTCTTGTCCTTCAGGACCCCGACGACGGTCATCCAGACGTGGTTGATCTTCACGTGCTTTCCAATGGGGACCTGGCCGGGGAACAGCACTTGGGCGACGCGGGACCCGATAACGCACACAGGGGCATAGACGACATCGTCGAAAGGAAGCAGGAACCGCCCCCGGCTCACGCTCATGTTGGCCATTTCCAGATGCGTCGGCGTCACCCCCCAGACCTCGGCGTCGCTCTCGCCGGCCTCACTGAGGACGGCGTAGGTCTTGACCTGCTTGCTGGCGCTGGAATTGCTCAGGAAAGGCAGCGTCTCCCGGGCCGCATTGAGGTCCTGCACCGTAAGCCCGGAGGAATTTTCCCGAATTTCCTTGAGCTTGCTTTCCTCGAAGGTCTTCGCCTTGACGATGATGTTGCGCAGACCCATGGTATCGATCAGCTGCAGGGCTTCCCGCTCGGCGCCCCTGCCGATGCTAAGCATGGCGATCACCGCCCCGACGCCGAAGATGATCCCCAACAGCGTGAGAAGGGTGCGCAGCTTGTGCTGGAGGAGGGATTCCACGGATTCCGCAACGTCAAACTTCATCTTCACAGAGATTTCCCCCCTTGGGCCGGCGCCGGATTGCCGAGGAGAACGGCCTCGCCCTCCTTCAGGCCTTTGGTGATGATCGTCAGGGTGAGGCTCCGCGCGCCGGTTTCGACCGCGCGCTTTTCGATCTTGGTCGAGTTCTTCACGAGGAGAAAGGCCTTGCTCTGCTCGAAGATCAGAGCCTGGTTGGGGACAGCGAGGACATCGGCGTGCTTTTCCACGAAGATGGAAGCCCTCACCTGGACTCCCGGCTTCATCAGTTGCGGATCGGTCGTATCGAGGGCGACCTTGGTCTCGAAATATTTCAACCGGCTCTCCTCCCCCAAGGGTTTGGCGATGGTGTCGAGCCCGATGACCTTTCCGGTGAAGACCCTCCCCGGCTCGAAGTCGAGAATGAGAGAGACCGGGAGGTTCTCCTTGAGCCCCGCGGCTTCGGATTCGAGGACGAAGATCTTGGCCTCCATTTGCGTCAGATCGGGCAGGGAACCCAGCTTCTGTCCTCCCCAGGTGTTCATCCCGGCGCGGATCTTTTCCCCGGTCCATTGCTTGTCGATGACAAGCATGCCGTCGTGAGGAGCCTTGATCTCGAGATTGTTCAGCTGATCCTGAATTTGTTTTATCTGCATTTGGCGGGTGTGCGCCTTCGATTGGAGGAGCTTCAATTCCGCCTCGATCCGCTTTTCCAGCTGGTCCTTTTTTCGTTCAAAATGACGCTCCCGCGTGTTCTGATAGTCGAGATCGATGGCGTCTTCGATGATCTTGTTCTTCGGGAAGAGGCTTTCGTCCCGGGCCGCGTAGACGTCCGCCAGCAGGCGCTGGACCGAGGTCACCGCGATCTGGCCCTGAACGTCGGTCTTTTCTTTATCGAGCTGTTTCCTTTTTTTCTGGATCTCCAGGTCCAGCTTGGCCATTTCGGCCGTCTCTACCCGCAGGCGCTCTTTCAGATCCGTGCTGGCAAGCCGGATGACGACCTCTCCCTTCTTCACCGACGAGTACTCCGGCGCCATCCAGGAGATGGTTTGGATGCCGAACCGTTGGCTCTCGATCGGAACGGTGATGGGCGTGGACTTGGCCGCCTGCACTTCGCCGAAGGCCGGGATGACGACCTGGAAGGTTCCCTTATGGACCCTCAGGACGGCCATGGCCGCGTTCTTCGGCCCTCCGCACGCGGCGGCGGCGAAGGCCGCGGACACGATCAGCATTCCGAGGAGCGGCCTGGCCTTCATTGCCCGCCCTCCCCGGATACGGTCCGGATGACGATCGCATCGTTCTCCTCGAGCCCGCTCAGGATCTCCACCATCCCCGAAGACCGGGCGCCGACGGTGACCGGTATCAGATCCTCGGAAAAGGCCCTTTTCTTCCGGACGGCCAGCCTGTTCTCCTGATAGACGATGGCGGCTTCCGGCACCTGGAGGACGTTCTCCTTGGAGGAGATCGTGATGTCGACGCCCGCCGCCATGCCCGGCCGCATGAGTCCCGGGTCCGATTCGGACAGGTCGATCAGCGCGTCGAACACGATGGCCGGCTGGGAATCCGATTTGACCCGGAAAACCCCGCCGAGGGAGATGATGACGCCTTTGAACACGCGGTCCGGATTGGAATCGAGACGGACCTCCGCCTTTTGGCCCGTCCTGACCTTGCCGGCCTGGACTTCGAGGATCACCGCTTTCATCTGCATCCGGTTGAGATCGGGCAACTCGAGGATGTTCTCGCCCATCCAGCTCGTATCGCCCACGGCTTTTTTCTTGCCGTCCCAATCGGGCGTGTAGACGACGATTCCCGGCCGCGGAGCCTGGATGCTCATCTTCCGGATGCTCTGCCTCAGCCGCTCCACCTCTTCCTTCAACAGCCTGACCTTGGATTCCTGGATATGAACACGGCTTCTCATCCCTGAGACTTGGTTCGCCAACCGGCTCTCCGCAAGCTTCTCCTGCAGATCGGCCAATTCGAGCTCCATCTTTCTTTTCAGAAACTCGTTCGCAGCGGTCATGTCCTCGGGATAGTCGGCCTTCCGCACGGCTTTTTGCCTGTTGACCTTCTCTTCCTCCAGCTTCAGAGCGGTGTCCTCCTGGGTCTGTTCCTCCTGGAGCCGCATCCGCTCGAGCTCCTTCAATCCCGTGTCGAGCTCCGATTCCTTGAGCTGGAGCTGTTGGGTCAGCTCCCTGGCATCGAAGGAGAGGATCATGTCGCCTTCGTTGACCGCGGTGCCTTCCGGCGCCATGAACGAGATGGTATACCTGTACATCCGTTCGACCGCCGGGCAGCCGATAAGGAAGGAGGCGGCCGACTGGAGCTGGCCGGTGGCGTGGATCTTGATGTGGAAGGGAGCCTTGACGACCTTCTCCACGCGGACCTTATCGGAGCGGGAGCAGGCCGGGAGGGAGAGCGCAACCGCGACGGTGATCGTCCAGAGAGCCGGCCCGGGCCGTCTATTTCTTTGTCTCATCGGCTTTTGTCCCACGGGTTTCCTTCAGTGCCCCGACCGGGGCGAGCGCCATGCCCGCCTTGACGGCCGGATTCTCGCCGGCCTCGGCCCCCACCTGGAACTCATTGAAGCCGAGAGCCTTGAGTTTCAGCGGCTCGCCGCGCGCGGGCCGGATCCAGAAGGACTGTCCGTCGAAAAGGGCCATTTCCAGGGGAACGAGCAGGACGTCTTCATATAGGAGGTCCCGGACCTCGCACTTGACGCTCATCCCCGGCTTCATGATCCCCGGATCGAGCTTTTCCATTTCGATCCGGACCTTGAAGTAGTGCGCCCGTCCCCAGCGCCGGCGGGCGTCGGCGCTCTTCGAGATCTCCAGGATGATGCCCTTGAAGTGCCGTTCCGGATAGGCATCCAGAGAGAGATCGACGCTCTCGCCGGTCTTGATGTGCTGAATGTGCGTTTCGCTGATCCAGGCCTGGACCTCGAGCGAGGACATATCGGGGATCTGGGCCACCCGGGAGGTCGTGAACACCGTATCCCCCACCTGGACCTTTCTTCCGCTCCAGTCGTCCACGGCATAGAGCACCTCGCCCGCGGTGCTCGTCGTGAGGGTCAGCGCGCTCAGGCTGTTCCTCAGCTTCGCCAGCTTGGCTTCGAGGTCCTGGACCTCGATCTCGAGGGTCTTGATCTGGCTTTCGCTCTCCGCCAGCTTGACGATCCTGTTCGTCCGGGCGCTCTCGAGCGCATATTCGCTTCTCTTCTTCTCGAGTTGCTTGCGGTCGTACTCCAATTTGGATTCGATCCCCGGGGGAGTGGACGCGTCGATCTCTTTCTGCCGGTCGTCGTTCTCGGCTTTCCGGACCTCCACGTCCAGCTCGAATCGCTGATGCCGGTCGTCGGCGTCCTTCTGGGCCTTTTCTTCGAGCTTGGTTCGCAGCAGGTCCTTGGCGGTCTCGATGTCGGACGCCAGGTTGGCGGTGTCGAACCGGACCACGGGGTCCCCGCGTTTCACGGATTCCCCCTCTTTCACCATCCACTTGATCTGGACCCGCCAATTTTCGACGACCGGGACGACAAATTCCTCGGATAGGAGCGACTCCAGGGTCCCGGTCAGCACGAGAGTCGAACAGAAATTCCCCTTTGCCACCCGCGACCCGTCGGCATCGGGTTGCAGCCGGGCATTTCCCGCCAGGAAGAGAAGAAGCACGGCCGGGACGATCGCTCCCGGAGCGGGCGTCCTTCTTAGACCGCTTCTCGATTCAGGGCTTGGCGGAATCATTGATGACCTTTCCGTCCTTCAGGGTGATGATCCGGCCGGCGTAAGCGGCCATGTCGTTTTCATGGGTCACCATGACGATCGTCTGGCCGCGCCGGTGCAGCTGCTGCAGCAACGACACAATCTCATGGGCCGTCGAGGAGTCCAGATTCCCGGTCGGTTCGTCGGCCAGGATGATATCCGGGTCGTTGACCAGGGCCCTGGCGATGGCCACCCGCTGGCACTCTCCGCCGGAGAGCTGGGACGGCCGGTGATGCAGGCGCCCGGCGAGCCCCGCCAATTCCAGCATCTTGGCGGCCTTTTCCAAGCCGGCCTCCGGGCGGCCGGGAGAGTACTTCAACGGCAGGTACGTGTTCTTCAGGGCCGAGTAGCGGGGGAGCAGGTTGAAGTTCTGGAAAACGAATCCCAGGTGTTTGTTCCGCGTGAAGGATAGCTCATCGTCGTTGAGACGGCTAACCTCTCTCCCGTTCAGGTGATACGAGCCCTCCGTCGGCTTGTCCAGGCACCCCAGGATATTCATCAGCGTTGATTTTCCGGAACCGGACGCTCCCATCACCGCGACGAATTCATTCCGCCGGATGTGCAGGTCGATCCCGTCGAGGGCGCGGACCGTCGTTTCCCCCATCTGATAGTACTTGCTCAGAGCCGTCAGCTTGATCATGGCCCGACCCCGGCGTGCGCCGAGCGCGTGACGTTCATGCGGCCCGCCCCTCTTGAATATGCCGCCGCGGACATGAACAGCATCCTTCCTTCATGCTCACCCGTATTCTATTGTCCGGAAATCTTGGTTCCCTGCTGTCTAATCAAGGATATGACTCGAACCGGCGCGTGTCAAGGAGGAGGCCGGGACGATGGGCCTTGAATGCGGCGAACGCGACAGGGAACCCGCGATATCTAAAACTCGGGATCCCGGGGTTGCGTCCCCTCCCTCATGACGGGTTCCCGGGGGCAGACGCGACCTTCGTCTTTGTGCTACCATTGCCAAATAGAGGACGCATCCATGGACAAAGACCAATTGAACGAATCCCTGGTCAAACTTCGGGACGAACTGCGCTCGCTTCCGGAATTGGACGACGCTTCGCGAGAGACGCTGCGGCGGCTGGACGGCGACATCCATCGCATCCTTGACAGCTCCGGAGATGTCCCGCCCGCCCATCACGCCAGTCTGCGGGAGAGCCTGGAGGATTCCGTCCAGTACCTCGAGGCCTCGCACCCCACGATCACAGCTTTGATGAACCGGCTCATCAAGGCCATGAGCGATATGGGAATTTGAGCCGGTAACCCCGAATCAATGTCTGGCAGGGCCACGGGGATTCGAACCCCGGTCTGATGGCTGAGAACCATCTGTCCTGGTCCCCTAGACGATGGCCCCGCGCGCAGAGAAGATACCAGAAGTGTGCTGACCTGTCAACGGTTTGACAGGCATCGAAAGGCCGGACTACAATCTCGGGGAACGGGACGTATCTCAAGAGACGTTCGAAGGGAAAGAACATGAACAAAGGCCCGCGGACCGGAGAAAAGCCCCTGAAAAGATGTTGGGGCGACGGCAACGACTTGATGACCGCTTACCACGACCTGGAGTGGGGCGTGCCGCTCCACGACGACCGGAAGCTCTTCGAGTTCCTGGTCCTCGAGGGCTTCCAGGCCGGGCTTGAGCTGGAACACCATCCTCCGCAAGCGGGAGAACTTCCGAAAGGCCTTTCACGGGTTCGATCCGGGGCGGGTCGCCCGGTACGGAGAGAAGGACATCGCCCGGCTCCTGGCCGACGCGGGCATCATCCGGAACCGGCTGAAGGTCCGGGCCGCCGTCGAGAATGCGCGCCGGTTCCTCGAGGTCCGAAAAGAGTTCGGCACCTTCGACCGCTATATCTGGGGTTTCGTGGACGGCAAGCCCGTCCGGAACAGATTCCGCACGCTCGCGGAGCTCCCGGCCCGCACTCCCCTATCCGACCGGATCAGCGCCGACCTCAAGGAGCGGGGGTTCAGGTTCGTCGGCTCGACCATCGTCTATGCCCACATGCAGGCCACGGGGATGGTCAATGACCATATCACGAGCTGTTTCCGGTATCGCGAGCTGGCTTAAATCCCCCCAACCCCCCTTTTGTAAAGGGGGGAAGGGGATCCATTACAGCCTCCGGCCGGCCAGCATCATCTTGGCCGCCGTCTCGCCGCCGTTCGTCCGGTAGAGCATCGGGGCGGGCCGGTCCAGGCCCTCGACGTGATCGGGGGCGTTCTCCCAGCGGCCGTTCAGGACGCAGGCGTAATCCGAGAAATGCTGCCAGCGGCGCCGCGGCAGTCCCGTCACCATGTGGATGTGGTTGGCCGGCACGCCCATCTTGATCAGGCCGGCGGGGACGTGCTCGAAGGTCAGGAAGGTGTGTGGCCAGGTGTAGTCCGAGGCGTGGCAGACCCTCTCGAGCGAGCGGCGCCGGAAGCTCGACGCTTTCGGCCTCGTCCTGGACCATCGTGAACATCCCGGAAAGGTCGGAGTAGGCCAGCCGTCCGGCGATCCCCTTGATGCCTCCCGGCGAAACGTAGCCCACCGAGAACCCGGAACCGGGAAAGTAATGCCCGACGGCCCGGAAGAGGAACGGCTTTGCCGCCGTAGTCGAGGGAGGCGGAGCCGGAGTTGTTCCCGTCGACGAAGCCCTTCTCGAGCCAAGCTTCGCCGGCGTATGACCCGAGATCGAGCCCCAAGGCCTTCGCGTTCTCGGCGATCTCCCAAGGCTCGTAAACCTTGCGGAAGTCCATGAATAGAGTCGGTTTGCCGCCGGAGAGGGCAGTTGTGCAGGATCATGGTCAGGAGCCCCTGGACGTCGTTCTCGGTGGCGAAAGGGACGACCGGCTTCCGGCCCGTGTGGTCCTCGCTCGAGTTGAAGAGCGATTCGGCGATGTCCGCCGTGGACATCGGCAGGCCGCGGCGGTCCGAGCCCCAGGCGAGCTGGTTCGTCCAGCCGCCGCCGACGGCGTTGATGTCCTTCATGAAATCGCGGAGGATGAGATAGAGGGCCAGGCCTTCGTCGAGCTTGGCCTTGTCGGCGGCGGAGAGCGCCGGCGGCCTGACGGCTTTTCCGGTGTAGAGAGGCGTTCCCGCCGCAAGGAGCTCCTCCGTGTTGGGGAAGATGCGGCCCTTGAACCGGACGTTGACGACCCAGTCGCGGAGCGCGGTGAGCTCGTCGGCATCGTACCCTCCCCTCTTCCGGACCATGTCGGCGAAGAGCTTCATGGATTCGCGGGCGGATTCGAGGCCGAAGAAGCGGCGGGCGGCATGGACGTGATTGAGGGCCGTCTCCATCTGCATGGAGTCCGTGTCCACGGAGAGGAAGCGCCGGCCCTGCAGGGCGGCCTTCGTCAGCATGGCGTAGGCCAGGTCGACGACCTCCGCGTGCGTCCTGGCGTCGAACTCGGGCTCGAGCCCGGTCTCGGGCATCGTCCCGATGACCATCGGGCAAAGCCGTCCGGTCTGGGCGTAGGCGCCGACGAGGGCGTCGATGCCGACGACGCCGGGCTTGGGGGCGTTGTTCCCGCCGACGCAGGCCAGGGGCGTCGAGGGCGGGAAATGAGCGGTCAGAGCCATGGCGGTCTTCCCGGGAAAGAACCAAGTGTCGGGGGTTATGACGAGGCCCTTCGCGCCGGCGTCCTCGAGCTCCCGGGCCCCGAGATCGGCCGCGGCCTCGGAGTCGACGAGGCGCGAGACATAGAAGACGTTGGGGGCGGTCCCGTCGGGGAGGACGAGACGACCGGGCCAGCAGGCGTGCGGTCATCCGGCCGATGTTGAAGGCGCGGGTCCGTGACGCTTCGTCGATCCGGGGGTCGCAGGGCGCGAAAACGCCCAACGTCGGCACGCCGGATCTCTTCTTGTTAACGTAGGGCATGTTGCCTCCGCTAAGCGCAGGCTGAAGCCTGCGGCTACAAATCTCGCTCCGTCTCGCGCGTCTCGCTCTTCTAGATATATTCGATGGTCGCCGGCGGCTTGGGCGTCAGCTCATAGGCCACCCGCGTGACCTCGGGGATCTCCGTGACGATGCGCTTCGCCATCTTCGTCAGGATGTCCCAGGGGACGGGCGTCGGCTCGGCCGTCATGGCGTCCTTGCTCTCGACGGAACGGATGATGATGACGTGGCCGAACTTGCGCCTGCCGCCTTCGACTCCGGTGCCCATGTCGTTCATCAGGACGGCGAAGGCCTGGAAGGGCTTGAGCGGCGGCGATCTCCTCCTCGACGATGACGGTCGCCGTGCGGACGATGGCGACGCGCTCGGGCGTCACCTCGCCGATGACCCGGGTGGCCAGGGCCGGACCCGGGAACGGCATGCGCCTGAAGATCGTCTCGGGAAGCCCCAGCGCCTCGGCGACCTTGCGGACGTCGTGCTTGAAGAGCTCCTTCAGCGGCTCGACGACCTTGAAGCCGAATCCCTTCTCGGGGTCGATGCCGATCTGCTCGAGGATGTTGTGCTGGGTCTTGACCCCGCCCTTGGTCTCGATGATGTCGGCGGCGATGGTGCCCTGGACGAGGAATTTGGCCTTGCTCTTGACGACCTCCCGGCCGAAGGCCTTGTAGAAGGTGTAGCGGAAGGCCTTCCGCTTCTCCTCGGGGTCGATCTTGCCCTGCCAGGGCGGCGAAGAACTCGTCCTCGAGGTCGACGATCCCGACGTCGATGCCGAGCTTCGCGAAGATCTTCCGGACGTCCTGGGGCTCGTCCCGCCGCATCAGGCCGTCGTCGATGAAGATGACCTTGAGCTGGCTCCCGAGCGCCCGGTGGGCCAGGACGGTGCAGGCGGAGCTGTCGACGCCTCCCGAGAGAGCCGAAATGGCCCGGCCGCCCCCGACGGTCTTCTTGATCTCCTCGACCTGTTTTTCGATGAACGTCTTGGTATTCACGGCCTTCCTCCTCGGTGGTGTGGGCCCATATTACATCAATTCGAGAAGCCCTGTCCATGAAAAGCAGCGGCGAGACTAGCGAGATGGCGAGCAGCGAACGGGCGAGATCGGCGGGGGGATATCCGCATCCCCTTTCGGGGTGAGGCGGGGCGAGGGAATTTCACCCCCGGGACCATCGGGCCGGACGATTGACCCCTCCTCGGGGGGATGCGAGGATGAGGTCAATGATCAAGGAGGGCCGCATCCAAGGCTTTTGCGAAGACACATGGGAGCGGGAGTAAGATCCCACTCCCGGCCCTCCTTTCCCTCTCCTCCCGCAACCGCCGGCCACGCCCTGAAGTTTATGGCTAATGGGGACGGATTCAGATAAAATACCTTCAGGAGTCAACCATGAGAAAATGCCCATCCTGTCGTGCCTTGATCGTCGCCGTCGCCCTCATCGCGGCCGCCGCCGGAACGGCGTTCGCCCAGAGGCCGCCCCGCCGGGGCCCCATGGGGCCCATGGGCGAGGGCGAATTCTCCCAGACGCTGACGAACTGGTTCATCCAGGCATCGGCCAAGGTCCCCGAGGGCGGGGAGAAGATCTCCGCGCCCGGCCTCGCCATGAACCGGTGGTATCCGGCCACCGTCCCGGCGACCGTCCTGGGGACCCTCGTCCAGAACAACGTCTACACGGACATCTACTTCGGGGACAACCTGAAGAGGATCACTTCCGACCCGTTCCAGGGCTCCTGGTGGTACCGGACCGAGTTCCCTCTCAGCGCGGACCCGTCGAAGACGACGTTCAAGCTCGAGTTCGACGGCATCAACTACCGGGCCAACATCTGGCTCAACGGCAAGAAGGTCGCCGACGCCTCCGAGGCCTACGGCGCCTTCCGCCGCCTCGAGTTCGACGTGACGGCGGCGGCCGTGAAAGGCGGACAGAACATCCTGGCCGTCGAGATCTTCCCGCCCAAGCCCGGGCGAGCCGACCGTGGGCTTCGTGGATTGGAATCCGGCGCCTCCGGACAAGAACATGGGGCTCTGGCGGGAGGTCCGGGTCAAGGCGACGGGCGACGTCTCCATCAACGCCCCGTTCGTCATGACCAAGCTCGACCTTGAGGCGTTCAAAGAGGCCAGGCTCACGGTCTCGGCCGAGCTCAGGAACAACGCCGCGAACAAGGTCTCCGGCACGCTCGAAGGCCGGTTGGAATCGCAGATGTTCTCCCGGGAAGTGACCCTGGAGCCGAAGGAAACGAAGAAGGTCGTTTTCGCGCCGGAGACGACCCCCGAGCTCGTCCTGAAGAACCCGCGGGTCTGGTGGACCCACGACCTCGGGACCCCCGAGCTCTACGTCCTCGGCCTGGCGTTCAAGCCGAAAGGCGGGCCCAAGCTCGACGCCGCGGCCGCGGAGCCGATCAAGCCCCTGAACAAGCTCGACGAAGAGGAAAAAGGGAAAGACAAGGAAACCCCGTGGGCCGATACCAAGAAGCGGCCGGGCCTGCGCAGCATGTATTCGGACGTCGAAGATCGTCCGGTTCGGCGTCCGCGAGGTCGTCCGACTACATCAACGAGCAGGGCTACCGGGGCTTCAAGCTCAACGGCAAGAAGATCCTCATCCGCGGCGGCGGCTGGACCGACGACATGCTCCTCGACAACCGGCCGAAGAAGGTGGCCGCCGAGGTCGCCTATGCCCGGCACATGAACCTCAACGCCCTCCGGGTCGAGGGTTTCTGGGGCTCGAGTCAGCAGCTCTACGACCTCTGCGACGAGAACGGCATCCTGATCATGGTCGGCTGGAGCTGTCAATGGGAGTGGGAGAGCTACCTCGGCAAGCCCGCCGACGAGCGCTACGGCGGCATCATCACGCCCGAGGACATCAAGCTCGTCGCCGGCGTCCTGGAGGGACCAGGTCCGCTGGCTCCGGAACCACCCGAGCATCCTCGTCTGGGCGGAAGGGAGCGACCTCCTCCCCACACCCCGAGCTCGAGAAGGAGTACATCGCCATCCTGAAGGAGGACGACCCGACCCGGCCGACCCTCGTCTCGGCCAAGGACACAGACGAGCGAGCTGACCGGGAAGTCGGCGGTCAAGATGCTCGGGCCCTACGACTGGGTCCCGCCGGTCTACTGGTACGTCGACACGAAGAACGGCGGCGCCTACGGCTTCAACACCGAGACCGGCCCGGGCCCTCAGGTCCCGCCGATCGAGAGCCTGCGGAAGATGATCCCCGAGAAGGACCTCTGGCCCATCAACGACATCTGGTACTTCCATTGCAGCCGCGGCGAGTTCAACACGCTCGAACGCTACAACGAGGCCATGACGAAGCGGCTGGGCGCCGCCCAAGGACCTCGACGACTACCTGCGCAAGGCCCAGTTCCTGAACTACGAGGCGCATGCGGGCCATGTTCGAGGCCTTCGTCGCCAACAAGCACCGTCGCGACCGGCGTCATCCAGTGGATGTACAACTCGGCCTGGCCCAAGCTCTGGTGGCAGCTCTACGACTATTACCTGCATGCCGAACGGCGCCTTCTACGGCGCCCGCAAGGCCGGCGCGCCCCTCCACCTCATCTACAACTACGGGACCGGGACGGTCCTGGCGGTCAACAATACGCACGACGCCGGCCGACGGGCTCAAGGCCATCATCCGGGTCTTCGACATCGGCCTCAAGGAGAAGTCATCTCCAAGCGACGGTTCCGGTCGCCCTGGCGGCCGACGAGGTCAAGACGCTCGACGTCCTCCTCCGCCCGCGAGGGCCTCGACGCCGGCCTGGTTCCTCGACCTCCGGCTGTTCGCCAAGAACAAGGACGTCGCGACGTCAACTTCTACGCCTGTCGCCGAAGCCGGAGACCCTGGACGAGCGCCCGCGCCCTCTGGTACGTGACGCCGGTCAAGGAGTTCGCCGACCTGACCGCCCTTCAGGAGCTCCCACCCGTCACGGTCCAGGAAAAGCACTCCTTCAAGAAGGACGGCCTGGGCCAGATCGTCACGGTCGACCTCGAGAACCCCACGCCGAGCCTGGCCTTCCAGGTCGAGCTCAACGTCTATAAGGGCGACTCGGGCGAGGTCGTCCTGCCCATCTTCTGGGACGACAACTACGTCTCGCTCCTGCCCGGCGAGAAGCGCAAGATCCGGGGATTCTTCGCCCTGGAGGACTTGGGCGGCGCCGAGCCGGAGCTCAAGATCCGGGGATGGAACGTCCAATAGGGACGGGAGGAACGCCGGCGGTTTCCGCGATCCTTGTTTCTCTATTTTTTTCCTTAGCTTACACGATCGCCCCGGGACCCCTCGGTTCCGGGGTGTCTCCCGCTTCCGGGTCCGGACAGGACGCTCGATTCCTCTATGACGAAGGCGGCGTTGTCCGCGGGGACGTGTCGAAGCGGGAGCTCGCCCTGATCTTCACGGGCGGGGACTTCGCCGACGGCGGGCCGCATATCCGGGCGCGTCCTTTCGGAAAAAGGCGTCGAAGCCGGGTTCTTCTTCACCGGGGACTTTTACAGGTCCGGAGAGAAGAAGGACCTCGTCCGGGGCCTCGTCGCCGACGGCCACTACCTCGGGCCCCACTCCGACAAGCACCTCCTCTACTGCGACTGGGAGGACCGGTCGAAGACGCTCGTCTCCCGGGAGGAGTTCGAGCGCGACATCCGGGCGAACTACGCCGTCATGGCCGAGTACGGGATCCGGAAAGAGGCCGCCCCCTACTTCATCCCCCCCTACGAATGGTACAACAGGGAGATCGTCGCCTGGTCCGAGGGGCTCGGCCTCTCCCTCTTCAACTTCACGCCGGGGACATCCTCGAACGCCGACTATACGACGCCCGACATGCCGAATTACCTGTCCTCGGACGTGATCTACGACCGGATCCTCGCCTACGAAAAGAAGGACCCGAACGGCCTCAACGGGTTCATCCTGCTCATCCACATCGGGACGGACCCGAAACGCACGGACAAGCTGTACGCGCGCCTCGGCGAGCTCATCGATGCCCTGCGCGCCCGCGGCTACGCCTTCGTCCGCATCGACGAATTACTTCTCGCCCGTGGACTACTTCTTGAGGTCGTCGACGAGGCTTGCGGATCTGCGGCTGATCGGGGCTGAGCTCCAGGGATTTCTCCCAGGCCTTCAGGGCCTCTTCCCGGTTCCCCATCTTGAAGTAGCAGGTCCCCAAGAGGTTCATGATCTCGATATTCGCCCCGAAGCGCTCGAGATATTCGCGATAGCGGGCGGCGGCCTCGGCGAACTCGCCGAGCGCGTGGTGCGCCCGTCCGAGGCCCGCGAGGACCTCGGAAGTTCCCTGTCCCCCGGCGACGAGCGGACCCAGGACCTCCTTGGCCCTCCCGAAGTCCTCGGCGTTCACCAGGCAGAGCCCGTAGGCCGCCGCGATCTCGGGCCGGCCCGGCTTCAGCGCGTAGGCTTCGGCCAGCCGGGACGCGGCCCCCTTGAGGTCGCCTGAGTTCATGAGCTCCAAGCCCGTCGCGTACAGATAATCCTCCCGCTCGAAGACCGGGGTCACGGTGGAGACGATCATCGGCCGGGGGATGGCCGGCCGGGTCGAAAGCTCGAAGTCCGCGGACTTGGCGTCGAGCCGGGCCCCTTTCCCGTCGAGGAGCTCGACCCGGACCTTGTAGTATCCGGGGGCCAGCGCTGACAGCGGCTGGTCCAGTACGGCGATGTTCCCCTCCGGCGAGGTCCTTCAGGGCCGTCTCGAGGGACGAAGACTCCGTGTCCTCCTTGAAGAACGTGTATTTCAGCCGTCCCTCGGCGCGCAGAGTCCGTCGTCAGGTCCAGGGCCTGGACCGCCACGGACAGCGTCTCTCCCGGGCGAAAACCTTTTGGGCGGCCGAGAGGACCTGGGTCCCGCCGACGGCGAACGGAGCCCTCTCCCGGGAGCCCGGCGTTCGCGACCCCGTAGGCGAGGAGGAGCGGGCCCAGGACGGGGGCCGGGCGCCGGCCGGGACGTCGATCTTCGCCGTGAGGCTCGTGAACTCCCTCGACGCGACGTTCTTGAGGAGGAGGTCCAGAGTGTAGCGGCCGGGGACGATCGGGAACGCGTCCTGGATGGAGACGTTCATGGAGGCCTTCCGGCCCTCCACCTTATCGATCCCGAACGGGAACGGCTTGTCGAACTGGAGGATCGTCCGCCCCGAGGCGTCCGTGACCCGGCCGTTGAGCTCGAAACGGACGTCGAATTGCTCGCCGGCGTCCTCGACGGTGATCTTCTTCGGCTCGACGGCGTAATGGACCTCGAAGAACCCCGAAGGAGCGCGGATGACCCAGACCTGGCCCTCGCTCTCGAAGTAGTTGGCCGTGTAGTCGACCTCGACGAAATCCTTGTACTTCAGAAGGGCGTCGGCGTAAGCGTCCTTGACCATCTTCCGGGGCAGGGCATAAATGTTGCCGATCAGGGTGTTGGAGGCGAGCGACAGGGAGCCGGGGGTGTTCCGCTCGCCGGGGATGAGGGAGAGGGTCTGGTAGGCCAGGTTCGGGGCGAGCTTCTTCAGCTCCTCGTAAGCGGTCCGCTCGTCGCGCAAATTGCCGACCGTCGTCGGCATTCGCGGCGATCAGGGCCTCGGGACCGTGCTGGCTGGGCGAATAGAGGATGTAGTCCCCGGTCCCGTGTTCCTTGAAGAAGATGACGTTGAAGGCCGTCGGCAGGCCCAGGCCGGGGTCGCCGAGGTAGAACCAGATCTCGGTCGGGTAGACGTTCTGGACCGTATCGAATTGCTCGATGCTCCTGGGCTCGCCCAGGAGGATATAGATCCTGCCCGCGGTCGGTCTTCCAGCCCGGGAGGGGCGTCCCCCGGCCGTACATCCTGTTGGCGTAGCTGATCCGGCGATAGTGCTCTTCCCGGAACTCGTTCTTCGGCGTGCCCGGCGTGGGGTCGCGCTGCTTCCAAAAGGCCTCGATGAAGATGTCCCGCTCCTTGTCGGTCCCGAGCTTGAGGAAGACGTCCCGCTCCTTGGGAGTGATGATGTAAACGACCTCCTCATCCAGCCACGTCCGAGCGCCGCCCGGGAGGCCGACGAGCTTTTTCGCCTGTCCGGGGAGGGGGGCGCAGAGGGAGAATGCCAGGAGGCCGGCGGCAAGCGTCTTCATCATGTTACACCTCGATCCCTACTTTAGACCAATCGGGCGGCGACTTCAATCGGAGGGACGGCCCGGCGGGCGGCGACGGCGACGAACGCCGCGGGAAAGCCGCCCGAAAAAAAGGGCCCGCCTGCCCACGGAGGGCGGGCGGGCCCGCGTGCTTCGTCAGTCGCGCTTCTAGAACTGGTAGAGCAGATTGAACCTGAATCTTCTCGAGCTGAGGATGCTTCCGACCTTGCCGAACTCCGTGTTCGTGCTGATGCCGATGACGGTATTGGCGTTGAAGATGTTGAACCCGTCGAGGACGAGGCTGAACGTGCCGAGCCGGCCGAGCTGGAAGGCCTTCTCGAGCCGCAGGTCGAGGACGCTCAGAGAGGCGTAATGCAGGGGTTTCGTGGGATCGCCGGAGACGATGCGATTCCCGCCGCCGTCCGCGATGATGCCGCCGGGCGGATTCGCATTGACCGTATGGAGCGGGAAGTTTTCCAGCTCCCAGACCGGACGGCCCGTGTGCATCCTGAAGCGGAAGCCGAAATCCATCTCGACGTAGGGGATCTTGTAGGAGCCGGAGAACTTGAACTCGAACTTGGGAGTGAACGGCAGAGGCCCTTTCAGGTTGTTGATGGTGTAGTTCAGCCTGCCCATCCAAAGGTCATCCGTCACCATCGGGCCCTCGATGTTGCTGCCCTGCCGAATGGGCCGGGAGGCGAAGCCGTTCGAATGGGAATAGACGACCGAAGCCAGCGCCTGCCAGCGGTTGGAGTATCTCTTGTTCAGGACGAGCTGGAAGCCGTCGTAGATCCGCTTCGGCTTGGCGCCGTCGAATTCCGGCATGTTCATGACGATGGTGCCGCGATGCTGTGCCGATCCACCGGATATCCTCGTTGTCGATCGTGCCGTTCCCGTCGTAATCCTGCCATTTGACGCTGTAGAGGTTGACCGTCTCTCCGGATTCCGTCACGTACGGCACCCGGTCATACTCGAACAGCGCCCCCGTGACATTGTTGATCGGGACGTTGGCGAAGATGTTCCCCGCGCGCTTGTGGATGTAGGTCGCGCTGACGGAGAAGTCCTTGACGATCTCCCTTTCGATGTTCAGGGAGAACTGGTCGGTGTACTGGTCCTTCAGGTCCGGAGCGACGTTGAGCCTCCAGGATTGGTCGAAGGCCCTGATCTCTTCGTAAATGGGGGTCTTGCCGTAGATCTGCCGTGCCGACTCCCTGACCTCGAGCGGAATGTCGAGGATGCCGTTGCCGTTCAGGTCGACGACGTCCCAGGGAATGCTGTAGATCTGGTAATGCAGTTCCGTCTGCGGCATATCCGGGCCGAATCTCCTGAGGGATTCCACGTTGAGCGGCATGTAGTAGCGGCCGAAGTTCGCCCGGACGACCGTCTTCCCGTCCTCCGTCAAAAGGTAGGTCACGCCGAGGCGCGGAGAAAAGGTCTTGAAATCGAAGACGTTGGGCGATGCCTTCCGATCCCGGAGGACCTCAGGCGGACCGTTGATGTCCTGCCATTTCGAGACCATCTCGTAGACCTTCCCTACGCCGTACTTGGTGGTCATCCGGTCGTAGCGAAGCCCGAGGTTGAGGGTCAGCCGCTTGGCGGGCGACCACTGGTCATCGAGGAAGACCCCCATGGAGTCCGCCGTGCGCACGGTCAGGAAGGGGTTCAGATGGTACTGGTTGTTGTAGAACAGCAGGCCGTCCTTGAAGGCGCCGCCGTAGTACCACGTCTGTCCTTTGAGGTAGTCGATGTTGAAGTTGTACGCCCAGCCCCCCACGGGATAGACGAAATTCACGTAGTTCTGGAAATAGCCGCCCATCCAGTTGCCGCGCCCCTTGGTGTACTGGACGCCGAACTTGATGTCGTGCTCGCCGAGGAAGTCCTCGGCATAATAGGACATGTCCGCCTGAACGGTCTGGCGGCTGGACTTCTGGGCTTCGACGTAGGGGAAAGCCCCGTTGATCCCGTATTGGGCCCACTTCCACCAGTTGATGTACGCCGGATGGTCGGGGGCGTCCGAGGGGAGGTTGGGCTCATCGTTGGTCCAGAATCCCAGATACTTGGTCGTGAGGATCACCTTGCTCGAGGGCAGCCATTGCCACTGAGCGGAGATCGTGTTGTTGAGGGTGTTGCTGCCGTAGGTGACGTACGTGTCCCATTCCGGCGGCGTGCCCCAGCTCCAGCCCGTCCCCTTGTTGTTCTCGAAATGATAGGAGACCCAGGCCCGGTGATTCTTGAAGGGCTCGGCCGTGATCTTCGCGTCGCCGAACTTGCCCCAGGACTGGGTTTCCACTCCCCGGGACTCTTCCGTGCCCCGGGAGAAATCCATGGCCCCGTAGAACCAGACCTTGTCCTTGAAGATGGGGCCGCCCACGGTGAAGTCCGCTTCCCAGCTTGTTTTCGTCTTTCCCGCCAGCTCGGCAACCGTGCCGTCCGCGTTGCGTTCGAGGAAGAAGAAGTCCTTCCCCAGGTTGTCGCCGGGGTTGGGCGCGTTGCTCTCCGGCTGGGCCAGCTGGGAATAGAACGCGGCGCTGCCATGGAACTCGTTGCTCCCGGACTTGGTCAGGACGTCGATCGCCGCTCCCGAGTAGCTCCCGTATTCCGCCTTGGAGCCGATGGAGACGACCCTGACCTCTTCGACGGCGTTGTAGTTGACGCTGACCAGGGACCCCCACGAGGAGCCGCGGGGATTCGTGGTGTTGACGCCGTTGATCATGAAGATGTTCTCGTTGGTCGCCCCGCCGTAAGCCGTCGGGCTGGGCAGCCAGCCGGCGGAGCTCCCGGCGTCGAACATCCCGGGCGTCGTGAGGGAGAGGTCGTAGAAGGCATCCCGGCTCGCCGGCAGCTTGTCCAGCATCTGGCGGTCGAGCTTGGAGTCGATCGTCGAGGTCTTCGTATCGACGATCGGGCCCGCGGCCGTCACCGTCACCATTTCCTCGATGGTGCCCAGGGGAAGGCTCAGATCGATGGTCAAAACGATGCCCGCCGATATCGTGATGTTTTCCTGGATGACCGTCTTGAAATTGGGCATCGAGGCGCTGACCCTGTAGACGCCCACGGGCAGGTTGAGGAACACATAGGTTCCCTTCGCCGAAGTGACGGCGGCTCGCTTGCCCATGATGGCCGGGCTCGTGATCTCGACGTTCGCCCCGGGGAGCGCTTCACCCTTGTCGTCGGTGATCGTCCCCGTGATCTTGCCTCCCGTGGTGGACTGGGCCCAAAGGCCCGTCATGCCGGCCACGAGGGCAAGAACGATGAGAAACGTACTCAATAACAGGAGTCGTTTTCCCTTATGCATTGGTTTGGTCCTCCCGTTCTTCCAGTTCCAATTCACAACCCTGTTCCTTCCGGTTTCTCCGGAAGAAACGCCCCCCAGACCTGATTCATTAGCCATGCATCCGTACGATTCACCTCCCTCTGGTTTGATCTCAGAACACGGATAAAGCCCCCATGGACGTTCTGCCCGGTGATCCGACAGCCGCCGGAAGACGTGCCGGACCCGGGAACGGGCTTTTCCACGCGCCCCGGGCAGTCATTCGGCGGCCGATGCTCCAAGAAATTCCTCATGGCAATCCCAGCTCGCGGTTCAACAGCAATGCCGCGGCTCCCAAAACCACGATATCGGGCCCCAGAGCGGTGATCTCGACCTTGGCCTCGTCGGCCAGGCCCGCCAGGGAGCGCCGTTTGATCTCCCGATTGATCGGTTCCAGCAGCCCCTGACCGAAACAGACGGGGGTGCCGGCCAGAACGATGCGATTGACGTTCAAGATGCCCACCAGGTTGGCGGCGGCAAAACCCAGATAGCGCCCGACCTCGGCGATGAGCGCCCGGACCGCTTCGTCCCCGGCCTCGAAGGCCAGGAGCACGACGTCCATATCGATATCGCCCGGGGAATCCGCATACCGAGACAGCGCCGAGCGAGGATCCGTCCTGGCGATCGCCCGGGCTCTGCTCACGATGGCTTCGCCGCTGGCGACGGTTTCGAGGCAGCCGAAATGCCCGCACCGGCATCGTTCGCCGTTCTCGACATAAGCCACGTGACCTAATTCGCCGGCGCCGAATCCGTCTCCATGATAAAGTTGGCTGTTCAGGACAATGCCGGCCCCGGTTCCGCGTCCGAGCTTGATCACGATCAGGTTGGGGATATTCCGGCTGTCTCCGAACATGAATTCGGCCAGGGCGGCCACCTGGCTGTCGTTGGCGATATGAACGGGCATCCCGTAACGTTCGTCCAATAAGCGCCCCAAAGGGAGGTCATGCCAGTCGAGGTTGACGGCGTTCCGGACGACCCTCTGCTGCGTGTTGATCAGTCCCGGCGTTCCGATGCCGATGCCCAGGACGGGGCCATCGGCAAGCGGGATCAGCGTATCGAGCAGCCCATAGACCGATGCCAGAGCCTCGTCGCCGTCCCGCCCGTTGATCGGAAAGCTGTGGCGATGGACGATCTTGCCCCTGAGGTCGATGACGGCTCCCCGAAACTCGGTTTCCGCGAGATCGACCCCGACGAGATAGCGGGCATCGTCCACCATGCTGAGGAGGATCGGGGGCTTGCCCGCGGCGGAAGGGCCTCTCCCCACTTCGGCGACGAAGCCATCCTTCATCAATTCCGTCACGGCATCCGAGACCGTAGCCCGGTTCAGGCTGGTCGCTCGGGCGATGTCCGCCCTGCTGATCCTGGAATTTTTATATATGGTCCTGAGTATCAACAGCCTGTTGTGGACTTTGGCTTGTTGAGAATTCGCCTTCTTCATATAAGGCTTAGTTCCCCTCGCATCAATTTGTATGTTTATCAAACTTACAAAATACGATTAATACAATTCCCCCTTTGTGTCAAGCCATAAGAAACACGAAAAAGGCATGAGGTCGTCCGCCGCGAGGCCTATTTCTTGATCTGAAGCTTCAGCTGTTCGATCAGGGTATCGAGGAACTTCGTCCGGTCCGGATCGTTGTAACCGGTCTTGGCTTTTTCGAGGAGCTCGACGGCCTTCGGGTAATCGGCCTTGTTGATGTAACAGCGCCCCGCCATCTCGAGATAGGCCGGGTCGTCGGGCCTCTGGGTCATGGCCTTTTCGAACGCGGCCAGGGCCTCGTCGATGCGATTCAGCTTGAACAGGATCAGGCCGGAGTTGTAGAGGGCGTCCGCGTTGGCGGGGTCGAGCTCGTTGGTCCTTTTGTAGGCTTCGAGGGCCTTCTCGGGCCGGTCCAGGCCTTGTTCGGCGACCCCGAGCTGATAGAAAGCGGCGGCGAACTTCGGCGCGAGCTCCGTGACCTGGAGAAAAGCGGCCTGGGCTTCCGCGAGCATCGACTTCTTGGCGTAAGCCATGCCGATGAGGAAGAGGGCGTTCGGGTCCTTGGGATTTGTGGCGAGGAGGCCCTGGAGCTTGGCGATGGCCCCGTCGGCGTCGTTGCTCCGGATGAGGTCGGCGGCCTCCTTGACCCCGGACTCCGCCTCCTTCAGCTTCTGGATCTCCTCGACCTGGGTCTGGGAGACCAGAGTGATCGCCGGGATCTCCACCCTCTGCATCGTGTCCTGAGGGAGCTCGAATCTCCACTCGTCATGTTTGGGGGCGTAGCCTTCCTTGATGATCTCGACCGCGTAAACGCCGTGGGGCAGTCCGGCGAACTTGAATTCGCCCTTCTTCCCGGTCTTGATGCTGTAACCGCGGCTCGTCTTGATGTCGCGGAGATTGAGCTCGACCCCCGCGATGGGGTTCTTCTGCGTGTCGAGGATCTTCCCGGTGAGGTAGTACTCCCGGTATTGGGCGGATCCGGGAACGGCCAGGATAAGGACGGCGAGGACGGCGGCCAGTCCGAGGGACCTATATGTCCGTTTTCTCATGATGGACTCCTCTCTCATCGATCCAGGGATTTGTATGAATTCGCCTTTTGCAGGGCGTCTTTCATCTTTTCGGAATCGTGCCGCCGGCTGTAGACATCGGCCATCAGGAACCAGCCGAGGGCCTTGAATTCGGGCGCCCGGGCCAGGGAGAGCCCCTTTTCCACCAACCCCTCGACCTCGTCGAGGGGAGCGGACTCGGCGAGGAGGCCGCGGGCCAGGAACAGATATCCCTCCGGCTGGGTGGGGGCGAGCTCCTTGACCTTGCCCATCTGCTCCATATAGCCCTGCCGGTCCCCGCTCTTGAGCAGGAGCTTGCCGAGATTGAACCGGGCGACGTGTCCCTTGGGGAAGAGCGCGACCTCTTCGGAATAGGAGGCCTTGGCTTCCTCGCTCCTCCCCTGCTCCTCATAGAGGACGCCCAGGTTGAAGTGGGCAAACGGGAACTTCGGCGATTCCCGGATGATATCCTTGAATATCACCTCGGCTTCGCCGTAGCGCTTCATTCCGACGAGGCAGGCGGCCAGGGTCAGGCGATTCTGGGTCAGCTTGGGCTGGATGGCGACGGACTTCTCGAGATACGGCAGGGCCTTGTCGTAATCCTTGAGCTTGATGTAGACTTCGCCGATCAGGGCGTAGGCCTGGTTGTTGCGCTCGTCGACGGCGAGACTCCTCTTGCCGAGGGCGATGACATCCTCCGCTTTTCCCTCTTTCATGAGGAGGTTCGTCATGCGAAATGAGGGCCTGGACGTTCTCCGGGTCCTCCTTGAGGATATGGTCCAGCTGGGCTTTGGCCTCCTCCAGGTTGCCCATCTCCATATAGCAGGTCGCCAGCAGGAGCAGGGCCTGGGGGATGTACGGCTCTTCGCGAAGGGCCTGTTCGAGGAGCTTGACCGCCTCGGGGTACTCGTCCTTCAGGATCAGCTCCCCGGCCCTGCTCACGGAAGCGAAGACCGTGAACTTGTCCTTGGGGTCGGCCAGGGTGGCCGGCCTTTCGCGGCGGCGGTCTTCGCCGGCACGGGGGCCCCGATGTATCCGAGGGCGGCCAGCCGCTCGATGGTCTCCTTGTCCAGGTTGGCGGCCTGGGGGGTCGGGGCGTCCGGCGCTCGTCTCGGTCATGAGCCGGTCGAGCTCCCTTTTCATCGGACGATGGCCCGGTCGGGGAGCCTGTTCTGGACGTCCTTCTCCTCCCCGGGGTCCCGGACGAGATCGTAGAGCTCGGGGCGCGGGGCGTCGATGAACTTGTAGCGCCGGCGTCCTCAGGGCGTGGAGGGGGCTCCAGCCGAACTGGATGTTGGGCGCCATGGACTCCGCCGTAGGCGGCAGCCTCCGGGGCGCCCTTCGGGTCGAACATCGCGGGGACCAGGGACCGGCCGTGGACCTTGCCCGGGGAGCCGGGATCCCGGCGAGCTCGAGGACGGTCGGAAAGACGTCGGCCGTCCGGACCTGGGCGGCCACCCGGACTCCCTGCAGTTCCCGGAACGGCGTGACGACGATGAAGGGCACATGGACGGCATAATCATAGATGAAATAGCCGTGCGTCCCTTCGCCGTGGCTTCCCAGGCCTTCCCCGTGGTCGCCGACGAGGACGACGACCGTCTTCCGGTCCAGCCCGCTCGACGCGAGCCAGTCCACGAGGCGGCCGATCTGCGCGTCCATGAAGGCGATCTCGCCGTCGTAGAGGCCGGCGGGCCCCCGCCGGCGATACTCCGAGAGGAACGGCTCGGGCGGCGCGTAGGGGGCGTGCGGGTCGTAGAGATGGATCCAGGCGAAGAAGGGCTCGATCCTTCTGCTCCTCGAGCCAGGCCAGGGCCGCGTCCATGATCTCGTTGCCGGGCCTCTGGACCGCGCCGAGGTCGAGATGCTTGTATTTCTTCAGGTCGAAGGAGTCGTCGTAGTGGCCGAAGCCCTGCTTGAGGCCCCAGCGGCCGTCGAGGACGAAGGCGGCGATGAAGGCCCCGGTCTCGTAGCCCCGGCCGGAGAAGACCTCGGCGAGCGTCGTCTGCTCCTCGCCGAGGGCGGTGTTGCCGTTGACCCGGACGCCGTGGTAGGTCGGATACATCCCGGTCATGATCGTGGCAGTGGGACGGGCAGGGTCAGCGGCGAGGCCGTGGCGCCTGCTCGAACAGGACGCCCCGGCCGGCCAGGGCGTCCAGGATCGGGCGTCCTCACGCCCGGATAGCCGTAGCAGGCCAGGTGGTCGGCCCGGGTCGTGTCCATGGTGACGAGGATGACGTTGGGCTTGTCGACGCCCTCCTGTCCCACCAGAGCCCGGGATGCCCGGCGCAGCCGGCTTCGCCCGGGCGGAGGACGAAGAGAAAGAGGACCGCGGCGGCGATCGCGACCGCGGCGGCGAGGACGCAGAGAAGGACGTTCTTTTTCATGATCGCCTAAAAAACTAAAATACCCCTTAGGCCCTAATTTTTCAATAGCGCCTCATAGAGGGCCCAGACGGCCCCGGCCCTCATGTACTTCATCGGCCGGAAGAGCCTCTCGCCGTAGAGTTCGCGCCGGATCGTTCCAAGATCTCCTCTTCCGGGTTCCGATAGGCCTCGGGCGTCTTGAAGAAGTAGCCCTGGCCGTAGGGGCTGTAGACGACGTGGTAGAGCCCGTAGGCCGTATGCATCCCCTCTTCCGTCAGCCCGTTGAGGATGCAGTTGGCCGCGAAGGCATAGGCCGTGCCGACCCAGACCTCGTCGCCCTGGTCTTTCTTGGAGCTGGGCGCCGGTCGCGGTCCGGCCGTTGACGGCTCCCATCAGGCCGCCGCCGAAGCCGAGGACGTTCTTTTCGTAGATCGTGCGCAGGGTCCGGCGGACCCGGTCCGCCGGGACGATCGGGACGCCGTCGCCCCGCCCGACCCCGAGCATGCGCGGCGTACCAGGCGCCGAAAAGCTGGTCGGTCATGATGTCGTCGGTCTGGGCGTCGATGTGGTAGTATCCGGCCGCTTCGTCCCAGAGCCTTTCGCAGGGCCGGCCGGCCCGCATCGAACCAGGCGCCGTAGCGGGTGATCGTCTCCCGCACGTCCAGGCCGTCGAGCGTCGTGACGCCGCGCGGCCGCCAGCTCCTCGCCCATCTCGCGGGTCGCCCGGAGCGCGGCCAGCCAGAGGTGGCCGACGTAGGCGCTCTCGCCCTTCATCCGCCAGGTGTCATAGGTCTGGTCGGGGATGCCCTCGTTCAGGGGGACGTGGCTCTTCGGGTCGCCGATACTTCTTCTCGAGCGTGTCCATGGCGACGACGGAAGCCTTGAACATCGTCTTCAGGAATTCGAGGTCGTCGCCGCCGGTCGCCCGGTGGTCCCGGAGCGCCCGCAGGGGGAACTTGGGATTGAGGTCCTTCCAGACGTTCCCGTTCTGCCAGTCGAACGCGTTGAGGATGACCCAGGGGCGCTCCCGGGGCGAGCCGATGTCGTGCGGCACCATGCCCCGGACCTTGTTGGAGCTCCAGTAATAGTCCAGCTTGTCGGCGGGGACGTCTCCGGGCTGGACCACGGCGTACTGATAGACCTTGTAGGCCGGGTCCTCCCAGTCGATCGTCCCGGCGACGAACCTCATGTTATCGAGCTCGAGCTTCGGCCAGAGCCTGAGGACGTGCCAGCAGTAGGAGTCGACGTCGAACGTCCCGTACATCAGGTAATCCGCGCTCTCGAGATATGTGTGGAGGTTCGTCGACCGCGTCCCAGATGCTCGAGCTCCGTCAGGATGTAGAGCTCGTTGATGAGCGCCTGTTTGAACCAGTCCGGAAGACGGGCGTCCTTGACGATCGGCGTCTGCCAGTCGTCGACGGCCTTCTCCCAGGCCCGGTGATTGTCGAGGGCTTCGCCGGGCGATGCGGAACGCGTTCCCGCCGTCCGCCCCGAAGAACTCCGTGTATTTCTTCCGGAACTTGGTCCCCTCGTCGAATTCGTAGAAGGGGAAGTCCCAGGCGACCGTGAACGGGACCTCGATGCGCTCTCCGGGCCCCAGCCGGAACTTCACGGCGACGGCGGCGGCCTTGGCCCCGTTCCGGACCGTCCCGGCCTCGGCCCCCTCGTCCAGCGTTCCATCGACCGAGAAGGTCCGCCAGACCTCTTCGCCGTTCCCCCGCGGGTCGAACTCCGCAAGGCGCATGACCCTCGTCCGGCCCTGGGATTCCAGGGCGGCGACGGCCATGGTCCCGGTCATGGCGTTCCCGGACTTGACGTCCGCGCCCTCCTTGCGGAAGACGATCCCCTTCACCGCCCCGTCCTCGGCCCGCTCGTTCCGGAGCCCGTCCGTCCTGCGGTCCCAGGCGAAGAGGGCCGGCTGATCCGTCGGGTCGGGCGCTTTCGTCTCCCAGCCGACCATGTTCTCCCACGTCAGGAGCAGGCTCACCTCGACCGGCCGCGGCGAGGGATTTTCGACGATCCACTTGTACACGGCGACCGGATAGCTCGTTTCCTTATAATTATCCGGGATGACCGGCGAGAACTGGACGACGGCCAGCTTCACGGGCAGGTCCGGGTTCTCGTCGTACGTGAATCCCGACTTCGGGAAGAGGGCGTAATAGGAGCCCCGTCCCGAGGGATAGTTCCATTTCCAGCCCGCCAGCTCGCCGCCTTTGGGGGCGTCGACCGAAAGGGTCTGGGCGTACGTGCGGGCGCCCGACCTCACCCAGACGTGGAACTGGTCGGCCCAAACGGTGTCGTCCACGGTCCAGCCGGGCTTGAGGAACCAGGTCCGGAAGTTGCCGCTCATCGTCCGTTCGAAGCTCCCGGCGCCGATCCCGCCGACCGGGCAGGCGCTGGCCTCGGCCGTCCCGTCCATGATCCCCGCGGGGAAGGCGTGCCCGTAGTCGAGGAGCTTCTCGCCGATGGGCCTGTCGAAGGCGCAGGCGGGAAAGCCCGCCAGGTTCTTCGCGGCATAATTCAGGCGGGAGAGGACGAACTGGACGGTCCCCGCCCCGGAATCGAATCCCCGGCGCGCGGCTTCTCCGACGAGCTCCCCGAGACGGCCGCGGATCTCACGGCCCCGGTCGTCGCAGATACCTTTCTCCATGAGCAGCTGGAGATGGTTCTTGAGGAGGTATTTCCGGGCGGCCTCGCCGCCGGGCGCCGGCGACGCGCCCCGGGCGGCGCCGAGGGCGGCGGCCGCGAAGGCGAGGATCAGGATGGCGGCCGGGAGGGTCGCCCGGAGCCGCCGGGCGTTCCGAGAGTTCTTGCGATCCATGGGACCTCCGTTTCAGGGGTGGGGCCGGACGCCGAGTACGGAACGTCCGCGCAGCCAGGTGTCTATGACTCCGAATTCCTTGTCGAGAACGGCGATGTTGGCCAGCTTGCCCGCGGCGAGGCTCCCGATGCGGTCGTCCAGGCCGAGGTTCCGGGCCGGGTTCAGCGAGGCCATATTGACGACCTCCCAGACCTCGGCCCCGGTCCACTCGACGACGTTCCGGACGCCCTGGTTGAGGTGGAGGATGCTTCCGGCGAGCACGCCGCTGTCCGAGAGCCGGACCTCGCGCCCCTTGAGCACGATCTCGAGCTCGCCCCACCGGTACGTCCCGTCGGGCAGGCCGGAGACGCCCAGGGAATCCGTGATGAGGCAGATCCGGTCCTTCCCCTTCCGGGCGACGGCCAGCCTCAGGAAGGACGGGTGGACGTGGATGCCGTCGGCGATGAGCTCGGCGTAGACCTCGTTCGAATCCATGGCGGCGCCGATCCCGCCGGGCTCGCGATGCTGGAATTCCCGCCAGGCGTTGAAGAGGTGGGTCGCGTGGCTGACGCCGGCCTTGACCGCCCGGAGCCCCTGCTCCCAGGTCTCGTCCGAATGGCCCATCGAGACGATGAAGCCGTGCGCGACCATCTCCGGGATGAAGGACATGTTCTCCCCGACCTCGGGGGCCACGGTGATGAGCGTCTTGAGCCCGGCCGTGGCCTCGTACAGACGGTCGAGGTCGTCGCGGTTGATATCCTTGATGTACTTGGGATCCTGGGCGCCCTTGCGCTTCATCGAGACGAACGGACCCTCCAGGTGGATCCCGAGCAGCTCGGAATCGAGGGGAAGGGCCGCGGCCCTCTTCACCGAATCCACGGACCGGCAGACCGCGTCGATGGGGCCCGTCAGCGTGGCGGGCAGGAATCCGGTGACGCCGCATAGGGCCTGGTGGCGGGCCACGTCTCTGAGCCCTTCGACGTCGGCGTCCATCACCTCGTGCCCCAGGGCGCCGTGGAGGTGGACGTCGATGAGCCCGGGCGCGATCCAGGCATCCCCGTACCGGCGATATTCGATGTCGTTCTCGGGGAGCCCGCTTTCGTTGTAATAGACCCCGGCGATGTCCTCGCCTTCGATGAGGACGACTCCGCCGGAAAGGACCTCGTCGGGGAGGATGACGTTGCCGGTGAGGGCGATCCGCTTCATGGTGGCGACTCCTTTCTGCCGGACCGGGCCGCGGTCTCAGGCCGAGGCCCGGCGCCGCTTCGCGGCGCGCGCGATGAAGATCTGAAGGACGATAATCATAGCGCAGTTTACGACCGGAAGGAATAGGCCCTGGCGCAGGCCCGCCCCGCGGGCGATACGGCCGGCCAGCCAGGGCGCCAGCATTCCTCCGGCCAGCCCGACGGAGATGACGACGCTGAAGGCCGTGCCGGTGAACGCGGCGAAATTCTCCCCGACGACGGCCAGGGTCGTCGGATAGATGGCCGCGAAGCCGAGGCCGATGAGCACGGCGCCGGCCGCGGCCGGGACCGCCGACGGGGCCCCCCTGAGGAGGAGGGCCGCGGCGAGGGCCAGGACCGCGCTCAGGAGGACGAGCCGCGACGGTCCGAGCGCCCGGAGGACCCGGCTCGAGACGAACCGGCCGGCCATGATGGCCGCCCAGTACCCGGCCAGGACCAGCGCCGCCGCGGACGGCGCGACCCCGAAGGTCTCCTGGAGGTAGGTCGAGATCCATCCGCCGACCGTGAACTCGTTCCCCGACTGGAAGAACAGGAGGAACGCGCAGAGCCAGAGCAGGGGGTCGCGGGCGATCCGGGCCGCGTCCTTGATCGGGAAGCCCTGGGCCTGCTTGGCCCGGGGGAACCGGGACGACGGCGAACAGGACGAACGGGACGAGGCTCAGGACGACGGCCAGGAGGAGGATCCGGCCGATGCCCAGGACCGCGAGCAGGGTGCCGATGAGGAACGGGATGGTCAGGGCGCCGAAGCCGAAGAAGACGCCGAGCACGTTCAGGGCCGGGCCGCGCTTTTCGGCCTCGTGGATGTCGCTCGTCAGGGCGTTCGTCCCGCCGTTGAGTCCGCCGCCGCCGAAGCCGAGGACGACGGCCGCGCGCGAGGACGAGCCCGTAGGTCGAGGCCATGCGACAGGAGGAAGAAGGCCCCGGCGACGAGCACGGCGCTCGCGACGAGGAGGGCCTTGAAGCCGAAGCGGTCGACCATCGGGCCGAAGAACAGGGTCATGACGAGCATGGCGAAGTTCATGGTCAGGAACAGGTTGCCGGCCGCCCCCTTGTCGAAGCCGACCTTGCGAAGAGCTCCGGCAGGATGGCCCCCAGGATGGCCATGACGATGCCGAAGACGAACATCCCGGCGCAGGCCGAGGTCATCAAGCTCGCGTGGTCGTTGGAGTCGCGACGGGAGTCTCGGTCGGATGCGTCTCGTCGGCCCCCTATCGCGGGCCTCAGGCCTTGCGCCTGGCTCTTGAACTTCCTCGCGTAATAGAATTCGGTGAAGGCCTGGTAAACGCGAATCCATGTGGCCCTTCGGCACGCCGTGGACGTTCGGCGAGACGAAGGTCGGCGGGACCTTGCCCTTCTTGGCCAGCGCGGCGGCCGTCTCGGCCACGAGCGACATGGCGACGGTCACCGCCGCGACCGTCGAGCCGGCGGCGACCTTCTCCAGCTGGCCGACGTCGACGAGCGAGTCCTCGGGCGGGACGCAGTTGTCGATGGCCACGTCGGCGATATCGGACAGGACCTTGCCCGAGGAATGGCCGCGCTTGGCGATCTTCACGTTGGCGTGAGAAGAGACCGTGACGACCTTCAGGCCGCGGGCCTTCGCTTCGAGGGCCATCTCGATGGGCGCGGCGTTCAGCCTGCCGTGGGAAAAGACGAGCATGACGTCGCGCGTTTCGAGGGGATAGCTCTGGAGGAAGACCTTCGCGTAGCCCTCCTGCCGCTCGAGCCAGAGGAGCTCGCGGGCGCCGCCCGGCCCGATGACGTTCGACCACATGAGCCGCGGGTCGTAGAGCGGGAAGAAGCCGACGAAGCTCCCGTAGCGCGGGAAGATGTCGAGGACGGGAATGACCGAATGGCCGCTCCCGAACATGTAGACGCGGCCGCCGGCGGCGATGGCCTCCGCCATGATCTTCCCCGCGGCCCGGATCTTCGCCGCTTCCTTCGTCTTGATGGTCTCCAGGACGCCCTGGATCGCATTCAGATATTTCACGGCTGACACGTCATGCCTCCTTCTTCGTCTTCACGGACTTATCGACGCCGTCCCAGGCCAGCTTTCCGCAGCCCACGAGACCGGCGTCCTCGCCGAGGGTCGAGACCTCGATCCGGACCGCCCGGGCCGCCAGGGGCTGGGCCCAGCGGCGGAACTCGCGCCGCACGGGCTCGAGCAAGAGGTCGGACGCCTGGAACAGCCCGCCGCCGAGCACGACGATCTCCGGGTTGAGGATGCTGACGATGTTGGCGATGCCCATGCCGAGGTAGGTCACCGTCTCCCCGATGAGGTGCTGGGCCAGGAAATCCCTCTTCCGGGCGGCCGCGGCCACGATCTCGGCCGTGACCGCGCCGGGGTCCTTTCCGGCAAGCGCCCGCATCATCGTCGGCCGCCCCGCGCGCAGGGCGCGAGCGGCCTTCCGGCCGACGGAGTTGCCCGAGGCCTCGGCTTCGAAGCATCCCATGGCCGCATATTCGTCCTTGAAGTTCGGGTTCAGGGCGAACCAGCCGACGGCCCCGGCGATGTCGTCGGCGCCGTGGAGGACGCGGCCGCCGGCGATGATGCCGGCGCCGATGCCCGTCCCGACCGCAAGGAACACGGCGTCCGTGGCGCCTTTCGCCGCCCCGAGCCACTGCTCGCCGAGGACGTAAGCGCTCCGGTCGCTCTCGAGGAACAGAGGGAGCCTGGCCTTCTTGCCCCCGGCCGCGGCGATCCTCTCCCCAAGCGGATAATGGTCCCACTCGGGGATGTTCGGAGCCCAGACGAGCCCCGTCTTCTCATAAACGACGCCGGGGACGCAGAGGGCGACGGCGTTGAGCCGGCCCCCGTTCTTCACGGCCAGGGTCTCCATCTCGGCGACGGCGGCGGCGACCTGCCCGGCCGCCGCGTCCCCGCCGGCCTTGTCGATGGGGATCTTGGACCTGGCGGCGATGGCGCCGTCTCTCGTGAAAAGGGCCGAGGAGATCTTCGTCCCGCCGACGTCGATCCCCGCGCAGAATTCCTTCTTCATGGACACCTCGATTCGAGCTTCCTTCTCTCTATCCGATCTTCCTGATGAGGACGACCCAGACTTCGTCGGGCTCGAGCATCCTCTCGACGACGACGCGGCCGTTCTCCCGGGCGAACGGGACGGCCTTCTCCGTTTCGAGCTCGCGGGCCTCGAATTTCCCGCCGGCCATGAGGACGCCGACGCGGGCCGTCGTCCGCCTTCTCCCCGCGATTGAACCCGAACAGGATCTTGTAGCCCTCTCCTTCGAGGGCCCGGCCCTCGACGAGGGTCTCCGGCTCGGAGGACGCGACCTCGACCGGCCTCGCGATCCTCAGCCAATCGGCCAGGCCCGCGAAGAACTTGCCGTTGTTGGGGTTCTTGAAATGGAAATAGGCCGAGCCCGGGAACGACCCGACGATGATGGCCCTCCCCTTTCCGAAGGGCGCCGCGACCATGGCCGGCCGCCCGTCTCGCGAACTCGGCCAGGACGACGCTCGCCTTGCCGAAGACCTCGAAGCTCTCCTCGAAGAAAAGGGCGTCGAGCTTGTCGCCCGGGCTTGAGCAGGGGGATGGATTCGTGGGCGGTCGTGATCCTGACGGCGGACGTCTTGGGGATAGGCGTCAGCATCGAGCTCGCGGCAGCCGAGGACCTCGTGGAGGCCTCCGCCGGGGATGACCGGGCTCGACACGCCCTTCTCGTCCACCCAGCCGCAACGGGCTTCGGTGACCAGGGTCCCGCCGCTCGCGGACGTAGTCCAGGAGCTTCCGGACGTGCGGCTGGGACATCTGCACGGGATAAGGGGCGATGATGAGCTTGTACCCGGCCGCCCGGGGCGTGCCCAGGTCGTTGACATGGAGGAAGTCCACCGGAATGTTCCGTTCGAAGAAGGCCTTGTGGATGCCCTGGAGCGATTCGCTCAGGTTGTTGACGCCCACGGTCTGGCCCTCGCCGGTGAAGGCTCTGCTGGCCGCCGACCATGTGGGACAGCGGATTATAGAGGATGGCGATCTCCGGCCTGGGACGGCAGGGCGCCGAGGAAGAGGTCCTTGTTCGCGGTGATGACCCGGGCGATCTTGCCCCGGCCTCGACGGCCCGCTCGGTGACCTTGCCGTCGAGCTCGACCAGGCCGTAGCCTCCGGCCTCGTAGCCCGTGCTCATCGGGTAATAGGCGTAGATGTTGACGGCCCGGGCGCCGTAGGCGATGGCGCTCCACATCCAGTTGCGGAGGTCGGCCCCGACGACAGGATAGCTCATCTTCATCCCGAAGACGCCGTAGCCCGCCTGGAGCTCGCCGATGTAGAAGCCGTCGTTCCCCATCCCCATGGACCGGACGAAGTCCAGCCCCGAGGAGCGATAGAACGGCGACCAGGGTTTGATCGTCCAGGCGTGCTTGGGATAGATCGAAGAGCCGTAGAAGTCGACGCTGTCCGACATCTTCCGGTCGTCGGGCGTCCCCGACCAGTCGGGCCGGGTGAAGATGCCCGGCCCGGCCGAATGGCTCGTGACCACGGTGTCGGGCAGGACGGCCTTGACGGCCGCCGCCTTGAGGGCCAGGTCCTCGGCCAGCTTGTCGGAGATGAACTCCTTCCAGTCGATGTAGTCCGTGAACGTCAGGATCGTCCCGTAGCGGGGCGGCTCGACCTCGTCCCAGGTCTTGACGGTCCGGTACCAGGCTTTGTTCAAGGCCTCGACGCTGCCGTACTTCTTCTTCAGCCATTCCCGGAAGCGGGCCTGGGTCGAATGGCAGTAGCAGAACTGGACGTAGCGGAGGTCTCCGACATAATAGACCTCGGCCCAGTTGATGATGTGGGGCTCGCTCCAGAGGTCCCAGCCGTAGAAGGCGGGCTTGTCCTTGACGGCCTTCGCCGCCTCGCTGAAGAACCCGAGGATCTTTTCCCGGACGCCGTCGTGGTCGAAGCAGAAGCCGGGAGAGGCCTGCGATTCGACGGCGACGCCGTTCGAGGAGACGAACTTGGAGTCGGGGTATTTCGGCCCCGACCCAGTCGGGGGCGGAGTCGATGTAGACCTGGACGACGACCTTGAGGCCCGCTTCCGCGGCCAGGTCGCAGACCGTCCTGAGGGCCGAGAAATCGTAGCGTGCCCTCCTCCTTCTCGCAGGCGGTCCACTCGATCCAGCAGCGGACCATATTGAATCCCAGCGACTTGATCTGGGCGATGTCCTTCCGCCAGGCCTCGGGCGAGCGCGGCGTCACCGCTCTCGAGCATGGGCGCCCGGGCCGTTGCCCCCGCGTACCAGACCGACACCGGGAAGAACCCCTTGGTCCTGTCGCCGGGGCGGGCCGGGGCGGCGGAAAGGGCGGCGACGATCATGACGGCGAGCGCGAGGACCAGCCCCGCACGGTTCATTCGTCCTCCGAAACGCATGGCACCCTCCTTGTCGATGTCGCGGCGGGGCCGACGGACCCGGCCTATCGGGCTCCGAAGGCCGCACCGATGACGGTGAGCAGATGCGGCGCTCCGCCGACGGAATCCTGCGTGAGCTCCCAGATGATGACGCCCGCCGCCCCGTTGTCGAGGACGTAGCGGCACTTGCGATAGACCGAGCGCATGTCGTCGAAGCAGAGGATCGTCCCCCCGTCCGGACTGCGCAGGTAGGGCACCTGGGCGCAGAAGTCCCAGTTGTAGCGCCAGCCCGCGTTCTCGAGGGCGACGGTCTCGCCGTAATCATAGCTCCCATACGCGGCCGCTTTCTTGTAGAGCCCCGCGGCCTCGAAGGACCGGCCGTAGAACGGGATCCCGAGGACGAGCTTCTCCCTGGGGACCTTCCGCATCAGGGCATACTGGAAGGTCGCGTCCACGGAGCCGCAGGCATCGCCCTCGCAGGAAAAGAGCGGGGCGTTGTGCCCGGCGTGGTCGGTCCACTCGCCATGGTAATCGTAGGTCATGAAGCAGATGAAGTCGAAGTCCGAGAACAGGTCCTCGTAGGCGATCCACTGCCCGTTCCAGCCGTCCGAAGGCACCGCGGCAGTCAGGAGCAGGGGCGGCGACAGGGCCTTCAGCCGGGCCGATAGCTCCTTGATGAAGGCGGTGAAATCCTCCCTCTGCTCGGGGCCGGTGACGAACTCCCAGTCGATATCCACTCCGTCGTAGCCGTTCGTCAAGCAGAAATCGACGACCTGGTCGATGAACCTCTGCCGCTTGGCCGGGTCGGCGGCCGTCGGGGCGAAGCCGTCGCAGTTGCCCCATCCCCCGATGCTCATGTCGACCTTGACGCCGCGGGCGTGGGCCGCCGCGACGAGCTCGGGATAGACGTAATCCGGCGGCCACGACGAGGTTCCCCTCGGCGTCGGGCTTCGTGAAAGCATGGTTGATGTGGGTCAGGTTCTCCCAGCGGATCTTCGTATGATCGAACTCGGCCTTCCTCCAGGCCGGATAATAGCCCAGGACCGCTTTGGTCGGCCCCGTCCGGTCGTCCGCCCGCCCCGCCCTCAGCCGGGACCGCGTTTCTGCGGCCCCACAGCCGGCGAGGCTCAGGGCCGAGAGGAGGACTGCCGACTGCACGACCGCCACGCATCTCCTCGTCGTCATCTTGCCTCTCTTTCCTCCGGGGGATTCTATATGAACCGCCGCCCTCGATTCAACGTGAGGGGATCATTTCCCGTCGGGCTCCGCATGGACCAGGACATGGTCGAGGGCCGGGACCGTCCTCTTGAGCCGCTCCTCGATGCGCGAGGAGATCTCGTGGACCTGGACGATGGACAGCCTTTCGTCGAAAGTGCAGTGGAGGGCGACGACGTATTTCAGGCCGAGGCGGCGGACGTGGACCTCGTGACAGCTCGGCTCCCCGACGATCTCGTCGGCGATCTTCCGGACGGTTTCCACGAGCCGCGTCTCCTGGGCCGTCACGTCCTCGCCCTCGCCGATGCCGGTCCCCCGGGACTCGATGTGGGTGTTGATCCGGGAGATCCGGGGCTGGTCGGCCCGGAGGTCCCGCTCGATGTGGCTGGCCATCTCGTGGGCCTGCTGGAGGGACAGGTGGTCGTCGACCTCCATGTGGAGGTCCACGGTGAGCTGGCCGCGGTCGTCGTGGACGCTGATGTTGTGGACGGCCATCTGGTTCCGTTCGGCCACGGTCCGGATGCGCCGGGCGATCGTCTCCCGCTCCCCTTCCCGGGGGTCGGTGTGGATGACGACGTCGGCTCCCGGGCGAGATCTGCCCGGATGCGGGCTTCGACGGTGTCGGCGATCGCGTGCGTCCGTTCGAACGAGAGGTTGCGGTCGACTTCGACGGTGAGGTCCACGAAGACGCGGGGCCCGGAGCGCCGGACGCGGACCTGGCCGACGCTCATCACGCCCTCGACCCCGCCGGCGGCGCCGGTGATCTCCTGGGTGACGCCGTCGGGCGCCGTGTCGAGGAGGACGTCGATGGTCCTCTTGCCGAGCCTGTAGCTGACGAAGAGGACGATGAACGCGACGCCCAGGGCCGCCACGGCGTCCGCCCGGGCCAGGACCTTCGCCGCTCCGGGGAAGACGTTCTGGCCCAGCCAGACCAGGGCGAGGCCGCCGATGACGACCGACGAGCTCCAGATGTCCGTATGGAAGTGGAGGGCGTCGGCTTCGAGGGCCTGGCTGTGGTGTTTGCGGGCGGCCCGGTAAAGCATCCGCGAGCGGCTGATGTCCACGGCGATGGAAACGGCCATGACCAGGAAGGCCCAGAGGCTGGCGTCGACCTCCGGGTATGGAAGAAAAGGCGCTGGACGGCCTCGTAGATGATCCAGGCGCAGGTGGCGAACAGGAGGACGGTCTCGATGAGGGCCGAGAAGTTCTCGATCTTGCCGTGGCCGTAGGGGTGTTCGTGGTCGGCCGGCTTGTCGGAGAAATGGACGGCCAGGAAGGTGATGACGGCGGCGACGAGGTCGAGGGCGGAGTGGGCGGCCTCGGCCAGGATGCCGAGGCTCCCCGTCACAAGGCCGACGACGAGCTTCATCCCCGTCAGGAAGACCGCCGCGACGACGGAGTTCGTCGCCGCCGACTTCTTTTCCTTCTCGCCGGCCGTCAGGTCCATCGTTTCACCCGAAGACATGGTCCGTCGCTCCAGAGGAAAGTCCCATCATTCTAGCACGGCGCTCCCGACAATACAAAGCGCCCGCGCCCCGGTGACGAGGACCGGCGGTCAGCCCCTCAAGGGGATTCCCCCGGCCGGCGGAAAAGCTTATAATCCGAAGCGAACGGGGGAAGGAGAATCGATGCGAAAGAAGGCCGTGCCCGGAAGATCGAAAGCGGGAAAGGGCGGGGATTCGCTCCTGTCGCTCCCGAACATGGGCCCTGTGACCGCGGCGAAGCTCGCCAAGATCGGGATCGCCACCAAGGAGGAATTCCTGAAGCGCGATCCGTACGAGGTCTTCGAGGAGCTCAGGGAGAAGATCGATCCGACCCTCTGCCGCTGTGCCTTGGCCGGGATCGTCGGCGCGAAGAAGGGCGTCCCGTGGCACAAGGTCACCAAAGAGACCGCGAAGGAATACGAGAAGCGCCACCCCCTGCACAAGTGGGGGCCGTGCTAGTATCGGCGAGGCCGGGACCCAAAGAGAGTCGAACTCCGAGGGCCGGAAAGGAGGGGACGCATGCGGTGGCAAGGAAGACGCCAAAGCGGTAACGTCGAGGACCGGCGGGGGATCGGCGGAAAGCAGATCGCGGTCGGAGGGGGGATCGGCGGCCTGGTGGTCGTCGTCCTTCTGCTCCTTCTCGGCGGAAACCCGGACGAGGTCATCCAGAGCCTCCAAACGGACGGGCCGGGCTCGCCCGCGGCGACCGGCCGGCCCCTCAGCGAAACGGACAGGGAGATGGGGGATTTCGTCTCCGTCGTCCTGGCCGACACCGAGGACGTCTGGCAGAACGTGTTCCGGCAGACGGGACGGGAATACCGGCAGCCGCGGCTCGTCCTGTTCACCGATCAGGTCGAGTCGGCCTGCGGCTATGCCGGGGCGGCATCGGGCCCGTTCTATTGTCCCGGCGACGAAAAGGTCTATCTCGACCTCGCCTTTTTCGATGAAATGCAGCGAAAGCTCGGCGCCCCGGGGGATTTCGCCCTGGCCTACGTCATCGCCCACGAGGTCGGTCACCACGTCCAGAACCAGCTCGGCATCTTCGACCAGGTCATGTCCCGGAAAGGAAGCGTGGACGAACGGGACTTCAACCAGCTGATGGTCCGCCTGGAGCTGCAGGCCGATTTCCTGGCCGGGGTCTGGGCCCACCACGCCCAGAGGATGGCGGACATCCTGGAACCGGGCGACATCGAGGAAGGCATCAATGCCGCCGGAGCGGTCGGCGACGACCGGATCCAGCGGCAGACGCAGGGCTATGTCGTCCCGGACGCGTTCACCCACGGCACCTCCGAACAGCGCGTCCGCTGGTTCCGCAAGGGATTCGAAACCGGGGACATCGACCAGGGCGACACCTTCAACGCCCTCGACCTTTAGGGACCGGGCTTCAGGCGACGGCCCGGATCTCGGCGAGCAGGGCCTCGAGGTCGGCGAGCGTCGTCCGGGGATTGATGAGCGTGCATCTCAGCCAGGCGCGGCCGCGGAGCTCGGCCTGGACGACGTAGAAATTCCCGCGCTCGAGAAGCGTCCGGCGGATGCGCCGCTGGAGCCCGTCGAGGTCGGGCTCGTTTCTCTTCAGGTACCGGAAGCAGACGATGTTGCTCTCCGGCTCGACGGCCGTCTCGAAGTCCCCGGAGTCCCGGATGAGGGAGGCGAATCCCCGGGCCAGGTCATAGGCGGCCGTGACGTAGCCCCCGAAGAAATCCGTCCCGTAGGCGGCCAGCGCGATGAAGAGCCGCAGGCCCATCATCGTCTTCGTGCACTCCATCGTCCGGTGGGCATAGTTGTACCATTCCTCCCGGGCCGACCGTTCGAAGAGGTATGAGGCCTTGGCCGAGAACGCCTCGTACGACCGCCCGCCGTCGCGGAAGAGGACCGCGGTGGCGAGGGCCGGGATGAGCATGTTCTTGTGCGCGTCCCAGATGAAGCGAATCGGCCTTGTCGAGGCCGCGCACGAGGTGCCGGTACTTGGGCGAGAGGAGGGCGGCGGCGCCGTGAGCGCCGTCGACGTGGAGCCAGAGGCCGCGGCTCCGGGCGAACTCGGCGATGGCCTCGAGGTCGTCGTAGCTCCCCGTGGCCGTGGAGCAGGCGTTGGCGACCGACGGCGACCGGGCGGCGGCCCTTCGCGACGGCCTCGTCGAAGGCCGCGCGTAGTCCTCGGGGCGGGTATGGAAGCGCTCGTCGGCGGCGACCGGGACCGCCGCGTCCTCGCCGAGGCCCATGACGGCGACGGCCCGCTTGACGCTGTAATGGCACGTCTCCGGGACCAGGACGGCGACGGGGGCTTCGCTCCCGACGCCCTTCCCCCAGACGTCGTCCCCGGCCGTCGCCTGGCGGGCCGCGAGCAGGGCGGTCAGGTTGCCGATCGTCCCGCCGTTCGTGAAGACGCCGTCGGCGTCCGGCCCGAAGCCGGCGAGGCCGGACATCCAGCGGACGAGCTGTCGCTCCATGGCCACGTTCACCGGCCCCATCTCGTAGATGGCCGAAGCGTTGTTCAGGAACTCCCCGGCGAAGCCGCCGAGCGCGGCCAAGGGCAGCGACGTCGTGCACTGGTGGCCGACGATAGCGGGGATGGAGGAGGTCGTTCGACCGGGCGAGGATCTCGGGGAGGAGCTCCGCGAACGGAACGGCGGGCGCGGCCCCGAAGCGGTCCGCCCAGGACGCGAGCATGGCGTCGGGCTCCTCGTAGGCCATGACGCGCGGCCTCTTTTCGGGCGTCGAGCCGGCCAGGAAATCGGCCAGGATATCGACGACCTTGTGCCCGTCGCAGCGGAAGGCCTCCGGGTCGAAGGCGTCCTTGAGGAGTTCGTCAAAAGTTTTTACGGGACTCATATCGGCTTCTTTCAGACCCCGCCCTTGGCGGGGGTCGCAGGCCCTTCAATATAACAGATTCCCCCGGCCCGAAGAAGCGCGCCCGTCACCGGACTAGCTCGGGGGTCCCTTCGGGGACGAAGGCCCCTGTTCTACTCGGGGTCTCGGCGCGCCGCCGGCTTCGGGGACCTTCCCCGACCAGGAAAAGCGGCGCGACGACTACGGCAAGGCCCGCCGTCCCAAGCCAGACGGCGGTCCCGCCAAGCTCTCGTAGACGCGGGTCCCGAGGGACGGACCGATGATGAAGCCGAACCCGAATGCCAGGCTGAGAAGGGACTGGTATCGGCCCTGGCTCTCCTCCGTGGCCCGAAGGGAGACGATCGTCGTCACGGTAGGGATGAAGAGCATTTCGCCGATCGTCCAGACGGCGACGGTCATCGCCCCGTAAAGCCAGCCCCTCCCGAAAGGCATCAGCCCGAATCCCAGTCCAAGGAAGACCGCTCCGGCCGCGGCCACGCGCCCCCTGCGAAATCTCTCCACGCCGTGGGTCAGGACCATCTGGAACAGGACGATCATCACCGTGTTCACGGCGAACAGGGGTCCGATCAGGCGCTCGGGGAGTGAATACACGGTCCGCACGTAGATGGGGAATATACCCCAGAGCTGATTGAAGATGAGGCTGACGCCGACGGTCCCCGCGAGGATGGCCGGCAGGACCGGGTCCTTCCACCAGGCGGGCCGAGGAACGGGTCTCTCCGGAGCGGCGGGGCGGGCGACGCTCCGGCTTCGGGGAAAAAGGAGGGAGATGGCCAGGCCGGCCAGGAGGCACGTCGTCCCGTCCACCCAGAAGAGGAGACGGAAATCGTGCCCGGCGAGGAACCCGCCGATGACCGGTCCGATGGTCACCCCGAGATTGCTGGCAAGCCGGTTGAGCACGAAACCCCGGCTCCGGACGCCGGGAGCGCAGATCTCGGCCGTCGCGGACGCGATGGCCGGGAACAGCGCCGTCGCGAAGAGGCCGTAAAGGAACACGCAGAGGAAGACCGTCCCGAAGCCGCGGCTCACGCCGAGGGCGAACAGGGACAGGCCGGCCCCGAACATGCAGAACTGCTGGGTCTTCCGCGGCCCGATCCGGTCGCTGGCCTGGCCTCCGAGGAGGGCCCCGAACAGCATCCCGAACCCGTAGCCGCTCAGGACCTGTCCCGACTGGAAGACCGAGAATCCGAGCCGGCGCGTCAGGTAGAGGGACAGGAAGAAGATGACCATCGTCCCGCTCATGTCGATGAACAGGACGAGGCTCAGGGCCCAGGCGTCCCTGGGCAAGCCGGAATAGGCCTCCCGGTAGCGGCCGACGATGGTTCTCAGCATAACGGGGGGGATTATATCAGGAAACGTCTTCCCCTGGCCTTGATTTCACGCTTTTCCCGGGGGCGCCGCCCATATGGTCGAGCGGAATGCGATACGGTGGTTTCCCGGACGAGCGTCCCGGCGAACGAAAGACGGCCCCTCGGCCCGACTAAAGACCGAAAAGCCCCAATCCTCCCTTGCCGATCTTCAGAACGATCGCCCCATGGCAATGGGGACATCGGAACGTGACCTCTTCGAGACCATAGGAGGTTCTTCCCGCCTTGCCCGAAAGATCCTTGATGACCACGACCGGTTCCTTTGGGACCGGATCGGGCCCTCCGATCCTCGTCGTATGGCGAACCCTCGGGACGAAACCCTTGCTTTTCATATCCGCCTCCCTTATCGCAAGAGCCTTCTCGTGAATGAAAGGTCTTGCGCATATGCGATGATCTCCGGCGTTGCCTTGCATAGCTCGCCGTAGAACACCCCGATCTGTTCGATGATCCCAAGCTCTTTGAGGACCTTCCTTTTAACTTGCCTCTTCGCATAGAGGTAAGAAACCGTTTCCATCCAATCACCGACCTTGCGGATGTTGTTGGCGTCCGCCCGGGAAAGAGCCGCGCTTCCCAGAGAGCCCCGGGCCTCTCCGATCTCGTGATAGATCTCGAAGAACTCCCTGACGATCCGGAGGGAGAGCTCGAGACGCTGTTTGCTGATGTTGAAAGCGACGCTGATCAGCGTCCCCGCCAGGCCTCCGGCGAGCACCGGGAACACGATGGACAGCCATTTCATCTCATCCCCCCTTCTCCGGGAACAGGAGCCGTGCCGGGGGTCGGGCTCGAACCGACATGGAGCTTACGCCCCGAGGGATTTTAAGTCCCTTGCGTCTGCCAATTCCGCCACCCCGGCGTCCTTCCGATCCGAGTCGCCCGCGTGTCATAAAAGAACGCGGACGCCTGTTCCACCGGTCATGAATATATGGAATTTTGCCGGATTTCGCAAGGTCGAAGACAGGCTCCGGGGAGCGAACCCCAAACGCCGTCCGGGCGGGAATCAGGCGCCTTATCATTATCGATTGACTCGGGCAAATCACCTCCGCTATGTTATCGGAAGTGAAGCGAATGACGCCTGAACCTCCGATCACGGTCGTGGTTTCCACCCGCAACCGGGAAACGGAGGTGGGCGGGACCGTCGCAACGATCCTTTGTAACGATTACCCCGATTTTGAGGTCCGGGTGATCGACCAGAGCGACGGGGGCGGGACCGAATCCTCCCTGCGGCGATTCTCGAGCGATCCCCGCTTTCATTATATAAGAACGGCCGCCCGGGGCCTCTCCGCCGGACGGAACCTGGGGATCGAGGGCGCGAAGAACGAGATCATCGCGATGACCGATGATGATTGCCGAACGCCCCCGGATTGGCTGCGCGAGCTGGCGCTCGCGTTCGGCGCGGACCGACGGATCGGGATCGTCTTCGGCAACGTCTATCCGGGTCCTCACGACTCCCGCGCGGGGTTCGTCCCTTCCTACACCCGGGAGCGCGCTTTCCTGGCCCGGAGCATCCTCGACAAACGGCGTGTCGAGGGCATCTCCGCCTGCATGGGGCTCAAGAAGAGCGTGTGGCGGGACCTGAACGGATTCGACGAGCTCCTCGGCTCCGGGGCTCCGTTCCGGGCGGCGGAGGAAACGGACTTCACCATCCGAACCTTGCTGGCGGGATATTGCGTCTATGAGACTCCGGCCTTCTCCGTCTGCCATCTGGGCTTTCGCACCTGGGACCAAGGCCGACGCCTGATCGAAGGCTATCTTTACGGGATCGGAGCGGCCCTCGTCAAGAACCTGAAGTGCCGGCATGGGTCCGTTCTCTTGGTCCTCCTGGGCCTGATGGGGCGGTGGGCGACGGGCCGGCCTCGGGTCGACTTCGGGCATTTGCCCCCCCGGGGGCTGAGGCTCCGGGCTTTTGCCCGGGGCTTCATGGCCGGCGCGGCCCATCCGGTGGACCGGCGGACGGGTCTTTTCCGCCTTGCCAAACCCGGCCCCGGGACGGCGATGACGTCATGAAGATCTGCATGCTTTCCATCGCGGACATCGACCGGCCGTACGGAAGCACCGCGAGACCCTACTTCATCGGGAAACACCTGGTCCGCCACGGGGTCGAGATGATCCATATCTGTGAAAAGCTCCCGGAAGACGGCCCGGGCGTGAAGGTCATATCCCGCCGGGATCATCAGGAGACATCCGGCGCCGAACAGGCCCGGCAGGTCCGGAATCAGTGTCGACAATTTGCCCCGGACCTCATCTATTCCCATCAGGTCCATTCCGCCCGCATGGGGATGTGGCTCAGCAAGTCCCTGAAAAAGCCTCACGTCTATGATGCCCACAGCTCCCTGGCCCATGAATCGTCCACCTTCGCCCATTTGTCCCTGAAGGAAAGATTCCTGCGTATCGCCCCAGAAGCCTACATGTTGTGGCGTTCGGACAGGATCATCGTCCCCTCGACGGAGCTCGAAGACTACTTCGTCAGGAAATACCGAGTGCGCCCGAACCGGATCCGGATCGTGAAGAACGGGGCGGAAATCGACGCCTTCAGGCCGACCGGTTCCGATCTCTCTTTAAGAGCGCGCCTGGGGATCCCCCGCGAATCCGCCTTGCTCGTCTTCACGAATCCCCGGCTGGCCACTTTCCCCTCGAACGAGATGGCCTTGCAGTCGCTATTCAGGATGATCCCGGAGATCGAGAGGAGGATCCCCGGCATCAGGTTTCTCATCCTCGGCGGGGGCCCGGAATTGAAAGGGCCTTCTCCCAGCGTGATCTATGCGGGCTATGTGAAGGACCTCCCGGCCCACCTCAATCTGGCCGATATCTGCATCGCGCCTTATCCTCCCGAGGCAGTGTGCGGAGGGACCCGGGACAAGGTCTGCGAATACCTGGCCAGCGGCAAGCCCATCGTCGCGACAAGGGAGGCGATGAGGGGGTTCGATGACGCCCTTCCCGGCGAACATTTCCTCCTGGCCGAGGACGAGCCCGATTTCGTCGAGAAGATCGTGGACTGCGTTCGCCGGCCCGAGCTGGCCCGACGGCTCGGACGGAACGCCAGGCTCTTGTCCGAGAGATATGACTGGAGCCATCTTGCATCGAAGGTCATCGACGTATTTCAGGAGGTCGGAACGGCGTGCGACATCCGCTGAAGGGGAACCTCCTCCGATCTTCGGGAGGACCCTGGTGACGCCGGTTGTTACCGTCATCGTCTGCACCCTGAATCAGGCGGACTATCTCCGGAAGGCCCTGGGGAGCCTTTACGGGCAAACGCTCCCCCGGGAGGAATACGAAGTCATCGTGGTCGATAACGGTTCGACGGATCCCACGAGACAGACCGCGGAATCGTTCCGGGATATGGGTAATCTGCATTACCTTTTCGATCCCGTCCCGGGACTCTCGCGCGCGCGGAACACGGGCTGGCGGAAGGCCCGGGGGGAGATCGTCGCCTATCTCGACGATGACGCTCTGGCCAGCCCCGATTGGCTGGAGGCGATACGGGATCGGTATGAGATGTTCCGGCCCCGCCCGGCGAGCGTCGGAGGCAGGATCCTCCCGATATGGGAAGCGGAAAGGCCCTCCTGGCTCACCCGGGAGCTCGAGCACCATTTGAGCATCCTCGATTGGCGCCATCCGCCCATGGTCCTCGATGAGGACCGGTTCTACCTGGCCGGATCGAACGTCTCTTACCGGAGGGCCGTGCTCCAGGAAAGCGGCGGCTTCCCGATAAGTCTCGGCAGAAGAGGCCGATGTCTTCGATCCAATGAAGAGCTGTGGATGCAGTCCTTCCTGCGGAGCCGAGGATATGCCGTCTGGTACGATCCGGCGATCGTCGTCCATCATCACATCAAAGCCCGGCGCTTGACCCCGTCCTGGTTTTATGAGAGGTTTTTCTGGCAGGGCGTATCCGACGCCCTTCTCGAAAGACAGGTCCCCGGATGGAGGGGAAACCAAAGGCCCCGGCCGCCGCGTTTGTGGGACGATCTCGTGGGGACGGCCCGGGATTCCGCCGGATACATCAAGAGCCTCCTCTCCGGGAACAAGGATGTCGTTTCACGGTGCCGGGTCCACCAGCGGCTTGGGAAGCTGGTCTCGAAGACTCTTCCGGGGTTCGGCCGGTAGGGGCCCTTTCGAGTTCGACGTCCCGCAGGGACATGAACATATATGAACATCCTGTATGTCAAGAGAGCCTATAACACCCGCGTCCATACGCAGGTCCAGGCCCTTTCCGGACGGGGGCATTCCATAATCCTTCTTCTGGAGGCCCCGCCGGAGCACGGCTACAACGGGCCCGGGCAGTGGGACGCCCGGGAGATCCGGTCCCGCTATACCGTTGTCTATGCGTCGTCGGGGACGGCTCGGCCCGGACGTCCTTATGGGACCCGCCTCATCCCGAGGGCACTCGACCGGTTGGGGAGGCTCGGCCGCGGCCCGATCTCCGGAAGCGCGGGGCACTTCAAGGAGAGGAGATATGTGAGGACGTTGGACCGGATCCTCGCGAAGAACCGGGTGGACATCGTCCTTTCTGGCAATGACGCCCTGCCCGATGAGGATCGAAGGACCCGGCTCCTCCTGGACCGATTCGGGGGAAAGGTCCCGATCGTCCATGACTGCCAGGACATCCTCTCGGACTGCTTCATCGGGAATGATCAGGTGGAGGAATGCGAACGCGCCGTTCACGAGAAAGCGGACGGGGTGATTCACACGAATCCCCTCGCCCTGGATTGGGCGGCCTCGCGCTATCGGCTGAAGAAGGGCTGCGCCTTCCCCAATTACTCCAGCGGGAAATACTTCTCGACAAAGGAAGAGAAGCTGTCCGCGAGGGACGGCCGCACTCATCTCGTTTACTGCGGGGGAGTCCAGCGGACCCCCGAGGGCGATCGCTATCCCTATGCCAGGGACATGAAGAAGCGGTTCCTGGAGATCGCCTCCCTGGGACACCCGCTCCATCTTCACCTGGGATCGTACCCCGGCAGCGCGCTCCGAAATTACTATATGGATTTGGAAGGATCGCCGAACATCCGGATCCATCCCTACCGGCCGTTCGCGGAGATGATGAGGGAGCTGTCCCGATATGATGTCGGCCTCTTTCCACTCGATCTGAGCCATCTGAACGGCGCGATCGAGGCCGGCGGTCCCCAGGTCCTCGACCGGTCCCGCTTTTCGAGGATCGACACCTCGAAACAATACGAGTATACCTTGGCCGGCTTGCCCGTGTTGACGGCGCCGGTCCGGTGGGTCTCGGATTTTCTCCGGGAGAACCACTTCGGAACATCATTCCATTCCGTAGAGGATCTCGGGAAGCTCCTGACCGGCGGAGAGATGGCCGGATACTCCGACGGCGTCAAGCGATCGGCTTCCCGTTTTTCCATAGAGGACCGGATCGGCGATCTGGAGCGTTTTCTGGCGGAGGTTTCCGGGAGATGAGAGTCCTCATGATCTCTCCGACGCCCACCCACCCCCAGGACGCGGGCAATCGGGCGCGCATCTTTCATTTGGCCGAGGAGCTCCGAAGACTCGGATGCGACCTCTCTTTTCTTTATTACGCGATGGAAGACGCGGACATCGAAGCCATGAGGGAATATTGGGGGGAGCGCCTTTACGTCCTTCTGGGAAGCGCGAAGACACGGCGCCGCCGTGTTCGACGGAACGACTCCCGGGCGAGGCTTAAAAATTGGCTGGGGGGATTCGGGGTCGGAGGAACCCTGACCACCGCAGCCCCGATGAACGTTGACGCCTGGGGCGCGCCGGACCTGGAGGAGGCGGCCCGCCGTCTCCATGCCGCCCATGAATTTCAGGTCATTTGGATCGAATACGTCTTTCTCTCAAAGGTCCTCTGCGGCTTCGACGGCTCCGTTCTCAAGGTCGTCGACACCCATGATGTCTTCTCCAGGCGATACGCCATGATGAGATCCCGGGAAATGGACCCGGAATGGTTCTACACGTCTCCGGAAATGGAAAAGAAGGGGTTGGCCCGGGCCGACAGGGTCGTCGCGATCCATGAAAAGGACGCCGCCTCGTTCAGGGCCCTGGGCCTGCCCCGGGTCGTGACGATAGGACATTTCGCCCGGATCCGCCCGTCGCAAGGGATCCCTCCCCGGAACCGGATCCTGTTCGTCGGCTCGCACAATTCCAGCAACCTGAAGTCCTGGGATCAGTTCATGAACACGATCCTCGGCTTGATCGAGAAACGACTCCCGGAGACCGAGATCCGTGTGGCGGGAAAGATATGCCAGAGGATCCCCGGGGATCCCCGTTACGAAAAGCTCGGCAGGGTCGAAGACCTCGGGCCCCTGTATGGATCGGCCACCCTGGCCATCAATCCCGAGATCTGCGGGACCGGCCTGAAAATAAAGACCCTCGAGCCTCTGGCCTATGGATGTCCGGTTGTCACGACCCCTGCCGGGATCACGGGGATCGAAGACGCGGAGGGCCGCGGGATCCTCGTCGGCCGAACCCCCGGGGAATTCGCGGAATGCGTCGAGCGGTTGATGAGCCGGCCCAGTTTCCGGGAAGAACAACGGCGGGCGGGCCTGGACTTTATGAGGGATTATCTCCAGCGAAATCGACAGGGCTTGGCGGCTCTTCTGGCTGAGGCCGGGTCCGCCGAGCAAAGAGAATGCTCCTCATGACAGAACGCGGCGACCTGAACCTCTTCCGGCACCTTCGCATCCTGGTCCGGCACCGTGAGTTATTGGCCCAGATGATCCGTCGGGAGATCTCGTCCCGGTATCGTCAAACCTTCCTCGGAATAGCCTGGGCGTTCATCAAGCCGGTGGCGACCGTCGCGATCTTCACCTTCATCTTCTCGGGGATCGCGAAGCTCCCGAGCGACGAGCTCCCCTACGCCCTCTTTTTCATGGCCGGCCTCCTTCCCTGGACGCTGTTCAGCGTGGCCGTCACGACGGGGATCTCGAGCCTGACCGATCAATCGAACCTGGTGGCGAAGATCTATTTTCCGCGCGAGGTCCTTCCCCTGGCTTCCATGACGGCCTCCACGCTGGATTTCATGATCGCCCTCCTCTTTCTCATCGTCATGATGGTCCATTTCCGGGTCGGGCTGACGTGGAATATCCTGTACGTCCTCCCGATCCTCCTCATAGAGATCCTTCTGACCTTCGGGGTGACGCTCTTCCTCTCCCTCGTCAATGTCTGGTACCGGGACATCACTCATGCCGCCGGGCTGATGCTCCAGCTCTGGATGTTGCTCACGCCCGTTCTCTATCCTCTCCATCTGGTCCCCGGGAAGTACCGGGCGGTCTATGTCCTCAACCCGATGGTGGGCGTCATTGAGGGGTTCCGCTCGGCGGTGATCAAAGGAGAGCCCCCGGAGGCCGGATCGCTGATGATCTCCTTCGGCATCGGCGTTGTCGTCTTTGGCGTCGGGTACGGGCTCTTCAAGCTCTATGAATCCCGTCTTGCGGACGTGATATGAGGAAAGGACGATGACGGCAAGCATCCGGGCGGAAGGCCTCGGAAAGCAATATGGCCTCGTTCGGGCCGGGGATTCCGGCTTGAAAAGGGCGATATCCCGCCGGCTCCGTCCTTCGGTCAACCCCGGGACGAGGCTTTGGGCCCTCCGGGATCTCGACTTCACCGTCCGCGAGGGAGAGTCCGTGGGCGTTATCGGGCCGAACGGAGCGGGGAAGAGCACCCTTTTCAAGATCATCAGCCGTGTGACGACACCCACTCGAGGCACCCTCGAGATCACGGGGAGGGTCGGAGCCCTGATCGAGCTCGGCGCAGGCTTCCACCCGGAGCTCTCCGGACGGGAGAACATCTTCCTCTGCGGCTCCATCCTGGGAATGCGGAAAAAAGAGATCGCGGCCCGCCTGGATGAGATCATCGCCTTTTCGGAGCTCGAAGCTTTCATCGATGCCCCGGTCAAGCGGTATTCCTCGGGCATGTTCCTCCGGCTGGGTTTTTCCGTCGCGGCCCACCTGTTCCCGGATATCCTCCTGATGGACGAGATCCTCTCCGTGGGGGACCTCGCCTTTCAGAAAAAATGCATCGAGTGGATGCATCGATATGCGGGCTCGGGCCGCATCTTTTTCCTGGCCTCTCATCAGATGCATCACATCGAGATGTTATGCAAACGGGTCCTCTACCTGAACAAAGGGAACATCGTTTTCGACGGCCCGGCCGAGCCGGCGATCTCCCTCTACTTGAGCGATCTCGGCTATCAGAGGAGCGGCCGAAGTCGTCAGGCTTCGGAAGCCCGGCTCCAAGCCGGACCGCTCGCGGTCTCATCGGTCTCTTTTTGGAACGATCAGGATCAGGTCGCGGAAGCCGTCAGGGCCGACTCCCCGCTCAGGATCCGGATCGAATATGACGCTCCGGTTCCCTTGCCGCGACCCAAGGTGGAGATCGCCGTCAATTGCGAGGGGAGGAGGATCGGCCAAGCCAATACGATCGGAGACAGGGTCCGCGTCCGAGTCCTTGTCGGGGAAAGGATTCATCGATTTCCGATGGCCTCGCTGTTTCCTGACCCCGAACTACTATACGGTGGATGTCTACATCTCCGACGGAAGCACGATGGCCGACCTGTTCGTCTGGAAGAATTGTCTCGGATTCCGGGTTCTGGCTCCCCCGGGATCCCGAACAGCATCGGGAGAGCCGGGATTTCTCAAGATCCCCGGAAACTGGTCCTTCGGGGAGCGTGGAAAAGAAGACTGAGGTGGGCCGTTCCACGCGCCCCGGAGAGCGTATTCCGCAAAAAAACGCTTGATTTTCGTCCCGGAATAACGTATAGTCGATTTGAGCCATCTGGCAGGACAGTGTCACACCAAATTGTTTTCCCACCAGAATAATAATTTCGGATGACGGTCGTCCTATCATGTTGGGATTCATTTTGAAGGAGTGAATTATGAACATCTACGTCGGCAACATCCCCCGCGGCGTCACGGAGACCGAGCTCCGGGAGCTTTTCCAGGCTTTCGGCGAGATCTCCAGCGCGTCCGTTATCAAGGACAAGTTCTCCGGCGAATCCCGCGGTTTCGGGTTCGTCGAGATGCCGAACAAGGAAGAGGGCCAGCAGGCCCTGACCGCCCTGAACGGCAAGGACTTCAAGGGCCGTCCCCTGACGGTCAACGAAGCCCGGCCCCGCACCGACAAGCCCCGCACCGGCGGCTTCGGCGGCGGCGGCGGACGCCGTTACTGAACCGGCGGCCTTAGTCCGTCCCAACCGGGGGGATGAGGCCCGCTGAAGGCTCCCGTCCCCCCATACTTATCATTTCCTTTGACACTCACTGCTTTTCCATTTCGGCGTAGGAACCGGCGATGAGGTCTCCCTCCGCTCATCCACCCTCCGGAAGATGCTCTCGCGGCCGGCCTCCGCATTGTTTAAAGCAGAAATAGGGCCAGGAACGAAGCCGCCGCCCCCGCGGCCGAAAGGCTGAAAAGCCGTCTCCAGCCCGGGTTGCCCGGCTTCAGGACCTCGAACTCCGTCACGTAGAGCGTCTCACAGGCGCCGTTTCCCCTGTCCTCGCGGGTCGTGCTCGTCCCGCGGCGGAACGGGGTCCCCGGCCGCTCATAAGAAGCGAGCCAGCCGCGGACACGGACCTGGTCCCCCTTCCGGACCTTCCTGACCTTCCGGGCCATGCGATCGTCGCCGGCAAGAAGGTGGTTGTTCGAGAGGCAATCCTCGGAGAAGAGCGCCCCCGTCTCGGCATCGGGGTAGTAATAATAGCAGGTGAAATCCCGGTTCCGGAACTTCATCTTCCGGTACACCCCGGTCGCGACGTTCCGGCCCCAGACGAGGCAGACGTCCTTGACGTTGAGATTGTCCTTCCAACGCTCGTGCGAGAGGTCCGTGAAAGCCCGGCTGTCGTGCTCGGAGACGACGAGCCCTCGGATCTCGTATCCGAAGAGAGGGGTCACCAGGTAGGCGACGCCCTTCCGCACGATCTCGAACGGCGGCAGGATCTCCCGGTCGGTCTGGACGGGGTCCCCGAGGAGGGAGCCGTCGATATGGTCCGTCGGCGGGAGCCGCCTCCGAAGGCCGGCGGCGAGGGTCCATCCGGCCAGACAGAGAGCGAGGAGGACCCGGGCGACGCGCTTCAGGGTGTCCCTCTGTCGGCGGGCGCGGACGGTCTGGGACGTCATCGCGCCCCAGTATGCCGGGAAATGCCGCCGAATTCAAGGCCGCGGGAATGTCGAACGTCGACGAAACCTTATCCCCTCTTCCGTCGTATTCATTTATAATCGTGGAAACGATCGCCCGTGCTTGAATGCCCTTTTTTTTAAAGAGGAGGAACCCGTGAAGAATACCGCTGCGTGTCTTATCGTCCTGCTGGCCGTTCTGTGCCAAGCCCCGGCCGTCTTCGCCCAGATCGACGCCAGGATGCTCCAGTATCCGGACGTCTCGGCGACTCAGATCGTCTTCGGCTATGCCGGGGACCTTTGGCTCGTCCCCAGGGAAGGCGGAACGGCGACCAGGCTCAGCTCGCCGAAGGGACAGGAGCTATTCCCCCGGTTCTCACCCGACGGAAGCATGATAGGCTTCAACGCGGCCTACGACGGGAACCTGGACATCTATGTCGTTCCCGCGGCGGGCGGGACGCCCGTGCGGGTCACGAATCACGGATTCCCGGACCGGCTCATCGATTGGTATCCCGACGGCAAGAAGCTCCTCTTCGCCTCGACGCAGGAGAGCGGCAAGCAGAGGTTCAGCCAGTTCTATGCCGTCGCCCGCCACGGGCGGCCTCCCGACCAAGCTCCCCGTTCCCTACGGCGAAATGGCCGGTTTCTCCCCGGACGGGACGAAGATCCTCTATACCCCCCAGACCCAGGCCTTCCGGACCTGGAAGCGCTACCGCGGCGGCTGGGCCGCCGACCTCTGGATGTTCGACCTCGAGTACCCTGGCCTCGGAACGGATCGCGCCCAGCGACGCCTCCGACGAGTTCCCGATGTGGCACGCCGACAGGATCTATTTCCTCTCCGACCGCGGGTCGGAAGGCCGGGGGAACATCTGGGCCTACGACATCACCGCGAAGACCGCCCGCCAGGTCACCCGCTTCGCCGACTTCGACATCCACTTCCCCGCCCTCGGGCCCTCGGACATCGTTTTCGAGGCCGGCGGGAAGCTCTATCTCCTGGGCCTCCCCGACGAGAAGCTCCGCGAGGTCCCGGTCCGGGTCATCACCGACGAGGCCACTCTGAGGCCGAGGACGGTGAACGCGTCCCGGCAGATGCAATGGGCCTCCCAGCCCGTCGGAAAAAGGGCTCTCGTCCAGGCCCGCGGCGACATCTTCTCCGTCCCGGCCGAGAACGGGCCCGTCTATAACCTGACCGGGACCCCCGGCTCGGCCGAGCGCTACCCGGCCGTCTCCCCCGACGGGAAGTCGTTCGCCTATTGGAGCGATAGGACCGGGGAGTACGAGCTCGTCATCGCCGACATCCAGAAACCCGAGGCCGGACGGGTCGTGACCTCTTTCGGCCCGGGCTTCCGCTACAGGATCAACTGGTCGCCGGACGGTAAGAAGATCGTGTTCGTCGACCAGACGATGGCCCTCAACGTCCTCGACGTGGCGACCGGGGCCGCGGTCAAGGCCGACAAGTGCGGCACGCTGTTCCAGGGCGATCTGGAGAACTTCCGCGTTTCCTGGTCCCCGGACAGCCGCTCGTTCGCCTACCCGAAGGACCTCTCCGGACGGGGCAGCGCGATCTTCCTCTACGAGGTCGCCGCGGCCAAGGCGCGCCAGATCACCTCGGGCTACTATCTCGACGCCCGTCCGGTGTTCGATCCGGACGGCAAGTACCTCTATTTCCTGACCGACCGGACGTTCGCCCCGCTCTATTCCGGTATCGACGGGACCTGGATCTACGCGAACTCGACCAACATCGCCGCCGTCCCCCTCACCATGGACGTCCCCTCCCCTCTCGCCCCGAAGAACGACGGATTCGAGTCCAAGAAGGACGAGCCCGCCGACGCCAAGGACTCCGCGGCGAAGGACAAGGGCAAAGACAAGGAGAAGGCGGCGCCGGGCAAGGCCGATAAGCCGGCCGTCAAGGACGTCGCCATCACGCTCGAAGGGTTCGAGAACCGCATCGTCGTCCTGCCGCCTGCCCCGGGCAATATCCGGGCCATCACCGCCGTCTCCGGGAAGGTCCTCTTCCACCGCTTCCCGAACACGGGCGCCGCCGAGAAGACGCGGCCTCTTTATTTCTACGACCTCGAAAAGCGCGAGGAAAAGAAGATCGTCGACGACGTCGATTTCTTCGAGGTCAGCGCCGACGGGACGAAGGTCCTCGTGGTCAAGGGGGACAAGGCGGCCATCGTGGACGTCGCCGAGGGCCAGAAGATGGACAAGGCGATGCCGACCGGGCGCCTCGAGATGACGGTCGTTCCGAGGGCCGAATGGCGCCAGATCTTCAATGACGTCTGGCGGATCGAGAGGGATTTCTTCTATGATCCCGGCATGCACGGCGTCGATTGGCCGGCCCTCCGGGAGCGCTACGGGAAGCTCATCGAGGCGGCCGTGACCCGTTGGGACGTGAACTACGTCATCGGCGAGCTCATCGCCGAGCTCAACGCCTCTCACACCTACCGCGGCGGCGGCGACACGGAGGAGGTGACCCCGGTCGGGACCGGCTACCTCGGCATCGATTGGGAAGCCGCCGGAAGCGTCTACCGGATCAAGAGGATCGTCGACGGCGCGCCCTGGGACACCGAGGTGCGGTCCCCCCTGCTCGAGCCCGGCCTGAAGGTCAAAGCCGGCGATTACATCCTCGCGGTGAACGGGCGCCCGCTCACCACGGCCGAGGCCCCCTGGGGGGCGTTCGCCGGACTGGCCGACCAGACGGTCGAGCTCACGATCAACGATAAGCCGGCGGCCGAAGGCGCCCGGAAGATCTTCGTCAAGACGCTGGACGGAGAAGACCGTCTCCGCAACCTCGAATGGATCGAGGGCCACCGCAAGCGCGTTGCGGAGGCTTCGAACGGCCGGGTCGGGTATATTTACGTTCCCAGCACGGGCATCGACGGCCAGACCGAGCTCTTCCGCCAATACATGGCCCAGTTCGACCTGGACGGACTCATCATCGACGAGCGGTTCAACGACGGAGGCCAGATCCCGGACCGGTTCATCGAGCTCCTCGACCGGAAGCCGCTGGCCTTCTGGGCCGTCCGCGACGGCGTCGACTGGCCGTGGCCGCCGACGGGGCACTTCGGGCCCAAGGCCATGCTCATCAACGGCTGGAGCGGGTCCGGCGGCGACGCCTTCCCGGATTACTTCCGCAAGGCCGGCCTGGGACCGCTCATCGGGATGCGGACGTGGGGCGGCCTCATCGGCATCTCGGGGGCGCCGGAACTCATCGACGGAGGGGGCGTGACGGTGCCGACGTTCCGAATGTACGACCCGGACGGGAAGTGGTTCAAGGAAGGCCACGGCGTCGATCCGGACATCGAGGTCGTCGACGACCCGACCCAGCTGGCCCGGGGCGTCGATCCGCAGCTCGAGAGGGCCGTGGTCGAGGTCCTGAAGGCGCTGGAGAAGTCCCCGGCCGTCCGGGCCAAGAGGCCGCCTTACGAGAAGCGCTGAGGTCCCCTCTCGATCTGGATAGGGCGGGCCGGGGCGGCTTGAAGTCGCCCCGGCCTTGTGATATCTTGAGGTTTCAGCGGAGGAGACCATCATGACCATTCCCGTCGCCATTCCCGAACCCAAGGGCAAGCTCGGCGTTATGACCGTCGGCCTGGGGGCCGTCGCCACGACGTTCGTCGCCGGCGTCATGTCCGTCCGCAAGGGTCTCTCCAAGCCGATCGGCTCGCTGACGCAGATGGGGTCCATCCGCCTCGGGAAGCGCACCGACAAGAGATCCCCGATGATCAAGGATTTCATCGGCCTCGCCGGGCTCGACGACCTCGTCTTCGGCGCCTGGGACATCTTCCCGGACAACGCCTACGAGGCGGCCCTGAAGGCGGGCGTCCTGCGCCGGGAGCACCTCGACCCCATCAAGGAGGAGCTCGAGGCCCTCAAGCCCTGGCCGGCCGTCTTCGACCAGAGGTACGTGAAGAAGCTCACCGGCCCGAACGTCAAGAAGGCCGCGACCAAGTACGACTACGCCCTCCTGCTCATGGAGGACATCCGGAAATTCAAGAAGGCTCACCGGCTCGACCGGCTGGTCCTGATCTGGTGCGCCTCGACGGAGATCTTCCTGAAGCCGGACCCGGTCCACGCCACGATCGCTTCGCTCGAGAAGGCGATGAAGGAGAACCACCCGGCCGTCGCCCCGAGCATGATCTACGCCTATGCGGCCCTGAAGAGCGGCATCCCCTTCGCCAACGGCGCCCCGAACCTGACCGTGGACATCCCGGCCATGCGCGAGCTGGCCCGCAAAACGGGCTCGCCCGTCGCCGGGAAGGATTTCAAGACCGGCCAGACCCTGATGAAGACCATCCTCGCCCCCGGCCTCAAGGCCCGCCTCCTCGGCCTCGACGGCTGGTTCTCGACCAACATCCTGGGGAACCGCGACGGCGAAGTCCTCGACGACCCCGAGTCGTTCAAGACCAAGGAAGAGAGCAAGCTCAGCGTCCTCGAATACATCCTCCAGCCCAAGGTCTATCCCGACCTCTACGGCCACTACACCCATAAGGTCCGGATCAACTACTACCCGCCCCGGGGCGACAACAAGGAAGGCTGGGACAACATCGACATCTTCGGCTGGATGGGCTACCCCATGCAGATCAAGATCGATTTCCTCTGCCGGGACAGCATCCTGGCCGCGCCCATCGTCCTCGACCTCGTCCTGTTCATGGACCTGGCGAAGCGGGCCGGGATGAAGGGCATCCAGGAATGGCTTTCCTTCTACTTCAAGAGCCCGATGTGCGCGCCCGAGCTCTACCCGGAGCACGACCTCTTCATCCAGCTGATGAAGCTCAAGAACACGCTCCGCCACCTCAAGGGCGAGGAGCTCATCACCCACCTGGGGCTGGAATACTACGACTGACGCGGGCCGGTCTCACAAGGCCCGGAACACGGCCTTGGCGATCTGAATGTCCTGGACGGCGACGCCGGTGAGGTCCGCGACGGTCGTCTCGTCGTCCGACGCGCGGCCGAGCGACGGGTCCAGGATCACGGCCCCAAGCTCGACGAGGCGTTCCTTCGTGATCGCCCCCGCCTGCATGGCCCGGAACGCCTCGCCCCGATGGAGGGACTGGCTGATGCTGTCCACGACGACCCGGTCGGCGGACGCCAGGATCGCGGCCTCGAGCTCCTGTTTGGCCGCGGTGTCCGAGCCCATGGCCGTGATATGGGTCCCCCTCCGGATGTCGCGGGCCCGCAGGAGCGGTTTCGTCGACGGCGTGCAGGTGACGATGACGTTGCAGGACGCGGCGACCTCCGCGGGGTCGAGGGTCGTCCCGATGTTGAAGCCCATCGGCTCCATGTCCGCCTTGAAGGACGCGAGCTCCGCCTCCGAGAGGCCCCAGACGCAGACGTCCCGGAAATCCCGGACCCGCCGCAGGTATTCGAGCTGGAGACGTCCCTGGGCGCCGGCGCCCAGGATGCCCGCCCGGGTCACCTTCGCCGGGGCGAGATACTTGGCCGCGACGGCGCCCGCCGCGGCCGTGCGGATGTTGGTCAGCAGGCATTCGTCGTGGAGGATGGCTCGCGGCTCCCCCGTCCTCAGGTCGAACAGGAGCATCATGCCGTTCGAAGAGGGCAGGCCGCGCTTGGGATTGTCATAGAAACCCGAAGCGAGCTTGATGACGTAGTATTCGTCGCCCTTGATGTAGCCGTACTTGATGTGGACGTCGCCGGGCGGGTCCTCGAAAATGAGCTCGCCGACGGGAGGCACGACGACTTCGCCCCGGGAATAGGCCGCGAAACCCGCCTCGATCAAGGGGATGGGGTCGAGGCCGCGGAGCGCTTCCCGGATCTCGCCGAGGCCCGCGAGCCGTATCATCGTTCCTTCCGGTCGACGACGAAGCCGATCTTTTCCAGCGTGCGGAGGGCCTTCTCGAGGTCCCCGGACTTGACCAGGACATGGTCCGTGGAGTAGGCCGACATCGCGCAGATGCTGATCCCCGCCCCGGCCAGGGCCGACGAGATCCTGGCCAGGAAGCCGACAAGGCTGAAGGGAAGGACCATGTCGAAAGTGACGATCTTCCAGCCGGTGTCGGCGGCGAGCAGGCTCCGGCCGGCGACCACAGGTTCCTCGACGAGGCAGGTCGTTTCTTTCCTGTCCCGGATGACCGCCACCGCCCCGCGGCAGGGCCGCTCGGCCCTGACCATGGCATAGGTCCCTTTCCAGACGTAAACCTTCCCGTGTCTCATCAGATCCCCGAGTTTCCGCTTGTCCCCGATCATGTTCTTCGTCCCTCCGGTTCCGGCCGATGATATTGTACGGGAACCCGGCGGAAAATTCCATGTCCGGATGCCGGCATGGGTTGATACGTTCGCTGAAGCCAAACCCCGATCCTCGGATCGGGGCGCCATAAATCGGGGAGTCAAATGGGTTGATTTCGGTGCCGGATTTGAATAAGATTCCTTATCCGGCAGAGAGACACGGCGGCTGTGAGCGAGCAAGACACCAAGGCCTTCCGGTTCCTTCCGAGCGGCCTCATCGCGGCGACCCTGAGGCTCTTCGACTGGGTCTCGGTCTTTTTCGTCCGGCGGCACATCCATCCGAACACCCTGACCTACTTCGGATTCGCCGCGGGCATCGGCGTCGGGCTGGCCTACCTGTTCGAGAGGCCGGTTTGGGCGCTCGCCCTCATCCTGCTCTGCGGGACCCTGGATATCCTGGACGGGAAGGTCGCCGTCAACTCGAACCGGAAGAGCCTGTTCGGGGCCATCCTGGATTCGAGCTTCGACCGCTACTCGGAGTTCTTCATCTATGCCGGCATCGCCTACCACTTCCGGAACGGCTGGGTCGTATGGCTCGTCTTCACCGCGTTCCTGGGCTCCACGATGGTCAGCTACACCCGGGCTCGGGCCGAAGGCCTGGGGATCGATTGCCGGGTGGGAATGATGCAGCGGGCCGAACGGCTGGTCCTGCTATTCGCCGGGACGTTCTTCGGCCTTATCTTCCGGATCTATGATCCGGCCCTGACCGTGGTCGTGGGGCTCATCGCCCTGGTCTCCAACATCACCGCCGTTCAGCGGCTGGCGTACGTCCGGGCCTGGGAAAAAAAGAGAACCGGCACCCGCTCCTGACGGCGCGCCGTTAGGAGGAGCGGCGGCCCTTTGCCGTCCGGCGGCCTCGTGCCCGTTTCGCTTCCCGCTGGGCGACCCAGCCCGTCTTGACGACCTGGCGGGCACGGGCGATGGCCAGGGCCCCGGCGGGGACGTCCTTGGTGATGGTCGAGCCGGCGCCGACGTAGGCCCGGCGCCCGACCTTGACCGGCGCCACCAGCTCGGTGCCCGAGCCGATGAAGACCCCGTCGGCGATGGTCGTCGGGTTCTTGCTGACCCCGTCGTAGTTGCAGGTGATCGTACCGGCCCCGATATTGACACCCTCTCCCACCCGGCTGTCGCCCAGGTAGGTCAGATGGAGGGCTTTGGAGCGGGGACCGAGGACGGTCTTCTTCATCTCGACGAAATTGCCGACGCGGGAGCCGGCCTTGACCACGGTCTCCGGGCGCAGGCGCGAAAAAGGCCCCGCCTGGACGTCGTCCTCGAGCACACAGCCCTCGATGACGGTCGCGTCGAAGATCCGGACCCGGTTCCCGATCCGGGAATCGGCGATGCGGACGTTCGGCGAGATCCGGCAGTCCCTGCCGATACGGGTGGCGCCTTCGATGACGACGGAGGGGGCGATGACCGTCTCCTCGCCGATACGGACGCCGAGGTCGATCCACGTCGCGGACGGATCGACGACCGTGACCCCGGCGGCGGCAAGCTCCCGGACCTTGCGGAGCCTGAGGACGGACGCCGCGACCGCCAGGTCGTACCGAGTCCCGACCTCAAAGAGCTCCTCGAAGCCCCGGGCCGGGCACAGGCCGGCCCCTTCGGACGCCGAGATCAGGACGACGATGTCTTCGAGCGAAAAGGAGTTATCGTCCCGCCGGGGGACTTTGGGAAGGGCGGCCAGCAGATCGCCGATCTTGAAAACGCAGACGGGACAGGGAAATTCTCCGGGAGGGCAGGTGTCGGGGACGCCCGGCGCGCGGAGCACCGTGACGGAATTCCCGTCCCCGCGATGGCTTCGGAGGAGGGCCCGAAGCGTCGGGCCAGTGACGAGGGGCAGGTCGGCCTGGACGACGAGGACGTCCCGACCGGGATCGGCCCGCAGGAGGCGCCGCGCGGAGAGGACGGCCCCGCCGGTCCCTCCGGCGCCCTTTTGGCGGACGAGCTCCGCCCCGGGGCCCGAAAGCGCCCGCCGCTCGTCGGCGGACCAATCGCCGGTCACGATCACGGTCCGATGCGGCTTGATCGCCCGGACGGCGTCGAGGACCAGCCCGAGCATCGTCGTGCCGAGGACGGGGTGAAGGGCCTTTGGGGTCCGGGACCGGAAGCGGGAGTTCTCCCCCCCAGCCAGGACGAGGACGACCGGATCCTTGGTCATGAGACCCGCGTGATGAGCCTGAATCTCTTGTCCTCCCACAGGGGCTCGAAGTCGGACTCGTTCTGGGCGAGGACGGCGAAGAGCTTGTCCTTCTGGATGGCCTTCTTCAAGGCCTCCAGGCTTTCGTCGGGCCTTCCCAACAGGCAAAGGACGTCCGCGATGAGATATTGGACCTTCGCTTCGTCCTTCTTGAATTCCAGCGCCTTTTCGAGGATCTTGAGGGCCCCCTCGCGGTCGCCGGAGTTCATCTTGTAGACGGCGTAGTTGAAGTGATCCTCGAAATCCTTGAGATGGACGGTCTCCTTGCGGGGACGCTTCTGGGCGATGGAGATGTAGATCTGGGCCCGGTCGACGAGCTCCCGCTCCTCGGGGAACTTCTCGATGAAGGCCTTGAGTCCGGTGGCGGCCTTGTCCAGGACGCCCTTATGAAAATCCTTCATGGCCAGGCCGAACGCGGCCAGGGCCTTCTGATATTCGTCCTTCTTCGCTTTCGGTTCGCTCAAATCGTTGCTCCCTTGTCGTTGAATAGGGCCATTTTACATCATCCGGGGGCTCTTGACAAGATGGGGTCTATTCGACGTATTCCCGGCATTCCGGGTGGTCGAGGAGGTATCGGACGGCCTTGATGTGCAGGGCGTGGCCGGCCTTGCGGGCCTTGAAGTGCCCGCGGACCGGGACGCCGAGGAGGAAAAGGTCGCCGACGAGGTCGAGGACCTTGTGGCGGACGAATTCGTCCGGGAACCTCAGCGGGCCGTTGACGACCTTCTCGTCGTCCAGGACGAGAGAGTTCGCGAAGGAGCCGCCCAGGGCCAACCCCCGGCGGTGAAGCTCGGGGACGTCCTTCAGGAACCCGAAGGTCCGGGCCGGGGCGATCTCCGACCGGAAAGACTCCGTCGTCACGCGGAAGTCGGCCGACTGGGTCCCGATGGCCGGATGGTCGAACGCAATGAGATAGGAGATCCTCAATCCGGGGTCGGGGGCGGCCTCGACCGACGCCCCGCCGTCCTCGACGATGAAGGGGGCGACGATCTGCATGACCTTCCCCCCCGGCCCCGCCGGCCGGGTTCCCGCCGCCGCGAGCGCTTCGGCGAAAGGCTGGGCGCTTCCGTCGAGGATGGGGATCTCGGGCCCGTCGGTCACGACGTCCAGGCTGTCGACGCCGAACACCGCCAGGGCGGCGAGGAGATGCTCGACGGTTTCGATGCGGCCGTGCTCCGACTCCAGGTAGGAGCAGTTCCTCGCGCCCGTGGCCCTCGGGTCGAGGACGAGCCCGGGGCCTTCGGCGCCCGTCCGCCGGAAGACGATCTCCCCGGAATCCGAGGGCCGGAGAGCGAGGTCGACGATCATTCCCGTATGGATCCCGACGCCGCGAAATGACAGGTCCCTGGCGATCGTCCGCTTGTTCATTTTCGAGAGGTCCATTTTAGTACATCGACACGGGAATTGCGAGATATGCTAGAATGGTCGGGTGAAGACCTGTTTCGAAGACGTCCTCAAGAAGGTCTATGAACACCGTTTGACCCCCGAAGAGGCCCTCGAGCACATCCGGGATTACCCCTACCAGGACCTCGATTACGCCAAGATCGATCACCACCGGGAGCTCCGGAAAGGCGCCCCGGAGATCATCTTCGGCTTGGGGAAGACGCCTGACCAGATCCTGAAGATCGCCCGCGAGATCGTTCGGAAGGGCTCGAACCTGCTTGTCACCAGGGTCGAGTCCGGACGTCCAGAAGGCCCTCAAGGGAAAGATCCCCGGCGCCGTCTTCAATCCGACGGCGGGGACCATCACCCTCAAGCAGAAGGAGCCCCCGCCGGGCAAGGGGAAGATCGTCGTCATGACGGCCGGGACCTCGGACATCCCCGTCGCCGAAGAGGCCGTCGTCACCTGCGAGATCCTGGGGAACGAGACCGAACGGGTCTATGACGTCGGCGTGGCCGGCCTTCACAGGCTCTTCGGGGAATTCGATCGGATCAAGGAGGCCCGGGTCATCATCACCGTCGCCGGCATGGAAGGCGCCCTCCCGAGCGTCGTGGCCGGGCTGGTCAGCGTCCCGGTCGTCGCCGTGCCGACGAGCGTCGGCTACGGGGCCAGCTTCAAGGGCCTGGCCGCCCTCCTGGCGATGCTCAATGCCTGTCCCGGCGGCGTGGCCGTGGTCAATATCGACAACGGCTTCGGCGGCGGCTACCTGGCCAGCCTGATCAACCACCTGTGACCGGGGGGCCGCGGGTCGCTTGACAAGGTGAGGTCGACTCCCTATATTCTATAGGAACATCTTAACTATAATATAATATGGAGATTATCGAACAAGTCCGGCAGGCCTCCTCCATCGTCGAGATCGCCTCCCAGTACACGACCCTGAGACGGCGGGGCCGGAAACACGTCGGGCTCTGCCCCTTCCACTCCGAAAAGACGCCCTCCTTCACGGTCGACGAGGAAAAACAGCTCTTCCACTGCTTCGGCTGCGGCGTCGGCGGCGACGTCTTCTCCCTGGTCATGGAGAAGGAGAACCTCGGCTTTCGCCGAGGCCCTGAGATACCTGGCCGAGAAATACCGCATCCCCCTCCCCCAGCACAGGGTCGACCCCCAGGTCCTCAAGCTCGAGGAGAAGCTCTTCAAGATCAACGAGATGGCCCTGGCCTTCTTCCGCAGGAACCTGTTCCAGACACCCGAGGGCAAGAAAGCGCTCGAATATCTCAAGAAGCGGGGCCTGGCCGAGGACACGATCCAGACGCTGAAGATCGGCTACGCCATGAACGCCTGGGGCGCGCTCATCGCCTATCTTCCAGGACGAAGAACGTCCCGGCGACCCTCCTCGAGAAGGCGCGGGCTCGCCCTGCCCGGGCAAGAAGAAGGACGAATACTACGACCGGTTCCGGGGCCGGGTCATCTTCCCCATCTTCAGCCTGACGGGCAAGGTCGTCGCCTTCGGCGGCCGGACGGTCATCGACGCCGAGCCGAAATACCTCAATTCCCCGGACACGCCCCTCTACTCCAAGGGCAAGCTCCTCTACGGGCTGAACTTCAGCAAGGACGCCATCCGCGAGGCCGGGGAGGTCATCCTGGTCGAGGGATACACGGATTTCGCGGCCCTCTACCAGGCCGGGATCGCGCAACGTCGTCGCCTCCCTGGGGACCGCCCTGACGCCCTTTCAGGTCGCCCAGGCCGCCCGCTTCGCCCCGCGCCTCATCGTCAACTACGACGGCGACGCGGCGGGGAGGAACGCCTGCGCCCGGGCCGTCCCCCTCTGCCTCGAAAAGGGCATGAACGTCGACGTCCTCATCCTGCCCGAGGACCTCGACCCCGACGCCTACCTCGCGAAGCACGGCCGCGACCGCTATCTCGGGCTGATGAAGAAGAGCCGTTCCGGGCCTCGATTTCCTGATCGACGCCTACGTCCGGGGCGTCCGGATGGACCTCCCCGAGGAAAAGGCCAGGATCGTCCGGGCCGTCGTCAAGGAGATCGAGAAGGTCCCCGACGCCGTCGCCCGGGGCGAATACCTCCGGCAGGCCAGCGAACGTCTCGGCGTCGATGAGGCGACGCTCCGGCGGCATCGTCGAGACCACGGCGGCCCGGACAAGGGCCCGGAGGAAGGGACCTCCCTCTCGCCCGCCGAGAAAAGGCTCCTCCAGATCCTCTTCGAGAACAAGGACGATCGCCCCCGACCTCTTCGAAGAGGTCCGGGAGGGGGATTTCCGGGGCCTGCGGAGCGAGCCCGTCTTCCGCTTCATCAGGAACTGCTTCCGGAACGGCGGGATTGGAACTTTCCCGGACCTGAAGGACACCGTCGACGCCCCGGTCCTGGACTAGCCTGTCCCGGGCCCTGCAGGAGCGGCCCGGCGAAGCCTCCGCCGAGGAAGCCAAGGAATGCCTGCGGTCGCTCCGGAAGGTCGCCTTCCAGAACCGGCTCAAGGAGATCCAGCCGAGATCGCCCGAGTCGCGAAAAAGCGGCGAGAAGGGAGAAGCTGCTGGCCCTGCTCTACCAGAAACAGGACATCACCAAGCAGATCCTGGCGTTGTGACATGAAATGAGGAGTGACCACAGTGACAGTCGGAAAGCAAGTTCCAGAAGGACGAGATCCACCAGCTCATCTCCAAGGGCCGGAAGCAGGGCTACCTCCTCTTCGAGGAGATCGACAAGACGTTCACCGACGAGCTCGACTCCGAGGCGGACTTCGACGATTTCCTGTCGCTCGATGGACGACTACGGGATCAAGATCCTCGATTCCCGGCAGAAGGAGATGATCCCCCGGCGGCGCAAGAGCGACCTGGTCTCGCTCCACGGCCTGGAGCGGACGACCGACCCGGTCAAGCTCTACCTCCGCGAGATGGGCAACATCTCCCTCCTGACCCGCGAGGGCGAGATCGCCATCGCCCGCGAGATCGAGCGCGGCGAGAAGTCCATCATCAAGGCCCTCTCCAAGACCCGCCTGGTCCTCAACGAGGTCCTGGACATCGAGGACAGGATCAAGGAGAACCCCGATCACCATCCAGGAGATGTTCGACTTCACCGAGGAGGACATCGCCGAGGGCAAGCTCGAGGAGAAGAAGAAGCAGATCCTGGCCAAGATCAAGAAGATCCGGGATCTCAGCCGCAAGCTCGACAGCTCCCGACGACCAGGAAGACCGTCTTCACCCGCGGCCGGATCATCGTCGGGATCAGCCGGCAGATCCGGGACCTCAACCTGCGGACGACCCACCGGGAGAAGATCATCGACGACCTCCGGGACAAGCTCCGGATCATCAACGAGCTCGAGGACGCCCGGGAGGAGCTCGTCCTCGGCCAGAAGACCAGCCGCGGAAGAAGAAGGAAGACCCGGCCGCCAAGCAGAAGATCCGGGAGATCCAGAACGCCAGCTCCGGAAGTACCAGACCGAGATCGGCCTCGACCCCCAGGCCCTGCGCAAGGCCGTCCGGTCCATCACGACCGGCAAGAAGATCAGCGACCAGGCCAAGAAGGAGCTCGTCGCGGCCAACCTCCGGCTCGTCGTCTCCATCGCCAAGAAGTACAGCAACCGCGGCCTCCAGTTCCTGGACCTCATCCAGGAAGGCAACATGGGCCTGATGAAGGCCGTCGAGAAGTTCGAGTACCGGCGCGGCTACAAGTTCTCGACCTACGCGACCTGGTGGATCCGGCAGGCCATCACCCGGGCCATCGCCGACCAGGCCCGGACGATCCGCATCCCCGTCCACATGATCGAGACCATCAACAAGCTCATCCGGGTCTCCCGGGCCCTCGTCCAGGAGATCGGCCGCGAGCCGACCTCGCGAGGAGATCGCCAAGAAGATGGACATGCCGGTGAGCAAGGTCCGCAAGATCATCAAGATCGCCCAGGAGCCCATCTCCCTCGAGACGCCCATCGGCGAGGAGGAGGACAGCCACCTCGGGCGACTTCATCGAGGACAAGCTCATCCCCTCGCCGCCCGACACGGTCATCCACATCAACCTCCGGGAGCAGATCGAGGAGGCCCTGAAGTCCCTGACCGAGCGCGAGGCCAGGGTCCTCAAGATGCGCTTCGGGCTGGGGGACGGCAACGAACACACCCTCGAAGAGGTCGGCCAGCAGTTCAAGGTCACCCGCGAGCGCATCCGCCAGATCGAGGCCAAGGCCCTGCGGAAGCTCAAGCACCCGAGCCGCAGCCGCAAGCTGAAATCGTTCACCAACAACCATTAAGAAGGTCTCCCCTGCAGTTACATTGACGCACCGGCGCGATATCTGATATAAAAGCGGGGCGAGGGCCTATAGCTCAGCGGTAGAGCTACCGGCTCATAACCGGCAGGTCCCAGGTTCGAATCCTGGTAGGCCCATCTGAGTTGAGGACAATGTGGAAATCGACTTCGACAAACTGATCCAGCTCCAGAGCCTCGATTCCGAGATCAAGCACGACGACCCTCTTCCTCGAGAGTATCCCCCGCCTCATCGAAGACGTCGACAGGAAGATCCAGGCCGGCTCCCAGGCCGTCGCCGACGCCAAGGAGAAGCTCGCCCAGAACCAGAAGAAGCGGCGGGACCTCGAGGGCGTCGGTCAAGGACGTCAAAGTCCAGATCGCCAAGTTCAAGCGCCAGCTGAACGAGGTCAAGACCAACAAGGAATACACCGCCCTTCTCCACGAGATCGAGGAGTCCCAGCACAAGGTGGACGCCGTCGAAGAGGAGATCATCAGCGAGATGCTCGCCGCCGACGACATCGAAGAGGAGATCAAGTCGGCCACGCCGCAGGCAGACCCAGGAGCAGGAGAGCCTCCAGAAGGACCAGGTCGTCCTCGAACGAGAAGAAGCGGGAGATGGAAGCCCGCCGGGACACCCTCATCACGGAGCGGGAGGCCCTCCTGCCCCTGCATCCCGCCGGCGACCAGATGAAGCTCTACATGTCCATCTTCAACAAGAAGGGCGGCGCCGCGCTGTCCGCCGTCAAGGGCGATTTCTGCGCCATGTGCCACGTGCGCATCCGGCCCCAGATGCTCAACGAGATCCGGGACACGGACCAAGATCTACCTCTGCGAGAACTGCGGCCGCATCCTCTACTGGACCGTCAAGCCGGAAGTCCGTCCGGAACCCAAGTCCGAATGACCGGAGGCCGTTCCGGAATTCGGCCTCATCCCCAGCCTAAAGCCCGTCGATGAAGTCCTTGTGCCGCTTGAAAAGTTATGTTACAATCCAGGATTATATGAAAGTCTCATAGCTCGATCATCTTTCTGCGTTCTTATAGGGTGACCATGAAGAAGCGCAGAGTTCCTCTCTTTCTCGTCTTCCTGGTGTCCATTGCGGGCTTACCGCTTCGAGCCCAGGAGAAAAGCCTGGAAGAGCTCCTGGCTCTCGATATGACCGATCTGCTCAAGCTGAAGGTCGTATCGGTCCTCAAAGGACCGGAGACGATCAATAAGGTGCCCGCCACGGTCCGCGTGATCACCGCGGACGAGATCCGGGACAACGGGTATTTCACGCTGGAAGACGCCCTGGCCGACCTGCCCGGAGTCCAGTTCCGCAACATCCTGGGATTCAACAGCTATGTCGCCATGAGGGGCGTTCCCGGCCAGAACAACAAGATCCTCGTGCTGGTGGACGGGATCCAGGTCAACGAGCTGAATTCCGGGGGGTTCTACGGCGGCGGGCAATTCAACCTGGCCAACGTGGACCGGATCGAAGTCGTCTTTGGTCCCGCATCCGCCTTTACGGCACCAACGCCGTTTCCGGCATCATCAGCATCTTCACCCGGGATCCCAAGGACGCGCCGGGCGGCCGGGCCGAGATCCTGGCCGGGAACTTCCGGACGCGCCTGGCCGATTTCCGGTACGCCGCTTACGACAAGAAAGCCGACCTCGGGTTCTCCGTCGCCGCCATGTACAAGCAAAGCGACAAGGCGGACCTGAGGGGAAAGGCCGGGGACTTCAACTGGACCGAGGAGATGGAGAACTTCGAAAACGACGCCGCCGTCGACGCCCGGGTCCGGTACAAGAATTTCAGCGCGGGCTTCCTGCTGCAGGACAAGGATACCTCCTACGCGACCGCCCAGCTGGGGATCGCGGAAGAGGGCCAGATCCCGGTCAGCGACCATGGTGTCAACTGGCGTATCCGGTTCCTGAACGCCTGGGCGACCTATTCCTATGACCGGAAAAAGTCCTGGTCGTTCCGCTCCACGGCCTATTATCGAAACGCCACGGTCCCGGACGACACGATCCCCGTCATCGAACTGCCGACCGCGGATTCGCCGGGCCGGCAATACCGGTACTATCGGCCCAATCACCTATTCGGGAACGAAACTCAATTTCGTTGGGTCCCCGCGGCGCGCTGGCATCTTTCCTTCGGTCTCGTCCTGGAGCAGGAGCGACTGGCCGAAACGATCTCCATCACCCAGAGCGGCTCCGCCGACGTGCGTCCGCCCGCCCCGGCCGGGCCGAAGATGCTGAACAACCGTTTGATCAGCGCTTACGCCCAATCCCAAACGTCCCTCTCCAAGTCCGTGGACCTCTTTCTCGGCGCCCGGCACGACGACAGCAGTACCTACGGCGCCGTGACGACCCCGCGTCTCGGAATCGTGTTCAACCGGGGCAGGCTGACCGCCAAGATCCTCTATATGAGGGCCTTCCGGGCGCCGAAACCCTGGGACTATACGGATGGGCTGGGCAACCCGGACCTCAAGCCCGAGAAGATCTCCTCTTTTGAGGCGGCCGGCGGCTGGTCCTTTTCCCGAAACCTCCGGTTCGATCTTTCCCTATATCATAATCGCCTCTCCAATCTCCTGACCCGCGTCTTCGAAGGGGTAGATCGGCGGTGGATGAACTTCGGCTCCGTGACGACGAACGGGTGCGAAGCCGCCATCCAATATCAGCGGGGCCGGATGAAGGCCTACGCCAATTATACCTATAACGAATCCGTCGATGCGTCCGACGAGCAGGTCCCGGAGATCGCCCCTCACGGCGCCAATCTGGGGATCCTGTACGCGTTCACGACCCGCCTGCGTCTCAGCCTTCGGGGCCAGTATCTGGGCGAACGGAAGAATTCCAAGGTCATTCCGACCATGGGGAACGACCGGATCGACGATGCCGTCGTCTTCCATGCCGCCCTGTCCCTGAGGCTCTCGCGGGAAGTCGATCTCCAGCTGGTGGTCAACAATCTGCTGGACGCCGTTTATTATCATCCGTCGAACTGGCCGGCCAGCCGTTTCCGGCAGCCTCAGCGTTCGATCCGAATTTCAGCGGGGTATTCGTTTTGATCCGAGCCGCAGTTTGCACGGCCGGGAAGCGTCCCCGGAAGCTCGCATTCCCGTCCTGGCTGACGCTGATCACGCTCGGGCTCGTTATGGCCGTCCCTTCCCGCGCGCGGAGTTCCAGCCCCGCGCCGGCGGAGAGATCGACGTATGAATACGACATCAAAGCGGTCTTCCTGTACAATTTCACGCGTTACGTTCAGTGGCCGGAAGCCCTCGCTCCCGAAGGCCTGACGATCGTCGTGCTTGGAGAGAGCCCGATCCTCCCTCCCCTTCAGGTGATCGCCCGGAAGATCGCCGCCGGCCAGCCGCCCATCATGGTCCGGCAATGCCTCGGGATCGAACAGATCGGCCATCCGCAGATCCTGTTCATTGCCAGGTCCGCGGTCCCGGAGATCGCCAGGGTCATGGGAAAGACCCGGGGAACGGACATCCTGACGGTCGGCGAGTCGGAAGGTCTCGCCGCCCGCGGCGTGGCGGTCAACTTCGTCGAGCGCGACGGCACGATCAAGTTCGAGATGAGCGAACGGGCGCTGAAGGAAGCCCGCATCCAGGTCAGTTCTCAGCTTCTGAAGCTGGCCATCCTGGTCGATGAGGAGAACGGGGGCGCCGGACGATGAGCTTCAAGGACCTGTCCGTCAAGAAAAAGCTCATTCTTTTACAGCTTCTGGTCGTCTTTGTCGTCCTGGTCCTGCATAGCGTCTTCCATTTTCTGAACGACGCCCGCGTTTACCGGGCCACCATCAGCACCAAGCTCGCGTCCATGGCGAACATCCTCGGATACAACTGCACCTCCGCCCTGAATTTCCGGGACAGCCAGGACGCCGCCAGGACGCTCGCATCCCTGGAGGCCGAAGCCGACGTGACCCACGCCTGGATCCTGGACGCATCCGGGCAGGCCTTTGCCGCCTACACCCGGCCCGGCGGGAAGCACGAACCGCCTCCCGCCGCGGGAGGAGACTATGAAGCGGCACAGGGCCGAACGCTCCTCCTGTCGCACAGCATTCTCCAGGACAAGGAGGTCGTCGGAACCGTCCTCCTGCGCTTCGACCTGGGCACCTACCGGAAGATGTTGCTCCACAATTACCGGGTGGCCGGGCTCGCCCTCTTCGGAGCCATGGGGATCGCCCTGCTTCTCGCGCTCTTTTCCCATCGGGCCCTGTCGGCTCCTATCAATCGCCTTGTCGAGATCATCGGGCACGTGTCCCGGACGAAGGACCTATCCACCCGGATCCACGAGCGCCGCAAGGACGAGATCGGCGCCCTCTACCGGGGTTTCAACGACATGCTGGCCGAGATCCAGAACCGGGAGGAAGACCGTAATCGAGCCATGGCGGCCCTCCGCGAAAGCGAAGAGAAGTATCGCACCCTCGTGGAGCAGGCGAAGGACGGCATCGTCATCATCCAGGATCAGCGCTTCGCGTACGTCAACCCGAGCCTGGTCGCCATGTCCGAGAGCTCGCGGGAGGAGCTCGTCGGCACTCTCTTCATTCAACATGTGGCCGAGGAGGAAGTCCCCAAGCTGGTTCGGTACTATGAGAACCGGATGAAGGGCATCGAGTCCGCGTCCATGTACGAAACGGTCTTCAAGACGAAGAATGGACACCTGATCCACGCCGAGGTGAACGCGGCCAGGATCCCGTACCAGGGGAGGCCGGCGGACCTGGTCATCATCCGGAACATCGACGAGCGCAAGAAGGCCGAGGCGGAGATCCGCAAGCTCAATGAAACGCTCGAGCGCCGCGTCGCCGAACGGACCCGGGAGCTGGCCTCGGCCAACGAGCGGCTCGTCGAGCTGGACCGCCTGAAAAGCCTGTTCCTGGCCAGCATGAGCCACGAGCTGCGGACGCCGCTCAACTCCATTCTCGGGTTCACGGGCCTGCTCCTGATGGGGATGTCCGGGGACCTGAACGACGAGCAGGCCAAGCAATTGACCATGGTCCAGGGCAGTGCCACGCATCTCCTGGAGCTGATCAACGAGATCCTGGACATCTCGAAGATCGAATCCGGCCGGGTGGAACTGTCCATCGAGACTTTCCCGATCGCGGACGTGACGAACGAGACCATCAAGGCGGTGTCGCCCCTGGCCGCGAAGAAGGGCCTGGCCGTGGCGGCGGACGTCCCCGAGGGCCTGAGCCTCCGGAGCGACCGGCGCCGGGTCAAGCAGGTGCTGATGAATCTGCTCAGCAACGCCATCAAGTTCAGCGATCGGGGCTGCGTCCGCGTCGAAGTGGAAGCGCTCGGCGAAGAGCTGGCGGTCAGCGTCTCCGACCAGGGGATCGGGATCCGCCCCGAGGACGTCGAAAAGCTGTTCAATCCTTTCAGCCAGATCGACATGTCCTCGACCAAGCAATATGAAGGGACGGGGCTGGGACTGTACTTATGCAAGAAGATCCTGACCCTTCTCCGCGGCACGATCTCGGTGAGAAGCGAATACGACCGCGGGAGCACGTTCACCTTCGTCCTGCCCCTGAACACGGAAGGAGGTCCCGTTTGAAAAAAGTGCTCATCATCGAGGACAACGAGAACAACCTGTATCTGATGAGGTTCATCCTCACGAAGCTCGGGCACACGGTCATCGAAGCCCGGGACGGGGCGGCCGGCGTCAAACTGGCCAAGAAGAACCGGCCCGACCTGATCCTGATGGATATTCAGCTTCCCGTCATGGACGGCTACGCCGCCACGCGGCTGATCCGGGAGGACGACGCGCTCCGGGAGGTCCCCATCATCGCCGTGACCTCCTTCGCCATGGTCGGTGATAAGGAAAAGGCCTTGGACGCCGGATGCACGGCATACGTCGAAAAACCGATCAATCCCGCCGATTTCGTCAAGGTTCTTGAACGATTCATCTGAGCTCGAGGAGTCGCCCAAAATGAACGTGATCGTCGTCGATGACCAGGCGGATAATCGCTACCTTCTGAAAAGCCTGCTCACAAGCAGCGGACACAAGGTCGAGGAGGCGGCCAACGGGAAGATCGCCCTGGAGATCCTGGCGGAGGGGAGCTGGGACCTTGTCATTTCGGATATCTTCATGCCGGTCATGGACGGCTATCAATTATGCCGGGAGATCCGGTCCTCCGAGCGCCTGAAACACCTGCCGTTCATTTTTTATACGGCCACCTACGTCGAAGAGAAGGATGAGGAATTCGCCCTGAAGCTGGGCGCCGACCGGTTCTATCGCAAGCCCATCGACCTGCGGGTCTTCATGGAAAACATCCGGGAGCTCATGGAGGAGATCGCGAAGGCTCCGGACCGGGCGCGGCCGGCGATCCAGGCGGACGAAAAGGAGATCCTCAAGCTCTACAGCGAGCGCCTGGTGAACAAGCTCGAGCTGAAGATGCTGAGCCTGGAAAAAGAGGTCGCCGAGCGCAAACGGACGGAAGAAGCGCTTCGGGCGTCGCTCCAGGAGAAGGAGGTCCTCCTCCAGGAAGTCCATCACCGCGTCAAGAACAACATGCAGATCATCTCCAGCCTCCTCAATCTCCAGGTCAGCCGCACGGCGAATGAAGAGTGCCGCAGGATCCTCATCGAGGGGCAGACGCGTATCCGCTCCATGAGCCTCGTCCACGAGCAGCTCTATCAATCCCGCGATCTGTCGAGGATCGACGTCGCCGGCTACATCAAGAGCCTTGCGGCGCACCTCCTCTCCGTCTATCTGCACGATTCGAAGCGCGTCCGGATGGAGCGGATTCCGAAGAACTTTTCCTGGACATCAATTCGGCCATCCCCTTTGGGCTCATCCTCAACGAGCTGATCTCCAACGCCTTCAAACACGCTTTTCCGGGGGACCGGACAGGCCTGGTCAGGATCGGATTGAGGCGAATGCCCGACGGCGCCGTGGAGCTTCGGGTCGCGGACGACGGTGTGGGCTTGCCGGAGGGGTTGGATATTCAAAAGGCCGAGACTTTGGGGCTGCAGATCGTGCATCTGCTCATCGAGCAACTGGAAGGGGTCTTCGAGGTCGATCGGACGAGGGGAACCGCCATCACGCTGACGTTCCGCGAGCCGAAATACAGGCCGCGCGTTTGAGGAGAGGGATCCGGGCGCTTAGGCCCCTCCCCCGTTCCTGAAGTCGGCCGCCTCCTCCGCATACAGCCCGTCGATGACGTCCTTGTACCGTTTCTCGATGATGGCCCGCTTGACCTTGAGCGAGGGCGTGATCTCGTCCCGCTCGATCTCGAAATCCCGATCGAGCAGGGCGATCCTCTTGATCCGCTCGTAGGGAGCGAGATCGGGCGTCGCCCGGTCGACCTCGGACATGACGAAATCGACGATCCGTCGGATCGCGGACGAGATCGGCCCGGTCCTTGAACGGGATCCCGGCCGAGCGGGCGTAATCCTCGAGCTTCGTCGAAGTCGGGACGATGAGGGCCGCGACGAACCGTTTCCGGTCGCCGACGACGACGGCCGTCGACGACGTAGGGGATCGTCTTGAGGAGGTTCTCGATGGGCTGGGGGGCGACGTTCTTGCCGCCCGAGGTGACGATGAGGTCCTTCTTGCGGTCCGTGATGACCAGGAACCCGTCGTCGTCGAACTGGCCGATGTCCCCCGTCTGGAACCAGTCGCCCTCGAAGACCTCCCGGGTCTCGGCCTCCTTCTTGTAATAGCCCTTCATGATGTTCGGGCCCGCGGGCCAGGATCTCGCCGTCCGGCGGCGATCCTGATCTCGACGCCGGGGACGGGCTTCCCCACCGTCCCGAACCGGATGGCCTCGAACGTGTTGATCGAAAGGACCGGCGCGGTCTCGGTCAGGCCATAGCCTTCCAGGATGACGAGTCCGATGGCGTAGAAGAACTCGGCGATGTCCTTGGAGAGCGGGGCCCCGCCGGAGACGAAGAAGCGGACCCGGCCGCCCGTCTTGGCGATGATCTTGGCGAAGACGAGCTTGTGGGCGACGGTCCGCTTGAAGCGGAGAGGCCGCCGGGATGCGGCCTGCCCGCGAGATCTTCAGGGCGCCCGTAGGCCTTGCCGACCTTGATCGCCCAGAAGAAGATCTTCCGCTTGAGGTCCGAGCTCGGCCAGGACGTTGTCCATGACCTTGGCATAGATCTTCTCGAAGACGCGCGGAACGCTGACCATGATGTGCGGCCGGATCTCGAGGAGGTTCTGGGCCGACGGTCTCGACGCTCTCGGCGATAGGCGATCGAGCAGCCCTTGTAGATGTAGGTGAACGTGACCATCCGCTCGAGGACGTGGGAGAGGGGCAGGAAGGAGAGGACCGTGTCCTCGTGGGAGAAATCGATGATCGTCGGCGACGCCGAGGATGTTGCTCACGAAATTGCCGTGCGTCAGGATGACGCCCTTCGGAACGCCGGTCGTCCCCGACGTGTAGATCAGGGACGCCTCGTCCTCGGGCTTGACCCGGAGGGCCTCCCGCTCGAAAAGACCGGGGTCGGCGGCATCCGCCTTCCGGCCCATCGTCGCAGACCTCCTCCATCGTCAGGACGCCCGCCGGGGCCTCCGGGCGGAAGGTGATGTAATGGCGGACCTTGGCCAGGCCGGTCCGCGACGGCTTCGATCTTTCGTCCACTGCTCCGCGCCGGAGACGACGACGATCGTGGCGTCCGAATCGTCGATGATGTAGCGGACCTGCTCCGGGACGAGGGTCGTGTAGATGGGGACCGTCAGGGCGCCCCGGCAGAGGGCCGCGAAATCGGCCATCACCCATTCGGGCCTGTTCTCGGAAAGGATGACCGAGCTTGTCGCCGGGCCCGAGGCCGAGCTCCCGGAGACCGAGGGAAAAGTGCCGGACCCTGTGCACCGAACTCCTCGGTCGAGAATGGGAACGTAAGCCCCGTCCTTCTTGATAGAGCATGAAATCCGGCTTGGGATAGGACTTCACCGTGTTCAGCAGGACCTGGGCGAGAGTTTCGATCATTCCGACCTCCTCGCGGCAAGCTGGCCCATTGTATTGACTGCGCCGGAAACCTGTCAAGGCAATATTAGCGCGGGCGAGGGCTCAGGACAGGACGCGCCCGTCCCTGAGCTCGATCGTCCTGTGGGCCAGGGCGGCCAGGCCGGGGATTGTGGGTGACCAGGATGACCGTCAGGCCTTCCCGCTCGTTGAGGTCCTTGAGGATCCCGCCGATCTCCTCGCTCCGCTTCGTGTCGAGGTTGCCCGTCGGCTCGTCGGCGAGCAGGATCCCGGGCTTGTTGACGAGGGCCCGGGCGATGGCCACCCGCTGCATCTCGCCGCCGGAGAGCTCGCCCGGCAGGTGGTCCTTCCGCTGGTCGATGCCGAGGAGCGTCGAGGACCCGCCCGACGTCCTCCGAGGCCCCGGGCTTCTTGAAGAAGGTGAACGGCAGGACGACGTTCTCGAGGACGGTCAGCGTCGGGATGAGGTAGAACTTCTGGAAGATGTAGCCGAAGACCTCGCGCCGGATGCGGGTCAGCGTGCGCCTCCGAGAGGGCCCGGCCGTTCTCGAAGACGGCCCGGCCGTCGAGGAGGAGGCGGCCCGAGGTCGGATTGTCGAGACAGCCGAGGACGTTGATGAGGGTCGTCTTGCCCGAGCCGGAAGGGCCGATCGACGAGACGAACTCCCCTTCCTCGATCGACAGGGAGACGTCGTCGACGGCGCCGGATCTCCTCGGCTCCCGCGCTGGTAGATCCGGACCAGGTCCTCGGCCTCGATGACCAGCTTGGGCCGGGCGCTCATGACGCCTCCTCGCTCCGGATGGATTCGAGGGGCCGGACCCGGGCCGCCTTCCAGGACGGGATAGACGCCGCTGAGCAGCCCGATCAGGGTCACGACGCCGAGGGTCATCAGGACGAGGCCCGGGTCGATCGTCACCAGCCCGCCGCTCGGCGCGTAGGGCAGGAGCCTGCGGACGAGGATGTCGGTGATCTGGGCCGTGACGCAGGGCCATGCCGCGTGCCGACGAGGCCGCCGCCGACGCAGAGGATGATCGTCTCGATCCAGACGAGCTTGAAGATGTCGCCGGCCATGGCGCCCATGGACTTGAGGATGCCGATCTCCTGGCGCCGCTCCATGACCGACATCAGGATCGTGTTGACGACGCCCATCATGGCGATGAGGATGGCGATGAGGGCGATCGAGAAGACCATGACCCGGGCCGTCGAGACGAGGGTCATGATGGTCGTTCTTGACCTGGGTCAGGCTGACGACCTGGACGTCGGGGAGCTTGTACATCTTCTCCTCGAACTTGGCGATGTCGGCGTCCTTCTTGACCTTGATCCCGATGCCGGTGAGCTCGTCCTTGATGCCGAAGATCTTCTGGACGGTCCCGATGGGCAGGAAGATCGTGCCGTCGTCCTGGGTCCCCGTCCGCTCGAGGACGCCGACGACCTTGACCTCGACGTCCTTCTCGGGGATGAGGTAGCATGTCGCCGACCTCGCGCTGCTCGAGCTCGGCCGCCTCGTAGCCGAAGACGGCCTCGGCCGCGTCGGGTCCGTGAACCAGCCGCCTGCCTTGAACTGGCAGGAAGCTCTTCATCTTCGGGAAGGTCGCCGGGTCGACGCCCGAGGTAGGCGGCGATCCCGCCGCTCTCGCCCTTGTTCGGGTCGAAGACGACCTGCATGAGCATCGGGCGTCACGCCGTCGACCTCGGGCTCGCGCGGCGATCGGGTCGGCGATCTCCTCGCTTCATGTACTTGAGGCCCGGTCCCGCCCTTGAGCATCAGGGTCGCCGCCTCGTAGGGGCAGCCCTTGGCGATGACGAGCATCTGGAAGCCGAGGTTGTCGATGTCCCTGTTGAGCGAGGTCTCGTAGCCCTTGTTGAAGCCGAAGAGGCTGACCAGGACCCAGGCGGCCAGGGCGATGCCGAGGACGGTGAGGACGCTCCGCGTCTTCTTGCGCAGGAGGTTCTTGTAGGCGACCTGGAAGATGCTGATCTTCATGGCCGTTCTCCCTCGGCTTTGAAATGAACTTGAGGTGCCTGTTCCCGAGCAGGAACTCGTCCGACGAGGATGAGGTTCTTCTTCGCCGCCCGCAGGGCGGCCCGGAAATCCGATTCGGCCTCGGGGGCCGGGTTCTGGATCCGCGCTGATCCGGCCCGGGCGGCGTCTTCCGTGCCCGAGACGACGTCGTAGGCGTAGAAATCCTCGAGGCTGAGGCCGACGAACTGCTTCCCGAAGGCCGGGCTCGCGGAAGGCCTTGGCCGCCTTGGACGTCAGCTTCTGGAAGTAGAAGGCCCGGATGGTCCCCTGCGAGGTCGAGGGCCAGGAAGACCTGGAGGCCGCCGTACGTGCCCTTTCTGGTTGACGCCGTGGATGTAGCCGATGAGCGTCGTCGCCCTTGTAGATCTCGTACATCGTGTAGGGGACGTCGGCCGTTTCGAAAAGCCCCGTGAACGTGTCGCCCGAGCCGCTCCTCGATCTCGCGGAGCAGGGCGTCGCCGCCCTTTCTTGGCGATGGAGACGTAGAGCGTCTTATAGCCCGTCGACTCCGGGAAGAGCCGCTTGACGTCCCGGTCCGGGTCGTTGAGGTCGCAGCCGACGGCCGCGTAGAGCGCCGCGGTCAGGCTCAACAGGGTCAGGACGGCGATCGTTTTCCTGGATGTTGCCGCGATCATTTCAGATGACCCTTATAATAATAGACCTGAAAGACGACGCGTGTGTCCTTGAAGGCGCTGTCGCGCTGGACCATGGCCCGGAAAGCGAGGTCGGCGTCGGCCTGGTACGTGACGCCGCCGGAGAGGAGGGAGCTCCAGTCCTCCCCGGTCTTCATGACCAGCGGCTGGGCTTCGAACTTCAGCCGGCCTTCGCCGAGCAGGTTCACGCCGAGCTTCCCGAACAGGGCCAGGGCGCTCCGGCCGTCCTTTCTTCCCACGAGGATCTCGGCCCGCCCTTCGAGGTTGTTCCAGAGATAGGTCAGGTCCCCGGAGACGCATTGGAAGCCGATGGGGTCCTCCGAGACGAGCCGGTATCCGATGATGTCGAGGATACGTCCCCCGGCCAGGGAAAGCCCCGCCTCGTAGTTGTCCCGGTTCAGGACCCCCTTGGCGACGCGGGCCGCGGCGAGATAATTGCCCTTGAAGCGGAGGGGCATCCCGCTCCCCGTCGTCAGGGAGAACGGCCGCGTTGCCCCAGGAGAGGTCGCGGGACAGGCCGGCGCCCCAATCCCTGTCGAAGCCGAATCCGGTCATGACCAGGGTCGGCAGGAGCAGGGCGTGGATATCCAGGGCGGATGAGAGCCCGAGGGCCGGGCGGTTGTGTCCGACCCAGAGGTCGGCGAAGCCGGCCTTGAATTTGAAATAGGCGTTGTAGATCTGGAACTCGAGCTTTCGGGCCGCCGCGGGATCGTAGGCCAGACGGGCCTGGACAGCCAGGGTGCCGAAGTCCCGGGACCTTCCGGAGAGCTTCAGGACATAGTCGAACCCGAGCCTCGTCTTCTGCATGATGTCGTCGGCGGACAGGGAGTGATAGATGGCCTTTTTTTCGGCCGTGGAATACCCGGCGACTCCCTGGAGCTCGAAGTAAAGCAGGTGGCTCTGGGCCGACGCCCCGGACGCCGCAGAGGAGCGTCAGAGCCCAGGACGGCCAGCGATCGCTTAGACATGGAACTTCAGGGCGCCGCGGAAGACGACTTCGTCCCCCCGCGAGAAAACCAGGCGGATCTCCCATTCCCCGGGCATGACGACGTTCACGGGCAGGAGGTAAGTCTCCTTTCCGGTTCAGCTTGAACGCGACATCGCCCGAATCGTGGGCCCCCCCGCATGGAAGGCATGTCCGACCGGCCGGTGAGCCCGAGCTCGGTCGTCCTCGCCCCGGCCTTGTCGAAGAGCTTGACCTTGATGATGATCATGCCCATCTTGGGCGTCTTGTCGAACTCGTAAGTGAATGTGTAGGATTCGCCGATCTTGCATGTCTTCCCCGGTCCGGGAAGCTCCGTATAAAGGGGTTCCTCGGCCCGGACGGGCGTCCAGGCCCCCGCCCAGGCTAAAAGGGCCAGGATCCCCGCGGCCCTTCCGAATCGCGTCCTCGGATTCATGAGTTTTGCTCCAGACCCCATTCTATTTCCTATAATCCCCATAGGGTATATATATACAACGCCCCTAGTGTACCCAGAGTTGCGCCGGCCGTCAAGGCCCGGCGCAATGACCGGCGATCCGGGATCGCCCTCACCTCGCGAGGTAGAGGACGGCCATGATCACGGGCTGATGGACGATGTAGATCAGCAGGGAGTGGCGGCCGGCGAAGTTGATGAACGTCGCCCTCGGGGGCCGCGGGAGCAGGCTCTTTCCCGGGGCGTAAACCGACTTGCCGAGAGCGGCTCCTGCCAGGAAGACACCGAACCAGGGGACCAGGGGGAAATAATCGTAGGATGAGAAATTGGGGCCGTAGAGGCCCAGCGGCAGCAGCCAATCGAAATCGACGGCCGCCGCCTTCCTCAGCGCCGGGAGGAAAGCGGCGAGCCCGAGGACGGCCGCGCCCCAAACGGCGCAGGCGACGGGGCCCTTCTTTTCGAATAGCGCGCCATAGAGGAGGATGGAGACCGCCAGGCAGTGGAGGATCCCGAACAGGACGGCCGCCGAGGGCTCGAAGAACCAGGTGACGACGGTGACGGCGGCCGCCACGGCCAGGAGCTTCACGCCCCGGCGCAGGTTGTTCCGGCTCAGCGTGCCACTGATCCCCGAAAGCACGACGAATAGCGCGGCGAAGGAGAGCTGGGCCGCCGTCCAAGCGGGGCCGGCGAGGTCGGTCGAAAAGCCGAGGAATCTCTGGACGCCGTTGAACTCACCCAGGTCGAAAAGGAGATGGTAGCCGACCATCAGGATGATGGCGAGGCCGCGCAGGAAGTCGATCTCCCAGATGCGGGCCCGGCGTCCGGCGGCCGGTCCGGTCGCCGCTCGGGCTTCACTCGGAAATATGATGCCACCTCCGCGTTGGGCTCGGATGCTCCCGTTTCGCGAGCGGCGGCGGTCCCGCCTCTTCGCGAACCCCTGCAGGATAATCCCGTCACCGGTCGGACGTCAAGGCCGCCGGGAGGCCGTCCGCGGAAATCCGCCGGGGCCGCTCAGCGAATAGCGGCATTCGCACGCCTAACACCGGGCCCCCCTATTCTCCGTCCGGGGAAGGGGGAAGAACTGCAGGCCGGCTATTTCGGCCGGAGCTTCCTCGCTCCCGACGACTTCCGGAGCTCCCGGCCAGGCTTCGGCTTCCTTCAGGTAGCCGCGGTAAAGCCGCTCCCGGACCGAGGCTGGCGAAGCTGGCCGAGTGCTCGGTCCCGGAGCAGTTCCTCGAGGTGGGAAGGTCGATCCCGCCGTCCGGGCCCATCCGCACGACGATGACCGTGCACAGGCCCTCCCGCCAGGTCAGCTCGTTAGAGTGTGCTGGCCTGTCCGTCCCCCTCGCCGCCTACAGAAGCGGTCGGACGTCAAGGCCGCCGAGACCGGATGAACGGCCGTGACGGTTGCGCGGTATCGAGGCGAGAGGTCAGTTCTCCCGGACCTTGGCGACGGAGCAGACGCGGTCCTTCTCGTCGAGGTTGATGATCCGGACGCCCTGGGTGGCCCGGCTGAGCGGCCGGAACTGGGTCGTCTTGATCCGGATGACCTTGCCCTCCACCGTGATGAGCAGGAGCTCCTCCTCGGACGACGCCGACGACGCGACAGGGCGTTGCCGATCTTGCGCGCTCACCTTGAGGTTGAGGACGCCCTGGCCGCCGCGCCGGTGGCGCGGATACTGAGAGATCTCGGTCTTCTTGCCGTAGCCGCGGTCGCTCGCCGTGAAGACGAACTGGTCCTCGGCCCCGGGCACGATCATGCCGATGACCGCGTCCTTGGGTTTCAGCCGGACGGCCTTGACCCCGGCCGCCTGGCGGCCCATCGGCCGGACGTCGCTCTCCTTGAACCGGATGGCGCGGCCGAGCTTCGTGCCGATGATGATGTCGCTGCTTGCCGGAGGTCAGCTGGACCATGAACAGCTCGCTCTTCGGCTGGATGGTCATGGCCAGGATGCCGCCCTTCCGGACGTTCTTGAACTCGCTGAGGCGCGTCTTCTTGATCAGGCCGTTCGTCGTCAGCATGACGATGTACTGGTCCTCGCTGAAATCCTTGACGGCGACGATCGAGCAGACGCGCTCGCCGGGCGCGAACTCGATGAGGTTGACGATGGCCTTGCCGCGGCCGGCCGGGCCGACGTCCGGGACTTCGAGGGCCTTGAGCCAGTAGAGGCGCCCGAGGTTCGTGAAGACGAGGAGATAGCTGTGGGTCGAGCAGACGAAGAGGTGCTCGACGATGTCCTCGGCCTTCATCTCGATGCCCCTGCGGCCCTTGCCGCCCCGGCTCTGGAAGTGGTAGGAGGTGAGGGAGGTCCGCTTGATGTAGCCGGAGGAGGTGTAGACGACGGCCACGTCCTCCTCCTTGATGAGGTCCTCGGGCCGGAGGTCCGCGACGACCTCGTCACGGATCTCGGTCCGGCGCTCGTCGCCGTACTCCTCCTTGATCTGCTTGAGCTCCTCGACGATGATGTCCAGGACGAGCTTGTCGGACGCCGAGGATCTTCTTGCAGCTTCGCGATGAGGGCCTTGACCTCCTCGTACTCCTTGACGATCTTCTGGCGCTCGAGCTGGGTCAGCCGCTGGAGCTGCATCTCCAGGATGGCCTGGGCCTGGATCGGGCGAGAGCTTGAACCGCTCGATGAGCCCCGTCCGGGCCTCGTCGACGCTCTTGGAGGCGCGGATGAGCTTGATGATGGCGTCCAGGTGGTCCAGGGCGATCATCAGGCCCTCGAGGATGTGGGCCCGGGCCTCGGCCTTCTTCAGGTCGAACCGGGTCCGCCGCCGGATGACGTCCTGGCGGTGGGAGATGAAGTACTTCATCATGTCGATCAGGGTCAGGGTCTTGGGCTGCTTGTCGACGATGGCCAGCATGATGATGCCGAACGAGGTCTGGAGCGCGGTGTGCTTGTAGAGGTTGTTGAGGACGATCTCCGGGCAGCTCGCCCCTCTTGACCTCGACGACGACCCGGATGCCCTCCCGGTCGGACTCGTCCCGGAGGTCGGCGATGCCCTCGAGCTTCTTGTCGTTGACGAGCTCGGCGATGGTCTCCAGGAGCGTGGCCTTGTTGACGGCGTAGGGGATCTCGGTGACGACGATCCTGTCCCGCTCGCCCTTGTCGCCGCCCCGCTCGATCTTCGTTTTGGCCCGGAGCTGGATGACGCCGCGGCCGTCGCGGTAGGCGTCCCGGATGCCCTGCCGGTTGAAGATGTAGCCGCCCGTCGGGAAGTCCGGCCCCGGGATGAACTCCATGATCTTGTCGAGGGAGGCGTTCGGATGCTGGATGAGGTGGACGAGCCCGTCGACGACCTCGCCCAGGTTGTGGGGCGGGATGTTCGTGGCCATGCCGACGGCGATCCCCGAGCCGCCGTTGACGAGGAGGTTCGGGAACTTGGCCGGCAGGACCTCGGGCATGGTCAGGCTCTCGTCGTAGTTGGGGACGAAGTTGACCGTGTCCTTCTCGATGTCGGCCAGCATCTCGCCGGCGAGCTTGGTCATCCGGACCTCGGTGTACCGCATGGCGGCCGGCGGGTCGCCGTCGATCGAGCCGAAGTTCCCCTGCCCGTCGACGAGGAGATAGCGCAGGCTGAAGTCCTGGGCCATCCGGACCAGGGTGTCGTAGGCGGCCTGGTCGCCGTGGGGATGGTATTTTCCGATGACGTCGCCGACGATGCGGGCCGATTTCTTGTAGGGCTTGTTCCACGTCGTCCCCGACTCGTACATCGCGTAGAGGACGCGGCGGTGGACGGGCTTCAGGCCGTCCTTGATGTCGGGGATGGCCCGGCCGATGATGACGCTCATGGCGTAGTCGAGGTAGGACCGCTTCATCTCGTCCTCGAGGCCGACGACGGAGATCATCGGCGGCCATCGGGCGCGGGCTGTTTCTCGTCCTTGGGTTCCTTGGGCTCGTCCTTCTCTTTGTCTTTGGCCATCGTTCGCTTCCGTTCGGTTTGCGGATCAGATGTCCAGGTTCTGGGCCATCAGGGCGTTGTCCTCGATGAACTTCCGGCGCCGTTCGACCTCGTCGCCCATCAGGATGGAGAAGACCTCGTCGGCCGTGACGGCGTCCTGGATCGAGACCTTGAGGAGGGACCGGTTCTCGGGGTTCATGGTCGTCTCCCAGAGCTGCTCGGGCGTCATCTCGCCGAGGCCCTTGTAGCGCTGGATGGAGACGCCCTTCTTCCCCTTCTCGTAGAGGTGCTCGAGGAGCTTGCTCTCGTTCTCGACGACTACGGTCTCGACGCCGTTGATGAGCTCGTAAGGGCGGCCGGAACTCCTCGAGCTCCCGGACGATCCGGAACAGGTTCTTGTACTCGGTCGAATCGACGAGGCCGAGGTTGATCCTGGCTGGTCGAGGACATGCCGTTGAGCTGGAACTTGACGGCGACGTCGTAGGTGTCGTATTCCTCGTCCTTGGTGAGCTCGGTCGGCCAGGCCCTTCGCTTCGACGAGGGACTGGACCTTTTTCATCCTCTTCTTGTCCTTGAGGGACTCGAGGCCCTCGATCCCCTCCTGGATGAGGAGGTCGATGAGGAACCAGGGGTAGCCTTTCCTTTCGAGGATGCTCGATGTAGTTCTTCTTCTGGATGATCCGGAGGAAGAACTTCCGGAACTTCTCGCCCTCGAAGACTTCCTTGCGGCCCTTGACCCGGACCTTGAAGTCCTCCGAGATCTTCTTGATGAGCCACTTCTCGTAGGCCCGCTCCTCCTTGAGGTAGAGGACCTCCCGGCCGCGGGTGATCTTGTAGAGCGGCGGCTGGGCGATGTAGAGGTGCCCCTGCTCGATGAGCGGCTTCATCTGCCGGTAGAAGAAGGTCATCAGGAGGGTCCGGATGTGGGAGCCGTCGACGTCGGCGTCGGTCATGATGATGACCTTGTGGTAGCGGAGCTTCTCCAGGCTGAAGTCGGCCTCGCCGACGATTCGTCCCCAGGGCGGCGATCATCATCCCGATCTCGTCGCTCTTGAAGATCTTCTCCGGCCCGGGCCTTCTCGACGTTGAGGATCTTGCCCCGGAGGGGCAGGATGGCCTGGAAGCGCCGGTCGCGGCCCTGCTTGGCCGAGCCGCCGGCGGAATCGCCCTCGACGATGTAGATCTCGGACAGGGCCGGGTCGCGCTCCTGGCAGTCGGCCAGCTTCCCGGGCAGGGCGCGAGGACTCGAGGACGCTCTTCCGGCGGGCGAGCTCGCGGGCCTTGCGGGCGGCGTCGCGGGCCCGGGCCGCGTCCACGGCCTTCTGGATGATCCGCTTGGCGTTGGTCGGGTTCTCCTCGAGGTAGGCCGCGAGCTGCTCGTTGACCAGCGACTCGACGATCCCCTTGACCTCGGAGTTGCCGAGCTTGGTCTTGGTCTGGCCCTCGAACTGGGGGTCGCGCATCTTGACGCTGAGGACGGCGCACAGGCCCTCGCGCGTGTCGTCGCCGGAGATGGCGCGCCGCGCTCAGGTCCTTGAAGAGGTTGTGGGCGACGGCGTAGTTGTTGATGCAGCGGGTCAGGGCGGCCTTGAAGCCGATGAGGTGCGTCCCGCCCTCGGTCGTGTTGATGTTGTTGACGAAGGTGAAGATGGTCTCGGCGTAGCTGGCGTTGTACTGGAAGGCGACCTCGACCATGATGTCGTCCTTCTGGTTCTCGAAAAAGATCGGCCGGGGATTGAGGACGGTCTTGTTCTGGTTGAGGTACTTGACGAACTCCAGGATGCCGCCCTTGTACTGGAACTCGTGGGACTTGCCCGTCCGCTCGTCGAGTGATGGTGATCTTGAGGCCCTTGTTCAGGAACGACAGCTCCCGCATCCGCTGGGTCAGGACGTCGAAGCTGAACTCGGTCGTCTCGAAGATCTCCTCGTCGGGCCAGAAGGTGATCTTGGTCCCGGTCTTCTTGGTCTTGCCGATCAGCTTGAGCTTCGCGAGGGCCGCGCCGCGCTCGTAGCTCTGGGTGTAGATCCCGCCGTCGCGCTTGATCTCGAGGTCGAGCCGCTTGGACAGGGCGTTGACGACGGAGACGCCGACGCCGTGGAGGCCGCCCGAGACCTTGTAGGTCTTGTCGTCGAACTTGCCGCCGGCGTGGAGCATGGTCATGACGACCTCGGCGGCGGACTTCTTCTCCTTCTTGTGCATGCCGACCGGGATGCCGCGGCCGTTGTCGATGACCGTCACGGAGTTGTCGACGTGGATGAAGACGTCGATCTGGTTGCAGAAGCCGGCCAGGGCCTCGTCGATGGTGTTGTCCACGACCTCGTAGACGAGGTGGTGGAGCCCGTCGGGCCCGGTGCTCCCGATGTACATGGCCGGCCGCTTGCGGACGGCCTCCAGTCCCTTGAGAACCTTGATGCTGTCGGCGGTATACTTTTCTTCTTTCATGCTCGCTATCTCTGAGAAAAAATCGGGGTCGTGACTGCGGGATTCGCGGCTGACCCTTCGGGCATTTTTCCTAGCTGAAATTATAGCCAAAAACCTCTAAAAAGTAAAGGAAAATCTTCGCCTTTTTCCAAGATTACATGCCTCTTAATTGCGATATTTATCAACAATTTACCTGAGCCGCGGCCGGCGTTCCTAAAAAACCCCGGCCCGAGGCGCCGGCGGGGGCCTCCCGTGAGGCACGGAACCGGATAACTGGAAGTATCATTTCGACTCCGGACGCGGCGCCTGCGGCCAAGGGAAAGCATTGAAAACGCCCCCCGAACCGGGGCTGGGATCACCTGAAAAAGGCCCGGTCCGGGCCCTTCTGCGAGGCCCCCTCGGCGGTCTGGCTCCGGGCCCGGCAATCGGGTATAATTCCCGCGAGTCCATGCCCGCGAACCTGCCTCCCGAATACCACCGGATCGAAGCGACCCTCCGCGAAGCGAAAACGCCCCAGGAGAAGATCGAGGTCTGCGAGAAGCTCCTGGCCGTCATCCCGCGGCACAAGGGCACGGAGAAGCTCGTCGCCCTCTACAAATCGAAGATCGCCAAGCTCCGGGAAGAAGCCCAGAAACAATCCTCCACGGCCCGCCGCGGCCCGCTCCTGCGCATCGAGGGATCGGGGGCGGGCCAGGTGGTCGTGATCGGCCCCCCGAACGCCGGAAAGTCCAGCCTGGTCAAGGTGCTGACCGGCGCCGAGGTCGAGATCGCCGATTATCCGTTCACGACGCGCGTCCCCTCCCCCTTCATGATGCCGTTCGAGAACATCAAGATCCAACTCATCGACACGCCGCCCCTGACCTCCGAATTCATGGAGCCCTGGTTCCCCGAGATGCTCAAGACCTCCGACGCCGTCCTTCTTGTCGCCGACCTCGGGGACGCCGACACGGCCTCCCTGCTCGAGGGGATCACCGGCAGACTACGGGAGAAGAAGGTCGAGTTCGCGGCGACCGACGCCGAGATCCCGCCCGAAAAAGGGCCGTTCCTCAAGCGAGCTCTCCTCGCGGCCAACAAGAGCGGACCTCGACCCCGACGGGAAGGCCTTCGCGGACCTCGGGGTGCTTTTGGAGGGGCCGTTCGAAAGGCTCGCCGTCTCGGCCCTGACCGGATTCCATATCCACGAGCTGAAACGCCGCATCTTCGGCGTCCTGCGCGTCGTCCGGGCCCACAGCAAGGTGCCCGGGAAGAAGGCGGAGATGGATTCTCCCTTCGCCCTGAGGAAGGGCAGCACCGTTCTCGACATGGCCAGGGCCGTCCACAAGGATTTCGCCGAGAACCTCGATTTCGCCCGCGTCTGGAGCAAGGACGGGACGCTCGACGGCCTGCGCGTCACCCGCGATCACGTCCTCAACGACGAGGACGTCGTCGAGCTGCACATCTAGCAGCCGCCGGTAGCCGCAACTCTTTATTTGCGCTTCGGCCTCGACGCCGGCTGAAGCCTGCGGCTACGGTCGATCTTCCATCTTCAGGACGGGTTCATTGGCCATGTCCAGGATGCCGAGGAACAGCATCTTGGCGATATCCTCCATGATCTCCGGCGTGACCAGGCTCATGTCGTCGTGCGAATTGTGGTAGGTCGGGCGGCCCGGGTCGAAGCCGTGGGAGCCGACGGTCAACCCGGGAATGCCCTTCCAGAGGAACCGGGCGACATCCTGGCGGGGCCGGGCGATGAAGGCGCTCTCGCCGGTCTCGGAGACCCTGCGGAGATAGGTCTTGTTCGCCTTGTCCAGATAGCCCCACAGTCCCCCCCAGCCCTTGCCGATCAGGGCGTTGATCTTGTCCCCCGATCCCGCGGCTTCCATGTTGATCATGGCGATCGTCTTGTCGAGCGGCACGACGGGGTGTTCGATGTAATATTCCGACCCGGCCACGGCCTGTTCCTCGGCGCCGAAGCCGATGAACAGAACGGACCTCTTCGGCCTCACGGCGCATTTCGCCAGGGCCTCCGCGGTCCCGAGCATCACGGCCACGGAGGTGGCGTTGTCGTTGGCCCCGGGCATCATGGTCCAGCAGAAACCGAGGTGGTCGATGTGGGCACCGAGAATGATGACCTCGTCCTTGAGCTTCGGGTCCGAGCCCTCGATGAGGCCGACGACGTTCCGGCCGACGCCCTCGGGATGGTGGACCGTCCGGGTGCGGACGGTGAACGTCTTCCCCGTCGCGAAGGACGCCGGCTTGAGCGTCTTGCGGATGCTCCCGAGGACCTCATCATGGCTCCGGCCCGTCCCGGCGAAGACGTCGGCGACGACGGCCCGGCCGACGTGGCAATAGACGAAACCCTCGCGGTAGGCGTTGTTGGGATTGCAGATGGGGCCGTAGTTGTACAGCATCGCGGCGGCGCCGTGGGCGACCGCGTTCTCGAGCTTGTACTGGTGGAACGAATACGGGCGCCATTTGTCGAAGAGCTCGGCGCCCCGGTCGGGCGAGACGGGGACTTCCGGCTCCATGAGGACGATCCGGCCCTTGACGTCGAGGCCTTTGTACTCGTCCAAGCCGAGCTCGGGGGCGGTGATCCCATAGCCGACATAGACGACTTCAGCGGTGACTTCGCCGGAGCCCGACGTCCCGCCCGGCATGAATTCGTCCTCGTACCGGAAATATTTCCTGATCACGTCCTTCGAGTTCTTTTGCGGGATGAGCAGGGAAACCTCGCCGTCCGGAAGGACGAGCGTATAGGGGTTCGGGAAATTCTGGAACCAGGTGCCGCCGTCCCCTGCGGGCCTGACGCCCCATTTTTCGAGGAGCCCGGCCACCCAGGCCGCGCTCGCGTCGTAGCCGGGCGTGCCCGTCAGCCGCCCTCCGTACTTTGCGGACGTCAGCTCCTGGACGTACTCCAGGAGCGGATGGCTGGATATCGCGTGGAACGCCTCGAGGATCTTCGCTTCGTCGTCCGGCGCGGCGGCGCGGCCGGGAACGGCGGGTGCGGCCAGGAGGCACAGGCACGAACAGGACGGCCAGGGATCTCCGGAAACCGGCTTTATTCATGGGGTTTTCTCCTCGCTCATAGCGGAAGGACTTTTATAAGCGAAAACGCGGAAAAAGTAAATGCGGGGGCGTCCGGCCCGGGCCCGGAGGAAAAGCCGATCGGCCCGCTCAGAACCGGAACGCGAGCCCGGCCCGGAGCAGGAACCCGTCCCAGACGCCGGCGTCCACGAGGAGGTGGAGGTTCTCGGTCAGCCGCCCCTTCAGGCCGACATTGAGCTGGACGAAGGGCACGAAGTTGACGGGGAGGAAGGTGTCCTCGCCCTTGGCCTCCTCCTCGTCGATGAGCTCCCGCAGGGTCTTGGACTCGCCGTCGGCATATTGGCGGGACTGCCCGTTCGGAGCGTTCAGGCTCCCGGTGTATTCATAGCTGAAGGTGGCCGTGTCGATGGCCCTCGCGGTCGACGCGCCGACGCCGAACGTGATGTAGGGATGGAGCCCGGCCGAAGGGAAGATGTCCCATCTCAGGCTCAAGTGGAACGAGAGGGGCTTGAGGAGGAATTCCCCGGAAGCGTTCCCGGTGAAGGTTCCCGTGTGATGGGTGACCGAATCCTCCAGCTGGAGGGTCGACGCGACCTCGGGAATGCTGACCTTCATGGTCGACCTCTCCAGGGAAAAGCCCACGCTGAACGAGCCGTATTCGCCCCCGGGATAGAAGCGGACCTCGGCGCCGTAGTTGTCGCCCGTGGAATCGAAAACGGTCCGCTGACTGTATCCCGTCTCCATGAGCGTCGGGTAATCCGCCCGGATGTCGTCGAGGATCCTGTCCTTGAGGTCCGAGGCCACGGTGTCGTTGAGGGAATCCTCGATGGCGGGCTTGATGAGGTCGAGGCTCCATCGCGAATAATGGACGCCGAACTCCCACTTCCCCTCGGCCCGGAGGCCGGGCCCGGCGAGCAGGAGGCCGGCCAGCACGCCGCCCGCGATCCAACGTCCGAAAATTCGTCTCATCTCGATCCTCCTTCTCGATCGGCTCCCGCCGGGAGGGATTTTCGTCGAGGAGCTCCCCCCGTGTCAACCCCATAAAAGCCTAGCGGCTTTTATGGGGCGGCCCTGAGCCCCGCATCTCGCCCCGCCTTTCGCGGCGGGGTCAACCCCTATGACTTCCCGGCATGAATGCCGGGGACGGGGAACTTTTTGCCGGGGATTCCGTAGAAATAAGCTCATGGCATTTTTCCGCACGCATTCTCTCCCCATGACTTTAGTCGGGGATCGTCCCGTCTTGTGGAAAGGAGGATCTTGATGAGAAAATTCCAGGTTTGGGGGAGCGCGGCCGCCGCGGTCCTTACGGCAATCCTCACCCTCGTCCCGTCCCTCGAGGCCGACGACAGCCTGCACAAGGTTTGGGCCGTCCGGGATTGCCGGGTCGTCCTCCCGAAGGGCCCGGCGCTGGAAAAGGCGACGATCGTCATCCGCGACGGCCTGATCGAGGCCGTCGGGAAGGACGTCGCCGTCCCGCCGGACGCCGAGGTCATCGACGGCAGCAAGCTCACCGCCTACCCGGGGCTGATCGACGGGCTGGGCAAATCGCTCCTCAAGCTGCCCGAAGAGAAGCTCGACATGCTCAAGTTCTATACGGGAGACTTCACGGACAAGGATAAGGGCATAACTCCGGAGCTCAAAGCTTATGAATACGTGAGCCTCGGAAAGGCCGCCCTCGAGAAATACTATAAATACGGCTTCGCGGCCGCCCAGGTCATGCTCGACCGGGGCGTCCTCGCCGGCCGGTCCGCGTTCTTCAGCCTGAGCGATGCGGACAAGGCGAAAGCCCTGGTCCCCGTCGCGTCCTGCCTGGGGATCGGCTTCAGCCCCTCCGGCGTTCAGGCCTACCCGAATTCCCTGATGGGCGTTCAGGCCTACCTGAGACAGCTCTTCCAGGACGCGGCCTATTACGACATGAACCTGGCCCGCTGGCTCAAGGAACCGGCCGGGATCCATCGACCCGAACACAGCCCCACTCTCGAGATCCTGGCGGACTATGCGACGGGCCGAAAGCCGGTGATCTTCCTGTGCCGCAATCAGAACGATATCCGCAGGGCCCTGGACCTGGCCGCGGAGTTCAAGCTGGATTATTTCATCTGCGATTCGGGCAACGAGGCCGCCGAAGCCATCCCCGAGCTGAAGAAGGCCGGGGCGCGGGTCCTCGTGGCCGTGACCTTCAAGGCCCCGTCATCGAGCCTCTATTCCCAGAAGGGCCGGGCCGAGAGGGAGCGGGCCGAGAAAGAGATCTATCCCCGGAATCCGGCCCGGCTCGCCGAGGCCGGCATCCCGTTCGCCTTTTCTTCGCTGGGGACCGACGATCCGAAGAGCTTCACGGAGGGCATCCTCAAGGCCGTCGAAGCCGGCCTGGCCAAGGACAAGGCCCTGGCCGCCCTGACGTCCGCGCCCGCCGCTTTCTTCGGGCTGGATAAGGTCCTGGGCGCCATCGAGCCGGGAAAGCTGGCGAATATCGTCCTGGCCGAGGGCGAGCTCCTGGTCAAGGACCCCAAGGTCAAGGCCGTCTTCGCCGACGGCCGGAAGTGGGAGCCCAAGGACACGGCGGGCAAGACGGGCGAGAAGCCGGCGGTGAACGTCTCCGGGAAATGGGAGATCATGGGCGAGGGCCTCCCCAAGCTCACGGTCGAATTCGTCCAGGAAGGGGCGGAGCTTTCCGGAAAGATGGTGACGCCGTTCGGCGTCTTCGAGTTCACCGGCGGATCGGTCTCCGGAAACGACATCTCTTACGAGATGAACATCGCGGTCGGAGGCCAGGATATCGACCTCTACATCTCGGGGACCGTCGAGGGCGAAACGACCCGCGGGACGATCGTCCAAGGCACGTCGGGCTCGATGGAATACACGGCGAAGAGAATCCCGAGCTAGGAGTTCCCACATGAAAACGAGATCAACGATTGCGATGATCGGCCTGCTCGTCGGCGCAATGGCCGCGGCGTCCGCGGCCGCCGATAAGCCCCTTCTTCTCAGGAACGGCAATATCATCACCGTGAGCGGCGAGACCCTCGCCGGCGGGGACGTCCTCATCCGTGACGGGAAGATCGCCGCGGTCGGGAAAGGCCTGTCCGCGCCCGGCGCCGCGACGATCGACCTCGCGGGCCGGTGGGTCATGCCCGGCATCATCGATTCCCATTCGCACATCGCGCTCGAGGGAGACGTCAACGAGACGGGCGACCTCATCACGTCCGAGGTCGACGTCCGGGACATCATCAACCCGAACGACCTGAACATCTACTACGCGCTGACCGGCGGCGTCACGTCGATCACCACCTTGCACGGCTCGGCCAATCCCATCGCCGGACGGGGGATCGTCCTCAAGATGCGCTGGGGCGGGAGCGCCGAGGACCTGATCTTCAAGGGTGCCCCGGTCACGTCCAAGTGGGCCCTGGGCGAGAACCCCAAGCAGTCGAACTTCTCGGCGCCCGGCAAGCCCCGCTATCCGAAGAGCCGGATGGGGGTCGAAGCCTCGATCCGGCTGGAATTCGAGAAGGCCAGGGAATACAGGCGGAAGTGGCGGGAATACGAAAAGGCGCTCGAAGCGAGCCGGGCCCGCAAGGGCCGGAGCGCGCCGCCCATGCCGCCGAAGAAGGACCTCCGGCTCGAAGGCATCCTCGAGATCCTCGACGGGAAGATCTGGGTGCGCTGTCACGGCTACCAGTCCGAGGAGATGCTGTCGATCATGCGGCTCTGCAAGGAGTACGGCGTCAAGCTCGCCTGTTTCGAACACGCGCTGGAGGGCTACCGGATCGCCGAGGAGCTCGCCCGCGACGGCGTGGCCATCTCCACGTTCGCCGATTTCTGGGGCTACAAGTGGGAGGCCTACAACACGATGCCCCACAACGCGGCCCTGGCCGCCAAGAAGGGCGTCCTCGTGGCCCTCAACTCCGACGACGCCGAGCGGATGCGGCACCTCTTCAACGACGCGGCGAAAACCGTGCGGTTCGGCGGGATGCCCGAGCTCGAGGCCATCAAGACCCTGACCATCAACCCGGCCAGGATCATGGGCATCGACAAATGGGTCGGGACGATCGAGCCCGGCAAGGACGCCGACCTGGCCGTCTTCAGCCGGAACCCGCTCGACCCCTATACCGTCTGCCAGATGACGATCGTGGACGGCAAGGTGCTTTTCGACAGGGACGGGTACCTCGCGGACCTGAAAAAGGCCGAGGAGGCCGGGAAGGCCAAGGACGCTGAAAAGAAGGCTCCGAAGGGCGAGACCCCCGGAGGGGAGGTTTGAACGTGAAAAAGACGATCTTCATCATAGGATTGACGCTGTTCATCCTGGCGGTCTCCCTGATCGGCCGGGACGCCGCCCCCGTCTATCTCATCAGGAACGCGACCATCGTTCCCGTCAGCGGCCCGCCGATCGAGAACGGCAGTCTGCTCATCGAGAACGGAAAGATCAAGGCGCTGGGACGGGAGATCGCGGCGCCGGACGGGGCCGAGGTCATCGACGCGGCGGGCCAGTTCGTGTATCCCGGATTCATCGACGCCTACACCCATTACGGCCTCGCTGAGATCGCGGCGATCTCGAGCACCGTAGACGCCCGGGAGATCGGCAAGGAGAACCCCGAGGTCCGGGCGGCCTGGGCCATCAACCCGTTCTCCGTCCATTTCGGGACCGGCCGGGTCAACGGCACGACGACGGCGCTCGTGGCCCCGTCCGGAGGGACCTTCCCCGGGACCTCCGCCCTCGTCAAGATGGACGGCTGGAGCCTGCCCGAGATGGCCGTCAGCGAGACGGCGACCTCGCTCATCAACTTCCCCATGACCCCGAGGCCGTCCGGGGAAGGCGGCGCCGCCCCGAAGGAAAGCACCGAGGACGTGACCTCCAAGATCGTGGACAAGATCAAGGACTACCTCGGCGAGGCCAGGCGCTACCTCCAGCTCAAGGCCCTGGCTTCGGGGAATCCGGGGGTCGAGGCCCCCGACTACAACGCGAAATACGAGGCCCTCGCGCCCGTGCTCGACGGCTCCCTCCCGGTCATCCTCTCGGTCGAGAAGGCCAAGGACATCGAGCTGGCCATCAAGTTCGTCCGCGACCAGAAGATCAAGGCGATATTCCGGGGCTGTGCCCAGGGCTTCAAGGTCGCCGACAAGATCAAGGCGTCCGGCATCCCGGTCATCATCGACAGTCTCTATCGGGGCCCCTCGGAGCCGGAGGACGGCTACGACGCTCCCTACCGGAACGTCGTCGAGCTGGCCAAGGCCGGGATAACGATCTGCTTCTCTTCGGGAGACGACCCGAGCGCGGGCAAGGACCTGACCTATCACGCCGCCAAGGCCGTGGCGTTCGGGCTCGACCGGGACGAGGCTATCAGGGCCCTGACCGTCAATCCGGCGAAGGTGTTCGGCTTCGACGCGCGGCTCGGCAGTCTCGAGCCCGGCAAGGACGCCGACCTCTTCATTGCCGCGGGCGACCCCCTGGACGCCCGGACGGACATCAAGGTCCTGTTCATCAACGGCCGGAAGGTCGACATGTCCAACTGGTGGGAGAGGCAATTCGAGAAGTGGAACGCCCGGCCGGTCAAGGATCGGCCGTAGTTCCCTTCTGTTGATTTGCGGCGGCGATTCTGATATTTTGGGCTTCCGAACGACTCACCAGGAGGTTCCGATGCCCAAGCATCTTTGGTTCGCCATCGCCGCCGCCGGCTTCTTCGCCGCGTCCGTCGTCCTGCAGGCCGCCAACCCCCAGGTCCTGCTCAAGACGAGCAAGGGCGACATCACCATTGAGCTCTTCCAGGACAAGGCCCCCATCTCCGCCAAGAATTTCCTGTCCTACGTCGACGAAAAGTTCTACGACGGCACCATCTTCCACCGCGTCATCAAGGGCTTCATGGTCCAGGGCGGCGGGATGACGCCCGATATGCACGAGAAGTCCGCCAAGGCCCCGATCAAGAACGAGGCGGCGAACGGCCTGAAGAACCTGAGGGGCACGCTGGCCATGGCCCGGACGCCGGACATCGACAGCGCCACCTGCCAGTTCTTCATCAACCTCGTGGACAACGCCTTCCTCGACCACCAGAAGGGCAACCCCGACCAGTTCGGCTACGCCGTGTTCGGCAAGGTCGTCGCGGGCATGGACGTCGTGGATGCGATCGCCGCGGCTCCGACCGGGTCCAAGGGGATGCATCGGGACGTCCCGCGCGAGCCGGTCACCATCGTCTCCGTGACGTTGGTCGCGGGCAAGTAGTTCCGGGTTCCCGGGGCCGGCCGGTTCCGGCCCCCGGCCTCACGCCCCGATGTCCGACACCGTCTTCGCCCTCCTCCACCTCGCCGTCCTCCTGGCGGTCCTCGCCTACGCCCTCCTGTCCTTATTCGCGGGGAATACCGCCCGGGGCGGCCTTCTGCTGATCCTCCTCGCGGTCTATTATCTCCTCGTCCTCCACAAGGCCGTCCGGAAAGAGATCGCCCGCCGGCGCGCCCGGTAGGGGGCGTCCCGCCTTTACTTTTAGGCCGCCGGAGCCTATCATCTTACAGAACATGAATAACAAGCTCGGGGTGAAGTTCCGGAAAACGGCCCTGTTCCTGGCGTTCGTCGGCGCGGCCCTGGCCTCCGCGGGCGCATCCGGGACCGGGCTCAGGAAGGACGTCGCGGCCGCCCTGAAATCCATCAGGCCGGCGGACGGTTATGAATACACGCGCATCCTCTCTTCGAAGGAATTCGCCGGCCGCCTGACCGGCTCCGAAGAATATGCGGCCGCGGCCCGCTGGGCGGCCGGAAAATTCCGCGCCTGGGGCCTCAAGCCGATCTCCGCAAAGGACGGCTACCTGCAGGCTTATCCTTCTCCGTTCACCATCGTCGACAAGGCCGAATTGGTCCTTTATCTCCCCGCGAAGCCCGGGGAGGCCAAGGAGCCGCCCTTCCGCGAGGTCAAGCTCGTCCCCGAGAAGGAGTTCCTGCCTCTCTTGTACAGCGACAGCGGCGACAGGACGGCGGAGCTCGTGTTCGCCGGCTGGGGGATCTCCGCGCCCGAGCTGAGCTACGACGATTATGCCGGGGTCGACGTCCGGAACAGGTTCGTCCTCTGCTTCCGGGGCACGCCCGACGACCGGAAAGAGTTCCAGCGTCACGACGAGCACAGGACCCGCATGGCGACGGCGAGGGACAAGGGCGCCCTCGGCCTCATCTATATCTATCCCGAGACCGTCTCCAATCCCAATGGGGATCGGCTCGAGGGGTTCACGCCGGCGGAGATCACGGATAATGTCGCCGATCTCATCCTCGAGGAAACCCACAGCACCGTGGCCGAGCTGAAAAAGGCCCTTGCGGCCTACAAGCGTCCCATCTCGTTCCCGCTCCGCTCGAAGGCCCGGCTCTCGGTGACCTCGCGGACCTTCCCCGACGCCATGGGCGGCAACGTCGTGGGGTACGTCGAGGGGTCGGACCCGAAGCTCAGGAAGGAATGCCTGGTCGTCGGCGGCCACTTCGACCATAACGGGACGCACATGGGCCTGTTCTTCCCCGGGGCCGACGACAACGCCAGCGGGAGCGCGGCCGTCCTCGAGATCGCCGGCGCCTTCGCGGCGCTCGACCGGAAGCCGAAGCGGTCCGTCGTCTTCGCCCTCTTCGGGGGCGAGGAGATGGGGCTCCAGGGTTCGACGTATTTCGCGGCGCACGTGCCCGGCCCGTTCTCGAAGGTGGACGCCATGTTCAACTTCGACATGGTGGGCGAGGGCGACGGCATCTTGACGGGAATCAGCGCCGAGCCCGCCGGTCTCGGGAAGATCCTGGAGGCCGCCGATGCGCCCCTGGGCGTCCTCCGGTCCTCCCGCGTCATGCGCGAGGTGGGCGTCCGGGGCTCCGACTTCGCGCCGTTCTTCGCCGCGGGGATCCCCTGCATCAGCTTCTACTCGAACGGCCCTCACCTGGCCTATCACCAGACGGGGGATTCCATCTATCGGATCAACCCCGATATCATCGCCGACACCGCGCGGCTGGCGTTCCTCGCCGCGTTCCTATGGGCGGACCGGTAAAGGACCGACATGAAGATCGCCAAAGAAGGGCTCCTCTTCATCCTGCCGGCGATCGTCCTGGCGGTCCTCGCCGCCCTCCCGGGCTGGTGGCCGGCAACGGCGCTCTTCGGCCTCCTCGCCGCGGCCTTCGTCTTCTTCTTCCGGGACCCGGCCCGGCGCCCGCCCGAGGGCGAGGATCTCGTCGTTGCCCCGGCCGACGGGAAGGTCGTGAGGATCGACGAGCTCCCTTCGCATCCCGACCTCCCCGGGCCCGTCCGCCGTGTCTGCATCTTTCTCTCGCTCTATGACGTCCACCTGACCCGGGCTCCCCTCTCCGGGGATGTCCGAAGGGTCGATTACCATCCGGGGAAGTTCTTCCCCGCCTACCGCGACGAAGCCAGCGAGCTCAACGAGAGCAACGGCATCCTCCTCGCGGGAGAGCGGACGCCCCTGTTCGTGAAGCAGATCGTCGGCGTCGCCGCCCGGCGGATCAAGTGCTTCGTCCGGCCGGGCGACCGGGTCGCCCGCGGCCAGAAGATCGGACTCATGTATTTCGGTTCCCGGGTGGAGGTCACGTTCCCGCCGGGAGTCACGATAAAGGCCGGCGTCGGGCAGAAGGTCCGGGCCGGGGAAAGCGTCATCGCCGAGGTGGGCCCATGAAGGTCAAAAAGAATTACGGGGAGATGTACCTCCTGCCGAGCCTCTTCTCCCTGACCAATCTCTTCTTCGGGTTCCTGAGCATCCAGATGAGCCTGCGCGGGCACTTCCGCTGGGCGGCGTTCTGGATCATCGTCGCGGCGGTCATGGACGGCTTCGACGGCATCGTCGCCCGGGCCACGAAATCGCAGTCGGACTTCGGGATCGAGCTGGACTCCCTGGCCGACGCGATCTCCTTCGGCGCGGCCGCTTCCGTCCTGATCTTCCGCTGGGGGCTCGGCCGGGCGGGGGCGACGGGGCTGTTCTTCAGTTTCGTCTTCCTCGTGGCCGGGGTCCTGCGCCTGGCCCGCTACAACGTCCGGACGAAATCCCTCCCGGACCGCCGGTTTTACCAGGGGCTGACCGTTCCCTCCGCGGCCATGTTCATGTCCGCCTTTCCCCTCTTCCACCCGGCGCCCATCCAGAGCCGGGAGATCGCCTTCCTGTTCGCCCTGCTCGCCGTTTTCGTATCGTTCTGCATGATCAGCACCCTCCCCTACAGGAACGTCACGAACCTCGTTTTCAACAGGAAGATCGACATCCGGACGGCCCTCTTTCTCGCCATCGTCCTCTCGGGGCTCGTCTTCTACCCGAAGCACTTCCTGCTCGTCGCCTTCTCCCTCAACGTCCTTGCGGGCCCCGTGATCGCCGCGGCCCGGGCGTTGAAAAGAACGCCGCGCCGCCGGTCCCGGCGCAAGGAGATCCCGTCCTGAACGGGTCCTCCCCGGCAACCAAGATCCCGAGTCCTCCGTTCTTATATCTTCGGAGACGTCCATGATCGTGGAGACGCGCAAGAAGAGGATCGCCCGGAAGCTCTCCCGCCGGGGCCGGAGGGTCCTCGTCCTGGTCCTGCCGGCCCTCGTCATCGCCGTGGGCCTGTCCGTCCTCTACCTCGTCGAACAGAGCGGAGGGCGCGGCACCCCGAAGACGACGGCGCCGCCTCCGCCCCCGGCGGAAGCCGCGATCGGCAAGCCCCCGGCCTCCCCGACGCACACGGAGATCATCTCCAGAGGGACCACGCTCGCCGAGATCCTCCCCAAGTACGGCTTCCTCCCGAAGGACGTCCACGAGCTCAAGGAGCAGGTCAAACCCGTCTACGACCTGGGGAAGATCCGGGCCGGCCGCGAGCTCCGCATCCGGACGGCGCCCGAAGGCGGCTGGGCGGCCCTCGAATACGACATCGACGAGAACAGGTTCCTCGTCGTCCGGAACGAGTCGGGGCGGTTCCGGGCCGAGATCAAGCCGGTCCCCTACGAGCTCCGGACGGCGTTCCTCTGGGCCGCGATCGAGGACAGCCCCATCGCGGCGGTCAACGCCGCCGGGGAGGACGATTTCATCGCCCTCGAGCTGGCCGACATCTTCGGCTCGGACATCGATTTCTACACCGACATCCGGCGCGGCGACACGTTCCGGGTCGTCTTCGAAAAACGGTTCCTCGACGGGCGCCCGGCGGGGTACGGCCGGGTCCTGGCCGCCGAGTTCTCGAACGCGGGGAAGCTTTTCCGGGCCTTCCGATTCACCTATCCGGACACCGGTAAAGCGGATTTCTTCGACGCTTCGGGCAATTCCCTCCGCAAGGAGTTCCTCAAGTCGCCCATGAAATTCGCCCGGATCACGTCGCGCTTCAGCCGGAGCCGCTTTCATCCCATCCGGAAGATCTACCGTCCGCACAACGGCGTCGATTATGCCGCGCCGCTCGGCTCGCCGGTCCAGGCCACGGCCGACGGCGTCGTGACCCAGGTCGGCTGGAACGGTGCCGCCGGCCGGATGATCAGGATCAAGCACAAGAACGCCTACGAGACGATGTACCTTCACCTGAGCGGTTACGCCCAGGGGATACGGAAGGGCGCCCGGGTGGATGCCAAGCAGGTCATCGGGTACGTCGGGTCATCGGGGGAATCGACGGGGCCGCATCTGGATTACAGGATCCTGTACCACGGCAAGTACGTCAACCCTCAGGGATGGAAGTTTCAGCCGGCGGAACCGCTCCGGAAAGAGTACCTCGAGCCGTTCAAAGCGGAGGCGGAGAAGCTGGCTCTCGCCCTGGACGCCCCACGGATCCTCGCCGCGCCGTCCTTCCCGGTCAGTCCCTTTTAGTCTTCCCGTCGTCGCTTTTGGTCCCCTGTTGAGAAGCGGGACGATCATGTTCCTTCACTGTGGAGATCTGGCCGGACGAGGTCGTCCCGGAAGGGTCGTATCCTCCGGAGCTCTCCCGCGAGGTGTCCCTGACGAGGCCCTCGTCGCTCATCCGCAGGCCCCGTCGGCCGATGTCCCGCGAAGAGGTCTTCAGCTCCGGACAAAGGACCTCATTCGTGCGGCTCGAATAATCGATCCGAACGCCGAGGTGCCGGGCGACACGGATATCGGGGTTCCAATCCCGGAATCGGTCCGCCCCCGCGGGCGACGGCCCTACGAAGGGGCGCTGGGCGGACTTGACGGGGACGTCGACGGCCGGAGGCGGCGTCCCGGCGACGTTCTGCCTGTACGCGCTCAGGGCATCCCTGAAGGTGATCGCGTTGATTTGCGGCTCCGCGGCTCCTCCTCCGGCGGCGGGCGGGCGGGGCAGGGCGCGGACCTTTTCCCAGGTCAGGGCCTTGTCCTTGAGGCGCGCCGCATGGAGATCATCGCGAGCCACTACGACCGCCCGGTCCATCGTCCCCCTCAAGGATTCGATGAGTCTTTCGTCCTTCCTGGCCAGTGCCGCGACGACGTTCTCATAGGCCTTCTTCATCTCCTTGGGCACCGAAACGAGCACAGCCTCTTTCTCCTGTTTCCTCCTCTGGCCCGGGCGAAGCCAGATCTTGCCGGGTGGTTCGTAAGGCGGCGGGGGTCCGAAATGCCAATAGCTCGGCCAATAGTTCGCCCCCTGTGAGCTGAATCCGTAAGCGAAGGGGACGCCGAGGTAGCCGCCATTCAAGTAGCAGTCGAATAGGGTCCAGGCACGCCAGGCGTAATAATAGCCATCTAACTCGTCCCAGGCCAACCAGGCCGGGGCGAAGACCGAGCCGGGAAGCCAGAACCAGCCCAATTTCCGGTCCCACTGCCAGAGGCCGAGATGGTACGGGATCCAGCCCCAGGGCTCCTCGGGGACCCAGAACATAGAGCCCGCAACCTCAGCCCAATGGCCATAGTTATAGGGACCCCAGCTCCCCGCGGGATAGATCATCTGGTCGAGGAACGGTCTCCAGATATAGCCGTAAAGATCGTCCCAGAGCCACTCGCCGACGTTCCCCCACCGCTGGGCGAACTCGAATACCGCTTTGGGAAGGGTTCGGATGGGCTTGGGAAGGGGGCTGAGGCCCCTGTGGAGAGCGGTGAAGTTCGCGTTCATCTCTTCATTCCACGCCTCGAACGGCGTATCGGCGGGATATTCGGATGCTTTGATCTGGCCGTCCGCGAGGACGATAAATCGCTCGTGCTTCTTAACGTCCTTCTTCAGGGTGCGCGCAGCTTCCGGGCCGAACAGGACCGAAGCTTTCCCGGCCCTGACGCGGACATCCGTCGGGCCGTCCTCGGAGACCGCGATGACGGTGACCGAAAGATGTTTCATCTTCACGGCCGCGTTTGACGTCAGGACCTGGAACGTCTCCCGGTGGTCGTATTCCTTGAACATGACATAGATCCGACCGGAGCTCAGGACGAGATTCGACATCGTGGTATTCTTGCTCAAGCTTTCGGCCAGAATGGTCTCGACCTTGAGCTCCGTATTCACGTCCAGACGGACGATCGTGCCCGAGTCGAATTGGATCTCGCACCGACGGGCATCCGAAGTCCGGATGACGTCGCCCGGGCCGACGGGCGTGTTCAAGGTCGCGGGCTCCGGCGTCACCGAATCCTCGCGCAAGATCGTGGGGTCGTTCCCTTCGGCCTTCGCCTCTATGTAGCTGATGTGGCCGAAATAGAAATCCCCGCTGCCGCCCGCCATCCGATAATGGTCCGACGGAAACGCCAGGACGGCGGAAAAAAGAATCCCCCCTAACCACAAGCCTTTTTTTGACATAGCTGGTCTCCCATCCCTCCCTTGTCTTACCTCAATTATTGCATATTTCGTGCCAGAGGCGACAAGGCAAGGTCCGCCGGGGAAAGCGATCGGGATGCCCCCGGGCGAGGACACCTGTACCCCGGGAGAGGAGGCTCGGCTTTCGCTTGTCGGGGCTTCGGAATTGGATTAAACTTCGATCGAAGGAAGTTTCCAACATCATGGCCGAATATCGGAACCCCGTGCCGACCGTCGACGTCATCATCGAAATGAGGGACGCCGGGAACGGCGTCGTGCTCATCGAACGGAAGAACGCTCCGTCCGGCTGGGCTCTGCCCGGGGGATTCGTGGAATACGGCGAGACGCTCGAGCAGGCGGCCGTCCGCGAGGCCAAGGAGGAGACATCCCTCGACATCGAGCTCGTCCGCCAGTTCCACGCCTATTCCGATCCGAACCGGGACCCGCGGGGCCACACGATCACCACGGTCTTCATCGCCACGGCCGAGGGGACGCCGAGGGCCCATGATGACGCCCGCGCAGTCGCCGTCCTCCGGCCGGAAGAGGTCCGCGTGCCTCTGGCATTCGACCATCGGAAGATCCTCGACGACTACATCGCCTGGAAGAAGGAGACGCGCCATGGTTGAACAGGAGCGCGGGGAGCTCAAGGAGCTCACGAGCGTCTGGGGCAAGGCCGAGGCCTCCGTCATCATGGCCTTTCTCGAGAGTCACGGAATTTCCTGCCTCACCCGAGGGAGGATCCTCCAGAGCATCTATCCGCTCTCCATGGATGGCCTGGGCGAGATAAAGCTCTTCGTCCTCGAAAAGGATTACGACGTCGCCAGGACCCTTCTCGACGAATTGCCCAAGCCGGAGGACGTCGAGGAGTTCGAAAAGGACAACGAAGACACTTAGCGCTCCGCTTTTTATTCCCGGTCGGTTTAGCGCCGCGCCCTCGACTTGTCATCGGAGGGCTCAGAAGGCCGCCCTCTCCCCCGACCCTGGAACCAGTCCCGCGCCGCAGCGGCGGTGCTCCCCCCGCTACGGGGGTCTTCAGGGCGGCCTTCTGAGCCCTGGCCCGCGTGCTCCCCTTGCCTCCGTGCTCCCAGTGAATCGTAGTACATCTTGGACATCTCGTTCGCCGGACAGACATGTGTCTTAACGCGTCTTGATCACCTTAACGGCTCGCACGCGTGCCGCCCACAGACTGCCTGCTGCGATGATCGCCGCGCGAGGGACGGAGGGATGTCCCTGAGTCCTGAGTAGGCGATCCAAAACGACCCTGCAAGCGGCCCCCCTCAACGCAACTTTAAAGCGGCAATAAAAAGGGGATTTTTCCACAGGCGGGAATGGCCGGCGGAGAAGCCTGAAAATCACCCCCTTTTCCCCATAATATCGCTTGACTTTCAGTCACTTCTCCCCTATATTTTAGTTAAAAACGGGATGAAACGGGACGAATCGGGACGCATTGCCATGAATAACTCGCTGATGGGAAGCTACACGGCCAGGCTGGACGCGTCCGGACGCATCAAAATTCCCGAAAAATTCCGCGAGACGATCGAGCAGGTTTACGGCAAGGAGCTGTTCGTCACGTCCCTCAGCGACGAGGCCGTCCAGATCTATCCCCTCTCCGTTTGGGAGGAGATGACGGGGATCGCCGGCGAGGGCGCCCTCCACCTCCGGGCCGACGTCCGCAAGTTCATGCTCCGGGTCAACCGGAAGGGCGCGATACACGAGATCGACCCCAAGGGTCGGGTATTGATAAGCCAGGTCCTGAGGGACAAGGCGGGGTTCAAGGATGAGGTCGAGGTCATCGGCCTCTCGAATCACCTCGAGGTATGGAACAAGGAGCGTCTGGACGGGAGCCTCGACGAGAAGCCCCTGACGGACGAGGACTTCGAGAACATCTCCCGGCTCGTCCCTCGAGGAAAACTGGAATGATCGGCACTGGACACGTTCCAGTCCTGTTGGAAGAAGCGTTAGGGCAACTGGACAGCGGCAGGGCCGGGACCTACATCGACGGCACGCTCGGGTTGGGCGGCCATTCCCTCGAGATCCTCAAGCGGAACCCCAAGGCGTCGATCATCGGCTTCGACCGGGACGAGGCGTCCCTCCGGGAAGCCGCGAAAAGGCTCGAAGGGTACAGCGCCCGGGTCCGGCTCTATCACGGGGACTTCAAGGAGATCCCCGGGCTCGAGCTCGACCTCCGCAAGGTCCGCGGGGTGCTCCTCGACCTGGGCATCTCGTCGTTCCAGCTCGACCAGCCCGAGCGCGGGTTCAGCTTCAACGCCGACGGCCCGCTCGACATGCGCATGGACCGGAGGGCGAAGACGACCGCCGCCGCCATCCTGGAAAAATATTCCGAGGCCCGGCTGGACGAGGTGTTCCGCGAATACGGCGAGCTTCCCCAAACTCGGCGGCTCGCCCGCGAGATCGTCACGCGCCGCAAGCTCCACCCGTTCGAAACGACCGGCCAGCTCCGCCGGCTCGTCGAGGAGATCTACCGGTGGCGCCCGCAGAAGGGCAAGCTCCACCCGGCCGCCAAGGCCTTCCAGGCCCTGCGCATCGAGATCAACGGAGAGCTCGAGGGCCTCGGCAGAGTTCCTCGAGAGCATGGCCGCGGGCACGCGCCCGGGGACGCGCCTCGTCGTCATCGCCTTCCATTCCCTCGAGGACCGCATCGTCAAGCGGACGTTCGCCGCGCTGGCGTCGCCGGCAGAGCGGACCCCGCTCCTCAAGGTCCTGACGAAGAAGCCGATCACGGCGTCCGACGCCGAGATCATCGCGAATTCCCGTTCGCGCTCGGCCAAGCTGAGGGCGGCGGAGAGGATCTGAATGGTCCACCGGAGATACGGCCTCAAGGAGATCGCCCTGGGGGCGGGATTCATCCTGCTCCTCCTCGTCATCCTGACGTTCTACATCTGGTACCAGACCGAGGCCGTCCAGCTCGGCTACCGGATCGGCGAGCTCGAGGTCCGGATCGACCGGGCGAAGGAGGACATCAAGCGGCTGGAGGCGAAGAGGGCCGAGCTCCTGTCCCTCCGCCGGATCGAGGGGATCGCCCGCGGGGAGCTGGGACTCGTCGACCCCGCCCCGGGCCAGGTCCTCTATGAGGGACGGGACCTCGAGCCGAAAAAGGAACTTCAGTGAGCTCGCCGTTCGCGAACGGAATGAGGCCGAGGGCCCTTGCCGTGGCCGTCGTCCTGACGGCCTGGTTCGTCCTCATCCTCGGGCGCCTCGTCCACCTCCAGGTCTTCGAGCACGCCCGGCTCAAGTCCGATGTCCTGAGCCAGAGCCAGAACGAGATCGCCGTCTATCCCACGCGGGGAACGATCACCGACCGGAACGGGAAGATCCTCGCCCGAAGCCTCCCGGTCGAATCGGTCTATTTCTCCCCGGTCCGAACCGAGCCGCCGTCCCGCCAAATGGAGCAGATCGCGAGGCTCCGCGGCATCCTGGACCTCACGGCCAAGGACCTCGCCCGCATCGGCGCCCGGGTGGAAAAAAGATCGGGGTACATCCTGGTCAAGAGAAAAGCGGACCCGGATGCCGCCGCCAGGGCCATGGCCCTGGGCATCAAGGGGCTCTTCCTCCAGGGGGAGAGCAAGCGGTTCTACCCCCAGGGAAGCCTGGCCGCCCATGTCCTTGGAGGAGTCGGGATCGACGACAACGGGCTGGCCGGCGTCGAGCTCCAGTACGACCGGCTCCTCGAAGGTGAAAAGGGGAAGCGCCTCCTGATGCTCGACGCCCGGCGCCGGTCCTACAGCTTCGAGACGATCGCGGAAGCGAAGCCCGGGCAGGATCTCCGCCTGACGATCGACGAGACCATCCAGTACATCGCCGAGAGCGAGCTCGAAAAGGCGGTGACGGTCACCGGCGCGAAGTGGGGCACCGTGGTGGTCATGGACTCCTCGACCGGGGAGATCCTGGCCCTGGCGAACGCGCCTTCCTATGCCCCGGGCGACTATCCCCCCGAGCCCGAGGTCGGCCGCAACCAGGCCATCGCCCGGAACTTCGAGCCCGGCTCCACGTTCAAGATCGTGACGGCCGCCGCGGCCCGGGCGTGCGGCCGGATCGGGTTCGGCGAGATCTACGACTGCCGGAAGGGCTCCATCATGGTCGGCGGGGCCGCGGTGCGCGACCACAAGCCCCTCGGCATCCTGGACTTTCCCGGCGTCTTCATCGAATCCTCGAACGTCGGCACCATCATGATCGCCCAGGAGATCGGCGCGCGGGGTCTCTACGACATGATCCGGGCCTTCCGCTTCGGCGAGAAGACCGGGATCGATCTCCCCGGCGAAGAGCAGGGCGTCGTCCATCCCCTTTCGACCTGGCGGACATCCTCCTTCCGGGTCGCCATCGGCTACGAGATCTCGGTCACGGCCATCCAGGTCCTGAGGGCGATGAACGTCTACGCCACCCGGGGATCCCTCGTCCGTCCCCGTATCGCCCTGGACCGCCCCGCGGGGGACGCCGGAAGCGAGGCCGCGGTCTTCCCGGAGAAGATCGCGGACGAGCTCGTCCCCGTCTTCGAAGCGGTCGTCGAGGAAGGGACCGGGAAGCCCGCCCGGCTCGAGGGTTTCGACATCGCCGGCAAGACGGGAACGGCCCAGAAGGTCGATCGGGCCATCGGCGCCTACTCGTCGCGACTGCACCTGGCCTCGTTCGTCGGCTTCGTGCCCGCCGGACGCCCGGCCCTGTCGATGATCGTCGTCATCGACGAGCCCAAGGGCACGCTCCAATACGGAGGCCAGGTGGCCGCCCCGGTCTTCCGGGAGATCGCCGCCCGCGTCCTTCGCTACCTTCGCGTCGTCCCGAAAGCCGCGCCGCCCGCCCTGATCACGGCGAGCCTGGCGCAAGGGAGCCGGCCGTGAAGCTCCGCGACGTGCTCAAGGACGTTCCCGTCCTGTCCTCCGATGCCCCGGACGACATCGAGATCACCGGCATCGCCCATTCTTCGAAGGACGTCCGGCCGGGCGTCCTCTTCGCCGCCCTGAAGGGCGCGAAGAGCGACGGCATGAACTTCGTCGCCGAAGCGGAAGCGAAGGGCGCCGTCGCCGTGCTCTCGGAATGGCCCAGGCCCGCCGGGGCCCGGCTCCCCTGGATCCAGGCCGCGGACGCCCGGGAATCCATGGCCCTGGCCGCCGCCAACTTCTTCGGGCATCCGTCGATGAAGCTGAAGGTCGTCGGCATCACCGGGACCAAGGGCAAGACGACGACGACCTACATCCTCGAGGAGATCCTGAGGGCGGGCGGGTCCGTCCCGGCGGTCATCGGGACCATCGACTACCGCGGCCCCGGCTTCCGGACCGCGGCGCCCCGCACGACGCCCGAGGCCCCCGACCTCCAGCGGATGCTCGCCGAGATGGTCCAGGCCGGCGCCACTCACTGCCTGATGGAGGTCTCCTCCCACGCCCTCGAGCAGAAGCGGGTCTGGGGGGTCAGCTTCGACGTCGCCCTCTTCACGAACCTGAGCGGCGAGCATCTCGACTACCACCTGTCCATGGAGAACTACTTCGAGGCGAAGAAGAAGCTGTTCTTCCTGAACCACAAGCGGATCGCCTCGGTCGTCAACATGGACGATCCCTGGGGGCAGAAGCTCGTCGCCGAGCTGCCGATGAAGACCGTCACCTACGGGCTCGAGCCGGCGGCCATCGTCCGGGTCGCGGGACACCGGCTCTCCGAGCAGGGCATCGAGGCCCGGATCATCTATCCGGGCGGGCAGATGTCCGTAACGTCCCCGCTCGTCGGCATGCACAACCTCTACAACGTCCTCGCCGCGGCGGCTTCCGCCCTGGCCCTCGGCGTCCCGCCCGCGGACATCGTCAAGGGGATCGCCGCCCTCGCGGGGGTCCCCGGGCGCTTCGAGAGGGTCGCGAACACGCGCGGCATCCACGTCATCGTCGATTACGCCCACACGGACAACGCCCTGATGCACCTTCTCCGGACCGTCCGCGACCTGAAGCCGCGGAAGACCGTCCTCGTCTTCGGCGCGGGAGGGAACCGCGACATGTCGAAGCGGGAGCGGATGGGCGACGTCGCGGCCCGCCTCGCCGACTGGACCGTCCTGACGTCGGACAATCCCCGCTCGGAGGACCCCCTCCGGATCATCGCCGACATCGAGAAGGGCTTCACGAAGAACGGGGCGAAGAACTACGAGGTCGTCCCCGACCGGAAGGAAGCCATCCGGAAGGCCCTGTCCCTCGCGGACCGGGGCGATTATGTCCTCGTCGCCGGGAAGGGGCACGAGGATTACCAGATCTTCAAGGAAGGGACCATTCACTTCTCCGATATCGAGGTCATCAAGGCCTTGCTCGAGGAGACGAAGGGGACATGACGATGGCCGAGCTCCGGTTCGAAGACGTGGCCCGGCGGACGGGCGGCAGGCTCCTCTCCGGGCCGCCGTCGCTCACTGTCCGCGGCTATGTCATCGACGCCCGCAGCGCCGGCCCCGGCGACCTCTTCTTCGCCGTCGTCGCGGGCCGGGACGGCCACGATTTCGTCGCCCAGGCCGCGGCGAACGGCGCCGCCGGCGCCGTCGTCTCGAAGAACGTCCCCTCCCCCGGCGGGGATTTCGGCCTCGTCCTCGTCCCGGACACCGTCCGGGCCCTTCAGGACCTGGCCCGGAGCGTCCTCCTCGACCATCCGGTCACGGTCGTCGGGATCACCGGCAGCGTGGGCAAGACGACGACCAAGGAGTTCGCGGCCGCGTTCCTCGCGTCCTCGTTCCCGGTCCTGAAATCCGAGAAGAACTTCAACAACCATCTCGGAGTGGCCCTGACCCTGCTCAGGCTCGAGAAGGCCCACAAGGTGGCCGTCCTCGAAATGGGCATGAACGCGCCCGGCGAGATCGCGGCCCTGACCCGCATCGCGCCGCCGGACATCGCCGTGATCACCAATGTCCGCCCGGTCCATCTCAAGTTCTTCGAGGACATGGACGGCATCGCCCGGGCCAAGAAAGAGATCCTCGACGGAACGAAGCCCGACGGGACCGCCGTCCTCAACGGCGACGACCCGCTCGTCCTTCAGAGCGGCGGCATCGTGGCGCGGAAAGAAAGTGACCTTCGGCCGCTCGGCCGACTGCGACGTCCGGGCCTCCGAAGTCCGACGCCGTGGATACGATGGCCTGAGCTTCGACCTCGCCTACGGCCGGGAAAAGGCCGTCGTAGACCTCCGGTTCCTCGCCGATAGCGTCATCGAGGACTTCCTGGCCGCGGCCGCGGTGGCCTACGTCCTTTCGGTTCCACTCGGGAAGATCGTATCCCTGGCGGCGTCGCTCGAAGCCTCAGGCGATGAGGGGAAACCTCGTTCGGCTCGGGAAGGGCATCCGGCTCATCGACGATTCCTACAATTCGAATCCAAAAGCCTTGGAGACGGCCCTGAAAAGTCTGGCCCTCCTCCCTGCCGGGAGGAGGGTCGCCGTGCTCGGCGACATGCTCGAGCTCGGAGCGAAGGAGAGGGAGTTCCACCTCGAGGCGGGACGGACCGCCGCCCTCTCGGGGTGGGACCTCCTCATGACCGTCGGGCCCCTGGCCCGGCTCATGGCCGACGGGGCCGCGGCGGTCGGAATGGACCGGGCGCGCATCGTCTCCTTTGCCGATTCCGGCGAAGCCGCTCGGGCCGTCCCGCCGCTCGTCGCGGCGGGCGACCTCGTCCTCGTCAAGGGGTCGAGGGGCGTGAAGATGGAAAAGATCGTGGAGAGCCTGCGGGAAAGGCTCGGGGAGTAAGGACGTGCTCTACTGGCTGCTCGTTCCCCTGCGCAAGTACTTCTTCTTCTTCAACGTCTTCAGGTACATCACCGTCCGGACCGCCCTGGCCGGGCTCACGGCCCTCCTTCTCAGCCTCATCCTGGGGCCCTGGCTGATCCGCCTCCTCAAGAAACACCAGATCGGCCAGGAGATCCGGACCGAAGGGCCCCAGTCCCACTACGCCAAGAAAGGGACCCCCTCGATGGGCGGCGTCCTGATCATCGCCGGCACGATCATCCCGACCCTCCTCTGGGGGAATTTTTCGAACATCTACATCTGGCTCGCCTGCGGGGCGATGGTCCTCTTCGGCGCCATCGGCTTCGCCGACGACGCCCTGAAGGTCGCCAGGAAGCGCTCCCTGGGGCTCTCGAGCCGCCAGAAGCTCGCTCCTCCAGTTCGCCCTGGCCGCGGCCCTGGGCCTGATGCTCGTCTGGCTGGGATTCGACAAGAAGTTCAGCCTCGACCTGTCCCTGCCCGTTCGTCAAGGGGTGGCTGCCCTACCTGGGCTGGTTCTACCTGCCCTGGATCATCTTCATCCTCGTCGGCTCCTCCAACGCCGTCAACCTGGCCGACGGGCTGGACGGCCTGGCCATCGGCCTGACGTTCTTCAGCGCCACGGCCCTGACCGCCCTGACCTACATCGTCGGCAACATCAAGTGGTCGAGCTACCTGGGCATCGCCTACGTCCCTTCGGCCGCCGAGCTGACGATCTTCGTCGGGGCCCTGGCCGGGGCCTGCCTGGGCTTCCTCTGGTTCAACTGCCACCCGGCCCAGGTCTTCATGGGCGACGTCGGGGCCCTCTCGCTCGGCGGGACGCTGGGTCTCGTCGCCATCCTCATCAAGCAGGAGTTCCTGCTGTTCTTCGTGGCCGGAGTCTTCATCCTGGAGGCGCTGTCCGTGCTCATCCAGGTCTCCTGGTTCAGGCTCAGCGGCGGCAAGACGGGTCTTCAAGATGGCCCCGCTCCACCATCACTTCGAGCTCATGGGCTGGCCCGAGGAAAAGGTGGTCATCCGGTTCTGGATCCTGGCCATCGTCTTCGCCCTGTTCAGCCTGACGACCCTGAAATTGAGATAAACATGGAACTCAAGGATAAGAAAGTCCTCGTCGTCGGCCTCGCCAGGACCGGGGAAGCCCTGTGCCGATTCCTTGCTCCGGACGGGGCGCCCGGGTCCTGGTCAGCGAGAAGAAGGCCGAAGAGGACCTCGGCGGCAGGCCCGCCGCCTGGCGCGCCCGGGGCGTCGAGTTCGAGACGGGCGGCCACAGGCTCGAATCGTTCCTGGGCGCCGACCTCATCGTCCTCAGCCCCGGCGTCCCGCCTCTCGCCGAAGCGGACGCGGCGGCCGCGCGCGGCATCCCGGTCATCTCCGAGATCGAGCTGGCCCACGCATTCCTCAAGGGGACGATCGTCGGGCATCACGGGCTCGAACGGCAAGTCCACGACCACGACCCTGGCCCATCACATCCTGCGGGACGCCGGCCTCAGGGCGTTCGCGGCCGGAAACATCGGGACGCCGCTCATCTCGCTTCGCCGACCGAAGCCGGGACGACGACATCTACGTCACCGAGATCTCGAGCTTCCAGCTCGAGTACATCCGGGACTTCAAGGCCGGGGTCGCGGCGTTCCTCAACGTCTCCCCGAACCACCTGGACTGGCACGGATCGTTCGAGAACTATTTCGCGGCCAAGAGCAAGCTCATCCTCTCCCTCGAGAAGGCCGATACGGCCATCCTCAATCGCGACGACCGCCTGGTCTGGGCCCTGGCCGCGGAAGTCGGGGCCAAGGTCCGGGCCTTCAGCCGGCGAAGGCGCGTGGCCCGCGGCTGTTGCCTCGAGGACGGGCGGATCGTCCTCCGGGACGGGAAGGAGACGCCGCTCATCAAGACGTCCGACATCCGGCTGCCGGGCCTCCACAACCTGGAGAACGTCATGCGCGGCCGCCCTCGTCGGCGACACATTCGGCGTCCCGGGCCGGACGCATGCGGGCGACCATCCGCGGGTTCCGGGGCCTCGAGCACCGGCTCGAGACCGTCGCGACGATCGGCCGGCGTCCTGTTCGTCAACGATTCCAAGGCGACGACCGTGGACGCGACCATCAAGGCGCTCGAGAGCTTCGACCGCCCCATCGTCCTCATCCTCGGCGGCAAGGACAAGGGCGCGGATTTCACGCTCCTCCGCGGGCCCGTCCGGAAGAGGGTCCGCAAGGTCGCTCCTCATCGGCTCGTCGGCCGAGAAGATCCGGGCCGCCCTCGAGGGCGTCGTTCCGCTGGAGAAAGCGGCGACGTTCCGGGAGCTCGTCCGCAAGGGCTACGAGGCGGCCTCCCCGGGCGACGTCGTCCTGCTCGCCCCGGCCGCACGTCCTGGGACATGTTCGACAACTTCGAGCAGAGGGGACGGACCTTCAAGCGAGAGGTCCGGAGCCTCGCCCGCAAGGTCGAGGGGAGATAGGGAACCGGAATGGACGCCTATAGGAGATACGGCTTCGACAAGGCCCTGATCCTCGTGACGGTCCTCCTCGTCGCCATCGGGATCGTCATGGTCTTCAGCTCCTCGGCCGTGCTGGCCGGGAGTCAAGTACCACCGGCCCTATTACTATCTCCTCCAGCAGGCCATCGGGGCCGTCGCCGGCATCGTCCTCGCCGGACTCCTCGCCTCGATCCGGAAACCCTTCCTCCGGGACCCCTATGTCGTCTACGGGCTCCTCGCCCTTTCGGCCTTCCTCCTGATGCTGTGCTTCGTCATGCCGACGGTCGCCCGGACCAACCGCTGGATCCAGCTCTTCGGCATCCGTTTCCAGCCGTCGGAGCTGGCCAAGATCAGCCTCGTCCTCTTCCTCGCCTGGTACGGCGAGGCGAAGCGGGACAAGCTCAACGAATGGAAGACGCTGGTCGTGCCCGTGGCCGTCCTCTTCGCCTTCGTCATCCTCGTCGTCATGGAGCCGAACTACAGCATGGCCCTCTTCCTCGCCGGGCTCTCGGCCGTGATGCTCTTCCTGGCCGGGGTCAGATTCCGGTACTTCCTGGTCCTCGGCGGGATCTCGGCCGTCCTGTTCACGGCCTACCTCTTCCAGGCGAGCTACCGGATGGAGCGGATCCAGGGCTTCCTCTCGCCCGAAAAGGACCCCCTGGGCACGAGCTTCCAGGTCATCCAGTCCAAGCTCGCCGTCGGTTCCGGGGGCCTGCTCGGGACGAGCCTCGGACAGAGCACCCAGAAGCTGTTCTTCCTCCCGTACGCCCACACGGACTTCATCTACGCCATCCTGGGCGAGGAGACCGGCCTCGTCGGGGCCGTGTTCACTCTCTCCCTGTTCTTCATCTTCCTCTGGCGCGGGCTCGTCATCGCCTTCCGGACGCCCAATCGCCGTGGAAAAGCTGGTCGCCGCCGGGCTGACCATCGCGGTCACGACCCAGGCCCTCCTCAATATCAGCGTCGTCCTCGGCCTAGGACCGGCGACGGGGATCCCCCTCCCCTTCGTCTCCTACGGCCGGTCCTCGCTGGTCTGCAACCTGGCCGCCGTCGGCATCCTGCTCAATATATCGCGCCGGAAAGGAGACGTCGGAAGCAAGCCATGAAAGAACGGCGCGTCGTCATCAGCGGCGGGGGGACGGGGGGGCACCTCTACCCCGCCCTGGCCCTGGGCCGCAAGCTCCGGGAGGCGGATCCCTCGCTCCGGCTGACCTTCGTCGGGAGCCGCCGGGCCGTCGAACGGAGCATCATGGACGAGCAGGGCGTCGATTTCGTCCCGCTGAGGATCGAAGGGCTTAAGAATCGCGGCCTCGGGAGCCTTCGCGGCCTGGCCCTTCTTCCGTTCTCGTTCCTGAAGCCCTTCGCCCTCCTCGTTCGGCTGAGGCCGCATCTGGTCGTCGGCGTCGGGGGCTACAGCTCGGGCCCGGTCGTGCTCCTGGCTTCGTGGCTCCGCATTCCCACCCTTATCCTCGAGCAGAACGTCCGGCCGGGCTACACGAACCGGCTCCTCGTCCGCCGGGCGAAGAAGGCCGTGGTCGCGTTCAAGGCCACCCTCCCCTTGTTCCGGGGCAAAGGCGTCTGGCTGGGCAATCCCGTCCGAGAGGAATTCTACGGGATGCCGGCCAAGGCCGCGGGACCCTCTCTCTCCGTCCTCGTCTCCGGGGGAAGCCAGGGCTCGCGCTTCCTGAACCGGACCATGACGGCCGCCCTGCCGCTCCTCCGGGAGAAACGGGACCTCCTCGAGATCGTCCATCAGACGGGAAAGGATGACATCGCATGGGTCGAAAAAGCGTATCGGAACTCCGGTTTCGCGGCGGCGACGGTCGCGCCCTATTTCCCGGACATGGCCGCCCGCTTCCGAACAGCCGATCTGGTTGTGAGCCGGGCGGGCGCCACAACCTGTGCCGAGCTCATCGCCTCCGGGAGGCCTTCCCTCCTGGTCCCGTTCGCGGCGGCTTCGGAGAACCATCAGGAGCTTAACGCCCGCGAGCTCGAGAAGGCCGGAGGGGCCGAGGTCCTCCTGGAGAAGGACCTGACCCCGGAGCTCCTGGCCGCGAGGATCCTCTTCTATCTCGGGCGCCGCGACGCGCTGGCCCGGATGGCCGCCGGGCTCGCCCCGCTCCGCACCGACGGGGCGGCGGACGCGATCGCGAAGCTCTGTTTCCGGCTCATGGACGGAGAGGCGTAGGAGAACGACGATGGTCAAGCGCGGCTACAGAAAGCTCAAACACATCCACATGGTCGGGATCGGCGGGACCGGCATGAACGGCATCGCCGAGGTCCTGCTCAACCTCGGCTACGCCGTCTCCGGCTCGGACATCCAGGAGAACGAGGCCACCCACCGCCTGGCCGGCCTCGGCGCCCGGATCGCCATCGGCCACAGGGAAGAGAACCTGAGGGACGCCGACGTCGTCGTCATCTCCTCGGCCGTCCACGACGACAACATCGAGGTCCGGAAGGCCCGGGCCGCCAAGATCCCGGTCATCCCGCGGGCGGAGATGCTGGCCGAGCTCATGCGGATGAAATACGGCATCGCCGTCGCCGGCTCCCACGGCAAGACGTCGACGACCTCGATGACCGCCCTCGTCCTCGTCGCCGGCGGCTACGACCCGACGATCATCGTCGGCGGCCGCCTGAACACGATCGGGGCCAACGCCAAGCTCGGCGAGGGCGATTTCATCGTCGCCGAGGCCGACGAGAGCGACCGGTCCTTCCTCTACCTCTCCCCCTTCATCGCCGTCCTGACCAACATCGACGAGGAGCACCTCGACCAGTACAAGGACATCGAGGAGCTCCGGCGGACGTTCGTCAACTTCGCCAACAAGGTCCCGTTCTACTGCCCGGTCGTCCTCTGCCTGGACGACCCGAACCTCCAGGGCATCATCCCGGAGATCGAGCGCAAGATCATCACCTACGGGTTTTCGACCCAGTCCGATTACTTCGCCCGCGACTACCGGTTCGAGGCGTTCGCGAGCGAATCGACGATCTATCGCAAGGGAGAGCGGCTGGGACAGCTTCAGGCTCAACGTCCCCGGCAAGCACAACATCCTGAACGCCATGGCGGCCATCGCCGTCGGCGTGGACCTGGACATCCCGGTCGGGACGATCTTCAAGGCCCTCGAGGGATATACGGGCACGGGCCGCCGCTTCGAGCTGAAGAAGACGGTCCGGGACATCATGCTCGTCGAGGACTACGCCCACCACCCGACCGAGATCCGGGCGACCCTCGAGGCCGCGAAGCGCGGCTGGATGCGCCGCGTCGTCGCCGTGTTCCAGCCCCACCGCTACACGCGGCTCTCGCACCTGATGCAGGCGTTCGCGACGGCCTTCAACCAGGCCGACGTGCTCGTCGTCACCGAGGTCTATGCGGCCGGCGAGGCCCCCATCCCGGGGATATCGGGGAAGGCCCTCCACGACGAGATCCTCCAGTTCGGCCATAAGCAGGCCTATTTCGAGCCGGACCTCGCCAAGATCCCCGCGCTCGTCGCGGGCCTGGCCCGGCCGAACGACATCATCCTCGTCCTGGGAGCGGGCAACATCAATCGGACCTTGCCGCGGATCGCGGAGGCCCTGGAGGCCGGGAAATAGCCATGGCGACCATTCCCTCCGAACATCGCCCAGCCCCTGGTCTTCCAGCGGGGCGAGGGAGCCCTCCGCGGCCGTCAGGTCCCGCGGCGGGCGGCCGTGCGCTCCAAGCACGTGCTGGGCATGTTCGGGATCCTGGCCGCGGCGTTCTTCGGATTCGCCCGGGGCTACCTCTTCCTCATTTCCTGGGACAAGCTGGCCCTCCGGAGCGTCGAGGTCGTTTGCGCCCGGCCCTCCCTCAAACGGGACCTCGACCGGGCGTTCGCCGGGCAGCGGCTCGGAAACATCCTGCTCTGTGATATCGACGGCCTGCGGGCCCAGCTCCGGACCTTCCCCTGGGTCCGCGAGGCCCGCATCCGGAAGGTCTTCCCCTCCGCCTTGAGGGTCGAGATCGAGGAACGCGCTCCTCGGGCCCTGCTCGAGCGAACCTTTCCTGCCCTCATCGACACGGAGGGCGTGGAGCTCGGCGCGCCGGCGACGCCCGAAGAAGCCGCGCTCCCCGTCCTCGCCGACCGGGACGGCTTCCGGAACGGCCGGGCCGAAAAACTGCGGCTGGCTTGGGATTGCCTGGACGGGCTCCCCGCCGGGGAAAGGGCGGCCGTCTCGCGGCTTGACCTCTCGGACCTCGGGACGATCGAGCTCGTCTTCCGGGACGATCCCGTCCGGGTCCGCTTGGGCGGCCGGGAGTTCGCCGCGAAGATCAAGCTGTTCCGGGAACGCCGGGCGGTATGGGAAGCCGCGCTCGGACGGCTGGAGACCATCGACCTGCGGTTCGACGACCGCGTCTACGTCACGCACCGGGGGCCGGAGGGGCCCGACGTCCCCGCCAGCCCGGAGAAGGAGGCCGCATAATGGCAAAAAGCACGTACATCGTCGGCATCGACGTCGGGACCAAGAAGGTCGTGGTCCTCATCGGCGAGGTCACCGAGGAGGGAAAGGTCGAGATCGTCGGCATCGGCGCGACCGAATCCCGGGGCCTGAGGAAGGGGGTCGTCGTCAACCTCGAGGAGACGACGGCCGCCGTCAAGAAGGCCCAGGAGGAGGCCGAGCTCATGGCCGGCGTCGAGATCGGCTCGGCCTACATCGGCATCTCCGGCGCCCACATCAAGAGCTTCAACTCGCGGGGCGTGGTCGCCGTCTCCGGCAAGAACCGCGAGATCACCCGGGAGGACATCAAGCGCGTCATCGACCAGTCGAAGGCGCTCTCCATCCCGCCGGACCGCGAGATCATCCACATCATCCCCCAGGAGTTCGTCGTCGACGAGCAGGACGGGATCAAGGACCCGCTGGGCATGAGCGGCATCAAGCTCGAGGTCAACGTCCACATCGTGACCTCGGCCGTCACGTCCCTCCAGAACCTCAAGAGCTGCATCCAGCGGGCGGGCGTCGCCACCCAGGAGATCGTCCTCAACCAGATCGCCACGAGCGCGTCCATCCTGACGTCCGACGAGCGGGAGCTCGGGGTCGGGCTCATCGACATCGGGGCGGGGACGACCGAGGTCGCCATCTTCGAGCGCGGCAGTCTCTGGTACTCCTCGACCATCCCCATCGGCGGGGACAACTTCACCAACGACATCGCCGTCGGCCTCCGGACGCCCATCCCGGAGGCTGAGAAGATCAAGAAGCGGAACGGCTGTGTCGCCGGCCCGGTGGCCGACGAACAGGAGACGATCGAAGTCCCCTCGGTCGGGAAGGGCCGGAAGCCCCGCGTCCTCTCCCGCCAGATCCTGGCCGATATCATCCAGCCGCGGGCCGAGGAAATTTTCCGGCTCGTGGACGCGGACATCAAGAGGATGGGCTACGAGAAATCGCTGAACTCGGGCATCGTGCTGACCGGCGGGACGTCGCTCCTCGAAGGCCTGGAAGAGGTCGCCGAGGACATCTTCGACCTGCCCGTGCGCCGCGGCGACCCGGGCGGCGTCGGCGGGCTGGTCGACCGGGTCGCCACGCCGGACTTCGCGACGGCCGTCGGGCTCGTCCTGTACGGCTACAACAGAGGCCTGGAGAGGGGCTTCTCCAGGGAACGCAAGAAAGGTGTCTGGACCAAATTCACCGACTGGTTCAAGGAAGGATAGGAGGAACACATGAGCGAAGAACTGTCGAGCAAACTGAAATTCCATCTCGTCGAAGAGACCCTCGGGGCCAAGATCAAGGTCATCGGCATCGGCGGCGGCGGCGGGAACGCCGTCAACCGGATGATCGAGTCCGGCATCCAGGGGGTCGAGTTCATTGCCGTCAACACGGACCTCCAGGCCCTGAGCAGCAACCGGGCGACCATCAAGCTGCCCATCGGGGGCCAGCTGACGAAGGGCCTCGGGTCGGGCGGCCGGCCGGAGACCGGCAAGATGGCCGCCCAGGAGGACACCGAGCGGCTCATCGAAAGCCTCCAGGGCGCCGACATGGTCTTCCTGACGGCCGGCCTGGGCGGCGGGACGGGCACCGGGGCGACGCCCATCCTGGCCAACCTGGCCGCGGAGATGGACGTCCTCGTCATCGCCATCGTCACCCTGCCCTTCGAGTTCGAGGGCAAGGTCCGGGCCAAGCAGGCCATGGAGGGGCTCGCGGAGCTCAAGAACGTGGTGGACACCGTCATCGCCATCCCCAACGAGCGGCTCCTCCAGACCGTCCAGCTGAACACGTCCATCCAGGACGCCTTCAAGATGGCCGACGACATCCTCCGCCAGGCGGCCCAGGGCATTTCGGACCTCATCACCAAGCCCGGCCTCATCAACCTGGACTTCGCCGACGTCAAGTCCATCATGAAGGGCATGGGCATGGCTTTCATGGGGACCGGCATCGCCTCGGGCGACGACCGGGCCGTCGAGGCCGCCCAGAAGGCCATCTCCAGCCCGCTCCTCATCGACACCTCGATCGAGGGCGCCCACGGCGTCCTCATCAACATCACGGGCGGCAAGGACGTCACGCTCCACGAGGTCTCCAAGGCCTCCCAGCTCATCCACAGCCTGGCCCACCCCGAGGCCAACATCATCTTCGGGACGGTCATCGACCCGGCCATGAAAGAGATGGTCAAGGTCACCGTCATCGCGACCGGCTTCGATATGGACACGCCGCGGATCGTCGGCGCGACCGACGACTTCGCGCCGACGTCCCGGAGCAAGACGCCGCCGCCGTTCCCGGTCCGGACCGAGACGCCGCCCTACATCTTCGAGCCCAAGGGCAACACGCCGCCCGCCTGGCAGCCGCCCTCCTGGGAGAACCAGTGGGAGAACTACGAGACCCCGTCCTTCATCCGGCGGACCAAGCAGGCCCCGATGAGGAAATCGTCTCATGATATCAGCTGATTGCGTCGTCTCCGGCTGCCGCCAGCTCGTCACGGCCGCCGGCCCGCTCCCGAAGAGAGGGCCGGCTCTCGGCGACCTCGGGGTCGTCGAGGACGGCTGGATCGCCTCGAACAAGGGCGAGATCGTCTTCGTCGGAACGGCCGACGCCTTCCGCGGAACGATCACGGCGGCGCCGGGGGCGACCTGGATCGACGGCCGGGAGAGCGTCGCCCTGCCCGGCTTCGTCGACGCCCACACCCACCTCCCCTTCGCCGGGAACCGGGAGCATGAGTTCCTGCTCCGCCTCAAGGGCGCGACCTACCAGGAGCTGGCCGCGCAGGGCATGGGCATCCAAACGACGGTCAAGGCGACCCGGGCCGCCACGAAGGACGAGCTCGTCGCTCTCTGCAAGCAGAGGCTCAACCAGATGCTGCTCACCGGGACGACGACCGTCGAGGCCAAGAGCGGCTACGGCCTCAACCTCGAGGACGAGGTCAAACAGCTCGAGGCCCTCGCGGCGCTCCGGGGAGCGCACCCCGTGGACGTCGTCCCGACGTACATGGGCGCCCACGAGATCCCGCCCGAGTACAAAGGCCGGAAGGCCGAGTACATCGGACTCATCATCGACAAGGTCCTGCCCGTGATCAAGGCCCGCGGGCTGGCCGAGTTCTTCGACATTTTCTGCGAGCCGAACGTCTTCGACCTCGAGGATACGAAGCGCCTGGCCGAGGCCGCCCGGGCGGCCGGGCTCGGCGTCAAGATCCACGCCGACGAGTTCGTCCCGCTCGGCGGGACGGAATACGCGGCCGAGTCGGGCGCGGTGTCGGCCGAGCATCTCATCAACGCGACGGATGAAGGCATCCGGAAGATCGCGGCAAGCGGGACGGCGGTCCTCCTCCTGCCGGGCGTCCCGTTCTTCCTGATGCTTGAAAAAAAGGCCCCCGTCCGGAAGCTCATTGAGGCCGGGGCAGCCGTGGCCCTGGCCTCCGACTTCAATCCGGGGAGCTCGATGCTGAGCTCGATGCTCCTCGTCCTCCAGCTCGGGGTGTACACGCTCCGCATGACCATCGAGGAGGCCCTCAACGCCTGCACGGGGAATGCCGCCTACGCCATCCGGCGGCATGAGCGGGTCGGGAGCCTCGAGGTCGGCAAGCGCATGGACCTTCTCATCTGCGACGTCCCGAACTACGCCTCCCTCATCTACCAGCTGGGCATCAATCCCGTCCGCCACGTCATCAAGGACGGCAAGATCGTCGTCCGGGCGGGCAAGATCCAGCCGCTGTAACAGTCATTGATCCTTGGTCATAGGCCAAGACAGAAGTAACCGTAATCCGTCATCCATTCTTTGCTCTAATGTAGCCGCAGGCTTCAGCCTGCGCTCTTGGTTTTAATGTAGTCGCAGGCTTTAGCCTGCGCTCTGATGGCCCTCAGTTTATGCTCATCTTCATCTTGATGATCGAAGCCGTCGCGCCGCTTTCTACGATCACATAAACGTTGCCCTCCTGATCGGCGGCAATGGGCGGGCCCTTTGATATCCAAGTCCTGTGTCGATTGATATATATAATCCTTGAAGATATCCACGCAATAGTTCATGGGCCACACGCTCGTTCTCGGACGAAAGACGAGGATGGTATCGTCCCTCCTGATCACGGACGGATAATATTCCTGGGACAAAATCGGAAACGGGCCCGTCGGTCACATCATGGCTCAAGGTCGTGAACAATTCCTCGCCGCGGAAGACCTGGATCCTGCAATATTTGGTACGGATCAACGACGTACATTTCATCATGGGGAGGCGAATAGTAGAGTCTTGATCGCCTTCAGCATTTCTCTGCGAGCTTTGTCGTTGTCTATCCTTGTCAGGATCCTGTATGGAATAGCGGAAGGGCCGCCGAAGGAACCTGATCTCCTTTCCGTTCTCATCGAGGACTCGGAAGGTGTCGATTGATCCTTCTTTAGTGCCGATAATGACGATGCCCCCGTTATGAACATAGAAGGCGTCGCCGACGACGTCGTTCGCGGTGATTTCCTTGATCGATCCGCCAGCGAGGTCCAGGATGACAATACTTAAGCCGTTGAGAATGTAGAGCCGGTTCCCGGAAACGAAGATCCCCTCGGGGGACCAATACCCTTCCTTAAGGCCGGCAAGCGGCACATCAATCGTAGACATGAACCGGCCGTCTCTGTCGAATCGATAGATCTCATCTTTCAGCTTATCAAGGATAAGAAGCTGCCCCTTTTCGTTAACCGTAACGTCCAAAAGGAATCCGAACGCTTTGCCGGGGGGGCCTTTGATCTCATAGACTGGACTTAATGTGATCCGGTCCGAGCCAATAAGATGATCAAATAGAAAAAGCTAGAGCGAAAAGAATAAAGAACCTGCTTAATCGTTGGTTTCTCATCTCTGCCCCCCTTAGAATATGCGCGTATTTCTTTGGGTTTCAACCTCGAAAAGCGCTTGGGATCCGTCGCAGGCTATCGCCCGCAAGCCAAGTTTGAGCCTCTCCCCCATACCATTCGCGCCTCGTAAGATCGGCTCGATAGCTCCCCCTGCCGTAATCGGCGACATTCGCTTATTGAATGTTCTTCATCCAAGCAGTATCCTCCGGAGTACAAGCAAGGGGAACCGAAGCTTTCATGAATTATGGAGTCATTTGTGTAGGCTTGGGATTATTTTTCGGCATATGGGCTTGTGTCGAAGCAGAATCCCTCAAAGGCCGGATTTTTATCATAACAACGATGCTATGTATATTCTTCTTGCCCGTAATATGGCGTCGCTTAGCGGCCTATTCCTTGTCCTATATCGCCTGGGCAATCTTCGGCATTGGCTGTTATATCTTTATAAAGCTTCGTGGAGTCGGAGTCAGATAAGCCCGATCGGTCCGTTACGACGCCCTAGAACCGGCTGGAAATTCGATGAGCTTGTCCACGACTTTCCAGCTCCGGGACGTCCCGGACACGCCGAGGATCTTCTCGAAATCGATCATTCGCCGGATCCCATCGAACTTGCGGGAATAGGCGTAATAGAGCACCTTGCCCTTGATGTGGAAACGGTATTCTTCGCCTTGAACGGCCATGAGCGCCCGGCGTCGCGCGGCGGAGGGCGGCGCGGACAGGAACATGAGATGGCATCTCTGCTCCTTGTCCAAGCGCGCCGGATCGAAGGGATTTTCCACAGCGGCCTTTTTCAGCTCTTCGGGGGTCAGCAGAAATGCCTTCACGCCTCGTCCCATCAGGTCCGAAAGATCGGCCTCGATCTTGCGCGACAATCGGTCTCGGTCCTTCTCTTCCGTGGAAAAGACGACATTGCCGGATTGGATATAGGTGACGACGCCCTCCAGTCCCAGGGATTCGAACCGCTTTCTCAGGTCGGACATCCGGACCGGCGAGTTTCCCCCGACGTTGATCGCGCGGATGAGGGCCACATAAACGCTCATAACGATGATCTCCCGCCTCGTTCTACCCTGAGGACGGTTTTTCAGCCCCCCGGCTTCTCTCCCTTGATGGTCTGGTGCTGGTGCGCTCCCTTCAGGGAGCGGATGAGGAATCCTTCCTGGCCGGGGAACCACACTTCGGCCAAAAGGTAGTCCGTGACGTACTCCGTATAAGACGGCTCGAAGTTCCCGACCGCATCGAGGATCACCTGGGGCTCGGCAACCGGCGGCGTGGGCTGAGCCAGCCTTTGGAGAACAGGAAGGATGATCTCGATATTCTTCGCTTCCTGCCGGATCACGAGCTGTCCGTCGTCCGTCGTCCCGATCCAGTACGTGCCCGCGGGGAGCTTCTTGCCGCCCGCCTCGAACTTGTACGGGATCTTGAAGGTCCCTTGGGCGAACGCCGAGGCTCCGCCCGCGATAAGAAGGAAAGCCAGCATCACGACCGGCCGAGCAGCGAATCGTTTCATCTCCATCCTCCTTTCCGCTCCGGGACCGGTCCGGAGCTGAACGGGGGAATGGGCTCAAAAGCCCTTCCCCCGTCACCTACACGGTGACGTCGGCCGGGTAAGCGGGGACGAGCCCGACGGTTTCGGGCATATTCCCCTTGATGGCCTCTTCCATGGCCATGATGAACGTGTCGATCTCCTCGAGCGTCGTGTAGACGTTCGGGGAGACCCGCAGGGCCTGGTAATCGAAGACCGAGTTCGGCGGGACGCCGCCGACGAGCGGGACGACGACGATGCGGTACTCGTCCATCAGGAACTTGGCCAGGGCCCGGACGTCGATGCCCTCGACATTGACCGCCGCGACGCCCCAGGCCTGCGCGGGCTCGCTGAGGTCCGTCAGGATCTTGACGCGGGGATGGACCTTGAGGGCGTCGGCCCAGCGCAGGGTCAGGTAGCGCAGGCGCGCCGCTTTGCGCTCCGCGCCGATGGCCTGATGGAAGGCAAGGGATTCGCCCAGCCCGGCCCGGATGGCCCAGGGATGCGTTCCGATGGCCTCGAACTTCCGGATGTCGTTATCCTGCTGTTCCGGGGCGGCCTGCAAGGGCCAGAATTTCGGGATGCTCTCCCGCCGCACGTAGAGACAGCCGTTGCCGATGGGCGCCAACAGCCATTTGTGCAGGCTGACGCCGTAGGCGTCGCACTCGAGGTCCCTCAGCTTGAACGGGAAATGCCCCAGGGCGTGAGCGCCGTCGATGATGGTGACGATGCCCTTCGACCGGGCCAGCCGGGACAGCCGCTGGACGGGGAACAGCTGGGCGGTCAGATTCGTGATGTGGGTGAAATGGAAGACCTTGGTCCGGGGCGTGATGGCCTTTGCGAACATGTTGTAAAGAAAGTCCTGGGTGGCCGGCACGGGAAACTGGAGGCGGGTGACGACGATGCCCTCGCGCCGCATCCGCTGGTCCCACGTCGTCAGCATTCGGGGATAGTCCTGCTCGGTCGTGATCACCTCGTCGCCGGCTTTGAGGTCGATCCCGTTCTGGACGATCTGCAGGGATTCGCTGGCGCCTCGGGTCAGCGCCATCTCCTCGAGATCACAGCCGAATTCCGCGGCCATCCTCCGGCGGATGGTCTGGGTATTCTCGGCGACCTGGGCCTGATAGTGGACCGGCAGCATGTTGATGATGTCCATGTAGCGCCAGACGGCCTCCATGGCGACCCGGGGGGTGGGGCAGGTGAAGCCGTTATTCAGGTTGATGAGCGTGCGGTCCAGCTTGAAGGCCAGCTGGATCTCCCGCCAGAAGAACTCGTCTCTCGCGACCGCCTCGGGGCTCATGCCCGCGACGGACTGGACGGCGTCCGTGACGCGCTCGAGCGCCTCGGCCTTGAGCGCCAGCGCGGTCGTCCCCATGACGCCGCACGCCCGCAGGAACTCTCGCCGGCTCTTCATTCCGGAGCTCATTCTGGACCTCCTCGGAGAACGGTGTGGGGACTGGTTCCGTCTTTCTTTGAGCCCCCGAACGGGATTGTATTCAGGTGACGCGGGGAAGTCAAAGGAGGCCGTGAGCAGAGCGGGGCGGGGCGGCACGCGGCGGCTACCCGGCCGCAAAGACGTGTTCCAGGTATTCCTGGCCTTTGCCCAGAGGGTTCAGGGCCTCCTTGACCTGGAGCCGATCCCGTGTCTCGAGGAGATCGATGACCTCCCCCGCGGCGACCGGATGGACGACCTCCACCTTGGGTCTGTAAATGTCCTGTTCGTTGACTTCCCGAACCACGGCGATCCGCCCGTCGGTAAGCATGACGATGGCCCCGATCGGCCAGACGCCGATGACCTGGAAGAACCTCTCGAGCAGGGCGGGGTCGAAGAGCTTCCCCTTTTCGAGGCTCATGATTTCATAGACCTTGTCGGGAGGGTAATCCGTTTTGTAGGACCTTTTTTGGGTCAGCGCGTCATAGACGTCGCACAAGGAGACGATGAGCGAAGCGGCGTGAGGCGGGCGCGGATAGGGGACCTTGGGATAGCCTTTCCCGTCGAAGCGGAGATGGTGCTCGAAGGCCACGACGGCCGGGAGGATCCCCAAAGCCTCCTGGTACCCCTGAAGGATCCACGAACCCAGAAAAGGATGTTCCTTGATGCGGGCGAACTCGCTGTCGGCCAGCTTCCCGTCCTTCTTGAGGATCTCCGAGGAAATGTGGAGCTTCCCCACGTCGTGGAAGAGCGCGGCGATCCCCAGATCCAGGACATCGTCCTTGGCGAATCCCAGCTTGGCCGCGAACGACATCGAAAGGACGGACACGTGAAGGAGATGGACGAAGGTGACGAGGTCCTTATCCTTCACCGACACGAGGTTGAGCAGCTCCTGGTGCCTGCCCATGAAGTTTTCCATGACGTTGAGGATGTTGAATCGGAGGTCCAGGAAATCGACCTCCTCCCTGTTCAGGACGGCCTTCAGGGAATGCGAGGCGAAGTCCAGGGAGCCTTTGTAGCGGTCCCGGCGTTCCCGGGCGGGATCGCCACCTCCCGCTCCCGCCGACCGCGCCCTGAGCTTGCCGACCTTGATGTTCTCGATCCCCTGGATCTCGTCGTTTTCCTGCGATTCGAGGGCCCGCTTCTTCCCGGGCCGGGTGAGGAAGGCGATGAACCTGGACAGCTCCTCGGGCCGCAGTCCCGGCCGGAAGACGATCCGGTTGATCCCGCATTCCTGGAGGAATTCGACGAGGGACTTCAGCCGCTGGCTCAGCTCGAAATAGATCTCCTCCTCCCAGGCCAGCTCGCCCTCGATGATCCCCAGGACGATCTCCCGGCTCTCCGCCAGGTGGTCGGTCAGCCGTCGATGGAGCACGTCGACGAATTCCCTGAACGTCGGATGGTCCTCGGTGTAGATCTTTCCCGCCTGGATGGCGTTCAGCAGGCTGATGAATACGTTCTTAACGTCCGGTCTCATTCCACTTCTCCAGCACGCGGCGGGCTTCCCTCCTCACCGAACGGTTCCACCAGGACTTCCTCCGGCTGAGCCGCTCGAGATGTCCGGCCGCCTGGCGGATGTCGCGGCTTTCCACGATCTGGATATGGGCCCTCAGCCTCTTGTTCCGGATGCCGTAGGGGGACTGGAACCGGAGAAAGATGTCGAGCGCCCTTTTCCGGGTCGCGTCGCGGCCGGCCAGGATGACGAGGGCTTCGCTCTTGAGGGAAGGCTTCGCGAACCTGAGGATCGGGAACATGAAGTCCTTGTCGATCTCGGACATGCGGCCCATGGCTTTGAGGGCTTCCCCCCGGACGGACTCGTCTCCCACGCCGTAGACGGCCTTGAGGATCGTCCGGGACAGCGAAGAATCTATGGCTTTCGACGCCGTGATGATCCGGTCGAGGAAGGGCCGGTCCTGCCGCTTCTCCCCCAGCCGGGATGTCAGGGCGTCCATTTGTTCCTTGAAGAACCGGTAATAGGCCCGAAGGATGAACGGCGTGATCCTGTTCTCGGCAAAGATCTTCTGCAGGTAAACGTCGAGGCCGAACCGGCTCTCCGACAGGCCGGAGATGAGCTGGTCGAAGAAGGGAGATGTCCCCTCGTCGAGCACGGCTCTCTCCACGCATTCACCGAGGGCGTCATCGACCTTCCGGAGCGCCGGGTCCTTGGGGCAGGCCGCCCGTTTGGACAGCAGGACTTCCTGGAGCCTGCTCAGGAACTCGAAATCCCCGCCTCCGGCGATCGCATCCCACGTCCCGAGGAGCCTGTCCGCGGCGGCGGCCATCCGTCCCGTATCCGTTTCGAGGGCCAGGACGTTCATGAGGATGTACCGGTAATTGACCGCCAGCTGTTCGTGATCGAAGGCGATCTTCTTGTCGAAGCGAATCTCCTTCAGGAGCGAGCTCAGGGTCTGCCTGTAGATCTCCGAGATGAACTGGCCGGACGTCCCCGAGAGAAGGGCCTTGACCTTTTCTTCGACCTCGGGCCGGCGGTTGAGGGGATTGTCGGTCTGGAACAGCTGTTGGAGCGATTTCGAGACCCGCTTGTGCCTGTCCCCTTCGAGGAGCTTGGAGAAGATGCTGAAGCTCAGAGAGTCGAAGCTTCTCGTCGGCGATGATCTCCTCCCAAAGAGTGGACGCCAGGTCCTCTTCCTTCACATCCGTGATCAGGAGCTTCAGGTTGTCGAGCTTTGAGTGGAGGTTGACGCCCTTATCGGTCACGAACGATTTGATGAGGTTCTTGGCGCAGGAACGGTACTTCGTCGCGTCGTTCTCCTTGAGATAGGCAAAGAACCTGTAAAAGTTCCGGTTCATGTTCTCGTCGACCATGAGCTCCGCCGTGTCGAGCTTGTCCGCGACCCGGTCGAAGCTCTCCGCGACGTCGATGATCTTTTCCGCGTCGTTGGCCTCCACCGCTTCCTGGAGGAGGTACGGCCAGATGTCCTTGATCTCCTCGCCGGTCCCTTCGAGGAGCTCCTTGTAATCGAGCTCTTCCACCGAGATATGGATGATCTTCTCCCTCTTCAGGATCTCTCCGGCCCCGCCCAGCTTGACGAATTCCCCCAGGGGGAGGGTCACCTGGGACGAGAACCGCATCATTTCATCGCCCGTGATCCCCGGGCGGATCTCGAGGGTCTTGATCTTCCGGAGGTGGAAAAGCATCCCCAGCTCACGGTACGTTCTCTCTCCTTCCCAGAAGCGGCCGTCGGCGAAGACCGAGCGGGGGGTGAATCCCACGGAAAGCGGAGAGATGTGGGCGAAGGCGTCTTCCGCCCGGGCCTTGAGGTCTTCCACGCAGTGGACGAAGGCGGGGTGGTCCATCTTGTACATGGTCGCGTTCTTGAACGCGAGGCGCAGGGATTGGATGAACCGAAGGAGCGCTTGATCCTTGGTCATGTCGACTAAATTAGAAGATCAATTACGGCGGTTCCCACACCGTGTTCCCCAGTGCACGGACTATTTTAACCCAAGCGGGCGAAAAAAGCACCAGAAAGTTCTCGGGGAAGACCGGCGTGTCGCCGGAAGCGATCTCGGCCGAAACGGCGGGACGGGGTCAGCGCTTCTTGTTCTTCCAGTAGAGGTACACCGGCACGCCCAGGAGGATGATGATCAGCCCGGCGAGGGCGTTCCTGAACTCATTGATGAGCGAGTTCAGGGAGATGAAGAGCGCCGCCAGGATGAAGAAGATGGGCGTTATGGGATACCCCCACGTCTTATAGGGGCGCGGCATGTCGGGACGCTTCTTCCGGAGGATCATGACCGCCGCGACCGTCAGCCCGAAGAAGATCCACTGGCCGAACACGACGTAGGTGAAGAGCTGTTCGAAGGTCCCGAAGAACAGGCTGAGGATGATGCTCCAGATGCTGATGGCGATGATGGAGACGTAGGGCGTCAGATATTTCGGATGGGCGTCGGCGATCCGCTTGAAGAACAGGCCGTCGCGGGCCATGGCGAAATAGACGCGGGGCGAGCAGAGGATGTTCTGGTTGGCCGCCCCCATGATGGAGAAGAGGATGACCAGGGCGATGAGCGAGCCGCCGATGGGCCCGGTGACAAGCGCCAGGGCGTCGCTCGCGATGCGGTCGGACTTGGCGATCGCTCCGACGGGGAGGACGTACAGATAGGCCAGGTTGACGATGCCGTAGATGACGACGATGGACAGGGTCCCGATGAGGATCCCCAGCGGGATGTTGCGCTCCGGCCTCTTGATCTCCCCGGCGCTGTAGGTCGACGATTCCCAGCCCTTATAGGCCCAGAGCACGGCGACCAGCCCGACCCCGAACGACCCCAGGAGGCCCGGCGCCCCGAGGTCCGGGGCGGGGGAAACGAAGTTCGAGACGCTTCCCTTCCCGAAGAGGAAGATGACGCCGGCGACGATGAAGAGGGCCGAGGTCTTGATGATGGTCAGGGCGTTCTGGAGGTTCGCTCCCGCCCGGACGCCGATGATATTGACCGTGGCCAGGAAGACGATGAAGGCGACCGAGACCGCCTTGATGGCCAGCGGCGTCATCCTGAAGAAATAAGGGAGGTAGCGGGAGGTGAAGGCGACGGTCAGTGTGGCGATGGCCCCCGCGTCGATGACGAGGAAGAGCGTCCAGCCGAAGAGGAACGAGAGGAGCGGCCCGTACGCCTCGCGGAGGAAGACGTACATGCCGCCCGCCTCGGGCATGGCCGCGCCGAGCTCGGCGAAAGCGAGGGCGCCGAAGTAGCTGAGGAGCCCGCCGACGACCCAGACCGAAAGCATGAGGAGCGGCGACGGGAGGACGGAGGCGATGGACTTGGGGACCAGGAAGATGCCGGAACCGATGACCCCGCCGATGACGATGGAGATGACGTCCCAGAGCCCGAGAACCCGGGGCAGGTTCACCCGGTTGACGTAGGCGTCCCCGCAGGGCTTGATCTCAACGGCCATAGGAGCGCCTCCCCTTCATCGGTTCTCTCCGTGCATGGGGGAGATTGTAGCAAGCCCGCCCCGAAAGGGCAACAGCGATGCGCTATAATGTTCCTATGCTGAAAGTCAGGGAAGTCCAGGCCAAGGGCATCCTCAACAAGTCCAAGATCTACGACTATTGCGTCAATTGTTATACGGGATGCGAACATGCGTGCGCTTATTGCTATGCCAGCCTGTTCATGAGGCGCTACTCCGGGCATGAGGAGCCTTGGGGCGAGTTCGTGGACGTCAAGGTCAACGCCCCCGAGATCCTTCAAAAACAGGTCCGGCGGGCCAAGAAGGGCGTCGTCTGGCTTTCTTCGGTCTGCGACGCCTACCAGCCGCTCGAGGCCAAGTACAGGCTGACGCGCCGGTGCCTCGAGATCCTGGCCGAGGCGGAATTCCCGGTCGCGATCCAGTCCAAATCCGCCCTGCTCCTGCGCGATATCGACGTGTTCAAGCGGTTCAAGGAGATCGACGTCGGGTTCACCGTCGCCACGAACGACGACCGCGTCTCCCGGCTCGTCGAGCCGGGCGCGTCGCCGGTCTCCGAGCGCATCGCCGCGCTCGCCGACCTGAAGGCGGCCGGCATCAGGACCTATGCGTTCATCGGCCCCGTCCTGCCGGGCGACCCGGAAGCCCTCGTCGCCGCCCTGGACGGGAAGGCGGACCGCATCCTCATCGACCGGATGAACTATGTCGGCCAGTTCCGGGCGTTCTTCGTGCGGCACAAGATGGAGCCCGCGATGACCGACGCCTTTTTCGCCGGCATGATCCGCCGCCTGGTCGCGGAATTGAAGAAGCGCAAGATGGATTTCGAGGTCGTCTTCTGATCCCCGTTCGTCCCCTCCCAGGTGCTATTAAGGGCATTCGCTGGTAGAATAGGGGCAATGCGCCTGCGCAAGATCCTGGATCTCCTCAACGAGCGCGTCGAGGACCGGACCCTTCGGGAGCACTTCGAGCGCGAGACGAAGGCCCTCAGTCTGGAGATGCTGCGCACTACGACCCTGATCGGGATGTTCCTTTTCCCTCTTTTCGGGGCGCTGGACGTCGTCGATTTTCCTGGCCTCTTCCCCAACCTGTGGCTCCTTCGCCTGTTCGAGATCGCCGTCTGCGCCCTCGCCTTCTTCTCTCTGAAAACGAAGTACGTCCGGGAGCACACGGCCGACGTCGGCATGGTCCTCATGATCGTCAGCTGTCTGGACATCGTCGCCATGTGCTGGCTCACGGGGGGACCGACGAGCGTCTATTATGCCGGCATCAATCTGACGATCCTTGTGGTCATATTCGTCATGATCCTCGACGTGAAGCGCGTCCTCGTCGCTTGTGCCGTCGTCGAGTTCTTCTTCATTCTCCCCGTCTTCCTGCGTCCTTACGACGCGGCCGGCCGTGCCGCCGTCGTCTCCAACAACTATTTCCTGCTGGTCACGATGTTCCTGGCCGTCGTCTGGACCCTGCTGAAGAACAGGACGCGGCTGAACGCCCTGAAAGGGCGGCTGGACCTGGCCCGGGCCAACGAGGAGCTGAAGAAGCTCGACACCCTCAAGTCGCAGTTCTTCACGAACATCAGCCACGAGGTCAGGACGCCGCTGTCCGCGATCGTCGGACCCATCCAGAGCCTTTATCTCGGGGACGCCGGGCCGGTCCCGCCCGGCCAGCACGCCCTCCTCGAATCGACCTACCGGAGCTCCCTGAAACTGCTGGACCTGATCAATCAGATGCTCGATTTCTCCAGGATCGAGGCCGGACGGATGCCCCTCTACCTGAAGAGGACCGACCTCGGGGCACGCCTCCGGGACACGGTCGCCACGTTCCGGGAGATGGCCGAGCACAAGGGGCTTTCGCTCGTCTTCAGGCCGAAGGGCGACGTGCCGCCGGTCGACATCGACGGAGGCAAGTTCGAGCGCGTCGTGACGAACCTCGTCCGGAACGCCATCAAGTTCACCGAACGCGGGTCCGTCGAGCTGACCCTGGAGTCCCTCGGCTCCCGCGTCCGGCTCGACGTCGCGGACACGGGGATCGGAATTCCCGCGGACCAACTGCCCTCCATTTTCGAGCGGTTCCGCCAGGTCGATGGTTCCAGCACCCGCCGCTACGAGGGCACGGGGGTCGGACTGACGATCGTCAAGGAGTACGTCGAGCTGATGCGGGGCTCGATCTCCATGGAGAGCGAAGTCGGCCGGGGCACGCGGGTGCGCATCGAGCTCCCGACAAACCTGGCCGAGCTGGTGCCCGAGGCCCTCGTCGATCGACGGGGAGAGGCCGGAGGGCGGGCGCGGGCCGCTCGAGCGCAAGGACGATCCTGGCAGCGTGTCCGCGGACGATCTGGCCTGGGTGGACCGGCTGCCGGACAAAGCAGACGACGAGGGCCCCGTTGCGCCGGGCACCCAGCCGTTCATCGACCGGATCGTCCTGGCCGAGGACAACGTCGACCTGAGGAACTACATCCGCGCGATGCTGATGCGATACGGCCACGAGGTCGTCGCCGCCGCGGACGGCGTCGAAGCCTGGGAGGCGATCCGCCGGGACCCGCCCGACGTCGTCGTCTCCGACATCATGATGCCTCGGATGGACGGCTATCAGCTCCTGAGGAACGTCCGGGAGACGCCCGACTTCCAGGGCATCCCGGTCATCCTGATCACGGCCAAGCCGGGCCTGGAAGCCAAGCTCAAGGGGCTGGAGCACGGCGCCGATTCCTACCTGACCAAGCCGGTCAACATCAGGGAGCTCGACGCCCGCATCCGCAACCTGGTGGCCGTCCGGAGCTTCCAGCAGACCCGGCTCCGCCTCGGCGAGCTGGAGGAGCGCCGGCTCGGGTTCGAGCGCCTCCGCCGGGCCCTCGACGCCACCGTCCAGGCCGTGGCCACGGTCATCGAGATGCGCGATACCTACACCGCGGGCCACCAGAAAAGGGTGGACCACCTGGCCCAGGCCCTGGGCGCCGAAATGGGATTGTCCGCCGACCGCCTGGAGGGGCTCCATACCGCCGCCATCATCCACGACATCGGCAAGATCGCCATCCCGGCCGAGATCCTGAGCAAACCCTCGAAACTGACGGCCACCGAATTCTCCTGGATCCAAACTCACCCGAAGGCCGGGCACGACATTATCAAGGACATCGAATTCCCGTGGCCCGTCGGCCGGATGATCCTCGAGCACCACGAGCGGCTGGACGGCACAGGGTATCCGAACAGGCGCAAGGGTCAGGAGATCCTCTTGGAGTCGAGGATTCTTTCCGTCGCCGACGTGGTCGAGGCCATGTCCTCCCACCGGCCCTACCGCCCAGCCGTCGGAACGGACGCGGCCCTGGCCGAGATCTCGGAGAAGCGCGGCGCCGCCTTCGATCCCGACGTCTGCGACGCCTGCCTCCGGCTCTTCCGGGACAAGGGCTACAAGTTCCCGGACTGAGCCGCGAAAACGCCATTGCCGTCGCTGGAAAAAAAGGCCGATTCCTGTTAAAGTCGGTCCATGGATAAAGAGCTTCCTCCGAAAAAATTCTCTCTTGAAGAACTCGATAAGCAGCTGGGCGACACATTCTGGTCGCCGATCGACGTCGCCCGCATCAACGACTGGGTCCTTCGGGTGTCGGCCGTCAAAGGCGAGTTCCACTGGCACAAGCACAACGATGACGAATTCTTCCTGATCTACAAAGGCGAGATCGTCATCGACACGGAAAACGGCCCGATCCCTCTCAAAGAAGGCGAGGTCGCGGTAGTGCCCAAAGGCACGAAACATAGGCCGCGGGCCGCGGAGCGCGCCGTCGTTATTGTCTTGGAGCCCGCCCGCGTCAAATCCCGGGGCGATTGAGCCTCTCGGCATACTCGATCCACGAGCGGGCGATGTCGTCGTGAGGAAGGGATCGTTGACGGACAAAGCGGGCCGGACCGTTCGAGCGATCGCGGCAGCGGGGGCCGTGTTCTTCGGCACCCTGTCCCCTTCGGCCTCGTTCGCCGGCCCGGACCCGGGCGAAGATTATCGCCTTATCTTCGGCAAAGAATACGCCGAGGCGGAGAAATATCTCGAGGAAAACACCTGGCTGGCCGAATCCTTGCGCCTCCCTCCCGATGATACGACGATCGCCCTGGCCGTCGTCTTTCCGGAGATCATCCGGTTCAACTATTTCGAGGACCTGATCCAGGTCCGCACCCTCAAAGTGCTTTATGTCCAATACGGCCGGAAATACGCCAACTTCTCGGTCGGCCATTTCCAGATGAAGCCGTCATTCGTAGAACAGCTCGAAGCCGACTGGAACGGCCTCGTGAGCGCCGCTGAAAAGGCCGTCGCGGGGATCCCGGCCTTTGCCAAGGGGGACCGGTCCGATGTGCGCAGAGAGAGGGTCCTCCGTCTCGACGACATGCGCTGGCAGGTCCAATACCTGCGCGTGTTCATGGCGGTCATGAAGAAGCGGCACCGGAAAGTCGTTTTCAGTGACGCCGAGGACCGCCTGCGCTTCTACGCCACGGCTTATAATTCGGGGTACACATCCGGTGAGGAGAGGATCCGAAGAGCGATGCTGGAGAAGCGGTTTCATCTAGAGCTTTATTCCCCGAAACGGCCCTATAATTATGCCGATGTGGCCCTTTTCTTCTTCCGGCAGCCGGCGGCCCGGTGACGCGATGGCCCGCATTGTATGTCCGGACAACAGCCATGTGATCAAACCCAGGAGCGCCTTATGAGCGAACGCGAAATCCTCTATCTGTCGCGCAGGGACGTTGAAACTGTCGACATGCCCATGACGGAGATCATCGACCTGCTCGAAAAAGCGTTTCTCGAAAAGGGGAAGGGCCGGGTCGAAATGCCGCCCAAGCCCGGCATCCATACGATGCCCGACGCGTTCATCCACGCCATGCCCGCCTATATCCCCTCCATGCGCTCGGCCGGGATCAAGTGGGTGAGCGGCTACCCGGGGAACTTCAAGCGCGGCTTGCCCTATATCTCGGGATTGATCGTCCTGAACGACGTCGAAACCGGCATCCCCTGCGCGGTGATGGATTGCACGTGGATCACCGCCATGCGGACGGGAGCCGCCTCGGCGCTCTCGGCGAAATATCTGGCCAGGCCCGATTCCGAAACGATAGGCATCCTGGCGTGCGGCGTTCAGGGACGCGCCAACCTGGAGGCCCTGTCCTGCCTGTTCCCGATCAAGCGCGTCTATGCCTATGATGTCCTTCCCGAGGTCCAGGAGAAGTTCATTGCGGAGATGTCGGACCGGCTCGGACTCGAGATCCTTGGCGTCAAGGGACCGAAGCAGGCGGTGACGGGATCGGACCTCGTGGTAACCTCCGGTCCCATCTTGAAGCATCCGGTCCCGGCGATCGCAAAGGATTGGCTGCGCCCCGGCGCATTCGGCTCCGCCGTCGATTTCGATTCCTATTGGTCCGGCGAAGCCCTCGCCCAGATGGACCGCATCGGCACCGACGATCATGCCCAGTTCCGATATTACAGGTCGGCGGGCTATTTCCAACAAACCCCCGAGCCCTATGCCGACCTGGGCGAGCTGGTCGCAGGGATCAAGCCCGGCCGCCAGAACGAAAAGGAGCGCACCTTGGCGATCAACCTCGGCTTGGCCCTGGACGACATGGCCGTCGCCCCGACGATCCTTCAGCGCGCCAAAGAGAAAGGACTCGGGGTCCGGCTGGATCTTTGACGTCTGTCACCGTACCCGGTCCATCATCCTGTACTGAATGGCCTCGCTGATATGGGCGGTGCCGATGTCCGCATCCCCGGCCAGGTCCGCGATCGTCCGCGCCACCTTGAGGACCCGGTCGTAAGCCCGGGCGCTGAAGCCGAGCTTCGTCACGGCCGTCTCCAAGAGCTTCTCCGCCTCCTCCCCTATCGCGCAGAACCGCCTGACGTCGCGCGGGCCCATCCGTGAGTTGGCGTAGATCTTGCGGCCCTTGAAGCGCTGGAGCTGGATCTCGCGGGCGGCGCTCACGCGATCCCGGATCGCCTCCGAGCTTTCGGCGTCCTCCTTCGACACGATGTCCCGGAACTTGACCTCCGGGACGTCGAGCTGGATGTCGATGCGGTCGAGGAGCGGACCGGAGATCTTGGAGTAGTATCGGCTCCTCTGGGCTTCCGTGCAGTCGACCTTCCCCCCGGCCATGCCTTTGAAGACGTCCTCGCACGGATTCATGGCCGCGACAAGCATGAAAGAGGCCGGGAACGTCGAGCTCATCGCCGACCGGGAGACCGTGATGCGGCCGTCCTCGATGGGCTGGCGGAGGTCCTCGAGGACCCGGCGGCGGAACTCCGGAAGCTCGTCGAGGAAGAGCACCCCGTGATGGGCCAGGCTCACCTCCCCCGGCCGGGGGATGACGCCGCCGCCGACCAGGCCCGCGTCGGTGATCGTATGGTGGGGGGCTCGGAAAGGCCGACAGCTCACCGCCCCGGCATCCTGGAGGAGCCCGGCCGCGCTGTAAACCTGGGTCACATCGAGCATCTCGTCGAAGGTCATCAGCGGGAGGATGGTCGGGAGCCGACGGGCGAGCATGGTCTTTCCTGCCCCGGGAGGGCCGACGAGAAGAACGTTGTGTTCCCCCGCGGCGGCGACCTCGAGGGCCCGCTTGACGTGCTGTTGCCCCTTGACCTCCCTGGAAATCGACGGCGTAAACGGGCGGCGTCATCAGGTCCTCGGGCCGGCAGGCGGAGGGGTGGATATCCTCGACGCCGGTGAGCAGGCCGATGACCTGGACGAGATCGCGGAGGCCGTAAACGACGAGGCCGGGAACGAGTGCGGCCTCCTTTTCGTTGGCGTGGGGGACGACGAGGCCCCGAAAGCCCAGGCGCTTGACGAGGATGGCGATGGGGAGGACGCCGGGCACGGGCTTGAGCCGCCCGTCCAGGGCCAGTTCGCCGACGAACAGATAATCGCGCAATCTCTCGGGGGGGAAGATCCCCTGCTGGGCCAGGAATCCCAGGGCGATGGGCAGGTCGAAGGCCGAGCCCTCCTTCTTCCGGTCGGCCGGGGCGAGGTTGATGGTGATCTTGCGGGCCGTGATGTCGTAGCCGCAGTTCTTCAGGGCGGCCCGGACGCGCTCCTTGCTCTCCCGGACGGCCGGGTCGGGCAGGCCGACGGTGATGAACTGGGGAAAACCGAGGGAGATGTCGGCCTCGACCTCGACGGGATAGGCCTCGATCCCGGCGAGCGAGGCGCTGGCGATCCGGAACAGCATCGGTCCTCGCTATAAGGACGAATGCCGATGCGTGGCGATATGCGTCACGAGCAAGGATCAAGATCCCCCCCGCACCCGGCCCTTTTCCAAAGCCGTGGGGAAGGACAGGGCTCGAGCCGGGAATTCCTTGATCTCGGAAGAGAGGACCCTCGAGCCGGGAATTCCTTATGCCGAAGTAGGCCGAGTATGCTCGAAAAGAAAGGCAGGGCGAGGGCTACTTGCCCTTGGTCCCGAATTCCTTGGAGATCTTGTCGAGCTCCGTCTCGATCTCCTTCTGGGACTTCATCTTGATCTTGGTCACCTGGAAGGGGCTGGCCTGGGCCGGGGAGATGAACTCGACGTCCTCCCTGGCCCGTTCCCGGCGCTCGGCGATCTCCTCCGGGAGCTCCTCGACGAACTCGGCCTTCTTGATCTCCCGCCGCTTCTCCCCGAGGATCTTTTCCCGGACCACGGGGACCGTCAGCTTGGAGATCTCCCGCAGGGTCTCGAAGACGCCGACGCCGTTGATGGCGGCCGCTTCGACGAAGGGCAGGCGCCGCGGGTTGAGGAGGTTGTTGAACGTTTCGACGGGGATGAGATAGTTCAGGTCCCGCTTGTTGTACTGGAAGACGAGCGGGATCTGGTTGAGGTCGATGTTGTGCTCGAGGCAGTTCCGCCGGAGGCCGTCGAAGTTCTCCAGGTTGGCGTCGAGCAGGGGGATCTGGGAATCGGCGACGAAGACGATGCCGTCGGCGCCCTTGAGGACGCTCTTGCGGGACGCCTCGTAGAACGCCTGGCCGGGGACCGTCATCAGCTGGAAGTGGACCTTGAACTCCCCGATGAGCCCGGCCTTGATGGGCAGGAGGTCGAAGAAGAAGGTCCGCTCGGTCTCCGTCTCCAGGCAGATGAATTCCCCGCGGTAAGAGGCGTCCAGCTTGAAATAGATGAACCGGAGATTGGTCGTCTTCCCGCTCAGGCCGGGGCCGTAATAGACGACCTTGATCGCCAGATTCTTGGTCGCGTAATTGACGAACGCCATGCAGAAATTAACCCTCCCCTGCCTCACTTCTTAGCATATCGTCCTAATTTAGTCAATTCGGGATTCCGGCCGCGGAGCCGGGCCCGAGCACATGCCCGAACATCGTCTCGTACTTATCGATGATCGTCGGCCACGCATAGTTGCGGGCCACGTAGTCGTAGCCGTTCCCTCCGAGGGCCCGGCGCAGCCTGTCGTCCGCCTCGAGGAGGGCCAGGGCTTCGCCGAACGTCGTCCGGGTTCGAATAGTATAGCCCGCACTGCCCTTCCAGGCAATGGAGCTTGAGGGGGTCGGTCGCTTCCTGGACCAGGATGGGCGTCCGGACCGCGAGGGATTCGAGCGCCGCCATGCACAGGCTCTCGAACCGCGACGGATGGACCGTCGCCAGGGCCCCGGCCATGGCCGCGTTCTTGTCCTCGGGCGCGACGAAGCCCAGATACCGGACGGCGGGATGGTCGGGGAGCGGCATCAGCAGGTTCCCGATGAGCAGGAGCTCGAGCCCCGGGGACATCCGGACATGCCGGAGGAAGTTGTCGATGAGCTCCCGGCAGCCCTTGCCCGGCTCGATGCGGCCGGCATAAAGGATATAGGGAGTCCGGACCCGGTATTCCTCGAAGAAGCCCGCCGGTCGCCGGCGCCTTCGGGAGGTCGACCCCGACGCCGACGACGTCCCCGTACTTGCCCTCGAAGGAAAAATAGCGGCCGAGCATCTCCCGCTCGGACTCGCGTGTTGAAGACGAAGGCCCGCGGTCTCGCGAAGACCTCCTTCATCATCTCGAGGCGCAGGGCCGGCTCGTCGTGAGCCGTCGGGACGAGGACGGCCTTTTCGGGGGGCACGGCCTTGAGGCCCCAGTAGGTGTTGTAATAAAGATAGGTGAAGAAGATGAACAGGTCGTGGCCGGCCTCCTCGCGCGCGAGGGCCTCGACGAGTCCGGTCGAAAAAGGCCCCTGGCGTTCCATCCAATCCTTTTCGTCGTCCGGCGAGTGGGGATTGTGGAAAATCCTGTCCGAAAACTCGTTGAAGGACGCGATGTCCCTGGCTTTCACGACCGGGAATCGCCGGATGAGGACCCCGTTGAGCAGGGACTCCCCTTCCGGGTATTCGTTCTTCCAGGTGATATAATCCTTGGCGCAGGTCGTGTAAACCGTGACGTCGTCCCCGGCGGCGGCGAGCCGCTCGGCGACGAGGCGGCAATGGAGCTCCGATCCCCCCATGACCTCCTTGCCGTAGCGCTGGACGACGAACGCGATCCTCCGTTTCATGGGACGAGCTCCTTGATCCTGCCGAGAAGGAATCCCCCGAGGTCCATCCCGCGGAACCTCTCGAGCCGGCGCCTCTGGCCCTCGACGATCCGCCCCCGGAGCTCCGCGTCCCCGGCGACGCGGGCGACGAGCTCGGCGACGAGGTCCGGCCGCTTGGTCCCGAAGAGCACGCCCGCCCCGTCCAGAGTGAACGGGACGGCGGCCGCGTCGTAGGCGACGATGGGGAGGTCGAAGACCATGCTCTCGACGAGCGGCAGGCAGAATCCTTCGTGCTCGCTCATCGACAGGAAGACGTCCGAGGCCTTGTACAGGGCGAACATCTCCTCGTCCGGGACGTGGCCGGTGAATGCGATCTCCTCGGGCTTGAGGTAGAACTCGTCGGCCATCCGGACGAGGCTCTCGAAGTAGTTCGGGAGGGCGGACGTTTTGCCGACGACGATGAGCCGGACGAGCGGCGAGATGTATTTCTTGTAATAGAAGACGACCTTGATGAGGTCCTCGATCCTCTTGTTCGGCGCGACCCGGCCGACGAAGAGGATATTGGTCCGGTCGTCCCGGTAAAGGCCGCGGACGAAATCGTAGGCGGGGGTCTCGTATTTCCGGAAGTCGATGAAAAGCGGCAAGACGTCGGTCTTCCGGAAGCCCAGCTCGGCGAGCTCCCTCCGGTTGTACTCGGAATCCGCCAGGGCCAGGTCGACGGACGGGACGAGCGAGGCCAGCTCTTCGCGCCCCACCCGGCAGATGCGGGCCATCTCGGCGTTGTAGGGGGCGAAGAAGCGCTCCGGGGTGATGTTGTGATAGACGATGACCTTTCGGCCGGCCTGCCGCGCCAGCCCCGCGGTCAGGGGCGACGGAAGGGCGAAATGGAGGATGGTGACATCGCCCTTCCCGGCCGGCGGGAACTCCGCGAACGGCAGGCCCTCCGCTTCGAGCCCCTTGTCCCGGTCCAGGCAGTAGATGTCCGAGACGAACCCCTTGGACCGCAGGAAATCCCTCATGTGGAGCGCCGTCGTCACCGATGGCGTCCCCGCGATGGAAGGCCGGGACCAGCTGGTCGATCCTCATCGTCCCGCCACCCTTTCGACGTGGCCGAGCAGGATCCGGGCCACGTTCGCCCGGTCGTACTTCCCGAGGGCCTTGAGCTGGCCTTCGACGACCTTCCGCCGCAGGCGTGCGTCCCTTTCCAGACGGTCGATGAGGACCGCCGTCCGGAGGAAATCCCTCTCGCGGAGGAGGACGCCGCCGCCGTTCATCGTCTCCTCGACGGCCCCGGCCGCGAGGGCGATGACCGGGACCTTCATGTGGAAGGCCTCGAGCAGGGGGACGCCGAAGCCCTCGTGGGCGCTGAAGCTCAGATAACAGCGGGCGAGCCGGAAATAGGTCACGAGCTCATCGAAGTCCACGTGCCCGGTGATGTGGACGTCCGAAAGCCCCAGCCGGCCGACGAGGTCCTCGAGCGAGGCCCGGTAGCGCTCGATGCCGCGGTCGTCGCCCGCCAGGACGAGCTGGGAGCTCGGGTTGAACCGTGTCTTGTAGAAATGGAAGGTCTTGATGACGTCCTCGAACCTCTTGTTCGGGATGACCCGGCCGACGAACAGGAGCGTCGTCTTGCCGTTGTCGAAGATGTCGCGGACGACGGGGTCGCCGGGGACGTCGAACTTGGCGAAGTCCATCAGGATGGGCAGGACGCCCGTCGGGGCGTATCCGGCCGCGCTCGAGCTCCCGCCGGTTGAACTCGGAGTCCCCGAGGGCCAGGTCCACCTTGCCGGCGAAGAGGCTGCATCTCGAGCCGCCCCTTGTAGCACTCCCGGGTCAGGATGCGGTGGAAGTCGAGGAAGAACTCGTGGGGCGTGATGTTGTGGTAGATCATGATCTTCCGGTCCGGGATCGCGGAAGAAGAGCTTCGAGACCGGCGAGCCGATGGAAAAATGGAAGATGACGACGTTCTCCGGAGCGCTGAGCCTGGCGTATTCCCGGTAGTCGCGGGCGAGGCCGGCCATCTTCGGGTCGAAGAACCGGACGAAGATCTCCGACCCGTAGCCCGCGGCCCGGAGGACCTTGCGGATCTCGATCATCTCGTCGGAGATGGCGTCGCCGTAGGTCAGCGACGTCGCGAACTGATGGACGTCCATCAGTCTTACGCCTCTCCCAGGCGGCGGAGGAGCGCCAGGTACTTGTTCTCGATGCGCTCCCAGGAGTAGTTGGCCTCGTAATATTTCCGGCCGTTCGCGCCCAGGGCCCGCCGCAGCTCGGGCGAGCCGAGGAGCAGGGCCAGGGCTTCGCGGAACTCGCCGTAGTCCTCGTAGAAGAGACCGGCGTTGCTCCTCAGGCACTGGCCCCTGAGGACCTCGCAGCGGGCGTTGGCCAGGACGGGCTTCTCCATCGCCCAGGCCTCGAGCGTGACCATGCTCAGGCTCTCGTAGAAGGACGGCATGACGAGGGCGAGGGCCCCGTCGAGCGCGTCGAACTTGTCCTGCTCCGGGAGGAATCCCAGGGGGAGGATGTCGGGGTGGGCGGGGATCGGCAGGACCGAGCTCCCGACGAGGACGAGCCGGACCGGCGAGCCGGTCTCGCGCTTGAAACGGAGGAAGTTCCGGAAGAGCTCGGGACAGCCCTTGTTCTCGTCGATGCGGCCGACGTAGAGGATGTAATCGCCCTCGACGCCGTGAGCCGCGCGGAATCTCGCCCCCGAGGAAGCGGCCGGGATCTCGATGCCGACCCCGACGACGTCGCCGGGGACGCCGGTATTCCCGGAGGCCCGGTTGATCATCTCCCGCTCCTCGACGGAGTTGTACACGAAAGCCCGGGGCAGGCGGAACAGGTCCCGGAAGATCCGGAGGTTGATGACCGGGTCGCGTTCCGCGGTCGGGACGAGGATGCTCTTTTCCGGGACGGCCCGGATGCCCCAGTACGAGTGGTAATAGCGGTAACTGAAGAAGACGAAGTAATCGTAATCCGCGGCGTGCTCCCGGATGTACCGGATGAGGTCGGGGGCGCACGGGCCCTCCTCGTCGAGCCAGCGAAGCTCGTCCTCCAAGCGGTGCTCGTTGCCGAAGACGTGCTCCTGGATGCGCCCGAACCTCTCGGGACTGCGCTGGCGGGTCACGCCGAACCGCCGGACCGGGACGCCGTTGATGACCTCGCGCCCGCCGTGATAGTGGTTCTTCCAGGTGATGTAGTCGTCGGCCCTCGTCGTCAGCACCTCGACGTCGCCGTACCGGCTCATGTGCTCGGCGATCCACCGGCAATGGAGCTCGGCCCCGCCGTTGATCGCGAGCGCCGTAGCGCTGGACGACGAACGCGAGCTTCATTCGAAGACCTTTTTTTCGATGGCCTTCTCGCGCGTCCCCAGCATCTCGAGCTCCTTCTCGAGGACCCGGGCCTTGCTCTTCAGGGCCTCCTCCTCGATCTTGAGCTTGGTCAGCTCGACGACGAGGTTGTGGGAGAGGTTGTGGAGGAGCTTGACCGTCTCCCGGGTCGTCCCGAGCCTGTCCTGGATCGAACTCCCAGTTCGCGTCCATCCGGGTCACGATCCCGTGCCGGGTCTCCCCGAGCTCCTGCCGGGTCGCCGAGATATCCTCCCGGACCGACGTGAGGCCGACCGCGAATTCCTCCCGGGCCTTCGTTATCCTGTTGATGGTCCCGTCGATCCTGGTGTTGACTTCGAGGTTCGTGCGAAACCTGTACCATTCGTCGAGAGGAATGAGGAACCGGAGGTACGGGCGGGCCAGGAAGCGGACGGCCCTCTTGGCGAGGCTCTTCCATCCGCGGGCGGGCGGCGGGACGGCCGGGGCCATGATCGGCGGCTCGGGCGAGGACGGCGGGACGGCCGGGGCCTCAGGGGCTCCCGGCGGACAGGCCTGGGCCGCGGCCGGCGGCTCGGGTGCGGGCGGCCTCTCGGCGGCCCTCTTCTTGACCTGGGCCATGATATCGGCCACGTCGATATGGTCGTAATCGATCCGGTAGTCCATGGCGCTCGTCTCCCTCAAGGGCCGCTCAGCCCTTCTCCCGGAACAGGTGGTTCTCATAGACGTTCTGGACGTCCAGGATGTCCAACGGGGGCTTCAGCCGCATCTCCTCGATCTCGCGGACCTCCTTCTCGGTCAGCAGATGGTCCTTGATCTTCGCGGCGATCGCGTCCTCGATCTCCGCGGCCAGCTTCTCCTGCTCCGCCTCCGGCAGGCAACCGATCTCGAAGAATCGGCTCATTTCGCCCTCCTTGTCCTTCGGTCCCGTCATCGGATGTACCCCAACGCCCTGAGCTTTTCTTCCGTCTCGGCGTCGATCTCGGTCTTGGTCCCCGTCGGCGTCCGGCCCTTTCGCTCGAGCTCCCGCATGATGGAGACCAGGCGGGCCGCGTCCGCCGCCCTCCGGGCCGCGATCTCCGTCCTCTCCCCCGGGTCCGCCGCGAGGTCGTAGGCCTCGACCTCGGGGACGGCGGGCGGCGGGAACAGGAAGAACGCGGCCGCGGCCGCGTCGTAAGGCCTGTTGAGGATGACCTTCGTCCGGCCGTCCGTCAGGCATGTCCTTGCGGGGACGGAGTTGTTCAGGACTCCGCCCGCGAGATGGGCCAGGACCCGCCGGTCCTTCTTTTCCCGGCTCCGCAGGACGTCGAGGAGGCCGCGGCCGTCGAGCTCGAGCCCGTCGGCCTTGATATCGAAGGCTTGCATGATCGTCGGCATGACGTCGAGGAGGCGGACGAAGCTCCCATATCTCTTGCCGCGATACTTCGACCCCGGGAACTTGATGATCAGCGGGACCTTCAGGCTTTCGTCATAGAGCGAGTGGCCGTGGAGCCAATTGCCGTGCTCGAAAAACTCCTCGCCGTGGTCGGAGACGAGGACGATCAGCGTGTCGTCGTAGATGCCCAAGGCCTTGAGCTTCGCCGTCAGGGCGCCGACCAGGGCCGCGTCCGTATATCCGACCTCCCCGTCGTAGAGGCCGACGACCGCCCGTCGCTCGGCCTCGGAGAGCGGTTTGAAGATGGCCCTGGGGCCGCCCAGGTGCCCGCCCAGATTGACCATCTTCAGGGGCGTCGGGACGTCCTGGAACTTCGTGTCATATGGCGCCGGAGGGATGTAAGGGTCGTGGGGCTGGTAGGTATGGACGAAGAGGAAGAAGTCCCGGTCCTTGTTGGCCTCGATCCAGTCCACGGCGGCGGCCGCGACCTGGCCGGCCGCGTCGCTCGTCCAGAGCGAGTCCTCCGCCCTCCTATAGACGTCGAATCCCTTGGAAAACCCGTACAGGGGGCTGAGGAATCCTCCCCCGTGGACGGCAGCGCAGAGGAACCCATCCGAATGGAGGACGTCGGCCAGAGTGGTCCGGGTCTCCTCCATCCGGTCGGTTTCAAGGTTCACGCCGTGGCGAAAGCAGGAAAGCGATGTCAAAAGGGAGACATGGGAGGGCAGGGTCCAGGAAGACGGCGCATAGGCATCGGTGAAGAGGGCGCCGTCCGCGGCCAGGGCGTCGATATGGGGCGTCGTGTCCTTCGAATAGCCGTAACAGCCGACATGGTCGGCCCGGAGCGTATCGATGGAGATGAGGATGACCCGCCTCGCCCGGGCGCCGGTCCGGACGACCATGGGATTGGCCCAGAACGCGAAGGCGCCGGCGGGGCCTTCGGTGAGGAGCGTGATCCTCGCCTTTCCCCCGGCCGGGGGAAGGGCGACTCGCCCGGGAATGTTCTTGATGCCCCGGCCTTCGACGAGCGCCGGCTGGTCGACGGATCTCAGGAAGATCGTCCGGTCCCTTCCCGACATCTCGATACGGACCCGAAATCGGACGCTGTCCTCGTTCGCCGAAAGCCTCTTCCGGACGGCCTCGGAGTTCTCCCCCCGGACGACGCCCGCCCCGAACTCGAGCGTGGCGTTCTCCGGGAGGTCGAGGTCGAAGGCATAAGCGCTGCCCGACGGGGCGACAAGCGCGTTCGTGTCCGTCGCCCAGAGGTGGAGCTTGCGCTTCAGGCCGTAAGGGGCCGCGAGGACGCCTCGATCGAGGAGCGGGCGGCTCCTCTCGTGGAAGCTCAGCGGATCGGCGGGATCGAGGGCTCCCGAAGCGAACGGGCTGGAAACGATATTCTTCGCCTCGAGGAGGTCGACGAGCCGGAAGACCCGGAAATCCGTCTGCGGCGCGCGGCGGCAGGAGCCGAACCCGAGGATCGCGGCCATTATGAAATAAACGACTCTTTTATCAGGCATTTATACGCTCGAAAGGTTATTTTATTCGATTTGCACCGGGGGTTCAAGGGAGCCCTCCGGTTGATGCCGGCCCCGATTCGTCATAGAATGAGGAACCGATGACAGATATCCGCAAGCGCCCGCGCATCGGAGTGATCGGCGGGGCACGCCCGGACATGGCTTCCCGTGAGGCCGCCGCCCGGGTCGGGGAGCTCATCGCGAAAGCGGGGGCCATCCTGATCTGCGGCGGGCTCGGGGGGGTGATGGAGGCGGCCGCCCTCGGCGCCAAGAAGGAAGGCGGCCTGACGATCGGAATCCTTCCCGGAGGCTCGACGGCCGAAGCGAATCCTTCCATCGACATTCCCGTCGCCACCGGCATCGGCTACGCGCGAAACGCCATCGTGGCCCTGAACGCCGATGCTCTCATCGCCATCGACGGGGAGTACGGCACCCTGAGCGAGATCGCCTACGGCGTCATCTACGGGAAGACGGTCGTCGGGCTGGGAACTTGGGACATCCGAGGCGTCATTCCGGCGCGGACGCCGGAAGAAGCGGTCAAGCTGGCCCTGGGGGGCCGAACGTGAGCCGCCCGTCGCCGGCCGAAGGGACCGCCGGGAGCGCCGGCGTCGTCGCCTATAAGCTGAAGCTCTCCTACGACGGGACAAATTACCACGGCTGGCAGAGACAGCCCGACCGGAGAACGGTCCAGGGCGCGCTCGAGGACGCCGTCTTCAAGGTCACCCGCCAGAGGGTTTCCGTGAGCGGCGCCGGCCGGACCGACGCCGGAGTCCACGCCTTGGAGCAGGTCGCCGGTTTCCGGATCCGCCCGACGCTGGGGAACAAGGAATTCTTCAAAGCGCTGAACGCCGTCCTCCCCCGGGACATCCGCGTCAACTCGCTCGCGAAGGCCCCGGCCGGATTCCACCCGAGAAGATCGGCCCGGTCGAAGGTGTACGAATACCGCATCCTGAATGCCCCGCGGGTCGATCCGTTTCGCCTGAGATACGTCCTCCACTGGCCCCCCCCGCTCGACTTCGGCGCCATGATCAAGGCGGCCGCCCTCTTCGAGCGGGAAGCCGACTTCAGCGCATTCTCGTCGAACCGCGAGCTCCATCCCGTCCGGACCGTCCTCCGCTCCCGGCTTCGCCGCAAGGGGGACGAGATCGTCTATACGGTCACGGCCGACGGATTCCTGAGGTACATGGTAAGGACGATCGTCGGGACCCTGCTCGAGGTCGGCCGGGGGAGGATCCCTCCGGAGAAAGTGGAAGAGCTCTTCCGGGAAAAGGGCCGCACCCTCCACAGCCCGACGGCTCCCGCCCATGGCCTCTGCCTGATGAAGGTTTCTTACGGACCGAGGACCAGGCCCATGACGTGAGCGTCCTCGACGGGATTGGTGTAATACCCCTTCCGCGTGCCGAGGACCTTGAAGCCGAGTTTTTCATAGAGGCGGCCGGCGGCCTCGTTCGAGGCGCGGACCTCCAGGGTGGCGAAGACGGCGCCCTTTTCGCGGACCTCTTTCAGGATGAGCCGTAAGGCCGCCTCGCCGATCCCCTTCCCGCGGAAATCCGGGTGGACCGCGACGTTGTTGATCTGAACCTCGTCCCGGATCAGCCAGTAACAGATGTAGCCCGCCACCCGCCCGTCCTCGGAACGGACGATGACCATCGGGAAGGAGATCCCTTTGTTCTGGATCTCGCCCCGGAAGGTGGCGTCGCTCCAGGGATTCGAGAAGGACAGGGCTTCGATCTCGTGGACCGCCGGAAGATCCGCGTCCTTCATCCTCCTTAATTGGAAGACGGTCGGGCCGGGCGCCTCGGGGCTAATGTTTTTCCTCCGCTTGGGACCGCCGGAAATAGAGAGGCGCCACGCCCTCCGCCGGAACCCCCTTCCCCGCCTCCAGCCCCTCGAACCCCAGAAGGCCGACCTCGTGGGCGATGAACAGGGTTCGCGCCGGAAAGGCCGCGCTGCCCCGGACGGAGGCCGGAATCCTGTCGCGGTAAACGGCGCTTCCGGCGCCGATGAAGGAGATGGCCCGGCCGCCCGGGAGCCGGGAGAAGAAGTCGGCGGGATCGTAGGCGCCCTGGGGGATGAGCTCGACGAGGCCGCCCCCCGCGTTCTCGAAGAGCGCCGCGTAGACCTCGCCCTTCTTCGCGTCGAGCACCGGGCAGGCTAGCTCGGCCCCGGTCAGGGCCAGCTTGAGGGCCAGGGCACGGAGGGAGGAGACCGGGACCACGGGCTTCCCTGACGCGAACGCCAAGGCCTTGACCGTGCTCAGTCCGATCCGGATGCCCGTGAAGGACCCGGGCCCCGCCGCGACGGCGAAAGCGTCGATGTCGGCAACGGCGAGGCCCTCGGACCGGAGAAGCTGGTCCACGGCGCCGAGGAGACGGGCCGAATGGGTCGTCCCGGATTCCCCGCCGGTCTCGCCGACGAGACGCCGGTCCTCGAGGAGCGCCGCCGAGCCGCTCGAAGTGGTCGTGTCCACCGCGAGGATGCGCATGGCGCTCAGGACCCCGTCGTCACAGCTTGGCGGCGACCGCCCGGCCGACGTCGAGGGTCGTCGCTTTGCCCTTCATGTCGTAGGTCCGGACGGCGCCCTCTTTGATGACCTCGGCCACGGCCCCCTCGATGCTCCGCGCCTTCTCCTTCTCGCCGAGCCATTCCAGCATCATCCGGGCCGCCAGGATCGTGGCCATGGGATTGACCTTGTACTGCCCCGCGTACTTCGGCGCGGAGCCGTGGGTCGGCTCGAAGACCGCATACTTGTCGCCGATGTTGCCGCTGCAGGCGAAGCCCAGGCCTCCGACGAGCTGGGCGGCCAGGTCGGAGATGATGTCGCCGAAAAGGTTCTCGGCCACAAGGACATCGTAGTCCTGGGGATTCTTGACGAGCCACATGCAGATGGCGTCGACGTTGGTCTCGTAGAGCGGGATGTCCGGATACTGCTTCGCGATGTCGCGGGCGATGCCGAGCATGAGCCCGCCGGTCTCCCGGAGGACGTTGGGCTTCTCGACGATGGTCACGGACTTGCGCTTCTCGGCGCGGGCGTATTCGAAGGCCGCCTTGACGATCCGCGAACAGCCCTTCTTCGTCATGATCCGCGTGGAGACGGCGATGTCGTCGGCGGGGACGTCCTTGAACGGCTTGAACTTGGGGTGCGTGGCCAGGGCGTCGCGGACGAGCTGGGGCAGGGGGTGGAACTCCACGCCGGCGTACATGCCCTCGGTGTTCTCGCGGAAGATGACCAGGTCGATGCCCTCTTTATAGTTCAGAGGGTTCCCCGGATAGGCCTTGCACGGCCTGAGGTTCGTATAGAGGTCGAACTCCTGGCGGAGGCGGACGATGGGGCTGAAGTAGGACAGCCCCTTGCCCTGGAACTCGGGGGCGAGCTCCGCGGCCGCGTCCTTCTTGGGCTTGGATGTGATGGCGCCGAACAGGCACGCGTCGGTCTCCTTGAGGAGCTTGACGGTCCGGTCCGGAAGGGCGTTCCCTTCGCGGCACCAGAATTCCCAGCCGATATCCCCGTAGATATACTCGGCATCGACGGCCATCTTGCCGAGGACGATCATGGCGGCTTCGACGACGTCCTTTCCGACCCCGTCCCCCGGCAGAACGGCTATCCGGTATTTGGGCATTTGAATCCTCCTGTTATGAACATTGCGGTCCCCCTATTATGCAATAAATCAGGGGGCTGTCAAGAAAACGGCGGCCGGGTCAAGGGTTCGCCTTCGAAGGACCTTTAGCGCGACGGAAATGGAAACAAAGACGCCGAGGGAGCGGCCGTCGACGGATCGGCGGTCCAGCTGATGGGGAACGAAGCTCCCGCTGTCCTCGACCCTCAAGCTGTACAGATAGCCGTCCCCCCGCCGGAACCCGACCGGCGTGTCGAAATCCATCGTCGACGGCGGCCCGTCCCTCACCGTCCGAACGACGGTCCGCTCGGACATCCCCGCCCGAACGTTCGTTTCCCCGCGGATCGGGCTCGTAAGGGTGACGCTGATCCGGCCGAGCCGCCGGGGAGCCCTGATGAGCACCGTGGCTCCCCTCTCCCCTCTCGTCCAGAATCCGCCGGGCTCCATGCCGTGGGTATTCCCGTCCTGGAAGAAGACCTCGACGCCGTCGACCCGGGACCCGTTGTCCAGCTTCACGTTGAAGAATGCGGCTCCGACCACGGCGAGGGAAAGGCCCAAGACGACGGCGGCATGGGTGCCGGGAGCGAAAGGACGGCAGGGCCGCCCGGCCGCTTTTCTGTTCCGGGCGAAGACGAACGCCGCCGCCGCCGCCGCGAGCAGCCAGACCGCGGTAGCCGGAGACTTCAGGACCTCCGAGTTCGCGAACGACGGGACCCACTGCCTGAGATCGACGACCGAATTGCTGAGGGACGTGAGAAGCCTGTTGAACGTGCCGGGTCCCGATAGGACCGAATAGATATTTTCGTTGTAAAGGAGCCTGGGATCGCTCAAGCCCGCGTAAGCCGCCGCGAACGCAAGCCCCGTCGTCCCGGCCAGGATCGCGTTCCGAAGCCTGGTTTTGTCCGCCGCGAACACGGCCGCCACGAAAACTCCCGGAACCCAGAGGACCGGAAGCAACAACCGGCCGGGCGGGCAATAGCCGCCCCAGACCCTGGCGATCGCGGTTTGGATCCAGTAGACGGCGAACAGAACAAACAGCGGAAGGGCGATCCTCCGGCTCCGTTTCCAGAGGAGCACGGCGCCGGCGAAGAGCAGGATATATACGGCGGAATGCGGGATGATCCCGAACCTCTGGTCGAAGAGGTTGCCGAAGGCGAACCTCAGGGCCTCGCCGAGGCCCGGGCCGGACTTCGTCACGAAGGCGATTTGATCGGCGGGCAAAGCGTCCCCATAGACCGCCGTCGGCGAAAAGGTCCCGTAAAGCGTCCAGAAAAAGTACAGGTACGCGCCGGCCGAGACGGCCGGAAAGAGGGACAGAGACAGGAAGCCCGCCCGGCCGCGATCCCGGACGCGGGGCAGGGATAGGACGCTGAACGCGAACAGGACCGCCGAAACGGCGATGTATTTTATCCCGAACCACGGCAGGATGGCGATCCCCGCTCCGGTCAGCCATAGGGCGACCGGCCGCGGCTCTTTTTCGAGTATGACGAAAAGAAAAACGAGGATCGCGACGAGGGCCGCGGGGATCTCAGGATAGATGAGCTGGGAGTAGTAGATGAGCGGAGATGTGAAGCTGAACACGGCCCAGGCCAGGAGCGAGGGGCCCGGCCGTCCGATGATCCTGAGAGCTAAAAGGAAGAAGGCCGCCCCCAGGGCGGCCGCGAGCAGGCATATCATCAGCCTCGTGGCGAAGATGATGATCCGCGTCCTGGCGGCGGCCTGCTCCGGTCCGGGGGCGAGGGTCTTGGCGAACCATTTTCCCGCCAGATAGGACGGCAGAACAAGGACCGAGATCCCCGGGAGGTGACGGGAATATTCGTGCTCCGGCCCGTTCTTTCCCGGGAAAGCATGATTCTCGAGAGGGCCGGGATAGAGGATCCTGGACCTTTCGCCGCGATAATCGTTATAGACGTCTATATCGCCGTCGGCGAGAAGGCTCTGGGTGATGAGCAGGTAATGCGGCTCGTCGCCCGTGAACGGCTGGGGCGGGAAGACCAGGCCCGAGGCCAGGAACGCATAGACCCCGAAAGAGATGACGAATAGCGTCGGGAGCCGTCGGCGCGGCTCGGGCCGGATCGCCGTCGACGCGACGGCCGGGCCTGTTCGGGAGATGAAGGTCGCGAGAAAATAGGCCGTGCCCAGGACGGACACCCAAGGCAGGACGGGACGGATGTCCCTCAGGAAAACGGAGAACTGGAGAAAGACGAGATCGAGGAAGACGAGGGGCGAGAGACAGGCGATAAGCCCGCCCGTGATCCCGGGACGGGGACGTCCGCTTCTTCGAGCCAGGGCTCTCGCGCCGATGGCCACGAACAGCCCGAGGATGACCGCCGCCGCGATCGAGAGGAGGATGAAGGAGACCGGGCCGCGGCGGATGTCAACCCTCAGCCAGATGAACGCGGCGACGGAGAGGGCTTCTGCCAGAAACAGCACCCGGCTAAGCGTCCGGCGGAGCCTCTCTTTCGACGGCCTTGAAGGAGGAACGGCGGACCGGCATTCTCCGGCACCGGGAGGAGCGCCTAACACGACTGACCCTCATCCGGACGCTGTCCGTCCGCGGCTGGGGTTCCTGCTTCAGTATCGAACGGGATCTGGATGATGAGCTTCATGAGCATCGGGCCCGCGCGGGAGTGCCGGCTTCCGGGAGAATTTAATCATAACTCCTCCCAAATTGCCAGGGCAATCTCGGCCGGCGCCGGACCTCCCGGGGCCTCGGGGCTTCATCGCCCCGGACGTTTCTCCGAGGCTCCGCGAAGGGGCAAAAAAAAGGGGGAAGCCGGAGACCCTCCGCTTCCCCCCGGGAACGTTCGCGACCGGCCTATTCCAGCCAGACCTTGACGGTCTCGTCCTCCTCGAAGACCTCGATGATGGCCATGGGGCCGACCTTCTTGAGCTCGACGAGCAGTTGGCCGAAATCGATGTCGGTGCGCCCGTGGTCGAGCTTGACATGATCGTTGTCGGCGCACTTCACGAACGCCTCGACGATCGAGAGGGGGAGCGTGATGCGGACCTTGTCCTTGCCGGCCTTGTTGTCGGTGACCAGGACCTTGAACCACTTCACTTCCTTGCCCGGCTCGTAATTCGGGTTCTCCTTGACCGCCTTCTTGATCGCCTGAATGTCGTCGCGGCTTTCCGCCCGGGCGAAGCCCCCGAGCGCGAGGCCGAGGACGACGATCACGACCGTCAGGATTGCCAATTTCTTCATGTTCTTCCTCCCTAATTCTATTCGATTTCTATTCGATCCAGATCCGGATGACGGATCCTTCATCATTGATCTCGATGATGCTGCTGCCCGACTTGGCCAGCTCGTTGATGATCTTGTCCAGGTCATAGCCCTTCCGCCGGATCACGGACTTTTCCTCGTCCGGGATGGCTTGAAGGGCCAGGTCCGCCAGGGCCCAGGGGATATTGATGTCGACCTTCTTCTTCCCGCCCTCGAGGACCTGGATCCTCAGGATGCGGGACCGGGCCTCGTGCCGGTCGCTCCCGACCTCCCTGAGAGCGTCGGGATCGACCCTGAGGAGCGCGATCCGGGCGCGGTCCCTGAGCTCGGCGTCCCGTTCGTCCTCGACAATGCCCTTGAGGACGGGGACCGCCCGGCCGGAGACGCTCTTGTCCTTGATATAGCTCAGCTTGAACGCGGCATAATACCGGATGACCTTGTTCGGGCTCCGGAGCCGGCTTTCGATCGCGCCGAGCCTCGACACCTCCCCTTTTTCGTAGAGGCCGAACGCCAGGTCGATGAGGGAGACTTCGGCGTCCTCGAGCAGGCTGGAGTTCCTGCCGCCGGGACGGACCTCCCGGAGGAAGGCGTCGTAGGCCTCGAAGGCTTCGCGGGCCCTGTCCTTGCGCTCGCTCAGGCACTTGGCCCGGTAGAACAGGGCCGGCTCCTTCAGGGAGCTCTCCGGATAGAGCCCGAGGAGGCTGTCCAGCTTGGCCTGGGCCGCTTCCCAGTTCTTGTCGAAGATCAGCACCTTGGCCTCTTGGAAGAGTCGCTCCTCGTCCCGGGCCTGGGCAAAAGCTCCCGCGCCGAGGGCGCCAAGGAGCGCGACGACGGCTATGATCCTTGTGTATCTCACTTCATGCCTCGCTTTCTTCCAGTTCTTTCTCGACCAGGTTGATCTTGAGGAGGAGCCGGCTGTCCTCGATGAGACTCTGGATCCTCCTGATCTCGGCCTCCGGCAGGCCTTCTCCGAGCCGGGAAAGCTCCTGGAAAAGGAACTCGATCTGGTCGCAGATGGCCTTGGCCGTGCCCATGCGCGAGCCGTCCAACTGAGTGTTGAGGTATCTCTTCTTGGCCAGGAGGTCCCGGGCCCGTTCCGAGGCCAGCGGGTCCATCCGGCTCCCCGCCTCGCCGGGAGGGGACTGAACGAAGTCCATGATCAGGTACTGGCTGTTCCTCAAATAGTCCAGCGTCTCCCGCCGGGCCATCTCGTACTCCGCGCGCTCGATGAATTCGGGGGAGGCGAAGAAACCGCTTCGGGCCTCCGCCCGCGGGGCGGGGCGCCTCATGACGAAGAACATGACCAGGGCGCCCGCGGCGAGGCCGATGGCGGCCCCGGCGAATGCCGGTCTCAGGACGGGACGTCCCGAGCGGAAGAAGAGACCCGAGATCCCCCGAACCCGGCGTGGCCTGGGCCCGGTCGCGAGGACCCGGTCCGTGATCTGCGCCGGCAGGGCTTCCCAATCCACCGAAGCCAGGGCTTTATCCATTTCGTCCTTGACGAGGCTCGCGGCCCCGATGACGCGTTTCATGGCCTCGACCTCCTTCCGGCAGGCCGGACATCCCTCGAGATGGGACGCCATCCGTTCCTTTCCCTCAGGGCCCAGCTCCCCGTTGATGAAAGCCGCCCGGTCCCCGCCGAGTTCCCGGCATGTGTTGTTCATGACTGTGTTCCCATGTATGGCGTGAGCCATTTCCTCAAATTCCTGACCGCCTTGAAATGAAGGGACTTGGCCGTCCCCAGAGAGATGTTCATGGCTTCCGAGATCTCGTTGAACTGCAGTTCGTCGACATGGCGAAGGACGAAGACCAGGCGCTGGCGGCCGGCCAGGCGGTCGATACAGCGGGCCGTCGCGTCCCGCATCTCGCCCGCTCCGGACACCGTCGGGTCCGGGGATGCCGGGACCTGGAGCTCGTCGAAGCTCTTCGAGCTCTCGAGCTCGCGCCGCCGCCGCGTGTTCTTCCGGTAATGGTCGACGCAGAGGTTCTTGGCGATCCGGAGGAGCCAGCCCTGAAAGCTGTGGCCCTCTTTGTAGAGGTCGGCTTTCCGGTAGAACCGGAGGAAGGTCTCCTGGACGATGTCCAGGGCATCCTCCCTGTCCCGGAGAACGGAGTAGGCCAGCGAGAAGACCTTCCGCTGATACGTCGCTACGATCGTCATGAACGCGTCCCTATCGCCGTCCCGAGCGGCCCGGACCAGGGCGTCGATGTTCCCCGGATCGCCCGTCCGCTCCATGTCCATCTCGCTCGCTCCGCCCTTCTCCGTTCTTCGTCGCGGTCCCGGACCGTCACTTCAGCCAAACGAGGACCCTGGCCTTTTCCTCTTCCACCGAGACCAGGAGCCCCCGGCCATGCCGGCCGAGGTCCCTGATGGCGCTCCACTCCAGCTCATAGCGATCTTCGATCGAGCGCCCGTGCCCGTGCTTGTCGGCGTGCTCCCCCAGGCTCAGGCCCAGGTCGACGAGCCACATCGGCACGGAGACGCGAACGAGTTCCCCCTCGTCGGCGTCGTGGACGAGAACGCAGAGCCGGTGGGGCCTCCGGGCGGCTCCGCCCCGGGCCGTTTCGATCCGGGCGATCTCCGCGAAGGCCCTCTCGAACTGACGGTCGGCGTTCCCGACCCCGTCTTGGGTCCGGACGGAAATGCAGGCCGTCAGGGTAAAAGCAACGAATGCCAGGCCCGCCGCCCGGGCCGGAACGCTTGTTTTCACGCTCATGCTCCTCTGAATGCGTTACACAGGGTACTACGGCAGGGATCGGCCAAAGGTTCACCCTCGGAATGCGGGATGCGGGAAGCCGCGATGCCCCCGGAAGAGGGGTCCGGGGCCGGCCCGGGAGGCGAAGCTCCGCCCGGCCGGGATTCAGGGGGTTGGAAAAAAGGGAGCGGTCAGAACTTGCGGAATCCGCCCCGTTTATCGTAGCCGCCGGGACGTCTGTCCCCCGGCCGGCCGCTGTCGTGCTCGGCCCTGGGCCTGGCATCGTTGATGACGAGCTTGCGACCGTCGAACTCCGTCCCGTTGAGCTTGGCCTTGGCGTCCGCCGCCGCTTCGGGAGTGGCCATCTCAACGAAACCGAAACCTCTTCCCTGCAGGATGTTGACCGAGGTCACTTCGCCGTATTGGGAGAACAGCTGTTTGAGATTGTCCTCGGTGGTCTTGTAGTTGAGGTTTCCCACGTAGAGTTTTTGAGACATGAACAAAGCCTCCTTCGTCCACCGCCGCCGCCCCTCCCGGCCTCGATCGGGGCGCCCGGACGGCGGAATCGCCTCATTCAATCACAAGGAATTGGACAAATCAAGCGATTTTTCTCCCCCGTTCTGCTATCATCGATTCCAGTGGAGGAACGATGAACAAGCGCGTTTCCGTACTGGTCCTGTTCCTGGTCCTCTTCGTCCTGGCGGCGGCCGCCGCGGTCTCCTACGTCGTCCTCCAATGGGGCCGGCCGGCCGAGACCGTCCCCCCCACGCCTATCTGGAGATCGGCCTTTCCGGCGAGCTCCAGGAGATCGTTCCGCCCGATTTCTTCCGGGACGTCGTCCTGGGCGTCCGCCCTCTCGCCCTCCACGACATCTGGATGAACCTCCGCAAGGCGAAGGCCGACGACCGGATCGAGGTCCTCCTGCTCCGGCTGGACATGCTCGCCTGCGACTGGGCCAAGGTCGCGGAGCTCCGGGACGCCGTCCTCGATTTCCGGAGATCCGGAAAGAAGGTCTACGCGTACATCGAGGAAGCCCCGGATTTCGACAAGGAATATTACCTGGCCACGGCCTGCGACCGGATCGTCCTTCACCCGATGGGCTGGCTGGGCGTCAACGGCATCGGAGGCTACGTCCCCTTCTTCAAGAACACCTTTGAAAAGCTGGGCATCCGGGCCGAGTTCGAGCACGTCGAGGAATACAAGACCGCCTATAACCAGTTCACCGAGTCCGGATTCACCCCCGCCCACAAGGAGATGGTGGAGTCCATTTACGGCGACATTTTCGATCAGTACGTCGAGGCGGTGGCCGTCGCCCGGAAAAAAACCCCGGACGAGGTCCGGGCCCTCATCGACCGAGGCTTCTACCAGGGCCTGGGCGCCGTCGAAGCCGGGCTCGTAGACGACCTCAAGTACGAGGACGAGCTCCAGAGCATGCTCCGGAGCGGCGGAAAGAAGCTCGCCCGGATCACCTCGGCCGAATATTCCCGGGTCAGCCCCGCGGCGGCGGGCCTCGCGACCGGCCGGAGAGTGGCCGTGATCTACGCCGTCGGGCCCATCCTGAGCGGCGAGAGCCTGCCGGGGAGCATCGGGGGCGCCACGCTCGCCCGCTGGATCCGCCAAGCCCGCGAGGACCGGACGATCGCGGCCATCGTCCTCAGGGTGGACAGCCCCGGCGGCTCGTCGGTGGCGTCCGACGTCATCTGGCGGGAGGTCTTCCTGGCGAAGAAGGAGAAGCCGTTCGTCGTCTCGATGTCCGACGTCGCCGGGTCGGGAGGCTATTGGATCTCCATGGCGGCTCACAAGATCGTGGCCCAGCCGCAGACGCTCACCGGCTCCATCGGGGTCCTCTCCGGCAAGTTCGACCTGTCGGGCCTCTACGAAAAGCTCGGCGTGACGTCCGAAAGGATCGTCTTCGGCAAGGAAGCGGACGTTTACTCGAGCTTCCGCCCCTTCTCCGCCGAGGAGAGGAAGATCGTGAAGGAGGAGATCCGCCGGGTCTACGACGCGTTCCTCGAGAAGGCCGCGCAGGGCCGTAACATGTCCCGCGAGGACGTGGACAAGGTCGGACGCGGGAGGGTCTGGACGGGAAAGCAGGCCCGGGACATCAAGCTCGTGGACGAGCTCGGCGGACTATCGAAGGCTATCGAGCTGGCCAAGGTCCGGGCCGGCCTCGGCCGGGACGAGGAGCCGAGGCTCGTGGTCTGGCCCCGGAAAAAAGGATTCTGGAGCTCGATCTTCGGCCGGAGGATGCCGGGGACGTCGGCCGGCCGGCTCCCGGGGATCGACGAAGCCGTTCGGACGCTCCGGCTCGTGGAGAAGACCCGGGTTTGGGCCATCTGCCCGATGGGGATGGGCGTGCCGGTCCTCAAGGTTCCTTGAGGACGATAACCTTTTCTTCAGGCTTCATTAGCCAGAGCTTGCGCCGGGCTTCTTCCTCGACCGCCTTCGGATTCTCCGCGAGCTCGCGGATCTCCGACTCGAGCTCGTTCTTCTTCGCTTCGAGCGCCTTGAATTCGGCTTCCAGCGTCCGAAGGGACCTCCGGGTCCTGACGATATCCATATAGCCTTTTTTCCCGAAGAAGGACGTCACGAGCATCACCAGGACGAAGAACCCCACTCCGGCCTTGAAAAGCTTCCTGCGGACGGAGCCGTCGTTTCTCCCCGGCTTCTCCGTCACGAGATGAACTCCATGCCCCGGGCGAGCAGGTCGTCCAGCTCCTTGGAGGACGCCGCCTCCGCATAACAGCGGATGACGGGTTCCGTGCCCGAGAAGCGCACGTGGAGCCAGGCGTCGTCGGCGAATTCCAGGTTGATCCCGTCCTTGATCTCGATCGTCTCGACCTTCTTCGCGCCCAGGGCGGAAGGCGGGTTTTCGATGAACTCCCTCAGCCGCTTTTCCCGGGCGGGAGTCCTCGGCAGGATCCGCTGTCCGCCGACCAGGGTCCCGTACTCCCGGAACAGGGCCTTCCGGATCTCGGATAGGTTCTTGCCCGAGGCGGCGATCATTTCCGAGACCAGGAGGCCGGCGAAGATCCCGTCCTTCTCGGGGAGGTGGTCCTTGACGGCGATACAGGCGCTTTCCTCGCCGCCGAAGATGATCTTCCCCTGGAGGAAGAGGTCCGCCATGTACTTGAAGCCGACCGGGGTCTTGTGGACCTCCAGGCCGTACTTGCGGGCGATGCGGTCGATGAGCCGGGTCGTCGTGACCGACCGGGCCACCCCTCCCCTCCAGCCCTTCGTGACGACCAGGTAGTCCAGGAGGACGGCCAGGATGTCGTTCTGGTGGATGAAATTCCCTGCCTGGTCGAGGATCCCGAAGCGGTCCCCGTCGGCGTCCGTGGCCACGCCGAGGTCGCATTTCTTATCCCGGACGAGGCGCTTGAGCTCCCGGAGGTTCTCCTCGGTGCACGAGGGTATGACGCCGCCGAAGTAGGGGTCCACGTAGCCGTGGATCTCCTCGATCGGGACCCCGTTCCTCTCCAGGATCTCGTCCAGGTACTCCCGGCTCGTCCCGAAGAGGAGGTCCACGCCGACCTTGATCCCGGAACGGCGGATGACGTCGAAATCGATCTTGCCCTGGAGGAACTCGAGATAATCCGCCTGGAGGTCGATCCTCGAGATGTGTTCGGCCCGGGGATAATCGGGGACGTTCGCGAAATCCTTGGCGAGCTTCCGGATCTCCTCCTCGATCCGGTCGGTGACCTCGGGAAGCGCGGGGGCGCCTGTATGGGTGTTGAACTTCAGGCCGTTGTATTCGGGAGGATTGAACGAGGCCGTGAAGTTGATCCCGCCCTGACAGCCCCGCTTGATGATCTGGTAGGCCTGGGCCTGGCTCGGGGCGTCGCGGTCCGAGAGGAGAACGCGGATCTTGTTCCTGGAGAGGACCTTGGCGGCTTCGAGGGCATAGCGTTCCGACAGAAAGCGGGTATCGTAGTTGACGACGATCGAGACGGGCCGGTCGGGATAGCGCTCGAGGAGGAAATTCGCGGCCGCCTGGACGACGACGCGGACGTTATGGAACGTGAATTCCTCGCCCATGACGGCCCGCCAGCCGGAAGTCCCGAATTTGATCATCGCCACTCGGGCCAAAATTAGCATAGGCCGCCCCGAAATGCAATCGGCCGGGGCAACGAGTCGAGATGCACGAGATTTATCTTCTGCTGACTTCGCCCGTCATGGGGACGAAGAGGACGTCCAGGAGCTCGCGGACCGCGATCTTCCCGCTCTTCTTCGTGACGAGCGTCAGCGTCTGGGACAAGGGCCTTTTTTCGAGGGGGATGATCAGCCGGCCCCCTTCCCCGAGCTGCTCGACGAGCGGCGGCGGGACGCGGCCGACGGCGCAGGTCACGATGATGGCGTCGAAAGGCGCCTCCTCGGGCCAGCCGAAGAACCCGTCGCCTTCACGGACGCGGACCGTCCCGTACCCGAGCTCCCGAAGCGTGGCCGCGGCCCGCCGGGCCAGCTCCCCGTCGATCTCCACGGAGAAGGCCCTGTCCGTCAGGCAGGCCAGGACGGCGGATTGATACCCGGAGCCCGTGCCGACCTCGAGGACCTTTTCGCCGGGCTTGAGCCCCAGGCTTTCGGTCATGAAGGCGACGATATAAGGCTGGGAGATCGTCTGGCGGCGGCCGATGGGCAGGGGGTGATCGCCGTAAGCCCTCGCCCGGTTCTGCTCGGGGACGAAAAGGTGCCTGGGGACCCGGCGCATCGCCTCGAGGACGCGGGGGTCTCGGACCCCTCGGGCGGCGATCTGGTCCCGGACCATGGCTTCCCGCTCCTTCCGGAACTCCTCCTGCGCCCGCCCCGCGGCCAGGAAGGCCACGGCGGATAAGGCCGCGAGAAGGGCCCTCCGTCTCTTTCCGGGTGCTCTCATGTTCGCCGCCGACCAGGACCATTATACAACGCCCGGCGCCCGCAGAGGTATGGGGAAGGGCCCGGCGAAAGGCCGCCCGCGGAGCCGCGAGTCACCCCCGATATCGCCCCCAGGGGGGATTGACTCGGCCGAGGGGTTTGCGGCACGATGGGCCCGCGGCGGAGAGGAGCCCGCCGGCAGAGGCCTAACCGTTGATAATAGAATAATTATTGATTGACAAAGGGGCCCGATTTTGTTATTCAGTAATCAACTTCGAAGGTGGAACCGAAAAAGAGTCTCCTGATGCAGGATCTGGCAATCTATCCCGGCTCTTTCGACCCGGTCACCAACGGCCATGTCGATATCGTCCGCCGGGGGCTCACCGTCTTCGATCGGATCCTCATAGCCGTCCTGGAAAACCCCAAAAAGGCGCCCCTGTTCACGACTAAAGAGAGGGTCGCCATGATCCGGAAGATCTTCGAAGGGCGGAAGGAGGTGGAGGTCATGTCCTTCAGCGGGCTCCTCGTCGAGTTCGCCAAGGCCAGGGGGACCAACACCGTCATCCGCGGCCTGCGGGCCATCTCCGATTTCGAGTACGAGTTCCAGATGGCCCTCATGAACCGCCAGCTCTCCCCCCGGATGGAGACCCTGTTCATGATGCCGAGCCAGGAGTTCTCCTTCCTCAGCTCCAACCTGGTCAAGGAGGTCTTCATGCTCGGCGGCAGCGTCCGGAACCTCGTCCCCGAGCTCGTCGAAAGGAAGCTCCGGGAAAAATCCCGGAACAAAGGCCGGTTTCAAATCTAATTAAGGCAGGCTAAAATGCTGGGTTTCTCTCGGGAAAAAGGGTTGGTGGGACTGGACATCGGCTCCTACTCGATCAAGGCCGTGGAACTCAAGGCCCGGAAGAAGGGGAATGGGGAGACCTATGAGGTCGCCCGGATCGGCTACGAGCCGCTTCCCCACGACGCCATCGTCGAGGGGACCATCATCGACTCAGCCGCCGTCGTCGAGACCATCCGTCTCCTCTTCGACGAGAACAAGATCTCCAACAAGGACATCGTCATCTCGATCTCCGGGAATTCGGTGATCATCAAGAAGATCTCCCTTCCTTCCATGGAGCGCCAGGAGCTGGCCGAATCCATCATCTGGGAAGCCAAGCACAACATCCCCTATCCGTACGAGGAGACCAACGTCGACTACGCCGTCCTCAACACTCCCCGCGGGGGCGAGGACCGGAACCTGGACATCCTCCTCGTGGCCGCCAAAAAGGACAAGATCGCCAACTACAGCAACGTCGTCAACCAGGCCCGCAAGAACCTCCAGGCCATCGAGGTCGACGTCTTCGCCCTCCAGAACGCCCTCGAGGTCAACTACCCCGAGATCCTCCTTGGCAAAACGGTCGCCCTGATCAACATGGGGGCCAACATCACCAACGTGGTGATCATCGAGAAGGGCGCCCCCCAGCTCTTCCGCGACTTGTCCCTGGGAGGCTATTTCTTCACCGAGAACATGCGAAAGGAGCTGAACGTCCCGTTCGAGGAGGCCGAGAAGCTCCTCAAGGGCATCCCGGGGAAGTCGGTCCCCGCCGACCAGTTCCAGACCGTCCTGACGATGAACGTCCGCGACCTCCTCGACGAGATGGAGAAGACGTTCTCCTTCTACGAGGCCGGCGAGAAAGGGAGAGGAAGATCGAGCAGATCTTCCTCAGCGGCGGGCTGGCCAACGTCCCGAACATGGCCGGCGCCTTCGAGCACAAGTTCCGGATCAAGTCCGAGATCTTCAACCCCTTCCGCAACATCCCGTTCGACGAGAAGAAGTTCGATCCCATATATTTCAACGAGATGGCCCCGGTCTTCGGGGTCGCCGTCGGACTCTCGACCCGAAAGGCGGAAAAATGATTCGGATCAACCTGTTAAAGCCGGAGACCAAGGATATCAAGGAAGGCCCGGTCGAGGGAAAGCCGGATTTCAAGGCCAAGAAGAGGCCCGGCGTCGGGAACCTGATCTTTCTCCTGCTCCTCATCGCCCTGGGGGGATATTATTTCCTCCAGAGAAAGGCGTTCGACCGGGAGAACACGCTCCTCGCCCAGGCCCAGGCGGAGAAGAGCCAGTACCAATATGTGATCGCCAAGCTCGACGAGCTCCAGCGGCAAAAAGCATCCCTGGAGAGGAAGATCGGCCTGATCAACGTCCTCAAGTCCCAGCAGGACCTCGCCGTCCGGATCATGGACGAGCTGAGCCGGAACCTCCCCGAATGGGTTTGGCTGAACGAGGTCAGCACCGATTCCAGCAAGCTCCAGATCCGGGGCAACGCCCTGTCGAACAACCTTATCGCCGATTTTATCGCCAACCTGGAGAACAGCGTCTACTTCGACGGCGTGAACCTCATCTCCTCGACCCAGAGGACGGCCCAGAACGACCAGTTCCTCGAATTTTCGCTGACCGCGGGTATCGTGAATCCGAGAACGCCGGTCCCGGCTCCGCCGCCTCCCGCCGCTGACCCGAATCCAAGGAGGCTCCCATGAACAAGTGGCCCTGGTACGGTCACGTCATCCTGGCGGCGATCATCGGCGCCCTGGCCTTCTTCCTCTACTTCAAGCCAAAGGACCAGGACCTCAAAGACCTGCGCGCCGAACGGGAGAAGCTCGAGCTCGAGGTTCAGGACCTCAAGGTCAAGAAACAGCAGCTGGATCGGGTCGAAGCGGAGCTCACGGGGATGAAAGCGACCCTCAAACAGCTCGAGGTCATCATCCCCGAAAAGAAGGAGATCGCCGACATCCTGAGGAAGATCCAGCAGCTGGCGTTCGACTCCAGGCTCGAGATCGTCAAGTTCGCCCCCCGCGGCGAGATCCGGAAGGAATTCTTCGCCGAGTGGCCCATTCCCATCGAGGTCACCGGGAACTACCACAACCTGGCCACGTTCTTCGACCGTCTCAGCAATTTCTCCCGGATCTTCAACGTCGAGGAATTCCTCATCCGCGGCCTTCCCTCCCAGACGGAAGGCACGACGGTGTCCGCGAGCTTCACGGCCAAGACGTATTATTTCCTCGATGAATCCGTCGCCCCGCCCGGGGCGAATCCCAATCCGGGGGGACAACCATGAAAAAGCCCGCGGTCATCTTACTCGCCCTGGGCCTGCTGGCGGCCGGTCCTTTGGCTTCGATCGCCCAGGAGCCGGCGTCCCCGCCGGCCAAGGACCTTCTCATATCCCCGGCCAGAGGGACCTACAGCTCCGCCGGCAGGCGTGACCCGTTCAAGAATCTCCTGGCGGGCAAGGACATCAAGGACAAATCGTCTCCCGGCGGGATCCCCCAGCTCGCCATCGAAGACACGACGCTCGTCGGGATCATCAACGCCAGCCAAAAGCTGACGGCCATCGTGAGCGGCCCCCAGGGATTCCCGTTCTTCATCAAGATGGGGGACCGGTTCGCCGACGGCTACGTCCTGTCGATCACGGAATCCCAGGTCGTGTTCCGGAAGACCAGCGAGCGCGGCATCCCCCTCATGCGGCCCAAGGACATCGTCAAGGAAATCAACCCGGAGGAGCGTTAACATGAAAAGGAAAAACCTTCTGCCCTTTCTGACCTCGATCTGTTGGCTTCTCCTGTTCGCCCTGTCGGCGTCCGGCGAGGCGCCCGTGACGAACATCCGCAGTATCGAGATCCAGCCGGGGCTCCTCACGACGAGGCTCGTCTTCCAGACCGACGCGCTCCTGCCCGTCCAGTCGACCTACTACGCGCCCCAGCAGCCCGGGACCATCGTCATCGACGTCGAAAAGGCCCGGACCGCCGAGGTCCCCAGGATCGAGCCGGTCGCTTCCGGGCTGATCGAGGACATCCGGGTCGAGCGGTCGGGCGATTCGGGCCTGAGATTCTACCTGAGCCTCAAGGAAAAGGTCCCCTACCGGATCTCTTCGCTGAACGACCGGACCGTGGTCGAGCTTAACGGCATTCAGAAGGCCCAGGCCGAGTACGTCATCGACCCCGAAACGCGCGCCCGGCTCAGCCGGAAGCCGTCCGGGGACGTCGTCCTGAGCAAGCTGGACATCGCCGAGCAGACCGACCGGATCAGCTTCAAGGCCAGGCTCGGCTCGGACGCCGTCTCCCAGGTCTTCGCCCTGGACAACCCGTCCCGCCTCGTCGTCGACCTTTTCGACACCACGTTCGCCAGCCCCACCGCCGTTTATCCCGTCGCCCGGATGGGAGTCGACCGGGTCCGGATCGGCCAGTTCCAGAGCGCCGATCCCGGGCCGATCACCCGGCTGGTCTTCGACCTGAAGGAGCCGGGCCCCTACTCCCTGGATACGGTGAAGGACGAGCTCGTCATCTCGTTCTTCAAGCCCGGGACCGAAAAGGCCCCGGCCCCGGTCCCTGTCGAAGCGAAGAAGCCTGAGCCGGCCCCGGTGATGACCGCCAAGAAAGCCGAGCCGACGCCTCCGCCGGCCGCGGCCGTTCAGGAAGAGGCCGCCGCGCCCGAGCCCCAGGCCGCGGCGCCCCAGGCGGCCCCGGAAGACAAGTTCAAGCCGCGGACCATCACCGACGAGGAAGAGAAGTACACGGGCGAGATCATCAGCCTCAAGTTCAAAGACGCCGACCTCCGGGACGTCGTCCTCTACCTGGCCGATTTCGCCGACCTGAATGTCGTCTTCGACCCGGACGTCCGGGGAACCGTGACCTGCGACCTGCGAGCCGTCCCCTGGGATCAGGCCCTCGACATCGTCCTGCGCTACAACCGGATGGGCAAGTCGATCGAAGGCAACGTCCTGCGCATCGCCCCCGTCTCCATCCTGACCACGGAGGACGCCGAGCTCCGGAGGCTCAAAGAAAGCAAGGAGCTGTCCGGCCCGGTCATAGTCAGGACCATCACCCTCTCCTACTCCAAGGCCAAAGACGTCTCCGCCCTGCTGAAATCCAAGGTCTCCACACGGGGCGAGATCGTCATCGACGAGCGGACGAATACGCTGATCGTCTCCGAAGTCAAGGAGAAGCTCGACCTCATCGAGAAGCTCATCACCGTGCTCGACACCCCGACCCCCCAGGTCTCGATCGAGGCCCGGATCATCGAGGCCACGTCCACCTTCATCCGCAACCTGGGCATCCAGTGGGGCTACAGGGGGATCGCCGACCCGTTCTACGGCAACCAGACCTCCCTCCAGTTCCCCAATAAGATCCTGGCCGACGGCTCCCTCATCCCGCAGGGCGAAGTGACCAAGGGGATCGCGGGGCCGTTGGGCGGCTATGCCGTCAACCTGCCCGCCCCGGCCTTCAACACGGCCGTCGGTTTCTCGTTCGCCAACGTGCTCGACACCTTCCGGCTGGACGTCGCCCTGTCCGCCCTCGAGACATCCGGCAACGGCCGCATCATCTCCTCGCCCAAGGTGACGACGCAGAACAACCAGCCGGCCGAGATCATCCAGGGCCGGCAGATCCCGGTCCAGACCGTCGCCAACTTCACGGTGACCACCCGGTACGTGAACGCCGCCCTGGAGCTCAAGGCCACGCCCCAGATCACAGCCGAGGGGACGATCATCATGACCGTCGAGCTCCAGAACAACGCCGCCGACTTCGCCAACCTCGTCAACGGCATCCCCCCCATCACCACCCAGAGCGCGAAGACGACGGTCATGATCCCGGACGGCGGGACGACGGTCATCGGGGGCATCTACAGAACGGAGGATTCCGTGACCCGGGACAGCGTGCCTTTCCTGGGCAAGATACCCATTCTGGGGAACCTCTTCCGCTCCTTCGCCCGGACCAAGCAGAACCGCGAGCTCCTCATCTTCATCACCCCCAGAATCATTAAGTAGGAGAGGACCATGAGCAAGAAAAAAACGACCGCAACATTCCTCATCCTGGCCGTCCTGCCGTCGCTCCTCGCCCTCGTGGCCTGCAACCCGATCGAGGACAAATCGAAATCCACGACCTTCATCGTCGTCGAGACCCTGACCGGGACGGACATCGCCGGCAAGACCGTCGCCAGCCTCCAGTCCGACGTTCTCACCTCGGACGGCACCATCGTCGCGGACTTCGCGGCGGCCACGGTCCGGGCCAGTCTCCTGGACCCCGACCCCGTCCTCAATACGACCGGATACAGCGACATCATCCTGGACCGCTACGTCGTCTCCTACTCGAGGGCCGACGGGCGGAACCGGCAGGGCATAGACGTCCCCTACACGTTCGAGGGCGCGATGACGCAGGTCGTGAAGGTCGGGACGACCGCCTCCTTCTCCTTCGTCATCGTCCGCGAGGTCGCCAAGGCGGAGCCCCCGCTGAGCGACCTGGCCAAGGGGTTCGGGGACGGCGTCATCTATACGACGGCCAGGGTCGATTTCTACGGGCATGACCTGCTCGACAACACGGTCACGGCCACCGGCTACCTGGCCATCTCTTTCACGAATTACTCGGATTGAAGAGGAGGACCGCCATGAACGCCAAGAAATTACTCACCCTTGCGACCGGTCTGGTCCTCGCCCTGGCCTTGATGTCCTGTTCGCGGAACGACATCGAAGAGCCCTCCCCCTTAGGGCCGTCGACGCTGGCCACGGTCTTGAAGGTCACCGCCAACCCCAACGTCATGGACGCGGGGGAGAACCGGCGGAGCTCGATGATCGTCGTCAGCCTCAAGAAGTTCGACGGCACCCCCCTCGCCGGCCGGGCCGTCTTCCTCGAGGTCAACGACGCGACGGACAGGCGCGCCCATATCGGATACTTCACGGGCGACGACATCGTGGCGACCCGGGTCACCGACGGCGGAGGGAACGCCTACATCAAGTACTACGCTCCCGTAAAGGACGAGCTCAGGGCCAGCTGTATCGTCCACATCTGGGCGTCCCTGCCGGGGAACGAAAGAACATTCCTCCAGGAGTACACCGAGATCTTCATCGTCCGCTGACGTGAAGGGGCCGGGCCGCCGGCCCCGGGGCGGGCCCGACCGGTCCGCCCCTCACCAGGACACGCGGATCGATCTTTTCACCTTCGTTCTTTCAAGCGCCCGGCGGAGAGCCGCGGCCAGGACCTTGGCGTCCCCCCCCTTGACGATGACCTGGACCCGGTAGGAGCCCCGCGCCCTCGAAACGGCCGCCAGGGCCGGACCGAGGACGTCGATGGCGCTCCCCTCTTCCCTGAGCGCCGCGGCGAACTCGCGCGACTTCCGGGCCAGGGTCCTGAGGTCCCGCCCCTGCAGGACAACCTCGGCCAGGTTCGTGAACGGCGGGTAGCCGAGGGCGCGGCGGGATTCGATCTCGGTTTCGTAGAAGGCGGGGAAATCGCCGGCCCCGGCCGCCCGGATGACGATGTGCCCGGGCTCGGACGTCTGGATGAAGACTTCGGCCCGCTCGTCGTCCGCGGCGAACGCCCGCATCCGGGCGAGGGACTGGAACGTCCGCTCGCCGGCCCTGTAGTCCGCCAGCCCGAGGAGGGCCTCGGGGGCGATGACGCCGACGAAGGGCGCCGGCGGGACGTCCACCCGGTGGGCCAGGAGGCTGGTCCCGAGGAGGATCCGGACCTTCCCTCGGCGGAACTCGTCGACGATCCTGTCGCGATCCTTCTCGCGGGCCGCGCTGTCGGCGTCGAACCTCGCCGGGAGGACGCCGGGGAACGCCCTCCGCAGCTCTTCCTCCGCCGCTTCGATGCCCTTCGCCCTCCGGCGGACGAGTCCCGTCCCGCATTTCGGGCACGCGGGCGACGCCGGCTGGGTGGAATTACAGTAGTGGCAGACCCACTGGTCGCCCTTCTTGTGGTAGCTCACGGCGATGTCGCAGCGCGGGCATCGGGGCGAATAGCCGCAGGCCGGACAATAGACCGCCGGGGCGTAGCCCCTCCGGTTGACGAACAGGATGACCGGGTCGCCGCGGTCGAGCCGTCCTTTGATCCTCTGGAGCAGGGCGACCGAGACGGCGCTCTTCTCCCCGCGGTCGTCGACGACGCTCGTCCGGAACCTCGGGGCCGGGCCTTCCAAGGCAACCAGGCTCCCCGCTTCCCGGGCTTCGTGATAGGCTTCCACCGAGGGAGTGGAGGACCCGAAGACGACGACCGTGTTCTCGCCCGCCGCCCTGAGGCAGGCGCCTCGGCGCGCGTCGTAAAGCTGGCCCTCCTGCTGGGCGTACGAATCGTCGTGCTCTTCGTCGACTACGATCAGGGCCAAGCCCTCGAGGGGCGCCAACAGGGCCGAGCGCGGGCCGAGGGCCAGGTTCGCCCGCCCTTCGAGGAGGGCCCGCCATTCCTCTTCCCGCTCGCGCCGGCCAAGTCGGCTGTGGATGACGGCGGCGCGGACACCCGGCCAGCCGGCGGCCCTTTCCTTCAGGGCGTCGGCCATGGCGACCTCAGGCGTTAGGAACAGGACCTTGGCTCCCCGGCCCACGGCCGCCCGGACGAGCCGGCCATAAGCGGCATGCCGGGCCGGGGCCGGGCCGAAGAGATAGGCGGAGGCGGTCGCGCCGCCCCCCGCCACTCTCGCTTCGAGCGCGGCCAGGGCCGCGGGGATTTCGCGGGCGAAATCGAGGTCGAGCTGTCCGGATCGCGGCCCGGCGGGCGCCGGCTTCCGGGCCCGCGGCCGGGGCACGGCGGCCCGCACCTCGATCGCCCCCCTATCCTCCAGGCGCTTCACGAGCGGGCCGGCGTCCTTGAGACCCATTTTTTTGGCCAGGGAGCCCGGAGTCGCCGGCCCCCCGGCGAGGAGCCCGGCAAGCTCCTTTTCGCGCCCGGCGAATTCCCCGGACGCGAGGGAGCCGCGTCCGGACTCGGTCAGACGGACCGTCCGCCTCTCTTTGAGGACGAGGGCCGGCGGAAGGGCGGCCTGCAGGATCTCCCCCCACGGGGCGAAAGAGCTTTCCCCGAGCCGCTTCGCGAAGGCCAGGAATCCTTCGGAAAAGGACGGGACGGCGTCGAGGACCTCCTTGATGTCCTTGATGTCGAACTCTCCGGCCGGGGCTTCCGGGACGACCGCCACGACGAAGCCGGTCATCGTCCGGCGGCCGAAGGGGGCGATGACGCGACAGCCCGGGCGGACGCGGGCGAGCAGGGGCCCGGGGACGCCGTAGTGGAAGGACCTTTCGAGGGGGACCGGGAAAACGACCTCGGCGAACACGGTCACTTCTTGCCGAGAAGCTCCATCACCTTCTGCATGTCGCCCCAGACCTGGCGCTTGAGGTCCTTGTTCCCCTCGTTGCGGACGAGGTAGGAAGGATGGTAGGTGGGCATGACCTTGATGCCGCGGAACTCGGCGAAACGGCCGCGACGCTCGCCCATGCTCATCCTGCCGGGAACGAAGAAATCGGTCGCCGTCTTGCCCAGCGTCACGATGACCCGGGGAGCCACGAGCTCGACCTGCCGGAGGAGATACGGCCCGCAGGCCTCGACCTCGGCGGGCAGGGGCGTGCGGTTCTCGGGCGGCCGACACTTGACGACGTTGGTGATGTAGACCTCTTCCCGCTTGTAATGCATCGCCTCGATGATCTTCGTCAGGAGCTGGCCGGCCCGCCCGACGAACGGGCGCGCCTGGGCGTCCTCGTCCCGGCCGGGCCCCTCCCCGACGAACATGAGCTCGGTCCGGACGTTCCCCTCCCCCGGGACGGCGTGCGTCCGGACGGCGCCGAGTGGGCAGAGCCGGCAGGCGCGGACCGCCGCCTCGAGCTCGGGAAAGGACAGCTTGAGCGCGCCGGGGACGGAAGGCTGCGGGCGCTCGGGCGCGGCCGGCCGGAGGGGCTTGGGCGCGGCGGCCGCCGGCGGAGCGGCGGGCTTGGGCTTCGGCCTGGGAGCGCGGCGCGGGGCGAACCCGGCCCCGGCCTCGGCAAGGAACGACAGCCCCTCGCCGATATCCTTCAGGACCTCACTTTTTTTTCGCATGGAGGACGGCCTCGATCCTGTCCAGGACGATCCGGCTGATCTCCCGCTTGCTCATCCGCTCGGTCGCGGCGATCCCGCCCGAGGCGTCGACGATGGCGACGCGATTGTCGTCCGATTCGAAGCCGACGCCCGCCTCGCCGACGTCGTTGGCGACGATGAGGTCGAGGTTCTTTTCCCGGAGCTTCCGGAGGGCGCGCGGGACGGCCGCCCCGGTCTCGGCGGCGAACCCGACCAGGACCTTTTTTCCCTTCTTCTTGCCGAGCCCGCTCAGGATGTCGGGCGTCGGGACGATGCCGACCGTGCCCCCGACCTCGCGCTTCGGCACCTTGCGGCCGGCGGTCGCGGCGAAGCGGAAGTCCGAGACGGCCGCGGCCATGACGACGACGGCGGCTTTCGGGAAGGCGGCGAGGACCGCCTTCTCCATCTCCGCCGCGGTCCCGACCCGGACCGTCCGGACGCCGGCGGGCGGATCGATGCGCGTCGGCCCGGAGACCAGGGTCACGTCCGCCCCCCGGGCGGAGGCTTCCCGGGCGATCTCGTATCCCATCTTGCCCGAGGACGCGTTCGAGAGGAAGCGGACGGCGTCCATATATTCCCGGGTCGGCCCGGCCGTGACGAGGACGCGGAGCCCTTGGAGGCTCTCCGTCCGCGCGAGGATCCTCAGGCCCTCGGCGACGATGGCGTCCGGTGCGGCCAGGCGTCCCCAGCCTTCGTCGCCGCAGGCGAGCTCGCCCCTTTCCGGCTCGACGAATTCGACGCCGGCGGCCTTGAGGGCCCGGATGTTCTCCCTGGTCCGGGGGTTGAGCATCATGGCCTCGTTCATGGCCGGGGCGACGAGGATCGGGCACCGGACGGCGAGGTAGAACGTCGACAGGAAATCGTCGGCGACCCCGTTGGCGAACTTGGCCAGGATGTTCGCCGTGGCCGGGGCGACGCAAAGCAGGGAGACCTCGCGGGCCAGGGCGACGTGGCCGATCTTCCGGGAGACGCGGGCGTCGAAGAGATCGACGATGGCGTCCTCGCCGGAGAGGGCGCCGAAGAGCAGGGGCGAGACGAGCCGGGCGGCGTTGGCGGTCATGACGACCCTGACCGCGACGCCGGCCTTGCGGAACCCGCGGAGGACCTCGCAGGCCTTGTAGATGCTGACGGACGACGTGACGCCGAGGGCGATCTTCTTCCCGGAGCTCATGAGCGCTCCTCCCCGGAAAAGCTCCGGAGGATGGCGTCGATCCGCTCCATCCGGACGCCCGGGCGGCACCGTTCGGCGCGGATGATCGCCCGGAGCTCCTCCACGGCCGTTTCCAGGACCTCGTTGACGATCACGTAATTGAACTCGTCGTACGCGCGGACTTCCTCTCGGGCCTTCTGCAGGCGCCGCTCGACCGCATCCGGGGCGTCGGTGCCGCGCGCAACGAGCCGTCTCCGAAGCTCCGCGAAGACGGGGGGCATGACGAAAACCAGCGTCGCCTCGGGGACGCGCTTCCGGATCTGGCGGGCCCCCTGGACGTCGATGTCCAGGACGACGTCGCCGGCCGCGGCCTCGATCTCGGCCCGGGACGTGCCATAGCGATGACCGTGGACCTCCGCCCACTCGATGAACGCCTTGTCCCGGACCATGGCTTCGAACGTGTCCACGGACACGAAATGATAATCGCGCCCGTCGACTTCGGCCCCCCGCTTCGGCCGGGTCGTGTGGGACACGGAGAAGCGGGGGCCTCCGGCGTCCGTAAGGACCCGCCCGATGAGCGTGGACTTCCCGCATCCCGAAGGTCCGCTGACGACGAATATCATGCTCGGCCTCGCGCTTTCCTTTATATGATGTCCCGGCGTCCTAGACGACGTTCTGGGCGTGTTGGCGGATGCTCTCCAGCTCGTTCTTGATGGCCAGCCCCTCCCGGATGATCCCGATCTCCTGGGACTTCGAGCTCGCGGTGTTGGCCTCCCGGCCGATTTCCTGGGCCAGAAAATCCAGCTTCTTGCCGACGGGGCCGTCCGCCCCCCGGGCCAGGAGCTTCCGGAGGGTGTCGAGGTGGCTCTTCAGCCGGAGGATCTCCTCGGCGAGGTCGTAGCGCTGGATGAGGGAGGAGGCTTCCTCGGCCAGCCGCTCTCTGGAAGGACGGGCGCCGTGGTTCAGGTCGCGCACCCGTTGCCGGATCTTCCGCCGGATGCCGGCCGGCTGTTTCTTGAACAGGCTCTCGATCCGGGCCGTCGACCGCTCGATGTTGCGGATGTGGATGCCGAGCTGGCGGACCGTTTGGACGCCTTCCCGCTCCCTTTGCCGGACGACCTCGTCGAGGGTCCGGCCGAAGGACTCTTCGAGGAAAGCGGCCTCGGCGGCCGTGATCTCCTTCCGGCTGATCTCGACGACCTGGGGGATCCTCAGGACCTGGTCGAGGGACAGGTCGAAATGCTTCCCCAGCCGCTTGGACACCCGCTCCAGGGAGGCGAGGACCTTTTCGAGGAGGGCCTCATTGACGGCGAATTCCCAGCTCTTCGGGTCGAGGAAGCTCATGTCGATGTTGACCTCGACCCGGCCCCTCTGGAGGCGCTTCTCGCAGGCGGCCCGGAGCCGGTTCTCGACGTCCCCGAGCGGAGGTCCCCCGGTAGGACCAATCGAAGAACCTGTGGTTCAGGGTCTTGATGGAGATCTTCAGACGGACGGAGTCGGAGGCGAACCTTTTTTCGGCGAAGCCGGTCATGCCCTGGATCAATGCGAAACCTCCTCGTCTTCGGGGAACTGGAGCTCATAGAGCTTGCGGTAGAGCCCGTCCCGCCGGATGAGCTCGTCGTGGGAACCCCGCTCGGCGATGCGGCCGGCCTCGATGACGAGGATCCGGTCGGCGCTCCGGACGGTGGACAGGCGGTGGGCGATGATGACGGTCGTCCGGCCCTGTCTCAGGGTCGCCAGGGCTTCCTGGATGAGGTGCTCGGACTCGGAATCCAGGGCGGACGTGGCCTCGTCCAGGATGAGGATGGGGGGGTCCTTGAGCAGGGCCCGGGCGATGGCCAGCCGCTGTCTCTGTCCCGCGGACAGCAGGCCGCCGCGCTCGCCGATCGAGGTCGCGTATCCCTCGGGGAGCTGCATGATGAAATCGTGGGCCTTGGCGGCCTTGGCCGCCGCGACGACCCGGTCGTCCGGGGCGCCCTCGAGCCCGTAGGCGATGTTGTCCCGGATGGACTCGTTGAACAGGATGATCTCCTGGGTCACGAGCCCGATGCGGGAGCGAAGGGAATCCAGGGTCACGTCCCGAATGTCGATGCCGTCGACGAGGACGCGGCCCGAGGTGGGCTCGTAGAACCGGGCGAGGAGGTTGATGATCGTCGTCTTGCCGGCGCCGCTCAGCCCGACGATGGCGACGGTCTCGGTCGGCCGGACCTCGAAGTCGATCCCGGTGAGCACCGGCCGGCTCCGGTCGTAGGCGAACGAGACGTTCTCGAACCGGACGGCGCCCTTGACCGAGGGCAGCGGATAGGCGTTCGGGGCGTCCCGGATGACGGGGGTGTTCTCCAGGACCTCGGCGATCCGGGCGTGACAGGCGACGGCCTGCTGGATGACGTTGTTGGCCTTGCTCAGACGCTTGATGGGCATGTACATCAGGAACAGGGCCGTCAGGAAGGCCCCGAAATCCCCGGGGCTGATGGCTCCCTCGGCGATCCGCTTCGTCCCCACCCAGAGAATGAAGGCGCCGACGACGCCGCCCAGGAACTCCATGAACGGCGAAGAGAGGCTCCCGATCCAGGCGAGCTTGATGCTCGTCCTGAGGTAGCTGGCCGTGGCCTTCAGGAACCGGCGGATCTCGAAGCGCTCGGTCGTGAAGGCCTTGACGATCTTGTTCCCGGTGATGGTCTCGTGGAGGAGCCCGTAGATCTGGCCCATCTTGACCTGGGCCGAGAGGCTTTTCTTCTTGAGCTGGCGGCTGAAGACGGCCATCGGGACGGCGGCCAGCGGGGCCACGACGAAGGAGACCACGGCCAGCCGGAAGTCCCGGATGAAGATCCCGATGAGCAGGGCGATCAGGGTGAAGACCTCCTCGATCAGGTCGCCCATGCTCCCGGACAGGGCCTGCTGGACCTTCTCGACGTCGTTGGTCATCCGGCTCATCAGGTCGCCCGTCGGCACGTGGTCGAAGTAGCTCGTCGACTGGTAGATGACGTGCTCGTAGAGGTCGTCCCTCATCGTCTTGACGACCCGGTGCCCGACGGCTTTCATGAAGAAGGACGAGAGGAACGTGAACAGCCCCTTGCCGAAGATGACGACGACCAGGACGACGGGCAGGACGCGCGTGACGTCCGCCTCGGTCACGTGGAGGGCCCGGAAGACGGCGTCCATCAGCCGGGCCTTGTCGGGGACGGCCGGGGCCGGGGTCCTCAGGAACAGGCGGTCCAGGATGGGCTGGACCATGTCCACGAAGACATAGGTGAAGAAGGCCACGAACAGGGACGAGCCGAACGACAGGAAGAGGAGCTTCTTCTCCTTGAAGGTCAGCTTGAGGAGGCGGAAAACGTCTTTCATGCGTCGGCTCGGGAGGCGGGGGCGAGGGCTTTGGCGACGGCCAGGGCGTTCAGGGCGGAGCCCGCGGTCAGGTTGTCGGCGACGACCCAGAACCAGAAACCGCCGGGGATCGTCGGTTCCGCCTTGATCTCGCCGAGGACGATCTCGTCCTTGCCGGCGACGGACGACGCCGCGGCCACGCCGCCGGCCTCGCTCCCGGCGAGCCGGAAGGCCGGGTCGGCCTTGAATAGGGCTTCGACGCTCCCGAGGTCCGCGCCCTTCCCGAGCTCCGCGTACACCATCAGGGAATAGGTATGGAAAACGGGCGCCTGGACGATCGACAGGGTGAACGGAAAGGCGGGCGCGTCCAGGACGCGGCGAAGCTCGGCGGCGAGCTGTTTTTCAGGGGCCGAGAACCCGTCCTTGCCGGGCTTCTCGGTCCGCGACAGGACGTTGAAGGCGACCTGGTTCCGGAAGACCTTCCTGGAGACGCTCGAGCCGGAGAGGATGGCACAGCTCTGGTCGACGAGCTCGCGGATCCCCTCGTCCTCGAAGGCCGAGGCCGGCCTGAGAACGAAGGCGACCGCCTTGGCGATCCCGAAGTCCCGGCGCAGGGGGTGGAGGAGGCGGGAGAGGAAGACCGCGGCGGGGTTGGGGATGGCGACGAGAGAGGCCTTCCTGACGGCGGCCGCGCCGTCGTTGATCCCGGCCACGACGAGGGGGACCTTGGGGTCCGCGTTGAACGTCTCGACGAGGTCGATGGCCCGGTAGTCGAGCTTGGCCGCGAGAAGCCCGAACTCCCGGTTGGAGGCCGGGTCGGAGGCCAGGAAGACGATATCCAGTCCCTCCAGGAGCTTGCCCGACGGGTGGTGGATGACCTTCGGCTCGCCCCGGAATTCCGTCAGCTTGCTGAACTCCTCCGCGACGTCGGCGTCGAAGAAGTCCATCGAGCGGAGGGGGAATTTCGTCCGGTCGAGGAGGCTCTTGAGCTCCTTGCCGCGGAGCGATTCCGTCCCGACGAGGGCGAAGCGGCGTTTCGGGTTCGCGGTCATTTCCCGTGGGCGAGCATCAGCTGGTACATCCGGTCCTTGAGAGCGAGCTTTCTCTTCTTGAGATCCTTCTCCTCGAGCGTCTCGGCGTCGGTCAGGAAGGGCTTGGCTTTCAGGCCCTCGAGGGCGGCCTCGCAGGTCCGGTGCTCCTCGAGAGCGCGGCGGAAATCAGGGTTCTCGCGGGCCAAAAGCTCCTTCAGCTCGTTCTCATCCATGGGGCATTCTCCTCCGCCGATAAGGATACCATATCGGGTATCCCCATGCAATTTCAGGTCCTTCCGAAGATCCCCTCGAGGCGGGCGGCCAGGAAATCCCAGGTGAACTCCATGATCTTCGCCCGTCCGGCATCGGCCAGACGGCGGCGGAGGGCCTCGTCGTCCATGAGCTTCCGGAGCCGCCGGCGGATGAGGAACGCCAGGGACCGGGGCGCGACGAGGGCCGTCCGCCCGTCCAGGGCGAAATCGCGCGTCCCGCTCGGAGTGCAGACGACCGGAAGCCCGCAGGCCATGGCCTCGGCGACGGTGTTGGACCAGCCGGCCCGCCTCTCGGCGGAGACGAAGACGTCCCCCCGGGAATAGAGCCAGGCCATCCGGTCCTGGGGCAGGTCCAGGTGGAACTCGACGGGGACGCGCGTCCGGACCAGCGGCCTGGGGTCGATACGGTCCTTCCCCACCAGGGAGTCGAAGAGGATCAGGCGGAGGCCCGGACGGGTCCGGTAGAGCCCGTCGACGGCGCGGAGGGCCGCGTCGACGCCCTTGCGGTGCTTGTAAATGCGGCCGTAGCAGAGGACGCGGAACTCCCCTTCCGGCCGGGCTTTGCGCTCGGTCGGCTCGAGGGGATGGAATATCGCCGGGTTAATGCCGCCCGGGGCCCGGTGGCAGGTGACGCGGTAGCGCGTCTCCATGCGCCGGCAGATGCCCTCGGAATTCCCCAGGAAACGGAATTCGCGCCGGGCGACCTCGCGCTCCCGCTTGTGGCCCTCGAGGACGAAGTAAAAGAACTTCTGTCGCGCCCGGAGCCGGTCGAAGTGCTCGAGGATGGAGTACTCACTGCAGAGTCCGACGTCGAAGGTTTCGTTGCCAAGCTCGGAGAAAGGGCGCACGTCCCCCGCGAACGCGAGCCAGGCCGGGGGCGCGCCCTCCGGAGTGAAGAGCGTGAACCCGTGGCCCCTCCGGACGAGGGCGTTGCCGAGCTCGATATACCGGCGCACGCCGCCGAAGACCTCGACATGGGGAAGCAGGGCGGCTATCTTCATGGCGGATTGAACGTAACACGGGATTTTGGACGCGTCAAGGCCGGGCTTCCGCGGTCTGTCGCGCCGGGTTTCCGGCCGGCCGCATTGGAGTTTGACTTTGGCCCGCCGGCTTACTATACTATCTCCCGCCCGAGCGGTCGCCCGGGCGCGAATGGCCAGGTAGCTCAGCTGGTAGAGCGAAGGACTGAAAATCCTTGCGTCGACGGTTCAATTCCGCCCCTGGCCATTTTTCTTTTAGCCCTGCCTCCAATATGTTTATTCTAAAGTCTTCGATAATCTTTTCAAATATTCCTTGAGGTAATTGAGATTTTAATAATATAATTCGTTTACAAACCAGTTCAATCCAAAGTAGTAGCTTGACATGAATTATAAATCAACTCGTAGTGAAGCCGGAGAAACGGGGCCCTTAATTATTGGGAGGCTGAGATGAAAAAGGTGGTTGCATTCGTATTTGTTGCTCTCTTATCTTCTGCTTGCATTTCAACAAACGCTGTTCGCCTCGGGACCACGCCACAACGCCCTCCTATTCCTGCTGATCAAGTTGTCGTTTATCGAACCGCGGATCAAGTGCCCGGTCGACTATGAGGAAATCGCTTTGTTGAATTCTACCGGGTCATCCGGATGGACAACCGAAGCGGGGATGTTCAATTCTATGAAAAAAAAGGCCGGCTCTCTGGGCGCAAACGCAATAATCCTTGACGCCGTCAGCGAACCAAGCGCTGGAGCAAAAATTGCGGCTGCAGTTTTCGGGACTTCTGCAGAACGGAAAGGCAAAGCAATAGCTATATTTGTTTTTCCAGCCCAAGAATGATGGTAATCATAACATTTCATTAATCCATCGGGTCGAACAATACGCTTCCGTCCGCCGCCAGCGGACGATTATCTTTGCCCTGTGCCGCCGCGAGGCTCTATAATCCCGTCTTGTCATGGAGGGAACGCGGTGAGGAGCGGGATCGCGCAAAGCCTCGGAGTCCTTGGCGCCGCTCTGCGTCATTCACGATCGACGCCGTCGCGGCTCCGGGAGTACCGGGACCGGCACCTGCGCCGGATCGTCCATCATGCCTATACGAACGTTCCTCTCTATACGGCCCTCTGGGACAGCCACCGATGTTCGCCGTTAGCCGTCAGGGCGGCGGACGACCTTATAAACTTGCCATTGGTCACGAGGAAGGACTTTCGGGCGCGGCCGCTCGGCGAGTCCCTGGCGCAGGGCTTGGACGATTCCGGCCTGATCACGGTCCATACCACCGGCTCGACCGGCGAGCCCTTCGTCGTCCGCAGGACCCGGGCCGAGGACTTCATCTTCCATGCGTTCCGGATGCGGGCCATGAGGGACTTCGGGCTCGTACGCACGGACCGGATGGCCAGGATCGGAACGCACACGCATGACCAGTCCCCTCTCGCCTGGAGGATCGCCCAGCGGGTCGGGCTCTTCCGACAGGCCCAGATCCCTCTCCTGGATGCGCCCCCGGACATCGCCGAAGCCCTGCGGGCCGAGCGCCCGGACGTCGTGACCGGGAACGCGGGCGTCCTGACCCGGGTCGCCCGGGAGTTCGCCGCCCGGCCGGACGGCGCCCCGCGGCCGCGCTTCGTGGTGACGAGCTCGGAAATGCTGACGCCGGGCATGAGACGCCGGATTGCCGACGGCTTTTCGAGTCCTGTCTACGACACTTATTGCAGCGAGGAATTCGGCCTCATCGCCTGGGAATGCCGGAAGACCGGGCTCTACCACGTTTGCGACGACAGCGTCGTCGTCGAAGTCCTGAAGGACGGCCGGCCGGCCCGGGAAGGCGAGCGCGGCGGGATCGTCGTCACGGCCCTTCACTTTTTCGGCATGCCGTTCGTCCGCTACGTCCTCGGCGACGAAGTCGTCGCCGGCCCGGCGTCCTGCCCCTGCGGGGCGCCCTTCTCGACGCTCGCGGAGATCACCGGGCGCTCGACCGAATACCTGCGCCTTCCGGGAGGGCGCGAGCTTTTCGCGGCGGCCGCGGCCCACGTCATCCATGCCCATGCCCCATGGCTGGAGCAATATGAGCTCGTCCAGGAACGGGTCGATCGGGTCGTCATCCGGATGATCGCGGTACCCCGGCCGGACGCCGCGGTCCTAGCGCACTTAGGGCATGCGCTCGAGGACCTTCTCGGTCGAGGCGTGGAGCTCCGGCTGGAGTTCGTTCAAGAGATAGCGCCGGGCCCGGGCGAGAAGTTCAGGATCCTGCGTTCGCTCGTGGACGCGGGACGCGACGGCTGCCTGAGCGAAGGCGTCCTTCACTTCACCATGCCGTCGAAGAGGCGGACGACGCGCTCGGAGCGGGCGGCGATGCTGTCGTTGTGAGTGACCATGACGATGGTCCGGCCGGCCTTCCAGAGGTCGTAAAGCAGGGCCATGATCTCCTCCCCGCTCTTCGAGTCGAGGTTTCCCGTCGGCTCATCGGCCAGGAGGATAGGAGGATCGTTGGCCAGGGCGCGCGCCAGAGAGATCCGCTGCTGTTGTCCTCCCGATAGCTCCGACGGCTTGTGCTCACGCCAGTCATAGAGCCCGACGGCATTCAGGAGCTCGGTGACACGCTCCTTTCTGCGCCGCCCGCTCTTGCCGTCGAACAGCATCGGAAGCTCGACGTTCTCCCAGGCCGTGGCGTACGGCAGGAGGTTGAAGTTCTGGAAGACGAAGCCGATCTTGTGGTTGCGGACCGCCGCGAGCTCGTCGAACGACAGGCCCGCCACCCGCTCGCCGTCGAGGACGTACTCCCCCGCGGTCGGCGTATCGAGACAGCCGATGACGTTCATCAGGGTCGATTTCCCGGACCCCGAGGGGCCCATGATCGAGATGAACTCGCCCTTCCGGATCGTCATCGTGACGCCGCGCAGGGCTTCCAGCGTCTGGCTCCCCGTCTTGTAGACCTTGGTGATGCCGTTGAGCTCGATCATGATGACCCTCTATTCATAGCGGAGTGACTCGATGGGATTCTGCCGGGATGCCCGGAGGGCCGGGAAGATGCCGGAAAGGAAGACGAGGACGCCCACGATGACCGTGTAGGCGACGAAGATGCGGAAGGAGAACACCGGCCGCAGGAGATAGGCGTCGATCCCGAAGGAATCGTAGTTGACCGGGACGAGCCGGACGATGTTGACGATGTTGAACGCCGTCAGGAACCCCCAGAACGTCCCCTTGCCGAAGATGAACGCCGTCTCGAGCAGGAACTGCTGGACGATGACCCGCCGCCGGGCCCCGATGGCCAGCTTGATGCCGATCTCGCGCGTCCGCTCCTTGGCGGCGGCGTACATCAGGTTCGTGACGCCCACGGCCCCGATGAGCAGGGTCAGGACGCCGATGATGCCGAGGAAGAGCTCGATCCCCTTGAAGATGGCCTCACCCTCCTTGGCGTTGTCGATGGTGTTCCAGATGCCGAGGGCGTAGGGGTCGGCCGGGTCGAAGTGGTACTTGCGGCCGAGGAGGGTCTTGACGCGCGTTTCGACGAGCTTCGCCACCTCCTGGCTCCGGGGCTGGATGTGGAGCTGGTCGAGGTACCGCTGGTTGTCGATCTGGCGGAAGGCGCGGAACGGCATATAGACCTGCTCGGCGTCCGGGCCCTGATACATCGAATCCTGGAGCTTCTTGTGGAGCACGCCCACGACGGTGAACGGAATGCGGCTGATAACGATGGTCTTGCCGATCGGATCCGCGCTCCCGAACAAGTCCCGGGCGACGTTCCAGCCGATGAAGGCCACCTTCCGGCCGCCGGCCTCGTCGTCCGCGTCGATGAACCGGCCGCCGAGGCGCGGGATCTGCGTCCGCATCAGAGCGAAGTCGGGCGTGACGCCGTGGACGGAGCGGTTGATCTCCTTGCCGTTTGCCGAAACAGCCAGGTAATTATAGGCCTCCGGGGCGATGCGGAGGATCTCCGGAACGCGCTCCCGGAGGAAATCCACGTCCTCGGGATAGACCCGGATGGTCCGCCCCTTGGGAAGGCCCTCGAACGTGAGCGAGGTCTGGCCGGTGGAGATCATGATGAGCGTGTCGCCGAGGCCGCTGAAGCTGATGCGGAACTGGGTCGTCATCCCCTGGCCGAACGCCAGGAGGAGGAGGACGGACAGGGTCCCCCAGAACAGGGCGAACGTGATGAGGGCCGCCCGTTTCCGGCGCTTGCGGTACTCGCTCCAGAAGAAGCGGGGCAGGGTCGCGTTCATGTCATTTCCTCAGGGCGGCGATGGGGTCCGTCGAGGCGGCCTCCCGGGCCGGGATCATGCCGGCGACGACGCCGATAGCGAGCAGGATGGCAATGGTCAGGATGATGACGAGCGGGTTCATGACGGGGAGGCCGACGAACTCCGTGAACTGGCCGGGGAAGGCCTTGGCCGCCTGGAGGGCGAGACCCGACAGGGCGAACCCGACGACGCCGCCGACGAGCATGATCATCAGGGACTCGGCGAAGAACTGGCGGAGGATGGTCCGGCGCCGGGCGCCGACGGCCAGCTTGATGCCGATCTCCCGCGTCCGCTCCTCGACGACCACGCGCATGATGGACGCGACACCGACGCCGCCGACAAGGAGCGTGAACGAGCCGATGACGGCCATGAATACGGTGAAGGCAAGGAAGAAGGTCGCGAACTGCTTCTCGAAGTCGACCGTGTCCCAGATGCCGATGGCGTCCGGGTCGTCGGGCGAGAAGCCGACGAGCTTCGAGAGGTGCTTCTTGATGTCCGCGATGACGGCCTTGTTCCGGCCGGGGTCGGCGGGGCGGAAGATGAAATTCGAGACGTACTTGTTCCCGTAGAGCGCCGTGAACGTGGTCCACGGGATGAAGGCGCACTGCTCGTCGCGCTGGCCGTTGTAGTTGGAGTTCTGGGTCTTCTTCCGCATCACGCCGACGATCGTGAACGGTACGCTGTCGATGAAGACCGTCCTTCCGACGACCTCGGCGTCGCCGAAGAGGTCGCGGGCCAGGACGTCGCCGATGAACGTCACCCGCTTGCGCTGGGCCATGTCCTCGGGATCGAGGAACCGCCCCTTCTCGGCGATGGTGTTCCGCATGCGCTCGAAGACGGGGTTGACGCCGCGGACGGTGTTGCGGAACTCGTTCCGGCCGAACCGGATGAGGCCCCGGCCGACGAACTCGGGGCTCATGGACTCGATGCCGGGGACCTTGTCCGGGATGGCCTCGACCGTCTCCGGCGTCACCCGGACGGGCTTGCCCTTGATGAACCCCTGCCAGGGGAGCGTCGTCCGGGACGGGAAGGCGAGGATGATCCCCTGCCCCATGCCGTGGAACCGCTTGATCTGGGCCTTGGCCACGGAATCGCCGAAGGCGATGAGCAGGATGACCGAAAACGTCCCCCAGACGACGCCGGACAGGGTCAGGGCGGTCCGGAGCGGCTGGCGCAGGAGGTCCCGGACGAGGTTGCGGAGAAAGATGCCGGACATGGGATCACTTGATCTCGCGGGGCGGCCTCTCGACGACCTTTTCGCCCTCCTTGACGCCGGAGAGGATCTCGATGTTGAGCCCGTCCGAGAGCCCGGTCTGGACCTCGACCTTCTTCGTCTTCAGGCCTTGGCCCTCGGGAACCTCGACGAAGCGCTTCCCGCCCTCGAAGAGGACGAGGCGCTCGGGGAGCATCGGGACCTGCTTGCGCTCGCGGATGCGGATGCTCGCCGTGGCGGAAAAGCCCGCTCTCAGGGTCACCCCGGTCGTCTTGTCGATGGAGATCTCGATGTCGAAGAGCGTGGCGTTCCCCTCTTTCTTGGCCTTGGGGAAGATGCGGATGACCTGGCCGGCGAGCTTGGTGTCGGGCAGGGCGCCGATCTGGATCTCAGCGTCCATCCCGGTCACGGTCTTGCCGACATCGATCTCGTCCACCGTGCCCTTGAAGAGCAGGCTCGCCATGTCGGCCAGCGAGCAGAGCTCGGTCCCCGGCTGGTAGTTGGTCAGGGGCACGACGGGGTCGCCCTGGAAGACGCTCTGGGACAGGACGATCCCGGCGTTCGGGGACCGGATGATGGAATCGATCTCCCGGTTGGACATCTTGATCCGCCCCCGCTCCAGGAGCTCGAGGCGCTCGCCGGCGATCTTGTAGCGGAGGTTCGCTTCGCGGAAGGCGCTCTCCGTGGCGGCCATATCGGATTCGGAGATGAGCGCCCCTTTGAAGAGCTGGACCTGCCGCTCCCAGTCCGCCTTGAGCTTGCTCATGGTGATCTCGGCGACCTCCATGCTCCGGCGGGCCTCGACGTACTCGAGCGGCGTCGGGTTGGGGGAGATCTTGAAGAGCGGCGCCCCGGCGGCCACCGCGTCCCCCACCTTGAACAGGACCTCGGAGACGATCCCGGGGATGGTCGATTTGACCTTGGTCTCCTTCTCCGGCTCGATGGTGCCGACGGCGAGGGCCTTTTCCAGGATGTCGCCCCGGGTGACGGCGACGAGCTTCAGGGTTTCCTTCTTCTTCCCGCAGGCCAGGAGGAAATAGAAGAACACCGCGATGAACAGGCAGGCGAAGACGCGCAGGACCCACTTTTTCATGGCAAACCTCTATATAAGGGCATTTCTCTCATATAGACGAAAATGAAGGGGAAATGGTTCTCCCCCGCGGGACGGAACCCGGACGGGGGCCTTTCGGCCCCCCCGCTCAGAATCTGTATCCGATCGAAAGGTTCGGGACGAGGAGCTTCATCTTGAACGACCCCGGCATGGCCGAGGCGAAGGCGGGGTCGGTCAGGACCTTCAACAGGCTCACGTTCCGCTCCTGGCCCATCAGGTATTCGACCCCGAAGTCCATCTGGAGGCCGGCGACCTTGTAGCCGACGCCCGCCGTGACGACGTTGAACGTATAGCTCGGGAGCAGGATGTTCAGGGTCGTGTCGGGAGCCGGGGTCGGGTCATAATAATACCCGGCCCGCAGGGCGAGGGCGTCGGTCGCCGTATACTCGGCGCCGAACCTGATCTGGGCCTTGCTGGACCAGTCCATCTTCTGGGAGTCCTGGCCGCTCAACGCCATCATGGCCTTCCAATTCGGGTCGTCGTACGTCGCGTCGAGGGACTTGATCCCGGACCACCGGGTCCACTGGATGTCGGCCGTGAGGAGGAGCCGTTCCGCGGCCCGGACGGCCACGCCGCCGGCGATCCAGAGCGGGAAGGTGATGCTCCGCTCGAGGTCCGAGGACTCGCTCAACCCCAGCATATCCAGGTTGGACACGAGTGCGTCCCCTTTATACGTCACCTTGCTCGGCGTGCGGACCGTGAGGCCGAAGCTCAGCCGGTCGGACGGCTTGACGAGGACGCCGAAGGTGGCGCCGAGGCCCCAACCGCTCGTGCTTTCCTCATACTGGCCGAGGTCCAGGGCGTAGGGCGGCACGGGCAGTACGGCCTCGCCCGCGTGCATATTGATGGAGAACATCCCGTAGTTGACGTTGAGCGCGGCGCCGACGGAGATCATGTCGTTGATCTTGTAGGCGACGAGCGGGGAGAGGCTGAAGAGGCCGACCTTGCTCGACCAATCGAAGCTTCCGCCGCCGGCAAGGGGGGCGAGATCGGCGCTGTTCCAGTTGATCCCGATGCCGGACGGCGTGTAGGCGCCGAACCCGAGCACGAGGCGGTCCGAAACCGGGTGGTAGTAAGCGAACATCCCGCCCAGGTAGTGGCTCAGCTTGCTCTTGGCGTTGACGAAGGTCGCCATTCCGGTCTGGGTCGGAAGGTCCAGCCTGTACCGGCTCGTCGGGATGAGGTCGGTCGCGTAGAATCCCAGGTATTTCGTCTTGAAGCCCGCCGCCCCGGCGGGATTCCAGAACACGGCGCTGAAGTCGTCGGCCAGTCCGACGAACGCGCCGCCCATGGTCAGGGCCCGCGTCCCGAGGCTGTTGAGGTTCAGCCCGTTGCCGAAGGCCAGGCCGCCCAGGGCCAAGAATGCGGCCAGAATCGTTATCCCGAATCGACGTGATCTCATGCCTATCCTCCTGCGATATTTCCTATATGCTTACTCTAATCAAGGCCGCGCGTCAATTTTGCTTTCCGAAAGAGAGCTCGCCCTTCTTATCGACGCCGAGGACGACCGTGTCCCCTTCCCCGTATTCCCCGGCCAGGATCTTCGCGGCCAGGGGGTTCTGGACGTCCCGCTGGATGGCCCGTTTCAACGGCCGGGCGCCGTAAACGGGGTCATAGCCGCGCTCGGCCATGAGGGCGACGGCTTCGGGCGAGGCGACGAGGCCGATCTTACGGGCGGCGAGCCTCGACCGGAGGAGCCCGAGCTGGAGGTCGACGATCTTCAGGATGGTCTCCTTCCCGAGCGGCCGGAAGACGACGACCTCGTCGATCCGGTTGAGGAACTCGGGCCTGAAGTGGGCTTCGAGGACCTTGCGAACCTCGCTCTCAATGGCCGCGAAGTCCCCCCCGAGGCCCTTGATGACGGTGCTCCCGAGGTTCGACGTCATGATGACGAGCGTGTTCCGGAAGTCCACGGTCCGGCCCTGGCCGTCGGTCAGGCGGCCGTCGTCGAGGATCTGGAGGAGGACGTTGAAGACGTCGGGATGGGCCTTCTCGATCTCGTCCAGGAGGACGAGGGAATAGGGCCGCCGCTTGACCGCCTCGGTCAGCTGGCCGCCCTCCTCGTAGCCGACGTAGCCGGGGGGCGCGCCGATGAGCCGGGCGACCGTGTGTTTCTCCATGTACTCCGACATGTCGAGCCGGACCATCGCCTTCTCGTCGCCGAAGAGGAACTCGGCCAGCGCCCGCGCCAGCTCGGTCTTGCCGACGCCCGTGGGCCCCATGAAGATGAACGACCCGATGGGCCGGGCGGCGTCCTGGATCCCGGCCCGGGCCCGCCGGACGGTGTCGGCGACGGTCCGGATCGCCTGGTCCTGGCCGACGACTCGGGCCGAGAGGGTCTCCTCCATCCGGAGGAGCCGGGCCGCGTCGCCTTCGAGCATCTTGGATACCGGGATGCCCGTCCAGCGGGAGACGACCTGGGCGATGTCCTCCTCGTCGACCTCCTCCTTGAGCATCTTCCCCTTTTTCTGGGCGGCGGCCAGCCGGGCCGCCAGGGCTTCCGATTCCCTGGCCGCCTCGATGAGCTTCCCGTAGCGGATCTCGGCCGCGCGCTCCAGGTCGCCGCGACGCTCGGCCGCCTGCCCCTCGCTCTTGAGCGCCTCCACGCGCTCCTTGATCTTTCCCTGGGCCTCGATGAGGTCCTTCTCGTTCCGCCATTGGGCCTTGAGGCCGGTGCTCTTCTCCTTGAGGTCCGCCAATTCCTTCTCGATCCCCTCCAGCCTCTCCTTGGAAGGCTTGTCCTTCTCCTTGCGGAGCGCCTGGCGCTCGATCTCGAGCTGGACGGTCCGCCGCTCGAGCTCGTCGACGTCCTCGGGGAGGCTGTCGATCTGGATGCGGGTCCGGGCGGCCGCCTCGTCCACGAGGTCGATGGCCTTGTCCGGGAGGAAGCGGCTCGAAATGTAGCGATGGGACAGGGTCGCGGCCGCCACAAGGGCCGAGTCCGTGATGCGGACGCCGTGATGGGCCTCGTATTTTTCCTTGAGCCCGCGGAGGATGGAGATGGTCTCCTCGACCGAAGGCTCGCCCACATAGACCTGCTGGAAGCGCCGTTCGAGGGCGGCGTCCTTCTCGATGTATTTCTTGTACTCGTTGAGCGTCGTCGCTCCGACGCAGCGGAGCTCGCCGCGTGCCAGGGCCGGCTTGAGCATGTTCGAGGCGTCCACGGCGCCCTCGGCCGCCCCGGCGCCGATGATCGTGTGCAGCTCGTCGATGAACAGGACGACCTCGCCCTCCGATTCGCGGATCTCCTTGAGGATGGCCTTGAGCCGGTCCTCGAACTCGCCCCGGTATTTCGTTCCGGCGACGAGCGAGCCGATGTCGAGGGCGAGCAGGCGCTTGTTCTTCAGGGACTGGGGGACGTCGCCGTCGGCGATGCGCCGGGCCAGCCCCTCGACCACGGCGGTCTTCCCGACCCCGGCCTCGCCGACGAGGACGGGGTTGTTCTTCGTCCGCCGGGACAGGACCTGCATGACGCGCCGGATCTCGTCCTCGCGGCCGATGACCGGGTCGAGTTTCCCCTGCCGGGCCAGGGCCGTGAGGTCGCGCGTGTATTTCTCGAGCGCCTGGAACTTGCCTTCGGGCTCGGGGTCCGTGACCCTCTGCGACCCCCGGACCGTCGCCAGGGCCTTGAGGACCGACTCCGCGGTGACGCCCCGCGCCGCGAGGATCCTGCCGGCCTCGCCGGCCTTGTCCCCCAGCATGGCCAGGAGCAGGTGCTCCGTGGAGACGTACTCGTCCTTGAGACGGCCGGCCTCCTTCTCGGCGTCGTCCTGGACGCGCCGCAGGGCCTCGGAGGCGAAAGGCTCGCCGCCGCCGGAGACCTTGGGAAGCCGGGCGAGCGCCGCGTCCAGGTCCGCGCGGACCGCGCCCGCGTTCACGCCGAGCTTGGCCAGGACGGCGTTGACGATGTTCTCGGGTCTTTCGAGGAAGCTCAGCAGGAGATGCTCGGGGCCGATCTCCTGGTGGCCCAGGGCGACGGCCTTGGCCTGCGCCTCGCGGAAGGCTTCCTGGGACATGACCGTCAATTTTTCCCATCTCATGCCGGACCTCCGTACCTTCAAAAATAGCCGGGGCCGCCGCTTATGTCAAGAATGCCCTCCGCGACTTGACAATTGGCTTAAAATGGATATTTATTCTCTTAGGGAGCGCGTTATGGAAGAGATCGAAGTTGCGAGCTGGCTGACGCTGGACGCGATCAAGAAGGCGGCCGACACCATCGATACCGTCGGGAACCTTCAGACCGGCCACTCGATGTCCGTCTTCTGCGAGATCGAGGAGGATTATCTGGAGCTTTGTTACAGCGACTCGGCGGCCAACGTCCTGAGGCGCTACGAGGACCGCGACGAGTTCGACGTCGCCCTCGAGCAGAGGAAGGAAGAGGTCGGGGACGCTCCCTTCGAAGACGGCAAGGAGTTCGAGAAGGATTTCGACGCCGACGAGGAGGACGAGGAGGAGGAAGAAACCGAGGACGGCTTCCAGGTCGAGGAAGCCGAAGAGCTCTAGTCCCCCGCCTTTCCGCCGAGCCCGTCCTTCAGCCCCCCGAGGAAATTCAGCGCCTCGAGCGGCGTCATCCCCTGGATATCGCAGGTCCGTGATCCTGTCCGCGAACTCCTCGAGCGCCGCGCGCTCCCGGTCCTCGGCGAATAGAAGGCCCTGGGACCGGTCCCGCTTTCCCGGCGAGCGGTATCCCATCCGGGGGACGCCCTCCTCGTCGAACTCCCGCTTCTCCAGGTTGAAAAGGATCTCCCGGGCCCGGTCGATCACCGCCCGCGGGATGCCGGCCAGCTTGGCCACGTGGATGCCGTAGCTGCGGTCGGACGGCCCGGGGACGATCTTCCGAAGGAAGATGACGTCGTCCTTCCATTCCTTGACGGAGACGTGGAAGTTCCGGATCCGCTTGAGGGTCAGGGCGAGCTCGGTCAGCTCATGGTAGTGGGTGGCGAACAGGGTCTTGGCCCGGACCCCTTCCCTCTCGTGCAGGTGCTCGGCCACGGCCCAGGCGATGCTCAGGCCGTCGAACGTGCTGGTCCCCCGTCCGACCTCGTCGAGGAGGATGAGGCTCTTCGGCGTCGCGCTGTTCAGGATGTTGGCCGTCTCCAGCATCTCGACCATGAACGTCGACTGCCCGACGCTCAGGAAGTCCGTCGCCCCGATCCGGGTGAAGATGCGGTCGACGAGGCCGAGCGAGGCCGATTCGGCGGGCACGAACGATCCCATCTGGGCCATGACGGCGATGAGGGCGACCTGGCGGAGGTAGGTCGATTTTCCGCCCATGTTCGGACCGGTGATGATCAGGATCTGCTCGTCGGCGGGGTCGAGGGAGGTGTCGTTCGGGATGAACGGCTCGACGTTGGCGACCTCGATGACGGGGTGCCGGCCGCCCGTGATCCGGATGGCGTCCCCGCCGCCGACCTCGGGGCGGCAGTAGTTCCGGCCGACCGCGAGCTCGCCCAGGGCCGGTGAGGACGTCCAGCCGGGCGATGTCGGCGGCGATGCGCTGGAGCCGCGTCGTCTCCCGGGCCACGGCCTCCCGCGTCTCCTGGAAGATGCGGTATTCGATCTCCGCCATCCGCTCCTCGGCGTGGAGGACCTTCTCCTCGTAGTCCTTGAGCTCGGGCGTGAGGAAGCGCTCCGAGCCGACGAGGGTCTGCTTGCGGATGTAGTCCGGCGGGACCTGGGGGAGGTTGGGCTTGGTGACGTCGATGTAATAGCCGAAGACCTTGTTGTAGCGGACCTTGAGGGACGAGATGCCCGTCCGTTCCCGCTCGCGTCTTCTCCAGCCGGACGATGAAGGCCTTTCCCGGACCGCGAGACGTCCCTCAGCTCGTCGAGCTCGGCGTCGAAACCCGGCTTGACGATGCCGCCCTCCGTGAGCGCGAGCGCCGGCTCGTCCAGGATGGCCTTGTCGATGAGCTCGGCCACGTCCCGGGCGTCGTCCCAGCCGTCCCGAATCTCCCGGAACGGGCCGGCCGTGAATGCCTGGAGGATCGCCCGGACCTTCGGCAGGGGCTCGAGGGACCGTTTCAGCGCGACCAGGTCCCGGGGGCTGGCGGCCGCGAGCGAGATCTTTCCCGTCAGCCGCTCCAGGTCGTGGATGCCCTTGAGGGCGTCGCGGACCTCGCGCCTCTCGATGGTCAGGCGGACCGCTTCGGCCACGGCGTCCAGCCGGGCATCGATCCGCCCGACGTCGGCTAACGGTTCGAGGAGCCAGCTCCGGAGCGTCCGCGCCCCCATCGAGGTCACCGTGAGGTCCATGACCTCGAGTAATGTGTCGGAGGTCCTGCCGTCGCGGAGATTCCGGACGAGCTCGAGGTTTCGGACCGTCGCCGCGTCCAGGACCAGCCTGTCGCCGGCGGGCACGTAGACGACCTTGTGGACCAGGGCCAGGGAATCCTTCCGGACCTTCTTGACGTAATGGAGGAGCGCGCCCGCGGCGGCAACGGCCAGGGGCTTCCCGTCCAGGCCGAAGCCCGCCAGGGACTTGACCTTGAGGTGTTCTTCGAGGATCCGGGACGCCTGGGGAGGGTCGAAAGCCCAGGCTTCGACCGGACTGAGCGGAACCGCCTCGGCTTCCCTGGGAGTGAGGAACCGGGCGAGGGAATCCTCGGCGCCCTCGGGATAGAGGATCTCCCGGGGCGACGATCTGAACAGCTCGTCGGACGCCGCCCGAACGTCCTCGGGCCCGCCCTGGAACGCCCGGATCTCCCCGGAAACGAGGTCGAGCCGAGCCAGGCCCCAGCCATCCTTGGTCAGGACGACCGCCGCGATGTAGGTATTCTCCCGGGCGTCGCCGTTCTCGACCTCGACGGCCGTCCCGGGGGTCAGGACCTTGATGACCTCCCGCTTGACCACGCCCTTCGCCGACCTCGGGTCCTCCATCTGGTCGCAGACGGCGACCTTGAACCCACGGCGCAGCAGCTTGGCCAGGTAGGCGTTGACGGCGTGGTGGGGGACGCCGCACATCGGGACCTTCTGGCGGGAGGTCAGGGCGATCTCGAGGACGGGGGAAGCCGTCTTGGCGTCCTCGTAGAACATCTCGTAGAAGTCGCCGAGCCGGAAGAAGAGCAGGGCCTCCGGGATGCTCCTTCTTGATGCGGAAATACTGCTCCATCATCGGGGTCAGGGAGCTTTTCTCGGCCATGGCAATGTTCAAATATACTCGCAGGCCGGGGGCTTTGCAAGGACGGTCCGGCCCGGAGGGCGTGACGCGCGAATTTGCCGATAGAACACGGCGAGGAATTCCGGAGACCGAGCCCTGCCGGCAAACTCGGCGCGGCGCGCGCCGATTGACATTAAAAGGGCCCGGCGATACTATTATCGGCGTCCATGAAACTCAACGTCCCGAACTTCCTGACCGTTCTCCGGATCTTCGCCATCCCGGCCCTGGTCGTCGTCCTGGTCACGGATTTCCGGGGCTGGGAGATCGCCGGGTTCGCGATCTTCCTCTTCGCCTCGCTGACGGACATGCTGGACGGCTTCTGGGCCCGGAAGAAAAAACAGATCACCGTCTTCGGCCAGCTCCTCGACCCGATGGCCGACAAGCTCCTCATCGCCTCGGCCCTGATATGCCTCGTCGAGCGCCGGATCGTGCCGGCCTGGATGGCGGTCATCATTATCGGGCGTGAGATCGCGGTGACCGGGTTCCGGGCCATCGCTTCGTCGCGGGGGCACAACATCCCCGCCTCGGCCCTGGGAAAGCTCAAGATGACGCTCGAGACCGTCACCCTCTGCCTCCTCATCCTCGGGCCGAAAAACTTGGGGATTCTCCACCTCCTCGCCCCCATCGGACTCTGGCTCACGGTCGCCGTGGCCGTGGCTTCGGCGGTAGAGTATTACGTCCGTTTCGCGCCGATGGTCCTGTCAAAGGACGTCTGACAGGGCCTGCTTCGCCTTTTCCAGCGACCCGCGGTCCTCGACGTTCGTCACAACGGGGGGCTCGGGCCAGCCGCGGCCGATCCTTTTCATCAGCCCGGAAAGGACCTTTCCGGGGCCCGTTTCCACCCACAGGCCGATCCCCTCTCCCCGGAGGGCTTCGATCGACGCCGTCCAGAGGACGGGCCGGCTGACCTGCCGCCGGAGGGCGTCCCGGGCCTCCGCGCCGGTCCGGACGGGCCTCGCGTCCACGTTGCAGACGACGGGGAACCTCGGTTCACGGAACGGGACGAAGGCCAGGTCGGCCGCCAGCCGTTCCTCGGCGGGCCTCATCAGGGCGGTATGGAAGGGCGCGCTGACGGGGAGCATTACCGACCTCGGAGGCTTGAGAATGCGGAGGGCCTCCTCCACGCCTTCGCGCGGCCCGGCGATGACGACCTGGTCCGGGCTGTTCCAGTTGGCGACCTCGACGGCGCCCCCGGGGACGCGCTCGAGCGCCTGGCGGAGGGCTTCGGGATCGGCGCCCAGGACCGCGGCCATGGCCCCCGACCCCACCGGAACGGCTTCCTGCATGTACGTGCCCCGCTTGCGGACGAGCCGGATGGCGTCCTCGAACTCGAGGACGCCGGCCGCCACGAGGGCGGAATATTCCCCGAGGCTGTGCCCGGCGACGGCGGCGGGCTCCCCCCCGAGGAGGCTGAAGGCGATCGTGCTGACCGTGAGGAGCGCGGGCTGGGTGTTCCGGGTCAGGCGGAGCTCCTCTTCCGGCCCCTCGAAGCACAGCTTCGAGATCGGGGCGCCGAGCGCCTCGTCGGCCCTCGCGAAGAGCTCCCGGGCCGCAGGATAAGCGTCGTGGAGGTCCTTCCCCATGCCCACAGCCTGGGATCCCTGGCCGGGAAAAAGGCAGGCGAATCGTTTCATGAGGGATCTTCCTTTCTCGGGGGCTATTCCAGGCAATCGCGGCGGATCTGGACGTCGGCTTGGGCTTTCAGGTTCCCGATCCAGTCCGTGACGAGCCTGTCCCGCTTCTGTTCCTGGATGCGGGACTCGATCCGGTCGAGGACCTGGACCAACGGGAGCGGCTCCGCCCCTTCGCGCCGCCGGTCGGGGACATACACGTCCCGGTAATACGCCTCGATCTCCTTGATGGTCACGGGAGCCGCCTGACCGAACCTCGCCTCGATGGCCTTGCGGAAGCCGACCGTTTCCTCGAAGAACGGCCGAAGGTCGGCGTCCCCGATGCCGAATTCGGCGAGCGCCTTGGCCCACGCGTCCGGTCCCAGTCTCCGGGCGGCCTCGTCCGCGGCCGCCGCGATCTCCTCGCCGGTCGGCGCCGCCGGCCCGCGGGCAAGGTCGAATACGAGCATCTGTTCGATGAGCTTGTCCAAAACGACGGACCTGGACGTCTCCCCCGGGTCCCCGGAGTGAAGTCCGAGCCGTTGGGCGATCTTCACGTCGACGAGCGTGACGGCCCGGCCGTTGACGACGGCGGCCACGCAATCCTCGACCTGATCGCCGGGGACCGATGCCCGGCCGCCCAGGACCGAAAGGACAAGGATCGCGATGCCGGCCGCCGGCGCCTTCCTCCGGATCCTGCCCGTTGTATCCATATTAGAACACGTTCCCGATGGTGATGAAGACGAGAGGATGGCCCTTCTTCTTGGGGTCGTCGACGTTCCAGCCAAAGTCGAACCGGAACGGTCCGAGGGGCGTCCGGTAGCGGAGGCCGAGCCCGACGGCGCCCTGGAAGTTGAAGAGGCTGAAATCCTTCCTCTTGGAAAAGACCTGGCCGATATCGTAGAACACGGCCCCGGAGAGGTCGGGCAGGCTCTGGAACATGGGGAACCGCATCTCCAGGTTGACCAGGACCATGGCCTTGCCGCCGACGGGCATGTTCGTGACCGGGTCCTTCGGTCCGAGCTCGTCGATCCTCTCCCCGCGGAACGAGTTGCTCCCCCCGGCGAAGAACCTCTCGGGCACGGGGATCCGGCCGCGGCCGAGCCCGACGCGGGCGGTGGCGCTGAAGTTGAGCCGGCTCAGGATGGGATAGTAGTACTGGTATTTGAAGAAGGCCTTGAGATAATCGGATTCCGTCTGGAGCAGCGGGAAGGCCCATTCCCCGACGACGCTCATGAAGGTGCCCCGGGAGGGGTTGAACGAATCGTCCCGCCGGTCCCAGATGAAGCTCGCCGAGGCGAGCATCGTCGAGAAGGGCAGCAATTGGCGGTCGACGGACGACTCGGCGATCTCGAGGTAGGTCAGCTTCGTCCGCGACCAGCTGAGGGTCCCGAGGAGGACGAATCCCGGGAACAGGGGCTTGACGACGTTCAGGCTGAAGCCGCGGCGGTCGAACCCGAAGCTCTTCCGGTCCTCGCCCTCGAGCCAGGCGTTGACGACGGTCTGCATGGGCATCCCGAAGAAGTAAGGCTGTTCCCACGAGGCCACGGCCCGCTTTTCGACGATGCTGAACTGGCTGACGAAGCTGATCTGGGAGGCGGCGCCGAAGATGTTCGTCCGGATGTACTCGGCCGTCCCCCGGAGCTTGATGTCGTTTTCCCAGAGGGCCAGGGAGCGCGGCTCGTTCTTGGTCTCGAGGCCCACCCCGAGGCTCGCGTAGTTCCGCTCCCCCTCGCGGACGGCGATGACGAGGTTCTCCGTATCGGGAGAGACGGCGACCTCGTCGACCTTCACCTCGGAGAAGATCCCCAGGCTCTCGAGCCTCCGCTTGGTCTCCAGGACGAGCTCGCGGGACGCCGCGTCCCCGGGCCCGAGCCGGAGCTCCCGGAGGATGGTCTTCTTGCGGGTCACCCTGTTCCCGGTGACGACGACGCCGGCCACGCGGACGATCCTCCCCTCGGCGATCGCGATGCGGACGTCGAAGGAGCCGGGCTCGACCTCGCGGGCCTCGGAGGTCACGGTGGTCCCCCGCACGCCCTTGTCGAGGTAGAACGCCTCGATCCTTTCGACGTCCTTCCGGACGTCGGGGGGATAGTAGCCGCCGCCCTCGACGCTCATCATCACGGAACGGACGGCGTCCGGAGCGAACAGGGCGACGCCGGCAAGCTCGATCCGGCCGACCGTGCGACGCGCACCCTCGGAAACGACGAAGACCGCCGTGGCGGCCTTCTCCCGGCTCTTCAGGGCGAGCTCGACGCGGCAATCGGCGAAGCCGTTCTTCTGGTAGAAGAACTCGATCGCCCGGGGGATCTCGAAGAGGCGCTCGCCGTCGACGAGGGCGAAGAAGGGCATCTTCTCGCTGATCCCGACCTCTTCCCGAACCCTGGAGGGCGTGAACGCCGCGAGCCCATCGAATTCCACGCGATCGACCCGGTACCGGTCGCCCGGCGTGACGTCGTAGATGACCCGGATCTCGTTCTCGAGCCGCTCGATCCGCGAGGTCAGGGAGGCGAAGACGTATCCCCGGCGGCGGAGGAAGGTCAGGATGCGGGCCTCGCCCTCGGTAAGGCCCCACTCCTCGAAGATGCGTTCCTCCCAAACGGGCGCGAGGATCGACGTCGGGACGTCCGCCCCTCGGACGACGAGCGTGATCTTCTCCGCCGGAAGGACGCTCACGGCGAGGTCCACGCGGCCCGCCGCCTCGTCGAAGCTCTCGCGGACGAGAGCGATCTCCGCCCGCTGATAGCCGAGGCCGACGTAATAGGCCTCGAGCCTCTGGAGGTCCTCCCGGAAACGCGCGGGGACATAGACGGCCCCGGCCTTCTCCCGCAGCCGCCCCCTGAGCTCTTTTTCGGGGACCAGGACCGTGCCTTCGAAGGCGATCCTGGCGATCGCATATCGCCTGACGGGCCCGATCTCGAAAATGACGTCCGCCGTGGAGGCGTCGAGGTCCCGCTCGACCGAGGCCTTGACCTGCGCCCCGAAATATCCCTCTCGGGACAGGACGTCGCCGAGCTCGGCGACGGCCCGATCGATCTTGTCCTCGGAGAAGAAGGTCCCGGGGCGGATGGCGTCGACGCCGTTCTTCATCTTCGCCTGGGGCAGCTCGTCCCCGCCGCGGAAGGCGACGGTGTGGACCGCGAGGCGGTGGGTCAGGACGAAGGTGAGCGCCACCCGGGCGTCCCCGGTCCTGAGGACGCGGACGTCCGAGAACAGCCCCGTCCCGTAGATCTGCTTGACGCTCCGGTCCACCGCCATCAGGGAATAAAGATCTCCCCTCTTGACGGAGATGAGCTCTTCCATATTCTGCTCGCCGGCCTGGCCGTCCGCCCGGACGACGACGCTTTCGACGACCGGCGCCGCGCCGTCGCGGGCCAGCGGGAGCGCGGCGGCCGGCGCCGCGAGGGCCGCGGCGGCCAGGGCGAAGCCCATGAGGCGCCCCGCCCGCCGCGCGTCAGAATCTCTTGCGGACCTTGACATCGATGCTGATCCGTCCCCACTCGTTCCTTATGCCGACGAGCGAAAAGTCGTTGCTGATCTCCCATTCCATCCGGACGATCTCCTCCCGCTGGGTCGTCAGGTTGGTCGAGTACAGGATCGACAGGTTCCTCGACATCTGCCTGCCGACCGTCAGGCGGGCCGACATCTCGGACGAGGACCCCATGACGAAGGGGTCGACCCGGAACCTGGCGAGGCTGAACAGGCCCTCGGCGCGCTTTATGGCCCGATCGGCGATCTGGAAGGACAGGAGGGATGCCGTGCTGAGCCGAGTGGTCGTGTCATAGGAATAGGTCCTCCGGAAAGCCTCGCCGAGCGCCAGGAGGGCCAGGACGTCCTCGGGGGGGAGCGGCGGGGACGAGGTGAACTCGGGCCTGAGGCTGTCGACGAGGCCGTTCAGGGCGAAGGTCACCCGGTAGTCCTTGACGTAGGTCTCGCCCCGGAAATCCAGGAACGGCTCGACCGCGGCCGGATTGAAGAAGCTCAGGCGGCCGCGGATGACCCGGAACTTCCTGTCCTGGAAGTTGATCTCGCCATCAATGGCCTCGATCTCACCGAGGACGACCGGCGAACGGACGCTTCCCGTGACCGTCAGGTCGAACTTGCCGGAGACCCGGCCGAGGGAGTTCTCCATCCAGGCGTTCCCGCCGGCCCGAAGCCTCAGGTTCAGGGAGAGGTCGTCGAAGAACCCTTTTTCAGCGCGCGCCGGGGAGTAAGGGGAGGAAAAGAGGCTGATCTTCTCGGTGAGCTCCCTCCGCCACGAAAGCCGCTCGGTATCGAGCTCTCCGTCGAGGACGAAACTCCGGGCGTCCCGGACGAGACGGACCCAGCCGCTCGTCAGGGCCCGGGTCCGGGCCAAGGGGGAAAGGAGCATGTTCGTTCCGTCCACCCGGATATCGACGGCTTCGACGCCCTTCGCGCCCACGTCGATCGTCCCGGCTCCGCGGATGTCGCCTCCACCGAGCTTCCCCTGGAACGAGCGGAGGGTGATCCGGCCGTCCTTGATGAAAGCGAGCCCCGTATAATCGGTCAGGGCGTGGGCGAACCCGGGCAGGGGCATGAGGGAGCCTTGGAGATCGACCACCCCGTCGATCCGGGGGGCGCTCCTCGGTCCCCGGATCTCGCCGAGGTAATTGAGCCTGCCCTTGGCCCCTTTCCACGGCAGGAGCCGGTCGAGGTCGTCGAAGCTCCCCTTGATGTCCGCCGTGATCTCGTCCTTGTGGAGAGGCAGCTCGAAGGTCATCCGGAACTCGTTCCCGCCGGGAAGAAAGCTCCCCTTGATGTCCAGGCTGAGCCTGTCGTCGGCGAAGCCGATCGTCCAGTCTCCTCCCGCGTCCGTGTCGTGCACCGGCTGGTATACGAGACCTTTGATGGCGAAGGTTCCGCCGAGCCTGTCGGTCCCGAAGGCCCCCCTGCCCTTAAGGGCGAGGTCGAGCGTCCCTCCGAGCCCGGGCCTGATCTCTGAAAGCCGGAAGCCCTTCCCCGCGAGGTCCATGTCGAAATCCAGCCGGGGAAAGGTCAGACTGAAGTCGCCGGCGACGGTCCCGCCGTGAAGGGCGCCGGTAAGCTTGGTCAGGCGGAGGACGCCGTCCTTCCATTCGAGCCCTCCCCGGCATTGCCTGACGGGTTGGCCGAAGAGAGAGAGCTCGGGGCTGGAAAAGCTCCCCTTGAGCTCGAGGGCGAGACCCTGTTGGACGAGCTTGAAAGCCCCCGAAGCCCTGCCCCGAAGAGGCAGGACGATGTCGAGCGGCGGAAGGATCCGCTCGACCAGCCCGTCGTCGAGCCTCAGGTCGGCCTCGACGCGAGCTCCCGAGACCGCAAGACCGACCTCTCCCTTGAGGTCGGCGTCGCCGACCCGGAACTTGCCGGTGACGCTTTCGCCCAGGATATCGATGGTCCCCTCGACGGAGGTCGCGTCGAACTTCGCGAAGCCCGCCGGCAGGCAATAGAAGTCGGCTGTGACGCGCGGCGACCGGTAGTCACCGGCGATCTTGACGGCGGCCGTTCCCCTGCCCCGGATCTCCGGGAAGACGAAATCCTTTCGGAGAATATAAGAGGTGAACGCCCGGGCCTGCTTGACGTCCTTGACCTCGCCCCGGAGATCCACGTCGCAGTCGCGGCCGACGCGGACGCCGCCCCGGACCTCCAGCCGGCCGAAGCTCGAGTCGATCTCCGGCGAGGAGAACGAGAGCTCCTGCGTCTTGAGGTCCATGGCGAACTGGAACTTCCCCCGGAACGGGTAAAGCGGGTGCTCGAACTCCTCCCGGGCGTCCCGGAATTCCCCCTCCGCCTCGAGCTTGTTCCCGACGATGGAGAAGGTCCCCCAGGCCGGCGACCGGACGGGCCAGGGGATCTTGACGTAGCTGATGATGGGATCGAGCCGGGTCCCGGCGACCCGGCCTTCGACCCGTCCTCCTCCGAACTTCACGAGGACGGTGCTTCCCGACGCCCCCCCGTCGCCGACCGCAAGGTCGACCTCCCCGTGCCCCTTCCCGTCGATCCCGACGCTGCCCGAGACGCGGCCCAAAGGGACCCCGTTCAGGACGATGGCCGGTCCGGACAGGTCCGACCGGAAGGTGATCGACCCGGCCGATCTCGTGAAGAGGCCGGAGCCTTCGGCTCTCCCGTTCCATGAGAAGGGGAGCTTCAGGAGACCGGCCACAAAGGAGATCTCGACGTCGAAGAAGGTCCTGAGCTCGAGGATGGGGTTCTCGGGGTTGACGAGCTTGCCCCGGGCCTTGACGACGAACCCGGGCCCTTCGACGACCGCCCTGTGGACCGTCACCTCCGGCCCCTTGCCGGAGATCGAGAGGGTGACTGCGCCCCCGAAACCCGGTCCCGCGGCCGTCGGGGTGAAGCTCCCCTCGTCGGCGGCGGCCTGGAAGGAGAAAGCGTCGCCCTTTTCCGAAAAGAGGGCCTTCATGCCGCGCAGGCTGAGGGCCCCCCCCCGGAGCCTCACCGAGATCTCGCCGTCCTTGATGATCCCCCGTTCGACGGCGACGGGCAGGGGCCAATACTTCCGGGCCGGCCCCGGCTCGCCGGTCATGCGCACGACGGGCCCCTCGATGAGGACGGTCAGGGGCTTTTCCCGGCGAAGGAGAGAGACGTAGGAGATGCCGACGACGATCCTCCGGGCGGAAAAGAGGGGCGCCGGGTCGAGCGTCCGGACGTCCTCGAGGACGAGGGATGGGGGCAGGGCCGACAGGCTGATGCGGGAATAGGCCAGCGATGCCTCGATCTTCTTTCGGACCTGGCGAAGGAATATGTTCTTGCCGACGAAGAGCGCGCCGGCGAGGAACGACGCGACGAGGAGGAAGACGATCAAGCCCCTGAATCTTCTCAATACGTTCATGTTCTTCCGAAGAGCTTGGCTCTCAATATAGCATGATTCAGGGTCGGGGGTAAATTTGCGGCTTCGCCGGCCCGGTCGCTTGACGGTCCGGACCGGAAGCAAGTAACATATCCGCTTGATGACCGAGGAACGCGCTACAGGCGACAGGCCCGAATTCCTCTGCCTCGCGGGCTGGGGAGAGGCGGGATCCGGCGGCGGAACCGCCCGCCGGATGGAACGCACGGCCCTCGGCGTCCTCCGGGGCCCCCGTTCCAGGGGGCGGCTCGTCGTCCGGGGAAGGCTCTCGGGCCCGGAAGCCGGGCGCCTCGAGCTCCGCGTCACTCCGGGAACCGGGCCCAGCAGGGTCTGGGACGTCACTCCGGCCGCTCAGGATTTCGAGCTCCCGGTCCCGGGAGGCCGCGGAGACCTCGAGGTCCGCTTCGAGCTGGCGGAGAAAGACCCCGCTGAACCGAAAGGCGGCGGGCCCGCGATGGTCGTCGAACGGATCGAGGTCCTCACGGGAAAAGCGTCCTCCCTTCCCTCGGTCCTCGAGATCGAAACGTCGACCCGGTGCAACATCGATCCCCCGTGCGTCATGTGTTACCCGCGCCTTTTCGACAAGAGGGGATATTTCGGCGACCTCGACGAAACCGCGTTCGCCAAGCTCATCCCCTATCTGGGCGGATTCCGGACGATCTCCCTGCACGGCGTCGGGGAGCCCCTGCTCGGCCGGAAGCTCGTCATCATCCTGGACCGCATCGACCGGGAGCGGACCTGGGTCCAGTTCAACTCCAACGGCCTGCTCCTGACGGAGGCGAGAAGCCGGGAACTCGTCCTCAAGGGCTTGAGGATGATCGACATCTCCCTGGACGCGGCGACGCCGGAAACCTATCGGAAGATCCGGAGGTCGGATTTCGGCCTGGTCGTCCGCAACATCGAGCGGCTGTCGGCGATCAAGCGGGAGCTCGGAGCGCGCCATCCCGTCATCATGCTCAACATGACCTTGATGAAGGAGAACGCGGGGGAGATCGCGGCGTTCGTCGGCCTGGCCGAGCGAGTGGGAGCCGAGATCGTCCACCTGGGCCTCCTGAACCCTCACGGCGGCTATCGGGTCGCGAACGGCGATTTCGTCTTCGATTATCGCGAGCAGATGATCGACCCGGCGTCCGCGGCCTTCCGGACCGAGCTCGAAGCCGCCCGGGTAAAGGCCCGGGCCGCCGGCATCGAGCTCGTCACCGAATTTTCCGGGGGAGAGCGATGAGGGCGCCCCGGGCGGTCTGCCGGAAGCCGTGGGAGAACTGCCTCGTCGAGGTGAACGGGGACTGCTATTTCTGCTGTTTCATCATCAGGCCCGGCGGGAAGATAGGCAATCTGAGGAAAGAGGGATTCGCAAAGGCCTGGACGAGCCGGAAGGCCGACCTGATCCGGAGGGCCATCGTCGCCGGGAAGATCCCCTATCACTGCCAGCTCTGTCCCTACTTCGGAGAGTTCAAGCCGGACAGGGATCCGCTTTACAGGATCTATTTCCTCGCCCAGAAAACGAAGGACGCCGCCCGCGACGTCCTCGAGGGGGGGTTCACGCGCGCCCGGATCGTCCGGGCCCTGAAAAAGGCCTTCCGCCGTCCCGTTTGACGGCCCGCCCGGGCCGCTATTTCCGGACCTTCGCCCAATCCTTGAGGAACGTCTCCATGCCCGCCGCGGTCAGGGGGTGGGCGACCATCTTCCTCAGGATGGAAGCGGGGATGGTGGCGATGTCCGCGCCGAGGAGGGCGGCCTCGACGACGTGCCGCGGATGGCGGATGCTGGCCACGATGACCTCGGTTTCGAACCGGTAGTTCTCGAAGACGGTCACGATCTCCTCGATGAGCTCCATGCCGTCCTGGGAGATGTCGTCCAGACGGCCGATGAACGGGCTGACGTAGCGGGCCCCGGCCTTGGCGGCGAGCAGGGCCTGGGGGGACGAGAAGACGAGCGTCATATTGACCTTGATGCCTTCGGCGGCCAGGACCTTCGTCGCCTTGAGCCCCTCGACCGAGACCGGGATCTTGATGACGACGTTGGGCGCGACGGCGGCCAGGCCCCGCGCCTCGACGACGATGTCCGCGGCCGCGGTCGCGACGCATTCCACGCTCACCGGGCCGGGGACGATCCGGCAGATCTCGCGGACGAGCTCGTCGAACTTGAGGTTCTCCTTCGAGCAGAGCGAGGGATTGGTGGTCACGCCGTCCACGATCCCCCAGCTCGCGAGCTCGCGGATCTCTTCGAGGTTCGCGGTGTCCAGAAAGAACTTCATATCATCCTCCTCGCGATCGGGCGGCTTCGGGCGCCCTTCATTCGGTCTTGTTCATCACCTGGTTGGAGAGCGTCCCGATGCCGTCGATCTGGACGTCCACCCTGTCGCCAGGCTGCATGGGCCCGACCCCGGCCGGCGTACCGGTGGAAATGATGTCGCCCGGCTCGAGGGTCATGATCCTCGAGATGAAGCGGACGAGGAACGGGACGGTGAAGATGAGGTTGGCCGTGTTCCCCGACTGCTTCAGCTTCCCGTTCAGGAACGTCTTGAGATGGAGCGCGGACGGGTCGATGTCCGTCGCCACGCACGGTCCGCAGGCGGCGAACGTATCGAACGACTTGGCCCGCGTGAACTGGACGTCCTTGGCCTGAAGGTCCCGGGCGGTCACGTCGTTGAAGCACGTGTAGCCGAGGATGTGCTCCTCGACGCGGGCGTCGTCCGCGAGGTTCCGGGCCCTCTTCCGGATGACGACCGCGAGCTCCCCCTCGTAGTCCACCCGCTTCGACATCGCCGGGTAAGCGATGAGGGCCTGCGGCCCGACGACCGCCGAGGGGGGCTTGAGGAAGAGAAGCGGCTCCTCGGGCAGGGGCCTGCCCATCTCGAGCGCGTGGTCCCGATAGTTGGCGCCCACGGCGACGATCTTCGAGGGGACGACGGGGGGGAGGAGCAGGACGTCGCCGATCGGGACGGGGCTGTCCTCGATGCGGAAGTCCCCGAACACCGAGCCCTTCAGGGGGAACAGGAACTCCTCCTTGAGGACCCCGTAGAGGATCCTCTTCCTGTACCGAAAACGGAAGATCTTCATCGCGGCCCGTCCCCGGGGGCGTCCACGACGACTTCGGTCCGGGCGCTTTCGTTTCCCCTGATATCCACGGCGCTCATAGAATAACGATAACGTTTCCCCTTTTCAATCGCCGGGTCCGTGAAGGCGTTCTCGAGGAGGAGCCCGGGGGTCAGCAGGACGTCCTCGGTCCCGCCCTCCTCGCGGCGCCGGACCCGGTACCCGGCGAGGTCCTTCTCGTGGTTCGCCTCCCAGCTCAAGGAGACGGAGCCGTGGCCCGTCACCGGGACGACGGCCGCCGGGGCGGCGGGCGGGAAGCTGTCCTCGGGGACGAGCTCCCGGGCCTCGGAATCATCGCTCTCGAGAAAAGGGGCCGCGGCCGTGGCCGAAGCCCGGACGAAATAGCGGACGGGTGCGCCATAGACAAAGTCCCGGTCCTCGTATTTCGTCTCAGGAACGAGGCTCGGGTTGACGAGCTTGTCCGCGCCGTCCGCTCCCCTGCGGTAAACGTTATAGCCGGAGACGACGGCGGGGGCCGACCCGTCGAAGTTGGCCGCGGGGGCCTTCCAGACGAGCTCGATCCGGTCCTCGAGGACCCGGGCGGCGAAGCTCCGTCGGAGGCCCGGGGCCGACCTGGGGATCGATGGAGACGGGGTCCGAGAGATCGGACGTCCGGGACCGGGAGTCCTTGACCCGCACGGCGAAAAAGATCCTCAAGGAAGCGGGCTTCTTGCCCGCCAGGGAATACGGGAAAACGAACCCGGCCGCATCGCTTTCCTTGTCCTTCCGGAGGGCGGCAAAGCCTTCCTTTTTCAGAGAAGCCGCGAGCCGGGCCTTTCCTTCGAAATCCCGGGCGGTCATCTTCCCGGCCATGGCCTTGGCCTTCTCCTGTTCAAAGACCCAGATCTCCGTTTCGGAAACGCCCGCCAGGACGCTCCCGTCGACGGACTTGACGGGGTTCTTCCAGCTCACGAGGAGCGTCCCGCCGCGCTGAACGACGCTCACCGCCTCGGCCTTCTGGGGCGTCCGGCTGAGAGGGGGGAGCAGGGCCCCCTTTTTCCCGCAGCCGGGCGCGGCCGCGCAGGCCAGGAGAACGGCGCAGGCGACGGCTCTCCTCGTCGTCATAGGATGAAGCGCCTCAGGTCCTGGTCCTTGAGGATGTCCTTGAGCTGGCTCTGGACGTATTCCCGGGAGATGAGGATGTCCTTGTTCGGGATATCGGGGGCCTCGAAGGAGATGTCCTCCATGACCTTCTCCATGACGGTATGGAGCCGCCGGGCCCCGATGTTCTCCGCCTCCTCGGTTGACCTTTTCGGCGATGGCGGCGATCTCGTCGATGGCCTCGGGGGTGAACTCGACCCGGACGCCCTCCGTGGCCATCAGGGCCTCGGTACTGCTTGATGAGGGCGTTCTCCGGCTCGGTCAGGATGCGGACGAAATCCCCCTTGTCGAGGGGCGTGAGCTCGACGCGGATCGGGAACCGCCCCTGGAGCTCGGGGATGAGGTCGGACGGCTTGGAGACGTGGAAGGCGCCCGCGCCGATGAAGAGGACGTGGTCGGTCCGGACGAGTCCGAAGCGCGTGTTGACGGTCGTCCCTTCGATGATGGGCAGGAGGTCGCGCTGGACGCCTTCGCGGCTGACTTCGGGCCCGTGGCCCGGTCTCCCGGCCGGCGATCTTGTCCACTTCGTCGAGGAAGATGATGCCCGAGTGCTCGACCCGCTCGATGGCCAGGCGGGAGACCTGGTCCATGTCCACCAGGCGCTTTTCCTCCTCCTCGAGGAGGATCTCCCGGGCCTCCCGGATCTTCATCTTTCGCTTCTTGGACTTCCCGCCCAGGAAGCCGGGGATGATTTCCTGGATCTGGATCCCGATATCCTCGACCCCGGAGTTCGAGAAGATCTCGAACGGAGGGCGCCGTCTTCTCCTTGACCTCGATCTCGACCGGCCGGTCCTCCAGGAACCCGTCCCGGAGCTGTTTCCGCAGCTTCTCCCGGGTCTCCTGGAATCGCGCCGGCCTCCTCCTCGGCGGCGATCCTCCCGGACGGCCGGCGGCGGGAGGAGGAGGTCGAGGATCCGTTCCTCGACGTTCCCCTCGGCCTTCTCCGCGATCTCCTCGACCTTCTCGGCCTTGACCATGTCCACGGACATCCGGACGAGGTCGCGGATCATGGATTCGACGTCCCGGCCGACGTAGCCGACCTCGGTGAACTTGCTGGCCTCGATCTTGAGGAACGGCGAGGACGTGAGCTTGGCCAGGCGGCGGGAGATCTCGGTCTTCCCCACGCCGGTCGGGCCGATCATCAGGATGTTCTTGGGCGCGATCTCGTCGGCCAGCTCCGGAGGAAGCTTGCGCCGGCGGAACCGGTTGCGCAGGGCGATGGCCACGGCCTTCTTGGCGGCCTTCTGGCCGATGATGTACTTGTCGAGCTCGGCGACGATCTCCTGGGGCGTGAGCTCCGTTTCCTTGGGCGCCTCGCCGGGCGCTGTCCAGGGACTCGGGAAGGATGATCGGCATCTAGAGCTCCTCCAGGGTGATCCGGTCGTTGGTGTAGACGCAGATCCCGGCGGCGATCCTCATGGCCTCCATCGCGATCTCCGGGGCCGCAGAGGTCGGTATGCCTGAGCAGCGCCCGGGCGGCGGCCAAGGCGTAGGGGCCGCCGGAGCCGATGGCGACGATCCCGTCGTCGGGCTCGACGACGTCCCCGGTCCCGGAGATGAGGAACGAAGCGTCCTTGTCGGCCACGACGAGCAGGGCGTCCAGCTGGCGGAGGGCCTTGTCCAGGCGCCAGTCCTTGGCGAGCTCGATGGCCGCCCGGGAGAGGTTGCCCCGGTATTCCTCGAGCTTGACCTCGAACCGGGAGAAGAGGGCGAAAGCGTCCGAGGTGGACCCGGCGAATCCGGCCAGGACGGCGCCCTTGTACAGCCGCCGGATCTTCTGGGCGGTCGTCTTGAGGACGGTCTGCCCCATGGTCACCTGACCGTCCCCGGCCATGACGACCCGGCCCTGATGCCGGATACAGATGACGGTCGTCGAACGGATCATGCGGTCACCTCGGCTGTCGATAAGGATTCTCTTCGAATTATGATAGCGAATGGCCGGGGAGAAGTAAAGGCGGGCCCGGCGGCCTTCTCCGGGCCTCGCCGGATATGGTAGAATCGGCGTTCGGACGGAAGGAAAATTCAATGGCATCCCTGACACTCCTGGTCATGGCCGCCGGCATCGGAAGCCGGTACGGCGGCCTCAAGCAGATCGACCCCGTCGGGCCGAACGGCGAGATCGTCGTCGATTATTCCGTCTATGACGCCCTCCGGGCGGGATTCGACAAGGTCGTCTTCGTCATCCGCAGGGAGATCGAGGAAGCCTTCCGCGAGAAGATCGGCCGGACGGTCGAGAACAGGGTCGAGACCGCATACGTTCTCCAGGAGCTCGACGATCTCCCCGCCGGCTTCTCCCTCCCCGCCGGGAGGACGAAGCCCTGGGGCACGGGACATGCCATCCTGTGCGCCAGGGACAGGGTCGCGACGCCGTTCGCGGCCATCAACGCGGACGATTTCTACGGCCGGACGGCATTCGCGGCGCTGGCCGGGCATCTGCGGAACGCCGCGGACTCCGGAGGGATCTACGACTATGCCATGGTCGGCTACGTCCTCGAGAACACCCTTTCCGAGCACGGGCACGTGACCCGCGGCGTCTGCGCGGCCGGACCGGACCGCTGTCTCGTCGACATCCGGGAGCGGGAGAGGATCCGGCGCTTCCCCGACGGCGTCAAGTACGCCGGAGACGGGCGGGGATTGGATAGGGATCCCGGCCGGGAGCGTCGTCTCGATGAACGTCTGGGGGTTCACGCCGAGCCTCTTCGGCGAGCTGGAGGTCCGGTTCCCCGCATTCCTCCGGGCGAGCGCCGCGAACATCCTCAAGGCCGAATTCCTCCTCCCGGAGGTCGTCGGGGGCCTGGTGCGCGAGGGAAAGGCCCGGGTCCGGGTCCTGCCGACCGCCGAGAAGTGGTTCGGCGTGACCTACCCCGAGGACCGGCCGCGCGTCCAGGCGGCCATCCGCGAGATCATCGCCCTGGGCGTCTACCCGGAGAACCTTTGGAAGGGCTGAAGGGGGACCGGGGGACGCGGGGAATGGGATCCTATCCCGGCGGCCTGCGGAGCCGGTTCCGCTCGGCCGAGGACGTCGTCCGCTACGTGGGAGTCTGGAAGTTCGCGAGCCGGGTCCTTCCCTGGTCGCTCGGCAGGGACTATTCCGTATTCTTCCAGGATCTCGATAAGATCGTCCCCCAGCCCCCGCCCTCGGTCCCGTGCCGCGTGCGGCCGGCCGGAATGGAGGACATCCCGGCTCTTCTGCGCCTGCGCAAAGGCTACTATCCGCGGGCGCTTCTCGAGAAACGTCTGGAAGAGGGACAAATGGCCTTTCTCGGCTGGAGCGGGGACAAGCTCGTCTATTGCCATTGGGCGCTCGTCGGTTCGATCGAGGTGCCTTACCTCCACGGGCGTCTCATCCTCGGGCCGGACGAGGTCTTCACGGACGAGATCTTCGTTCATCCGGACTGGAGGAGGTTCGGGATCTACGGCTACGGCAGTTCCGTGATCCGGACGGCGGTCCGGGCGAAGGGCTTCCGGACGATGTACTGCGCCGTCGCCTCCTGGAACGAGGTCCCGAGGAGGATCATGCTCAGGTCGGGGATGACGGAGATCGCAAGGCTCCGCTGCCGGAACGTCCCCGGATTCGCGAAAGCCCGTTGGTCGGGGCGGGTCGATGTCCATGAAGACGGATCGTTCGCATTCCATGGCTCCAGATAACGCGGGGAAGAACGGCTACCGGTCCTTCTGGGACTGGACGGGCGTTCATTTCCCGTCCCTTTCGAGCGCCGCATCCACCCTGTACTACCGGGAATGCGAGGAGCGGCTCTTCCGCGCCTATTTTCCTGACCTCGCCGGCCGGAAGATCCTCAAGACCGATCTCTGGGACGAGGCCAAGAACACGAAGATCCTGAGGTACGCGGCCGACGCCGGAGCGGACGTCTACGGGATCGACATCTCGATCGAGATCCTCAAGGGGGCGGAAGAAGCCTTCCGGGACGGACCGGGACGGACCGGCTTCGTCGTCTCCGACGTCCGGGCCATCGCCTTCGCGGACGGGGTGTTCGACGGCATCTACAGCATGGGGACGATCGAGCATTTCAAGGAGCACGGGCAGGCCGTCCGGGAATGTTTCCGGGTGCTGCGGCCGGGCGGGATCGCCGTCATGGGCGTCCCCAACGCCCGGGACCCGTTCCTCAGGCCGCTCCTGGTCGGGGCGCTCCATCGGCTCGGCCTCTACGCCTACGGGTACGAGAAGTCCTTCAGCATGAAGGCCCTGGAGCGGCTGCTCGTCGCCGAGGGCTTCGAGGTCGTGGACAGGACCGGGATCCTTTTCATCCCCGGCTGGCTCCGGATGCTCGACCTCTGGCTCCACGTGAGGGGCCCGAGGCTCGGCGCGCTCACCGCTCCGGCCGTCCGGTTCTTCGCCGGCCTGCACAGGAAGTACCCGGGACTGGGCCGATACGGCTACCTCATCGTCTGCGTCGTCCGCAAGCCGTAACCGTTTGACGTTTTCAAACGTACTTGATATCCTGGGGGATAAAGAGCGCCCCCTCCCATGAAATGCCCTCTATGCCAGTTCCAGAACCCCGATGACACCCGGTTCTGCGGCAATTGCGGCCGGGCCCTCATCGGCACGTCCGGCTCGAGCATCGCCTTCACCCAGACCCTCCAGCCGCCGCGCGAGCTCGAGCGCGGGACGATGCTCGCCGGCCGCTTCGAGATCATCGAGGAGCTCGGCCGGGGCGGCATGGGCAAGGTCTACAAGGCGTTCGACACGAAGGTCCGGGAGAACATCGCCCTCAAGCTCCTCCGGCCGGAGATCGGCCTGGACGAGGAGACCATCGAGCGGTTCCGCAACGAGATCAAGCTGGCCCGGAAGATATCCCAGCGCCATGTCTGCCGGCTCTACGACCTGGGCGAGGACGGGCCGATCTTCTTCATCACCATGGAATACGTCCCCGGCGAGAACCTCAAGAGCTTCATCCGGAGGTCGGGGAACCTGACCGAGGCCAAGGCCGTGACCCTCGGCCGCCAGATCGCGGAAGGGATGGCCGAGGCGCACGCCCACGGCGTCATCCACCGGGACCTCAAGCCGCAGAACGTCATGATCGACCGCGACGGCAACGCCCGCATCATGGACTTCGGCATCGCCAGCTCGCTGGGGACCAAGGGGCTCACGGGGCCCGGGGCCATCATCGGGACGCCCGAATACATGTCTCCCGAACAGGCCGAGGCCCGCGAGGTCGACGCCCGCTCGGACATCTATTCGCTGGGCGTCATCCTTTTCGAAATGGTGACCGGCCGGGTCCCGTTCGAGGGAGAGACTCCGCTCAGCGTGGCCATCAAGCAGAAGAGCGAGCTTCCCCGGGACCCCCGGGAGCTGAACGGCCAGGTCTCCCCCGCCCTCAGCCGGATCATCCTCAAGTGCCTGGCCAAAGCGAAGCCGAGCCGCTATCAGTCGGCCGCTGAGCTCGGCAAGGAGCTGGAGGCCCTGGAAAAGGGGTTCCCGACCCCTGAGCGGGCGATCGTCCGGAAGAAGCCGACGGTGACCCGGGAGGTCACCATCAAGTTCGACCTCAGGAAGATCGTCGTCCCGGCCGGTGCTCCTCGTCGTCATCGCCGCCGCCTTCTTCGGCGGCCGCCTCCTGACGAAAAAGAGCGCGACGGAGGAAGGACGCCCCGGCGGACCGCGGAACCGGACCCGGGAGCGCCGCCGGCCCCGGCGGATTCGGAGATCCGGAGCGGGTCGGCCCTGAGGCTGCTCGCCCCCCTGCTCGGGGAGGCGGTCAAGAACATGGATCCGAAGGAGTTCCAAAGCCTGGAAAAGACGATCTCCGCCATCCAGGAAAAGGTCCCGGCGAACCAGCCCCTGAACACCCTCTGGAATGACGCCCGGAAGAGGTTCGAGGACGGGCAGAAACAGCAACAGGCCGGCGACCTGGACGCCTCGAAGAAAAGCTATACCAGGAGCCAATCCGAGATGAACAGGGTTCTCGGCCTGGTCAAGGATAAGGAAGCGGCCGACAAGGCCCGTACCGAGACGGAGTCCGTCCGGAGATCGGCCGACGCGGCCGCGGCGGCCAAGGGCGACAACATCCTCCACTGGATCGCCGGAGAGAAGCTCAAGGACGCCGCCGACGCCTATCGAAAGAGCGATTTCTCGGGAGCGCGCACCCTGTACGTCATCCTCGGCAAGATCTACGCCCTCGGAGTTCCGGGGGGCGACGAGGACGCCTGTCTCGCCCGCCTTCAGGCCCTCGTCCGGGACGCCCGGAGGGAGGCCGACGCGGTCAAGGCGGCCGCGAAGGATTCCTGGCTCTTCAAACGGGCCCTCGAAGAGGAGACGATGGCGACGACCTACCTCGCCGGCAAACAGTACGCCGAAGCCGCCGAATTCTACGTCCTGTCGGCGTTCCTCTACGAAAAGGCCAAGGCCGTCTCGCTCGAAAGCTCGGGGCCGGCCGACTGAGCCATGGGCCCGAGCTTCCTCTTCGTCTGCTTCGGGAATATCTGCCGCAGTCCCATGGCCGTCGGCATCGCCCGCAAAGTCCTCGGCAACGGCGTCCGGGCCGAGAGCGCCGGGATCGCGTCCGGAGGAGGGGCGGCCGCATCGGACGAGGCCGTCCTGGTCATGAAGGCTCTCTACGGGACCGATATCTCCGCCCACCGGTCCAGGGAGCTTGGCGCTGTCGACGCGGCGTCCTTCGACTACGTCATAGCCATGGACCTCTACGTGTATGGGCGGATCAAGGACGCCGGGACGGTCCCGGAGGATAAGCTTTTCGGATGGGACGTCGCGGACCCCCTGGGCCAGGGGTACGAAGCTTACAAACAGGCGGCGAAGAAGATCGAGGCCCGGCTCCGCGAATTCCTGGACCGTCAGGGGCTTTAAGGCCGGCGGGGCCCGGTCAGAGAATCGACTTTTTCCTCAGCTCCCCATAAAGGGTTTCCTGGTCCAGGGCGCCGAGGTAGGGTTTGTAATCGAGGCCGGAGTCGAGGACGTAGCGGGTCAGAAGCCCCTTCACCGTCCGGACCAGATCGGCCCCGTCCCACGGCTTTTCGATGTAATGGTCGATCCGGGCCTCGTTGATGGCCTCGATGGTGTCGCGGTGCGTGGCCAGCCCGGTCAGCAGGACCAGCTTCGTCTTCGGGAACCGGCCGCTCTTCCGGAACTCGACGAGAAAATCGATGCCGTTTCTGCCGGGCATGACATGATCGCAGACGAGCAGGGCGGGCTCTTCCGCCCGCTTGTCCAGGGCGTCCAGGACCTCCTCGGCCTCGGAAACGGATTCGCAGGCGATCACCGTCACGGCGCCGCTCAGAGGCTCCAAGTCCTTGCGCAGGGCGGCCAGGACGTCCCGCTGGTCGTCCAGGCAAATGATCTTCAGCTTATCCATGTTGACCTCTCGACGGCAGTTGGATTGAGAAGACGGTGTCCCCCGGGCGGCTTTCGACCCGGATGGCCCCTCCGTAGGAGTTGACGACCCGCTCGACGATCGGCAGGCCGAGGCCGAGCCCGAAATCCAGGCCCTTTTCCTTCGTCGTGAAGTCCGGCTGGAAGAGCCTGGGCATGTTCGCGGCCGGGATCCCGGGCCCGTCGTCCCGGACGCGGACCTCGATCCCGTCCGCCGTCGCCCGGCTCTCGATCGCGATCCGGCCGTCGTCGCGGCCCGAGGAAGCCAGGCTCTCGGCGGCGTTCATGATGAGGTTCGTCCAGACCTGGACGAGCTCGCTCCGGCCGGCGGCGATCGGAGGGAGGGGCTCGAGGTCGAGGTCCACGCGGACCTTTCGGAGGGGGCTCTGGAGGAGGGCCAGGGCCTCGCGGACGGTCTCGTTGACGTCGACGCCGGGCTCCCGGGAGGAGCCCTGCGAGGCCAGGGCCTTCACGGACTTGACGACGTGGGCGGCCAGGTCCGCCGCGGCGGCCATGTCGCGGAACGTCGCCCCGATCTCCCAGCGCTCGTGCATGGCCCGGAGGTCCTTCGAGCGGCCGGCGACGGCGTTCCCGAGATCGCCCGCGGAGAGGCCCATCTCGGCGGCCAGGGCCGCGTCCTCCGCCGATAGCCCCGTGCTCTTCCCCAGCTCCCGCGCCCGCTCCCGGACCTCGCGGCTGGACAGGGCCCGGCCGCGCTCCAGGCCGAGGTCGAACTGTTTCCGGTAGGGATCCCCGCCGGAGGCAAAGGTCCGGGAAACCCAGCCCTTCAGCCACTCGGCGTCCCTGGCAAGGACGGCGACGGCGTTGTTGAGCTCGTGGGCGATCCCGGCCGCCATCTGGCCCAGCGAGGCGAGGCGCTCCGAGCGGACGAGTCGCTTCAGGACCTCGGCGTTCTCCACGGCCAGCTCCTGTTCCCGGCGGTGGCGCCACGACAGGTTGGCCACGACGACGGGCATGAACTGCTCGGAAAGGCAATGGTGCCGGCCGTCGTCGACGGCCTCCTGGCGCTGGTCGATCCAGGCCACCTCGCTCTCCTCACGGGCGACGACCGTGGCCGAGCTGACGATAGGTCCGGGAGAAAAAGCTCTGGACGCCGACGAACATGTTCCGGGTGGCCTCGAAGAGCTCGTACTCGCTGTCGGGGGCCTTTCGGACGGAGCCGCCGAAGCTCCCGCGGAGGACGAGATAGAGGCGGTCGTTCGGCGACGCCCTGTTCGAGAAGGAGCTCCCCTTTCCGGAGCGTCTGCCGGCGGGACGGGTCCGAGAAATAGGCCTGGATGATCCAGGCGAGTCCCGGGACCCCGAACGCTTCGCTCATAGGAAATGCACGCGCCTCAGGATGAAGAGCATAGCATAAATGAGGAGCAGGCCGAACACCCCGATCGGCACGCCGGTCTTGAGCATATCCTTGGTCTTGACCTCGCCCGTGGCGTAGGCCAGGGCGTTGGGGGGCGTGCTGACGGGCAGGGCCATGGCCAGCGAGGACGCGAAAGTGGCGGCCAGGATGATCGACTTGGCGCCGCCCACGGAGGCCAGGCTCGGGACCGAGGTCCCCAGAACGGCCATGATCGGGAGGAGCAGGTTGGCCGCGGCCGTGTGGGACATGAACGAGGCGATGAAGATGGTGACGATGGTGACCAGGAAGATGATGAGGAGCGGCGAGAGGGAGCCGAAGGCGATGCTCTTGACGATATGGGCGACCAGGCCGCTCTTCTCGAGCCCGAAGCCGAGGGCGATGCCGCCGGCCATCAGCCAGAGGACGTCCCAGTCGATCTCCTTGAGGTCGGCGACCGAGATGATCCGGGTCGCGGAGTAGACGACGACGGGAACGAGGGCGATGACATAGGAGTTCATGCCGTGGAGGAAGTCGGTCATCCAGAGGAGGATGGTCGCGGCGAACGTGATCGAGGCCGTCATGGACTTCCAGTTCCGGCGGAACTTCCCGGTGACGGAGATCCTGATCTCCTTTGTCTTGGACTTGTAGAAAAGGAGGAACAGGAGCCAGGCGAAGAGGAGCAGGACGGCCATGAAGGGGACGCCGAAGGCCATCCAGCTCCCGAAATTGATCTGGTTCGCGCCGGTCAGATACTTCATGGCGATGCCGTTCGGCGGGGTCCCGACGGGCGTGCCGATACCGCCGATGTTGGCCGCGAAGGGGATGGCCAGGACGAAGGCGGCCCGGGCCTTGTCGTCGGCGTCGAGCGACTTCAGGACGGGGGCCATCACGGCGAGCATCATGGCCGTCGCCGCCGTGTTGCTCATGAACATGGAAAAGGCGGCCGTGACGACCATGAAGCCCAGCAGGACGTACTTGGGCCGGGTCCCGAACGGCTTGAGGACGAGCCGGGCCAGGCTGATATCGAGGGCGTACTTGGTCGAGACCATGGCCAGGAAGAACCCGCCCAGGAACAGGATGATGACGGGCTCGGCGAACGTCTCGATGACCGGCTTCCACGGGAGGGGCGTGCCGTATCCCTCCGCCGTCGAGCGGAACAGGACGAAGGCCTTGTCGGAGACGAAGACGAGCTCGATGAAGATGATGAGGAGGGAGGTGGCGTAGAGCGGGATGGGCTCGAGGACCCAGAAGAAGAGGGCCATGAAGAAGAGGGCGATGATCCGGTGCTCGACGACGGTGAGCCCCGGGATGCCGAAGGCGTCGGCGGGAATGGCCAGGACGATGAGCGGCACGAGAATGGATATGAATAGTCTGATCTTTTGACTCATGTCGACCTTCCCTCAGGGAGTTCTCCGGGCAGGGGCCGGCGCCGGGCCGGCCGCCCGGCCCGACTCATGTGTAGCCGTAGAGGAGCTTCTTGATCATCTCGAGCTCGTCCTCGACCTGGTCGCCGCCGCGGCCCCGGATCTGCGCCTCGAGCTGGTCGCCCAGGGTGGGCTTGTCGATCTCGAAGAAGACGCCGGTGTAAACGGGCTCCTTGGAGTAACCCCGCTCGATGGCCTTGATCCGGTCGCCCCGGGGATGGTCGGCGGGCAGGGGGCTGAGCTTCGACTTGAGCGTCTTGGCGTCGAGAACGGGATAGGTCACGCAGGGCGTCAGGACGTAGACGATGGAGAAGCCCTTGTGGGCGATGGCCCGGCGGATGACGTCGGTCATCTCGGGCACCTGGATAGCGCTCGTCCGGGCGACGAACGAGGCCTCGTAGGCGACGAACATCGGGATGGCGTCCATCGGGCTCTCGTACACGCCGTACGGCGAGGTCTTGGTCTTGACGTCGAGCGGGGTCGTGGGCGAGGCCTGGCCCTTGGTCAGGCCGTAGATCTCGTTGTCGAGCAGGATGTAGGTGAAGTCCGCGTTCTTGCGGGCCGCGTGGGAGATGTGGCCTCCGCCGATGCTCAGCCCGTCCCCGTCGCCGCCGATGGCCAGGACGTGGAGGTCCGGCCGCGCCGCCTTGACGCCCAGGGCCGTCGGCACGGCCCTGCCGTGCGTCCCGTGCAGGGAGTAGGAATTGTAGAAGTGGGAGATGCGCCCCGAACAGCCGATCCCGGAGACCATGGCGATGTTCTCGGGCGCCAGGTCCAGGTCGAAGAGCGCCTGCTGGATGGCCTTGAAAACGCCGTAGTTCCCGCAGCCCGGGCACCAGATGGGTTTAACGGAGCTCTTATAATCTTGTAATGTTCTGCTCATCGGTGATCCTCGCGACTTTCATGATGCTGGCATAGATCTCCCGGGACGTGATCGGCAGTCCCTGGCACTTGTGCACCTCGATGGGCCGGATGCCGAACTTGCCGGAGATGAAGTGGGCGAACTGGCCCGTGAAATTCTCCTCGACGATGAGGACGTGCTTGAGCTCGGCCAGGAAGTACCGGATCTGGCGGTCCGGGAGGGGCGAAATGACCTTGGGGTGGAGGTGCCGGATGAGGACGCCCTCCTTCTCCGCCATGTACCGGGCCTCGCGGATGGCGCCCTCGGTCGAGCCCCAGCCGATGACGCCGATCTTGGCGTCCCGAGAACCGTAATACTCGGGGGGATTCTTCTCGAACAGGCTGGACAGGACCTCGAGCTTCCGGAACCTTTTGGCCGTCATATTATGGTGAACCTCGGGCGAGTAGTCCGGATTTCCCTTCTCCGTGTGCTCGAGCCCCGTCGCCAGGTACTGGCCGCCGGGCGTCCCCGGCCGGGTGATGGGGGAGACGCCGTCCGGCGTGTAACGGAACCTCTTGTAATCCGCGAGCTCCTCGGCCGTCGGCTCGATCCGCGAGGCCAGCTCGATCTTGGTGGCGCTCGGGATGACCGGCGAATCCGTGATGTTGCGCCATTCGATCTCCCGGATCTGGTCGAAATCAGGGAGCCGGACGGTGGCCTTGCGGAAGCCGATGGACTGGTCGGAGAGGATGATGACGGGGACCTGGAACCGCTCGGAGATGTTGAAGGCCCGCATGGTCTGGTAGAAACAATCCTCGACCGTCGCGGGCGCCAGGACGACCCGCGGGGAGTCCCCGGTCAGGCCGTGGACGGCGAAGTTCAGGTCGGACTGCTCGGTCTTGGTCGGGAGGCCCGTCGAGGGGCCGCCGCGCTGGACGTCGACGATGACGACCGGCAGCTCGGTCATGGCCGCCAGGTTGAGCTGTTCGCCCATGAGCTGGAGGCCGGGACCGGAGGTCGCCGTGATGACCTTCTCCCCGCCGAACGAGGCGCCGATGATGGCCGAGATGGAGGCGATCTCGTCCTCCATCTGGACGGCCCGGCCGCCGACCCGCGGCATGAGCTTGCACAGGGTCTCGAAGACCGCGGTCGCCGGCGTGATGGGGTAGCCGGCGACGAAGCGACAGCCGGCGGCGATGGCGCCTAGGGCGATGGCCTCGTTGCCCGAGAGCATCATGTACCGGGTCTTGGCCGTCGAGCTCGGAGCTCAGGTGGAAGCGGCGTTCCCAGCCGCTCTTCTGGCCGGTCGCGTATCCCGCGTCGAGGGCCTTGATGTTCTTCGCGATGACGTCGGGGCCCTTCTTGCCGAACCGGTCCCGGACGAGCTTCTGCAGGGTTTCCGTGTTGATGTCGAACAGCTGGCCGAGGGCGCCGAGGGCGACGACGTTCTTGGCCTGGGTCCCGCCGGTCGTCTCCCGGGCGATCTTGTTCAGGGGGATCGCGTGGAACACGACGTCGGGGGTCTCCTGGACCTTGACGACGTCGGGGTCGTAGATCAGCATCCCGCCTTTCTTCAGGCTCGAGACGGCCCTGTCATAGGCTTCCTGATTGAAGGCGACGAGATAATCAATCTCGTTCCCCATGGAATAGATGGTCCAGTCGCGGATCCGGACCTGGACCATGGAGAACCCTCCCCGGATCTCCGCCGGGTAGGTGATGTAGGTGAAGACGTGATATTCCGTGCGGGCGGCCGCCTGAGCGAACAGCTCGCCGCAGCTGATGACGCCCTCGCCGGCTTCCCCGCCGATCCTCAGGACGAAATCGACATCCGAACGGAAAGGTTTTTTATCCATGGCAGTTATCCAACCTTGTATGATTTAGGAAAAGAATGGACTTTCATTATAGACCAAATTCCCCCGTTTTTCCAGCCTAATATCTGATGTTTAGAATTTCAGACCGAATCCGGCCGTGTACCGCATTCCGCCCAGGTCCACCTCGGTCTCGAAGGGTTTGACCTTGAGCGGGACGTACCGGATCTCGCCGGCCGCGAAAAGGGACCCGGACAGGAAAAGCTTCAGGCCGCCGCCGACCGTCGGCGCCCACGCGCTCGCGTTGGCCGCCCGGTCCCCGATAAAGGGCGAGTCGATGGTCTGTTTGTAGGAGAAGCGGGCGTAGCCGGCCTTGAGGTACGGGGCGACCGTTCCGACCTCGATCGCATAGCCGACGAAGGCCTCGAACCCGCCGACCCGGAGGGTGGTCGGCTCGCCGTAGATGCCGATCGTCCCCTTTCGGGAGTATCCTCCCTCGTAGCCGGCCCCAACGAACAGCCCTTTCCAGGCATAGACGGCCGCATAGGGATAATAGACCATGCCGTTCCCATAGACGGCCTTGATCTCGGCGTGGCTCATGGTCCGCGTGCCGCCGAGGACGCCGGCCTCGAAACGGACGGCCGCAGACGACACCCCCGCGAGGGCCGCGAGCAGGGCCAGGCCAAGCGCCATTTTCTTCATCATCAAGTTCATAATGCAATTCCCGAGCCCTGTCAACCCTGAGCCTTTCCTGTCTCGCTGATCTCGCTTTTCCCGCCTGTCTCGCCGGCGCCCGCTTGCGGGCGCCCGTATATGGACAATTCCCGGCCCTTCATGATAATATGCTTTTTTCATGATCATCCCCATTATAGGAAGCATAAAGGAGAGGTGGCATTCATGAACATTTTCGTTCTGAACTGCGGCAGCTCGTCCGTCAAGTTCCAGATCATCAACACCGACCTCGAGCTCTTTGAATCCGATGCCGACCGGTGCATCGCCAAGGGCCTCATCGAGAAGGTCGGCGGCTCCCAGGCCATCATCACGTTCCAGGCCGAGGGGGCCGAGGCGTTCAAGGCCGTCGAGCCCATCGGAGACCACCGGGCCGCGATCATGCGCATCAAGGCCTGGATGGAGGAGCCGACGACCCACATCCCCGGCGTCAACGGCTGGGACGACATCCACGCCATCGGCCACCGGGTCGTCCACGGGGCCGAAAAGTTCGCCAAGTCGGTCCGGATCGACAAGGACGTCCTCAAGCAGATCGAGGAGTGCGTCGATATCGCGCCCCTCCACAACCCGGCCAACCTCCGGGGCATCTACGCCTGCACCGAGATCTTCGGCGAGAAGATCCCCCAGGTCGCCGTCTTCGACACGGCCTTCCACTCGACCATGCCCGAAGAGGCCTTCCTCTACGCCGTCCCCTACGACCTGTACACGAAGCTCCATGTCCGCCGCTACGGATTCCACGGGACCTCGCACCGCTACGTGGCCTACCGCTATCGGAAGCTGACCGGAAAGTCGCGCGACCAGGTCAACGTCATCACCCTCCACCTGGGCAACGGCTGTTCGGCCTGCGCCATCAAGGGCGGCGTCTCCGTCAACACGACCATGGGGCTGACGCCCCTCGAGGGGCTGGTCATGGGGACCCGGTCCGGGGATATCGATCCGGCCGTCATAGAATACCTCGTGGCCAAAGGCGTCGGCAGCATGACCGACATCTTCTCCATCCTCAACAAGAAGAGCGGCGTCCTCGGCGTCTCCGGCCTGAGCAACGACATGCGCGACCTCGAGAAGGGGGCGGACGAAGGGAACAAGCGCGCCCATCTGGCCCTGGCCATGTTCGCCGCCCGGGTCAAGAAGTACATCGGCGCCTACATGGCCGATATGAACGGCTGCGACGCGATCATCTTCACGGCGGGCATCGGCGAGAACGGCGCCCGCATCCGGAGCATGATCTGCGCCAATATGAACGGCCTGGGCATCGAGCTCGACGAGGAGCTCAACAAGCAGGCTGTCCGGGGCAAGACCGGGCGCATCTCCAAGGAAGGGAGCCGTGTCGCCGTCTACGTCATTCCCACCAACGAGGAGCTGCTCCTCGCCCGCGACACCGTGCGGGTCGTCAGGGACGTCGAGAGAACTTGGTAAGGAGGCCAGAGAACCATGAGCGAGAACACCTTCATCCGTGACATACGGGCCAAAGCGGCCGCGAAGCGCCTCCGCGTCGCCTTCCCGGACGCCGAAGACATCCGGACCGTCCAGGCCGCCCTGACCCTCAAGGCGGAGGGGATCGCCGTTCCCCTGCTCGTCGGGAACGCCGACGCCATCCGCAAGATCGCCGGCGAGGGAGGGAAACCCCTCGGCGATATCGAGATCGTCGACCCCGCGGCATCGGCCTGGAAGGACGAGCTCGTCGCCCTTCTCTACGAAAAGAGGAAAGCCAAGGGCTGGACCATGGACCAGGCGGTCGAAGCCGCCAAAACGCCCCTCTATTTCGCGGGCCTGATGCTGACCACGGGCAAGGTCGGCGCGGTCGTCGGCGGGAACCTCTCCGCGACCGGCGACGTCATCCGCGCGGCCATCCATACCGTCGGGACGGCCCCCGGCATCTCCACGGTCTCCAGCTATTTCGTCATGGTCCTCCCCGGCCGCTTGCTCTGCTTCGCCGACTGCGCCGTCGTCCCCAATCCGACGGACGCCCAGCTCGCGGACATCGCCATCACCTCGGCCCGTAACTTCCAGGCCGTGACCGGCGAGGAGCCGCGCGTCGCCATGCTCTCGTTCTCGACGAAGGGCTCGGCCTCCCACGCCGACGTGGACAAGGTCGTGAGCGCCGTGAAGATCGCGAAGGCCAAGGCCCCCGCCCTTCTCCTCGACGGCGAGATGCAGGCCGACGCGGCCCTCGTCCCCGCCATCGGCGAGCGGAAGTTCAAGGGCAGTCTCGTCGCCGGCAAGGCCAACGTCCTCGTCTTCCCGGACCTCGACGCCGGGAACATCGGCTACAAGCTCGCCGAGCGCCTGGCCGGCGCCGAGGCCGTCGGGCCCATCGTCCAGGGCCTGAACAAGCCGTTCTGCGACCTGTCGCGCGGCTGTTCGCCCGACGACATGGTGAACGTGGCGGCCATCTGCTCGCTCATGGCCTAATTATTAAGAACGGGATTTCCTGATCGGGGCCCGGCCTCAGGCGATGAGGCCGCCCCTCTCCCCCCGACCCCGGGAACCAGTCCCGGCGGTTCCCCCCGCCGTGAACGGCGGGTCCCCCCTCCGCTACGGGGGGCTTCGGGGCGGACCTCATCGCCCCGGGCCCCTCGGTTCCCGACCTGCCTATGAAAGTCGCGTTTCATTTTCTTTTGTTCGATCATTTCAAGCAAATCTCTATATGGTCCTTTTAGCAGCTCTTAAGGCCTTCGGGATTATCGCGGCAGAGATCCGCCAATAAAAAAGGGGAAGAGGTTTGGCAATCGGGGTCGGCTGCCGGTACAATGAGGGGACGGAGTGAACCATGAACGCGAACGAGATCGGCGAATTCCTGAAGGGCATCGAGCTGTTCGAGGACCTGGACGAGGGCGAGCGGGCCCTGCTCGTTTCGAAGACGCGGTCCGAGACGTTTCCGGCGGGCGCTCTCCTGTTCGAGCAGAACCAGCCCCGCGAACGCCTCTTCATGATCTTCGAGGGGAAGGTCGAACTGTTCAAGAAGAGCCCCCTCGGCGAGGAGAAGCGGCTGGCCTTCTTCGGGAAATACGACTTCCTCGGCGAAGGCGCCCTGATGGACGATTACCCGCACGGGACCTCCGCCAGGGCGGTGGGCGACACCGTCGTCCTCACCGTCTCCCGGGAAGCCGTCCGGGAGCTGATGCGGGCCGACGCCGACCTCGTCGTCAAGGTCCTGTCCCGGGTCGCCCGGGTCATCTCCCGGCGGATGCGGCAGACGACGAACCAGGTCGTGGACGCGGCCGCCCAATACATCTCCGGCCGGACCCGGACCGAGCACGACCTCCTCGGGGAGCGGGAAGTGCCGTTCGAGTTCTACTACGGCATCCAGACCCTGCGGGCCACGGAGAACTTCCCCATCAGCGGCGTCGACATCAGCCACTTCCCCGACCTCGTCGTCGCCCTGGCCCAGGTCAAGATGGCCGCCGCCCGGGCGAACCGGGCGCTCGGCCTGCTCCCGGACGACGTCGCCGGCGCCATCGTCCGGGCCTGCGAGGAGATCGTCAACGGCAAGTGGCATACGCATTTCGTCGTCGACATGGTCCAGGGCGGCGCCGGGACGTCGACGAACATGAACGCCAACGAGGTCATCGCCAACCGGGCCCTCGAGCTCATGGGCTTCGCCAAGGGCGATTACGCCCGCTGCCACCCCAACAACCACGTCAACCTCTCGCAGTCGACCAACGACGTCTACCCGACGGCCCTCCGCCTCGCCCTCGTCGCCAGCACCCGGAAGCTCGTCGCGGTCCTCGAACAGCTCATCGCCGCGTTCCGGGCCAAGGGCGGGGAGTTCGCCGGGGTCATCAAGATGGGCCGGACCCAGCTCCAGGACGCCGTCCCCATGACCCTCGGCCAGGAATTCGAGGCCTATGCGGTCACCCTCGGGGAGGAGGTGGACCGGCTCAACGAGAACGCCTCCCTCTTCCTCGAGATCAACCTCGGCGGGACCGCCATCGGGACGGGCATCTGCGCCGAGCCCGGGTACGCCGAACGGGCCGTCCGCGAGCTCGGGACCATAACGGGCCTCCCGCTGAAGCTGGCGGCCAACCTTGTGGAGGCGAGCCAGGACACCGGCGCCTTCGTCATCTTCTCGTCGGCCGTCAAGCGGCTGGCCGTGAAGCTCTCGAAGATCGCCAACGACCTGAGGCTTCTCAGCTCGGGCCCCCGGGCCGGGCTCCACGAGATCAGCCTGCCGAAGATGCAGCCGGGCTCCTCGATCATGCCGGGCAAGGTCAACCCGGTCATTCCGGAGGTCGTCAACCAGATCGCCTTCAAGGTCATCGGGAACGACCTGGCCGTGACGATGGCGGCCGAGGGCGGCCAGCTCCAGCTCAACGTCTTCGAGCCGATCATCGCCCAAAGCCTCTTCGAATCGATCGAGATGCTGAAGAACGGCATGGCCACTCTCAAGCACCGGTGCGTGGACGGGATCACGGCCAACGCCGCCCATTGCCGGGAGATGGTCGAGCGCAGTATCGGCCTTGTGACCGCCCTCGTCCCCGAGCTGGGCTACGAGGCCTGCTCGGACCTGGCCCGGGAAGCCCTGGAGACCGGTCGGGACGTTTACGGGCTCGTCCTGGAGAAAGGGCTGATGACGAAAGAGCGGCTCGAAGAGGTGCTGAAGCCCGAGAACATGGCCCGGATGCCGAGATAGAGGCCGGGCCCCCCTCAGCGAGCCTGTTTCTGCCGGAATCCCTCGGCACGGCGCTCGAGGTCCTCCCACTTGTCGTAGGCGAGCCCGACGACCGCGACCGGCGAATCCGGGGACGAAAGCCTCCGCGCCCTCCCCTCCTCCGCGGCTTTGGGCGCGATCCGGGCGCCCAGGTATCCGAGGCCGGCGGCCAGGGGCCGGACGAGGTTCCCGAAAGCGTCCATGTCCTCGGAGACGAAGGCGACGGCGTCGACTCCGCCGAGCACCGACACGAAGGCGCCGAGATACTTGGCGATCTGGTAGAGGAGGACGTCCATGACCCGGGCCAGCTCCGGGTCGCGGCCGCCGTCGGCGGCGATCTCGGTGATCGAGGTCTCGCGCCCCAGGAATCCGGAGAATCCGCTCTGCCGGGTCAGGAGCCGCGAGATATCCCCGAAGCTCAGGCCGGTGGACTGGACCTGGAAAACGATGGTCGGGTCGATGTCTCCGCATCCATGGGCCGTGGAGATCCCCTCGACGGGCGTGAATCCGACCGTCGTTTCGACGGCTTTCCCGTCCTTGATCGCCGCGACGTTCGCGTTCTCGCCGAGGAGGACGCTGACGACCCGGGAAAGGGACGGCGTCCGGCGCTTCAGGGTCTCCCAAACCCATTCGTGACACAGGCCGTCGGCGCCGTATCGCCGGAGCGACGGGTCCTTGAGGGAGAGGGGGACGGCGTAGGTGTGGACAAACTCCGGAAGGTCCCGGAAGAAGGCCGTTTCGCAGAGCAGGAGGTGGGCGGCGTCGGGGAGGGCGGCGAGGCCGAATTCGATGACCTTGTGGAGCGCGTCGCTGTGCTCCGGGAGGAACCGGCCGCACTGCTGGACCGCCAGGAGGGACTCGGGAGTGACGGCCGAGACGGGCTTCGTGACGAGCTCGCCGCCATGGTGGAGGACGTATCCGACGGTCCCGGGGTCACGCAGTCCCCCGATCCGGCGTTCGATCGACGGGAAGACGTCCTCGGGGATCAGGGAGACGCCTTCCAGGCGCTCGGCACCGCCGAGAAGGCACCACGTCGTGGAGCGGGGGGTGACGTCAATGAGCAGCACGGGGGACCTCCTTGTCGGCGAAGAGGCCGGCCCCGGCCAGGTAGATCACCAGCTCCTCCTCGGTCGGGATGGTCAGGATGGAGGCCCGGGAGCCGGACCCCCTGAGGTCCGAGATGCGGTCGACCGGGGCGGCGGCGTTCAGCCCCTTGTCCAGAGAGATCCCGGCCCAGTCCATCCCGTCGCAGACCTTCTCGCGGATGAACGGGTTGCGGAGCCCGATGTCGTCGGTGAAAACCAGCGCGTCGATGCCCCCGAGGGCGGCGACGTAGCTCCCGATATATTTCTTGAGGCGATGGACGTACATCCGTACGGCGAGCTCGGCGTTGTCCTCCCCGCCGCCGATCCGCCGGATGATGTCGTTGATGTCGCTCGAGAACCCCGAGATGCCGAGGAGCCCGCTCTTCTTGTTCAGGAAATCCAGGAGGTCGTCGGGCCGATATCCATAGACGGCCATCAGGTAGACGGTCAGGAGCGGATCGATGTCCCCCGACCGGGTGCTCATCACCAGCCCGGTGAGCGGCGAGAAGCCCATCGACGTGTCGATCGAGCGGCCGCCGAGGATGGCCGCCACGCTGGAGCCGCCCGTGCCGAGGTGACAAGCGACGATCCTCAGGGCCTGCGGGCGCGCGCCGAGGAACCGCGCCGTCTCCCCGACGACGAACGAGTAGGACAGCCCGTGGAAGCCGTACTTGCGGAACCCGAATTTCTCGAGGAGGGCCTTGGGAAGCATGTAGGCGTAGGCCCGGGGCGGAATGGTGGAGTGAAAGGCGTTGTCGAAGGTGATGTAATGCCGCTCGAGCGGGATGCTCTTCCGGGACTCCCGGATGACGCTCAAGGCGATGGGGTTGTGGATGGGGGCGAGCGGCGCGCATTCCTGGAGGGCCTTGAGGACCTTCTCGTCGAGAAAAAGGGAGCCCGTGAAGCGGCTCCCGCCGTGGACGAAACGATGGCCGACGTGATCGACGGGGATCGACATCCGCTCGATGAACTCGAGGGCCAGGGCGGCCGCCTTCCGGTGGTCCTTGATGGGAACGACGTCCTTATGGACGGTCCCTTCGAAGCGGTTCTCGATGAAGGAGGGCTCGCTGCCCTTCACGCCCACCCGGTGGGCCTTCCCCTGAAGCACGACCTCGGGCGGGCCGGACGGAACGTCGCGGAAGACCTTGTAGGTCAGCGACGAGCTCCCGCAATTGAAGACGAGGGTTTGGGGCATGGCGGGAAAGGGCGGGCCGGGGATCAGATCTCGCTGTCCTCGTAGCCGCTGAACGGCACCCACATGCTCTTCTCCGTGCGGATGATGGTCGCGTAGGAGTGGAGCATGCCGAAGTTGGCGCAGTGGACGGAGTAGAAGTCCAGGCTCTTGTCGGCCATCAGCTCGCCCTTGATCTCGTCGACCATGACGACGCTCGTCTTCTTCTCCTCGTGGATCTTCCGGATGATGGCGGACTGGTCGGCCTCCGTCAGGAACGAGTAGACGGGGGCCAGGGCGTGGCGGTCGACGAGGGCCACCGCGTCCTCGGGGAAGTAGTCCCTGGCGGATTCGACCTCGAGGGTGACGACGCTGAGCTGGCCGAAGAGGCCGCCCGGCAGATCCTCGCCGGATACGGGGAAGGTCGTGATACAGGGGACCTTGATCTTGAAGAAGACCTTGGGCTTGTTGTCCAGGGAAGGGATCTTGACCGAATATCCGCAGATGTACCTGACGAGGCACTTCTCGTTGCTCGCGGGGGTCCTCTTCTCGATGAAGAACGGGTACTCGAAGTCGACCCGGACCGCGGTGGCGTTGAGCTCCTTCAGGTAATCGAGCGTGTTCTCGCGAAGCGTGGCCGTGCCGACGCGGTCGCGGTGGCTATGGAGGACCTTGACGAACCGGTCGATCCATCCGGCCTCGAACTCGTGCATGATCCGGGCCTTGATCGCGATCGTGGCGATGGTGCTCTGGCCGGCCGGCTCGACCTTCGAAGCGGCCTTGATGGGGAACGGCAGACCGTTCATCCCGACGTCGACCAGGAATCTCTTTTCGTCAACCATGGTATGACTCCTTATGTATGATCGGACCCCATTATAGCACCGCGAAGTCCCCGTTTCCAATTGACAACATCCGCTCCGTGTACTATAAATTGGGGCTCACAGCAAAAGTCATTGATATGGAGCCCCTATGTCTTTGAATCAAGAGCGGAATTCCTCCCTCCTCGGTCTGGACGAGCTTTTGCGGCCCTGGTCCATCGCCGTCATCGGCGCTTCGGACACGCCCGGCAAGGTCGGCTACACGGTCCTCAAGAACATCCTCTCTACGGGCTTCAAGGGGCCGGTCTATCCCATCAACCCCAACGACCCGGAGGTCCAGGGGCTCAAGGCCTACCGCTCGGTCCTCGACGTCCCCGGGGAGATCGACGCCGCCGTCGTCGTCGTGCCCGCCAAGCTCTGCGTCCAGGTCGCCGACGAGTGCGGCCGGAAGGGCGTGAAGGGGCTCATGATCATCACGTCGGGGTTCAGCGAGGTCGGACGCAAGGACCTCGAGGACGAGGTCGTCCGGGCCGCCGGGAAGCACGGCACCCGCGTCCTCGGCCCGAACATCGTCGGCGTCCTCTCGAACTCCGACCATATGAACGCTTCGTTCGCCCCGTTCCTTCCGTTCCCGGGAAAGTCCTCGATGGTCTCCCAGAGCGGGGCCCTGATCGTCGCCATCGACGCCGCGACCTACGTCCGGAACGTCGGATTCGACAAGCTCATCTCCATCGGGAACATGGCCGATGTGGACATCGCCGACTGCGTCACGTGGCTGGACGCCGATCCGAACACGACCTGCATCTCACTGTACATCGAAGGGCTCAAGGACGGCCGGCGCCTTATCGAGGCCGGACTCCGGGCGACCAAACCGATCGTCGCCCTCAAGGCCGGCGTTTCGGCCCACGGGGCCGCGGCCGCGGCCTCGCACACCGGCTCCCTCGCCGGGGCGGCCGCGATCTACGAGGCGGCGTTCGAACAGGCCGGCATCGTCCAGGCCGCCGACCTCAACCAGCTCTTCGACCGGAGCCTGGCCCTGTCCCTCCAGCCGCCCATGAAGGGCGAGAACCTCCTCGTCCTGACCAACGGCGGCGGCGTGGGCGTCCTGGCGACGGATTCGGCCGAGCGGGTCGGCCTGCCCCTCCAGTTCGCCCCGGCCGACCTCCAGGCCGAGCTCCGGAAATCGATGCCGGAGTTCGGGTCCGCGAAGAACCCGGTCGATCTTACGGGCATGGCCGGCAGCGATTGGTACTACGGGTCCGTCAAGGCCTGTCTGACCCACCCCTGGGTCGACGGCCTCATCATCCTCTACTGCGAGACCTCCCTGACCGTGCCGACGGAGATCGCCGAGACCATCCACAAGGCGATCGTCGATTCCGGCGCCAAGGAGAAGCCGGTGACCATCGCCTTCATCGGCGGCGAACAGTCGGCGAAGGCGATGAAGGGCCTGATGGAGAACGGCATCCCCGCCTACGACGTCCCGGATAAGGCGGTCAACGCGATGGCCGCCCTCAACGAGTATGCCCATATCCGGGCCCTGTCCCGGGACAAAAGCCCCGCCGACGACCTGGGCATCGCCCAGGCCGCCGCCCGGGAGATCGTCCGATCCGCCCGGGCCCACGGGCGGCTCTCGCTGACCGAGGTCGAGGCCAAGCAGGTCTTCGCCGCTTACGGGCTCCCCGTCACGAAGACGGCCCTGGCCCGGTGGGAGGACGAGGCCGTGGCGCTCGCGGCCGGGATGGGCTATCCCGTCGTCCTGAAGATCGTCTCGCCGGACATCCTCCACAAGTCCGACGCCGGCGGGGTCAAGGTCAACATCCGGGACGAAGCCGGGGTGAGGGACGCGTTCCGGACGATCATCAAGAACGCCCGCGCCTTCAAGGCGGACGCCGAGATCCTCGGCGTCGCCGTCCAGGAGATGGCCCCGGCCGGCCTCGAGATCATCCTCGGGTCGCTCAACGATCCGAGCTTCGGCCCGACGATGATGTTCGGGCTGGGCGGGATCCTGGTCGAGCTCCTGCGGCACGTGACGTTCCGCGTCGCCCCGGTGAGCCGGGTCGAGGCGAAGATCATGCTCGAGAAGATCCACTCGGCCCGTATCATGGACGGGCTCCGCGGCGAATCGCCGAGGGACCGCGAGGCCCTGGCCGCGGTCGTCGAGCGCTATTCCCGGATGGTCTTCGACCTCGGCGACGAGGTGGCCGAATCGGACGCCAACCCGGTCCTCGTCTACGAGGTCGGCAAGGGCGTCAAGGTCGTCGACGCCCGCATCATCCTCAAGAAAAAGTAAGCCGGCGGCCGCCGGTCACTTGGTCACGTTGTACTTCCTGACCAGGTGGTGCGGGTGATAGGATTCCTTGGCCGTGCGGAGGCCGGGGTGCCCGACGTCCTGTTCGCGGTTGATGAAGGCGAACCCGGACCATTCGCGGCGGACGAATTCCCGGTTGATCAGCTGGGCCAGGCCGGGGAACGACGGGTTGGCGATCTCGATGTGGATGACGGCCGTGTCCGGCGCGAGCGGCTCGCCGATCGAGAACGCCTGGACCTTCCCTTCGACCTCGACGACCCCGCCCGTGAGGCCCAGGGCTTCGAGGTCGCCCAGGGCGGCGAGGATGGCGGCCTCCTCGGCCCGGATGCCCGGGTCGGTGATCCCCTTCCCGTTGAACCACTCCTCGAAGAGGGCGCGGCAGGCGCCGACGTTGTCGGGGCCGAGCTTTCCGTAGCGATAGGCGTTCGTCCGCTCGAACTTCCGGATCCGGTTGCGCTTCCCGTCGTACTTCTTCCCTTTCAGCAGGGCCAGGTCTTCCGAGGCATAGACGTAGTCGAAATTGTCCGGGTCGGGCTCGAGCCGATGCGCGGCGCAATGGCGGCGGGCGAACGCTTCGGGGACCCGGGACAGGCGGGGGTTGAGGTCCAGGCAGGCGTCCACGGTCCCGGCCAGCCCGGTCTCTCCCACCGGCTGGAGAAAATACGGCGGCTCGCCCGGAGGCGAGCAGAGGACGCAGAGGTTGCCGTTGTGTATGGCGTAGGCCGACTTCTCGCAATCCCGCCAGATGTAGATGTTGGCGAAGGTCATCTCGCAAGCTTCGGAGGGGAATCGGGCGAGAAAGTCCCGGATGAGGGGGCCGTCCTCGAGGCCGACGGGCTTGAGGCTCGGGAAGCGCGGGGGGATCACCGGGCCTCCCTGATCATGACCGTGCAGAGGGCCTTGTCGCACCCCTCGCACCAGGCGGCGTCCTTCTTCATGCCGCGGGGGACCTCAAGGGTCCGGGCGAAGCCGCACTTCTCGAAGAAGGCCGGGATGACGGTGGCCAGATAGACGGCGCCTCCGGCCATCCGGACGAGCTCCTCGACGAGGCGCCGGCCGAGGCCCGTCCCCCGTTCGGCCTCATCGACGCAGAGGGAGCAAAGCTCCAGACAATCGGGGTGCTTCCTGAGGGCGACGGCGCCGGCGAGCCGGACGCCTTCCTCGGCCATGAGGAATTCGTCCCGCTCCATCCCTGCGTAATCCATCCTCTGCCCGCGGACGAACGCGGCGACGCGGCCGCGGTCCTCGGGACGGACCTTTCGGATCTCCATGAGCGCGTATTATACCATGACCTTGCATTGACCGGCCGCCCATCATAAACTGTCCCTTCGGGTCATGACAAGGAGGCTTCCATGAATCGTTCCGTGTCCCGCGGACTCCGCGCTTGCGCCGTCCTGCCGCTGGTCGCGGCCCTGGGCCTGGCGGGTTCCGCCGGCCAGGCCGCCAAGGCCCGGCCGGTCCAGTCCACCGATGCGCGCCTGCGCGTCGAAGGCTTCGCGCTCTACGGAAAGATGCTTCAGGCATCCCGGCTCAAGGACCTGAAATGGCAGTGGATCGGCCCGAAGAACGTGAGCGGCCGGATCATCGACGTCGCCGTGATCGCTCCCAAGGGGAAGAACTATGTCCTCTACGCCGCCGCCGCGTCGGGAGGGCTGTGGAAGACGGAGAACGAGGGGACGACGTGGGTCCCCGTTTTCGACCGAGCGCCCTCGGCGGCCGTCGGCGACGTCGCCGTCGCCCCGTCCGACCCCCGGATCGTCTGGGCGGGGACCGGGGAAGCCAATATCTTCCGGAGCTCCCAGGCCGGCCTGGGGGTTTACAAGTCCGTCGACGGGGGAAAAACGTGGAACGCCTGCGGGCTGGAGAACACGTCCACGATCCCGCGCATCGTGATCCACCCGAAGAATCCCGACGTCGTCTATGTCGCGGCCTCCGGGCATGAGTGGACGGATAACCCGGACCGCGGCGTCTACAAGACGACCGACGGCGGGACGACCTGGAAAAAGATCCTGTACGTCGATGAAAAGTCGGGGGCGATCGACCTGGTCATGGACCCCTCCGCCCCCGAGACGCTCTATGCCTCGTTCTGGCAAAGGCTCCGCAGGAAATGGAACGATCCCCGCAACTCCGCCGAAACCGCCGGGAGCGGGCTCTTCAAGACGACCGACGGCGGGGCGAACTGGAAGCCGATCAACGCCGGCCTGCCCGAGGCGAGGTTCCGGGGCCGGATCGGCATCGATCTCTGCCTGTCGAAGCCCGAAGTCCTCTACGCGTTCGTCGACAACTACGAGATCGCCCGGGAGCCTTCCGCCGCGGAGCGGACGAACGTTTACGGCCTGCCCTCGAGCGGGATCATCAAGGGAGCGACGGTCTATCGTTCGGACGACCGGGGCGAGACCTGGCGGCAGACGAGCGGCGGGACGGAAGCGCAGAAGAAATTCATGGAGCGCCATTCCAACACCTACGGCTGGGTCTTCGGCCAGGTCCGCGTGGACCCCAACGACCCGGAGACCGTCTACAGCATGGGCCTGATGCTCAACGTGTCGAACGACGGCGGAAAGACCTTCCGCCGGGTCCCGGGGCCCGGCGTCGACCACCACGCCCTGTGGATCGACCCCGACAACTCGAGCTACATGATCAAGGGTTTCGACCAGGGGCTGGCCGTCACGTACGACAAGGGGGCGAACTGGCGCTATTTCAAGAACGAGATCCCCGTCTGCCAGTTCTTCGACATCAACGCCGACATGGCGGCCCCGTTCCGCGTCTACGGGTCCATGCAGGACCACGGGAGCTTCCGCGGGGTCGTCGACCTCTCCAGCGGCCGGGACAAGATCCCCGCCGCGGACTTCGAGGAGGCGCCCGGGGGCGAGGGCTCGAACCACGCCATCGACCCGACCGACCCGGACACCGTCTATTCGGCGGGCTTCTACGGCACCATCTCCAGGACGGACCTGAGGAAAGGCGGGAAGTGGTACGAGACGACCAAGGACCTCCTGCCCCGTACGTACGAGAACGAGGGCCGGCTGAGGGGCCAATGGCTGGCGCCGTTCATCCTCTCCCCTCATAATCCGAACATCCTCTACCACGGCATGCAATATGTTTTCCGGTCCCTGGACCGCGGCGACACGTGGGAGCGCATCAGCCCCGACCTGACCGCCTTCACGCTTTCCGAGGCCGGGGACATCCCGTACCACACGCTTTTCGCCCTGTCGGAATCCCCCCTCAAGTACGGCCTCGTTTACGCCGGGACCGACGACGGGAGGGTCTGGATGAGCCGGGACGGAGAATCCTGGAAGGATATCACGGCCGGCGCCGCCCCCGGGAAATGGGTCAGCCGGCTCGTCGCCTCGGGCCATGAGCTGGGGACCGTCTATATGACCCAGAACGGCAAGCGCGACGACGACTTCACGCCCTACGTCTGGAGGTCCGACGATTATGGGAAGACGTGGGTCGATATCTCCAAGGGCGTCCCGTTCGGGCCCGTCAACGTCATCCGCGAGGACCCCGTGGACGGGAATATCCTCTATGTCGGGACCGACGGCGGCGTTTTCGTGACGACGGACCGCGGAAAGACATGGGAGACGCTCGGCGGCGGCCTGCCGACCGTCTACGTTCACGACCTCCTCATCCATCCCAGGGACAACGTCGTCGTCATCGCCACTCACGGTCGCGGCATGTGGGCCCTGGACGCGAATCCGGTGAACCACAAGGACAAGAAGCGCAACTGGGACGACGAAGAGGATTAGGCCGTTTCCGGAAGACAGAACGAGATCGTATAGGCGTCGCCGCAGCCCCCGCAGCGAAGGGCGGCTTCGAGCGTCCGGCACTTGACGCCCGGAACGACCGAAAGATCGTAACGCCACTCGCTCCCGCAGGTTTCGCAGGAGACCGGCACGACGAGGAGGGCCTCGACGGTCTCCCCGGGCTTCCCCTTCCGGCCCGGCAATACGATCCTCGCCTTGCGGATCCGGAACGGTGTCCCCCGGGTCTCTTCGAGCTCTTTGAGAAGGGCGCGGAAGAACCGGAGACTGTCCCTCGATTTTTTCAGCGCCGCCTTCCGTCCGGCGGCCGTCCTCATGTTGCGGGGCAGGGCTTCCGCGTAGGTGAGCTCCTTGCTCAGGGAGCTCATGACGGCGGCGGCGAGGTTCTTCCCCCGGAGCGCGGACTTCAGGAAGAACGCGGCGACGCCGAGATAGCCGAACTTGGACAGGAAGTCGGCGTCATGGACGACGTCGGCGAGGGCGTTCCGGCGGGCTTTTTCGTCATAAAGGGCCCGCAGGGCGTTTCGGACCTTCGCGATATCGGACGCGCGGGCTCCCGCTTCTTCGAGGGCGGAAACGGCCAACGCGGCGGAGTCCTCCTCCTCGGGCCGGTCGCCCTCATGATATTTCCCTCCCCGGAACTTGCCCGCGTCATGGAAGAGGGCCGCGATGGCCGGGAGGACGGGATCGAGGCCTTCGGACACGGCAAGGTCGTAAGCCAATGACGCGACATGGACCGTGTGCTCCCAGAGAAAGCCCCCTTCCCCCCCGGGCCTCTTCCCATCGTATTCCTTTTCGGACGCTTCGATGATATCCCGCGCCTTCTCGACGAGGCCGGGATAGAGATCGGAGACCGCTTTGACGAAGCCCTCTCTCCCCCCTCCGCAGGATGCCATGTCCCGAAAATTATCCTTCGTCCTCCGAACGAAGTCAAATCAGAAGCGGTATCCGGCGCCGAGCTGGAAGACGTTCGAGTGGAATCGACCGAGCTCCGAGGCCGCGAATCCGCACTTGGCAGCCGCTTCGATCTCGAAATCGCCCAGGGAAAGGCCGAAACCTCCCGTCAGATAGCTCCGTGCCCAGCTCTCCGCGTACGAATACGGTTGGGGATCGTGAATATACCCGGCCCGGAGGGCCAACCCCTTGACGCGGCCGGTGTGAAGAGCGATCCGGTATTCGGCGCCCAAGTTCAGCTTGAGGACGCTTTTGAACGCCGGGCTGTAATACCATCCCGGCTGATAAGGGGCCGAAGACTGCCCCCATCCCCAATAGGAAAGGTCCGCCGTGAGCTCGAATTCCGGAACGGGTTCGTAGGATACGCTGGATACGGCGACGAACGGCTGCTTCAGGGAATACGTGTCGACACTGTGGGCCGGAAGCTGAGCGGGATCGCTATACGTCACATCCATATTGGCGTCCACTTTGAGCTTGAAGGGCGGCCGGAGAAGGAGGCCGATCGTCCAGTCTTTGCCCGCCCGGAACGTGAATCCGAGATTGAACGCCAGGGCATGGAGATCGAGGCGGAATCTCTCGACGCTGTAGGTCCCGATCATCCACGGGCCCCATTCGGATGCGGGCGGAAGCGACACTCCTCCTTCGGCGGTCCATTCCAGGATCCGATAAAGCAACGGCACCGTCTGAGACCGGGAGAGATCCCCGAAGAGGTATGAGACCGAAACGCCGAGCGAGAAGGAGGGGGTTAGGGAACGCGACACCGAGAGGTTGGCAGCGCGAAGCTTCCCGGACTGGGCGACTTCGCTCCAGTATGAATAGAATTCGGGTTTGATGTCCGGGAAGTTGTACTCCTGGAACAGCCCATAGCTGGCGGCCACGGACCAGCCGCGGAAGGGCAAGGAGATTCCCACCCTGTCCAGGCTTTCCGTATTCCTGGCAAAGGAGGCCATGTCTTCGTTCGCGGGCATCGCCATCTGGATCACGTAGGGCCAAGGATAATTCCCTTTATAGACCGTGTGGGCGTACCTGTAGCTCAGGGTGAAAGAGGCCGTATCCGACCGGCCGGGAGCGGCGGGATTGAAGAAACCCGACGCCGGCCCCGTATTCGCCAACAGCGTCTCCCCCATCGCCGTTCCCCGGACGGAAGACGGTCCGAGAACGTTCCAGCCGCCGACAGGCAACGTAAAGAGATCGAATTCTTCCGGCCCCCACCAGGGGTAGATCAGGCTTGACCCCTGCGCGGCACAGACCCCCGGGAGAACGGCCATGACGATAGCGGCCAACGCGATCCCCGTGTTAAGCTTCGAAAATCCTATGTCTCATCGGCCCTCCTTTAAGCCAAGAGACTGCAATTTCTAAGCCAATATTCACTATGGTGATAATCATATTATTATCAGCGTATTAATAAGTATCCGGAGCTCTTTTCCCTGCGAAGTCCATATGAATATTTGGATATATTCAAAATATTGGATTCCGGGACACAATACCAATTTCCGAATTACGATGTTTCCCAGGGGGAAATCGCGGAAGAAAATTAATTCGGAATTTGGTATTGTGTCCCCATGAGTTTTTCCTGCGGAGGGCGCCCGGTCTCGCTGATCGTCCTGGCGGGCGGAAAGAGCCTGCGGATGAAGGCCGACAAGGCCAGCCTGCCGCTCCCGGGAGGGACCCTGGTCGAGCGGGTCCTGGCCCAGGTCGACGGCCTGTTCGACGAAGTCCTGATATCCGTTTCACGGGCCCAGGCCGCCGCTTTCCCGGGCCGCCGGACCGTCGTGGACGGAGCCGAGGGCCTGGGGCCCATGGCGGGGATCCTGGCCGGGCTGAAAGCGGCCCGCAACGAGACCTGCGCCGTCCTGGCCTGCGACATTCCCGATATCGATATTCGGCTCCTCGGGTCGCTCATCCGGCGGGCCGACGGCCGTGATATCGTCGTCCCCGTCACTCCCGAAAGACTCCTGGAGCCCCTCTTCGCCGTTTACTCGAAGCGCCTCATTCCCCTGATCGAGGGATCCCTCCGAGCCGGGGAATATTCCCTGCTCCCCCTGATCGAGGCCGTCCGGACGCTCAAGGTAAGGACCGGAGATAAGGTCCGGATCCGGAACCTCAATTCGCCCGAAGATTACAGGGACTATCTGCGGTCGCTCCGGACCGGGCAGGCTAAAGGCCCGCTTTCCGGAAAAGGGCGAAGAAAAGGACCCGCCCAAGCCCTTCGGAAGCCAGCCCCGCGGCCATCGCCGCCACGATCGTCGACCAAGCCGCGGGCCCGGTAACGGACTGTCTCCCGAGGCGCAAAGCCAGGACGACGCACAGGCCCGCGAGGACGAGAAGCGTCAGCCGGACCAGAAAAAGGACGCGCTGACCGGACGAAGGCGCTGTAACGACCGCCCCCGCCCTCAGCATGCCGAAATTCGGATCGAACAGGACCACGGCGCAGAGATCGACGGCGATGAGAACGGCGGCGATGATCATCATCGCACCGCCGAGCGGATGCGGGGCTTCGCCGACTCTCCAGAGCCCCAGGGCCGGGGCGGCCGCGGCGCCGAGCGTCCCGGCGATAGCCGCCGTCATGACGAAAGAGAAGGGTGTCATGGCCCTATCCCATCCGGGGACGGCCTCGAGCCTGTAAATGTGGGCCATGCTCAGGATGAGCGCCGCTCCGGCGATCGCCCCGGCGACGGCGACTCCGGCGGAAAGTGTCTTGCTCCCGACCCGCGCCCATTCCAGTAAGAAAAGAACGGTGAGAAGGGCCATCGTCATAAGAAGGAAAAGGATCTCCCGGCTCAGCCAGGAATCCCCGAGATTTCCCAGTGTGCGCCAGGCGTTCAAGGGATTCCCCAGGTGGAACAAAGAGAAGGCCGCGGCGACCCCCAGCAAAGCCACGACGAGCACGAGGGATCTCAGGAGGGCGGGCCTGCCGGCCGGACGGCCCGCCGCCAGAACGACGGGCAGGGTGAACGCGAGGAAGAACCCGACGCCGGTCTGCGCCAGGAGCGTGAAAGCGATGAGGGGCCATTCGCGCGCGGCCATCTCAGGTCTCCTCGGCGTTGGCGATCCGGGACCGCCCCTGGCGCTTCGGCCCGGGCCCGCGCCCCGATGCGGGCGGATGAGGAGCGACGGTTTCATCGTCGACGCCGCGGGGAGGGGAAAGATCGAATCCGTCCCTTCGTACTTTTCCCGGAGAGCCTCGAGGCTCCCGAAGTCGAGCGCCCGCATCGGGCAGGCGGCGACGCAGGCCGGCCGGCCGCCCGCGCCGATGAGGTCCGCGCAGAAATCGCACTTGGTCATGACCCCGCGCCGGGCATCGTAGCGCGGCGCGCCGTACGGGCAGGCCCATTCGCAGTAGCGGCAGCCGACGCACTTCCGGGCGTCGATGAAGACGATCCCGTCGGCGCTCCGGGTCATGGCTCTCGTCGGGCAGGCCTTCAGGCAGACGGGGTCCTCGCAGTGGTTGCAGGCCAGGGAGATGTTGTAGGCGAAGACCCCGGGCACCCAGAGGCCGCCCTCGTGCCGCCAGCCGCCGCCCGACGATCTCGTAGACGCGCCGCCAGAGGATCCCGGGACCGAGATCGTTCTTGTCCTTGCAGGCCACCTGGCAGGCCTTGCAGCCCGAGCAGGCGCCCGAGTCGAAGAAGAAGGCGTACCGGCCCGGCGCGCTCATCGCTTCCCGCCTCCGTCCTTCTCCACCTGGACCATGATCGTGTGCTGGGCGTTGCCGAAGGCGAGCGGCGTCCAGCGCTCCGAGGTCAGGACGTTGACCGAGCCGCGCGCGGTCGACGCCCGTCCTCGTCCGGCGTCCACCAGGCGCCCTGGGGGATGGCGACGACGCCGGGCATGATCCGGCGCGTCACGCGGCAGCGGCACGACGGTCGCGCCGCGGTCGTTGAAGACCCGGACCGCGTCGCCGTCCTCGATGCCCGCGGGCCGCCGCGTCGACGGGATTGATGAAGACCCGCTGCGGGAAGGCCTCCTCGAGCCAGTCGACGTTGTCGTGGGTCGAGTGGACGCGGGACAGGGAGTGGTGGCCGATGGCCTGGAGCGGGATACTTCGCCGCCTCGGGCCCGAACGGGCTCTCCCACTCCTGGATGTACTTCGGGACGGCCGGGATGTCGTCGGGCCTGTCCGAGGTCGTGGAGCCGCTTCGAGAAGATCTCGATCTTCCCGGACGGCGTCGGCAGCGGATGGCCTCGCCGGGTCGCGCCGGAAATCGGCGAAGGCCACGGCCGGCTTCGTCACGGGCACGGAGTAGACGCCGGCGTTCGAGGCTTCGAACTCGTCGAGCGACGGCAGGCCCGGGAAGCGCGTCTGCCGGTAGCGGTCGAGGGCCCAGTCGACCCAGTCGCGCTCGTCGCGCCCCTCGGTGTAGGCGTCGCCGAACGCCGAGCCGCGCCGGCGATCTCGGCGCAGATGCGGTAGTCGCTCTTCGTCTCGCCAGGCGGCTCGACGATCTTCGGCATCAGGATGACCTCGTCGCCGTACTTCCAGCCGTCCTCGACGCCCCAGGTCTCGAACTGGGTGCAGGCCGGGAGGAGGATGTCGGCGAAGCGCGCCGGTCGGCGTCAGGAAGTTGTCCTGGACGACGAGGAACTCGACGCGCGTCTCGTCGCGCGAGGATGCGCGCCGTCCGGTTGATGTTGGCGTGCTGGTTGACGAGGGCGTTGGAGGCGACGGCGTAGATGAGCTTGATGTCCGTGTCGAGCCGATCGGCGCCCGACGACGCCGTCGTCGGGGCCCATGTCCTTGCCCCGGAGGACGGCCTCGGTCCAGAGGAAGCTCGGGATCGCGGCCTTGACGGGATTGTCGCCCGTCGGGAAAGACGATCCAGAAGGGCCCGCCGTCGGGCGCCTGGAGGGCGATGCCGCCCGCCCAGCCGCCGGGGACGCCGACGTTGCCGGTGATGGCCGCCAGGACGCAGCCGGCCCGGACGACCTGCTCGCCGTAGGCCCGCCGCTGCATGCCGTAGCCCTGGTAGAGGACCGCCGGCTTGGTCGTGGCGTACTCGCGGGCGATGCGGGCGATCGTCTCCCGCGGGACGCCGGTGATCGGCTCGGCCCACTCCGGCGTCTTGGCGACGCCGTCGCGCGTCCCGAGGATGTAGTCCTTGTAGCTCTCGTCGCCCTCGCAGCCCGGGCGGCATCTGGGTCGCGTCGAAGCCGACGCAGTGCGTCCGGACGAACTCCGCGTCGTACGAGGCCTCTCGGTGATCATGACGTAGGCCATGGCCGACATCATGGCCGCGTCCGTGCCGGGCCGGATGGGGATCCACTCGTCGGCGAGGGACACGGCGCTCAGCGTCATGCGCGGGTCGATGCAGACGATGCGGGCGCCGCGCTCCCGGGCCTTGCGGACGAAATACTCGCTGTTCGTCCCGTCGCGCATCTCGGCCGGGTTCCAGCCCCACATCAGGATGTACTTCGTGTTGAGCCAGTCCTGGCGCTGGTTGCCGGTGATCGCCGTGCCGTAGACGGTCGGCGTCGCGGCCGAGATGCAGGCCCAGGAGTAGCTGTTGTAGAAGCCGAGCGAGCCGCCGAAGAGGTTCATCAGCCGCTGGGCGGTCTGGCGGCCGTTCATCTGGTTGTAGCTGCCCGTGCCGTAGGGGACGAAGAGGGCGGCGTTGCCGTAGGCTCTCTCTGACCCGGCGGATCTCCCGGGCGACGCGGTCGAAGGCCTCGTCCCAGGAGATCCGCTCGAACCTGCCCTCGCCCCGCTTGGCCGACGCGCTTCATCGGGATAGTGCAGGCGGTCGGGGTGGTACTGGCGGTGCCGGTAGGCCCGGCCGCGGACGCAGGCCCGGAGCTGGGGATCGGCGACCGTGTCGGCCGGGCGGTCGTCGCCTTCGATGCGGACGATGACGCCGTCCCTGACGAAGACCTGGAGCAGGCAGCGGCCGCCGCAGTTGTGCGACGGGACAGCCGGTCCGGACCATGCGCTCCCCGGCGCCCGGGGCCGCCGGCCGCCCCCCGTTCTCCGCGCCGGACGACACGCGGCCGGGGCGGACGAAGGCCGCGCCTCCGGTGAGGGCGCCCCAACGGAGGAACCCGCGCCGGCTCACCGGGTCCGTATCGATCTTCTTCATTCCTTCTGTTCCCGGATCCGACCGGCCTCATTGTATCAATCCCCGGGGGCGCGTCAAGGCCGGCCCGGGGCTTTATTTGAGGCCCTGAATGACCTATACTGGTCGGGAATACGGACGGAAAGGGAGGACGGAACGATGAACGACGCCCCGAAAAGAAACTATGCGATGGTCGGCCTTATCTTCCTGACCTTCTTCGTCATCTCTCTCGTGACCAACGTCATGGGGGCCATCAATCCCGACGTCGGCCTGAGCTTCGGGCTCAGCCTGACGCTCGTGGGCCTCCTGGCTTTCGCCTTCTTCATCGCTTACGGCGTCATGTCCATCCCGGCCGGCATGCTCCTCGAGAGATTCCGGGAGAAGCCGATCATGATCGCCGCCTTCGCGCTGGCCGTCGCCGGGGCCATGCTCATCTCCCTCGCCCCGAGCTACCCGGTCTTTCTGCTATCGCTGTTCCTGATCGGGTCCGGCATGGCCACCCTCCAGGTCGCCATCAATCCCCTCCTCCGCGTCGCGGGGGGCGAAGAGCATTACGCCTTCAATTCCGTCATGGCCCAGCTCATCTTCGGCAGCGCCTCCTTCCTCAGCCCGTTCATCTATTCGTATTTCGTCCGCAACATCGGCCAGGCCGGCGGCGAGGGCAAGCCCCTCATCGGCCTGATGTCGAAGCTCGTCCCGGCCAACCTCCCCTGGGTCTCCGTTTACTGGATCTTCGCCGTCATCCTCCTCGCCATGGTCGTCGTGATGGCCGCCGTCAGGTTCCCGCCCGTCGTCAAGAAGGAGGAGGAGCGGGCCGGCGCCTGGGCCACCCACAAGGAGCTCTTCAAGAACAAGATCGTCCTCCTCTACTTCCTCGGGATCTTCGCCTACGTCGGGACCGAGCAGGGGGTCTCGTTCTGGATCTCCAAGTTCCTCAAGGTCTATCACGGCTACGATCCCCAGACGGTCGGCGCCGGAAGGGTCGCCCTGTTCTGGCTCCTGATGACCCTCGGCGGCGTCCTCGGCCTCGTTCTCCTCAAGCTCTTCGACAGCCGGAAGGTCCTCATCGGGTTCACCGTCGCGGCGCTCGTCTTCCTCACCCTGGCCCTCTTCGGCCCGGGGCCGCTGGCCCTGGTCATGTTCCCGCTCATGGGCTTCGCGGCCTCGGTCATGTGGCCGATCATCTTCTCGCTCGCCCTGAACTCCGTTTCGAGCCACCACGGCTCCTTTTCGGGGATCCTCTGCACGGGCATCATCGGCGGGGCGCTCGTCCCGCCGATCATCGGCGCCCTCGGAGACGCGTTCGGCCTCCGCCAGGGGATGTTCTTCCTCTACCTGACCCTCGGCTACATCCTGAGCATCGGGTTCTGGGCCAGGCCGCTCATCGCCAACGAGACCATCTTCAGCAAGAAAAAGAAGCTGGCCGAGGCCCGGGCGTCCGGCGGGAACTGAGGGGCGGTCCGTGTTCATCATCGGCGTCGACCTCGGCGGCACCAACGTCCGGGCGGGGCTGGTGGAGGACGGCCGGCTCGTCCGGGTCGAGACGGCCGCCATCCGCGGCGACGGCACGGAGGAGGAGGTCCTCGAGGACGTCTATAGCGTCATCGACCCGCTCGTCGCGAAGCGCCCGGACGGCCTCGGCGTCGGCGTGCCGAGCATCGTCGATCTCAAGCAAGGGATCGTCTACGACGTCCAGAACATCCCGTCCTGGAAGACCGTCCCCCTCAAGGCCATCCTCGAACGGAAGTACGGGCTCCCCTGCTACATCAACAACGACGCCAACTGCTTCGCGGCGGCCGAGAAATATTACGGCAAGGGGAAGCCCTACGACAACCTCGTCGGCCTCATCCTCGGGACCGGCCTCGGCGCCGGCATCATCGCCAACGGGAGGCTCTTCTCGGGGGCCAATTGCGGGGCCGGCGAATTCGGCATGATCGCCTACCTGGAGCACAACTACGAATATTATGCCTGCGGCCAGTTCTTCCAGCACGTCCACAACACAACGGGCAAGGAGGTCGCGGAGCGCGCCGGCCGGGGCGACCCGGAGGCGATGGCCGTCTTCTCCGAATTCGGCAACCACCTCGGCCAGGCCATGAAGGCGATCCTCTATGCGGCCGACCCGGAGATCGTCATCCTCGGCGGCTCGGTCAGCCGGTCCTACGCGTTCTTCAAGGACGCGATGCGGAGGGCCATGCAGGATTTCGTCTACGGGATCACGGTCCGGAAGATCAAGATCGAGGTCTCGGAGATCGAGAACATCGCCATCCTCGGGGCCGCCGCCCTTTACCTGGACGCCCGATCGACGGACGGCCGAAGAACCCTCGGCCGCCCCGGTTCGTATAAGAACATGATGCATACAAGTCAGATGGCCCGCCTCTCGCGGCGGACCGTACGATATCCCGATGAGGAGGCTTCCGTGAAGAAAAGCTATTCGTCCATCTATCGCGTTGTTTGCGCCTTATTCATTCTCGCGGCCGTATTCGCCCCCGGGGCCCGGGCCGCCGAGCCGCCGGCGCTCGCCGGCCACTGGGCCGGCGCCATGGAGCTCCCCGGGCAGAAGCTCGCGTTCGACCTCGACTTCGCGTTCGCCGACGGCGTCTGGACGGGCGACATCACCATTCCCGATCAGAACGCCCGGAACCTTCCCCTCGGAGACATCGCCGTCGACGGACCGAAAGTGACGTTCGCCATCAAGGACATCCCCGGCGCTCCGACGTTCGAGGGGGAATTCTCCCCGGACGGCCTGAAGATCGCGGGCCAGATGACCCAGGGCGGACAGCTCTTCCCCTTTTCCGTAACGAAGGAAGCCTTCGATCCCGCGGCCAAGGTCGCGGCGGCCCTGGAAGGGTTCGATAAGGTCGCCGAAGAGGGGCTCAAGGCCCTCAAGGTCCCCGGCGTCGCCATGGTCGTCATCAAGGACGACAAGATCGCCTACGCCCGAGGGTTCGGCTTCAAGGACGTCGAGAAAAAGCTCCCGGTCACGCCGGATACCATCTTCGCCATCGGCTCTTCCTCCAAGGCCTTCACGGTCTTCGCCCTGGGCAAGCTCGTCGATCAGGGCAAGGTCGAATGGGACAAGCCCGTCCGGAACTACATCCCCTGGTTCCAGCTGTACGACAAGAGCGCCGGAGAGCGCCTGACCGTCAGGGACCTCGTCATGCACGACTCGGGACTTCCCCGCCATGACCTCGTCTGGTACAACAACCAGAAGGTCAGCCGTGAGGAACTTGTCAGGCGCCTGCCGTATCTCCAGCCCTCGGCCGACCTTCGCGAGAAATGGCAATACAACAACCTGATGTACCTGACCGCCGGCTTCCTGGTCGAGCAGCTGACGGGCCAGAAGTGGGAGGACGCCGTCCGCAGTCTCGTCTTCGAGCCGCTGGGCATGAAGCGGGCGAATTTCTCGGTCCTCGAATCGCAGAAGGACGCCGATTTCTCTTTTCCCTACGTCACCGATGACAAGGGCTTCAAGAAGATCCCCTTCCGGGACATCTCGATCATCGGGCCGGCCGGCTCCATCAATGCCTCCGTCAACGAGATGGCCAACTGGGCCATCGTCCAGCTCAACAACGGCAAGTTCGGCGGAGCCCAGCTCGTCAATACGGCCACCGTGGCCGATATGCACGTTTCGCACATGGCTATGGGGGCCGAGTCCACCACCCCCGAGATCCTGGCCGAGACCTATGGCATGGGCTGGTTCACGGACGTCTACCGGGGTCATCGCCGATTCCATCACGGCGGCAACATCGACGGCTTCTCGGCCATGGTCAGCGCCCTGCCCAATGACGGATTGGCGTTCGTTGTCCTTTCGAACATGAACGGGAGCGCCCTGCCGGAGCTCCTCGTCCGCACGGCGGCCGACCGCATTCTCGGCGTCGAGGCCAAGGATTGGATCGGCGAGGCGGCGAAGAAGATCGCCCAGGCAGAGGAAGCTGAAAAGAAGGCCGAGGAAAAGAAAGGCACCCGCAGGGTCCAGGGAACGAAGCCCGCCCACGCGCTGGCGGATTACGCCGGCGACTATGTCAACCCCGGATACGGCGACCTCAAGATCGAACTCGCCGGGAATCGGCTCGCCTTCACCTACAACGGCATAACCAATCCGCTGGAGCACTGGCATTACGAGACGTTCAACGGCATCAAGGCCGACGATCCGACCTTCACGGACTTCAAGCTGACGTTCCGGACCGACCTCAATGGACGGGTCGCGTCGCTCACAGGCATCTTCGACGCGGCGGTCGACGAGATCGTCTTCCGGAAGAAGCCCGAGGCGCGCCTCTCCGACCCCGAATACCTGAAGAAGTTCGTCGGGTCGTACGAGCTGATGGGCGAGACCGTCGTCGTCAGCCTTAAGGGAAAAGTCCTGACCATATCGGCCGCGGGCCAGCCCGAGGCCGAGCTCCTGCCGGACCTCGGCGGCGAGTTTGTCCTGAAGGAGGCCCGGATCATCACGATCCGGTTCGCCGAAGGGCCCGACGGCGCCGTCACCGCGATGGAATTCATCCAGCCCAACGGGATCTTCGAGGCGAAGAAGACGAAGTAGGACGGTCGGCGGACTAATCCCGGGGGATCGGGCCCTCATACAGCCGAAGGGTGAGGGAACCCAGGACTTCGTCCAGGAGGGCGGCGGCGTTCCGGCCATCGGTCTGGACGACCCAGACGTCGACCCCGTTCCGGAAGACGGCGGCGGACCGGCTCGCGCCGTCCGCCCTCAAGGCGTCATGGCCCGGGACCCGGGCCGTCGCTTTCCGTCCTCCTTTGACATGGGAATCCAGGAGGATCGCGGTCCACGTCTTCGGATCCCGATCGGAGGGCCACCCCTCCTGGAAGATGCGGGCCGAGCGTCCGTCCGGAGACTTCATGACCAAGACCGTTTTATCCGGCCAGACCTTGTCCATGTCCGAAAAGGAGAACCCGGCGGGGGCGCGGACGCTCAGGCCGAGGCCGGGGTTCGTGTAGCGGTCCCCGTCGACCGTGTAGAGAGGTGCCCCCGGCTCGAGGCGCACCGTTCTCCCGTTCAGCCGGTATTCGAGGACGTCGACGGCGATCGACCCGAAGAGCAGTTGGGCCGCGGCCAGGCTTTCGCCGGGCCCCCCTTCCAGGGACGATTGGGCGAAGTAGAAACGGGCGGCATCGGCGGCCCCGGGGCCGTTGACGGCGGCGTCCATCGGGACCCAGGTCCCGTCGATGAGCATCTCGGTCCAGGCATGGCCGCCCCAGATCCCGTTGAGATAGACGAAGCCCATGAGGTACCGCGACGGGATGCCCGCGGCCCGGGCCAGGGTCGCGAGCAGGATGGCGTACTCGGCGCAGGTGCCGCGGAGGTTGCGGATGACCTCGGAGGACGGGGCGAAGGCGATCCCGAGGTCGAAGGTCATCCGGGCCGCCGTCCCGTTCTTGAGGAGGACGGCCCGGCGGAACGGGTCCTTCTCGGCGCCCAGGATCTCCCGGACCGTCTTTTGGACGAGCGCGTCGCCCGTGTCGAGATACGTGTTGGCCCTCAGGTCGGCCGGGTCCGCTTTCCCGGTCCCGGGCCCGGCAAGGCCGGGGCGGTCGATCCTGAGGACGATCCGGTCCGGGGTCTCTTCGAGGACCGTCTGGCCCGGACCGGCGAACGAAGGCCAGGCCTTCGCGTCGCCCGCCGTGCGCCGGACGGCCAGGGTCAGGGATTCGATGAGTCGGGCCTGGGGGAGCCGGACGTTCGACCGGACCAGCGTCCGCGCGTACTGTTCTTCGGGAAGGCGCCCCGCACCCGCGAGGTCCAGGGCCTCCTCCCGGGGCGAGAGGACGAAGGACATCTCGCCGAACGGCGTGACCGCGGAGCTTCGGACCTGGTCCCCTTCGGCGTCCAGCCAGACGGTGCTCTCGAGGGGGTAGTCCGCATATCGTTCCACGACCTTGAGGACGGGGACGCTCTTGCCGGAGATCTCGAGCGTCTCCCGGCCGACGGCCGTCCGTGTCCCGCTCATGACCCTGCCGACCTCGGTCGAGTAGCTTTGGAAGACGATGGAATCGTCCGCTTTGGCCAGCCCATCCCGGGAACGGGTCCGGATGCCCTCGGGGCCGAGAAGGACGCCCGAATAGGGCAGTTTATTGACGAAGGGGCTTCCTCCGGAGGAGGTCGTCACCACGAGCTCGCCCCGGGCGACCTCGACTTCCGTCCGGACGGTCTGGGAGGAGAACGTCAGTTCGGACTCGAGGCTCTTCAGCTCTCCCCTTCCCGTCTCCCGGGAAACGGATGTCGAGGACATGGTCACCTTGCTGCCCAGGCGGTTCAAGACGATCATGAGCTCGTCGGTCGTTAGGATGAGCGACGGGTCGTCCCCATCCGGCCGGGTCGCCTGATGATAGAATCCGACCTTCGCGCCGCCGAGCGAAATGATGAACCAGCGGTCCCGGGCGCCCTGTTCCGCGCCGGCCGCGGTCAGCGGAAGGACGAGCGCGAGGGCCAACCCCGTCGACAGCCAAGGCTTCAGGGATCTCATGGGAATCAGAATAGCACAGGAGAGGCGTCCGGCATAGAACTCCCCCCCGCGGCCGGGCTTGCCGGCACTCCCTTAAAGGATAGGGATCCGTTACTTAGTGTTCGCCAGCTCCTTTTCGAGCCTGGCAACCCGTTCGCGGAGCCCCTCTTTCTCTCCCCGCCTCCTCAGCCAGAGCATCCGGACGAGAATTCCCGCCGCGCAGATGAGGATGAGGAAGCTGAGCAGGGTGGCGTGGAGGAACGGGATGCGGACGTCCCCGAGGAACGTGAGAGTGCCGGTGTCGTTCAGGTATGAGAGCACCGTCAAAACGAACAGAAAACAAGCCCACCAGATCATGAAGACCTCCTTTGGTTCCCTCGAGAGGTCTGATTACCACGAAGTCGAGACCAGAGTCAACCTCACGCCTCCCGGGCATTCATGCCGGGGCCCGTATGGAGGCGACCCTGAGCCTTGTTTCGCGCTTCGCGTCCCTACCTTGAAAAGCGGGGCTCCGATTTTCGGCCCCGCCATTCATGGCGAGGTAGCGCCGGCGAACGGGTCAACAGCCCGGGAGAGCGCGAGGCGCGGGATCCTAGTAACAGCTCTGGTCGGCGACGACGAGACGGCTCGTGTCGAAACCCTGCGCGGCCGTGCGTGCTGACGATCTCCGCGTAGAGGGCCGGGTCCATCCGCGGCGTCCGGGACAGGACCCAGAGATACTTGCGGCTCGGGTCCCCGACGACGGCGAAGCTGTAGTCGTCGGCGAGGTCGATGATCCAGTAGTTCCCTTTGAACGGCCAGAAGAACTGGACCTTGAGCCGGGCGTTGCCGGTCCCCGGGACGACCCAGGCTTTCCCCTTGGCCCGCGAGACCTTGCCGTCCGCCCCGCCCTTGCGGCAGGTGTTGACGACCTTGACGGTGCCTTGGACCGTGAGCTCGTATTCGGCCGTCGTGCAGTGACAGCCCTTCTGGAACTTCTGGGGGAAGGCGGCGATCTCGAACCACTTCCCCATATAGCGGGCGAGATCGACCTCCTTGACGGTTTCGACGGGCGGCAGCTTGTCCGCGGGACCGGAGCCGGCCGCAGCCAGGACCATGACGCATGCCACTCCCAATAAGGCGTTCATATTTGCATTATCCCATGCGAGCGGCCCCAAGACAACCGCGCCCCCGGTCTCGCCAGTCTCGCTTGTCTCGCGCTTGAATTGACATACCTGTTTATGCCAACTAAAATGGGGCTACGAACGGGGATCTGATGAAGATATCCTGCGGTCCGGAGGGAGGGGCGCCATGAAAAGATACTGGCGGTGTTTCGTCTGCAACGATATCCACTACGGATTCCGCCCGCCCGCGATCTGCCCGACGTGCAAGGTCAGGGACGCTTACGTCGAGGTCACGTCCGAGGAGGCCCGGAAGGTCGGAAGCCCGACCGCGGTCGAGTTCGCCAAGGCCGATTTTCGGGCCGCCATCGAGGCGTTCGCGGCCCCCAACGAGTTCGAGGTCAATCCCGACACGGCCAAGGTCGAGATGCTCCTCGAAGGGGTCTTCAACAACGAGCGCAATCACGGCCTCAAGTACTGCCCCTGCCGGCTGACGACCAAGAACTTCGAGGAGGACCTCAAGCTCGTCTGCCCCTGCAATTTCCTGGTCCACGAGACCTATCAGGGCCGCGAGGACGGCGAGTGCTGGTGCGGCCTGTTCGTCAGGAGGAAGTCATGAAGAAGTTTCTGATGTTCCACGGATTGGAATGCCCCCACTGCGCCCGGATGATGCCCGTTATCGAGAGACTGGTGAAGGAGACCGGCGTCGAGGTCGAGAAGCTCGAGGTCTGGCACAACGAGAAGAACGCCGACCTCATGCGCCAATACCAGCCCGTCATCGCCCCCAAGTGCGGCGGCCAGCTCCGGACCCCCACCTTTTTCGAGCCCGGGACGGGCGACGGTCCTCTGCGGAGAGGTCGAATACGAAAAGCTCAAGGACTGGGCGGCGAAATAGGGGGCTGAAGCGTCCATGATCGAAAAATTCGATCCCCTCAAAGGGGAGATGTGGCGCGTCCTGGACGACGCGGGCGGGGCCCGGAAGGGCCTCGACCCCGGGCTCGGGGACGAGGACCTCAGGCGGATCTACGGGCTCATGGCGACCGCGCGCGCCGCGGACATCAAGGCGTTCAAGCTCCAGCGGCAGGGCCGCATGGGCACCTACGCCCCGAGCCGCGGGCACGAGGCCTGTCAGATCGGCTCGGCGTTCGCGATGGGCAAGGGCGACTGGCTCTTCCCCTACTTCAGGGACCTCGGCATGTACATCACCCTGGGCTATCCCCTCGCCCTCTACTATCACTTCTGGATGGGGCACGAGGCCGGACTGCGCACGCCCGAGGGCCTCAACATCTTTCCGCTGGCCATCCCCGTCGCTTCCCAGATCCCCCATGCCGTCGGCGCCGGCATGGCCGCCAACATCCGTAAGCTCTCCCTGGCCGTCGTGACGACGTTCGGGGACGGCGCCACGTCCGAGGGCGATTTCCACGAGGCCCTGAACTACGCCGGAGTCTTCAAAACGCCCAACGTGTTCATCTGCTACGACAACCAGTTCGCGATCTCGGTTCCGCGCTCCCGGCAGACCGCTTCGGCGACCATCGCCCAGAAGGCCGTCGCCTACGGGTTCCCGGGCGTCCTTGTCGACGGCAACGACGTGCTGGCCGTCTATGCGGCGGTCCGCGAGGCCGTCGGGAGGGCCCGGACGGGAGGCGGCCCGACGCTCATCGAGGCCTTCACCTACAGGCTCGCCGACCACACGACCTCGGACGACGCCGCGAAGTACCGGGACGCCGAAGACGTCGCGGCCTGGGAGAAAAAGGACCCCGTCGACCGGTTCCAGGCCCACCTCAAGGTCCGGGGCCTATGGGACGAGGCGTTCGAGAAGAGCGTCCAGGAATCCGCCGCCGCCACGGTCGAGAAGGCCGTGGCCGAAGCGGAGGCCATGCCTCCGGCCTCGCTCGAGGACCTGTTCGCCTACACGTACGCGTCCATGCCGCCGGACCTCAAGGCACAGCTCGACGAAGCCGGCGCCGCCGAAAAGGGAGCCTCCCGATGAACGCGACCATGGCCCAGGCCATCAACCAGGCCATCGCCCTGGAGATGAAGCGGGACGAACGCGTCGTCATCCTGGGCGAGGACGTCGGGAAGGACGGCGGGGTCTTCCGGGTCACCGACGGGCTCGTCGACGCGTTCGGGCCGGAGCGGGTCATCGACACGCCCCTGGCCGAATCGGCCGCCGTGGGCGTCGCCGTCGGGATGACGGCCCTGGGACTCCGTCCCGTCGTCGAGATCCAGTTCATGGGGTTCATCTATCCCGCCTTCAACCAGATCGTCTCCCACGTCGCCCGGTTGAGGAACAGGACCCGGGGACGTTTCCCGGTCCCGATCGTCATCCGGACCCCTTACGGGGCCGGCGTCCGGGCCCTCGAGCACCACTCCGAGAGCACGGAAGCCCTGTTCTGCCACATCCCGGGACTGACCGTGGCCGTGCCTTCGACCCCGTATGACGCCAAAGGCCTCCTGGCCGCGGCCGTCCGCAGCGACGACCCCGTCATCCTGCTCGAACCGACCCGCCTCTACAGGTCCGGGCGCCAGGAGATCCCCGAAGAGGCTTATGAAGTGCCGCTCGGCAAGGCCCGGATCGTCCGCGAAGGAACGGACCTGACGATCATCGCCTGGGGCGCCATGGTCCCGGTCGCGGAGAAGGCGGCCGACCTGGCCGTCGGAGAAGGGCTGGACCGCCGAAGTCATCGACCTCAGGACGCTGAGCCCGATGGACAGGGAGACGATCGTCGGGTCGGTGAAAAAAACGGGCCGGGCGCTCGTCGTCCACGAGGCCCCGAAGACCTGCGGCCTCGGCGCCGAGATCGCGGCCCATCATCGGCGAGACCGCCCTGCTGAGCCTCAAGGCTCCGGTCCTCAGGGTCACGGGCTGGGACATCACCCCTCCGCTCCCCAAGAGCGAGGACCATTATTACCCGAATCCGGAGAGGGTCCTGCGGGCCGTCCGCAAGCTGATGGAGTTCTGAACATGGCCAAAGAATTCAGGTTCCCGGACGTGGGAGAAGGGATCAGCCGAGGGCGAGGTCGTCCGTTGGGCCGTCGCCGAAGGGGACCGGGTCGAGATCGACCAGGCCCTGGGCGAGATCGAGACCGACAAGGCCGTCGTCGAGATCCCCTCGCCGTTCGCCGGCACGGTCCTCAAGCTGCACTTCAAGCCCAAGGACATCGTCAAGGTCGGCCAGGTCCTCGTGACCATCGGCGAGAAGGGCGAGGCGGTGCCCGAGACCGCGCCCGTCGCGGCCCCGGCGGTCCTTAAGACCGTCGCGGCCGGCGGAGCGCCCGCGCCCGGGCGGGAAGTCCTGGCGACCCCGGCGGTCCGCAAGCTCGCCGCGGATCTCGGCTTGGACCCGGCCGTCCGTGCCGGGGACCGGGCCCGGCGGGCGGATCACGGAAGACGACGTCCGCAGGGCCAAGGAAGCGGCCGGGAAGAAGCCGGAGGTCAGGATCAAGGCCAAGTTCGATTTCTACGGCGCCCTGGATCGCATTCCGCTCCGGGGCATCCGGCGGGCGACGGCCCGGCGGCTCACGGAATCCATCCGGAAGGCCGTCCATGTCACGCACTTCGACGAAGCGGACGCGGCGGGGCTCGTCGCGCTCCGGAAGAAGCTGAAGCCCGAGGCCGAAGCTCAGGGACTGAAGCTGACCTACCTCCCCTTCATCGTCAGGGCCGTCGTCGAGGCCCTCAAGCTCCACCCGATGCTCAACTCGACGGTCGACGACGAGGCCGAGGAGATCGTCGTCAAGAAGTACTACAACATCGGCATCGCCGTGGACGTCCCGGACGGGCTGATCGTGCCGGTCGTCAAGGGCGCCGACATGAAGACCGTCCTCGAGATCGCCGGGGACATCCAGAACCTGGCCGAGGCCGCCCGGAAGCGGACGCTCGACCTGGCCGACCTCAAGGGGGGAACGTTCTCCATCACCAACGTCGGGGCGATCGGCGGGGACGCGGCGACCCCGATCATCAACTACCCGGAGACGGCCATCCTGGCGACCATGAGGATCGGCGAACGGGTCCGGGCCGTCAACGGCGCCGCCGTCGTCCGGACCGATCCTTCCCCTCTGCCTGTCCTTCGACCACCGCGTCGTCGACGGCGCCGAAGCGGCCCGCTTCTCGAGGGACCTCGTCCGGTTCCTGGAATCCCCGGAGGCTTGAGCTCCCGCGGCGGCGCTCAGGTCCGCTTCTTGTATTTCAGCGCGCCGAAGGTCAGGACGAACTTCGTCCCGGCATCGCGCTCGAGGAGAAGATCCCCCTCGAGCTGATCGGCCAGCATGGTCACGAGCTGAAGGCCGAGGCTCTCGGTGTTGCGGAAATCGAGGCCTTCCGGGAAGCCGACGCCGTCGTCGGAGACGACGAGCCGGAACTTCCCTCCGGCCGGACGTTCCAGTCCCACGGCGATCTTCCCCCTCGCTCCGTTAGGAAACGCGTGCTTGATCGCGTTGGAAACGAGCTCGTTGACGATGAGCCCGAGCGGCACGGCGGTGTTGACGTCCAGCTGAATGTTCCCGGCGTCGACCTCGAGGTGGATCCGGCCGTCGCCCGTCCCGTAGGAATGGACGAGGTGTGACGTCAGCTTCCTGAGGTACTCGGCGAACTCGATCCGGGCGAGGTCGGCCGACTGATAGAGCCTCTCGTGGACGAGGGCCATCGACCGGATGCGGTCCCGGCTCTCCTTGAAGATCTCCCGGACGCTCGGGTCGGGGGCGCTCTGCGACTGGAGATTGAGCAGGCTCGCGACGATCTGCATATTGTTCTTGACCCGGTGATGGACCTCCCGAAGCAGGACCTCTTTCTCCGCGAGCGAGGTCCGCACGGCTTCCTCGGCCCTTTTGCGCTCGGTGATGTCCGTGATGAACCCTTCGAGGGCCTGGAGGGCGCCGTCCTCCCCGAAGATCCCCATCCCCTTTTCCCATACCCATTTGACCGCCGAGGATGCGGTCCGGATGCGATAGACGATCTGGAAGGGTCTCCGGTGCGCCAGGCCCAGCTCGGCGGCGTCCCGGACCCACTTCCTGTCCTCCTCGAGGATCAGGTCCGCGTAGGCGACCTCGGCGTTGCCGATGATGTCCTCCGGGCGGTAACCCGTGAGCTCCAGACAGCCGTCGCTGATGAATTCCATGGTCCATTCCCGGTCGTTGGCGCAACGATAGGCCATGCCCGGGAGGTTGCCCATCAGGGTCTCGAGCCGGCGGCGGCTCTCGAGGAGGGCCAGTGCCTCCTTCCTGGATTCCGGGATCTCGCGGACCATGACCATGATCAGCGGGCTTCCTCCCGTCTTCACCGGGAACGCCCGGACCTCCACGTCGACCGGCCTGCCGTCCATGCGGCGCAGGGAGTACTCGTCCGGCCCGGTCGCCTGTCCCGCGGCGCCCCTCGCGAGGATCGCCCGGGCTCTGTCCAGATCGGCCGGACCGATGATGCCGCTGGTCAGGATGTTCCGTCCGACGAGTTCCTCGCGGGAGGCTCCGGCGAGTGCCGCGGCCGCCGGGTTGCTGTCGATGATCGTCCCTTCCGCGTCGTTGAGACTATACGCGTCGGGCGCGTACTCGAAAATGGTCCGGAGGCGCTCCTCCGAGTCGCGGAGGGCCGCTCTCACCCGCTCGCATTCGGCCCGGAAGCGATCCGCCCCGGCAGACCGCTCCCCGGGGGCCGCCGCCTCGGGAGAGGCCGGCTTTGGATGTCCTCGATCCGCATGCTCTTTCACGATCCCTCCCAGTATGACAGGCCCGCGGCTCGATTGACTATCCCCCGTCGGGGTGATTCGCGGGGTGAGAGCGGGCTTATCGGAAGAGCCCGGAGATCACGTAGACAAGTGCGGCGCAAAGCGCCGCCGCGGGGATGGTGAAGATCCAGGCCCAGACGATCCTCAGGGTCACCTGCCACTTGACGGCGTGGGCGTTCTTGACGGCCCCGACCCCCGTCACGGCCCCCGTGATGACGTGGGTCGTGGAGACCGGGATGCCCGCGTGGGTGGCCAGGAAGATGCTTATGGCCGAGGCCGTCTCGGCGCAGAACCCGTCGATGGGCCTGAGCTTGACGATCTTCTGGCCCATGGTCTTGACGATGCGCCAGCCGCCGGTCATCGTCCCGAGGGCGATGGCCGAGTGGGCGGAGAGGACGATCCAGAGGGGGATGTGGAATTCCTTCATGTGGCCGGACGTGAACAGCAGGCTCGCGATGATGCCCATGGTCTTCTGGGCGTCGTTGCCGCCGTGTCCCAGGCTGTAGAGGGCCGCCGAGACGAGCTGCATCCGGCGCGACCAGACGTTGATGACCCGGAGGGGCTTTTTGTATACCAGCCATGTCGTTGCGATCATGAGGAGGTTCCCGAGGAACATCCCCAGAAGCGGGGCCACCACGATGAAGGCAAGGATCTTGATCCAACCCGAGACAATGACCACGCCGAAGCCCGCTTTGGCCACGGCCGCTCCGAGGTAGCCGCCCATCAGGGAGTGGGAGGAGCTCGACGGCAGGCCCCAGTACCAGGTCAGGAGGTTCCAGGTGATCGCGCCGATGAGGCGCGGCGAAGATGACCAGGGGGTCGACGATCGAGATGTCGATGAGCCCGGTGCCGATGGTGTGGGCCACCGCCGTCCCGAAGATGAGGAAGGCGATGAAGTTGAAGAAGGCCGCCCAGATGACCGCCTGTTTGGGGCTGAGGACGCGGGTCGAGACGACCGTCGCCACGGAATTGGCGGCGTCGTGGAGGCCGTTCGTGAAATCGAAGGCGAGGGCGATGAAGATGATGAAGGCGATGAACGCCAGGTTCCAGCTCGCCATCGTCAGCCGCTCTTGACGACGATGCCCTCAACCGTGTTGCTGACCTTCTGATAGACGTCCATGATGTGCTCGAGGGTGTACAGGATGTCCTTCCACTTGATGACCTTGATGGGGTCGGGCTCCTCGGCGAACAGCCTTCGCAGGCCTTTCTCGTAGGCCAGGTCGCCCTTGTCCTCGAGGTTGTGGATGTCGCAGATCAGCTGCCAGATGAGGTCGGTGTACTTCTGCTTCTCGAAGCACTCCTTGATCAGCGCGTTGAGCTTGACGGTCGCTTCGGACGTGAACCCGGCGAACTCGTTGATGAAGTCCTTCTTCTCGGACATCTCGTAGAGGTAGATGCTGTGGATGGTGTTCTCCAGGAGGTCGATGATGTCGTCGAGCTCGTGGACGAGGCGGTAGATGTCCTCGCGGTCGAAGGGGGTCATGAAGCTCTGGTTGAGGAGGTTGATGACCCGGTGGGCGATGGTGTCCGCCTTGTGCTCGACCTCCTTGGCCCGGAGCCAGTAGCCCTCGAAATCCTTATAGTCCCTGGTGAAGTCGAGGAAGATCGCGGTGATGTCGGTCAGGCAGGCGGACATCTGCTGGAAGTTCTCGTAGAAGGCGGGTTCCTTGGGGAGCAGAAATTTCATGTCATTTTGCCTATGGGATTTTCTACTCTATATCAAAGCCGGCCCGGTTTCAAGTCGGCCCGGGCCCGGAGAGCGTCCGGGCGCCCCAGCCCGTCGCCACCGCGTAGGTCATGCATCTCGAGAAGACCCCGTAGTCGAAATCGGGGCATGACAGCCCCCGTGCCGCGAGGATGGGGCCGGACGCTTCCGTCCCGAAGCGTCGCACGTCCCGCATGTACGGGCCGTAGGCTTCGAGATAGCCGTCGTAAAGGGATTCGAGGGCGCCGCGCGGCGTGCCGGCGAGCTCGGCCGCCGGGCGGGCCACGATCCCGCGGAGCCCGAACAGCTCGGAGGCGTGGGCGATGAGCTCTCCGACGGGCTTGAGGCGGGAGTTGACGATGTGGAAGGTCCCGCCGTCCTCGGCGGCCTCCATGAGGGCCAGGAAGGCCGCCGTGAAATGGTCCACGGGGACGATGTTGACGCCCTCCCCCTCCCCGACCCCGATGCGGATGGGCAAGCGGATCGAGCCGTCGCTCTCGAGGGTCACGCCCATCGCCGCGGCCCTTTTCCCCCCCCGCTCCCTGAGGTCCTTCGCGAACGTATCCCTGAGGAAGAGCGCCGTCCGGACGGGGTAATAGACCGCGTTGAACAGGAGACTCCGGCCCGTCCTGGAATCGCCGCAGACGACCGAAGGCCTGTAGATCGTCAGGCGGATCCCCTCCGCCCGGCACCTCGCCCGGGCCATCCCCTCCGCCCGGCACTTGGTCTCCTCATAGGCGTTGAAGAACGCCGCGGGGGTCGCCGGGGCTTCGGGGCAAGGGCCCGAGGTCTTCCCGGCGACGTAGGCGGTGCTGACCAGATGGAAGGAAGACGCCCCGGAGGCAGCGGCCAGGTCCAGGACGTTCCCGAGGCCGCCGATGTTCGTCGCTTCGATCTCGGCCCGCCGGCGGTCGGCGAACGACGTGTCCGAGGCGCAGTGGACGATCTCGTCGGTCGCCGCGGCCAGCCGAGCCGCCTCGGCGGCCGCCAGGCCCAGCCCCGGGCGCGACGATCTCGGCCTCGACGACACGGAGCCTCGCCCGCGGCCCTTCTCCGAGCCCGAGCCAATCGAGGACCCGCCCGACGCGGGCCCCGGCGGACGTTCCGTTCCGGGACCGGGCAAGGAGGGTAACGCGATAACCCCTCTCGAGAAGCGCCGCCGCCAGATGACTGCCGAGGAAGCCGGTGCCCCCGGTCAAGAGGACGCGGGACGGCCGTTCGGCCCTTCTTCTCGCCCTGTCCCCGGCAGGCGTCATTGTGCCTTTCCCCCTGGTCCGGACTCACCGGTACAGGAAGAACTCCTTTCGGGAGCACCCCTGGGAGAAAACGTATTTCAACGAGATCAGTCCCTTCGTCGTCGCGGCGAGGCGGTCCAGCCAGGGGTCGATCTCGACCATGGCTCGGCCGATCTTCGCCTTTTCCTCCGCGTCGGTGTGATCGAGATAATAATCGTATTCCAGGATGGCCCGCTTGCCCAGGTCCATCGGCGTCAGAAAGCCGAAATCGTGGTCGATGCCGTGGGTTTCGGCGATCCGGGAGAACCCGGAGATGACGTCGTCGATCGCGTTCGCCCCGTCGAGCGGGACATAGACGAGGAACGCGAACATGTGCTTTGCGCCGGGACATCCGGGCGCTGACGATCCGGAACATGTTCAGCCAGACCATGTCCGTCATCTCGGGCCGGGCATAGAGACGGGCATACGCCTTCCGCAGGTCCTCGTCCACGGCGCCGGCCAGGGTTTCGGGCGATGGGTCCAGGGCCGCCTCGAGCAGGGGGCGCAGGTCGGGCCGCGTGAGGAGCTCGACAGGCGGAGTCCCCCCTTCGAGGCCGCGGACGAGCCCGAGCCATTCCGGGTCCAGCAGTCTGGGGAGCCCGAGGGTGAGGGTCTTCAGGAGGCCGGCAGTCGATCACGGTCCCGGCCATCTTCCGGATGGAATCCCGGGCATAGGCGTCCCCGACGGCGAAAACGGCGTATTCCATGCCCAGGACCCCGGGCAGCTCCTCCTTGAGGCGCTCGGCCAGCGCCTCCGACGGGGACAGGAAGTTCGCGATGTAGTGCCTCCCGAGGACCGCGACGGCCAGCCCGATCCGGCGCCGGCCCAGCTCGCCGGCGAGGCGCACGGCCCCGCCCAGGTCCGCGAAAGGAACGAGGACGCCCTCCTCGTCGTCGGTCACCGGATGCAGGCGCACCACGGCCTTCGTGCAGATCCCCGGGGACGGGACGACGGCGTGCTCGAAGGCGAAGACGTTCGGGGCGGACTTGTCTCCGGCCCGGAACACGTTCCCCTTCCGGTCCACGAACTCCATGTCGACGAAGCCGTCGGCCGCCGTCCCATAGACGTTGGACCAGGTCGAGAAGGTCCCCGTGCAGACGATGTTGCCGCAGACCGTGGCCGCCGGCTCCGCGGCGTTCACCCGGAAGCCCCGGCGGAACGCCTCTTTCTGAAGCTCGAACGAGGTCACGCCGGGCCCGACCGAGGCGCACCAGTTCCCGGCGTCGATCTCGATATCCTTCATCCGGTTCATGTCCAGGACGACGCCGTCGGCGAACACGAACCCGAAGACGCTCCCCCCGTTGCCGCGGACCGCCATGGACAGTCCGAGCTCTCCGGCCAGCCTGACCACGGCCGCGACCTCGTCCCGGCTTCCCGGAAGGACCACGTAGGCCGGCGTCTTCGGGCCGGCCAGCGGGAACGGGTCGTCGGCATAGGTCAGCCGGACGGCCGGGTCGTTCGTCGCCCACGCCGCCCCGACGATCGCCCGCAGGCGCCGCAGGGGCTCGTCCTCGGCGGGAGCCTCGACCCGGCCCCCTGCCGCGACGAGCTCCTCGACATGCTCCTTGAGCGCTTTCATCACGGCCAGGGGCCGCAGGCCGGTGACGAAGTGGCACTGGAGGTCGCACGCCCCGCACAGGTCGCAATCCCGGGCGACGTCCACGAGGGCCGGGGTGAGGGAGATGCGGCCCTCGGCGAGGGCGTGGCACAGGTCCATCCGGCCCTGGGGATAATACGCGACATAAGACCTTTTCGGCGCCCGACGCGCAGGACCCGGTTCCCAGGTAATCGATCTTGCACATGGCGTAATGGCGGCAATGGGCGGCCGTGTTCGCGATCTCGGGGGGATCTTCGGGCTCATGGCGACTCCTTGCCGGGCGCGGCGGCGCGCTCCGGGGCTTCGGGTTTCCGCGCCAGGTAGATCACGGCGATCCCGTCGGTGAGCCGGCGGAACGAGACTCCGGAGAATCCGGCGCGGCCGACGAGGGCCGCGATCTCCTCGGGCGGAGGGAACAGGCTGATGGATTCGGCCAGGTAGCGGAACGGGCCGGAGGCCCCGCAGATGAGACCCGCCAGGAACGGCATCGCCTTGAACGAATAGAAATGATAGAGCCGGCGGACGAGGGCGTGGCGGGGCAGGGAGAACTCGAGGATCATCAGCGTCCCGCCGGGCCTCAGGACGCGATACATCTCGCGGAGGCCCTGTTCCGGGAGCGCCAGGTTGCGGAGTCCGAAGCCCACGGTCACGGCGTCGAAGACGCCCGCCGGAAAGCCGAGCTCCTCGGCGTCGCCCCGGACGAAGAGGACCCTCCCCGGGCGGCGGCCGCGCCGGGCCCGGGCCCGCCCGACGGTCATCATGGCCGCGTTGAAATCGGTGACGAGCGCGAGCCCGCCGGGGGCCGTAGCGCGGGCCGCGAGAAGGGCCAGGCCGGCCGTGCCGCCGCAGAGGTCGAGGACCCGCTGGCCCTCGCGGAGGCCCAGGAGAGCGATCGCCGTCCGCCGCCAACGGGCGTCCAGGCCGGCGCTGAGGATGGTGTCCGCTCGGTCGTAGGTCGCGGCGATCGGATCGAACAAGGCGCGGACGAGCCTCTTTTTCTCCTCGGGAGCGACCGCACGGCGGCCGAATCCGATCTCGATCACCACGCGCTCCCGGAATCCCGATCCCTTCCCATTTCTTCGGGCATTATAGCATCAAGATGCGAGGCGTGCGACGCGTCTCCGATCATAGCCGGAGAAATAGGGCTTCACGTCCCGGTCTCGCTTGCTTGCCAATCTGCTAGTCTCGCTTCTTCAATTATGATATAACGTGGGCCAACCGGAGGACGGCGATGCGACACAGCTTATTTCGGACGAAACCCCTCGGCGAGCTCCTCTCCGAGACCGCCGAAGAGGGCCGCTCCCTGAAGAAGACCCTGCGGGTCTGGGACCTGGTCGCCCTGGGGATCGGCTGTATCATCGGCGTGGGCATCTTCGTCCTGCCCGGGCGTCGAGGCCGCCAAGCACGCCGGGCCCGGCATCATCCTCTCCTTCGCCATCGCCGGCGCTCGCCTGCGCCTGCTCGGCGATCTGCTACGCGGAGCTCGCGGCGATGATCCCGGTCGCCGGCTCGGCCTACACCTACGGCTACGCCACGCTCGGCGAGCTTCCGGGCTGGATCATCGGCTGGGACCTCATCCTCGAATACATGGTCGCGGCCTGCCTCGTCTCGATCGGCTGGTCGGCCTACTTCGCCAATCTCTTCAACAACCTCCTCCGGCCCTGGGGGGTCGCCCTCCCGGCCGCCGCGGTCAACGCTCCGGTCGACTGGAGCGACCAGCTCCACAGGTTCGTCGCGACGGGCGCGGTCGTCAACGTCCCGGCCATCTTCATCGTCGGGCTCCTGACGTTCCTCCTCATCCGGGGCGTCAAGGAGAGCTCCCGCGTCAACCTGGTCATCGTCATCGTCAAGATCACCGTCATCGTCTTCTTCATCGTGCTCGCCGTCTGGCACGTCAAGCCCGCCAACTGGCAGCCGTTCATGCCCTTCGGCTTCGGCGGGGTGATGACGGCCGCGGCCATCGTCTTCCTGGCCTTCGTCGGCTTCGACGCCGTCTCGACGGCCGCCGAGGAGGCCGTCAATCCCCAGCGGGACATGCCCATCGGGATCATGGGCTCCCTCGTCGTGGCCACGGTCCTCTACATGTCCGTTTCGGCCATCATGACCGGCGTCGTCCCCTACCAGAAGCTGGGCGTGCCCGACCCCGTGGCCCTCGTCCTCAACGAGCTCGAAGATGCCCTGGGCCTCGATGATCGTCAGCCTCGGGGCCATCGCCGGCATCACGAGCGTCCTCCTCGTCCTCCTCCTCGGCCAGCCCCGGATCCTCTTCGCCATGTCCAGGGACGGCCTTCTGCCCCCGTTCCTGGCCAAGGTCCACAGAAGCTACCAGACCCCCACGTCACGACCCTGGTTACGGGCCTCATCGTCGCCGTCGCCTCGGCCCTCCTCCCTATCCGGGTCGTCGCCGAGCTCTGCTCCATCGGAACGCTTTTCGCCTTCATCATCGTCTGCGCCGGGGTCATCGTCCTCCGCTACACCCGGACGGACATCCACCGGCCCTTCAAGGTCCCGCTCTTCCCGTTCCTGCCGGCCGCCGGGGCGCTCCTCTGCGCCTTCCTGATGGTCAACCTGCCGAAGACGGCCTGGGAGCGGTTCCTGATCTGGCTCGTCATCGGGCTCGCGATCTTCTTCCTCTACGGGAGGAAACACAGCCGTCTCGCGAAGAAGGCCTGAGCCTCCCCCCCGGCGCTTGAAAAACGGCCGGGTTTTCCCTATAATAGACCGGGATTGGGATTCTGAAGTAACATCGCCTTCCTCTTCACGGCAAGTTAGTCAGGCCAGATCACATATTTATTTCGGGAAAGGTGTTGATATCTATGAGCACGGATATCGTCCGCATGCGGAACATCGGGATCAGCGCCCATATCGACTCGGGAAAGACGACGCTGACGGAAAGGATCCTCTTTTACTGCAAGAAGATCCACAAGATCCACGAGGTCAAGGGCAAGGACGGCGTCGGGGCGACCATGGATTCCATGGACCTCGAGCGGGAACGGGGCATCACCATCGCCTCCGCCACGACCAACGTCACCTGGGCGGACCACTCCATCAACATCATCGACACGCCCGGCCACGTCGACTTCACCATCGAGGTCGAGCGGTCGCTCCGCGTCCTCGACGGGGCCGTCCTCGTCCTCTGCTCGGTCGGCGGCGTCCAGTCCCAGACGATCACCGTCGACCGCCAGCTCAAGCGCTACAAGGTCCCCCGGATCGCCTTCATCAACAAGCTCGACCGGACCGGGGCCAATCCCGTACAAGGTCAAGGACCAGCTCGTCGAGAAGCTCGGGCCACAACGCCGTCCTGATGCAGATCCCCATCGGCCTCGAGGGCGACCATCAAGGGCGTCGTGGACCTCGTGACCATGAAAGCCGTCTATTTCGACGGCCCCGACGGCGAGATCGTCCGGCGTCGAGGAGATCCCCGACGAGCTCCGCGAAGAGTCCGCCAAGACGGCGCGAGGAGCTCCTCGACGCCGCCTCCATGTACTCGGACGAGCTGATGACCGCGATCCTCGAGGACCGGGCCACCGAGGAGCTCATCCACGCGGCCGTCCGCCGCGGGACGATCTCGCGCGAGCTGACGCCGGTCTTCATGGGGTCCGCCTACAAGAACAAGGGCATCCAGCCGCTCCTCGACGCGGTCGTCCGCTACCTCCCCAATCCCGGGCGACGTCGAGAACATCGCCATCGACCTCGACGCGGACGAACGCCGAGATCGAGCTCCGGACCGACCCCGTCGGCTCCGACCGTCGCCCTGGCCTTCAAGCTCGAGGAAGGCCCGTACGGCCAGCTGACCTACATCCGCATCTACCAGGGGAGCGTCCGGAAGGGCGACGAGCTCGTCAACGTCCGTTCCGGCCAGAGTTCAAGGTCGGACGCCTGGTCCGGATGCACGCCGACAGCATGGTCGACATCCAGGAAGCCGGGGCCGGGGACATCGTCGCCCTGTTCGGGGTCGACTGCGCCTCGGGCGACACCTTCGTCTCCCCGGGCCTCAACCTGAGCCATGACCTCCATCTACGTCCCGGAGCCGGTCATCTCGCTGGCCATCAGCCCGGCGGACAACAACTCCGCCGACCGCATGGCCAAGGCCCTCAACCGGTTCACCAAGGAAGACCCCACGTTCCGGTCGCACGTCGACCCGGAATCCAACGAGACCATCATCCAGGGCATGGGGGAGCTTCACCTCGACGTCTATCTCGAGCGGATGAAGCGGGAATACCGGGCCGAGGTCCATACGGGAAAGCCCCAGGTCGCCTACCGCGAGGCCATCAGCCAGAAGGCGGATTTCGACTACACCCACAAGAAGCAGACCGGCGGCTCCGGACAGTACGGCCGCGTCGTCGGCGCCGTCGAGCCCATCCCCAAGGGCGTCTATGAATTCGTCAACGAGGTCAAGGGCGGGCGCATCCCCAAGGAGTTCATCCCGTCCTGCGACAAGGGCTTCCGGGCCGTGCATGAAGAAGGGCGCGCTCATCGGCTTCCCGGTCATCGGCGTCCGGGTCATCCTCAAGCGACGGCCAGTCCCACACCGTGGACTCCTCGGACATCGCCTTCCAGATGGCCGCCCAGGGCGCCTTCCGGCAGGTGTACGCGAAGGCGAAGCCGCAGATCCTCGAGCCCGTCATGAAGGTCTCGGTCGAGGGCCCGACCGAGTTCGCCGGGCGCGGTCTTCGGCAGCATCAACCAGAGGCGGGGGGTCATCGTCAGCTCGGTCGAGGACGGGATTGTTCTCCCGGGTGGACGCCGAGGTCCCCCTGAGCGAGATGTTCGGCTACTCCACGGTCCTCCGCTCCCTGACCCAGGGCAAGGCCGAGTTCACCATGGAGTTCCTGAAGTACGGGAAGGTCCCCGGCTACGTCGCCGAGGCGCTCATGGCCGAGCACGCGGAAAAGACAGAAGAAGGACGCGTCGAAGTAAGGGAAGGAGACACCGCAACATGATCAACGCCGAGCTCATCCACAGGAGCCCCATCCGGAGCCTGGAGAAGTCCATCGACGGCGGGCTGGGGCGCGGGAACATCGGTCTGCTGGCGTCGCGCAAGGGCGTCGGCAAGACGGCCTGTCTCGTCCACATCGCCACCGACAAGCTCCTCCAGGGGAAGCCCGTCATCCACGTCTCCTACGCCGCCCGGGTGGACCACATCATCACCTGGTACGAGGAGATCCTCAAGGAGCTCTCCCGGAAAAAGGGCATGAAGGCCGCCGCCGAGTTCCACGACGAGATCGTCAAGAACCGGGTCATCATGAACTTCAACCAGGACGGGGCGCGGACCGAGCAGGTCCTGCGAAGCCTCGAGGCGATGATCGTCCACGGGAAGTTCGCGGCCGACACGCTCATCGTCGACGGCTTCGATTTCGCCCAGGGCACGCCCGAGGACATCCGCAAGTTCAAGGATTTCGCCGGCCGGCTCGGGCTCGAGGTCTGGTTCAGCGCCTCGCTCAAGGGGGATGACCCGCTGTTCGACGCGGCGGGCGTCCCGTTGAGGCTCGGGGATTATCTCGGCGTCGTCGACGTCCTCATCTCCCTCCGTCACGAGGGCGAGGATATCCGGCTCGAGCTCGTCAAGGCCCGCGGCCTGGCGAAGCCGGTCAAGCTCCGGCTCAGGCTCGACCCGAAGACCCTGCTCATCGCCCGGAAATAGGCGTCGGCCGGCCTGCACCGCCGCCGGAGGCCCTTTACAGATTTTCGCCTTTCAAAGCACCCCCGGGGCCTGTCCCCTCATAAGAAGATCAACAAAATGAATAATTTATCTATTATTTATTATATTATTTAATTATATACTTGACTTTTATTACTTTTATGATTATATATATTAAGAAATTAATTTTAGAGGACGGAAAATGAGCCAAGATTGGATGGAATTGACAAGATTGACGGGCGGCGCCCCTTTGACCGTCGAGCGCGTCAAGGTCAAGGACAAGGACATCGCCATCGAAGGCAGCTTCGACCTCCCCCCGCTGGCCCAACTGACCCTGGAGGACCAGACGTTCATCACGGCGTTCGTGAGAAGCCACGGGTCCATCAAGGAAATGGAACAGCAGTTCGGGATCAGCTATCCCACCGTCAAGAACCGCCTGAACGCGATCTCGCGCCTTCTCGAATTCGTCGAGATCAACCCCCCGGCCTCCCGGAACGAGGTCCTCGAGGAGCTCGACCGCGGCCGTATCACCGTCGATGAAGCCGTTCAGAAGATGCGGAGCTCCCGATGATCCCCCTGACCATGCGCTTGCGGGTCCGCAAGAACGGCAGGAAGGTCGTCGGCCTGTGGTTCCCCATTATCCTGGCCTTGATCCCCGTGATCCTCCTGCTCGCCGCCCTCTTCCCTCTCGTCCTGATCGCGGCGCTCCTGGCGTCGCTCGGCGGCCAGGGAGGAATGGTCCTCCGGTCTTATGCCCTGGTGTTCACGGTCCTGTTCATGCTGTCGGGCCTCCGGATCGAGGTCGCGGACCCCATGAACGAGGTCGCCATAATACTTCAATAGGAGTCTGTCATGAACGAAGAAAGAACGAAGATCCTGGAAATGCTCAAGGACGGGAAGATAGGCGTCGCGGACGCCGAAAAGCTCCTGGCCGCGCTCTCTTCCGGGGACGCCGCCGGCAATGAGCCTCAAACCCCGGGCGGCCGCAAGTCCAGATACCTGAGGGTCCAGGTCGAGCCCGGTCCCGGAAGCGAAAGCAAGGACAAGGTCAATATCCGGGTCCCGATGAAGCTCATCCGGGCCGGGCTGAAGCTGGCCGCTTTCATCCCCAGGGACGCGAGGACCCAGGTCTCGGCCGCACTGAAGGACAAGGGCATCGATGCCGACTGGGACAAGATCTCCCCCGAAGACCTGGAACAGATCGTGGCCCAGCTCGACGAGCTGACGGTGGACATCGACGGCAAGGACAAGGTCCGGATCTTCTGCGAATGACGGCCCATTGATCCCGCACGGGTTTGCCTCCGGCTCGGCTCTATAGTATATTCAAGCCCACCAGATCATCCCCGGGAGGTGAACCCATGCGGCGGAAAACGGCCGTTTTTCTCGTCCTGACGGTCTTCATTGCGGCTTCGCTCCAGGCGGCTCTCCGCAAGGAGGACATCAAGGTCCACAAGCTCGACGAACGGGCTTAAGGTCCTCCTCCTCGAGGACCACGACATCCCCAACGTCGCCCTGTACACGTTCTTCCGCGTCGGCTCGCGCAACGAGCGGCCCGGCCTGACCGGCGTCGTCCCACTTCATCGAGCACATGATGTTCAACGGGACCGCCAAGTTCGGGCCCGGCGAGTTCGACCGCCGGATGGAGTTCCGGGGCGGCGCCAACAACGCCTATCACCGGCCGACGACCTGACCGCTACACGGACTGGTTCCCCGCCGCGGCGCTCGAGGCCATGATCGACATGGAGGCCGACCGGATGCAGGGCCTGGCCTTCGTCCCGGAGGTCTTCGAGTCCGAGCGCGGCGTCATCGCCTCGGAGCGGCGGATGGCCGTCGAGAACGACAACGACAGCATCCTCGGCGAGAACGTCCGGGCCACGGCCATCATGGCCCATCCCTATCACTGGGACGTCATCGGCTGGATGAGCGACATCCTCAGCTGGAGGCGCGACGAGGTCGTGGCCTACTACAGGACGTTCTACGCCCCCAACAACGCCGTCCTCATCCTCGTCGGGGATTTCGAAAGCGGGAAGGCCGTCGATCTCATCGAAAAGGCCTACTGCCGGGATCCCTTCCGGGCCGCCGCCCCCCGCCGTCCTCACGGTCGAGCCTCCCCAAATGGGCAAGAAGCAGGTCCTGGTCCGAAAGGAGGCCCAGACGCCCTCCTTCCAGATGGTCTTTCACGCTCCGGCCTGCCGGGACGCCGATTTCTTCCCTCTCTCCGTCCTGGAGAAGCCTCTCCTCCGCGGCGAGAGCAGCCGGCTTCTACCGCCGCCTGGTCCGCGAGGAACAGCTCGCCCTCGCCGTGTACGGGGGGATCGGGGAGACCATCGACCCCTACCTGTTCACGATCGATGTCAAGCCGCGCCCCGGGGCCGACCTCGACCGGATCGAGGCGGTGATCGAAGAGGAGCTGGACAAGGTCCGGAAGGACGGGATCACCGACATGGAATACCGGAAGGCCCTCAACATCATCCGCAACGATTTCTTCTCCGGCCTGCAGACGATCGCCGGCAAGGCCAACCAGCTCGGCCAGTCCGAGATCATGTACGGAAGCTTCGAGAAGCTCTTCACCCAGATGGACGATTATGCGGCGGTCGGAACGGGACCAGGTCCAGCGCCGCGGCCGCCCGAAGTATTTCACGGAGAACAACAAAACGGTCGGGAAGCTCGTCCCCGAAGGAGGCGCGAAATGAAACGGCCGGAACTTCCTGTCCACCGCTCTGGTATTCCTGCTCCTGGCTCCGGCCGCCGGAGGCGCCGCGCTCAGATTCCCGGCGCCGGAAAAGATCGTCCTCAGGAACGGGATCACGGTCTATTATCTCGAGAACCCGGACGTGCCTCTCGTCAGCCTCCGGATGTTCATCCGCGGGGCCGGCACCGCGTTCGAGCCCGCGGCGTCCGAGGGCGCGGCCGGCCTCACGGCCGAGCTCCTGCTCAAGGGCACGGCCCGGATGGACGCCGACGCCGTTTCCGAGGCCCTGGACTTCATGGGCGCCTCGCTCGACTTTGCGGCCGCGGACGAATACCTCCAGGTCGGCGCCGAAAGCCTGGCCGAGCACTTCCCCAGGCTCATGGAGATCGCCGTCGATTGCCTGGCCGGGCCCGCGTTCCGGCCGGAGGAGTTCGCCAAGGAGCAGGCCCGGAGGATCGACGCCATCAAGGCCGTCAAGGACGATCCCGGGCCGGCCGTCCGCCACTATTTCCAGAAGGCCTATTTCGGCGCCCATCCCATGGGGCATCTCTCGATCGGGACGGAAAGCTCTCTCGGAAAGATGACGGTCCGGGACGTCAAGGGCTTCTACGCTTCGCGAGTCAGGCCGGAGCGGGCCGTCGCCGCGGTCGTGGGCGATATCGATAAAGCCAAGCTCGCCGGCCTGCTCGAGGCGACGCTCGGCAAATGGAAAGGCGCCGGCCCCGCCGCTCCGCCGGAGGCCCTGCCGGCCCTGCCCTCGCCCAAGGGGAAAAAGCTGGTCCTCGTCGACAAGCCCGACGCCACCCAGGCCTATTTCCTGCTGGGCGCGCCCGGCTACGCCATGGGCGACAAGGTCACTCCGGAAGCGTCCGTCATGAACACGCTCTTCGGCGGCCGCTTCACGTCGTGGATGGTCACCGAGCTCCGTATCAAGCGCGGCCTGACCTACAACGCGCGGAGCTCGCTTCCAGGCCTGGGCCGGGGGCGGATTGTTCACCGCCTCCTCCTATACCCAAGAATTCCAAGATCGGCGAGATGTTCGACATCGTCTATGAGCTTTTGAGAAAGGGGGCCCGGGAAGGGTTTTCCGCCGAGGAGATCGAAAGCGCCCGGAACTATATCCTGGGGCAGTTCCCGCCGACGCTGGAAGCCAACGCCAACAAGGCCTCGGCCTGCGTGCGCCTGGCCTTCTACAAGCTCGGGTTCGATCATTACGACAAGTACCTGGCGGGGGTGGGGGCGGCCGACGTCGCCGCCGTCAACAGGGCCGCGGCGAAGTTCCTCCCCGTCGACGACTATGTCCTTGTCGTCGTGGGCAAGGCCGCGGACATCAAGCCCCAGCTCGCCAAGTTCGGGACCTGGGAAGAGAAAAAGATCACGGACCCCGATTTTTAGGAGGGTTCGTCCCATTAGGACATCCGAAAGGAGCCGGTCATGAAAAGGACTGTCATCGCTCTCGCCGTGTTCTCGATGGCCGCGGCCTTCGCGGCCTCCGAGGAGAGGCAAGCCTCCGCCAGGGCCGAGATCGACGCCTTGCTCACCGCCTGGCACAAGGCGGCGGCCACGGCCGACGCCGGGACCTATTTCGGTTCGATGGCCCCGGGCTCGGTCTTCCTGGGGACGGACGTGACCGAGCGTTGGACGAAAGAGGAATTCGAAGCCTGGGCCGCGCCCTTTTTCAAAAGGACGTCGGCATGGGTTTTTTCGGCGGTCCGGCGCAGTATTTCCCTATCGGCCGACGGGACCACGGCCTGGTTCGACGAGGACCTCTTTTCCGAATCCTATTGGCCGTGCCGCGGCTCCGGGGCCGTCGAAAAGATCGACGGGGCCTGGAAGATCCGGCTGTACAGCCTGGCCCTGACGATCCCGAACGCCGCCGTTCCGGAGATCAGGCCGGCCGTCCTGAAGGCGTTCGCCGACGCCGGAAAGAAACGGACCTGACCGGCTGAGGATGACCCATGGCTCATTCAACGGCCCGGGACGGCTATCAGCGGCTGGTCGAGCGGCTCAACCGCTTCCCCCAGGGAGCCCCGCCCTCGGAGCTCCTGTTCAAGATCCTCCGGATGCTCTTTTCCGAAAAGGAGGCCGGCCTCGTTTCCTCGCTTCCCATCAGGCCTTTTGCGGCAAAGAAGGCCGCCCTCGTCTGGAAGATGCCCGAAAGCGAAGCGCGAAAGGTCCTGGATTCCCTGGCCGGGCGCGGCCTCCTCGTGGATAATGAGCGTCACGGGCAGACCACCTACTCCCTGCCGCCCCCCATGGCCGGCTTTTTCGAATTCTCGATGATGCGCGTCCGCGGGGACATCGATCAGAAGCTTCTCGCGGAGCTTTTCTACGAATACCTCAACGTCGAGGAGGACTTCATCAAGGCGCTGTTCGTGAACGGCGAGACCCAGCTCGGGCGCGTGTTCGTCCACGAGCCCGCCCTGCCGTCCGATCATTCGCTGGAGGTCCTGGAATACGAAAGGGCGAGCGAGGTGATCCGGGCCGCCAGGCACAGGGCGGTCGGGGTCTGCTACTGCCGACACAAGATGATGCACGTCGGCCGCGCCTGCGACGCCCCCCGTGACATCTGCCTGACCTTCAATGCCGTGGCGGATTCGCTGGCTCGGCACGGGATCGCCCGGCGCATCGACGCGAAGGAGGCGACGGACCTCCTCCAGCAGGCCTATGAGCGGGACCTCGTCCAATTCGGCGAGAACGCCCGCCGGCGCGTGAGCTTCATCTGCAACTGCTGCGGCTGCTGCTGCGAGGCGCTCCTCGGCATCAAGCGCTTCGGGTCCGTTTTCCCGATCCACACGAATTTCCTTCCCCGGGTCGACGAGGCCTCCTGCTCCGGGTGCGGCAAGTGCGTGGATATCTGTCCGATCGAGGCGATGAGCCTCGTTTCGGCCAACGACCCTCAACGATCGAAGAAGCGCAAGGCGCGCCTGGCCGAGGAGCTCTGCCTGGGCTGCGGCATCTGCGTGCGGTCCTGCCCGAGCCGGAGCATCGCCCTGGTCCCCCATCCGAATCGGGTCATCACGCCGCTCGACTCCGTCCACCGGACCGTCCTGATGGCCATCGAGAGGGGCAAGCTCCAGAACCTCATCTTCGACAACCATGCCCAATGGAACCACCGGGCGATGGCGGCCATCCTCGGCGTCATCCTGAAGCTCCCTCCGATCCAGAAGGCCATGGCAGGCCGGCAGATGAGATCGCGGTACCTGGAGTTCCTGATAACCAAGATGACTTGAGCGAGGATCCGCGCCCCGGGAAGATCCTCGTCAATGCTTACGCAGGATTCCGGCGACCGCCAGGACGATCGCGGCAAGAGCGGCGCCCGGAACGGGCCCGATCGCGTTCCCGAAGACCAGGATCGAACAAATGGCCGGGTAAACGATGGACGCTCCGTATTGGACGGGCCCCGTCCTCAGCATCGCGCCCGACCGGTAGGCCAGCTGGATGGCGATGAACGCCTCCAGGGAAAAGAACAGGTAAAGATAAAAATAGGGCGAACCGAGATAGTCGATGACGCGGAAGCCGTGAAGGTCGACCAGGACCTTCATGAGGACGACGATCATGCCCGTCGAGGTCCCCGAAGCCGCCGCGAAGAGAGAGGTCCGGCCCGGCCGGGCCTGCCCCTTGAAGAAGGCGGCGGCGAAAAGAAGCGGCGGGACGGCCGCGACTCCCGCGAGGAACGGGCCGTTGAGCGGTCCCTTTCCCGGCGACGGCTCGGTGAGGTTGAGAAGGACGATGGACAGAAAAATGGCCGCGGTATAGAGGCCGTCGGAGCGATGAAGCCGCTCCCCGAGGACCGCTCGGGAGAGAAAGACCAGGACGACGACCCCGAAGCCCGCGAACGCGGCCACGACGTGGGGCGTCAGTGTCTTGAGAGCCATCAGGCTGGGAACGATGTAGAGATTGGAGATCAGGAATCCGGCGGCCCAGGCCCCGAAGTCCCTTCTCCAGGCCGCGTCCCTGGGGCCCTTGGGCCCAATCCAGCCGATCCCCTTCTTCATGAGGACCATACCCGTGGAGAGGAGCGCGTACGCCAGGAGCGACAAAAGTACGGCGCCGGCTACCGACATGGGCCCATTATTCCAGAAACGGGAGGAAAAGAGAACCGGGGCGGACGACGAGCCGTTCGGGCCGCCGAGAGCCCGGTCAGGCCTTTTCCATGACCCGCTTGCGGGTGTAGGCGATGAGGCCGCCGGCGTCGATGATGGCCTGGCGGGCCTTCGGCAGGGGGGTCACCGCGAACTTCTTCCCCGTGGTCTTGTTCACGACCCGGTCCGGGCCGATCTCGAGCTCATCTCCCTCGGACGCCTCGATGTCCGGGCAGACGACCGTCCGGAGGCCGAGGTTGATCGAGTTCTGGAGGAAGATGCGGGCGAAGTTCCTCGCGACGACGACGAGCTCGTACCCCTTGAGGGTCGAGGCCGCCTGCTCGCGCGAGGATCCGCAGCCGAAGTTCTTCCCGGCCACGATGACGCCGCCCGGCGGCACCTGTTTCGACCTGAGCCGGGCGTTGAACTCGGTCAGGTCGGCGAAGGCGTATTGCGGCGTCTCGCCCGGGAGCACGGTCGCCATGTAGCGGCCGGGATAGATGATGTCCGTGGAGATGTCGTCGGCCTGTTTCAGGACTACCTTGGCCATGTCAGCGGGCTCCTTTCCTGGGGTCGGTGATGACGCCCGTCACGGCGCTCGCGGCCGCCACGGCCGGGGACGCCAGGTAGACGTCGGCGTTCGGGTTGCCCATCCGGCCCTTGAAGTTCCGGTTCGTCGTAGCCAGGGCGACCTCGCCGTCGCCCAGGGCGCCCTGGTGAACGCCGAGGCAGGGCCCGCAGCCGGGGTTCATGACCACCGCCCCGGCCTTGACGAGCGCCGCCACGTACCCGGCCTCCAGGGCCCGGTTGAAGATCCTGTAGGACGCCGGGAAGACGAGCATCCGCGTCCCCCGGGCCACCTTCTTCCCCTTGAGGATCTTCGCGGCGATCGCCAGATCGTCCAGGCGCCCGTTGGTGCAGGAGCCGATGACGACCTGGTCGACCTTGACGCCGGCGACCTTGCCGACGGGCTTCACGTTGTCCACGGTGTGGGGGCAGGCGACCTGGGGCTCGAGCTTCGCGACGTCGATCGCGACGGTCCGGTCGTACTCCGCGTCCGCGTCGGGGCCGAAGACGTCGATCTTGCCCTTGACCTTCGCCTCCTCCCTGAGGAAGCGCAGGGTCTCCGCGTCGGGGGGGACGATCCCCGAGGTCGCCCCGGCCTCGACGGACATGTTGCAGACCGTCAGGCGGCCCGAGGTGGGCATCGCCGCGAAGGCCGGGCCGTGGTATTCGAGGACCTTGAAGTTGGCCCCTTCGGCCGAGATGCTCCCGATCAGGAAGAGGATGAGGTCCTTGGGCGAGACGAATCGCGGGAAGCGGCCCTTCGCGACGACCTTGATGGTCTTCGGGACCTCGACGTTGAGGACCGTGCCCAGGGCCCAGACCGAGGCCATCTCGGTCGCCCCGATGCCGAAGGCGAACGCCCCGAGGGCCCCGTGGCTCGTCGTGTGGCTGTCCGTGCCGACGACGACCGTCCCGGGGAGGACGTAACCGTTCTCCGGGAGGATCTGGTGGCAGATGCCGCCCTCGTCGCCGCGGATGTCGTGGAACTTCGTGATGCCGTTGCTTCGCGACGAACTCGCGGATCCGCTTCTGGTTGGTCGCCGTCTTCGAGCCCTCGGCGGGGACCCGGTGATCGAAGATGATGGCGATCCTCGACGGGTCCCAGACCTTCGCCTCGCGGCCCGTGTCCTTGATAGATCTCCCGGAACTGGTTGATGACCAGCGCGGCGTTCTCGTGGGACATGGCCAGGTCCACCTCCGGCTCGACCACGTCGCCCGCCTTGACCACGGGCTGATGCAGCCGCCCGGGCCAGGATCTTTTCGACCATCGTCATGCCCATATCGAACCTCCGGTTCAGAGAGATGTCCTGGAACTCGATCCGCCGGCCTTCGGGGACGGACGGGCGGCTTCAGCCGACGATCTTCTTCGTCCCCTTGTACTTGTCCTCGATCCGGGCCTTGGGGAGGTACTCGTTCTCCATGGCCCGGTATTCCTTGAGACCGACGAAATCCGTGTATTCCTCGAAGGACGGCACCCACTGGGTCTGGCCGGGCAGGATGCCGGTCGGCGACGCCTTGAGGGCCGTGAAGAAGTTCATCAGGGCCTTCTGGGCGACCATGATGGACGCCACGGGGATGGACACGCGCCCGACGCCCATCTTCGCCAGCTCGGGGATGGGGATGAGCTCGGTCTTCATGCCGGAGACGGCGTCCATGAGATTGACGGACAGCGGGCCCTTGATGCCCTTGACGCGCCTTCTCGATGTCGACCCGGGCACGGATGCCGTCGATGAACGCCAGGTCGGCGCCCGCCTCGAGGTACATGTTGCAGCGCTTGATGGCTTCGTCGATGCCCCAGCCGGCGAAGACGTCGGTCCGGGCGTTGATGATGAAGTCCTTGTCCAACCGGTCGCGGACGGCGGCGCAGGCTCGGATCTTGCCGGCCATCTCCTCGGCGGGGATGACCTCCTTGCCGGCCATGTGGCCGCAGCGCTTGGGGAAGACCTGGTCCTCGATGTTCATGCCGGCCAGGCCCATGGCGATGAGTCCGCTCCGTGATCCAGGCGGCGTTGACGGCGTTGCCGCCGCCGGTGTCGAGATCGGCCATGACCGGGATCCCGACCGCCTGGGCGATGTTCCAGGAGAGGTCGAGGACGTCCTTCATCCGGACGAGGCCGACGTCGGGCTTGCCGAGGAAGGCCCCCGCCAGGCCGTAGCCGGAGATCTGGATGGCCTCGAACCCGCACTTTTCGATGACCTTGGCGCTCAAGGCGTCGTGACAGCCGGGGACGACGACCGCCCTCCGCTCCATGATGGCCTTTCTGAGAACACTCGTCTTTTTCACTATGAACTCCTTTATTATGGCTTCCCGCCCTGATGCTTTTCCCTCGAAACCTAAAGGATATATGTACCAAAACGGGCTCGAAAAGGCAAGCCCGGCCCCGGCGGCGGGCGTATTGACACCCGGTCCGGCGGGAGGGATAATCGGGGCGCCGGCATGAACAATATCGGGCAAAGCGCGTTCTCCCTCCTGGAATCCCTGTCCGGCACCGCCTGGATCTCCGTCCGGGTGAGCAGCGGGACGGGCTCCCGGGTCCTGTTCTCCCCCGCTCTCAAGGACAACGGGGCGCGGCGCGCGGCCTGGAAACGGTTCCCCGTCGCCGGGCCCGCCTGGGCGGGCCTCCTGAAGCGGTGCGAACCCGTGATCGTCCGGGACCTCCGCAAAGCGCCCGAGCTCGCGCCTCTCGCCGGAAAGGGCTTTCGGGCCATGGTCCTCGCCGCGTGCCGGGAAGGCCGGAACGCGTGCGTCATCGTCTTCCACTACAAGGCCCCCCCGCGGTTCACCCGGGGACGGCTCGGGACGCTGCTGCCCGCCTGCCGCGTCGCCGCCGCGCTCGTGACCAGGGCGGCCCTGGAAAAACGGGCCCGGACGCTGGCCGACCTCGCGTCCATCGACGGCCTGACGGGCCTATACAACGCCCGGTACTTCAGGGATTCGATGGGCCGTGAGCTCCAGAAGGCCGAGCGGTTCAATTATCCCGTGTCGCTGGCCATGATCGACATCGACCATTTCAAGCAGTATAACGACTCCTTGGGCCACCCGAAAGGGGACCTCGTCCTGGCCGGGATCGCGGCCCTCATCAACAAGAACAAGCGGGCCTACGACGTCGCCGCGAGGTACGGCGGGGACGAGTTCATCATGATCCTCCCCTATGCGAGCCGGAGCCAGGCTCTATCCCTCCTGGAGCGCATCCGGAAGGACGTGGCCGGGCATGACTTCCCCGGCGGGCGCTCCGCCCCGCGGATCACGATCAGCGCCGGAGTCGCCTCGTATCCCGAAAACACGAGGATCCGGTCCCGGCTGATCAAGAGCGCCGACCAGGCCCTGTACCTGGCCAAGGGCGAAGGGAAGAACCGCGTCTGCGCCGCCCTGACCATGACGGAGAACGCCGTCCGGTTCGCTCTCTGCCGCCCGACCATCACGGTCAGCCCATTCTATCCGTATATCCTCAAGGGCGTCCGGGAGGTCATCAAAGACGTCGGAAATATCGAGCTCGATGTCGCCGTCTATGACAAGATCGCCGGGGCCGCCGAACACGCGCGGATCACGAAGTCCCTCATCGAAAAGAAGGTCGACGCCGTGGGCATCTCCGCGATGGCCGGGGTTGAGCTCGAACGCCAGGTCGCCGAATTCAACAGGGCCGGGATCCCGGTCTTCCTCTTCAATACGCCGCCCATGACGGGCGGAACGCGGGTCGTCAGCTGTATCGGCTTCAATCATCGCGAGGCCGGGGTCGTCGTGGCCGGGTACATCGCCCGGGTCCTGAGGAACCGGGGCCGCGTGGCCCTCATCGAGGGGCTTCCGGACGCGGCCTCCCTGGAGATGAAGGAAGGGGCGATCCGGACGCTGAAGGGATTCGGCCTCGAGATCATCGACCGGCCCTGCGGCGAATGGACGCGGGACAAGGCCAGGGAGATCACCGCCGACCTCCTCGCTCGATTCCCGGACATCGACGCCATATGGGGAGAGAACGACGAAATGGCCCTGGGCGCGATGGATGCCGTCCTGGCGTCCGGGAAGAGAGGAACGGTCCTCGTCGTCGGGACCGACGGCAGCCGGAACGCCCTCGAATCCGTACGGAAGGGACACCTGACGGCCACCCTGAACACGAACCCCGTCGAGGTCGGCAGGATCCTCATGCGGACCGTGATCCGGAGCATGATCAAGGAAGAGAAAGTGGAATCCTATATCCAGTCCCCCGTCAATATGGTCGACCCGGAGAACGTCAACGAGAGCTTGAAGGCCGTCCTTTAGGAAAAGACCGGCTCCCCCGATCCGCGGCAATGCCCCGGGCAGAGAGCCGGGATCCGACTCCGCCGCCAAAGAGGGTGTGATGAAAAGACGCCAAATGCTCCCGGTATACGGACTGCTCATCATGGCGGCGGCCGCATCCTGCGCCGGGCCGCGGCCGGTCCGCGGTCCCGCCCCCGCGGGACAGGGAGCGCCGCCGGCGGCGCTCGCCGGGCGCGAGGCCCCGCAGTTCGTCGTCTTCGCTTCGGACGACAACGGATTCTCGGGACTCCCCGGCTCCGGCTCGAGCGGCGGGCTGGATTACGTGACACGGCTCTTCGCCTCGCAGCGGAACCCCGCCGGGAGGGGCGACACGAGGACGTTCGACGGCTCGCCCCTCCACTACTCGTTCTTCGTCAATACCTATTACATCACGCCCGAAGGCAAGGAGAACCCCGTCTACGTCAAGCGGGCCTGGAAAGCGGCGGTCGACGCCGGCCACGAGGCAGGCGTCCACACGCATTCCCATCCCCATGGCCGTCCCTTCACCGTCGAACAATGGGAAGAGGAGATCGACAGGTGCGTCGACCACCTGACGCGCCCCTGGGACCCCGACGAAACGCCGGAGCGTCCCAATCCCGCGTCCGGATTGGGGCTCTCCCGGGCGGACCTTCTCGGTTTCCGGGCGCCCTTCATCGAACCCAGCGACAACGGCATGGCCGCGGCGCACCGGAAGGGATTCGTCTACGACTCCAGCATCGAGCTCGGGACCCAGGACGGCCCGGGCGGCGATTTCCCGTGGCCCTTCCTGCTGGACCTCGGCCGGCCGCACAACAAGCCTCCCATCAGCCGCTACCCGGGCTTGTGGGAAGTCCCCCTCTACAACTTCATCGCACCGCCCGACGACGCCTGCGAACGATACGGCATTCCCGCGGGCTTTCGGGACAGGCTGAAGAAGGTCGAGGATTACTTCGACACGGCCCGCGGCGAGATCACCGGCATGGACTGGAACCTCTGGAACGAATTCGACATGACTCCGGCCGAATTCGTCGCGACCCTGGAGTACTCGCTCGACCGTCACCTCGCCGGGAACCGCTGTCCCATGACGGTGGGGATCCACAGCGAACTGTACACCGAACACGGGGAAGCGAAGGCCGGCGGCCCGAGCATCGCGGAGCGCCGCGCGGCCCTCGAGGCGTTCTTCGCTTATGCCCTGGGAAAGCCGGAGGTCCGTCTCATCAACACCAGGGAGCTCCTGAGCTGGCTCCGCGACCCGGCCCCTCTCCGCTGAGGCCGTCCTCCCTCCGGGACTTCCGAAAACCGCGGGGTTGTGGTATGAATTCGCCATGAGCGGATACGAGCTGATCGTCATCGGCGGCGGCGAGGCCGGCATCTCCGCGGCCCTCCACGGCGCTTCCCTCGGGGCCAAGGTCCTGATGATCAACCGCGAGTCCGAGCTCGGCGGGGGCTGCGTCCGGACGGGGACCCTGCCCAGCAAGACCCTGAGCAACGCGGCCCACTTCCTCGAGAACCTGAAGAAGGGCCGGCGCTTCGGTATCGCCGTCGATGAAAACGCTGCGGTCGATTATAAGGTCATCCTCGAAACCCGGCACAAGACGACCCTCTGCGAGGTCGGAATTCTGGCGACGCTCATCCGCAAGAACGGCATTGAAACCATGACCGGGCTGGCCTCGTTCAAACGGCCCGGGGCCCTCGATGTCAAGCTTCCCGACGGCTCCGTCGTGGAAGTCGGCGCCCCGAAGTTCGTCATCGCCACCGGATCGAGGCCGGTCGAGATCCCCGGCCTCGAGTTCAACGGCGGGACCGTCCTCTCGCCCGACGACCTGACCGTCCTGGACGCCGTCCCGGCCCGGTTCCTCATTGTCGGGGCGGGCGTCATCGGCTGCGAGCTGGCGTTCATCTTCCGGTCGCTGGGCTCCGAGGTCGTCCTGGTCGAAAAGATGGAGAGAGCCCTGTGGGGACAGGACCACGACATCGCCGCCCTCATCTCCCGGGAATTCAAGAAGAAAGGGATCCGGCTGGTCCCCGGAACGGGCCTCGAGCGCCTCGAAGCCGGGGACGCAATGGTCCGGGCCTTCCTGTCGAACGGCGAAGCCGTCGAGGCCGACAGGGTCATGATCGGCGTCGGACGCCGGCCGAACACCGAGGCCCTGGATCTCGCCGCGGCGGGCGTCGCCGTCGGGAAACGGGGGGAGATTCTGGTCGACGACCGCATGGAGACCTCGTCGCCCGGCGTCTATGCCGCGGGCGACGTCCTCGCCAAGTTCATGCTCTCGTCCCTGGCCGTCGTCGAGGCCCGGATCGCCGCCGGGAACGCCCTGGGGACGCCGGGCCGGATGGACTACGCCTGCGCTCCCTGGGGGATCTACACGGACCCGGAGATCGGCTCCGTCGGGTACACCGAGGAGAAGGCCGCGGCCGAAGGGATCGACGTCGTCATCGGGCGCTGCGGTTACAGCGACCTCGTCCGGTCCTGTCTCGACGGAAACGTAATCGGTCTATTCAAGCTCATCTTCGAGCGGCCGTCACGGAAGCTCATCGGCGCCCACGTCATCGGCGCGGACGCCTCGGAGATCATCCATTTCGCCGCCCTGGCCGTCAAGACGGGCGCCCGGGCCGAGGACATCGCCGGCATGGTCTTCAACCATCCGACGGTCTCCGAGGGCTTCGCCAAAGCCGCCGCGGACGCCATCAAGCACTCAGGCTCGTGAGCTGAGCTCCAGCTCCGAGGCCTGGAAAGCGATCTTCAGCCATCCCCTGCCGGCGACGAAAAGCTGGCTCAGCAGGAACACCGATACGATGGCCCCCGTCGTGGACCCCGGGAAGAGCCGGCTCAGGCCGAGATAGGCGGCCAGCATGGCCAAGCCGGTGACCCCCAACAGAGCATAAAGCAGGAGCGTCCCGCCGAGACGGCCGAAGACGAAGCGCACGGCCCAGGCCAGAGAATCGTAGACCCGGTTCGTGTCCTCGCGGACGATCCGGATCCGCGCATAATCCAGGATCATCTTATTGAAATAGACAAGGAAGAGGGCCAGGACGACCCGGAGGATCGTCAGGACGAAGCCGAGCTGTTCGTTCGTCGAGTCTTTCATGACGGCCGTCGCCAGCATGTGCACGGGGATGAACAGCGCCAGGGCGGGAACCCAGAGGACGATCGAATAGAAGGTGAGGCGGAGAAAGCGGCCGTAGTAGCGCCCGCCGCCCGCGAAGAAGGCCTGTCCGGGCCTCTCCCCTGCCCCGCCCCCCGGACGAGGGTGTGCAGGATCCCCCCGAACAAGAAGATCGAAACGAAGGCGGAAAGGACGACGGCGGCGAGGAGGGCGGTCGTGATGCCCCGGATCGCGCCGCCGGAGCCGGTCAGGAACTCGATCATCGCGTCCTGGTCGAGCGGCGCCGCGCTCTTTCCGACCGCGGCGCCCAGGGCGCCCGAAAAGAGGAAGTAGGCCGGAGCGGCGAGCACCTAGATTGGCCAGCCACAGGAGGGCGATCATCGTCGGGCGGCGTGAGGCTTCCCTCATCCCGAGAACATAGAACCGGATGATGTTCATCGCTTCCTCCGTCCTTACAGCGAAACCAGAGACAAAATGCCCTGGAGCCAGCGCAATAGTCCGAGGGAGGCCTTTCGGACAGGCTTCCTGTCGGGATCGAGGGCCCTGGAATTGTTCAGGTGGTTCGCGTCGAGGACGAGCTTCCGGTCGGGGTCGATCTCTGCGGATACGACCTTGACGGGGAGCTCGTAGACGAAGCGCTTCCAGCGGTCCTTCCCGTCCCAGGTCTCCCGGATCTTCCGCCCGTCGGCGAAGGTCACGAGGAGCTCCTGAGGAAAGACCCACTCTCCATACCTGGCGATGACGACGACGTTGCGGAAGGCCGCCGGCTTCGCCGCCGCCTTTGCTTCTTTCCCGGCCTTCCCGTCCGCGACGGGCCCGGCGCCTTTTGGGTCGAAGAGGCCGGCGGCCTCGTTGACCTCCCGCGAGGATAGCTCGCTGACGGCGTAATCCAGCTTGTCCGGGCTGCGCAGGGTCTGGTCGAAGAACCAGCCGAGGTCTTTTCCGCTGACGTCCTCGGCGACACGGACGAAATCGTCCGTCGTCGGGTGGCGGAACTTCCAGCGCTCGTAGTAGGTCTTCATGACGCGGGCCATGACGTCCTCGCCGAGCCACCGCTCGAGCGTCAGCATCATCAGGGCCGCCTTGGCATAGACGTTGGCGCCGTAGCTTCCGCCGCTGACATAGTCCCAGGAGGCCTTGAGGACGGGGTCGAAGCGGCCCGAGCCGATGACCCTGCCCCGCTGGAAGGTCACGTCGCCGAATCTCGCCCCGCCGAGATCGATCATCGACCGGCCCTCTCCGTAATACTTCTCCATGGCCTTGACCTCGGAATACGAGTTGATGCCCTCGTCGAGCCAGGCCTCCTCGAACTCATTGGAGGCGACGATGCCGTACCAATAGCCGTGGCCGAACTCGTGGACGGTGACCATCTCGGGCATGCGCACGCCCGCCGGCATCCAGCTCGTCGTGCCCGCCGTGAACAGCGTCGGGTACTCCATGCCGCCCGCGGCGGCGGCGCCGGGGGCCGGATCGACGAGCGTGACCGTGGCGTACGGGTAGGGCCCGTAGCTCCGGCTGAAGAATTCGAGCGCGCGCCGCAGGGCCAGGGCGTACCGGTCCCGGCTTCCGAGGTGGGCCTTGTGGACGAGCAGGATCATCTCCGTGTCGACGGGCGGGTCGTCGAGGACGAACCGCTCCCGGGACTCGACGAAGTCGGGGCAAGCCGTCCAGGCGAAGTCATGGACGTCCTCCTGGACGTGGACGAGCGTTTTCGTTCCGTCGGCGTTCCGCCGCTCCGACTCGCGGCGGCCCGTGGCCCCGACGACGTACTTCTCCGGGACGGTGATCTCGACCCTGTAGGCGCCGAAATCGGCGAAGTACTCGGAGTTCGCGTGATACTGGTGGCAATTCCAGACGCCGTTCCTGAGGACGCCGATCTTCGGGAACCACTGGCCGATCATGTAGAACTCCCCCGAATAGCCCGAACGGGCGAACACCCTGGGCAGGCGGGTCGTGAACGCGATCTCGAGGACGATCCGCTCGCCCGGGCCGACGGGGGCCGGCAGCGTCACCTGCATGACCGTCTGGTCGTCGGGGTTCCCGTCGTCCGGCCTGAGGAAGGCCATGGTCCCGGCGAGATCGGCGCCGCCCGCGATCCCGATGCGGCCGACGTCGATCTTCCCCCATTCGTCCTTGCCGGACTCGAAGCCGCGATGAAGGCCCCCGCTCTCCTTCATGAACGTCGTCCGATTGCTCTTGAAGGCGTTCATGTAGAGGTGGAACGGCAGCTCCGAGACCGCCGTCTCCGAATCATTTGTCCAGACCAGCATTTCGGTCGCTTCGATCGTCCTCGTCGCCGGGACGAGGCGGGCTTTGATGTCGTAGCTCGCGACCTCGCGGCTCAACGCGCCGTACAGTCCAGCGTTCAGGACGAATATCCCGACGGCGATGCCCAGGATGGGCTTCTTCATGCGGTCCCTCCTAACGAATCTTGACCGGGACTATAGCGAAAGGTCCGTCGGATGTCAAAACGCGGGGCACCGTTCTCTTCCCCCCTTTCGTAAAGGGGGGCTCGGGGGGGATTTCGCAGAAAGGGCGGAATAGAAGACGTACCGGAACGATCGCCCAGGTCTCAAGCTTCCAGCAAACGGGCCTGGTTCCGGAGAAGGCTGAGACGGGCTTCGAGGGCGCGGCGCTCGGCCTTGGCCTTCAGGTAATCGCTTCGCAGCCGGACGAGATGCGCGCGGAAGCGGGCCTTCTCGGCGCGGAATCCCGCCCGATTCTCATCGCTCATCCGCCTCAGCTGATCGCGGAAGCCCTCCCGGATCCGGGCCAGGGTCAGGCTGTATTCGCCTTTCAGGCTCCGCATCCTCTCGGCCGCCTTGGCATAATCCGCCTTGATCGAGGCCATGAAGCACGCCAGAGCGTACCCCTGCCTGAGCCCCGAGACGAGGTCCGCCACCGGGACGATCGCCCGGACCCTGAAGGCGTTGGCGCCGCAGAAGGCGAAGCCGTCCTTGAACTCGCCCCGCCGGGCATGATCGAGCGCTTCGGCGATGCAGTAGCGGGCGTCCTTCGCCCCGCAGCTCTGGAGGCAATGGGAGGGGCAACGGAAGACCTTGCGTACCCCTTTGGCCACGTCCTCGAGAAAAGGGCTGCGGATCGCCCGTCCCGGCAGGCCGACGGGACTCTGGATGATGACGATGTCCTCTTTCCCGCAGGCGACATAAGCCTGTTTGAACCGCGCGTCCGCGTCGCATTCTTCGGTGGCGATGAACCGAGTCCCGAGCTGGACGCCCCGCGCCCCCAGGCCGAGAATCCTGCGAATATCCTCGCCCGTGTAGATCCCGCCTCCGGCGATGACGGGGATCGCCCTGCCCCAGGGCGTCTCGAATTCCTGAAGGGCTTCGACGACCTCGGGCAGTATCTTTTCGAGCTGGAAGGCCGGATCGTCGATCTGCCCGGGCTTGAATCCGAGATGGCCTCCGGCCAGAGGGCCTTCGACCACGACGGCGTCCGGAATATCGCCATAGGTCTTTCCCCAGGACTTGAATATCAGCCGGGCGGCGCGGCCCGAGCTGACGATCGGGACGACCCCCACCCCTGCCCGGCGGATCGCGGCGACCGGGATCCCCTTGATCGGCAGGCCGGCGCCGAGGAAGAGGAGATCGATCTTCTCTTCGACGGCGGCTTCAAGGAGACGCAGAAAGCCGTCGGCGGCGACCATGATGTTGACGCCGAGGATGCCCGCCGTTCGGACCCGCGCTTTGCGGATCTCCGAGCGGAGGGCCCGGATATTCGCGTCGAGCGGACGCTCATAGTAGTCGGCTTCTATGAGCCCGATGCCGGTCGCGGCGATGACGCCGATCCCCCCTTCCTCCGCGACCGCGGAGGCCAGGCCGGAAAGGGATAGGCCCACGCCCATCCCGCCCTGGACGATGGGTAGGCGCGCCGTCCGGTTTCCTATCCGGAGCGGCGGAAGAGGATATTTGGCGACGGCCGAAGCCTTGAGCTTGGCCGCTTTATCTTCAAGGACGTTCGCGATGGTCATAAAAAGCTCCGATACGGGCCGAGGTCTCGTTCCAAGCCAGAGGATAACGACGGAGGCTCACGTTTCCGGTGGCGGGCCTTATCGATGGTACGCCCCGGCAGGCGGGCTGTCAAGAAAGGGCCGGGCGCCCCCTCACTTCCGGTATTTGGAGATGAACTCCTCGACCTCGGGGATGCCGCCCTGGAAGATGAGGTAGCCGTTGGAGGGTTCCCGCTCGGTGATCTCCCCGGCGACGGGGGTCAGCATGATCCTCTTGACCTCTTCGTAGTCCGAGGTCTGGCCGAGGGCCCAGGCGAGCTTGACGTAAGCCACCTCGGGAAGCATATTGGCCGCCGGGATGACGCCGAGCTCCATCATGTCCCGGCCGGTGTCATAGACGTACATCTGGACGTACCCCCAGAGCGTCTGGACCGTCATGAAGACGGAGATGCCCTTGTCCCTCGCCCGCTTGAGGGCCGGATAGAGCGGCTTGTTGACATGGCCGAGGCCCGTCCCGGCGATGACGATCCCCCGGTAGCCGTTGTCGATGAGCGAATCGATGATATCCGGCTTCATGTTCGGGTAGTAATAGACGATGCTGACCTTTTCCTCGAAGGCCGTGTTGATGACGACGTACCTGTCGTTTCGCCGGCGCTTGTAGTCCTGGCGGAGGGGCGTGATCTTCTCCCGGCTGACCATGGCGATGGGGATGTCCCCGATCGTCCGGAACGTGGACCGGTAGCTCGAATGCATCTTGCGGACGCGCGTCCCCCGGTGGAGGAGCCCGTAGGTGTCCGAGGTCGGGCCGAACATGCAGATCATGACCTCGGCGATGTCGCTCTCGGCCGCGGTCTTGACGCTGTGCATGAGGTTGAGGGCGGCGTCCGACGAGGGCCGGTCCGAAGAGCGCTGGGAGCCGACCATGACGATGGGGACCGGCGAGTTCTGGACCATGAACGACAGGATCGCCGCCGTGTGGTGCATCGTGTCGGTCCCGTGGCCGATGACGATGCCCGCGACTCCCTTTTCGATCTCGCGCCCGATGGCCTTCGCCGTGGCGATGTATTGCTCGGGCCCCATGTTCTCGCTGAAGACGCCGAAGAGCTTCTCGGTCTCGAGGTTGCAGATGTCGGCCAGCTCCGGCACCGAGCCGTAGAGCTCCCCGGGCGAGAAGGCCGGGATGACCGCCCCGGTTCGGTAATCAAGGCGGCTGGCGATCGTCCCTCCCGTCCCGAGCAGCTTGACCCGGGGCTTGCCGGGATCGTACGGGAATTCCTTTTCCGGGATCTTGTAGTGGGCCTCTTTCCGGCCGAGGATCTCGACGCCCGTGATGCCGTCGGCCGCGATGCCGACGTTGTACCCCGAGCGGAGCTTGATGACGACGTGGAGCGGATCGGCCGTCTCCGAGCGCGGCAGGATGATGCCGGTGAACTCGCCCTTGGATCGTCGTGATGCGGGCGTCGCTCCAGACCTGGGCCCCGAAGCTCTTCAGGACCTCGAGGGCCCTTCCCTTGTAGCCCTTATAGAGGTCCCCGCCCGTCATTCCGCCGCTCCTTCGAGGGCGCCGTCGAGCCGGGAGGCCAGCTCGGCCCCGTCGGCCCTCCCCCGCAGGGAGGCCATGAGGAGGCCCATCGCCTTGAGGGCTCGGGCCGGCTCTCTCCGAAACCTCATTCCTTTGACGGCCGTCGTCGCCTCGCGGATCCCGGCCTCGATGCCCTCCCCGTCCGCCGCGGCCGGAAGGGCTTCCGCGACCGTCGCGCCGGAGGAGAGGACCCGCTCGAGGAGCGGGAGAACGCCTTCCTTGAAAAGGCGGCGCCCTCCGAGGGCCCGGAGGACGGCCTCGAGGGCGGCAGGCTCGAGCCTTTCGACCGGGAGGCCCCGTTTCTTGAGCCGCCTGGGATATTGGACGAGGACAACGGCGGCCAGAGCGGGCTTTACGCCCCATTCCGCGACCGCTCGCTCGAACAGGGGCGCCGCCGGCGACGCCGCCAACCGCGCGACGAGGTCCCCGGGAACGCCCAGGTCCCGATATCGACTCTCGCGCGTCAGGAGCCGGGGAGGCAGGGACGCGCGGACGCGCTCCAGGCGCTCGGGCTCGATCCGCTTGGGCGGCAGGTCCGTGTCGGGGTACATCCGGTCCGGCCCGGGGAGGATGCGCTCGAACCCGTTGGTCCCGTCGCCGAGGGCCTGACGCGTCTCCGAGGGGATGCCGATCGTCGCTTCCCTGGCGCGGGCGATGATCTCCTGCGCCCCGAGCTTCGCGTCGGCGTCCGGGCCCCACACGACGACGACCGTGTCGCCCGGCCCGGCGCCCAGGGCCTTCCTGACGCCCGTCCATTCGGCGCTGGCCAGCGTCTCGCCCAGGCTGTCCGAGTGGGCGATGTTCGGGAGGACGGTCAGGCAGGAGATCACCCGGACCCGGTCGGAGATCTCCCGGGAGAAGACCGTGTCGGGCTGGGTCTGCCAGCGGAGGAGGTCCTTGAATCCGGCGAGCCGGACGCCGTGGACCGTCTGCCCGGCGGCGACGGCCGACTGGATGGGCTGGTAGAGCGTCCGGCGCAGGACCTTGGTGACGTCCTCGGTCGAGGCCGCGAACGTGTCCGTGACGACCCCCCGACGGGCCAGCTCGTCCTTGAGCCGAAGGAGGTTCCACTGGCGCATGGCCTCGTTGTGGGTGAGGCGCGGGATCCTCGGGATCCTCGGCACTCCCTTGATCTCGATCCGCGTCCCCCCGGTCACGCTGACGTTGACGTCCTCGCGCGCCGCCCCGATGCCGGTCCGCATCCTTCCCGTGCTCCGGACGAGCCGGCGGAGGATCTGGGCGACGTCGGCGACCTCGCTCGGGGTCCGCATGTCCGGGGCGGTGACCGTCTCGATGAGGGGCATGCCCAGTCTGTCCGTGAGGTAGACGCGGCGGTGGCCGACGTCGCTGACCTCGCGGCAGGCGTCCTCCTCGAGGCCGAGCTGGACGATCCGGATGTCCCTCCCTTTGTAAGGGATCTTCCCGTCGACGCCGACGATCGTCGTCCGCTGGAACCCCGTCGGGATGCTCCCGTCCAGGTATTGCTTGCGGGCGATGTGAAGCTCGTCGATCATCTTGCAGTCGTAGAGAAGGCCGACCTCCAGGGCGATGTCCAGCGCCTCCTCGTCGATCATGAAAGGCGGCGTGTCGTCCATCTCATAGGTGCAGACGGTCTCCCGGTTGATCCGGTAGATGATCTCTTTCTTCGTCTTGAACTCCATGAGGGCCGTGCCGTCGTATTCGCCGAGCTCGGAGAGGGTCGGCCTCATGTGGCGCAGGATCTCGGCGTCGTACTTCCGGCTGTACCGGCCGGCCGGACAGCGGCAGAACAGCTTTTTTGCCGTCAGAAGCTGCTGGTGGATCTCGAGGCCGGACTTGAACCCGACGGCCGCATAGTCCTCCGGCGTCATGTCCTCGAAGGGCTTGAAAACGAGGTCGTGGGCGATGGCGGTGTTTCTCCTGGGACGTCGAAAATCCCTTATGACACAAAGGGGCGCGGCCTGTCAAATCGGCCGCCGGGCGGTGAGAATATCCGGTTGCCAGGGACGTCAATTCAGAGTAAGGTATCCCGCTTGAGCCCGAGCCCTCGAAAGGAGACGTCGTGGATCCCGATACCCTGTCCGGCCTGACCGAAAGGCAGAAGGCCGCCGCCTCGCATGGGACGGGCCCGATGCTCGTCCTCGCCGGGCCCGGCTCGGGGAAGACGCGCGTCATCACCCACCGGATCGCCCACCTCGTCGCGGGCGGCGCCGCCCCGGGAAGCATCCTGGCCCTGACCTTCACCAACAAGGCGGCCGACGAGATGCGGACGCGCCTCGAAGCCATGAAGATCCCGCGCGGCGCGACCCTCTGCACGTTCCACAGCCTCTGCGCCCGTCTCCTCCGGGAGTTCGCGGGCCGGGCCGGCCTGCCGGAGAGCTTCAGCATCTACGACCAGGGCGACCAGAAGACCGTCCTCAACGAGGTCCTCAAGGGCCGGGACATCGATCCGAAGGAATACCCTCCCGCCCGGGTCCTCCGGCAGATCGGGCTCCTGAAGAACCTCATGATCGGGCCCGACAAGGTCCCGCCGGACTTCGCCCCCGGCCTCCCCGCCGGCCTCTTCGCCGAGATCTACGCGGCCTATGAGAAGCGGCTCGCCGCCGCCGGAGCGCTCGACTTCGACGACCTCCTGACGCGGACGGCCCGCCTCCTCGGGGACGACGCGGATATCCGGGACCGGTTGGCCCGCCGCTTCCGGTTCATCCTCGTCGACGAATACCAGGACACCAATCAATGCCAGTATCGTATCGCCCGCGCCCTGGCCCGGGGCCACGACAACCTGTTCGTCACCGGGGACCCGGACCAATCGATCTACGGCTGGCGGGGCGCCGACATCGGGATCATCCTGGCGTTCGAGAAGGACTTCCCCGGCGCGCCCGTGGTCCGGCTGGAGGAGAACTTCCGTTCGACGCCCCAGGTCCTCAGGCTGGCCGACGACCTCATCCGTTCGAACGTTCGGCGCAAGGAGAAACGCCTCATTCCCCGGAAGCCGGGAGGGAGCCTGCCCCTCCTCTACCGGTTCGCCGACGAGTACGAGGAGGCCCGGGGCGTCGCGGCCTGGGTCCGCTGGATGCGCGAAGGGCGGGGGCTCGATTACGGCCGGATCGCCGTCTTCTATCGCGTCAACGCCATGAGCCGGCTCGTCGAGGAGGAGCTCATCAAGGCCTGCATCCCCTACCAGATCGTCAAGGGGATCGAGTTCTTCGAGCGGCGGGAGGTCAAGGATATGATGGCCTACCTGCGCCTCCTCGTCAATCCGGCCGACGACGTGTCGCTCGCCCGCATCATCAACCGGCCGGCCCGGGGGATCGGCGACACGACCGTCCGCCGACTGGTCGCTCGCGGCCGGGCCGCGGGGCGGGACCTCTGGTCGGTCCTCCGGAGCCCGGCCGAGACCCCGAATGTCCCGCCGGCCGCGGCCCCCCGGATCGGGGAGTTCGTCCGGATGATCGAAGACCTGAGGTCGCGGCTCGACCGGCCCGTGGCGGAAACGGTACGGGCGGTCTTTGAACGGACCGGCCTCCGGAAGGCCCTCGAGGACGAGGACGACACGGACGCCGTCGAGAACGTCCTGGAGCTTGTCCATTCCGCCCTCGAGTTCGACTCGAGCGAGACCGCGGCGGGCGGCCTGACCGGCTACCTCCAGAAGACGGCCCTCATCAGCGACGCGGACGGCTACCGCGAGGGGTCGGGGGCCGTGTCCCTGATGACCCTGCACACGGCCAAAGGCCTGGAGTTCGCGGCCGTCATGATCATCGGGGTCGAGAACGGCATCCTGCCCCATTTCAAGTCCGGCGAGGCCGGGCGGGACGTCGAAGAGGAGAGACGACTGCTCTTCGTAGGCATCACGCGGGCCGAGAGCCACCTGGCCCTGAGTCACGCCCAAACCCGCACGGTCTGGGGCGGCCCCAGGCAGGCATCCCTCTCCACGTTTCTGAAGGGATTGGCCGGCCTGGAAATCGTCGTCGCCCCGTTCCTCACGAACGGGTTCTCGGACGCGCGGGGGCCCGGGTCCGCGCCGGGGACGCCGCGATCCGCGGACGACCATTCCGGCACGCCGGTTCCGGGTCCCGGTGACGCGGCCGCGCCCTTCCGGGCGGGCCAGCGCGTTCGCCATCCCGCCATCGGTTCCGGAACGATCGAGAAGATCGTGACGGACGGCCCGGCCGGACGGGTCATCGTCCGTTTCGAGAACGGCGCCCGCCTGACGATGGACCTCGGCGTCGCCAGGCTCGAACCGTCGGACTGACCCGCGCCGGTCGGAGGTTCGGAAGACTTCGGAGGACGGTCGGGCCCGAGCGTGGAAATCGGCGCGCCGCCGAGGTACAATGAACCCATCGTGACGACACCCCAGAGACCCGGGTTCCTCCCCCCGTCGCGTTTCGGAGGACGCGGCCGGCCGGGAGCCGCCATGTTGGTCGCGGCCTGGCTTATCATGGCCGGAATATCGTCGGGAGGCGCTCCGGCGATCGGGACCGACAGTCTCAGGGTTCCCGTTCCCCGCCCGCCGCAGGAAACGGCGTCAAATCCGGCTTATGCTCTCCTGATATCCCCTAAATTCCCGGTCGCAGGCAGGACACTGCGCGTTCTGGCCGCGGGCGAAGGCGATCTCCGCAAAGCGAATATCCGCGTCGCCGGCCCGTCCGGAAGCATCGAGGCGGGATCGCTCCGGGCCGGAGGCGGCCCCCCCTTCTGGTGGACCGCCGAGTTCCGGCTCGGGCCCGGGGGGACATATACGGTCATTCTGGCCGACGGCCGGAAGGACGTTGCGCGATGGGGCGTCGAGGTCTCGAACGCTCCTCCCATCTCCGTTGCGAGGCCGGCGTCGGTCTGGCAAACCGAAAGGGATTGGGACCGGGGCGCCGAGAACCTCTACGCGGCCTGGATCGACGCCCTATTCCGGGATGCCGACGAGAGGTCCTCCTGGGCGGCCCTTCACGAGGTCACCCGCGACCCCGGGCGGAACATCCTCCACGGCCATCTCGGGCTCGGCGAGGACGACCCGGACGGCCGGGACCCGGTCGTCATGGAACCCGACTGCGCGGATAACCCCTTTTTCCTCAGGGCCTATTTCGCCTGGAAAATGGGCCTGCCCTTCGGTTTCCACGAATGCGACCGGGGCACCCTCGAGCGGGCCCCGAGGACCGGACGGTGGGTGACCAACACGTCGACGTCCGGCCCCGCGAACCCGGTCCGGGCCTTCAACGGGTTCCTCCGGGGCGTCATGAACGCGGTCCATTCGGGAACGGCCCGGACCGGGCTCGAGGACGACGACTCGGACTGCTATCCCGTCGCCCTGACCCGGAAGGACCTGCGGCCCGGGATCGTGTTCGCCGACCCCTACGGGCATACCCTGGTCCTCGTGCGTTGGGTCCCTCAGAAAAAGTCCGGCCCGGGCGCCCTCCTCGCCGTCGACGCCCAGCCCGACGGGACCGTGGGCATCAAGCGGTTCTGGAGGGGGAACTTCCTGTTCGTGACCTCGGAGGTCATCGGAGAACCGGGATTCAAAGCCTTCCGGCCGATCGTCCGGGACCGCGGCCGGCCGCGGCTCCTCGGGAACGCGGACGTCGCCGCGAGCCCGGACTACGGGAACCTGTCCGTCGCGCAGAAGGGAATGGAAAGCGCCGTCTTCTACGACACGATGGAGCGGCTCATCAATCCCAAGCCCTTGGACGCCGAGAGCGCCCTCCGCGACCTGTTCCGGGCCCTCCACGAACAGATCCTCGTCCGGGTCGAATCCGTGGCCAACGGCGAAGCCTATATGGAAGGCCATCCCGGCGCGGTCGTCCCGATGCCGGGGAGCGCCGCGGCCGTGTTCCAGGCGGGCGGGCTTTGGGAGGACTATTCGACGCCCAACCGGGACCTGCGCCTTCTCATCGCCATCGATACCGTCCTCGAGTTTCCCGGCAAGGCCGTCCGCTCCCCGGACCTTTACAGCCTGCCGAAGCGCCGGACCTCCGAAGAGTCGCGAAAGGAGCTCGAGAGCCTATCGGGGAAGATGGGCCGCGAGCTGTCCTTCGCCTACGTCCGTTCGGACGGGCGGGAACAGCGGCTTAGCCTCGCCGACGTTCTCGAGAGGAGGGACGCCTTCGAGATGGCCTACAACCCGAACGATTGCGTCGAAGTCCGTTGGGGAGCGCCTTCGGGGAGCGCCGAGCTTGCGTCCGGCCGCCGTCGCGCCCCCGCATCCCAATCGGAAAGGATGCGCGCCCTGCGCTCCTGGTTCCACAAGCGCCTCCACCCGCCGACCTGAGCGACCTCTCCCGCCCCGCGGCGCTCTAGAGAGGCCGGGCCGCTTCGTGAGCGCTAGGGCTTCGCGCCTAGCCGCTCAAGCTCGTCCGGTCCGACGACGCCGTCCTCCGTCCAGCCCTGGGCCCTGTAATATGCCTTCAGAGTGGCCGCATACAGGACGGGGTCGACGGCCCTCCCCGCGAGCGCGCCCCGGCTCATCGGGACGGTCAGCTTCGGCGGCACATAAGCGTCGTAAGCCCGCCGGCGCCCCTGGATGTTGTTCGCCCGGCGTTCGACGGCGTAGATCCTCCGGCCGCAGGCCTTGAGGCTATCGGGCGTATGCTCGAACCCGGTCAGGGCGTTGAACAGCGAAAGGAACGGGTCGGAAACGATGTCGGCCGTGAAGAAATCGCACAGGCCGAGGGAGTCGACAAGGGCCTTCCCTTCCTGTCCGGCCGCGACGTACGCCGCCAGGTCCTCGGCCCCCGTGAGCCCGCCTTCCTCGGCCTGGACGGTCCAGGCGTACGTGTGATCGCCCCGGCCCCGGTTCGAGGTGCCGTAGGCCGTGAACATCCCGGGGAACGCCTTCGGTTCGACGCCGGCGTACCCGAGCCCGCCGAACGCGGTCGTCACGCACCGGGCGATGGCGGGGAGCTCCCCGGCCGGGAACCCTGCGCCGACGGCGGCAATGACGCGGTCGGAGTACTCTCCGAGCAGGGTCCCGAGGTCGTCGGAACCGTAGGCGATGGACCGGATGGTCCGCACCATGTCCGGGGCGCTTCCGAAAGCGGGGGCGCTCGCGAAGGACTTGAGATAGCCCTTCTCGGCGAGCTCCATGGCTCCCGACATAACGCTCCCCAGGGTCATCGTATCGAGGCCGAGCTCGTTGCAGAGGTAATTCATGTGAAAGATGGCGTCCCTGTCCAGGATGCCGCAATTGATCCAGAGGGCGATGGTTTCGAACTCGGGGCGGACGCCCTTGCCCTGGTAGGGTCCGTCCGCGACGACGGCAGCGGTCCGGGTGCACATGACGTGGCGGCAGCGGTTGCAGACCGAGTGCTTCCCGGAGATCTCGAGAAAGGCGTCCGTGGAAACACGGGCGTAATCCGAAGGGTCGAAAGAGCCCTCATCGTAATTGTGCCAGGGCAGAAAGCCGCCCTGCTTTCCCATGTATCCGCCGTTGAAGGCCCGGTCCAGCCACCAGGTCGTGCCCGCGGTCGGGCGGAAGGAAGCCGTCCGGCCGGGGTCCGAGACATGGCCTTTGACCAGGGCATCCAGCTCCTTGCCCAGGGCTTGGAACCTCGCGGGGTCGTGGAAAACGACGGCTTCGCGGCCGAAGGCCGTGACGGCGACGAGGTTCTTCGAGCCGAAGACCGCGCCCGCGCCGCCGCGGCCGAAGTTCCGATGATGATCGGCGGTCAGACAGGCGAAGGCAGCCTTGTTCCAGCCCCCGGGGCCCAGGCAAACGGTCGAAGAGCCGGGATACAGCGAGGTCAGGAAGTCGGTGATCGCCGAGGCGGGGCGGACGACGCGCCTCCCGCCGACGGTCTCGAAAAGCTCGTCCTCGGCCGGCAGGACCTCGATCCGGCCTTCGTTGACCAGGATGCGGACGGGGGCGTCCGCGGCGCCGTCGAGGACCAGATGATCGATGCCCGCCCGCTTGAGCATATTGGGAAAAAGCCCCCCGCAGCTCGCGTGCGTGACGAGGCCGTGGAGCGGCTCGTGCCCGGGGACCCAGGACGCAGGTCCGGGGGAACGGGTCATGGTTCCGACGAAGGAGCACGACCCGCGCCCCGACGTGGGGACGAGCGTGTCGTTCGGGGCGGCGGAGCCGAGGATGATCCTGTTCGCGGGGCCGAGGGGGTCGGTGATCGGGCCGACCCGCTTCAGGTGGTCGTAAAGCATGCGGGCTTGGACGCCGCGGCCTCCGACGTAATCGCGATAGAGCCCGGGGTCGGCGTCCTCGACGCGGGCCGAGCGGTCCGTGAGATCGACGTGGGCGATCTTTCCTTTGTATCCTGTCATGCTCACTGAGCCTCCTATGCGTTGAGAAGCCAAAGTTCCTTCTGGGGTGTGGACAGCCACTCCGCCCCGTCCTTCGTCACGACGAGCATCTCCTCGATCGTGACGACGCCGCGGCCCGGGACCGTCAGCCTGGGCTCTATGGTGAAGACCATGCCTTCCTCGAGGGGGTGGAACGGTCTTCTGGCGTACTTTTCCCATTTCGGCCCGAGAAGGGCCGTCCCATCATGGGCGAACCGGCCCACCTGGTGGCCGAGCGCGTGCGGGAACTCCTCGTAGCCCGCGCCGGCCAGGACCTTCCGGGCGATCGCGTCGATCTCGACCCCCTGGACTCCGGGCTTCATGGCCCGTCGCGAGGCCTCAACGGCCTCGATGATGGTCGCGAACCCCCGGGCCACGTCGGCCGGGGCCTCGCGTTCTCCGGGCTCGAGGACATAGAACGTCCTCTGCAGGTCCGAACAGTAGGCGTTCGTTTTGACGCCGAAATCCATGTTCAGGACATGGCCGGGCTCGACCTTGCGGTCGGTCGGCGCATAATGGGCCGCGGCCGTGTCGGGACCGGTAAAGACCGCCGGGCACGTCGCGGGGTCCCAGGCGGCGACGAGGCCGCGCCGGGCGACCTCGGCCGTCATGAACGCGGCGATCTCCTTCTCCGTGCGGCCCGGCCGGATGTACCCGGCGGCCAGCGCGAAGATGTCCTCGGTCGTCCGGACGGCGTCCCGGATATGGCCGATCTCCGCGGCCGACTTGCGTTCCCGGAGGGCGGAGACGATCCGCTCGGCGGACTCGAGCCGGTCGGCCATCCCGATCTCAGCGAGGATGCGGTGAAGGGTCAGGTACATGCCGTGGGTCAGCCCGTCGCACGCCTCGCTCTCCTCGGAGTAGTTGACGGCGATACGGGCGGGCGCGATCTCCTTCAGGTACTCCTGGAGGGGTTCGCGGATGCCGGTGACGAAGCCGACCACGTCGTCCCAGGCCCCCGTCTCCTCGACCGTCTTCCGGTCATAGAGGCCGACGATGGCCCGCGTCCGCCCATCGCGGGCGACGATGAACGCCGAATGCCAGGTGACGTCGGCCGCAATGAGGAACGGCAGGACCGGATCGCCGTTGATCGCGCTCTCGCGCGTGAACGTGATCCAGCAGTCGATGCCGAACTCCCGGAGCAGGCCCGAGGCCTGCCCGACCTTTTCCCGGATCAGGGACATACCGGACTCCTTTGCGCTCCGGCGGTAAGGCGGTCCATCAGCCGCCGCTCTGAGTCGCCGTCGAGCCTGTATCCTAACGGAAAGCCGCGGGAATTTCAAACGGTTCCGGCGGTTTGACATACGGTTTCGGGTTGGGATATATGGGATATGTGAGCGACGTCAAGGAGGCCTCCATGAGCAACGCCCGGAGAACGAGCTTCCGCCCGCCCCTCGGAGCGATCCTGCTCCTTCTGGCCGCCGCGGCGGCCGCGGCCGCGCAGTCCGTGAACCAGGGGCAGGTCCTCGAGGGCCTCGAAATGAAGAGCGTCGTGCTCGGGCGGGACGTCCATTACGCCGTCTATCTGCCGCCGGATTATGCCGTTTCGACGCGTCGTTACCCCGTCGTCTATCTGCTCCACGGCTACACCGACGACGAATCGGGATGGATCCAGTTCGGCGAGATCGGTTCCATCGCCGACCGGGCCATCGCGGACCGGAAGATCCCGCCGATGATCATCGTCATGCCCGACGGCGGCGTCACCTGGTACATCAACGATCACCTGGGAAAGGTCCGTTTCGAGGACATGTTCGTCCAGGAGTTCATCCCCCATGTCGATGCCGCGTACCGGACCCGGCCGAAGAGGGAGTTCCGCGGCGTTTCGGGCCTGTCCATGGGGGGTTGGGGGACGCTCGTCTACGCCATGCGCCACCCGGACTTGTTCGCAGCCTGCGCCGCCTTCAGCGCCGCGGTCTGGACCGACGATGAGATCGTCGGCCGGAAGCAGGAGGATTTCGACCGGTACTTCGGGCCCGTGCTCGGCCCCGGTCTCGTCGGAAAGGAGCGGCTGACGCCGCACCTGAGGGCGCACAATCCGCTCGACCTGGCGAAGTCCCTCCCGGAGGAATCGCTGAAGAAGGTCGACTACTACATCGACTGCGGCGACGACGACTTCCTCATCAAGGGGAACTCCGCCCTCCACGTCGTCCTCAAGGACCGCAAGATCCCCGACGAGTTTCGCGTCCGGGACGGCGCCCACACCTGGGAATACTGGCGCACGGGCATCGCGGACGGGCTGGCGTTCATCGGCGAAGCCTTCCGCCGATGACCCGGGCATAGCGCGAACGCGTCGGACCGGCCGCGAGCCCTATTTCACCGTCACGGACTTGGCCAGGTTCCTCGGCTTGTCGATGGGCCTTCCCAGGCTCGCGGCCGCGTAATAAGCGATGAGCTGTCCGGCGACGGCGGCCAGGATGCCGAACTTGCCGTCGTTCCCGGTCTCGATGGAGATCGCGGCCTTCTCCCGCCGGAGCGCCGGGTTGTTGGTGATGATGAAGGCCTTCGCGCCTCTCGCCTCGACCTCCCTCGTGTTGGAGATGATGTCGGGATCGCCGTTGTTGATCAGGCTGATGACCGGCGTCCCCTCCTCGATCAGGGCGAGGGTCCCGTGCTTGAGCTCGCCGCCCATCATCCCCTCCGCGTGAATGTAGCTCGTTTCCTTGATCTTGAGGGCCGTCTCCCGGGCGACCGGGTAGGTCAGGCCGCGCCCGATGATATAGAGGTCCCGGGACCGGGCGATCTCCTCGGCGACGGCCTTGAGGGCGGCCCGCCGCCGGAGAACGGCCCTGATCTTGTCCGCGATGTCGGTCGCGTCGACCCGGAAGCCGAACCTCCGGGCGATCATCAGGAGGAGAACGGCCTGGCTGATGAACGCCTTGGTGCTGGCCACGCAGATCTCCTGGCCGGCCAGGATATCCAGGGTGAGGCGGCTCATCCGTCTGGATCGTGGAATGGGGGACGTTGACGAGGGCGGCGATCCGCCCCCCGTTCTCCGGCGGCATATTTCAGGGCGTCGATGACGTCCATCGTCTCCCCGCTCTGGCTGAGGGCGATGACGAGCGTGTCCCGGTCCACGTTGGCGAAGTGCCGGAATTCCGACGCGATGAGCGTCTGGCATCTCGACCCCGGCCCGATGGAGGAAATAGGCGCCCAGGAGCGAGGCGTGGTAGGACGTCCCGCAGGAGGCGAAGATGACCTTTCTCGAGCCTCCGGATGAGGCCGATGAGCGCGTCGAACGCCTTCTTCTGGTCGTGACTCCAGGGAGAACAGCAGTCCGTTCGACCGCCTCGGGCTCCTCCAGGATCTCCCTGAGCATGTGGTGGCCTGGACTCCGCTCCGGGCACGGATCCTCGCGCTCCCGGAGAACTCGGCAGGCCGCTTTCGCGACCGGCTTCCCCCATTGGTCGAAGAACCGATAACTCGTCCGCCCGGATGACGGCGAATTCGTCGTTCTCGAAGAACATCGCCCGGTCGGTCGCGTCGGAAAAGGCGTAGATATCCGAGGCCACGTATGTCCGGCCGCCGCCGACGCCGAGAACGAGCGGGGAGTCCCGCTTCATGGCGTACATCTCTTCCTGCCCCTCGACGGTCGCCAGGACGGCGAAGGTCCCGATGCGAGCCTCCGGAACAGATCCGCGATGACGCGGAGCATGGGCCCGCTGTCTGCAGTCCCTCCTCGAAGAAATGGGCGATGACCTCGGAATCTGTCTCGCCCGCGAAACGATGGCCCTTTCGGGCGAGCTCCCGCTCGGAGCTCCTCGTGGTTCTCGATGATGCCGTTGTGGACGACGGCGATCCGGCCGTCGCAGGAAAGGTGGGGGTGGGCGTTCCGCTCGCTGACGCCGCCGTGGGTCGCCCAACGCGTGTGGGCGATGCCGATGCGCGCCCCGGCCCGCCGGCTGCGACGCAGATCCCGCCGACGGACTTGAGCGTCGTGGCCCCCAGCCGAAAGCCGTACGAGTCATAGCCCCGGTACTCCAGGCGCTTGAGACGGGTCAGCAGGACACGGGAGGAGAATTCGATTCGCGACGAGATCCCGACGATTCCGCACATATAGAACCCCTTGACTTCGGCGGTCCGGACGATGCGCTCCGGATGCGACGGAGAATCCTATCCCAAGGCCGTCGGGACGTCAAGCCGGCCGGCTCAGGCCTCCGCGTCGGCCTGACGGAGCCTTCGCCGGGAGTACGAGAACATGTACGCGGTCTCCAGGGGGCTGAGGACGGCGATGATCACCATGAAGACCGGCGCCCCGCCCAGGGCGATGAAGATGAAAGCCCAGGTGGCGAAGAAGTCCCGGCGGTAGACGGGGGCGATCTTCGCCGCGAGTCCGGTCCAGGCTGCCCGTGAAGCCCGGCTGGCTGCCGCTCTTCTCGATGTCCTTGACGATGGCGACGATGTTGTTGCCGATCCCGGTCCTCTTGGTGTACTTCCCCACCTGCAGGTAGAACAAGAACATGGACACGAAGGAGACGACCCCGAGGACGAGCCAGAGGTCGCTCCGCGTGGACCGGTAAAGGCCGATCGGGAGGTTCATGAAGAAAAAGACGAACGTGGCCGCGTCGCCGGTGATGTCGAACGTCCCGCCGAGCTTCGAGCCGCGGAACGTCAGCCGGGCGTTCTCGCCGTCGCAGCCGTCGATGATCGACGCCAGCTCGAAGAGCAGGGCGCCCAGGAGGGCGTTGCGGTAGCCGCCCCGGCCTTCGATCCAGCCGCTCAGCAGTCCCACGACGAGCACGACGACGCTGATCTGCATCGGCGTCACATCGAGCTTGAGCAGCTGCCGCGTCAGGAACGTGGAGATGTGGCGGTTGAAGTTCCTCGAGAAGAACCCGTCGGTCGGCTTCCGGGCGGTCCCGATGAGATAGCGCCCGGCCCGCCGGATCGACCCCCGGGACGCGGCCGTTTCGCAGAAATCCGGTCCGGCCTCGAACCGAGTCTTCCGCGATCCGGGGATCGACGCTCTCGGGAAGCTCCAGCGGACGCCCCTCGCCCGCGGAGAGCGTCCCCCAGGCTGGCGAGCGCGTCCGCCGCGAGAAGCGCCAGGCCGGCGTACTCCCCATCCCCCGTGGACGCCCGGCGATTGACCACGATCAGGTCCGCTTTTCCCCCGGGGCATGACCGGAGGGCCCTGTCCAGGATGTCCGGCGAGAAGACGAGGGCCTCCTCCATCAGCCAGAAACGGCCGCGGATCCTCCCGCGGCGGCCGAGCTCGGCGAGCCCGGACAGGGGGACGTACTCGGGCCGGATGTCCCTTTCCTGGAAGCGCTTGTCCCGCCGGAGGGAGGCCAGGATCGCCTCCCCGTCGACGCCGTCGGCGCCGACCAGGATGAAATCGGTCACCCCCGCCTGGGAAGCGGTGAGGAGGACCCTCTCGAGGGGATCGAGGCCCAGGATTCTTTTCCCGGGGCGGCCCTCGGGGGCTATGAGAATGACGGCTTGATCGACACGCACGTGATAACTCCTTATCGGCGGGGAACGCTCCCCCCTTTATTATCCATGAAAAAGAGGCCGAACGCCAGTGCGACGAAGACGAGCTTCCTGATCCTCCGGATGACGCCGAGACTGAGGCCGATGGCGGCCGGATGGCCCAGGGCTCTGCAGGAGGAGCATGCTCGCGCTCTTCGGTGATCCCCCACTGCCCGGGCAGGATGAAGAAGATCGTATTGATGATGACGATGACCGAATAGATGAACAACGGCCTGGACGAGGCCGACGGGAACGCCGAGGACCCTCAGGATGATGAGCACCTCGAAGGACCCGGCCAGCCTCGCCAGGAAATGGAGTCCGACCGCGGCGGCCGTCTTGAGATTCGCCCCGCCGCGTAGAGCAGGCGGAGGTTCTCGTCGAGGGCCTCGAGGTGTTCCTCCCGGCCTTCAGACCCATCTCCGGACCCTGGGGAAGCGTGCCGTGATCCGGGCCAGGATGGCACAGAAGCCCCGGACGGAGAATAGACGAGGAGGACGATGCCCGCCGTGGTCACGGCCAGGCAGACGAGGTCGGGGCCAGGAGGCCTTCCGGCATCCGGACGAACAGGGATCCCAAGAGGAGCCCCGACGGCCAGGAATATCGTCGACGCGACGAACTCGATGGTCTTGTCGAAGACGACGCCTGGGATCCCCTCCTTGAGGGGTACGGTCTTCTTCGAGCAGGTAGGCCCGGGCCGCTTCGCCGCCGAGACTGGCCGAGGGGAGCAGGACGTTGAGGGCGTCACCGATGATCTTGATCCTGAACAGGGAGAGGAACGGCACCTTCTTGAAGTAGCGTGTTCTGGATGATGCTCCAGGCGCAGGTCTGGAAGAAGAGCCACGAGGCCCCGACCGCGAGGATCGCCAGGAACCAGACGCCGAAGCGCGAGATGTTCGCGAGGATGGCCTCGAATCCGATCCGCCAGATGAGGTAGAAGAACAGGGCGACTCCGGCGGCGACGAGAAGGGACTCGATCCACTTGCCGGGCATTTTGAGCCTCATCTCGGTTCCTTCGTCCCAGCCTCAGCCGCGGGCGCCGAACAGGGCCTCCGCCTTGGCCACGGCCTTCTCGTCATCGACGTCGATCCAGTACCGGCCGCCGATATCCATGACCCGGGCCTTCCCGGTTTCGGCCAGGACCTTCAGCCCGCCCGAAAGGGTGAAGTCCCCTCTTTCTGGCTTTCCCCGAGGGCGCGGAAGAGCGCCGGTGTCCCGAGGAAAAGCCCGGTATCGAAGGCGTTGTGGTCTTCGAGCCCCTTCCCGATGGCGGCGATGCGCCCCGCTTCGACGCGGACCCTGGTGACATCGTCGAGATCGACATAGGCGTTGCCGCGGATGTCGAAGTCCACCGCCAGGATCGTTTCGTCGTCCCCGACGGGCTGGCCGGCGAGGTCGCGGAGGATCCCCGGGTCGAAGAGGTGGTCGGACATCGACAGGATGAACCGGTCGCCGAGGAGGTCCCTCGCTTTGAACACCGAGAGCCCGTTCTCTTTTTCCCACTCGTCGTTGCGGACGACGGCGATCGATACGCCTTCGGCACGGGCCAGGCCGTCCAGATGGCGCTCCACCTGGTCGCCGGCATATCCGGTGACGACCACGAAGTCCCGGATGCCGGCCTGGATGCCGGCCCCGACGACGCGGTCGATGAGGGCGCGCCCCGCGATCTCGAGAAGGGGCTTGCTCTCCGCGCGGCCTGCCAGGCGCCGGCCCCTGCCGGCCGCGATGATCAGACATTTCACAGAGGGTTCTCCAAGTCGAAGCTATAACCTGCCCATTTTATTGAACTTCGCCCGGTTTGTCCAGTTGCGTCTCCGGGCGTCCGGGGCGGATTGACAGGCGTCCCTCCCTCCCCTATATTCTCAGCATGCCCCGTGTCACCGGCCCGGACGACCCCATCCTGGCCTCGGCCTCGCCGCGGCGACGGGAGCTTCTGGCAAGGATCGTCCCGGCTTTCCGTGTCGTCCCGAGCCGGGCCGACGAATCCTCCGTCCGGGAGGCCGATCCCGTCAGGTTCGCGGTCGCCGCGGCCCTCCTCAAGGCCCGGGAGGTCGGAGAAAGGCACCCTGCGTCCCTCATCCTCGCGGCGGACACGGTCGTCAGCCTGGAGGGCGAGATCTTCGGCAAGCCCGCGAACCGGGCCGAGGCGCGGGCGACCCTGAAGAAGCTCTCGGGACGCCGCCACCGGGTCATCACCGGCGTGGCCCTCTTCAGGAAGAACGACGGTCAGCGCCTCACCGGGTACGAAGAAAGCTTGGTCCGGTTCCGGCCCCTCGACGACCGGGCCGTCGAGCGCTACCTGGACACGGAAGACCACGCGGACAAGGCCGGGAGCTACGCCATCCAGGAAGTGAACGACGCCTTCGTGGAGGAGCTCGTCGGGGATTACGACAACGTCGTGGGCCTCCCGGTCCGCCTCGTCTCGGAAATGCTCGGGAGGTTCAGGGCCGGAGAGCGGGACGGGGCTTGAGATCCCGCCTGCGGGCTCCCGGGCCCGGCCGTCAGCGGCGGCCGCAGAGGACGGTGTAAGGGCACTCCTCGCAGGCGCCCTTGCGTGCGAGCGCCGGGTCGAAGGGGACGCCGGGATCGGCGATCTCCTTCAGGACCAGGCCGAGGAGCCGTTCCATGAGACGGACCTGGCCCGCCCGGGCCTCCGCGTCCTCCTCGTCGAAGGGAGAGAACTCGATCGTCGGGCCAAGCCGGTTCTTCCCCAGCATGAGAAAGCGGCCGTGGATGGCCTCGGGCGGGACGCCCTCGAGCCGCGAGCATATCGACATATAGATCGGGATCTGGAAGCTCGACACGGCATCGCTCCAGGTCCCGCGGTCGTCCGGGTCCAGCCTTCGGAAACGGACGCCGATGAACTTTTCGTTCGCCCCCGTCTTGTAGTCCAGCACGGTGAGGTCGCGGCCGCGCATCTCCGTCCGGTCCATCCGGGCGGACAGTCGGAATGCCCCCCCATCCGTCTCGAACCGGGTCTCCACCTGCCGCTCCAGGGAGAGCAGGCGCAGATCGGCCCCCCGGGCCTCGAGCTCACGGACGAGCGGGACCTGGTGGTCGGAGATGAATTCCCCGAGATGCCGCCGGGCCTGGAGGCCCATCAGGTAAGCGCTCCCGGACGGCCTCACGCCGTACTCGGCCGCGAACCTCCGGTCCACCAGGGCGCCGATCCGCTCCGGGTTCAGGTCTTTCGCCCTTAGGGTTCGGCCGACGAGCGGCCTGAAGTATTCCTCCAGGATGGAGTGGATGAAGGTGCCGATATCCTTCCGCTCCATCCGCTCGACGACCTCCTCCTTCTCCCGGAGCCTGAGGACATAAGCGTTGTAGAAACGCCGGGGGCAGGCCAGGTAGGCGTCCAGGGCCGTGGCCGAATAGGCGAAGCCGCGCAGGAACTCGACGACCTCGGGCGATTTCCCCGTCCGGGAGACCGGGGCGGGCTGGAGGGCGACCCGATATTCCACGGTCCGGACATATCGTTCGGCCCCGGGCTCACTTTCCCGCTTCTGTCTCTCCCAGATAAGCTTCTCGGCGAACCGGCTTCGTTCCCGCTCGGAGCTGTCGACGAAGAGGACCCGGACCCGCTTCGCGCCCCGAACGAGCGTGTCGAGATAGTATTCCGCCCGGCGCTCGACGTCCTTGTATGTGGGGAGTCCCAGGGCCCGGCGGACCGCCGCCGGCAGGAGCGAATCCGCGCGCCGCGAGGACGGCAGGACCTCTTCGTTCATGTCCAGGATGGTGACGTCCTCGAAACGGATGCCCCGGGTCTCCCAGAAGCCCAGGACCTGGAGCCCCCGGAGGGGGGTGCCGTAAAAGGGCACGGCGCCGGAGGCGACGACCTTGCGGAAGAGCTCGAAATAGCTCCGCTTCTCCGCGAAGACGAGGCCCCCGAGGAGCGATCGCGAGAGGGCGTGGAGCCGGTCCATGAACGCCTCGGCATAGGGGTGGAAGAAATAATGGAGACGGGCCGTGCTGTTCGCATAGATGAAATCCAGGACCCCGATGAGCTTCGCGGCGAAATCCCCCACGTCGCGGACCCCGGCGAACGGGCCCAGGGTCCGGGCGTGGATGCTCCGGAGCTGTTCGATGAACGCCGTGACGTCCGGGGCCCCCTCGAGGTTCCGCGTCTTCTCTTGGATGGCCTCGCGGACGGACGGATCACCTTCGATCTCTCCGAGGGACCAGAAAGCTTTGTTCCGGCGGGCCGTCATCTCCTCCTCGATGGCATGGAAGAGGATGCGCGTCAGGTCGGCCCGAGCTCCGGTTCCCGGGAAGAAGATGTTCTTCGTATACGGGTGGAGGACAAACCTCAGATACGCGGGGGCATAGAGCCGGCCCTCCTCGTCGGCGGAATTCGCAAGCTCGAGGAGGTCGTCGAAGAAGCTGGCGATGGGCGTCCGGGCGAGCGGATAGCCGAGCGAAATGTTGAAGCTGTCCGCGGGCAGGGCGGACAAGGCCTGTTGGTAGAGCGGGAAGAGGGTCTCGGCGGCGGGGAGGACGACGACCTGCCGTTCGTCGAGGGGCTCCCCGGCCTCGATCTTCCCGATCAACAGCGCGTTGAGGGCGAAGACCTGGCCGTGCGTGTCGGGGCTTCGGATGAACTCGACGGGGGGCTCGGCGTCGGGCGTCCCGAGGGCCCCGAGGAGGGCCGGGGCCGATACGCCCAGGCTCTCGAGGACCGGCCCGATCCCCTTCCCCTTCAGGAAAAGGAGGGCTGCCTTGTCCCAGGACAACAGGGTCTTGAACATCCGCGTCTCGGTCTTTGTCAGGGAAAAGAAGCCCGCGAAGACGAGGCTCGCGACGTCGGCGAAGAGCTCGGGACGGAGGTTCTCCGCGACGTCCCGGAACCTGGAGGCCGACGTGGAAAAGCCGCGCTCCCGGACGCGTTCGTAGAATTGCTCATAAAAGAAGGAAAGGGATTGGAGGCGGCTCCGCATCTCCTCCGGGATGGACTCCTCGGCCCAGCGGTCCAGGGAGGCGATCTCCTCCGCCCCGAGGGAGGCCGCGCGGAGCTCCTCGAGGTCGTTGAAAAGCTTGACCCCGAGGGGGAAGAAGCGGTCGGCGGTCAGGAAATGGTCGCCGCCCAGCCGGCCCGGTGCGCTCGTGTGGATCTCGAAGAGGATGGCGACGGCGTCCAGGACGTCGAGGGGGCGCCCTTCGAACCCCAGGACGTCGGCGTGGGTCCGGTCCACGAAGCCGTCGACGGAGACGATGACGGGGGGGATGAAGCCCGAGCCTTCCTTTTGGGCGAGGAGCTTCCGGAGGTAGATGCCGGGACGTTTTTCGGGGAAGACGACCCAATTGCGGGAATAGTCCTTCCCCGAAGGCCGGAGCTGTCCCGCGACGGCGGCGACGAGGTCGTCCTTCGGGGCGACGAGGGTGACGCTCATTCGACGGCCTCGAAGCGCCCTTCGTCGATGAAGGCCAGGAAGCCGCGCACCGGCCTTCCGGGAACGGCTTCGCCGAGGATCCGCATGTAGGCCCGGACCTGCGCCCGGTCGGCCTCGACCCGAGCGGCGCGGCGCCCGGCGTCGGGGTCGGCGCCCGTCTTGAAATCCACGACCGTGACGGCGTCCGGGTCGACGACGACCCGGTCCATCCTGAAGGCCCTTCCCTCCGCGTCGCAGAAATCGGCCTCGCGAAGAACCCGCCGGCCTTCCCTCTTCGCGAAGAGGGCCGCGGCCGGGAATGACTCGAAATAGCGGACGATGGCCCTGCCGGTTTCCCTCCAGAGCGGCGCTTCGAGCTCCGGAGGGCGGGCGTCGCGGACGACGGCGGCGACCGCTTCGGCGAAGCCGCCCTCGACGAATTCGAGGCCGGCCATGATGCCGTGAGCGATCTCCCCCCGCCGGACGGCGCCGTAGCTCAGCGATTCCCGCCGGTTGGGAGGAAGCTCGAATGGCCCGCGGAACCTGTAGGTCTCGGCCCGGGGCCCGGAAGGGCGTTCGGCCCTCGGGCGGGCGGGCGGGGGCGCCTCGGCGGAGGCGAAGCTCTCGTCGCCGAGGAGATCGAACGGATACGTGTCTCTTCGGCCCTTCACGCCGACGACATAGAGCTCGGCCCGGGCCCGCGTCAACGCCACGTAAAGCGCGTTCATCCGGTCGGCCCGGTCCCGCGCCTTCGTCTCGCGATAGAGGGCCGAGAGCTCGGGATCGGCCTCGGCCAGGGCGGCGTTGATCTTGTATACGCGGACCCCGTCCTCCCCCCGGGACACGAAGAGGTCCGGGGCGCGCCATGATTCACCGTACAGGAGAAGGATGACGACGGGAAAGCCGAGTCCTTTCGCCTTGTGGATGGTCATGATCTTGACGGCCGGGATATCCGGAGGGACGTCGATGGTCCAATCGGAGGCTCCGTCCTCGCCGCTCCGCGTGATCTCCAGGAACGCCCTGAGGTCGTTGCGTCCGGCGCCTTCGAAGTCCTTGATGACCTCGAGGAGCTTGACGAACGAGGCCTCCTCTTCGGGGAAAAGGTCGAAGACACCGAAACCGCGATAGATCTGGGTCACGAGGTCGTAGAGAGGGTAATAGCCGACGGTCCTGAAATAGGGCTCGAAATACCGGTCCCAAAGCGCCGGGTAGCGCTCGCGGAAGGCCCCGTACAGGGGGCGGTCCTTGGCGGCCCGATACGTGAAAAGGAACCGGTCCCATTCCCCGTCGGGAGGGGCGGCGCCGTCGTGCGCCAGTGCGCTTCCGAACAGCCCTCCCTGGAGGAAGGCCGCGAACGACAGGTCGTCGGGCGGCGAGTCCAGGAACGCCAGGAAGCCGAGGACCTCCACGATGACCTTGCGCTCGCGGATGTCCAGACTGCTATAAGGGATGAAGGGAATGCCCCGTTCGTTGAGCCAGGAAGAGACCCGGGCCACGTTCTCGTTCTTGGGGGTCAGGACAGCGATGTCCGCGTAGGACCAGCCGCGCGCCGTGATCTCGCGGACGAGCTCCTGGACCCGGGCTTTTTCCGGCCCGTCTTCCGCGGCGGGCTCCGCGTTGTCCCCCTCGGCGCCCTCTTCGCCTCCCGGAGCGTTTTCCGACCCTCCCGCGGCGACCTCTCCCCCGGCTCCTCCGCCTTTTTCGAGGAGGATATATCTCACGAAACCCTGGCCCCTGTTCCCGGCGACGACCTCCTGCGTCCAGGAGTCGAGGCCGCTGAGGCGGGCGATGGGGAGGTATTCTTCGTCCCCCGCCGCCGTCTCCAGAAAGGTCCGCTTGACGAAATCAAGGATCTTCTCCCCGCAGCGGTAATTCTCAGGAAGCTCCACGACGCTCGCGGCCGCCGAATCGAACCCGGTGACGCGGGCTTCCAGGTCCCTCATGATCCTGTAGTCGGCGTCCCGGAAGCCGAAGATGGCCTGTTTCGTGTCGCCGACCACGAAAAGGCTCCCCCCCTGGGCGAGCGAGTTCTCGATCAGCGGGACCATGTTCCCCCATTGAACGGGCGAGGTGTCCTGGAACTCGTCGACGAGAAAGTGGAAGATGCGGTCGCCGAGTCTGAAGTAGATGTCCGGGACGATCCCCCGGTCGATGTAACCGGCCAGCTGGCGGTTGATGTCGTCGATGAAGACGGTCCCCCGGATCCGCTTGACGAGGTCCAGCGTTCCGGAAAAGGCCCGGAAGACCTCGAGGTAGGGGTGGAAGAAGTCGCGGGCGTACAGGGAGCGATAGCGGTCGACCAGGACCTTGAGGGCGTCCCAGGCCTCGCGGACCACCTCGAGCGCGCCGTCCCCGCCGCCCCTTCCCGTCTTCTTGACCGGCAGGGTCTTGAAGCTCGCTCCGAGGAGCGCCGTGAACCGCTTGTCGCCGACGGCCCGGACGATCCTGGAGTTGTAATGGCTCCGGAGGTTCCTCTCGAGGGAGGACGCGGCAATGAAGGCCTCCATATCCGCAACGGCCCCGGCGATGCGGGCTTGGACATCGGCCGTTTCCGCCGCGAAGCTCTCGACCCTGAGCTCTCCGGCTCCGGCGGACAGCTTGGCGTAAAGCGAGGAGAGCTTGTCCAGCACCTGCGGGGTCGGGTCCCAGGGGAACGCCGAGTCCGCAGGCTGGTTGGCCATGAGGCGGTCCAGGACGCCGGCGAAGAGCTCTCCGTCGGCGGTTCCGGCGGAGACCCGACGCAGGTAGCGCGAAAACGCATAATCGATGAGCTCCCCGGGCTCGAGGACGATCTCGAAATCCGGGGCGTGCCCCAGGTCCACGGCCGAGGCCTTGAAGACGGCGGCCATGAAGCTGTCGATGGTTGCGACCTGAAAATCCGTGTAATCGGCCAGGATCCGGTCGACGGCCTCCCCGGCCCGGTCCGGGAGCCGCTCGGGCGCGAGGGAGACGATCTGAAGGACCTGGGCCGACTCCCGCGGGTCGCGGAAATAGCAGGCCTTGAGCCAGCCCAGGATGCGTGTCTTCATCTCCCGGGCGGCGTTCCTCGTGAAGGTGATGGCCAGGATGCTCGCCAGGTCGGTCCGGGTGAGCCCGGCTACCCGCTCGGACAGAAGGAGCTGGACGAACCTGAGCGACAGGGCGTGCGTCTTCCCGGACCCCGCGGAGGCCTTGAGAAGGACGAACTCGGGGAACGACAGGCTCGTATCGGGAGTGAGGACCGTGGGGATCGTTCGGGACGGCATCGCCTCTTGCTTTCGCGCCTTCGCGCCCCGCTCTAGACCCGGAGGAAGATCTTCTTCTTATACAGGAAGTAAAGAAGGACCCACTCGACAACGATGATCCCGACGATAATGACCACGGGCTGGAAGCGGCCGGCCCGGGACGCCAGTCCGCCGAAGAGAAAATCGGCGGTGAACTTGAAATCGAAGAGGCGTTTCCCCAGGTAGATCGTGATCGAGTTCAGGCCGATGACCCGGAAGACAAACGTCCATTTCCGGACCTTCCAGACGTCGACGACGAGATAGAACAGCGCCAGGAGCAGGAAGGAGAGGCCGGCGGCGTACATGTCGAAGGTGGCGGTCCAGGCCTTCTTGATGATGGGATACCAGGCACTAAGGCCGAATCCCGCGCCGACGAGCCCGGCCCCGGCCAGGGCGAGGACGACCGTCTTGCGATAGCCGCTCCCCTTTCCGGACCGGAGGATCGAGCCCGCGATCCCGCCCAATAGAGTGACGCTCACCGCCGAGAGGACGCAGAGGACCCCTTCCGGGTCGAAGACACGGTCATAAAGCGTCCCCGGAAGGATAAGCCGGTCCACCCACCCGTTGATCGTGCCGTTCGGGGTCAGGACCCCGGCGCCGATCCCGGGGACCGGGATGAGGAACTGGACGGCGGAGTACCCTCCAAGGATCGCCGCCACGGCGCCGATCCTCCCTTTGAGGGACTTGACGCTCAGCATGATCAGGGCCGCGAACAGATAGGCCAATCCGATCTGCCCGAGCACGCTGGGATAGCGGGCGGCCGACGGGCCTGTCCTCAGGAAACCGTTGTACAGGATCCCCAGGAGGACCAGGATCAGGGCCCGCTTGACGAGCTTCGCGTAGGTCCCCGCCCTGGGCGCCCCGCTCTCCGCCTTGGCGAGCAGGGAGAACGGGATGGCCACTCCCGAGATGAACATGAAGAGCGGGAAGATGAGGTCGTAAAAGTGGAATCCCGCCCACTCGGCGTGGTCCAGCTGGAAGGCGCCGAAGCGGGCCCAGCCCCAGCCGGTGACGTCCGCGAGCGTTTGGAAGAGGGCGTCCCCGCCGATGATCCAGAACATGTCGAAGCCCCGGAGCGTGTCCAGGGACCACAGCCTCTCGCCGGGTTTGGTCTCGGGTCTCATATCCCTTATTCTATGTCCTCGCGCGGGGTTTGCAAAGAGATATTCGGATGTCCGCCGAAGTCCCGGGCGGAACGAAAAAAAGGGGAGAGAGCCGGGCCCTCTCCCCTTTCCGAAGGTTCGGTCGTCAGAAGCTGAAAATGACCCCCAGCCGGAAGTGGCGGGGCATGACGATGCCCACGACGCGGCCGACTTGGCGGGCCACGATGTCCGCGACCACGATCTTCTTGCACATGGCGTTGGTCACGTCCTTGGAGTCCAGGACGTTGAAGCCGTCGAGCGTGAGACGCAGTTTGCCTTTGCCCAGAGTGAACGACTTTTCCAGGCGAAGGTCGAGGATCTTCTGGTGCCGGCAAGTACAAGCGGCTTGGTGGGATCCTGGGCGACGATCTGGCCGGGCATCCCGCCGCTGGACTCGAGGATCACGGCGCGGCTCAGCAGGTCCGTGTCCTCCGGATCGTAGTTCCACTGGTCGAGCGCCCTGGCATCCGCCAGGACCCATACCGGCCGGCCGGTGTGGAAGCGGAACCGGAGGCCCAGGTCCACCTCGATCCCGGGGATGGTGTAATTGCCGCCGACCTTGAATTCGAACTTGGGCGTGAAGGGCAGGGGGCCTTCCATGTTGTTGACGGTCTGGTTGAGGCCCGCCAGCCACCGGTCGCTCCAGATGTTCATGCCCTCCATGTTGTAGTCCTGGTCCTGGCGCTTGTTGCGCCCGGCCATGCCGGACGAATGGTTGTAGAGGAGGGAGCCCATCATCTGCCAGCGGCTGGAATACCGTTTGGTGAACGTCAGCTGGACGCCCTGGAACAGGCGCTGGGCCTTCTTGCCGCCGATATCGGGCATGTTGCGCCACTCATAGTCCGAATGTCGGGAGATCCACCGGATGTCATGCCCGTCGATGGTCCCGCTGCCGTCGTAATCCTTCAAGACGATGCTATAGAGCTGGACGTCCTGGCCGTTGATATTCTGGGTCTTGGTTTCGTACTCCCAGGGCAGTTGGGTCACCTGGTTCAGGGGCCACTGGACGATCATGTCCCTGGCGTTGCGATGGATGTAGGTCAGCGCGACCGTGAAGTTCTTGAAGAGCTCGCGCTCCAGGCTGACCGAGAACTGGTCGGTGTGCTGGTTCTTCAGCCCCTTCTGAACCTTCAGGCCCCAGGATGGATCGCTGTAATCGAAGACGGTCGCGAAATCGCCTTCGTTGATGGGGTCCCTTCCCGCGATCAGCCTCGTGGCCCGGGCGATGTCGTTACCGAAGATGATCCCGTCGCCGTTCTCGTCGAGCCCTTCCCAGGGAATATAGTAGAAGAGGGTTTCGTTGTACGACCGGTCCGAGTCCGGCCCTCCGGAGCCGAAGCTCTCGACGCCGAGCGGGCGTGTAATAGCGTCCGAAGCTGGCCCGGAGGACGGTCTTCTGGTCCGAGGTCAACTGATAGCTCAGGCCGACCCTCGGCGACCAGTTCTGGAAGTCGAAGAGATTGCCCGACCCCGTGCGATTACGGACGAACGTCAGGGGATCACGGAAGCTCTGGGGGGTCGATGGCTGCTCGTAATATTTTCCCGCGCCGAACTTCGCGGTCTGTTTGTCGAAACGCAGGCCGAGGTTCAAGGTCAACCGCTTGATCGGCGTCCACTGGTCGTCGAAGAAGAACCCGACGGAATCGGTCTGGCGGACCGTGAGACGGGGCTTCTCGTAAGCCGCGGTTGACATACATGATCAGGCCCGGGTCCCCGTAATAGTCCTGCATGTACGACTGGGAATAGTTCCAGCGATACATGTAGGCGGTCTGGTAATAGCCGAAGAAACCGAGGTCTTCGCCGGTATTGGGATCGATGAGCTCCTTGCCGAAGAAGTCCCCGCCCGTGCCTTTGAGGCGCCCGCGCGTATACTGGACGCCGAACTTGATGTCGTGCTCGCCCAGGAAGTTCTCGGCATAATGCGAGACGTCCGCCTGGATGGTCGTCCGGCTGGTCTTCTCGTGGTTCCAGCCCATGAACGCGCCGCCGACGCCCATGTCGAAGGGCACGGCCTTCCACCAGTTGATATAGCCCGCGTGGTCGGGAGCGTCGTCGGGCAGTTCGGTCCGGCTATTGACAAGGAAGCCCAGGAACTTCACCGAGAAGATCGTCGCGGGACTCGGGATCCATTGCCACTGCGAGGACAAAGCCTGGCTCTGGTCGAAGCCGTTATAGGCCATGGAGGGGTCCCAGTTCAGGGACCCGTCGGTCGTGCCCCCGCTGTTGTTCTTCTCGTAATGGTAGGACACCCAGGCATAGTTGTTCTTCAAGGGCGTGCCGGTGATCTTGATGTCCCCGTACCGCCCGGTGAACCGCTGGTAGGGCTCCCAATTCAGGACCTTGTCCTTCGAGTTGATATAGTTCCCGGCGGCGAAGAACCAGAGCTTGCTCGAAATGAACGGGCCGCTGATGGTCAGGTCGAGCTCGAGGTTCGACTTCGGAAAGGCCCGGTAATCGTCCCCGGGCTCGAGGAACAGCCAGTCGCGGCCCAGGCTTCCCGCCTTCGGGGGCCCGGCCTTCGGCGTCCCCAGCTGGCCGTAGCCGGCCAAGGACCCGTGGAACTCGTTCGAGCCGGACTTGGTGATGACGTCGATGGCCGCGCCCGAGAAGTTGCCGTACTCGGCCTTGCTCCCGAGCGAAATGATGCGGACCTCCTCGACGTTGTCGTAATTGACGTTGATCATGGACCCCCAGGCGGCGCCCCGGGGGTTGGTCGTGTCGACGCCGTTGACCAGGAAGATGTTCTCCTGGGTGGAGCCGCCGTACGCGGTCGGGCTCCCCATGACGTTCTTGCCCACGTCGAACATGCCGGGCGTGGACAACGACAGGTCATAGAACGAGTCGCGGCTCGTGGGCAGCTTGTCCAGCATCTCCCGGCTGATCTTGGAGTCGATGGACGAGGTCTTGACGTCGACCACCGGGGCCGCGCCCGTCACGGTCACGGTCTCCTCGATGGCCCCCATCGGCAGGATCAGGTCGACCGTCTGCGTGCTCCCCGCCGTCACGACGATGTTCTCCTGGACGACGGTCTTGAAGTTGGGCATCGATGCCGTGAGCTTGTATGTTCCCCCGGGCAGCTTGAGGAACACGTACGTTCCCCTGGCCGAGGTGACCGCGGAGCGCTTCCCGATCAGGGCGGGGCTCGTGACCTCCACGGTCGCCCCGGGGAGCGCCTCCCCCTTGTCGTCGGTGATCGTGCCCACGATCTTCCCGTCCAGGATGGACTGGGCCCGGACGACGGGGACCAGCAGCAAAACGCAGACCAGCGCCATCAGGGCGCGTCCCTGAATGTTACCGCCGAACACTCTCATCATCCACCTCCTCAACACGTTGGCAGCATGGGGAGCAACGGGCCGCGGATCCCAAGCCGAGAAATGAAGGCGGTCGCTTTGGACCATTAGTTCCCCATACATCAATTTGTAAGTTTACCAAACTTACAAATACCGATTAATACAAAACCGCAGTCATGTCAAGTCATAAGTAACACCGAAGCCGGCATAAAATGCGTCGCCGTCCGGCCTGTTTCTGGGCCCGGAATTTCGGTCGTTCGATCAGGGCTTGACCGAGGCCAGGGAGGAACGGTATTCCCTCACAAAATCCGTGATGATATCGTCCTTGGAAAGGTCCGTCATCTCGGCGGGGCGGCCGCCCATCCTGAATGCGCCTTCGGACCTCAGCCCGCCGCCCGACGGGACCTGGTAATAGGATTCGGGGTGGGGACGCCTCTCGCGGATCACGATCCGATAGTCGAGCTCGAGCCGTCCCCGGAAGCGGACGTCGATGGACGCGTGATCCTCGCCGACGTCGATCGCCACCTCGCGGCCGTAGCGCGCCAGCTCCTTCCTGATCTCCTTGAAAGCGGGCTTGACCCGGGAGGCGTAGAATTTCCGGACCTCGGCCCGGGCCCCGGCGTCGACGTCTCCGCCGGTCCCGTCGGAGCTCCGCCGCTCGAAAAAGCTCCTGAGGTCGTCCTTCCAATCGGTCACCGCACCGCCTCGTCCTCATCAGCTTACTCCAGGGAGCGGCCCGATATCAACCCGTTCGACCCCCCGGTCAGGGGCCCGGGGCGTTCACGAGGTTGAAATTTCGACCTGAGGGTGATATAAGCGGCTGACGGGTCCGAACATGCGAACGCTCCTCATCGTCAATCCGGCGGCGGGCCACGGCCGAGGGGAAAAGTGCTTCCGCGGCCTCGAGCCGCGGCTCCTGCGGGAAATTCCGGGGCTCGAGGTCCGCTTTTCCGAGCATCCCGGCCACGCCGTCGAGCTCGGCCGGCGGGCCGCCGAGGAAGGCGTCCCCCGAGTCCTCTGCCTCGGGGGGGACGGGACCGTCTACGAGGTCGTCAACGGCCTGTACGCCGGAGGCCCTCCCGCCTCCCCCGTCGAGGTCGGGCCGATCCCGGCCGGGACGGGCAATTCGTTCCTGCGCGATTTCGGCGTCACCCGGCCCGAGCAGGCCCTGGAGAACATCCTCGCCGGGCGTCGTCACCGCGTCGACCTCGTCGAGTTCGAGTATCGCGAGGGGGGCCGTACGGAACGGCGCTTGTCCCTGAACATCATCGGCGTCGGGCTCATCGCCGACATCCTCAAGCTGACGAACGAAAAGCTCAAGGGCCTCGGCGCGCTCGGCTACAGTATCGCCGTCCTCGTCCGGCTGGCCCGGGGAATGGACAACCGGATCGACATCGAGGCCGACGGCCGGGCCTGGACCGTTCGGGACAGCGCCCTGGTCATCTCCAATTCCAAGTATACGGGGGGCGGGATGATGATCGCCCCGCAGGCCGACGTCGCGGACGGCCGGGCGGACCTCGTCGTCTTCCGGGGCGTAAATCGGAGGGAGATCGTCTCCATCTTCAGTCGCGTTTTTTCCGGCGCCCACCTGCGCCACCCCAAAGTGGAAACGGCCGCCGCGGCCGTCCTCTCGATCGCGGGCGACCCGCCCCTGCGCGTCATGGCCGACGGCGAGCTCCTCGGAGAGACCCCGCTCGGCGCCCGGGTCCTCCCCGGCGCTTTGACGGTCCTGGCATGAGGCGCTTCCTCGAGTCCGCGCGGTCGGCGCTCATCTGGACGATCACCCTGCCCGTGCTCGGGATCTGCTGTCTCCTCATCATCGGCCTGTCCCTCTTCCATCGGGGCAAGGGGCTGGACGTGTTGATGAAGCTCTCGAGCCGGCTCGTCCTCGCCTTCTGCGGCATACGGGTCCGGATCGGGGGCGTGGAGAACATGGCGCCGGGAGCCCAATACGTCGTGATGATGAACCACGTCAACTTCTTCGACCCCCTCGTCTTCTATTCCCGTTTCCCTGGACTGGCCCGGGGGATCGAGGAAGAGAGCCATTTCCGATGGGCCTTCTACGGCTGGATGCTCAGCCGCGTCGGGATGATCCCCATCAGCCGGAAGGACCCGGAAAAAGCCCGGGCCAGCCTCGCCAAGGCGGCCGCCTTCGTCCGCGAGCGGCCCGGCTATTCCATCATCATCCTTCCGGAGGGGACGCGGACACGCGACGGGAAGCTGGGCCCTTTCAAGCGGGGAGGATTCCACCTGGCCATGGATATCGGCCTGGACATCCTGCCCATCGTCCAGACGGGCTCCTATCGGATCAATCGCAAGGGCAGCCGCCTCATCCGCCCCGGAAGGGTGGACCTCTCCGTTCTCCCGCCTATTCACGTCGCCGGTTTCGCCCGGGACGCCGTCGGCGATCTGGCGGACCTCACGAGGTCCGTCTTCCTGGAAGCGCTCAAGGAGCCGGGCTCTATCTAGGGCTCCTCCGCGCCCAGCTCTTTGAGCTTCGCCTTCGAATTCGCGAGGACCCGCTTGGCGTAATCGCTGTCCCCGGGATTTCCGGCCACGGCGAGACGATAATACTTGACCGCGCTATCCCTGTCGCCCGAGACCATGTAGGCCTCCGCCAGGCTGTCGAGGGCGTTGAAGGATTTGGGGAATCGCCGGACGTTATAGGCGAGGATCCGGACGGCTTCGTCCTGAGCCCCGCGGTTGAGCAGCTGATAGCCCAGGGCATTGACCCTGACCTCGGAGAGCAGGTCCGTATCCTCGAACCCGTATTTCTTCCAGCGGGCCGTTCCGGCGGCCAGGGCCGCTTCGATCTTCTCGATGTCGGCGGTCCTCAGGAGGGCATCCGGGAGCTTCCAGCCGTCGAAGATGAACTGCAGGCCGTCATAGGTATTCCGGCCGACCATGGTCCCGTGATCGCCCTCGACCCACGCGCTCTTGCGCGTCAGCCCGGAGAGAGGCGTGGCGTCGAACCATTTTTCGAGCCCCTTGAAGGTCTCGATCGTCAGGTCGGCCTCCCCTTTCCCGACCGTCATGAACAGCAGCTTGCCGTCGAGGGTGCGCTCCTTCGCCAGCTTGTCGATGTTCTTCAGCCAATATCCGTCATTGACCTGGAACCAGGGACTGCCCGCGATATACCCCGAGAACAGGTCCGGGGCGTTGAACATCGTGGAGATCGTGAACAGCCCGCCGACGGAGTGGCCGTACAATATCCGGAATGGGTTCGTCCTGTAGCTCTTGTCCACGAAGGGGATAAGCTCCTCCTTCAGGAACCGGATCGACCGGTCGGCCGCCGTCGGCGTCTCGCCGCGTTGTTCGAAGGGCGTCGGCACATAGCCGCCATCGTCGAAACCGGGGACCCCGACGACGATCATCCCGGGGATGGCCTGCATGCGCGAAAGGACCTGGACGACCCCGTGTTCGTAACCGAAGGTGAAGGCGCCGTTGAGGACGTACAGGACCGGATAGCGCGCGGTGCCGGCGTCATAGCCCTCGGGCATCGAGACTAGGACGTTCACGTCCCTGCCGAGGACCTTCGAGGTCATCGGCACCGTTCGGCCGATGACGATGTCGGTCCCCTGGGCCAGGACGGCGGGACCCGGGAACATCACGGATAGGGCGCCGACAGCCGCGAGGGCGCCCACGAGCCCACGGAATGGGTGTTTCATGGTAAACCTCCTGCCGATCTCAAGGACGATCCAGTGCAACAAGCATGCCAGCCCCGTCTCATGGGGAGTTTTTCGCATAGAAAGCGTATTCCGTCTGTTGACCGGGGACTTTCGTCCCCGGGAACGTACGGCATCGCGTCCGGAATTCGGGGCCGGCCGACGGAAAGCTTCTCGATTTCTTTACAATGACCGGGACGCGCGGGGACGGACGGCGTTCCGAAGCGGGACTTCCCCGGACGCCGAGTGAACGAGGTCCGGAGATCCGGAGGCTAGAATTGGGGGATCCGGGTCCCGACGGCGAACATCAGGACGCGGCCGACGGCCACCCCCGCGAGCACGGCCCAGAAGACCGCCCTCTCGATCGGGACGACGGGCCGCGATGATCGCCACCGCCAAAGGGCGAAAGCGACGGGAAGGATCCCCGCCAGGGCCACGTAAAGGGCGAATCCGCCTGCCGCCCTCGACAGGATGAGATGCCGGGCGGCCGCAAGCTGGGCGGCAGAGAGGGCGTTGGGGACCTGACTCGAGAATCGGACGGCCATCCAGGCCGCCGAGACGATGACGGCCAAGCCTCCGGCGGCGCCGGCTGCCGAAAAAGCCTTGCGCAGGAACCGGTCGTTGCCGGCGGCCCCGGACGATGCCGCTGCGGCCCCTCCAAGGACGAACGTCGATCCCAGGAAGGATAGGGGGACCCAGGCCGAATTCCAGGGTTCCCGTCCGGGGATGAGGTAGATCAGGGCGCTCGAGATGACCACGCCGAGACCGAGGAAGGCCGCGACGGCGCCCACTGCCAGCCTCCCTCTCGTCTTTCGGGCTCCCCAGAGATACGAGTCGAGGAGCGCCACGCCAAGGAACAGGCCGAAGAACAGGACCTCGGCGCTCAGAGGAGAGGTCCTCCAATTGAGCAGGGCGCGCCAGGCGGCGAACGGGCGCCCCAGGTGGAAAAGGGATGCGGCCATCGCCAGGACGGCGACCGGGAAAACGAATAATCCCAGCCGCCTGGCTCCTCTTTCTTCCGAGCCACGGGCCCGCAGATCGCCGAATGCCGTCACGAGGACCAGGCCGCATGCCAATTGCGCGGCCAGCGTGAAAACGATCAGCGGTCCCTCGGCGATCATGACCTCATCATCCTTCTTTGACGTCCGTCTCGGCCTCGGGCCTCACCTTGTACCTGGCCCGCGGCCCGGTGAGAGCCGGCAAGGGCAGGCCCCGGATCGAGATCGTGGCGCCGGCGCGGCGGGAGACGTCCTCGAAAGGCCCGACCTCGATGGCGCGCAGGGGGCACGCAGCGACGCAGGCCGGCGGCTCCCCCTCGGCCGTCCTGCCGAGGCACATGTTGCACTTGACGACCCGGCCCGCCTTCGGGTCGTACTGCGGCGCGCCGTATGGGCAGGCCCACGTGCAGTACCGGCAGCCGATACAGCGGGCGGGATCGTGGACGACGATCCCGTCTTCCGCCCTTTTGGAATAGGCCCCGGCCGGGCAGCTCTTGAGGCAGGCCGGGTCCTCGCAATGGTTGCAGGACATGGAGACGTTATAGGCGTAGACCTTCGGGAAATCGCCGCCTTCGAACGCGCGGACGCGGCGAATGCGGACGCCCGGCCCGGCATGGTTCACGTCCTTGCAGGCGATCTCGCAGGTCCGGCAGTTGATGCACCGCGTCGTGTCCACGTGAAAGGCGGTCCCTCGGTCAGGCATCGTTTCCTCCGCCCCCCCGGGCCCTCCGGACCTCCACGAGGATCGTGTGCTGGGCGTTGCCCCGGGCCAGAGGCGTCGGCCGCTGGCTCGTCAGGACGTTGATGCAGCCCCGTTGGCAGACGCCGTCCTTGTCGGGCGCGTACCACGCGCCTTGGGCGATCGCGACGACGCCCGGCCGGACGCGCCGGGTGACGCGGGCCTTGATCTCCAGCGCCCCGCGGTCGTTGTATACCCTGACCCTGTCGCCGTCCGCGATGGCCCGGGACTCCGCGTCCCCGGGGCTGATCCACATGACGTGAGGGTCCGCTTCTTCCATCCACGCCGAGCCGTCCGCGGTGGAGTGGGTCCGTCCCTTGGTATGGGGGCCGATGCATTGGAGCGGATACCGTCCCCTCAGGGAGTCTTCGGGCCCCTCCCACGCCGGGATATATTTCGGCACGGCGGGGACCTCCTCCGGCCTGTTCATGTCGTACAGGGTCTTGGAGAAGATCTCGATCCTGCCGGACGGCGTCTTGAAAGGATTGTTCGCGGGGTCGGCGATCTCTTTGTCGTAGGCCACGTATTCGCCTCCGTCCTCCCTGTAGAGGCCCCGCTTTTTCAGCTCCTCGTACTCCGGAAGCCGGGGGTTGGCCTTTCGGGCGTCGGCGACGATGCGCTTGAGCCATCCCTCCTCCGTCAACCCCTCGGTGAACGCATCTCCCAACCCCAGCTTCGCGGCCACGCGGCTGAGCCACCAGTACTCGTTCCGGCACTCATAAGGCGGGTCGACGGCCTTATTGCCGAAGACCACGTACGAATCCCCCGTCCAGGGAAAGCCGAGGTCGTTCCGTTCGAGCGACGAATCCCCCGGGAGCAGGATATCGGCGAACTTCGCGCTGGGGGTCATATAAAGATCCGAGACGACGATGAACCGGACCAAGCCTTCGTCCTTGAGGATTTTCGCGGTCCTGTTGATATCGGAGTGCTGATTGACGAGGACGTTGCTGGCGATATTGAAGATGAACTTGACGTTGCTCGGCAGGGGGCCGTCCTTGACCCCGTCCGCCTCGGTCATCTCGGTCCCGCGCACGACGGCGTCCGTCCAGAGGAAGCACGGGATCCGGGCCTTGACCCCGTTCTCTCCCGTCGGGAGCGTCCCGTAGCCCAAGCCGACGTTTCGGCTCCCCTCTCCCCCGCCCCAACCGCCGCCCGGGGTCCCGAGACTGCCGGTCATGCAGGCCAGGGCGATGCCCATGCGGACCGATTCTTCGCCGTGGGCGTGGCGCTGCGGGCCGAGGCCCTGGATGAGCTGGGCGGGTTTCGACGTCGCATATTCCCGGGCGATGCGGCTGATGGTCTCGGCTTCGATCCCGGTGATCCGCGCCGCCCAGTCCGGGGTCTTGGGCACTCCATCGGGGATGCCCAGAATATAGCTGTGGAACGAGCTCCCCGCCGGGATCCCGGCGGGCATATGTTCTTCATCGAAGCCGATGCAGAACTTGTCCAGGAACGCCTGGTCCTGGAGGCCCTCCCGGATGATGACGTAGGCCATGGCCGCGAACAGGGCGCTGTCGGTGGTCGGCCGGATGGGCAGCCATTCGTCGGCGAACGTCGCGGCGGTCTCGCTCAGCCTGGGATCGATGACGACGACCCGGGCCCCGGCTTCCCTGGCCTCGGCCAGATATAAGTTCGAATTGGTCTCGAACACCGTTTCCGCGGGATTGAACCCGTTGAAAAGGATGAGCTTGGAACGGGAAAGCGTCTGATAGCCGCTGGTATCCCTGTATCCGACCATATAGGGCGCGGTGTAGCGGAGACAGGCCGAGCTGTAGCTGTTGTAATAGCCGAGATGCCCTCCCATCAGATTCGTCAGTCGTTGAGCCGCCAACTCCCCCGCCAGGGCGCCGCAATCGCCGGTCCCGTACTGGACGTAAACGGAGCCCGGGCCATGGCGGTCCACGACAGCCTTCAGGTTCGAAGCGACGCGGTCGATCGCCTCGTCCCATGAGACACGCTGAAAACGGCCTTCCCCCCGGGCGCCCACCCTTTTCATCGGATATCGGAGGCGGCCGGGACGATAGAACCGCTCATGGATGGCCCGCCCTTTCAGGCAGGCCCTCAGCTGGGGGCGCCCCGCGGAATCCGGGGCCCCGTCGGTTTCGATCCTGACCACGACGCCGTGCCTGACGTGGGCCAGAACGCGACAGCGGCCGCCGCAGTTGGTGTTGCAGGCCACGGGGATGACCCGGGTCCCGTCCGGGCCGATCCCGGTGGGAGAGATCCCCGCAAGGGACAGGGGGTCCAGGACCTGTCCGAGGGCCGCGGTTCCGGCGGCCGCTCCGGTGAGCTTCAGGAAGGTCCGGCGGTCGAGCTTCAGGGTCACGGGCGATTCTCCGCATTAAACTACCACGACCGACGGCGACCGTCAATTTCCTCCTGCCCTTTGGGAGGAGCCCCGTGGGTCCAGGGGAAGGAATGGACTCCGGATAAGCGTTCGGATATCATAGGACCGCGGCTTCGCAACCGCCTGAAATCCGATGGGGAGGTCGATACGCATGAACTTCAAGAGCCCTTGGCTTCTTGTCCTTTGCTTCGCGGTGACGGTGCTCGTCGCCGGGTGCCGGAGATCGGAGCCCGAGCCGGCCGCGGCGGCGCCGGAGTTTCCCTGGCAGATCGACCAGTTCGCCGACCTGAAGATCCTGCGCTATCAGGTCCCGGGATTCGAAGCCCTGACGCCGGCGCAGAAAGAGCTGGTCTATTACCTGAGCGAGGCCGCCCTCTGCGGCCGCGACATCATCTTCGACCAGAACTACAAGCACAACCTCAGGATCCGCAGGACCCTCGACGCCGATCGTCCAGGGCTACAAGGGCGACCGCAACGACCCCCGCTGGGGCGAGTTCATGACCTACGTCAAGAGGGTCTGGTTCTCCAACGGCATCCACCATCACTATTCCACCGACAAGTTCATGCCGGGATTCGACGCGGACTATTTCGCCGCCCTGGTCAGGGATTCCGAGGGCGGGAGCTTCCCGCTCGCCGAAGGCCAGACGCTCGACGACCTCCTGGCCTTCCTGCGGCCCATCCTCTTCGACCCGGCCGTCGCCGCCAAGAAGGTCTCCCAGGACTCGACGAAGGACCTGGTCGCTCAATTCGGCCGTGAACTTCTACGAGGGCGTCACCCAGGCCGAGGTCGAGACCTACTACAAGGGCATCGTCGATGAGAAGGACGCGACGCCCGTCTCCTACGGCCTGAACACCCGGGTCGTGAAGAAGGACGGGAAGGTGATCGAGGAGGTCGCCTCGATCGACGGCCTCTACGGCCCGGCCATCGCGAAGATCGTCTATTGGCTCGAGAAAGCGGCCGGCGTCGCCGAGAACGAGCAGCAGAGGAAGGTCATCGAGGCCCTCGTCGCCTACTATCGGACCGGCGACCTCGAAAAGTTCGACGACTACAACATCCTCTGGGTCGAGGACCTGGCCTCGCTGGTCGATTTCGTCAACGGCTTCATCGAGGTCTACAACGACCCGCTGGGGATGAAGGCCAGCTGGGAGTCGCTCGTCAACTTCAAGGACCTGGCGGCCACGAAGCGGGCGGACACCATCTCGGCCAACGCCCAGTGGTTCGAGGACAACTCGCCCGTCGATCCCCGGTTCAAGAAGAAAGAGGTCAAGGGCGTCTCGGCCAAGGTCATCACGGCGGCCATGCTGGGCGGGGACTGCTACCCGTCGACGCCGATCGGCATCAACCTGCCGAACGCCAACTGGATCCGCAAGAACCACGGCTCGAAATCCGTGACCATCGAGAACATCACCTACGCCTACGACCAGTCCTCGCTCAAGTCGGCGTTCGGCAAGGAATTCTCCTGGTCCGAGGAGATCCTCGAGCGGGCCAAGAAGTACGGGCCCCTGGCCGGGAACATCCACACCGACCTGCACGAGGTCCTCGGCCACGGCTCGGGCCAGCTCATGCCCGGGGTCGGGCCGGAGTCGCTCAAGAACTACCACTCCCCGATCGAGGAGTCGCGGGCCGACCTCTTCGCCCTCTACTACATCATGGACGACAAGATGATCGAGCTCGGGCTCCTGCCCGACCCGGAAGCGGCCAAGGCGGAATACGACGCGAACATCCGCAACGGCCTGATGACCCAGCTCACCCGCATCCAGCCCGGCAAGACGATCGAGCAGGCCCACATGCGCAGCCGGGCCATGGTCTCCCACTGGGTCTACGAGAAGGGCAAGGCCGAGAACGTCATCTCCCGGGAGACGAAGGACGGGAAGACCTACTTCGTCATCAACGACTACCAGAAGCTGCGCGCGGCTCTACGGCGAGCTCCTGGCCGAGGTCCAGCGGATCACGAGCGAAGGGGACTACGAGGCGGCCCGGAACCTCATCGAGACCTACGGCGTCCAGGTCGACCAGGAGCTCCACAAGGAGGTCCTCGAGCGCTACGCCAAGCTGAACCTGGCCCCCTACGCCGGCTTCGTCAATCCGGTCTACACGCCGGTCGTCGAGAACGGGAAGATCGTCGACGTCAAGATCGCCACTCGACGAGGGCTACGTCGAGCAGATGCTGAGGTACGGCCGGGAATATTCGTTTTCTGTGAGCCGAGGAGGCCGCCGGGCCAGGTCCCGGCGCTTGTCGATCGCCTGCCTTCCGAGTATTTCTTCTCTCGGACGAGGAGGGACGATGGAAGAAGAGATCGGGCGGATCACGCACTATTTTCCCAAGATCGGCGTCGCCGTGATCGAGGTCACGGCCGAGAGCCTGAAGGTCGGAGAGACCATCCGGATCAAGGGCCACACGAGCGATTTCACGCAGACGGTGGAATCGCTCCAGCAGGAGCATCTGCCGGTCCCCGAGGTCAAGAAGGGCGGCTCGGCCGGCCTGAAGGTGAAGGAGCACGTCCGGGAAGGCGACAAGGTCACCAGGGTCAAGGACGCCGTCTGAGCCCGTCCCGCGGGGCGCGAAAACGGTTCCTTGGGGCGTCCGCGCCGGCGTGCGGGAATTGACTCCGAACCCCCCGTGAATTACTATATTAATGGTAGGGATTAGGTTCCGGAGACCGGAGGGAGGGCCCCATGACCATGCGCCCGATCGAGGCCATTTATAAGGGACGGGAAACACGTGACGGCGCCGGCGTGCGCTTGAAGCGGATCTTCGCCCACGGCGAGGTCCGGGAGTTCGATCCGTTCCTCCTCCTGGACGATTTCGGGGCCAGCGACCCCGAGGATTATATGCCCGGGTTCCCCTGGCACCCCCATCGGGGCATGGAAACGGTGACCTACATGCTCCACGGCGTCGTCCGGCACGGCGACAGCATGGGCAACTCGGGGGAGATCCGCGACGGCCAGATCCAGTGGATGACCGCCGGGCGCGGGGTCGTTCACCAGGAGATGCCTCAGAGGCAGGAGGACTGCCTGCGCGGATTCCAGCTCTGGGTGAACCTTCCCGCCGCGCAGAAGATGATGGAACCGCGCTACCGGGACATCAAGGTCACGGACATCCCCGAGATCACGTCCGGGAACGGCGTCGTCGTCAAGATCGTGGCCGGCCGTTACGAGGGGCGGGTCGGGCCGGTCCGGGACATCGTCTGCGATCCCGAGTACCTGGACATCCGTGTCCCGGCGGGAGTCGTCTTCAAGCACCCTATCAAGAAGGGCCACACGGCCTTCGCCTATGCCTTCGAGGGCGACGCGACCAACGCCGGCGACCGGAAGCTCATCCCCGAGGGCACCCTGGCCCTGTTCGGCGACGGGAATGGGATCGCCCTGGAGGCGGGCGCCGAAGGCGTCCGGTTCCTGCTCGCCTCGGGCAAGCCCATCGGCGAGCCCGTAGCCTGGGGCGGCCCCATCGTCATGAACACCCAGGCCGAGCTCGAGCTCGCGTTCCGGGAATACCGGGAGGGGACCTTCATCCGTCCCGGTAAAGGGAATCGATGAGGTCCGCGTATCTCTGCTCGACGATGTTCCTCCTGACCTTGAGCGTGGGCGTGACCTCGCCCATCCCGATCTCGAAGTCGCGGTCGAGGACGATGATCTTCTTGATCCGCTCGTAAGGGGCCAGCCCGGGCGTCGCCCGGTTGACCTCGGCCAGGAGGAAATCGGCCACTTCCGGCCGGCCGCAGAGCTCGGCCCGGTCCCCGAAGGCGATGCCCTTCGCCCGGGCGTGGGCTTCGAGCTTGTCGAAATCGGGAACGATGAGGGCCGAGACGAACTTGCGGCTGCTGCCCACGACCACGACGTTGGCGATGAACGGGCTCATCTGGATGAGGCTCTCGATGGGCTGGGGGGCGACGTTCTTCCCGCCCGAGGTCACGATGATGTCCTTCTTCCGGTCGGTGATGACCAGGAAGCCGTCGTCGTCGAAGCGGCCGATGTCGCCCGTGTGGAACCAGCCCCCCGCCATGGCTTCCCGGGTCGCGTCTTCGTTCTTGTAGTACCCCATCATGACGTTGGGGCCGCGGGCCAGGATCTCGCCGTCCTCGGCGATGCGGAGCTCGACGTCCGGGATGACCTTGCCGACCGTGCCGAGCCGGAAGTCGTCGAGCGTGCTGCCGGTCAGCACGGGCGACGTCTCCGTCAGCCCGTAACCGGGCAGGATGATGAGCCCCATGGCCCGGAAGAACTCGACGATGTCGGTGGAGAGGGGCGCCCCGCCGCAAACGAAGAACCTCATCCGGCCGCCCGTCCGGGAGGTGATCTTCGAAAAGACGAGCTTCCGGGCCAGGCCCCTCTTGAAGGCCAGCGCTTTCGGCACCGGTTCCCCGGCGAGGGACTTGGCCATGGCCCTCTTCCCCGTCTCCAGGGCCCAGACGAAGGCCGCCCTTTTGAGGCGGGACCCGGTCAGGACCTGGTCTATGACCCGGGCGTAGATCTTTTCGAAGAGCCGGGGCACGCTGATGACGATCGTCGGCCGGACCTCGAGCAGATCCGCCCCTACGGCTTCGACGCTCTCGGCGAAGGCGATCGTCGAGCCCTGGAGGACGAAGATGAACGTGGCCGTTCGCTCGAGAACGTGGGACAAAGGGAGGAACGAGAGGGCCGTATCGTCGCTCCGAAAATCGATGACGACCGTCAGGGACCTGATGTTGGCGATGAAATTGTCGTGGCTCAACATCACGCCCTTCGGCGAACCGGTCGTCCCCGAAGTATAGATGATCGAGGCCAGATCGCCCGGGAGAACGGCTTCGGCCGAGCGTTCGAACAGCCCGGGGTCCCTCTCCTCGAGCCGCCTCCCCCTCTCCAGGACGTCAGCGAGCGTCAGCGTCCCTGCCGGCGCGTCCCCATCGAGAAGCACGACGTTGGCGACCGCGGGCAGTCCGCTCCGCACGGCCTCGAGCTTTTTCCAAAGGTCCAGGTCCTCGCAGACCACGGTCTTCGCGCCCGAGTTGTCGACGATGTAGCGGACCAGGTCCGGAGGGAGCGAGGTGTAGATGGGAACCGTCACGCCGCCGGTCGAGAGCACGGCGAAATCGATCATGACCCATTCCGGCCTGTTCCGGGAGAGAAGGGCGACCCGGTCGCCCGGCTTCAGGCCGAGGTCCCGGAAGCCGAGGGAGAGACGGCGGACGGAGCTCTCGATCTCCTCCGACGAGAGAGGCTGCCAGGCGCCGCTCCTCTTGACCAGCATCCTGTCGGGCTTCCGGTGCGTCCGGCAGGCATGAAGGAACAGTCGGGCGAGTGTCGTTACCTCGGGGCTCATTCCGGTCTTATTCGCGGTTTTCATGAGGCCCCATTATACATCATCGCCCGGCTGGTATTCACGGCCCATCTCCCCCCGGAGCGACCCGCTTTCTAACGGAAATCGGGCCCGCGATTCAAGGCTTGAGCGCGGGGCCCGAGAGCTCCGCGACGACGGCCGCTACGTGCCGGTTAAACTCGTCGGGACGCTCGAGCATCGGGTAGTGGCCCATGTGTTTCATGATGACGGCCGCGAAATCGGCCTTGACCTTCCGGACGCCGGCGACGTCGGTCGGATAGAGATCGCCGTTGATGGCCCTCAGGGGAACGGTGAGCCGGCGGGCCGCGGCGGCCATATCATATCCGCCCAGGGACTTGAACATCTCGTACATCGCCTCGGGTGAAGTTCGGGCCATGCGCCGTTCGGCGTCGGCCACGAGGGCCGGGTCGGCGTCGCCGTGGAACAAGGCCCGGGTCATCACCTTCACGCTGCCCGCGAAATCCTTGCGGAAGGCCTCGGCCCGGGCCAGGGCCTCGGCCTCCGAAGCGACGTAGTCCAGGGACTGGAACGTATCGACGCCGACGACGCCGAGGACGCGCCCGGGCATGAGGAGGGCGGCTTCGACGGCCACGGGCCCTCCGAGCGAGTTCCCGAAAAGGATGACCTGTCCCGGCTTTTCCGCCTCGACGACGGCCCGGACGTCGGCCCCGAACTCGGAGAACCCCCACTTCTTCCGATCCGTCCCGGATTCGCCGTGCCCCGCCAGGTCCAGGGCGATCACCCGGTGGCTTCCGGCGAAGGCCTCGAGCTGGGCGTCCCAGAAGCTCCGGTCGGCCAGCCCGCCGTGGATGAAGACGAGCGCCGGCTCGCCGGCGCCGACGGCGGAATAGACGATCGTCACCCCGTCGGCGGACAGGCAGGTATGTCGTTCGATCTTGCGCGTTCATCGCATTCTCCCCGATAGGCGCCGGCGCATCGCCTCATCGACCGACGGCAAAGCCGCGAACAGCCGGACGAATAACCTTGTTTTCGTGTGCGCTTCCTCGTGTCCATTATACGGCCGTCCCCTCGGGAATTCAAGGGTCTCGAGCCGAAGGCCGGCGCCTCCCCGCGTCCATCGGTCGAATCGGGACCGGGCGCGACGCGGCTCAGACTTCGATCTCGCGATAGCGTTTTTCCGCGAACGCCATAAGGAACCGGAAACAAGGACCGAAATGACGGCCAGGACGGCGAAGACCGCCGCGATCAACGAGCCCCCGCCGACCCCGGCCTTGCCGCAGGAGGGTCATGATCCCCCAGACGACCGCCAGGATGCCCATGTCGGCGAAAAAGGCGATGAGCACGTTCAGGTTCTGCTTGATGGCCTTCATCGGGTTGATCCAGTCGAGGAGCGGGCGGGCCAGGTCGATGATCATCCCCACGGCCGTCAGGCCGACCCCGGCCGTCAAGGCCAGGAGCGCGGCGACAAGGCAGACGGCGGCGCCGACGTGCATCACGAAAAGGAGGACCGTCGCGGCCGCGGCGAATCCCAACAAGGCGACGAGATAGGAATGGGCGAACTTGGCCAGGACCTGCTCCCGGGGCGTGACCGGGATGACCTTGGACATCCAGAATTGGCGTCCTTCGCGCGAGAACGCGGAGGACGCCGTCCCGTTGAGACAGCCGATGACGATCATGAAGACGCCCGCGCCCAGGATGACGTAAACCGAGGTCTTCGACATGAGAAATCTCAAGAAGACCGTGGCATCCCCCCTGCCTGAATCCATCTTGGCCATGACGACGAAGATCAGGGGGAGGATGAGCGCCGTCAGGACGCCGTTGAGCAGGAAGATCGGCGTCCGGTTCATGATCCGCCACTCGCGCGCGAAGATGGCCATGACCGGGCGGCGTCCGGACGAGATGCGGCGCGACATCTCCGTCCTCGAGAGCGATCTCCTGCGGCCGGAGATCTCGCCGATCCCGATCAGGCCCCTGTAAAAGAGCTTCTCGGCGGCGATCAGGATGCCGCCGAAGAACAGGAGCGAGACGAAAGCGAACACGAGGAGGCTCGTCCGGCCGGACGGCGCCCCGGCCTCGGCAAGGGCCCTGGTCGCCCAGACACTGGGGGGAAAGCCCGCGCCGATGCGGGACAGGAGGCTGTTCGGCGAGGTGAAAAAGTCCGCGACGGCCTCCGGCCCCATTCCCCGGCCTGCGGACTTGCCGATCACGAACTGGAGCGCCGATCGCGGCGACGATCAGGACGATGCTGCCGATGACGATCATGACGTCCTTCTTCCGGCTCAGGTTGACCAGCCGCATCATGCCGACGACCAGGATCGAGACGATCGCCAGGGGGATGACGGGAAGAAGCGCGTAGACCGCGACCCCCGCCGCCCAGTAAGAAAAGCGGGCCTTCGACAGGACCCCGTAGGCGATGAGCAGGGGCAGGACGAGGGGCATCATGGTCAGATATTCGTTGACGAGGATGACCGCGAACTTCGAGATCATGACCTCGACCGGCCGGAACGGAAGGGGGATGAGCATCTCCAGGTCCCTGGAGAAATAGAACGCCGAGATCACGTAATAGAACCCGAACAGGAGGACGAGGAACTGCCCGAACAGGATGCCGTAGGCCAGAAGGACCCGCTCCTGGCCGACGGGCTGGAGGAATCCGTAGAGGGACTTGATCAGCAGGACATAGCCGTAAAGCGTCGGGAGGATGCCAAGGGCGGCGGCCCCGAAGAGGGGGATGTACCAGCGGTCCTTTTTTTCGACGAACAGCCGGTGGAGGGCCACGGAGAGGCCGAAATTGGACCTCAGCCCGGCCCGGAGAAGGGCGAAGGTGCGGCTCACGTGTCGGTCAGCTCCAGGAAGATGTTCTCGAGGGACGGGCCCGCTTCCCGGTCGATCTTCTTGAGCTCCTCCATCGTCCCGCAGGCGATGAGCCTGCCCTTGTTGATGATCCCGATCCGGTCGCAGAGCTTCTCGGCGACCTCCATGATATGGGTCGAGAAGAAGAGCGTCTTCCCCCGGTCGCAATGCTCGCGCATGAACTCCTTGAGGTGGTGAGCGGCGCGCGGGTCGAGGCCGACCATGGGCTCGTCGAGGACCATGACCTCCGGAGCGGGCAGGATGGCGGCCGTCAGCACGATCTTCTGCTTCATCCCGTGGGAGTAGCTCTGGATGGGGCTCGTGACGGCCTGCCGGAGCTCGAAGATCTCGAGCCATCGGTCGATCCTTTCGAGCCGTTCGCTCTTGGGCACGCCGTAGGCGTCCCCGATGAAGTTCAGGTACTCGAGCCCGGTCAGCCGCTCATAGACCGCGGGGTAATCCGGGACGTAGGTCGTGATCGACTTGCATTTCAGGCTGTCCCGGTCCGTATCGAGGCCGTTGATGGCGATGGCGCCGGAATCCGGCCTGAGCACCCCGACGATCATCTTGAGGGTCGTCGTCTTCCCGGCCCCGTTCGGCCCCAGGAACCCGAAGATCTCCCCGGCCTTGACGGTGAGGTCGAGTCCGTCGACGGCCTTGACCTTTCCCTTGTTATAGCTCTTGGAGACGTTCCGGATCTCGATCATCGCCCGCTCCTTTGGACCCGGCCGCCGGGGTTCTCCGTGCCGCCGGAAAAACAGCTTATCACAATACGAAGACCGGGGAAATGAGGATTCCGGACCATGGACCCCGCGCCCGCCTAAGGGAGGTTTCCGTGAGGCGGTTTCGATTCCTCGACCGCCGACGAGATGTTATTCAGGCCTTCCTCAAGCTCGCCGGCCGCGGGCCAGGCGTAGCCGATCCGCATGAACCGGCGGTCCATCCCGAACCAGTGACCGGGGCCGACATAGGTCCCGTATTTTCCGTTCAGGATCCGGTAGAACTCATCGACGTCGATCCGGACGTCAGGGCGGATCCTCGGAAAGCAGACCACGCCGCCGGAGGGTTCCACCCATTCGAGCGCGGCTTGGGCGGCGATCCACGACCTCAGGACCTCGAAAGCCCGCCGATTCCTCGATAGGATGGGCGGCAGGATCTTTTCCTTGCGCGAAAGGACCTCGAAAGCGATCTCCTCGTCGACGACCGAGTTGCAGATGAACATCTGTTCTTTGGCCGCCAGGAACGTCTCCCGCAGCGACTCGTCCCGGGTGATGATCCAGCCGATGCGGATGCCGGGCAGGCCGTACGATTTGGACATGGAGGCCACGCTGATGCAGTGCCGGCCGAGGCTGGCCGCCAGCGGCGTGGGGCCCGAGAAGTTCATCTCACGGTAGGTCTCGTCCACCAGCAGACGGCAGCCCGCCGATGCCGCCAGGTCCGAGACCGAACGCAGGTCCTCTTCCGTGAGCGTGACCCCGGTCGGGTTGTGCGGCGTGGTCAGGCTGATCAGCTTCGTGCCCGGTCCCACCAGGGAGGCCAGGCGGTCCCTGTCGAAACGAAAGCCGCGCTCGAACTCCAGGTTCAGCGTGACGGTCTCACAGCCGATGGCCTGCGGCGTTTCGAGGTTCGTGGCGTAGTTCGGATGCATCACCACAAGGCGGTCGCCGGCGTCCAGGAGCGACGAGGCAACGATGAAGAGCGCGGCGGCCGCGCCGGGCGTAACGACAACGTCCTTGGCCGAAAGCCCCGGCCCTTCCGCGGCGATGAGCTCGCGCAGGCCGGGCCTGCCCAGGTGGTCGGTATAGGCCAGCACAAGGGAATGCAGGTCGAGCCCGAGCTCCGACAGCCGCATGTCGGCAACGGAGCTTTCCGTCAGATTACAGCGGATATTCCCGTACCCCATCTGTTCCGGGGACTCGATCTCGATCGGCATCCTGCGGTACTTCATGCGCTATTCCCGGCCGGTTGTCGTTTTTCGCCCGGAGTGCGTCGAGTACCGATACATGAACACCGAGAGGAGAGCGAGCATGACGATGGCCAGGATCTCGCCCCACGAATCGAAGCTCGTCCCCGGCCAGCGGACCATCAGTCTCGCCTGCAATCCCGTGGCCGCGATGACCGCCGCAACGACCCCCGCGATGGAGCCTCCCGCGATGTACCCGGAGGCGACGAGGACGCCGCGCTCCCCCCGTTCCTTGGCGATCTTTTCGTCCTTCGCGCTCTTCCCGACGAGGAAGGCGATGACCCCTCCGAGGAGCACCGCCGTGTTCAGCTGGATGGGGAGGTACATCCCCAGGGCGAAGGCGAGGGCCGGCACGCCCGCGATGGCGAGGATGAGGGAGATGATGACCCCGAACGCGAAGAGGATCCACTGGACCCCCGCCCCTCCCCCCATCAGGCCGACGATGATCTCGCGCATCGCGGAGGCCTGCGGGGCCGGCATCTGCTGGGAGCCCATCTGGTACGTGCTCGCGAGGAGCATCATGGCGAGGGCGCAGGCCGCGGCCGAAACGAGCACCCCCGCGAACTTGAATATCGCTGTTGGTTGCGCGGGGTCGCGCCGATCCAGTAGCCGATCTTGAGGTCGGTCGCGAAGGCTCCCGCCACCGCCAGGGCCGTGCAGACGACGCCGCCGATGATGAGGGCGACGAACATGCCCTTCTCCCCCGAAAGGCCGAGCCTCGCGAGGAGGACGCTCGTGATGATGAGGGTCACGAGGGTCATGCCCGAGACGGGGTTCGTCCCGATGAGGCCGATCGCCCGGGCCGCCACGAGGGTGAACAGGAACGAGATGACGAGGGCGATGACGACCCCGACGAGCCCCACGGTCGTCCCCGCCAGTCCCGTCCGGAAGAAGGCGAAGAGGCACACGGCCACGGCGCCGACGCCGAGGAGCACCGTGCGCATGCCCAGGTTGCGGTCGGTCCGCGCGACGGTCCCGCCGCCCTCCCGCGACGAGGCGATGCCCTTGATCCCGAGCCGGAACGACTGGGCGATCGACGGGAGGCTCCGGATGATCCCCATCAGGCCCGCGCCCGCGATGCCGCCGATGCCGATGAGCCGGACGTAATTGCTGAAGATCGCGTCGACGCCCATCTCCGAGATGGGGACCGTGCCCGGCGGAACGACGCCGGCGAGGTGGGCGCCGATGAAATGGACGAACGGGATGAGGACGAGATACGAAAGGAAGCTCCCCGAGGCGATGATCGCGGCGTACTTCATCCCGACGATGTAGCCGAGCCCGACGAGGGCCGCGAGCCCATCGACACGGAAGGCCATCGCGAAACGGTTCTCGAGCCAGGAGCCGATCTTCACCGAGTGGAACGTGATGATCTCGCGCCAGAGGCCGAACGCGAGCTGGGCCAGGTCGAAGAAGAACGCCACCCCGGCGCTCCAGATGAGGACCTTGGCCTGGGAGCCCGCGCCCTCTCCCGTGACGAGGATCTCCGTCGTCGCCATGGCTTCCGGGAACGGGAGATGCCCGTGCTCCTTGACCATGAGGAACTGGCGGAGCGGGATGAGGAAGAAGATGCCGAGGCAGCCGCCTAAGAACGCGGTGAGGAAGATGTGTCCAAAGCTGACCTTCAACCCGAGCATATAGAGCGCGGGGATGGTGAATACGGCGCCGGCGACAACGGCCCCCGAAGCGGCGCCGATCGACTGGATGATGACGTTCTCGAGGATGGTGCTCCGGCGGGCGAAAACGCCGGCGAGCCCGACCGCGAGAATGGCGATCGGGATGGCGGGCTCCATCCCCTGGCCCGCCTTGAGGGCGAGGTAGGCGGAGGCCAGCGAAAAGAGGACCGCCATGGCGAGGCCTATGCAGACGGAACGGGCCGTCACCTCCAGAGGCGACTCGGAGGCCGGAACGATCGGCTCATAGACCTCTCCGGGTTCGAGCTTGCGGAACGCCGCGGGGTGAAGCTTCTTGGACTCTTCGGGCATGGTCGTGACCTCCTTCCCCTTCGTCCAAGGATGATATCCTCGGCCCGGAATCGATGTCAAGGAAAGGGAATTGCCGTGGGCCCTTAAATCGAATACAATCAGCCGCGTGAGAAGATCGGAGGCGCCATGAAAAGAAAGATCCTCTGTCTCGGCTGGCTGACCGTCGTTCTCGTGGCCCTGTCGGCCGTTTCGTTTTCCCAAACCGCGCCGGCCCCCAAAAAGCTCAAAGTCTTTATCTCCGTCGACATGGAAGGGATCAGCGGCCTCGTCTCCTGGGAGGAGACGGGAGAGAAGGGCCCGGACTATCAGCTCTTCCGCAGGATCATGACGCAGGAAGCGAACGCCGCCGTCGAGGGCGCTCTCGAAGCCGGCGCGACCGAGGTCGTCGTCCGCGACGCCCACGGCAGCGGCCGCAACATCCTGCCGGACCTGCTCGATCCCGAAGCCACGCTCATCCGCGACTGGTCGGGGGGCCCGTTGGACATGATGGAAGGCATCGACAGGACCTTTGACGCGGTTCTCTTCATCGGCTATCACGCACAGGCGGGCACGCCCGACGCCGTGCTCAAGCACACGATGAACCTCTCGACCTTCGACATCAAGCTCAACGGAAAGCCCGTCCCCGAAGCGGGCATCAACGCGGCCATCGCGGGATATTTCGGCGTTCCCGTGGTCCTCGTCGCGGGCGACCTGGCGGTCACGATCCAGGCGAAAGAGATCCTGGGGAACGTCGCGGTCGTCTCCGTCAAGGAAGGGATCGGGAAAGCGGCAAAGATGATCCATCCGGAGAAGGCCCGCAAGATGATCAGGGCCGCGACCGTGGAGGCCCTGAGAGATCGGGCCCGGTATCGCCCCTACAAACTGACCTCCCCGATCACGATGGAGGTCACGTACACCAAAGAGGAGCTCGCCGCGAAAGCCGCCCTGTACCCCGGGACGAGAAGGACGGGCGACCGGTCCGTGGCGTTCAGCCATGACGACCTCATGGAAGTCCTGAAATTCTACGTGACCGTGACGGGATAAACCCTATTTCGCGGCGGTCAGCCTTGAAATTCCGCCGGACCGTCCTTATACTCCCGCTGTGAAGAGAGATCCGAAGGAGCACGGGGCCATGAGGGCCGTTCGCCGACGCATCAACTTCGGGCTGGGCTTGGCCCTCCCCCGCCTCAAGCGTTCCCTCTGGATCCTGGGAGGGACGCCGGGGGCGTTCGAAGCGGCCGAGGCGTTCATCCAATCCCTGGCCGTCGCGGTCCCCCACTACCGCCTGGTGATGATGTCTTCCGAGCCGAGGACCCAGGACTGGCTTCGCGATAAATTTGTGGACGACGAGGTCCTGCCCCTCCCGCGGGTTTCGGCGGCCGTCGCCCGTCGCTATTTCGGGAGACTCCGCCCCGGGCTCATCATCGTTTTGAGCCCGGCGGGCCCGGACACGGCCCCGCTCCTCGAGCAGGCGCGATCGAATTCCGTCCCGATAGCCGTCCGGAGCCCCGAGACCCCGAACGACGACGGCCTCATCCGACACCTGCTCGAGCCCGCACCGTATGAGCATCCGGTGAGCCAATCCTGGCAAGTTCCGACCTGGAGGGACCGCGCGGGGCGGAGCCGCCTTTGGAGGTCGTTCGCGCCCCATCTGGCCGGGCGCCGGATCGACGATTGGGATTCGTTGCGCCTTCGATTGGGAAATCCCCGGTCCGTCCTGTGTCTCGGGAACGGCCCGTCCTCGGAAGATCCGGGACTCGCGGGCGTGGACCACGACTGCCTGATGAGGGTCAACTGGCGCTGGAAGAGCCGGGGCTCTCTGCCCGACCCGGACGTCGTCTTCGTGGGCGACGCCGCCACCCTCCATCGCCTGTCCCCGCGCATCTTCGGCCTTTGGAACATTCCTCTCGAGTACGGGATGCTCCTTCGCTATCTGGCCACCCACGGCCCCCGGAGGATGGAATTCTTCACCATGGAGCGGATCTCGCCGCTCATCCGGGACCGCTTCTGGCCGGCCCGGCCGAGCAACGGCTCGCTCATGGTGGCCGCCGCGGCCGCCCTCCGGCCGGAGCGGCTGACGATCGCCGGAATAGACCTTTTCCGGCATCCCGACGGCCGTTATCCGGGCGACGCCCGCTCCCTCAACGAGTACTCGCGCGCCCACACCCGGGACGTGGACCTCGCCATCATCGACCTCGCCCTGAGGGATTATCCGGGCGAGCTCGTCATTTTCGGCGACACGCTCCGCCGGGCCCTGTCGGACCTTAGGGCCGGCCGCGCGGAAGCGTCCGTTCCGGGGCCCCGGGACTCCGACCGATGAAGCCCCTGCGCATCGCCCTCGTTCTCGACCGTTTCGACCCGAATTATGGGGGGCTCGAGTCCTGGGCCGGCCAATGGTCGCGTTGGCTCGCCGGGCGCGGGCACGACGTCCATGTCGCGGCGTTCGACGTCGCCCCCGGCGTCGCCGGTCCGGGAGTCGTTCCCCACGTCCTGCCGCCCGCTTCGGGCCGGCTCGCCCGGGCCGCCGAAGCGGAGGGGTTCCTGGGGCGGCTGGACCCCGACCTCGTCCACGACCTGGGCGTCGGCTGGCGGTACGACATCCTCCAGCCTCAGGCCGGGTCGCGTCTCGCCAACGCCCGGCGGGATCGGCTCAGCCTGGGCCGCTGGGCGCGGTTCAGGCTGAGGCTCTCCCCCTGGCACGCCCGGCGGGCAAGGGAGTTTCGGGCGCTGGAAGAGCGTCAGTACGGGCCCGGCCCGGGCATCGTGGTCGCCGTCTCCCGCATGGTCCAAGCCGATTTACAGCGTCGCTACGGTCTGGACGAGGGCAGGATCAGGCTCGTCTACAATGGCGTCGACCTGCGGCGGCTCGCCGGCCTGGACCCCGGGACCTGCCGCGACGACCTCCGGAATTCCCTGGGGCTTCATGACGAGGTCCTGTTCCTTTTCGTCGGCCACAACTTCCGCCTCAAGGGGCTCGGGCCGAGCCTCGAGGCGCTGGCCATCCTGAAGAGAGCCCGCCGGTCCTGCCATCTGGCGGTCATCGGCCGCGGGCCCCGCGAGGAATATCAAGCCAGGGCCCGGCGACTGGGGGTCCTGGATCGTGTCTCCTTTCACGGTCACGTGACGGATGTGAGGCCCTTTTTCAACGGCGCCGACGCTTTCGTCCTGCCCACGTTCCATGATGCGTGCAGTCTGGCCGCCGGGGAAGCCTGGGCCTGCGGGCTCCCCGTCATCACCACCCGGTGGAACGGCGCCGCGGAGCTCATGACGTCCGGTGTCCAGGGCTGGACCCTCGACGATCCCCGGGACGCGCGCGAGCTGGCCCGCCACATGGAAATGCTGTTGGACCCCGGCCGGAGGAAGATGATGTCCGAGGCGGCCCGCGAGCTGGGCTCCGGGCTCTCTCTGGAGAACAATTTCGCCCGGATCGAAGAGATCATCGAAGAGGGACGCGAAGCCGGGAGGTCTTGAGCCGGGATGCAAGGGTCGAACGAGAGGCGGCTGCTGGCCCTGGCCCATACGGCTGACGACCCCGCCGCGCGTTTCCGCATCGGTCAATATATCCCCGCTCTGGAGCGCGCGGGCTGGCGCGTCAGCCTGCGGACGAACCGGCCGGCCCGCCCCTGGCAAAGTCCGGTCCGGAACCTCGCGCTGAGAGACGCCCTCCGGCGCCTCGGGGTCTGGCGGCGGCGGCTGAACCGGTGGCGCGATATCCGGGCCGCGGACGGCTTCGATGCCGTGTTCCTCAATCGCGACGTCCTCGAGAGCGACGTCCGTTACGAGCGCTTTCTCCTGCGGCGGAACCCGCGCCTCATCTTCGATTTCGACGACGCCATCTTTCTCGGCGGGAAGGAAGCTCACGCCGCCTGGGTCTGCCGGCGGGCGGCCTGGGTGACGGCGGGCAACGCCGACCTGGCCGATTTCGCCCGACAGTATACCGACCGGGTGACGGTCCTGCCCACGGTCATCGATACGGACGCGTACGCGCCGGCCGGCCCCCGCCCTCCCGGGCGCCCCTTCAGGGTCGGCTGGTGCGGCTCGGACCTTTCCATCCGCCAGACGCTCTTTCCCCACGTCGACCTGCTGGCCCGCGTCCAGAGGCGGCTCGGATTCGAGTTCGTGATCATGTCCCGTCCCCGGCCGCAGCTCCCCGAGAGCCCGCTCCGCTGGATCTTCGAGGAGTGGAACGGTGATAAGGAGACACGGCTGGCCTCCTTTTTCGACGCCGGGATCATGCCCTTGACCCGGGACGAATACCAGCGCTATAAATGCGGCTGCAAGCTCCTCCAGTACATGGCTTCGGGTATCCCGTTTGTGGCTTCCCCCGTCGGGATCAACGTCCGGCTGACGGAGGCGGGGCACGGCGGCTTCCTGGCCGCGACCGAAGACGAGTGGTCCCGGGCCATCGGCCGGCTGATGTCCGACGAAGAGACGTGCCGCGAGATGGGCTCCGCGGGAAGAGCCTATGTCGTGGAGGAATATTCTCTCCGGGCCTGGCTGCCGGTTCTCCTCGAGCTGTTGGACCGGGTCGCGGGCCTCCCGGCCGCCGGCCCCGCTAGGGCTTGATCCCGGAGCCGATGATCCGGGGAGGCTTCATGTGGCTGAAGACCCGGACGTCGTTCAAGCCCCGCATGAAGACCTCGGCGACGGCCCGGAGGCTGAACCGATAATAGTCGGCGGGGCAGTCGTGGAGCCGCAAGACGGGGGTCGAGACAAGGAAGGAGCCGCGCCGGGAGAACAGGCCGCGGAGCCAAGGGGATCGGGCGAACCGGGCGCCCCGCCCCGCCGGACGCGGCCCGGCGAAGCCCGGGACTCCGATGACGATCAAACCGCCGGTCCGGGTCACCCGGCGCATTTCCTCCAGGGACTTCCAGAAAAAGGGGTCGTGCTCGAAGACCGCGTTGCACAGGACCGTATCGAACTCGCCGTCCCGAAAACAGCTCAGGTCGTTGGCGTCGGCCTTAAGGATGGCGAAATCGCGGTACGTCGAAGGGCCGTCGAGGTTAACGCCGACCTTTCTCGTCGCAGCCCTCAGGGATCCGAGGCAAAGGAGGCTGTCTTCCGAGGGGACGGCCCCGATCTCGAGGACCGAGCCGCCGGCGCCCCGCTCCGCGACGATCCTTTCGAAAGCCTGGAACTGATCCGGATGCATTCCGAGTCTCCTTCGAATCTGGAGTTCCGCCGGCCGTTTCCGTAACCGGGCCCGCGGCTTGTATCGGCGGTTCGAACTATGATAACAATATATTCCTTCGCAGACGTATTACAAGCGAGTTGAGCCCATCATGATCCCTGAAGAGACGACTGTTCCCTCATTGGAAGCGGTCCGCGGGGCGTTCGAGGGCCTCTCCCGCCCCGTCGTCATTTTCAACAAATCGCATTCGGGCAGCCGCCTGCTGGCCGAGCTGGTCGAGGAAGCCGGGGTCTTCATGGGAGCGCACCAGAACGAATCGCGGGATTCGCTCGACATGCTCGAGCTCGTCCGGCATCTGGTCCTGGCCTACTATCCGGATTACGGGGCCCTTTGGGACGGCCGGTCGGCCGATGACCTCGCGCTGCCTCGTATCGCCCGGGACGCCTTGGAGCGGCACCTTCAGGGCTATCCGGGGGACGGGGCCTGGGGCTGGAAGCTGTGCGAGACCGGCTACATCCTGCCCGTCGTCGATTTTCTTTTTCCCGGGGCCCGATATATCCACCTCATTCGCGACGGCCGCGACGTCGCATTCTCCGACCACCATGCCCCGAACGAGGCGTTTTGGCGGAAGGTCTATTTCAACACCGACCGGATCCGGAGCTGGCAGCGCTTGCCCATGACCTGGAAGGACTATCGGCGGCGCAGCCACGTCTATAACGCCGTCCATTGGGCCAACAGCGTTCTCGTCGGCCGGGCCCAGGGCATGATGCTCCGGGACAGGTACCTCGAGGTCCGCTACGAGGACCTCTGCCTGGATTTCGAGCGCACCGCCGGCCGCGTCCTCGGCTTCATCGGAGCTCCGGACCCGTCGCGAGCCATCGCCCGGCTTCGTCCCCGGGTCAGGATGGACCGGGTCCACAAATACCTGGATCAGCCGCGGCGGAAGGTCCGGAAGGTCGTGGGCCTCATCGAGCCGCTCTTATTGGCGTTGGGGTATTTGGAAGAAGCCCCTTAGGCCGGACGCGTCGGCACGGTCCGGGCGCCTGGGTCGACACGTGCGACCTTGCGTCCGTCGACGATGTACGCGACGTCCGCCGTCCCGCTGAAGGCCGACCGATGGGAGACGACCAGGACGGCGGGCCGCTCCTCCATCATTCCCAGGTTCCCGATCAGGTCTTCCTCCGTCCGGGGATCAAGCCCCGACGTCGCCTCGTCGAGGATGAGGAGTCGGGGCCTCCGGAGGAGAGCGCGGGCGATGGCGATCCTCTGCCTCTGGCCGCCGGAGAGCTTCGAGCCTCCCTCGCCGACGACCGTCAGCAGGCCTTCGGGAAGCGACTGGATGAATTCCCAGGCGCCGGCGGCGCGCAGGGCGGCCTCGACGGCCTCCCGACTCATCCCCGGGTCGTCCAGGGTGACGTTCCTCAGGATCGTGCCGTGGAACAGGAACAATTCCTGGGGGACATAGCCGATCATGGCCCTCCAGGCTTTCAAGCGGATCCGGTCCAGGGGGACCCCGTCGACCGCGATCAGCCCGCGATCGGGCCTGATGAGCCCGGCCACGAGATCGATGATGGTGGTTTTCCCGGCCCCGGACGGCCCTTGGAGCAGTGTCGTCCGGCCGGCCTCGATCTCGAGAGAAACGTTCTCCAGGATGACCCTCGCCCCGCGGCGGAACGTGACGTCGCTCAACTGGATGGACCGCCGGAAATCGGGGCACGGGCCGCCTCCCTGGTCTTCTTTCCAGGCCCTCGCCTCGTCCATGATGGACCTGACCGAACGGAAGGCGGGCTCCAGCCGGGCGATATTCTGGTGTTGGCTCTGGAGCCTGGTCGTGGCGTCCAACACCCGGGTGAAGATCAGGAGGGTGAGGGCCATCTCGGCAAAGCCGATCCGGAGAACCCGGAAGGCGATATAGAACCCCAGGCTGGCCATGATCAGCTGGAACGGCTCGCGGAGCACGTCGAGGGAGACCCTGTTCATTTCCGCCCGCGCCCTATAGATCCCCAGGGCGGCGATCTCCCCGTCCAGGTAGGGTTCGGTCCTTCCTTCGAGGCCCATGGCCTTGAGAGGCTTCAGCCCCGCCAGGGCGTCGACCAGGCCGTTGATGAGGAGGCGCATGCGTTCGTAGAACCGGGTCGAGGCCCGCCGCATCCGCTCGACGAATCGAGTGAGGACGGCGAACCCGAGCCCGGCCACGGCCAGGGCGCAGAGACTCAAGGGCCAGGAGATGGTGAAGGCCAGGACAAGGTAAACGGCGACCTGGATCGCCCCCGCAAGCATCCGGCAGGCGCCAAGATAGAGGTCGGCGACCTGTTCCGCTTCATGGCTGATGGCGCCGCCCAGCCTCCCGGCAGGCTGGTTCTGGAAATAGCCCCAGCGGGCTTCGAGCAGGGTTCGGAGGAAGGCGCGCCGGATCTCGGCGACGATCCCGGAAGCGGTCGTGATCGCCAGGCGCATGGCCGCGTAGGTGATGGCCGCCTTCAGGATGAATGCGGCCAGGATCAGGACAAGGAGCGGCCCGACCGACGCCTTGAGCCCGAAAAATGCCAGCAGGCGCTCGACGGCGCTCCCCAGCGTCCCGGTCGAATCCAGGCTCCCCCGGATGATCAGGTTGATGAGAGGCAGGACCGTGCTGACGCCGAGGCCCTCGAGCAGGCCCGAAACCAGGAAGCAGGCCGAAACGGCGAGGCTCCGGCCGGGATAGGAACGGGCCAGGTAGCCCAGTGGGCTCGATATCTCCTTATTGCCGCCTTCGCTGGCCATGTCCGGGGTCATTATACATTCGCGGACTCGAGTCCCTCAAGAAGATATGCTTCGGCCGAAGAGCTTCCGGACCAGACAAACCGGAGGCCCAGAGGACGAATACGGCCGAGGCGTAGAGCAGGTAGAACCAGTGCCAGAGGATCGCTCCCGCGGTGAACAACAGGCCTCGCTTTTCCCGAAAGAAACGGTAGAGAGGCCTGTTGAGGAGGAGAAGGAGAAGCGCCGCCGCCGCGGCGAGGATGAGCCCGGAGGGCCGCCAGGCTCCCGCGGCCAGGCCGAGCGGAAACAGCCAGGCGAGGACGGAGCTCAGGCGGTCGGACAGCCGGAAATTCAGGTCGCGGGGAAGGCCGCGCTCACAGGCCAGCCTTGTCCATGGGATGGCGCGCTCGGCGATATCCGACCGGAGCAGTCCGGCGATCGTCCATCGTTTGAGGTGCGTGACCTGAAGGCTCTTGAGCAGGCGGATGGTCTTCCCCGAAGCCTTCAGCCTGTAGCCGAATTCCACGTCCTCGATGGAAGGCCGGGCGTAGGCTTCCGAGAAGCCCCCGACTTCGAGGAACGCCTCCTTCCTGACGGCGCCGCAGCCGGCCCAAAACGTTCCGGCCTCTTCATCGGCGTTTTGATGGACATAATGGTGAAGGAGGTTCTTGAACTGGGACAGGAAATTCCCTTCGGCGGGCCGATCATCATAGGAGCCGAAGACGGCGTCCAGGCCGGGATCTTCGCGGAAGGCCCGGACGACGAGGTCCGCGACGCCGGACGGCGCGCGGACGTCGGCGTCCACGAAAAGGAGGATATCCCCGCGGCCGGCCCGGGCGCCGGCATTCCGGGCCGCCGCCGGGCCCCTCTGACCGCCGAGCCTGAGGACCCGGTCGGCGTAACGCGCGGCCGCGGCCGCGGTCCCGTCCGTCGAAGCGTCGTCGACGACGATAAGCTCCAGGTCTCCTCGTCCGGGGCCCCGCCAAACGGGCAGGGCCCTGTCGAGCAGAGCCTCGGCATTGCGGGCGGGGACTATCACGGATAGCGCGGGATTGCGGTTCGACATGGGCAGCCGGATAGGATGCCTATAACATACGGGGTCCCTCTTGTCAAAACGCCGCGCATTGAACTCTTATGCCGAATGAAATACAATGACCGCCTCCGCATGAGCACGATCCCCCGAACCCCTCACCCCTCGCGCGAGGGAACGCTCTCCCCGGGAAAGCCCGCTTCGGGGATCGTCATCGCCGGGGCCGGGCCGGCCGGCATGGCCTGCGCCTTGGGCCTCGCCCGCCGCGGCCGGGCGGCGACGGTCGTCGAAAAGGATTCCCGGTGCGGGGGCCTGTGCCAAACCATCGATTTCGACGGCTCCCTTTTCGATATCGGCGGCCACAGGTTCCTCACGAGGCTCGGAGAGGTCGGCGCTCTCTGGCAGGAGATCATGGGCGACGATCTCCTCCGGGTCAAGAGGCTTTCCCGCATCTTCTACCGCGGCCGCTTTTTCAAGTATCCCTTGTCCTTTCTCGACACGTTCCTGAACCTGGGCCCGATCGAAAGCGCCCTGTGCGTGGGGAGCTACTTCAGGGACAGGATCGCCCGGCCGGCCGACGACGGGACGTTCGAGGGATGGATCATCAACCGCTTCGGCCGCAGGCTGTACAGGATCTTCTTCGACGTTTACACCCGGAAGGTCTGGGCCATACCCTGCAAGGACCTCTCGGCCGATTGGGCCAGGCAGAGGATCCAGGGCCTTTCGCTGAAAGTGGCCATGCGTAAAGCGATCTTTGGGAGATGGACTTCGGGCCCCAAGACCCTGACGGAGGAATTCCTTTACCCGCGGCGCGGGCCCGGGGAGTTCTTCGATCGGGTCCGGGATGAAGCGTCCGGGCTGGGCGTCCGCTTCGTGTTCGATACGGCCGTCTCGGCGGTGGAGCACGACGGGCGGAGGATCCGGGCCGTGGAGTTGCGGCGCAGCTCTCCGTCCGCGCCGGAGCTCATTCCCGTGGAAAATTTCGTGTCGAGCATGCCCCTGCCCCGACTGGTCAGGGCCCTCAGGCCCCTGCCGCCCGGGCCGGTGCTGGCGGCGGCCGACAAGCTGAGATTCCGAAGCTTTCTCGTGGCCAATGTCATTCTCGACGAAAAGAGCCTGTTCCCCGACCAGTGGATCTACGTCCACTCTCCCGAGGTCCGTATGGGGCGGATCCAGAACTATAAGAATTGGAGTCCGGCCATGACCCGCGACCCGGACAAGACCACGTTGGGCCTCGAATATTTTTGCGACGAGGGGGACGCCCTCTGGCGAAAAAGCGACGCCGAGGTGATCGACTTCGCCCTCGGGGAGCTGTCCAGGATCGGGATCGGCTCCCGCCGGGATCTCGTCGGAGGCTTCGTCGTCCGCCGGCCCGACGCCTATCCGGTCTATGTCAATGATTACCGGCAGCCCCTCGGGGTCGTCAGGGACTATCTTGCCCGGTTCGAAAATCTTCAGACCATCGGCCGGGCGGGCTTGTTCCGCTACTGCAATTCCGACCTGGCCCTGCGGATGGGCCTGCAAGCCGCGGACCGGCTCCTGGGCCTCCGGAGCATGGACCCGTGGGACATGGGACGCGAACAGGACTACCTCGAATAGGAGACACAATACCTGTTTCCGTTTTCCCTGAGGGAACGGACCAAATTGGGAAATTGGTATTGTGTCCCCCTTTTCGGCCTGCGGGACGGATTCCTGTCCGGCAGTACAGCCATCCAGGTGAAAGCCCGGTTTTCGCGCTTTTCCCCCTGTTCTGCCTGGCATGATTCTTGCGGAGGCTCCGGGCAGCGCCCTCGGGGGCGTGAGTCGGGACAAGCGAGGATGGATATGAGAATCCGGAGCAGGCGCGATCATTGGGCGGGATTGATACTGGTTTTCCTGATACTTGCGTTTCCGAGGACGGCGCAGCCTCAAGCCTGGGGACAGGTCGCGGGATCGGTCGCCGCCGCCGATGACGGCGTCGGTTTGCCCGGAGTCTCCATCACCTTCAAGAACGTCGAAACGGGCGCGGTTCTCAAAGCCGTCACGGGCGACAAGGGCGTGTATCGCGTGAATGACCTGGCTCCGGGAGCTTACAAGATCACCGCGGAGCTCCAGGGGTTCGAAACCGAAGTCAGGGAGAATGTCGCCGTTTCGGCCGCGGAAACCCGGGCCGTGGATTTCAAGCTGAAGCCCGCGGCCGTCCATGAGATGGTGACCGTCATCGGCCGCGTGCCCCGGGCCTCCCTCGAGGCGTCCCCCGCGCGGGAAAGCACGGCCCGCGACGTCGGCGAAGCCCTCGCCGAGGTGAGCGGCGTCTGCAAGGTAAGGAAGGGCGGGATCGCCAACGACGTGGTCCTGCGCGGATTCCAGAGCAAGGACCTCAACGTCCTGATCGACGGCGAGAGGATCCACGGGGCGTGTCCCAACGGGATGGACCCCGCGGCCTTCCACGTCGATTTCGCCGAGGTCGAGCGGATCGAGCTCGGCAAGGGCCCGTTCGACATCCAGAACCAGGGCAGTCTCGGCGGCGTGATCAATATAGTCACCCGCCAGGCGGAGCCCGGGTTCCACGGCTACGGGAGTCTGGCCGCGGGCCAGAGGGGCTATGTCAATCCCGCCGTGACGGCGTCCTACGGCTCGGACCGGTTCTCCGCGCTCGCGGGATTCTCCTTCCGACGCTCCGATCCCTATACCGACGGATCGGGCCGGCGCTTCTCGGAAAACGGGAATTTCCGGCCGGGGCTCGTCGACAGCGACGCTTTCAGTGTCGGCACCGCCTGGGCCAAGGTCTCGGCCCGCCCCCGCGCCGATCACCAGCTCCAGCTTTCCTTCACCCGGCAGGAAGCCGATCACGTCCTCTACCCCTACCTGCTGATGGACGCGATCTACGACAACGGGAACCGCCTGAATTTCGGCTACCAGATCGACTCCCCGGGCCGGATCAAGTCGGTGCGCTTCCAGGGATATTACACGAACGTCCGGCACTGGATGACCGACGCGTTCCGGACCTCCTCGATCAACGTCCCCCGGGATTTCAGCATGGGGACCATGGCCGGCACGGAGACGTTCGGCGGCAAGTTCGAGATGAAATTCCTGACCCTCGTCGTCGGCCTAGAGGCGTTCCGGCGGCAATGGGATACGACGACGCAGATGGCCGGCGGCGGCTACGCCCCCCAGTACTCCATCCCCGACGTGAAAGCGGACACGGCGGGCGTCTACGCGGATTACGGCATCTTAGTCCTGAAAAGATTGCGGCTCAACCTCGGGGCGCGGATCGATACGTCGAAGAGCGTCGCGGACGCCGCCAAGGCCAACGTCGGCCTCTATTACGCATACAATTCGGCACGGCGCACCTCGGCGACGGATACCTATCCCTCGGGTTCGGCCCGGCTGAGCTTCCAGATCTCCTCCGCCCTCGAGATCAACGCCAGCGTCGGCCACACCGTCCGGGTGCCCGATGCCCGCGAGCGCTTCTTCGCCCTCAGGCGCATGGGCTCGGATTGGGTCGGTAATCCCGATCTGAAACCCAGCCGCAACACGGGGATCAACGCCGGGTTCTCGCTCCGCCGCCGGGGCCTCTTCCTCGAATCGAGCCTCTACTGGAACCGGATCGACGACTTCGTCACCGTGGTCGGGAAGGCCAGAGTCCACCCGTTCCCCGGCGTCATGAACAGGATCGCGCGCTCCTACCAGAACATCGACGCCCGGATCTACGGCCTCGACACCGACCTTTCGGTTTCGCCCGTGTCGCGTGTCTTCTTGACGGGAGGCCTCTCGGTCGTCCGAGGCACCCAGACCCCCGTCCCCGCGATGGGGATCCTTTCCAGGAACCTCGCCGAGATGCCGCCGCTCAGAGGCCGGGCGAGTGTCCGCTACGACACCGGGAAGGTGATGGCCGAGGCCGAAGGGGTGTTCTCCGGCGCCCAGACCAGGATCGACACCGACCTCCGGGAGGCGGCGACGCCGGGATTCGGGGTGCTCAACCTCAAGGCCGGGCTCAACGTCAGGGGATATACGCTCAGGGTCGGGCTGGACAATGCCCTGGACAAGAACTACTTCGAATACCTGTCCTACCAGCGCGACCCGTTCCGCTCCAACGTCCGGGTGATGGAACCCGGACGCAACCTGTACGTCAGCCTTTCTTATCGCTATTAAGCCGCGTTCGGCGGCGCCTAGGGGCGCTTGCCGTCGCCGGTCCTCGGCTTATCAGCCCCGGGGCGCTCTCTTTCCCGGTCTCGAGGCCGGGGGGAGTCCGGGAACACTTCTTTGAGCGTGAAATCGACCCAGATCAGGCCATGGAGATTTGGGATGGCCTGCCGGAGAGCGGTCCCTATGGACGCAGGCGGATCGCCCAGCCCGGCCCACCAGGGCCTGTCCGCCTCGTATCCGAATTGAAATCCGACGGGGCTCGGCCAGAAGGCCTGTCCCCAGGCCCGAAACTCCTCGAGGAGAGCGTCCAACGACGCAAATCCCTGGCTGTCATCGATGAAGAAGAGCCCTTCGCGGGCGGCGGGAGGCATTCTCTCGGGAAGCCAATGCTTGAGGAACAGCGAATACGAGGACTTGCCGGCCCTGACCCGGGCCAGCCATTGGACCGCCTCGGCATCGGTGACCGGCCTCCCCCATTGGTGGGACTTCCACTGAAGCCACTCGACGTCGATCCCGAAGCCGGTGACGCACGGGTGCCGTCCATATCGCCCGAGAACGAGATCGACGAGGGTCGGCAGGTCGGCGTCACCCGGCTCCACCTGGAGCCAAACCGAAATCCCCGCGGCATCGAAGGCCGTCAGGAATTCCTCGTTCTGGTCCTCCGGAAAGAAAACGATCTTCGGGAACGACCCGCCGGGCCCGGGAAAATTCAATTCGCAGGTCCCGTCGTCAAGCGTGACGCCGACGATCCAGATGCCGGCCGGAACGGCCCCTCCGACGCGGCGGGCCATCTCCGCCGCGGTCCCGGCCCAGTAGGAAGGGTCCGGGAAGGGATCGATGCCGTATCTCGACGAACGGAATCCCGCATATAAGGGCATCTCCCGGACTTCAAGAAGGACTTCGACCGTACGCGGGCGATCCGGGGCCGAGGTCGAGGATATCGTGATCGTCCCCGCATGAAGGCCCGGTTCCAGCCAAGAAGGGTCCACCCGGACCTCGATGTCCTCTTCCTTCGTCCCCGACGCGGGCGAGAGCGAGATCCAGCGGCGGCTAGCCCGTGCCCTCCATCGGAGACTCCCCTCGCCCTCCTTGAAAACGCCGAATCTCAGCGGTTCGGGAACGGCGCCCGATGCGGTCGTGGAGAACCGGAGAACGCCGGGGCTCGTCCGGAAACCCGGGGATCGGGCTTCCCGCGCGGAGCCTTCTCCGGATCGCGGTAAGAACAAGCAAGCCAGGACGACGAGCGAGGCGAGGGCCGTCGTCCGGGGGGTCGGATTCACGGCCTGCCTTCAGGCCCGCCCGGCCCAGGCGTCCCCGGCCCGGACTCTCGAGGGGATCGAGCAGGCTCGAGGAACCCGCGCTTCACCTCGGCGTTGAACTGAAGGACGGAGATCAGGGTGCCCCAATAGAGCAACCCGAGGAAGTCCTTGATCCGGTCGATGAGCATCAACCGGTGCCAGTCCATGTCGGGATTCAGGCCGGACAGCCAGGAACTCAAACCCGGCGTCCGGGAAGTGAACAGCAAGCTCGTAAGCGCGTCGATCACGATCAGCCAGCCGACGACCAGCAGGGCCACGCGGGCCCAGTTCTTTCTCCTTGCGGCCTGAAGCAGGAGCCAAAGCCCCAGGAAGAAAAGGACGGCGGCGATCGACAGCGTGAGGGCAATGAACGCGCCGTGCGACATCCGCAAACGGCCCGGCCAGCTTGCGGGCCCGTCTTCGAACACAGCCCGGGTCAGATCCCAGCCCAGGACGAGATCCACGAGGAGCTGGGCCGCGAAATAAGCGATGAAAAGCCCGCGCAATAGTGACACTTTCGAAGCGATGCGTTCCATGACGCCACCCCCTGGCCCTTTCGGCCTTGATCATGCCGGATCCGGAATAGCTCCCTTCGGCGATTGGAATTGTAATCCATTCCTCTCGATACGCCAACACTTAAGTAGTCAAGGATCTTCCTTGACAGCCGTTCCGGAGCTCGTATAATAGGCCCCATGCGAATTCAGAGGACGGGCGCATCGAACGGGCGATCGGGTTCGCCCGCCCCGCTTTCCGTCTCCCTGAATAACCGCAACCATAACCGGGTGGCCGCCCCCACCCTATAAAACCGTCCCCCCACCCGCCTTTTTTTCTCAAGGGCACACATCCCTATCGAATGGACAAGGAGATCGACCATCATGAGCCAACCGTGGATTTCGCGAGGACGCTACAGCCCCGTTCTGGACACGTTGGAGACGGAACGGGCCATCCAATTGATCAAGGATTTCTTCCAGTGCAGTCTGGCGCATAGCCTCCGCTTGAGGCGGGTGACCGCGCCGTTCTTCGTCAAGGGGGGGACGGGCATCAACGACGACCTGAACGGGATCGAGAAGCCCGTATCCTTCTCCGCCCCCGGCTTGGGCGGCGAGCGGATCGAGATCGTTCAATCGCTGGCGAAATGGAAGCGTCTCGCCCTGCGCGACCTGAAGATCAGGCCCGGCTTCGGGATCTACACCGACATGAACGCCCTGCGCCCGGACGAGATCCCCGACGCGATGCACTCCCTCTATGTCGATCAATGGGACTGGGAAAAAGCGATCCGGCCGGAGGACCGGAACCTGGAGTATCTCAAGCGTACCGTGCGCAGGATCTACGGGGCTGTCCGGAGCACGGAATCCTTCATGCGCAGTCATTTCCCCAGGATCAAGCCCGTGCTCCCGGAAGAGATATCGTTCGTCCACACCCGGGAGCTCGAGGAAAGATACCCCGGGCTGACCCCCGTCCAGAGGGAGACCGAGCTCTGCCGGGAGCGGGGCGCGATCTTCGTCATCGGGGTCGGCGGGCCTCTCCGGAACGGCAAGCCTCACGACGGCCGGGCGCCGGATTATGACGACTGGACGACGCCGACGAAGCTGGGGCCGGGGTTGAACGGCGACATCGTCATCTGGAATCCCGTGCTCGACCGGGCATTCGAGATCTCTTCCATGGGGATCCGGGTGGATCCGGCAACCCTGAAAAGGCAGCTGGAGGTCCGCGGCCTTACGGAGCGCCGGAGCCTGTATTTCCACAGGGAGCTCCTCGCCGGCCGCCTTCCGCTATCGGTCGGAGGAGGGATCGGCCAGTCGCGGCTGTGCATGTTCTACATGAGGAAGGCCCATATCGGTGAGGTCCAGGCCAGCATCTGGCCCGAGGCCATGGTCGCCGAATGCCGTAATAACGGGACCGTGCTTCTCTAGGCAGCTTCCTTCCGGGGCGGACGGCCTCCGCCCCGTGCGATACCCGGCCGAGAGAAGCGCGCTATTCCCTGATGAACACGATGTGCCCGGCGCGGCCGACGCTGAGCTCGAAGCCCGTCACCTTTTTCCCCTTGCGGACGAACTCGATGTTGAAATAGCCGAGGGTGAACTTGTCGGGGGCCATGGCGATGAGGGGGTCCTTGGGCGCGTTCCTGAACTTGATGACGAGGCCGTCCTTTTCCACGACGAGGCGGTACTCCGCCCCGAGCAGCTCATCGCTCTTGTACAGCCCGGCGAATTCCTGGAGCTTGGCCGGGGTCAGGGGAGCGAGCGGCGCGGCCTTGGTCAGCTTGAATGTCTCATCTTTGCCGACCGTCGCGATCGCCTCGACCGCCTTGCCTTTGACGGGGGGGACGAATTCCAGCGTGATCTCTTCCGGGGCGTCGATCGCCCGGAACATCGACGGGCTCACGGGAACGAACTTCAACGGCTTCCCCAGCCCGTCCATTTCGAGCTTATCCTCCTTGACCGAAAAGGAGAGCCACATCCCGAACTTGTCGTCCTGATAATTCCCCGTTTTAGCCTCGAGCTCCGGCGGGGGAAGCTTTATGGACTCGGCCGCTTTCACGTCGGCCTTCGGAGCGGCCTTCAACAGGTCGGCCAGATAGATGTCGGCCACCTTGAAGCAGAGGCCCGAGGGGTTTATGGAGCTCAGGTTGGCCAGGCAGATGACCGAGAACCTCTGCTCGGGGAAGCGGGCGAAGCCCGCCCGGAATCCCGCCCAGGCACCGCCGTGTTCGACGACCTTGAGCCCCTTGTATTCCGTGACGACGAGGCCGAAGGCGTAATCGAGCTTCTTTCCGTTGTTGAGGACGCCGACCGTCTGGAGCATATCCATCAGGTCCTTGCCCAGCGCGTTGGTGTAGAAGGCCTGGTCCCAAAGGTAAAGGTCCTCGACCGAAGTGTAGACGTTGCCGTCTCCGACCTCGTCCCAATTGCTCATGTCGAGCTTGAAGCCGTTCTCCGTCTTGTCGTAGCCGCTGGCCCGATCCCTGACGATCTGGGTGTGGTCGTCCTGGAAGATCGTATGCTTCATGCCCAGCGGTCCGAAGATCCGCTCCTGGGCGAACGCGTTCAGGCTCTTGCCGCTCACCCGCTCGACGATCTGCCCCAGCAGGAAAAATCCTGTGTTCGTGTAGGAATACTCCTCTCCCGGCAGGTAATTGAGCCTCTTTTGCCTGGAGATCGCCTCCAGGGCTTCCGGAACCGTGGGGGAATCGGATTCCGACCTGAACCCCGAAAGCTCCAGGAGGGCGTTGTAATCGCGGAGCCCGCTCGTGTGGTGCAGGAGGTGGGCGATCGTGATGGTCCTCTCGTACCGGGGAAGCTCCGGAATGTATTTCCGGACGTCGTCGTCCAGCGCGACCTTGCCGTCCCTGATCAGCAGGGCGATCGAGGCGGCCGTGAACTGCTTGGACGTGGAGCCGATATCGAAGATCTTGGTGGGAGTCATGGCCAGCCCGTCCTCGATCTTGGCCATGCCGTAGCCGCGCTCGTAGATGATGCGCCCGTCCTTGATGACGGCCAGGGCGCAGCCGGGGCTCACGGTCGTGTCCCACTCGGCGAAGAGCTTGTCGACCTTGTCCGTTCTCTCATCGGCGCTCAGGGACCCCAGAAGCGGGAACAGGATGATGACCGCCGTGAGGACTCCCCAGAAACCGGCCTTTTTTTTCACAAGAGCCTCCTTGAAAATGGGAAGAGGGAGAGGATCATCCCTCCCTCCTCCCTCCGCAAGCTTAGAAGAAGAACTTCATCCCCACCCGGAAGAACCTCGGCTCGCAGACCAACAGGGCCTTTCCGTACGAGTCCAGGGTTACCCGGGATTCAACGGAAGTCTCGACGCCGCGGTTGAGGATGTTGAACGCGTCAAAGATCAAGCTGATCTTCATTTTTTCGCTGAAGTTGAAGATCTTTTCCGCCCGGATGTCGAAGCTGACCATGGCCGGAAGCCTTTGCGATCCCCGGGACGTGACGTTGACGCTGGGGCTCCCCGAAACGCTCGAGACTTTCACATAAGGGGTCCAATTCCAGCCGCTCTGATAGGAGAATCTTGGGGTCAACACAATGCCCAGGGGCAGGACGGCCGTTCCATAAAGGTTGACGGCGTGCGGGGCGTCATAAGGGAGATAGCCGGAGGCGTTGATCTGCCTGTTGGGCGTTTCAAAGTAGATCCCTCCCCACGACGCCTGCGTGCTGTTGGTCATGTTCCCCTTGGTCTGGCTGTACGTGTAGTCGAAGTGCAGCATCCAGTTGTCGGAGAACCGTTTGTTGATGGAGAAGGTGATCCCCTTGTAGATGTTCTTGGGCGTGATGATCACGGAGCCGTATTCCCCGGCCCGCGGATTGCCGATGACGTAGTGGTCAGCGGGAGACGCCTCGTCCTTCTCATAAAGCGTGATGGTCTGCAGGGCTCCGTTCTGGTCCCTGTACGTATAAGGGAATTGCGCCCACGTGGCCGTCTCGTTCATCCTCGCGATGAAGTCCTTGTAGACACGGTACATGACCGTCACCCCGACGACGACGTCCGTGAACATCGTCCTCTCCAGGCCCAGGGTGAACTGGTCCGAATAGGGAATACGGACGGTGGGTGCCATGGACGTGTTGGCCGAATAGGCTTGCCTCCAGACCTCGATCTTCTGACCGCCGGGACGCACGTCGTACATGACCCAATCCTCATAACCGGGGTCGGCGCCGTTGAAGAAATACGTCTTGAAGGACTCGTGGAACCGCCCATAATGGGCTTTGAAAGCCGTCGTGTGGTCCCCGAAGATGTCGAAGGTGAGGCCGAGCCGGCCTTCCCATGAGCTCTTGGGCTTGAAAAAGGCCGCGTCGCCGACGTTCGGCAGGTATCCCCTCTGCATGCTCCAGCGGAGGCCCGGGTTGATGGTCAGCCGGTCGCTGATCTTCCAGGAATCCTGGACAAAAGCGGAGGCTCTCCAGCCGTTGGCCCTCAGGTCATACCCGTAGGTATAAGCATAGGTATGATACTGGTAGTCGTAATAGCTGTAGACGTTGTCCGAATAGATGAACCCTCCCGTATAGCCGCTCGCGGCGTTATCGAATCCCTTGAGGAATTCGACGCCGACCTTGAAATCGTGCGACCCTTTGATGAAATCCGTGGCGTGATGGGAGACGGAAGCGCTGCCGGTGTAATGGCTCGATGCGGAATCTCCCCAATAGCCGTAGTTTCCGCTGTACTTCCCCGTCAGGGCGTCATAGTGCTGTGGAACATCCCTTCCCTGGTTCGGTCTTTGGTCGTACAGGCTGTAGTAATAGCCCACCTTGACCTCGGCGAAGGTGTTTTCCGAAAAGGTCTGCAGTAAGCTGAAGGACACCGGAACGGCCGGGCCCACGTCGAAATACGTCGTGTCCAAGGGCCTGGAAACGCTCAGGCCCCGATTGAAGACCTGGAAGAGCTCGTACTCGACAAAGGCCGAGAGCCGGGTGTTCTTTCCGGCCTGATACGTCAGCTTGCCGAAGCCTTTGGGGACCTGCTCCGACTCCCGTTCCTTGAAGACGACGCCGCCGCCCATGACCTCGGAATCACCCTGGATGAAGCCTCCGGAGATATAGAACCAGAGCTTGTCCTTGATGATGGGGCCGCCGATCCCGACATGGGCATCGAAATAAAGCGAGCGGGGAGGCGTCGAGAAAAGGGAGAACTTCGGATCGTTGATATCGAAGTTCTTCTGGTTCCAGTTCAGGGGAGAATAGGAGGTGGCGACCAGGCCCTCGAACGCGTTGCCGCCGCTCTTGGTGATCAGATTGAGAACGGCGCCGGTGAAATTGCCGTATTCGGCATTGGCCCCCGACCCCGAGACCTGGGCTTCTTCGATGATGTTCATATCCGGGTACGACCAGTCGGCCCCGGACCCGATATAGGTCAAAAGGCTTTGGCCGTCCAATTGCCATTGGTTGCTGACCCGGGATGCGGCCCCCATCGCGCTGTCGTCCTTGATGCCCGGCGCCAGATTGATCAGGCTCGTCGAGCTCTTGAAGCGCATCTCCTCGCCGACCGTCTCGAGCATCTGTTTGTCGAGATTGGTCGCATTCATTTGGGAATCCTTGACGTCGATGAGAGGCGCCGTCCCGGTGACCGTGACCTCCTGCTCCAGCTTGCCGATCTTGAGTATCGAGGTCGATCGTGATGGTCTGCCCGACGAACATCTGAATATTTTCCCTCTTGGCGGTCGTGAAGCCCGCCAGGGAAGCCTCGATCATATATGCCCCGCGGGGAAGGGCCGCGAATCTGAACCGGCCCTCCGTCGAAGTGACCTTGCTTTGGACCCCCCCGATGAGGTCGGGGGAGGACACTTTGACCTGGACTCCGGGGAGCCCGTTGCCCTCTTCGTCGGTGATCTTCCCCTCGATGGACCCCGTCGTCCCGCTCTGGGCATAGGATATCCCGGAAATGAGACAGAAAATGATCAAAGCGATGAACAGTGAGTGCGATCTCCTTCGATTCATTAATCCCTCCTTCAACCTTTGGCCCTTCAGAGACCCCCGTTCCTTGAATTGTCCCCATTGACACCGGCATCGAGCGGCTTCTTCAGATCCACCTCCTCCGCATCATGCAAGATATTTTTTATGGACGTTTTTCGTCGTCCTGCCCCTGGATGCAGAAACCATTCATATCCCTTTGCCGCTATGATATTCTGCTTTTTCCCGCCGTTCAAACTAAATTTTCAAGAATTTCGGCCGGTCGAGAACTATGACGATGCCCCGAAGAAGAGCGGCGGCCGGCGGGGCGAGATCGAAAGCTTCAACCGAGGCTCTTGAGGATCTCCTTCGCCAGGGGCGCATTCGGATTTTCGGGATCGAGCTCGACGAATTTCTGAAGCAAGGCCTTGGCCTTGGCGGAGTCCCCCGAGCCCAGGAAGACGATCCCGAGCTGATAATACCCGTCGGCGTAGAAGGGGTCGAGGGCCAGAAGTCTTTCGAAGGCCTCCCGGGCCTCTTCTTTTTTCCCCGTCAGGACGAGACAGACGCCATAGTTGTACAAGGTCTCGGGATCCTGGCTCTTCAGGTCGACGGCCTTCTTGTAAAATTCCGAAGCCTTCTCGTGGTCGAGCTTCCTGGCCAGGATGATGCCCGACCGGGTCAGGGGCAGGATGAAGTCCGGCTTGAGCTCGATCGCTTTCGCATAATCTTCGAGGGCCTGGTCGTTCTTCCCCGACCTTTCGAGCGCGAAGCCCCGGTAGTAATGGAGGACCGCCTCGGAAGGGGCCTTAGCGATGGCATCGCTGAAGGCGGCCACGGCTTCGTCGTATTTCCTCGCTTCGAGGAGCGCGGAACCGGCGCTCATAAGCTTCCCCGCGGAGGCCCCGCCCGAAGCCGCGCCGCTTCCCGGCTCCATTCGGATGTCCATGGGCGTCGCCAGACCGGGGACGGCCCTGACCGAGCCGGACTGGGGAACGTAGCCGTCTTTTTCGAAGGTCAGGCTGTAGGTCCCGGGAACGAGTCCGCTTTTGTAAAAATGGCCTTTTTTATCGGAGACCAGGGAATAGGCCATGGTCTCGGACTTCGAGTAGACCATGGCGATCTTGACGCCCTCCAGGAGCTGATCGGTCGCCGCATCCTTGACCACCCCGTCCACCGCTCCCGTGATGTCGCCCCGGAGGGGCGCGCCGAAAAGCGCCGCGCCGATCACCGCCGCCAGCCAAAGGGTTTTTTGATTCCTGTTCATCGGGGTTCCTTTTTTTCAGCGGGCTCGGTTCCGCTCCGTTTCCTTTCGAGAGCGTCGGCCCGGTCCCAGTAGATCTGGGCCTTCTCTTTGTCGCCGAGCGAGAAATAGATGGCCCCCAAGGTCCTGTTGTTCTCCGGGGTGTCCCCGTATTTTCGAACCTGCTCGAAATAGGCGGCCGCCCGGTCCAGCTTCTTGAGTTCGAGGCATGAGTTGCCGAGGAGAAGGAGGACCGGATAGGTTCGTTCCACCCCGTCCTTTTCCAGCAGGTCCAGGACCTCGGTATAATTCCCCGTCAGATAGAGGGCCCTCGCGATGACCGGGATCGAGCCGGAGTTCCAGAGGCGGGCGGGGAGGCTCCGGAAGCGTTCGAGGGCCCGGACCGCGTCGCCCGCGTTCAGATATTCCTGGCCGAGGACGAACATGTGATCGTCCTTCGACGACGAAGGCTCGACGCTTTCGAACTCGATGGGTTTGGGAACGTCGAAGGACAGCACGGAGACGGTCTTTCGGAAAACCTCGGCGCCTTCCCTGTCCATGACCAGATCATAGGTTCCGGGCCGAACGTCCTTGAGGGGCCGGCGGAAGACGAATACGGATCCCCGCTGAACGGGGCCCTCGATCTCCACGGCTTCGAGGCCTTCGTCCCTGGGAACAAGGATGATCCGCGGGGCCTTGTCGGAGACGAGCAGGCCCTCAAGCGTCTCGCCCGGCCCGTAGATCGACCGGGGGTCCGAGAGGACCTTAAAGCCCCCGAGGCTCAAGGGAACGAAGGCCCCCGTCTTCCTCTCGTTGACCTCGTACCCGAGGACGGCCGGCACGGCCCCCGGGCCCGTCCGGATCCGTTCCTTGAGGACGGCGAATTCCTCCGTGGTCCGGTTGGTCAAGGTCAGGCTGGCCTCGAAATCCCCGTCGATGATCGGGACCAGATCGTTGAAGACGAACTTGCGCTCCTCCATGGCCCGCGTCCTGGCCTCGTCGAGCTTCAGGCGGATCCCCTTTTCCCTTTGGACGATCGTCCTCCCGGCCGCGTCCGCGACCCTCAGGTTGAAGACCAGATGCGCGGTCCGGAACCCGTCGGGGTTCTGCGCCGTCCGGATGACCTCCGGCAGGAGCGAATAATTGAGGAAGCGGATGCCGTCCTGCTCGGTCAGCCAGAAGGCGGCTTTGGCGGCGATCTCCTTGGCCGAATAGCTGACATCGACCGTCCCTTCGACGGCCGAGAAGCTCCTGAGGTAACCTTTTTCAACCTCCTTCTCCGGCAGGTTGAAGATCTGGGCGATGACGTTGGCGGAAGAATTCGGAGTCCCGAGGAAGGCCGAGTTCGCCTCCTCCGGGATGACGGAAAGGGAGGCCTTGGCCAGCTCGGGAAAGCTCGAGCTGATGATCCGATAAGCCTGGGCTTTCCTGACGCTCCCCCGCATGTAGCTCGTGGACAGGATCTCCAGGCTGGAATTGAGTCCCGGGTAGAAGAGGACATAATCTCCGATATTGTCCTTCCGGTAGAAAAGGAGATAGAGCATGGGGGGAAGCCCCCTCCGGCCCTCGTTCCGGTACAGCCAGAGCTCGCAATCGACGACCTTTTCCGAGCCCGAGTAGTTCTGGACCTCGGCCGGCTTCCCGAGGAGGATGTAGATCCGGCCCCGATCCGTCCGGGCCCCGCCGTAATGGACTTCGGCGTATCCCCTCCGGGCATAATAGTCGATCATATATTCGTTCTGGGGGGTCCCGGGCGTCTCGTCCCTGGCCTTCCAGAACATCCGCTGGAACCTCTTCCGGTCCTCCTCGGTCTGCAGGCTCTTGAAGACCGAAAGCTCCCTCTTGGTCACGATCGGCCCGACCTCATCGAGCCAGGCCGTCCACTCCTTGGACAGCGTTTGGGATGCGGCGAGGATGCCGATCAGGGAGGATACGGCTATCAGGAAGAGGATGAAGCAGGGCCTTTCCCGGATCATGCCCGATCCCGGTTCAGGTGGACCTTTCGGATATAAGGCGACGTCATGGCGGCCAGCATGGCCCCGTAATCGATATCGAATCTCACTTCGTCCCCGACCTGGAGGTCGGCCGCATTAGCGGCGGCGATCAGGTGGTCGCTCGAGGCGCCGAGGACCTCGATGGCGGCACGCGGGTAGAGCTGGGTGTAGAGGACGTCCTGGCGGCCGATGTTGAGGATGAGGCGCCGGCCGAGGCCGCGGTCCTCGAAGCTGGGGATGTGGCCGAACGCATCGAGCCCGATCTCCCCCCAGGGGAGAGAGGGCTTGACCTTGGACTCGATGACGGCGGCGACCAGCGTGAATGCGTCATAATGGAGGCCCGGGATCCCCTTCTCTTCCAGGTCCCTGCCTCCGATCAGAAACGAGTCGCCCAGCCGGACATTGTTGACCCCCTCGACCCGGTCGACGGACTTGAGCCAGGAGTAAACCGTCGAACAGCCGGCGGAGACGAATTCCAGGCGGAAATGGAACTCCTCTTCCAAACCGTGGGCAAGCGAGGCCAGCTCGCCCATGTTCCTGGCGTCGGGCTTGACCCCGCCGAAGCAGGCCAGGTTCGCCCCGATGCCGGCAAGCCGGACCCCCGGAAGCCGGAGGACCTCCGCCGCCACGCCCTTCAGGTCCCCGGGCAGGATGCCTTCCCTCAGGTCGCCGAGCTCGACCATCAGGATGACGCCGTGGCGGACCCCGGATCGTTGCCCTGCCGCGGAAAGCTCCCGGATCACGCGCATTTCGCTATTGAGGCTTATCGAACAGTCGCGGACGACGGCCGCCGCCTCTCCCGGGGCCGGAAGCCGGAGGAGGATGAAGGGAACCCGGATCCCCGCCTTCCGCATCCTCCTGATGTTGGCGAGCCTTGAATCCCCCAGGACGGAGATCCCGTTCCTCACCATGACCTCGGCGACAAGAGGGTCCCCGCAGACCCCTTTGGTGACCCCCGTGATCGTCAAGCCCTTGGCCCCGTAGAGCTTGATCACCTCTCGGACGTTGTGGCCGATCTTGGCCAGATCGATCTCGAGTCTCGGGGTGCCCATCGTCCTCATCCGCTCCGCCTATTTTTTCCCCGGCCCATAGAGCAGCTTCCCCGCCAGCTCGCCGCTGTGGACGCCGTGATCGATCACGACCTTCCCGTTGACGAGGACATAGTCGATACCCTCCGGGTACTGTTCGGGGTCCGTGTACGTGGCTTTGTCGGCGATCGTCGCCGGATCGAAGACGACCAGGTCCGCCCAGTTCCCGGTCCGGATCGCGCCGCGGTCCTTGACGCCCACCTTGGCCGCGGGCATCGACGTCATCTTTTTAATGGCCTCGGGAAGGCCCATGATCTTCCTCTCCCGCACGTAGTGCCCGAGGAAACGGGGAAAGGTCCCGTAGTTCCTGGGATGGGGCATCCCGCCGTGGAGCGGACCGGCCGGGGCGAGGGCCCCGCCGTCGGAGCAGAGCATGACGAGAGGGTGCTTGAGGACCTGCTCCGTCCCCTCCTCGTCCATTCCGAACCCGGTGATGGCAACGTTCCCTCCCTCCTTGACGAGGAGGTCGCAGGAGAATTCGTAGGGGTCCTGTCCGGCCTCGGAAGCCGCCTGTTGGATCGTCTTGCCGACGAGAGGCTTGTCCTCTTCCTGGTCCATGCCTACAAGGAGGATGTTCTCCCACGGGGTTCCCTCGAGCTTCTCGAAGGTCTCTTCCTTCATCTTGAGCCTTGCTCCGGGGTCTTTGAGCTTCATGACGAAAGCGTCATTCCCGCCGTCGAGGGCCCAGTTGGGATAAAAGACGCTCAGTCCCGTGTTGTAGGCCGTATAGGGATAACGGTCGGCGGTCACTTCCAATCCCCTCTCCCTGGCCCTCTCCACCAGATCGAACATCTTGGGGAGCTTCCACCAATAGGTCGTGCCGCAGACCTTGAAGTGCGAGATCTCGAGGGGGAGCTCAGCGGCCTCCGCGATGTGGATGGCCTCCGCAACGGCCTCGACGACCCGGCTGTCTTCGCTCCTCACATGTGTCGCATAAAAGCCCCCGTAGGCCGCGGCCGCCCGGCAGAGCTCGATGACCTCTTCGGTCGAAGCGAAGCCGCTGGGCGAATATTCGAGGCCCGTAGAAATGCCGATCGCCCCCTGCTCCATGGCCCGGGCCACGAGGTTCTTCATCCTCTCGAGCTCTTCGGCGTCGGGCTTTCTTCGCGCGTCGCCGAGGACAAGCTCGCGGATGGACCCCTGGCCGACGAGCGTCGCATAGTTGAAAGCGAGCCCCGTCCTCTTCAACCTCGAAAAATAGCCCTCCAGGTCGAACCAGTCCCGGGTCAATCCGGACCGTTCCGAATATCGCTTTTCTCCTTCCGAGACGTCCTTGGACAGAGGGAAGGAGGAGCCGCCGCAGTTCCCGCTGATCTCCGTCGTCACGCCCTGCCGGATCTTGCTTTCCCCCTTCGGGTTGAGCAGCAGCTCCCGGGCGTCGGTGTGGGCATGGATGTCGATGAACCCGGGCGCGACGATCTTTCCCGAGGCGTCCAGGACCGTCCGGGCTTCGGCCGCGGAGAGGCTGCCGATCACCCGGATCCGGTCTCCCACGATCCCGAGGTCCGCCCGGAACGGCTTGTCGCCGAGGCCGTCGACGATCATGCCGTTCCTGACGATGACGTCATAGGACGCGGTGGATATGGAGCCGATCCCTCTGCCCGAACCGAGGCTCAAGAACAGGCCGGCCCGGGCCGAGGACTTGAGAAAATCGCGACGATTGATAACGGATGACATATGGGCCTCCTCCTTCAATTGATTTATTTTATCCCAAAGCGCCGGAATATGCATCCGTTCTCTCGTTGGCGGCCGGGTGGGAGTGATGACGGCGCCGGGCTTGAGGACCGTTCGACAAAGCCTGGATATGCAGATACAGAATGCTCTGGCGAGAACCGTCCAGACGGCGGCGATGATCGTCGAGCGGCGTGATCCCTACACCGCCGATCACCAGCGGCGGGTTTCCGACCCGGCCGTCTCCCTGGCCGATCGCCCAGATCGTTCTGCAGCACCACGAGCGGGAGGACGGCTCCGGCTATCCGACGGGAGCCTCGTCATCCCAGATCCTGATCGAAGCGAAGATCATCGCCGTGGCCGACGTGGTCGAGAAGGGTTCCTTCCAGCTGAAGGACGAATAGTCCGACACGGTACTTTTCGATTATGTATTTCCGGGGAGAATAAAACCTGTCAAGAGGGTTGCCGCTCGAACGCTTATTCCAGACACCCGCTTCCTTCTATCGCCCAAATGTCCTCGATCATCCCGTCCCGAACGGCGAAGATGCGCCTGTGCAAGTTGCAGGTCGTACAGCCGTGAGACGGGAACAGCCTAACCCTGTCCCCGACCTTCAGCGGGCGGCCGTCGACCCTGACGGACGCGTGTTCCTCAGACTCGAAGCGCGAGATCACGTCCTCCGGACGGTCCGCCAGGACGGGAGGGCCGAGATCCGCCCCGACCCCCTTCACGCCGACGTCCAGGATCGCGTGATCCGAACCGTTGCTTGAGATCACGGTCGTGATCACGCTGAGGGCGAGGGCGAATTCGGGCCGTCTTTTCGCGTAGTAATGGTCCATCAGGGCGTAAGAACCGGCCTGGACCTCGTCAACGCCGTCCATGAGGCCTGTCATATCGTACGACCCCGTTCCGCCGCCGCTGAGCACTTGGACGGGCAGGCCGGAGGCTTCTATAAGCCGCCTCGTGTCCACGGCCTTTTGCATCGAGGCGAGGACCTGCCGACGCCTTTCCTCAGGGTCGATGACGGAGAGGCAGTGCCCCTCGTAGGCCTGGATGCCGCGGAAATCGACGCCGGCGGCGGTCTCGGCGGCGCGGGCGATCTCCAGCGCGCGCTCGCCGGGCGGGACGCCGCAGCGGGCTAATCCGATGTCCACCTCGACCAGGACGCCGGCCGTGGCGCGCGTCCGGGCAAGCGCGGCGGAGAGTTGCCGCACCTGGGATTCGTCGTCCACGGCGACGGTGAGACGGCATTTCCGAGCCAGCTCGGCGACCCGCTCGACCTTGTCCCGTCCGACGATCTGGTTGGCTATGAGAATGTCCCGGATCCCTCCCGCCGCCAGGACCTCCGCCTCTGAAACCTTGGCGCAGGTGATGCCGACGGCGTTGCCGTTCTCGAGCTGACGCCTGGCGATCGTGACGCACTTGTGCGATTTGAAGTGCGGGCGCAATTTGGCGTGGCGGCGCGCGAAGAAGTCGGACATAAGGCGAAGGTTGCGCTCCAGGGCCTCCGTCTCAACGACCAGTGCCGGCGTCGGTATGAGCGACGTCGGCTTCCCGACCAAGTCTGTCACGCGGCCGGCCACGGGAGCTTCTCGCAGATCAAATGTTTGTGCCATGGATTTTCTCTGAAGGCGTTTCCGGGCCGATTATACAGAAAATCCCCCGAAAATAAAAAAGGGCGGCCACCCCTGTGAGGGGTGCCGCCCTTCATCAGAAACGTGCTTAGGCTAATATACACAATGACGACGAGGACCCCCGCCGATCGGGCAGAAACCGTCCCACGCTCAATTCTCACCCATGAAACGTGCCAATCGGGAGGCCGAAGGTTAAATTCATCTCCCAGGGGGGGCATCATCGGCAATGGCTTGGCCGATCGGGACACCTTGACGTCGAGTGCCCTGTGCCGATCGCGATGTACTGGCAGCTCAATGCGTGACACGCCCTCGTCCGCGCTCGATCGTCGGCCATGTCGGCACGGACGCCGGCCTACTTCCCTATCTCTTTCCGGATCGCCTCCAGCTTGTCCCTGAGGACGGGCGCGAAGGCGAAGAATCCTTTCAACGTATCACAGCCGTAGTCCTGGCAGTGGGCGCAGGTCGTCACGCCGCGCGCGGTCGCGCAGAGCCGGATCGCGCAGGTCGCGGCGTGGGCCTTGCTCGTCCTTTTTCCGGACGAACAGCCGTCGCAGATGCACATGTCCGGGCTCATCTCTTTGCCGCCGAACTGCTGAGCCCATTGCTTCGCGGTCGCCTCGAGCCCCGCCCGGTCGTTCTTCTGAGTAGCGATATAGGCTTCGCATTCTACGCAGTCGAGGCCGCAGAAAGCTAGGATCCTGGCCATGGGCACCTCCCGGCGATCGATATCGACGCGATATTAGTACGGGACAAGCCGGAGTGTCAATGACCCGCTCGACCGGCGGCCGGAAAGCCGGGACCCGGGGGTGAACGAGCAAGGTTCTCCCGCGGGCCTATGCCGGCCCGCTTCGTTTGACCGATCGGGGGGGGACGGATACAATGGCCCGAGGGAGGGACGCATGGCCGACATTTCTTCTTTTTCGGGGTTCACGAAGGAGACGGTCCGCTTTTTCGAAGGTCTCAAAAGGAACAATACCCGGGAGTGGTTCACGGCCCATAGGGAGACCTACGACAAGCATGTCCTGGAGCCGGCCAAGGCCTTCGTCGTCGCCATGGGCGGGAAGCTCCGGACGGCCGCTCCCCGCATCGTCGCCGTCCCCCAGGTCAACAGGTCCATCTTCCGCCTGAACCGCGACACTCGGTTCAGCCAGGACCCGACTCCCTATAAGATCAATCTGGGTCTTTTTTTCTGGGAAGGGGCTTCAAGGATGGAATCGCCCGGGTTCTATGTCCATCTCGAGCCGCCCGACCTGTTCCTCGGAGGCGGGGCCTATGTGTTCTCGGACAGCCTCCTGACCCGGTACCGCCGGGCTGCGGCCGACCCAAAGCTGGGCAAGGAGCTGGGGAAGATCGTCGCGGAGCTTGGGAAACACGAAGGCTATGAGATCGGCGGGAAACACTACAAGCGCGTCCCTGCCGGATACGACCCGGCCTCGCCGAACGCCGAGCTTCTGAAGCACAACGGGCTCCATGCGGGCTGTGAGTCCAGGGTTCCGGCCGAATTCTTTTCCGGCCGCCTGATCGACTATTGCTTCGAGCGCTTCGAGCCTCTTTTCCCTCTGCACCGCTGGCTCGTGAAATTGGCCCGATGAGGGGTTGAGGAGAGCTCGACCTGGCGGTCCTCCGAGCGCTGGCCGCGCACGACTGACGCCGAGTCCTGCCCGGCGGATATCTCATTCCTATTCTTCAAGACGGACGGATTCACCATCCCCGGTCCCCTCCCCTGTTCCAGGGAGGGGCACGGACCCGGCGCCGGATCGAGAAGATGGCATGATTCTTGGTGCTCTCCGGTCGGTGAAGCCGGTCACCGCGCAGGATCCGGGGACCGGAATCAAGGGCCCGCGGGGGCTTTCACAAGGAGAGCGTCATGATCGATGTCATCAAGAAGAACGGGAGCCGGGAGGATTTCAGCGAGGCCAAGCTCCGGAGATCCATCGAGGCCGCCGCCCGGGAAGCGAAGGTCCCTGAGCTCAGGATCTCTCCGCTCGTGAACGACGCGGCCCGCGAGCCGCTCGCCCTGGCCAAGGGGAAGCTGCCCCTCGAAGCCAGGATCATCCGGAACAAGGTTCTCAGCCGTCTGGACGAGACGGAGCCTTCGGTCGCGGAAGCCTGGCGGGCCTTCGACCGGAAAAGAGCTTAGCCGGCCGGCCAGCGGCGCGAATCCGGCCAAGATATCAATTCCCGGACCTTCAGAGCCCGCCCGAGATCGGTGTCTTCGGATGTCCTGTGCCTTCTTTACCCAAGACCCGGGAATAGGCTATGCTGACCGCGGAACGGAGGAACGTATGAACAAATCGGCTCCGCGGCGAACAGTCCCAAGAGCGAGCCTCCGAAGCGTGATCCCGGCCATCGGCATCGTGGGAATTATCATCGCGACAGCCTGTTCCGACCCGTTATCACGGCAACAGGCTGTCGGACTGCCCTATCCGGAGAGGGTCACGCTGATCCCCAATATCGATGACGACAACGGAGACGGCCTTCCCGACGTAAGCGCGGCGCCCCTCGTGAGCGGTGCGGACGACGAAATGCGCCACGTCCGTATTGCGCCGGCCGGAAAGCTCGGCCAGGGAACCGTGGTCCGGGCCGAGGTCGCCGCGCCCTGGACCGGTTTCGCTCGAGCCTTCGTCCGTGTTCCTTCGCAGGACGGCTCCTGGACCTTCATGCCGTCCTCCCCATTGAACCCGGCCGAGGCCCGGAAGAACGGAGTCGTCATCGGCATCGAGGCCGCCGATTTCCCGTCACCGGACCGTCCGCCGGCGATCGAAGTGAAAGTCGCGTTCGAAGCCTCCGACGGGCGCCCTCTCCGCGAAGTGACCATCAAGGGCACCGTAGCCCCGTTCCTGCTCTCCTCCTGCCTTGACCCGGCCGAGCGCATCCAGGTGGTCAGAACGAAGGCGACGGAGACGTTCGTTCGCGACCTCGCACCGCTCGTCGAAGCGGCGGGAGCCGTACTTGAAGTCGTCGACGACGCGTCGATACCGGAACACGACATCTGGATCCAGGACGCCGTGGAGATCGGGTACGTGACCGACGGAGAACGGACTCTGCACGTCGCCCTTCACGGCAATCGCGGCCGGGAGCTCGACGCCGTCTTCGCGAAGAAGATGCTGGGCAGGGACTCCGGAGTCGTTCACAAAGGAGATTTCCGGGGCAAGAGCGCCCAATGGATCGATTGGTACGGGAACCTGGAGGTGAGCCCCCCGGTCAAGGTGAAGGGCCGGGATTTCCGGAACGGCCGCGTCTATGCGGGCACCCAGGGAGAGCGGGCCATGCATCCCGAAGTCGTCAGGTTCCTCGAGGCCCAGGACGCCCAGGGACCCGTCCTCTGGCTGGATACGTCCTGGCTGGTTATCGGCCATGTCGACGAGACCGTCTCCTGGGTGCCGTCCAGGACCGGAACCCCTTACCGAATGATGATCCCGTCCCCGCGGCTGGCCGTCGAGATCCTCCGGCGGGCCGAGAAGGACGCCCCCGGAGGGACATTGAACCGGGGCACGAAGCGCGAAGGCGATAAGCCCGGCGAATCCGAACGGCCCGTTGCCGGGGCGCTTAAGGATGCGGCATTGATGGCGGCGCAAGGGCGCGTCCAGGAAAAGATCGACGCCGTCCGCCGGACGCTCCAGGACGAGCTCGGCGTGGCCGACGCGGACATCATCGAGATCCCCGTCCTGTTCAATTCGTCCGACGACTGGTACCCGGGCCGGTATTTCGCGGAGACGGTCAACATGGTCAACGGCCTGCTCATCGGGAGCGATTACATCGTTCCCGACCCTCGCGGTCCCCTCGTCGACGGCAAGGACGTCCTCCTTCAGGCCGTCAGGGACCGCCTCGAGCCGCTCGGCTGTCGGGTCGTCCCCCTCGACTGCTTTGATCCCTATCATCGCTGGGGCGGCGAGATCCACTGCGGCACGAACGCCACGCGCAAGCCAAGGTAAGGAGATAAGGGTCGAGCCGGTCTCAGGACCGCGTGCTGTCGCTCAGCCCGCCGAGAGGATCTTCCTGATCTTCTCCGCGTAAGCTTCGCTCGCCGCGTCCGGGGCCGCGATGACGATCCCGGCCGCCGAGGAAACGCCCAGGCCGAGCTCCACGGCCCGGGCGATCTGTTCCTGGGCGAAGATGCCCGGCTTCATGATCGCGTCGTTCGAGCCGAGCTCCTTGAGGATGGCCACGCCCACGGCATCGACGGCCACCCGGTCGGTCCCGGCCAGGAAGACGCCGGCGTCCTTGCGTGTCCCGGTCATCGGGCCCCCGTCGACGTAGGCCACGAGCCCGTCGAGCAGGATGACGGCCGGCCGGTAGGCGTAATTGATCTCGGCGATCATGCGGCGCTGGTCGGGAGAGGAATGGAGCTCCCGCATGAGCGTCGTGTCTTTTCGGGGAACGGTACCGACGGAGTTCTTGAGCGACATCGTGAACACGCCGCCGTACTGGTGGGTCTTCAGACAGCATGTCGAAACGACGCACCCGGCCTCGACGACCGGCTTGGCGACGAGGAAGCCGTCCTTCCAATGCGAGCCCGGGGGCGTGACCTTGACGTAGCCGTCGGGGCCGAGCTCGTCGAAATTCAGGAGCTTGGCATTGAAGGACCCGGCGAGCGCCGGGATGCCTTTCTTGTCGAAGACCTGCGGCGTCGGCTCCGGGCCGCTCCGGTCGCCGATGGCGAGGCTTTTCGCCCCCATCTCGCGGATCCGCCCGAGGAGCGCTTTGAGCGTATCGGCATGGGTCGATCCGGGCGTCTCGTCGGAGGTGTTGAGGTTCGGCTTGATGAGGACGTCCTTCCCCTTGAACGGATCGATATTGAGGAGGTCGAGGCACTTCTTCACGCCGTCGGCCCTGGAGTCGGTCCTGACCAGGACGACGCGCGCTCCCGCTGCGGGGCCGGCCGCCTGGGCTTGCCCGGAGCCCGCCATTCTCGCGCCCCCGCGTGAAGCAGGCAGGCCGCCCCGGGTCATGCCCCCGGCCGAAAGCGCCGCGCCCCCGGCTATGCCCGCGCCCGCGACGAAGAATTCCCTTCGAGACATTGCCCTGAGCTTTGTCATGGCGATACGCCCTCCCCGTGCAACGATCGGACTTCTTTTTCTACTCTAGCACAGGCGCCTTTCCCTCGCCATATTGAAGCGTCCGGATCAAGTCCCCGAGCGCGCAGACCGATCAGCTATGGTTTCTTGAGCCCGGCCGGCCTCGCCTTCTCGACGACGTTCGCATTCACCCAATAGGCATGGCTTTCCCCGTCGCGCTGGCTCAGGAAGAAAAGATATTTGCCGTCCGACGTGACGATCGGGCAGAGCTCGATCGACGGGCTGTTGACCTCCGGGTCCGAGCTTGACGGGAGCGGCCCCAGACGCCGTCCTTCCGCCCGGAAGCTCACCCAGAGATCGTATTGACGCTCGAAGATAAGATAGCTTCCATCAGGCGCGATGAAGGGCGTGTCCTCGACGGCCGCGGAGTTGATCGGCGCGCCCACGTTGACCGGCTTTTCATACTTGCCCCCGGAAAAGCGTGCCCAATAGATATCGCTCATGCCGAGGCTATCGGGCGCCCGGCCTGCGAAGTAAACGTTTCCCTTCCGGTCAAGAGAGAATTCCCAGTGCTTGTCGATCGAATTGACGTTGGGGTCCATGGGCCGGGGCTCGGACCAGCCGGAGGAGGTCCTGTCGGCGTACCATATCTTCTCGGTTCCGCTCTCCGTTTCGCCGGGAAGCGGACGGCGGGAGATGAAATGGATCCTTTTCCCGTCGGCGGAGAAGAACGGCACATCGTCGCCGAAGCCAGTAGCCCGAGAACGGCGCCAGGGCGGGGGGCGTCCAACGGCCCTTGTCGCGCCTCATCATCAACAGGCCGCCTTTGGAATAGAGTTCTCCCGGGAATGTCTCCATCGGCGCCCAATAGACCTCGTTCCCATCCGGGGAGAACACCGCCGTGCTGTGGAGTCCCCAGATCGAGGAAATGATGCCCAGCCCGAACAGTTCGGCGCCTCCTTCGGGCGGCTTCTGGCCGAAGTAATCTCCTTCGAGGACGGGAAAGCGGATATCGGATCTATCAGCGCCCTTTTCGGCCAGGAGCCCGGCCGCGGCCTCCATCTTCCGTTCCACGGCGACGTTGTAGGCCGTCTGGCCCATGATCGTCCGGGCGTTGAGGGGCGCTCCCTTCCCGATGAGCATCCGGGCGGCGTCGGTTCGGCCGTCCCGGGCGGCGTAGTGGAGAGGCGTCCAGCCGAATCGATCGGCTCGGACGGAGTCGTAGCCCTTATCGAGAAGGAGGCCTACGATCTCGGCGGACCCGCCCGCCGCGGCATCGTGCAGGAGGGAAGGCCCGGAGGAGAGGACGGTCGAGTCCGGCTTGCCCTCGATCAGCCGGCGAAACAGCTTGCTCAAGCCCTGGGAGGCGGCTTCGGAGAGCCCCATTTGCCATCGCTCCCCGCTCTCCGGAACCTGCGCGCCCTTTTCGAGGAGCAGATCGACGAAATCCGCTTTCCCGCGCCAGGCCGCAAGCTCGAGGGCGTCGGATCCGAACTTGTCCTTGGCGTTGACGTCGGCGCCGGCCTCGATGAGGAGGCGGCCCGTCGCCGCCTGGCCCCGTTCGCGCGCGCAGAGGATGAGGGCCGTCCGCTGATAATCGTCCCTCGCCTCGAAGGCGGCCCCCCGCTCGAGGAGCGCGGCCGCAACGTCCCGCCGGTCGTTCATGACGGCACAATGGAGCGGCGTCCTGCCTTCCGCGTCGGCGACCTCGAGCTTGGCGCCCTTGTCGATGAGGAAACGGAGGAGGGCGGGGTCCGTGCCGTAAGAGGCATAGTGGAGAGGTGTCGCCCCTCCTCCGTCCCGGGCGTCGACGAGCTGAGGAGAAATTTCGATCATGGCCTTGACGGCCTGGACGTCCCCTTTTCGGAGCACGTCGAAGATCTCCTGCGGCCGGGCCAGACCCGCCGCCGCCAGGATCATCAGGACGATACCGATCTTCTTTTTCAAGGGCACCTCCTCCGTCAGGCCATTCGCGTGGACAAAGCCGGCCTCATACTCAACGATACAGCAAACTCCGGGCCAAGCTTTCCTTTTGCCCCCACGGCTGGAATTATAACAAATCACCGGTGAGATCCCCGGGATTTCTCCATGGCCCTGGGCATCGGAGGCCCAGGCCAGGATGATCACCGCCTTTTCGGGAATCGCGCGGGCTTTCCGTCCTGTAAACAGATTTTACACAGGAGTGGACTCCGGCGCTCGGCGAGACCGGATTCAGTATCGCCAGCTCTTGAGGTCGGAGCCCGGTGGCGCCGTCCGCTCGATACGCTTGACGATCCGGGGGATATACATCTGGTGATAGCGCAGACGCGAGACGGCGTTCGGCCGCTCGTGGTCGCCGTTCCAGCAGTGTTCGGCCCGGTCACCGTAGTCGACCTCTCCCTCATAGTAAGGGTCCTTGGTGCCTTCAAGGAACGCCTCGGTCAGGTAGACTGCGTTGTTGAGGTAGAAGTTATCCATGTCGCCGACATAGATATGGACCTTGCCCTTGAGCTTGGGGCCGAGCGTCTTCCAGTCGCGTTCCATGATGTACCGGAGGTCGTAGTTAGCGCGCCAGTAACGGGCGACCTCGGGATCGATCTCCCCGGTCAACTTGTCCCATATGGGCATGGGGTATCCGTCCCCGCCGACCGGCCCGAATACGGCCTGCCAGATGTCCCACTGGTCGCCCGACCGGGAGTGGGTCCCCAGGGCCAGCTCACGGTGGTTGGTTTCCTCGAGCGTCGCGCCTACCTCTCCGAGCCAATTGCGGAGGGCGGGACGGGGCGTTCTCTTCCACGGGCTGTCGACGAAGTAGGCGTTGTGGTGCTCGTAGATGTTGACGATGGAATAAGCCCGGAAGTCGATGGGGTCGGGGCAAGCGGCATAACAGCCGTTGAACTCGTCGGGGTAGAAGACCTGGGCCGCCAAGGCCTCCCAGCCGCCCGTCGAGCCGCCGTAGAGGAAGCGCGACCAGCCCCGGCCGAGGCCGCGGTACTTCTTCTCGATGAAGGGGATGAGCTCACGGACGATGGCGTCGCCGTAGGGGCCGAGGTTGGCCGAGTTGACCGCGTAGGAGTCGTCGTAGTACGGGTTGGCGTGCTGGATCTCCATCACGATGACCCGGGGGAATCCCTTCCCCGTCCACTCCTTGTAGAATTCATAGGCGTATTCCTGCTGAATGCGGTTGTAGCCCTCGAGCCGGAAACGCTCGTTCCAGTCCGGCTTCAGGTCGGGGTCGGGGGGGGATTCGCGGAATCCTTCGACGGTGCGGGGGAAGTGGCCGTGGAAGATGACCAGCGGGTATCGAGCCTCGGGGTGTTCGTCGAAGCCCTCGGGCAGGAGCAGGCAGGCCCCGAGGTGCATGGGCCGGCCCCAGAACTTCGTCAGGAGGTCGCTTTGAATACGCTCGTGGCGGATGTATTTCGTGTCCTTGGGAGCGGGGATCGGCGGGATCTCCCGGTCGAGGACGAGGCGTATCATTTCCACGTTGCCGGGGTCGATACGAAGCCGTCGGGGCGTGCTCAGGAGATTCCCGGGCGCTTCGTTCCAGCGCTGACCTTCGCCGCGGTCCATGGGCAGCTTGACGACGTGGCCGTCGGAGCGGTGGAACGTTTCGTATCTATGAAGGAGGGCCTGGACATAATATTCGCCCGTCGGGAGCTCGGCCAGGCTCCGCAGGGGATAGCCGAAGGCCGAGGCGTCGATGACCGCTTCCTGTCCGGGGGCCAGGCCTTCGACGTCGATCCCGAAAACGAGCTGGGTGTTCGGACCGTCGTTGATCTGGAAACGGGGCTCGCTGTCGCCGTTCGTCGAGACGAGCAGGAGCATTCGCCCGTCGAGGGGCGTTTTCGAGAGCGCCTCGGGAAAGGAAAGGGCGAATTTGGGCTGGGCGAAGGACGCCGCCGGAACCACGAGCCCGAAAGCCGCTGCTACAAGGAGCCCCGCCGCCGGCGAGAGCTTCAACCGAGTGTCTTTCATGGGAACCCTCCTTGAAAACGAATGCTTTACGCCGTCGGCCTCGTCGTTTGAACGGCCCGGAAACTCTTGGACCGGATGGCTCGCTTTGTGTTTCCCCTGCGGCTCTTATCTCTCAGTTGGCCAATCGTTCGCGGACTTCATAGTGTTGCGAGCGCTCGTCGAATCGGGACAAAATGGCCCTGGCCTTGGGCGGGACGACGCACGCTTCATAATCCGGCCCGGCGAAGGCGCGTACGGCGTCCAGGGAATCGAACCACATGACCGTGATGAACTCGACCTCCGCGCCGAGCTCCCTGCGAAAAAGCTGTATTTCCCGAAAACCCGGGATGCGGCGGCCGCGAATTCCGATAAATATCTCTTCTTTCAGAAGGGTTTCGTAAGCATCCGCGTTCAGGGGAGTCGTGTAGCCATGCCAGATGCGGGAGATCATCGGAAGCCTCCTTTTTCGGGCCAGGCAGGGCGCCCTCGTTTCCAGGCCGAATCCAACCGGTCCCGCCACGGATTCCTGAAATTCACATCCGATCAATGAGTCTATGATACCCAATTTGAACCGGGAATGGGAGAATATTCGTCCCAATAAATTGGAGCACGTTCGATCCTCGGGGCGCCGTCCCTAAGAGACTTCTCTATCAGGCTCAGCCGGAGTAGGATATAATATCAGAAGATGGAGGGATTCCCGGCCGGGCGGCTGGACGAGATCATCGAAATGATGAGCCTTAAGCATGCGATGAACGTCGCTCTCTGAAGTGCAATGAACGATTACCTAATGACCATCCGGTTAACGTGGCCGATGCTGGCCGGAGGCGTCCTTCTGGCGCTTGCGCTGGCGTGGCTAGCCGTGATGTTCATCCGTCGCGGAGCCGCCGCCCGGGCGAAGGCCGAGTCCGCCCTGCGCGAAAGCGAACAAAAGTACCGCGAGCTCGTGGAGCATGCCAACAGCATCATTCTGCGCTGGAGGCACGACGGGCGGATCACGTTCCTCAACGGGTTCGGACAGCGGTTCTTCGGTTATTCCGAGGAAGAAGTCATCGGGCGTCCTGTCATGGGCACCATCGTCCGCTCGACGGATCGTGACGGACGGGACCTGGCTGAGCTCATGGACCGCATCTGCGCCGATCCCGTGGCTTTCGAACAGAACGTCAATGAGAACATGCGCCGCAATGGGGAGCGCGTCTGGATCGCCTGGACGAACTGGGTCGTTCAGGACAAGCAGGGCCGGGTGGAGGAGATCCTGAGCATCGGCACGGACATCACGGGCCTCAAACGGGCGGAGGAAGAGATCCGGGAATTGAACGCCGGCCTGGAGCGACGCGTGGCCGAGCGTACCGCCGAGCTGGCCGTGGCCAAGGACCGCGCCGAAGCGGCCGACCGGCTGAAGTCCGCGTTTCTGGCCACCATGTCACATGAGCTGCGTACGCCGCTCAACTCGATCATCGGCTTCACCGGCATCATCCTCCAGGGGCTTGCGGGACCGCTGAACGCGGAGCAGAACAAGCAGCTCGAAATGGTGCGCAGCAGCGCGAGGCACCTGCTGGCGCTCATCAACGACGTTCTCGATATATCCAAGATCGAGGCCGGGCAGCTGGAGGTGAAAAGCGAGCCGTTCGACCTGCGCGCCTCGATCCTGAAGGTCGTTGGGATCGTGAAGCCCTTGGCCGAGAAGAAAGGCCTGGCCCTGCGCGAGGAACTCGGGCCGGAGACCGAGGCGTTGGTGAGCGACGCCCGGCGCGTCGAACAGGTGCTGTTGAATCTCCTCAATAACGCCGTCAAGTTCACGGAACGGGGCACGATCACGCTCCGGACGGAACGGGCGCCGGGCGCGATCCGCGTTTCCATAGCGGACACCGGCATCGGCATAAGGCCGGAGGATCTGAGCCAGCTGTTCCAGCCGTTCCGGCAAGTCGATTCCGGCTTGGCCCGCCAGCACGAAGGCACGGGATTGGGGTTGGCCATTTGTCGGCGACTGGCGGGATTGCTCGGCGGAGACGTTCACGCGGAGAGCGAGCCGGGCAAGGGCAGTGTCTTCACCCTCACATTGCCCGCCCAAGAACCGGGGCATCCATGAAAAGAACGATCCTCCTCATCGAAGACAACGAACAGAACCGCTACCTTGTCACGTTCCTGCTCGAAAAGCACGGTTACGAAGTCGTCCCGGCCTCCGACGGACCCCTGGGCATAGAGCTGGCAGGCCGCCTCCGGCCTCAGCTGATCCTGCTCGATATCCAGCTTCCCACCATGGACGGGTACGCCGTCGCCGGCGAGCTGCGGAACAACCCGGCGCTCAGGGACATCCCGATCGTCGCGGTGACCTCTTACGCCATGACGGGCGATCGGGAGAGAACGATCGCCGCCGGCTGCAACGGCTACGTCGAAAAGCCCATCGATCCCGAGACGTTCGTGGCCGAGATCGATCGTTACCTGGGATGATCGCGAAGGGAGACCCCGAATGAAAACCGACAGGATCCTGATCGTGGAAGACAAGGAAGAAGGACTCTACTTGCTGCGCGTACTGCTGCAAGCCCACGGCTTCAAGGTGGACGAGGCCCGCCATGGTGCCGAGGCTTTGGCTAAGGCACGGCAGACCCCTCCGGACCTGGTCATCTCCGACCTGTTGATGCCGGGGATGGATGGCTATACGCTTTTGCGTCATTGGAGGGCCGACGAACGCCTCAAGGCCATCCCGTTCGTCGTTTATACCGCGACCTACACCGAGGAGAGGGACGAACGCTTCGCCTTGGACCTGGGAGCGGACGGTTTCATCCGCAAGCCCATGGAGCCGGAGCCGTTCATGGCGCGGATCGATGATCTCCTAGCCGGAGCGAAAAGCGGCAAAGTTCCGGCCGCGAGCCCGCGTCAAATGGATGAGGAAAGCGTATTCAAGGCCTACAATGAGGTCCTCATTCATAAGTTGGAGCAAAGAACCCTGCAATTGGAAGAGGCCAACCGCGTGCTCACGCAGGACATCGCCGAACGCAAGCGGGTCGAGGACGCCCTGAGGGTATCCCTCCACGAAAAGGAGGTTTTGCTCCGGGAGATCCACCACCGGGTCAAGAACAATATGCAGGTCGTTTCGAGCCTTCTCAACCTCAAGGCGGCCAGCGTTCAGGATCCGAAAGTCAAAGAAGTGTTCAGGGAGAGCCAGGTCCGGATCCGTTCCATGGCCCTTGTCCACGAGCGGCTTTACAGCTCAACGGACCTCGCTCACGTCGATTTCGCCGATTATCTCAGCAAGCTTTATACCCACCTGGCGACGTCCTTCTCGGTCCCTTCGGATAGGATCTCCGCCCGTTACGACCTCGACGAATTTCCTCTGGACATCAACATGGCCGTCCCCTGCGGCCTCATCGCCACCGAGCTGATCTCGAACGCCATGAAGCACGCCTTTCCCGGCGAGCGCAAGGGGACGATCGTCGTTGCGCTGAAGCGCGAAGGCGCCGGCGGGATCCGCTTGACCGTCACCGATGACGGCGTCGGCTTTCCGGCGCAGTTCGACTACCGGAACACGGATAGCCTGGGGATGCAGATCGTGAACATGCTCGTCGAACAGATCGACGGCCGGCTCGAACTCGGCGCGGGCCCCGGAACGAGCATTTCCGTTATCTTCTCCGGAGACCTTTATAAAGCAAGGGTTTAAAAGCGCCGATTTTCGACAGGAAGGTACATGCGCGAGACGACCTGGTTGTCGCTGCGACCCGGAGATCAGTCCGGGGTGGTGAAGGACCTCGAGTCGGAGTCGTTGCGGGGATTCGGGTCGCAGAACCGGTCCTCGTCGTCGACGATCTTGGCGAGGAAGTAATAGGTCGTCCCGTCGCTCAGGGTCGGGGGAAAGCCGCCGGACGCATAGTATTCCTGTTCGATGAAGCGATTGATCTCCTGCCCGGGCAGCAGAGAGGCGATCGTGAACCTCCAGGTGCCCTCCAACAGCGCCTCTCCGCTGGTGCTCCCCAGCAGCGGGGGGCCATCCGGGGTTCGCGAGACATAACAATGGACCGTAACGTTGCGCACCTCTCGGCCGAGGTTGTGGCGGATATGGACATGGGCGCGAACCACGTACTTGTTGGGCAGCGTGTATTTCTTGACCACCTCGAACTCGCTGCGCGGCAGCCAGCATTGGATATCCAGGACGCAGAGGCGGACATCGCGATGCTGGTTAAGGCGGTTGGCGTCCTGGATACTGGAAAGGGCGGTGTCGATGCTCACGATCGCGCGCAGGCCGGCGTCGGGGATCTCGTCGCGGAACATCGGCTGGAGCTCGACGGCGGTCTCGGAGCCAACCGGAACGGTGATGCGCCGGGTGATGACCTGCTCCCCCCCGCCCCTCTCGGGAAGGTTCAGCCGGAACTTGACGTCGTGGTCGCGCACGCTGTCGGGGCCGTTGTTCTTGACCCAGGCCACGATATTGCCGTTGGAGTACTCGATGCCGACGCCGGGCATCGACAGGTCGGCCTTGATCGGCGTGAGCGGGCCGGGGAGGCCGCTCCGGTCTCCCGAGGCGCTGATGGAGAAGACGGCGCTGTTGCCCTGGACGCCGCCCGACTTGACGCGAACGAAGTACCGGCCCTCGGCCAGCGATTCAGGGATGAACCAGACGCGGCTGCCGTTGTTGGCGCAACCGTCGGCGATGCGGGCGGCGGGGGCTTCCGCCTCCGGCGCTCCCTCGCGGCGCAGGGTGATGTTCGCCATGGGGGTCAGGGTGCCCGACCGGGACCATTCGATGGCCTGCCGGCTCCCGGGCCGCCAGCTGCTGGCCGCTCCGGGCGAGGTCACGGTGATGGAGCCGCCGGAGGGGGGCGTGGGTTCGGTGCAGGCGGCGACGTTGAAGATCTCGCTCGAGCCGGTCACGGCTCCGTCGGTGGTGCGAATGCGGATGTAATACTCGCCGGGGGTGACGTCGGCCGGCACGACCCAGGGGCCGAAGCTGCCGTCATTCTCCGTCCTGTTGGTCAACGTCCGTGCGCCGGACTCGCCGCCACCCCTGAGGCGCAGGCGGATGGACACCGTATCGTCCATGGTGCCCGACTTGGTCCAGGTAACGGTGTAGGAGCCGCCGATGCACCAGGTGGAGCCGGCGGCCGGCGCGGTCACGCGGATCACCTGGCCCCAGGCGGGAAGGGCCAGGACGACGGCAGCCAGGGCCGCGAGCGACAAGGTTCGTTTCATGAGCCAACCTCCCTTTAAGGGATAGGTAACATGATTATGTGATGCACCTCCCCGAGGAGTTTGATAGACTCCCCCTGGGAAACTGTCTTATGAGAAGGTGCACAGATGAATTATGTCGGTATTGACCATCATCGTCAATACTCCCGCATCAGGACTTAGCTCGAAATAATAATCAACGGCTGAAGAAAGGAAGTTGATCAAATCCTCAATGAGATCAGTCATTGTAAAACCGTTGGTGAGATACTATACTGGCTCGGCTGAACGCAATCCGAGGGCGATAAGGAGAAGAATATGTCGAAGCGCTTCGTTATAGCTGTCGTCATTTTTACGGTCGTCGTTATTCTGGGAGCTTCTGACGTTCCGCTGCAGGAGTCCGCTTTCGACATCATCATCAAGGAAGCCAAGATCGTCGACGGGACCGGCAACCCGTGGTTTTATGGCGATATCGGGATCAAAGGAGACAAGATCTCGGAAATAGGTAACCTCCGCGGCAAAATGGCAAAAACGACCATTGACGCCAAAGGATTGGTGGCGGCGCCCGGGTTCATCGATATGCATACCCACTGCGATTTCACCATCGGAAATCCCGATTTTAAGGCCAACCTCAACTATTTATCTCAGGGCGTGACAACCGTCGTGACCGGGAACTGCGGCCAGGGAGCATTCAATATCGCGGAGACAAAAGCTCAATGGGAAAAACAGGGCCTCGGGACGAACGCGATTCTGCTGATAGGATTCGGGACCGTCAGAAAAGCCGTAATGAAGGTTGACCCCCGCGATCCAAGCCCCGACGAGTTGGAGAAGATGAAATCCATCCTCGGCCAGGGATTGAAAGAGGGGGCCTGGGGAATGAGCACCGGTTTAGAATACGTCCCCGACCGCTATTCTAAAACCGAAGAGGTCATCGCCATGGCCCAGGTCGTCGCCGACCATGGCGGGATATGGACCAGCCATGAGCGCGACGAGGCCGCAAACATCTGTGATGCCATCAAAGAGACCATCCGGATCGCCAAAGAAACAGGGGTGAGGGCTAACATTGCCCACTTCAAGGTCATGGGGAAGAATAATCGGGGGTTGATGAAACAGGCGATTCGATTGGTTCAGGAAGCCAGAGACAAAGGGATCTATATATCGGCCGACCAATACCCCTACACCAAAGCGGCGCCGTTTGGGTCGATTTGGGAAATTCCCGTCATACCGGACGGTCTGGAGCCCCTCCGGGGAATGAGCAAAAGGATCGAAGAGCTCTATTACCTGGGGCAGGATATTGAGATCAAGAAACTCAAAGAACCCTACTTGGATGAACTTCTCAAAGCCCTGTCCGAAACATCCAAGCGGGAACAAATCAAGAAGGCCACTCTAGAAGGCCGACCCAACGAACCCAGTCCGCTCGCCATGTGGGGCTGGCACAACTATACGATCCTCACGTCGAAAAAGCACCCGGAGTTGAATGAAAAGAATATGATCGACCTGATCGAGGAGCAGAAGAAGGGCGGATTCGAGATCCTCGTCGACCTGATCAAGGACGAGCCTGATATGTTCTATTCCGGAGGGACCATGTCCGAGGATGAGATCCGGGAAGCCATGAAACAAGACTGGGCAATGGTTTCCAGCGACGGCCAAGCCGCGCGCATAAAGAAAGCGAGTGACGAACCGGTCCCCGGCCATCCCCGGGACTTCGGAAGCCAGGCTAAGATACTCGGCAAGTATGTCCGGGAAGACAAGGTTCTGACCCTGGAAAACGCCATCCGAAAGATGACTTCATTGCCGGCCTCTTTCTTAGGGATGAAGGACAGGGGCTGCCTCCTTCAGGGCACCAAGGCCGATCTCGTTGTTTTCAACCCGGAGATGGTCCGGGATAATTCCACCTATGTGGATTCGCAGAAATATTGCTCCGGAGTCGATTACGTCATCCTCAACGGCAAATTGAGCATCGAAAACGGGAAATTCAACAATTCCCTTAACGGAAAGGTCCTGCTGCGGCAAGAATAATATTCTCTCTTTGAGGTTTTCCCGCTTCTTCAAACAGACGGGAGACGATCTCGTCGATTTCGGCGCCGGTCTTCGTTGACCGTCAGGGTCCGGCCCTTGAGGTCCTTGCCGAGGAGCGCGGGGAATACAAATAGCGGGTGATGCCGAGGCGGAGAGGGAACTGTCCAGATTCGGGCTCGCCGGATTTTGAGTTCTTGACACCTTTCCGGGGCCGGGATAGCCTTATCCATATAATCCTATCAAGGAGACCCCTATTGTCCAAGCGGCAGATCATTATTTTCGGTCTTACCATTTCGGCACTTGCGGCTCTCTTTTTCTGCGCCGGAAAAGAAACAAGCGACTTCAATATTCTCATCCGGAACGGCCGGATTGTCGACGGAACGGGCAACCCGTGGTTCTACGGAGATATCGGGATCGTCGGCGACACCATTGCCGCGATCGGCGATCTCCGGGCCAAAACGGCCGCGAAAATAATCGATGCCCGAGGGCTTACCGTTTCTCCAGGCTTTATCGACATTCATACCCATTGTGACGGAGGGCTCGGCAAAGATGAGTCCAAGGCCAACCTGAACTATCTTAGCCAGGGCACAACAACGGTCGTCACCGGGAACTGCGGGAGCGGGACGTTCAAGGTCGCGGAAACGAGGGCCCAATGGCAACAGCAGGGTATCGGCACGAATGCCGTCCCGATGGTTGGTTTTGGCACGATCAGGGAAGAGATTATCGGAGCGGGGCCTCGCGGCGTCACTCCTGAAGAATTGGATAAGATGAAATCGCTTGCCAGGCAGGCTATGTCCGAGGGGGCATGGGGGATGAGCACAGGCCTCGAATATATTCCCGACCGGTACTCCACCACGGAAGAAATTATCGCCCTTGCGAAGGTCGTCGCGGAGTTCGGGGGCGTCTATCTCAGCCACCAGAGAAATGAAGTGGCCAAAGTGCCCGATGCCACCAGGGAGACAATTCGGATCGGCGAAGAGAGCGGAGTTCCGGTCGACGTTTCCCATCTCAAGATCTGCGGGAAGATGAACTGGGGAATGATGAAAGAGGTCGTGGTAGTCATAAATTCGGCGAGGGCCAGGGGAATTCCCGTCACCGCAGACATGTACCCATATGATAAAGCCGCCACGGGCCCGCTGATCTCTATCGCTCGAAACTCAGGCTGGTCCATCTTCCGGCTTCCCAATGAGCTGGAGCCTTTCGCCGAGCTCCGTAAAAAGATGAGCGCCCCGGGACTCTCTGAGGAGAACAGCGGGAAATTGAAGGATACCTATATCGATGAGCTGGCCAAGGCACTTCGCGACAAGGCAAAGAGAGAACAGATCAGGAAGTCCGTGCTCATCGGGTTGCCGGAAGATCCGAGCCCGATAGCCGTCTCGGGCTGGGACAGCTATGCTATCGTGGCCGCTAAGAAAAATACGCCGTTGATCGGCAAGATCTTTTCGGACCTCGCCCTGGAACAGGAGCGGGATCCCTTTGATATCGCGGCCGAGCTGGTTATTGATGAACCTGGCCTTTATTTATCCTGCGGTGCCCTTTCCGAAGACGACATGAAGGACGCGATGCGGAATGATTGGCTCATGTTTTCGAGCGACGGGGGCGCTTCACCCGTGCCGGCCGCGGAGGCAGAGATGAGGCCCGGCCATCCCCGGAGCTTCGGCAGCCAGGCCAGGGTCCTCCGCAAATATGTCAGAGAAGAAAAAGTGCTGACGTTGGAAAACGCCGTTAGAAAAATGACGTCTCTGCCGGCGGAGTTCTTGCGGCTGAAGAAACGGGGCCTGCTCCTCGAAGGATACAAGGCCGACATTGTCGTTTTCAACCCCGACACGATCCAAGATAACGCTTCCTATTCCGCCCCCTCTCTCTTCAGCTCCGGCGTGGAATACGTCTTTGTCAATGGAAATATCAGCATTGAAGGTGGAAAATATAACAACTCCCTCAACGGCAAGGTGCTGATTCTCACGGAAAATCGGTAGCGGGAATCCTCCGAAGCCGCCGCGGGGTCCGCCCGGATCAAGCCTGGAGCCGGCGAACGGCTTCCAGGAACCGCTCGGCGGTCGCCGTATTGTCATAGTGGGCGAAGCTCGCCCGGCAGATGCCTTCCGGCCGGCCGAGATGGCGGAACGACGGCCGCCGAATAGTGGTTGCCGTCGGCGATCTGGATCCCGGCCTCCGTCCAGAGCCTTCGCTTCGTCTCCGTCGCCGTGAGGCCCTCGATCGTCGAAGGCGAAGGTCGGGACGCGCTCGCCGGCGCGGGCCGGATCGGTGATGCCGAACAGGCGGAAACGGCCCGGAGCGTCAAGCTCGCGGAAACCCTCGAGGACGCGGCGGGTGAGCGCCTTCTCGTAATCGGCGATCGCGGTCATGACCGAGCGGAACCGCGAAGCCCGATCGCGGTCGGCGGGACAGGGGCCGGAAGTCAAGGCCGTCCAGCCAGAGCAGATACTCCAGGGCCGCCTCGAGCGCGGCCAGGGAGGCGTTGTTGAGCATGCCCATCTCGAACTTCCCGGGCGGAACGTCCTTGTTCGTTTCGACGCGATAGGGCCTGATCCGCTCGAGGAGCTCGGCCCGTCCCCAGAGCACGCCCAGCATCGGGCCGAAGACCTTGTAGCCGGAGAAGACGAGGAAGTCGACGCCGCTCGCCCGGACGTCGAGGACGCCGTGGGGCGCATGATGGACGGCGTCGACGGCGACCAGGCAACCGGGGGACATGGCCGCGGACGGCCGAAGACGAGCTCGTTCAGAGGGACGAGCGAGCCGTTGCCGTTCGACGCCGAGGTCACGGCGACAAGGCCGGTCCGGGGGTCGACGAGCGAGAGCAGATGGCCGACGTCGAGCGTTCCCTCGCGCGTGAGCCGGGCCCGCCGGACCTCGCAGCCGCGAGCCTTCTCCCCAGACGGTCTCCCAGGGAGAGACGTTGGCCATGTGATCGAGGTCGGTGACGACGAGGTTGGCGGACGGCGCGATGACGCCCCGCAGTCCGAAGGCCAGGTTGAACAGCGCCGCCGTGGCCGACTGGTGGAAGCTGATCTCCCGGCCGTCCCGGGCGTGGAGGAAATCGGCGACGAGGTCGCGGACCCGGGCGTGAAGGGCCGCCGTCTCGGCCTCGCCGGCGACGACGACTCCGGGCATGGGGTTGAGCCGGCCCTGGGCGTCGCGGGCGGCCGCGGCGGCCGTGTCGACGGTCAGGCTCCCGGCCGCCGGTATTGAGGTAGATGCGGGGAGTGCCCGCGCGAATCGCGGTCGATCATCGGGAAGCGGGTCGGACCTTCGGGTTCAGCTTTTCCAGGGGATGGATCGCGTCGGGTGCGGTCATGATCTTTCTCTCTCGGACAGGAACCTTATCCGCAGGCCGGGATCACTTCTCGATCCGCGCCGCCGACCATTCCCCCTCGCTGACGACCCGTTTTTCCTTCTCGTCGGACCACCGTTCGGTCTCCCTCCAGACACCCTTAGTCAGGCGTTTCCCGTCCGGCGAGAGAACGGCGGTATAGACCGACCCGCCATAATCCGATTCCGCTCCCATCGTGAAAACGCGCGTTGCGGGATCGTATTGGATCGGAGGGTTGGCCCCCTTCGCGCTTCCGTCGGCGGTCTCGATCCGGAGATTCCCTTGAGCGATATACTTTTGCGGATCGAACTGGTCGGCATCCAGCTTCTCGATGCCCAGCGTGCCCGTCCAGACGACCCCGGACTTGTCCTTGCCGGTGAACTTCCAGCTCCCGAAACCGAGGTCGGAGCCCCCGGCCCCTGTCGGTTGCCCGGCCCGGGACGGCTCCCGGGGCGCCGGCGGCGAGGAGGAGAGGCCCGGCGAACGCGAGCAGGATGGCGGTGACGATAGCGATGCGGTTTGCGATCATGATTCAGCGGCTCCTTTTATTGACAGATGATCCCTGTTCGGGCGCGAATCGGGTCTTCCTGGGCAACGCTCTGGAATAACCTCCTCATCGCGAGATCATGATATTCTCGGCGGATCTCACGTGTCAATCGTCCGGCCATGAGGAGCGGGTCCGGATGACCAGAATGACGCTAATAACGGGCGGGCGCACTTTCGAGGCTCCAAATCGGGCCGCAATAGTCCTGACGACCAAAGCATGCCTGAAGACGTCCAAATAAAAAAGGGCGGCCACCCCTAAGAGGGGTGCCGCCCCTACGTTCGAAATCCGGGTTAAACGGGCTTAGAACCGCTTGCCGCCGCCGCCGCCGAAGCCGCCGCTGCGGCTTCCGCCCCGGCCGCCGCCGAAACCGCCGCCGGTCCTCGGCTTGTCCGTGCGCGGACGAGCTTCGTTGACCGTCATGGTCCGGCCCTTGAGGTCCTTGCCGTTCAGCGCGGCGATGGCCTTATCGGCCTCTTCCTTGTTCGGCATCTCGACGAAGCCGAAACCGCGGGTCTCCCCGCTGAACTTGTCCTTGATGATCGCCGCGGAGGCGACGTCGCCGAAGGCCGCGAACGCTTCGCGCAGCTCGCCTTCGTTCAGGTCCCGAGAAAGATTTCCGACGTAGATGTTCATACTCTACTCCTTTTGATGATTTGACCGTAATAAAGGAGAGGAGTATGACCGATCAGGGCCCGTGCCCCTTCCTTTATCCGTTCATGGACTGGAATGGATAAAAAAAAACCCGGCAATTACCTACTCTCCCACCAGGTGACCCTGGCAGTACCATGGGCACATAAGGGCTTAACTTCCGTGTTCGGAATGGGAACGGGTGTTTCCCCTTCGTTATGATTGCCGGGATTGTATTCCCGTGTTTCGTCATGTTGAACGCGGTTTTTTTTGTCTTGATAAACTTTATGGTCAAGCCTCACGGTCTATTAGTACTGGTTAGCTGAATCCATTACTGGACTTACACACCCAGCCTATCAAACTCGTAGTCTTCGAGTGACCTTCAGCTCCTTGCGGAGTGGGAGATATAATCTTGGGGGGGG
>CAVQXL010000003.1:0-16250 GCA_963717865.1 Candidatus Aminicenantota bacterium | reverse complement strand
CAGGGCGGCGACGGGTAGGATGAACGATGAAAACTCGGGAATCCGGTACCAGATGTAGCGTAGGAACAAGGACAAGGGCTTGTCGTGGGCGTAGACGTTGTCGATCCTCTCGAAAAAAGTAACGATGATCGAGACCGAGACCAGGGCCGCGAAAATGAGCGATAGGATGAACAGGTACTTCCGGATAACGTAGCGGTCGAGAATGTTGGGAAAGCGGAGACTGATCCGCGGCAGCCTCCGCGCCCCGGCGGCGCGACGTTCATGGCCTCCCGCCCGCCTCAGCTTCCGCAGGGCCGTGGCCAAATCCGCAAACGGGTTGAATTCCCGGAGGGAGCTCGCGAAGAGATAGGAGCCCACGATGAGAAGGATGAGGTTCGGGCCCCACATGCCGAGGAACGGCGAGACCTTTCCGTCCATGGCCATCTTTTCCCCGGCCGTGATGAGGATGTAGTAGATCAGGATGACGGCGATGCTCAAGGTGAACCCGCTCGTCCGGCCGCCCTTACGTGTCGTCATCCCTAGGGGGAGGCCCAGAAGGACGAAGATGAAGCAGACGAACGGAAGCGCGAACTTCTTGTGGATCTCGACCCAGTGGGCCCGGAGGTCCCGGTCCCTGTCCCGGACGGCCGGCGTGGCGTTGAGCATCGCCACGTCGCGCCGGAGCTCAAAGATGTCCTTCTCCCGGACCCGCTTTTCGCTGGTCATGGTCGCGAACAGGCTCTCGACGTCGATCCCCTCCTCAAGCCGCTTGAACGAGGTTACACTATATTTTTCGGGCTCGGCCAGCGGATACGAATGGACGACTCCGTCCCTGAGCTCGAGCGTCGCCCGCTTGGCCTCGGGGAAGAGGTTGAGCGCCCCCTCCCGGGCCAGGATGACCCGCGGCTCGGCCGGGTCCTTGGCCATGTAAACAAAGACGTTGTTCCATTTCCCATCACGCCCGATTTCCTGGATATAGATGACGGTCTTGGGGATGGACTCGTTGAACTCCCTGGGATTGATCCGGACCTGGACTTTGGCCAGGACCGAGCCGGTGATCGTCTGAACCCACTTGTAGTTGGCGCGGGGGGCCAGGAACAGGGTCAGAAACGACGTCAGCACCCAGCCGGCGAAGGCAAAGACGAAGATCGGCCGGGCCAGGCGCCGGGAGCTGATGCCCAGCGTGCGGAAGGCCACGATCTCCGAGTCCGAGGACAGGCGGCTCAGCCCGGCCAGGATGCCCATGAGGACGGCCATGGGGACCCCGAACGCGAGCAGGGACGGGATGAGGTAGAGGAGGACCTCCATGACGATGATCAGGGAGACGCCCTTGGCGATGAAGAGCTCCGACAGGAGCAGGATCTGGTTCATCAGGAGGACGAACGTACAGAGGAGGAGCCCGATCAGGAATGGGGGGCCGATCTCCTTCAGGATGTAGCGGTCGAAGAAGCGAAACATACCGGCCTCAGTTATACCATGGGAGGGGTCGGATCAGAACTGAATACTTTCTTGAACAATTATATCAGTTTTGATGCCTATCCCGGTTCAGTCGTGACAGCTTCGCGAACGATAAGCATGATACCATCTCCTTTCATTGATGAATGTCCTTATAATGAAGCGCCATAGCGCCTGAACGAAATCTTTTTGAATCGATGAGTTCCAGTGAATGCTCCCCGCCCGATTCGAACAAGCGGGGACCTTTTCCCGCAATGATCGGGTGAACGACAAAGTGATACTCGTCGATGAGATTCCATTGTGCAACTTGCGATGCGATGTTCAGTCCACCAATGGAAATATTTTTTCCTGGCTGTTGTTTTAACTTCATAATCTCTTCTCGAAGATTTGAGTGGAGGAGCGTCGTGTTGTTCCACTCTACGCTCTTCAACGTCGTTGAAAAGACAATCTTTGGTATGGAATCGAATGTACGTGCGAATTCGTTGGTCACTTTCGTTTCCGATTGATTCACTGCGACATCGTGCCAGTACGGATACATCAAGTGATACGTGTTGCGTCCGAAAATTTCAACGCCTGAATCACGCAAGAGCCCAGTGAAGTACTCGTGCAATTCGTCGTCGGCGATCCCCGTTTCATGGCCACAGTAGCCGTCTATCGTGATGTTGATTGCAAAAATAACTTTTCTCATTTGTTGTCCCTCCTCGTGATGGCCCATCCAGAAATCGCAGCCATATTTAAGATACAGGAGTTACCAATGATCTCCAAATTCGTCCTTGGGGCTCTAATTGAGCAAACCGGGGCAAAAAAAAGGAGCGGCCCGAAGGCCGCTCCCTTTGAGATTCCTTAGCGCTTCTCGGGCGCTCAGTACATATCCCCGCCCGGAGGCGTGGGATACTTGGGGCCCTTCTCGTCCTCGGGGAGCTCGCTGACGAGCCCTTCCGTGGTCAGCAGCAGGCCCGCGATGCTCGCGGCGTTCTGCAGGGCGATGCGGACGACCTTGGTGGGATCCAGGATCCCGGCCTTGATCATGTCCTCGTACTTTTCGGTCAGGGCGTTGAAGCCGAAGTCCTGCTTGAGCTCCCTGACCTTCTCGACGATGATCGAGCCTTCGCGGCCGGCGTTGTTGGCGATCTGCCGCAGGGGCTCTTCCAGGGCCCGCCGGACGATGTTCGACGCCGATCTGCATGTCGCCCTCGACCTGGAGCTTCTCCAGGGCCTTCTGGGCCCGGAGCAGGGCCACGCCGCCGCCGGGAACGATGCCTTCCTCGACGGCCGCCTTGGTGGCGTGCATGGCGTCCTCGACCCGGGCCTTCTTCTCCTTGAGCTCGGTCTCGGTGGCCGCGCCGACCTTGATCAGGGCGACGCCGCCGACCATCTTGGCCAGCCGCTCCTGGAGCTTCTCGCGGTCGTAATCGGACGTCGTCTCCTCGATCTGGGTCCGGATCTGCTTGATCCGGGCCTGGACGTCGCTCGTCTTGCCCTTGCCCTCGACGATCGTCGTGTTGTCCTTGTCGATGACGACCTTGGCGCACTCGCCCAGCCAGTCGACGCCGACGTTCTCGAGCTTGACGCCGATGTCCTCGGTGATGACCTTGCCGCCCGTCAGGATGGCGATGTCTTCGAGCATGGCCTTGCGCCGGTCGCCGAAGCCGGGGGCCTTGACGGCCGCGCAGAGGAACGTGCCCTTGAGCTTGTTGACGACCAGGGTGGCCAGCGCCTCGCCCTCGACCTCCTCGGCCACGACGACGAGCGGCCGGCCCATCTTGGCGACGTTCTCGAGCAGGGGCAGGAGCTCCCGCAGGTTGCTGATCTTCTTCTCGTGGAGGAGGATCAGCGGATTCTCCAGGACGCACTCCATCCGGTCGGGATCGGTGATGAAATAGGGGGAGAGATAGCCGCGGTCGAACTGCATGCCTTCCACGATGTCGAGCACGGTCTCGAGCCCCTTGGCCTCTTCGACCGTGATGACGCCGTCCTTGCCGACCTTGTCCATGGCCTCGGCGATGATCTTGCCGATGGACTCGTCGTTGTTGGCCGAGATGGCGCCGACCTGGGCGATCATCTCGCCGCTGACCTCGCGGCTCAGCTTCTTGAGGTCCTTGACGACCTCTTCGACGGCCTTGTCGATCCCCTTCTTGATGAGGATCGGGTTCCGGCCGGCGGTCACGTGCTTGATGCCCTCGCGGTAGATGGCCTGGGCCAGGACGGTCGCGGTCGTCGTGCCGTCGCCCGCCACGTCCGAGGTCTTGGAAGCGACTTCCTTGACCAGCTGGGCGCCCATGTTCTCCCAGGGATCCTTGAGCTCGACTTCCTTGGCCACCGTGACGCCGTCCTTGGTGCTGGTGGGGGAGCCGAACTTCTTGTCCAGGACGACGTTCTTGCCGCGGGGGCCGAGCGTCGCCTTGACCAGGTTGCTCAGAATGTTGACGCCTCTGAGAAGGCCCTGTCTGGCGTCGTCGCCAAGTATGATTTGTTTTGCCATGGTTTCTCCTTTACTTCGAAATGACGGCCAGGATCTCTTCTTCGCGGAGGATGATGTGCTCGACGCCGTCGATCGTCACTTCCGTGCCGCTGTACTTGCCGATCAGGACCTTGTCGCCCTTCTTGACCTCGAGCGGGATGACCTTGCCCTCGTCGGTCGTCCGGCCCTTGCCGACCGCGATGACCTCGGCCTCCTGGGGCTTTTCCTTGGCGGTGTCGGGGATGATGATGCCTCCCCTCTTGACTTCCTGTTCTTCCAGTCTTTTCAGAAGAACTCTGTCATGCAACGGGTGAACCTTCATATAAACCTCCTTTTGAAATGATTTAGCAGGACTAATGTCCAGAGTGCTAATGTATAGGGATTTCAAGGGCTCTTGTCAAGAGGAAAAGGGCAAAATTAGCAGTCTTGATATGAGACTGCTAATATTTTCTTCGATCTTCAGGGATTTGCCCTGTTGTGGAGCGTATTGCGATGGATGCCCAGGGCCTTGGCCATCTTGGTCTGATTGCCGTTGAATTTCTTGGCCGCGGTCTCGAAGAAGATCTTCTCGAACTCCTTCAGGGCGTCCTTGAGGTTCAGTTCCTTCTCCACCATCTCCCGGATGGTCATTTCCAGCTTCTGATGGATGTTGAGGTCGCTAAATTTCTTGTCCATGCGACTCCCCCCCTCTCCCGCGCATTTCCTCGTAGGCCGTCTTGAACTTCGCCTTGAGGTCCCCGGGAATGAGGCTGACGATGGCCCTGGTCACGTGGAAACAGAACGGCGCCAGTCGCGACTCCGCCAGCGCGTCCTGCTGGACCTCGAAAACGAGCAGGGCGAAGACGAGGACGCCGCAGATCAGGACGCCCTTGACGAGGCCGAAGACCCCGCCGAGGAGATGGTTGACGAACTCCAGCGGGCCCTTCATCAGCTTCGAGAACAGCAGTCCGATGAGCCAGCCCGCGGCGATCACCACGGCGAAAAAGGCCAGAAAGCCAGAAAGTTCGGCAACAATGGACGGTAGAGACGACCTTATGGAAGAAGGCGCGACGGCTCGCGGATAATACCGGGCGGCCAGGATGAGGCCGGCGACGACGGCGACGATGCCGATGACCTGCCGGACCAGTCCCTTGATCAGGCCCAGGACCAGCGTGACGAGGAGAACGATCAAGAGGATGATGTCGAGGGTGTTCAGGCTCATTGCGGCCTCCTTCTGCGGAGTTCTTCGACCATCCAGTAGCGGCCGTCGGTGAGAGCGCCGAAGCGCGACGTGGGGCTTGATCTTGCCGTGGAAATCCGAGCCGGCCGTCGGAACGAGGTCGAGCTCGTCGGCCAGCGTCCGGTAGAACGCGGTCTGCTCGGGCGTGTGGTAGAACGTATAGACCTCGAGGCCGGCGAGCCCGCGCTCCTTGAGGTCCTCGAGGTCCTCGCGGCGTCGTCCTCTGGAAATAGGCGCCGGGATGGGAAAGGACGGGAACGCCGCCCGTCCCGGGGCGCCGCGGCCAGGACCTCCTCGAGCGGGATGTGCCGCTTGGGCACGAAGGCGGGTTTTCCCTCCATGAAATAATCCCGGTAGAACATGTACGGCCCGAAGGCCTGCTTTCCCCTTCGAAGTACTTCCCCAGCGCCGGGCATCTTTTCGCTCTCGGGCTTGTCGAGGAGGATCTGGGCGATCTTGACGCCGAGCGGCGGACAGGACCGGCGACTCCTCCCAGACCTCGTCCCAGGTGAGCTCGAGGCCGCGGTCCCGGAGCTTGCTCGACCCGCTCCCGGGCCTCGACCATCCGCGATTCGGTCATGCGCCCGATGATCGCGGCCGACGGCCTCGGATCCCCAATCGACGAACGGCAGGAGGAGGTGGAACTCGCGGTCGTCGTAGAGCGTCGTCACCTCGATGCTCGGGATGACCTCGACGCCGGCCTGCTTGCCGTCCTCGATGGCCTCGGGATAGGCCGCGACCGTGTCGTGGTCGGCGATGGAGATGGCCCGGAAGCCCTTGTCCGTGGCGAAGCGGACGAGCTCGGCCGGGGAGAAATCGCCGTCACAGCTCCGGTTGGAGTGGATGTGGAAATCGACGAGGTCGTTCATGCGAGGTCGTTCTTCCCCGGTGAGGAGCCTGTAGATCTCCAGGTATTTCTCGGACGTCTTGTCGATGATCGTCGTCGGGCAGGACGGGCGGCGCGGACTGCTTGTCCCAGCCGGTCGTCTCCAGGTAGTCCCGGACGAACTGCTTGTCCAGGCTCGGCTGGGACTTGCCGGGGGCGTAGGTCGGCAGCGGCCAGAAGCGCGAGGAATCGGGGGTGAAGATCTCGTCGACGAGGACGAGCTCGTCGCCGACGAGGCCGAACTCGAACTTCGTGTCGGCGATGATGATCCCCTTGGACAGGGCGTGCAGGGAGGCCCTCTGGTAGAGCTCGAGGGACACCTTCCTGATCTTCCGGGCGAGGTCGCCGCCCGACGATCTTCTGCATCTCCTTGAAGGAGATGTTGAGGTCGTGGCCTTCCTCGGCCTTGGTCGAGGGCGTGAAGATCGGCTCTTCCAGCCGGTCGGATTCCCGGAGGCCTGCGGGGATCTTGATGCCGCAGATCTTGCCCGTGGCCTTGTATTCCTTCCAGCCCGAGCCGGCGAGATAGCCGCGGACGACGCACTCGATCGGGACGACCTTGGTCTTGCTGGACGAGCATCGACCGCTTGTCGAGGATCTCGGCGTAGGGCCTGAGGGCGGCCGGGAAGTCGGCCGTCTCGGTGGCGATGAGGTGGTTGGGGCAGACGAGCGCGGTGAAATCGAACCAGAACCTCGAGAGCTGGGTGAGGACCTTTCCCTTGTAGGGGATGAGCGAGGGCAGGATGAAGTCGAAGGCGGAGATGCGGTCCGTGGCCACGATGAGCAGCTTGTCGCCGAGGTCGAAGACGTTGCGGACCTTGCCCTTTTTGAAGAGGCGAATCCGCGGAGTTCGATATCGCCGATTGTCTTTTCCATGATGATAAAGGATAAAGAAAACCCGGTTAAAAAGCAAATGCCGAAAAGGTCAGGCTTTCATCCCGATGAACGCGAACATCCGCCCTTCGGAAGTCCCGTCCCGGCGGTAGGACAGGAGCTCGGGGCGGCATTGCGTGCAGGCGTCGAGAGACAGGACGTTCTCCGGACCGAGGCCGGCCCGCTGGAGCCGAGGGAGTTCGCGGCTCGGAGGTCCAGAAGATATTTTTCGGCGGCCGCCGGGTTTGGCCGGAAAAGGCTGTCCGGGAATCCGGCGGCTTCGAATCGCTCCCGGACCTCCAGGCCGACCTCGTAGCAGTCGGGGCCGATGCAAGGGCCGAGCGCGGCGAGGAGCGCCCCGGGATCGGCATCCGTAGCGGGCCCGAAGCTCGCCGACGACCTGCTCCAGGATCCGCTTCCACGTCCCGCGCCAGCCGCAGTGGACCGCCGCGACGACGCGCCGGGCCTCGTCCACGACGAGGACGGGAAGGCAATCGGCCGTCTTGACGACGAGGAACAGCCCGGGGGCCGAAGTGATGAGGGCATCGCCTTCGAGCCGGCCGTCCGGCGGCGTGTCGACGCGGTGGATGATGTCCGAATGGACCTGGTCGAGGATGACGGGCCGGAACCCGTTCCACTCCCGCACCTTCGCGAAGTCGGCCTCGGCCCAGGCGGCCGTCCCGAAACCGTGGATGAGCCAGGGAATGCGCCCGAGGCGGGGCTCGGTCAGATAGCGTGCGGTCAGGTCTTTGAGGGAGCGAGCCTCGCCGCAGCGTCCCCGGCCGCTCTCGGCTCGCCCGGGCCCGTCCGACGCGGCGTGTTTTGGCTTGTTCGGAGGGCTCTGCATGGTCGCCCTCGTTATACTCAAGGCCATCGGTCCGGTCAAGCCGCGGCCCCGCAAATCCCCCCCAACCCCCCTTTAAAAAAGGGGGGAAACCAGGCGGCTTGCGCCTCCGCACGGTAGCCGCGGGCGAGCCGGAAACGTAGCCGGCGGGCAGGTCGGAAATGTAGCCGCAGGCTTCAGCCTGCGCTCGAAGAAGATTTTTTTAGCTCAGGCTAAAGCCTGAGACTACAACTCGGGCTAGAGCCCGCGCCTGCAACGGAGCCGAGGCTTGTGAGTACCCCCCCTTTGGAAAAGGGGGGCGGGGGGGGGATTTAGGCGCCTTGAGAATTCCTATTGACCTGTAACATAATGGAGCGGGCCAACAAGCCTTGAAGGAAAAGAAGATGAGAGTCTCGATACTGATCATGATGGCGTTTGCGGCGGCGGTCCTGGCGACCGGCTCGTCGGTCGAGAGGCCACGGGCCCGGGAATTCGGCGTGGACCTTGGAGTGCTCCCTCCCGGCCCCCTCAATGCCATCACCGACGTCGCCGGTGTCCGGATCGGGCACGTTACGCTCATCGAGGGCAAAGCCGTCCGGACCGGCGTGACCGCGATCGTCCCGCACGAGGGCAACGTGTTTCAGGACAAGGTCCCCGCGGCCGTCGCCGTGGCCAACGGGTTCGGAAAGCTGGCGGGCTTCACCCAGGTGGAAGAGCTCGGGACGCTCGAAACGCCCATCGTTTTGACGAACACCCTGAGCGTTCCGACCGCGGCCGAAGCCCTCATCGACTTCACGCTCGGGCTCCCCGGGAACGAGGACGTCCAATCGGTGAACCCCGTCGTCGGCGAGACCAACGACGGCTGGCTCAACGACATCCGCGGCCGGCACGTCCGCAAGGAGCACGTCCTCGAAGCCATCCGCAAGGCCGCCGAAGGCCCCGTGGCCGAGGGGTCGGTCGGGGCCGGCACAGGGACGACCTGCTTCGATTTCAAGGGCGGCATCGGGACGTCCTCCCGGCGCCTGCCCAGGGAAAAGGGAGGCTATACGGTCGGCGTTCTCGTCCAGACAAATCACGGCGGCGTCCTGAGGATCGGGCGCATCCCGGCCGGAACTCTCCTCGGCCGGGGCCTCGCGAAACGCGAGCTCGAAGGCACGGCCGAAGGCTCCTGCGTCATCGTCGTCGCAACGGACGCGCCCCTCGACGCCCGGAACGTGAAGAGGCTCGCCCGGCGCGCCCTTCTCGGCATCGCCAGGACTGGCGGGTATTATTCCAACGGCAGCGGCGATTACGCCATCGCTTTCTCGACGGCGCCGGGGATCAGGACGGCCCACAAGCCTTCGTCCCCGCTCCGGACGGCGTCCTTCCTCGGCGACGAGGCGATGTCTCCCCTGTTTCTGGCCGCGGCCGAAGCCGCCGAGGAGGCCATTCTCGACTCGATGTTCAAGTCGGACCGCATGGAGGGCAAGGAGGGCCGGGCGGCCGAGGCCCTGCCGCTCGACAGGCTGAAAGACCTCATGCGGAACGAGGGCGACCGGCAATGAGCGGCGAGGAACGAAAGACTCTGGGCATCCTGGGGGGCATGGGGCCCGAGGCTACGGCCTATTTCTTCGAGCTCGTCATCCGGCTCACGGACGCGGAGGAAGACCAGGATCACGTCCCCGTCGTCATCCGAAGCGACCCGCGGGTCCCCCATCGGACCAGGGCTATCCTCGAGGGGGGCCCGAGCCCCTTGCCCTGCCTGATCGAGGGGGCGCGGGCCCTGCGGGCGGCCGGGGCCGACTTCGCCGTCATGCCCTGCGTCACGGCCCACTATTTCCTGCCCGAGCTCGCCGCCCGTGTGAAAATCCCCTTCGTCAGCCTCCTCGACGAATCCCTGAAGTTCCTCCGAAAGGAACACCCCGGGGTCCGGAAGGTCGGGCTCGTCGCCACGACCGGGACCGTGCGCTCGGGCATCGTCAGTGACGCGTTCGCCCCCCGAGGGATCGAAGTCCTGATCCCGGCCGAGGCGGACCAGGCCAGGGTCATGGAGGCCATTTACGGCCCCAGGGGCATCAAGGCGGGCTTTGCGACCGGAAGCTCGAGGCGCGCGGTGCTGGGCGTCGCCCGGCGTCTCGTCCGGAACGGGGCCCAGGCCGTCATGGCCGGATGCACGGAGATCCCCCTGGTCCTGCGGGCGGAAGACCTCGACGTACCCTTCGTCGAGCCCATGCTCATCGGGGCGCGGGCCTGCGTCATCCGGGCGGGGGGCCGGCTCGGGCCCTCCCGTGCCGCGGGCCGGCCGTCCTTGACATTGCGTCCGGAATCCAGTATAAAATCAGGTACTTTCCGAAAGAATGGAGGTGAATTTTTTGGCATTTGTAGTGCTCGATGAAGGTGAGAGCCTGGAATCCGCACTTCGCCGGTTCAAGAGGAAAGTTCAGCAGGAAGCGATCATCAAGGAGATCAAGAAACACTCCATCTACTTCAAACCCGGCGAGAAGCGCCGCATGAAAGAGGCTCAGGCCCGGAAGCGGATGAGGCGCCGGATCAAGAAGAGAGCGCGACATGGAGTACTGACGCAACCTCCTTCTCAATTCGGAATTCTTGAAGAACGAATCGCACTTGTGAACACGACCGCACGAGAAACAGAAGTCCGTGGGGGCGACGACGCCCCCGGCAAACCCGGAAGCCCGACTGGCTGAAGGTCCGCCTGCCGTCGGACGCGGACTATTTCCGCGTCTCCGGGGATCCTGAAGGAGGACCGCCTCCACACGATCTGCCAGAGCGCCCGATGTCCCAACGTCGGGGAATGCTGGTCCCGGAGGACGGCGACGTTCCTCATCCTGGGGGACACCTGCACGCGGACCTGCGGCTTCTGCGCCGTGAAGAAGGGAACGCCCTCGCCCCTCGATCCCGAGGAGCCGGCGCGCGTCGCCGAGGCCGTCAAGTCCCTGGGCCTGGGATACGCGGTCATCACCTCCGTCACGCGGGACGACCTCGCGGACGGCGGGGCTTCGGTCTTCGCCCGGACGATAGCGGCCGTGAGGTCGGCGTCGCCGCGGACGAAGGTCGAGGTCCTCATCCCCGACTTCCAGGGGAGCCCGGATGCCCTGGACACCGTCCTGGCCGCGGGGCCGGACATCCTCAACCACAACCTGGAAACGACCGAGTCCCTCTATCCCGACATCCGACGCCCGGCGGTCAACTACCGAAGGTCCCTCGCGGTCCTGGCGGCGGCCAAAAAGAAGGGGGCCGTCACGAAATCGGGCCTGATGATCGGCCTGGGCGAGCGGGAGGAGGACATCCTCCGGACCCTGTCCGACCTGCGGCGGTCGGAGTGCGACCTCCTGACCCTCGGCCAATACCTCCGGCCGGCGCCCGCGAACCCTCCCGTCGCGAAATACTATTCGCCGAAGGAATTCGAACAGCTGAAGGCCATCGCCCTGGACTTCGGGTTCGCCGACGTCGCCGCCGGCCCGCTGGTCCGGAGCTCGTATCCACGCCGACAAGCTGTTCCTCGCGGCCGGGGGGAGGGCCTGAAGCCGATGCGCTATCTGGTGTTCACCGACATCCACGGCAACCTGGAAGCCTTCCTGGCCGTGCTGAAGTTCGTCCCGAAGAAGCGCATCGACCACTACCTCTTCCTGGGGGACCTCGTCGGCTACGGGGCCTCGCCCAACGAGGTCGTCCAGAAGCTCGCCGCGCTGAAGCCCCTGTCCCTCGTCCGCGGCAACCACGACAAGGCCGTCTGCGGCCTGGACTCCGTCCAGACGTTCAATCCCATCGCCGCCTCGGCCATCTACTGGACCAAGAGCCGCATCACCAAGAAGAACTTCGATTTCCTTCACCGGATCAAGAAGAGCCCCGACGTCGTCCATGAGACGATCACCATCTGCCACGGCGCTCCGTTCGACGAGGACTACTACATCTTCGGAGAGTTCGACGCGGCCGAGGCCTTCTCCTATTTCCAGACGCCCGTCTGCTTCTTCGGCCACACCCACTTCCCCTTCGTCTACGCCGAAAAAGACCAGATCGTCGAAGGGACGTTCCTCGAGGGCAAATCGAACGAGGTCAAGCTCGAAAAGGGCGTCCGCTACCTCATCAACCCGGGCTCGGTGGGCCAGCCCCGGGACCGGAACCCGATGGCCGCCTTCGCCATCTACGACTCCGACGCCCGGACCGTGAAGTTCTACCGGGTCGAGTACGACGTCGCCGAGGCCCAGCGCAAGATCCTCGAACAGAACCTCCCGTCCGCGCTGGCCGAGCGTCTGACGCTCGGAATATGATCAAAGCGCGAGACTAACGAGACTGGCGATACGGGCAAGGCCAAATCCCCCCTACCCCCCTTTAGGAAAGGGGGGTAGCCAGGCAGCTCACGTCGCCGCAATGTAATCGCAGGCGCGCCGAAGCGACAGCCGCATCCATAGCCTGCGTATCCGAACTAGCCTGCACATCCATATTAGCCTGTGTATCAGAAAAGACGCGAGTTTGAGGTTCCCCCCTTTGGAAAAGGGGGGTGAGGGGGGAATAAGTATCCCCCTTGATAAAGGGGGGATGGGGGGAGTTATCGCATATCAGCCCGCACTCGCATAACAATAAACGCATGAGTGAGGGCAGACCTGTGTGTAGCTCCCGATGTCCTTGGATTCCGTACAGCCGCATTCGGGCCGCTGGGTCCGGTCCTTCCTGATCGATACGGGCTCACGGCGCGGATGGAGCTCCCGGAGCCGCGATCCGTCGATGCATGAGGAAGGCCTGAAGCCGGGGACTTCCGCCAGAAAGGCCTGGGCGCAGGCATGCAGGGCGAGCCCCCATTTCGCGGCCGTCCCGGCGATATCCCGGGCGCGGGCCCGTTTTTCGCTTTCCTCCGGGTCCACGAACTCGAAACCCCGTTTCTCCGCCCTCCGCTTCGCCTTGCCGTACCATTGGGCGAAGCTGACACGGACGTCCGCGATCCCGGCGCCGGCGACCCGCGGAGCCAGGCGCTCGAAGAACGGGAGGTTCGTCCGGAGCGCGCCCCCCTCCCGCCAAAAGACGACGGGGTCGAAGCGGACCGAGATCCGCGCCGGGGAGCCGGCGGCCGCGACGAGCTTCGGGAGCTGGGCCATCGACTCATCCGGGGAAGGGACGCCCTTTTCGAGAAGCGTCCCGCCGAGCCCGGTGATCGTGAAGTGGAAATAGGCCTGTTCATACTTGGCGACAAGCCCCCTGAGCCCCGACCGGTCGGCGAGGTAATTCGCGAAATCCTTGGACCAGAGGACAAGGGTATGGACGTTCTCGGGCCGCAGGTCCACGTCATAGGCGCCGCCGCCCGGCCCGAGGACGCGCGCCTTCTCCTCCCTCAAGGCGCCGGCCAGGACGTCCGGGAAGGACGCCGCAAGGTCCGTGCGCCGCGATGCGCTGACAACGATGCTCATCGGTTCTTGACCCGTTCGCCGGCTACTTGTCGCATCTCTCATGACGGGATAAGAAACCCGGCTCAGGGTAACCCCATAAAGGCCCCAGGGCGTCGTGGGGTTGACCCGTTCGCCGGTTCATGTCGCATCTTTCGAGATGGGACGAGAAGCCGGGCTCAGGGTAACCCCGGAAGGCCCGAGGGCCTTCAAGGGGTTGACACCCCCGGAAAATGCCCTTAGTATTCTAGCCGACGAAAGGACTCCCCGCAATGTCCCTGCTTCGTGCCGAGAGGCTGACCAAGAGCTACAACGGCCGGGTCGTCGTCCGCGAGCTGACGCTCGAAGTCCGGTCGGGCGAGATCATCGGCCTCCTGGGCCGCAACGGCGCCGGCAAGACGACGACCTTCCAGATGATGGTCGGCCTCGTCAGGCCCGAAAGCGGGACCATTCTGCTCGACGCGGCGGACATCTCGCGCATGACGACCTACCGGCGGGCCCTGAACGGCATAACCTATCTCCCCCAGGAGGGGTCGGTCTTTCTCAAGGCCTCGGTCGCCGACAACCTCAACCTCGTCCTGGAGCTCCAGCCGCGGACGCGGCGGGAGCGGCAGGACGCCGCCCGGGGGCTCCTCGAGGAGATGGGCCTCCTCGACCTGGCCGGCCAGTCCGCCGACAGCCTCTCCGGAGGCGAGCGGCGGAGGCTCGAGATCGCCCGGGCCCTCGTCCTCGACCCGAAGTTCCTCCTGCTCGACGAGCCGTTCACCGGCATCGACCCGCTGACCATCCTCGAGCTCCAGAGGATCATGGCCCGCCTCCGGGACAAGGGGATCGGCATCGTCCTCACCGACCATAACGTCCGCGACACGTTCAAGGTCGTCGACAGGGCGTATGTCATCGACGAGGGCGAGATCCTGATCGAGGGGCCGCCGTCGGCCGTCGCGGCGGACGGGCGGGCGCGCGAGCGGTTCCTGGGAAAGGGATTCGAGCTGGGGGAAGAAGTTCGCCCCTAATCCTCGTCGCGAAAAAGCCTGTCCCCGAGCGTCTCGCCGAGGAAGAAATAGAACAGGAAGAAGTAGAGGACGAGGAGCGCCCCGAAGTAGGCCAGCAGGCCGGACGAGGCCTTTCCGAGCATCTGGAAAAGGGTCACGTCCATCGACCGCGCCGCGATCCACAGGGATGCCAGCCAGAAGACGGCCACGAAGAGGACGTCGAAGGACTTCGCCTTGAGGAAGACCGAGAGCTTGAAGGGCGGGAGCGTGCGGGCGACCCTCTCCGCGGTCTCCTCTTCCGGCTCCTCGACCCCTTCCTCTTCGCGGACGATCGACCGCCTCCCCGCGCCGGGAGGCGCGGCCGGCCGCGAGATCCCTTCGTCGCGGGGGATCTCCCGCTCGAAGGGCAGGGCGGCCTGGGACACCTTTTCAGGCAGGCCTATCCCCGAATCCGCGACCCGTGGCCTGCGGGCCCTGGGAAGCTCCTTTTCATCGAGCCCGGCCGGGGTCTCCGCCTCTTCGCGGGCCTCCGGTTCCTCGGGTTCCCCCTGCTCTATGTCATCCTCGCGCATCATTTCTACCTTCACTTCCGGACCCGGCTCCCCGGCCGCGTCCTTGATCCCCGCCGCCCACGGCGGCAGGCTTTCCTCGGCCTCCGGGGCCGCCGTCCGGCCGAGCCGGCTCTCTTCCTCCCGGGCCTTCAGGACCTCCAGGAAATTCTCGACCTGGTCCTTCCCGAGCTCGGTCGTCCGGCCGATCTTGTCGAGGTCGCTCGTATCGAAGGTCAACGGTTTTTTGACGAGTGGGGCGGGCTCTTCGGGCCCAGGCTGAGCGGGGGCCTCTTCAGGCTCGGGGGCTCCGGCGGATTCCCCGCCTTCGCCGCTTGCGGGCCCGGCCGCTTCCCCGCCGACGGGCTCTTCCGTCCCGGGAGCGGAGAATATCACCGGCATCTCGGAGGTCCCGGGCTTCGTGGATTCCGGGAGTTCGGGGTGGTCGCCCTCCGCGTCCTCGACGAGGACCACTTCCTCCGGCCCCTCGTCCTCCTCTTCATCCTCGTCTTCTTCAGGCTTCCCGTCATCTCCGAGGCCCGGACTTCGTCCTCTTCTTCCTCTTCGTCCTCGTCATCGTCTTCGGGGTCTTCGACGGGCTTGTCCGCCCCGGGCTCGGGGATCTCGTAGTCCTTCTCCTCGACGTCGGCGTCGATGATCTTGTCCCCCGGGATCTCCTCCTCGACGGCCCCGTCCTCGGGGAAGAGCAGCTGGGTCCCGCAGTTATTGCAATACTGTTCTTTCTCGTCGATGAGCGCCCGGCAGTAAGGACACCGCTTGATGGCCATTAACTAATTTATATTGAGAATTTTGCCGCTTGTCAATCGGAGTTTCGCCGCCCGAATCCCCGGCCGTCCGAGGCCCGGGATAGGTATTGTCATTGGAGAGGCCGCGGAAGTAAAATGGTCGAGAGGAGGGGATCACATGGCAAAGGCGCTCGTCTGTTATTACACGAAGACCGGGAACGTCCAGGAAATGGCTAAGATCATTTCGGACGCTCTCAAGCAATGCGGCGTCGAGGTCACTACCAAATCCGTCACGGAAATGGCCATCGAAGAGCTGAAGAATTTCGATTGCATCCTGGTCGGCTCTCCGACCGTGTACGGTTCGATCGCCTGGCCCGTGAAGAAGTTCCTCGACGAGACCGTCAAGCTTCACGGAGAGCTGATCGGCAAGATCGGCGGGGCCTTCACATCCTGCGCTTACCTCGGGGGAGGCAACGAATCGACTCTCATGGGGATCCTCAGGGCGTTTCTCATCCACGGCATGCTCATCCAGGGCAACCCGAGCCGGAACTACTTCGGCCCGGTCAGCCTCGGGGCGCCGAACGAGCAGGCGAAGGCGGATTGCATCGCTTACGCTGAAAATCTCGCCGAGGCGGCCAACAAGCTATTCCCCTGATACAGGGGCGCCGATCGCCCGCTTCCCCAGGTTGACATTGACCTCGAATCCCGTAAAATAAGTGCGCCGTGGGCGATTAACTCAGAGGTAGAGTGCTACCTTCACACGGTAGAAGTCAGAGGTTCAATTCCTCTATCGCCCACCACTCCCTGCCCGCGAGGCTGACAAATGCCCCCTTATTGTAAGGGGGTTGGGGGATAAGATATGAACCCATTCGGGAGCCTCGCGGGACCTCTTC
>CAVQXL010000002.1:0-8046 GCA_963717865.1 Candidatus Aminicenantota bacterium | reverse complement strand
GCCGTCGCGAACGACATTCCCTGGGTCGCCGTTATCTATCCGGACAACGACCTGAATTGGGGACACAATACCAATTTCCGATTTACCGAAAACTCTCGGGGAAAACGAATTCCCGAAATAAATTCGGAAACAGGTATTGTGTCTCCGTCAGCTCGCCGAGGTCGAGCCCGCATCCTTCTTGGACGCTTCCTTGGCGGCGGGCTTAGCCTCGGTCTTCGCCCCGGTCTTTTCCGGGGCCTTTTCGACGGGCTTATCGGCCGGCTTGCTGTCCCGGGCCTTTTCTTCCTTGGTCGGGATGTTCTTGTGGGCGTAATCGGTGATGTAGAAGCCCGAGCCCTTGAACTGGATGGCCGGCGAAGATATGAGCTTCACCAGCGGGCCGCCGCATTTCGGGCATTTCTGGAGCGGCTTGTCCCTGAGCTTCTGTAGGGCTTCGGTCCGGCCGCCGCAGGTCTTGCACTTGTATTCATGGATGGGCATGGTCGTTTCTCTCGCTCGAGATCTCCTAATATAAGTCATATATTGTAGCACAACTTAGCTGGAATTCAGCAATGTCCGGATCCCTTTCCCGGCGGCCTTCCCTTGCCGACTCAGCGAAATAGGACCCGAAAGGCTTGACACGGGCCCGATTTATCTACATATAAGGGGGAATCATGGATGCGGGCCGGAACCCGGCGTCCCTGCAGGAGAGCATTCATGGAGGGAGGGCGTATCATGAGACATCCTCTGACCCGGCGGGAAGCCGTCAAGTCGATGACCGGGGCGGCGCTATGGGCCTCGATGCCGGGCCGGGCGGCGATGATCCCGGCCGGCCGGCGTTTCGAGCCCAAGATCAGCGTGAAGGTCCCGCCGCCCGGGCCAAGATCCCTGGCCCTGTTGGAGAGGACCAAGAAAGCGCTCGGCCGGACGAACTATGCCGGCCTGTACAGTATTTGCCTGGCGACCGGCGACGGGGTCCACGTTCAGGACCTCGACGGCAACGTCTATTTGGACTGTCTTGCGGCGGCGTCTTCGAACATCCTGGGCTACGGCCGTGACGAGGTCGCCCGGGCCTATTATGACGAGGCCTCGCGAATGCAGCATACCTGCCTGGTCTATTCCGCCAACGAACCCTGCGTCCGGCTGGCCGAATCGCTCAATAGGCTGATGCCGGCCGATGTCGCCAGGAAGACGATCCTCAGCCTGACCGGCTCCGATTCCAACGAGGGGGCCATCGAAGCGGCGCGCAAGTACACGGGACGCTCGGGGATCATCTCCTTCCGGCAGGGATATCACGGCTCGACCGGCCTCTCCCAGGCGGCCTCGGGCTACCCCGCGCTCAACTCCGGCATCTATCCTTCGGAAGACCCGGACTTCATCAAGGTCGATTTCCCCCGAACGGCCGAGGATGGGGACAGGGTCCTCCGGAACGTCGAATCGGTCCTGGCCTTCGGCAAGGTCGGCGCGGTCCTTGTGGAATGTCTCCAAGGCGACGCCGGGAACATCCTGCCGGCCGAGGGCTTCTTCCCCCGTCTCAAGCAGATTCTCGATACGTACGGCGTGCTCCTGATCTGCGACGAGGTCCAGAGCGGCATGGGCCGGACGGGCCGGTGGTGGTCCTACATGCACGAGGGCATCGTGCCGGACATGATGGTGACCGCCAAGGGCCTTTCGGCCGGCTACGCCCCCGTCTCGGCGCTGACCGGACGGGCCGAGGTCCTGGACGCCCTGGAGCCCGTTCAACACGTCTTCACCTACAGCGGCCATCCCCCTTCGGCCGCCGTCGCCTGCAAGGCGATCGAGATCATCGAGCGCGACGGCCTCGTCGCCAATGCCAGGACGGTCGGGGGCACGCTTCTCGCGGGTCTCAGGGACCTCGCAGCGAAATACCCCGACGTCGTCGTCGAGGCCCGGGGACGCGGGCTCCAGATCGGCGTCGAGATCGACATTTCGAAGAACCGGTACGCGGGCAAGATCTTCGCCTACCGCTGCGTCGAGAAAGGCCTGTATCCCGGCTACTTCGGGGACCAGCAGAGGGTTATCCGCGTGCATCCGCCCCTGACCCTATCCGAGGCCGAGGCTCAGATCATCATCGGAACGTGCCATGAGGTCGCCGACGAGATGCACCGGGGACTCATTCCGGCCGAGACCGAGGAGAAGGTCCGGAAATACGCCGGCGGCTGGTAGCTAGAATATCAAGGTGACGAGATAGGCAACGGTCAGGCCGGAGAGGATGACGACCGTGGTCCAGGAGAAGATGTTCCAGCCCTTCTTGTTGGCGTATTCCCCCATCAGCTTCTTGTTGCTGATGAGGAGGATCATGAAGACGAGGATGACCGGCAGGACGATCCCGTTGACGACCTGGGAGACGTACATGACCGAAAAGAGGGGGATCCCCGGGAGGAGGATGATCCCGGCGCCGACGAAGATGAGGAGGGAGTAGAGGCCGTAGAACTGAGGGGCTTCGGAGAACTTCCTGTCGATGCCCGTCTCCCAGCCCATGCCCTCGCAGACGAGGAAGGCCGTCGAGAGCGGCAGGATGGACGCCGCGAACAGCGAGGCGTTGAGCAGGCCGAAGGCGAAAAGCGCCGAGCAGTACTTCCCGGCGAGCGGGGCCAGGGCCAGGGCGGCGTCGGCGGCCGTCTCCACCTTGACCCCCGCCTTGAAAAGGGTCGCCGCGCAGGTCAGGACGATGAAGCCGGCGACGACCGTGACGACGATGCTCCCGAGGATGACGTCGAGCCGCGAATGCTTGTAGTCCTTGACGAGGACGTTCTTCTCGACGATCGACGCCTGGAGATAGAACTGCATCCATGGGGCGATCGTCGTCCCGACGAGACCGATGATCATCGCCAGCGCACCGGACGAGAGGTCGAGCGAGGGCCGGACGAGGCTCGTCCCGATCTCCCCCCAGTCCGGCTTCGCCAGGATGCCCGAGACGATGTAGGTCACATAGAAGAGGCAGGCGTAGAGGAAGATCTTCTCCACCGACCTGTACGTCCCCTTGACGACGAGCAGCCAGACGAACACGGCGCTCAGCGGGACCGACACGTACTTCGGGACGTGGAAGATCTCCAGGCTCGACGCGACGCCGGCGAACTCGGCGATGACGTTGCCGAAGTTGGTCAGGACGACGCCGATGAGGACGTAGACCGTGACCTTGACCCCGAACCGCTCGCGGATGAGGTCGGACAGCCCCTTGCCGGTGACGACGCCCATCCGGGCGCTCATCTCCTGGACGACGATCAGGGCGAACATGATCGGGAGGAGCGACCAGAGGAGGCCGTTCCCGAAGTGGGAGCCGGCCATGGAATAGGTGGCGATGCCGCCCGCGTCGTTGTCCACGTTCGAGGTGATGATCCCCGGGCCGGCCACGGCGACGAAGAGGAGGAACCCCTTCCAGCGGTTCTTCAGGCTCGGCAGTCTCATTGTCCCCGACCTATACCTGCAGTTCCTCGGGCTTGGCCTTGACGATGTCCTGGAGGGTGATGATCCCCTGGAGGACGTCCTCCCCGTCGACGACGGGGATCTCGATGAACTTGTATTTCGTGAACAGCTCGGCGACGGTCCCCAGGTCGTCCTCGACCCCCGCCTTGATCAGATGCGGGTTCATGAGATCGCCCAGCTTCTCCTCCCGGGCACAGAGGACGAGATGACGCAGGGTGATGACGCCCAGGGGCCGCTTGGCGTCGTCCACGATGTAGATGTACGCCACGGTTTCCAGCGGATAGGACGACCGCTTGAACTCGTCGACGGCCGCTCCGATCGTGGCGCTCCGGGGGAGGGCGATGAAGTCCTTGGTCATGATACTGCCGGCCGTCCCCTCCTCGTACCGCAGGAGGTCCTCGACGGTCTGCCGGTAGGGCTTCTCCATCGTCCGGATGAGCTTCTGCTTCTTTTCCTCGGGCAGGTCGGCCAGGATGTCGGTCGCCTCGTCGGGCTCCATCTCCTCGAGGATGTCGGAAAGCTTCTCGTCGGACGCCGTCTCGAGCAGGGAGAGCTGGAGCTTGGGATCGACCTCCTGGAGGGTCTCGGCGGCCGTCTCGAGGTCCAGGCTCTTGAAGACCGACGACCGGTTGGCCTGGTCGAGCTCCTCGATGATATCGGCGAGGTCCGACGGATGGAGCTCGTGGAGCTTGCGGAGCGTGACGTTGAGCTTGAGGTTCTTCTTGGGGTCGCTGGCCAGCGGCTGGACGTACTTCCAGGAGATCATCTTCTCCGGGAAGGTGTAGGCGAAGAGCCAGCCCGTCAGCCGGTCGACGGTCTTGAGCCAGCCCAGCCGCCGGAGGATGCCCCGCGGCCCGAAATCGACATGGACCGTCCGGAGGTCGCGGTTGACGATGATGAGATGGACGTCGTTGACGCGCTCGATCTTGGCCCCGAACGTGTCCACGACCTGTTTGTCCAGGAGGTCCTCCCGGAGAAGGATCTCCTCGTTGGACACGCAGACGGGCCCCAGCCGGTCCTCGGCCCCGGGCTTCAGGGTCATGAGAATGCCGTCGAGGCTCTCGACGTCGTCCCAGGGGAGGGCGCCGAGCTTCCGGCCCCGCCGCTTCCGGACGACGACCGAGGTGACCTTGGGGAAGAGCTCCCCGAGCCGGACCTTGAGGTCGGCGAGCTTGCCGACCGTCCGGCCCTCGGAATCGACGACGGACCGGCCATAAAGCTCGGAGAAATAGAGGAACATCTTCAGGTCCGGTTCTTGCATCATGATCGCCGCCCGCCCAGGGGCGCGCACGCCTTCCGGGCTCATTTGGCTTATAGCATAGCGTCTGCGAAATGTCTACGCGCCGCTCGGCATAAATCCCCCCTGGCCCCCCTTTTCCAAAGGGGGGGGTCAGAAGAGGCTTCCTGGGGCTCGCCCCCTTGATTGGCGTGGGCTCGATTTCCCCCCTTTCCTAAAGGGGGGTTAGGGGGGATTTCTTCTTACTTCGCGTCGGCCCAGTTGGCGCCCCAGCCGAGGTGGGCCTTGAGCGGGACCTTGAGGGCGCAGACCTTCTCGAGCCGCTCGTGGACAAGCGTCCCGACGGCTTCACGCTCTTCCTCCGGGACCTCGAAGACGAGCTCGTCGTGGACCTGAAGGATCATCTTGGTCCTGAGCTTCCGCCGCTCCATCTCGGCCCAGACTTCGAGCATCGCCTTTTTCATGATGTCCGCGGCCGAGCCCTGGATGGGCATGTTCAGGGCGATGCGCCGCCCCGCCTGTTGGATGTTCCGGTCCGAGCTTCTGAGCTCGGGGACCTGGCGGATGCGGCCGAAAATGGTCTCGGAGAATCCCTTTTTTTGGGCGGTTTCGACCTGCCGTTCAAGATACTCCCGGACCTTGGGATATTTCTCGTAGTAGCGGTCGATGAACTTCTGGGCTTCCCCGGCCGACGTCCCGAGCTCCTTGGCCAGCGAAAAAGCCGAGGTGCCGTAGATGATCGAAAAGTTGATGATCTTGGCCCGGCGGCGCATCTCGTCCCGGAAGAGCCCGGCGGTCTCCCCGAAGACGCGCACGGCCGTCTCCTCGTGGATGTCCCGGTCCTCCAGGAACGTCGCGACAAGGGCAGGGTCATCGGAGAGATGGGCCAGGATGCGAAGCTCGATCTGCGAATAGTCGGCGGCAAGGAAGAGACAGCCTTCTTCCGGGATGAAGGCCCGACGGAAGCGCTTGCCGAGCTCGCCGCGGGCCGGGATGTTCTGGAGGTTGGGGTCGCTCGAGGACAGGCGCCCGGTCGAAGCCACCGTCTGGTTGTATGAGGTGTGGATCCGGCCCGTCTTGGGGTCGATGAGCTCGGGCAGGGCGTCGGCGTACGTGGATTTCAGCTTGGCCGCCTGCCTGTACTCGAGGACCTCCTTGGCCAGAGGATGGAGCGGCGCCAATTCCTGGAGGATGTCGATGGACGTCGAGAATCCTTTGTTGACCTTCGTCTTTTTAGAGGCGGGCAGGTTGAGCTTTGTGAAGAGGATCTCCGCCAGCTGTTGGGGGGAATTGATGTTGAATTCCGTCCCGGCCAGCCCGTAGATGGTCTTCTCGAGGCGCCGGAGGTCCGCCCCGAACCCGTCCGAGAGGTCCTTCAGGGCCTTCGTATCTACCTTGACGCCCCAGACCTCCATCCGGGCCAGGAGGTCGATGAGCGGCCGCTCGATGTCCCGATAGAGCCCGTCGAGCCCGGCCTCCTTGACCTTTTCGGTCAGGATGCCGCCCAGCTCGAGCGTGAGGTCGGCGTCCAGGCAGGCGTATGGCGCCACCGCCTCGATATCGACCTTGTCCAGGGTCACCTGCTTCCGGCCCTTGCCGGCGACGCTTTCGTAAGGCTTTTTCGTCGTCCCCAGATAATGGAGGGCGATCCTTTCGAGGCCGTGCTTCCCCCAATTGGGTTCGAGGAGGTAGGAGAGGACCATCGTATCCGTCTCGATGCCCTGAAGGTCCACGCCTTCCCCACGGAGGACGATGAGGTCGTATTTGATGTTCTGGCCCGTCTTCGGGATCCCGGGATCCTCGAGGACCGGCCTGAGGATGGCGAGGGCCCGCTCGACGGGGATCTGGGCCGGGACGCCGAGGTAGTCGTGCCGGAGCGGGATGTAGAACGCCTCGCCGGGCGTCATGGCGAAGGAGATCCCGACCAGCCGGGCCCGCGTCGGGAACGCGCTGTCGGTCTCCGTATCCAGGGCGAAGCTCCCGGCCTTCTTCAGTGCGGCGGCCAGGGCCTTGAGGGACTTCTCGTCGAGGACCGTCGTGTTCTTCCGGGCCCGCTCGGGGGCATTCTTGACGAAATCCGCCAGGAGCGACGTGAACTCGAGGTCCTTGAAGATGCGGGCCGCCTCGCCGGCGTCCGGCTCGCTCATGGCGAAATCCTCGAGGTTGAAGGCCAGGTCCAGGCCTCTCTCGATGGTCACGAGCTTCCGGCTGAGCTCGAGCGTCTCGAGGTTCTGCTCGATCTTCTCCCGGACCTTGGGGTTCCGGATGCGGCTCGTGTCGGCCAGGAGTCCGTCCAGGGACCCGAACTCGGCGATGAGCGTCCGGGCGGTCTTTTCCCCGATGCCGGGCACGCCGGGGATGTTGTCGGATTGATCCCCCTGGAGGGACAGGACGTCGGCGACCCGGGCGGCCTCGACCCCGAAGAACTCCTTGACCCCTTCTTCGTCCAGGGTCTTCTCCTTGGACGGGTTGTACACGGACGTCGTCGCGTCGACGACCTGGAGCAGGTCCTTATCCGTCGTGACGATGACGGAATGGACGCCCCGGCCGGACGCGATCCGGGCCAGGCTGGCCAGGACGTCGTCGGCCTCGTAATCCTGAGACTCGTAAAGGGGGATCCGGAGGGCGGTGATGAGCTCCTTGAGGACCGGGATCTGGACCCCAAGGTCGTCGGGCATGGGCTTCCGCTGGGCCTTGTAGTCCTTGAAGGCCTGATGGCGGAGCGTCGGGCCCTTGGTGTCGAAAACGATCCCGAGGTACTCGGGCTTTTCGACCCCGAGGAGCTTCCGGAGGGAGGTCACGAAGCCGTAGATGGCGTTCGTGGGGAATCCCTTGGAGTTCGTGAGCCCCCGGATGGCGTAATAGGACCGGTAGAGGAGGGAGTTTCCGTCGATGAGGAAGAGCCTCTTCCCCGTCCCCGCCGCCGGGGTCATTTCGGCCCTTCGCCCCCGCCGATGAAGCGGTCGAACTTGCCGTCCGCGATCTCCTGGATGATGGACTTGTGCTGGTCCTCCATCATCTTGGCGATCATCTTCCTGAGGTTCGGGCTGTTGAGGAACGAGGTGTAGAAGGTCCTTTTGGTCGTCAGGAGCTCCCCCGCCCTGTAGATCAGGGATTCCACGTAATGGGCGCTCAGGCCCTTGTCCTGCGTCTGGACATGGAACTTGGCCCCTTTGTAGTCGAACCGGGTATTGTAACCGTCGGTCATATCCATGATCCCCCGCTCATTATACACGCCGGAGCCCGTTCTTCAAGCGCCTTCCTCAAGTTGACAAACAGGCTCTCCTTGGTATAATAAACAAACCCGAATGGAATTGCCATGCTTATTGAGATCGATCGTCTGCCGCAAGAGGGACTGCAAGTCTCGAGGGATTTCGACTATC
>CAVQXL010000001.1:0-9313 GCA_963717865.1 Candidatus Aminicenantota bacterium | reverse complement strand
TCCATACGCCGGACAATGCCCCCCCTGGGAGATGAATTTTACCTTCGGCCTCCCGATTGGCACGTTTCATGGGTGAGAATTGAGCGTGGGACGGTTTCTGCCCGATCGGCGGGGGTCCTCGTCGTCATTGTGTATATTAGCCTAAGCACGTTTCTGATGAAGGGCGGCACCCCTCACAGGAATGGCCGCCCTTTTTTATTTTCGGAGGATTTTCTGTATAATCGGCCCCGGAAACGACCATGGCACAAACATTCGATCCGAGAGAACGTCCCGTGGCCGGCCGCGTGACAGAATTGGTCGGGAAGCCGATGTCGCTCATACCGACGCCGGCGCTGGTCGTCGAGACGGAGGCCCTGGAGCGCAACCTGCGCCTCATGTCCGACTTCTTCGCGTGCCGCCACGCCAAATTGCGCCCGCACTTCAAATCGCACAAGTGCGTCACGATCGCCAGGCGTCAGCTCGAGAACGGCAACGCCGTCGGCATCACCTGCGCCAAGGTTTCAGAGGCCGAGGTCCTGGCGGCGGGAGGGATCCGGGACATCCTCATAGCCAACCAGATCGTCGGACGGGACAAGCTCGAGCGGGTCGCCGAGCTGGCTCGGCAATGCCGTCTCACCGTCGCCGTGGACGACGAATCCCAGGTGCGGCAACTCTCCGCCGCGCTGGCCGGGACGCGCGCCACGGTCGGCGTCCTGGTCGAGGTGGACGTCGGATTGGCCCGCTGCGGCGTCCCGCCCGGCGAGCGGGCGCTCCAGATCGCCCGCGCCGCGGCGACCGCCGCCGGCGTCGATTTCCTCGGCATCCAGGCCTACGAGGGCCACTGCATCACCGTCCTTGACCCTGAGGAAAGGCGCCGGCAGGTCCTCGCCTCGATGCAGAAGGCCGTGGACACGAGGCGGCTCATCGAAGCCTCCGGCCTGCCGGTCCGGGTCCTCAGCGGCGGCGGAACGGGGTCGTATGACATGACAGGCCTCATGGACGGCGTTGACGAGGTCCAGGCCGGTTCCTATGCCCTGATGGACCATTACTACGCGAAAAGACGGCCCGAATTCGCCATCGCCCTCAGCGTGATCACGACCGTGATCTCAAGCAACGGTTCGGATCACGCCGTCCTCGACGTCGGCGTGAAGGGGGTCGGGGCGGATCTCGGCCCTCCCGTCCTGGCGGACCGTCCGGAGGACGTGATCTCGCGCTTCGAGTCGGAGGAACACGCGTCCGTCCGGGTCGACGGCCGCCCGCTCGAGGTCGGGGACAGGGTCAGGCTGTTCCCGTCTCACGGCTGCACGACCTGCAACCTGCACAGGCGCATCTTCGCCGTTCGGGACGGGATCGATCGAGGACGTTTGGGCGATCGAAGGAAGCGGGTGTCTGGAATAAGCGTTCGAGCGGCAACCCTCTTGACAGGTTATATTCTCCCCGGAAATACATAATCGAAAAGTACCGTGTCGGACTATTCGTCCTTCAGCTGGAAGGAACCCTTTTCGAACAGATCGACGCAGGCATCGACGACCTCGGCGTTGTAGCGGACCCCTTTATACCGGGAGATCTCCTCGAGGGCGGCGGCGAGGCCCCGGGTCGGCCGATAGGGCCGATGGCTGGCCATCGCCTCGACCACATCGGCCACGGCGATGATCTTCGCTTCGATCAGGATCTGGGATGACGAGGCTCCCGTCGGATAGCCGGAGCCGTCCTCCCGCTCGTGGTGCTGCAGAACGATCTGGGCGATCGGCCAGGGAAAGTCGATCTCCTTCAGGATGTCGTACCCCGCCTGGGGATGGACCGCGATGAGCTTGAATTCGAGATCGGTCAGCTTCCCCGGCCTGCTGAGGATCTCGGCGGGCACGGTGATCTTGCCCACGTCGTGGATCGACGCGGCCATGCGGACCGCCTGGACCTTGTCCTCGGGCAGACCCATCCGGACGGCGATCGCCGTGGCCAGATCGGAAACCCGCCGCTGGTGACCGGCGGTGTAGGGATCACGCCGCTCGACGATCATCGCCGCCGTCTGGACGGTCTTGACCAGAGCATTCCGTATCTGTTCGGCGGAGATCCGGCTGTTCTCCTCCGCCCGCAGGCGCTCGGTGATATCGTGGGCAATGATCGAGAAGCCGGTGCCGACGTTTTTTTCGTTCCGCACCGCCGAGATCGTCAGGGCGATGTTCACGGGCCGGCCGTCCTTGGCCCGGTGGACGGTCTCCTGCCTGGGCACGGATTCGCCGCGCCCGACCCGGGCGAGGATCTCCGCCGTTCTTCCCTCCAAGGCCGGGTCCAGGAGCGCGACGAGCGGCCGCCCGACGATTTCCCCGGGGGCGTAGCCATAGAGTTTTTCCGCGCCCTGGTTCCAGGTCTTGATGAGCCCGTCGAGAGTCGAGCCGATGATCGGCTCTTCCGACGATTCGACGATGGCGGCCAATTGGCGGACGGCCATCGTCCTTGACCGGGCTTTCCGCTCCTCCCTCCAGGAATTTCAGGAAGTTCAAAACGACGAAGCAGGCGGTCAGGGCCAGCCCGGGAAAGAGGGGCGAGAGATAGAGGGCTTGGCTGTCGAAGACCCATCGCGATCCCAGCCACAGATCCCGCGATCCCGGCCCCGAAGACCGGAAGGCTTCCCAGGACTCCGGTCCGGCCAAAGACCGCGGACGCAAAGATCCCTACGACGACGAGCGCCAGGAGCTCGAACAAAGTGATCCATCCGGGCGTCGACAGGAAGTCCTTTTCGAGAATGTTGCCGGCGACCGTGGCGTGGATATCGATCCCGGGAAACGCGTCGTCGACGGGCGTTGCTTGAAATTCCTTGAGTCCCATGGCCGAGGTTCCCAGGAACGCGATCTTTCCCTGGAGCCGGCCCGGGGCCACCCGTCCGGACAGGACATCGGAGGCGGAGAGATGGTTCAACGGGGTGCCGGGGGCGGGGAAGCGGATCAACAAATTGCCGTTCCGGTCGAGCGGGATCTCGGCCTCCCCGACGCGGAGCGACTCCACACCGCCGGCCCCGATCTTGAGGATGGTCTGTCGAATATCCCCCGCCGCGAGGACGGCCGCCAGCGCGAGGCTGGGATAGTACCGGCCTTCGTATTGGATGATCAGGGGCGTCCGGCGCGTGATCCCGTCGGAGTCGGCGATCGTATTGATAAATCCCCCTCCGAAGGCCGCCTCGCTCAGGACCGGGATATTGCCTAGGACTCCGTTGGCCCTGTATAAGAGCGCGTCGGGGTCCGGAGCCCCCGGGCTCCGGAGGATCGCCACGTTGAGCGGGGTCGGGAGCCCGCCGGAGGAGGCAGGCTTCTCGGGCGGGAAGACGAATATGTGGCCGAGGAGAAAACGCCCCTGCGCCAGAACCGCGGCCAGGGTCGCATCATGGTCCAGGAGGCGTTCCGGGACCCCATCGAGCGCGAGCGGAACGCCCAGGTCCCGCCGGATCTCCTGCTGGATCCGGCCGACCGATGTCCGGTCGGGCTCGAGGAACACGATATCGATGGCGACGCTGCGGACCCCGGCCGCTTTCAATTTTTCCAGGAGGAGGGCGATGCGGTACCGGGGCCACGGCCATTGACCGTATTCCGCCAGGCTTCGGTCGTCCAGGTCGACGACGACCGGCGTCGGGGAGATCCGCCCCGGGGAAGACCGCAGGTAGCTGTCATAGATCTTCAGGTCAAGCAGGCGCAGCAGGACGGGCTGCGAAAAATAAAGGACGATGGTCAGTCCGGTCAGCAACAGCCCGCTCAGGAAAATGAGGCGGCGACTGCCGCGGAACCTTTCGGGGATCGAGGGCAGGGGAACGGGCCGTTTCACCCCCGTCGCCTCCGCTCGTCCGGCTCGATCAACGGACGATCACTTCCACGCGCCGGTTTCGCGGTTCGGGAGTCTCGTCCGGCGTCGGGACCAACGGGTTGTTCTTGCCGTGCGAGCTGATTTCGATGGCCTCGGACGGGACCGCCGCGGCCAGCAGGATGTCATTGACGCGTTGAGCGCGACTCAGAGCCAGCCGGTCGTTGACTTCGGGATTGCCCACGCTGTCGGTATGTCCGACGACGCCGATGTCCACGGACTTACGGGCGCGAACGGCCGCCAGGATCTCCGGGATCAGGGCTTCGGATTCCGGGACCAGGACGGCCGATCCGGTCTCGAAATAAAGGAGGAATCGCGCGGGAGGCGTGGGCTCGGCCGCGAGGACCGCGCCGAAGACACGATCGATATCCCGGGCGGCCATGATCTTGGGGGCTTCGGGAGCGGCGCCGGGATTGGCGACGGCGGTTGTTTCGCCGGCCCGGGTCAGGGTCCGGCTTCCGGCCGGGGTCGAGACCTCGATCCGGCCGACCGTCCCGTCGGGGTCGGGCACGAGAACGAACGTATTTTTGGACGCCGCGCAGGATATCAGGCCGGCGCAGAGCCATACGACGCCGGAAACCCGCCAGAATATCTTCTTCATCTTCTTCATTTCAAGTCCTCCTCGAAAAGGGCTTCACGTTCTGGGGTCCCGGATCAGGGGGACGGGGCATCGACCTTGACCAAAATATGCGTTCCGCGGATGCCGATCACCGCTTTCGGGGTCTGGATACGGACGGACTGCGGCGAGAGCTTCCCGATGGCCCCGGTGACGAATGACGCCGTCCCTCGCACGACGCGGGCGACGAAGGACAGCTTCTTATCCGCGGGCACAAAAAGGAATTCGGTCATGACGACCTCGCTGGACGGGCCCAGGGCGAGGATCGTGTCGTCCTTGAATATCAGCCCGAGCGAGCCTCCGGGCCCCGTCCTCAGGACGTCGCCCGCCATGACCCGTCCGCCCTCGATTGCGGGAAGGGTCTGGGCCCCTCTCACGAGGACGGGCGATCCCTGGGCGGTCTTGACGACGGCGACTGGCGAATCCTGGGCCTCCCCCGGGCTGGAGAGGACGGCAAAGCACGCCATTAGACAGAAACACACCAGGTTTTTCATATCAAATCCTTCCTTAAAACATCCCCCCAGGTCCTCCCGGGAGGGAGGTTTTCACTTGTACAGAATTGTACGTCGCCCTCGACCCGCTGTCAATTGAAAGGGCCGCGGCACGCGCATGGTCGGAACCAGGGTCCTTTGGGCCAAGCTGAGAGGGGGGGGCGCTCATTGGGCACAGCCTCTCAAGGGGGGGGCCGATTCACCCCTTGAATCATCGTCCGCGATGATAGACCCTCCGCCCGAGAAACCGGATAATGAAACGATCTTAGGCATGCCTCGTCCGTCCGGGGGCCCCAGGGGAAAGATAATGAAATTCGGTACTCCTATCTCAGGCGTCGGGGCCTCGAAATTCCGCCCGGCCCTTTGTTCGGCCCTGTTGGCCTCGGTCCTCCTCGCCGCCCCGGGGATCCGCGCGGACGACCGGTCCGGCGAAGAAGACGTTCTGGAGCAGCTTCTGAACACGAAGGTCAGCACCGCATCCCGGTATCTCCAGACCATCAAGGAGGCGCCCGCGGCGGTCACCATCATCTCCGGCGAGGAGATCCGCCGGTACGGATTCCGGACTCTGGCCGAGGCCCTGAATTCCATATCGGGATTTTTCCTCACCGACGATCGGAACTACACCTACCTCGGAGTCCGGGGATTCGGCCGCCCCTCCGACTACACCAACCGCGTTCTCGTCCAGGTCAACGGTCACACGCTGAACGAAAGCGTCTATGGCTCGGCCCCCGTGGGCACGGACTTGGGCCTGGACCTTGACGCGGTCGAACGGATCGAGATCGTCAAGGGCCCCGGCTCGGCTCTTTACGGCGCCGGGGCCATGTTCGCCGTCGTGAACATCATCATGAAGAAGGGCGGGGAAATGGACGGGATCCGGGTCGCGGCCGAGGCGGGAAGCCACGGCCTTGTCCGCGGCTCCGTCGCCGCGGGGCGAAAGCTCGGGAACGGTGTCGACGTTTTCCTCTCCGCCCAAGGGACCTCGATCGCCGGAGAGGACGTCTATTTCAAGGAGTTCGACGCGCCGGAGACCAACGAAGGGATCGCCCGGGGGCTGGATCGGGACCATAATTTCGGCGTTTTCGGGTCCGTATCCGCCGGGGGCCTGAGATTCCAGGCCCTGTCGTTTTCCCGGGAAAAAGCGTATCCGACCGCGGCCTGGGGCGTTATTTTCAACGACGACCGGGCCAAGACCCGGGACCGCCGGCTCGCCTTCGAGCTCGACTGGACCGGGAAGCTGAATCCCTCGATGTCCCTCGATCTCCGGACCTCCTACGACGATTACTCCTACAAGGGCTGGTACCCTTACGAAACGCTGTCCCTGGATTCGTCACGGGGGCGGGCCTGGCTCGGCGAGGCCAGGTTTCAATGGGATGTCAGGGCGAACAACCGTTTCGTGGCGGGCGTGCTCTATCAAAACCATGTCCAGGCGGATTACCGGCTGTGGGATTCCGAAAGCGTCGCTTTTTACGGCGATTATCCTTTCCGCCTTTGGTCGCTCTATCTCCACGACGAATTCGAGGCCGCGCGGAACCTGTCGTTCATCGTCGGCCTGCGGCACGATTCCTATTCGTCGGTGGGCGGGTCGACGACACCCCGCGTCGCCGTCCTCTGGCACGCGTCCCCTTCGGGCACGTTCAAGCTTCTCTACGGCGAAGCGTTCCGGAAGCCGACGATCTACGAAACATATTACGAAGACCCCGTGACCTTCTTCAAGGCGAACCCCGGCCTCCGGCCGGAGAAGATCCGGACGACGGAGCTGGTCTGGGAACAGGCGTGGGGACGGCATTTGAGCGGCTCCATGTCGCTGTTTCGCTACGTGATGCGGGACCTCATCGATCAAACGACGGATCCCGCTGACGGCTGGGTGGAGTTCGTGAACCTCAGCCGGGTCGTCGCCGTTGGCCTGGATGCCGACTTTCGCGCCCGTTTGGCATCCGGCTTCGAGATCTACGCCGGGTATACGCTCCAGGCGGCGAAAGACTCCGCCACCGGCGCCCGGTTATCCAACCAGCCCAGGCACTTGCTGAATACGGGACTGTCCGTGCCCGTGCGCCGTCTCTTCACGGCCTCGCTGAAGACGGTCCTGGAAACGGGGCGGACGACCGTTTGGGGGACGAAGACTTCCGGCTACGCCCTCGTCAACGCCCACTTCGCCTCGGAACCCCTGTTCGGACATCTCCGGCTCGCCTTGTCGGTTCGAAATCTTTTTAATGCCTCATACAAGCTGCCCGGCGGCTTCGAGCATGTGCCGGCGGCCATCGTCCAGGAAGGCCGAACGGTCAGCCTCAGAGCGGAATGGACGTTTTGATCCGGGTGCCATGAAACGCGCGCTGTTCATTGTCCTGCTCCTGATCGGGGGCCTCCGGGCCTTCGCTCAGGACATGCCCGTTCCGGTCGGCCTTCAGGCACGGATCTTCATCAAGGTCCTGCTCTTCGACAGGACCTATGAGCGGCGGGCCGGGGACGGGATCGTCGTCGCCGTGCTCTACCAGGAGGGTTTTCGTCGCTCCTTCCTGGCCGCGGAGGAATTCGCCGAAGCGGCGGCGGACTGGGGCGAACAAACGTCCGGGACCGTTACTTTCCGTTGCGTCTTCATCGACGTGAACCGGACAGGAGCCCTGTCGGAAGCCCTGACCTCGGCGGGAGCCGATATCCTCTACGTCGCGCCGCTCAGGTCCTACGATATCGGCCGGATCGCCCGGGCGGCGCGGGACCTGCGTCTGCCGGCCTATACGGGCGTGCCGGAGTACCTGACGGCCGGTCTGGCGGTCAGCCTGGATCTTCGGGACGATAAACCCCGGATCCTCATCAACCTGAAGGCGGCGAAAGAAGCGGGCGCGGAATTCGGTTCCCAGATCCTGAACCTGGCCCGGATCGTCGAAGGCGGCGAAGGGCGGGAGCAGTGAGGAAGCCGAAGTTCCTCTCCTGGGACCGGATCGGAACGAAATTCTTTCTGGTCAGCTCGCTCCTGACCGGACTGGTTTGCGTGTTCATCTTCCTCTACTTTCCGCCCCAGCAGGAACGAACCCTGATGCGGGCCCTGCGCGCGCGCGGTCACAGCATCGCCGCCATGATGGCGTCCAACCTCAGTGCGGCCGTCACCTTCGACGACCTGGCGGCGATCGCCGCGGTCGCCCATAGCGCCCAGCAGAACCCGGATCTCGTCTACGCCGTCGTCCTGGACCGGGACGGCCGGGAACTCCATGGGGACGGCCGGCCACGGGCCGACCGAGCGGCTTTCCGCGAGGCCACGGCCGAGGACCCCGTCTCCGGGGACGGGCTCGTCTTCCGCGTCGCGGAAGCCGTCGTTTTCCGCGGCCAAGAGATCGGCCGCGTCCATTTGGGCTTCTCTCTCGAGGGACTGAAGAAGGAGGCCCGTCGGCTCCGCGTTATCGTCGGGATCGTCAGCGTCGTCGTTTTCCTGCTCGGCATAGGCCTGCTTTACGGCCTCAGCGTGCTCGTCACCCGGCCGCTCCGCCAGATGGCGGAGACGGTCCGTCTGATCTCGGCAGGCGACCTGACGCGGCGGGCTTCGGCCTCTTCCCGCGACGAGGTGGGCCAGCTGGCCGCGTCCTTCAACGGCATGGTGGACAAGCTGACAGGTGCCCAGCGGGCCCTCGAGGCCGCGAACCAGTCCCTGGAAGAGCGGGTCGCGGAGCGCACCCGCAGGCTCCAGGCGTCCGTCCTCGAAAAAGAGATCCTCATCCAGGAGATCCACCACCGGGTGAAGAACAACATGCAGATCATATCGAGCCTGGTCAACCTTCAGGCCGAGCGGATCCTGGACTCGGAAACGAAGGACATGTTCCTGGTGACGAAGGACAGGATCCGGTCCATGGCCCTCGTGCACGAGAAGATCTACCGGTCGAAGGACTTTGCCCGGATAGACTTCGTGGACTACGTGCGCAACCTGGTCACCCAGATCTTCCGGTCCTACGGGGTGTCGGGCGCCGCGGTCCGGTCGGAGGTCGAGGGCGATCCCGTTTTCCTGAACATCAGTACAGCCGTGCCGTGCAGCCTGATCGTCAACGAGCTCGTATCCAACTCCCTGAAGCACGCCTTCCCCGGCGGCCGCCCGGGTCGCCTGACCGTGCGCGTGGCCGCCCTGGATGACGGGCAGGTCAGCCTCCTCGTTGCCGACGACGGCATCGGGTTGCCCCCGGACTTCGACATGGCGCGAACGGACAGCCTCGGGCTCCAGATCGTCAGCCTTCTCGTGGATCAGCTCGGGGGGAGCCTCAAAGTGGACGGCCGGAACGGCTCCCGGTTCGCCTTCACGTTCCGCGAAGCCCGCGAGAAATCCGTCCCGCCGCCGACGGGCGGCTGAAGCCCGTCCCGCTCCTGCCTCAGCACTCAGCGTACGGTCCTGAGATCCGAG